>OY782506.1:0-2569873 GCA_963677755.1 Arcobacteraceae bacterium | reverse complement strand
AAATATTATTTGTTTATATTTATATCCTTTAGAGATTATATTTTTATATAGTTCCATATTTAGAATATTTTTTCTTTGAAGAACAAATTCTTTTTTATCTGGATTTGCTAAAAAAACACCTTTGTTATCCATAACCCTAATCATCGTAGTGCCATCACCACTTTTGAACTTTTTAGCAAATTTATCTATTATATTTAAATCTATAATAAACATAGCAATATTATCTTTATCAATTCTAATACTATATGAGATAACTGGTTCATTCGTTGCATTTGAAAGATATACATCTGACCAATAGGACTGTTTACCTTTTATAATTTCTACAAATTGTTTACTATTTGAAAAATCATAACCAACAAAAAGATTTGACTGAAATTGTGTTTGAAAGTCTTGTAGAATCCCTTTATTATCTAAGATATATATCTCAATTATATTTTTTTGCATCTGAATTAGTCCAGATAAAATTCTATCTTTACGCACTGTATAATTCTTTTTAACAAATGCACCTGTATTTTCAATATCGAAAACTATTGAATCAATATCACTTTCAACTTGTTTTAAAAGCTGAAGATGACTATTAAAAAGGTCATGTTTTTTTGACTCGTATGCATTATAAAGTGTTATTGAAGAAGCAACCAAAAGAGGTATAATAGTAAATAAAATAAGATAAACTATCATATTTACTTTTATACTATTTGTTTTAAACATCTAGTTCATCTTCTCAAATGATTTATTAATCACTTTCATAATAAAATATTCTCTACTTATATCACCATACTTATTAAAGATTATATCACCTTGTAACCCCTCATATTTGGCTTTTTCTAAAATTCTATTCTTCAAAGTACTAATATCTGTTGAGACTTTTAAATTTTCAATTAAAATCTGAGCTAATTCATATCCTTGTGCTGCAAAAACCGATGGTCTTTTCTCATATTTTTTTTGAAATTTATCTACAAATTGAGTAAATTTTTTATTTTTTGAATTATCATCATATCCAGTTGAAAAGACAACTCCTTCTACAGCTCGTCCTCCATTGGTAATAAAATCCATTGTTTTAGCCCAACCTGAAGCCATTATCTCTGTTTGTATTTGTTTATATCTTATGTATTGTATTATATTTGCAGTATCAATTGAGTTTCCTACAATCAAAATCATATCATTTTTTGTTTTCTTTAGCTTTTCAATAATTTTTTCATAATTACTATTAATATCAATTATACCTATAAACTTATCTCCACCATTTTTCACTATCATCTCTTGAAAAATATCTTTATATCCTTGAGTGTATGAGCTATTTTTAGAGTCATAAATTAAAAAAATATTTTTGTATTGCTTTTTTTGAATATATTCTAAAAGGGTTTTATATTTCTTTTCTGAGTTTTCCACTTGTATTCGTAAAAAATTATCATCTTTATGGCTAAATTCATCCCCACTTGCTGTTGCTGATATCAATAACTTATCTTGGTATTTATTAATCATCTTTAATGATATTTTTGTCATGGAACTTGTGGCATTCCCAACTATAAGATTTATATCTTTATCTAGTAATTCTTCCATTGCTTTATATGCAAATTTTGAATCTTGTTTATCATCTTTTTGGATAATAGTAACATTTTTTTTATCTATTTTATAATCTATCTCATCAAAAGCTAGTAAAAAGCCATCTCTAACACTTGTGCCTAATGATGAATATTTTCCACTAAGTCCTGCGATAAAACCAATTTTTACATCATCACTACTTTTATTATCACATCCTGTGAAAAAAAGTAGTATTACAATGAGTAAGATATACTGAATATTAATTTTCATTAATAGCTCTTATTAATCAAACTTCATTGAAAAATCCAACCATGTAGCTTGGTGAATAATACTCCCACTACTTATAGCATTTATCCCACTGTTTAGGTAATTTGTAATAGTTTTTTCTGTTATATTTCCACTTGCTTCTAATAAAATATGGGGATGTTCTTCATCTCTATAATCAGCAACTTTTCGTATCTGTTGTGGTGTCATATTGTCACACATAATAATATCAGCTCCTGCTTCCATAGCCTCTTGAACTTGTTCAAAAGTTTCACACTCAATCTCTATTTTGGTAACCCAAGAGATTCTTTTTCGTGCTTTTTTTACAAACTCTTTTAAATCAGGAATAGTTTTTAAGTGTGTATCTTTTAACATCAAACAATCATCAAGTCCAAGTCTATGGTTAATTGCCCCACCAACTCTTGAGGCATACTTCTCAAAATCTCTTAACTGAGGTCTTGTTTTTCTAGTGTCCAATAGTACTACATTACTATTTTCCAAAAGTTTTGCATATCTATTTGCATTAGTTGCGATTCCTGAGGCATGTTGCAAAAGATTTAAAAATGTTCTTTCACTACTTAAAAGAACTGAAGCTTTCCCTTCAAGTTCTGCTATCACATCACCTTTTTTTACCGCTTCACCATCTCGAAGTAAAAATTTACAGTCAAATTTCTCAGTTCTTGCTAATACCTTTGCATATTTTACACCAGCAATTATCCCATCATCTTTGGCAATAACACGCGCTGTAAATCGTCCTTTGGGAGCAATATCAAAAAATAAATCTCCTCTTCCATTATCTTCTGTTATTGCATTTTTAACAAATTTTCTTATATTGATTGCCATTAAATTTAAACCTCAAACATTCTAGTTAGTGCTATTTTTGCATATTTTGCAACATCTTGGCTAATTGTTATCTCATTTTCATAAGTATTATTTTTTATTGATAATAGTGTATTATATAAGTCTTCCAAAGTAGTTTCATTCATAGTTGGACACTCTGGCTTAGTTGCACTTAAGATATAAGTATTTTTATCTCTTAAACGATTAACCATATTAAACTCTGTTCCTACAACTACTTTTTGCTCTGGTGAAATCTCTTCTGTTATATATTTTATAAGCTGAGAAGTACTCCCTACAAAATCAGCTTTTTCTACAACTGATGGGTCACATTCAGGATGAACTGCTACTAAAATATCTGGGTATTTTTCTCTATAAAAATCAACATCAAGAGGAGTAAATAGTTGATGAACTGAACAAAATCCATTAAAACAAATTATATCTGCATTTTTCACATCTTCTATATTATCTATACCAACAACAGCAGATTTAAGTCCAATTTGTTTTGCAAAGTTTTGCCCTAAACATCTATCTGGTACAAAAAATATCTTTTTTCCACTCTCCAAACCCTTTTGAATAATTTTATAAGCATTTGAACTTGTACAAACATATCCACCCATTTTCCCAACTTCTGCTTTAACTTCTGCACTTGAGTTGATATAAGTAATTGGTAAAATATCTTCATTTGATATTCCAGCATCATTAAGTATTTTTAAATTCATAGTATAATAATCAACATCAATCATCTTAGCCATAGCACAACAAGCTATTTTTGGCATCAATACTCTTTTTTGAGGAGCAAGAACTTTCACACTTTGTCCCATAAATCCAACACCACAAAATATTATATTTTCTGTAGGTGTATTCATAGATTTTTTTGCTAATTCTAAGCTATCACCAACAATATCTGCCATTTCAAATACTTCATCTTTTTGATAAAAGTGTGCTACAACCGTCACATCAAGCTCTTCTTTAAGCTTAATTATCTTTTCTTTTATATTCATCTTTATTTACATATCCTAAAATTTGTTTCTTTTATACTATAATATAACAAATTTTCATTTAGTGACTACTGAATTATTAAGAGTAAAAGTGATTATTGCGAAAGAGAAAAGAAGATATGTTTAGTTTGGTAAAAACAAAGCTGTAAAGAGCTTTGTTTTTGAGTTTTTTTTATTTTTTATTTGATAAAAAAAGTGCTACTTGTTGGTGTTTTTTCCCTTTAATGTTCCCACATATACCACTTGTAGTTAAAAATGATTTTGCATCAGCAACAGAAACGAATCTTTTATCTGTTTTTTTACACATTTTGTTATATATTTTTTCACCCATTGTTGCAGCTTTTGATTGTCTCATTTTTGTAGCTTTTAAATCTTTTTCTAAAGATTTTTCAACCATTTTATATACTTCATCAAAATTCACAATATCTCCACCATTTGCATTTGCAAATGTTTGAGCGGCATCTTTTGTCCCAAAAGCATATTTACTCACAACACTCATTGTTCCTGGTTTTTTACTTCCAACCACAAAATAAGCTTTTTTAGCATCCATAAATTTTAATGTTGTGTTATCAACAACTTTAAAATCTGTTAGTTTTTTACCATTTTTTACTGCATCTTCTATTTCACATACTATTGAACAATACTGATGAGTATGTCCCTCATGATCTGTTGCTGCATGATTTGTTTTGTAAAACATTGGTAAAGTCATACCACATATTGGACAATACATTTTATTTTTTCCATCTTGTAATATTTCGGCTTTTGAACTTGGTACTGCTCTATAGTTAGCCATCGCTTTACCATTTTTCATCCCTTGTCCATCTCCTGGACTCATTGCAAATATAGTAGCTGTTGATAAAAAAGCAACTGCTAATAAGCTCATCATTAATTTTTTCATTTTATTCCTTTTTAATTTTTTACTATTTTACTATTTTACCTAGTAAGTGTTAATTATTCGTTAAAATCTAATTGATAGACTTCATCTTCTTTTATATCTTTAAATTGAATTATTGTTTTCCCAAAATGATCTTTTTTGAAAGTTTGAGCATCACTTAGAGACTCAAAAGGGATAAGTTCATGTCCCATAGGTCCATAAATATCACTTCTTATTACATAATATGCTTTTGTTCCATCTATCCCTTTTTGAGAATAATAATCTGTCACTAATATCTTTGATATATTTTCTCTTTTTGCAATCTCATAACTTCCCCACTTCATCGGATCAAAATAAAATTTCATCATATCTTTGACCCCATCAAAAGACCAATGTTTTTTAGCATCATCTTTTTCATAAAAAATTTGTGCTGCCCATCGTGGATATTTATAGGTAAACATTCCACAAACTGGACACTTTTCATCTTCATTGACTTGTACTTTATTTTCAATAGTATCCAAATCTCCAAATCTTTTTACTTCCCAAATATACAATGCTAATGCTTGTAAATCTTTCTCTTTGAGTGGTTTACATAGTTTTTTTGTAACTATATCATGCTTTAGTTCATTGATCTCAATATATAATGTTGGGTCTATACTTTCTTTGTTACACACTTGTTCAAAAATTCTTTTTCCTCGAGGATATATCTTTTTCTTTTTCATTTTTAACGCAATATCTTTGCTTGAACTCAATGACTCTTTTTCTTTCTCTAAAGCTTCAGAAAAGTTCATCACTTTTCCTCTATATTTTTTTGTAAAAGCTACCGCATCTTCTTTATTTTTAAAAGCAAGTTTACTTACACGAGTAAGTGTCTTAAACATACTACTTCCAACTACAAAATAAGCATCTTTTGCTGAAATATATTTTTGACTATTGATATCTATAACCTGAATAGTACTTTGATCTATACCATATTCATCCATATCTATGACCAATTCTTCCATAGTTGCATATTGTCGCATATTTCCATTCATTTTAAGTTTTGCAATAAAAGATGTTTTATAATTATCTTCAATTTTTTCTCCAGAAACTGGACTCCACTCTTTCCCAATATCTGTTTGTACCAATACTGGTGTCACAGTTGCTTTTTTAGTAAATGCAATCCCATATAAAGAGAGAATAAACATAAAACCAACAATAATGAACTTTTTTAACATAATTTTTCCTTTTATTATTTATAAGCTAATAATATCAAATTTATGTTAACACTATGTTAATTTAATATCAAGTAGATTTAGATAAAATACACAATTATTTTTAAAAGGAATTTTATGGAGTTTTTATCAAATCCAAACATCTTATTATACATTATTGCCTATCTTGTTGGTTCTATCCCTTTTGGTCTATTATTGGCAAAAAAATATGCAGGTGTAAATGTAAAAGAGCATGGCAGCAAAAGTATCGGAGCAACAAATGTTCTTCGTGTTGTAAAAGAAACAAATCCTAGTTTAGCAAAAAAACTTGGTATTGCTACTGTTATTTTAGATGCACTTAAAGGATTTATAGTAATTGCTATTGCAATACTAATGCAACTACCACAAGAAACACTCTGGGCAGTTGCTGTATTAAGTGTACTTGGACATTGTTATAGTATCTATTTAGGTTTTGAAGGGGGAAAAGGTGTGGCTACTGGTCTTGGAGTATTTTTAATTCTTATCCCAATACCTACACTTATTGGTGCTGCTGTTTGGGGATTTTGTGCAAAAGTATTAAAAATATCATCTATCTCATCACTTTTAGGGCTTATAGCTGTTGTAATCTCTGCCATCTTGATTCAAAATGGATTAGGTGTAGATTCTAATGCACCAATGTATATAATCACTTTCATAATTTTTTATAAACATATCCCAAATATTGTAAGACTGATAAAAGGTGAGGAAACGAAAGTTGCCTAATCAAAACTGTAATATAAGAGTTTCTATTCAAGAACTCTCATTTAAAACTATTATTGGAATTTTACCATTTGAAAGAAAAAAAACTCAAAGGGTATTGGTGGATATAGATTTTGATTATTTTTTCACTCAAGATAGTGAGAAGTTTATTGATTATAGTAAAGTTGCAAAACTTATAAAAAAAACTATGAAAAAAAAGCAATTTTTACTTATTGAAGATGCTATTATCTTTTTAGAAAAAAAACTTTATAAAAAGTATATGATTTCTAACTTAAACCTAAAAATTACTAAACCCAATATATTACCAGACTGTAGCGTATCTGTCCAAAATATTTTTTAGATTAAATCTAAAAAATCATTTTTAAATATAATTATCTCTTTTGTGTCTTTTTTATAAATAAATCTTTTATCACCACTTTTTACTTTTTCTAAAACTATTGCTTTTATTTGATTATCTGTTTTGTTATAGTTTCGCATAAGGATAAAAAAGTCTTTTAGATTCATAAATGGTAATCCAATTTGATGTGAAGTTTCTTTTGATTGTTCTTGTTTTTCTTTATGTTCAACTTGATAAAGTGTTTTCATCTCATTAAAAGCACTTTTTAAAAGGTCAACTTCACTTTGAAAAACATTTAATATCTTTTGTTGATTTTTATCAAGTCTATCTATCTCTGAAGTGTATTGTCTTCTCATAAATTTAATTGTTTTTTTCAAAATTGATATTTGTTCATCTTTTGATTTTAGTGCTAATTCACTCATTTGTACAATTTGTTCATTGTGCACTGTATTTGTATTATTTTGAGTATTGCTAGTATTTTTGTTGTTATTTTGTTGTTGATTTTTAATATTGGTACTATCTATATATACATAAATTTTACCATCTTGTTTTATAGATTCTAATTGCCCTTTTTTTATACGATAATGTATCCCTTGTAAAGATAGTCCTAAAATATTTGCCGCTTCACTACTTGATACTAGTTGTTTCAAAGTTACTATTTCCTATTTATTATCTTCACTATTAATAGTGATAACTGTGTGTACATTTCCTCTGGGTTTAAAATCTGCTACAAGTTTCATTTTTTTTGGTTTAAGATTTTTATATAATGTGTCAAAAATTTCATTAGCACCATCTTCATGTGATATTTCACGATAGATAAAAGTATTTATATATATTTTTAGAGCTTTTAACTCTATTACTTTTTTATTTGGCACATATTGAAGTCTTAACTCTGCAAAATCAGGGTAACCACTTCGCGGACATTTTGCCATAAATTCTGGTAGTTCTATATCAATAAGGTAGTTTTTTTTATGCTTATTTGGCCAATAGTTTTCTTTTTTATTTACATCAAATTCAACTATCTCTTTTTCTCCATATTTCATACAATATACCTTTAAATTGATTCTTTAAGTTCATTATACAAAAAATTATGTTAAATTTAAATATATAAAGTTTATGGTAGTTTTAAAGAGGTAGAATGGATATATTAACAGTAATAGTGTTTACACTATTTTTATCATTAGTTTTAAATTTAATATTAAAAAAAATCAATATTTCCCCAATTGTTGGATATATCTTTACTGGTGTTGTAATAGTTTCTTTTACAGATTTTGTAAATATCAACAATAGTTACGTAAATCATATTGCTGAATATGGTATCGTTTTTTTAATGTTCACTATTGGTTTGGAATTTTCAGTTAATCACTTAAAACAGATGAAAAAAGAGGTATTTGTATTTGGTACTTTGCAAGTGGTGATTACCACTTTTGTCTTTACACTTTTAACAAACAAGCTCTTTTCACTTGATATAAAAACATCACTTGTCATTGGTTCTGCCATTGCACTATCTTCAACAGCAATAGTTTTAAAAGTACTCAATGAAAATGGAGATATCCATAGACCATATGGGAGAAATAGTGTTGGAATATTAATCTTTCAAGATTTGGCTGTAATCCCTATTTTACTTATGATAACTATTCTTGCAGATGCAAATTCTTCTTTAGAAGATATGGTTATTAATACTCTTATATCTGCTATTTTAGTTGGTATAATTTTATTTATATTAGGTTTTTATGTATTAGAAAAATTTTTAGCCTATGTTGTAGATAGTCATACTGAAGAACTTTTCATTATTGCTGTTTTACTTCTTGTATTATCCTCAGCTTGGCTTGCACATAGTTTTGGTTTTTCACACTCTTTAGGAGCATTTTTAGCTGGTATGTTGATCGCTGAAACCAAATACAAGTACCAAATAGAAGCAGACCTTGTACCTTTTCGAGATATACTTTTGGGAATATTTTTCATCTCTGTTGGAATGCAGGTAAATATTCCAACAATTTTTGAACATTTCTTCACTATTATAGGTTTAGCTATTGCTATCTTATCTTTAAAAGTTCTAATTATATTTTTAATAGTTAGGATATTTACTTTCACAAAAAGAGCTATTAAAACAGCACTTGCTTTGGCACAAGTTGGGGAATTTTCTTTTGCAGTTTTAGCACTTGCAAGTACAAATAACTTAATAGATAATGAGCTTAATCAAATCATGATTTCTGTTGTAATTTTATCTCTTATTTTTACCTCTTTAGCACTAAGGCATGTAAGAGCTTTTACAAATCTTTTTTATTCACAAAGAACAGAGATATTAGAAGAACCTATGATAAGTGCTGATATAAAAAATCATATAATAGTATGTGGTTACTCAATTTTAGGACAAAAAATTGTTAAAAACTTAAGAAATTCAGATTTAGCTTATGTTGCTATAGAACATGATAGACAACATGTAAAAGAGGGACATGACAAAGGAGATATAGTGTTTTTTGGAAATGCTGCTTCTAAGACTATGTTAAATTCTTTATTTGTAAAAAATGCAACTGCTGTTATAATAGCAATTGATAATGATGAAAAAATTCGTCTAATTTGCGAAACTATAAATAGTATCGATCCCACGATTACAATTGTATTAAAAGTTTCTCATAAAGCACAAATTGATGATTTTAAAGATTTAAAAATTGATAGTTTTGTAAATGAAAATGAGCTAGTTGCATTACAACTAGTACAAAGTGCTACACAATGTACAATAAAAAAAGGGTAAAAATTGGCAAGTTATGAATATAAGTTAGATGATGAATTAGATTTAGAGGAACCAAAAAAATATAAAGTATTATTACTCAATGATGATTTTTCAACTATGGAGTTTGTTATTGAAGTTTTAACAAAAGTATTTCGTAAATCACTCAGTGAATCAGAAACTATAATGTTAAATGTACATAATAATGGAAAAGGTTTATGTGGAATTTATACAAAAGAGATAGCATATACAAAAGTTGCCCAAGTAAAAAATATGGCAAGAAAAGCAAGCTTCCCATTAAAAGCTATAGCTCAAGAGGAATAAAAAATGTTAATAAGTAAAAACTTACAAAAAGTATTTGCAAATGCTGTAAATTATGCAAGAGCCAATAGACATGAATATATTACAATAGAACATATTTTTGTATATTTATTAAAAGAGCAATCAATTTTTAGTATATTAAACCAATTAAATATTGATGTCGATGATATAAAAACTAAACTCAAAAACTATATTTTAGAAAACACTCCAAAGTACCCAGAAGAATTAAAAAATGAAGACCCAATGGAAACAGTTAGTTTAACAAGCACTATAGAACAGATGGTATCACATTCTCAACTTTCTGGAAAAGGGGAATCAACAATTGAAGATATGTTTGTATATATCTTAAAAGATGAAAAAGCATATTGTACTTTTCTTTTAAAAGAATATGGATTAGAAAGAATTGATATCCTTGAAGAGATAAGTCATGGAGAGTTGAGAGAAGATGATGAAGATGAAACCCAACTTGAACTAAATAAAGTAAAAGACTATAAAAAGAAAACACAAGAAACACCTTTGCAACAAAATAGTGTAGAGCTTGTTTCAATTGCGCGTGAAGGGCAAATTGATCCTGTTATTGGACGAGATAAAGAGATACAAAGAGTTATCGAAATTTTAGCAAGAAGAAAGAAAAACAACCCTATTTTATTGGGTGAAACTGGTGTTGGAAAAACTGCAATTGCAGAAGGATTGGCTTTAGAAATTGTCAATGAAAATGTACCAAAGTTTTTAAGTGATGCAAAAATTTATTCCTTAGATATGGGTTCCATGATTGCTGGCACTAAATATAGAGGAGACTTTGAAAAAAAACTCAAAGCTGTTTTACAAGAAGTAAGTAAAAAGAAAAATGCAATATTATTTATAGATGAGATTCATACTGTAGTTGGGGCAGGAAGCGTTGGTAATAGTGCAATGGATGCTTCAAATATCTTAAAACCAATGTTAAGTAATGGAAAACTTCGAGTTATTGGAGCAACTACTTACGAGGAGTATAGGAATGATTTTGGGAAAGACAAAGCATTTAGTAGAAGATTTGCAAAAGTTGAAGTAAAAGAACCATCAATAGATAATTGTGTTCTGATTTTAGAAGGATTAAAATCTAAATATGAAGAGTTTCATAATGTAAAATATACAGCAGAAAGTCTCAAACTTGCAGTTGAACTTAGTAAAAAATTTATCAATGATAGGTTTTTACCAGATAGTGCGATTGATGTTATTGATGAAGTTGCTGCAACTGTGAAGCTTACAAAAAAAGGTAAAGTTATCAAAATAACATCTAAAGATGTTGAAAATACAATAGCAAATATTGCTCAAATACCTCCAAAAACTGCCACTAAATCTGACTTAAGTTTACTTAAAAATTTAGAAAAGAATCTCCAAAAAAGAGTTTTTGGACAAGATGAAGCGATTAAAACAATTGTTAAATCCATTAAAATAAATCGTTCTGGTATGGGAATTGAAAATAAGCCTGTTGGTAGTTTTCTTTTTACTGGAAGTACAGGTGTAGGGAAAACAGAAGTTGCTAGAGAATTAGCAAATGTAATGGGGGTACATTTTGAAAGATTTGATATGTCTGAGTATGGAGAAGCACACACAGTCAGTCGTCTTATAGGTGCTCCTGCTGGTTATGTAGGATATGAAAAAGGTGGATTGTTAACTGAATCAATAAAAAAACACCCACATACAGTATTACTACTTGATGAGATTGAAAAGGCACATCCAGATCTTATGTCATTACTTTTACAAGTTATGGATAATGCAACACTTACAGATAACAATGGTACGGTGGCAAACTTTCAAAATGTTATACTAATAATGACATCAAACCTTGGTGCAACTCAAGCTAGTATCATGGGATTTGCAAAAGACAATAGCCTAAATGAAGATAAAGCAGTAAAAAAATTCTTTGCACCTGAATTTAGAAATAGACTCGATGCAGTTGTTAAGTTTGAACAACTTTCACAACCAATTTTATTAAAAATTGTAACAAAATTTATCAAAGATTTAGAGATGCATTTAATAGATAAAAATATAAAAATTTCATTAACAAATAGTGCTAAAAAAGCTTTGGCTGCTAAAGGTTATGACAAATTTATGGGTGCTAGACCACTGCAAAGAGTTATAACTGAGCATATAAAAACACCACTTACTGATGAGATACTATTCGGTTCTTTAAAAGATGGTGGGGAAGTAACTATTGACTATAAAAAAGAGGAGTTTAGTTTTAACTATAGTTAAAAACTAAACTTTCCTCCTTCCCAATACGTATCAGTTAAAGTTGGTTTGTCTTCTTCAATTGCTTTTCCAGTTCTATTTATATAAGACTTTCCAGGTCTAAAAGTAAATTGATCATTACTTTTAATGTTATATCTCTCATCAAGTGAATCTTTTGTCATATATCCATAAAATGCGAATGCTGAAATTATCAATAAAAAAATAAGTATTATTTTAAATTTACTTTTTTTTTGTTTTACTGCCATTTAATTCTGCCTTATTATATTTAAACGGATGATAACTAAAAATTTAGAGTTGAAAGTATGAATTGCAACTCGGCTATCTTTATATCAAGACCCGTAGTTTTCCGTCCTTACCTCACGATAAGTTTGGCTATTTGTATTATTCTAACAGTTGTTTATTTAACTAAAGCTTAACCATTAAATTTAATGATTGCTGAACCCCACGTAAGTCCACCACCAAAAGCATCTAATAAAAGAGTCTTCCCTTTTGTTAAACGACCATCTTCAAAACATTCATTAATGGCCATAGGGATTGAAGCTGATGATGTATTTCCATATTTTTCAACTGTCAGTACTTTTTGTTTCTCTTCAAACTTTAGCGCATCTCCAACAGCTTTGATAATTCTAAAATTTGCTTGATGAGGCACAAACAAATCTATATCACTATTTTTATAGTTGTTTTTTTCCATTATTTTGTGCACATCTGAAGTAAGTGTTCTTACTGCCACTTTAAAAGTTTCATTTCCTTTCATTTGCATAAAAGAGGCTTCACTACTTTGTACACTTGGAGTTAGGAGTAAATCTTTCTGACTTCCATCTGCACTACATTGAATATCAACTATAGCTTCATCTTTATTTTCTGTCCCACTAATAATAGCAGCCCCTGCACCATCACCAAAAAGCATACATGTAGTTCTATCTGTATAATCAACTATATTACTTAATTTTTCAGCACCTATAATTAAAACATTTTTTTTCATTCCTGATTCAATAAACGCTTTTGCCACACTTAAAGCGTATATAAATCCTGTACATGCGGCACTTATATCTAGTGCCATTACATCTTTTCTTCCCAACTTTTCAGCTATTAAACAAGCAGTTGAAGGCATACACATATAGTCAGGACTAATTGTTGCACATACTATTAAGTCAATATCGTTTACTGAAATACCAGCTCTACTTATAGCTAACTGTGCTGCTTTAGTACCTAAATCACTTGTTTCTTCATCTGCACTTGCAATTCTTCGTTCTTTAATTCCAGTCCGCTTTGTAATCCACTCATCCGTTGTATCCATTCTATCAATAAACCATTGGTTTGTCCGAATTTCACTAGGTATATAAGCACCTATAGACTTAAATGAAGCATACATTACTATTAATCCTTAAATTGGCTTAATTTTTCTTCTATATCAATATTTAGATTTGAGTCTGCTGCTGATATAGCTTGAAAGATAGCATTTTTGATTGCTTTAGCATTAGATTTACCATGTGCAATAATTACAGGAGACTTAACACCAATAAGTGGTGCTCCACCATATTCTGCATAATCAACTTTTAATTTTAATTTTTTAAATACTTTTCTCATCAATACAGCACCTGTTATAGAAACAAGAGATCTTCGTAAATTATCTTTAATAATTTTACCAATAGTATCAGCTACACCTTCTGCTGTTTTAAGAAGAATATTTCCTACAAAACCATCACAAACTACCACATCAACATTTCCATTAAAAATATCGTTTCCTTCAACATTTCCAACAAAACTTGGAGTTTTTTCTAAAAGTTTAAAAGCTACTTTTGTAACTTCATTTCCTTTAGATTCTTCTTCTCCATTACTCAATAACCCAACTAAAGGATTATCTATACCTAAAACATCTTCAGCGTAAATTCTTCCCATTATGCCAAATTCTAAAAGATTTTTAGAATCACAGTCAACATTTGCACCAACATCTAAAACAAGAGTTGTTCCATTGACTGTTGGCATTAATGTAGCAATAGCTGGTCTGCTTACACCTTTAATTCTTCCTATTTTTAGTGTTGCTAAACTCATTGAAGCACCACTATGTCCGGCACTTACATATGCATCAGCCAAACCTTGTTTTACCAAATCAATTGCAATATAAGCACTACTTTCTTTTCTTTTTAGTGCATCTGTTGCATGGTCATGCATACTAATTACATCATTAGCTTCATGGATTGTAATACGGTTATTAAATTTTTGAGGAATTAAAGGTAGAAGCTCTTCTTTTTTACCTACTAAAATAGCATCAAAATGTCTATCTTTTTTTAGTGCAAGAATTAAGCCATCTATAATGGGTGTTGGACCGTTGTCTCCACCCATTGCATCTATTGCTATTTTAAGCATTAGTTTTTGTATTCACCTGTAGTAGGGTTTACATTATGAGGCATTTTCCATGTCCCATCTGTATCTTTTACTGGTCTTTTTAAAGTAATTTTATAATGTGTTCTTCTTTTTGCACTTCTTGAGTGACTCACTCTTCTCTTTGGTACTGCCATTTTTTATCCTTAATATTCTATTTCAACGTAATCGTTGTTATTTTTACAAGTATTACAAACATAATACTCTGATTGTAGTGATTCTAATTCACTTTCTAAAATTTCATCAAAGTCTAAAATATGATTTTCTACTTCAATGACTATAAACTCTTCCTCTGCCTCTTTAGAGTATATGCCATCGCTAACTAAAAATTCAATATTTTCATCTACAGAGATTTTAAAAGATTGACCACATTTACAACAGTCAACTTCCAACTCTCCTTTAATATTTCCATCAATCTTAGCAAGTTTTGATGACATTTTACTAAAAATACCTGTAAACTTTACTGAATTTGATTCTATATCAAATTCACTTAAAGTTAATGGTATCTTTCGAAACTCTATTTTCATTAAATTTAATTAACAAATATCTTTTTGTGCAAAAAAGAAATTAATTTCTATATTTGCATTTTCTAAAGAATCTGAACCATGTACAGCATTAGCATCAATTGATTCAGCAAAATCAGCTCTGATTGTTCCTGCTGCTGCTTCTTTAGGGTTTGTAGCACCCATTAAGTCTCTGTTTTTAGACATTGCATTTTCACCTTCAAGAACTGTTACAACAACTGGTCCTGAAATCATAAATTCAACTAACTCTCCAAAGAAAGGTCTTTCAGCATGAACTGCATAAAATGCTTCAGCTTCCGCACGCGAAAGTTGAATTTTTTTTGTTGCTGCTATTCTTAATCCTGCTGTTTCAAATCTATCTAAGATTTTTCCAACAACATTTTTTGCAACTGCATCTGGCTTGATAATTGATAATGTTTGTTCCATTATATTCTCCTATATATTAATTAAAGTGGCGGATTATAGCTAAAAAAATAAAAAAAGGCAAGAGAATTGAATCTCTTGCCTTTTTATTGTTGTATTAATCTTATTTTAGATTATTCTTCTACGCAAGGTTCTCCAGCAACTGCACCTTCATGAGATGGATTTTCACCCCATACGATACAACCCTCAGTTGGACATGCTTCAGCACATGCTGGTTGATCATGATCACCAACACACTCTGTACAAGTTTCTGGATTTACATAATAAATATCCTCACCTGTTGGATTTTCATCGTTGTCTACAATTGACTCTGTTGGACACTCATCTAAACAAGCGTCACAAGATATACATGTATCTGTAATAACTACTGCCATATTAATTCTCCTATATTTAATTTGGGTAACTTTATCATAGATAAAATAAAATTATCTTTAAAGTTTTAACAAAAATAATTTTATTTATATACAATCATCTAATTTGCCCATCTCCATAAATTTTATATTTATATGTTGTTAGTTCGTTAATTCCCATAGGACCTCTTGCATGAAGTTTATTGGTACTAATTCCAACCTCTGCTCCAAAACCAAACTCCCCGCCATCAGTAAATTGAGTACTAGCATTAAGGTATACGCATGCACTGTCAATACTATTTAAAAATAATTCTGCAGAGTTGTGATTTTCTGTTATTATTGCATCACTATGTCCTGAGCCATATTTTGAAATGTGATCACAAGCCTCTTCTACACCAGATACAATTTTAATTGATAATATATTATCTAAGTATTCTGTATTAAAATCTTCTTCACTTGCATTTTTAATATCAATAATTTTTTGTGTATTTGCACATCCTCTTAATTCTGTATGGGATAATGCAAACTCTTTTTCTAATAAAGGTAAAACTTCATTTGCTATATCTTTATGTACTAACATTGTTTCCATAGCACCACAGATACCTGTTCTTCTACATTTTGCATTAAGTGAAACTGCTATTGCTTTTTGAACATCAGCATCTTTATCAATATAAGTATGGCACAAACCTTTATCGTGTTTTACTACAGGTACACTTGCATTTGAACTTACAAATTTTATTAAAGCTTCCCCACCTCGTGGTATTATCAAGTCTACATATTTATCTTGTTTAATTAAGTTTGCTACACCTTCTCTACTACTATCTGGCAATAAAGAGATAGCTTCTTTTGGAAGATTATTTTTTTCTAATACTTCTTGTAAAATTTTTGCAATTGCTTTATTTGAGTTTTCAGCCTCTTTTCCACCTTTTAGTATACATATATTTCCACTTTTAAAACATAAAGCGGCAGTATCACTTGTTACATTTGGGCGACTTTCATATATGATACCAATTACACCTATTGGTACAGATACTTTTTGTATATTTAAGCCATTGTCAACTATCCACCCCTCATGTGTTCTTCCCACTGGATTTTTAAGTGCTGCAATTTCCTTAATTGCTGTTGCCATTCCTTCAACTCTCTCTTTATTTAAAAGGAGTCTATCCATTAACGCACTTGTAAGATTATTTTTTACTCCATCTTCCATATCTTTATTGTTTTCATTTATGATATATTGACTATTTGCAAGAAGAGCATCTGCCATCTGGTGCAATAAATCATTTTTTATTTTACCACTTAAGTTTGCTATCGTTTTTGTCGCTTCTTTTGATTTTATTAAAAAATTTTCCATAATATTCCTCTACTTTTTTTGAGTCACTTTAAATGCTGCTTCAACAGCATCTATAAAACTAAATCTTACATTTCCTTTTTCTAAACTTGAGTATGCAGCAGCAGTTGTTCCACCAGGACTCATCACTCCATCTTTTAAGTTTGCGGCTCCCATAGTTTGTATTAAATTTCCAAACCCTTGAAATAATCCGTTTGCCACTTTTACTGCATCTGTTCTTTTCATCCCTTGTTTTACAGCACCATCACATAAAGCCTCATGTACAAGTGCTAAATATGCTGGACCACTTCCTGCAACTCCGGTAGCTATATCTAACTCTTTTTCACTATGTAACCATAGCGTTTTTCCTATAGATTCAAAAAGTTTACAAGATTTCTCTTTTAACTTAACGTCTCCTGTAAGAGTTGTCATTGAACCCCCTACGCTTGCAGCTAGATTTGGCATAACTCGAACAGTAGAGCGAGCTTTAATATTTTCTTTTAACGTTGATAAAGTTGTACCTGCCAATACAGAAAAAAGCTCCTCTGCAACTCCATCTAGTTTTGCTCCAACTTCTTGAATGTTTGCTGGTTTTACACAAAGTATAACTACCTTATTTGTAATATTAAAATCATTAAGAAGATGTTTTACAACAGTAGTACCTAATTTTTTTTCAAACCTTTCAATGCTTTCTCTACTTCTTCCAACTACTTCAATATTAAATATATCTTTTAATCCTAAAGCAATAGATAATGCCATGTTTCCATTACCTATAAATGTTATTGTTTCTTTATTCATAATTTTCCTTTATTTTTTCTATAAAAAAAGGGCAACGATAAAGTTGCCCTTTTGTAAAACTATTTAACGAGTGATGCAAACTCTTTAAATACATATTTACTTTCATGTGGGCCGGGACTAGCTTCGGGGTGATGCTGTACTGAAAATATTGGTTTATTTTTATATTTTACACCCTCAATTGTATTGTCAAATAAGTTTATATGTGTAACATCAGCAATCTCTTTTATTGCTGTAGGAACATTATAGTTATGATTTTGTGCTGTTATCTCCACTACACTTGTACTATTTTGGACAGGATGGTTACCACCATGTTGTCCAAATGGTAACTTATATGTATCATGTCCATGAGCTATACTTAACATTTGATGTCCTAAACATATTGCAAACATAGGTATATCTTCATTAATAAGTTTTTGAACCTCTTGCTTCTCTTTTGTTAATGTTAGAGGATCACCTGGTCCATTACTTAAAAAAACTCCACCTATTTCATTGTTTTTAAATCTTTGAATTAAGTCACTTGCATTAAAATTACTTGGCACTACTTCAACCTCAAGACCAGATTCTACTAGTTCATTTAAAATATTTCTTTTTACACCAAAATCTATTACAACCACTTTTTTGTCACTCATCATTGCTTTATTGTATGACATTGTATCCATATTCCATGCTGCATATTTATGAATATAAGGTTCTTTTGTAGATACTTGTTCTATATAATTAATATCTTCAATTCTAGGGCTTTGTTCTAATTTTTCTTTTAACTCTTCTTTTGATGAAATCTCTGTTGAAGCTATCATCATCATAGCCCCTTCATCTCTCAACATTTTAGTTATATATCTTGTATCAATCTCACAAATACCTAAAGTATTGTTCTCTTTTAATAATTCTGATAAGCTTTTTTCTCCTCTAAAATTTGAATAAAACTCATTATAACTTCTTACAAATACACCTTTACAATGAGCTTGCTTACTTTCATTATCATCTTCATTAACACCTACATTTCCGATCTCTGGAGTTGTAAAAGTTATAAATTGCCCAGCATAACTAGGATCTGTTATAATCTCTTGGTATCCAGTCATTGATGTATTAAATACTATTTCTCCAACTTTAGTACCTTTTGCACCAAAAGATTTTCCGCTTAAAAATGTACCATTTTCAAAATAAATATAAATATTTTCCATTTTATTCCTTTTTATATCAAACCTTTTTTGATAAGCTCTTCTTCATATAATCTATTGAATACTATGTCATAATCCTCTGTTCCCGGTATTAGTTTTCTCTTATATGTTTTTATTTTTTCATATGCTGCTGTATCTGCTTCATCATACCCTTTGATAAAGTTACTAATAGAATTTGATATTAAATTTTTTACTTGGTTATCATTTACAGTAAAATGTATAAAATCTTCCTCATACAAAAAGTCCATTATTGAATGTGCAATATTAGAAAACCTGTCTTCGAAGTTTAAATTTACACCGAAATCATTCGCCATTCTTTTTTTTGTCATCCAAAAAAGTTGTCTATAATCTGCTTTATAAAATTCAATTTCATCTTCTTGATTTTCAAGAAGTTCATTTACTGCTTCATCTAATTCTATCTCTTTTTGAATATCTTCATTTAAAATTCTTTCACATTCTTGAGTAATAGTATCTTTTTCTTTTCTCACTTCTATAAAATCTGAATTTATTATATCTTTTGTTATCTTTCTCGATATATAAGGAGTATGTTGTTTTTTTAATTTCATATTATTTCCTATCTTATTATGGTATCTTCTCGCTCAGGGCTAGTTGAGATGATACCTACTTTAGTTTTTGTTAATTTTTCTATTCTTTGGATATATTCTTTTGCTGTATTAGGTAACTTATCAAATTCTCTACAACCAACAACACTATCCCAACCTGCAATATCTTCATAGATAGCTTTTACATTATCCATAGATGATGGAACATAATCTATAATCTCTCCATCTACCTCATACGCTGTACATATTTTAATAGTTTCAAAACCATCTAATACATCCAACTTCATTAAAGAGAGTTGGTCACATCCGTTTAATCTACTTGCATGTTTTACTGCAACTGCATCAAACCAACCACATCTTCTTTTTCGCCCAGTTGTTGTTCCATATTCTTTTCCAACTTCTGCCATAATATCACCATCTTTTCCAAAATCTTCAGTAGGAAAAGGTCCATTACCAACTCTTGTACAATATGCTTTTACAATTCCAGTAACCACTCCAATATCTTTTGGGTTCAGTCCTAAACCAGTACAAGCCCCTGCACTTACAGTTGAACTTGATGTTACATAAGGATATGTCCCATGATCAATATCAAGCATAGTTCCTTGTGCACCTTCAAGTAATATTTTTTTATTTTCATCTATTGCAGTCCAAACCATATTTGTAGTGTTTGTAATAAATTTTGATAGTTTTTCACTGTATCCTGTTAATTCTTGCAACAACTCATTTTCATTTGGTGTTTGCACATCTATTGCATCAAATATTACCTTGTTTTCTTCAAAGTAACTCATGATATCTGCACATAGTTTTTTAGGATCTAATAGTGCTGATGCTCTTTGTCCAATTCTATTTATCTTATCAGAGTAAGCAGGTCCAATCCCTTTCCCTGTTGTACCAATAGCATTTTTCCCTTTTAGTTTTTCTCTTGCTTGATCAATTAAACTATGATAAGGAAGATTTAAATGAGCACAATCAGAGATAAATAATCTTCCCTCTAAATTTGAAAATTGTTCCATCTCTTTTATTATTGATTCTGGATTTAATACTACACCATTTCCTATTACATTTAGAGCTTTAGGATTCAATATTCCAGATGGAACTAAATGTAAAGCATACTTTACACCATCAACCCAAATTGTATGTCCAGCATTGTGTCCACCTTGACTTCTACATACCATATCATACTCTTGGGCAAGTTTATCTACTATTTTACCTTTACCCTCATCACCCCACTGGATTCCAACGATTACATCTGCTTTACTCAAAATTTTATCCTTCCATAACTTTTAATAGATTGTCTGTATATAGTGCAAATCCTAAAGATTTGATACCATCACTTTTATATCCTCCACCCTTTGCAAGTGTCAAATTTTCTTCAATAACTCGATAATATATATTGTCATAATATTTCATTGCACTATAATATATTGGAGATATTTTTACTTTTTTATATGATATGTTTTTTGTTATATCTATAAGTTTTATACACTCTTGCTTAAGTACCTCTGGAATAAATTCCATAATTTCTTCTAATTGTTCTATAGTTTCAATACTTATTAACTTAGATAACCAAGGTATATCTAAATCAAACAAAGCACCAATTTCACCATTTTTAAAAGTTTCTATATCTACATTATATTGCTTAGATATAATAAGAGGTATATTTATATTTGCTAATTGTACAATTGGTTCAAGTGATAATTCTTGTAATAAATCACAATTTAAATTAATAATATCACTTATTGTATCATATCCTATCCACTCTGCACCAATTTGATATGTTTCATTTGCAGGATAAGTAAATACAGGTTGAATATAAAACCATTTTTTATGTTCTGTAGTTCGCCCTAACCTTTTAGAAATTATCCGTACAACATCTAGTGTACTGTCAGCTCTTAATGCTAAAGAGTTATTCTCCTCATCACTTAAAGTGATAAGATCTTTATCTTCATCAATACTTTGATGTCCTGTATATGAGAAATTAGGTGTAAGAATCTCTTCAAAACCAGCACTTTGTAAAAAAGAACTTGCTTTATTTTCTAGCTCTCTTTTTGCTTTAGCTCTTTTGCCGAAATATAATCTACTTCCTGTTGGTATTTCATGTTCAAAAATCATAATTTAAGAATTAATCTCCATAAATATTTTATTTGCTGTACCATCAAATGTTCTTAAACCAATTTTATCTAATGCTTTTTCTATAGCATTTACAGCCCAAACAGCCTCATAATCAGCAACAAGTCCCATATGATTTATTCTAAATATTTTCCCTTTAAGATGGTCTTGGCCACCCGCAATATTCAAATCAAAATCATTTTTAAGTATTTTTCTTATTTCATTTGACTTTTCTGTATATATTGTTGTCATCGCATTTGCAGGAGTTGTTGGATATACTTCAAGTCCAATTGCAATTAAAGCTTCTCTTGTAGCTTTAGCTCTTAAGGCAGTTTTTTTATATAAAGAATCAAAACCATCATTTTTTATTTTTTCTAAAATTGCACCAAGTCCTATGATAAGTGTTGTTGCTGCTGTCCATGCTGTAGTATTTGTTTTTTGCTTTTTTATCTCAGTTGCAAGGTTAAAATAGTATCCATAACTCTTTAACTCTATTTTTGAAACAGCTTCATTACTAAAACCAATCATTGCAAGACCAGGAGGTAACATAAGAGCTTTTTGACTTCCTGTTATAAGCGCATCAATATTAGTTGTATCAATTTTTTCAACACCTACGGCTGTTATACCATCTGCAACAACCATAATATTTTTATTGATTTTTTTTACAGCTTGTGCAATATCTTCTATAGGATGTCTTAATCCTCCAGCACTTTCACATATTTGGATAAAAATAGCATCTATCTCACTGTCATTTGAAACTGTTTTTACAACATCCTCTATAGAAGCTGGTGTATTCCATTCATATTTAAGTTCAGTAAAAGAGATATTGCATGCTTGCGCTATTTTTCCAAATCTTTCACCAAACTTTCCACTATTTATTGTTAAAGCTTTTTTATGCGTGAGATTTGTAACACAAGCTTCCATAGCACCTGTTCCTGAAGAAGCTAATATCACAGCTTCTGGCATCTCTAATATTTCTAAAAGTAGTTCTCTTGTATTTTTAAATATATTTTCAAACTCTGGTGTTCTATGGTGGAGTGTTTCACCAGACATTGCAGTTCGAACAAATTCAGGTACGGCGGTTGGCCCAGGAGTCAAAAGCATAATTATCCTTTAAATTATTCATTATTTATAGGCGATTATACTGAAATTTTTATAAAAAACTCATAAATTATATCTATATAAATTTACTAAAACTCATCTCTTGTTTCAATAAGTCTTGCTATTGCCTCATTTGCTTTTCTTGTTTTATCTAATCGTTCTTCATGAAGTAATTTAAGTGATCGTAGTGTTTCCATTTTTTCATGGTCTATATTTGATTGAATTTGTATCGCTTTTCTATTACTTGAAGAGCCAGCAACAGCTGACCATTTTTCTTTGTTATTTATATATATTTTTGAAGAGGAGCTATTTGCATTTTTACTAAACACAATTACATCATCTTCTTTTAGATTTAGTAAATCTTTAATAGAAAGTTCTGTTTCTGCCAACATTGCATCAATTTTCATTTTAGAACCAGACATAAGTGCATTTATATCTTTTTGTTTACTCACTTTTCTATTTTTGGCTTCAGCAAATATTTTTTCAACTATAACATTTAATAAAGATTCTATATAAGATATAGGATAACATATAGATAAAAATCCTGATTCATCGTCAATTGTTATCTCAAATACAACTAATAATACAATTTCGTGATCTGAAATAATTTGAATTGCATTTGCATTCGTATCCATACTTTCTGTTTTAAAATTTATTGTAGCTACATCTTCCCATGCTTTTTTAAGATGTTTTGTGATTAATTGGTAAAAGTGATTAAATACTTCTAACTCAATCTCTGTTAACTCTTTTTCTGTGGAATCAGTAAGTGAGCTATCTCCATTTCCAAGTAAATGTGCAATAATTTTATGGCTAATTGCAGGATTACACTCCATTACGATTCTACCTTCTAAAGGTCTGATTGAAAGTGTATTTAAACTTGTAATTTGAGGAATAGAAAGGATAAACTCTCCGTAAGTCATTTGTTCAATACTGTAAAGTTTTACATCAACTATTTTTCTAAGCATTGCTGAGAGTTCACTAATAGTTGCTCTTAACATCTTATCATGAAGAGCATTGAATGCCTTCATTTGATCTGCAGAAATTCTATTTGGCTTTTTAAAATCATAGATAGCATAACTCTTATCTTTAGACGTTGGAACTGAATCTTCAGGTATCTCTTCTAAACCACCATCTTCATCTGCTATGTCTAATAACGCATCAATTTCATCTTGACTTAAAAATTCTGCCATATTACTTCACCATCTCTACATCTGCATTAATTGCACCAAGATCATCTATCATTTTAATAGTTTCTATAATCTCAGTAATATCTAGTTTCATCGTTTTCATAGCTTTCATTAAATCTGAGACAGTAGGTTGACTTTTTGTATTTATCAATGCATTATCTATAACAACCTCTTGTGCATCAGCATCTTGAGGGCTAACTATATTATCGACCTTTGCATTGTCCCCAATATCTGTACCTAAATTAGCAACAGGATCTGCCCAAGCTTTATCATCAAGATCAGATTTTTTAATACGTAATGTAAAATTTTCTCTTGAAACAGTAACTGGACTTACTGTTATATCTGCACCTGCTACTATAATCTCTTTTACAGGATCAATAATAACTTTTTTCTTCATCATACTATCAATCTCTATACTTTGTATCTCAGCTATAAATCGTACTATTGACATATTTGCTGGTTTTCTTATATCAATTGTTCTAGTATCATAAGCCATTGCAACATTTTGACCAAATTTTGCATTTATTTTTTCTTCACAAAGTGCTGCTATTTTTGCATTTTGTTCTAATAAACTTAATCTAATAGATTTTTCATCACGTAAGTTATAATCAACTTCATTTTCAACAATTGCACCATCGTAGATATATCCAGTTTTAGATTCTGAGGTTCTTCTCCCTTTTGACTGTTCATCTGTTACACCGATAATAGTCCCTTGGGCTAATGCATAAACTTTCCCATCTATCCCTTTGAGTTGGGTAACTAATAATTTTGCCCCATCTAAGTTTGCCCCATCAATAGAAGAAACTTCAACTTTTAGCTTATCACCTTGTCTAGCAAAAGGAGGCAAAGTTGCTGTTACCATAACAGCTCCTGCATCTCCTGCATCTCCTGCTTCTATTTTAATATTTGCATTTCGTAAAAGATTTTGCAATGTTTGCTTTGAAATATCGGTATCACCACCTGCACGAGCTCCAACTACTAAACCGTATCCCACGAGCTGATTGTCCCTAATTCCTACGATATTTGATATATCTTTAATCGTTTGTCCATAAATAGTTAACGATATAAAAAAAGCCAATAAAATATTTCTCAAAATTAAACATCCTATACTATTTTGTAATTGAAAACATTTTATCTAAACTTTAATAAAATATAGATATAATAATTGAAAATAATTTAATTAAGGTTTATTTTGAATATATATATTTATGGTGAGCTATCTTTTAAAATGGAAATTCATAAAATTTTAGACCATGGAAATATTAGGTTTAAGATAGGAGATGGTGAAGTTATTGATGTTGAGTACCTTTACGATTTAGAAGAACTTATCGAAGAAGATCCCACTCAAATATTTATAATTGATCAAAATAAAATTATTGAATATACACTTTTCACTAAACTTTTTAATTTTTTAATTCCAAAAGATGGGATAACACAGAAATATTTAGATCATCATGGGATAGGTGATGTGAGTATTAGAACCTATCAAGATCTTATGATTCATATAGAAAAAAGATTAGAATCTGTCGAAAATGCTACTCCAAAAGCTCATGAGATAACTTCAATTGATGATATGTTAGAGAATGATACTATGGAAGCTATTAGCCAATCTCTCCAAAAAGAATAAGGAACTATAAAATGGATAATGAACTATCACAACTAGATGCACTAATTGAATCTGACGTACTAGATGCTTTGGGGAAAGAACCAACAGAAACAACTTTTGAAAATGCAGGTTTAGAAGATGAAATTCTTATAGAAGACTTAGAAGATGAAACAAATGAAAACGATGATACTCATATAGTAGAAGAGAATGATACAGACGGTGAAATTCAAGAAGATAATGCAATAACTGAAGTTCAAGAAGATATCTCTTTATTGGAAGAACCTTTGATTGAAGATATAATTCCTGATATACCTAGCCAAGGCGAACAAGATATAAGCACAGCAAGCTTATCAAAACTATTAGGTGAATTATTAAACAATAAAACTATTGAGATTACAATAAAAATAAAAGAGTAACATGGATTTAATTGCGATATCACAAAGTACTGTTAAAATTATCCTTTTGCTTGGATTACCTTCTTTAATTGTAAGTATGGTTATTGGTTTAATCATTAGTATTTTTCAAGCAGTTACACAAATTAGTGATGCCTCTTTGTCTTTTGTTCCAAAAATGATTATAGTTTCTATTTTTATAGTTGTTACGCTACCGTGGGTTGGTGACCATATAGAACAATACACTTTTGATTTGTGGGATCTTATTATCACATTTGGAAAAACACAATGATAGAAAAAATATACAAATTAAAACAACAACAAATAAATCAACAACTTCTTTTAAAACAACAAGTTGTAGCTAAAATAGACCATATTAATCAAGAGCTTTCTGAAACAAGCCACTCTTTAAATACAGCTAGTGTGAATATTATGGGAGCAATTTCAGATTTTAGGGTGCTTCAAATTCATAAAGATACTATGAAAGAACACATTATTGAACTTGGTCGTAAGAAACTACATTATTTACAGCAAGTAGAACATCATAATAGTATAATTATGGACCTCAATAAAGAAAGTGAACAATTTAACTATATTTTGCAAGAGCAAAAGAAAGAAAAAATAAAAAATATTCAAAAACAAGAAGATATTACTTCTTCTGAATATATGCAAGTAAAATATATTCAAAACAAAAAGGCTCTTAATGTCTCTTAAAAAAATATTATTCCTATCACTCTTAGCACATCAACTCTTTGCTATTAATGTACAACAAGGTGATTTATATAAAGAAAAACAAGAACTCATTGCAATAAAAGATGAACTTAATGAATTTTATGAAAAAAAAGAATTAGAATACCAAAAGAACAAACTCCAATTAGAAAATATACAAAAAAGTATAAAAGCAGCAGAAAAAAGTATTCAAAATCTCAAAGATGAAAACCAAAAAACATTAGATGAAATAAATCGTGTAATAACATCAAAAGCAATGAAAATGTACGACAAAATGAAACTTGGTGTTGTAATAAATATTTTTAACGAAATGATAAATAACGGTAAAATTGATGAAGTCTTTGATATAATGATACGAATGAATGAAAAAAGAGTTATGAGTATACTCAAAAAGTTAGATACTCAAACATCAACTCTTATAATGAAAAAAATGAGAATAATAAAAGAACAAACAAATAAAGAGGAGAATTAGCATGGCTGAAGAAGAAGTTGCAGTAGAGAAGAAAAGTGGTGGAAGTCCAATGATGATAATTTTAATTATACTAATAGTTGTATTGCTTGCAGCTGTTGGTGGAATTGGATATTTTTTATACTCTAAAGGGATATTGGATGATAAAACTAATACCCCTACAACACAAACAGAACAAGTAAATACAGTTAAGAAAGAGGATATTGGAGAAACATTTAAAGCTAATATTGATAGTTTAGTGTTAAATATAACAGATGCAAAAGGGAGAGCAAAACTTATGAAACTCTCTTTTACTCTCAAAACTACTGAACCTTCGATTGAATCTATATTAGAAGATACAAAAGCTGAAATAATTGATTCTGTAATAAGACAAGTGAGTGCAAGAAGTAGTGAAGAGCTTTTAACAGTAGGTGGAAAAGCAATGTTAAAAGAAGAGATGATTGATGAAATTAATAATATTCTTAACGATTCAATTCCAGAAGGTGATGATAGAAAAAGAAATGCTGTAGTAGATATCTTTTTTACATCATTTGTAATTAAATAAAAAAGGGCAACAATGATAATAATAGTCAAAAATCAAAATAATAAAAGAATGATAGTACAAGCTGTAGCTACACTCTCTTTACTTTTAATGTTTTGGCTTTATTATCAACATATGAGTACTAAATTTCAAGAAGAAAATATAAAACTCACTACTGAATTAGAAATCAAAAAAAAGATTGAAAAAAAACAAAATTCAAAATCTGCTAAACTTGAAGAGTTAATTTATAAAGAAGCAGTATTAATTACAAAACTTCTTAATCAAAAAAATGTACAATCAATCCAAATAGTAAAAGATAAATTATTGGTAATTTGTGATTTTAGAACAAATCTAGAGCCAGTAATGATAAGATATGGAGCAAGTGCCATGTTAAAAAGTACAGATGTAGATGTCAAAATTGCTTTAGATATAAAAACAATTGTGGAGAATAAATATGAATCTTAATATTGTATTTTTTTTATTACTATCACTTATTGTTACGGGCTGTACAAATAGTACAAAAAGTATAAACAATAGTGTAAAAATAGATGAAACACCTAAATATCAAATACCAAAAGAGATAGAACCCCCTAAACAAAAAGCAAAAGGATCGCTTTTTTCAAATCAAGGTGGTTCACTTTTTTCAGATCGAAAAGCATTACAAATTGGTGATATAGTATATGTAGATATAAATGAAGAACCTACAGTAGAAACTTATAGTGATAAAGAAACCATCTTAAGTGATGAGGGGACAACTCAAGAGGGTGGGTCTTTAGATAATGTACTAGAAACAAGTTTACCAGTAGTTGGTAGCTTGATTAAAAATTCAGCAAGTGCCCTTAATAAAGTTTTAGGCATGGGATATACACTTCCAAGTCGTACTGGGAAATTTTATGCTGAAGCTAGTAGCAATGTAGAAGATAAATTTGTTTACAATGTTTCTGCTATTGTTACTCAACTATTTCAAAATGGAAATTACCTTATTCAAGGGACAAAAGAAGTTGTGGTAAATGGACAAAAACAAACATTAAAATTAAGTGGTGTGCTAAGTCCATATGACATAGAAGCTGATAACACAATTAAAGCTGATAAACTAGCTAATCTTAAAGTAGTATATTATAAAGATGGTGATGAACAAGACTATATGGAAAAGCCTTGGGGTACAAAAATAGTAGAAACTATTTCACCTTTTTAATCTAATCTTAAGAATTGTTGTATTAGAATGTAATAATCAAATAGGGGTATAAAATGTTAAATACATTAAATGTAGCACAAACTGGACTTAAAGCAGCACAAACACAAGTTGAAAGTGTAATGAATAACATTGCAAATGAAAACACTCCAGGCTATACAAAAAGAGCAGTAGATGTGTCTGAAATTGAACAATCTGACTCTAGAATAACTGGTCGTGGTGTTTCAATTGATAATATTTCACGTACTACAAATGTTTACATGTACCAAAATATTATTAATCAAGAGGCAAAACTTTCTGATACACAAACATTAAACTCTATGTTGGGAGATATAGAGTCAATATTTTATGAAACTGATGACTCTGGACTATCTGCAGATTTAAATAGATACTTCTCTTCAATAGAGAACTTGCGAACAGGTCCTCAAAATGAAATTTATAAAAATGATGTATTAAATAATGCAAATAGTCTTGTTGCAGACCTTAAATCAATTTATGAATCAATCGAAGAAAAAGAAAAAAATACACTCTTAGAAACTAGAGAAGTGGTTGATGAAGTTAATAGTATTTTGTCAAGTATTGGAGAGCTAAGCAAACAGATTCTTGATAATACGGGTGCAACACCAAATGATCTATTAGATAAAAGAGATTCTCTTGAACTAGAACTTGCTCAATATATAGATGTAGAGATATCAAGAGAAGAGAACTATCAAATTACAATTGGTGGTGCAACTGCTGTAAGATTTGATACAAATGTTCATGAACTTAATTTAATAGAAAACTATATACCACAAACAGATGTGTATGCACTTAAAAATGCGGATGGAACTACAAAAGTTAATGCAACAACAAATGATTTTGAAAGTGCTATAAAAGATGAGTTTAATGGTTCATTTGAATTGCCTGTTGCAGAGATTCAGACTATGGATATTTCCGGAACGGCTACAGATAAAGTTAAGTTTTTAGGTACAACTGTTGCTACTTCGACTGTAGGTGATGATGCAGTAACTACGGCAACAAAAATTACAACCGACCCAGAGAAAACAGATATAATTAATGCTTGGAATACAACACACCCTGACAGAGAAATAGAGAATATCACACATTTAGGTGGAGGACAATTAGAAATCACCTACAAAGAGTTTGAAGGTGATGTTTCAGCTATTGGGAATGATGAAAGTAATGGGATAGTATTTACAGGGAGTTTAGAGGATACAAAAGGGGTAAGAGACAGTATAACTTATACCCTTGATGCAACAACTTCAGTGACAGTAACAATTGGAGAAACTATTTATGATAATTTTGGAAATGTTGCTGATATAGATGGTCTTGGTAATAGTGTTGTAACAGAAGATAATATTATTCAAGCATTAGTATATCAAATCAATCAAAACAAAGATATTGGTGGAAAAATTACTGCATATAATGGTAACTATGAACTAGATGAAAATGGAAATAAAATCACTACTGATAACCCTGCTCATTTTAAATATCAAGCTCCCGTTGCAACAGCTACTCCACCATCAACAACAGCAACTACTTATATGGATAGATATTTAGTAATTGAAGCAAACATTGATGGTGAAGAGGGTGCTTTTGTAGGTGAAATTTTAATAAATAATGGTAACGGTGTTGATACGAATTCACGAGAAATTATTGAAAAAAATGAAAATGTAAGTACTGAAGCTACAGATGACATTCATGTAGAAATCTATGATAAAGAGATTGATATTACAGGTGGTTCTTTAAATGCAATGATTGAAAATATTAAAACAGATTCTGGAAATAATCTTTTCAATAAGTATAAAGATATGCTGGATAATTTTGCTGCTGCTTTATCAAATTACACTGAGTCTTATATAGAAAATGATGATGGTTCATATATCTATGGTTCTCATGATACAAGCTTAAATGCAGATGCGGATGAAGGTGTAAATATAAATTTATTTTCGGGTGCAAACGTCAAAACACTTACTTTTAATGAAGAAGTACTTAATACAATGACCCAAGAGAAACTAGATTATTTAGCAGATTTACAATGGAAAGAAGATATTGATTTTGATGGAAGTGGATTTGATGAACAATCATTTTCTAGTTATTTTCAAACATTAAGAGTTGTAGTTGCTGATGATAGAGAGACTGAGATTTTCAATGAAAGTTCAATTACAGCAGTAAAAGAATCTCTCCAATCAACTTATGATCAACTAGTAAAAGTTGATAAAGATGAAGAGATGGTTAATCTTATAAAGTTTCAATCAGCGTATGAAGCCAATGCAAAAGTTATAACAGTGATTGATGAGATGTTACAAACACTGTTAGGTATAAAAAGTTAGTGTAATACTACAATAAAGGAGTAAATTATGGCTACAGATTATTCAAATTTAGGTTCATTTGCCACAGGTAATGCCGCATCATTAAATGGTGAGTTAATACAAAAACTTTATGATGCAGAATCAACAGCAACGGTAGATCCAATTACTACAAGATTAGAGTTAATAGATACAGAAGAAACAGTAATAGCAGATATTAATACAAAAATAAATGAACTAATATCAAATATAGGGTCTTTTGATTTATATACAACAGGAAGTAATGCCTTTGAACAAGTAACCGCAACAGCGACAGGAGATTCAGCATTATTTGATGCTGCTGATGTTACTGCATTAAAAACAGGAACAACAACTGTAGAGATTACAGAATTGGCACAAAAAGATGTGTATCAAAGTATACTTATTACAGATACAGAAGCAGAAATTAATGCTGGTACCTTATCAATAGATATTGATGGTGCAGGTGGGCAGGATCCACTTACTTACGATACAACAGGAAAAACATATGCCGAACTCGTAGAAGATATAAATTTAAGTGGACAAATTGATGCATCACTTGAACAAGTTTCAGATACTGAATATCGTCTTATTGTAAAGAGTCAAGAAGTAGGAACAGAAAATGCTCTTACTATTAGTGGTGCAGCAGCAACAACATTAGGATATGACCAAGCTACGAATCATGTATTGACAGCTCAAAATATGGAAGCTACTGTTGATGGTGTTGCTTATAATGTATCATCAAACACTATAACAATAGATGGAAATCTTAAAATTACAGCAGCAGAAAAAGGTACTTCATCAGTTTCTGTACAAAGTGATACCAGTTCAGTAGTCTCTTCTATTCAAGATATTGCCAATACGTATAATGAACTAGTTTTAATGATAACAGAAGAGTTGTATTCAGAGGAGCCTAGTGTTCAAGACACTTCATCTCTAAAATCTATGTTATCAGATATAAAAAATATGATGTATGGTGAATATGGAACGAATGATGAAACATTATTAAACTATGGTTTTGGTTTTGATGAAGATGGTCTATTAACAATTGATACTACTATTTTAAATCAAGCATTAATAGACGACCCTGACAAGTTAGAAGATTTATTTATTGGGGTAGCTGAGGATGAAGGATTTGGAACTGCTTTAAAGTCAATGTTAGACGACTATAATTCTTATGATGGTTTATTTAGTACCCTTGAAAGTGGTATAGAAACAAGAAAAACAAGCTTGACAGAAGATAAAGAAGATGCAATAGAAGACTTAGATACAAAATATGACATTATGGCTGCTCAGTTTGCAGCTTATGCTTCAATTATTTCAACAATGGAATCTTCTTTTAGTAGTTTAGAGATGATGATTGCAGAATCAACTAGTGATTAATTGTAGAACACTTAATATAGTTTAAGTATTAATATCATATAATCTTCAAATATATAATTATTTGGAGATATTGATGGGACTAGACGTATATAACCAACAAGCAGCAACTACTGAAGATCCGTACATGCTTATACTAAAGCTTTATGAAGGCTTATTAAAATATCTTGCTTTCGTTGAAAAAGCGATTGAAGAGGGTGAAGTAGAAACAAAATTTGAATACATTAACCGTTCAATTGCTATTTTTGATGAGTTAAGAAATATTCTTGATTTTGATGGTGGAGATGTTGCATATTACCTTGATGGATTGTATCTTTATCAAATAGAAACTTTATTTAGTGCTGGGGTTGATAATAATCTTACAGCAATAGCTCAAGTAAAAAAAGTTGTAACAGGATTAATTGAAGCATGGAAAGAAGAAACTGGTCTTTAAAAGCTCTTAAGAGCTTACAATACGTTGATTCACTAAATCCTGAGCAAAGAGCTAGTTCTTTGCAAAAGTGGGTTGAAGATTATCTTGTAGACAATTCCATAGAGAGTTTTGATTTAGAGTTAAAAGATCTTGAAAGATTATCTGAACTCTTCTATAAAAATATATCTTTTCTCAAACAGCATCGTAAAGATATGAAATTTCAAATAGACAACCATAAAAAAATAAGAAATTTTTTAGTGTAATCTAAAACATACTATTTTACCACCAAACTACAGCTATCAATACTGTTAGCAGTATTCCTAACATATTAAATACTACTCCATATTTTGCCATATCTTTAATTGTCAGAACTTTACTACTCATAGCTATTGCATTAGGAGGTGTTGCTATTGGAAGCATAAAAGCATAACTCGCACAAATTGTTGCAACCATCAATATAATTGTTGTATCAATATTAGAAGCTAATCCTAGTGAATATATAATTGGTAATACAATTGATATAAGGGCAGTATTACTAGTAACTTCTGTTGTAAAAGTCACCATTGTAGCAACAATAAATATTAAGATAATTGGATTTAATTGTGTTAAACTCAAAAGAAGTTCTGAGATTGCTTCTGCTAGTCCAGTTCCACCAAAAGCGGCTGCAATACTAAATCCTGCACCAAATAAAAACATAATATCAAAAGGAATTTTTCTACTGTCTACCCATTCTAAAAATCCAATTTTTGGTAACATCATAAGTAATCCAAAACCTAAAAGGATTCCAGCTTCACTGAATTTAAAAAATGAATTTACAAATAAAACTACAATAAGTAAAGATAAAATCGTTACCAATCTTTTTTGTTCTTTGTTCAATACTTTACTAGTAAGTGTATTTTCTATAATTAATTTTTTTGCACCTAGTGAAAGTATAAAAGGTATAATAAGTAACATAACCATAGCCAAAGGCAGTGTTTTAAACATCCATGTTATAAATGTTAAGGTTTCTAGTTCATTCTCCTGTAAAAAGCCCATTAGTATTAAATTTGGCGGTGTTCCTATAGGGGTTATAATTCCCCCTATACTTGCTCCATAAGCAACTGCTAAAACAAATCTAATTTTTAATTTTATTATATCTGTTAAAAAAAGTGCAATTGGCATAAGAAGGAGTGCTGTAGTTGTATTGGATAATAATGAACTCAAAATCGCAGAAGTTACTGCTAAAGCAAATATAATTCCTCTTGCATTAGAAGGAAATATACTTAAAAGCTTATGGGCAATTACTTTGTGTAATCCTATTTTTTCAACAGCAATAGCCAATAAAAACCCACCTAAAAATAGAAATATAATTGATTTTGAATAGTTTATGGTTGTATCGTTTGTACTAAGTATATCAAGCGCAGGAAATATTATTATAGGGAGAAGGGAAACAACACCTAAAGGTAGAGCTTCATTTGTCCACATAGCTACTAAGAATATCACTGCCCCTATAAGTCGAGCTTGTATCTCTTCAAAAATATATCCAGCAATAAAATAACCTAATATTGAGATACCTATTGAGATAAAAATATTTTTATAGATACTTTGCATTTGAATCCTAGTATTAGTAATTTAATCCAACAGCATCTCTAATTACTTTTAATTTTTCTTGTGCTACTTTTCTAGCCTTTAAAGATCCCTGATGTAAAATCTCTTTTACCTCTTTTGGATGATTTAAAAAATATTCTCTTTTATCCATATAAGGTGCAAAATGTTCATTTATTTTATCCAATAAAGCAAGTTTAAAATGACCATAACCTTCCCCTGGTGTTTCATATCTTTTTTGCATCACTTGTAACTCCTCTTTATTCATAAAAAGTTCACATAATTTATATACATTACAAGTTGCAAACTCTTTTACTTCATGAAGTTCTTTGGAATCAGTTACTATTTTCATCACCTGTTTTTTGGTTGTTTTAGCCGTACCAAACATATCTATTGTATTTCCATAACTTTTAGACATCTTAGCACCATCAGTCCCAGGAACTGTTGCAACAACTTCATCTACTTTTGCTTCTGGCATAACTAAAATTTCCCCATAAGCATTGTTAAATGTATTGGCTATATCTCTTGTAATCTCCACATGTTGAATTTGGTCTTTTCCAACTGGAACAATATTAGAATCAAATAGAAGTATATCTGCAGCCATTAAAACAGGATATGACAATAAACCATGATTTGTAGCAAATCCTCGAGCAGTTTTATCTTTGTAACTATGTGCTCTTTCTAACAATCCCATAGGGGTATGGTTTGATAAAATCCAATATAATTCTAATACTTCAGGAACATCACTTTGTACCCAAAAAGTTGATTTTTCAGGGTCCATTCCTAAACTTAAAAAATTAACAGCTGCTTCAAAAATATTTTTTTGTAATAACTCTTTATCTGTAACTGATGTTAATGCATGATAAGAAGCTATAAAAGCAAAAAGTTCACCATCATTTTGAGACTCTATCATCTTTTTGATCATACCAAAATAATTACCTATATGTATCGTACCACTTGGTTGTATTCCACTTAATATTCGCAAAAATTAATCCTTAGTAAATTTTCGTTATAATACCGTAAATTTATGGAGAGTAAGATGAAGCAATTTTTTAGGTACCTATTTGTAGGTGCGTTAGCATTAATACCCTTATTTATAGTAATACAACTTGTATTTTGGGTAAAGTCTTTAACAATACAAGTATTTGACTTTGTTTCATCATATACAAATAATGGATTATATACTTTTGTACTTTTTATTGTTATTGTACTTTTATTAGTTTTTATTGGTTCATCTATAGAAAAAGCTGGAAAATCTTTTTTTATATCTACTATTGATAGATTGTTAGAAAAAGTTCCTGCAATTGGAACAATATACTCTATTTTAAAAAAAATCACCGAACTGTTTAAACCAAATAATAAAGATGTAAAAAAAGAAGTTGTCCTTGTAGAGTACCCAAAAGATGACCTTTGGGTACCTTCATATGTACTAAGTAAACATGAAAATATTTATGTTCTTTTTGTACCAACAAGTCCAAATCCTACTAGCGGATATACTGTTATTGTTGATAAAAGTAAAATAAAAGCTACCTCTCTTACTGTGGCACAAGCAAGTCAATTCATCATAAGTATGGGAGCTGATTTTATAAAAAAAGAAGAGATTTCACATATTATTAACGATCATAATACAAACAAAGGAAAAGAATAGAATGATAGATAAAAAACTTTTAGAAAAAGAATTTGAAAAAGTTGCCTCATCTTTAGAAAAAAAAGGTGTTTCAAAAGAGATTTTAGAAGACTTAAAAAATAAAACATTAGAAACTAAAACAAAACGACAATCTATGGAAGCTTTGCAAGCAGAGCAAAAACAATTATCAAGCCAATTTGGTACTTATAAAAAAGATGGACTTGATATAGCACCACTTAAAAAACAAATTGATAGTTTAAAAGATAAAAAACTTGAACTGGAAGATAAAGTAAAGATTGATGAACAAACAATAGATTCTATTATCATGGGTATTCCAAATATGCCAGATGAAGCTGTGCCTCTTGGAGCGGATGAAGATGAAAATGTAGTTTTAGAAACAATTGGGGAAAAACCATCTTTTAGTTTTGAACCAAAAGAGCATTGGGAACTTGGTGAAAACAATGGTATGATTGATTTTACACGAGGTGTAAAACTTGCAAAAAGTAGATTTGCAGCACTTAAAGGTATAGGAGCTAGACTAGAAAGAGCTTTAATTAATTATTTCCTTGATTTCAATCGTGAACGAGGTTTTGAAGAGTGGTATGTACCTTTTATGGCAAATAGGAATACTCTTGAAGGGACAGGTCAACTTCCTAAATTTGAAGAAGACTTATTTAAAGTAGAGGGGGAAGATTTATATCTTATACCAACAGCAGAAGTTTGTCTTACAAATCTTTATAATGATGAAATTATTGCAAGTGAAGAGTTACCACTACTTCTTACATCTTATACTCCTTGTTTTAGAAAAGAAGCAGGAAGTGCAGGAAGAGATACACGAGGTATGATAAGACAACACCAATTTGATAAAGTAGAGATGGTTGCCATTACTACCCCTGAACAATCTGAACAAATATTTGAAAAAATGGTTAATTGTGCAAGTGACTTACTAACTTCACTTGGCTTAGCACATCAAAAAGTACAGTTGTGTACAGGTGATTTAGGTTTTAGTGCAGCTACTACTATAGACTTAGAAGTATGGCTACCTGGTCAAAATACCTATAGAGAAATTTCATCTATTTCAAATACTAGAGAATTTCAAGCAAGACGAGCAAAAATCAGATATAAAGATGGGAAGAAAAATATTCTTTGTCATACATTAAATGGTTCAAGCTTAGCAGTGGGAAGAACATTAGTTGCAATTATGGAAAACTATCAACAAGAAGATGGCAGTATCAAAATACCAAAAGTTTTAGAAAAATATATGTAAAATTCAAGGTTAAATAACCTTGAATAACCGTTTTTTATAACTACTCTTTAGAACTAAATATCTCTATTTTATCTATATCGTCACCTTGTCTTAATGAATCTAAAACATCAAAACTTTCAACATCATTATCTTCAATTCCACCAAAAACAGTATGTCCGCCATCTAGATGAGGACAAGGAACAAAACAGATAAAAAACTGGCTACCACCTGTATCTTTTCCAGCATGAGCCATTGATAAGCTCCCTTTTTTATGAACTTGTCCTTGGGCTTGTGTTTCACACTCAATAGCCCAATCAGGTCCACCTGTTCCAGTTTTTTGTGGACAACCACCTTGTGCCATAAATCCTTCAATAACTCTATGGAAATTTAATCCATCATAAAATCCATCATTTGCTAAATGAGCAAAGTTTGCTACTGTATTTGGTGTATTTTCAGGAAATAATTTCACCCATATAACACCTTTTGATGTACTAAACTTTGCATACTGTAATTTATCTAATTCCTCTTGTGACAAATCATACTTTTTTAACTCTTTACTAAATCCAAACATTCTTTTCCTTTTTTAATTTATTTCATGAAGCTCTTTAAATAAATAAGCTTCTATTATATCATCTATAGCCTTTTGCAATGGAGCAACCAAGACAGCTATCCCCTCTTCCATAAAAGGCCACACATACTCTTTTTGACTATTTACTATAACAACATCAACCCAATCACTTATCTCTTCTCTTGATTGATAAAATTCTGATTTTATTATTTTACCTTCGGTAAGTTCTAGTAGTAGCCAATATTTAACATCATCTAAAGAAACTATTTGTGCTTCATCAATGTCACTATCATCCACAGGTATTAATAAATTCATTCTTATTTCCTTTATAAAAAGCAATTATATGAAGTATTTATAAAATACTCCTTATACAAGCTATTTAAGCTCCTCATCTAAAACTTTAATACCTTCATCAACCAATGAATCTATAGAGATAAATATCTCACTAGAGTCACTAAGTATTGAGTCAAACTCTTTTGCATCTTGAGATAACACATTAAATGAGCTTACTGTTTTAAGAGCTACAATCAGATTGTTCCCTTTTATAATAGAGTCATCAAGTTTTTCTATATTTTCCTCTATTTTAATTATATTTTTAGCCATAAGCTTCGCTTTATTTTTACTAAACTCTTTCATTCTATTTTTTAAAGCTTCATCATTTTTTATTTGATCTAAATTTTCATCAAGTTTATCGATGAAATTCTCTGTTTCATCTTTGTAAACTTCAAATTTTTCTTTTAAAGTGACAACTTCATGTTCAGCTTTTTCCCATTTTCTTATAAACTCTTTTGTTGATTCATTTTTAAAAACATATTTTATCTTTTTTGCTTCATCTTTTGCATCAATGGCTTCTTGATATGTCTTTTTTACTGTATCTTTTTGTTCAGAAAAGTCTTGAATTGCATCTTTAAATTGTACTAAATATTTTGGAGTATCTTTATATAGATAATTATCTTCTATATAAGACCATCCATAGTATCCTACAATTAACAAAAGAATTATTTGAAATGTAGAGATACCTTTTTTAAAGTTTTTTGGCAACTTATTTTCCTTCATTGTCATTTTTTTCCATGTGTATGTCCATTTGTGGATAAGGAATAGAGATATTTTTTTCATCAAAAGTTAATTTAACTTTTTCAATTGTATCAAATTTAACTCCCCAGTAATCTTCACTTTTTACCCAAGCTCGTGTTACAAAGTTAACACTACTATCAGCTAATTCTGAAACAGCCACAAATGGTTCTGGCTCTTTTAAAACTCGCTCATCATTATTTAATATTTCTAATAATGTCTCTTTTGCCAATTTCAAATCATCATCATATCCAATACCAAATACAGTATCAACTCTTCTTGTGTCTTTTCTAGAATAGTTAGTGATATTACCACCTATAATTCCTGAATTTGCAACTATGATTACTTTATTGTCCCCTGTTTTCATTATGGTATTAAAAATATTTATCTCTTCAATAACACCTACAGCTCCGCCGGCTTCTACAAACTCTCCAACTTTAATTGGCCGAAATATAATTATCATCACTCCCGCACTTATATTTGATAGTGTACTTTGAAATGCTAAACCTACAGCCAAACCAACTGCCCCTAATATTGCTATAAAAGAAGTTGTTTCAACCCCTAGCTGACCTAGTGCTGATAAAGATACTACAACTAGTAAAATACCATAAATCACACTTGATAAAAATGTCTCAAGTGTTTTATCTATTTGTCCTGATTTACTTAAACTTTTTAAACTCATATCAGTCACCCATCTTGCAACTTTTTTCCCTATAAAAAATATTGCTAATGCTATTGCCACTTGTATTATTAATTCCATAATCATCGATTTTTCCTTTTTGTTATATATTCTAATTATATCTATATTTTAATAAATTAATTAATATTTATCGATTTTGACTTTTTGGTAAAATGTAGTTGTATATTTGATTGAATTGTTTTGATAAAGAAGTGTAGTACTCCTCCCAGATACCTAAACACACTATAGTTAAAAGTTCCTTGCTGTATTCCTACCCTGGGGAGTTGCCTTTAAAAACAGTTGTAAAGGTCTAAGAGAAGCAGTCAAAATACTATTGTATTCTCAATGCTTACCTTAATTGAAGAGATGGAATTGTAATGAAATATATATTAATATTAGTTTAAGTAGAACGAGTAATGTGATTACTCGCTTTACTTAAAAAGTTTAGAAACCACTCATTTGTACATAAGTTGAAATCATTTCTAATAGTGGATCAATATACAGTATAGATGTAACTGTTATTACAGCAGATACACCAATTACTGTTTTTAAAGGTTTATTTGCATTTCCCATAAACTCGATTCTATCATCTTCTCTTGGCTCTTTTAAGAACATATATACTATAAGTTTTAAATAATAATATGCAGCAATTGCAGAGTTAAGTGCCATTATCAAAGCTAAAAGAATATACCCTCCATTTACTGTTGCCCCAATAAGATACATTTTTCCCCAAAATAAACTAAATGGTGGAACACCTGCTAAACTTAATAAAAATAAACCCATAATAGTAGCTGGTACTGGTGCTATTTTAATAAGACCAGAAAACTTTTCAAAAGGATGATCACTTTGAAAACCATGGTCATTTTTAGTTCTGTTTACCCATAACATAGCAAATGCACCTAAGTTAGTAAATAAAAACAATATCCAATATAAGAATAAACCTTCTGTAGCTTGTGTAGTACCTACTAAAATTGCCCCCATAACAAAACCAGCATGAGAGATAGAAGAGTATGCTAACATTCTTTTTACATCTTTCTGTACAAGAGCCACCATATTTGGTATAGTCATTGTAGTTATAACAATGATGTATAATACCATCTCTACCCAAGCGTTATCTACACTTACAAATATTTCAAAAAATCTAAGTGCAACTACAAATGCAGCAATCTTAGGAACAACTGACATATATCCTGCCATTGCAGAACTACTACCTTCGTATACATCTGGTGCCCAGGTATGAAATGGAACTAACGAAAGTTTAAATCCAAGTCCTCCAATCACAAATACAACACCTAGTAACACTATAGGATAATTTGCAAAATCAGAAGCAACAAGTGATGCTGATATTTGTCCTAATTCTACACTTCCTGTTAAACCATAAAATATCATAGAACCAAAAGCAAAAAATCCAGCTGCTAATGCACCCATAGTAAAGTATTTAATAGCAGCTTCAGTTGATTTATCTCTATTATGCATTGCAATTAAAGTATACAATGCCATTGAAGCTGTTTCTAATCCTACAAAAATTAATATTAAGTTATCAGAAGCAACCATAAATTGGAAACCTGCAATCATAAATAAGAATAATGCAAAATATTCTGGATATCTATATTCATGAAATCTTTGTTGAGATAAAGCAAGTATAATAAATAGTCCAGAAGCAACAAGAATAATTATTTGAGCAAGAATTGAGATACCATCCATTAACATTACATCAAAGAAACCTCTTGTAGCTCCACTATAACCAATTAATGTTCCCAAATCTATAAGTATCACTAGAATACTTAACATAACATACAATGATTTATGTAAATTTTTAGTAACTAAATCTATACATAATATTACTAATGCACCGATGATTGCAACAAGCATTGGTACTAAAGATGGTAGATTTAATGCTTCAATATCTACTGAAATTGGCTCAATCATTATTTTGTCTCCCCTATTGTATTTACTGTTGCAATTTTAGCTTTTGCTTCTGGTGTAACAGATTTTAAGTACATAACTTGAACAAGTTGTTTTACTGATTTATCAACTGGTTCTAAAATAGGTTTTGGATATACACCTAAATATACAACTAACATTACTAAAGGAACAAGAGCTGCTATTTCTCGCCCTTTTATATCTTGGAGTTTTTCATTGATTGGGTTTGTAATTGGTCCAAAAAATGTTTTTTTGTAAAGTACCAACATATACGCAGCACCTAAAATAATAGTAGTACCTGCAATACCAGTAAGGATAGGAGATACAGCAAAAAATCCAAGTAAACTTAAAAACTCCCCTACAAATCCAATTGTAAGAGGTAAGCCAACTGATGCCATAAGCATAATACCAAATACTGTTGCATACATTGGCATTACTCGTGCTAACCCACCAAATTCACTCATCATTTTAGTATGTCTTCTATCATAAATAACACCAACTAACATAAAAAGTCCCCCAGATACAATACCATGAGAAATCATTAAAAATAGTGAACCACCAATACCTTCAACATTTAATGCAAAAATACCGAGTATGATTACCCCCATATGTGATACTGAAGAGTAAGCAATTACCTGTTTAATATCTTCTTGTGCATACGCTACAAGTGCTGTATAAACAATAGCTATAATTGCTAATATAGCCATAGGTATCATCATAGCAACACTCGCATCAGGGAATAATGGAAGTGAAAATCTAATAAATCCATAAGTACCCATTTTCAATAAAACGGCTGCAAGTATCACAGACCCAATTGTTGGTGCTTGACCATGTGCATATGGAAGCCATGTATGAAATGGAACCATTGGTACTTTTATAGCAAATCCTAAGAAAAATGCAACAAATAACCACATCTGCATATCAATAGGGAGCATCATCATATTCCAATCGATAATACTAAAACTCCAGTTTCCTGTAGTTTGGAAATATACGTATCCTAAATATAACATACCAACAAGCATCACTAATGAACCTGCAAATGTATATAAAAAGAATTTAATTGATGCATATATTCGAAGTTTTCCACCCCATGCACCAATAATATATAACATAGGAACTAAAGACAATTCCCAAAATACATAAAATACAATAGCATCAAGTGCTACAAATACACCTACCATTGTCATCTCTAAAAATAATACTGTTAAAATAAGATTTTTCAACTCTCTTTTTTCTGTTAAACCAATGATTGAAATCATAGTCATAAATGTTGTCATTATAATTAAAAATAATGAAATTCCATCTACACCTAGATTGTATGCTATTCCATATTGTGAAATAACTGGTATAAACTCACTAAACTGCATACCTGCATAATTTGTGTCAAAACTAACCCATAAAAAACAAGAAAGTAAAAACTCAATCGCTGTTACTGTTATCCCGTATGTTCTTATCGCATCTTTGTGAACCATAAAACCCATCACAGCTGCAAATGCGGGGAAAAATATTAAAATTGATAAAATGTGTTCCATTTACCTTCCTTCCTTACTTCAAGTTGCCAAAAGCAACAACTAATATCACAAGAATAAGTATCCCTATTCCCATCCATTTTAAAGATTTTGATAAGTTACCTGACTGCATTGCAGTTCCAGTCTCTCCAGCACCATAAATACCTTTTGCTATACCATCGACAATTGTATCAATAATTTTTAAATCAAGTTCTTTCCAACTAAATTCTGAAAGTTTTGCATAAGGTTTAGTCACAGCAGCTTCCCAAAAATGTGGTATATAGTATTGATTTGCTAATACTTTATAACATAATCTATTTTTCATTTTTTCACTATAGTATGTTCCATCTTTTTTGAATTTTACTACTGCAAATATAATACCACCTAAAGCAATTGCAGTTGTTACAGCAATTAATGTATAAAAAGTTCCGCTATCTACATGAATATCAAGTGGAGGTAAAACTTTTGTAACCATCTCTACAAATTGATGTTCAAACCACCCTGCACAAATAGCAAGTATCGCAAGTGGAGTCATAGCTGCAATTACAAACGGATATGTTTCATGTGGATGTACTTTATCATGGTCATAGTTCTCTTTCCCATGAAATACATACATTACTAGTCTGAATGAATAAAATGCAGTCATACCTGCTGTTACCCATAATACTGCCCATAAAATATATGAGTGTGTTCCAAAAGCAACTTCAAGAATTAAATCTTTTGAGAAAAATCCAGCTAGAGGGAAAATACCTGCTAAAGCAATAGATGCAATAGTCATAATCAATGCAGTTTGAGGCATATGTTTTGCCAAACCACCCATTTTTTTAATATTTATCTCATCATTTGTTGCGTGCATAACATTTCCTGCACCTAAGAACAATACTGATTTAAAAAATGCATGAGTTGCCAAATGAAATAACGCTACCCAATAAGCACCAAGTCCAGCTGCAACAAACATATATCCAAGTTGAGATAATGTTGAAAATGCAATAATCTTTTTCATATTAGTAGCAACCAATGCCATAGAAGCAGCTCCAATTGCTACAAAAGCACCTAAACTAGCGATAAAGTATCCAACTTCAGGAACAACTGTAAAAATTTCATTTGCTCTAATTACTAAGTATACACCCGCAGTTACCATAGTTGCAGCATGAATTAATGCTGAAACTGGTGTAGGACCTTCCATTGCATTTGCAAGCCATGTATTAAAAGGAAACTGTGCTGATTTACCCATAGCCCCAATAAACAAGAAAGCTGCTATTGCTATAATTAAACCATGATCTAGTGTTCCTATTTGTGAGAATACATCATTGTATTGCAAAGAACCAATATTCCAAAAAATTAAGAACATTCCAATTAACATTCCAAGGTCAGCAACTCTATTCATTATAAATGCTTCATTAGCAGCCCATGATGGAGATTTTGCCGAATATGGTGATAATGTTGAATATGGTGATTCTTCAATATTTTTACTTCGTTTAATATCTTCTTTATGATACCAAAATCCAATCAATCCCCAAGAACAAAGACCAACACCTTCCCATCCTATAAATAATCCAGCAAAGTTATCAGACATAACAAGTATCATCATAGAAAATACAAATGCAGATAACCAAGCAAAATATCTATTAAAACTTTTATCGTGATCCATATACCCTATTGAATGAATATGTACCATTGTTGAAACAATTGTAACAACAACCATCATCACTACACTTACTTGATCAACTACAAATCCAAAAGGAATATCAACATTTCCAATTACAATCCAATCTAACATCTTCACATGAACTATCGCTTCTGTAAAATAAACATACATCAATAAATTTATTGATGCTATTAGTGAAACTGCTAGTAGCATAGATGTAACTACACCAACAAATAGTTTCTTTGGACTATTAGAAAATAGTGTTGCAAACAATGACCCAACTAGTGGAGCAAAAAGTGCAATATATAAATAACTCTCCATACCTCTATCCCTTCATACTTTGTAATGAATCTAAGTTAATATTATTATTTCGTTTAAACCATAATACTAAAAGTCCTAGACCGATTGCTACTTCACTTGCTGCTATTGCAATAATAAAGAACGCAAACATTTGACCTGTTAAATCTCCATGAAACTTAGAAATTGCAGCCATACCTATATTTACTGCATTTAACATAATCTCTGTTGAGAAAAATAACATTAGTAAATTTTTTCTTCTTAATGCTCCATACATACCTATCATAAATATAATAGTACTTAGGATTAAATAATCATTTAATGTTATACTCATTTAATATCCTTTGCTATCTCTGTATCTGTTTTGTGATTGTCTATCTCTTGCTCTGTTAATTGAGTAATTGAATAATCCATTTTTTTACCAGCAAGTATAATACCACCTATCATTGCAACAAGTAACATAACTGCTGCTACTTCAAATGGTACAAGATATTTTGTAAATAATACTAATCCAATATCCTGTGTATTTCCATACGCTTCATGTATTGGATAATGAGCTGTAGCATTTGCACCAATAATTGGAGCTATAAATATAGCAACCACTAATAATGCAATAATTCCACTCATCATAAATGTCACTCTAGGATTTGCAACTGATTCTTTTATATCATTGATTGAATCGAAAAACATCATACCAAATGCATATAAAGCCATCACAGCACCTGTATACACTACAATCTGAACAGCCCCTAAAAATTCAGCCCCTAAAAGGAAGAAAAATGCCGATATAAATATCATACCAGCCGCCAGTGAACTTAATGCATAGAGTGGATTTTTCGTCATCACTACAATACAAAACATTGCTATTGTTAAAAAAGCAAACAGATAAAAAGCTACTACTTCAAACATATCTTAATCCTTTAATAAGCCAACGGCGTTTTTTTAATTTTTTTATCAGCATCTGGTGAAATTGCACCAAATCCTTGATATTCAAGTTGACTTTGAAGTTCTGCAAATGGAGTTAATAAATCATCTTTTAATACAAAATGCTCCCGTTGCTCACTTGCATTTTCATATCTTCCACCATGAACAATTGCAAGTTCTGGACAAACTTCTGCACAATACCCACAAAAGATACAACGACCTAGGTTAATAGTATATTCCATAACCTCTTTTCTTGAATCTTTATCAATCTTAGTATCCATTCGTATACATTTAGCAATACAAATTTTTTCACAAAGTCCACATCCAATACATCTATTATTTCCACTTTCAAGAAGTCCTAAAAGCTTGTGAACAGCTCTATATCTTGGACTAATAGGTAATTTTTCAATTGGATATTGAGTATTATGTGATTCCCCATTAAAAACAACACCTTTTAAAATTTTAAAAGTTATCCCTAACCCTTTAAATAATTCTACACTAAACCCTCTGTCCATAATTTGTTTGAACTTATCCCAACCAGATGTTGGATATTCTTCAATATCCATCATCACATAGTTCTTAGTTCCTATATTTCTCTCTTTTAATTCTTTAAAACTCATAACTAAAACCCTTATTATATAATTACAATTGCTGTAACTAAAATATTTAATAATGCTAATGGCATCAATATTTTCCAACATAACCACATAAGTTGATCAGGTCTTATATGTGGCCAAGATGCTCTTGTCCATAAAAATAGAAATATCAAAAACATAACTTTAAGTATGATTGCAATTGCCCCTGGAATAAACCATAAGTCATTAAACCCACCTAAAAATATTAAAGATACTAAAAATGATATTGTAAATAGATTTGCATACTCTCCAATAAAGAACATCCCCCATCTCATACCAGAATACTCTGTAGCATATCCAGCAACAACCTCAGCTTCATGTTCTAAAAGGTCAAATGGTGTTCTATTTGTTTCAGCATATCCTGCAATCAAAAATAGAAAAAATGCAACAGGTTGAGTCCAAATCATCCAGTTTGATAAACCACCAGCTTGATAGTTATTTATATCAATTAAAGATAAACTTCCAACTAACATTAAAGGTGCTAAAATAGATAACCCTGTAACAACCTCATAAGATAAAAGTTGTATTGCAGTTCTTGCCCCACCTAAAAGTCCCCATTTATTTGCTTGTGACATACCACCTAGTAGTGGCCCATAAAGTCCTGTAGCCATAACACCAAGAACAAATAACACACCAACATTAATATCAGATACAATCACACCTGGTACAAATGGAACAGCTGTCATTGCTATAAATGCAGTTGCTGCAGTAATAACTGGGGCAACCATAAATATTAATCTATTAGCATTTTGAGGTATAAAATCTTCTTTTGTAAAAAGTTTTGCACCATCTGCTAATATTTGAAGTAATCCAAAAGGTCCCACATGTAGTGGTCCTGGTCTTCGTTGCATAAATGCTAAAACTTTTCTCTCTATATATGTAGTAAATCCTGCTAATGCTGAAAATACAGTCAAAATAACTAATACTTTGACAATTGTCATTATAATATCATTATCCATCTTTTACACCCTTCTTAAATTTGCTTTACTGTATCTACAGTTATCAAATAAATTTTTTGTATCAATTGTTTTATCAAATGTTGGAACATATGCTATATCACCAACTAAATCTTTGTCTACTCTTATATCAAGCGATATTGTATTTCCATTTGATTCTATTTCAACTTTGTTATCATCTTCTAATTGAAGTTTTTCTTGTAAACTTTCTGATAAATATAAAGCAACTATATCATCTTTTAGTTGATTTGATACCGCTGTAAACTCATTAAATTGATTTATCGGATTACCATTGTAAACAATATACTCATTTTCTTCACATTTTATTGTTTTAAACTCATTTTTTACACTTTCATCTAAAGCTGTAACTTCTTGTGTTTTTAAAATATAACCTCTATGTTCCATTCTGTCGTTACTGTAATAGTTTTCTAAACAATCAAATGGAATTTTATCAAAAATTGTAGCTGTGTAATCTATAGTATCTTTTACTTTACTGTCAAGTATTTCATTTGCTATACTATTTAAAGTATATCCTTCATAAGTGATTGCAGCATTTGTAGGAACTACAGTTTTATTTATATTTACAAATGTTCCCTCTTGTTGCGATATTACTGGCATATCAATATCCCCATCACCCAATGCACTTAATTGAAAATCAGCTTTCATATTGTACCCAACAGTTTTTCCTGTTACTGTCTCATCCAAATCGCACAATAAACTAACACCAAGAGTATTTGTTTGAGTTGGCACAACCATCACTTTAAAGTCTGTATATTTTTCTACCATTCCAGCTAATTTTGCTACATTTTCACTATTTGGATGAGTGATACAATCTTCACCAATAACCAAACTAAAAGTATCTTTTTTCTCTAATTGTTTTTCTAATGTTTCTAATAATGACTCATCTGCACCAATAACATCAAGAAGTTTTGTATATACATATTCTACTTCAGTTGAAACTTTCTTAGGTACCATTTTAGTTACCTCTTTAGTTTCTCCTGTTTCTTCATCTGTTACAGTTTCTACTACTTTTTCTTTTATGGTTTCAACCACTGTTTTTGTTCTAGTTTCACTTTGAGATGATAAATATTCATTCACAGAGGCAGGTAAATCTTTACCGAACTTATCAAGTACAAAATATAATATAGCCTCTTCACTTAAGACATTTGAAGCTATTGTTTCAATATTTTTACTAAAACCTTTGATATGAGCATCTCCCATTGGATGGAAATATAATCCAGCTCCTTTATTCATAGTTAAAGCATTGTTAAAAGCATATTTAACTGCTGGTGCATCTGATTTTAAAAATGATCCTACAGATATAAGGAAGTTACTATTATGAATATCATTTAATGTTGCATTATAAAAACTTTTACCTGTAACTTTTGAATAACTCTCTAAAAAGTTTTTATATTTTAGTGCATCAACATTGATAAGTTTTGCACCAGTTTTTTCTTTTATTTTTTGAAGTATTTGAGCCTCTTCATTTGTAATAAAAGAGTTAAATACAATTGATTCTGCATTTTTAAAAGCATCAACAGCACTTGCAAAAGCTTCTTTATCTTGAGTAGCTTTATTGATAAAATCAAATCCAAATCTTGCAGCTCCACTTAAGCTTACATAGTGGGCATCATTTGTAACTCTGTAAATTTTGTTTTCTTTATTGTTTTCTACTGTATCATGTTTTACTTCATAATACATAAGTGAACAATCTGATGAATAAGGATTTGAAGCTGGTATTTTTGTTAATTCCCAAGCATTTGATTTGTATTGAAAATCTGAACTAACTAATGCACCAACAGGACAAACAGCGATACACTCTCCACAGTCAATACATTTATCTTCTTCAAATCCAATAAGATTTTTATTAAGTTTATTCCACATTGCATACGCATCTTTTGGCATATTTGCTTTATAATCTTTATCAAGTGCTTCAGCACCTCTTTTTACAGTTCCTAGTGCATTTGAACCTATCATATCTTTACATACAGTTACACACTTTTCACAAACGATACAAAGACCTGGATCATATTTCATTACACCCCAATTTGCTGCTGGTCTAGAAACATCTTGAACAGCATAACTTTGTGCATCAACTTTCATATACAATGAATAATTTTGAAGTTCACACTCTCCACTTTGATCACACACTCCACATTGTAATGGATGGTTTACATCATAAACTTCCATTATAGCTCTTCGTTCTTTTACTATATTTGGTGTATTTACAGTGATTTGCATACCATCTTTTGCTTTCGCATTACAAGCGTATACTTGTTTCCCATCTGCTTCCACTAAACACAATCGACAAGCTAATGTTGGTGAACATTTTGTTTGATAACAAAGTGCAGGAACAAAAATATCATTTGCTCTCGCCACATTTAATATAAATTCGCCCTCTTTTGCTTGACATTGTTTGCCATCAATAGTTACATTTATCATATTATCCATTACTCTTCAACCTTTTGAATTTGAACTTGTTTAAATCTATACCCACTCGCTACTAAGTCATTATTTAATCCATCACTATAAGTAGGATAAAGGGCTATAGTCCCTTTTATTGTTGTATCGATTTTAAATTTTTTAGTTGTAATACTATTATTATATACTATATTAACTGTATCTCCATCTTTTATCTTTGCTGCTGTTGCAAAAGATGCACTCCCTCTTAACTTATCATTAGATTGAAGTTGCAAAGATTTTGCTGTACTTTTATTAAATTGGTGCAATGGTTCGCATCTATAAATCACTGTACCATTATATGTATTTATATCAGATACTTCATCAATATTTATATCAACTGAATCATCTGTAAAAACTTCCAAACTATATCCTCTTAAATCTTCACCGTATTTGTTATAACCATTCTTCAAATCGTCAAAACTTATCGCTTTAAATCCACTTTTTAAAGGTAACTGTGTAGTATAATCAATACTATTTTTTACTGTTTCCTCTAGAATTTCATTTGCAATATCATTGAGACAGTACCCATCAAATGTTATTGCTACATTTGTATTTACTACTTTTTTGTTTAAATCTACAAATGTACCCTCTTGTTGATTTAAAGCAGGTACCTGAAAATCTCCATCTCCATTGCCACTTATAATAAAATTTCCAACTTCGTTATATCCTACTATTTGAGAATCATCACCAATCTTATTATCTAAATCACAAATCAAACTTACACCTAATGTATTTGTTGAAGAGGGAACTAACATCACATTAAAATCTGTATATTTGTCTATTAGTCCTACCAACTTTGCAATATTTGAACCATTCTCGTGTCCATAGAGGTCTTCACCTATAATAAGTGTTTTATTTTTTCTTCTTTGAACTCTTGTAACTACACTTTCAAGCTCCTCTTCCCCAACACTTGTTTCTCCACTTAAGTACCCAATATCCAAATCATCAAAATATTCTTTTTGCGAATTTGTTACATTTGCAGTTAAGTATGATGCTAATAATGCAATCACACCCTCTTCACTTCCTGCTTCATATTTGATAAATTGAGTATATTTATTTTGTAAAGAGATATCATCTATTGGATGCATATAAATAAACTCTGCTCTTTGTTTTTTTGTTGCAATATTTACAGCGTATTTAATTCCTGGATTGTCTCTAGTAATTCTAGAACCAATCATTATAATTGCATCACTACTTTCTATATCTTTTGAATCAGCTGTATAAAGTGAGTGACCACTCGCTTTTTTATAATTTTCTAAAAAGTTTTTATAATTATAAGCATCATCATTAAGAAGTTTTATACCAATATTTTCTTTTAGTGTTTGAAGTATTTTTGCCTCTTCATTTGTAATATAAGAGTTAAACCTAATAGCGTCACTTTTTTTAATAGCTGTAACTACTTTTTCTAACTCTTTAGGATTTTTTCCATCTCCTATATTTTCAAAGCCAAAGCCAAATCTTCCTGCACCACATAAATAATTAAAATCAGAATCATTAGTAACTCTTGTTATTTTTTTATTGTATGGATCAGCTATTTCAGAGTTTTTAACATTATAATATAATGCACATCCGCTACTACAGTGAGCACAAGTTGCAGGTACTTTTTTTGATTCCCATGCATTAGCTGTATATTTAAACTCATTTGATATTAAGGCTCCAACTGGACAAACAGAGATACAATCTCCACATTGTTCACATCTTGAAAATTTCATATCTATAATTGATTTGTAACCACCTGGTTTTACATATAAAGCGGCACTTCCTATTACTTCATTACATGTATGTACACATTTTTCACACATGATACACAAACTTGGGTCATATCCTAAAATACCCCATTTCTTTTTCTTTCGCTGCGGTTCTTTTACCGCAAATTCTTGAGAGTTTACACTAAATTCTAATGTTTTATTTTGTAAATCACACTCTCCACTTTTATCACAAACGCCACACTGTAACGGATGATTTACATCATACATTTTCATGATATTTTGTCTATGTCTAAAAAGTTCTTCATTATTTGTAGTAATTACTGTACCATCTATTGCTTTTTCTTGACAAGATAAAACAGGTTTATCTAATCCTTCTACATCAACTACACACATTCGACAAGCAGTAATCGGTGATACTTTTGTTAAATAACACATTGTTGGAATATAAATATCATTTGCTCTTGCCATTTCTAATATTGTTTGTCCAAATGTACCTTCACATTTCACACCATCAATTGTAATAGTAATCAGTTTTCCTCTATGTTGTATTCTTTCACTCATACTGACACCATCCCTAAATAATAACATCGCATACAACGCTCAGCTTCATCTTGAGCTTCTTGTGCTGTAAAACCTAAGTTGACTTCTTGATTATTATCTCGTCTAATTTCTGTTTCTAGCTTTTCACTCACTTCTCGTGGAAGTCCAGGGATCCAACCCTCGATTTTTTCATTTTTGTTATAAACTTTAAGTTTATTCATGTGGTCTTCCATAACCTCTTCATCTAAAAGAGATACTTTACCATCATAAATATATCGACTTATTACAGAAGCTGCTCTTTTTGCTTGACCTACTGCATTTACAATTGTCATTGGACCATATTCACAATCTCCAGCAGCAAAAAGTCCTTTTCTGCTAGTCATATAGTCTTTTCCATTTGTTTGTAAAGTTCCCCAAGAGGTCATCTCTAGTTCCCACTCTTTTGGTAAAATTTGAAGATCACAAGCTTGAGAAACAGCAGGGATAACATAATCACACTCTATCTCCATATCCGCACCTTCAATTTTCACTAATTGTGGTCGTCCACCATCTGGGTCTGGTACAAGTTCATATTTATTGACTATCATACTTTTTAATTTGTTATCTTCATCAATAAGCTTTTCTATTGCACTATGGAAAATAAACTCTACACCCTCTTCAACAGCTTCTGTATATTCTTCAAATGTTGTATTTCGTATAATTGTTTTTTCATCTCGCCTATAAAGCATAATGACTTTTTTTGCACCTTCTCGAATACTACATCTTACAACATCCATAGAGGTAAATCCACCACCTACACAAACTACTGTTTTACCTTTTAAGTCTTCACTAGCTGGTGAACCTATACTATACTTATGCCATAGGTTTACTTTATCAAGCATTGATATTGCTCCCCAATATCCTTCAAGATCTTCTCGCTCATTCTCACATCTAATTGCTTTTGATAATCTTGCGCCAAAACCTAGCATAGTTGCATCAAACTCAACTTCTATCTCTTTAAGTCGATCTGCTGTTACTCTATGGTTTGTAATAATTTCTACTGTTGGTAAGTCTGCAACAAGTTGGATATCCTTATTGTACTTATCTATTGGCATTCTGTACTCTGGAACTCCAACTGCAACCTCTCCTCCAAGAACTGGTAACTCTTCAAAAATGGTTACTGCAATCCCTTCAAGTCCAAGATAATATGCAGCAGTAAGACCTGCTGGACCAGCTCCAATAATTGCCACTTTTTTCCCATCATTTCTAGGTTTTTTGGGTTTTGAAGGATGGAACCAATCTTGATTATGATCAGTTTCATAGTCTGCACCAACTCTTTTTAATTCCATTATAGAGATTGGTTCATCTAAATTTCCCCGTCTACATGCATCTTCACATGGATGTGGACAAACTCTTCCACAAGTATGTGCTAAAGGCATAGTTTGTCGTGTAGCTTTTAGTGAGTTTTCAAAATCTAATTCTCTAACCCCTTCTATATATCCAGGTATATCTACATGGCTAGGACACATATCTGTACATGGTGCTGTTACATTTGCTATATACTTTTCGCTGTTCTGTTCATACCAAGGTGATTTTTTCTTCTCTTTTATAAGTTCTATAAACTGTTCTTCAAAATATTCAATCATACCCAAAATAGGTACGGGTACAGTTTTTCCTATCTCACATTTTGAAGTGGTTGTCATAGTTGAACTTATCTCTTTAATATGTTCTAAATCACTAAATTCACCCTCACCACGAGCTATTTTATCAATCATATCAAAAAGTATTTGTCCACCCCATCTTCCTGGTGTACATCTACCACAAGCTTCACTATACTCTTGATACTGTCGTGCATAATTCAATGCCAGCTTTACAACATCCACATCACTTTGGAATATTGCAAAACCATCCCAACCTACAAAAGCTTTTGTTTGGGTTTCTCTATCATAATTAACAGGTAATTTAGTAGATACTTCAGTCCAGTTTTCCAACTCAACATTTCTGTTATCTACTACTTCCCCTTGCCAATTAGAAAAATATACTTTACTCAAAATTTCTATCCTTTAAAAAGTAGTTGCCTACTCTTCAACCTCTACAGTTTCTTCTACAACTGGTGGTTTCTCTTTTTTGATTACAACTGTCCAGTCTACTTCATTAAATTTTAATGAATTCATCAATGTCCAATTATTCTCTTTTACACAATCAGCTGATGCTTGAACTGAACTAAAATCTCCTATTTCAAATAAAAATATTCCATTTTCACCCTGAGCTATTTCATTATTCATCAATGCAACCATTCTAGGGATAAAGTTTTCTTTGTGACCTCTTAAATCATATCTTTTCATTTTCTCTCCCTTACCTATCTATTTCGCCAAATACTATATTTAGATTACCTATAATTGTTACAACATCAGCTAACTGATGCCCAGGTAATAAGTCTTGTAAAAGACCTGTATGCCAGAAACTTGGTGCTCTACATTTTAGTTTGTATGGATATGGACTTCCATCTGAAACCACATAAAACCCTAATTCACCTTTAGGTGATTCAGTTGCTACATATACTTCCCCAACTGGTGGTCTCATACCTTGAGTAACAAGAACAAAATGTTGCATCAATGAATAGTTTTGAGTCATCATTTCTTCTTTTGAAGATGAGATATACTCTGGACTATGTGCCATAAGTTGAATATCTGATTCTTCATACATAGGAATAAGTTGTTTTAATATTTTCATTGACTCATACATCTCAGCCATATAACACTTATATCTCCCATAACTATCACATTTATCTGAAATCGGTATATCAAAATCTAATTCTGGGTATAAACCATAAGGCATCTCTTTTCTTAAATCCCATTTCACTCCACTACCTCTTAATGCAGGTCCTGAAACTCCCCACGATTTTGCCATCTCTACAGGAATTATCCCTACATTTTCAAGTCTCATTTTCCAGATTCTATTTTCTGTTAATAATCCCTCATAAATAGGAATTTGAGAACTTAATGTTTCCATGAATTTTTCAAGATTTGCTATCCAGTCACTTGGTAAATCCAAAGGAACTCCACCAATTCTAACTGCACTATGAGTAAGTCTTGCACCACAATAGTCCTCCATTAAGTCCATTGCAAATTCTCTTTCTCTAAAGGCATAAAGGAAAATTGACATAGCCCCAACATCAAGTGCATGAGTTGCAAGCCAAAAAAGATGTGAAATAATTCTATTAAGCTCTAAAAGCATAGTTCTTATAACTTCAGCTCGTCTTGGAGCTTCTACTCCAATGAGTTTTTCAATAGCTAAGGCATATCCGTAGTTATTAGATGTAGATGCTATATAATCCATTCTATCTGTTGTAGGTAAAAATTCATTATATATCATATTCTCACCCATTTTTTCAATACCTCTATGAAGGTACCCAACATCTGGATGTGCTTTCATTACTTCTTCACCTTGAAGCTCTAACATAAGTCTTAATTGACCATGAGCAGATGGATGTTGTGGACCAAAGTTCACAACCATTGTATTATCTTCTCTTTCGAAAGTTATATTTTCAAAAAAAGGTTTTAATCTATTTGAAACTTGCATCTACTTTCTCTCTTTCAGTTGTTTTTTTTCTAATTTATCAAAAGGTGTTACTAATGTTGCACCAAATAGTTTTACTCCGCCCTCTTCTTGATATCTAATAGGTGTATCAGGCTCATTTCCTTCACTTATCTCTACACCTTTTGGCACCTCATGACCTAGTCTTGCAAAACGCTCTGTATCGTATCTATCAACACAAGCTGAATCTCTTAATTCAGGTCCCACAATATCTCTAGCTTCTTTACCAAATATTTTGTCAACTTCATACCATGAAGCTGCTTCATCACCTTGAAGTGGATATGTTTTTAGTAATGGATGACCGTGCCAATCATCAGGCATAAGAATTCTTTTTAAAAGTGAGTGGTTATTTACATAGATACCGTACATATCATACATCTCTCGTTCTGACCAGTTTGCCATTCTAAAAATAGACTCAACTGATTCAATTGCATCACCTTCTTTTATAAAAGTTTTCACTCGAATTCTTTTGTGTTTAGTAGTTGACAACATCTCATAAACAACTTCAAATCCACCTTTTGTAGCGATATAATCAACTGCTGTTAACTCCATCATGAAATCATAAGCTCTAATCTCTTTTAAGTGTATAATTGCTTTTTTATTATCCTCTGGATGGATAATTATTACTAAATGTTCAGCTTGAATATAACAATCAACTACTTCAACAATATTTTTTAAACTTGAGATATCTGAACTAAAAACTCCATCACTATAAACTGAATCTTTTTTTAATGTAGGTGTGATATAAAATCTATCGCTATAATAAGATTTTTTTTGTACATCATCTTTTGGTGTATATGCTCTCATATTATATTAACCTTTTCGCTCTTTGAGCCATACCTGCTGGCTCTCTTCTAATTTTTTGTTGTAGCATCATTAGTGCAAACTGTAGTGTTTCAGGTCTTGGGGCACAACCTGGCAAATAAATATCAACAGGAATTACTCTATCAACACCTTGTACTGTTGCATAAGTATTAAACATACCACCTGTATTTGCACAACTTCCCATAGAGATAACCCATTTAGGATCAGGCATTTGGTCATACAATCTTCTCATAAACTCTGCATGTTTTTTTGTCAAAGTTCCAGCAACAACAATAACATCTGATTGTCTCGGACTTGCTCTAAAAATAGTACCAAATCTATCGAAGTCAAATCGTGAACCCCCACTTGCCATCATCTCAATAGCACAACATGCTAGACCGTAAGTCATAGGCCAAAGTGAATTACTTCGTCCAAAGTTAACTATTTTATCTACTGTAGTTAACTTGATTGGTGCTCCACCATCTTTTAAATAATTTACTTTATGCTGTGCCATTCAAGCGCTCCTTTTTTCCATGCGTAGATAAATCCTATTGTTAATAATACAATAAAAAGAATCATCTCAATAAATCCAAACCAACCTAGTACTTTAAAATCTACAGCCCATGGAAACATAAAGATTATCTCTACATCAAAAAGTATAAATAGTAAAGCCATTAAATAAAACTGCACAGAGATAGTATTTGGCTGTTTAGTAACCTCTGGTCCACACTCATAAAGTGTACATTTTAATTTTTCAGTATCTTTTCTTGCAAGTTTTCCACCTACAAATCGTGACAACATTGTTGTCGCTAAGAATGCACCAAATGTTAATACAAACATTATAAATGCACCAAAATAAGGATGTGTAAAATCCATATGTTCCATCTTTTCCCCTTGTGTGTCAAAGCATTGTATATAAATTGCTGACAGTAATTGAACAAATAATATCCAATTATAATTAAATATAAACTTACAATATCCCTACTTTTACCTTAAAACAGGTAGTTACCTGTAACAAAAGGGAACAGTTTAATTGATAAAAATAATTAATTAAAACAGTTTGAGTATTTGTTGTTCTAAATTTAGTAAATTATCTTGAATTACATTTGAAAATTGTGATTTATTAAAAGTTCTTTGTCTTTTTGCAAGTTGTGCTGTGTGAATAGAGATCAATTCTTCAAGTTTAAATTTATCTATTTTCCCATCAAGGTATTCTAAAACTTCTGTAATTCCTATAGATTTCATACAATTTGATTTTCTTGTATATTTCTTTTCTAGGTATAAAACTTCATCTATAATACCAGTTGTCATCATCTGTTTTGTTCTTTTTTTTATCCGTTCTCTCAAAATATCTACAGGGGTATCTATTTGAAAAATTTGTAAAGCTTTTATAATTGGTTCTGGTTTATTTTGTTGAAAAAAATCTGTAGGAGATAATCCTGTTTCATAATAAAGCTCCAAAGCTTTTTCTATTCTGTATTTATCAGATGAAGCAATTTTACTCATATAATTCTTATCAATACTTACCAAATACTCATAACTTTTTGTTATATCTTGGAGTTCTTTTTTCACTTTTTCTTTTGTTACTTCTGATATTGGAGGAACTTTTGAAAGCCCTTCACATAAAGACTTTAGATAAAAACTTGTTCCACCTACTATGATAAGGTTTTGTCCATTTTTTTGTGCATAATTTTTTGCTTTTTGATACTCATCAATAAATTCCACTACATCAAACTTTTCATTTGGATATATTCTATCAATACCAAAGTGAACAATACCATCTCTCTCTTCTAAAGTAGGTTTAGCAGAAGCAATATCAATCTCTTTATAGACTGATAAACTATCAAGGGAGAGTATAACCGAGTTTGTTTTATGGGCAAGATTTATAGACAGAGCTGTTTTCCCTGATGCTGTTGGTGCTATGATGGCTACTTCTTTATACAAATCTATCCTTTTGGTATATATAATTAACATTATAGTAAAATCCCCCTTATGGAAAAAATACTTAAAAAAATTAATGACTTCAATGAATTAGTAATGTTCAAACATTCAATATTCTCACTCCCTTTTATATTTATAGCGATGGTAGTTGCTGCAAACGGTTGGTTTGGTTGGAAACTCTTATTATTAGGAATTTTAGCAGCCCTAACTGCTAGAAATTTTGCCATGGGATTTAACAGATATATGGATAGAGATATAGATGCTTTAAACCCAAGGACTATTAATCGACCAAGTGTAGATGGAAGAATTGCACCCAAACAAGTATTAACTTTTACACTTTTAAATGCTTTAGGATTTATCATTGTTGCTTGGTTTGTAAATGATTTGGCTTTATACTTATCAATTCCTATTTTACTTATCATTGGTAGTTATTCCTATTTTAAAAGATTCTCATTTTTAGCACATATTATTCTTGGAGTTTCTTTAGGTCTTGCACCTATTGCTGGAGTTGTTGCTGTAAGTGAAACAATATATTTATGGTCTTTATATTTATCTGTGGGTGTCCTCTTTTGGGTAGCTGGATTTGATTTATTGTATTCATTACAAGATATTGAAGTGGATAAAAAACTTGGTCTTCACTCTATCCCCTCTCAATTTGGTGCCAAAAATACAATGTTATTTTCAAAAATTATGCATATTCTTACAGTTGTTTTTTGGCTTTTATTTATTGTAGAGGCAAACCTTGGATTATTTGCTTATTTAGCAGTTGCTGTGAGTGTTGTAATGCTTACAACTGAACATATTATTGTTCATAAAGACTTTACCAAAATTGATAAAGCTTTTTTTACTATAAATGGTTACTTAGGGATTGTATTTTTTATATTAATCGTGATTGATCATATTTTATAAAATTATTGTAAATTAAGCCAACTCTTGTAATTTACTCAAAATATCAATCTCTCTTTGAAGAATGTATTCTTCAAGTAATTTTTTTCCCTCTGTATTGAGATCAAGAACAAATACAATCTTTACCGTACCATCCACCCGTTTATCTATTTTATATACAAAAGATTTTGATCGTATTTTTACAGGTTTTAATATCTTTTCGTTAGAAGAATCTTTATGTTGTCTAGAGTATCCTACTTGAAAACCTAAAACTAAATCTGTACGAGAATTATCACTAAAACTTTTATCTAGTTCTGAAGTCTTTACTGAAATTGAATTAATTGATAATGAAAGTACCTCATAGCTAAAAGCTTCACCTCTATAATATCTTGAAAGAGTAAAATCCTTAGCGGGTATAACCCGTGAAACTTTTCTATCTTTTGGTGTCCTATTAAGAGTCTCAAATTTTTTCAAAACTAATTGCTGTTTTTCTTTATCAACATATTGTAAGTTGGCTCTTACTGCTATATCATCTATAACAATTATAGTTCTTTTTTCCCCTTTAATCAAATGATATTGAGTATTTGTTGTTTCAATAGTAATTGTTTTAGTATTAAGATCTTTTATATATCCCTCTTGGATTATAGTTAACCCTTCATAGGAATTAATAAGTTCAACTGTTTTTTCTGTATTTTTTAAACCCTCTAGCGTTTCATAGATTGTATTATCAAGATTGTATGTTATATTGGAGTTATTGATAATTGTTTGAATATTTTCAATACACACCAGAAGAGCATCTACAAGTTTTAAATTATCTATAGGTTTTTGTATAAATTCTACGATACCAAATTTATTAAAAGTTCGAAGATTTTCATCGTTTCCAAAAGCTGATGCAACAATAATTTGAACATTTGAGTCAATCTCAATAAGCTTTTTTATAAAACTTATTCCATCCATTTTAGGCATATTTATATCAGTTACAACAATATCATATCTTTTATTGTTAAATTTAATGAGTCCATCTTTACCATCTTTTGCACTATCAATTTCAAGGAAAAATTTACTAAGATATTCTATAAGTTTTGCATTGATATGTTTACAATCTTCAACAACCAATATATTATAATCGCATCCAATCTTTTTTAATGAAACAATATTTTCCAAACTATTCCTCTTCAAAATTTAAACTAATCTCAAAGCACGCACCTTGATCTTTATTAAAAGCAGTTATAGTACCTTTTAAATGTTGTTCAATTATAACTTTTGAAATATAAAGCCCAAGACCAGTACCATTTTTTTCATCTTTTGTCGTAAAATAGGGTTCAAATATTCTATTAATATTTTCCTGCTCTACTCCCCCTGCATTATCACATATTTGTAAGATAACATTATTATTCTTAATATATTCATTAATAAATATTATTTTTCTCCCACTATTTTTCTCTACTAATATCTCTAGAGAGTTTTTTACGAGATTGATTAAAACTTGAACCAGTTCTTTTTTATATGTTTTTATTTTTTTACTGGAATTATAATTTTCAATAAACTCTATACTATTATTACTAAGTGTTGCTTTCATCATCTTTTTTACTTCGTTTACAACCTCTTCTATTGTAGTTATAGACTTTTCCTTATTTGGTTTAAAAAAGTTCCTAAAATCATCTATTGTTTGGGAAAGGTATTTTGTTTGGTCAATAATATCTTCAGAATTTCTTCTGAGCGATTCTTGATCAGTTTCATCTAAAATAACATCTGTCAAAATATTATTAGCACACAATGATATAACAGTAGTAGGCTGCCTCCATTGGTGTGCTATCATACTTATCATCTCACCCATTGCTGCATGTCTTGATTGAAAAATCATAAGTTCCTCTTGATTTTTCAACTGTTGTTCCATATACAACTTACTTGTTATCTCCTCTTTTATCGCTATATATTTAATTATTTTATCTGTTTTAAGAGAAAAAATTGGTGATATAAGTGCCATCTCCCAAAACTCTTCCCCATTTTTTTTAATATTTTTAAATGTTCCTGTCCAGTTTTTTCCTACAGCTATTGTTTCCCAAAGATGTTCATATTCTTTATGATTGGTATATTCAGACTTTAATATTCTAGGACTTTTCCCAATAACTTCCAAAAGTGTATATCCTGTTACATTTGTAAATGTAGGGTTAACATATTCTATATTTGCTTTTTCATCTGTAATAACAATTGAGATTGGTGCTTGATTAACAGCTTGTTCTAATATAAAAAGCTTATCTCGTAAAGAGATAAACCTTGTAATATCTTGTACAGCTCCGATAGAAACTATAACTTTTTTGCTCTTTTCATCTTTTATCTGCGTAATTTGGCAATTTACATACCGTTTTTTTCTATCTAATTGATTGACTATTCTAAATTCGATTTGAATATCATTTTTATTTTTTAAAGCATTTTTGAAAGATCTTATCACCTTTAATTTATCTTCACTATAAATTACCTTATGGATAACAAACTGTAGATTAATTTTTTGTGATTCTTTTAAACCAATAATATCACGCATATTTTTTGAAAAACTTATCTCAAAAGTTCTATTATCAATTCTCCAATGCCCAAGTCCTGCCATTTTTTCGGCTTTTTCTAAATTTCTTTGACTTCTTAAAAGCTCAAGATGTTTTGCTCTTGATCCTTTTTTGAATAGTAAAATTAAAAAGATAATTAAAATAAGAAAAAATATATTCAATAACATATAGATATATTTTGATTGATTCATATCTTGAAAGATTTTCAAATATTCATCTGTTGGAATTGATATATTTTTCACTTTAGACTTTAGATTAAATGGGGTATTTACCATAGTAAGATTAGAATCAAGTTTTTGTGCTTTTTTTATTGTATTCTCAAAATATAACTCTGCTTTGTTGGTTAACATCTCTTCATATATACTTTGGTAGCTTTTTTCACTATTAATATAATACACTATTTGAAATATGATTAATAATATAAATATAAAGATGATAAGAGTATTATTTTTACTATACATACAAGTTCAAAGTTACTATCTCAATAAAACACTTTAATCTCTTATTTTGCATAAACATACCTTTATTTTAAGAGGTCTACCCGAACCTTATCTACAAGTTGTTTAGGAAGTATCCCTAAGTCCTCTTCAAGAAGTTTTGTATCTCCATGTTGTACAAATATATCATCATATTCAAATGATTTTACTTTGATATCTAAATCATTTTGGCTTATAAACTCTAATAAAGCACTTCCAACTCCACCTTGTCTTTGGGAGTCACTAAAAACATACCATATTTTTGTAGTTTTTGCTAACTCTTTTAAAAGTTCTTCATCAAGTGGTTTTACAAATCGTAAATCAACTATTGTAAACTCTTCTTTGTGGAGTCGTTCAGTTGCTATTGCACGACCAACTCCAGCACCATATCCTATAAATGCAATATCACTGTCTGTTTTTTTAAGAACTTCCCCTTTTCCTATTACAAATTTTGTAGCTGGATATTCTAACTCCTCAAAAGCACCCCGTGGATACCTTATAGCTAAGGGAGTTGAAAAATTTTTTGCAAACTCTAAACTGTACTCTAAAGTTTTGCTATCTCTAGGTGCACAGAGTGTCATATTTGGTAAAAATCGTAAAAAGCTTATATCAAACTGCCCTTGATGTGTTTCCCCATCAGCACCAACAATTCCCGCTCTATCTATTGCAAAAGTAACAGGTAGATTCATTAAACATACATCATGAATAATCTGATCAAATCCTCTTTGTAAAAAAGTAGAATATATAGTTACAAAAGGTTTAAAACCATCTTTTGCCATAGCTGCCATGGAAGTTACTGCGTGCTGTTCAGCAATAGCCACATCCCAAAAACGATTTGGAAACTCTTGGATAAGTTTATCCATTCCTGTTCCACTTGGCATTGCAGCTGTAACACCTACAATTTTTTCATCTGTAAGAGCAAGATTATATAAAGCATCTCTAAATACAGCTGTTGCACTTTTTGCTCCATTTTTCTTATCAAATTCACCTGTATCTTTATCAAAAGAACCAACACCATGCCAATGTTCATGATGCCCTTCTGCTATTGGATACCCTTTCCCTTTTACTGTTCGTGCATGAACAATAACAGGTTTTCCAAAATTTTTTGCTAACTCTAAAGTGTCTATTATTTCAGATATATCATGTCCATCTATTGGACCAATATAATCTATTCCCATCTCCTCAAAAATGATTCCTGGTGTTATAAGTTTTAAACTTCCTTCCATTCTTTTAGCAAGATAAGTAGTACCTTCTGGCATATTATTCTTAATAAATTTATCAACTCTATCTTTAAATTTTTGGTACCCTTTTCCTGCAAGAACTTTACTTAAATGTTTTGAAATTGCACCTATTGGTTTTGCTATACTCATCTCATTGTCATTGAGTATAATTACTACAGGTAACTTAATATCCCCAAGTTCATTAAGTGCTTCATATACCATACCAGCACTCATACTTCCATCACCTATCATTACAACAGGTACTTTCCCATTTTTTTCTAAAGCGGCTGCTTTTGCTGCACCCACTGCCAAAGAAATAGAAGTAGAACTATGCCCTGCTACGAAATAATCAGCTTTTGATTCTTTTGGTTTTGTAAATCCACTTATCCCATTAAACTGCCGTAATGTTTCAAACTCTTCCCATCTATTTGTAAGTAGTTTATGAGGGTAACACTGATGAGATACATCAAATATAAAAGGATCAAACTCACAATCAAATACTTCATGCATCCCAATTGTTAATTCTACAGCACCTAAAGTGGAACTAAAATGTCCACCATTTTTTGATACAACATCTATTATTCTATCTCTAATATCTTGTGCTACTTTTTCTAATTCTTGTATCTTTTTATTTCTACTATCCATATTATCTCTTTTCTAATAAATCAACTTCCCAAAAAAACTCTATCCAATTTTTTGCCTCTTTTACTGCAAAGTCTGGTTGCATTAAAGCTGTAGTTTTATAAAATATAGTGGCTACCTTAAATTCACAATGGGGGTATTTCTCTTTTAATATTTTAAGAATCTCAACTATACTTTCTCCACTATCTACAATATCATCTATTAAAACAATTTTATGTTTTCTTGTTAAATCAGGAATATTAAATATATCAAATGTTTCTAACTTTTTTGTCCCATCATAATGAATTGAATTTAAACTATATATCTCTCTTGTATCAAGTGCTTCACTCAACAGATGTCCTAAAAGTAATCCACCTCTTGCAATGGCAACCAACGCATCAGGATTATACTCTTTTAACATAGGAATTAAAACTTTACAATCTTCTAAACACTCATCATACCCATAATAAACTTTTTTCAACTTTTTCCCTTAATGTAAAATAAAAACTAATAGTGAGATAAGTGTAATAGTTATAAGCCCTAAGTTTATATCTTTAAACTCTCCTCGCAATAATTTCAATGCTGTATACACAACAAATCCAGCTGCAAAACCATTTGTAATAGAATAAGTTAATGGCATTAATATAACTATTAAAAAAGAGGCACTTATTATTGCTACATCATTTTGTTTAAAATCTATGTTTCCAAGTTCTGTAAACATCAATACACCAACTACAACTAAAACAGGGTAAATAGCATTTGGAGGAATTGATTTAAACAAAGGAAGTAAAAAAAGTGTAAGGATAAAAAACAACCCAGTAAATATAGATGTAAGACCTGTTCTTCCACCCTCTTCTACACCACTTGCACTTTCTATAAAAGATGTGGTGGTTGAAACACCTATTAAACTTCCACCAACAGTTGCAATAGCATCTGCTTCAAGTGTCTTTTCCAAAGCTTTATCATTTGCATCAGTTGTTTGAAAAAGGTTTGCACGTGTTCCTACACCAGTTAATGTTCCAAGTGTATCAAACATATCTGTTACTAAAAAAGTGATAATTACGGGCAACAACGCCAAAGATAAAGCACTCATAATATCAAGTTGCATAAATATAGGTGAGATAGAATCTGGTATTCCTACTATATTTGAAGGCAAATCTCCTATTCCAAATATCCATCCAACTATTGAAGTTATAAGAATACCTACTATAAAAGCACCTTTAACTCTATAAGTATATAAAGCTAAAGTGATAAATAATCCAAATATTCCAAGAATAATAGGGGCACTACTTAAATCTCCAAGGGCAACTAAAGTTGCTTTGTTTTCTACTATTATCCCCATCTGTTTTAATCCAATAAAAGCAATAAAAGCACCAATACCAGCACTAATTGCTCTTCGTAAATCAACAGGAATTGAGGTCATAAGCCATACTCTAAATTTTGTAAAAGAGAGAATAACAAATATAATACCACTTAAAAAAACTATCCCTAAAGCTGTTTCCCATGCTATCCCCATACCCAACACTAATCCATAAGAGAAGTAAGCATTTAAACCCATCCCAACACTCATAGCTATTGGTGTATTTGACCAAACTCCATTAAATACTGTAGCTAATATTGTTATAAGAGCTGTTGCAGTTATAACTGCACCCATAGGTAACCCTGCATCACTTAGTATAAAACCATTTACTGGCACTATATACATCATTGTTAAAAATATTGTAAAACCAGCAAGAAACTCTGTTTTTACTGTTGTATTATTCTCTTTTAATTTAAAGTATTTTTCCATTTTTTAACCTTTGTATTATAAAATTGTATCTAATACTTTAAATACTTTCGTGTTTTGCTCATTTGTTCCAATGGTGATTCGTATAGCATTAAAACCATAACCAGTCATATCTCTTACAATCACACCTTTTTCAAGTAATTTTTGGGCAACCTCTTTTGAAATATATCCATCAAGATATATTGTGATGAAGTTCGTATAAGATGGAATATATTTAAAGTTTTTACTTTTTGCATACTCCTCATATCGTACCATCTCTTCAAAGTTCTTTTCTATACAACCAGCAACAAAATCTTCATGTTTTAAAGCCTCTATTGCACCCTCTAGGGAAAGAGTTGTGATATTAAAAGGTGGTCTTAATTTATGTAAAGTTGTGATAATATTTTCAGAAGCTATTCCATAACCAACTCTCATACCACCTAAAGCATACGCTTTTGAGAAAGTTCCTAAATAAATAACATTTGGATATTTTTTTATAACCTCTCTTGGAACTATCTCTTTAGCTCCATCTTTATATTTTGCATACTCTTGATATGCCCCATCAAGTACAACTAGGGTATCACTATCAACTTCATCTAAAAATTTATATACCTCATTTGTGTCTAAACACTCCCCTAGAGGATTATTTGGAACACAAAGAAAAATTATATCAGCACCTTGTGATTTATAAATCTCTCTAAATTCATCAAGGTTATGCTCATCTGATGGTGTTTTTAAAATAGTTGCACCTGTTTGTTTTGCATATATCTCGTACATTGCAAATGTTGTTTTTGCCATAAGCACTTTTGAGTTTACGCTACATTTTCCATGGATACAAAATTCAAGGATTTGATCACTCCCTGCCCCAATAATTATGTTTTTGTCAGCAACGCCAAATTTTGCTGCCAAAGCATCTTTAAGTTCATACATACTATCATCTGGATACACATAAGCACTATTTGCTTTAGTAGCTATTGCATCAACAACACCTTGTGCTGTCCCGTATGGATTTTCATTTGATGCTAACTTTATAATATCCTTTTCATCTACACCATATTCTCTTACAACTAACTCAATTGGTTTTCCCGCTTCATAGATATTTACATTATCTAATACTTTATTAAATGTCATCTGCTTCCTTTACATAACTTCCCAAAAATTTAATACTATTTTTGTGTTTTTGAAATATTTTTTGTATTTTTTCATCATCTTTATGTCCATCAAAGTCTATAAAAAATGTTGAAATCCCTTCAACTATATGAGATTTTATTTTTGTAAGATTTATATCTACTTCATCAAAATCATTTAAAAACCTTACAAGAGAACCATGTTCATTAGCAAGTTGTACAAGTATTGAAGTTTTATCATCTCCACTTTTTCCATTTTCAAAGTCTGAAATGATTAAAAATCTTGTACGATTATTCCCTTTATCTTCTATATTCTCAAAAAGAACGGGAAGATTATACATTTTTGCACCCACATGGGAACAAATTGCAGCACTATTTTTTTCTTTTGTTGCTAGTTTTGCTGCTTTAGCTGTACTTTCAACAGGTATTAACTCAATCTCATCAAGTCCCAAATCACCTAAAAACTTGTGACATTGCTCAAAAGCAATATCTTTTGAATAGATTTTTTTTATCTGTTTGACATTATCACAAGTGGTTGCTAAACAATGGTGAATATCAACCATCACTTCAGCAATAATTTTTAAATCATACTCACTAAGACAAGTTATAGTCTCACTTACAATTCCATTACTACTATTTTCTATAGGGATGACACCAAACTTAGCTTTTTTATTTGTAACTTCTCTAAATACTCCAGCAATAGACCCAATAGGTAAATAAGCACTCATAGCACCAAATTTACTTTCAGCAGCTTGATGTGTAAAACTCCCCTCTGGTCCTAAAAATGCAATATTTTCAGGAAGTTCAAGATTTCTACTTATGGCAAAAACTTCTAAAAATAATGCCTCAATAGCAGCTCTATTTAAACTACCACTTGCTTCAACTGATTGTTTATGAAGTCTATCAATAATAGATTTTTCCCTTTCAGGTCTATATATAGCACCACCACTTGTGGCTTTTACAGCACCAACCTTATGGATAGTTTCCATTCTTTTGTTTAAAAGTTTTAAAAGTTCATCATCAATACTATCCAAAGTATCGCGTAACTTTTTTAGTTCAACCTCTTCATTCATTTTAATCCTTTAATTAACTTTCTTCTCTTTAGCATCATTGAGAATTTGAATTGCTAATTGATTTGTCTCTTTTGCAATATTAAATGCGCCTATTGCCATTTCAGTACTTTGCGTCGTGTGTTTTTGTACAGAATGGATATTGTCATTGATATGCTCTATATTTATTTGTTGTTTTTTAGAACCATTTGTTACATTTTCAATAAGTCCTATTGTGGCAGTAATATGTTCATTAAGCTTTTCATATCCATCTTTCATCTCATTTGATATAAGTTTTCCATCATTGGCTTTATTTGTTGCTGATTCTACTAGATTTTTTATATCACGAGCTGCTTCTGCTGACCTATTTGCAAGATTTCTTACCTCTTGTGCAACAACGGCAAAACCTTTTCCAGCTTCCCCTGCTGTTGCTGCTTCAACAGCAGCATTTAAACTTAAAATATTTGTTTGAAATGCAATTTGGTCTATGATTGTAATTGCATCATTTATCTCTGCTACTTGAATTGCAATAGCATCCATCTCATCGCTTGTTTTGTTTGCTAGATTAAGTCCTGATTCTACTGATTTTGTTACATCTTGAGCATAATTTGCCATAGATATAGAGTCTGTAGTTGTTTGTCTAATAGAATCTGTTATTTTATGTAATTCTGTAACACTATTTTCTAACTCATTTGATTGAGTAATTAAAAACTTTTCTATTTTAGAAACAGCATCTTCTAAAGAGGTTGCATCATTAAGTAGTTGTTGACCATTACTTAAATTTGTTTTTGCATTAACAGAAAGACTATTCCCAAGACTATCTACTTTATTAAATACTTCTTTCATAATTCCAACGGTATTCCCTTTTGAATTAATTCTTGTAATATAATTATTTTCATCATAAGAAGTTAATACATTTGAAACTCTATCAATATTATGTCCTACAGCATTAATCAACTGATTTACTAAATTTTTTAATTCATTAAGTTCTGGGCTATGAGCAACTGCATTTATTTGAACATCAAAAATACCTTTTGAAGCTTTTTGACACACCTCTTTTGCTTCTTTTATAACCTCTTCATCTTTTTTTACACCCTCAACAGTAACATCAATATTTCTATTTACAGAATCTACAAGTTCACCAATCTCATCATGACTATATCCATTTATATATCCAACTTCTTTGTTTTCCTTATTAATATATTTAAAAAATGCCTCTAAACCTTTTTGAAAAATATCAATAGGTTTTGTGGCACTTCTAATTAGCCAAGTCATAAATACTGTTATAAGGATAAGTACTATTATTGCTTGTATTACTAAATTTGTTACTGTAGAATTTATAATTGAATCAGAACTATCCATATTAAAAGTCAAGTCCATTACCCCAATAACATCACCCTTTTGTTGATTTATATGACAATATAAACACTCATCAGTTGCAATCATTGGTCTTAAAGATCGTATTGTATGCTTCTCATTTTCAAACTCTTCTATTAAAGTTTGCTCTTTTGTCTTAAATACTTCCAATGTTTTTGGGTCGTTAGTGTAGCTCATTTGAGGAGAAAAAAGTTCAATCATCTTTTCACTTCTTGCAACTTGTAGTTTTTCAAGTCCATGAATATTTTGACGACTCTTTTCTTCTGCATCTGCAATTACTGTTGAATCACCTGTATTCATTGCCGTTCTTAAATTTAAAAAGACAGAGTCTGTTAGTTGATCAAGTCCTATTTTAGCATTACTTTTAGCTAAGTCGTCCATTTTATATGCAGAGGTAAATACTGATACTAAGTTACTCAATACTAGTACGAGAATAGTTGGAACAATAATCTTAGTTCGTATACGAACTCTATCACCTAGAGTTTTTTTTTCTATCATATCTTACCCTTTATAAATAAGTTTCTTCTAAAGCTATCAAATCTTCAAATGTTTCTCTTCTTCGTATAAGTCTGTCAACGCCTTTTTCAATAGCAATCTCTGCTACTTTTCCTCTTGTATTATAGTTACTTGCCATTGTAAATCCATAAGCACCTGCACTATATATTGCCATTAAGTCATTGTGTTCAGTAAGAGGTAGTTCTATATTTTTTGCGAAGAAGTCACCACTTTCACAGACAGGACCTACCACATTACAGTCACTTTTATTTTCACTTTTGTCTAATACTTCAATTTTATGATATGCATCATACAAGCTAGGTCGGATAAGGTCATTCATAGCACCATCTACGATAACAAATCTTTTGTTACCATTGATTTTTTCATATAAAACTTTAGTAACAAAAACTCCACTATTTCCAACGATAAATCTTCCTGGTTCACAAACTACTGTAATATCAAGACCAAATAAAGCATCTAATACAGTTTGAGCATATTCATAAGTATCTATTAGTTTTTCATCATCATAAACAATACCAAGTCCACCACCAACATCAAAAAACTTCAACTCTATTTTAAGTGCTGATTTTATATTTCGTACTAAATCTGCGACTATATTCACAGCCTCTTTAATAGGTGCTAACTCTGTAAGCTGACTTCCTATATGACAGTGGATACCTATTGGGTCCAAATTTTCACTTTGTTTAGCAAAGATATACATTCTTTTTGCTGTATCTAAATCCACACCAAATTTATTTTCATGTAGCCCTGTTGAGATATACGGGTGTGTTTTTGGATCAACATTTGGATTTACTCGTATAGAGATTCGAGCCTCAACTCCTAGCTCTTTAGCTATAATATCAACTCTTTTCAGCTCAGCTTCACTCTCAACATTTATCATTAAAATATCAAGTTCTAAAGCCTCTCGAATCTCATCATCTATTTTTCCAACACCTGAAAATATAATCTTATACTTAGGTATTCCAACTTTTAAGGCACGTTTCACTTCACCAATACTCACACAATCAGCACCACTACCTTGGTCACCAAGATGTTTTACTACACTTAAATTTGAATTTGCTTTTACAGCATATGAGATCAAAGATTTTCTAGCTTTAAAAGCACTCTTTAACTCTTGATATTGTTTTGTAATATAGTCAAAATCATATACATAATACGGTGTTTGATATTTTTCGGCAAGCTGTTTAAAATTTATTCCCATTATCTTCTCTTATTTTTAAAATTTAAGATATATAATAGCTAAATTCTTTTAATTAATGACTTAATGGGAGATTAATGGTATTTTTTCACCATCTCATTATACAAACTAGTATATTGCAAAGGATCCACTGTAGTATTATATAGTCGTACTGCATAGTGTAGATGAGGGCCTGTTATTCTTCCTGTTTTCCCACTTTTTGCTAGTAGTTGCCCTTTTTTCACTATATCTCCCTCTTTGACTAAAAACTCACTTAAATGAGAGTAGTAAGTATAAGCTCCTCTTCCATGGTCTATATAGATAACTTTCCCTAAATAAAATCTATCCATAGTAAGTACTACTTTTCCATCATTACTTGCTTTTACACTATCTCCTACTTTGGCTCGAAAATCTGTTCCTGTGTGATAACTTTTTGCTACACCATTATAAACACGAGCATTTCCAAAAGCACTTGTGATTTTACTATCCATAGGAAATTGAAAAGTTGAATTATTTGTTAAATCATATAAGGTAACCACTGAGTATACTTTTTTAAAAACTTGATTGTACTCTTTGGCTGTTTTTTCTTTGTTTTTGCTAGATAAAGTCACTTTCCCTTTTGGGACAAATATCATCTCATTTTGTTTGTATTTTCCATCAATAATATTTATAGAGATATTCTTTTTAATTAACTTATCATCTTCTAAGTATCGTACTTGCACATTCTCTTTTTGCTTTTTACTATGATAATCTACAGGGATAAAAACCTCATAGTTTTGAATACTTCCATTGATAGTAAACATCTGATAAGTTTTATCTTTAAAAATCACATTTGGAGCTTGAGATAAGTTAGTATCACTTTGAAGTATCACAGCAAACGATGTACCGTGTTTTATATTTGTGTGTGAGAGAGAAATATTTACTTTAGCAAATAGAGATAAAAAGGTGAAAAAGATTAGGAGTAAAACTTTCATAAATTATACTGCTACTTAAATTTTTGAGAACAGACAAATAAAATTTGTATTTTTAGGCTAAATCAAGGCGGAAAGAAAATTTATCGTAGAAGCTTACTTGAGTAAGTGACTATGAGAAATTTTCTTGACAACGCAGAGTTAGTCAAAAAGACAAAGAATTATTTGTCTGTTCCATTCCAGGCAATTGTGGGCTTTCCTTCTTCGTTGAATTCAACAGCAGGCATACCCATAATATTAAATCCACAATCCACATAATGGATCTCACCAGTAACTGCACTACTTAAATCTGAAAGTAAATACATACCACTATTCCCAACCTCATCAATAGTTACATTTTTCTTCAATGGAGAATGTGCTTCATTCCATTTTAACATAAATCTAAAGTCACTAATTCCAGCTGCTGCTAAAGTTTTAATAGGACCTGCTGAGATTGCATTTACTCTAATTCCATCTTGCCCTAAATCTTCTGCAAGATACTTTGTAGTCATCTCTAAAGCTGCTTTTGCTACACCCATAAGATTATAGTTTGGTATATATTTCACTCCACCATAATATGTTAATGTAAGGATAGAACAATTATCACTCATAAGAGGCTTTAACTCTCGTGTAACTTCAATAAGTGAATATACAGAAATATCCATAGCTATATCAAAAGCATTTTTAGTAATATCATAAAATCTTCCACTAAGTCCCTCTTTTGGAGCAAAAGCAATTGAGTGTACGATAAAATCAATTTGTCCCATATCTTTTTCTAAAGATTCTTTTAATGCTTTTATCTCATCTGGATTTGATACATCACAAGGATATACATAATCACTACTACCAAACTCTTCAGCAATAGGAACAACTCTTTTTTTCAATGAATCATTCAAATATGTAAATGCTATTTGTGCACCTTGAGCAGCACATTGTTTTGCTATACCATATGCAATAGATTTATTGTTTGCAACACCTAAAATAACACCTTTTTTACCATTCATCATCATCTTTTATTCTCCTATTTCTAATTTTTACTTGTAGTTTCAATCATCTGTTTAAACTGTTCTGCATCCCAAGATGTAGTTCCTATTAAAGTACCATCAACATTATCAATTTTTAATATATCTTCTAAATTTTCTGGTTTTACACTTCCTCCATATAAGAGTGGCTGTGAAATTTTCTTTTTGATTTTTTTATGTACTTGTGCTATCTCGTCAGCAGTTGCAACAACTCCTGTCCCTATAGCCCAAACAGGTTCATAAGCTATAATAAGTTTGTCATAACTTAAATCAATACCTTCAAATTGTTCCCAAATATATCCTAAAGTTTCAGTAATCCCTTTTTCTCTCACCTCTAAAGGTTCTCCAACACAATAAATAATTTTATATCCTAATGCTTTATAATAATTATATTTTAGTGTTAAGTCTTTTTGTGTTTCACCTAAGATATGTCGTCTTTCACTATGTCCAATAAGTATTGTTTTTATACCAAATTCATCAAGTTGCTCTGTACCTATCTCACCTGTAAATGAACCATTTTTAGTATAATAAGCGTTTTGAGCACCTATTTTTAGATTTTCAACCGTGTCAAAACTGTCAAACGATGTTGCAGTTGGGAAGATTAGGACTTCATTTTTTATTTTATTATCAGTTAAAAATTTATCTATAGCATTTACAAATTCTTTTGTACTTTTTCGTGTATGATTGGTCTTAAAGTTACTTGCTATAATCTTCATGATTGAAACCCTTTATTATATTTTAAAAGTAGTATTCTATCATAAAGATATAAAAAGTATTATATAGTTGTTACTCTTTTTTGTTATAAAGTATTGTTAAGAAAACCCATTTATGACTTTTCCGTGACAATTTTTATCATACTTATTTAACAATCATTTCTATAAACTTCTCTTGTTTAGATTATGAAAATAAATGAGATAAGGGAATAAAATGGTTGAGAATATTTTAAAAAGAGATGGAAGTTTTGAAGAGTTTGCCTCATATAAAATTGAAGATGCTATAAAAAAAGCTTTTAAAAGTGAACACACTACATACAATAACTCTATTTTTTTTAATGTTTTAGAAAAATTAAAAAATAAAAGAATCGTAGCCGTTGAAGATATACAAGATTCAATAGAGAAAGAACTTTACAAAAATAGATATTTTGAAGTTATGCGATCTTTTATTTTATATAGACATATGCACAAAATGCAAAGAGACCGCTTTTTAGAAGAAGACACAACATACATAAACTCAACACAAACAATAGAAGAATATATCAATGGAAATGATTGGAGAATAAAAGCAAACTCAAATACAGGGTATTCAAGTGCTGGATTGATTAATAATTCTGCTGGAAAAGTAATAGCAAACTATTGGTTAGATAAGATTTATAGCAAAGAGGAAGGGTATGCACATAGAAATGGAGATTATCATATTCATGATTTAGATTGTTTAACAGGCTATTGTGCTGGTTGGAGTTTAAGAGCATTACTTGATGAGGGATTTAATGGTATTCGAGGAAGAGTAGAAAGTGATGCACCAAAACATTTTCGTGAAGCATTAGGTCAAATGGCAAATTTTCTTGGAATTTTACAAAGTGAATGGGCAGGAGCCCAAGCATTTTCATCTTTTGATACCTATTTAGCCCCTTATGTTTTCAAAGATAAACTTAACTACAAAGAGATAAAAAAAGCGGTGCGAAGTTTTATTTATAATCTAAATGTTCCTGCACGCTGGGGACAGTCTCCTTTTACAAATATTACTATAGATTGGACTGTACCTGAGGATTTAAAAGCTCAAATTCCAACACGAAAACAAATTCACCTTTTACGAGATATTGAAGATGAAGAGTTATTAAAAGAGATTCAAAAAAGAGGTTGTGATACTTTTGAGCAAATGACCTACTCAAAATTCCAAAAAGAGATGAATCTTATCAATCGTGCTTATTATGAGATAATGACCCAAGGTGATAAAGATGGACAACCATTTACTTTTCCAATTCCAACAGTGAACATCACTGAAGATTTTGATTGGCATGGGGAAAATACAGATCTACTATTTGAAAATACTGCAAAAATTGGTTCTTCTTATTTCCAAAACTTTATTGGTAGCCAGTACAAAAGAGATGAAAATGGAAAGTTAATTCAAAATGAAGAGGCATATAAACCAGGTCATGTAAGAAGTATGTGTTGTAGATTGCAACTTGATTTACGAGAACTTTTAAAAAGAGGTGGTGGTCTTTTTGGTAGTGCTGAGATGACTGGAAGTATAGGTGTTGTAACTATCAATATGGCAAGACTTGGTTTTTTACATAAAGGTGATAAAGAAGCTTTAATTTTAAGACTCAATCAGCTTATGGATTATGCTTCATCAACCTTAGAAAAGAAAAGAGTTTTTATTCAAGATATGTTTGAAAGAGGACTTTATCCTTATACCAAAAGATACCTACCAGGTTTTAATAATCACTTTTCAACAATAGGGGTAAATGGTATCAATGAGATGATTAGAAACTTCACAAGTGATAGTTATGATATAAGCACTCCACAAGGAGAAGAGTTTGCTGTTGAGATTTTAAATCACATGAGAGAAAGGATGGTTCAATACCAAGAAAAAACAGGAAACCTCTATAATTTAGAAGCAACTCCTGCTGAGGGTACCACTTATAGATTTGCAAAAGAGGATAAAAAAAGATATAAAGATTCTATCATTCAAGCTGGGATGGATGAAAATATTTATTATACAAACTCTTCTCAAATACCTGTAGATTTAACAGATGACCCCTTTAATGCCTTAGATTTACAAGATCAATTACAGTGTAAATATACAGGGGGAACTGTATTGCATCTTTATATGAAAGAGCAAATTAGCTCAACAGAAGCTTGTAGAAAATTAGTCAAAAATGTAATCTCAAATTATAGGTTGCCATATATCACAGTAACTCCTCTTTTCTCTGTTTGTCCAAAACATGGATATATCGCAGGAGAACATGAGTATTGTCCAAAATGTGACGAGGAACTATTAACAAGTGAAGAAATTTCTAAACTTGCATCTTAAATAAAAGGAAAAAAAATGGAAAAAACAGCACAACTAGAAAAACTGAATAATAAACGACAAAAATGTATTGTATACACTAGAGTTATGGGCTATCATCGTCCAGTAGAAAGTTTTAATGTAGGAAAAATAGGTGAACACAAACAAAGAAAGCAATTCATTGAATCAAAAAATTGTTTATGATTTAACACCTTTTACACATCTTGACTATACTAATCATCTTGCTTGTATAGTTTGGATGGGTGGATGTAATATGCGATGTGATTATTGTTATAACAAAGATATAGTTTTTTGCAAACAAGGGACCTATTCTTGCAAAGAGATTATAGATTTTTTAGAAAAAAGAATTGGACTACTTGATGGTGTCGTTTTATCAGGTGGAGAGGTAACATTACACCCTCAAGTAGTCCCATTTTGTCAAATAATCAAAAAACTTAGATTTAAAATCAAACTTGACACAAATGGGTCTAATCCATTATTGCTACAACAATTACTAAAACTTAACCTTTTGGATTTTGTAGCACTTGATTATAAAGCACCAAAAGAAAAGTTTTTCTCTATCACTCATTCAAAGCTTTATGATAAATTTTCGCAAAGTTTAAACTTACTTCTAAAAAGTGATATAGATTTTGAAGTAAGAACAACTTTACACAATGACTTATTAGATGAAAACGATATAAATACTATTATTACAGACCTCCATAATAGAGGTTATGATAAAACATACTATCTACAAAACTTCCTATCTACAAAGGATAATATTGGTAATATAAGTAAACCAACAAAAAAGTTTAACAACTCACTTTTATTAGATACTTTAAATATCGTTTGGAGATAAGCTAAGATAAAACTAACTGATACCCTTCACCTTTAATATTATTAATCAAATCTTTTGATGTTTTAATTCGTAACCTTTTTATAAAACTTCTAAGGGTTATATCTGTACCACTTCCATCTTTCCAAAGTGTTGATTTAATAAGTTCTGAGTCAGTTATTTTGGATATATTTTCTATTAGAAGCTCCATAAATAATACCTCTCTTTTTGTCAAAGCAATATATTTATCATCTTTGTATAAACTTCGTTTGGTTTTATTAAAAGTAAATCCATCATTTAAAATAAGAGGTTTACTCTGAATCTTTTGACTTAGTGTAACCATATACTCTAAAAGCTCATCCGGATCAAACGGTTTTACAAAATATTTTACAACACCCACATCAATAGCATTTAATAATTTCTCTTTATCACTAAAAGCACTTAACATTATAATAGGGATGTTTTCATTTATATCTTTTATCTTTTGTGCCATCTCTAAACCGTTTAATTTTGGCATCATAATATCACAAATAACTATATCTGGTAAAACTTTAGTAAACTTATCAAGTCCATCTTCCCCATCATAAGCTAAAGAAAAACTGTAAAAATAATCCCCTATACCACTTTTTAATAATGTTGCTAAACTTTTTTCATCTTCAACCAATAACACTTTTAAATCTTTTAAAGAATTATAATTCATATTATCCCTCCAAAGGTATTTTAATAGTAGTCAATATTCCATTATTCTGGTTTACAAGATTTATTGTACCATTAAAACCTTGCTCACAAATCATTTTTGACATAAAAAGTCCTAATCCTGTTCCACTACTTGAATGTTTTGTTGTAAAATATGGTTCAAAAACTTTATCTAATATTTTATCTTCAACTCCACCTGCATTGTCTTGAATCTTTATTAATACAAACTTTTCAACTCTCTTTGAACTTATCTCTATTAGTTTCATCTTTATATTATTTTCTAAAAAAGCATCTTTGGTATTTTGTATAAGATTTATAATCACTTGTGAAAGTTCATTGGGGATTCCCAACAATGTAATATTATCGCAATCTAGTGTTATTGTTATTTGTTCTTTGACAATAACTTGTTCTAATATCCCCAAAGATTCTTTTATACTTTGTGTTACATCAAAGTATTTTTTCTGCTTATCTGGCTTAAAAAAGTTTGTAAAATCATCTATTGTAGAAGACATATTTTGGATAACATTTTTACTTTCATTGTAAAAATGTATCACCTCATCTTTTTCATCTTTTTGTGAGGATTGTTTCATATTATAGATATTTAGATTGAGTTGTGTAAGAGGTTGTCTCCATTGGTGTGCAACATTTGCAAGCATCTGTCCAAGACTTGCTAACCTTGATTGCCAAAACATAATTTTTTGTTTCTCTTCATTTTTTCCAACTTCTTCTTGAACTCGTAACTCCAAAGTTTTATTTAACTCTCGTAATTGTGAAGTTTGTTTTTGGACTTTTTTTTCTAAATCTTTGTTGAGTTGTTTAAGTTCAAGCTCTTTTTTTTCTAACTCTTTTTTTAAAATAACCTCTTTTGTTACATCATATCTTATGGCGATAAACTCTTCAATATCTCCACTTTTATCAAGTATTGGAATAACTGTAGTATTTACATAAAAAACTGTTCCATCTTTTTTACGATTTTTTACTGTGCTTTTATATGTTTGTTTATTTTTAATCGTATCCCAAAGAAGTTTGAAATTTGAAGATGGCACACTCGGGTCTCTTACTATATTATGATTTTTTCCAAGTAATTCAGCTCTTGTATAACCTGATATTTTGCAAAATTCATCATTTACAAAAGTTATTATGCCATTGATATCTGTTTTTGATACTATATTGCTTTTTTCAATAGCCTCTTTATATTGTTGTATCATTTGATAAACTTTTAATAATATCAACTACTTTAGAAGCATAACCCCACTCATTGTCATACCACAAAACAAATTTTAACATTTTGTTTTTTTTCACTTGTGTAAATCTATGATCTATAATAGATGTATATTCTTGTTGTGCAAAATCACTTGAAACTAAAGGTTCAAAATTATTTAATATTATTTTTGATTTTTGTGTTTTTTGATACTGTTCTAATAGTTCCAATAACTTCTCTTTAGTTATCTCTTTTTGTAGCGTTAATACGACATTAATAGCACCCACAGTTGCAGTTGGAACTCGAAAGGAACTAGAAGAGATACTCTCATTATTAATATTAGATAAAATATAAGAACAAGCATCAATAGTTGTAGTCTTACTTGGTATAATGTTTTGTGTTGAACTTCTACCAAATTCAAAATTACAAGCTACATCTCTATCACTGCTTCCAATACAACCACTGTCTAAAGTTTTTTGATGATTAAGTAAAGGATGAATAGTACTCACATCTCCATATTCAATAGAAAAATGTTCATCAACAATTTTTAGTACAGGCAAAAGTGCTGTTGCATTACAAGAACTTGTTGAGATAACTTTATATGATTTATTTAAAAGTTCATTTTCATTCACACCTGCTATCACATTTATATCAGCATTTTTATTAGGATGAGTTAAAAGAATTTTTTTAAGTGGTAACTCTTTTAAACTATCAATATCAACTTTTGCACCACTTGCATCTACAACTATATCAATTTTGTATTTTTCAAAATCTATCTGTGTAAGGGTAGAATAGTTTAATATCTTTATATGGTTTTTTGAATTTTTGATAGTTTTTTCTTCAACACTATACCTATCTTCAAATCGCCCATAAGTAGAATCATAGTTGATACTATATGCTATATTATCTATATTTGTATTAAGCTCATTTATTGCTACTATGTTTATATTTTCAAAAGAGTTGGCAATCCTTACTATTGACTTACCAATTCTCCCTACTCCATTTAGCAATATATTCATAAACTAAAACTATTCTTCAATAATTAGTGCTTTTACACCAGGTAATACTTTACCCTCTATAAGCTCTAAAGAAGCACCACCACCTGTAGAGATAAAAGTCATCTCCTCTTCATCTCCTGTTCTTCTTACTAAGTCAGCAGTATCTCCACCACCAACTACAGTTGTTGCATAAGATGAAGCCACCGCATGAGAGAGTTTAGTACTCCCTTTTGCAAACTTATCCATCTCATACACACCCATAGGACCATTCCAAAGTATTGTATGGGCATCTTCTAAAGCTTGAGCAAAAAGTAAAGCAGATGCAGGACCAATATCAAGTCCCATCCACCCTTTTGGTATCTCTTGAATGGTTACCGCTTTTGCAAAAGATTCACTATCAAAAGCCTCCGCAGCTATAACATCAACAGGGAGATAAAATTTTACACCTTTTTGTTGAGCTACTTCCATAATTTTTAAAGCTTCAGGGATTAAATCATCTTCAACTAAAGAGTTTCCAACCTCATGTCCAAGCGCTTTAAGGAAAGTAAATGCCATACCACCACCGATAATGATTTTATCAACTTTTGGTACAAGATTATACAAAGCTTCTAGTTTTCCACTTACTTTACTTCCACCTACAATACTCACAAATGGTCGTTTAGGCTCTTCAATAATATGGTAAAAAAACTTTATCTCAGTTGCTAGTAAAAATCCAGCCGCTTTATGATTAATATCAAAATGATTTGCAATCCCTTCAACAGAAGCATGTGCTCTATGTGATACACCAAAAGCATCATTAATATAAATATCAGCCATTGAAGCTAGTTTTTTAGATAATTCTGGGTCGTTTGTAGTTTCACCCTCTTCAAATCGCATATTTTCTAAAAACATTATTTCGCCATTTTTAAGTTCACTTGCCATTTTAAGTGTTTCTTCACATACTATGCTTGGAGCTAGTTTTATAGTTTCCATTTGTAATAATGTTTTTAGTCTTTGTTTTACTGGTCTTAAACTATATTTTTCTTCATAACCACCTTTTGGTCTTCCAAAATGACTTGCAATAATTATCGCACAATCATTGTCAATACAGTATCGAATAGTATTTAAAGCACTTCGTATTCTTCTGTCATCTGTTATATTTTGATACTCATCAACAGGTACATTAAAATCACATCTAATAAATACTTTTTTACCAGCAATATCTATATTTTTTATCTCTTGTAGTTTCATTTTATTCCTTAAAAATGTCCCATTTTTTAGGGACCAGTATTTAAAAATTTCTTTTATCGATGGAAATAAATTCCATCTAAAGAAACAAATCCTAAAGAGGCAAACTCGTTTGCCCCTAACTTGGAAATATTAGTTTGTAGCTACGTGAACACCCATATCTACAAGTCTACACGAATATCCCCACTCATTGTCATACCAAGATAGTACTTTTACCATATTATCTTCTACTACTTGAATAGTATCAAGAGGTACTACAGTTGAGTTTTCTTCTCCATTAAAATCAGTACTTACTCTACCCTCTGTATCCGTTGCTAAAATACCTTTTAACTCTCCAGCTTCTGCTTTAAGAAATGCATCACTTACTTCTTGTGCTGTTACATTTTTATTTAAAGTTACTGTTAAATCCACCATTGAAACATTTGGTGTAGGAACTCTTATAGCTTGACCATTAAGTTTTCCATTTAAGTGTGGCATAACTTTTCCTATAGCTTTAGCAGCTCCTGTTGTAGATGGTACTAAGTTTACAGCTCCACTTCTTGATTTTCTTGGATCGCTTTTATGTTTTGCATCAAGAATAGGCTGACTTCCTGTATATGAGTGAATTGTTGTCATAAGTCCACATTTTATTCCAAAAGCATCATCAAGTACTTTAGCAACAGGAGCAAGTCCATTTGTAGTACAAGAAGCATTTGATACTATAGATTGTCCTGCGTAAGTTTTTTCATTGACACCCATTACAAAAGTATCTGTATCATCTTTTGCTGGTGCTGAAAATACAACTTTTTTTATTCCATTATCAAGATATGGTTGTACAGATTCTTTTGTTAAAAATGCACCTGTACACTCTAAAACAACATCAACACCATAACTTGCATAATCAAGCTTTGCAGGGTCTCGTTCACTAAGTAATTTTACTTTTTCATTTCCAATATATATGTAGCCATTTTCTACTTTTACATCATCTCTTTTCCCATGTACTGAATCATATTTTAAATTGTATTGTATCATCTCTTCTGGTCCACTAGCATTTGCAGCGACTAGTTGAACATCATCTCTATTAGCACATATTCTTGCAACACATCTTCCGATTCTTCCTAAACCGTTGATAGCAACTTTTACAGCCATAATAATCCTTTTACTTTACATAATTTGGGACATTTTATCTAATTTTTTATATAAAAATGGTTAAGAAATAAGAAGAATATCTGTAGTAAATAAATAGCTCTTTTTTAAGTAACAATTCGATAGAATTAAATCTTTAAAATACAAAATTATAGTGGTAAATTTTTATTATATGTAAATTTATTGCTATAATTTTCGAATAAATTCAATGGAGTTTTTAATGGCAATAATGATACAAAAGAGAAATGGCCGTCAAGAGGTTTTAGATATTACTAAAATACAAAAACACACAATCTCAGCTACAAAAGATTTAGCAGGTGTTAGTCAAAGTGAATTAGAGATTGATGCTCAAATTAAATTTATAGACGGTATGAGTTCTAATGATATTCAAGATGCTTTAATCAAAACTGCTGTTGAAAAAATAGATATAGATGTTCCTAATTGGACTTTTGTTGCAGCACGACTTTTCCTTTTTGACCTTTACCATAAAGTTGGAAAATCTACTCACGGTATCAAAGGAAATGCTTACTGTCATTTAAGAGATTATATAAAATATGGTCAAGAAGCAGGAAGAATTATCCCTGAACTGGAAGCTGGTTATGATTTAGAAGACCTCAATGGATATATTGATCCTCAAAGAGATTATCTTTTTAACTATCTTGGGATGAAAACTCTTTATGATAGATATTTATTAAAAAACAATGATAAACAACCAATCGAATTACCACAACAAATGTTTATGGGTATTGCTATGTTCTTAGCACAAAATGAAAAGAACAAACAAGAAAAAGCAAAAGAATTTTATGATGTAATTTCAAAATTTGAAGTTATGCTTGCAACTCCAACACTATCAAATGCAAGAACAAATAGACATCAACTTAGTTCTTGTTATATCGGTTCAAGTCCAGATAATATTGAAGGTATTTTTGATGGATACAAAGAGATGGCATTACTTTCTAAATTTGGTGGTGGTATCGGTTGGGATTGGAACAGTATCCGTTCTTTAGGTGGAGTTATTGATGGACATAAAAGTGCAGCAGGTGGTACTATTCCATTTTTAAAAATTACAAATGATATTGCAATAGCAGTTGACCAATTAGGTACAAGAAAAGGGGCAATTGCTGTTTATCTTGAGCCTTGGCATATGGATATTGAAGACTTTATTGATTTAAAGAAAAACTCAGGGGAAGAGAGACGAAGAGCACATGATTTATTCCCAGCACTTTGGATAAATGACCTTTTCATGAAAAGAGTACTTGCAGATGAACATTGGACACTTTTTGATCCTTATGAGGTAAAAGATTTAGCAGCTCTTACAGGTGAAGCTTTTGAGAAAAGATATGAAGAGTATGAAAACGATCCTTCAATTACAAAAGAGCAGATGAAAGCAAAAAGCTTATGGAAAAAAGTTCTTACATCATATTTTGAATCAGGAAGTCCTTTCTTATGTTTCAAAGACAATGCAAATAGAGCAAATCCAAATGACCACACAGGATTTATACGAAGTAGCAATCTTTGTACAGAGATATTCCAAAACACAAATCCAAATCACTACCTTGTAAAAATTGAACTTGAAGATGGTGAGATTTTAACTTTTGAAGAAACTGATACAGTAACTGTAGATAGTGGTATGGTAAAAAAAGCAAATAAAATAACAGCCCTTGATAGTCTTAATGGGAAAAAAATATTTATCGTTGAAAAAGAGAAAATTGATGGAGATACAGCTGTTTGTAATTTAGCATCAGTAAATCTTAGTAAAATCAATACAAATGAAGATATTCAAAGAGTTCTTCCAACAGCAATTAGAATGCTTGATAATGTAATTGACCTAAACTTCTACCCACTTAGAAAAGTAAAAGCAACAAACTTAAAAACAAGAGCAATAGGTCTAGGGGTGATGGGTGAATCACAAATGATAGCAGAATCAGGACTTGTTTGGGGAAGTGATGATCATCTTAAAAAGATAGACTCTATTATGGAAGCAGTGAGTTACAATGCTATTAGTGCCTCAGCTGATTTGGCAGTTGAGAAAGGTATCTACCCTACTTATGAAGGTTCAAAATGGTCAAGAGGTATTATGCCTATGGATCATGCAACACCTGCTGTTAATGCACTTATTCAAAGAGATCTATTTGATACAGGGTATGATTGGGATCAGTTAAGAGAAAAAGTAAAAACACAAGGGATGAGAAATGGTTACCTTATGGCTATTGCCCCAACTTCATCTATCTCAATTCTTGTAGGGACTACACAAGCTATTGAACCTGTGTACAAAAGAAAATGGTTCGAAGAGAACTTAAGTGGTCAAATTCCTGTTGTTGTACCAAACCTGTCTCCTGATACTTGGAATTTCTACACACCAGCTTATGAGGTAGAGCAAAAAGATATTATCAAAGCAGCAGCTATTCGACAAAAATGGATTGACCAAGGGCAAAGTACAAATATCTTTATGTCACTAGATAAAGCAAGTGGAAAATATCTTCATGAGATATATACTTTAGCTTGGCAATTAGGATTAAAATCAACTTATTACCTAAGAAGTCAATCACCAGAATCAGTTGCAGATGTTGCAGATAGAAGTCAAGAGTGTGTAGGTTGTCAATAAGACAAATCTGCAAAGAAGCGTCAAAATATACACTAAAAATTATATACTAAAAATAAAAGAGTAAAAAATGGATAGAAAAACGATATACAACCCGAAATCAGTTGAAAATCTAAACGATAGAAGAACATTTGGTGGAAATCCAGATGGAATGATAAACTTTACAAGATGTAAATATGAGTGGGCAACACGACTTTGGGATCAAATGGAAGGAAATACTTGGTTTCCAAAAGAGGTACAGATGACTCAAGATGCCAAAGATTACAAATATCTTACACCACCTGAGAAAAGAATGTATGATTTAGTATTATCACAACTTATTTTTATGGATTCTTTACAAACAAATAACCTAATGGACAATATAAATCCATATATAACAGCACCAGAGATAAATGCCATCTTATCAAGACAATCATACGAAGAAGCAAACCATAGTAAATCTTATGCTGTAATGGTAGAGTCAATCTCTGACAATACTGATGAGATATATGATATGTGGAAAACAGATGCAAAACTGCAAGAAAAAAACAACTTCATAGCTGGAACTTATGAAAACCTAAGTGGTGATATCACAGATGAAAAAATAGTTTTAGCAATGTTTGCAAATCAGATACTTGAAGGTCTTTACTTTTATGCTGGATTTGCTGCTATATATGCACTTGGAAAATCTGGAAAAATGCTTGGAAGTTCACAAATGATTAAATTTATCCAAAGAGATGAAGTAACTCATTTATTGTTATTTCAAAACCTTATAAACAGTACAAAAAAAGAGCGACCAGAACTATTTACTCCTGAACTTGAAGAAAAAGTAAGAGTGATGTTTAGAAAAGCTGTTGATTTGGAAGCTAGTTGGGGTGCATATATCACTCAAGGTCAAATTCTTGGATTTACAAAAGATATTATTCGACAATATATTGAATACCTAGCAGATAGAAGACTTGAAGCTATTGGATATGAGGTAGAATATGGAGTAAAACATCCAATTCCATGGGTAGATGGATATAGTTCGTTTAACGACCAAAGAACAAACTTCTTTGAGGGTAATGTTGTGAATTATTCAAAAGGAAGCATCGACTTTGATGACTTTTAAAATAAAAGATAATTAAATCTTTTATTTTTTAAATATAGTTATTATTTAATAAAAAATTTTTTCCTTTATCTAATATAACATAATTTTCTTTTCGGCTGTTTCTATCATAATCTTTTTTAATATAATTTCCTATTTTAAGCTTTTCACAAGCATTTTCAATCTTAACTTGATGTATCTTTAAAGCTGATTTTATATTAATATCATTTGCACCGTTATGTTCTCCAATAAATTGTAATATTTGAATTTCCTTTTCATCTAAGTGTAAAGGATTATTCTTTTCTAATATTTCTTCTAACTCTTTAATTTTATTTCTAAGCTTACTACTTTCATCTTTCATCTTATTTAAATTATTTTCCGAATTCAAATAGTCATTACGAATCCCTTGATAATCTTTATTATCTTGAACTATTTTGCTTTCTAAAGTTTCAATTTTACTTTGGTACTCAAAAATTAATTTATCTTTTGTTTCTATTGAAGATTTTAACTGTAATATTTCAGTATCTTTTTTATTAAACTTATCATCAAAGCTTAATTCTAATTCAACAAATTTTTGTTGTAAGTCACCAAATTCTTTCTTTGTTAAAACCTTACCATTACTAATTTCTTTTAATTTATTTTGATGATAAATCCATCCCTGATAAATTAAATTTGAAATAAATGGGAATACCAATACATAAACTAATGTAATAACTATTGGGAGAATAACTCCAGTAATTGAAACATCTAATAAAGAAAATATTGAAATAATATCATCTTTATATAATAAGTCTATAGCTACAAATTTTTCATCAGAATTTAAAGTTTTATCAAATAAGACCACTACCATTTTATAGTTACAAATTAACCAGTAAAATATGAAAGAACCAATAATTGGACTTGATGTTCTATCATACATATGTGCTTTAAAAGAATTTATAATATCTTGCATGTTAATCCTACCTATTTTAATTGTTTCATTATATAATAAACTTATTATAAATCAAATTTTATGTATAATAATAAAAATTTAAATTTAGGTAACCAATGGCAAGTAAAAATAGTCAAATTCTTCTTATTGAAAATGTTCTTTCAAATCTTAGTGATAATTTGGAAGAAAAAGAACAAAGTATACGAAACTTTGAAGATGAAGTATTAAATCTAAAAAATACTATTGGTACTTTAAAGCATGAGTGTAAAACTGCTTTTAATGAACAAGAGAGATTAGAAGATAGTATCTCAGAACTCAAAAATAAAAATTTGTTTTTAACAGAAGAACTCAAGATGAAAGATGAGCAACTCAAGATAAAAAACCAAGAATTTGACTCAATAAAACATCAACATGAACAGTTCATGAACAATATTGAGAAAAGAATTGAAGACTTAAAACAACAGTTAGAAAATAAAAACTCAATCATCACAGAACTAGAAAAAATAAACAACGAACTCAATAAACATATACATACAACAGAAAAAGAAAAAACAGTAAGTATCTCAAAACTAGAGAGAAAACTAGAAAAAGAGGAGTTCAAAAACTTTGTAAATACAGATAATGATTATGCTTTTTCCTCTTCAACAGACACCTCAACAAAAAAAGAGAAACCATCACAATCAAGAGTAACTAAAAAAATCCAACTAGACAAACTAGAAGATAAACTCAATAGCCTCAATAAAATGAAAGATGAATTTGCAAAAACAGCTTCATCCACATCATCAACAGAAGAAGATGAGATTAAAAAAAGACTTGGATTTTAAAATATGAACTTAATAACGCTACAACTCAAAACTTCAAATAACTTTGAAAAAAATCTAAAAAGATTAAAAAAACAAATAACAATAGCACCAAACAACTCATTTATCTTAGCACCAGAACTCTATCTCACAGGTTATGCTTATGGCAAAATGGACGATGCTGTTTCTTTTTCACTAAAAGCAATAGAGATTTTAAAAGAACTCTCACTAAAAAAAACTATTGCCCTTACACTTATAACTAAAAAGAAGCAAAGCTATTTTAACACTTTACATATTTTTCACAAAGGAAAAGTTGTACATACCCAATCAAAAGCAAAACTTTTTGTACTCAATGATGAAAGAGTTTATTTCACAGCAGGAGATGAAAAAGATATTAAAATTGTTAATATAGATGGTCTCAAAGTAGCCACTTTAATCTGTTTTGAATTACGATATATTGAACTTTGGAAACAAATACAAGGGGCAGATGTAATACTTATTCCAGCTATGTGGGGATTAAGAAGAAAACAAAATTTTGAGATACTTTCAAGAGCTTTAGCTGTAGCAAATCAGTGTTTTGTAATAGCTTCAGACAGTGCAAATAATGATATGGCAAAAAGTAGTAGCATCATCTCCCCTTTTGGAGATGTAACAAAAAATGATGAAAAGAAACTCATTTTATGTGACGCAAACTTCAAAGAGATAAAAAAAATGAGAAGGTACCTAAATATTGGAATCAAATAAACCAATATCAACTATTTTATTTGTTTGTCTTGGAAATATCTGTCGTTCTCCACTTGCACAAGCAATAGCTCAAGATATTATTTCAAAACACAATCTTAATATTAAAGTTGATAGTGCAGGAACAGGAAATTGGCATATAGATGAACCCCCTTGTGAAAACTCACAAAAAGTAGCCCAACAAAACTCTTTAGATATTTCAAAGTACAAAGCGAGACAAGTTACAAAAAAAGATTTTAAAACTTTTGATTTAATCATAGGACTTGATAATAGTAATATTTCAAATCTTAAAAAATTAGGTTGTCAAAATCCACTTTTACTAGGTGATTTTGGGTTTGATGGAGAGGATGTACCAGATCCCTATTTCTTTGATGGGTTTGAGGGATTTACTACAGTTTATTCTATGATAGAAACTTGTGTAAACCAACTATTTCAAGAGTATAATCTTATAAAATAATCACTTCTTACCTATAGCAAACTTTTGAGGTCGTATAGTTATATCTGTAATGACCCCTTGAGTATTCAAAATATCAATAACTGTTTTTGCTATAGTTTCAGGCAAAAGAAAAGTATCTTCTTGTTTTGATGGTTCAAATTGTAAATCATCAAAAAAGTTTGTTGTAGTTAAATCTGGATTGATAGTTGTAACTCCCACTCCACTTTTTCGTAACTCTTCAAATAAACTCAAACCAAAATCTCGCAATCCTGATTTTGTAGCAGTATAAAGTGCTGAAAATTTAGAATGTTTTGTAGCCTCTATTGAAGCTATATTGATAATTCTCCCTTGAGTTTTTTTCAAACTTCTTAACACTAAGTTACTTAATACAATAGGTGCTGTTAAATTAATATCAATAAGCTCTTTAATTTTAGAGATACTTATCTGTTCATGTGGTTGAAATACTCCAACTCCAGCACAATTGACAAGTAAATCTATCTCTTTATTTTTTAAAATCTCTTTTACTTCTTGTTCTACATCACTTAAGTTTTCCAATCGAGAAGTAAGTTTTACAATATGATAGTTATTTAACTCCAATTGCTCACAGATAGCTTTTCCTATCCCTGAACTATATCCAGTAACTATTGCATTTTTCATTTGATAATCTCTTTTTTGATTTTAACTCTTACATAAAAAAATATTAATATACTCAATAACACCAATATAGTGATAATAATCATCTGAAGATACTCTTTAACCATTGCTTCATTTTGCCCTATAAAATAACCTAACAATGTCAAAATAAGTACCCAAATTCCAGCACCCAAGCTAGTATACAATGAGAACTTCCATAAGTTCATACGAGCTAATCCAGCTGGAAGGGAGATATATTGTCTCACAGCAGGGATAAGTCTTCCACTAAAAGTAGAGATATGTCCATGTTTGGCAAAAAAGTTTTCCATCTTTTGTAGTGTTTCCTCTTTTACTAAAACATACTTCCCATACCTACTTAAAAAAGCCCTACCATATTTAACAGCCAAAAGATAATTAAACACAGCTCCCGCTAAACTTCCTATGATACCTGCTCCAATAGCTATATAAATATTCATCTCCCCTTTAGATGCAAGGTAACCAGCAGGTACCATCACAACTTCACTTGGAAATGGGAAAAAAGAGCTTTCTAAAAACATCATAATAAAAATACCAATATACCCTAAATCACTTACAGTATTAACAATAAAATCAACTATTTCATGCAACATATATTTTAAATACTTTTTGTAGGAATAGGATAGTTCTCAACAACAAAATCAATATCTTTGTCACCTCTACCACTTAAGTTTACCAAAATTGATTCATTTGGATGTTGTTCTGCATATTTCATTGCAAAAGCAACTGCATGTGCTGATTCTAAAGCAGGAATAATCCCTTCATGTTGAGAAAGTTTATAAAAGGCATCTATAGCCTCATCATCATTACATTGTCCTATATTTGTACGACCAATACTGTGTAAATAGGCATGTTCAGGTCCTATTGAAGGATAGTCTATCCCACTTGCTATTGAATGTACTGCGGCTGGTTCACCTTTTTCATCTGTAAGCATAATAGAGTTAAACCCATGCATAATTCCCTCTTTCCCATAAGTTAAACTAGCACTATGTTCCCCTATTTTGTCACCTTTTCCCATAGGCTCTACCCCATAAAGTTTTACTTCATCATCTATAAAACCACTAAAAATACCCATAGCATTACTTCCACCACCAACACAAGCAGCAACAACATCAGGTAAATTTCCAGTCATCTCTTTAAACTGTTCACGCGCTTCAAACCCTACAATAGATTGAAAATCTCTTACCATTCTTGGAAATGGATGAGGACCTACAACAGAACCTATTGCAAACATCTGAGTATCTGTATCTTTTAGATATGCTTCAAAAGCACTATCAACTGCTTCTTTTAAAGTTTTTAGCCCATGAGTTGCAGGGACAACTTTTGCACCAAGTATTTGCATTCGTACTACATTTGGGTACTCTTTTTTTATATCAACTTCCCCCATATGTATCTCACACTCTAGCCCAAAATACGCTGCAGCAGTTGCAAGTGCTACACCATGTTGTCCAGCACCAGTCTCAGCTATAAGTTTCTTCTTTCCTAAATATTTTGCTAACAATCCTTCTGCCATACAGTGGTTAAGTTTATGAGCTCCTGTGTGATTTAAATCTTCTCTTTTAAGATATATCTGTCCACCACCAACAAACTCACTAAGATTTTTACAATAATATACAGGGGTTGGTCTCCCTTGATAATGTTTTCGTATACTTCGTAATTCACTTATATAGTTGTGTGATTTTGAGAGTTTATTGTATGCTTTTGTAATCTCTAAAAATGGTTTTTCCAATTGTGGAGGGATATGGGCTCCACCAAATTTTCCAAAATATCCATTTTGATCAGGCATAGTCTCTAAATATGGTTTTTTATTCATCTTTGAATCCTTAAATATTATCTATGTATTGTATCAAAAATTCAATTATGTATACTCAACTACCTGATTCCTCCCATTTTCTTTTGCTTTATACAAAGCTATATCTGCTTTTTCTAAAAGTTCAACTATATGGTTTTCTGTACTAAACTCAACAACACCAATACTTACAGAATAACCGATTTTCTTTTCTTTACATATAACAAAACTATCTTCTATCTTTTTTCTTATCTTCTCACATACTATTAATGCATTTTTTGTACTCGTATTCTGCATCAACATGGTAAATTCTTCACCACCAATTCTTGCGAAAACATCACTCTTTCTCATAAAAGTATTCACCTCTTTTGTAAATTCTTTTAGCACTTTATCTCCTGATTGATGCCCATAAGTATCATTTATATTTTTAAATTTATCTAAGTCAAAAGAGATTACACATAGATTACTTTCATTTCTTTTTGCTATCTCAAGATACTGTTTTGCTATATCAAAAAAATATCGTCTATTAGAAATACCTGTTAATACATCAATAGTAGATAACTCTTCAAGCTTTTTATTTGCATCTAATAAATCTTTTGTTCTCACATCTAATTCTTGTTTCAAGCCATATTCTGTTATTAGCCATTTTTTCCGTATACTATAAAAGATTATCAAAGAAAGGACTCCTGCCATTAGAAGTAGTATAATAATTGTTGTATAGACAACCTGTTCATAGGAAAATTCAATACTTTGTTTTTTCCCAAACCATTTTTTATAGATTAAGTCATAGGTTCCATCCATCAATATCTTCTCTAAAGAATGATTTATTTTATCTAATAATTCAATATTTGAAGGTGGTACCCCAAATGCTCTTTTTATCTCATAAACATTTTCTTTTAAAGCTTCAACTTTATCGTCTAAATTTAATTTTTTAAGTGAATATTCTATTAAAGGCTGAGGATAACATAAACCATCAACTTCCCCTGATAATAAAGCATAAAAAGCATCAAACCTATTTTTAAATTCTACTACTTTTACATCAGAAGATTTTTTCATTAGAGTCTCTCCAATATTTCTACCAACAACTGCTATTTTAAGGTTTTTAAAATCTTTTAAAGAAGTTAGATGTTTTGAATTTACTCGTTTATAAATTTTTATTTCAAAAGTATTTGTTGGTTGAGAAAAAAGTAAAGTGTTTTTTCTTTTATTTGAAATTCCCATATCAGGAATAATATCTATCTCATCACTTTCAAACATTTTCCAAAAAAAACTCCATTCATCAATTATTTTATATTTATATTCTATATCAATATCTTTTGCAATTGCTTCAAATAAATCCACTGAAAAACCTATTGCTTTTCCACTAGAATCTACAGAATAGTAAGGCATCCAGTTTTTAAAAACTGCAACATTATAAACTTTTTCTTTATTATTACTTGCAAAAACATTATTTATAAATATCATATTAAGAAGTAGTAGTATTTTTATTAAATTATTCAAATCAGATCCTTTATATGCAGTTATTTTACATACTAGATATAAATATTTATAATACAAATATACAGCAAAGTATCTATTTTACTGTAAAAATTATTTATTAGTTTTAAATTTTAAAAAATTATTTTATTTTTATAGCGTTGTGCATTTTTCTTTAATATCTTTTAATTCTGAATATATTATGGTATACTAACCTTTTAACTTATTAAGGATTTAAATGGTTACAAATAATACTTCTATTAGTTCTATGAATATTTATGACGAAACTCAATTTAAAAACAACCAAAATAATAAACTCCATGATATTAAAAATAATACAAAAGAGGTTGCATCTGAGATAGAACAACAAGAACAATTAAATAAATCAGTGGAGCAAACAATACAAGCTGATGCAAATAAATTTGCACAAAAAACAACTTCAGATATAAGAGCTGCACTTATGAGACAACTCAATAGTCCATTTCCTCTTGTATCTACAGAAGTTTTACTAAAAACTATTTAATAAAATACAACATTCACAAATAAAGATATAGCAAATCCAAATAATATTACAAAAGAAAATACATTTATATAAAAAGAGACTTTTTGTGATATTCTGTGTTTTGATTTATGTATAAAATATGGCATCAATGTAATCCATAATAATATAGCACTTAACATTCCAAGTATCGTAAAGAGCATATCAAGTTCTTTATGTACAGTGTATCCAGCAATACTAAGCCAAAATGCTACTGTATAAGGGTTAAATAGAGTTAATATAAAACCTTGAAGATACAGCTTGAATATACTTTTTGTATTGATATTATTTTGATTAGATTCTAATCTTTTATCTCTATTTTGATAAATTATTATCCCCAAATAAAGTAAAAATAAACTTCCTAAAATACCTAAACTATTTAAAATAAATGGATTGTTTATAAAACTAATAACCCCTATAAAAATCATAGTTAGGTACAAAATATCAGCACTCATAGCGCCAAAACCAATAGCCATACCAAATTTATAATGATTTAATGCTTTATTCATAATCAAGATATTAATAGGGCCCAAAGGAACAGCAGCACCTAATCCCAAAAGAAATCCTTCAAAAAATGAGTCTATCATCTTTTGTGTATCTTATCCATATAAGAATTTTTCATAAATTCTTCCATTTGATTATTACTTACGTATTCATAACCAAAAATATCTTTCCACAAACTATGTGCTTCCATACATAGATAAAAATATACTTTTCCATGCCAAGGTTTAAAACAATTGTAAAGATGAGAAAACATCTCTTTTTTTGTCTCAATACTATACGATTGTTTCCCATTAATTGTTTCAAAAGGCATTTGAAGTATTTTTGTTTTCATCTGCCTTGTACGAAGCTGTTTTATAACGGGTTTTATAAAAGTTAATGTTCCCATAGATATAAGTACCACTTCACCAGGAGTAAAAGTTTCAAGTAACTCATCAACTACTACTTTATACTCCTCTAAATAATCTTTATAAACAACTATTGGATGAAAGTGAAATCCTACAAGAACTCCTTTATTAGCTAAAGTTCTTGCACTATCTATTCTCTCTTCAAGAGATGCTGTTAGATGTTCTTCATTTTTTATAATTGTGGGAGTGTTAAGAGACCATGTTACGATGATATTTTTTGGAACTTCATTTTCAATAAAATATTTTATGTTGTTTGATTTAGTTTTAAACTCCAATATTACATTAGAATTATCTCTTGCAAAGTTAAACAAAGAATCAAGTATCCCCTCACGATTTCCCCACATTAAACTATCACTACTTTGTCCCGTACCTATATGATATATTTCATTAGGATCAAGTTCAAGTTTAAGAAGTTTCTCTTTAAAATCTTTGTCAAAGCCTATTTTATTTTGATTGTAAAAGCTTTGAATAGAACAATAACTACAATCAAACCCGCAAGATTCAACAGCATCAAGTGTCAAGAGATTACAACATCTTGTCCCTTCACTTGCAACAGGACAAGCACCTAATCCTATCCCTTTTTTTTCTATCTCTTGAAAACTATACTTCCGTACATTATATTTGATTTTATCAAACTGTTTATAGTCATTTGGTTTTTCTTGTAGCTCTTTATGTATCTTAGTATAATATTCAAATATCTTTTTAGATAATTGTTTCCCCTTGTACTTTTCTTCAAGTTCAAAAGGGAAAATATCTTCAAAAGAGTTTTCATTCCACATTAAAAAGTCTTTTTTTATATTTTCTAAAATACTTTTTTGTGAAACTGTAAAATTATATTTTTCTAAATCCATCACTTAACTATTTTCTAATCTTTTTATAGCTTTTTTCATAAGTTCAATATGATAATCTTCTTGATACATTACACAAGTAAGAAATTTACTAATCTCTTCATCTTCAATAGCAGCAGCCAAGTTAGCACACTCTTCTTTAGCTTTTATCTCTTCATCTACACCGTCACATAAAAACTTTTTTATATCTTTATTCATATAAAGTTGTTCTATTACTGTACGAGGAATTGCAAGTATTCCCATCTTTGCCATCATATTTCCAAAACTTTTAAGATGAAATTGAGACTCATCTATCATATCTTGATAAATATTGTATTGTAATATATCATCAGTATAGTTTTGAAAATAAGAATACAACAGAATCAGTTCATACTCTTTATAACTCTCTTCAAATAAAAATATTGTGAGAGCATCTCTTGAAGTTGAATCTAAATCTTTATCTTCATAAGTTCTATTTTTATTAAAAGCTGTGATTTCCCCATTATTTTTTTCATTTTGAAGTAATCTTTCTAGTGTACTAATAAAATAAAATTCATCAGAAATCATTCGAGCAAAAAGAGGTTCTTCTGGATTATAATTTTTTACACAAAGTTTTATCTCATTTATTATATATTCAAAATACTCAAAATTTGTTTTTTTCTCTATATCTATCGCACATTTTTCATAGTTATATGAAACTCCATCCTCTTTTAAATGATTTGAAAGCCACTTTAAGTGTCTAAATTCAATCATTGCAAACTCATAAATACTATTTTTTATTTTTTCATCATTGATTGCAAATGATGAAAACAATATCTTAACCCATAATTCATGTTTTGATTGATATATTTTACTCAGATTCATTAATATTTACCCCTTCACAAGACTCTTTCATATCTATTGTAAACATCTCCTCATCCATTCCAGCTATTTTATTATCTCTATTAATGATTGCTGCTCTAAATGCTGTTAATATCATATTTGAACAGGCTTGTTGCCTTTTTGGTGCAGTTAAGATTTTTTCAGTCATCAGTTTTAAAGCTGAAACAGCATTATCTAGAGTATCCCCTTTTACCATCTCTGTAAATAAAGAACCTGATACAACTGTGTCTTGACAAGCATTGCACCCAAAAGTAATATTTGATAATATTTCATCCTCTATTTTAATATAAATCATCGCAAATTCACCAGTTTTTTCATCAACACCCATACCAATCCCATCAGAATCTTCCATTTTCCCATAATTTCTTGGATTCATCATATGTTCTAATACTTCAGCTGATACCCTTGCTACTTCAGGGTCTTGTTCTAATTGTTCTTTTGTTAATTCATTTTTCATAAATAGATTCTACCAAATTAAAGTAAAGTAAACAGTAAAAGAAGTAATAAGTTAATAAATTAATAAAGATATAATAAATAGAAAGAATAAAAAAGCAAGAAGAAAGTAGTAAAAAAAGTAAAAAAAAAGAGACATCTTAAAAGTTGGCAGCGACCTACGTTTCCACCAGGGGACCCGGCAGTATTATCGGCGATGGAGAGCTTGACTGCCAGGTTCGATATGGGGCTGGGTATTTCCTCTCCTCTATAACCACCAACATTTAAAATGTCTCATTTAAAAGTTGTGTATAAAGTAATACAGTTAAAGTCATTTTAATTATCAGCTTCTAATAAATTATGAAAGATATAAAATCTTTAATAATTTATCTCCGCGATGTAACAGAAGTTACATTTTCTAAGTTCTAAAATAAAAATACATTCTAAATATATCTTATTACATTTAATAAGATAGTAAACTAAAGAATAGTTAATATAAATAAGCCAAACGGTCTATTAGTAATAGTCAGCTAAATGCATTACTGCACTTACACATCTATCCTATCAACCAGCTAGTCTTGCTGGGACCTTCAGGGAAAGTTTATCTTGGAGTTGGCTTCGTGCTTAGATGCTTTCAGCGCTTATCTCATCCGTACGTAGCTACCCAACGATGCCCTTGGCAGAACAATTGGTACACTAGTGGTACGTTCACCCCGGTCCTCTCGTACTAGGGGCAAATCTCCTCAACTTTCCTACGCCCACGGAAGATAGGGACCGAACTGTCTCACGACGTTCTGAACCCAGCTCGCGTACCGCTTTAAATGGCGAACAGCCATACCCTTGGGACCTGCTTCAGCCCCAGGATGCGATGAGCCGACATCGAGGTGCCAAACCTCCCCGTCGATGTGAGCTCTTGGGGGAGATCAGCCTGTTATCCCCGGCGTACCTTTTATCCTTTGAGCGATGGCCCTTCCACACAGAACCACCGGATCACTATGACCGACTTTCGTCTCTGCTCGAGATGTATCTCTCACAGTCAGGCTGGCTTATGCCATTATACTCAACATCCGATTTCCAACCGGATTGAGCCAACCTTTGTAAGCCTCCGTTACTTTTTAGGAGGCGACCGCCCCAGTCAAACTACCCACCATACATTGTCCTGAACGTGGATAACACGTCCCAGTTAGCTATCAGAATATTCAAGGGTGGTATCTCAAGGTTAACTCCACTTGAATTAGCATCCAAGTTTCAAAGTCTCCCACCTATCCTGCACATGAATATCCCAATAGCAGTGTAAAGCTATAGTAAAGGTGCACGGGGTCTTTCCGTCTTTCCGCGGGTAGGAGGAATTTTCACCTCCACTACAATTTCACTGGATCCCTGGTTGAGACAGCTCCCATCTCGTTACGCCATTCATGCAGGTCGGTATTTAACCGACAAGGAATTTCGCTACCTTAGGACCGTTATAGTTACGGCCGCCGTTTACTCGGGCTTCGATCAAATGCTTCGCATAAATGCTGACATCATCAATTAACCTTCGAGCACCGGGCAGGCGTCACACCTTATACATCCTCTTGCGAGTTAGCAAAGTGCTGTGTTTTTGGTAAACAGTCGGGAGGGACTCTTTGTTGCAACCTCTTTGGCTTTCGGGAGTAAATCCCTAATACCTAAGTAGGCACACCTTCTACCGAAGATACGGTGCTAGTTTGCAGAGTTCCTTAACCAGGGTTCTTCCACGCGCCTTAGAATACTCATCCCACCTACCTGTGTCGGTTTACGGTACGGGTTATAATAGATATGCTTAGTGGCTTTTCTTGGCACGACAGTATCATCGATTCCAAACGCTACTCGAAAGTATTGTTCGGCCTGTAAGATCTCGGTCTAATGTAAAGCGGATTTGCCTACTTTACAACCTACATCCTTCGACCAGCTATTCCATCAGCCAGCTCGATTAACTCTATGCGTCCCCACATCACGCTCTATTATAAGTATAGGAATATTAACCTATTTGCCATCGTCTACCCCTTTCGGACTCGACTTAGGACCCGACTAACCCTACGATGACGAGCATCGCGTAGGAAACCTTGGGTTTTCGGCGTTAAAGATTCTCACTTTAATTATCGCTACTCATGCCTGCATGCTCACTTCTATCCGCTCCACGACTCCTTACCGGTATCGCTTCAATGCTGAATAGAACGCTCTCCTACCACTCAATAAATTGAATCTACAGCTTCGGTGCATACTTTAGCCCCGTTATATTTTCCGCGCAGAATCACTAGACCAGTGAGCTGTTACGCTTTCTTTAAAAGATGGCTGCTTCTAAGCCAACTTCCTGGTTGTCACAGTAACTCCACATCGTTTTCCACTTAAGTATGACTTAGGGACCTTAGCTGGTAGTCTGGGTTGTTCCCCTCTCGACGATGGATTTTATCACCCACCGCCTGACTGCCATGATTCCACATATAGTATTCGAAGTTTGATAGGGTTTGGTACCGCGGTAAGCAGCCCTAGCCCATTCAGTGCTCTACCCCTATATGCTAATAACATGACGCTATACCTAAATATATTTCGGAGAGAACCAGCTATCACGAAGTTTGATTGGCCTTTCACCCCTATCCACAAGTCATCCCGAGACTTTTCAACGCCTATGGGTTCGGTCCTCCACTGGCTCTTACACCAGCTTCAACCTGCTCATGGATAGATCACTTCGTTTCGGGTCTGCAGCATCTAACTAATTCGCGCTATTCACACTCGCTTTCGCTACGGCTCCACACTTGGCTTAACCTTGCTAGATACCACAACTCGCAGGCTCATTATGCAAAAGGCAGTCCGTCACCCTGTACAAGACATAGGGCTCCGAATGATTGTAAGCTAATGGTTTCAGGTTCTATTTCACTCCCCTCACTGGGGTACTTTTCACCTTTCCCTCACGGTACTTGTGCACTATCGATCTATAAGTAGTATTTAGAGTTGGAGGGTGGTCCCCCCATATTCAGTCAAGATATCACGTGTCCCGACCTACTCATTCCTAAGTTTAGTACCATATAAAAGATTTCGTATACGAGGCTTTCACTCTCTATGACGTAGCATTCCAACTACTTCTACTATCTAATATATTATCACTTAGCGCTCTAATCCGTTTTCGCTCGCCGCTACTAACAGAATCTCAATTGATTTCTTTTCCTCAAGGTACTGAGATGTTTCACTTCCCTTGGTTCGCTCTCCCGTAGGAGTAACATACAATGTATGCTGGGTTGTCCCATTCGGAAATCTACGGATCAAAACTTCTTGACAGTTCCCCGTAGCTTATCGCAGTCTAGTACGTCCTTCATCGCCTCTTATAGTCTAGGCATCCACCATTAGCCCTTAATAGCTTATTTGATAAATTAAAGAAGAATTTATGATTTAACATAATTTCTTTTTTGCTTTGTTATGATTATTCTTTAGCTACTATCTTATTAAATGTAATTTAATAAAATAATATTTAAAATTGTATTTTTATTTTCTTTAGAAAAATAAAGACTTTAACAGTATGTTTTTAAATAACTCTTTGATTCCGAAAAATCAAATATAAATACTTTTTTAAGTACTTATATTTAACTTTTTTAGTTTCTTTGTTTTATCATATAATTTTTAAATGGTGGAGAATAGCGGGATCGAACCGCTGACCTCCTACGTGCAAGGCAGGCGCTCTCCCAGCTGAGCTAATTCCCCATTATTAATTTTTAATTTCTTCTAAATGGTGGGCCTACCAGGACTTGAACCTGGGACCTCACGATTATCAGTCGAGCGCTCTAGCCAGCTGAGCTATAGGCCCATATATAAATTATATGATTTAACAGTTGTTAATAAATAATTGTTCTTTAAGATTATTTATAATCTTTATAAACTAGATAGCAAGAAGTCTTATTGAGATATAAGAACTTTCGTCTCGATGTTGTACTATTTTTACATCAGTTTGTTATATCTTAATATATAACTTTTATTTCATGAACTCAACTAAACGAATAGTTAAGTTATTTCTTTGAAAGGAGGTGATCCAACCGCAGGTTCTCCTACGGTTACCTTGTTACGACTTCACCCTAGTTACTAAATCCACTGTGGAAGGTAGCTATTTTAGCATCCCCGCTTCGAATGAATTCAATTCCCATGGTGTGACGGGCGGTGAGTACAAGACCCGGGAACGTATTCACCGTAGCATTGCTGATCTACGATTACTAGCGATTCCAACTTCAAGTAGTCGAGTTGCAGACTACTATCCGAACTGGGAGGCATTTTATGAGATTTGCTCCACGTCACCGTATCGCTGCTCTTTGTATGCCCCATTGTAGCACGTGTGTAGCCCTGGCCGTAAGGGCCATGATGACTTGACGTCGTCCTCACCTTCCTCCTCCTTACGGAGGCAGTCTGTCTAGAGTCCTCAGCCGAACTGTTAGTAACTAAACACGAGGGTTGCGCTCGTTGCGGGACTTAACCCAACATCTCACGACACGAGCTGACGACAGCCGTGCAGCACCTGTATGATAGTTCTAGCAAGCTAGCACCATTCCGTCTCTGGAATGTTCTATCTATGTCAAGGCCAGGTAAGGTTCTTCGCGTATCGTCGAATTAAACCACATGCTCCACCGCTTGTGCGGGTCCCCGTCTATTCCTTTGAGTTTTAATCTTGCGACCGTACTCCCCAGGCGGCACACTTACTGTGTTAACTGCATTACTGCCTTGTCTAGCAAGGCAACAACTAGTGTGCATCGTTTAGGGCGTGGACTACCAGGGTATCTAATCCTGTTTGCTCCCCACGCTTTCGCATCTCAGCGTCAATAATGTTCCAGTAGATCGCCTTCGCAATCGGTATTCCTTCTGATCTCTACGGATTTTACCCCTACACCAGAAATTCCATCTACCTCTCCCATATTCTAGACAGACAGTTTTGGAAGCAGTTCTATGGTTAAGCCATAGGATTTCACTTCCAACTTATCTATCAGCCTACATGCTCTTTACGCCCAGTGATTCCGAGTAACGCTTGCACCCCCCGTATTACCGCGGCTGCTGGCACGGAGTTAGCCGGTGCTTATTCATATGATACCGTCATTATCTTCTCATATAAAAGGAGTTTACGCACCGAAATGTGTCATCCTCCACGCGGCGTTGCTGCATCAGAGTTTCCTCCATTGTGCAATATTCCCCACTGCTGCCTCCCGTAGGAGTCTGGACCGTGTCTCAGTTCCAGTGTGACTGATCATCCTCTCAAACCAGTTAGGTGTCATTGTCTTGGTGAGCCATTACCTCACCAACTAACTGATACCGTACAGTCTCATCCCAAAGCCATAAATGTTTCCCTTGCTTACTTATGTAATAAAGGCATATAGAGCGTTACAAGTCGTTTCCAACAATTATTCTCTTCTTTGGGGCAGATTAACTATATATTACTCACCCGTGCGCCACTTAGCTGACAATTTTAGTAAACTAAAATCCGTTCTCGTTCGACTTGCATGTGTTAGGCACGCCGCCAGCGTTCACTCTGAGCCAGGATCAAACTCTCCATAAAAATTATTACCATATTAATACAGTAATTAGTTTTTAGATTATTCAATCTTGACTTTTAAGTTATTACCTAAAAATCACTGAATCAATAAATTGATTCAATTTAAATTAGTTTTTTAGTTTTAAAACTAAAACTCTAAGTTTATAGACGAAGTTTATATTTAAACAAGTAAACTTATTTAAATACTCTTCTTGTATCTAGTTTATAAAGATTACTTTAATTAGTAATTTAAATAAACTTGATTTATTTATTAACATTAATTTTTTTAAAGAACTTGTCCTAATAACTCTCTTCTTCTTACTCTAGTTAAACAAACTCTGTCAAACCGTTTTTGTAAGTGTCTTACTGTTATTGGACGCGAATTATAATAGATTTTTTTGCCTTTGTCAAGGGGTACGGCTTAATGTTTGCTGAAATTTTGAAAGTTTTTTTTGGCGGGGGTTTTTATACTGTTTGTATACTAAAAAAGGTGAGGATGTAACCTCACCTTCTTATTTTTTGCATATCTATTATTTGAGATATATTATTTGCTTAACATCCCATTTTTTACAAAATCAAATATAATAGGATTTGGTGTTTGTAAACTGCTTGTAAATTCCGGATGAAATTGTACTCCTACAAACCATGGATGTGTTGGTATCTCTACAACTTCTATTAATCCATTTGATTCACCTGTAATTGTCATCCCATTTTTTTCTAATACTTCTTTATAGGCTGGATTTGCTTCATATCTATGTCTATGTCTTTCATTTGAGATACCAGTTCCATATGCAGCTTCTAAATGACTTCCTTTTTTTGTTTGGAAAGGATATTCACCAAGTCTTAGTGTTCCACCCATAGGTGATTGGTGTGTTCTTATTTGTGTATCTCCTGTAGTATCTAAGAATTGTTCTATTAAATAAATTGCTGGTTCTTTTGTATCTTTATCAAATTCTATACTTGTAGCTTCTTTGATACCTACTACATTTCTAAGATATTCTATAATTGCAAGTTGCATACCTAAACAAATACCTAAATATGGAAGTTTATTTTCTCTGGCATATTGGATAGCTTGGATTTTACCTTCAACACCACGCTCACCAAATCCACCAGCAACCAGTACACAATCACTATCTGCGATTATCTTTTCTGCACCCTCTTGTTCTATTTTTTCACTATCACACCAGTTGATATTGATTTTTGCATTTAAGTGAGCTCCACTATGTGTGAGTGCTTCTGTTAATGATTTGTATGATTCTTTTAGTTCTAAGTATTTCCCAACAAATGCGATATTTATCTCATCTTTTGGTGCAATTATATGTTTTACTAGGCTATCCCATTTTTCCATATCGGGAACTAACTCTTTAAGTTCAAAGTGTTTTGCTATTGGTTTTAAGATTCCCTCTTTTAAAAAGTTTAAAGGTACTTTATAAATACTCGCAGCATCACCACACTCTATAACAGCATCTTCATCAACATCACAACTGTATGCTAACTTTCTTTTTAAAGCCATTGGAAGTTTTTGTTCTGTTCTACATACAAGCATATGTGGCATAATACCAATTCTTCTTAGCTCTTGTACAGAGTGTTGAGTTGGTTTTGTTTTAAGTTCTCCTGCTGCTGATATATACGGTACTAAAGTTACATGGATATTCATAGTTGTTGTTTTTGGATTTTCATGTCTTACTTCTCGTACAGCTTCCATAAAAGGTAACCCTTCAATATCACCAACAGTTCCTCCAAGTTCTACAATTAGAAAATCATGTCCTTTTCCTGCTTTGTAGATTCTTCTTTTGATTTCATCTACGATGTGAGGTATTACTTGAATTGTTTGACCGAGGTATCCCCCCTCTCTCTCTTTTTGAATAACACTACTATATACTTGTCCTGTAGTAAAGTTATTCATCTTTCCTAAAGTTTTATCAATAAATCTTTCATAGTGTCCTAAGTCTAGATCAGTTTCTGCACCATCTGCTGTAACAAAAACCTCTCCATGTTCTAATGGACTCATTGTACCTGGGTCAACATTTAAGTATGGGTCAATTTTAAGCATACTTACATCAAATCCACTTTGTTTTAAAAGTGCAGCTATACTTGCACTTGTAATCCCTTTCCCTAAACTACTTAAAACTCCACCTGTTACAAATATATATTTTGTCATCATTCACCCTACTTTTAGTCTCTTATTATTTTGGGATTATAGCCAATATTGAATAAAGTTAGGCTTTTATATATCCTAATTCAATATTATTTCTCTAATTATTTCTTAAGTATTAATCTCCTTCAAGAGTATACAGTTTCTTAATTATAACTTAATGTAATCACATTGTAACTAAATTTATTATTGATTAAGTAAAGTTTAAGAGTACTAAAGTAAAATTAGCTCCGTAACATTGTGATAGGCCTATATTATATGTATATGTCACGCAATTGTTAAATTTCGAAATTTAGAACAAAAAAGGAAAAAAATGAAAAACACAATTAAAATGAGTTTAGTAGCTGCTTTAGCTGTTGCTGGATTAAGTACAACTGCATCTGCAGGTGGTTTAGAAGAAGCTATCAAAGGTGTGACAATTTCTGGTAAAATGGAAGTTGAGTATGATTATGCTAAAGAAGATACAAATGGTGTAGACACTAGCGCTATCAGTGGAAATTCAAACTCTTGGGATTTAGATTGGGATGTTACTGCTAAAATACCTGTAAATGATAATGTTACTGCTGTATTTGGTGCAGAGGGTGATACTGCAACTAACACAGCTAATGGTACTATTACAGGGAAAGGTAATGTTCAAGTTACTAAAGTGTATTTCCAAGCTGCAACTGGTCCTGTAACTACAATGGTTGGTAAACAAAGTATTGGTGCACCATGGTTTGATGATGAAAGAGCTGACGGTGTTAAAGCACTTGTTGCAGCAGGTCCTGTAACTTTAGCTGCTGCTCACTTTACAGGTGCAAATGCTGTTGCAAATGGTGCTATTGCATTGAATCAAACACAAATTTCTGCAGTAGCTGCAATTGGTTCTTTTGGTCCAGTTAATGCTCAAGTTTGGTATGCAAATTTATCTGGAATCACTACAGGTACAGTTCTTGCTGGTCAACTTGAAGCTGATTCTGTTATAGTTATGGCTGATGCTAAATTTGACATTGTAAATGTTGCGGCTAAATATGGTACTGCTACATATGATGGTTTAGGTGCTGGTGTTGATGATGATGCAGAAATGATTCAATTAGTTGTATCTGCTGACTTAGGTGTAGCTACTCCTTATATTGGTATGGGTATGACTGATTCAGATCAAGCTGGTGCAGGACTTGACTTAACAAATGATACTGATTCAGTTATCGATTTTGGTTCTGAGCAACTTTCTATTGATGATTTAGATAATGCTGAAGCATACATTGTTGGAGCAACAGCTACATTTGGTGCTACAACTGTTAATGCATCTTATGTATTTGGTGATTATGATTCAAGTGTAGTTCTTACAGATACTGGTTTAGACTTTAGTGAATTCTTAGTTGAAGTTGATTATAAAATGTCTAAAAACTTTACAATTGGTGGTCACTATTCAATAGCTGAACTAGATGCTACTAAAACTGCTACAATTGATTCAGATGCAGCTTCTGTTTCTTTAGAATACAAATTCTAGTCATATCTTTAGGTTAGATTTAGATTTTAAAAGGTTGGACTTTTGTCCAACCTTTTTTGTTATTAAAACTTTATATAAAACAAGAGATTAATATTTTATTTATTCAAGTAACGAGATTAAATCCTCTTAAATTGCTGTAAAAATACTAGATAGAAAAGTAAATATTATCTATTAAACAATTATATTATGTGATATTTGAAGACTAATTAAGAGGTTAAGTTAATACTTATTTCAATGATTGAATATAAGCTGATATTGCCTTAAGTTTTTCTACAGTAAGACCAGAAGAATAAGGTTTCATTAAAAAAGCATAAGTTCCTTTCCTGATATCCATATCATATTCAGTCATTGCCATCTCCATTTGATCAAATGTAAGTGAAGTAAGTGGTCTTGCAACATTATAAGCACTTTTTTGAGCTTTTTCACCGTGACATTTTATACATTGTGTAGTATATAATTCTTTCCCTTTTACAACATTTCCTATTCTCACTTTTTCTGCTTTTTCTGCCCGTTCTTCTTCTTGGAACTCAGCAAATTTCGCTTTTAAATCTTCTTTTGTTAAGATATATTTTCCATCTTGTGTTACTGTTGAGAGTTGTTCCCCTTTTTTGAAGATATAGATATAGTTTAATCCAGTTTCTCCACTAGATATTTTAATATCAGATACGCTGTATCCATTTCTTTGCATATCTTCAGAAGATAGTTTTCCTCCACACTCACCACCTTCAAGTTTCACAGTTTCTATAGTACTTGGATCTATATGCTCTTTTTTGAAACACATAGTAGTAGAGGCACTTAGAAGTGCAACAGAAGAAGTTATAAGTAATGTCTTTTTGAACATAGTTGTCCTTTTTTTATTTGTAAAATATTTTGAAAGATTTTATCATAATCTTGGTTAATGCAAACTATTTTAACTGTACCATTTTTCTTCTTAGATACGCTATCTTTGTTTGAAGTGGAAGATGTTTTGGGCAAGTATCATCACAGCCTAGTAAACTCATACATCCAAATACCCCTTCATCATCTCCTATGATTTCATACATATCTTCCAATGTTCTTTCATCTCTTGGATCTAGTGCATATCTTGCTACTTTATTTAAAGCAACGGCACCTTTAAATTTTGGTCGCATTCTTTTTGTACCACAAGCTGCTATACAACAACCACACTCAATACAACGATCAAGTTCAAATACCTCATCTGCTACATCTGGATCCATAGGTTTTTCTATGTTGTCTATATTTGCCTCTTCTTGTGTATGTATCCAACTTTGTACATCTTTTGACATATCATTCATCCAAGAAGCTGTATTTATAGATAGATCCCCTATAAGTTCAAAGTTAGGTAAAGGAAGAAGCGTAATCTCACCTTTTTTAAAAGAGGCTGTTAATGTTCTACAAGCTAAGGTTGGTGTCCCATTTATAACCATAGCACAACTTCCACAAATACCTGCACGACAAACAAAATCAAATTGTAAAGTATGATCAAGTCTATCTCGTATAAAATTTAATGCTACAAAAATAGTCATACCTGGTGTCTCTTCTATCTCATATGTTTTTAGTTTTGGTCTATCACTCTTATCTAATGGATTGTATTTAAATACATGAAGTTGTAACATTCTTCCTTTTTGGTTATTATTCATATCCTATCCCTACTCTTTGGTTTTTTTCTTGATATTTTGATGGTAAATCATATGGCATAAGATTTTTTTGCAATGCAAATCTATCAAATGTTGGATTATTCTCTTTAATTTTTTCTATCTCTTCTAATCTTTTTTGTGAATCTGGGTGTTCTATGATATTTCCTTTTTTCCCGTATCCTCTAAACCCAGGAGGAAGTTCCATATTCATAATATCTAGCTCTTCATAAGTTACAGTAGGTTCATAACTACCATCTTCCCAAGAAGTTAAAGTTCTTTTTAGCCAATTAACATCATCTCGTTTTGGGTAATCTTCTCTTGTATGAGCACCTCTACTTTCACATCTATCTAAAGCACCTTTTGTAATACAAAGGGCAAGTTTAAGCATCTTTTTAACTCGAAGTGTATCTATAAGTCCTGGATTTGCTGATTTTGTATTTGTTCTTATATAGACACCATCACTTTGTTTTAAAAGTTCTATAAGTTCATCATAAGCACTTTGAAGTTCACTTCCTGTTCTAAATATCCCAACTTTATCCATCATGATTTTTTTCATTTTATCTCGTATATCATAGATACTTTTTTCATTTTGTTTTATTGTTATATCACAAATATTTCTTAAGATTAAATCTTGCTCTTCATCAAAAGCTTTCATAAAATCAGTGGCAAGTTTTGTGTCAAATTCTAGATTTGTATTAAAACAATGTTGAGAAACATACTCCCCAATAATCATACCTGATACTACTGTTTCTGCGACACTATTTCCACCAAGACGATTAAATCCATGAAGATCCCAACAAGCAGCTTCTCCACATGAGAAAAGTCCTTTTAAATGTGGAGATTGTCCTGTGTAATCAACTTTTATTCCACCCATAGAGTAGTGTTGCATAGGTCGTACAGGTATCCAAACACCTGGAGTAGCAGGATCAATTCCTAAAAAGCTCATACAGATATCTTGCATATCACGAAGATTTTTTTCTATATGTTCTCGTCCTAGTATAGATATATCAAGCCATAAGTGGTCACCATAAGGTGATGGTACCCCTTTCCCTGCTCTAATATGTTCTGTCATTCTTCTACTCACTACATCCCTGCTTGCAAGCTCTTTTTTCTCAGGTTCATAGTCTGGCATAAATCTATATCCATCCACATCTCTTAAAACTCCACCATCACCTCGACACCCCTCAGTCATCAAGATACCATTTGGTACTAATCCTGTTGGGTGAAATTGAACTGCTTCCATATTTGCTAATTTTGCAATCCCTGTTTCAAGAGCAAGGGCTGCTCCTGTTCCCTCACAAATAACTGCATTTGTACTATGTTCATATATTTTTCCATAGCCACCTGTTGCAATTACTGTTGCTTTTGCTAAATATGCTGATATTTTTCCATTCATAAGGTCTTTTACAACTGCGCCATAACAAACATTATCTTTATAGATAAGTTTAACTGCTTCTTTTTTCTCTAAAATTGTAACATTATTTTTTATAGCTTCATTTGCAACAGCATATAACATAGAGTGTCCTGTGGCATCTGCTGTGTAACAGGTACGCCATTTTTTTGTACCTCCAAAGTCTCTTGAAGCTATAAGTCCATGAACATCTCCTTCTTCTGTAATCGTTGTATGCTCTGAATTAATAACAACATTTTTCTCCCCTTTTCGTATTCTTGTCCAAGGAACTCCCCAAGCTGTAAGTTCTCGTATCGCTTTTGGTGAAACATGGGTAAACATACGCGCTACTTTTTGGTCACATCCCCAATCACTTCCTTTAACAGTATCTTCAAAGTGGATATCTTCATTGTCCCCTTTTGACATTACTGAATTTCCTAGACTAGCTTGCATACCACCTTGTGCTGCCGCACTATGTGATCTTTTTACTGGAATTAAAGATAAAACTGTAGTTTTATGTCCTGCTTGCTGTGTTGCAATAGCAACTCTTAATCCTGCAAGTCCACCACCTATTACTAGTGTATCTGTATAAAATATCTTCATTTTGTTACCTCAATATGAGTTGGTATATATTTTTTGCCATAATTATCTTGATGCTCATATCCTATTTTCATATATGCCCCAAGTGACAATGAGCCTAAAATTAAATAAAAGATAATGATACTATTTCTAACTACTTTGAGTTTTTCTCTTGTTACTTTGTAACTTTTGTTTGCAAACCAACCCCACTTTATAACCAATCTATACAATCCAATAGTTGCATGTAATTCAACAGCTACAAGCAAAATAATATACATAACCCAAGCACTATCAGTCCAAATTCTATCTGAACTTAAATATGGTCCTATATTTGAAGGTTCACTCATCATTTGATAAAGATGCATAGAAACGAAGAAAAATAAAATAAATCCTGTTATGATTTGAATAGCCCACAATCTTGTATCTCCATGAGGAAACATTTGTGTATGTGAAGTAAAGTTTCTAAATTGTCTATAAGAGTTGGGAAATTTTCGTACAGCCATAAGCGCATGGACAAATAACACTATAAATAATATAAATGCCGATCCAAATACAAAAGCAGGATGCCCACCTTCAATAAGAACACTTCCAGACAAAAATTTATCAACACTATGCATAAAATCTTTACTAATTAAAATTGACGACACAAAAATTAGATGAAATTTTACAAAAATTGCAAGTATTAATCCTGTAGCACTTTGATAGAAGTCTAATTTTGCTGGTATATTGCTTTTTTTACCATCTAAATCTTTATCGACTATCCCCTCTATAATATGTTCAATATTTCTATTTTCTTTCATATTGTACCTTTTGATTTTTTAAAGAATTTATTATAACAAATTAAACCTATTTTTGATACCCTAAAAGAAAAAAAAGGCTACGAATGAGAATAGTATTTTTGGATAGAAAAACTTTGGGAGAAGATATTAGTTTAAATCAATTTGATAAATTTGGGGAAGTTATCTGTTATGATTCCACAAATTCAGAAGAAACTCTTGCTAGAGTTCAAGAGGCTGATATAGTTGTAACAAATAAAGTTGTAATAGATAAAGAGATTATGGACAACAGCAAAATACAACTTATCTGTGTGGCTGCTACAGGTATGAATAATATAGATTTAGAATATGCAAAACAAAACAATATTCCAGTTAAAAATGTTGTAGGGTATTCAACTTCTAGTGTAGTACAACTCACATTTACATTCGCATTACAATTCGTACAAAAAATCAACTTTTATGACTTATATGGAAAATATAACTGGAAATATAGTACAATTTTTACTAATGTAAGTCATCCGTTTATTGAACTTGATAAGAAAAAATGGGGCATTATAGGTTTAGGTAACATTGGTTTAGGTGTTGCAAAAGTAGCTGATGCATTTGGTTGTGAAGTACAATATTATTCAACATCTGGGAAAAATACCAATCCTAAATATACACAACTAAGTTTGGATAACTTACTTGCGACTTCTGATATTATCTCCATTCATTGTGCTTTAAATGAACAAACACTAAATTTACTTAATAAGTCAAACTTACAAAATATGAAAGAGGGTGGAGTATTATTAAACCTAGGTCGTGGAGGTATAGTAAATGAAGCTGATATAAGTGAGCTTATTGATAATGGTCAAGATATTTACTATGGAACAGATGTAGTTACAAAAGAGCCAATAGAAGAAGATTCTCCTCTTTTAGCTATCAAAGATAAAGAAAGAATCATTATCACGCCACATATTGCTTGGGCTTCAAAAGAAGCACGAGTACGACTAATAAACGCAATAGAAGAAAATATAAAAAAATTTGTGAGCTAATTTTAAAGGGATTTGTTTTATAATACATATAACTTTACATATAGGAGTTTGCAATGGGTTTATTACTTTATAAGTCAAATGAGATGTTTTCAGCTACGGAACTGATTCGAAAAAGTAAAATGATTTTTGATAAAATTATTGAAAAAAAGATTGATAAAGCAATTATATTACGAGATGGGAAACCTAGCTTTCTTTTGATGGATTTTGAAAAGTATGAAAAAATAATGGCTGAGTTTGAAGAATTAAAACAAAACAGTAAAACAAAAACTAAACCAGAAAAAATAAAATCTAAAGAGAAAAAAAAGAATACAAAAGTAGAAAAAACTATTGTGAAAGAGATTGAAGAAAAACAGCCAACTCAAAACACTCCTCTAAAAGAAGAAAGTGTAGAAATAGAAGAAGAGACTGAAAAAGCAGAACTTAGTGAAGAAGAAGAGATAGGTAATGCCTTCTTGACTATTGAAGGTATGAACTTTACAGATGAGATGAAAAAAGAAGCACAAGACAAAATAAGAATAAAAGTACTCCAAGCAAGAAAAGAAAGAGCCGAGCTTTTAGCTCTTCAGGAACAAGAATTGCAAGAAGAAGATAAAGAAGAGTTAGAAATCAAACAACATATTGAACAAGAAAAATTAAAAAAACAAAGAGAACTTAAAGAGTTTTGGGATTAAAAAATGATAGATGTACTTATAATAGGTAGTGGTGGAGCAGGATTAAGTGCTGCTTTGGAAGCAAAAAAAAATGGCGCTAGTGTTTTGGTTCTTTCAAAAACATACCCTACACAATCACAAACTTGTCAAGCACAAGGTGGGATTAATGGTGTTTTGACAAAAGAAAACTCTCAAGATAGTATTTCTTCACATATTGAAGACACCATAAAGTCAGCTCATAATATAGGAGATGAAAAAAGTATCAACTTTATGTGCAAGAACGCAGATAAAACTATCCAATGGTTGGATGATATTGGTGTGCCTTTTAGCCGAGATACAAACAACACAATCGCTCAAAGAAAACTTGGTGGTGCTTCTTACAACCGTGCTTGTTATAGTAGTGATTATACTGGTTTAAAAATATTGCATACTCTTTATGATAATTGTTTAAAAGAAAATATTGAATTTTGTAATGAAGCTATGCTTTTAAATTTTATTGTAGAAGATGAGACAATTCAAGGGATAACATATCTTGATATAAAAAATACCGAAGTGAAACAACTCCTTGCAAAAAATGTAATTGTTGCAAGTGGTGGTTATGGTGCAATTTATGATGGCTATACAACTAATTCAAATGCAACAACAGGTGATGCAATAGCAGCAGCTCTTCGTGCAAATGTAAAAATAGCAAATATGGAATATATACAATTTCATCCTACAACTTTAAAAGAAAATTCCATCTTACTTAGTGAAAGTGCAAGAGGTGAAGGTGGATATCTTGTAACTCAAAATGAAAAAAGATTTGTTGATGAGTTAGCACCTAGAGATGTAGTATCAAGAGCAATAGATGAGAAAATAAAAGCTGGGTATGAAGTGTTTTTAGATCTTCGTCATCTTGGTTTGGAAAAAATAAAAGAGGTGATGCCACAAGAATATGATTTAGCTTTTCAGTTTGCAGGATTACAACTTGATTGTGATTTAATACCGATTAAACCTTCGGCACATTATACAATGGGTGGAATCAAAACAAATATGAATTGTGAAACAAATATTAAAAATCTTTATGCTGTGGGAGAATGTTCTTCAAATGGTGTTCATGGAGCAAATAGACTTGGTGGGAATTCACTTTTAGAGATTATCACTTTTGGTCGTTTTGCGGGGGAAATAGCAAGTAAGAAATCAAATACAATACAGTGTGATAAAGGGGTTCAATCTAAGCAGTTAGAACTTGATATAAACTTTATAGAAAGTATTTTTTCAATACCCAATGAAGTTGACTTTTATTCAATAAAAAAAGAGATGGGTACCTTATTTTACAACAATGTTGGACTCTTTAGAAAAGAAGATTCTTTAGATAAAGCACTTGAACAAATTGAGATATATAGAACACAAAAAAAACTTATGGGAATAACAGATAAAAGTAAAATATATAATACCAATCTTAAAGAATATATAGAACTTCTCAATATGTTAGAATTAGGAGATACAATTATTCTAAGTGCCAAAAATAGAACAGAAAGTCGAGGGGCACATTATAGAGTTGATTATCCAGATGAGAATGAAAAATTTGCCAAAGATAGTATTATTGTCAAAACAGAAAATAGTTATAAAGTGGAGTTAGTATGATTTCTATTACAATATGTGATAAACAATATAATATACAAAAAGAGCAAAACCTTCTTAAAACTCTTCATAATATCAAAACAACTCAAAATAGTAGTTTGACCTATAGAAGCGGATGTAGAAGTGGAGTATGTGGAAGTTGTGCTGTTCGAGTTAATGGGGTAGAAAAATTAGCTTGTAAAACAACTATTAAAAATGGAGATATTATAGAACCTCTTAAAAACATCCCTCTAATCAAAGACCTCGTAGTGGATTTATCAAACCAAAAATTTTCTTTGAATCAAGCTCATGCAAATCTTGAAGAAAAAAGTGACGCTACTATTACTCCTCAAGATGAAAAAAGTATTGATTTACAAAGTAATTGTATCTTATGCAATAGTTGCTATAGCTCTTGTCCTATTTATGAAGTAAACAAAGAGTTTATTGGTCCATTTGCTCTTACTCGTACATACCGATATGTAAATGATAAAAAAGAAAAAAATATTCAAAATAAAATAGATAGTGTACAAAAGAATGGGATTTGGGATTGTACTTTATGTGGTAATTGCAATATGGTATGTCCTGAACATATAGATATTAAAAATGATATTATGATGTTGAGAAACAAATCTGCACAGCTAGGCTACTCAGATCCTAATATAGGAAGTTTTGATAGTGGATTTGATACTAATTTAGACTTTGGTTTCAATCCATGGAATCCCTCAGAGTAACGAGGACAAATAGATTTTAAACCTCTAGTTTCTGTGCTGGGTAAAGAGGATTACTTACTTTTATAAGTTTCTCTATCTCTTCTATTTTGATATTGTTATAATCAATACTATCTATAACTTTTAGTATATTTGCTAACTCTTGAGTTTTACGAGTGATAAGTTTTGCTGCTTCTATATCTTCATTTATTTGTGTTTCTATCCCCATCTCTTTTTTATAACTACAGGTACTTGATAATGTGGATATAATACTTAAGGGTTGTCTCCAATGATGAGATATTTGTTTTATTACACCCAACAAGAACTCTTCTCTTTCCTCTTTTATTTTTAAGAGTTTTAGGTTATTTGCATCTAATTTATTTTGTAATATTATGCAAACTGACTCTATTGCTTGAAATAATCTATCAAATTTTATAATAGGTTTAAATAAAATTTTAGACACTCCTAAATTGATAATTTTTTCTAAAATTAGAATGTTTTTCTGTGCAGTAAGGACTATAATAGCTTGTTCAGGAGAAAGAGTTTTTATTTTTTGACAAAAAGCTATCCCTTTGTCACTAAACACATCAACAACAACTATATCAGGTAAAAATTTTTCGTAAGCAGATAAGGCATCTTCAAAATTATTTACAATTTGAAGCGTTTGTGTTTTTTTCAAAATTTGTTTGGCTTTTGTGATGAGTACTTTGTCATTATCGATATAAAGAATCGAAAAGTTTTTTATATGTTCCATATATTTAGTCCTAATTTTAAAACATTGAATGATTATATCATATAAAGTTTTAACTAATTAAAATTACTGTTTAAAGTAAGTGAGTTATTTAGTATGGTAGAATACGCCATATTTATAACAAAAGGGTAACAATGGCAATTACAAGATTTGCACCTAGTCCAACAGGATACTTACATATTGGTGGTTTAAGAACTGCACTTTATAGTTATTTGTGGGCAAAAAAAACAGATGGTGAATTTAAACTTAGAATAGAAGATACAGACAATGCTAGAAATAATGAAGATGCAGTAAAAGCAATACTTGAAGCATTTGAATGGGTTGGAATGCCTAGTGATTGTGAGATAGAGTATCAATCAAAAAGATTTGATATTTATCAAAAATATATTAAAAGTCTTTTAGAATCTGGAAAAGCATACAAGTGTTATATGAGTCGTGAAGAGTTAGATGCCTTAAGAGCTAAACAAGAGGCAAACAAAGAAACTCCAAGATATGATGAAACTTGGAGACCAGAAGATGGGAAAACACTACCAACTATACCAGAAGGAATTGAACCAGTTATTCGTATAAAAGCTCCAAAAGAGGGAGTAATTGAATTTGTTGATGGGGTCAAGGGTGCTATGAAATTTGATGCAAACCAGGTTGATGACTTTGTAATTGCAAGAAGTAATGGTGCTCCTACTTATAATTTTGTAGTGGCGATTGATGATGCCTTAATGGGTATGACGGATGTATTAAGGGGTGATGATCATCTTTCAAATACTCCAAAACAAATCGTTATTTACAATGCTCTAGGATTTAAAGTACCAAAATTTTTCCATATCTCTATGATTAATAACCCATCAGGGAAAAAGCTTTCTAAAAGAGATGGAGCAATGGATGTGATGGAATACAAAAGATTAGGATTTCTTCCTGAAGCACTTTTGAACTTTTTAGTACGACTTGGATGGTCAAATGGAGATCAAGAGATATTTAGTATAGAAGAGATGCTTCAACTTTTTGACCCACACCATATAAATAAATCAGCATCTGCATACAATGAAGAAAAACTTTTATGGCTTAATGCTCACTACATAAAAAATGTTCCAAATGAAAGATTAGTAACTGATTTAAAATTTCATAATTGTGAACTTCATGGACATGATAAAAAAGAGATGATACTTGATCTTTGTAAAGAGCGAGCGAACACTCTTCTTGAACTAAAAAACGCTATTGAAAATATACTAACTACACCAACAAGTTATGAGAATAAAGGGGTAAAGAAGTTTATTAAAGAAGATACAGTATCTATGTTAGAAGCTTATTGTAAAGTACTTGAAGAGAATAAAGAACTTCATACACCTGTTGATATAGAAGCTATTACAAAACCATTTATTCAAACTAATGAATTAAAATTCCCACAACTTTTTCAACCTATAAGAATATCCCTAACAGGTGGAACAAATGCACCATCTGTTTACGATATTATAGCTATATTAGGAGTTGAAGAAACAATCAAAAGAATAAAAAATGCAATTAATGCAAACTTTGGAAAGGAATAAAAGTGATAAAAATATGGCATAACTCAAGATGTGGGAAAAGTAGAGACTCTAAAAACCTACTTGATGAAAAGATGTGTGAATATGAGATATTTGAATACTTAAAAGAACCTCTTACAGAAGAGATTATTAAAGATTTGATCAAAAAATTGGATATAACAAACGTAAGAGAGATGATGAGACCAAAAGAGGCTGAATATAAAGAGCTAAATCTAGGTGACGAAAATAAAACAGATGATGAACTCATAAAAGCGATGATTAAATTTCCAAAAATTATCGAAAGACCTATTGTTATAAAAGGAAACGATGCTGTTATAGGAAGACCTATAGAAAAAGTTATTTCATTTTTAGCAAAGTAGTAATATGGGAAAAAAATATTTTTTAAAAAAAGTGTCTGATTATGCTATAGTTGGTGGAATGGGAGCTATTCTCATTACAAGTTTCACAGGGTGTGAAGACAAAAACTCAAATGGCCAAAATTCTCAAAATGGTACAATAAATGCAGCTAGTCAAAAACAAGGTGCTTTTGTAATAATTGAAAAAACTGATAATGGAGACTACAAAATTGTTGATGAGTTTCCGAGTACTAGTACCACTATTGTTTTAAGAGAAAATGGGAAAGAGAGAATTCTCTCAAAACAAGAGATAGATGCACTTGTCGCACAAGAATCTGCAAAAATTGATAATGGTACTTCAAATCTTACAAACCCTACAGGAATGGGTGGAATGAGTTTGGGAGAAACTTTATTAGCTAGTGCAGCTGGTGCAATTATTGGGAGTTATATAGGAAATAAGCTTTTTAATAATCAAAACTACCAAAATCAAAGAAGAACTAACTACAAATCACCTTCTACTTACTCTAAAAGTGTTAATAGTTTTAACAAAGCAAAAAGTAGTAGTACATCAAAAACATCTAGTAGTAAAAAAAGTGGTTTTTTTGGTGGAAGTAGTAGAACAAGTAGTTCTAAAAGTTTCTTTGGAGGTTAAGAAAAACCTCCTTTCTCAAAATCTTAAATCTAAGCAACTAATCCTATAGTTGTACAAATTTCTTTGAATTTTTTTTCACCTAAGCTATTTTTTGCCATCCCTTTAGTGGTTCTACACACAGCACAACTACATCTTTTTGGCATTGCTGCTAATAAACTTTCTACTTTAGTATTAGATTTAAACATCTCATTTGTTGTATTCATTTTCATCCTTTTTTTATATAAGTAAGTGTAGAATTAAATAGTAAAGATTTAGTGATTAAATAGTGAAGATTTAGTGAAGATTTAAAATTTTACTATATAATTAAATAAAATAATTCAATAAAGCATTATAAAATTTAAATGTTTTGTAATAAATAATTATTATTTCATCAAAGGTAAAAAATGGGATTAAAAAATATAAGAATATTATTTGCAGATGATGAACCTGATATTAGAGAGCTTATGAATAGTATTTTAGGAGATATGGTAAAAGAACTTTATATTGCGAAAGATGGTAATGAAGCATATCAAATATATAAAAGTAAAAAACCAGATATAATACTTTTGGATATAAACATGCCAAATTATGATGGGATAGAAGTAGCTAGGAAAATTAGGCAAACTGACCATTCCACAAGAATTATTATGATTACTGCTTATTCTGACACAGATAATCTTTTAGATGCAACAGAATTAAAACTTACAAAATATATTATTAAACCATTAACTACTGATAATCTATTTGATGCACTTCAATTAGCAATACAAGAAATTGTTAATTTCAAAACAACAAATAAAAAAATCATTCACCTAAGTGATAATTTTCTCTGGAAAGAAGATACACAAACTCTTTTTCAAGGGTTACAAGAGATAAACCTTACACCAAAAGAGAGAAAAATACTCAATATTTTATTTTCAAATCCAAACAGTACTATCACTTATGATACTTTATTAATGGAAGTTTGGGAAAATTTTGAGAGTTATAGTATAGATACACTTAAAACAATGATGAAAAATATAAGAAAAAAACTTCCAAAAGATACAATTACAAACATTTACGCAACAGGATATAAAGTAATACTATGAAACTACAAAAATTAAATAAACTCAATAACAAATACTTAGAATCTATAGGATTTAATTGGCATACAGACATAGATAACACTTCTTACATAAGTGATGAATTTATAATACTTACAGAACCAGAAGCTGAAGCTTTTTACGATGCGACAAATGAACTTTATGATATGTACTGTACAGCAGCGCAACATGTAATAGATAACAACCTATTCCATGATCTTAATATCCCTTTTAATCTTGTAGAAGTTATCAAAGAATCTTGGGAGAATGATGTTCATTGGCACCTATATGGTAGATTTGATTTAGCAGGTGGAATAGATAATAAACCAATTAAACTTATCGAATTTAATGCCGATACTCCAACGGCTCTTTTTGAAACAGCTATTATTCAATGGGCGATGTTAAAATTTAATAACTATGATGAAACAAAACAATTCAACTCAATATATGAAGCAATAGGGGACAATTTTAAAAGACTTATCACCCTTAATAGTGGTATTGAAGATTTTCAAAAACATTATGAAAAACTTAATTGGAAAATACTTTTTTCAAGCATTGCAGGAAGTTCTGAAGAGGAACATACTACAAAACTCTTGCAACACATTGCCAGTGAAATTGGATTTAAAACTGAATTTTCGTATGTAGAAGATGTTGAATTTAGTGATGATGGAATCTCTTTAAATAATGAACTCTATGAGTTCTGGTTTAAGCTTGTTCCTTGGGAAGATATAGGGATACAAGAGGGGGAATTAGCTGTCATTTTAACAGAACTTATCTCTAATAAAAAAACTATAGTTTTAAACCCCGCCTACACACTACTATTTCAAAGTAAAGGGATGATGAAAGTACTATGGGATTTATTTCCAAACCATCCACTTCTACTTGAAACATCCTTTGAACCACTTAAAAATAAAAAACAAGTAGAAAAGATGTGTTTTGGAAGAGAAGGTGCAAATATAGCTATTGTAAATTCAGATAATTCTCTTGAAATTAAAACAGAAGGTGATTATGACAATTTTAAACCTATCTATCAAGAGTATGTAGAGTTTCCTCAAGATGAAAATAGCAACTACTACCAAGCAGGAGTATTTTACTCTTATGAAGCGTGTGGATTAGGATTTAGAAAAGGTGGACAGATACTGGATAATATGTCCAAATTTGTAGGACACATTGTAGAATAGCTTTTTAACTATCCTAAAATATGTTTATCTAAAGTAACGGTATAGAAAGTCCCTTTAAATACTGGATTTTCATTTACAGATGCTACAACTTCTATAGTTGATTTCTTGCCATCTTTTTCTATAAGTTTACCCTCAAATAAAACAACATCACCTAACTTAATAGGTGCTAAAAATTTTGTTTCACTTTTTGCTAAAACTACATTTGGGTCATTTACAACAGCCATAGCACAAAAATCCGCTGCACAAAAAGTAAATCCACCATGAACAAGACCAACCTCATCAGCTACCATAAAATCTTTTGTGATTTGCTCCACTTTTGCATAACCACTTTCAAGCTCTATGATTTTTCCATTAATTGAGTTATCTAGTTTTAGGTGGGTATTTAGATTCACTTTTTAAATACTCTTTTAAAAATATCATCTACATTTTTTGTATAGTAATCAAAGTTAAAACACTCTCTTATTTGCTCTTCACTTAAAGATTTTCGTAGCTCTTCATCTGCGAGTAGATGACCAAGATACAAAGACTCCCCTTTTTTATTTGTTGTTGCTTTTCCTTGTTGAATCTCTTCCCATACTTTCATCGCATTTCTTTGTACTATTTTATAAGCATCTTCTCTACTTACACCTTGAAGTGGTAGTTCTAACAATACTCTTTGAGAAAATACTAAACCACCTGTAAGGTTTAAGTTTTTCATCATATTTTCTGGCATTACTGTTAAGTTTGCTATAACATTATTCATTCTATGAAGCATAAAGTCTGTAGTTATAAATGCATCTGGTAACCAAAATCTTTCATTTGAAGAGTGAGAAATATCTCTTTCGTGCCATAATGCAACATTTTCCATAGCTGGAGTTGCAAATGATCTTATCGTTCTCGCTAATCCAGTGATATTTTCAGTTAAAATTGGATTTCTTTTGTGTGGCATAGCAGAGCTTCCTTTTTGCCCTTTTGCAAAAAACTCTTCACACTCATACACCTCTGTTCTTTGTAGATGTCGTACCTGAACTGCAAATTTTTCTATAGATGAAGCCATACACGCTAATGCAGTTGCTAACCTAGCATATCTATCTCTATGAACTACTTGATTTGAACATGGTTCTGGCTTCAACCCTAACTCTTTCATAGCATATTCTTCTAATTTTAGTGGTGCATGTGCAAAATTTCCCATTGCTCCACTTATTTGACCGACACTAATAACTTTTTGTGTCTCTTTTAAGTTTTTAAGGTGTCTTTTCATCTCATCATACCAAACAGCTAAAGTAAGACCAAAAGTGATAGGCTCACCGTGAATACCATGGCTTCTACCTACCATTAAAGTCATTTTATGCTCATGTGCACGTTTTTTGATAGATTTCATAAGCATTTTAACATCTTTGATAACGATTTTTAAACTATCTCGCATTTGAATAGCAACACCTGTATCAACAGCATCTGAACTTGTCATACCGTAGTGAAACCATCTTGATTCATCACCTAAAGATTCTGATACACTTGTATTAAAAGCAATTAAATCATGTTTTGTAACAGCTTCAATCTCTTCAATTCTTTCAACAGAAAATGTAGCATTTTTAACAATTTTTTTACAATCTTCATCTGGAATTAGTCCAAGTTTATTCCATGCTTTTACAGCTGCTTTTTCAACTTCAAGCCATGCTGCGTATCTTGCGTGTTGTGTCCAATGTTGGCTCATCTCTTCTCGTGCGTATCTTTCTACCATTAACTAATCCTCTTAATCTTTTTTATACATTTAATCTTTGTTAAGTACATTTTATCTAAATTTTACTTGTAAACATTTTTACTCTACTTGCATACTAACTATACAACATTATTACAATATTATTTTCAAATTGGAGTAAAATAGGGTTATTAGATTATTTAGAGGAGTTACTTTGCAAGAATTTATAGAAACATATACTAAAAACACTACGGATATAGAAAACTTTTTAATAGAAACAATAAGAAATTTAGGACATCTTCAATTACAAGAACATAATAAATATAACAAATTATTTAATACTTTTCCATCGTTAGAGTTACTATATATCTGTGAAAAAGATACACTTACACAATGTTCACCAAATATCTATAAGGATAAAACTAGTGACTCCCAAAATGGTGTCAATAGAAAATACCTTATGAATAAAATACATTTCAATGAAAATGGTATCTCTGTTTCACCTCCATATATAAGTAGTGCCTCGGGTATGACATGTGTGACTGTTGCAAAACTTGAAAAAGACAAAATTTACTTTTTAGATTTTAAGATGACCTCTTTATTACAAAGATTGGGTTTGGTTGAGATACATGAACAGTTTAATATGGTCAATAAAGGGTTTTATTTTCTTATCTCAATGATTATGATTTTATTGGCACTTTTTACCCTTGGGTATTCATTTTTTGAATTTATTAATGCTGTTATTATTAAAGCACATTTTTCAGTTGAAGCAATTTTTAAACCAATTGTTGCTGTAACCTTAGGTCTTGCCATATTTGACCTTGCAAAAACAGTATTAGAACAAGAGGTGTTTTTCAAAAGTTACTCAAAAAATAGTAAAGCCGAGTATAAAGTTTTAACAAAATTTTCAATTACTATTATAATTGCTTTATTAATTGAGTCTTTAATGGTTGTATTTAAAATTGCACTTGATGATTACTCACAAATGGTAAATGCTGTATACCTTATAGGTGGTGTTTCTTTTTTAATTATCTCTTTGGGATTATTTATCTATTTAAGTAAAAAAAGTGAATAAAGTATTAACAAACATCATACTTACATTTTAAAATGATATAGAGTAATTAAATCCACTCCAAAAGAGGGGATCTTCTCCTCTTGATGTTCTATTAAAAGTAAGTGTAAATCTTGAATCATTTTCAAATGTATGTTCAACCCCTACTGTCGCTCTCGTCCAGTTTTGGTCATATTCTCTTCCATCAAGTGAAAAAGAGCCTAGTCCCACTACTTGTCCACTGATTCCTTCTCCTTTTTTTTGAACTCTATGGACTGCTTCTAAAGTACTGATAAGTTTATTTGATTTATTAAGCTCAAAGTTGGCATCTACACCTACCCTATAATCTGTAACATTCTCTTTTATATTATCATAACTAGATGGGAAGCCTCCGCCACTTTCACTATATCCATCTCTTTTTACTTGGATATGATTCATTTGGAGGTAAGGCATTAAAATTTCAAATTGGTATTGAAGTTTTTGTTTAAAAGCTAAAAAGCTCTCATGAGTATCTCCAGTAGAATGTGTTAACACTCCACCATTATCAAACCCTCTTTTAATAGTAAGATTATTTTGTCCATAGGCTAAGGTTGTTGTAGAATAAAAAGGTATATTTTTCAACGGTTTTATATCAGTATCTACTACTATATATTTTCCATCATTATCTATTGTTCCTTTATAATCAAGTTTACTATCACCTATCATATTTCCAATTGCTAGACTATAAGTGATATGATCATTGTGTTTTATACTTACTCCTACTTCACCTATATATCCATTATCTTTTGAGCTATCTCTATTATCACTTGATACATCTCCTGCTATCCACATCACACGTTTATCATCTATGGCTCTTCTATTTCCTGGATGTCCATGGGCACCATGTAATAGCATAGAAATATTTGTGATACTCTGAGCCGTAGATGAGTTGATACTCTGTAATGAAGAGGTAAAATCATTTATCCCGATAAGCCCTTGTCCTCCAATGGCGATAAAACCTTCTGTACCATTACTACTTGTTCCATAACCAGCAACTGTATTTCCATCATCACTTACACCTTGAGCTTCCATATCACTCCAGCCACTTAGAGAAATGCCTAACCAATCTTCTAAAGACTGCATTCCCGTACTTTGTGTCCACCTAAAAGCTTGATTTCCTGTAGCTGAAGTCCCATATCCAACAACAACTGTTCCATCCGCATTTACTCCCATAGCATAACTACTAAAACTTCCTCCGGCTAAATCACCTAAGCCTACCATACCTCCTGCTTGTGTCCATCTATATGCTTCAAGTCCTGAGGCTGAATATGAACCTCCAACAACAACTGTTCCATCCGCATTTACTCCCATAGCATAACTACCAAAAATTCCTCCTGCTAAATCGCCTAAGCCTACCATACCTCCTGCTTGTGTCCATCTAAATGCTTCATTACCCGAGGCTGAAGTTGAATATCCAACAACCACTGTTCCATCCGCATTTACCCCCCTTGCAACACTAAGAAAAGCTCCTCCTGCTAAATCGCCTAAGCCTACCATACCTCCTGCTTGTGTCCATCTAAATGCTTCAGTACCCAAGGCTGAAGTTGAATATCCAACAACCACTGTTCCATCCGTATTTACCCCATATGCATAACTTAAAAAAGCTCCTCCGGCTAAATCACCTAAGCCTACCATACCTCCTGCTTGTGTCCATCTATATGCTTCAAGTCCTGAGGCTGAAGTTGCTCTTCCAACAACCACTGTTCCATCCGCACTTACTCCAGTTGCAAGACTAGAAAAAATTCCTCCTGCTAAATCACCTAAGCCTACCATACCTCCTGCTTGTGTCCATCTAAATGCTTCAGTACCCGATGCTGAAGTTGAATATCCAACAATCACTGTTCCATCCGTATTTACTCCTACTGCATGACTAGAAAAAATTCCTCCTGCTAAATCGCCTAAACCATCGATTTCATTGTCTGCACAAAGAATACTAACTACTAATGGTATTAAATATAAATTTTTTTTATTAAACATTGCAATTACCTTTTTTATTATTAGGTATATTCTAATGAGTTTGCGTTATAAGTGGTGTTATAGTTTAGGAAAAGAAACCATCACTTTTGTTCCAGATGTAGTATCTATATCTATTTTCCCATTAAGTTGCTGAGTTGCTAGGGTTTCAATAAGCATTTGCCCAAAGCCATTACTATCATTTTTTTCTATTCCTCTACCATTATCTTCTACTTTTAAATATTTGTATCTTTGATCTTCTTTTAAAATAATAGTGATTTCCCCTTTATTCTTTTCAAAAGCATATTTTATAGCATTGGTTACAAGCTCGTTTACTATCAGTCCACAATATATAGCTTCTTCAAGATTTAAAGTGATTTGAATATTATATATAAACTTTATATCTTCAATATAAAAGCTTTCTTGGATGTTTTTAATTATACTTTCAAAGTAACTATCAGCTTTAATATAGTTGGAGTTTTTTTGGGTATAAAGCATTTGATGTACTTGACTCATTGCCTGTACTTTTCTCTCTATATCTTGTATCTTTTCTTGTGCTTCTTCATTATCACTAAGCTTTAATGCATATAAAGAGGTTATGAATTGCATATTATTTTTTACTCTATGGTTAAGCTCCTGAAGTAAAAATTTATTTGTTTTTAATTCTTTCTTTAAGTTCTTAGTTTTTTCTTTTACTGTTTTTTCTAGTTTAATATTTTCATTCTCTTTTTGCTCAATAAGTTTTTGGGATAACTCCTCTTTTTCGTTATTTAATCTTCTAATATATTGTGATATGGCATAAGAAAAAAGAAAAACCTCAAGAGTAAGAAGGGTTTGCGAAATATAATAAAAGTCATATTTTATACTCCATATATTAAAACCATGAAGTAATGCTGCTATCCAAGCTAATACAGATAATCCCCAACCAAAAATAAAGTAAAGAGCATTTTTATTTCTTTTATAAAGAGCATAAAATCCAATAAAAAAAGAGGAAAGAAGAAGAAAGAAATAAAAAGGTACTACATCTTGATAGCTTAAAAAAGTTGGGCTTGTTAAAAAGGTATGAATAATAATCATAACTATCGAAAAGTTTAAAAACATATGCACTTTTGGATATTGATTTGTTTGTAAAAACTTCTGTGCAAACAATATCATTGTTAGCGATGTGAAATTTGTATAGTATACTTTTAGACTAATCTCTTTGAGCATAAAACTTGGATCATACATAGGGAAAATATGAAGCCAAAGTATATAATGAGATTTTATAGGTGCTAACATACCCAATACAAATAGTGCATAATAAAAATAGATAGAATCTCTTGTTAAAAAAAATAAAATAAGATTATAAATAAAAACACTCAGAAAAAGAGTAACAAAAACTGTCAATACCAGATGGTGTTTTATATCTTTGTATAAGAAATCTTCTTTGCTTGTCAATAAAGCTTTAAATGAAAGAGCAAAGTTTGAAGTAAGAACTTTTAAATAAAAATCTCTCTTTTCATTAGGAAGAACTTTTATTTGAAAATTAGGCATCAAAATACCTTTAAACTCTTCTTTATTTAAAGCACCTGCTTTTTTCATATAAAGCACTTTATTATTCTTTACAACATAAAGTTCAATATGCTCTAATTTTAATTCGTCTATACTTAATGTACGGTGTATTGTCTGTGAACTATCATTATAAAGAGTAAACTTTATCCAAACAGGATGTTTATTTTTCAATCCATTATTGATATACTCTTTATGATAAGATTCAAAGAGTTCAGGTTTTTGTATCAGAAAATAAATACTCTTTTTATTTGTTTTATCGAAATAAATTTCACTTTTATTTAATAGAACAATCTGTTTTACTTCATTATCCAATATAATTTGAGCAGTTGCAAAGCTCGTAAATAAAAATAGAATAATAAAAATTTTTAAAATTATTTTCATAAAGTAATACTACTATAAATAATATCATTCTAAACTAAAGCAATAAAATTTACTCATAACATCAAATATAACACTATGATGTTATACTTGTTTATTATGAAAGATTTTAACATACTTATTTTAGAAGATGAATCAATGATTGCCCTTAGAATAAAGCAGTTATTGGGAAAAAACAACTTTAATGTTATAGGAATTGCCTCAGATTATGAGAAAGCAATTAAATTAATTCAAGAGTATAAAGTTGATTTAATCCTTGCAGATATAACTATAAAGGGCTATCTCAATGGTATTGAAACAGTAAAAATTATCCAAAAAAGTTTTCATATCTTAACTATATTTTTAACTTCTCATCAAGAAGACAAATTTTTAAAACAGGCTTCAGAGGTAAATTTTATAGGATATTTAGTAAAGCCATTTACGGAAGAGATTCTTATAAGAGAAGTAAAACTAGCCTATCATCGTTATTTAAATAACCTAGGTGATCCCTTAATTAAATTAAAATCTAACTATAGTTATGATTTAAATGCTCAGGTTTTGATAAAAGATAAAAAAAAGATTATATTAAGTAAAAATGAGAAGTTTTTTTTACATATACTGATTTTAAATAAAAATTGTATTGTTCTCAATGAAACAATTGATCATCTTTTATGGAATGATAATCCAGTTGACGATGTAAGTAGAAGACATCTATTATTTCGTTTACGTAAAAAACTTCCGGAACTTACAATTGAAACAATCAAGGCTACGGGATACAAACTAATTATTTAATAAATATCTATTTTTTACTAAAAATATCTTCTGCCCACTGAGTAATAGGACCTCTAAGGACTTTTTCTAGATTTATTGCAAAACTATGAACTAAATCTGTTTTATTTTTTGTTGATTTTAAAAGTGTAGTTAAAGAGTTTGTATATTTATTTACATAGAAGTTATCTATTTGATTGTTACTTCCTAAAATTACAACTTTACAACTACTGTCAATCCTACTTAAAACCATCTGCATAGTTTTATTTGACATATTTTGTGCTTCATCTATAATAATAAACGCATTAGATAAAGTTCGTCCTCTCATCTCCCCTACCCACATTGTTTGGATACTATAATTATCCATCATATTTTGTACTCGTAAAACAACTTCTTGTTCATCTAATTCATCAAATTGTTTTTGTTTATTTTGGGATTTTTTCTTATGTTCACTTCGTACCATATAGTTTAAACTATCCACCAAAGGGTGATTGTAAATTGCAAATTTTTCCTCATAACCAGGTAGGTATCCTACATCCTCACCTTTATCTAATGACTCTATAGAATTTCGTACATAGATAATCTTTTGGTACTGTTTTTGTCTTACTTTTTTTATAGCTCCACTAAGTGCTAAAAGTGTTTTTCCTGAACCAGCTTTTGCATCTACTATAATCACATTGTAGTATGTATTTAAAATCGCATTACTAAAAAAAAGTTGCTCTTTATTAAGTGGTGTAATTATTTGATCTCGTATCTCACCCTCATCTAAAATAGAGACTTTACCATTGATTATATTAGCTAGTATCATCTGGTCAGAATCAATTACTTGAAAACAATACGAATAATTATACGAACTGTAGTTTGTATCAATACTTGTTATGTCTGCGTTAGGAAGCTCCTCTAATTTATCAAAAGGTATATCAATCGTTTTTACAAATTCATAGGTAAATTCATCGTTATCACCACGCAAAGAATCTACATCAATATCCAAAGAGATTGCTCTAGTTCTTGCCATAATATCTAGTGATAAGAATTTTGTTTTTTTGTAAAGACTTTTTGCAAATGAGGCAACCTCAAGTATCTTTCTATCATTGTAAATATTAAGTTGAATATTTTTACTATTTACCTCATAATCCTCTTTTGAGATAATCTGAATATTCGCTTTTAATACCCCCTCAATTTCAATGCTAATTAATGTGTAGTTTCCAATATGTTGTTTCTCTTTTGTAATACCAGTTTCTAAAATTCTTGCAAACTCTCTTGCTTGAAAATTGATCTCCTCAAAACCACTTTTTTTTGTATCTATCTCATCTAAAACAGTTTCAGGGATAATAATAAGATTTGTATTATTATCTGATAGCTTAAAAGATTTGCCGCATCTTGTAAAATTATATTTGTATCTATCACATAATAATTATCGTATTGCATATTTCTCCCTATTTTCCACGTAGTTGATACGTTATATCACCAGCACCTACACCTATAACCATTCCGCTATCAATTGTATGAAAAACTTTATCATCTTTAATTAATTCAATATTAGCTTTACTTACACTTACTTTATCTGCTAATATTGTATTATATGAAGCAAACTCTTTCATAAAATCAATCTCTTTTATCTCTTCAGCAACTGACCATACTGGCAGTATAATGAGCTTATCACACCCCTTAAAACAAGTTTTAAAATATTCTAAATTATCTAAAGTTCTACTGTATTTATGAGGTTGCCATATAACTGTAGTATACTCTAAACCTTTTTGTGTTTTATACAATTTTACAGATTCTAGTGTTGCTACAATCTCCGTTGGATGATGTGCATAATCATCAATCAATACAAAGTTATCCTCTTTTTGAATAATATCAAAACGCTTTTTAATCCCTTGATATTTTGCTAAATTTGTTCTAATTTCTTCAATGCTCATGGAAGCTGCTGCTGCTAAAATAGCACACGCTGCATCAACAGCTATGTGAACACCAAATCCCCATACTTCGAAAAAGCCATAATCTTTTAAAGAAAATTTAGTATAAGGTTCATCATCTTTTAAAATAAACTCTATGTGGTTTATATCTTTTGATGGATACAATTTGATTGCATATCCTTTATAGTTTTGCAAAAAAGGATCTTCTGCATTGATAACTCGTAGTTTTGCTATATCTATAAATTTTTCATAAGCAGCATAAAATCTTTTTTCATCATAGTTATAATACTCCATATGCTCTGGTTCTGTATTAATAACTATTGAACAATAGGGATGTGAGAGGATAAAGCTTTCATCACTCTCATCAGCTTCAAAAGCTAAAACTTCATCAATATACCTAAAGTTTGAATCAAACTCTTTACTAATAGCCCCTATTATTGCTGAACTTTGGAGAATTGAACTTAAAATTGCAGTAGTTGTACTTTTCCCATGTGCTGCACACACACAATAATTTGTGGTTTTTTGCATAATAACACTTAATGCTTCTTTTCTAGGAAGCAATAAAAGCTCTTGTTGTTTTGCTTCTTGTATCTCTACATTATCATTTTGTACAGCTGCACTATAGATAACTAAATCTTGAGCATCTATGGCATCTGCTGATTGTGGAATATTTACTACAATTCCCTCTTTTTCTAACTCTTTTGTAATTGGTGTTGATTTTATATCTGAACCACTTACTTTATAGCCTCTATATTGTAAAAATCGCGCAAGTGCAGATAGTCCTATCCCACCTATTCCTATAAAATGTACTCTCATTAGTTTAGTAAATGCTTTAACTGACTGTATTGTTCTTCTAAAACTTTAGAATTCTTTGCTAAATACTCATTTACATCAAAATTAAACTCATGAATAAAATAGCCATACTTTTCATTCTCTACCTCATCTAAATGATGCACATCTTCTTCATAAAAAGCATCCATATCTTTGTTATTAGCAGCTGTAATAAGATGTACTTGCATCGCTTTTGATAATTTTTCATCTTCTATTATTTGCCATAAAATAAAAAATAATTCTCTTGCACCATCAAAATTTAATACACTCCATTTTTCAACTGCATGCTCATAAAAACTTCGGATAAAATATATATCATCATTGTCTAAACTTAGTTTTGTAGAGTCTTTTAGTCTTTCTTCAATTGAGTCAAATGCTACTTTTAATATCTCTTGATATACCGTATGTATTCTCTCTTCATCAAGATCTAAAACAAGAAGTGTATCAAGAACTTCATAAAGTCCTGAGATACTTTTTGAGGCTATTACTTCCTCTTCTTTTTCTTTTAAATAGTTTAAAAACTCTGGATTTGTTCTGGCTTCTTGTAACTCTTCTTGATTCATATATTTCTATCCTCTTTATTATGCTTTATATAAAGTTATGAACTCTTTTAATCTATTCATAACCTCTTTTGTTTTTTCTGGTGTTTCAACGAGTGCAATTCGTACATAATTCTTCCCTATACCACCTCTACCAAGAAAACTCCCTGGTAAAACTTTAATATTTTTAGATTCATACAATTCTTTTGTAAATTTTAACTCATCTTCAACCTCAAGCCAGATATAAAAAGTAGCTTCTGGTGCAACGACTCCTAAAATTTCACTTGCAATTTTAAAATTCTCTTTGTATATTTTTCTAAATTCTTTCACATGGTCTTCATCATTCCAAGCAATTGCAGCTGTTTTTTGCAAAGGTAATGGTAATGCACAGCCTACATAAGTTCTATATTTTAAATACTCTTTTAAAATATCTTTATCTCCTGCAATAAACCCACTTCGTAACCCTGGGGCACTACTTCTTTTAGAAATCGAGTTTAATACTAAACAGTTTTTGAAGCTATTGTTACCTGCTTTTTCACACGCTTCAAGCAAAGAGATTGGCTTCTTATCTTCATCAAAATATAATTCACTGTAACATTCATCATTCAGAAGAATAAAATCATATTTTAAAGCTCTCTTTACCCACTTTACTAACTCTTCATTTGTTATTGTTGCACTTGTTGGGTTATTTGGATAGTTTAAAATAACTAAATCACATTGTTCCAATTCTTGTTCACTTAAATCTACCAAAAAGTTATTCTCTTTTGTCATATCCATATGTATCACATTTGCATTACTAGCAATCGCAGCACCCTCATATATTTGATAAAAAGGATTAGGAAAGGCAATTGTTGGTTCTTTTGTATCAAATAAAGCAAATTGTGGAAAATTAAATAAAACCTCTCTTGTCCCAAAAGTTGGTATTATTTGATCATTGGATAACTTTACATTAAATCGTTTTGCTATAAAGTTTATCATTGCATCTTTAAGATAACCTTCTCCTGCACTTTTAGGATATTTATTTAGTAAACTAGCACTTGCGCTTAACTCATCCAAAATAAATTGTGGTGTAGTAAACTGAGGTTCCCCTATCGTTAAACTACTTGGTGTATATTTTTTATTCTCTTTTAAACCATCAAGCAGTTGTGTTAGTTTTTCAAAAGGATATTGTTCAAATTGCATATTTGATTGACCTTATTCTTAGTATTTTATAAGGATTATATCAAATTATTGCTTATGTATATAACCTGTATTTGGCTCTATATTTATTGTACTGAAATTATCTTTATTATCTTTTAGTGTAAGGGTACAAGGTTGAGTTATTATCTGAATATTTGTCCCTAATTGTGAATATATTTTCCCATCATAACCAAAGCTAATTTGTCCTATTGTAGAAGTTGTATTACAACTTATTTTTACCTCTTTTATCCCATATTGTTTCGTTAGAAGCACTTCACTACTTTCATTTGAACTTGAAATACAATCATAACCACTATAGAGGTACTTGTTATTGAGTGGGTCTTTGAGCGTTTCATTTTTTTTGAAATGTGCTGTACCACCACTTGTATCACTATATACTACAAAATACAATCCATCTTTTTCATTTGAACAATGTTGAAATTTCAATGTCCATCTTTTCTTTTCCCATTCTGTATCATCAAGCTTGTATTTGTTGTCAAGCATAGCAATATATCTTGTATAATTCAGATAAAATATCATCTTATCTGTAGCAAGATGAAGTTTAGATATATTTATTCGAGGAAGTATTGCAGTTGTTATTACTGCAATTAATACTACTACAATTATTATTTCTAAAGTTGAAAAAGATTTTTTCATATAAAAAAAGCCACCTCAAAATTGAGATGGCTTTTATCTTCTTATAATCAAACTATTAAAGCTCAGGAGCTTTTTTAACATCATAAAGAATGTCAGTCATAGGATGTCTATACATTGGCATAGCAAGACGTTTTTCGTCAAGTATGTGACCAATAAACCCTATACTTCTTCCTAATATAAAGAAAGCATTTAATGCACCTGCTTCAATAAATACATCAATCTCATCATCTTCATATCCTAAAGCTCTCCACATATCTATCATTAATATACCAATAGTACCATCAACATTTAAAATAAGATTCTCTTTTTTAGATGTTGTTAATTGTTCAACTGTTAAAGCATAATCAAGTAAAGGTGTACTTGGGAAATTCTCTTGTGCGAATTTTTTAAGACCCTCTACTCTTAAATCTGGATTTTTAAGAGACTTGATTCTATGACCAATTCCTGGAATTGGAACACCTTGATTTTTCATATATCCTAAAAATTCAGCAGGAGTCATGTCATTGTCTCCTGCATGTTTAAAGTATTTTGCAGCCCCATCAATTGCTCCACCAAATCTTGGACCAATTGTAAGTAAACCAGCAATTAAAGAAGATATCACATCTTTTCCTGCTCGTGCTGTTACTTTTGCATTGTGTGCACCTGAAACTGCTGGACCATGATCTGCAACTGTTTTAAGTACAGTTTCTAAAAAGTCAACAGCCCATCTTGGATATCTTTTTTTGAACCAAAGGATACTCATAACATCACCAACTGTAAAACCTGTATCTGGTGTTGCAACCGAAGATATTGGATACCCACAATAATGAGCTTCTTCTCCTCTATCATCACTAATTGTACAGATAAACTCTTTTGCTTTTCTTACTTTTGGACATATATTCATCTCAGGTTCTGCTATTTCACCTATTGTACCTTGTGCTTTTAGTTTTGAATATACTTCAGCTATAGTATCAGGTAAATCATTAAATGAATCAGGTACAAATATACCAGCTTCTGCCATTGCTATATTTTTTGCAGCTGCTGTTTCAGCATCAGCATTTGCACTAGCTCCTGCGTGACCGAATTGAACACCTGTTGAAAAGTGTTTTGCAATTGTACCTATACACCATGCAATAACTGGTTTTTTAATTTGTCCAGCTTTGATTGCTTCAATAATTTTATACTCTTCAGTTCCACCAACTTCACCTAAAAGTACCATATATTTAACATCTGGATTTTGTTCCATTCGTAACATATTGTCAATAAAAACAGATCCAACAAATCTATCTCCACCGATAGCTACACCTTCTGCAATACCATCTGCATTAAGTGCAATAATATTTGATAACTCATTAAACAATCCACCTGATCTTGTAACTAATCCGCATGAACCACATCTATGTAATTTTGAATTAACAATATTTTCAATTGTTCCTCCAATATTAGCAATTTTAAATGCACCAGGGGCAATTGCACCAACAGTAGCAGGTCCAATAATTGTTACTGCTTTATCTCTTCCTGCTTGATTCATTTTTCTTGCTAGTCTTTCTGGTATACCCTCTGCTGTAACCATTATAGAACTAAACCCACCTATTTCAAGTGCTTCCATTGTTACATCATAAGCTGTTCTAAATGATGCAAAATTTAATAAAACATCTGCTTGTGGATGTGCTTCTTTTGCATCAGTAGTATTTTTATATAAAGGTATCATAATCTCATCTGGACCATAGAAAAATTTATCAAACTTTCCAGAACTAGTTGGAGCTACGATTGCTGCTACTGATGGTGTTTCTCTTTTAATTGTATAGTCATAATCCAACATTCTTTGAATTGCTGATTTATTGTTGTTCCAAAAAATTGCTTGTGTATCTTTAGTATATAATTGTGCCATTGTAACTCCCTACTTCTCTAATGCCATTCGAACAATATCTGTAACATGTGTTTCAGGTCCATATACTTCTATATATATTCCTAGTCTTTTTGCTGCTTCTTCGATATCTTTAAGACCTTTTTCATAGTTTGGTCCACCACGTCTTACATATACTTTTGTATTATGTGCTTTCATTTTCTCTGCATTTTCTTCAAATGATTGAATAATTCCTGTAAATGTTTTTGCAACATCTGTAAAGTTTGCAATTGCCCCACCAATGATTAAGATTTTATCTCTACCTTTTGGATCTTTATGTCTTGTCATTAGGTCAATAACTGTATCAGCATAAAATTTTGTTTCACCAGTTGTTGGACCACCTGAATACTCACCATAATTTGCTAAATCTTTTACACTTCCACCATTTGCTTCTGCAAAGTCTGCTATTGTATCTGCATAAACAACTGAAGCTCCACCACCAGCTACCATTGTCCAAATTCTCCCCATAGGATTAAGAACTGTAAGCTTTAATGATGCTCCTGATTTACTATCAGCTTCTGCTATTGCTTTTTCTTCAGGAGATTGATCTTCCATGCCAAATGCTGTTGGATATTCTATATCGCCCCAAGTATCAGCCATCATAAATCCAGCTGTATCATCAAGTCTTGCAACTAAATCCAAAATAGCCATATTATTATTTTCTAACATAACTATTGGGTTTATCTCTAAGTATGCAAAGTTCATATCTCTATAAAATTTGAAAAATTGAATTGCAAAAGAGGAAAATGCAGCTCTATTTACTTCTGGAATATCAGCTGGGATATTTGCTTTTACAGCATGTTCCATATCTGCATCACTCATCGTAATTGGAATTGCTACTTCATTCACTTTTTCATCCCAACCCTCTTCAACTTCCATACCACCTTCAGCTGACATATAAAGTACATCATCTTCTCCAACTGTAGTTGCAGAAATATAATACTCTTGGTCTTGAGTATGTGGAGTAAATGGTTCAACTACAAAATGAGTTAATGTTCCATGTTGACCAGATAATAATGTTGTGGAATGTGCCATTTTTTCATCAATCCACTTTGCAGCTTCTTCTACTGTTACATCACCTGGTTTATTTGTTTTAAATAATACAAGGTCATTTTTTCCTCTTTTACCAAATAACATATCTGGTTTTGCTACCAATGGTTCTTGTTTTAACCATTCAAATCCATGTTGTTTTGATATTTCAAGTAATTCTGATCCACTTGTTACTAGTACCGACTTGAAACCATAATGGAATCCACTAAAATAATTTTCCCATTGTTTAGAAAACAATGCTTTTCCATCATATTCTCGTATTGCTTTTTGTGCCATACTTTCCCCTTATAAGAATTTTTATTTTATAATCTTAACTAGGAGATGATAAAAGTTTGCAAAAAGTAACACTTTTTATTTTTAACGATAAATAAGTGTTTATTTTAGTAACACTTTTAAACTTACTCCTTAGTAAAGATAATACCTTTTTACTATCCTATTATAATATACTATATCTATTACTTTATAGCGATTATTATATAATTTTGTACTAATATAGTGTTTCTTTGATTTTTTAATACCGTAAAATTGTAATCTTAATGCCAATTTTGAGTCATCTGTATTTACAGAATTAATATTTAATTTTTTTAATTCTTGAGAAAGTTCTTTTACAATATGGTATTGGTGTGTAAAATGTTTATCAGATTTTTCTAAAAAAACATATATATATTTGTTCAATACAAAAGTAAGAAAACTCAAAATCAATACGCCTAAAGTAATACGAAGCATAGTGTAGTGCAATTTTCTAAATTCTTTTAAACGGACAGTTAAGCTATGATTAAATAGTTTCACCATTAAAGGTATAGCAATAACTACAAAAGGTGCAAAGTCTTCTATTCTAACATGTTGCCGTAATGAAAAAATAAGTGACAATCCTAATGCTGTTGCTGAGATATACCATACAATATCTTTTTCTTGTTTCAGTCCAATTCTATAGATTGAGTAAAAAAAGTATAAAAACAACATAGGAGAAAATATACTTGCGTATATGGCAAAAGTATCTAATAGATAACTTTTTGGCTTTCCCCCTATTTCAAATCCAAAATAAGACATAGAGATGCCAAAAAGTATTAAAGTTACTACTAACAATTTATTGTCTTTTTTTGCTAAAGAATAGAAGAATAAACCTAAAAATAGTATTGCAAATGAATTATCTAAAAATAAAAACAGTAATAACAATCCATAACAATGTCGTTTTTTAAACTTATATATATACAGATAAAGTAGAGTAAAAAAAACTACAATTATTGATTCATTTACCAAAAGTGCTGCACTATTAATACCTGGAAGTAACATAAAAATAGCACTTGATATTACTCTTTGCAACTCTGTTTTAAAATAATCTTTTGTTGTAAGATAAAGAAGTATCGCACTCCCTATATAAAGGATAAGAAAAGGAGTTCTCAGTGCAAAATCATTTTGTCCAAATAAACTTGTAGATAAATTTGTTATAATTGACAAAAGAGAGAAATCACCACTAAAATAAATCTGTGCTTCTTTATAAGATATACTAAATTCATTTGTAAGATACAATAAAACTGTTGTATGAAAAAGTAACAGTGCTAAAAAAACTCCATTGTATCTATTTAAAGTCATAAATATCCGTTAAATTTTTAGAAAATTGTCCAACATCTCATGTCCATATTCACTCATCACAGATTCTGGATGAAACTGAACTCCATAAATATCTTTATCTTTAATTTTAAGAGACATTATCTCCTGATCATCTAAAGATTTTGAAGTAACAATAATATCTTCTGGTAAATTCTCTTTCTCTACTGTTAATGAATGGTACCGTGTTTCAGTAATAGTTCTTGGAAGATTTTTGAATATAACATCATCTTCAATTACTTCTATTTGAGATGTTTTTCCATGCATCATTTTAGGTGCTCTTATAACTTTTGCACCATAAGATTGTGCGATACTTTGATGTCCAAGACAGATACCAAAAATAGGCGTAGTATCTCCAAATTCTTTAATCACTTCTAAAGTAATACCTGCATCATCTGGAGTTGCAGGGCCAGGAGAGAGTATAATTTTTTCTGGATTAAGTTCTCTTATCTCTGCTATTGTTAATTCATCATTTCTTATAACTTTCAGATCTGCTCCCAATTCTAAACAATATTGAACTATATTGTATGTAAAACTATCATAGTTATCAATCATTAAAATCATCTAACTCTCCTATAGTCCCAAATCATACATTTGTACAATTCCAACAAATTTTTTATTATCATCAACAACAAGTAATGAGTTAATCTTATTATCACTCATAATCTCACTTGCTGTTACTAATTTTTCCTCTTTATGTACTTGTTTTGGATTGTAGCTCATCATATCTTTTGCTTTGAGATTAAAGAAGTTTTCTTCTTGCTCTTCCATCAATCTTCGTATATCACCATCCGTTATAATACCTTCTATTGTATTATTTTTAAGGATTACAACTAAGCCACATTTACCATCTGTAATTTTATGAATAATCTCTTTTACATCAGTATCATCAGAAATAATTGGTAAATTATCTTTTTTCATTACATTTTCTATTTTTGTTAATAACCTTCTTCCCAAACTACCACCAGGGTGAAATTTTGCAAAGTTTTCATCTTTAAAATCTCTTAACTTCATTAGAGCAACGGCAATAGCATCTCCCATCACTAAAGTTGCAGTAGTAGAACTCGTAGGTGCTAATTGTAAAGGGCATGCTTCATTCTCAACTGCTACATTTAAATGATAGTTTGTATTCTGTGCTAATGTTGAGTTTGGATTTCCACTCATTGAGATAGTTGTATTTCCTTGCACTTTTAAAAAAGGAATCAGTTTTAATACTTCATCTGTTTCACCAGAGTTAGAAATAAGTAGAACTATATCATCTTTTTCAATCATCCCTAAATCTCCATGATATGCTTCACCTGGATGTAAGAAAAAACTTGGCGTTCCTGTACTTGCAAGTGTAGCGGCTATCTTTTTTCCGATAAGACCTGACTTTCCCATCCCTGAAATTATAAATTTTCCTGCTGTATTTAATACTGCATTAATTGCTTTTTCAAAATCATCTGTTAAATGAGTTGATAAATTTTTTATCTCTTTTGCTTCTAGTTCAAATACTTCTTTTGCAATTTTTTCTATATCCATTGTCTCTTCCCTATTTCTATATAATTCTTTTATAATATCATATTTTTACTTCATATATAGATATGAGATGAGATAAAAAGTATACCTATCATCACAAGCATTATAAGAAGATGTTTATGCCATCTTTCTTGTCTAAAAAGCATAAAATAACCCACTGCTAACATTAGTTTTAAAACTAAATCTAAGTATGAAAAAATGATTAAAAGTACCGTAACAACTTGAACTATATAAACAAAAGCTTTTTTCTCATAAAGTTTTTTGCCTTCCATACGAATTATTCCTCTTTATTGTTATAAATAAAAAATCCTGCTATTCCACCAACCAATACTATTCCTAAGAATACTACCATTATTATATCAACTGTTCCCATGCTAAACCTTTCAAATTTAATCCTTTTATCACTTCACTTTATTCTGTTATTTCATCTTTTACTTTTTCTTTTAATTGTCCACATGCAGCACTAATATCAATCCCTTTTGACTCTCTTATTGTACACATTAAACCTTTACTTAAAAGATAATCTTTAAACTTTGCCATACTATTATTTGATGGTCGCTCATAATTTGTTCCCTCAAATGGATTAAAAAATATTAAATTTACTTTTGCATCTATACCATTGAGCAGTTTTACTAGTTTATCTGCTGATTTTATATCATCATTTTTATCTTTAATTACAAGATATTCAAACATCACTTTCTTTCTTGTATCTACTGGAAATTTTTTTACTGCTTCGATTATAGAGTTTATATTATAAGCTTTATTCATAGGTATAAGTTCACTTCTTAATTCATCATCAACAGCATGTAATGATATAGCTAATTGCACACCTAAGTTTAAACTTCCTAGTTTTTCAATTTTTGTACTTATTCCACTTGTTGAGATTGTTTGCCTTCTTGTGCTTATTGATAAACCATCTTCATCTGCTATTATTTTAATTGCATCTACAAGGTTATCAAAGTTATCTAGTGGTTCTCCCATCCCCATATATACTATATTAACAGCTTTATTATGTGCTATATTATTTTCTTTTTTTAAGTATACTATTTGTGTTGCAATCTCTCCTGCTGTTAAATCTCGTACAAACCCACCTTTAGCAGTAAGACAAAAACTACACCCTACTTTACACCCAACTTGACTTGAGATACAAAAAGTATATTGCTCACTTTTTGTAATATTTCCCTCTTTGTCTTTTTGTTTTTCTTTCATTAAGAGGAGCACAGCTTCTGCTGTTTTACCATCTCTAAATTCAAAAAGATACTTTTTTGTTCCATCAGAACTTTCCTCAATACGAACTATTTTTGCAATATCAATAGGATAGTTTTCTTTGAGTTGATCTTTAAGGTTATTTGGAATATTTTTCATCTCTTCATAAGTTGTTGCATAATTTTTATATAGCCAATTATATATCTGTTTAGCACGAAATGATGGCTTTATTAACTCTTTTAACTCTTTTGATGAATAATCATATATCGTTTTTATAATTTTTCCTTTCTATTTTGCTGTTCCATGTGGAACAATTTAATTTTTTATTATAATATTTTTCTCTTCTAAATAGTTAACTAAAATATTCATTGCTTTATCATGATTTGATATAAAGTCTTTATGTGCATCTTTATTTGTGTAATTTGTTACTACAAAAATTCCCCTCACATCTATATCAAATTCTTTGGCAATTTTAACTACAGAATAAAATTCCATATTCTCAATTCCAATACCATATTGCAAATATTCTTTTGTAATTTCACTATTTATAGAAATATAATTAGAAGAGTTAACAATAGTTTGACTAGGGAGTTTTTTATCCTCACATTTTACTATATTATCTATAGGTGTATAGGAATTGTCTTGAAAAAATGACAACTCTATATTAGATCCATTTGAACTTTCAACAATATCAAAAATATCATACTTCCCATAACTTCCAGCACTCCCTATAAATAAGATATATTCTGGTTTATCAAATAAACATAATCTTGTTAAATTAATAGCACTATCAATGAGCCCTACCCCTATTGGAGTTGCAAAAGAAAAAGTCTCATTATTCCCAGCACATACTATCACTATTATAACCTAACTGGAATATTATTTATAGATAGGTATCTTTTTAAATCCATAATATCTATCTCTTTAAAGTGAAAAATAGATGCGGCTAATGCAGCTTCTGCTCCACACAAAAAAGCATCTTTAATATGCTCCATAGTCCCTGCACCTCCTGAAGCAATAACAGGTATCTCAACTGCTTTACTTATTTGAGAAGTGATATTTGTTTCAAATCCTGCTTTCGTTCCATCTGCATCCATTGAGGTTAATAGTATTTCACCTGCACCTCTATTATAAACCTCTTTTGCCCATTGTAATGCATCAAGTCCAGTATCTTCTCTACCACCTTTAACAAAAACATGATAAGTACCATCTTGTACTTTTTTAACATCAATTGCCACAACTACACATTGACTACCAAATCTCTTTGCAGCTTGATTGATAAAGTCTGGATTTGTTACGGCACTACTGTTGATGCTTACTTTATCACATCCTACATTTAAAAGATTATAAATATCTTCAAGTTTACGAATACCTCCACCAACAGTTAAAGGGATAAAAACTTCTTGAGCAACTTTTTTAACTACATCGACAATAGTATCTCTCCCTTCATGTGATGCACCAATATCAAGAAATGTTATCTCATCGGCACCCTCTTGGTTATATCTCTTTGCAACTTCTACAGGATCTCCTGCATCTCTTAACCCTACAAAGTTTATACCTTTTACAACTCTACCATTATCAACATCTAAACACGGTATAATTCTTTTTGCAAAATAACTCATCTTTTTCCTACTTATTGCTTATTTCTTCTCATTATACCAAATCAATACAAATATATAGATATAACAATAATAAGGAGTAATTACAAATAAGTATAATAAAAAATTTTATTACCTTTTTGTAAGTATAAATTTGCTAAACTTTACTTAATATTATGAAAAACATTAAAGCAAAAAAAAAATTTGGACAAAATTTTTTAAAAGATGAACAAGTATTGATAAAAATCATCCAATCGATGCCCCATAACAATAACCATATTGTGGAGATTGGGCCTGGATTAGGTGATTTGACAAAAAAACTTGTCAAGTGCAAAGATGTAACAGCCTATGAGGTTGATAGAGACTTATACTCTATATTGCAAACCGAGTTTTCAGATGAGTTAGAGTCCAATAAACTAGAGATCATATTAGGTGATGTTTTAGAGAAGTGGAACGAAAACTCATCATTATATAATAGTAGATATGACTTAATAGCAAACCTACCTTATTATATAGCGACAAACATTATATTAAATTCATTTAACGATAAGAATTGTGAGCATATTATTGTTATGATACAAAAAGAAGTTGCGGATAAATTTACAGCAAAGTGTGGAGATAAAGAATACTCCAGCTTGAGTGTAATAACACAATTAATCTCAAAAGAGGTAGGAACACTGATTGTTGTACCTCCTGAAAGTTTTGATCCACCACCAAAGGTTGATTCAAGCGTTATTTATATTCAAAAAGATATGAATAAAGAACTTGATTTTGATTTTAACAAATTTTTAAAAGTGTGTTTTTCCCAGCCAAGAAAAAAATTAAGTAAAAATCTTTTTTCTGCATATAGAAAAGAGATGATAAACTCAATTTTTAATGAACTTAATATAAAAGAATCTGCAAGACCTCATGAAGTTGAAGCATCTTTGTATAGCCATATTTATACAAAGGTAAAACAAAATGGAAGAAACGAAAGTTACACAAACAACTGAAACATTACAATCAGCTATTAATAATACTCCACAAGAAACAAATAGTGAACCAAAAAAAGAGATAACTCAAAAAAAAGAGGGGGGAAGACAAAATCCTCCAGAAAAACAAAATCAAAAAGGTAAAACTGTATCTCAAAAGAAAAAACCACCTGTAAGTGGAAATGGATGGACAAATGATCTTAAAAAAGCATTTGAAACAAATGAAAGAATTCAAAAAGAGAGACTGAATCCACACAATAAACTCAATCTTAAAACAGAAGCTAGTATCAAAGTAACTCCACTTGGTGGATTAGGCGAGATTGGTGGAAATATGATGGTAATAGAAACTGATAAGAGTGCTATTATTATAGATGTAGGGATGAGTTTTCCTGATGATTCTATGCATGGTGTTGATATTCTTATACCAGACTTTACATATGTAAGACAAATAAGAAGTAAAATAACTGCTATTTGTATCACTCACTCTCATGAAGACCATATTGGTGCTATGCCATATATTTTTAAAGAGCTTCAAGTTCCAATTTATGGTACATCTTTACCTTTAGAATCAATTGGTTCGAAATTTGATGAACATAAAATGAAACAACACAGAAGTTACTTCAGAGCAGTTCAAAAAAGAAAACCTATCAAAATAGGGGAGTTTGAAGTTGAATGGATGCATATGACTCATTCTATTATAGATAGTTCATCTTTAGCAATTACAACAGAAGCTGGAACAATCATACACACAGGAGATTTTAAAATAGATCATACACCTGTAGATGGATATCCTGCTGATTTACACAGACTTGCATATTATGGTGAAAAAGGTGTTATGGCACTTTTAAGTGATAGTACAAACTCACATTCACCAGGGTTTACAAAAACTGAAAAAACAGTAGGACCAACTTTTGAGCGAATTTTTTCTTCTGCAAAAGGGAGAATTATAATGTCTACATTTAGCTCAAACCTTCATCGTGTAGCACAAGCAATACAATGTGGACTTGATCATGGAAGAAAAGTTTGTGTTATTGGTAGAAGTATGGAAAAAAACCTTGAGATAGCACTTAGTCTTGGATATTTAAAATTTCCTAAAGATAAATTTATTGATGCTCATGAGGTAAATAAACATTTAGATAAAGAGGTTTTAATAGTAACAACAGGAAGTCAAGGTGAGCCAATGAGTGCCTTGTTTAGAATGTCCATACATGAACATAGACATATTAAAATAAAACCAGAAGATACTATAGTATTGTCAGCAAAAGCAATCCCTGGGAATGAAGCAAGTGTATCTGAAATCATTAACCAAATACAAAAAGCTGGTGCACATGTAGCATATCAAAACTATACAGATATTCATGTTTCTGGTCATGCTGCACAAGAGGAACAAAAACTTATGTTAAGACTTTGTAAACCAAAATTTTTCTTACCAGTACATGGTGAATATAACCATGTTGTAAGACATATACAAACAGGTATAGACTGTGGAGTACTAGAAAGAAATACTCACATATTAAGTGATGGTGAGCAAGTTGAAATATCTCCAAAATATCTTAAAAAAATAAAAACTGTTAAAACAGGAAAAACATACATTGATAATCAAAGAAATAGAAAAATTGGTGATGATGTTGTTATTGACAGACAAACAATGGCAAATGAAGGTGTTATTATGATAGTAGCACAAATCAATGAAAATGACAGAAAAATTGTAGGACCAGCAAGAGTAAGTTCATTTGGAATGGTTGACTCTAAACAAGAAAAACATTTTGCAAAAGAGATAGAAGATATTTTAGAGCACTTCTTAGAACATATGAAAGAAGGAATCTTACAAAATACAAGAGCTGTTGAAGAAGAGCTAAGAAAAGTAGTAAGAAAACATTGTATAAGAAAATATAGAAAATATCCAATGATAGTACCAACTATTTTTGTACAATAGTCTAATTTAAAAGGTAATAATACCTTTTAAATTTAATGATTGTTCTATGTGGAACAATCATTAAATTTAAAATCAAGGAAATAATCATGGTATATAATGACAATAATGAACACAAAACAAGACTCAACAAATTCATCTCACACAATAGTAGATTTAGTAGAAGAGAAGCCGACGAGCTTATAAAAGCAGGAAAAGTATCAATTGATGGAAAAGTTATCAGTGACTTATCAACTAAGGTAAATGATAAAACAATTGTAAAAGTAAATGGGAGAACTGTAAAAGTAGATTATAAAAGAGCTTCAACAGTAATTGTTTACAATAAATTAAAAGGTGAAATAGTATCTAAAAAAGATCCTCAAGGTCGTAAAATAATCTATGACACAATACCAAAAAAGTTTGAACATTTTATTCCAATAGGGCGACTAGATTTTGCTAGTGAAGGTATGCTTTTACTTACAGATGATCCAACCATTGCAACAGCCTTAATGAACTCAAATTTAGAAAGAGTTTATAAACTAAAGATTGAAGGTGAAGTAACAGCTTCAATGATAAGTGGAATGGATAATGGTATTACATTAGATGATGCAACAGCTGGAGCATGGGATAAAACAAAAACTATCAGTATGGAATTTTCACCTTTTTTAGGATACCAAATACAAACTAATACACCTAAATTTTCAAAATTGAAAGTTGCTATTTCAGAAGGAAAAAATAGAGAACTGAGAAGATTTTTTGCACACTTTGGTTCTAAAGTTGTTGATCTTAAAAGAGTTAGTTTTGGTGGGATTAATTTAAATAATCTCCCATCAGGAAAAGTAAGATACCTAGAAAGTGATGAGTATGAAAACTTAAGACACTTTATGAAAGAACAAACAAAACTAAATAGACGAAACAATAACGAAGATTTTTACGAAGATGAGTACTAATTTAGCAAACTTATTGCGTCCTAATAATTTAGAGGAGTTTGTAGGTCAATCTCACATTATTGGAAAAGAGAAAGCGCTTTACAAACTTATAGAAAAAAAAGAGATTCCACATCTTTTTTTTTATGGAAAACCAGGAACTGGAAAAACTTCATTAGCTAAAATTATTGCTAAAAATAGTGGCTATGATTTTTATAATATGAATGCTACGAGTTTAAAAATAGATGATCTTCGAGTTATATTTAAAAGATATGAAAATGCTTTATTAAAACCGCTTATATTTATAGATGAAGTACATAGACTTACAAAAACTCAACAAGAGGTGCTTTTGCCTATTATGGAAAACTATGATGCAATTATCATAGGTGCTAGTACTGAAAATCCTTTTTTTACTTTAACAAATGGAATTCGCTCTCGTGGATTTTTATATGAATTTAAACCACTTAACTATGAAGAACTAGAAAATTTAACCAAAAAAGCAATCAAAGAACTTGATATCACTATCAATGAAGAAGCACTTGAATACCTTATAGTTTCAAGTAGTGGTGATGGGAGAGCTTTATTAAACTTACTTGATTTTGCATCTAAAGTAAATAAAGATATAACAATTGGGCTTCTTAAAGAGTTAAGAGAAACTTCAATGGGAGATGGGGTAAGTAGTTCTCAAAGTCACTATGATATTATAAGTGCTATGATTAAATCAATAAGAGGTAGTGATGTTGATGCTGCTTTGTATTATTTAGCACGTTTAATTGATGGTGGAGAAAGTGTAGAATTTATTTCAAGAAGACTTATAATACTTGCAAGTGAAGATATAGGAAATGCAAATCCAAATGCTTTGAACTTAGCTACAAGCACCTATTTGTCCACTTCAAAAATAGGTTATCCAGAATCTAGAATTATATTATCTCAATGTGTAGTTTATCTAGCATCTTCTCCAAAATCTAATAGCTCTTATAATGCTATAAATAGTGCATTAAGTTATATAAATACAAATGAGATACTTCCCATACCAAAACATCTACAAGATAGCCATATAGGTTATAAATACCCTCACGATTTTGGTGGATTTGTAAAACAACAATATTTAGTAAAAGATCTCAAATTTTATGAAACTAAAAAAATAGGCTATGAAAAAACTTTAAATGAATGGCTTGAAAAAATTAGAACAATGTAAAGTTTAAATCTAAATATACTTTATGATATAATCCAAAATAAATTTAGGACTTTATATGAAACATTTAATAACAACAGCTGACTTCACAAATGATGAAATTTTAAAACTATTCAACGATGCTAAACTTTTTTTAGATTTAAGCTCAAATAAACTTTTAGAGGGAAAACTTATTGTTACTTTGTTTTTTGAAAACTCAACTCGTACAAGAAGTAGTTTTGAAATTGCAGCAAAAAGACTTGGTGCAGATGTGGTAAATTTAGAGGTACAAACAAGTTCAACAAAAAAAGGTGAAACTGTTGTTGATACAGTTGCAAATCTTAATGCAATGAAACCAGATGCTATAATTATAAGACATAGTGAATGTGGTTTACCAAATAGTTTAAAAAGCCATGTAAACTGTCCTATACTCAATGCAGGTGATGGTAAAAATGCACATCCCACACAAGCACTTTTAGACTTATTTACTATTATGGAACATTTCAACTATGATGTTGAAGATAAAAACATAGCTATAATAGGCGATATCTTTAACTCACGCGTTGCTTCTTCAAATCTAGAACTATTACCTAGATTTGGATTAAAACCAATTCTCGTAGCTCCTAAAGAGTTTAGAGTAGTATCTCAATATAAAACAGTTAAAAATATCAATAAAGTGATTGATAAACTTGATATTATAATGAGTTTACGAGTACAACATGAAAGACATACTTTTACACTTTCAGATGATGAACTAGAAGAAAATACCAAAAAATATAGTAAAAAATATTGTATTACCAAAAAAATGTTAGGCAATAGAGATATTCTTCTTATGCACCCAGGTCCTGTAAATAGAAATATAGATATAAGCGATGAGATGCTAGAAGATTCTCGCTCTAAAGTTTTAGAACAAGTAAGAAATGGTGTAGCCGTAAGAATGGCTTGTTTAAAAAAACTAATCTTAAATCAGTAATATTTAAAATTGAAACTTCAGAAGATACTTAATAATTATGGCTCAAAAAAAGAGCCATTTTTTTTTATGATTAGTTATGATTTAGAAGACTATGAAGTGATCCCTTTAAAAGATATTCCAAAAAATATACAATATGAAATAAACACTAAAATTGAATCATCAAACAAAAATAAATCAGTAGTAAAAAAGCCAATAAGTTATGATAACTATCTAACAAAATTTACATCAATACAAAATGAAATTAAAAATGGAAACACCTATCTTATAAACTTAACAACTCCCACAATAATTAATACAAAACGAGAATTAAAAAATATTTATGATAATGCAAATAGTAAGTATAAATTATTTTATAAAAATCAGTTTGTTTGTTTCTCACCTGAAAGCTTTTGCATAATTAAAAAAAATAAAATTTTTACATATCCTATGAAGGGGACTATTGATGCAAATATTAAAGATGCTGAAAATATAATTCTAAAAGATAAAAAAGAGTTAGCAGAACATACTATGGTTGTTGATCTTTTACGAAATGATTTGTCAATTGTTGCAACAAAAGTAAAAGTTGAAAAATTTAGATACTGTGAAAAAATAAAAGCAGGTGAAAAAGAGCTTTTTCAAATAAGTTCAAAAATATCTGGTGAACTAGAAAGTAATTGGCAAAATAGAATAGGAGATATAATAACCTCATTATTACCAGCAGGAAGCATCACAGGAACTCCAAAGAAAAAAACTGTACAAATCATTGAACAAGTTGAAAAATACGAAAGAGGGTACTTTACGGGCATTTTTGGAGTATTTGATGGTGAAAGTGTAGATAGTGCTGTGATGATACGGTTCCTTGAGAAAAAAGATGATAAATATATCTATAAAAGTGGTGGGGGAATAACTTGTGATAGTGACCCAAAAAAAGAATATGAAGAGATGTTAGATAAGGTGTATATTCCATGACTTATTATTTTGAGACTATAAAATGTGAAGATTTTGAAGTGTTTAATTTACACTATCATAATCAAAGAGTTGCTAGAACTATTGGAATGAATATTGAGTTACAAGAGTATCTATATCCACCCACTGATCATTTATTAAAAGCCAAAGTTATTTATTCACAAAATGGTATAGAAAAAGTAACATATCAAAAATATACACCAAGAGAAACAAAAGTATTTAAAATTATTGAAGACAATACAATAGAATATCAATATAAATATTTAAATAGAGAAACCATAGATGATTTATTTGCACAAAAAGGTCTTGCAGATGAAATCATTATTGTAAAAAATGGTTTCGTAACTGATACATCAATTGCAAATATTGCTATATTCAAAGAAAATAGATGGATAACACCGAAAAAACCTTTATTAAAAGGGACAATAAGAGCTAAATTAATTGAAGAAAAAAAATTAGAAGAATTAGATATCACAATAGAAGATATAAAATCAGCAACGAAGATTGCTCTTCTGAATGCAATGATTGGTTGTAAAGAGATAAAAGATTATAAATTTATATCATAAACTATAATCTATAACCAATGTTTTGGATAGTATAAAAAAACTCTTTTCCTAATTTTTTTCGCACTCTTAATAAAAAGTTTTTTAATGCTGATTCACTCATAAATTCATTTTCCCAAATATAATTGTTAATATCATCTTTAGAAGTAACACTATTTTTATTTTTAATAAGCAACTCAATAAAAAGAGATTCTTTCTTACTTAAAAGAATTTCTAAGTTATTTTTATAAATAGATTTTTTATTATAATCATAAGAGATATCATCTTTTATAAACACTAAACTTTCATTTCCAATACTTTGTGCACATTTATTTAATAAATTTTTAAAATCGGTAAAATTTATGGGCTTTATTTCATACGAGGTTAAACCTAAAGGGATAGCTTTAAATAAAAACTCTTCATCTTTATGGGCACTCAAAACTACAATAGGAATCTCTTTATCCGTATTTCTAATCTCTTCAATAAAATTCAATGCCAATCCATCTGCTACTTTTAAATCACTAATTATTATATCAATTTTTTCTTCTTTAAAAGTAGAAATTGCATCTTTCATACTCACGCAATGTATCACTTTATTAAGGTAGAGTTCTAAAAAATAAATCGTATGTTCTGCAAAAACTTGATTATCTTCTAAAAATAACACCGTAAGATTTTTTAAACTATTCATCTACACTCTCCAGATTACTTATTAGAATAAATTTAGCACCATTTTTTTCATTTATCCCCTCTATATTCCATGAATTTTTTTCACAAATGGCTTTTACCAAATATAAACCTATCCCCGTACTATCGTTAAAACTCACAAATTCTGAAAATATATCTGTATTTTCATTTTCTGTGACAATTCCACCACCATTGTCTACAATTGTAACAATAAGGTTCTTATCACTCTTCTTAATACTTATAATTACTTCAGGATTTTCTATATTCCTTTTTATAAATATATTTTTTGCGTTATTTAAAATAGATAATATAATTTGTGAATATTCATTACTATTACCAAATATTCTATTTATTTTTTTATCATCATTAAAATTTAATTGTATATTATTATAATCAAATGTAGCAGCTACGATATTAATTGCAATTTCAATTGCTTCATTTACATTAAAGTATTGGGTATCTTGACTTGGTTTATAAAAATTTTGAAATGTTTGCATTGTTTCAGACATAAATGTAATAATTTGTTCATTTTTTTTCAGATATTTTTTATAGTCGTTGATATCAATAGATTCTTCATATTCTAATTTACCCACTTCAAATGTATTAATACTTCCTAACTCACTTAATGGCTGTTTCCATTGGTGTGAAATATGCATCATCAACTCACCTATCTCTGCTTGCTTAGATTTTTGAAATAATATTTCTTGTGTTAATTTATTTGCCTCAAGCTCTTTTGCAACTCGTCTCTCTAAATTATTTTTATAATTAATAAGTTCTATATGTGTATTAATTCTAATATTTAGCTCTATTGGATTAAATGGTTTTGTAATATAATCAATAGCACCACACTCAAAACCTTTTTTAATATCGTTAGTATCATTTTTTGCAGTTAAAAATATAATTGGTGTTTTATTGTATTTTGGATTCTCTTTAATAATTTTACAGACATCTAATCCATCTAATGTTGGCATCATAATATCTAATAGTATTAAATCAACATGCTCCTCTTTTATAATCTCTAAAGCCTCTTTACCACTAAGTGCAGCAATTAGGTCATAACTACTAAGAGCCCCTAATAAAATATCTATATTTACTTCATTGTCATCAACAACTAGTATTGTTGGGGTATGTTCATTTTTCATATTTATTTAATATCTCACTTGCCTCAAGAAACATATATTTTTTTATATATGCTTTTATAGTATTAAAATCATCTTCTTCTAATATTTGAAGTCTATATCCATCTAACTTTTCTATAATTGGTTGCAAAACTTTTGGTCTTTTTCTTTCCAAGCCATCTTGTAGTGCAGTAATAAGATTTTTTTCTTCTTCCAAATCAATTTGGTCTTTATTTTTAGAAAAATCAAAATTTAAACTTCTTCTTTTAATTATAGTATTATTTATATTTGTAGTTTCTTGATTTACTTCTTTTAACTCAATATCAAAATAAATTTGTGTCCCCTCATTAAGTTTACTTTCTATTTTTATTGTACCATCCATTAACTCTACAAGTTGTTTAACAATAGACAATCCAAGTCCTGTTCCACCATACTTTCTAGTTATAGTATCATCAGCTTGGGTAAAAGGATCAAATATTTTTTTCATCTGATTTTTAGATATTCCAATACCTGTATCAATTATACTAAATCTATAGATATTTAACTTTTTATTCTCTACTTTTAGTTTTACAAAACCTTTATTTGTAAATTTAATAGCATTACTTATGAGGTTAACAAGTATTTGTTCAAGCCGTAAACTATCTCCACAAAAATTAATTGGTAACTCTTCATCATATTCAATCTCAAATATAATATCTTTTTCACTACAACTAGATAAAGCTATTGCATTAACATTACCCAAGATATTTCGCAAATTGAAATTATTTTTTACTATATTTAATTTACCAGCCTCTATTTTCGAACTATCTAATATATCATTTATCAATCTTAACAGAGAGCTTGTTGCATGTTCAATATTTTTAAGTTGTTCATTTTGTTTTTTATCTTGTGTAGCTTTTTGTAGTAAATATGTCATTCCTAATATAACATTCATAGGTGTTCGTATCTCATGTGAAATATTTGCTAAAAAATTTGACTTTGTTTTTAGTGCTTCTTGGGCTTTATTTTTTTGAAACTCCAATTCACTATTTACAATTCTTAATTTTCTGTTCCAATATATAAAAATCAAAAGAATTACAAATGCTACAAATACAATCTCCCATAACAATTTATAATCTATCTTATTTTCATATTTTATTGCAATCCATTTATTAAATATTTTTCTATGTGTCTCTTCATCAATTGAGTATAAAATTTTTTGTAATATATTTAATAAAAGCAGTTCATCATCCCTTACACCAATTGATAACTCCCAGTTTTCATCAAATCGTCCTGCAATCTTTAATTCACCTAAGTGCTTTGTTTGAAAGAGGTGTCTAACACTTGCCAATGTTCCTAAAAATCCAAAAAGTTTTCCATTTTTAACACTAATAAGTCCCTCTTCTATACTTTTTGTTTCCACCAAATCAATATATGGGTATTTTTCTTTAATAATTTCATAAAATGCATAATCTTTTGAAATACCTATTTTTTTGTTTCTCAAGGCATTAAAATCAGTAAGAAATGGTACATCTTGTTTTGTAGTTATCACTAATGGGATTTTCACATAAGGTGTTGTAAAGTTCAAATACTCGTTACGCTTTTTTGTTTCCATAACTAAAAAAGATAAAATATCACACTTTTGATTTTTAACTTTTTCTATACTCTCGCTCCAAGAATCAGTTTCTATCAATTTAAAGGGAGTATTAATACTTTTTTTAAATATTTCCACATAATCAGATGCGATACCTCCATGTTTTCCATTATGAATCTCTTCAAAAGGTATCCATGAAGGGTCAGTACAAAACCGTATCTCTTTTTTATTTTTAAGGTACTCTTTCTCTTTATTAGTTAAATATATATTTTGCTTATTTGGTCTATCATTTTTATCTAAGTTCATCATCCATCTGTTTATTAATAAACTATACTTTGTTTCATTAATTTTATTCATTGACTTTTGTATGATACTATATAGTATTTTTTTATTTTTGTTTATACCAAATCGTAAATCTTCTTTTTTTATACCTGTAAATTCAGATATTGGTTTTATTGTTGTAATCGCTTTTATATTGATAGCTTTTTGACCTGAAGTATAAGAGGCTAAAAAATAATCTATTTTATTAAGAACTAAGGCATCAACTTTTTCTTCACTTCCCGATAACTCAACTATATCAATCCCTCTATTAACTAAAGTATCTTTATAAAACATATCTTTACTTATAGCAACTTTTTTTCCTTTTAGACTATCTATATTTACATAAGAATTATCAGTTTTTAACCCAAATATATATGTGGGTATCTCAAAAAAAGGTTTTGTAAAAAATGTAAACTCTTCTCTTTTTTGAGTATGAGAAATTCCACTTATCATATCAACTTCATTATGCTTAAATCTTTTTAAACTTGTATCCCATTTCCCAAGTATCTTTTCAAATTTCAAACCACTTATTTTTGATATCTCTTCTAAAATATCATTACTTAAACCTTGATGTATATCCTCTTCAACAAAAGAAAATGGTTTAAAGTTATTTAACATGGCAATTGTTACAGTTGGATTTTTTTGTATATAATTCAACTCTTCAGTAGTTAAATTTAAATACCCATTAGTAAAATTACTTTGATTATATATATACTCTTTATATAATTTAGCTATATCATAGTCCGAATTTGCTAATCCTAATCTTACATACATATCTGCATTTAACTTTATAAGTTCAGGAACAATGGAACCTATTTGAAAAATATTAGTTTTAAAAAACTTTTCTGTTTCTCTGGCTTCAAATTTCAAAGATTCTTTTGTTTTTCTTTGTGTATATTTATTGTATATCAGATCAACTATTTCAGATTTATTCTCAAAAGCATATCTCCAGCCCCTATTTGTTGCTTCAATAAAATCTTTTACTAGTTTTGGATTCTTCATAATAAAATCTTTACTTGTAAATAACTCTACATCGTAAGAATATATACCATAATTTGCTGGATTTAAAATATTATACTTAATACCTGCTCGATCTAATTCGTACAGTTGTGAAGTTAGAAATACACTCATTGCATCTACTTCACCACGAATAAACTTATCATTTTTATAATCATGTTCTACTAACATAAAATCTGAAGATTTAATACCCTTGTCTTGCAACATTAAACCAATACTTGTATGTCCTATTTCCCAATCAACTGCCATGATTTTTTTATTTTTTAACTGTTCAACTTTTTTAATATCTTTTTGTGTAACTAAAGCTAAAGCATTTTGTTTAAAATAAGAGCTCAATAAAACAACTTCTTTATTCTTTAACTTCTCTAAAATCAAAGCTGAAGATGAAATACCAAAAGTTGATTTTCCCTTAAGTACTTCATCTGAAGGGTTTACTCCATCTTGAAACTCTTTTAATTGAACCTCTAATCCAATATCTTTATAGTAACCTTTTTCAACTGCAGTATAAAATCCTGCAAATTCAAACTGGTGTTTCCACTCAAGCTGTAATGAGACTTTTGTTAAGTTGTTACTTGAATATAGATTTGTGAAAATTATAAATAATAAAAAAAATTTAACTACGTGGAATTTGAATTTCAAAATTCGCACCCTTATATTTTATTTTTTCATATTCAAAAGCTACATTTGTTGCTTTAATTGTTCCTAAAAAAGAATTTTTTATAATATTGTAAACGATATACAAACCTAAACCTGTACCAACAAATTTATGTTTAGTAGTAAAATATGGATCAAAAATTTTATCCATTATATTACTATTTATCCCTCCACAATTATCTTTTATAGAAATTATAATCATTTCATCTGTTTGAGTTGCATCAAAAAATATTAATCTTTTTTCACATCTACACTCTATACTTTTTGCATTATCTATAATATGTAAAAGTACTTGAATAAACTCATTTTTAGAGCCTTTTATATAAATATCATTTTGAATATTGATAAATAATTGACTATTTATATTATCATCTGTGTATTGTAATAGTGCTAGGTTATCATCAACTGTATCTTTAAGATTAAATTGCTCATTTTTAGAATCACTTATCAAGATTTTTTTAAAATTTTCAATAGTATTTGTTAAAAATTCTGTACTTTTTAATATAGAATTACAGCAATTACCTATCTCTTCGTCAGATATCATTCCTAAATCTTTTTGAAGTAATATACTACTTGCTTGTGTTGAAATTATTGATAAGGGTTGTCTCCATTGATGGGCAATATTATTTATTAATTCTTCTAAAACTATATGTCTATTGTTTTCAATAATTTTTTTTTGATGAGATACTAATTGTAAATGAGTTTTAATTTTAGAAGTTAATTCAATAGGTCTAAAAGGTTTTGTTAAATAATCTATTCCACCAACTTCAAATGCTGTTTTAATAGAATCATCATCTGATTTTGCAGTAAGAAATATCACCGGAATATCTTTTGTTTGGCTATTTGCCTTAATTGCTTTACAAACTTCAAAGCCATCCATACTAGGCATCATAATATCTAATAAGATTAAGTCTATATTATCATCATTGTTTAATATTTCTAAAGCTGATTCTCCATCCATAGCAACTACAAGATCATATTCTTTTAGCAAATCAAGAAGAATATCAATATTTGTAACTGTATCATCAACAACTAAAATTGTATATTTATTATTTTCCAATAGTTTCACCTTACGCTCTTAAGTAAAATTATACAACTTTAAAGTCTTAAAAAAGTATCAAATAATTTTCGTTGATTCAATATCCTCAATAACAGGCATTAAAATTTGATTAAATTTATGATTATCAAAAGATAATAGGTCACTATCAATTGTGAAAAACTTCAATAATCTTTTTTGAAACATGCTCTCTTTTAATGGTAATACTTGTAATATATTATGCTCTTTATCTAAGCGTTTAATAGGATTTGACTCCTCTTGTACTAAAATAATATTTTGAACAAATATTTTTGATAAATTATTCAAATGCGCTATTAAACCATCTCTTTTTTTATCCCCAATCGGATCAATATCTAAAACTTTTAATTTTATTTTCAACTGTGAAGATATATCAAATAAAGTAGGTGAAATTTGCTCATAAAGTCGTTCATCATTTAGTAAAACTAAAGTATGTTTTAGTGATGAAATATTTTCACTTCCTACTTTAAATACTGGTAGTTTTAAAAGTATTATATTCTTAACTGCCTCTTTATGTTTTAAAATACTTTTTGTTAGAACTAAAAGTCCTATATCAAATCGTACTTTATCTTCTTTTAAAATAGTATGTATTCCCATATTATGATAATCTATCTCTACTTTTATGTCTGGAATTTGATTAAGATTAAATTTTATTTTATTGAGTGACACAACAGTTGTTGGACGCGTTATTTTTACAATTAACAAATTATTTTTCATCCGTTGATGTAAAATTTTTACATCTTCTATAGCATCTATTATCTCTTGTTCATCTTGTACAAACATATCAATGTAAAGATAAATATTTTTACCAAAAGGCATAGGAAATTGTGTACTTGATTTAGTAATTGCATTATACACTTGAATCAATACATCTGGTTTTCCTATAATTATAATTACATCATTTGGTTTTATAATCAAAGAAGGTTTTATATTTACAAGCTTTCCATTTCTGTATAAAGCTACGATTTTCCAATCTTTTTGTCCAATACTTCCAATATATCTGTAGGCATATGTGCTTCCAAAAGGAACTTTTATCTCCATAATTTCACCTTGCCTTAAACCTATATTTTGAGCAAAAACAGGTATATTTGGCAACTGCTCTATTAATCCATTTGAAATAATATCATTTCCTCTATAGTATTGGATATTTTTATCTTTTAAATCTAATCCCCATTGATCATAAACTGTAAAATTCAACTCTTTGTATTTTACTCGTATATTATACACAACTGCTAAAGTATCTTCTTTCGTATCCAAAGCTATTAAGGCGTCTTGATACAAAGATTTATTAAGAATAAATTTTAATTTAGAAAAGCTCGTAGGATCAAATTTATAAAAAGTAAAATTTGATGGAATATCTTTAGGGAGAATTGAATCATCCCCATAAACGATATCATACTGATTGAGATTATTATTTAAATCAATCATTTTTTTGATTAAATATTTTGCTATTTTTCCATCGAGGATTACAAGTACGTTTTTCATAAATACTATTATAGCAAGTATTATATAATTTATGGTAAAATATCGACCTTTTAAGGATACAAATGGAAAATGAAGTAAGAAAACTTCCTAAAAAAACAATTGTTATTATGGTTATTTTAGGATTATTGGGATTAGTATGGTTTTTTGCTGTTGCTTATGGGCAGTCGGTAAAAGCAACAAAAATATTAAATCAACTAGGATACAAAAATGTATCTGATGTAAAAGTATATGCAAATCACCAATTTATAAGAGAAGATATTAATGTAAAAGGTTTTAAATATACAGTAAGTTTTATCAACAAAGATACAAACGAACAATGTAAAGGTTTTATTTTAAAAGACTTTAAAAAAAATGTAGAAAAAGATCTAATATGTCAAAAGATAGAGAACAAATAGGAAAAAAATGGCTATAAATAATAAAATAAATTATTCAATTTGGTGTGACTTTATAGAAAGAAATTTTTTAGAAGATGAATTTCAAGAGTTAATAAGTAATGAGATAATAAAAGGTGCAACTAGCAATCCTGCAATATTTCAACAATCAATTAGTAACTCAACAGCATACACTCAACAAATTAATATGCTTCAAGCTAATGACAATAAAAAAATATATGAAGATTTAGCAATTACTGATATTAAAAGAGCAGCTGAACTTTTAAAACCTCTATATGATAAAAACGCAAATGATGGATTCATCTCTTTAGAAGTTGATCCAACTTTGTGTGATGATATGGAAGGTACAATAAAAGAGGGTGTAAGACTACATAATCAAATTGGATATGATAATGTAATGATAAAAATTCCAGCAACTGAAGCTGGGTATGGGGCTATGGAGCATTTGACTTCTTTAGGAATTAGTGTAAATGCTACATTAGTTTTTTCACCACAACAAGCATGCAAATCTGCAATCGCCCTTAACAATGGAATTAAAAAAAGTGGAAAAGATACAAAAGCAGTTGTTTCTGTTTTTGTAAGTAGATTTGATAGATTACTTGATAATAAATTAAAAAAATTAGAACTAGAAACCGCAAAAACAGGAATTGTCAATGCAACTTTATGTTATCACGAAGTTGTATCAATTGGTAACAAAAATATACGAACACTTTTTGCAAGTACTGGAGTTAAGGGAGATTCATTAACTCCAAGTTATTATATTGATGAATTAATTTTTCCTAATAGTGTTAATACAGCACCATTAGATACAATTAACGCTTGGTTACAAAATGGGAAAAAAGAACAATCTGAGATTATTGAAAAAGATGACTGTATAAAATATTTTGAAATTTTAAAAAGTAATCATATAGATATTGAAACAGTGTATAATGAACTACTTCAAGATGGATTGAGTGCCTTTAAGGTATCATTTCAAGAATTATTAAAAAAAGTAAAACTATAAGAGGATAACAAAATGAGTAATATTTGGACACCAAGTAGCTGGAGAGATTTTCCAATAAAGCAACAACCAATTTATGAAGATATGAAAAAAGTTAAAAAAGTTGAAAAAGAACTGAGCACTTATCCTCCGCTTATTTTTGCAGAAGAAGCTAGAGTATTAAAAAGTCAATTAGCAGATGTTGCAAATGGCAAAGCATTCTTATTACAAGGTGGAGATTGTGCTGAAAGTTTCAATGCTTTTAATGCACAAAATATTAAATCACTTTTTCAAGTTATGATGCAAATGGCTGTTGTGATGACATTTAGTGGTGGAAAACCTGTAGTTAAAGTGGGAAGAATTGCTGGACAATTTGCAAAACCAAGATCAAGTGATACAGAGATGATTGATGGGATCGAATACCCAAGTTATAGAGGTGATATTGTAAATGATATTGAAGCTGATTTAAAATTAAGAGTTCCAAATCCTAAAAAACTGTTAAAAGCATACAATCAAAGTGCTGCTACACTTAACTTACTTCGTGCTTTTGCTAGAGGTGGTATGGCTGATTTACATAAAGTTCATAGTTGGAATCTTAACTATATGAAAGATCATACATTAGGTGAAAAATATGAAGAGTTAGCTACTAAAATATCAGATTCTTTAAAATTTATGGAATCTTGTGGAATAACATCAAAAAATACAGCACAATTAGCTCAAACAACACTTTTCACTTCTCATGAAGCACTTCTTTTAAACTACGAAGAGGCACTTACAAGAAGAGATAGCTTAACAGGTGATTGGTATGATTGTAGCGCACATATGTTATGGATAGGTGACAGAACAAGAGCTTTAGATGAAGCACATATTGAATTTTTTAGAGGTATTAAAAATCCAATAGGATGTAAAGTTGGTCCAACTATGCAAGAAGATGAATTAATCGAACTTATAGACAAACTAAATCCAGAAAATGAAGCTGGTAGATTAAATTTAATCGTAAGAATGGGAGCATCAAAAATAGCTGATCATTTTCCAAATCTACTTAAAAAAGTGGAATCAGAGGGTAGAAAAGTTGTTTGGAGCAGTGATCCTATGCATGGAAATGTAGAAAAAACATCAAATGGATACAAAACAAGAGATTTTGCTAATATTTTAAGTGAAGTAAAACAATTTTTCCAAATCCACAAAGCACAAGGAAGCGTTGCAGGTGGTATTCACTTAGAGATGACAGGTCAAGATGTAACAGAATGTACAGGAAGCACAAGTAGCGCAATTACAGAAGAATCTCTTTCAAGTAGATACCATACACAATGTGATCCAAGGTTAAATGCTGACCAATCACTAGAATTAGCATTTATGATAGCTGATACATTAAAAGAAGCAAATAGTTAAAATATTCTCTATTAAATAGTTATTAAAAAGGTTACCATATATTGGTAGCCTTTTTTTATTTATAAAAATACCAATAAATAATTTTTTTAGATCATAAGTTGTTGTTTTATACTATTAGAAATAACTTAATTATAAGTTTCTAATAAGAAACTTATAAGAACTTATATAATGATAAGTTTACTTATTATAAAATAGAACTTATAAAAAGGATTATTATGAAGGAAATTGTGAATGCAATTTTAGATGAAACTAAATTGGCTTATAAAGAAAGTATCTTGATTGAAAATAAAATAATCGAAGATAAACTCCTCTCAATAATGGCAAATTCAAAATTATTATTAAATGAACTAGAAACAGTAAAGTTAAAAAAGAAAAAGAAATATAAACAAAATGAAAACACTCAAAGCCTAGAAGTTGAAAAGGTAAAAAGAAAAGTACCATTATGGTTAAAAAAGCAAAACCAATACAACTATAAAATTCTCAATACATTTATGAACTTATCAAATAACAATAAACATACTATAAGTACAAGACTATTAGAGATGCATTGTAACATTGAACCAAAAGTATTTTTATCAAATTATAATCTTTTGAAAACAATATCAGAAAAAAATCATGGAAAAGTATTTAGTGAAAAAGATGGACAGATAACTCTATGGGAACCTATTAAAGAGATAGTGATGCAATATTTTAAATAAAAAATGGAGAATAATTAAATATCCTCCATAAAATATAAAATAAATATTTTTTAAACGTCTAAGTGTTCAACATCTTTCGCGTGATCTTCTATATACTTTCTTCTAGGTTCTACTTCATCACCCATAAATAGTGTAAATGTTTCACTTGCAACTTCTGCATCATCAACAGTTACTTTTAAAAGTCTTCTAGCTTCTGGTGTCATTGTTGTTTCCCAAAGTTGCTCAGGATTCATCTCACCAAGACCTTTATATCTTTGAATATAAGCACCTTTTTTAGCACTTGCTTCAATATCTTCTAAAACATCAATAATATCTCTTCCATCAAATAAACTCATATCTCTTTCATTTATTTTTTTGAATAAAAATGTAGCTTCTGCAAAATATGGACTTGCAAATAATTCATCATCAATTATAAGTTCTTCTAAACCTTCTTTTGTTTGTACAAACATATGGATAGATTCTTCTGAAATTGTTTTATTTAAAATATTGTATCCATTTGATAAAAGAAATTTTTCTATCTCTGGGAAAAGTTTTTCATTTTCTAATCCTACTAATTTATCATTTTCAATAATATGTTTAATAACTTCCACAAGTGAGTATCTTTTTTCAAGATTTGATAACATGCTTCTATATGCGGAAACAATTTTAAATAAATCTAATAAATCGTTATAACCCATACCTTGGAATTCAAAGTTTTCTAAACCATTTTCTATTAAAAAGATACTTAATGCAGCATCATCTTTTAAATATGTTTCATTTTTTCCTTTTCTATAAAGGTATAACGGCGGTTGAGCAATATATAAATAACCCATATCTATAATTGGTCTTAAAAATCTAAAGAAAAATGTTAAAAGAAGTGTTTGAATATGGCTACCATCAACATCCGCATCAGTCATAATAATAACTTTGTGATATCTTATTTTTTCTTCATTAAAATCTTCACCTATACCACAACCCATAGCAGTAATCATATTTTTAATCTCTTCAGATTTTAAAATTTTATCAAGTCTTGATTTTTCTACATTTAAAATTTTACCTTTTAGTGGTAAAATTGCTTGATAAACTCTATCTCTACCTTGTTTTGCTGATCCACCAGCAGAATCCCCTTCCACTAGATATAACTCTGCAATCTCTGGGTCTTTAGTTTGACAGTTTGCTAATTTTCCTGGTAATGTTCCTACAGACATTGTATCTGTTTTTCTAGTAAGCTCTCTTGCTTTTTTAGCTGCTTCTCTTCCTCTAGCTGCCATAAGTGATTTTTCCATCACTAGTTTTGCTTGTGCTGGATTTTCTTCAAAATATTTATTTAATGCTTCATAAGTAAGCTTTTGACAAATAGGTTTTACATAGCTACTTCCAAGTTTTCCTTTTGTTTGACCCTCAAATTGTGGTTCAGGAACTCGCACACTTACAACAGATACTAAACCTTCTCTTACATCATTTCCATCTAATTTTGCATCTTTATCTCTTGCATTTGCATTTTCTTTTAAATATTTTCTAATACTTCTTGTAAGTCCATCTTTAAATCCAGCTTCATGAGTACCACCATCCATTGTATTAATATTATTCACAAATGATTTTGTGTTTCCTACATAAGTATCGTTGTACATTAGAGCAATATCTACTTCAACACCATCTTCTTTTGCACTAAAAGAGATTGCATCTGTGATTGCTTTTGATTTGTTTGTATCTTCAACAAATTGTTTAATACCACCTTCAAAGTGATATGTTTCTTTTTTTCCTGATCTTTTATCTTCTAAATTAATAGTAATAAATGGATTTAAATAAGCAACTTCTCGAAATCTTTTTGATAAAACTTCAAAAGAGTATTCTGTAACCTCAAATATTGTAGCATCTGGTTGAAACTCAATAGTAGTTCCAGTTTTTTTAGTAGTTCCAATAACCTCTAAAGGTTTTTCAAATTTACCTTGTGAAAATTCTTGATAGTGAATCTCTCCACCTCTATGAATTGTCATTTTTAATTCACTAGAAAGAGCATTTACAACAGAAACACCAACACCATGAAGTCCACCAGACACTTGATATGTATCTTTGTCAAATTTACCACCAGCATGAAGTACAGTAAGAGCAACAGTAGCAGCACTTATTTTTTCACCTTCATGAATATCAGTTGGGATTCCTCTAGCATTATCAGAAACTATAACACCATTTTCTTTTGTAATTGTTATATTTATGGTGTCACAAAAACCTGCCATTGCTTCATCTATAGAGTTATCAACAACTTCATATACCATATGATGGAGACCATTTACATTGGTATCACCAATATACATACCTGGTCTTTTTCTAACAGCTTCAAGTCCCTTTAGGACTTTAATATTACTAGCTCCATACTCTTTTTTTATATCTTCACTCATATTGTTAATCCTTACTTATCTAATACTATTGGCATTACTATTGTAATAAAATTACCATCTTCTAAATAAAATGGTAAATTTGATTCGTTAAAACCTACACTAATCTCTTCACTATTTGTACCACTTAAAAAATCTAATATATATTTACTATTGACTGCTATATAAAAACTCTCATTTATATCAACATTAATATCTAATTGTGTTTTAGATTCACTATCATCATCTAAAGATTCAAATATTATACTATCTGGATTAAATGTAATTTTAATTTTTGATTCTATTGAAGTTACAAGTTTAATCGCTTCTATTAAAAGAGATTTAGAAAGTTTAAATTTATATTTTAAATTGTTAGGGATAATTCTTTCATAATCTGGAAATTTACCATTTATTAATTTTGTAAAAAAAGTATAATTATTATTTGATACAACTAAATTTGTATCATCATATTTAATACTTGCTTCATCTAAAAAAAGTTTTTGTATCTCAATAATAGCTTTTTTTGGTATTATTATTTGAGATTCTTTATTTGATATATTTTCAAGATTTGATATTGCTAATCTTCTAGTATCTGTTGCAACAAAATTAATTTTTTGTGATTTTATATCTATTAATGCACCATTTAATTCAAATTTAGGGTTATTGTTATCAATTGATGGTGTTATTTTCTTTATACTATTTATTAAATTTATTGTATTAATTTCTAATGAATGTAAATTTTCTAACTTTGGAAAAGATGGATATTCATTTGCATCATACATTGGAAGTTTAAAATTAGATCTTTTTTGTTTAATATTTAAGTTATTATCAGAAACTTCAAAATCAATATCTTCATCTTTTAGTCTTCTTATAATATTTAAAAAATTCCCACCATTAATTGTAGCTTTTCCATCTATTATATCTTTTATATCAGATACAATTGCTTCACAACCCATCTCATAATCTGTAGATTTTATAATTAAATTTGCATTTAATATTTCTAGATATATATGAGATGTAATAGAACTAGAATCTTTTTTATTTAGAAATGGTTGCATTGAAGATATTATATTTTCAATGATACTTTTCGATATGGTAAATTTCATTTTTTCCCCTTTTATTATATTATTAAATAAGTAGTATTAGCAGTAGTAGGTGTGAATAGATGAAAACAAGCTCTTAAACCTTTAAATAAAGCAAATAATTTGTTTTATTTAATGATAATTTGTTCACATCTATTCACATCTACATATTTTTAAAAGTCCTTATTTATAATTTTATTTTTTAGATTTTCTAATTTTAATCTAAAATTTTCATCTGTTTCTATAAGCTCATTTGCTTTAGATATATTTTTTGAAACTGATGAGTGATCTTTCATACCTAAAAACTTTGCAATATCTGGCATAGAGTTATGTGTTAGCTCACGAGCAAGATAGATAACAGTTCTTCTTGCATCTACTATATTTTTTGTTCTTTTTGATGACTTAAGATCACTTGGCTTTATATTTAGTTCATTAGAAACAACATTAATAATATCAATTAATTTTATATTTTCTTTTGTCTCTTTGATTTGATCTTTTAAAACTCTTTTTACTAAATCAATATTAATATCTCCACCAATTAAATTAGCATTTGCATTTATTTGGATAAGTACACCTTCAATTTCTCGTATAGAGTTACCAAGATTTGTAGCAATGTATTGAACTATATCTTTAGTAAGATGAATACCATTTAATTCACTTTTTTTCTCAATAATAGCAATTTTTGTTTCAAGCTCTGGAAGTTGAATATGTGATTTTAATCCATGTTCAAATCTACTTTTCAATCTTTCTTCAAGTCCTGCAATTTGTGATGGTAGTTTATCACTTGTTAAAACAATTTGTTTATTGGCATTGTGAAGTTCATTAAATGTGTGAAAAAACTCCTCTTGAGTTGTCTCTTTCCCACTTAAAAACTGTACATCATCAATGAGTAATAGATCACATTGTCTATATTTAGATTTAAAATGTTCTAAATTTTTATTTTTCATACTAAATAGAAAATCATTCATAAACTGTTCTACTGTTACATAAATAACATTTTTGTCTTTTTCAATAGCATCATTTCCAATAGCTTGAAGAAGATGAGTTTTTCCTAGACCAGTACCACCATATAAAAACAATGGATTATATTGTACACCTGGTTTATCAGCTACAGCTTTAGATGCAGTATAAGCCATTTTATTTGAATTTCCAACTACAAATGATTCAAATGTGTATGATTGATTTAAAATTGTACTTTCACTAGTGTTATTTGTAATTTTTTTATTTAAAATCTCTTTCGTAGTTCTTCGTCTCTCACCTGCTATTTTTATCTCAATAGAAGGTTTTGTATTTTTATTTTTTTCAAAGAGGTCTTGAATAACTGAAGAAAATTTTGTTTTGATATAATTTGCAATAAATTTATTATTTACTTCAAAAACAGCTATCTCATCACTTGAGCTTGATTTTTTGTATATAAGTTGCTTTAAGTATCTTTCAAAATCATTTTTTGATACTTCTTGTTCTAGTTGTGATAAAATCTCTTTTGTAGTCAAATTATATAATCCTAAATAATATTTATATTGATGTTAATTCTTTTATTATATCTAAAAAAAGTAAAAAGTAAAAAATAAAAAGTAAGAATATATGGATATAATGATAAATATATGTGAATAGTTAGAGAAAAAGAAGTGAAAAGGTGTGAAAAGGTGAAAATATTAGGGATTGATCCTGGAACAATCAACTGTGGTTATGCGGTTTTAGAGTTAAGTGAAAATGTGAATAAACCAAAATTAGTAGAAGCTGGGCTTATTAAAATGAAAAGTAGAATTTTACAAGAACAGATTTTAGAGTTAGTAGAGGGAATTGATATAATTCTTAAAAATAATAAAATAGATGAAGTTGCTATAGAAGATATGTTTTTTGCTTTTAATCCAAAATCAGTTATTAAACTTGCTCAATTTAGAGGGGCAATGAGTTTAAAAATACTTCAAGAGATAGGGAATTTTAGTGAATACACACCATTACAAGTAAAAAAAGCAGTTGTAGGAAATGGAAAAGCTTCTAAAGAACAAGTTGCATTTATGGTAAAAAGACTTTTAGGATTAAAACAAGAGATAAAACCTCTTGATATTACTGATGCTATTGCTGTATCACTGACACATGCTCAAAGGATAAAGTTTCGTTCTAAGAGTTAGGTGATACTGCTTTATCTATAGTTTCTACAAGTTTCATAACATCTACAGGTTTCATAACATAATCTGTTAAATTAACTTTTGCGAGTTCTTGAACTTCAATATTTTGGCTACCATAGGCAGTTGTTATAATAATAGGAATATCTTTATCAATTTCTCTAATTGCCATAATCATCTCAGTCCCAGACATTACAGGCATAGAAAGATCAGTTATAATCAAATCAAATTTATCATTTTTAAATTTTTCTAAACCCTCTTTACCATTGTCAGCTACAACAACTTCTTTTAGTATAGAATTTAATGAATTACAAGTAGTATCTCGTAGGATAATCTCATCCTCTACATATAACACTTTTAAAGTTTTTATTAATTCTATATTCATATTTGAAAGTACCCTTTATTTATTACTTAGATTATAACTATATTAAACTTAAAGAGTATATTAATGTTCACTTATTATACAATCATCAAAGAGATATTGATGATCTTTAGGTAAAGATTCAAATAATAATTTCGCTAATTCTCTTATTTCCCATAATGCACTCTTACTACTTCGTAATGATATAAAGTTTTGTAAACTTCTAGCATTAATACTCCAAGTAAGTTCAGTTTTATAACTTTCTGGGAGACAATATTTCGCTTTATCATTTGCAACACCATCAAGTAACATAAGTCGTAAATTTTCTAAAGCTACAACAGAAGCAAAGTCAACACCTAAAATATTAGTCCAAACTATATATTTTGCAGCTCTTTGCATATGTTTATCTGCATAAACTTCCTCTTTATTTGTATATTTTTCTTTAAGTTCAACCATACTAGCACCATCTGTAAAAGATGTTTCCTCTTTTAACTCTTTTAAAGTGTATCTTGTAGATTTAACACTTGGACTTGCCATTCTATGACGAGCTAGTTCTTGAAGTAGTGCACGACTTATTCCACTTATATAAAATGTGTATGAAAGATGCTCTAAAGTTGAAGCATGTTTGAATTTATTACCAACTCTATTGATAAGCTCTTTATCTTTTTCACCCCCATCGTCACTTTTGTCAAAACTTTGCCAACAAGTTCGTATAGCATGAGCACAAACTTCTAAACTAGAGTGTTGTAATAAATCTACTTTCATATGATTCCTTTTGGATTTAATTTTAGTATTATATAAAAAAAGCTTGTAAGATTTACTTACAAGCTTTTAAATTTTTTTGATGGTTACTTAATTTAGTGGCAACCACATCCACCTTGTCCATCTCCATCATGAGATCCACATCCACCACTTTTAGCAGCTTCTTGTTGTGCTTTATGTGCTTGACCCTCTGTACTACAAGCACTTACACCTGCAGGCATTGTTGGTTGAATAGCATCATTTCCTATTTTTCCATCTTTGTGTGATTCTTGGATACTTTCCCATAAAGCTTCTGCAGCTTTTAAATATCTTTTTCCACTATTACTATCAGGATAGAAATAAACTATAGGTTTACCCTCATCTCCACCAACTCTAATACTTGGTTCAATTGGAATATTTGCTATAACTTTTGTACCATACTCTTTTCCTAACTCTTCACAAGTTCCTGCACCAAAGATATCTGACTCTTCTCCACATTTTGGACAAATAAAACCAGACATATTTTCAACAATTCCAGCCACTGGAATGTGGAGTTTTTTAAACATATCTAAACTTCTTCTTGAATCATCAAGTGCTACATGTTGTGGTGTTGTTACATTAACTCCAGCTGCTACAGGCACACTTTGAGCAAGTGTTAGTTGAGCATCACCTGTTCCTGGTGGCATATCTATAACTAAACAGTCTAATTCACCCCATGCGATATCTTGAAGAAGTTGTGTTATAGCTTTCATAACCATAGCACCTCTCCACATCAAAGCTTGCCCTTGGTCTATTAAACTTCCCATAGACATCATCTCAATACCGTATGCTTTAAATGGGATAACTTTATTTCCAACTATCTCAGGTTCAGCACCCTCAAATCCCATCATCCGTGGAATATTTGGACCATAAATATCTGCATCTAAAAGACCAACTTTTTTCCCTTGCATAGCAAGAGCCACTGCAAGATTTACTGATGTTGTTGATTTCCCAACTCCACCTTTACCTGAACTAACCATAACAAAGTTTTTTACTTGTGGAGCTATATTTTTCCCACTTACACTATTACTTTGTTGTTTTGGAGCTTCAGGTTTTTTTACTATAACTTGAATATTTTCTAATCCTAAAACTTTTAACTCTTTTGTAATATCATTTTTTAAAGTTTCTTCAACTTCAGAAGCGCTTGAAGTTATCTCTAAATCAACGATAACATCATTACCATTAAGTTCTATATCTTTTACAAAACCAAAATCAACAATAGATTTTGTAAATCCAGGATACGCAACAGATTTTAATTTGTTTTTAATATCATCTATATTAGCCATATTTTTAATCCTTTTTTATTTTCCAAATTCTAACCAAATAAGATAAATTTACTCTTAATACAATTATCTTATTTTTTATCTTCAAAATCAAACACAAAACAAGCGATAAGTGCATTTCTCTTTTTTAGATAAATAGCTGTGAAATATGCTGAGATATATATAGAACCAATTGCAACTAAAGATGCAAAAGACAAAGTAGATAAACCACTTAATCCTTGCCCTACAGTACAACCAATTGCTAATATTCCACCAATACCCATAAAAGCACCACCAACTATTTTTTCAAAAAGTTTTGGTGGTTTTTGCTGAGAGTTATCACACATATATTTTGAGGAGTATTTTTTGTTAAATTTTGAAGATATAAAAGCTCCTATTACAACTCCAACCATAATAAGAACAGAAAATAGCAATATATTTATACTAAATCCACTTAAAACATATTCAACTATTTTTCCTAAAGGGTAAACAAATGATAAACTCTGTTTCGCTTGTGTTAAAAAATAATCATCTGCAATAACAGTTGTAACATACCAACCAGCTGTTATAAGTAGTCCAATCAAAAAACCATCCCATGTTTGAAAAATATTTCTACATTTTTTTAAACTTTTATAGAGTAAAAATAGTAAAATAGCTCCCATTATATAAAGAGGTATCTCTAATGATTTTTCTATTTGTCCCAAAGATATGATCTCATTTGAATATATATCACTATAAAAATACCCTATGATTGTATAGGTTAAAAAAGAGAATATCCCAAGAGAGATAAGGATATGTAAAGAGTCCATATCCCCTTGTGCAAATTTTATTAGGTGGCGAGAACTACAACCATCACTTATCATCATCCCAATACCAAATAAACTACCACCAATTATTATAAAAAGATAATTAACATTAAGATAATATCGAGTTTGGGTTAAATCAATATCAAAAGAGTATGAAAAAATTTGGGTAAAAACAATAGCAGTTGTAATTGCTATTATAAGTGATGCGGTTCTTCTTGTATGTTTAAAAAGTATTAAATCTTTTATCCCTCCACTAAAACAAAATTGCTCTCTTTGGGCAATCACTCCATAAGCTATACCTACGGTTAAGCTAATAAGGGCAAAGATTATCTCTTCTGTTATCACTAAAATATCCTTAATAAGTATTATATCTTCTTATAATATCTTAATAAGATAAAAACACTCTTAATTAAAATAATTAAAGTGAATAACTATTCAGATATAGATTGTATCAATCTATATCTTTAAAAATTGTTTATTAATCTTTTAAAGTTGGATTATCTTCAACTATCTGTCTTGTGATTTTATATGAACAAAACTTTGGTCCACACATACTACAAAACTCTGCATCTTTAAAAACATCTTGAGGAAGTGTCTCATCATGGAACTCTTTTGCCTTATCTGGGTCAAGTGCTAGTTCAAATTGTTTATTCCAGTCAAAATTATATCGAGCATCAGACATAGCATCATCTACATCTTGAGCATTTGGTCTCCCTCTTGCTATATCAGCTGCATGGGCTGCTATTTTATAAGCTATGATACCATCTCTTACATCTTGAGCATTAGGAAGTCCTAGATGTTCTTTTGGTGTAACATAACAAAGCATACTACAACCATGCCATCCACCAACAGCAGCTCCAATAGCTGAAGTGATATGGTCATATCCAGCACCAATATCACTTACAAGTGGTCCAAGGATATAAAATGGAGCTTCATGACAATACTCACGTTCTAATTTCATATTTCTCTCTATCTCATTTAGAGGAACATGACCAGGACCCTCAATCATAACTTGTACATTTTTTTCCCAAGCTTTTAAAGTAAGTTCACCTAATACTTTTAGTTCGTTTAACTGAGCAGGATCACTAGCATCTGCTAAACATCCAGGTCTTAAACTATCTCCAAGAGATAAAGAAACATCATATTTTGCACAAATATCTAAAATCTCATCATACGCTTCATAAAATGGATTCTCTTTATGGTAGTGCATCATCCAAGAAGCCATTAAACTTCCACCTCTTGAAACAATTCCCATTTTTCTTTGAGCAATAAGTGGCATATTTTCTAATAAAAATCCAGCATGAATAGTAAAGTAACTTACCCCTTGTTTTGCTTGTTTTTCAAGAGTTGATAACATCACTTCAACTGTTAAGTTATTGATATCATCTCCACAATCATGAATGATTTGATAAATAGGAACAGTTCCAATAGGTACAGTTGAGTGTTTTATAACAGCTTCTCTTATAGAATCTAAGTCTCCACCTGTAGAAAGATCCATAATAGTATCTGCACCATATTTTAAACTTGCATCAACTTTTTCTATCTCACCTTCAATATCACTAGCAAGTGCTGAACTTCCAATATTTGCATTGATTTTACATTTAGAGGCTATTCCTATAGCCATTGGTTTCATATGTCTGTGATTTATATTTGCTGGGATTATCATACGTCCACGAGCTACTTCACTTCGTATTAGTTCTGGATCAAGATTTTCAACTTGTGCCACATATTCCATATCTGGGGTAATTATACCTTGCTTTGCGTAGTACATCTGTGTTCTTACTGTATCATCTTTATGATTATCTAACCAATCTCTCATTAATATTTACCTTATACTATAGTTATTTATTTAGGATAAAAATACCCCTATTTGATTTTAAATTTGATTATATCTAACTTTTATTTACTTTTTCTTATATGGTTTATTTAATAAAAACAAGTAAAAAATCGCGTGTTATATATCTACACCATCCCAAAATTCATCAAAATCCATTTTTGTCATACCACCATCCATATCTAATGTATTTGCATCTAACTTCTCTTGTTCTTTTTCAAAATAATCTTTTAACGCAGTATTGATAATTTCACTTGGTGATTTTTTTAAAATTTCAGAAAAAGTTTGGAGATCTTGAACAATATGAGAATTGAGTTCTATTTTTATATTATTTTCCATAAAGTGGATTATAGCAAATAAAGTATATACTTCTTGTTATGAGAATAACAATATTTATGACAATTTTTTTAGTGGTGTTTGCTTTTATTAGTTTTTATGCATCAAAAAGGTTTATTAATAAGCTTGATATAAATAAAAGGTATAAAAGATATTTAAATATCTTTTTAGTGATAAACTTTATAGGAATTATTGGATATATAAGTGGACGATATTATGCTAATGTTCCCAATACCATTTATTTTTTATTTTCACTTCCTATTGGGGTATTATTTTTACTGTTTTGTAGTGCTGTAATATATGATATATCAAGAGTAACTTTAGAGAAAATGCCAATCATTCCACCACGTAGAAAGTTTTTTAAAAAATCATTAGATATATTTTCTTTGTTTGGAGCAGTTGCATTAAGTGGAAGAGCTTTATATGAAGCAAGATTTGTAAAAATAGAAAAAGTAGATATTAAGTTAAAAAATTTACAGCAGAAATATAAAATAATCCAACTAAGTGATATTCATATTGGTGGACTTATTGATGAAAAGTTTATTGGAGATATTGTAAATAGGGTGAATAAACTAAAGCCAGATTTAGTAGTTATTACAGGAGATTTAATTGATATTAAAATAAGTTCAGCTAAAAAAGCTTTAGAAAAATTTACACATTTACAATCATCTTATGGAACATATTTTATTGTTGGAAATCATGAGTATTTTCATGGAATAGAAGAGATTATATCAACTGTAAAATCACTTGGTATAACAGTTTTAGAAAATGAAAATGTATATATTGGGAAAAAAAATCAAGGATTTAATTTGGCAGGGGTTTATGATGTGTTTGGATATAGAATAGATAAATTTATTCCAGATATTGAAAAAGCACTTGAAAATAAAGAGGAAAATTCTCCTACAATACTTTTATCCCATCAACCAAGATATATCGATGAAGTAAAAAGTGGTGTTGAGTTGATGTTAAGTGGTCACACTCATGGAGGACAACTTTATCCATTTAGATTTTTAGTGCAAATTGTACAACCTTATATTGAAGGATTACACCAACACAGTAAAGAGTTACAAATATATGTAAACAAAGGGACAGGTTTTTGGGGACCACCTATGAGATTAGGTGCTACTTCTGAGATTACAGAGATTACTATTCATCCATAAAAAAAGGGAGATGCATTGCATCTCCCTTTTAAATGTAGTTAAACTATATATTATAATTTTTCTGCATTTTTCTCTAAGTATTCAGCAACACCTTCTGTTGAAGCTTTCATACCTTCATCACCTTTTGTCCAACCAGCAGGACAAACTTCACCATGCTCATTTGTAAATAACATTGTATCAACCATTCTAATCATCTCATCAATGTTTCTTCCTAGTGGTAAGTCATTGATAACAGCATGTCTAATTGTACCGTCAGCATCAATTAAAAATGATCCTCTTAAAGCAACAGATTCACCAAATAATACATCAAAATCTTTAGAGATTTGTTTATTTAAGTCTGCAACTAGTGGATATTTAATTCTTCCAATACCACCATTTTCAATTGGAGTTTCTCTCCATGCAAAGTGTGAAAATTGACTATCTACAGACACACCAATTACATTAATTCCTCTTGAAGTAAATTCTTCAATTCTGTGAGAGAATGCAATAATTTCTGATGGACATACAAATGTAAAGTCTAGTGGGTAGAAAAATAATACCGCACCTTTTTCACCTAAGTTCTTCATTAAATTAAAATCTTCTACTATTTGACCATCTGCAAGTACTGCTGTTGCAGTAAAATCTGGAGCTTTTGTTGTTACTAACATATTTTATTTCCTTTTAAATTTTTGTTTGTGAAATTGTATCAAAAAAAGTTTAAGTTACTACATAATTAGATAATAAACTTTTTCCTCTAAGCTTATATTAAATTAGTTTAAATAAAAGTAAGCTTCCCGCCATGATAAACATTCCTAAAACCAATCCTAGAATTGTAGTATGTGCATTTCCATATACTCTTGCTGCTGGTAATAGTTCATCAAAAGAGATATAAATCATAATCCCAGCAACGATACCAAAGGTAATACCTAAGGTTGCTTCTCCCATAATAGGAAGAAGTAAAAAAAATCCAATAACGGCACCAATTGGTTCAGCAAAGCCAGATAATGTGGCATACCAAAATGCTTTTTTCTTATCTCCTGTTGCATGATAAATAGGTAACGAAACTGCCATCCCCTCAGGTATGTTATGTATCGCAATAGCAAGGGCAATAGTTATTCCTAAGGTAAGATTATCTAAAGCTGAAATAAAAGTTGCAAAGCCTTCTGGAAAGTTATGTATTCCAATTGCCAGTGCTGTAAATATACCAGTTCTATGAAGTGAGTTATTTTTAATTACAGAATTTATATTGTTAGGTTTTAGTACTTGTAGTTCTTTATAACTTTTTGTTTCATGTGGATTTACATCATCAGGAATGAGTCTATCTATAAATGCACTTAATCCAATCCCAATAAAGAAACAAATAAGAGCAATGGTTTCACCCGTAACTTGATTTTGATAGATAGTTGTAAAAGCATCTTGTGACTTTTTGAGAATCTCAATAAAAGAAACATATATCATAACTCCAGCTGAAAATCCCATACCTATAGAAAGCACAGTGTAGTTTTTTTCTTTTGAGAAGAATGCAAGCATAGCACCAATACTAGTACTAAGACCTGCAAAAAGTGTTAATAGAAATGCTATAAGGTAATTATTAAAAGTTAAATTTTCCATCTATAGCACTTTATATTTTGTAAAGATTATCCGATAGTTACATCTTTTGATCTTTTTTTGAAGTACTCTTTGTCTACTTTACAAAGTGGACAGGCACCTGGAGGTTTTTTCCCTTTGTGTACATGACCACAAACTTCACATACCCATTCTTCATCATCTTCACTTGCAAAGAATCCATCTTTTTCTAACTCTTCAAGAAGTTCTCTATACTCTTTTTCATGTTCAACTTCAACTTTTCCTATTGCTTTGAACATTCTAGCAACCTCTTTTAGTCCCTCTTCTTTTGCAATTTCTTCAAATTCTGGATACATAATTTCATGTTCATATTGCTCACCATCTGCTGCATACACAAGGTTCTTAGCTGTTGAGTCAAATTCAAAATCATTTATAAGTTTATTATATGCTTTGTATTCTGCCATTGCATGATATTTTTCATTGTCTGCTGCTTCTTGTAAAAATCTAGCAACTCTGTGGTAACCCTCTTCAAAAGCAATATCTGCAAAAAATTCATATTTATTTCTTGCTTGTGATTCTCCTGCAAATGCTTTCATTAAGTTAACAGCAGTTAAATTTTCTGTAGTACATTCCATGTTGACTCCACAACATACTAAAGTACCACCACCAACTGTTTGTACCTCTACTTCATTTCCACATTTTGGACATTTATATGATTCATACTTTTTCACTTGGACACTCCTTGATTTTATTTTAATAATTGTATCATAACTTGATAGTAAAATTAATATAGAATAAAAATTTTATTATGAGTATAACTCTAATGGATAATTTTTTTCCATTAAAAATTATATGACAATTATTCTTATATAAAAATAAAAATAACACAATAAGTAACAATTATTATTAATTAAAAATAAAAAATTAGAAAATTTACTGTATAATGGTATTATGAAAGAATTTACAAATATATTAAGAGAACACCATTTAAAAGCTACACCACAGAGGTTGGCTATATTAGAAAGCATATGCATGCATAGACACATAAACATTGATAAACTTTTTGATGAAGTAAAACAAAAGTTTAATTCAATATCTTTGGCGACTATATATAAAAATATAAATGCAATGACTAAAAATTTATTGTTGCAAGAGATAAAAATACCAAATAAAAAATCAGTATATGAGATGGTAAAAGAGGAACATTCACATTTTGTATGTAATTCTTGTGGAGAGGTTATAGATATACAAGTTGAGACGAAAAATATGACAAAAGATGTAGAGCAAAAATATGATTTTTCTATATCACAAAGTGATGTTGTACTTTCAGGTACTTGTAAAAATTGTCAATAAAAAAATCTCAAAAATCAGTACAGTATTTAAGTTGTATTTTGATAAAATCCCAAGATGATAGTATACGGAAAACAAATAGTATTTTATATTTTGGAAAAACATCCAAAACTTATAAAACAGATATTTTTAGCAAAAGAGATAGATAAAAAACTTTTCAATAAGTTTATGGATGTTGGTGCCAAAATAGTTCGCCCTGACAACAAAAAAGCACAAGCTTTAGCAAAAGGTGGAAACCATCAAGGATTTCTTCTAGATATTGAAGAATTTGAGTTTACTCATATGAAAGATATCAAAAAAAGTGAATTTATCGTTGTTTTAGATGGTTTAACTGATATGGGAAATATTGGGGGAATTGTTAGAAGCTGTTATGCTATGGGTGTTGATTCTATAGTTATCTCTGGATTAAAAAATTTTTATGCTGCTCCTGTGGTTCGTACAAGTAGTGGTGCTATGTTAGATATTCCTATAGCTATCTCGTACAGTAGTTATGATTTGGCAAATGAATTAAAACAAGTTGGTTTTAGTTTAGTTGGTGCTGATATGGAAGGGTATGAAGTAAAAGAGATCCAAAGAGAAAAAGGGCAAAAAACAGCACTTTTTTTAGGAAATGAAGCTGAAGGACTATCCAATAAATTAAAGAAAAAACTTGATTTAAAGGTATCCATAAATATGAAAAATAATTTTGATAGTTTAAATGTATCAGTAGCTGCTGGTATATTAATTTATGAGTTAAAGTAAAAAATGTTCAAAGTTTTAATATATCCAATTTTATTAGTAATAACTTTAAATGCAACTATATTAGAAGATAAAGTTTTATCAATTGTTGGTAAACAAAACTTTCAAATGCATAAAGGGCTTATAGACCTTTTACTTAAAGATGAAAAAAAATTCATACATAATGATAAAATAGAGTATCTTAAACTTTTTGAAGTATTACAACAAAATGGTCTTTTAAACTTACGTCTAAATCGCTCAAATGATATAAAAATAGAATTTAAAATGGTAAGTAAAAATATAAAAGCTTACAAAATATTAAATGATACTTTGCAATCTTTGGGGATTAGATATTTTTTTACAAATAGTATGAATTTAAATTCTCAAAATGAATTATTATGGAATATAGTATTTAAAGCAGAATATATGTTAGACCCAGTTGTTTTTATAAAAGAGTTACGACTTAACAATTGTAGAGTGAATGACTTAGTTGTAAAAAATACAAATAATTGGTATTATGAGATCGAGTTTGAAAACTCAAGACTTAGTAAAGCTATAAAAATAGAAAAAAATGAGAAAGTACGATTTCAAAAACCATTAAGAGCATTTTTTTTACAAGTAAATGATATAAAACAACTTCAAGTAATAAGTAGAAATTTAAACAATTGGTATCCCCATATTGTTTTTTTTGATAAAGATTTACAAATATTAGGTGTTATTAAAAAAGATAGAGAATATAAAGGGATGAAAACAAAAGTACCAGTAGGTACGCAATATGTAAAGATCACCGACCTTTACAATTTAATAAATATTAAAAGGGGACTTACTATCATAGTGAGATAAGTAACCTAAGGAGAAAAAATGTTTGATGAGATAAAGTTTGATAGAATTCAAAGATTACCAAAGTATGTATTTGCAGAAGTTAATGATTTAAAAATGGCACAAAGACGAGCTGGATATGATGTTATTGATTTCTCAATGGGAAATCCAGACGGTGACACACCTGAACACATTAGAGAAAAACTTGTAGAATCAGCCCAAAAAACAAAAACACACGGGTATTCTTCTTCAAAAGGTATTCCTAAACTTTTACAAGCAATTGCTGGTTGGTACAAAAGAAAATACAATGTAGATTTAGACCCTCAAACACAATGTGTTGCAACAATGGGAAGTAAAGAGGGATATGCACACTTAGCGTATGCTATTACAAATCCGGGTGATGTAGCGGTTGTTCCAGACCCAACATATCCAATTCATAGTTATGCATTTATACTAGCAGGTGGAAATGTTCATAAATTTGGTTTAGTATTTGATGAGGACTACAATATTGATGAAGATCAGTTTTTTAAAGATTTGACAAGAGTATTTAAAGAAGCTAGTCCAAAACCAAAATATGTAGTAGTAAATTTTCCACACAATCCAAGTACAGCAACAGTAACACCAGAGTTTTATGTAAAACTTGTAGCAATGGCTAAAAAAGAGCGATTTTATATTATTTCTGATATTGCTTACGGAGATATTACATTTGATGGGTATAAAACACCTTCAGTCATGGAAGTACCAGGTGCAATAGATGTAGCAGTTGAGTCTTTTACTTTAAGTAAATCATACAATATGGCAGGTTGGAGAGTAGGGTTCTTTGTAGGAAATACAAAACTAATTGGAGCTTTACAAAAAATAAAATCGTGGCTTGATTATGGTATGTTTACACCAATTCAAGTAGCAGCTACAGTTGCTTTAAATGGTGATCAACAATGTGTACAAGATATAGTTGATAAATACGACCATAGACAAGATGTATTAATTGAAGCTTTTGAAAATGCAGGATGGCATTTACGAAGAAACAAAGCAAGTATGTTCGTATGGGCAAAAATACCAAAATGTGTTGAACATCTTGGAAGTCTAGAATTTTCTAAAAAATTATTAGTTGAAGCTGATGTTGCAGTTGCACCTGGTATTGGATTTGGTGATTATGGTGAAAACTATGTAAGAATTGCTTTAATCGAAAATGATAAAAGAATAAGACAAGCAGCAAGAAATATAAAAAAATTTTTAAAACAATATGATGATTGCAATATAAGTGATGAAGAACCAAATAAAGACGGGAATGAGTAGATGTTAAAAGTAGGGATTATTGGAGTTGGAACAGTTGGGACAAGTGTATGTCAAATTTTAGAAGAAAATAAAGATATTATAACAGCACGAGCGGGAGTTGAAATAGTTCCCGTTGCTGGGGTTGTAAATAACATTTCTAAAAAAAGAGATGTATCAATAAAAATTACTTCAAACCCTGATGATATATTAGATGATGATTCTATAGATATTGTTGTAGAACTTATGGGTGGCGTTGAAAAACCATTTAGTGTAGTAAAAAAAGCACTTGAAAAAGAAAAAGCGGTAGTAACAGCAAACAAAGCACTGTTAGCATATCATAGATATGAGTTACAAGAGTGTGCTGGAGATACACCGTTTGAATTTGAAGCAGCAGTTGCTGGTGGAATACCAATTATCAATGCTTTAAGAGATGGATTGAGTGCAAATCATATAGAGTCTATTCGTGGTATTATGAATGGTACTTGTAACTATATGTTAACAAAAATGATAAATGATGGTGTAGAATATGATACTATACTAAAAGAATCTCAAGAGTTAGGATATGCAGAAGCTGATCCAACTTTTGATGTGGGTGGGTTTGATGCTGCACACAAACTTTTAATTTTGGCAAGTATCGCTTATGGGATTGATGCAAAACCTGAAGATATATTAATTGAAGGTATTGAAAATATCACAAGTGAAGATATTGCATTTGCAAAAGAGTATAACTATTCATTAAAACTTTTGGCAATTGCTAAAAAAAATAATGATGAAGTTGAACTAAGAGTTCATCCTGTACTTATCCCTAAAAGTGAGATGATAGCAAAAGTAGATGGTGTAATGAACGGAATCTCTGTAATAGGAGACAAAGTTGGTGAAACTATGTATTATGGACCAGGTGCTGGAGGAGATGCAACTGCTAGTGCTGTTATAGCAAACCTTGTTGACATAGCACGTCGAGGAAAAGGCTCACCAATGTTAGGGTTTACAAAACCTATGGAAACAGGACAACTAAAACTAGCTTCAAGTGATGATATACAAACAAAATACTATATAAGACTAAAAGTTGAAGATAAAAGTGGAGTATTAGCAAAAGTAGCCACAATTCTTGGAGAACAAGACATTTCTATAAAAACAATGGTTCAAAAAGAACAAAGTGAAAATAGTGCAAGTTTACTTTTATCTACACATGTATGTAAAGAATTAGATATAAAAAAAGCACTTAAAAAATTAGAAGACTCAGGGGTAGTAAAAACAACCCCAATTATGATTAGAATAGAAGATTAGAAAATCATTATTTAAATATACAATTCTTAATTTAAGATTATCAATAATCTAGACTTAAGAAATGTATCTAAAAGCCCATAAATAAAGGGTATAAAGAGGTTTAATATCTATATATTTAAGCTTAATTTAAGATTTGTTCAATTATAATATCCCAATAAAACATATACAACCTATGGGAAAAAGGAAAATTCATGAGAATTAATACAAATGTATCAGCACTAACAGCACTAGAAGCAAATGCACAAACAAATGTAACACTTTCTAACTCATTAGAAAAACTGTCAACAGGACTTAAGATCAATAAAGCTAGTGATGATGCATCTGGATTATCAATTGCAGATAAACTTAGAACACAAGCAAATGCACTTAATCAAGCAGTAGCAAATGGTAATTCAGCAGTTACATTAACACAAATAGCAGATAAAGCTATGGCTGAACAATCTAATATTTTAGATGTTGTAAAACAGAAATTAATTCAAGCATCAACAGCAACAACATCTCCTGATGGTATAGAGGCAATTGGTAAAGATATTTCGAAACTATTAGAACAACTAAATAATATAGCAGCTCAAACAACATACAATGGAACAAATCTATTACAAGGAACAGCATCGGCAGGTTCTGTTACTTCTGGAATAGCATTAACATTTCAAATGGGTGCAACTTCAACAGATACTATTAAAACAGTATCTGGTACGCTTTCAAATACTGCTGGGTTAAATGGTATGTCTGCATTAATGATATCAGCAGCAGCATGGTCAGCAAACTTAGATAGTGCAGCAGGTATGCAGTCAGCTGCAAGAGTGCAAATAGCAGAAATTGATAGTGCTTTAACACAATTGAATGGATGGAGAGCAGACTTCGGGTCAACTCAAAATCAATTAGAATCAGCAATAAGAAATATCATGACACAAGTTACAAATACGAAAGCAGCTGAGTCAGTTATTAGAGATGTGGATTATGCACAAGAATCTGCAACATTTAATAAACAAAATATCATATCTCAAGCAGGAACATATGCTGTAAGTCAAGCAAATAATGTAAGTCAAAATGTTCTTAGACTGCTTCAATAATAAAAAGGAAAATTCATGAGAATTAATACAAATGTATCAGCACTAACAGCACTAGAAGCAAATGCACAAACAAATGTAACACTTTCTAACTCATTAGAAAAACTGTCAACAGGACTTAAGATCAATAAAGCTAGTGATGATGCATCTGGATTATCAATTGCAGATAAACTTAGAACACAAGCAAATGCACTTAATCAAGCAGTAGCAAATGGTAATTCAGCAGTTACATTAACACAAATAGCAGATAAAGCTATGGCTGAACAATCTAATATTTTAGATGTTGTAAAACAGAAATTAATTCAAGCAGGTACTGCAACTACATCTGCAGAAGGTATTCAAGCAATTGGTAAAGATATTTCTAAACTTTTAGAACAGTTAAATAATATTGCATCACAAACTACTTATAATGGTACTTCACTTTTACAAGAAAGTGCAGCTGGAACAGGGGCTGGTACAGCATTAATATTTCAAATGGGTGCAGCTGCAGCGGATACTATCTCTACAGTTGCAGGTGTGCAATCAAATACAACAGGTATGGCAACTATGGGAACTAATGTAAGTGCAGGTGCAAGTGGTTGGGCTACAGCTGTAGCTTCTGCGGGTGATGCACAAGTTTCAGCAAGAAGTATGCTTGCAAATGTAGATAGTGCATTAACAAAACTAAATGGATGGCGAGCAGACTTCGGGTCAACTCAAAATCAATTAGAATCAAGTATAAGAAACTTGATGACTCAAGTTACAAATACACAAGCAGCTGAGTCAGTTATTAGAGATGTAGATTATGCACAAGAATCTGCAACATTTAATAAACAAAATATTATATCTCAAGCAGGAACATATGCTGTAAGTCAAGCAAATAATGTAAGTCAAAACGTTCTTAGATTACTTCAATAGTTAGTTAAATAATCAACATTAAAACCTAAGTGTGAAAGCTTAGGTTTTTTTATACTAATCTTAAATTTAATCTAATATTAAGAATTGTTATGTAATAATTTTATTATATAGGAGGCAGAGATGAAAAGTAAAGACTCTATACCTAGTGATATTTTAAAAATTCAAAAAAAACTGTGTGAGTTTGAACCAAACTCAAGAAATTTTGTAAAGTATAAAAAAATCTTAGCAAAGCATATCAAGAAATATGCAATGCAAAAAAGAGTAAATAGTAATATAAAAACAATAGAGGCAATACAAAAGTTAGAAAAGGATAAAAATTAATCTAATATTAAGAATTGATATGTGATAATTTTGTATGTCTAGGTATAAATTTATACCGAAGGGTGAGAATCCCTATGCTCAAAAGAAGAGATTCAGATGAGAATGTTTATTCGTCGTAACAATAGTTACAAAGTGTCATAAATTTAAAGGATAAATTATGAGAATCAATACAAATGTGAGTTCATTAGTAGCTCAAGAAGCAAACGCAAATACAAATAAAACTTTAAGTAGTTCATTAGAGAAATTATCAACAGGTTATAAAATCAATAAAGCTAGTGATGATGCATCTGGACTATCAATAGCAGATAAACTAAGAACACAAGCGAATGGTTTAAATCAAGCAGTAGCAAATGGTAATTCAGCAGTTACTTTAACACAAATAGCAGATAAAGCTATGGCTGAACAATCTAATATTTTAGATGTTGTAAAACAGAAACTCATTCAAGCAGGTACTGCAACTACATCTGCAGAAGGTATTGAAGCGATTGGTAAAGATATTTCTAAACTTTTAGAACAGTTAAATAATATTGCAGACCAAACTACTTATAATGGTACTTCTCTTTTACAAGAAAGTGCAGCTGGAACAGGGGCTGGTACAGCATTAACATTTCAAATGGGAACATTAGCGGCAGATACTATTTCTACAAAAGCAGGTGTACAAGCGAACACATCTGGGATGATAACTATGGGAACTAATGTAAGTGCAGCAGCAACAGATTGGTCAACAGGTGGTAGTGATAGTGCTGCAGGTATGCAAGTATCAGCAAGAAGTATGCTTGCAAATGTAGATAGTGCATTAACAAAACTAAATGGATGGCGAGCAGACTTCGGGTCAACTCAAAATCAATTAGAATCAAGTATAAGAAACTTGATGACTCAAGTTACAAATACACAAGCAGCTGAGTCAGTTATTAGAGATGTAGATTATGCACAAGAATCTGCAACATTTAATAAACAAAATATTATAGCACAAGCTGGTACTTATGCTATGAGTCAAGCGAATTCTACAAGTCAGAATGTATTAAGACTATTACAATAGTTTTAAGATTAAATAGAGTTACACTTTATAGTGTAGCTTTATTGGCTAAAGTTCTATAGTAATACTTTAGAAGTATTAGTTTAGAGTTTTTTACTCAAATAGGTATAAATTTATACCGAAGGGTGAGAATCCCTATGCTCAAAAGAAGAGATTCAGATGAGAATGTTTATTCGTCGTAACAATAGTTACAAAGTGTCATAAATTTAAAGGATAAATTATGAGAATCAATACAAATGTGAGTTCATTAGTAGCTCAAGAAGCAAACGCAAATACAAATAAAACTTTAAGTAGTTCATTAGAGAAATTATCAACAGGTTATAAAATCAATAAAGCTAGTGATGATGCATCAGGATTAGCAATAGCAGATAAACTAAGAACACAAGCGAATGGTTTAAACCAAGCTGTTGAAAATGGGAATAGTGCTGTAACATTAACACAAATAGCAGATAAAGCTATGGCAGAACAATCTAATATTTTAGATGTAATCAAACAGAAATTAATTCAAGCATCAACTGCAACAACATCAACAGAGGGTATTGAAGCGATTGGTAAAGATATTGATAAGTTATTAGATCAAGTTAATAATATTGGATCACAAACAACATATAATGGTACAAATCTATTGCAAGGAACAGCATCAGCTGGTTCTGTTACTTCTGCAGATCAATTTGTCTTTCAAATGGGAACATTAGCAGCAGATACAATTGCAACAAAGTCTGGAGTATTGGCTAATACTGCAGGGCTTGCTTCAATGTCAGCTCTACAGGTTTCTGCAGCATCGTGGTCAGCAGCAGCAGATAGTGCAGCAGGATTACAAAGTGCAGCTAGACTAAATTTAGTACATGTAGATAGTGCTTTGACTCAACTAAACGGATGGAGAGCAGACTACGGGTCAACTCAAAATCAATTAGAATCAAGTATAAGAAACTTGATGACTCAAGTTACAAATACACAAGCAGCTGAGTCAGTTATTAGAGATGTAGATTATGCACAAGAATCTGCAACATTTAATAAACAAAATATTATAGCACAAGCTGGTACTTATGCTATGAGTCAAGCGAATTCTACAAGTCAGAATGTATTAAGACTATTACAATAGTTTTAAGATTAAATAGAGTTACACTTTATAGTGTAGCTTTATTGGCTAAAGTTCTATAGTAATACTTTAGAAGTATTAGTTTAGAGTTTTTTACTCAAATAGGTATAAATTTATACCGAAGGGTGAGAATCCCTATGCTCAAAAGAAGAGATTCAGATGAGAATGTTTATTCGTCGTAACAATAGTTACAAAGTGTCATAAATTTAAAGGATAAATTATGAGAATCAATACAAATGTGAGTTCATTAGTAGCTCAAGAAGCAAACGCAAATACAAATAAAACTTTAAGTAGTTCATTAGAGAAATTATCAACAGGTTATAAAATCAATAAAGCTAGTGATGATGCATCTGGACTATCAATAGCAGATAAACTAAGAACACAAGCGAATGGTTTAAATCAAGCAGTAGCAAATGGTAATTCAGCAGTTACTTTAACACAAATAGCAGATAAAGCTATGGCTGAACAATCTAATATTTTAGATGTTGTAAAACAGAAACTCATTCAAGCAGGTACTGCAACTACATCAGTAGAAGGTATTCAAGCTATTGGTAAAGATGTTTCAAAATTATTAGCACAAATTGATAATATCGCAAAACAAACTAGTTATAATGGTACAGCTCTTTTACAAGAAACAACTACTAGTGCAGGAGCAGGTGTTGCTTTAACATTCCAAATGGGAACATTAGCGGCAGATACTATTTCTACAAAAGCAGGTGTACAAGCGAATACATCTGGACTAAATGAGTTAGATGCAGTTTATATTCAAGCAAGTGCTTGGGGTGCAGCTGCAACCGATAGCGCCGCAGGTATGCAACTTTCAGCAAGAACATTAATGGCTAATGTAGATAGTGCTTTAACAGAACTAAATGGATGGCGAGCAGACTTCGGGTCAACTCAAAATCAATTAGAATCAAGTATAAGAAACTTGATGACTCAAGTTACAAATACACAAGCAGCTGAGTCAGTTATTAGAGATGTAGATTATGCACAAGAATCTGCAACATTTAATAAACAAAATATTATAGCACAAGCTGGTACTTATGCTATGAGTCAAGCGAATTCTACAAGTCAGAATGTATTAAGACTATTACAATAGTTTTAAGATTAAATAGAGTTACACTTTATAGTGTAGCTTTATTGGCTAAAGTTCTATAGTAATACTTTAGAAGTATTAGTTTAGAGTTTTTTACTCAAATAGGTATAAATTTATACCGAAGGGTGAGAATCCCTATGCTCAAAAGAAGAGATTCAGATGAGAATGTTTATTCGTCGTAACAATAGTTACAAAGTGTCATAAATTTAAAGGATAAATTATGAGAATCAATACAAATGTGAGTTCATTAGTAGCTCAAGAAGCAAACGCAAATACAAATAAAACTTTAAGTAGTTCATTAGAGAAATTATCAACAGGTTATAAAATCAATAAAGCTAGTGATGATGCATCAGGATTAGCAATAGCAGATAAACTAAGAACACAAGCAAATGGTTTAAACCAAGCTGTTGAAAATGGGAATAGTGCTGTAACATTAACACAAATAGCAGATAAAGCTATGGCAGAACAATCTAATATTTTAGATGTAATCAAACAGAAATTAATTCAAGCAGGTACAGCAACTACATCTGCAGAAGGTATTGAAGCTATCGGTAAAGACATTGGTAAACTGATTGACCAAATTAATAATATAGCTGCACAAACAACATATAATGGTACAAACCTATTGCAAGGAACAGCATCAGCTGGTTCTGTTACTTCTGCAGATCAATTTGTCTTTCAAATGGGAACATTAGCAGCAGATACAATTGCAACAAAGTCTGGAGTATTAGCAAATTCAGGAGGCTTATCAACTCTGGGTTCTGCTAGAACGACAATTGGAGCATTTGTAGGTACTGGTAGTGCAGGAGATATGCAACTATCAGCAAGAAATTCATTAGCTGGAATTGATACAGCATTAACTAAATTAAACGGATGGAGAGCAGACTACGGGTCAACTCAAAATCAATTAGAATCAAGTATAAGAAACTTGATGACTCAAGTTACAAATACACAAGCAGCTGAGTCAGTTATTAGAGATGTAGATTATGCACAAGAATCTGCAACATTTAATAAACAAAATATTATAGCACAAGCTGGTACTTATGCTATGAGTCAAGCGAATTCTACAAGTCAGAATGTTCTTAGATTACTTCAATAGTAGTATATTGAATATTTTTAAAAGCTCAAGTTTCAAACTTGGGCTTTTTTATTGACTTTAATTCCTTATTTAAATACAATCTATTTAGATAATAAAAGCATGATAGGAACAAAAAGTATGAGTATAGATAAGCAGCAAATAGAACAAGCACTGTTAGTAGTATATCAAAAGAATTTACTTTTTTTAAAAGAGAATTTTTCTGATATATTTCTAGAAATAGAAAAACTTTCTCAGGATATAGAAAGTGGAAAACATAAAGAAGTTTATTCTTTAGAACTAAAAGATGGTTATTTTGATATATTGAACTTAAACAATAATGGTTACTACTATGCAATGAACAGTTATAGTGATGCAGAGCAAAGAACAGAATATGTGGACTTTACTACAAGTAGTTCACTTGATTTACTTAGAAAAGATGGTGCGTCACATAAGTTATCAATGCCTTATGGTTTAGATGAAGTTTTACCTGTAGTTGGATTTATTAATGAGAAAGTAGATTTAGAAAATATAGAGTTTCAAAAAATTATGAAATTTGTCTATATTGGGGTTGGACTTGGTTATCATATTCAAGAAATGGATAAAAAGTTAGAGTCATATACCACTTTAATAGTTGAACCAGAATTAGAAATTTTTAGGTTATCTCTTTTTACAATGGATTATAGTCTCTTTGAAGAGGGAAATAGAACATTATTTTTAAGTGTTGGTGATGATACTATGAAAAGAGAGCAAGCATTTAGCGATTTTTATCAATGTCATAGTTATATGAATTATAATATTAAACACTACACTTTATTAAAAAATTTAGATTATATTAAAACACATCTTATTGAATTTTGTGAAAATAATTATGCAGGAGCTTTTCCTTATAGTGCAGTTATTGAAAATGTGAAGAGAACAATAAGTTTTATAAGACATGAAGATAGATTTTTAGTAGTTAATGATATAGATAAAAAAGATATTTTTGAATCTAAAGAGATACTTTTAGTGAGTGCTGGTCCATCAGTAGATGATTATATAGAAATTATTAAAAAATATCAGGATAAATATATCGTAGCATGTGTGGATGTTATTGTACGAAAGTTAGAAAAATATGGTATTGTTCCTGATGTAATCTTTTCTATAGACCCTTCTCATCTATGTGCAGATTTTCTTACAACAGAAGATCCTGAATATTTAAAAGATAGTGTCATAGTACTTTTGTCTCAGCAGCATCCAGATGTGATGGATATATTAAGAGAGAGAAAATTGCACTACTATGTAAGTCAATTTACTACTATAAACAAAGATATAGGATGTTTAGGGAGTGTCCCTAATGTTGGTACTTTTTCTTTTCATGTTATGGCACATCTAGGTGGGAAAAAGTTATATACAATAGGTAATGATGCTGCATTTCACCAAGAAACAGGAGAAAGATATAGTAGTGATAGTTCATTTACTCAAACAGAAGCTTTAAATATTGAAGAAAAAAGAGAAAATATTATATCAAGAGAAGATATCCTAGAAGTCAAAGGAAATCTTAGAGAGGTGGTTAAAACTAATAGGTCACTAATTAGTTTTAGAAATAATTATGATTTGATTATAGAAAATATGAAACAATATTTAAAATATGAAGCATATAATTTATCAGATGGTGTACATATAGATGGATTGCAACCTATGACACCAGATGAGTTTAAAGAGTTATCTGAAGAACTTGATTCTAAAGATATAGATTTGGTAAAGAATTTCAATGATATTTCAAAAGTACTAGAAACTGACTGTTATAAAAAAGATATAAAAATTATTACATCAGTTATACAAAGAGCTAAAAAATTTCAAAAACAAAAAATTATTTCACGAGATGATTTTCTTACAAAAAAACTAGATTTGATGATATGGATTCTAGAGAAGTCTAAAGAGTTATCTATTAATGTTTTTGGAAATATTTTTTTAGAATATACTCATTTAGTGGATAGTTATATTAATTTTACAATCAATTTAAAACAAAAAGATCTCTATTCTCAAGAGAACTTATCTCTACTAAGAGATCATTGGGCAAAGGGTGTAATAGCAGTATTTAAAGATATGAAGAGTGCTATAAACTAAAATGTTTTTTTATAACTATAGAGAGCTTTTTCTTTGAAGAAACTATAGATTCTAAATCTAAATAAGTTGGAGATATTTTCTTTTTTGAATTAAGCTGAATACTATAGGTTGGTTTTTTAAATAACTTGCATTCTTTAAAAACAGAAGAGTTAATACCAAAAACAATTTTAGAATAATAGATGAGTTCCTGTATATTACAAGAGTCCTTTACTATATTAAGATGAGAATATTTTCGTAATAAAATATTAAATTTTTTACTATGCTCTTTAGGGTGTAATTTTAAAAATATGGGGATGTTTAAATTTAATTTATCTATCTCTTCTAAAATATCTTGAAGCATATCGTATTCATTAAATCCATACTCCAGTCTATAAAAATCATAAATATATTCTGTCAGAATGACAAGATAGGTATTTTTATGTTCTTTTATAAAAGAGTGAGTAATATTTAGCTTTTGTGTGTTAAATATTTTATTTAAAAACTGAGTATAAATATCATCAGAATAGATTATTTTTTTATTTATATATTCAATATCAGATCTAAAATTTTTTTGAAATATCCAAATCTCGTTAGGGAGATATTTTTCAGGGAGTATTTTATCTTTATATACAAATCTCATATTAAAATGTACAATATTGTCAACTAACACAATTACTTTAGTTACCCTTTCTATTTTAGCTTGAACAATTGTATTTATTTCATATGATGGATCAATACCAGATGTTCCTGTAACAATCACATCTGTAGATTGAAAAGGAACTTTTTTTTCACATATTAAAGAAGGAATATATTCTTTATAAATATTTTTTGCAATTTCATCGTAAGGAAAGACTAATACTTCTTTGTATTGCTCTTTATAAAGATAAGTGTAGGCTAAAGTAATACTAGCACTTGCTGCATCATTAGCAAATACTAAAAGTCTATTTTTTAAGCTCATCAATATTTTCACATACTTTTGTGTATGCGAAGATAATATCTTTGATATCATCTTCAGTAAGAGGTCCTCTTGTTAAATCATGTTCCCATAAAGTATGATGATGAAGTTTTTCGACATTTGGACAAATCCCTTCTTCATAAGTTATAGTATCTTTAAAACAAAAGTTCTTTTTATTATATACTTGCCTTTGTTGAAATATAGGGAGTAAATAAATCGGCTTAACGTATCCTTGATAAATAGGAACCCCTTCATTTTCTCTATTTTCTACAGGTTCAAGTTCTGCTTTAACTGCTTCTATAAATGTATTTCTGCTAATACCAGCAATTTGTTCATCAAATTCAAACACTTGTATATAGTGAGCACTTTGTCTATTTTGTAAATTATTAGTTTTAATAAATGGGTATTTTGCAAGTGCATTATCATACATCTTTGCATATTTTTGTCGAAGTAGTACTTCCTCTTCTAGTTTTTTTAACTGCTCAATTCCTATAGCTGCTTGGAGTTCAGTGATTCTTAAATTAAATCCGAGCATATTTGTAAGATCTGTTTCTCCTTTATCTTCGATTACAGATTCAGCATGATTTCGAATGAGTTGCATTTTAGTTGCTAGAGTATCATTGTTTGTTGTACACATACCCCCTTCACCTGTATGAATATGTTTATGATAGTTTAAGCTAAAAATACCAATATCACCTAATGTACCTACTTTTTTATCTTTATAAGTAGCAAGAGGAGCTTGAGCACAATCTTCTATCACATAGAGGTTATGTTCTTTTGCAATGCTTATGATTTCATCCATATCAGAGGGGATTCCAAAAATATGTACAACTATGATAACTTTTGTATTTTCATTAATTAGGCTTTTTAAATGTTCTATATCAAATCCATAATTATCTGTATTAAGGTCACAAAAAACAGGTGTAGCATTGTATACAAAAGGAGCTGTTGCTGAAATAGACATAGAGTAAGGACTCACTATCACTTCATCTCCAAGTCCAATGCCACAAGCACCTAATGCAGCTACAATACCAGAACTATTTGAGTTAACACTTATTGTATGTTTAGCATCAAATTTTTGACTCCATTGTTTTTCAAACTCTTGTACTTTTTCCCCTCCATAAAAGTCATCACACCAAGCTCCAATAAATTTTGATAACACGCCATTTTTCATCACTTTAGTTACCGCATCTATCTCCTCTTCACCGATAGAATTATATTTAGGAAGTTTTTTTGTTCTTACTTTTGTACCACCATTAATTGCTAGCTTATTCATTATTAAACTCCTTTTGTTCTAAATGTTTATAAAATTCTATATTTTTTCGTTCATGTTCTACAAAATCAATTTGAAATGTATTTTTGTGAAGTATATTATAAATATATTCATAGGGATATTTCATTATATTATCAAAGTCCAATAAAACCTTTTTTGTATTCCCCAATGTTGTATAATCAGAATAGATAGTATCTTTAGTTGCCTTTTGTATAGTAAGGGTTTTTGCAGTATCTTCAATCCTTATTTTTGCTTTTTCAAAATAAAAATCTATATCAAATACACTATATTTACTTTCATCTAATCCGATTAAATAAAAAGGTATTTGTTTTTCTTTGTATTCCACAATTGCGATAATATCTAGCGTAAGATCATTTTCAATTCCTTTTTGAGAAGAGAGTATTTTGATATCATGAATTTTTGGATTATTAAATAAAAAGTTTATAAGACTGATAAAGTGGCTACCATTATTTTTGATACCTTTAGTGTAAGTACCAATAATTTTTTGAGGCTCCCCAAATAAAAGAGTATCTATTTGTTTTTGAAATTCTTGAATATTTGGTTCAAAAACTCTTATATAATTAATAATAAGCTTTTTTTCAATACTTTTATCAAAAAAATCTAAAGTATGCTTTCTATCAAATAATGGTTTTTCTATTAAAAAGTATTGTATATTTTTATTTTTTTTAAGTTTCTCAAATATTTCAAAGTGCGTTGATGTAGGAGTTGCAAGTACGATAATATCAATATCATTTTTATTTTCTATTATAGAGATATTAGTAAAAAATGATACTGCAGGAAAAAATTCTTCTACTTTTAGTTTATTTGATGTGTCTATATCTACACAATACTTTAAAGTAAAATTTTTATTTTTGTACAAAGCTTTTACATGTGATAAAACAGTTTGAGTCTCTTTTCTATCATCATATAATAAGGAGATATTTCCAAGACCAATTATTGCAACATTTAAAATCACTCTAACCCTTTACGATGTATATCTTTGTTTATTAATATCCACTGTGGATTTTTTTGAGTAGCTTCTATAATATCTTCTATTGTATAGGTGTCATTTTCAAAACAATTATCAATCTTTTCTATAATTTTAAAATCTTCTATAGTATCAAGCGTTACAGAAAGTTCAGGGAAAAAAAGATTTTTTGGAGCAGTTATACTATATGTTTTATATTGATTTGAAGTATAAAAAAATGGTGAAACGTGCTCTTTGTCTATATCATTAAGGCTTCGGTTATCACAAATTGTTTTTAAAGCTTCTAGTGAAAAAACTTCAACAGCCATCCCTAAGGGGTAAGTTTCTTCAATACAGTTTGATACATATTCATAATCATTGTTTAAGTAACACTCAATAACTTCATCAATCAATACAGGATCAAGAAGAGGACAGTCCCCTGTAAGCTCGACAACAATATCACTGTTATTTACAATGTGTGAATTTAGAACCCTCTCATATACATTATCTTCACTACCCCTGTAATATTTGATGTTATTTATTTCACACCATTTTATAATAGGATCATCTTCTTTATTGATAGTAGTTGCAATAATAACTTCATCAAGTTTTTTAGATCTTGCAACTCTTTTAACCATAAGTTCTAAAGCTGGAATATTATTGATTTTTTTTAAAACTTTTCCTGGTAATCGACTTGATGTCATTCTTGCTTCTATTGAGGCTACTATTTTTTGTTTTGGTTTTTTATATTCATCTTTTAATAATCCATACAAATAGATATCAAAATAAGAGGAATCTCTTTTAATTTCAGATCGTCTAGTACCTTCACGTTTCATTCCTAGTTTTTCTGCAACTTTTTGCATACCTACGTTGTCACTCGTTGTACCGGCTGAAACTTTATGAAGGTTTAACTTGTTAAAACAATGTTGTATTACTCTATGAAAAGCCTCGTATCCATATCCACTGGACCAATAATCTCTATCTCCGAGTAATATAGAAATCTCACAAGTAGAATTTAAAAAGTCAATATCTTGAATAGCAATATTTCCTATATGCTTATGGGTTAATTGATCAAAAATTGCTAAAATTATACAAGAAGAATCATTTTGAATATCTTCAATATAACGGGATGTTTTTTCTTTTGTATTTGGAAAAACTCCATGAGAGTTGTATTGTGTTATTTTAGAACCATTAAGCCAATTTATGTAGCTAACATTTAGGTGTTTTTCTTCGAGTGGTTCAAAGTATAAACGGTTTGATCTTAAAAAAATATTTTTATTGTTCATTATCAACTCCTTTATTATTTAGAATTCTTACATTGATATTATTATTATCCATCTCTCTTTTAATATCATTTGGTGTGTATTGCGAAAAGTGGAAGATATAAGCAGCGGCAACAGCATCTGCTCCATTTTGAATAGCCTCCACACAATGTTTTGGAGTTCCTGCTCCACCATTTATGATGATTGGAATTGATAGTTTATTTTGAAAATAATCTAAAAGTTCTAAATCATATCCATTTGTCGTTCCATCATTATCCACAGAGGTCAAAAGAATTTCTCCTGCACCATATTTTTCATATTCTAAGGCTAGTTCTAACGGATCGATATCTAATATACCATCTTTTCTCGTGTAGACTTTGTAATGGTTATCTTGTTTTTTGACATCGATTGAGCATACGATACATTGTGAACCAAAGATAGAAGAAGCTTTTTTTATAAAGTTTTTATCCTTAATAGCTTTTGAATTTATAGATACTTTATCAGCACCAGCATTTAATACTTTATATATATCTTCTATAGAGTTTATCCCACCACCTATTGTAAGTGGCATAAAACACTCATCTGCTATATCGGTTATAATTTCAGTATTTATCTCTTCATTATGTAAGCTAGCATCTATATCCAAAACTATCAGTTCATCTACACTACGAGAGTTATAAATTCTTGCTGTCGATGTGGGATGACCAACTGTTCTAAATGAATCAAATTGTACACTTTTTACAAGTTGCCAATCTTTTAAAAGTACACATGGAATTACTCTATGTTTTAACATGTTACAACTCCCAAAAATTTTTGAGTATTTTTAATCCATCTGTTTGACTTTTTTCAGGATGAAATTGTGTAGCAAAAATATTATTCTTGGCTATGGCAGAAGTAAATTCAAAGCCATAATCAGTTGTAGCAATAGATACTTTTTCTTTTTCTTTAAAGTAATATGAGTGTACAAAATAAAAATCTTTGTGATTATCTAGATTTACAAATAATTTATTTTGTTCATTTTGAAATGAAATTTCATTCCAACCAACATGAGGGATTTTTAATTTTTGAGTATCAAAAGTAAATTTTACAACCTCTGCATCAATCCAACCTAATCCTAAAGTTTCCCCATTTTCATAACTTTTATTTGCCAGTAGTTGCATCCCTAAACAGATACCCAAAAGAGGAGTTTTATCTTCTAGCACTTTTTTATTAAGAATTTTTATTAAATTTAATTCTTCTAAATATCTCATACCATCTTTAAATGCGCCAACACCAGGTAAAACAAGTTTATCTGCATTAGAAATAGTTTTTATATCATTAGATATTATAGCTTCACAACCTATTTTTTCAAATGCCTTTTGTACTGAGCGGAGATTACCCATTTTATAGTCAATGATTACTAAACTATTATTTGACAAGGTACTCTTCTTTTCGTACTAATGAACCATCAATATCTTTTAAAAATTTTCCATTTTCATCTCTTTTGAAAATTCTTTTATTTGTATATGAATCAACAATTTTATTAAACTCTTGTCGTGTAAAACCAGTATATTCAAGATATTTTTTGATTGCTTTCTTAGGTGGAATCCCATCATATTTATTTACAAGCCTTACAGCCTCATCTCTTGAAATATATCCTAGTCTAACATCTAAACAAGCATTATCAGTAGCTCGTCCAAAGCCATATTTCACATATTTTAAATAGTCATGTAGATGGTTACTGTAACAATCTAAATTTTCAAAATTTTCATAAGTCGTTTCTACAGGTCTATCTGACACTTCAAAACCATGCTCTTTAGCCTTCTTAAGAACTTCTCTTAAATCCCATTTAAAGTAGTAGCCTAAAAATAATCCAGTAACACCTACTTTGTGAATATCTTCATCTTTTGCATAGGTATATAAAGATAAATCTTTTTGTGTTAATCCATTGACTCCTATCATATCAGAAATTCTATTTCCCAGAAGTCCACCAAACTCTTCAAGCCATTGTCTATCAAGTGTATTTCTAGTTTTACTCGAAGCTGGTCCTCCATATTCTAGTTGAGGGCTTTCTCCCCAAATAATCAATGGTATATTGAAATTTACTGCCATTTTTGGAACAGTTGTAAATATACCTAAATGGTTTTGCCATTCATTATCGCCTGTTCTTTGAAAAGCTTCTTTTGCTAGTTTTTTATAAACTATTGGATTCCTTTTTATATGTATTAAATCTACACCTAAATTATTCAAATTATCAAGGTTTTTTCGTCCGATTTCAGTTGGAATAGTAGGTTCAAAACATATACAAAGAGGGTTGAGTCCTAACTCAAGTATTTTCAAAACTTGATAGGTCGAATCTTTCCCACCACTTACCCCTATAACACAATCATAATCAGGATGTGATTTATAACTTTTTACAAGTTCTAAAAACTCTTTTTCTCTAGCTTTCCAGTCTATCTCTTTGTTTTTTGAATTTTGTGACCTACAAGCATCACATACTCCATTTTCATCAAAATGAAGATCAGGTTTTGTATTTGGCATTACACATTTTGTACAAATTTTCATTTTTTATTTCCTAATGTTACTTGTAGTTTATAGCCTTGTAAAGTTTCATGAATACTTTTTTCATCAATAAGGTTTGGAACAAATTCTTTATTTGTAGTATTTCCTAAATATGGATTTTCATAGTTTAAAAAGTTATTTATAACACCTATTTCTGATATAACTGTTTTTAGGTTTAATATTTCCAAATCACATTTTTTTGCTAACTGTTTAATGGTTTCAACTCCATAAAGATTTACGTGTTCTAAACCATCATACATATTACAGTGCTCTTGTAAAATTTTAGCAGCGAGTGCATCTGAACTTGGAATTTGTAAAAAAATTACTCCATTTTTAGTAAGTAAGTTTTTCATAGTATTTAAATAAAATTCACCATCTATAATATGTTCAAAAACATCCCACATCGTTATAGCATCAAATTTCGTTTCAAACGAAATTTTTTCAAGAAGTTCATTAAAGACTGTATGTCCTTTTTTCTTCACAAATTCAAATTCTGCTTTGTTTAATTCTACTCCATAAGTGCTTAGATTTTGTTGTTTTGCTAAATCTAAAAAAGTACCAGAGGAACATCCTATATCTAATATATTAGATATATTAGGATTATTTTGTTTAATTGCTTGAAGACCTCCATTATAAATAACAGTATAAAAATTATCTGTATCTGATTCTACAACTTCAGCTTGTTCTGTGTGATTTGTTTGATAATAATCTACGATAGCTTCATCTGTAAAGACAGGATTTAAATAGACCATAGTACAATCTTGACACTTTACATATGTTCCACCCTCTTTTGAGAAAATTGATGTATAACTTTTACTACCACAAACAGGGCAAGTTCGTATTTTTGTAAATTTATCTAAAAATAATCCTGTATGAGAATCGATATATTTTTTGTGATTTTCTATACTTTCATCCCACATTTTCATTCTTTTTTCGTGGAGTTCTTTTACTGTTTGTTTTGTTTTTATCATGATAATGCCTTCATTTCAATAATATTGATTATATTTAACTTTTCTTAAAATTAGTTTAATCTATCTCCAAAACTATACTCTTTTTTTGCTTTTTTCCCTAATATTTCATTTAAATATTTTGGATGTTTTCCATATCCTGGTCTAACACTTCGAATGTTTTCTTCTGTAAAAATCTCACCTTTTTTTATATCTTTTGCAACATATAAGCTTCTACTAAATTGCCGTGAATTTTTCTTTTTCTCATTCATACTATAATCAACTTTCCCGATAAGCTTTTCTGTATCTCTTATGGCTTTTACCATTTGAGCAAATTCTTTTTTATCCATAGAAAAATCAGCATCCGCCCCACCAATAGATTTATCTAAGATAAAATGTTTCTCTATAATTTTGGCTCCAAGTGTCACTGCAGCGATAGGTGCAGTACTTCCTAAGGTATGATCTGAAAATCCGCTTAGTACCTTAAATTTTTTGGCAATATCTTCTATCATAATAAGATTTGCATCTTCGAGTGGTGCAGGGTATGATGAGGTACATTTCAATAAAATAATGTTGTGGTTACCTATCTCTTTGCATATTTTAACAGCATCATAAATCTCTTCTTCTGTTGCAATTCCTGTTGAAATAATTATTGGTTTCATTTTAGAAGCGGTATATTTTATGAGTGCATAGTCAGTTATTTCAAATGATGCTATTTTGTAAGCACTAGGGTTAAATTGCTCTAAAAAGTCTACAGCAGTTTTATCAAAAGGAGAGGAAAATATGTCAATTCCAATCTCTCTTGCATATGAAAAAAGTTCTTTGTGCCATTCCCAAGGAAGATAAGCTTCCTTATACAAATCATACAGTTTTTTATCATCCCAAAGAGTCCCACCTTTTATGATAAAGTCTTCTTTTTCGCAGTTTAATGTTAATGTATCTGCTGTATAAGTTTGTAGTTTGATAGCATTTGCACCCACCTCTTTGGCAGCCTTTATAGTTTCTTTTGCTATAGTTATTTTCCCACCATGATTTGCACTAAGCTCTGCAATGATGAATGTACCGTCTTTTTCTAAATCAAAATTACCTATTTTCATTTTTCAACTCCATACAAATCACATTTTTATTATTGACTATCTTACTACTAAATGGTTTAAATCCAATTGATTTATAGAGTTCATATGCTTTTTCATTTGATTCAAAAACTTCGGAAACAATATTTTTAACCTTAAAAATTTCAAATGAATATTCTATAATAGTATCTAATAGTATTTTCCCAACTCCAGTCATTTTTGGATTTTTATATAGTCCCATTATTAAACTATCATCAGTGATATTACAAAAATCAATAACTCCAATATAGTTATCATCTTGCTTTACTACAAAGTATTTTTTCTCTTGAGTGTTTCTTAATAGCTTTATAAAGTTTAGGTGTTGTTCTAACTCTATTGCATTATTATTGTACATCCACTTTTTTATAGTAGGGTGATTTCTCCATGACAATACTAGTTTTTTTTCTTCATACGTTAAATCAATAAAATTGATTAGCTCAATATTCTTCATTTTAGTAACTTTTTTATCTGATATTTAAATTTATTTTTATTAAATTTACTCATGGTTAGATATTTTTTCTTTTTTAGAAATTTATATATATCTTCTTGATTACTTGCAGTTTTTATAGCAATAAATGGAATTTTCATAAAATACACTTCATTTAAAGTAACACTAGGAGTAACGATAGCCAAACTACTATTAGCCATTAGTTTTGCTATTTTGTTTGAGTTTATATGTAGTTTTATCCACTTTTTATGTTTGCAATAATTTTTTAGTTTTTCTAAATTTTTATTTGCATTAGTGGTTACTATATTTACTTTAATATTAGGAAACTCTTTTAATATTTTTAATATAGGAATATTCAGTTTTGAAGTATCTGCACCACCCATAGCAATAAATATATTTTTTGTTTTTTGTTTTTTAATTCTTTTAGAGTTATTTATCTCTTTTAAAAACTCATCTCTTAAAAGTGTATATTTTGCCCCACAGAGTATTTTACAATTTTTTGGAACTAAACCTTTATATCTTTTTTGATCTCCACTTATATTATGATTTAGTAATATATCACAATAGTGTTTTTCATAAGTGTCATCAAAACTTAAAATTTTGAGTTTCGAGTTTTGAGTTTTGAGTTTTTTTTCAAATTTGTTATCTATGTTATAGTGATCTATTATAAGCAGATCTATTTTTAGTTTTTTAATCTTTGTTTGTAACTCATCTATATCATTTGACTTTAGTATTTCTAACTGATAGTTAGCTTCCAAGATTTTGTGATTTATATTGCCTTCTAGTTCTATAGTTGCAAAGATGATATGGTCACCTTTTTTTGCATACATTTGAGCTAAAACTAAATCTCTCATAATATGTCCAGTACCTATAGTAGGTGATGAATCTGCTCTAATTAATATATTCATTGTATTTCATTATTCTCTTTTAGTGCTTTATAAAGATATTCTAATCTTGTCCAATCTTCAAACGTATCTAAATCTTGAACAAGATGTCTAGGAAGAATGATTGGGATACTATCTTTGCTAAACATTATCTCATTCGATTTTTTATTTAGGTTGGTCCAATAAAATTGCCCAGCATCTTGATATGCTTCTTCTAAGTCTTGACTTCTACTCAGATAGTGTTCTGGGGTAAACATTTCGCATCTGCCATCACTATTTAGTTTGAATGTTCGTTGTATTGGAAAAGGCATAGATGTAGCACTAAAGGCATTGGTCACATCACTTTTTTGAAGCTTTTCATATCCTTCTACCAGATATTCTTTTTGTAATAATGGTGCTGTTGCATATAGAGTACAGACATAGTCATACTTTTCACCTTGATTTTCAAGATACTCAATAGTATGATTTACAACATCACTCGTACCCGTAAAATCATCACTTAACTCTTTTGGTCTTAAAAAAGGTACAATTGCACCATATTGTTTAGCAATACTTGCAATCTCCTCATCATCTGTAGAAACAACAACTTTATCAAACAATTTAGAATCTAAAGCAACTTCGATACTATAGGCAATAAGTGGTTTACCAAAAAAATCTTTTATATTTTTTAGAGGAATTCTTTTGCTTCCTCCACGAGCTGGGATAATTGCAATAGCTTTATTTTTACGATTTGGCATTTCGTACCTTACTGTACTGAACTTTAATTTTTGTCATTTAAAATCTCAAATAATGAAGTAACCACATATTCCTGTTCCTTTTGTGTTAACAATGGATACATTGGAAGAGAAAAACACTCTTCATAATATCTATCCATAATTGGGGTTTGCTCATTACCATATCCTAGATTTTTGTAGTAGGGTTGTTTATTTATAGGTATATAATGCAGTTGTATCCCTATATTCCTTTCACGCAATTTATTAAATAATATTACTTTATCTATATGAAGTGTATTAAAATCAACTCTTACTACATATAAGTGATATGATGATTTTCCTTGATATGTATAAAGTGGAGTAACGATTGAGTCTTTAAAATAGTTATCATATTTTTTTGCTATATGAATTCTTTTTTCTATAAAAGTATCAAGCTTTTTTATTTGTGATAAACCTAAAGCACATTGAATATCAGTAAGACGATAGTTAAAACCCAACTCTTGCATCTCATATTCCCATGGTTTCATATCTACTGTTTTTACCATTCCATGAGCTCTTAATGTTAGAAGTTTATTATATATCTCTTCTGAATTTGTAGTAATTGCTCCACCTTCTGCTGTTGTAAGATGTTTTACAGGATGAAAAGAAAATATAGAACAATCAGAGTTTTCGCAACTTCCTGCTTTGACACCATTATACACAGCTCCAATGGCATGTGCATTATCTTCTAATATAGTTATATTGTATTTTGTTTTGAGATAGTGTAGTTTATCTTGATTAACCATATTCCCAGAAAATGAAACAACATAAATAGCTTTAATAGAAGAGTCTTTTTGAAGCTCTTGCTCACATAAGTCCAAATCTATATTTCCATCAACAGTAATATCTACAAATATTGGTTTTGCTCCAATATATAAAATTGCATTGGAGGTAGCTAAAAAAGAGTTGGGAGTTGTTAAAACCTTATCATTTTCATTTAAAAGTACAAGTGAAGCTAAATGCAAAGCAGCAGTTCCGTTGGAAACAGCTACACAATATTTTGCCCCACAGAAAGAGGAGATAGCATTTTCAAACTCTTGTACTTTTGGCCCAGTAGTTAAAAAATCAGATTGAAGTGTTTCTACTACAGCATCTATATCTGATTGATCAATGAACTGTTTACCATAAGGTATAAATCTCATTTTTAATATTCTTTTGCCATCTCTAAGAGCTCTTCATTTGTAAGCCATTGTTTGTTGTTCCCAGAATTGTATTCAAATCCTTGTTTTACAGGTTGCCCTATTTCTCCAAGGCGATTTTCTTTATAGTCATATCTGTTTGTAAAGGTAATAGTTGGTTTGATTACAAAGTGGTCATCAAATTCTAAAGTAAGGTGACTATCATCCGCAGGACACATTATTTCGTGAAGTTTTTCACCTGGTCGTATCCCTATAATTTCATGTTCTAAGTTTGGAGCTAATGCTTTTGCCATATCAATAATCTTCATAGAAGCAATTTTTGGGATAAATATCTCTCCACCTTGCATTCTTTCAAAATTTTTCAACACAAAATTAACTCCATCATCAAGAGTTATAAAAAATCGCGTCATTTTATCATCAGTAATTGGAAGTTTTGTTGCCCCTTCATTTATCAGTTTTCTAAAAAATGGTACTACACTTCCTCGACTTCCTACAACATTTCCATATCTTACAACCGCAAAAGAGGTGTTTTGGTCACCTACAAGATTATTTGCTGCTACAAAAAGCTTATCTGATGCTAATTTTGTAGCACCATAAAGATTTACAGGGTTTGCAGCCTTATCTGTTGAGAGTGCTATTACTTTTTCTACATGGTTTTCTAAGGCTGCATCTATTACATTTTGTGCACCATTAATATTTGTTTTTATACACTCCATAGGATTATATTCTGCTATTGGTACATGTTTAAGTGCAGCAGCATGTATGATAAAATCAACACCTTTAGTAGCTTTTTTTAGTCTATCGGCATCTCGTACATCACCTATAAAATATCGCATACATGAATTTGTATATTCTTGAGCCATCTCATATTGTTTAAGTTCATCTCTACTGTAAATTATGATTTTATTTGGTTTATATTTTTCTAATAAAATTTTAGTGTATTTTTTTCCAAAACTACCTGTTCCACCTGTGATGAGTATATTTTTATTATTGAACATGTTATTCCTATTTAGTGGTCATTTTTATAATCAACTATTATACATAAATACAACAATTAAAGTCAAATCTCTTTTTTTGGTTTCATAATCATAAACATAATAAATCCAAAAAATAATGTTATCCCAATAGAAAATAAAATTGGAATTGATTTCATTATTACAAATGTTACTATTAAAATTGCCAAAATAGTTGGTACCTCATTGTATGCACGAAAAAACTTTCCACTTCTATTACAAGTATCATTTTCCAGCTGTTTTCTATAATATTCCATACTAAATGAATAAGCTATTAAAAGTATCAGTAAAGTTAATTTTGCATGAAACCAACCTTGTTTCATAAGCTCTGGATTTATTATAATCATAGCAATTCCACTTGCTATAGTTGTCCACATAGCAGGCATACCTATATATTTATACAGCTTATACTCTTGAGTTTTAACTATATCTATAAACTCTTTTTTTTCACTGTTCTCTTGATGGTAGACATAAAGTCGTGGGAGATAAAAAAGCATAGCCATCCATGAAAGGACACTTATCACATGAAAAGTTAGAATTGGTAAGTAGTATTGTTCCAAAATTATTCCTCAATTTTTAATAAATAATTCTACCATAAGTTGTAATAAAAACTTATTTGAATAGTAACTCAATATTAATATTTAATATTTTAGATATTTTAGCTATTTGCTTGATATTAAAATGTTGGTTATCTTTTCTGATTTCTGCTTTTCCAAGATATGCAGCACTTTTGTATCCCATAGCTTTTGCTAGTTCAAGTTGACTAAAGTTTTTTTCTTTTCTATATTTGACAATATTTTTAGAAACTTTATCAAGCATTTGACTTGCATATTTTTCTAAATGTTCTAATTCTATATCTTCAACTGATGTTGTCAATCATATTCCTTTTTTATAATTTTAAGTGTTTAAGCAACGATATATATAGCGTTAAGTATAATTAAATAGTATTTTTTAAATTAAATTAAAGTATATTATACAGAATTTATAAAAAATAAACTCAATATAGGATTTTATTTGAATATTTTACTATTGGATGATGATTATAGTGTTACAGAACTTCTAAAACATTATATAAGTATGGAAGAAGATTGGAACTTTCTTCATATTGAGTCACTAAAGGATACAACTTATACATATTATGATATAGATATAGTCATAGTAGATTATTTAAAAGATAAGTATAAAAAAATGTTAGACACAATAGTAACAATCAATAGTGAAATACAAACAATTATTATAAGTGATATACTAGAATCAAGTTGTACAAAGGGCTGTGAATATTGTGATAATAATTATAAAAGAAAAAGGTTATTAAAGCCAATAGAACCTATGCAATTATATGATTTAATTAAAAATTTTAATTTTAATCGTTGTGAGTATTATAAATCTTTTGAAAACATAACTGAGATTATTCCAAATATATTAAAAAGATTTTTATATTTGGAATATGACAAAACATCAAACCTAGTAGTATCAAAACAGCAAAACCAAACAAATAGATATACATATGAAGTGGTAAGTTTTATTAATATTCTAGAAAAAAACAATGTACAATATTCTATGTTAGATGAGTATACAATAAAGCTAAATTAACTTTTATATAGCTAACCCTAAAATCCTATCTGCTACAATCATATTAATAAAATACAATAGGAAAATAGTGTGAAAAAAAATATTCTTTTTGACAATGATGGCGTTTTAGTTGAGACAGAGATTTGGTATTATGAAGCAAGTAAAAAAGCACTCAAAGAGTTTTTTGGTATTCATTTACAATTTGATGAATATATGGATATTATGGCTCATGGCAAAACTGCTTGGGAACCTGCTATTCAAAAGGGTTTTTCTCAAGATAAGATAGTTATAGCAAGAGAACAAAGAAATATTTATTATCAACACTATTTAAGAACAGAAAATATTGCTATTGATAATGTTCAAGATATTTTAAATGAACTATCAAAAAGCTTTCAAATGGGAATAGTTACTACATCTAGAAGAGTTGATTTTGAGATTATTCATCAAAATCGTGGGATTACAGACTTTATGAACTTTGTACTTTGTGAAGAGGATTATACTAATGCAAAGCCACACCCAGAACCATACTTAACTGGATTAAAACTTTTTAATGGTTCTAAAGATGAGACAATTGTAGTTGAAGATTCACAAAGAGGACTTACTTCTGCTTATCGTGCAGGGATTGAATGTGTGATTGTTCATAATGAATTTACCAAAACACATAATTTCTCAAAAGCAACATACAAAATAGAGAAGTTAAATGAGCTTATAAAACTTTTAAAATTTCCATGCGATAGTTAAGCCACCCCATTGTTTATTTGCACTTGTAAATAAATGGTCATTAAGATATACTGATTTGATGGTAAAAGAGTATTGAATCTCATCATAAAAAATATTATAACTCACTTGTTCTCCAGAGATATAATCAAGTTCCTCTAGTGTATATCCCAAATCTCTCGCTTCATCAATGATATAATAGTTTGCAATTTTATTTGCAAATAAACCAAATGATATTGACCAATTAAAATCTTTTGGGTATTTGTTATTCAAAAGATGATTTTCATCTGTAACAGTAAAATTACCTGTAGTTGCAAAGTTATTATAAGCCATACTTCCTATTCGAATTGTACTAGAAGCTAAAATTCCACTATAATAATTTCCTGCTTCAATTCTAACATTATTTGTCCAATCTGCTTTCAAGTTACCTATATCAAAACTATCCGTTTTGTATGCAAATTGATAAGAGATACCAGAAGTAAATTGATCTTTTAGTTGAGTATCCCAACCTTTTGCTTTATCTTGCCCTATTACGCTATGAAAATTAGATTGAAATTCTTCTGCAAGTGTTGATGGTCCAACTAGACCAATATTAAAACCAAACTCATGAAAATAATTTTTTGAAGATTTATATAACAAAAAATTTAATTTTGCATAACCAGCATAAGGTATTTCATCAAATTGTGCTGTAGTTTGTTTTTTGTTTTCAGGTGTGAACATAAGATGAGTAAATGATATTGCACCATCTGTATTTAAATCTTTCATAAAATTTATATATGAAGGATGTTCCATCTTATCCATATAGTTGTAGAATAATCCATTTGTATAGTAACCATCTTCATGACTAGCTAGAGCATCATTTTCTATAGTAAAAGAGTGCTGAGCTGCAAATAAGAGTGAATGTAATAGTACAATAGTAAAAAATAATTTAAACATGATAAATCTCCTTACTAAATATATCATAGAGTTACTTAATCATTTTCAATAATATTATGATAGAATCACATATGAAAATATTATTAGCACCAGCAGAAACAAAAAGAGATGGAGGAGATTTTCAAGCTATCTCTTTAAATGATTTTTACTTTCAAGAATTTAATACAATACGAAATGAAGTGGTAACCTCTTATGATAAATTTATAAAAAGTTGTACCCTTGAAGAGTTGTCAGATTGGTTTGGGTTAAAAAATTTAAAAGAGTGTGAAAAGTACTCTATCTCTATTCTTCAAAAACCAACGATGAAAGCTATAGTGAGATATACAGGTGTTGCTTTTGATGCACTTGATTATGAACATCTATCATTAAATGAACAACAATATTGTGATGAAAATGTAGTATTGTTTTCAAATCTTTTTGGTCCGTTAAAAGCAAATGATTTGATTCCTAATTATAAATTTAAGCAAGGGGCCGTTTTACCAAACTATGATGTGATAGGTAAATACAAAGTAGCTATTAAAGAGAGTTTAGATAACTATTTAGGTGATGAGGTGATAGATTTAAGAGCAGGATTTTATGATAAATTCTATAAACCTTCTGCCTCTACAATAACTTTTAAGTTTTTAAAAGATGGAAAAGTGGTAAGCCATTGGGCGAAACATTATAGAGGATTAATTGTAAAAGAATTAGCTAAAAATAATATCAAAAATTTTGAAGAGTTAATGAAATTAGAGATAGAAGGATTACAACTTTTAGAGATACAAGAAAAAAAGAATATTAAAACACTTATTATGGAGATAGTGTAATATGAATATAGCTATTTTTGGTGGAAGTTTTGATCCTCCTCATATTGCCCATGAAGAGATAGTTAAAAGTTTAATGCAGATGGAAGATATTGATAAAATTTATGTAGTACCAACTTATCTGAGTCCATTTAAAGATAAGTATCATTTAGAACCAAATCAAAGGTTTAGTTTGCTTTCAAGTTTATTTGAAGATTTTCAAAAAGTTGAAGTGTTTGATTTTGAGATACAACAAAATAGGGCAGTACCTACAATAGAAACAGTACTGCATATAAAAGAAAAATATACCCCTGAAACTATCTATTTGGTTATTGGTGCAGACAACCTAAAGTCACTTCATTTATGGAATGACTTTGAAAAGTTAAAAAATAGTGTAGAGTTCATAGTTATCCAAAGAGAGGGATATGAAGTAAAAAATGATATAATACAATTTAAAACGATAAATATGGATATAGATATAAGTTCTACACTCTTAAGAGATAACTTTGATTTAAAATATATCCCAAAAAAAATACAACAAAAGGTAAAGAATATATGGAAGAAAGAATAAAAAGAATCATGACTATACTTGATGCTAAAAAAGCAGAAGATATTGAGGTGTTTGATCTTACAGACAAAGGATATATCACAAATCAAGTGATTATAGCAACTGCATTAAATACAAAACACTCATTAGCACTTTTAGAAAATCTTAAAGATGAACTGAAACCAGCAGGAGAAGAGTTTGTAAGAACAGAAGAAGATGGAGACTGGACTATTATAGACTTAGGAGATATTCTTATTCATCTTATGACACAAGAGTATAGAGATAAATATACTTTAGAAAACTTTTTAGAAAACTTTTCTATAAAAGATGGAGAACTTTACTAGTTCTCCATAATCTACATCTTTAAAACTTATATTCTAAAGATGGTTGAATCATCTCAAATTTTTTGATAGTATTTTCTATCTCTGTTTTTATTTTTGAAATATCATATTTCTCAATTGGATTTGTTTTTGGGTAATTTTGAGTTATTTTTTCAAACTTCTCTAGTAAAGTTTCCATATCTTCTACTTTTTCAATAGTTGGAATATTGTATTTTGTGAGTAAATCCTTATTTTCTACTGGTTTATCACCTCTTTGAAAAAACACAGGGTTGTTACCAGATGCAAGAGACTCTAAACATGTGTGTACACTTGCGGTTAAAAGGTATTTTGTAGATTTTATAGTATCTATATATCCATCTTCTTCTATCACTTCACTAAAATAAGAGGCTATCTTATTCTCATTTTTAAAGAAAAAATAATGTCCCCAAATAAGAGGAAAATTTTGTTGATTGGATGTTTGAATAAGCTTAAAAAACCACTCGGCATAATCATCATCAGCAAAAAAGATTGCTTTTTCATTTGTTGTTTCAACATGTTCAAAAAAAGTATTATCAACTATATCAAAAGGGATATCAACACCAACTTTATATAAATGAGTACAATACTCTTTCATATGTGTTTGCATAGTAGAACTAGCTTCATTACTATCATCATAGATAAGCATATCGCCTCTTTCCATAACATTTGGCATATTCCCAATCACATCTACACCAACACCTTTTTTTACACCAAGTTCAGCTTTGGCAAAAGTGGCAGCTCTATAATCCGCACTACACAATATAGGGTCAGAATTTTCTAACATATTGTGTAAAACACTTGCTCGTCTAATATTTTCTAAACCAAAGCTATGTCCGCTTTTGGCATAAATGTATAATTGCATTTTATAAAATCCTTATCTAATAAAGTAAGATACAAGTTTGTATCCAGCACCTGCTGCTAATATTGTACCCATCACATTTAAAATAATATTCAAAATTCCATACCAAATATTGTTATTAAGTAAGATATAACTTTCTATTGCAAATGTAGAATAAGTAGTAAGTGCACCTAATATCCCAGTGATTAAAAAACCTTTTACAATATCAGATGGAGAAAATATTAAAAATAAAGCAACTAATAATCCTATGCAGAAACTCCCAACTATATTTACTGTTAATGTTGCGAGTGGTAATTCATGGGGAAAATATTTTACCACTTGTATTCCCACATAAAATCTACTAACAGCTCCAATAAATCCACCTATCCCAACAGCAAATACTGTACTTAAGTTAAATGTCACTACGAAGCTCTTTTTTGAGTGTTTCATCCATTGTATTTTCACACTCTTCATACCATGTTGTTTTTCTTTTAGCTTGTATTGAAGGTAGAAAAATAATTTTCACTTTTCCACTTTGTTGTGTAAGGTTTTGTGAATCAAAAATCTCTTTTGTTCCAACTATTATAACAGGTTGCACTAAAAGATTATTTTTATCAGCAATCATTTTTGCTCCAGCTTTAAATTTTCTAAGCTTTTTACCATCAGTTCTCGTCCCTTCTGGGAATATGGCTATTGGTCTATTTTTTGATATTCTATCTTTTGCATCTCTTAAGAGTTTTACCAAACTTGTTTTACTTTCTCTTTGGACTATTATCATTTGAGGTGCTTTTAAAATACGACCAAACCAAGGAATTTTTGCTATCTCTTGTTTTGCTACCCAAGCTAGATTTTTAGGATGTAATGATTCCATTACTACAATGTCCAATATTGATTGGTGGTTCATTAATACCATTTGCGCATTAGGATCAAGTTCCCCTTCAACGATTACCGTAACACCCATTAGTTTCATTTGCATTTTTGCCCAAATTCGTCTAATTTTATAGTTGCTATTTTTGAAAATATACATACAAATAATTACAACTGAAACAGTTATGGTAAATTGTAGTACAGTAAATAGGGCTCTTATTTTACTCAATTTCACTCTCCTTTATCCAACCTATATTTTCATTATCAAAAAGAACTTTTACAAATTTATCTTTTTCATTAATTATTTCAACTATATGCTTTCGTTCAAGAATTTTATATACAGTTGAGTTACTTGTTGGAAGAATATAAACTTTTGTATCTTCATTTAAGAGAATTTTCTTATTTGGTATAAATAAATAAGCTAAAATTATAATCATAATAGTAATAAAAATCAAGTATCTGTTATGTTTAGTAATAATATATAAAAGAATAAATAAAGCAAGGAATACTCCACTAAAAACTTGTTTGTAAATAAGTATACTGCTATTGTATGGGTTTAATTCTGTTTGTGTACTCACTAGTTCTTCATCTAAAATTATTGGAATATGTATAGAAATAAACTCTTTTTGTAGAGTGTTATAATATGTAAAGTTAATCTGTTTTACATGACTTGGTATCATTACATAATAGTATAAACTTTGCTGAGGATAGTTTTCACTTAAGCTATTTACACCTTGATCTTCATAGGTGTTGAAATGAAAATCTTCAAGATTACTATTAACCCCTTCAAGATGAAGTGTTGTATGTAAAATATTATTTGTATATTGTTTTGTTTTAACTGTGTGAACTTGTAAATCTTTTGCAATGATATTTGAAAAAAGTTTTTGATTTATTGCAATTTTTTCATACTCTATTTTTGGTGATTCAATAGAAGAAAAGTTTACAATTTGTCCATCTTTTATGAGTGCAAGTGTGATACGAGGTAAGGTAAAGTCTCTATCATACACTTTATAAGATACAGTGGTTGTATATCTATTTGGTTTCGTTTGAGTCCATTGTATATCTTGGGTTAAAATATCAATAGACTCTTCAGTTGTAAAGGTTGTTAAAATTTTATCATATTGAGTATTGTCTTGTAAAATAATCGCATTGAAAACAATGTCAAATTTTTGACCTGTAAATACTCTATTTGGATATTTTTCATATGAAAGATAAATCTCTTTAGACTTAGCACTATCAATTGCTAAGAGAGAATTAGTAAAAAAGGTAATAAGTAGAATAAGTTTTATTATTGTATTCACTAAATTCTACTTATCATTAATTATTTAAAAAAGCCTTGAAGCATTTTAATACCATCGTCACAACCAAGTAAAGTCTCCATTGCTCTTTCTGGATGAGGCATAAGTCCAAAAACATTTTTTTCTTTATTACAAACACCAGCAATTTGATTTACACTTCCATTAAGAACTTGATTTGTACCATTTTTATCACAGTATTGTAATAAAATTTGTCCATTTTCTTTTAGTTCTTGCAATCCATCTTCATCAATGTAATAGTTTCCATCATGATGGGCTACGGGGATATTTACTACATCTCCTATAGATAATTCTTGTAAAAAGCTATTATCATTATTGACAACTTTAAGATGATGGTGTTTTGAGATGAAGTGTAGATTATCATTTCTTTTTAATGCACCTGGAAGTAATCCTGTTTCTGCAAGAATTTGAAATCCATTACAGATACCTAAAATTTTCCCACCTTTATTGGCAAACTCTTTTACTGCTGTCATAATTGGAGCAAATTTAGCTAAAGCTCCACTTCGTAAATAATCTCCATAAGAAAATCCACCAGGTGCAACAACTAAATCAATATCTTGTGGTAAAGTTGTCTCTTCATGCCAAACAATAGTTACTTCTGCACCAAGCTTTTCAAATGCATATTTTGTATCATACTCACAATTAGTTCCTGGAAATTGTAATACTGCTACTTTCATCTTAGCCTACGCTTCTATTATAATTTCGTAATCTTCAATTACAGTATTTGCTAAAAGTTGTTCACACATTTTAGTTGCTTCAATTTTTGCAGTTGATTCATCTGAACAGTTTAGTTCCATTATAATCTGCTTCCCAACCCTAATATCTTTTACTATATCAGCAAATCCAACTGTATCAAGTCTATGATGAGTTGCTTTTCCTGCTGAGTCAAGTACATCTTTTTTAAGTCCGATATTTATAATTGCTTTCATTTACTACCCTCTATTTATATTTTTGCGATTATATCACACATTGTCTTATATGATTTGATTTACTTAAAACCGTCTTGCGTTAGTTCTCTTAATAAATTTATTTACTTAATCTATTATGGATAATATTATACCCATTTAAAATTTCATCTTTAATTGAATCTGGAACTTCCACATCTAGTTTTTCACCAACCTTAAGATTTTTTGCTTTGGCTTTCCAACTATTTTCTTTCGCAAAATTTCGTAAAATTTGTTTATCCATAGAGATATAGTTTCCAGCATCAAAATTTTCTTTTGATATAAATCTTGAGCTTTCAGGTGTTAAAATCTCGTCACCCAAAATCCATTCACCTTGAGCATTTACAAAAACTTCAAGTTTTGTATCTACTACTATAATTCCATTTTCATAAGCATAGTTAGTAAAATCTTTAAAAAGTTTTTCTAAACTTGAAATAATCTCTGGAAATACCTCTCTTACTTTTTGACTATTCAATGGAATGTCTTTTATACCTTTTGTAGTTGGTGTAAAAAGTGGTGTATCAAATTTATGCCATTCTTCTAAGTTTGAATCTAAATGTAAACCATAAGGATCATTGCCATTTTGTGTTGCTTCAAATAAAGAACCTGTTAAATAATTTCTAAAGATAAATTCAAATTGAACAATATCTCCATCAATTTCAGCTTCTAAAGGTTTACATAACTCCATAAGTTGACATCTTGGAGATATACTTAAACTTTGATCAACTTTTTCATCCAAGATAGCTGTTTTTATACCAGATTGTTGAGCAAATTGTGCACCACTATTTGAAATAGTAGTTTGAGAGATACCTTTCCCCTCAATCTCTAAGTTTAAAGGAATATCAAATACTGAACAACGATCACTTCTTACAAGTAATACTTTTTGTTCCTCACCTGGACAAGTATAAAGGTCTGCATTTTTACCAATGTAAAATAGATGGTACCCTAACTCTTCAAGTTCACTAATCCCTTTTTGAGTTGTAGTCTTCTTTGATTGGGGCCAAAGACCTAGTGCTACAATTTTGCTTATTTCCATTTGTGTCCTATCCTTTTATAATAATTAATGATTTCAAAATATCTAAAGCAGATTTTAGCTGATTGTCTTTTGCTATTTGTTCTGGTGTGATAATTTTTTTAGCATCTTGCTCTTTTTTTTCATCTTCTTTTGTTTTCTTTTTCTTTGTTTCTACTTTAGTAAGTTCTTCTTCTAAATGATTTCTCATATCAGCTTCTTTAATTTTAAAAGCAGAGTCATTTTTTGTAACAACTTCTCCAGCTGCAACTGAAATATCAGGGATAATACCTTTTGCTTGAATAGTTCGTCCACTTGGAAGATAATATTTTGCAATAGTAAGTTTAATTGCTTCACTTCCATTATCTGTAATAGGAATAATTCTTTGAACACTTCCTTTTCCAAAAGTTGTATCTCCAACTAATATAGCTCTTTTTAAATCTTGAAGAGCCCCAGAAACAATCTCACTAGCACTAGCACTTCCCCCATTTACAAGTACAACCATTGGTACATCTGTAACTGTATTTGAAGAAGTTGCATTAAACTCTTCATCATCTCTCTCATCACGACCTTTTTGAGAAACGATTACCCCTTTATCTACAAATAAGTCAACAGTATCTATCGCTTGACCTAATTGTCCACCAGGATTATTTCTTAAATCTAAGATAATCCCTTTCGTTTTTTCTTTATGTTCAAGAATATATTTTTTTAGTTCACTTGAAACTTTCATATCCATAAAAGAGGCAATTCTTAAATACAATACATCGTCATTAATAGTTTTTGCATATACTGATTGTATTTTAATAATATCACGAATAATATCTATTTTAATTGGTTTATTTTCACCTTTTCTTACTATAGTAATACTAATTGGTGTTCCAACTTTCCCACGCATTAAATCAACAGCATCTTCAAGTGTCATATTAATTGTTGATTTTTCATCAATTTTTAAGATAATATCACCAGACTCCACACCAGCTTTATACGCAGGAGTATCATCAATTGGAGAGATAATTGTTAAAGCACCTTCTCTTTGCCCTATAACAATTCCAAGACCTCCAAATTCACCTTTTGTTTCTACTTTCATATCTTTGTATGATTCTTTATTGAGCATAGAAGAGTGAGCATCAAGTTCATGGAGTAGTCCAGAGATAGATTTATCTACTATTTTACTTAAGTTCATATCTTCCACATACAACATCTCAACTGCTGCTAGTACTTTTTGAAGTTTTGTGTATGACTCTAATCGTGTTGGCTCTTCTTGTACCTCTTTCGCAAAAAGAGAAGTTGTCAGAACAAACGACAGTGTTACTAATAAAATTTTTTTCATATAATTAAAATCTCACTTATGTTATTTTTGAGATTATAACTAATAAATGATATAATAAGACTTTAAGAAAAAGATTAAAGTTAGATAATTAAAAAATTTATATTATAAAGAGAGAAAGAATGGAAAAAGAGTTAGAAAATATGCAAAAATTTTATGATATTATTATTGAATTTTTTGTGAATTATAGTTTTCAAATAGTTGGTGCTATTATAATTCTAATCATTGGTATTATCGTTGCTAAAAAAGTTGGAAGCTTCGTAGAAAAATTATTATTAGCAAAAAATATGGATATAACTTTAACTAAGTTTATTGCTACAACTGTTAAGATTATTATTATAGCTGGAGTTGCTATTATATCATTGGGAAAACTTGGTATTACTATTACCCCTTTTGTTGCTGCAATTGGGGCTATGTCTTTGGGAGCTGGTTTAGCTTTACAAGGACTATTATCAAACTTTGGAGCGGGACTTTCTATTATTGCAACTAGACCTTTTATTGTTGGAAATACTATTAAAATACAAGGTTGTATGGGATTAGTTAAAGAGATAAAACTAGCATACACCGTTCTTGAAACAGAAGATAAGGAACTTATAACAATTCCAAATAAACATATAGTTGGAGAGATTTTAACTAACTCTTTTGACTATACAGTTGTAGAGATGATGGTTGGAATTGATTATAATAGTGATCCAAAGCTAGCAATAAAAGTTATATCAGAAATTTTAGAAAAATATACAGAGATATCAAAAGAGGCAAAAGCACAAGTTGGGATTAAAGAATTTGCAGATGCTTCTATAAATATAGAGCTACGATACTGGGCATTAACACAACAATACAATGAGATTCAATATAAAGTAAATATGGAAATATTTGATACCTTAGCACTTAATAATATCCAAATACCATACCCAACATATAATATAATACAAAAATAAATAGACAAACGGAGAATTATGCAGTTTATAGTAGATGCTACAAGTGGAGAAGCTAGAGCCACCACTTTAAAAATGGCTCATGGAGAGGTTCAGACACCTGTTTTTATGCCAGTTGGAACACAAGCAAGTGTAAAAGCACTTGATCATAACGATATGTTAACTTTGGGTGCTAAAATAATTTTAGGAAATACTTATCATATGTATCTTCGCCCTGGAAGTAAAACTATAAAAAAGCTAGGTGGTCTTCATGGTTTTTCGAAGTTTCCCAATAATTTTTTAACAGATAGTGGTGGATTTCAGGCTTTTAGTTTAAGTAAAAATACAAAACAAGATGAAAATGGGATGACATTTAAGTCTCACATTGATGGAAGTTTACATTATTTTACTCCACAGTCAGTACTTGATGCACAGTATGATTTTAATAGTGATATTATGATGATATTAGATGATTTAGTTGCTTTACCAAATACAGATGAAAGGATAGAACTTTCAATAAAGAGAACTACAAAATGGGCAAAAGAGGCTATAGAATATCATATGTCACAAAAAGCAAAAGGGATAGGTGTAGAGCAAAATATTTTTGCTATTATCCAAGGTGGAATAAGTAAAAAATTTCGTAAAATGTCTGCTGAACAGCTTTGTAGCTTAACTGACTATGATGGTTTTGCAATTGGTGGATTAAGTGTAGGTGAGCTTAACGATGAGATGTATGATACGATTGAATATACAACACAATTTATGCCAAAAGATAAACCTAGATACCTTATGGGGGTGGGAACTCCTGAAGATTTAATAGAAGGGATTGATAGAGGTGTAGATATGTTTGATTGTGTTATGCCCACTAGAAATGCAAGAAATGGAACACTTTTTACTAGTTTTGGACGCCTTAATATCCGTAACGCACAATTCAAAGAGGATGAAAAGCCACTTGATGAAGAGTGTAGCTGTTATACCTGCCAGAATTATAGTAGAGCATATCTAAATCATCTATATAAAAGTGGGGAGATGACTTATTTTAGGTTAGCTTCAATTCATAATTTACATTACTATTTAAATTTAATGAGAGAAGCACGAGTTGCTATCTTAAATGACAATTGGGTACAATTCAAAAAAGATTTTTATAAAAAAAGAGAGAAATAATGACAATAGATAACACAACAATTGATAAATTAGCAAAACTTTCATCGCTTACAATAGATGAAGATAAAAAAGAAAAAATAGCAAAAGAGTTAGGTGATATTGTGGCTTTTGTTGAAAACTTAAATGAGATAGATGTAAGTCATGTTGATGCTACTTTTACAACAATCTCTGGAGGACAACCTTTAAGAGAAGATGTTGCTGAAAAGATTGAAGGGGAAGCTACTGCTATTATGAAAAATGCTCCACAAAGTGAAGATAACTATTTCGTAGTACCAGCAATTATAGAGTAGAAAAAGATGATAAATATTTATGGTATAAAAACTTGTAGTACAGTCAGAAAAGCTATAAAGTTTTGTAAAGATAATGATTTAGAATATACTTTTGTTGATTTTAGAGCTACACCTCTTGAATGTGACAAGGTAAAATATTTTGCAACAAAAGTTGACATTAATTTACTTTTTAATAACCGTGGAACTAAGTACAAGGATTTAGGTTTGAAAGAATTGAACTTGGATGATAATGGGAAACTTGAATGGTTATGTAAAGAAAATATGCTTTTAAAAAGACCAGTTGTAGAATATGATGATAAAGTAATGGTCTCTTTTAATGAAGAAGTTTATAAAAAAGAGTTGTTACAGTAATAATCTCATAAAAAAGAAAAAGGGAAGTAATACTTACTTCCCTGTCATAACACTTTGATAATTTCCAGTGGCATCTTTTGCACCACCTCTATAACCAGATGCAATTGCAATAACCAATACCACTAAAAAAGCTATACCAATCCATTTAACTGCTTTGTCCATGTTACATCACCTCTTTTGCTGTTATTCCCAATACTTTTAGACCAGTTCTTATAGATAATGCTACCATACTTAAAACTTTTAAATACTGATTTTGATTATCTAATCCTACAATTTTATGTTCATTATAGAATTTATGAACTGATGCTGCTAAACTATGTAAATAGTCAGTGATTTTTTGCATATCTCTTTTATCAAAAGCTTCATTTAGAATAGTACCTAATAAAAGTGCTTCATAGACTAAATCTTGAGCATCTTGATTGATATCTTCAATAGTTGCATCTTTCACATCTTCTACATTAAGTTCTGCTTTTTTAAAAAGTTGATTGATTCGTGCATGAGCATAGTTGATATAAAAAACAGGATTTGATGAATCATTGTTTTTAAGTAAATCAATATCAAATTCTAAGTGAGTATCACTTTTTTTCGTTAAAAATACAAACCGTAAACTATCTGCACCAATCTCTTCAACAATATCACTCATAAGTATTACTGTACCAGCTCTTTTACTCATCTTATATGGTTGTCCACCTTGAAGTAATGCAACCATTTGTGATAAAATAATCTCTAATTTACTCGAATCATTCCCAAGAAATTCAATAGCGGCTTTTACTCTTTTGATATATCCATGGTGGTCAGCACCCCAAATATTGATATATTTATCATAGTTTCTATCATATTTGTGTTTGTGATAAATAATATCTCCAGCTAGATAAGTAGGAACACCATTTTCTCTAACAACAACTCTATCGCTATCATCACCATGATCTGTTGAACGGATAAAATCTTTCCCCTCTTTGTTGTAGATACTTCCTGTAGATTCAAGTACAGCTTTTGTTTCATCCCATTTATCATAGAGAGATTTTTCACTGATGAAAGTATCGAACTGCACACCTAAATCAGATAAATCACTTTTTATAAGAGCTAGAACTTCATCTTTTGCAAATTGCGCTAGCTCTTTCTCTTTTGATACATCTTCAAAAACCTCTGCACCATATTTTTCGGCACAAATTTTTGCTATATCTATAAGATATTCACCTCTATAGTATTTTTCAGGATATTCAACCTCTTTGTGTAAGATATGTTCTCTTCCTGCAAGATATAATGAAAGAGCAAGTAAATCCATCTGTGCCCCAGCATCATTTACATAATACTCAGCAGTAATATCATATCCCAAATATCGTCCAACTTTTAGTAAGGCATCACCAAAAATAGCACCTCTTGCATGACCAATGTGTAATGGTCCTGTAGGATTTGCACTTACAAATTCAAGAAGTATCTTTTCATTTTTAGATTCAGCTGCGGCAAACTCCTCTTTGAGTTCTAAAGCTTTGTTGATTTGTGAAGTTAAAAAGTTATTTGATAGTTTAAAATTTACAAACCCTTTTATTGCTGTTACATTTTCAAATATTTCACTATTTTCAAATTTTTGCGCTAATTCATCAGCTATCATCATAGGATTTTTTCGTAACTCTTTTGCAAGAGAAAAGGCTACAGGAGTAGCAAAATGACCCAAAGAGATATCTTTGGGTTTTTCTAAAACAATTTCTCGTTCTAATATATTTTCAATATGTTTTTTAACAATACTTTGCACTTAAATTGATCCTTTAAGTTTACGCAGTTGTTTTTGTGTCAGTGTTTTTAGAATCTTCTTGAGTTGCTTCAGTTTTTGTAGCAGCTACTTTCTCATCTTCTATTTTTTTCTCATTTGTTGTCATTGTTTCAGGTTCATCTTCTTTGATTGCACCTTTAAAGTCTTTTATCCCTTTACCAAGACCCTTCATCATTTCAGGTATTTTTTTTCCTCCAAATAATAACACAACTACTGCAACGATTGCAAATAATTCAAATCCACTAGGCATTCCCATAATAATTTCCTTCTATAATAATTTTTTGATGATTATACTAAATAAACTCTTAACCATAGATATAATAAAATACATACATTAAAATAATAGGAATATATGTATGGAATTTACTGCACCATTAAAATCAAATAGTGTTAAAATAATGTTACTTGGTAGTGGAGAACTAGGAAAAGAAGTTGTAATTGAAGCTCAAAGATTAGGAATAGAAACCATTGCTGTTGATAGTTATGCAAATGCACCAGCACATCTTGTGGCAAACAGATCATATGTAATCAATATGAAAGATGAAGATGAAGTGATGGATATTATTAGAAGAGAAAAACCAAACTTTATTTTACCAGAAGTTGAAGCTATTAGTATCTCTGCACTTTTTAAAGCTGAAGGTGAGGGGTTTCATGTTATACCAAATGCAGAAGCTGTAAATAAAACAATGAACAGAAAAAATATCAGAGTATTTGCTTGTGAAGAGTTACAGCTTCCAGCTAGTAAATATGAGTTTGTAACAACATTTGAAGGGCTAGAAACTGCTGCAGATACTATTGGTTTTCCTTGTGTTATTAAGCCTGTTATGTCAAGTTCAGGTCATGGACAAAGTATTGCAAAATCACCATCAGATTTACCATCATCATGGGAGTTAGCAAAAGAAGCAAGAGGAGATGCAAGTGAGTTGATTGTAGAAGAGTTTATCTCATTTGATTATGAGATTACACTTTTAACAGTAAGAAATGACACGGGAACAACATTTTGTGAACCTATAGGACATATCCAAAAAGATGGTGACTATATTTTTTCATGGCAACCAATGAATATGTCAGAAATAGCGAAACAAAAAGCAATTGATGTAGCACAAAAAATAACTGATGGACTAGGTGGTAGAGGACTTTTTGGTGTGGAACTATTTGTAAAAGGTGATGAAGTGTATTTCTCTGAAGTAAGTCCTAGACCACACGATACAGGTATGGTTACTATGATAACCCAATCTCAGCCACAATTTGCACTTCATATACGAGCTGTGTTAGGTTTACCACTTGACTATATCACTTATGGTGCAGGAGCTAGTGCTGCGTACAAATCTACAACAGATACATTTACTCCAGAGTTAAAAATAGATCCAACTATCTTTACAGCAAATTCATTTGTAAGAGTATTTGGAAAACCACAAACTCATGTTGGAAGAAGAATGGCTGTTGCCCTTACTTTTGATAAAGATAGTAGTGACAAAGCATTAGAAAATGCAAAAGAACTTATCTCTAAGATTTCTGAATAGAAATCTTAGATGACAACTGCAAATAATCTAAAAATAAAACCACAATATATCCAACAATACAAAGATGGTTACCCGTTAATATCTCAAGAGAGTGTAGAAAATCTTGAAAATATAGAGGAGGGGAGTATTGTAAATCTTCTTGATTCCCATAAAAAATTTATAGCTAAAGGGTATTTTGGTAAACAAAATAAAGGTTTTGGCTGGGTATTATCAAATAAAAAAGATGAAAATTTTGATACTGAGTTTTTTATAGCTAAAATAAAATCTGCCATAAAGTATAGAAAAGACTTTTTTGATGATTCTAAAACTACAGCCTTTAGAGTCTTTAATGGTACAGGAGATGGCGTAGGTGGTTTAACTATAGATTATTTCGATGGATATTATCTATTAACTTGGTATAGCCTTGGTATCTATACTTTTAAAGATGAGATTATAGAAGCTTTAAAGCAAAGTGTTGAGTATAAAGGTATCTATCAAAAAAGAAGATTTGCTTCAAATGGTCAATATCTTGATAGTGAAAAAGATTTTATCTGTGGAGAGGTTGCATCTGAACCACTTATTGTAAAAGAAAATGGTGTGAATTTTGCCATATATTTAGATGATGGACCTATGACGGGGATATTTTTAGACCAAAAAGATGTAAGAAAAACTATAAGAGATAAATACTCTAAAGGGAAAACTGTTTTAAATACTTTTTCTTATACAGGAGCTTTTTCAGTGTATGCAAGTTTAGGAGGGGCAACTAAAACTACAAGTGTAGATTTGGCAAATAGAAGTTTCCCTAAAACAAAAGAGCAGTTTAGAGTAAATAATATCAATCCAGATAATGAAAATATCATAGTAAAAGATGTTTTTGAGTATTTTAAACTGGCCGTTAAACAAAAGCTACTATTTGATCTTGTGATAGTTGATCCCCCAAGTTTTGCAAGGTCTAAAAAACACACCTTTAGTGTCTCAAAAGATTATGTGAAACTTTTAAAAGAAATTATCCAAATTACTAACAAAGGTGGAGTGATAGTTGCTTCAACGAATTATGCAAATTTTAACTTAATGAAATTTAGAGATTTTATAGATAAGGCATTTAAAGATTCAAAAACTCAATATAAAATTGAACAAACTTTTTCACTCCCTAAAGATTTTAGGGTAAGTGATAAGTTTAGAGAAGATAATTATTTGAAAGTGGTTTTTATTAGAAAGATTAGATAGTACATAGTTTCTATTTCTCTATCTCTTCCCAAGTTCCATACATATTGTCTACATCTTTAATAACATCATTTTTGATATTGTGGTATCGTAAAAATGATATGATATTTTGATAATGGTCTTTATCAAAAATCATTGTGATATTATTTTCTTCTCCATATATTCGTGCAACAGCTGGTTTGTAAAGATTTCTTATTTTTAATCCACCCACATCTAGGTTTGTTTTATAGTAGGCTATGATTTCTCTTTCATCTTTAAGTGTTCCTACAAGTCCAGAAGCTGTAATGATTTTTAAAGACTTTGGTTGTTCTAAGTTTCGTATATCAAATTTTTGATTTGCTAGAGGCTTTCCATCTTCATCTGTTTTTAGTTCTAGTTTTATAGTTTGGTTCTCTTTTACTCCATTGCCTTGTAGGTTTAATGTATACTCTTTTGCAAATAAACAGCCAATAAATAGTGATAATATAATGATTTTTTTCATTCTAAACTCCTTTTGTTTGGGACTTAAATCCTCTTTAGTAGATATATGATATAATCATATCATAATGTAAATAAAGGCAAAAAATGCTTACGGATAAAAATTTTATAAATATTGCAAAAGAGATAGCAAGTGCAAGTAAATGTGTCTCAAAACAAGTTGGTGCAGTGATAGTTAAAGATGGTAGAATTTTAAGTACAGGATACAATGGAACTCCAGCAGGATACACGAATTGTTGTAGCCATTGGGATAACGAATACACAGCAGATCATCACGATTGGTCAAAAACTTATGAGATACATGCGGAGATGAATGCAATTATTTGGGCAGCACGAAAAGGGATAAGTATAGAGGGTGCTTCTATATATGTGACATTAGAGCCTTGTAGTGAGTGTAGTAAAAATTTAATTGCTAGTGGAATAAAAAGAATAGTGTATGAAAAAGCTTATGAACATACGAATTCAGATGTGGTTTCTAAGTTTTTAAAAGATAATAATGTAGTAATAGAACAAATTGAAAATACTATCCAATAAAAATTTTTACGAAAAATCCATAAAAGAGTTTGGTGTATCTGCCCAAGGGGTACATTGGAATAATAAATATACCCAATATAAAAGATTTGAGATTCTTACAAAATGTATCAAAAAAGATATAAAAAACTCTACTATAATTGATGTGGGATGTGGTTTTGGGGAATATTACAATTATCTCTCTCATAACCATAAAATACCACAAAAATATAGAGGTATTGATTGTGAAGAAAAGATGATAGATATATGCAATATTCGTTTTCCAAATGAAGAGTTTTTGGTACAAAATATACTAACAGATAATCTTTTGAGTGCGGATTATTATATCTGTAGTGGGGCTATGAATATTTTAACTTTTGATGAGGTTCAGATATTTATAAAGCGATGTTTTGAAGTTTCCCAAAAAGGATTTATTTTTAATTATCTAAAAAATGTCACTTTTAATAATATAAAACAATACGAAATAGAAGAGATTTGTAAGCAATATACACAAAATATTAGAATAAAAGAGGGCTATTTAGATAATGATTTTACTATCTTTATGTTAAAATAGCTTTTTTTAAAAGGAAATAAACAAATGAGAAAATATATACTAAGTTTAATAGTAGCAATAAGTTTTGCAAATGCTGGGTTAATTAACGCTATTGCATTTATAGTAAATGATGAGCCAATCACACTTTATGAGATAGATAAAACAATGGAAGAAAAAAATCTTTCAAAACAAGATGCGGTAAAATTTTTGATTGATGAAAAGTTATATAATCAAGAGATAAAAAAGAACAATGTTTCTGTAGATATTTTTGATATAGATAATTATATTGATAGAATGGCAGCACAAAATAAGATGAGTACATTGGATTTTAAATCACTTATTAGACAACAACAAGACTATGATACTTTTGAAAAAAAGATAAAAGAGCAACTTTTACACCAAAAGTTAGTTCGTAAAATTGCAACTGGAAATATCAAAATAGCTACAGAAGACGACATAAAAATATATTATGAAAATAACAAAGAACAATTTATTTTAGCAAATCAAATTGAAGTTGTGGCATATGTATCAAAAAATAGAAAACTATTGCAAGAGATACAATCAAATCCTATGAAAGTAGGTGAGGGTGTTGTAAGTCAAGCGTTAACACTAAAACAAAATGAATTAACACCACAAGTAAAATATATAATAAATTCAACAGGTGTAAATCAATTTAGTGCAATATTTGCTCAGAACCAACAATACAATATGTTTTTTATAAAAGAAAAGAATGATATCCAAACACTTTCATTAGAAGAAACAAAAGAGCAAATATTTCAAAAAATTATGGAACAAAGAGAACAAAACTATCTTAATGAATATTTTGAAACACAAAAAATCACATCAACTGTAAAAGTATTAAGATAATTAGAAAAAGGAAAGAAAATAGATGTTTGAAACAATTATAGGTTTAGAAGTTCATGCTCAGTTAAATACAAATAGTAAACTATGGTGTAGTTGTGCTACAAGTTTTGGTGAAGAACCAAACACAAATGTATGTCCAGTATGTTTAGGACTTCCTGGGGCATTACCTGTTATAAATAAAGAAGCAGTACACAAAGCTATTCAATTAGGTACGGCAATTGAAGCTAAAATAAACCAAAAATCTATTTTTAATAGAAAAAACTATTTCTATCCAGATCTTCCTACAGGGTATCAAATCTCTCAATTTGAAGTGCCTGTTGTTGGGCTTGGAAAAGTCGAGATAGATTTTAAAGATGGGACAAGTAAAATCATAGGTGTTACAAGAGCTCATCTTGAAAATGATGCAGGGAAAAGCAGTCATAGTGGTGACCACTCAAGAGTTGATTTAAATCGTGCAGGTACACCACTGCTTGAAATAGTATCAGAACCAGACATGAGAAGTGCCGAAGAGGCGATACTTTATTTAAAAAAAATGCACTCAATAGTAAGATATATAGGTATAAGTGATGCAAATATGGAAGAGGGAAGTTTTCGAGCAGATGTAAATGTCTCTATTCGACCTAAAGGTGATGATAAACTTTACACAAGATGTGAAATCAAAAATATGAATAGTTTTAGAAATATTGAAAAAGCTATTAATTATGAAGTGCAAAGACAAACAGAAGCGTGGGAAGATGGTGTATATGATAAAGAAGTTGTTCAAGAAACACGACTTTTTGATGTGGATAAAAATGAAACAAGAAGTATGAGAGGGAAAGAAGATGCTGCTGATTATAGATATTTCCCAGATCCTGACCTTCTCCCTTTAATCATCACAGATGAGATGATTGAGAAGTATTCAGATATTCCAGAACTTCCAGATGCTAAAAAAGCAAGATTTGTAAAAGATTTTGGACTGAAAGCTTATGATGCTGGGGTTATTTGTAGTACAAAAGAGATGGCTCAATATTTTGAAGATATGTTAGGGTGTGGAATTAGTGGTAAGATGGCAACTACTTGGTTAACTGTTGAGCTTCAAGGAAGATTTACAGAAGGGATGAATGTAACAAATTCACCAGTTACAGCCCAAAAGCTAGGGTCTTTAATTAAAGCTATTGAAGATGGAACTATCTCAGGTAAAGCTGGGAAAGAGGTACTTGATTATTTAATGGAAAATGATGTAAGTGTAGAATCTGTTATTGAAAAACTAGGGCTAAAACAAGTAAGTGATGATGGTGCACTTTTAACAATGATTGATGAGATATTAGCAAACAATGAAGATAAAGTAGCAGAATATAAAGGTGGAAAAGAGAAGATGTTTGCATTTTTTGTAGGGCAAACAATGAAAGCTTCAAAAGGGAGTGCAAATCCACAAAAAGTAAGTGAACTTCTTAAGCAAAGATTAGCGTAAAAGTATGAGCTCTATTTGTGTTATTGGTGCAGGAAAGTGGGGAAGTGCTTTACATTTTGCATTAAGTCAAAATCAAAAATGTTTTATAACAAGTAGAACAAAAAGGGATATTGAAAATTTTGTAGATTTAGAGACTGCCTTGGAGTGTGAATTGTTAGTAATTGCAATTCCTGCACAACAAATACGGGCATGGTTACAAGATAACTTTATATATAAAAATCAAAAAATACTTGTAGCTGCAAAAGGGATTGAGGCATCAACAGGTGCATTTTTAAAAGATATTTATGGAAAGTTTGTACCAGAAAAAAACCTTGGATTTATCTCTGGACCCTCTTTTGCTAGTGAAGTGATAAAAGGTTTACCAACAGCACTTGTTCTTAACTCTACATCAAAAGAGCTGTATGAACAATTTACCCCTTTGTTTCCAAAGTTTATTAAAACATATTATAGTGATGATGTAATTGGTGCTGAAATTGCTGGGGCATATAAAAATGTTTTAGCAATAGCAAGTGGTATTTGTGATGGTTTGCAATTGGGGCAAAATGCAAGAGCTTCTTTAATCTCAAGGGGACTTGTAGAGATGGATAGATTTGGTTCTTTTTATGGTTCACACAAAGATACTTTTATAGGTTTAAGTGGAGCTGGAGATCTATTTCTAACAGCTTCAAGTACCTTAAGTCGTAACTTTAGGGTTGGACTTGGTTTGGCTGTTGGAAAGTCTTTGGATACTATTTTAGAAGAGTTAGGAGAAGTAGCTGAGGGTGTAAAAACAAGTGAAGCTATTTATAAACTTTCACTTGAAAATAATATATACACTCCTATTGCAAATGAAGTAAAACTTATCCTTGATGGGAAAAGTCCACAACAAAGCTTAAAAGATTTGCTTTCCTCTTAATTTAAAATAATTTTTTATTTTTACTGTTCATCATAAAAGCATTTTTAGAACGAGATTCTTGATCTATAGGTGCTTCTAAATTACTTTCTTGTTTTTTAAAGTATTTTGTTACAGTTGCAGTTGGATTTAAAAATAAAATTGATTCATCAATAACAATTTGAAATATTGCATGTAAAGGTATAGTAACTACAGAACCAAAATTTTCAGCACCAAAACCAGTTTCAAAACTTATACTTTTGTGAGTTAATTCAATAGTAGAATAGGTATAGTTAGCTAGTGTAAAAAGTGTAAAATGAGGGAAAGCTTCAGCAATACTCTCTGGCACTTTTGGATTAAAACTTACCCCATTAATATTTGCAGTAATTGAAAACTCTTCACCTTTTTCTAGAAGAAACTCTATCACTTCAAAAATTTGCCCCTCTAATAATTCTTTGTACTCAATATCTTCTATAATATTAAAAATCATTTTAAACCCTTTTGCATACAAATATGAATTTATCAAAATCTTCATCACTATGGAGATTAAAATTTATTATATTTTCTATTTTAAATCCTATTGATTGAAGAGTTTTTTTCAACTCTTTATTTGTATAATAATATTGTTTTATAGTACCATAATCTTTTTTATATAAAGTTGTCTCTTTTGTAAATAAAGTTATATCAGTAGCTAAACAATCTTCTTCAAAATTTGCATCAATAGCTATAAATTTATCTTCTGCGTCAATAGTAAGAGCTCCTTGTGCTACCTCTTCAAACCCATATAGACTATTAATATCAAAGATAAAGTATCCATTGATTTCTAGAAGATTATATGTATGTGTTAAAAATTCTTGAATACTATTTTTAGGAATATAATTAACTACATCAAATATAGCAGTTGCACAACTAAATGTCTCTTTACAATCTCTGATATCGATACATTTTGCATTGATTTCTTTACTTTTAGCTATCTCTATTTGTTTTTCACTTAAATCAACACCTAGTGTAGATATATCATTTGATTCCAGAATTTGACAAAAATCTCCTTGTCCACATCCTATATCAATAACACTAGTTGGATTAACCGCAAAAACAATAGCAGCTATTGAGTTATAAAGATGTGTAATCTCTTCTTTAAAATTAAGGTTTTCCTCAATCGTAGCATAGAGATCAAGCGGTTGCAAGTTTCTCTCTTAGATTAAGAATTTGTTCTTTTTTACTATAATAAGAGTTTTTATTTGAGATAAGATATACACTACTTTGCATAATAGTCTCTCCAACTTCAAGACCATTTTGTCTCATTGTTTCACCAGTTTCAACTATATCAACTATACAGTCACTAAGTTTAACTAATGGAGCCAATTCAATTGATCCATATAATTTTACAATATTTACTGCCATAGCTTTTTGTTCAAAAAATCTTTTTGCTATTTTTTCATGTTTAGTTGCTACTGTGATTTCTGATTTTGTCCAATCTATTTGGTCTCCAACTTTTAAACCAATTGCAACTTTACATTGACCTATTTTTAAATCAAGAAGTTTTACAAGGTCATATTCTTTTTCTTCAAGAACATCAAGTCCAACAACACCTAAGTCAGCAGCACCATGCATAACATAAGTTGGCACATCTTGATTTCTTACATTTAAAAATGTAAATCCAGCTTTTTCTAAAATAAGTTTTCTATCCTCAAAAACAAATTTTTCCCCAAAAACTTTTTCAAATTTTTCTAAAGTTTGCTCTGCAATTCTACCTTTTGGTAGTGCTATTGTTAACATCTATTTTCCTTTTATATTCTTATCAATCACTTTTTTCATACTATTAAATATTAAATTCTTTTTATATTTATGTGGTATGGTATCAAAATATGAGAGTAATAGTTTACTATCTTCACCCGTGAAATAAATTGGTATCTTATATTTTTTTTGTATATTTTTAATTGGTGCAATTATTGAATTTAAAATTGAATAATTGATTGCATCATTTGTTATTAGTGGAATTTTATCTAAATTTATATCAGTATCAAATTTAAAGGCTAGTTTTTTTGAGATATTTGGGTAAATTCTTTGATATGCACCAATCCCTGGAAGTATAAAACCACCTTTATGTTTCCCTTTTTTCATAATATCAACGGTAATCGCACTTCCTACATCTACAATTATGCCATTATTTATATACTTACAAACTATTTGCCTGTCTACTCCCATCCCTTTATAGGCGGTTTCAAAGTTAATAAACTTAGAAATATCTATAGCAAGTGGAAAATTTTTTAAAAGCTTTTTTGTTGCTTTTTTATTGACACTTAAAAAATAGATTGGAGTTTTATATTTTTTTATACTTTTAAGGGAATCTTTTATTGCAATTTTAAAATCTTTTTTATTAGTTTTAAAATGAAAAGTTGTATTACCTATATCACAAAGTATCATATTTTCCTCCTATTTAAAGGGTGAAACTCTTTGATTGTTTCATTTAGGTGCTTTTGTTGAATATGGGTATATATTTGAGTAGTTTCTATATTTGTATGTCCTAAGAGTTCACTTACTACCATTAAATCAGCACCGCCTAAAATTAAACTTGTAGCATAAGAGTGTCTAAAAACATGAGGGGAAACATTGAAATACTTTTTTGTAATTTGATATACAGAGATTCGACTAATAGGTTCACCTTTGTAATTTATAAAAAGATAATTGCTTTTCATTTTTCTTGTGTTAATATAATCATATAATGCTTCTAGTGCAAGTGAAGCAATAGGAACAACTCTTTGTTTTGAACCTTTTGCATAGAGGATTTTTATGAGAGTATCTTCTATATCATTTTTTTTAATATTTATAAGTTCACTTACTCGAACTCCTGTAGCATATAAAAAAAGTATCATTGCATAATCTCTAAGCCCAAGATCTTTTGTTCTGTCAATGAGCTGTAAATTTTTCATAATTTGTTCATTTGATAAATATTTAGGCAATTTTTTTGGTAGTTTTGCAAATGAAGCTTGCGGTTTATCTGTTGTGTCGAAATTGTCGTTGCAGAAGTTATAAAAGCTATTTATACTACTTAAGTGTCTATTTTGTGTTCTTGGATTTTTAATTGTTTTAAGGTAGTTTATTAACTCTTCACTTGAAGAGTTAATAAGTTCTTTCTTGTGATGAAGTAGGAAATTTTCAAAATCTTCTACATCTCTTATATACGCATCAACTGTGTGAGTTGATAATGATTTTATTATAGTTAAATGCTCTTTGAAAGCAACTATAATATCAGTCATTATTTTAAAGTTATGTAGCTATCTTCAAAATAAATTGTGTCATCAATTGCAAGAACTTTCTCTTTTTCATCAAAAGAAAACTCTATTACAGCTACATTTTGAAAATCTTTGTCTATTTGTATAAGATACCCTTGAGATTCTAAAACATAGAGGTTATCTCCATATACCATAGCATGAAATTTTGCAAATTTAAATTTTTTACTATCTAGTTCATTTAATTTTTCATCATATTTTATAACTCTACCATCAAGAGTTGATACATAGATATTTTTATTTTTTACAGCAACATTTTTAACATCTAATTTTATAATTTTTACTTGTCCATTTACAAAACTAAATACTTTATTTGGAGTTGCAGCAACTAAAGTATCTCCAATTGCATTCAGATAAACAATATTATTTATATCACTTTGTGGATCAAGATTGATAGTTTTATATATTGTTTTTTTATTTTTATCAACAATAACTATTTTCCCGTCAAGTGTTGGGAAGAGTACTAAACTTGTTAAAAATATTGGGTTAGTTATTCGTATATCATTTAAGATAGAAAGTGTTAAATATTCTTTAAAAACTACTTTTTTCTCAGTAACATCATATAGAGTAATAGAATTATCAATAAAACTCATAGCAATAAGATTATTTTCAATAGTAGCAGAAACTATATTTTTATCAAATTGTATTTTTTCTGTTGCCCCATTTTTTGTTATTGCTAAAAAGCTTTCATCATTTGTTGAAAGAAGAACACCATTGTTTTTATTAAGGAATTTATATCCCTCTTCTAAATATTCACTAGATAATCCCTCTGTAGATACAAATTTTCCATTATCTAAAGTTGCCCCATCACTATTTATATCAGTCATGGCAGAACCTAAATCATATATGGCTATATTACTATCATAAGTAGTTTCTGGCTCGTAATATTTTTTTGAACTACACCCTTGGAATAGTATTGCTATAAAAATAGATACTAATAAAATTGATTTTTTCATAATTGCCCTTTTTATTTTGTCAATAGATAGTGTTCTAACATTTGAACTAGAACATTTAGGTTTGAGTCTTTTGATATTTGTTTTATAGTCTCTTTTGCTTCTTTATATTGTTGTTTTTCAACTAATAATAAAGCTTTATTTAAAAGTGCAAAATCTTTGAGTAAAAAATCCTGACTTTGTGTTACTGAAGACATTTTTTGAATATTTTGTTCTTTGATTGCTTGTGAATATAAGCTTAGCTCTTTTAAAAACTCAAGCTCATTGTTCGCACTTGAATCTTTCATAAATAATGCAATATTATAGAGTTTTTTATTTTTCTCTTTTAGTGTTGCTAAAGCTTCTTTATCACTAGGATTTTCTAACAATGTATTAAATGCTTTATTTGACTCTATTTTATTTTGAAGTGCTAAATAGTTTGATACATAGTAACCTATAACACTTACAATAGCTACAGCTATAATGATAATAATTGCTGATTTGTATTTTTTATAAAACTTTTCAATTTTAAAAAAGTTTTCCATAAAACTCTCTTGAGTAGAGATCTCTTCTTTTACATAATCAATGTTTTCTTTTAAACTCACAGTATAAACCTTATTTTTAATATAATCCTTGCGATTGTATCTAAATTTTATTTAATAGCAAATTATGTTTTTCTTGGCATAAAAAAACCGCCATAGTGAAACTATGACGGTTTAAAGACAGTAAGAAAAGACTAGTATTCTCTTCTTGGTCTTTCTTCTCTTGGTTTTGCTTCATTAATTCTTAAAGATCTTCCTTCGAATTCTTTTTCATTTAATGCTTCTATTGCTTCTTTTGCTGCACTATCGTCATTCATAGTTACAAATCCGAATCCTTTAGCTCTTCCTGTTTCTCTATCACTGATCAGTTTAACTGATTCTACTTCTCCGTACTGGCTAAATAGTTTGTTGATATCCTCTTCTGTAGTTCTGTAATTCATATTACCAACGTAAATTTGCATTTTATTCCTTTTCTAATTAAGTAACAACAGTTTACTATAAGTTTCATAAAAATAAACCACTTAAATAGAACCATTTATCATTTTTTTTTATAAATTTACTTTTTTCAGTAAAACTACAATCCTCACCATTGCAAGTAATAGTAGCTTTAAAGCTTACAAATGCTTGTGTTTCTCCATCAATAAACTCAAGAATTTCAAGCTTTACAAATTCACACGAATTTGTAAAGTTTTGTATATCTTTTATCCAAGTTTGTGTATCTTTTGTATAGTCCTGATTATTTTCATGGGTTGTTTTGGTAATATATTCTGGAATATTAAGTGAAAATGCACAATATCGTGATTTCATAAGTTCTAAAGCTGTTTTGGGAAGTTTTCCCTTGTGGAAGGGTTGGCAACATTTTTTATATTTGTTGCCACTTCCACAAGGACAAGGAGAGTTAACTGTAAATTTTATATTATAAACCTTTTTTAGTTTTCTCTGCTCTTCTTCTTGCACTTGGGTCAAGTTCTCTTTTTCTAATTCTAATAGTAACAGGTGTAACTTCAACAAGTTCATCATCTTCAATCCACTCTAAAGCATGCTCTAGTGACATATCTTTTGATGGGATAATTTTAATAGCTTCATCTGCACCACTTGATCTTACATTTGATTGTTGTTTCGCTTTTACAGGGTTAACATCAAGGTCATTTGCTCTTGAGTGTTCACCAATTACCATACCACCATACACTTTATCTTGAGGATCTATAAACATTATCCCTCTATCTTGAAGATTAAATATTGAGTATGAAACTGCTTCACCACTTTCCATAGATACTAAAGCACCATTCATTCTACTTGTAACAGTTCCTGAATATGGTCTAAAGTCTAAGAATGAGTGATTCATTACACCTTCACCTTTTGTATCTGTTAAAAATTGTCCTCTGTATCCAATAAGACCTCGTGCTGGAATCTCAAACTCTAATCTTGTTTGACCATCACCCATAGGTACCATATTTGACATTACCGCTTTTCTTTTACCAAGTGTTTCAATAACTGTTCCTGTAAATTCATCAGGCACATCACAAACAAGATGTTCAAATGGCTCCATTTTTACACCATCTTCAATCTTTACAATAACTTCTGGTCTAGAGATAGAGAACTCAAAACCTTCTCTTCTCATGTTTTCAGCTAGAATTGTGATTTGTAACTCACCTCTTCCTCTTACTTCAAAAGCTGCTTCACCTTTTGCTTCATATTGCATAGCAATGTTTGTATTCATCTCAGCATCAAGTCTTTCTTGAATTTTATTTGATGTAACAAATTTCCCCTCAGTTCCAGCTAATGGAGAGTTGTTAACTGCAAATGTTACAGATAATGTTGGCTCTTCAATATGTAATGGATCTAGTGGCATTGGGTTTTTAGGATCACACAAAGAATCTCCAACATCAACAGTTTCAAAACCAGCAATAGCTACAATATCACCATGTCCTGCTTTATCTATATCCATTTTCTCTAAACCTTTAAATCCAATAAGTTTAGTAATTCTTCCGTTAGTTTTCTCACCGTCTGCTTTTACTAATGTTACAGTTTCACCCATTGAAACAGTACCATTAAAGATTCTTGCTATCCCTATTTTACCAATAAAGTTATCGTAACCAAGTGTAAATACTTGAAGTTGAAGACCATTTTCATCATTTCCTGTTGGAGCTGGAACCTCTTCTAAAATCATATCAAGAAGTGGAATCATATTATCATTATCACTATCTAAAGATATTTTAGAGATACCATTTTTAGCTGCTGCATACATAACTGGAAATTCTAGTTGCTCTTCTGTCGCACCCATTTGATCAAATAGGTCAAATACTTCATCAACAACTCTATCTGGCTCTGCTGCATCTTTATCTATTTTATTTACAACAACAATTGGTCTATGTCCAATTTCAAGTGCTTTTTTCACAACAAATTTTGTTTGTGGCATAACACCTTCTTGTGCATCAACAAGTAATAAAACAGAATCAACCATTTTTAAAACTCGCTCAACTTCTCCACCAAAGTCAGCATGGCCCGGAGTGTCAATGATGTTGATTCTTACATCTTTATAATCAATCGCTGTATTTTTAGCAAGGATTGTAATCCCTCTCTCTTTTTCGATATCATTGCTATCCATCATTCTATCTTCTAATTCAGCTCTTTCACCGAAAGTTCCAGATTGTTTTAAAAGCTCATCTACAAGTGTAGTTTTACCGTGGTCAACGTGTGCAATAACCGCGATGTTTCTTATTTCTCTCATTTTGTCTTCTTTTTATATAAATTTTCGCGATTATATCTAAATATTTATATGATATGTATTAAAATGATTAAGCTAACTCTAAATTAAGTATAAAAAAAGGTGGTTTCTCTTTAGAAACCACCTTTTCTCTTATGTGCAAGTATTCTACTTGGACAATATATAATGAGAAGTTTTATTTCACATTATTAACTTTTTTCTTGATTTCAATAACATGATTTCTCAATGCACTTTGCATAACAGATACCCAGTTTCCACCTACTCCTGTTTGAAAATAATCTTTAGTAATGAAAGCGATTGTTTCACTATTTGAATCAGCTTCTCGTTTTAAATGCAATTTTGTTTCTACTTGAGTACTGATTGTAAGTGCCCAAAAACCTGGAGTAATCCAAGTCCAGAACTTTTCAATATCTAATATTACAATCATAGTTTTATCATTAATCGTAGCTTCATCTTCTATAAGATTATATCCTAACTCTTCAAAAGCAATTTTTAGATTTGTTTCAAATACACTGCGGACAGTTTGTCCCTCCTTTAATATGATATCTCCCAAAGCTTTTCCATAAGAGTTTCTTTTACGCGCCACTGCTCTTGCTTTTATCTCATCACTATCATCTTCTCCCTCTTTTAGTGAAGGGATATTGGCACTTTTTGGTTGAAATTCAAAGACACGGTTATCATTAATACTTTTGATAAAAATTGTTTTTGATTGTTTAGTTTCTACCTCACTCGTATTTACCTCTTGATGTAATGAAACTTCACCTCTTTTTAATGCACATCCTGTAAAAAATACTAAAAGTAATATTGTTATAATCCCATACTTTATTGCATTCATATTTATCCTTAGTCATTTAATTTACCGTATTGTATTCAAATATTATTAAAAATAAGAAATGAGTTTTGTTAATGTTTAAAGTGTGTTAGAATTACAAGAATCTAATCATCAAGTATTAAGAATTTCTTCTAATTGAATATTTAATAGGTCAAATAGCATAAAAAAAGGGTGGTTTCAATAAAGAAACCACCCTTTTATAAATTCTGTTTATCTTAAAGATTATCTTTTAGAGTAAGCAGACTCTGTTAAATCATTTGTATTTACGATATATGGTACAAGTGCCATATGTCTTGCTCTTTTAATAGCATTTTCAACTTGTTCTTGGTATCTTTTTGATGTACCTGTAAGTCTTCTAGGCATAATTTTACCTCTTTCTGACATAGAGATTTTTAAAAGATCAGCATCTTTATAATCTATAAAATCTAATTTCATTGCACTGTATTTACAATATTTTTTTGCGAATTTTCTTCTTTCAGCCATAGTATTTCCTTCTATTTATATTTCTTATAGTCTAAAACGGTATTTCGTCGTTATCTATATCTATTGTTGGGATGTTTTGCTCATAAGAGTTTTGCATACCACCTTGTTGTTGGTTATTATTATAGTTTTGTTGCGTAGGTTGGCTATATTGCTGTTGTGGTTGTTGCATCTGTTGTTGAGGCTGTTGCATTTGTGGTGCATTATAGTTGTTTCCACCACCCTGCGAATCGTTTTTAGAATCTAAAAATTTAAACTCTTCAACTCGTAGTGTGTGTCTACTTCTATTTGTACCATCTTGTGCTTGCCATTGTTCAAATACAAGTCTACCTTCAAGCATAACTTTTGAGCCTTTTCGTACATATTGATTAAGAATCTCTCCACCTTTACCAAATACAGTGAAATCAAGAAAACAAACTTCCTCTTTTTGTTCCCCATTTTGCATTTTGTATTTATGGCTTGTTGCTATAGCACCTTTAGCTATAGCACTTCCACTTGGTAGGTATTTTAGTTCGATATCTCTTGTGAGATTTCCTATCATAATCACTTTATTGTACATATTTGACCCCTTTGCAACTAGGCTTTAATTATTTCGCAACTTTTTTTGCAGCTTCTGTTGACATTTTTGTCCAGTGCTGAATTTCTGTTTTACTTTCAGATTTTATAAAGATAAATCTAATGATATTTTCATTAACTCTATAATTTCTTTCTAATTCTTTAATAGCTTCTGTTGGAGCTTTAAAGTATACTACATAGTAGTAACCTCTTTTTTGTTTTTCAATCTCATAAGCAAGATTTCTTGTACCCATATCATCTACAGATACAATTTCACCACCATTTTTTTCAATGTTTTCTTTAACAGTAGCAATTTGTGCTTGAGTTTCCTCATCAGTTAGTGTTGCCTTAACTATAAACATAGTTTCGTAATGTCTAATTCTAGCCATTTAGTTTTCTCCTTTTGGTATTAACCAAACAATAATATTGTTTAGTAAGGTTAAGGATTTTACCTTTATAATAAAGTAAAAACCCTTTTGGAGGGCGATTTTATCTTAAACTTGCTGAAAATTTTCTAAAACAAGCTTGTGTATAACTATTTGTATCTAAGTATGTCTTTGTTTTAAGTTCTAATTCTAGTTGTAAAAAGAAATCTAAAAATTCTAAAAATTGTTCCTGTTTGTATCTCATAGCGATACTTGCGCGGGTATTTGCAATAGTTGAAGGGAGTTTAAATCCCCAAATTTCTAGAATATTAAGTTGTCCATAAAGTTTTAAATAACTATTGATATTAAAAAGTTGTTGAATGAAAGAAGTTGTTTGATTGATAAGATATATTTCATTCATTCCCTCTTCAAGGAGCATATATAAGTCTCTATTAATATTTCCACCACTAAAAAGCTTATTGAAAAAATCATCAATAATAACAGCACCCATACCAAAACATTGAGAATTGATGATATTGACACTAATTGGCTTGTCTAGTATGGCTAGTTTATTTAAATCATTAGCACTTAAACTTAAATCTTTTTGGTGCATAGTGTAGAGGTATTGCAATTCCCCAAAGCCACACTGTAAGTTTTTCTTTTTTACTTCTTCATTTAATATATGGATAGCTTCTTTATCTGTGGGTGCGAAAAATCTCACCTCTGCACTGTGGGTTTTTTTTGTAAAACTTTTTGCCATATTTTTAAAATCTGTTTCTCCAATACAACAAAATATTATTTTACTATCAGTATTAGTATCGCAAATACTTAACAGAGCACTAATATCTTTTTTTGGAATGGTTTTAATTGTTTTTATAAGTAAGATATTATTTGCACTAAATAAAGATGATTGTGACAGAAAATTACTGCACTCTTTAAAATCATATTCATCAAAATATATTTTTTGTATATCTTCACCATTGGCTAAAATTGATGCAATATTATTTGAATACTGTTCCACTAAATAGTCACATTGACCATAAAACATATATCCATTATAAGTTATACCATTTGCTAATTCTTTATCAAAAACATTTTTATACATAAAGTGATTGTATCTATTTTTTGTTTAAGTTGTTATTTTTCGTTAATCTATCAGTAATATAATTTAAGTCTTGATTTAATAAGAAAATATTATAATAATATTTGACGGGAAAATCAAAATTCAAAGGAGAAATTATGATGAAAAAAATATTAAAAATCACACTACTTAGTATGTTAGTAGTAGGAACTGCAATGTTTGCAAAAGGTTCAGATCTAAAAGGTAAAGGTGTTACTTTAACTTACATGGATGAGTATGATGGTGAAAAATCTATTGTTATTAAAAGAAATCATGATGCAATTTGTAGTGATAAGAAAAAAGTAAATGGTGGAGACCCTGATACTGTGTGGGGTGGAGATTATGCAAATAGTAGTGTACCAGATAAGTGTAAAAAGACATTTATTACTACAATTGGAAAAATATCACCTATTAATATGGATGGAATTGAAACTTATGGTGAATTAGAAGTTATAGAATTTATGAAGAAAAAACAAACTGATGAAAACCTAGTTTTAGTTGATGCTAGAATGAAAGCTTGGTATATGAAAGGGACAATTCCAGGTGCTGTAAATTTATCATTTAAAACTTTTGATCCTACACATTATGATTTTGAAATTGTTATGGATACAGCAGGGGTTATTTATGATGAAGGTGTTTATGATTTTACTAATGCAAAAACACTTCTTTTATTTTGTAACGGAGCTTGGTGTCCACAATCGACTTGGGCAATTGAAAATCTTCTTAAAATAGGGTACCCAAAAGAGAAGTTACTTTGGTATAGAGGTGGTATGTATAGTTGGAAAATGTTAAATCTTACAACTATTGTTCCTCAATAAAGGAAATTGAATGTTAAAAAAAATCATTGTAACGACAATTTTAGTAACATTGTCTTGTAGTATAGTTGTTGCAGATGTTTTAACATCTGAACAACTTTTAGCCAAAACTCAAAAATCGGTTAAAAGTATAGACACAAAACAATTACTTAAAATATTAGAAAAAAATCCAAACACACATCTTATAGATGTAAGAACAAAAGATGAAATTCTAAAATCAGGAGGATACATAAAAGCAAATAAAGTATCAATGATACCCAGAGGTGTGTTGGAGTTTAGAATTGCTGAAGAGGTAAAACCTGATGAAACTTTTGTTGTTCATTGTGGTACAGGAAATAGAAGTTTATTAGCTGCAAAACAACTAAAAGATATGGGGTATAAAAATGTACTTCATTATAAAGATAGTTATGCAGGTTGGGTAAAAGCTGGTTTAAAAACAAGTTCACTTGATAGATATCTAAACTCTATGCTCTATTCAGAAGTGGAAAAAGTAGCAGAGGGTGTTTATACATCTATAGGACAAACAAGCCCAGGAAGTTATGAAAACTCTGGACACAATAATAATCTTGGCTTTGTTATTGGTGAAGATTCTGTTTTAGTATGGAATGCAAGTTCAACATATCTTTTGGCAAAAAGTTTCCATGAGGAGATTAAAAAAATCACTAACAAACCTGTGAAATATGTGGTATTGGAAAACTCACAAGGTCATGCTATGCTTGGAAGTAGTTACTGGAAAGAGCAAGGTGCACACATTGTAGCACAAGAGATAGCAAAACAGGAGATTATTGAATTGGGTGGAGGGATATTAAAAAGATATCAAAGAACACAAAGAGATAAGCTTTTAGGCTCAAAAATCGTTGTACCAGATGAAACTTTTAAAGATAAAAAAGTGTTTGATTTAGGTGGTCGAGTTGTAGAGGCACTTTATTTTGGATATGCACATGAACATAGTGATATTTGTCTTTGGTTACCAAAAGAAAAAATTGTATTTGGTGGAGATTTGGCTTTTAATCAAAGGTTACTACCAATTTTTACCATTACAGAAACAAATAAATGGCTAGAAGCGTGGGAAAAATTTGCAGCACTCAATGCAAAAATTGTGATACCAGGTCATGGAGATGTAACTGACATGGCTACTGTTACTAAGTATACAAAAGATTACTTAGTATATATGAGAGAAAAAATAATGGAAGTTATTGATGATGATGGTGGACTGAATGAAGCGTATAATATTGATATGAGTGCATATCAACACCTTGACACTTTCAAAGAGTTAGGGAAGCAAAATATTGCAATTTTATTTAAACAAATGGAATTTGAATAAAAGTATTAAGTTTTTAAAATTAAAGCCAACTAATTTTTGTTAGTTGGCTTTTTTTATGCCCAATAAATAAAATTTTTTATTACTATAAAATAATTTTAGTTGTAACTTTAAAGTAAATTATGTAATCATTGTGTAATTTAATAAAGACTAAGGAGAAGATTATGAGAAAGATTTTAATAGGGACTATTGCAACAGTACTTACAGTAACTGCTTTAAATGCGGGTGAATTTGAGAAAAAATATGAGATGATGGATAGTAGAATTAATTCTAAAATTGAAAAATATCAAGGAAATGCTGCAGCTCAAGATTTTTTATCAAAAAAATTAGCATGCGTAAAAGCTGCAAAAAATGTAACAGACTTAAAAAATTGTAAAACAAAATATCATCCTAAAGATTTAAAAAAATTAGTAAAATAGAAACATTTACACACAATAAAAGGGTAATAAAATGTTGAAGAATATGAAAATTTCAAGTCAATTAGTTGTATTGAATATTATTGGGGTTGTTTTCTTATTGGTTTTAGCCTTAAGTGGATACTTTGCTATGAGTGCAATGTCGACAAATATCAATGATATTAAAATAAGCAATAAACTACTCAAAGAACAAACTCTCATTTTAAACTCAATTGCAAAAGATATTAAGTTAAGTGTTACACTTACAAAAATGGAAGCTTTTGAAAGTATTATTGCTAAAAAGCCAGTATTTGAAAATGAAAATTATAAAAAAGAGTTGGTAATTACAAACCAAAGAATATTAGAGTTAAAAGAATTTTTAAATAAATATAAAAAATCTAATAAAGCGCTTCATGATATGCATACTAGTATGAAAAAAGAGTTTAAAACATACCATCTTATTTTGGAAGTTTTACAAGAAGAGATAGAAGAAGATGAAGAGTATGGTAGAGAAATTCTTGCTGATGAAGTAAAACCAATAGAATTAAAGCTTTTTAATCATATAGATAATTTAGTAGATAAAACAACAGATAAATTCAATCAAAAATTTGGAGAAATATCAGAAAGTATTGAAAATACAGATACAATTGTCTCAAATACAGTTACTCAAAATATTATTATTAGTTTAATTGCAATTATAACTTTTAGTTTGATATTTTCTATTGTATCTAAAAACATATCTTCATTAATAAAAAATTTCAAAAAGAATCTATTTGAGTTTTTTGACTATCTTAATAAAAAAACAACAAGTACCCATATGTTAGAAGAACCTGACAATGAAATAGGTGATATGGCAAAAGTAGTAAATGAAAATATAACTACCATAAAAAAAGATTTGGAAGAGGATAGAAAAGTTATAGATGATGCAATAGATGTTTTAGAAGATTTTGAAAAAGGAGATTTATCTCAACGGGTTAAAATAACTAGTAACAATCCTGCATTAAAAGAGTTAACAAACTTATTAAATAAAATGGGTGAAAATATAGAAAAAAATATTGATTCTATATTAAAAGTATTGGAAAACTTTTCTAACTATGATTATAGAGATAAAGTTAAAACAGATGGTGTTAAAGATCATCTATTAAGGTTAGCAAATGGTGTAAATCATGTAGCTGATTCTATTACAGAGATGTTAATCAACAATAAACAAAGTGGAATGACTTTAGAAAATAGTAGTCATATATTATTAAAAAATGTAGATATACTCAATAAAAATTCAAATGATGCAGCTGCAAGATTTGAAGAAACAGCTGCTGCTATTGAAGAGGTTACAAATAATATAACTACAAGTACACAAACAATAAATCAAATGGCTACTTTAGCTTCACAAGTAACAAAGTCAGCAAATGATGGAGAAGATTTAGCAAAACAAACTACAGGTGCTATGAATGAAATAGATGCAGAAGTAAATGCCATAAATGAAGCAATATCTGTTATTGATCAAATATCATTCCAAACAAATATCTTGTCCCTCAATGCAGCAGTAGAAGCTGCAACAGCAGGTGAAGCTGGAAAAGGATTTGCAGTTGTTGCACAAGAGGTAAGAAACTTAGCTTCTAGAAGTGCAGATGCTGCAAATGAGATAAAAACACTTGTTCAAAATGCTACAACAAAAGCAAATGAAGGGAAAAGTATATCAGATAAGATGATAGATGGATATACTAATCTTAATGATAATATCTCAAAAACAATTGAACTTATCAATAATGTTACAAGTTCATCACAAGAACAACAAAGTGGTATTATGCAGATTAATGATGCCATTAACTCAATAGATAGTCAAACACAAGAAAATGCAAGTATTGCTTCAAACACATACTCAATAGCAGTTCAAACAGATACAATAGCAAAAGTTGTTGTATCAAGTGCAAATGAAAGAGAGTTTATAGGAAAAGACAGTGTTAAAGCACAATCAATGGACAATAATCAACTTGCAGAAAAAGAAACATCAAGTAAAAAAAACTCAACAGATAATCTTCAAGCTGTAAATAAAAAAGGTTCTATCTCTCCTATAACTTCTAAAATAAAAGATGATGAGTGGGCAAGTTTCTAAAAAAATATTTTAAAGATGTTTTGAGATAAACATCTTTAGGTTATTTTCATCTAATGCCCCAGAAACTCTTTCTACCTCTTTACCATTTTTAAATATCATAAGAGTTGGAATACTTTGAATACCAAATTTTACACCAAGATTCTGTTCATCTTGGGTATTTACTTTTGTAAATAATACTTTTAATGGATAGTTTTTCGCAGTATTTTCAAAAGTTGGACCCATCATTTTACAAGGACCACACCAAGGCGCCCAAAAATCAACAATAACAGGAATATCGCTATTTACTAAGACTTCATCAAAATTTTGAGAGGTTAAGTTAATAGGTTTTGTATCAAGAAGTGAGTTTTTACATTTTCCACAGTTAGCTTTGGAGTAACTATCTTTTTTTGGAATATTATTGACACTTAAACAGTGAGGACAAATCACATGCATATGAAATCCTTTTTAATAAAATATAGATAGAATTATATAGTATTCAATGGAAAAAATCAATTTATCTTTGAATAGTTCCAATTATTTTTTTAGAGATAATGTCACTACTAATTATTTTCACAATAACTTGTGAAAAAAGTTTTTCACCTGCATAATTATCTATATAAACTCTTGCCCCTTTTACTTCAACATCAAGTTTAACGATACTATTTTCAGTATCCACAAGTGTTGCTTGAAAAGTTTTATGTAGATGGTTACTTAAATATCGAGCATATTTTCTATCTTCATAATCCCAAACAAGTGTTGCGATTTCTCTCTCTTTTGTACTAACATATTCACATATCTCTTCAATGTTTTGAGGTATTTTGTTTGTTTTTAATATACGATGAAGTACTAAATCAGCATATCTTCTTATGGGAGAAGTAAAATGTGAATAGTCTTTAAAACCTAACCCAAAATGTTCCCTTTTTAAACTACTATAACTTGCTTGTTGTTGTGCTTGAATGATAAGTTCATCAACCTCTTGTTTAAGACCAACATTTGAGGCTTTTTGTTGAATACTTACTATAGTAGAATGAATATCATCTTTAAGTTGTGCTTTTATTCCTAATGCATTGACATCATCAAGAAGTTTTTTTATTTTTGAAGATGATGGTTCATCATGCACTCTAAAAATACCTGTTAGTTTGAGTTTTTTTGCTGCTTCTTGATTAGTTAAAAGCATACACTCTTCTACTAAACTATGTGAAGCAGATGAGGTTTCAGTGGCAAACCCTGTAAGTTTTTCCTCTTCATCTAAAATAAGTTGAACTTCATCGCTTCTAAAGTCATACCCATTTTTTAATCTTTTTGTACGAAATTTTTTTGTAATTTCATAGAGTTTTACTTGAGGATTATTTGGATTATTCTCCTCTAGTGTTTCATCAATTTGTTCATAAGAGTATCTATTCTTTGATTTGATTAATGCTTCAAAAACAGAACTTTGAACTACTTTTTGATTTTTAATATCTAGTTTCATTTTAAACACATAAGCAGGTCTAGTCTCGTTTGGTACAAGTGAACAAAGATTTGTACTTAGTTCAAATGGAAGCATTGGAAGCATTTTGTTTGGTAAATATACGGTAAAAGAACGTTTGTAAGCTTCTAAGTCAAGTGCACTTCCCTCTTTTACATAAGCACTTACATCTGCTATTGCAACATAAAGTTCTTGAGTATTTTCATCATAATATATTGCATCATCATAGTCTTTTGCACTGACTGGGTCAATTGTACAAAAATCAAGATTTGTTAAATCAACTCTATCTTTAGTATTAAGTTTGTTAAATTCAAGAGATTCCATAGGTTCTAATCTATAAAATTCATTATACAAGTACAAAGATATTTTTTCATCAATTTTAGCATCTGCAATGTTGCCAAAGACTTTGATGATTTTTCCTTTTTCAAAAAGTACTATATCTCCATCTCTATTATTTATGACTTCGCAATCAATAAATGCATTTTCTTTTACAGTATAAAGGTTACAATCTTTTACATAACAAAGAATACTATGGTTAGACCTCTCCAACACCTCAATTACTTTTGCTTTTATTTTTCCTTTTGGATTAAATAAGACTTGTACTAAAACAATGTCGTGATTATAAGCACCATTAAGATGTTCGTGGTCTATATATATTTTTTGAGATCGATTGTTGTCGAGATTTAAGATGGCATTGTTATTTATAAGGATTATTGTTCCTATTTTATATTTACTATTTAAAATATATTCATCATTTATCAATTTTACAATTGGCTTAGTCTGCTCTTCATATATTTTTTTTAAATAATCCAAATGGTTTCCTTGCTCGTAGATTTTTATAATGATACCTAAATTATGGTAAAACTAGTTAAGCTAAAGTAATAGTTTTTTGAGGTATAATCGCGAAATCAATATAACAAAAGGAATTAAAATGGCATTAAATGTTTATTATGACAAAGATTGTAATATCGACTTAATCAAATCAAAAAAAGTAGCAATGATAGGTTTCGGTTCACAAGGTCACGCACACGCAGAAAACTTAAGAGATAGTGGAGTTGAAGTATGTGTTGGGTTAAGAAAAGGTGGATCTTCTTGGGCAAAAGCTGAAGCTAAAGGTTTTGAAACTTTAACAGTTGCAGAAGCATCAGCTGCTGCTGATGTTGTTATGATTTTATTACCAGATGAAAATCAAGCAGAAATTTATGCTAACGAAATTGAGCCAAACTTAAAAGAGGGTGCAACTATTGCATTTGGACATGGTTTTAATATTCATTATGGAAGAATTATTCCAAGAAAAGATATTAATGTAACAATGATAGCTCCAAAAGCTCCAGGTCATACAGTAAGATCTGAGTTTGTAAGAGGTGGAGGAATTCCTGATCTTATTGCCGTTGGTCAAAACCCAAGTGGAACTACAAAAGAGTTAGCACTTTCTTACGCATCAGCAATTGGTGGTGGAAGAACTGCAATTATTGAAACAACTTTCAAAGATGAAACAGAAACTGACCTATTTGGAGAGCAAGCTGTTCTTTGTGGTGGTACTGCATCTTTAGTTCAAGCTGGTTTTGAAACATTAACAGAAGCTGGATATGCTCCTGAATTAGCATACTTTGAGTGTTTACATGAGTTAAAACTTATCGTTGACTTGATGTTTGAAGGTGGTATTGCTGATATGAGATATTCTATTTCAAATACAGCTGAGTATGGAGATTATGTATCTGGAAAAAGAGTTATCAATGCGGAATCAAAAGCTGCTATGAAAGAGATTTTAAAAGAGATACAAGATGGTAGATTTGCAAAAGACTTTATACTAGAAGGTCAAGCTGGATACCCTAGAATGAATGCTGAAAGAAACAATGACAAAACGAAACTAATAACTGTAACAGGAAATAAACTTCGTGCAATGATGCCATGGATTGGTTCAAATAAAATAGTAAATCAAGAAACAAACTAGATTTTAAAACTATAGGGAAACCTATAGTTTTAAGTATATTGTATGAAAAAAAGAATACACAAAAAACCTCCACGAAGATTAAAATCTAAGAAAAAAACATATCAAAAACTAATTACCATAGTAACAACAATAGCAATTACTATCTTTTTAGCATCTATTATTGGAGCATATTTATTTGTAGATAAAAAAGAGATAACAGTTGATATTCAACAAGAACAACAAATTTTAATAGAGAAAAATAAAAAATTTATAACATTTGAAGAAAAAACAAAAGCACTAGAGATAGAATATACTAACAATACAGATAATACTACATATATAGAAAAAAAAGAACAAAAAGTTGAACAACCAAAATTTCACTTTGAAGAACCAGATTATGGAGAAGTTGGGGATATTCAACATGAACAGATACAACAACCAAAAATGGATAAAGAAGAGTTACCAAAACTCAAAGATAAACCAGATGATACAATAATAACAACTCAAGAACCAAAAGTTTATAAACCAAAATTAGCAATAATCATAGATGATGTTACAACAAAAAAACAAATACATAAGATATTACATATTGGATATATCGTTAATATGTCATTTTTACCTCCAACCAAAGGACATCCAAACTCTTCAAAAATTGCAAAAGGTCTTGATAACTATATGATACATTTACCACTTCAAGCGAGCAATTTTAAATATGAAGAGGAGAAAACTTTACATATTACAGATTCCCTAGAAACTATAGAAAATAGGATAAAAGAGGTAAAAGAGTTTTATCCAAAAGCAGATTTTTTAAATAATCACACAGGAAGTAAATTTACCTCAAATCAAATAGCAATGGATAAGTTATTTAAAGTTTTGAAAAAATACAATTATACATTTGTAGATAGTAGAACGACAGCTGCATCAGTAGCCTCAATATCAGCAAATAAATATGGTGTAAGAATGTTAAGTAGAAATATCTTTTTAGATAACAATAAAGATAAAAAATACATTCAAGGACAACTTAAAAAAGCAATAAAAACAGCCAAAAAATTTGGAACTGCTATTGCAATAGGGCATCCATATAGTATCACACTAGAAACACTAAAAGAATCAAAACATCTTTTAGAAGGGTTAGATTTAGTTTATATCAATCAGTTGTAATTTGAGTCTAAACTAAATCTTATTTATAAGATTTTTCATTTTTCTTAAACTGCTACTTATTATTCCCACATCATCAAAGTAACCACCACTTTTTTTTACTTCAAAGAGATATAAATCTTGCATTTTTTCTTCTAGTTTTAGAAGTGATTGTTTTAATGTTTTTTTCAATTCTGGAGTTATATTCAAATTATTATTTTCTACTTCGGTTGTTATAAATACAACAGCTTTATTGAACCAAAAAAGATTACCTTCTTGTAGTGGTCTAGCTAAAACCAATAAAACATGTTCTAAACTAGTTATTTCAAAATTTTCAAAAAAGTCTCTTTCTTCTAACATTTTTTCTTGGGTTGTTTCATTTAGAATTTCTACATTATTGATAGTTTGAATGATATTGTTTAGTATGTTCATTAGAGTCCTTGGAAATTTATTTTATATTTTAGTACTATTGTTACATCTTTTATCTTATTTTTCATAATATAAATATATTTCAGATACAATATAAAAGGTGATTAATTAATGAAAAAAACTACTTTATACCTTGATGATATAAGAGAACTCCCCAATGATAGCTGGATATTAGTAAGAAGCTATGATGAAGCTCTCGAGTATGTAAAAACAAATGGCATACCAAACTTTATAAGCTTTGATCATGACTTAGGTGTCGATAAGTATGATAATCTTCTTCCAACTGGATATGATTTTGTTAAGTGGCTTGTAGATATGGATATGGATAATATTTACAAATTTCCAGAAGATTTTGATTTTTATGTTCACTCAGCCAATCCCGTTGGTAAAAAGAATATAGAAACTTATTTAAACAATTATTTTAAAAATAAAATCAGTTGATGTAAAAAGTTAAAATACTTATCAATATGTTTCATATAAGTATAATTTTCACTAGAATGAATCTCTCCATAAGTATTTAAACCAATTGTTACACCCCATACATCATATTTTGTAACATCTTCTAGATCATCACTAGTTCCATCCTCTCCATAATCACAAAACTGTATATCATCAGATAACTTTTCAAATAATACAAAACTTGCTAATGGTGAATATCTATTTTCTTCTTTTAATTTCTCTTTTTGTAAGCTTTTATCATATTCAATAAATACAGCAATATCTTTATCAAGTTTATACTCATGATACTCTTGTGCAGTTACATCTAGATTGATAACTTTTGTATTGTTTTTTATAAGATCTTGATGAAATTCTTTCATAAAGTTCGATACGCCAGTACACTCTTCAAATCCTCTTTCATCTGAGTTTTCTTCCCCAATAGAAAAGAAAAACATAACTTCGCTACATTCATCATCAAAATTAACTTTTCTCATCTGCATAATTGAAAGTAAGATAGCATTTAAAAGTGTGTTATCCAATGCCCCTGATATTTTTTGATAGTGTTCTTCATAGCCTTTTATATCTAATAACTGTTTTGGAAGTTCTTCTTGTAGCTTTGATTCATTAAACTCTTTTATATTATCTATATGAGAGATAACAAGTAGGCTTGTTTCTTTTAGTTTACTTTGAATTGATTCTTCTACAGTTGTTTTTCCTTGAGGTATATTATTATAAGCTAAAACCCCATACTCTTCATGAATTATTGAATCAAATCCAATCTCATCTAATAAATCTTTTATCGCACATATTTTTTGTGAACTCAATATATGATAGTTACCACTTTCATTAAATGGATAATGTGTTTTAGCTATGTTATCTAATACTTTTCCAACTCTTTGATCTGTTCTTGCCATTTTTAATCCCTATATCATATTACTAATAATTTTAACTAAATAGTTCTAAATATTTATAATAGATAACTTCATAGTTAATATTGCAATTTGTCATATTTTTTCTCTCATAGAAAAATTTATGGTACACTTTTTTTATGAATACCATAAAACAATTAACTCAAAATATCCCAGAGCTAGAAAATATGAAAAAATATCCTAAAGAGATATTTTATATAGGTAACCTAGAACTTCTAAAAAGAAAAAAAGTATCAATAGTGGGAAGCAGGCGTCCTACACCTTATACAAAACAATACACTCACGAAATAGCAAAAAAATTATCTCAAAATAATATCGTAATAGTAAGTGGTGCGGCTATGGGTGTTGATGCCATTGCACATAGTTCCGCAGGGGCAAATAAAACTATAGGAGTTGCTGGTAATGGACTAGATATTCGCTATCCAGTAATAAACAACAAACTTATCCAAAATATAGAACAACAAGGTTTGATGTTGAGTCAATTTAAACTAGGAACCCCCTCTACTCGATACAATTTTCCAATTAGAAATGAGTGCGTAGTTGCATTAGGAGATATTTTGATTGTAGCACAAGCTGATATCAATAGTGGTACTATGCGAAGTGTTGAGTATGCTTTAAAGATGGGAAAAGAGATTTTTGTATTACCTCAAAGAATTGGTGAGAGTGAAGGGACAAATAAACTACTTCAAAACAATCAAGCAAAAGCTATCTACGATATAGATGAATTTATAAATAATATTTCTGCTTGTACAGATGAAATTGGGGTTGAAGATGATTTTTTATTGTATTGCAAAAATAATCCCACCTATGATGAAGCAATGGCAAAATATCCAAGTGAAGTTTTTGAGTATGAGTTAAGTGGGAGAATTAAAGTTGAGAATGGTTTGGTAAGTGTAGTTTAGTTTAATTTTATGATTATTTATTTGATGAAGTATTGTTGTGTTGTTTGTTTTAAATTTGAATGGCGTTTGATATTAAGAGTTATAAGAAATATTTTAGATTAAATAAGAAAATAAAAAAGGCTGACATTAAGTCAACCTAGCTAAGTAAGACAATTATAAGTTATCAAATTATACTAATAATTAATCTTCTTCTCCCCAATTAAATAACATTTTACTTTTCCTTACCTTTTTTAGATTTACAGTCATCCAAAAATTTATCTCTGAGAGCAACAATAGACACCCCTTCCCCAGGTAATAATACCCCTTCTGAAACATTAAGACTAATCATTTTACCCTTCAGTACTGGATGTATTTTATCATTTGTTTTCTTATTCAATCCTGAATACAGTCTTAGTGTTAAGTAATCTTTAGTTTCCGGAGTTACATTTTCATCCGTATATATAATAGAATAATTCATTGTGGGGCGTTTAAAAATATGTGAAAATGCAATATCATTATATGTTGTAAATATCTTCAGCTTTTTTTCTACTACAATAGAATCTTTAAATTCAACCTCGAATTCTTCAAATTGTCCTGTTTCATTTTTAAATTGAATTTGTCTTTTTATATCTTCCTGTATTTTAACATTATCTTTTTCTTCAGTATCAACTAATTGTTCTTGAAACTCTTTATTATTGATTTTTTTTGAATAATCAGTATATTGATTATCCACTTTAATTCTTAGTGAAAGAAGTTCTTGGGTAGTTGTCTTATGTTCTTGACTTAAAGCAAGAGGGAAAAATCTTTTTGAAAAAATACTTAATTTTGCTTCTTTATTTACTCCATTATCATTTTTACAATTGTTAATAATTTCATATTTTATTTCATAATCAATTTCTACGACACAAGAATCTTTTTTTCTTTTTTTTACATAAAGAATGGAATTATAGTATTGAAAGTATTTATTAAAGTTAGAATTTTTATGTTCTCCTTGAGCCATTTTAAAAAAACTATTATTAATCATATTAATTATTTTTTTTGAATATTCTCCATTATTTTTTTGAAGTAACTTTTTTTGAATACTTTCTTTCATATCTATTAAATCATTATTTTTAAAATGATCTAGAGAATCAGGTTGCATAAAAATTGTTTTAACAAAGTTAGTACTTACTTCTTTTATAAATTTATCTTTAAATGCAACTTCAAAAATTCCACCAACTATTAAAATAGAGCCCACTGCATTAAATAAGTTTTTTACTATACTAACTACAACATGTAGATCATCTGGAATTATTACATAAATAAGTAAGGCTATTAATCCATAAATAATAAATTGACTTGAATATACATTACTGAAAATTTTTTTCATACACTTTCCTAACGAATTTTTCTTAATTGTATAATAAATATCCTAAATAATTAAATTTTCTTTATGAAAAGAAAAATTTGCATATACTAAAATTATAATTGTTTGTTCAGAATGAATATAATCAATTTTCCGTCCTTTTTTAAGTTCTTTAGCAGTATTTTATTCTTTTTGATTGGATATGTCGATTTTCTTAAAGAATCGTTTATTTATTAAGTTTTTTTAAATATTTAAAATATAAAATCAACCTAACTAGATTAAAAAGGAATTCTTTGAAAATATATGAAAATGTGATTATTGGAAATTTTCTTTATACCCTTGGTATGGAAATTGGATTAAAAAGGGTTTATAATAAACCTGCTATGATAAATTTATTGCAACAAACGCCATGTGATAAATATTTAGGAGATATGCTTTTAGAATATCCTGGTGTTGTAAGATTAATAGAGTTTAAAAATAAAGCAAGTAGTTTAAAAAAGGAAAAAGATAAACTTAATAAGGTTAATATATCTCTTCAAAACAAACCTGATATGATAGAAGTATCACGACAAATTCATTGGTATGTTGAAACTGAACCTGAAGAAATTACTTGTAATAATAGGATAGTTCCTTATTTAGATGCATTTGAACCTTCAGTTTGTGGATTTGGAGAACTTGAAAAGTTTATTGAAAGCATGGTTCAAGAGGTTATTAGTCCATCACACTTAATGGATGTAAATTTAGTAGATACATATTTAGATATATTGAGATCTTCTTCTGGAGGGGGTACAGGTTATAGCACTGGAGGATTAATAATCAATGTAACAGATAAAGGTATTAAATATGTTCAAATAGCGGATTTCTCACAACTAAGACTCCAACATAAGAAATATGTTCAAGAAATAGAACAAATGAACGAGAGTGTTATGAAGTTAGAAAATGAATTGGTTCAAAAAAGAACAATAAGTAGAAATAGAAGCCAGTCTTATGGACTGAGTATGAAATAAGGATAATTTATGGATAATAATCAAAAAGTAGATATTTTGTTTGATAGTGCTCAAAATTTATTTGATGTTGCTGAACAACAGCAAGATACAATCAAAAAACTTATAGATAATGTAGATAAAAATCAGAGGTTATTGAATAGTGCTATTAGAAGTTTAAATGAAACCTCTCAAAATATTGAACAAAATACAATATATAAAGTTGATGAAAAAAGCAAAGAAATTGCACAAAAAATTACTGAGAGTACATTAGTTAAATTTGAAGAAGCAAATGAGTATGCAGAAGAAGCTACTAAACAATACAAAAAAGTAGCCAATTGGTCTGTTCTTCAAACATTTTTATTTACCTTAACTTTTTTTGTATTTCTATCTTTGGTGGTATTTGGTTACTATAAATATTTTTTACCTAATGAAATATCTAATCTAAATTTTCAAAAAAATAAACTTAATAGCAGCATTAAAGAGATGCAACAAAACATAAAAGAATTAAAAGAACTAGGAGGTAATATCAAAATACGTAATTGTACTATTAATAAAGAGACAGGAGAAACAAGAAAGTGTGTTAAAATAGACACAGATTGGTTAGAAAGTAACTTTGTTGATGGAAATGAACTTTACTATATCATAAAAGGACACTAAAATAAAATTCTCCTTGTTCCCAACTTTTAGTTGGAAAATGAGACGAGATACAATTAAAATTAAATAATTTAAAGTTTGCATATATCATCACAATAACAAATATAAAAAGATAAATTTCAATATTTTTACAATCAAATAAAATTTAGATAGAATACAACATATTAAAAATGGAGTATATATTATGACAATGCCTATGAACATACATTCTAAGTATATTACAAATGATGATGGACAAAAACTATCTGTGGTATTATCTATTGAAGAATTTGAAGAGATTTTAGAAGACTATGAAGATTTAGCAATAGTTGCTCAAAGAAAAGGTGATAAACTAACATCACATGAAGACTTTTTAGAGGAACTAAAGTAGGGCGAAGTTATCAAGTATAATAAAATACATAAATAGTGCTATAGTTATACTAAATTTTAAATAGCTTTATAGTTTTTAGAATAACTAAAATTATGTTATAATACACCTATATAAGTAAGAAAGAGTTAATAATGGGACTTTATAAAATTTCACAAAAAGAGATAAAAAAGACGGTGTCTGATTCTCAAAAGATTGAGGGGTATAAATCTGCGTCTAAATCTTTACAAAAAAAAGCTAAAGAGTTGATGGCTAGACATAATGTCAAAGTATCAGCTTGATAGCAGTCCTGTTTATATAGATGGGACAGATATACCTAAAAATAAACTTGAACTGCAAGATTCAGATTTAATACACGAAATAGAAAATAATCTTCTAACAGAAGCCTATCAAAACTTTTTATCCAAGATAGATGCTAATACAAAATTCAATGAAATTTTTTTTATTAATTTGCATAAAAAAAGTTTTGAATCACTTTACGATTTTGCAGGTATTTATCGAGATGTAAATATGACAAAGGGTGATTCTCAATTCTGTTTAGCTCAATATTTAACTAATGAATCAAAACGAATATTTCAAGAACTAGAAAATGACAATTATTTAAAAAATTGTAAAGATAAAAAAGATTTTACAAATAAATTGACTTACTATCAAAGTGAGTTAATAGCTTTACATCCATTTTATGAATTAAATGGAAGAATTTTAAGATTATTTTGTGATTTACTTTGTGTTTACAATGGATATAAACTTATTGATTATAGTAGCGCTATAGATAATGGAAAATATATAGAAGCCTCAATAGATTGTGTTCAATATGCGGATAATTCAAAATTAGAAGTTATTATATTCAATGGTCTAGTTAAAGAGCAATAATCTAGCAATATTGAGTTGAAAATATCTACAGTGCTAAAAATAACCTAAAATACACATATTCTAAATTTTGTAATGAGTTAATAAGTATTTATAGGCTTTTATGGTTTTTTAAAGATGCTAAACTAGCATCTCTCTTTACGCCTCTACTACACTTACTTCCAATGATTTAAATAACGCTGTTTTTGTATTCACATCACTCTCATCACCAAAGATATAGTTCATATGTGACTTTGCATGATGAAAACTACAAAAGAGTGTTTGTGGTTTGATAGTTTTTACAAACTTTATAGTTAATGGTTTTGTTTCTCCATGTATTGTTTTTAAGATCACTTTTTCAGATTTTATTTTATCTTTGTCATCTATACAGGCTAAGATAGTATCTTCACTATGTTTTTCATAGAGTTTAGGACTCTCTTTTGTTTGAGCTGCATTGTTATAATGGATTAGATTTCTACCTGTTGTGAGATAAAAAGTATCAAACTTTTCATCTTCAATAAGTTTTTTTACTTGACCTCGAAGGGAGTATTCATTGTATTTAAAAGTTCCAAGACCATCTGGAGTGTTGAACTTTTCAAGATGAAGTATAGGGGTATCATCTTTTGCAACTGGCCATTGCATCCCTTTACTTCTATGTTTCATAAGTTTATGATAACTAGCTCCCCCATATCTATAAGGAGCTTCAACTCTTACTTGTTCCCATACCTCTTCACTAGATTTAAAGAGGAACTCCCCTTTGATTTTATTTTCAATATCTCTTAACACTTGCCAATCATCTGGTAAGTTATTTTCAACAAGTGGTTGAGATAAGTGTAACCTTCTCATCGCATTAACATAGACACCAGTTTTTTCATAGGCAGATTTTACACCAAAAACAATATCTGATTTTTTAGCTATCTCATTCATAAACAAATCTTGAGTGATAATAAGTTCTAAGTTTTCTAAGGCATTATTTATTTTATTAAGATTTGGATGAATATGAGCTGTATCTTCACCCATTACAACCATAGCTTTTATTTTATCATCAAGCATTGCATCTATTAAATCAGGAGTTTTAAGACCCTCCTCTTTTGGCTTTTGATAATCAGGGGCGTAGTAAGGTAGACAACCCATATCACAGGTTCCTTGAACATTATTTTGTCCTCGAAGTGGCATAAGACCAGCTCCAGTTTTTCCAATATTTCCAGTCATCAGTGCTAGATTTACCATAGCCATTACAGCGTAACTTCCATCAAGGTTTTCAGTAATCCCTAATCCCCAAAAAATCATTGATTTTAAACTTGCATATTTTCTTGCAATTACAGGTATTTGATCTGCTAAATCTTCATATCCTTTTATATTTCTAAAATATTCAGGATTTGCTTTTTCATCAGTTAATATTGAGTTTTTATATGTTTCAAACTCTTTTGTTCTAATGTCAATGAACTCTTGATTGTATAATTTCTCATTCAAAATCACATACGCAATAGCATTTAAAAATAATAGATTTGATTCATAAGGAAGTACAACAGTATCTGTAGCAAATTTACTTAGTTGAATTTTTCGTACATCACACACTACAAGTTCACTTGTTTTTGCTCTGGCAGCTTCAATCATACGATTGGCAACTATGGGGTGTGCTTCAGTTGTATTTGAACCAATCACTATCATAAATTCTGTTTTAAAAATATCATCATAAGGGTTTGTAGCAGCACCTTCACCTATAGTAGCTGCCATGCCATTTAAACTTGGAGCATGACATACTCTAGCACAGTTGTCTATGTGTGGAGATTCCATAGTTTCTCTAGTGAATTTTTGCAGTAAAAATCCACTTTCACAAGAGGTTCTAGCACCTCCCGTTGCACAAAAAGAGTGGCGACCATATTTCTTTTTGATTTGACCAAGTTTCCAAGCTGCAATTGATGTTGCTAACTCATAGTTTGATTCATACCATTGTTCATCAAGTGAAGATAAAGTATGTGTTCTAGCTTTTAATTCTTGAGGAAAATCTTCAAGATTTTTTTCTATAAATGATTTTTTAATTCTTGTGTTTCGTATTCTATTATCTGATGCCACAAAATCAAAACCATATTTCCCTTTAATACAAAGTTTACCACGACTTACATAGCCATCACTTTGAGCATATATTTTTAATATTTTATTATCTTGAACTTGTGCAGTAATATCACAACCAACTCCACAATAAGTACAAACACTTCCTATATCATGAACCATATCAACCACCACCTACAAATTGTAATAACTCTAATTTATCATTTTCTTTAAGAGTATAAGTTTTCCAATTTTCTTTTTTTACTATCTCCATATTTACAGCAGCAGCCATAACTTTATCTTTTATCATTAATGTATCTATAATTTGTTCTAATGTGAAATTTTCATCAAACGATTTATTTTCACCATTAATTATCAAGTTCATTAGTTCCCTTTCCTAAAACTTACCATTTTAAATCTATCTCCCATCCCTGTAGGATTTAGAAGAGTTTTTACTTTGTTTGCTTCACTTAAATAAGTATCTTCATCTACATTTTTATGTAATATTTCAAGAAGTTCAATAATACCAAAATGTACAAGTGCTTTTAACTGAGTCTCATAATTTAAATTTGTTGCACCAGCTTCTATAAAGCTATTAATCACATGTGTAAAATTTACATCATAAGTAATATCACTTTTTTTATATAATTTTATTAGTTGAATCTTCTCATCAAATAGAGGATAAACATTATGATTTTCATAGACTCTACAGGAGAAATCATTTCTTGGATATTTTTCTCCATAATCAAAAGTTACAAATTCAAATTTTTTTATATTGTTACACATATTTAAAGCAAACTCCTCATATCCTCGAGCTACTTCACCCTTAGTAACTTTGTACTTCTCACAATGGTTTTTTAGAAAATTATCATCATTATCTGCAAAGTTTATAACATCATTTTCTACTACACCATATTGTAAGGTATTATTTTTATCTGTATATACTAAGTCACAAGGAAATGCATCAAAAATCTCATTGGCTACTACAAAAGCTTCTTTTTCTTGAACTTCACTTATATCATTGTAGTGAATGAGTTCTATCTCATCTCCAAAACAGCGTTTAAAATATTCTAGTTGTTTAACTCTAAGATGTTCATATCTTTCAACTATAGCAAACTTTAGGGTTTTGATAAGTTCAGGATTTAAAGTAAATATGAATTGAATCATATCAGAAAGTAAGTAACCATGATGTGCACCTATTTCTATAATAGTTGCTTTATTACTTAAAAATCCATCATCAATAATATCTACAACTCTTTTCCCAATAGTTCCTCCAAAAAACTTACTTGAACTTACAGCTGTAAAAAAATCACCCTCTTTTCCTATAGTTTTATATTGAGAATAATATCCATCTTTGGAATAAAGCCAGTCATTGAAGTATTGGCTAAATGTAACTGCATTAGCCATATTAACTTTCAATTCTCGAATATATATCTAATAGTTCTATTTGTATATCAATATTTAAACTTTTTACATCGAGTGCTTTTATCTTTTTTGAGTTTTTCATAGTTTCTACATCTGAAGGTGTTGACATCCCAACGCTAAGTTGCTCTTGAAGTTGTGTTAAAAGAGAATCATAAAGTTTAACATCATTTGAAGCAATCACAATTTTCTTTTCCAAACTATTTATTTTTGCAAGAGAGTTTTTAAATAGTGATATTTCCTCTTTCTTTTTATCTTCTAATGCAAGCTTTTTTTGCAAATATGCTATTTTATTACTCTGAATATCATATGAAACTCTTACATCAAGTGGCATTGTAATATTAAAGCCAATGTTTTTTGTTCCATCTTCACTTAATGCAGGATTGTTATCAGTATCGTGATATTTTGTATAATCAGCTGTTAAATTAACAGTAGGAAGATAACTAGAGGTAACCATATTTTTCATCCAATATGAAGTATCAATATCTTCCGAAGCCTTTTTTATATAGATATTATTTTCTATAAATTGCTCATCATCTATCATTGAAAAAATAGGGAGTTCCAACTCTTCATATTTTTTATCTGAAACAGTTGCAAGGTTATTGATAAGTTCTATTCTTTGATATTCTAAATCTACTAAAGTATTTTCTCTTGTGTTTGCTTCAATAATTGCATTATCTAAAAAAGAAGAATCTGTAATACCATTAAGAACTTGCTCTTTTTTTCTTTGTACATCAATCTTTGCATTTTTTACAAGAAGTTTTTGTTTTGCTATTGAAATATCTATTTGTTTTCGTTGATATAAAAAACTAATAACTTGTTTAATCAGCTCTTTTCTTTGAGTATCTATATCTGTATTTGTATATCTCCCATAACTATTTGCATATTTTATGGCTGAATAAATTCCACCAGTTTTAAAAATAGGCTGAGTTACTGTAATAGTTGATCTTTTTGTGTCATATTCTTCCCCATTATTATAAATATACTTATAGGTAATTGGATTAATCCAATCTTGTTTTAATTTACTACTATCTTCTATAGCTTTTTCATAGGAATAGTTTAAAGTATCTTTTTTTGTCTGAGATAAGAAATCCTCATTTCCTAGCAAAAGTGTAGTAAAAAGTACACTTAAACTAGTAAAAACTTTAAATATTTTCAACGGCTTTCTCCAATCTTTCAAAACCTTCATCTATTTCTATTTTAGAAATAGTTAAAGGTGGCAGAAATCTTAAAGTATTTTTTCCTGCTTTTAACACAAGGACACCACTGTTAAATGACTCTTTTATAATATTCATAAGAGTTTCATTATCTCTTGTTCGTAACCCTCTCATTAGTCCAAGACCAACCATACTCGTAAATATATCTTTATGATTTTCATAAAAAGATTTTAGTTTTTCTTCAAAATAAATTAAAGTTTCATCCAAAGCACCACTATTTTTTAACTCATCTAAAATAGTACAAGCTTCTAGTGCAGAAGCTGTACTTAAATAATTTCCACCAAAAGTACTTCCATGATCACCAGGAGAAAATATATCTTTATGTGTAGTCATAACTACACCAATAGGTACACCACTTCCAACACCTTTAGCCATAGTGATAATATCAGGAGTAATCTCATATAAATTTGAAGCCAAAAACTCACCAGTTCTAAAAGCACCTGTTTGTACTTCATCTATTATAAGTAAGATATTGTTCTCTTTTAAATAAGCTGCTAATTTCTGAACCTCTTCTTTTGGCAATGGTTGAACACCACCTTCCCCTTGTACTAATTCAATCATAACTGCTACAGTTTCATTGTCAATAGAGTTATACACATCATTGATACTAGTGTTGTATGAAAAACCTTCAGGATAAGGTGTAAAGTTTTCACTATGCATAGCACCTTGCCCTGTAGCTTTGACTGTAGTGATTGTTCTTCCATGAAAAGAATGTTCTAAAGTGATAACTTTATATTTTTTATCATCAAATTTTGTTTTACCATACTTTCTAGCAATTTTGATAGCACCTTCATTGGCTTCAGCTCCACTATTGGCAAAAAACATAGCTACATCATAACCACTTAGTTGTGCAATCTTTTGTGCTAGTTTAGCTTGTGGTTCTATTGCATAAAGGTTTGATATATGTGTTATATTTTTTACCTGATTACAAATTGCATTTGCAACTCTTTCATTTCCATGCCCACATGATACAACTCCAATTCCACTTGTAAAGTCAATGTAGTCTTTATTCTCATCACTGTAAAGTGTTGCATTTACACCTTTTGTAAAATTAACATAGTTTCTAGCATAAGTATTTAATACATACGCTTTGTCAATAGTTTCTAAACTCATTAAAAAATCCTCTTATATATATAGATGTAATTATATCAAAAATTTCTGTATATTACTAAACAAAGATTAACGGCAAATAACCTCTAAATAATGAATTTCAAAATTTCAGCAAACATTAAGCCGTACCCCTTGACAAAGGCAAAAAAATCTATTATAATTCGCGTCCAATAACAGTAAGACACTTACAAAAACGGTTTGACAGAGTTTGTTTAACTAGAGTAAGAAGAAGAGAGTTATTAGGACAAGTTCTTTAAAAAAATTAATGTTAATAAATAAATCAAGTTTATTTAAATTACTAATTAAAGTAATCTTTATAAACTAGATACAAGAAGAGTATTTAAATAAGTTTACTTGTTTAAATATAAACTTCGTCTATAAACTTAGAGTTTTAGTTTTAAAACTAAAAAACTAATTTAAATTGAATCAATTTATTGATTCAGTGATTTTTAGGTAATAACTTAAAAGTCAAGATTGAATAATCTAAAAACTAATTACTGTATTAATATGGTAATAATTTTTATGGAGAGTTTGATCCTGGCTCAGAGTGAACGCTGGCGGCGTGCCTAACACATGCAAGTCGAACGAGAACGGATTTTAGTTTACTAAAATTGTCAGCTAAGTGGCGCACGGGTGAGTAATATATAGTTAATCTGCCCCAAAGAAGAGAATAATTGTTGGAAACGACTTGTAACGCTCTATATGCCTTTATTACATAAGTAAGCAAGGGAAACATTTATGGCTTTGGGATGAGACTGTACGGTATCAGTTAGTTGGTGAGGTAATGGCTCACCAAGACAATGACACCTAACTGGTTTGAGAGGATGATCAGTCACACTGGAACTGAGACACGGTCCAGACTCCTACGGGAGGCAGCAGTGGGGAATATTGCACAATGGAGGAAACTCTGATGCAGCAACGCCGCGTGGAGGATGACACATTTCGGTGCGTAAACTCCTTTTATATGAGAAGATAATGACGGTATCATATGAATAAGCACCGGCTAACTCCGTGCCAGCAGCCGCGGTAATACGGGGGGTGCAAGCGTTACTCGGAATCACTGGGCGTAAAGAGCATGTAGGCTGATAGATAAGTTGGAAGTGAAATCCTATGGCTTAACCATAGAACTGCTTCCAAAACTGTCTGTCTAGAATATGGGAGAGGTAGATGGAATTTCTGGTGTAGGGGTAAAATCCGTAGAGATCAGAAGGAATACCGATTGCGAAGGCGATCTACTGGAACATTATTGACGCTGAGATGCGAAAGCGTGGGGAGCAAACAGGATTAGATACCCTGGTAGTCCACGCCCTAAACGATGCACACTAGTTGTTGCCTTGCTAGACAAGGCAGTAATGCAGTTAACACAGTAAGTGTGCCGCCTGGGGAGTACGGTCGCAAGATTAAAACTCAAAGGAATAGACGGGGACCCGCACAAGCGGTGGAGCATGTGGTTTAATTCGACGATACGCGAAGAACCTTACCTGGCCTTGACATAGATAGAACATTCCAGAGACGGAATGGTGCTAGCTTGCTAGAACTATCATACAGGTGCTGCACGGCTGTCGTCAGCTCGTGTCGTGAGATGTTGGGTTAAGTCCCGCAACGAGCGCAACCCTCGTGTTTAGTTACTAACAGTTCGGCTGAGGACTCTAGACAGACTGCCTCCGTAAGGAGGAGGAAGGTGAGGACGACGTCAAGTCATCATGGCCCTTACGGCCAGGGCTACACACGTGCTACAATGGGGCATACAAAGAGCAGCGATACGGTGACGTGGAGCAAATCTCATAAAATGCCTCCCAGTTCGGATAGTAGTCTGCAACTCGACTACTTGAAGTTGGAATCGCTAGTAATCGTAGATCAGCAATGCTACGGTGAATACGTTCCCGGGTCTTGTACTCACCGCCCGTCACACCATGGGAATTGAATTCATTCGAAGCGGGGATGCTAAAATAGCTACCTTCCACAGTGGATTTAGTAACTAGGGTGAAGTCGTAACAAGGTAACCGTAGGAGAACCTGCGGTTGGATCACCTCCTTTCAAAGAAATAACTTAACTATTCGTTTAGTTGAGTTCATGAAATAAAAGTTATATATTAAGATATAACAAACTGATGTAAAAATAGTACAACATCGAGACGAAAGTTCTTATATCTCAATAAGACTTCTTGCTATCTAGTTTATAAAGATTATAAATAATCTTAAAGAACAATTATTTATTAACAACTGTTAAATCATATAATTTATATATGGGCCTATAGCTCAGCTGGCTAGAGCGCTCGACTGATAATCGTGAGGTCCCAGGTTCAAGTCCTGGTAGGCCCACCATTTAGAAGAAATTAAAAATTAATAATGGGGAATTAGCTCAGCTGGGAGAGCGCCTGCCTTGCACGTAGGAGGTCAGCGGTTCGATCCCGCTATTCTCCACCATTTAAAAATTATATGATAAAACAAAGAAACTAAAAAAGTTAAATATAAGTACTTAAAAAAGTATTTATATTTGATTTTTCGGAATCAAAGAGTTATTTAAAAACATACTGTTAAAGTCTTTATTTTTCTAAAGAAAATAAAAATACAATTTTAAATATTATTTTATTAAATTACATTTAATAAGATAGTAGCTAAAGAATAATCATAACAAAGCAAAAAAGAAATTATGTTAAATCATAAATTCTTCTTTAATTTATCAAATAAGCTATTAAGGGCTAATGGTGGATGCCTAGACTATAAGAGGCGATGAAGGACGTACTAGACTGCGATAAGCTACGGGGAACTGTCAAGAAGTTTTGATCCGTAGATTTCCGAATGGGACAACCCAGCATACATTGTATGTTACTCCTACGGGAGAGCGAACCAAGGGAAGTGAAACATCTCAGTACCTTGAGGAAAAGAAATCAATTGAGATTCTGTTAGTAGCGGCGAGCGAAAACGGATTAGAGCGCTAAGTGATAATATATTAGATAGTAGAAGTAGTTGGAATGCTACGTCATAGAGAGTGAAAGCCTCGTATACGAAATCTTTTATATGGTACTAAACTTAGGAATGAGTAGGTCGGGACACGTGATATCTTGACTGAATATGGGGGGACCACCCTCCAACTCTAAATACTACTTATAGATCGATAGTGCACAAGTACCGTGAGGGAAAGGTGAAAAGTACCCCAGTGAGGGGAGTGAAATAGAACCTGAAACCATTAGCTTACAATCATTCGGAGCCCTATGTCTTGTACAGGGTGACGGACTGCCTTTTGCATAATGAGCCTGCGAGTTGTGGTATCTAGCAAGGTTAAGCCAAGTGTGGAGCCGTAGCGAAAGCGAGTGTGAATAGCGCGAATTAGTTAGATGCTGCAGACCCGAAACGAAGTGATCTATCCATGAGCAGGTTGAAGCTGGTGTAAGAGCCAGTGGAGGACCGAACCCATAGGCGTTGAAAAGTCTCGGGATGACTTGTGGATAGGGGTGAAAGGCCAATCAAACTTCGTGATAGCTGGTTCTCTCCGAAATATATTTAGGTATAGCGTCATGTTATTAGCATATAGGGGTAGAGCACTGAATGGGCTAGGGCTGCTTACCGCGGTACCAAACCCTATCAAACTTCGAATACTATATGTGGAATCATGGCAGTCAGGCGGTGGGTGATAAAATCCATCGTCGAGAGGGGAACAACCCAGACTACCAGCTAAGGTCCCTAAGTCATACTTAAGTGGAAAACGATGTGGAGTTACTGTGACAACCAGGAAGTTGGCTTAGAAGCAGCCATCTTTTAAAGAAAGCGTAACAGCTCACTGGTCTAGTGATTCTGCGCGGAAAATATAACGGGGCTAAAGTATGCACCGAAGCTGTAGATTCAATTTATTGAGTGGTAGGAGAGCGTTCTATTCAGCATTGAAGCGATACCGGTAAGGAGTCGTGGAGCGGATAGAAGTGAGCATGCAGGCATGAGTAGCGATAATTAAAGTGAGAATCTTTAACGCCGAAAACCCAAGGTTTCCTACGCGATGCTCGTCATCGTAGGGTTAGTCGGGTCCTAAGTCGAGTCCGAAAGGGGTAGACGATGGCAAATAGGTTAATATTCCTATACTTATAATAGAGCGTGATGTGGGGACGCATAGAGTTAATCGAGCTGGCTGATGGAATAGCTGGTCGAAGGATGTAGGTTGTAAAGTAGGCAAATCCGCTTTACATTAGACCGAGATCTTACAGGCCGAACAATACTTTCGAGTAGCGTTTGGAATCGATGATACTGTCGTGCCAAGAAAAGCCACTAAGCATATCTATTATAACCCGTACCGTAAACCGACACAGGTAGGTGGGATGAGTATTCTAAGGCGCGTGGAAGAACCCTGGTTAAGGAACTCTGCAAACTAGCACCGTATCTTCGGTAGAAGGTGTGCCTACTTAGGTATTAGGGATTTACTCCCGAAAGCCAAAGAGGTTGCAACAAAGAGTCCCTCCCGACTGTTTACCAAAAACACAGCACTTTGCTAACTCGCAAGAGGATGTATAAGGTGTGACGCCTGCCCGGTGCTCGAAGGTTAATTGATGATGTCAGCATTTATGCGAAGCATTTGATCGAAGCCCGAGTAAACGGCGGCCGTAACTATAACGGTCCTAAGGTAGCGAAATTCCTTGTCGGTTAAATACCGACCTGCATGAATGGCGTAACGAGATGGGAGCTGTCTCAACCAGGGATCCAGTGAAATTGTAGTGGAGGTGAAAATTCCTCCTACCCGCGGAAAGACGGAAAGACCCCGTGCACCTTTACTATAGCTTTACACTGCTATTGGGATATTCATGTGCAGGATAGGTGGGAGACTTTGAAACTTGGATGCTAATTCAAGTGGAGTTAACCTTGAGATACCACCCTTGAATATTCTGATAGCTAACTGGGACGTGTTATCCACGTTCAGGACAATGTATGGTGGGTAGTTTGACTGGGGCGGTCGCCTCCTAAAAAGTAACGGAGGCTTACAAAGGTTGGCTCAATCCGGTTGGAAATCGGATGTTGAGTATAATGGCATAAGCCAGCCTGACTGTGAGAGATACATCTCGAGCAGAGACGAAAGTCGGTCATAGTGATCCGGTGGTTCTGTGTGGAAGGGCCATCGCTCAAAGGATAAAAGGTACGCCGGGGATAACAGGCTGATCTCCCCCAAGAGCTCACATCGACGGGGAGGTTTGGCACCTCGATGTCGGCTCATCGCATCCTGGGGCTGAAGCAGGTCCCAAGGGTATGGCTGTTCGCCATTTAAAGCGGTACGCGAGCTGGGTTCAGAACGTCGTGAGACAGTTCGGTCCCTATCTTCCGTGGGCGTAGGAAAGTTGAGGAGATTTGCCCCTAGTACGAGAGGACCGGGGTGAACGTACCACTAGTGTACCAATTGTTCTGCCAAGGGCATCGTTGGGTAGCTACGTACGGATGAGATAAGCGCTGAAAGCATCTAAGCACGAAGCCAACTCCAAGATAAACTTTCCCTGAAGGTCCCAGCAAGACTAGCTGGTTGATAGGATAGATGTGTAAGTGCAGTAATGCATTTAGCTGACTATTACTAATAGACCGTTTGGCTTATTTATATTAACTATTCTTTAGTTTACTATCTTATTAAATGTAATAAGGTATGTTTAGAATGTATTTTTATTTTTAGAATCGAAGACTTTAACTGTATTACTTTATACACAACTTTTAAATGAGACATTTTAAATGTTGGTGGTTATAGAGGAGAGGAAATACCCAGCCCCATATCGAACCTGGCAGTCAAGCTCTCCATCGCCGATAATACTGCCGGGTCCCCTGGTGGAAACGTAGGTCGCTGCCAACTTTTAAGATGTCTCTTTTTTTTTACTTTTTTTACTACTTTCTTCTTGCTTTTTTATTCTTTCTATTTATTATATCTTTATTAATTTATTAACTTATTACTTCTTTTACTGTTTACGTAGTTTTATTTTTAGTTTATGGATATTTCAATTGTGTTATAGGTTGGTTTATTATGATGATTGATTTGTCTTATTTAAATAGTTATATAGAAATTTGTAGAGTAGTTTTAATAGTAGAGGTTAAATATTAAAATATTTAGCCTCTTTATTTGGTACAACTATTGCTACAGTACTTTGTTCTGGATGAATTTGATAAGTTTCACTTAACTCTACTCCAAATTCTTCTGGTTTTAGTAAATCAAAGATAGTTCTGTTCATAGCAAGATCTGGACAAGCTGCATAACCAGGAGAGTATCTACACCCTTGATATCCTTTCATAACCACATCTTTAAGTGTTGGTTTTTCATTGTTTGCGATATTTAAATCTAATCTTATTTGTTTATGTACAACTTCTGCTAATGCTTCTGCAAGTTCTACTCCTAGACCATGTACATTGTAGTATTTAGCAAATTCACCTTTATCATAGATAGCTTTTTCAAAATCGGTAATTTGAAGACCAGAACTTACAAAGGTAAATCCAACTGTATCAAACTTGTCGCTTGTAAAGTAATCAGCTAAACATCTATGAGGAGATTTACCTTGTCTTGGAAAATCAAAAGTTGCTATGATATTTTCTTTTTCATTGTCATAAACTTCCAATTTTGTATCATTTGCTTTGCAGGGAAAATATCCATAAAGTACAATAGGGTCAAAAACACCTTTGTTTAAAAACTCCTCTTTTAAAGACTCATAGAGTGGTTTTACTACATCATTTTCATGTGTGATGAATTTTTCTGGATTCATTTTTCCTTTTTTGTATCCCCATCTTTGTCTAAATAATACTCTATGATTTATCCATTCAAAAGCTAAAGTAGGATTAAAATCTTTTGACATATCTCGTCTTCCCCAAAATGGTGGAGCAAAATTATGTTTATTTTCTAAAAGAATTGGTGTATGAATATCATCATTAAACTCTACTTTCTCTTTTTTTTGTAACGATTCATCTGTGACAATTAAATCAGCAGCCATTTGGGTATCAAGAGGTTCTCCATTTTCAAGATGTTTCTCTATTCTTTGCATTGCAATAACACCATCAAAAGCATCTCGTGCATAAAAAATAGCTCCATCATAAATAGGTCTACAAAAATCATCTACAAAAGCTTTTGTGAGGGCTGCTCCACCTAACATAACAGGAAGTTTGATATTTTGACTTTGAAGTTCTTCTAAGTTTGCTTTCATCTCATTTGTTGATTTTACAAGAAGACCACTCATCCCTATAGCATGTGCGTTATGTTTTTTTGCTTCTTCAATAAAGCTTTCTATATTTGCTTTAATTCCAATATTAACAACCTTAAATCCGTTATTTGATAATATGATATCTACTAAATTTTTTCCAACATCATGAACATCACCTTTTACTGTTCCAAGAACTAAAGTAGTTTCTGATTCTTTTTCAATTTTTGGTAAAAATGGGTTAAGTTGATCGACACAAGCTTTCATGGTTTCTGCACTTTGTAGTACAAATGGCAGTTGCATAACTCCATTACCAAATAGTTCCCCAATCTCTTTCATACCATCAATCAGCCACTCATTTACAATAGTTTCAGGTGGTATCTCATCTTTTAGTTTTAGTGCAAACGGGAGAAGTCTCTCTTTATCTCCATCTTTTAGAAGTTGAATAACTTTTTCTTTGTCACTTAATTTCTCATATTCTTCATCTGTTTGTTGTTCAACAGCACCTACATCACTAAAGTGTTCAATAAAGGCAAAAAGTGGATCTCCATCAACTCTATTGTTAAATAGTAAATCTTCACAAGCTTTTATATCTTCTTTACTCATTTTATTCATAGGGTGTAAATGTTTTACATTCACTATAGCACTACTCAATCCAGCTTCTACACAATAATGTAAAAATACACTATTTAAATATACTCTTGCATGAGTGTTAAGTCCAAAAGAGATATTAGAAAGTCCTAAAGTTGTACTAACTTCTGGATGCATGTTTGTAAATTCTCTGATAGCCTCAATAGTTTCAATACCTGCAGTATGATACTCTTCATCACCACTACCTATAGTAAATACTAGCATATCAAAAACTAAATCTCTTGGATTAAGACCATGATGGTTTACAGCTCTTTGGTAAATTCTCTCTGCAATTTCTACTTTTTTTTCTTTTGTTTTTGCCATAGCAACTTCATCAATAACAAGACAAACTAAACTAGTACCAAATTTCTTTGCCATTTGACATATTTCATCAAATCTCGCAATACCATCTTCAAGATTTACAGAGTTTAATATAGGTTTCCCACCTATGAGTTTAAGTGCTTTTTCTAGTGCTGGTATTTGAGTAGAATCAGGCATAAGAGGAAGTTGTATTTTTTGAGTATATCTTGAAACTACTTCATCCATATCTTTTGTTTCATCACGACCAGCAAAACCAACACTTACATCAATCACATGGGCACCAGCTCGTACTTGTTGTTGCCCTACAGTTAAGGTACCTTCAAAATCTTCTGCTTTTAACAGTTCTCTAAATGCTTTACTTCCGGTTGCATTACTTCTTTCACCGATTAAAAGAGGTGCAGGATTTTGTTTGAGTTCTACAGTTTGAAATAAACTTGCCAAACTCATAGGGTGGTTACCTGTAGGAAGTTTTGGTTTTATTGTTGTAACTTCATCTAATAGTGCTTTTATATGTTGAGGAGTTGTTCCACAACACCCACCTAAAAAGCTCACTCCATCAACATCTAAAAATGTTTTCTGAATTTGAGCAAACTCATCAGGTCCCATAGGATAAAAAGTATAACCACCTTTATTTTGTGGTAAGCCTGCATTTGCATGGACTGAGAGATATTTATTACTGTGTTGACTTAATACTTCAAGATGTTTTTTCACTTGTTCTGGACCAGTTCCACAGTTAAACCCAAGAGATAAAATATCAAAAGGTTCTAATATAGTGGCAATAGTTTGTGCATCTGTTCCTATAAGCATACTTCCACTTAATTCAATAGTGGCACTTACCATAACTGGTATTTGCGGAGCAAAATCTTGGAGTGCATGAAGTGCTGCTTTTATTTGAAGGGGATCTTGACAAGTTTCTAATAAAAATATATCCGCACCACCATCTACAAGACCTCTAGCCATCTCTTGATATCCTGCATACATAGTATCGTAGTCAATATGCCCTAAACTTGGTAGTTTTGTTCCTGGTCCAATAGAAGCTAATACAAATCTTGGTTTTTCTGGTGTTGAGTATTTATCACATATTTTTTTTACATGTTCACATCCAAGACGACTTAGTTCATAGGACCTATCTCCCATATCATATTCATCTAGTACCCAAGGCATAGCTCCAAATGTATTTGTTTTGATTAAGTCTGCTCCTGCGTAAGCATAAGCATTGTGTATTTTTTCTAAAATATCGGGAGCTGTTGCATTTAAAAGTTCGTTACAACCCTCTTGCTCTACACCTTTATCATCAATCCAAGCATCTTCTGGTACTTTGTATGTTTGAAGTTGTGTTCCCATTGCCCCATCAATTATGAGTGCTCTTTTTTTTATAATTTCTAATATTTGTTTTTTTATCATATCCCTAGCTTATAAAATTTACAAGTATCATCCCCGCAAACTTCTCTTTTTTGTAAAATTCTATCCTATATATATTTCCATTTTTTTCGATTGAGTATCTTTTCATGAACATATTTAGTGATATTTTCTTATTTGTTTCTATTCCAGATTTGTTAGTATATCCAATTACATTAACTCTAAATTTCTTTTCATCAATTACTTCAAAATTTTTAGAAACATTAATAGTATCTCCAAAATTTACTTTTTTTGTAGTATTGTCAATATTAATTGTTATTTTTGTATCGAAATTTAAGTGTTCACTATAATCTGCAACAAGTTGTGTTAATCTTCTATTCCCATAATAGATTGAATAAATATTATTTTTTTTAATTATTTTAATCAGTGGATTACTTGGTAAATAAGTTACTATACCATCTTTTTTTATTGGAAAATAATTTTGAATATTTCTAATATCTTTAAGAGGCATTTTTAAATTTGTATCATCAAATGTAATACTAATATCATCATTTAAAGCATGTTTCACTCCACTTAGTGTCATAGGGAATTTTCTTTTGTATTTAATACCCATTATATCCATATATTTTTCTATGGCAATTAATTTATAATAGACTCTTTGCGATACATTAAGACTTTTACTTGTTTCGTGTCCAAAAGCAGCTTTACCATTTGTCACTGCATAGTAAGTAAGAGTTTTTGCCATCTCTTGTTCTTCGAATGTTTTTTTAAATTTAGTATGTGTATTTTTTGTTCTGTATCTATCTTCCTCTTTTAGAAGAAACTTATTGAGGTGATTTACTACTTTTTCAGAGATTTCATAGGTGTTAGAATATTTTTCTACATTTTCTAATACTTCTTGATCTATAACACTACTTTGTCCCCAAGTTCTAGGTTGGTGCCATCTATCTATATATGTTGGTCTATAAAATCCACTTCCATCGTGTAGATTTAAAATAAGTTTTACAGGATCTGCGGTGATATATTTTTTTATTCTTTGCACTGTTTCATATTCTGGGTCATCTTTTGAAAGTTTTGCAAACTTTCTATTCATATCCCCAAAAGGTCCACGGCTTCTTTTTATGATACTATAAAAGTTAAGATTTGGAACTATCCAAACTGATCCTTTATCTATATCATAATGTGTAGTCATAAGTGATGCTGCCATAAACCCACCTGGTTCGTCACCTTGAATTCCACCAACTATTAAAAGAGTATTATCATCTTGAATTCCCTTTTTTATAATATCAAATTTAAATTTATCAATATTCTCTACATCAATTTCACAACTTTGGCGTAATGTTGATTGTATTTTAATTTGCTTTTTTGGTGTAGTTGTTAATTCTTCTTTTAATACCACTTCTTTGATTGGTTTTGTTTGTGAAGTAATATCGGGTTGTGTTATTGGTGTATATTGTGTTTTATTTTTGCTATTTGATGCTGTATCTTCTTTTGTAGCACACCCATAAAGCGAGAATAGAACAATAAAAATAGTTATGATTGAAAAGTTTCTCAATTATATAACCTTTACGTGCCAAGGTTCAAATCTTACACCATCTTTGTTATTTGGTGTATATCGAATACTTATGTAGTTTAGTTTTCTCATTTTAGCGAACTCCTCTGTTCTTGCAAATTCTGCTGTGAAGTTTTTGTTTCCCCACCCTTTTTTACCAATATCAAAATCACTAATAGCATGATAAGTGTAAGCAGGGGGAGCTATAATAGTTGAAGCTTTTGTAAGGTTCCCATTAAGTGATTTTATTTTTGATACATAGAGGCTAAGCTGTTTTACTACATTTCTTATTCCAGATGTAAGTACCATATTTGGTCCTATATCTTTTTTAATTCTAGTATAATCTTCAAATGGTTTTCCTTTAAATAAAAAGTGACCAGAACGCTCTATTTTTACAATCTCTTTTTGAGATACTTTTTGGGATATATTCTGAACAGTTTTTGTACCATAAAATCCAAAATCAGAAGGGGTAGCATGAAATATTTTTTCTATGAGAGCTATTTCATCTTTTGTAAACTTCCCAATTGCAGAGTAGTTTCTTGCATAATATAGTGCTTCATCAAAAGATATTATATTGAAGTTTGCATACCCAACAAATCTTCTTAGTTTTTTGAGTCTATAGTCTAATTTATATAATGTATTGAGATTATTTATATCTAAATTTATGTCAGTATTGATTGTCAAAAAATCTTTTGCCATTAAAGGAGACAATGATGATAATAATAAAAAATTTCTTCTATTCATAGTGCGGATTATAACCTAATTTAACTTCAAAATTAAATTTTCATAAAATTTATTTATATCATTTAAAACTATTTGTGATTCCCTTTGTTTTTTACCCCAAGTTGGCTCTGGAAAATAGCTATCATTTTTAAATCTTGCTTGTATATGAAAATGAACATGTGGTACATAGTTCCCAAATGAAGCTATATTTATTTTATCTGGATTAAAATAACTTAACATCTCTTTTTCACATATATCTAAAACTCGTAATATCTCTAATTTTGTCTTTTCATCACATTGACTAAACTCTTTTATAGGAAGTTGAGTAAAAATTTTTAACCAAGGTATTTCAAAAGGTTCAATCTCTAATTTGATAAGCTCATTTTGATAGATAATATTTTCCACAATTACACAACCATTTTTACATGTTGATGTTTTTGAAGGAGTTGAAATATCCCTGTTCTATCTTCATCACTATGAACAGTAAGTTCAAGAGCAAAGCTCTCAAATTTTCCTTTTGAACTTTTTTTTGATGGTTTTACTTTGTGTTCCCTATCTTCTAAAATATCTTTTACTATTGGATTGATATTGTGTTCACTTAAAATAACAATTTTATATTCCCAACTACATGGGTAATCTATTTTTACTTTATGCTGATTTAGATCTATCACTATTTTATATCCTCTCTTTTAAAATCTCCAGACTTTCCACCACTTTTGTTTTCAAGTTGTACATTTGATATAACCATACCTTTATCAATAGCTTTTACCATATCATAAATAGTAAGTAATCCTACAGACACTCCTGTAAGTGCTTCCATCTCAACTCCTGTTTGCCCTTTAAGCTTAGCTGTAACTGTGAGTTTAAATCCTGGTAAGTTATCTAGTTGTTCTACATCACAGTTTATACCTGTAAGAAGAAGGGGATGACACATAGGGATAAGTTCTGGTGTTTTTTTTGTTCCCATGATTGCAGCAACTACGGCTGTTTGTATCACTGGACCTTTTTTATTTTGATTTGAAACTACATTTTGAAATGCTTCATTGCTCATTGATATAATTCCACTAGCAACTGCTATTCTTGTAGTATCTTCTTTTGATGATACATCTACCATTTTTGGTCTATGGTTCTGGTCTAAATGTGTTAGGGTTTCCACTAAAATCCTTTATTATTTTGTATTTATATTATACTTAAAGTATTATTAAGACAAATTTATATACAATTCGCAACTTATAAAAAGCAGTAGTGAGCCAAAGAGCCATTAAATCTATGCAAGGAAGTGGGTGATTGTACAATGCCAGGAATTAAAGTAAAAGATAACGAATCTTTCGAAGAAGCGTATAGAAGATTTAAAAAACAATGTGATAGAAGCTTAATCGTTACAGAAACAAGAGCTAGAAGATATTTTGAATCTAATCCAGAAAAGAAAAAGAAACAAAAAATCAATGCTAGAAAGAAAATGCTTAAAAAACTATATATGTTAAGAAGATACGAGTCTAGACTGTAATCTTTTTAATATAATAAAGAGGTAAAAGAGTTTTCTTTTATCTTTTTTTATCTATAATTATAACAACACAAATGCGTCTATGGCTTAACTGGATATAGCACTGGGTTTCGGCCCCGGCGGTTGTGGGTTCGAATCCTACTAGGCGTACCATTTAGAAACCTCGATAAAGTTTATTCTATATGAATATTTTTATCGAGGTTTTTTTTATGAGTAAAATTCAACAATTTAAGGAAATAACCTATATTATTTCATAAATGACTAGGATAAATATAGGTGATACTCTCTAAAAATAAACAAACAATACTTCTTATACTAATAGCCTTTATTTTTAGTTTCTCTTTACGGCTTATTTGGGTGTATCAGTTTAGTGACTATGAACAGTTTAAATTCAATAATCAGTTTATGATAAATACCAATGATGGTTACTATTGGGCAGAGGGTGCTAGAGATATTTTAAGTGGTGAAAAAAATATCAATGAAAATTCTCCCACACATACAGCTACTGCACAACTTACAGCTTTTATAGCCCAAATACTCCCTTTTAGTTTTGAAACTATCATATTTTACATGCCAGCTTTTTTTGCATCTTTGATTGTAATACCTCTTATTCTTATAGGGAGAAGTCTTGGAAAAATTGAAGTTGGGTTTATAGCAGCTTTAATCTCTAGTATTGCGTGGAGTTATTACAATCGTACTATGGTAGGATATTATGATACTGATATGTTAAATATTGTATTTCCTACTGTGTTATTATGGTCACTTATTTGGGCTATACGAACACAAGAAGAAAAGTACCTTTTATTTACGGCACTTGATATTATCGCTTATAGATGGTGGTATCCACAAAGTTATAGTTTGGAGTTTGCTTTTTTTGGATTAATTTTACTTTATGTAGTGTATCAAGTGATTAAAAAACAACAGTACCAATATAATCTTACCCTTTTAACTTTTATGATGTTTGCTATGATGGGACTTGATGGATATATACGATTTTTCATAGTGGTTTTACTCTTTGTTGTATTGAAATTTAAAAAAGAGTTATTTCACAAATACCTTTACTACTTATTTGCATTTGCAATAGTACTATTTTTTAGTACAGGTGGCTTTGATCCTATTTGGGGACAACTTAAAGGGTATGTTTTTCAAGAGCATATTCAAGTTGTGGGGGAAGAGTTGCAGTTGCATTACTATACCGTGATGCAAACAATAAGAGAAGCTAGTGATATCCCTTTTGAAACTTTTGCAAATCGTATTAGTGGTGGTATGTTAAGTTTTATTATTGGAGTTGTAGGATATATTTGGTTATTATTTCGATATCCTATTATGTTGCTCTCTTTACCTATGGTTGGGCTTGGTTTTTTGGCTTATAGTAGTGGATTGAGATTTACTATTTATGCTGTACCTATTATCGCTTTTGGTATAGGTTTTGTTATTGTAGAGATAGCAAGTTTTTTAAAGAGTAAGGTTAAACGATATAGTATAATTGTATTTTTGTCTCTCTTAGCATTGGCTCCAAATATTGTTCATATTGTAGAATATAGAGTTCCTACCGTTTTTATGAAGAGTGAAATTGAAGTCTTGGACAAGTTAAAACAAATGGCAAATAGAGATGATTATGTAGTTTCTTGGTGGGATTATGGCTATCCAATTCGATATTACAGTGATACAAAAACTTTAAGTGATGGTGGAAAACATAGTGGATCTGTGAATTTCCCTACAAGTTTTGTACTAACAAATCCACAACAAGAAGCCTCAAAAATGTTACGACTTGATGTGGAATATACAGAAAAAATGATTCAAAAAAAACTAGATAATAATAGAACAAATATTGCTAATATGACACTTGATTATGGATTTAAAGATTCAAATGATTTTTTAAAGTTTCTCTCTTCTAATTTACATCTACCAGAAAAAACAAGAGACATTTATCTTTATCTTCCAAATCAGATGATGAGTATATATTCCACTATTAAATTATTCTCTAATATAGACTTAATGAATGGGGAGAAAAAACAGCAGCCTATATTTTATTATTTTGATAAGTTTAAAGAGTATAAGAGTGTTATAGATTTGGGGAATAATATACAAGTAAATAAAATAGAGGGAACTTTACATATAGCAGGAAAAGTTATTCCTATTAATAATTTTGTAAAAACTTTTTATGATGATGAAAATAAATTACAAATGCAAACAACAACAATAGAAAGTCAGTCTGAAATAAATCTTATTTATATGGGTAATTATGGGCAGTTTTTAATAGTAGATAATAGTGTATATAACTCCACTTATGTACAATTATTTGTATTTGAAAATTATGATAAGGAGTTGTTTGAACCAGTTATTTTAACACCTCTTGTAAAAGTATATAAGTTGAAAGTGTAGATATGTGTGGGATAGTAGGAACCAATTGCAATCTAAATGTGGAGTTTACAGAGGTAACCTCTTTGATGAAACATAGAGGTCCTGATAATATCTCTATAAAACAAATAGATAATAATTTTTTCGGACATACAAGACTTAGTATTATAGACCTTGATGCGGAAGCAAATCAACCTATGATTTTTGATGATATTTTGATTGTTTTTAATGGAGAAATTTATAATTATGATGAGTTAAAAATAAGTGAAAAATTAGAGTGTATAACTTGTAGTGACACAGAAGTTCTCATAAGACTTTACCAAAAGTATGATGTTGAGTTTTTGCATCTTTTAAATGGTGCTTTTAGTTTTTGTATATTTGATAGTAAAAAAGAACGATATTTTTGTGCCAGAGATAGATATGGGAAGAAGCCATTTTATTATTATGAACGCAATGGAGAATTTATATTTTCAAGTATGATAAAACCAATTATAAAACTTATAGGATATACCCCAAAACTAAATAAAGTTGCACTTTCTCAATATTTACAATATTTCACCCCTTTGGCTCCCCATACATTTTATCAAGATATATTGAAGCTTGATAAAAGTAGTTATCTACTCTATGAAAAAAATAAACTCAGTATGAAAAAATACTATAAAATCAAAACATATAAGTCTATTAAAAATGAGAATACAGCTTTAGAAAATATTGAAGAACTTTTAGTCGATAGTGTACAACAAAGATTAAAAAGTGATGTAGAGGTTGGTACTTTATTAAGTGGTGGTATTGATAGTTCTTTAATATCAAGTATCTATTCACAAAATACAAATCATCAAATAAATACTTTTAGTGTAGGATATAAAACCAATAAAAAATATTGTGAACTACCTTTTGCAAAGATTGTTGCAGAAAATATAAAAAGTAACCATACTGCTCTTGAAATAGGGCAACAAGATTTTATTGAAAATATAGATGAGGTATTTGAATCTCTTGAAGAACCACATGCAGACCCAGCAGCTATCCCTCTTTGGCATTTAACAAAAGAGATAAAAAAACAAGGGATAAAAACAGTTTTAAGCGGAGAGGGGAGTGATGAACTTTTTTTAGGGTATGATAACTATGCTAAGTTTTTAAAGTATTATAAATACAAAGAAAGCTTATCAACTGAACAATATAGTTTTATGAATGATATTATTAGTTCGTTGTCATCAAATACAAAAGAATCAGAATATTTAAGAAGAGTAATAAAAAAAGAGAATATTTATAATAGTTTTGGAGAAATTTTTACACAATCCCAAAGAAAAAGGTTACTTCAAAAAGTTGCTACTTTTAAAACAGAAAATCCAAAACAAGACCCAGTAGATTGGATGAGTTATATTGATATGAAAATTTGGTTAGGGGAAGCTTTATTAAGTAAAGTTGATAAGATGAGTATGGCAAATTCAGTTGAGACTCGAAATCCATTTTTGGACTACAGACTAGTAGATACAGTTTTTAGTATAGACTCAAAACTAAAAGTTGGAGATACAAATAAATACTTACTTAAAAAAGTAGCTTCAAAATATATCCCCAAAGAGATAATTAATAGACAAAAAAAAGGGTTCAATAGCCCTTTTAATGAGTGGTTATTTTGTGAGTATCAAGAGAAACTGTTAGAAGAGATTTTAGTAGTAAATAAAGTAACAAATCTTTTCAATGAAGAATATGTAAAATACCTTTATAATGAAGCAAAACAAAATAGATTGAAGCAACACTTCTACGCTTTATGGCACTTTAGTAAGTGGTATTATAAAAATTATTTAAGTTAAACTTTAATAAAACATTATAATAAACATAAGTTAGAAATATAATTTAAGAGTTATTTAAACCAAACTTAATATACTTTCACAGTGTTCATACACTCTCCTTTTAAAGTCCAAAGCATAACTTGGATTCGTTGAAAAGCTAGAAGCAACACACTTCTAGCTTTTTTTATACACAATTTTAAATCACAAAGGCTATTATCATGAAAAATGAACCAACATTAGAAGAAATTGAAGACTACAACAATCATGAATCTCCTACTAAAAGAAAAACAGTAAAAATAGTAATAATAATATGTTTGGTAGTTGGCGCAATATTAGCAACTATAAAATATAATTACAATACAAATAATGATTATGTGGGAACACCAGAAAAACCAGGAATAAATACAACAAAAAATTTTTAGTTGACATTTGTTCACAAAAATGATAGAATTCTATAGAAATTATAACTTATAAATAATATAATAATAAGTTATACAAAGGAATTTTATGGAAGTTTTACAAGAAAAGAATAGACTAAAATTTTTCCCTATTATGATGTACGCTATTGTAATGGGGATGAGTGGTCTTACTATCACTTATCAAAAAGCAGCAATTTGGCTGGATTTTCCCCATGTTATAGGGAGTAGTTTGATGTATATCACTACAGCTATATTTATAGGTGTGAGCACAATATATCTCATGAAGTTTTTTACTTATTTTAATGCCGTGAAAAAAGAGTTTAATCATCCTGTTAGAATTAACTTTTTTGCGGCTGTATCTATATCAATGTTGATGTTAGCTATCATTTATAAAGAGGAATTCCCAACAGTGAGTGCAATTTTCTGGTATCCAGGAACTTTACTCCATTTTTATCTTACGATGCATACAATATCTTTTTGGATTAAAGATAATCAAGAGTTAGCTCATTCAAATCCAGCATGGTTTATTCCAATTGTTGGAAATGTTTTAATTCCAGTTGCTGGTGTTGGATTTGCTTCAACTGGGATACTTACTTATTTCTTTAGTGTAGGTATATTTCTTTGGGTTATTTTATTTGCACTTATTTTAAATAGAATTATTTTCCATCATCAAATAGCTGTAAAATTTATGCCTACTATGTTTATACTTATAGCACCTCCTGCTGTTGGTTTTATAGCATATTTTAAACTTTTTGGGACGATTGATATGTTTGCAACCATGTTGTTTAATTTAGCTTTGTTTTTTACAATTTTAGTAGCATTTATGTACAAAAGTTTCTTAAAAATAAAGTTTTTTATATCTTGGTGGGCATTTGTGTTTCCAGTTGCTGCTATGGCAATAAGTACAATGCTTATGTATCATGTAACAAATGATTTTGCATTATTACTTCTATCTTATGTGATGATAGCTGTTACTACGGTTATTATAGCAATTGTCGTGTATCAAACAATTATACATATGACAAAAAATGAAGTTTGTATTCAGGAGTAACTATGAAAAGATATATTATCGCTTTTTTTATATTTGTTATTATCGGTTTTGTTGGAAATAGCATATATACACAAATGACAAAAGATACAACACCAGGAAAAGCAAAGAGGTTGGAGTGTCATCAACAAACTACAGTATTTGAAAGAGGATATGGTATAAAAGAGATTGTTGAAGCTCAAAAATTATTACATAGTGGAAATTATAAAATATCTTTTAGTATTGATAAATCAATATATATGAAATCTTCATTATTTGATTTTGTTGATATGGAAAAACTTAACAAAGAATTTTCTTTTTTTCTTTTTCAAAAAATAGAAAGTCAAAAACAAGCAAAAGAGATTTTAAAAGTTGAATATATAGTTTATGAAAATGATAAAGAAGATCCAAAGAAAAAGTCAGACAAAAGTAAGTTATTTAGAGGTTATGTAGTGATGAAATTTATAAATCAAAATAACAAAGTAGTATATCAAGTACAAATAGACTTTAAAGATGAACAAGGCAAAGATATACCTAAAACATTAGAGTGTGCCGTAGAGTCATTTTTAACATATAAAGAGGAGAAAAAATAGATGAAAAAAACAATATTTATGGATAAATATCCAGTATACAGCTTAGAGTTATCAAAAAACGAGATGAGTGCAAAAACTACACAAGAGGTTGTTGCATATTTTAAAGAAAAAATAGAAAGTCACCCAATTGCTACTTTTATAACAATTTTTGATCATTATACTCATACTAAAAAATTAGGTGGTGAGATTATGGATGGTTTGATTGATGCACAAAATGTAGTATTTTGTTTTGGTGCAGCTATTCCAAATACAAAGATGTTAGCAGCTAGACCTAGAAGTATAGGTGTTTGTGAATTTGAAGATAAATTTATAATAGATTTTATAGAAGCACCTAAAGAGGAACTTCATACTGTAATGGAATCATGGGCTAAGGCTTTAAAAAAATAATTCTTTTGGTATAATTGCAGTATGGAAAAACTACATATTGCAATTAATACTAAAACAAAAGTAATCAAAGAATTAGAAAAAAAGTTTGAACTAACATATTTCCAAGAGCAAACATTTTTAGAAAAATTACTACTAAAAGAAAAAAAATACCCAGATATATACTTTCACCAAGGTTCTATCAATACTAAAGCTTTAGATATGGCAGAACACTCAAAAATAACAATTGTAAATTCAAATAGTATGAAAGAAAAAATATGTGAAAAGAGAACATATATAAAAGAGGATAAAATTTTTGTCCTATATCCTTACATTAATACTCAAATAAAATATGATAAACAAATTAAAAAAGATTTTAGAAAAAAATATGAGATAAAAAAAGAACAAAGAATAATTTACTTTACAGGAAAAGACTTAATTTCAAGTGGTTTAGAGAATTTTTTAAAAACAATAATAAATTTGGAAAATAAAAACTATAAAATTTTGATAGATACAAATACTCAACAAGTCGAGAAACTTCAAGAAAGGGTGAAACACTTTAAGTTAGATAAACAAACAATTATTTTGGAGAATTATGCAAATAGCGATGAGCTTTTTATAGTTTCTGATATATTTATATTTCCAACAAAACAAAAACTTTTTGCAGCTAGTGTTTTAAAAGCAATGTTTTTAAAAAACGCTGTATTTGTAAGTAGAGACAATGCTGCTTCAGAGATTATTGATCCTTTCTCTTTGGTATTTGGTCAAAATGATACAACTCTTTCTTTTAAAGTAGATGCTCTTCTTGGAAATAAAGAGGAACTTAAAAAGATACAAAAAGAAAATTATCAAGTGGTGAAAAATATGACTTATAGTAATTATATTAAGGAATTAGAGTCGATAATTGAAGAAATATTTTCAATGGATGCACATCTACAATAAACTTTTAATAAACTTTTCTATATAATTGCACCACTTAAAAGTATTTAGTAGGGAAATATAGGCATTTATGTTTGTATTGCTATATCTCTTTTTGATATGGTTACGCTAGCCGAACGGACTTTTGGTACAATTAAATATTATAAAAGGAACAATAGATGAAAAAAATTCTATTCTTAATGGTTGCAATTGCAACTGCTGCTTTCGCATCTGATGCAAATGTTGCTAACGAAACTTTAAAAGCTTACTCAGTACTTGCTGCTGGTGTTGGACTTGGTCTTGCTGCTCTTGGTGGAGCTGTTGGTATGGGTAATACTGCTGCTGCAACAATCGCTGGTACTGCTAGAAACCCTGGTATGGGTGGAAAACTTATGACTACAATGTTCATTGCTTTAGCGATGATTGAAGCACAAGTTATTTATACACTTGTAATTGCTTTAATTGCATTATATGCTAACCCATTTTTAGGGTAATCATATCTTATAATTAAAAAAGCTAAGTGGCATATACCACTTAGCTTTTTTTTTAGGCAAAAACTTGAATATAGATATACTAAAAGATAAAAATATACTATTTGTTGAAGATGACAAATTGATTGCAGATTCAATTGCACCAGTTTTAACTAAAGTGTTTAACAATGTCTTTATTTGCAAAGATGGAGAGGAAGGTCTCAAAGTTTTTCAATCAAATCAACATATTGATTTTGTGATTACTGACTTGAAAATGTCTGAAATGGACGGACTTGATATGGTTGCAAAGATAAAAGCTATTAAAGAAGAGATGCCATCAATTCTAATGACAGCCGATGCTGATTATGATTCATTTCTACGAGCAGATGAGATAGGAATATATAGGTATCTATTAAAGCCACTTGATATTGAAGAACTATTAAAAGCTGTCATAGCATATCTAGAAGAAAAAAACTAAAAAAACTCTTTTATTACTTGTAACATCTCATCAGAAGATGTTATTGTATTTATTTTTTCTCTAAAATTATTTGCCCCATCATACCCTTTTGAATAAGTATGTAAATGCTTTCTAAACATCACCACTCCATACTCTTCATAGTGTTCTATCATTTTATTGAAATGTTCAATAATAATCTCTTTTTTTAGTTCACTTGAAATTAGTTCATTATTTGATGCAATTTGGTGAAATACCCAAGGTTTCCCAACCGCACCCCTTCCTATCATTATCCCATCTGCTTTTGTGTGGTTTAAAACATATTGTGCTTTTGCTAAGTCTGTAATGTCACCATTTGCAATAACTGGCATTTTTACAACCTCTTTTATTGCTGCAATTGCATCATAGTCTACAGGGGCTTTATATGCTCCTTTTTTTGTACGACCATGAACTGCTATAAAATCAACACCACAATCTTCAATTGCACGTGCAATATCTAGTGGGATTTTTTCATCAATACCAATTCTAATTTTTGCTGTTGTGTAGTGTTTATTAGAGTATTTTTTGATAGTTTTTAACATCAGTTGTAATCTTGGAAGATCCCCAAGTAAATTAGAACCACTTCCATGATTAAATACTTTTGGCGCAGGACAACCACAATTTAAATCAATCCCTGCAATACCTTCTATCTCATTTAATTTTTCAACAGCAAGTTGCATAATATCAGGTTTACTTCCTGAAAGTTGTATAAAATAAGGGTCTTCATTGCTAGATTTTGTCAACATCTTTTTTGTTTTTTCACTATTGTAAGCAAGTGCATTGGAACTAATCATTTCACTAACAGTATAATCAACGCCAAAATTTTTTACAACAGATCTAAAAGGGAGATCTGTGTAACCTGCAAGTGGAGCTAGAGCTATTACAGGTTTTGAGAAGTCTATGATTTTGTTATCCATTTTTATGGAGATTATTTATAACAAATAGAATCTAAAGAGTAAGTGTTTTTTCCACTATCTTTTAAGTCAACTAATGCCTTAAAAGGTGCAAATTCAGTAGGTGCACTATTGTCTAATATATCTCTCATCTTATCAACCATTTCGTACTCTGCTAAGACATAAAGATAAGCAAGAGTATATTCTTCATTTTCTAAAGTAAAATCTTCAAAAAGTTTAATAATCTGATCTGGAGACATAAGAACTTTATAATTTTTTGCAACTTCAATTAGCTGTGTATTTGTAAGTTTAACTTTTTTGATGATATTTAATATTTGCTCATTTGTCATTGCAAATTGGTTCTCTTGTTCCCCATCTTTTTTAAGAAGTGCTATAACCATCTCTTCATCAAATGTTACACTATCAAGTAGTTTTTTAATTGTAGTAATTGATTTATTTTCTAAAACTTTAAAAAATGCAGGTTTAAGTATCTCTTGAGGATAGTTTGTACTTTTTTGAACAACTTCAAGTGCAAATTCAACATCTTGTTCAATTCTGTTTTTAAAGTTTTTTATCATTAGTGGATTATGGTTGTCTAGTTTTAACTCTTTTGTAGAGATATATTTTCCTGAGTTAATTGCAAATATTTGGTCAATAGTTTTATTGATTATTTTATTTTCAGAACTGAAATTACTGTTTGTAATATCAATATCAAGTTGTTCTATTATTGAACCAAGTTCTTTTAGATGACTATTTTGGAAATTAGACTTTGATGATTCATTTAAAAGTTTTTTATTGATAAGCGTTGTTAATGTTTCTGTATCTTTTGTTATTGCTTTTATTGTAAAGTAGTTTTTTGCACCATAAAAAAGAATATGTAAAACAGAGAGTACAAAGAGTACTAATGTTGGAACAACTATCCAAATGGCAATAGGGAGTATTAAAACATAATCAAATAATTCAACTCTATAATCACCTGATGCTAGACTAAAAGTATAAGCAAAAACTGCTAATACTAAAATAACTGAACCTAATATATATTTTTTTAAACCCATTGTAACCCCTTTTTTATCTTATTGATTGTTGTTTTCGTGAATCTCTCTACAATCTGTACAAAATTTTGCAAATGGTTTTGCCTTTAATCTTCCTATTGCAATCATCTCATCACACATTTCACATATACCATAAGTATTGTTCTCTATATTTTTGAGAGCTTCATCAATCTCTTTTAGCTCTTGTTTTTGTTGATTTATTATTATACCAGAAGTAAAGCTATCACTACTAGCTTCTGCATAATCTAAGTCGTCTTTACAATCGCAATCATTTAATTTAGAAATATTATCTATACTATCAGCTATGTTACTCTCAATGATGTTTTTTCTTTCAATTAACATCTCTTTTAACTCTTCTATCTGTTTATTCGAAGCCACTTTTTTGTCCTATTATTATAATGTTGTGGGATTATACTAAAAGTTAACTAAATTATTCTAAACTTATTTATGATACGGGTGATTGTTTAATATACAAAGAGAACGAAAAACTTGTTCACAAAGAACTAAATTTGCAACTTTATGTGCCATTGTAAGTTGACTAAGAGATATGGTTTTATCGCATTTAGCTAAAAATTCTCTATCGAATCCGTATGCGCCTCCAATAAAAAAATTTATAGTTATTTTGTCTTCTAAAAGAGTACTAAATTCAAAACTATCTATTTGTTTTCCTAATACATCAAGGGCAATATTGTATCCATTTGATAGTTTCGGTATATAAAGCTCATTGTATGCTTTTTGTGATTCAAGTTCACCTACTGTTTGTGCTTTAGAGATTTGTTTGTTAAATAAACTATGCACTTCAACTTTAGCAAATCTACTAGACATTTTTATAAATTCATTGACTATGGGTTCAAATTGATCATTTGATTTTTTAACAATTTGAAAGATATTTATTTTACAGTTAATAGGAGATTCCTTAATGATTTTTTATAAATTAAATCTTCTAAAGAAGATATGTGGTATTATATCAAATTAAATTTATAACTTTAATTTCAAAAGGAATTTATATAAAAAATAAAATAACAAGCATTGCAATAGGTGGTTTTGATGGGATGCACAAAGCACATCAACAGCTATTTTCAAGATTAGATATAAATGGTGCGATTGCAGTAATATCTACTCAATATGCCAACCTTTCTCCTGATGCAAGTAGAATGAAACATACCTCTTTCCCACTTTTTTATTATGAATTGGAAAATATAAAACACCTTAGTGGAGAAGAGTTTATCTATTTGCTTAATGAAGAATTTCCTAACTTACAAAAAATAGTTGTAGGCTATGATTTTCATTTTGGACATAAAGCAAAGTGTGATATTGAGAGTTTAAAAGAGATGTTTCACGGGGAAGTAATTGTAGTTGATGAATATAAAATAGCAGATATTGCAGTTCACTCAAGGGTGATTAGAGAATACTTAAGAGATGGAAATATCAAAATTGCAAATAAACTTTTAGGATATAATTATACTCTTCAAGGGCATCATATTGCAGGACAAGGATTGGGTTCAAAACAGTTTGTTCCTACAATTAATATTAATGTAAAAGATTTTTTAATACCACAAGAGGGTATTTATATTACAAAAACAATTTTAAATAATGTTGCTTATAACTCTGTTTCTTTTATAGGTCATAGAGTTTCTACAGATGGAAATTTTGCTGTTGAGACACATATCTTAGAAGATATTTCTTCGCTTGATATTCCTAAGATAATAGAAATTGTTTTTTATGATAAGCTAAGAGACAATAAAAAATACGAAGTTTATGATGAGTTAAAAAAGCAAATATTATTAGATATTGAAAATACAAAAAATTGGTTTAAAAAGAGAGAAATTAGTGAAAAATGTTAAATTATTTGTGGAATCACAAGATGTATGTAAGTTAGATATATATGCACATTTAAAATGTAACAAAGAAGAAGTAAAAGTTTTACAATATCTTACACGGCAATATATAATAGGAAATGACAACATTTTGGTTGTAGATATTTTAAGTGAGTTTTATGATATTAAAAAACTTGAACATATAGAACATGTGTATCTTATTAAAAATCTTCTAGAACTTGGTTGGATTACACAAAGCAATTTTATTACAACAAAGATAAGTGAATTGTCTCAATTGGAGTTGATAAATACAGCAGTAAGTTTAAGTAGCTCTTTTTTAAAACTTCTTGAAGTTGGTTCTTTAGAACTTACACTCCCAGATATTAAAGAGTATAGTGATCATCTTGAATATTTACAAGATCAGTTTTTTAAAATTGATTTGGCACAAAAACTTAATATAGTAAAACATAATTTTGATGAAAACTCTCCAAATGCAAATCGTCTTAGAAGTAAATTATCTTTATTAGAAAATAGAATTAAAGAGAGAGTTGAAACTACAAGTAGTACGATTATGCTTGAAGATTTTTTTAAGCAGCATAATCTTGAAGAGAAAGAACAGATGATATTTTTAGCTCTTTTAAAAGAAGAGTATGGTGGAAGTGATGAATCTATACGAGATATGAACTCTTTGATTGCACTAGTTTCTGATGATGATTATGAAAAAATAAAACACAGAAGCTTATTAGAAGAGAGTGGAAATTTAATCTCAAATGGGCTTATTGATTATGATGAGATGTTGACACCTTTTGGGGGAATAAATAGAAATTTTTATATTCCTGAGTCTATTTTATATAAAATATCCCATCCAGTAAAAAAAGAGAAACGACAACAAAAAATAAAACTTGATATGCTTATACAAGATCAAGAGATGTTTGAACTTATAGAACCTAAAAAATCGCTAGAAGATGTTGTGCTTAATGAAAAAACAAAAAAGACCTTAGATTTATTGCTTAAACAAGTAGATAAAAGTGTTATAGATCGCCTTAAAAAATGGGGAATAAAAGATAAGAAAAAAGGGATCGATGCAAAAATTATTTTTTATGGGGCAGCAGGTACTGGAAAAACAATTACAGCATTAGCTTTAGCAAAATCATTAAAAAAACAAGTATTAAGTTTTGATTGTAGTAAGATTTTATCTATGTATGTAGGTGAGAGTGAAAAGAATGTACGAAAAATATTTGACGAATACAAAGAATTATGTACAAAAACTAAAACAGAACCAGTCCTTTTATTAAATGAAGCGGATCAATTTTTAAGTAATCGTGTAAGTGGACAAATAAGTGGTAGTGATAAAATGCACAATCAAATGCAAAATATATTTTTAGAACAAATTGAAAGATTTGAAGGAATACTTGTTGCAACTACAAATCTATTAGATAGTATTGATAAAGCATTTTCAAGAAGGTTTAATTATAAAATTGAGTTTTTAAAACCAAACTTAGAACAAAGAGCTATTCTTTGGGAAAAGCTACTTCCATCAGAGTTACCTTTAGAAAAGAATTTTGATGTTAAAAAACTAGCAAAATCATCACTTACTGGTGGTCAAATTGAGTTAGTGATTAAAAATACAGCATATAAGTTAGCAATAGATGAACAAGCTGAATTTACAGTTGAAGCTTTTTTAGAAGAGATTCAAAAAGAGGAAAAAGGACAATTTGATAAAGATAAAACAGTTGGTTTTATGAGTTAAGAGTATTCAAAATTTTTATTTTATAATATTTGCTTATAATTTTTCATAACTTAAATCTTTATTTTAGTCACTTTAGTGTAGAATAAAAACAAAAAAATTGGGGAAATGTAATATGGGAAATATGTCAACAAAGCAGAGTATCTTTTTTAATATGGTACTTTCCTTATTAGGATTAGTAACAGTTGGAATGGCTGGGTATTTTGGCAAAACAGATATTGTTATTTTTTTAATAGTGGGATGTGGTGCAACTGTAGCTTGGTCGAGTTATATGATTATGAAGAATACAACAGAAGGTATTGAGAAGTTTGATAGTTATTTTAATGAGTTTTTAAATTTTGTTTCTTTGAAGCAAAATAAGATAGAAAAAGTAACAGATATGAGAAGTGACGAAATAGGAACTATCATCTCAAAAATTAATGATGCAGTTGATGTTTTTGAATCAAATCTTCAAGATGATATGAAAGTTATGGGTGAAATTGTACTTATTACTGATAAAGTAGAACAAGGTATATTTAAATGTAGATCAAAAGCACACTCTAATAATCCAATGATTTCAACACTTACAGTTAATGTTAATAAAATGTTAGATGAATTAGAAACAATTATGAGTGAACTATCAAGTGTTTTACTAGCTTATTCAAAAGATGATTTTACTCCAAAAATAACAATTTCAGAAAAGATAAAAGAGGATATGAGAGTAGTTTTAGAATCAGTAAATACTTTGGGTAATTCTCTTGTTCATAGTGCAAAACAAAACCTCTCAAACGGACAACACCTTCAAACAAACTCTTCAACAATGACAGAGAGTGTAAATAACTTAGCAAATAAAGCAAACCAACAAGCAGCCTCTTTAGAAGAAACAGCAGCAGCAGTAGAAGAGATAACAAGTATTACAAGAAACAATGCTAATAATGCTTCTAAAATGTCAGAATTAGGTTCAAAAGTAAAAACAGAAGTTTCAAATGGTATGAACTTAGCTTCTAAAACATCAACTTCAATGGATGAGATAAACTCACAAGTAACAGCAATCAATGAAGCGATAACAGTAATAGACCAAATAGCATTCCAAACAAATATACTTTCTTTAAATGCAGCTGTAGAAGCAGCAACAGCAGGGGAAGCAGGAAAAGGGTTCGCAGTAGTTGCTCAAGAGGTTAGAAACTTAGCTTCAAGAAGTGCAGATGCAGCAAATGAGATTAAAGCTCTTGTAGAAAATGCAAGTATAAAAGCAAATGAAGGTAAAAAAGTAAGTGATGATATGATTCATGGATATGAATCATTAAATGAGAACTTTAATCAAACAATTCAATTAATAGAAGATGTATCTAGTGCAAGTAAAGAACAGATGACAGGAATTGAACAAATAAATGATGCAGTAACAATGTTAGATAGAGTAACACAAGAAAATGCACATGAAGCTAACTCAGTAGCTTCAATAGCACAAGATGTAAGTAAAATGGCAAATGATTTAGTATCAGATGCCTCAACAAAGAAATTTAACTAAAAAGGGATAAAGATGGCAGGAGAAACAGTATTAGATGATTTTGCATTCCTTGTAAGTGAAACAGATGAGAAAGGGATAATCAAATTTGCAAATGATGACTTTTGTAAGATAGCAGGATATACTCTAGAAGAACTAATAGATAAACCACATAATATGGTAAGACATAAAGATATGCCAAAAGCTGCATTTAAATCACTGTGGGATACAGTAAAATCTGGAAATGTATGGACAGGATATGTAAAGAATGCCACACAAGATGGAGGATACTATTGGGTATTTGCTACCGTGTTTCCATTTGAAAGTTGTGATGGAAGTAAAGGTTACTTATCTTGTAGAAGAAAACCTAGTCGTGAAGAGATTGCAGAACATGAAGCTTTATACAAGCAATGGAAAGCTAACGAATAACGAGTAGTTAGCTTTTTTCCCACATTGTTCCAGTTGGGGTATCCATAAGTGATATTCCCATAGCTGTTAGTTCTTCTCTTATCTTATCAGATTCTTCAAAGTTTTTATTTTTTTTAGCAATAGTTCTTTTGTGAATGAGTTCATTTATACTATTTTTTTCAGTTTCTGTAATTCCAAATTGGAAATATTCAAAACTATCTTGATCTGCAATGCCTAAAAGTAAAGAGATAAAATCAATAGTTGCTATAAACTCTTTTTTAAGTTGCTTATCTTTTGGATTTTTATCAAGGGTATCATTGACCAAAGATATATATTCATCTAAAATTGCCATAGCTTTAGAAGTATTCATATCATCATTCAAAGACTCTAATAATTGTTTTTTAATCTCTTTATTGACAGTACTAGGAGCTGTTCCATACACTCTTTTTTTCACTCTATAAAGTTTATCAAGTCTTTTTTTAGAACTGAGCAAGTCTTCTTCGTTGAAACTTAAATCAGATTTATAGTGAGTATTAAGCATATAAAATCGGATAACTTCTCCATCATAAGATTGTAAAGCATCTTTTAGGAAAAAGCTATTTCCAAGTGATTTTGACATTTTTTCACCGTTGATATTTACAAATCCATTATGCATCCAATATTTTGCTAACTCTTGAGAGGTACAGCATCTAGTTTGACTTGCTTCATTTTCATGGTGAGGGAAAAGCAAATCTGCTCCTCCCCCATGAATATCAATAGCATATGGTAGATTATGATTAGCAAGGTGTTTATCAATCATGGCACTACATTCTAAATGCCATCCTGGTCTTCCATATCCAAAGTTTGTTTCATATCCAACCTCTTTAGAAGGAAAAAATTTCCAAAGTGCAAAATCTTTTTGATCTTTTTTATCATTGTTTGAGGCTACTCTTGCTTGTGAGTTTTCATCACTAGCTCTATGTGAAAGCTCCCCATAGTGAGGATCTTTTGAAGTATCAAGATAAACACCATCTTCTAAAACATAAGCATTTTTAGTATCTAAAAGTTTTTGACACATTGTTTGCATAGCATCAATGTTTTTTGTAGCATATGGTTCAAGTGTATTTGGTAAAATATGAAGTTTGTCCATATCTTTTTTATAACTGTTGATATAATATGTAGTAATCTCTTCTAAAGATTTACCTGTTTGTTCCATTTTTTTGATAATTTTATCATCAATATCAGTGAAGTTTTTAGCCATAGTTACTTCATACCCATTGACTAAAAAAACTCTATGTAAAATATCAAAAACTATAGCACTTCTCGCATGCCCTAAGTGAGCATCATCATATACAGTTGGTCCACATACATAGATAGTGACTTTTCCTACTTCTTGTGGTACAAATAATACTTTCTTTTTTTGTACACTATCAAAAAGGTAAATATCTGATATTTTTGACATTAGTTAAATAGTGCTTCTAAGTTTGATGTATCTGTTGATTTTTCTTCAGATGTGTTAACACCATCAGCAGCAGTTGCTTTTGTACCGTCTTCTAAAACATTCAATTCTATTTCACATTTTGTTAACATTGAAGCAAGTCTAATATTAAGACCAACTTTACCAATGGCTCTACTTTTTTGGTCTTCGGCTATAGTTACTATTGCTTTATCTTTTCCTTTTTCTCCAGCTCCAGCTTCAATTTTTACACTTTTAACAATAGCAGGACTTAATGCACGGCTTACAAACATCTCTTTTATTGGAGTAAATTCTATACAATCTATATTTTCACCATTAAGTTGTTGGCTTACTGCATTAATTCGGACACCTTTGACACCTACGATTGCACCAATTGGGTCAATATTTGCTTCAGTTGTAGAAAGAGCGATTTTGGCTCTACTACCAGGAATTCTTGCAGTATTTTCAATAATAATTTTTTTATCATGTAATTCAGGTACTTCAAGAGTAAGTAAACTTTCTAAAAATTTAGGGCTTGTTCTTGAAACTTCTACTATAAGACCATGTTGTTTATCAATATTTACACCTTTAATAACAGCTTTTAAAGAATCTCCAACTTTGAAAAGTTCCCCTTTAATTCTATTTTTTCTAGGTAATATCCCTTTTACTTCACCAATTTCTATAAAGGTATTGTCATTTGAATCAACTTGAGTTACTACACTTGTGATTGTATCTCCTACTTGATCATTATATTTATTGTATAAATTATCTTCTATAAACCTTTGAAGTTTATATTCAAGATTACTAAAAAGAATTGTTGCTGCATTTCTTCCCATAGATTCAAATTCTAAATCATAATTTAAAAAGTCACCAATTTCTAGGTCTGGGTCAATCTCTTTTGCTTCATCAATAGGTAAAAAGTTTTCAGGGTTGATAAGTTTACCTTCAACTTCATTCTCTTTTTCCCAATCATTTTGCTCTTCTCTCGCATCACCTGAAAGTCTTTTATCATCGTTTGATACAACTTCTATTTTTTGTGATAGTTTTAGTGTTTTATTTGCTCTATCAATATCTGCTTCATATATTAAACTGTCATCTTGCATTTTTTGTGCAGTTTTTATAAGTGATTCTTTGAGTGCATTTTCTACGTCGCTTACTTTTAAACCTTTTTCATAAGCAATTGAGTCTATAATATCTATGATTTTTTCCATAATTTTATCCTATATTTTTACTTTTTTAACAATGCAATGTTTTATGATTTAATATTTGCTTTGTAGAATGATATTTTAACTTAAAATTTCTTTAATTATTCTTTGGTGATGTTTTGGAAAGGGTGAAATGAAAAGATGGAGAAGATTGAATGAATTTATACTCCACTCATCTCCATAAGTTTTGATTGATGATCTGCAATTAATGGGTCTATTATTTCTTCAAGAAGTCCATCATTCATAATTGCATCAAGTCTATAAAGTGTTAAGTTAATTCTATGGTCACTTATACGCCCTTGAGGGTAGTTATAAGTTCTAATCCTTCCACTTCTATCTCCTGTACCAACTTGTGCTTTTCTATCTGCTCCTGCTGCTTCCATTCTCTCTTGCTCTTGCATATCATAAAGACGAGCTTTTAAAACTTTCATCGCTTTATCTTTATTTTTGTGTTGTGATTTTTGATCTTGATTTGTTACAACTATTCCAGATGGTAAGTGGGTGATCCTTACAGCAGAATCTGTTGTATTTACAGACTGTCCTCCACAACCACTTGATCTCATAACATCAATTTTTAAATCTTCTGCTCTAATATCAATCTCAATATCATCAACCTCTGGAATTACAGCAACTGTAATAGCACTTGTATGTACTCTACCTTGTGATTCTGTTGCTGGAACTCTTTGAACTCTATGCACACCTGATTCAAATTTCATTTTACTATAAACTGATTCCCCTTTTACAAGAAAAACCATCTCTTTATAGCCACCAGATTCTGATTCACTACTATTCATAATCTCAGTTTTCCAACCTTGATTTTCAGCAAATCGTATATATGTTCTAAACAAATCGCCAACAAATAGTGCTGCTTCGTCTCCACCAGTTCCAGCTCGAAGTTCAATATAGATATTTTTGTCATCATTTGGATCTTTTGGTAAAAGAAGTAGTTTAATTTCTTCTTCTAACTCTGGCTTTCGTGTCTCTAGCTCTTTTAATTCTTCTTTTGCTAATTCCCCAAGCTCTTCATCCCCTAGAAGCATTTTGTTATCTTCTATATCAGAAATGATTTGATTGTATTCATGTGCTGCATCTACAATTTTTGATATATTTGATTGCTCTTTTGATAATGCTGTCATTTTTTTAATATCACTAAGAATAGCATCGGATACTAAGAGTTCATTTATCTCTTCATATCTATCAATAAAATGTTGTAGTTTGTCTTGTAACATAAAAATACCTAAGTGTGGATTTGTTGTAAATTAGAGAAAAGTAAACCAGTAATATATCAAAGTATTACTAGTTTAAAATTAAAAATTGTCTTATAAAGCGTTAACTTTAGTTTGTAATCTACTTACTTTTCTTGCAGCAGTAGCTTTTTTAAGAATATTTTTACTTACACAATGGTGAAGATATTTATTTGCATCTTTCATTGCTGCTGTTGCAGTCTCTTTGTCATTTGCTTCTACTGCACTTATAACTGCTTTAGTAACATTTTTGATTCTTGCTTTAAAAAATCTGTTTCTTTCAGTTTTTACGATAGTTTGTTTTGCTCTTTTTGCAGCTGATTTATGGTTTGCCATAGCTGTTATCCCTTGTTATAAAAAATTTAGTTTGGAATAATACTTAAGATGTTCTTAAAGATAGCTTTAGTAAAAAGATTCTTGAATCTTTCCCTCTTTGTAATATATTAATTTATTTAAAAAAGTCTTAAAAAAGTCTTACTATAAAGAATTTTACAAGACTTATTAAGTTAAACTTATAATATATATAAAACTGTGGGGACTTGTTATGCCTAAGATGAATTTTGCAAAGAAAAAAAGTAAACAAGATATTAGTGGTAGTTGTAAGGTTTTGATTGTAGATGATGAGCCAGAGGTACATACTGTTACGAAGTCAGTGTTGCGTAATTTAGTTTTTGAAAATAAAAAGATTGAATTTCTCAGTGCTTACAATGGAAAAGAAGCAATTGATGTTTTGAGTGAAAATTCTAATATAGCTTTAATACTTCTTGATGTTGTGATGGAAACAGATGATGCTGGTTTGGTTGTTGTTCAAAAAATACGAGAAGAACTTGGAAATAAAAATGTACGAATAGTTTTACGAACAGGACAACCTGGAAGTGCTCCTGAAAAAGAGGTTATTGATAATTATGATATTAATGATTATAAAGAAAAAACAGAATTAACTTCTACAAAACTCTATACGACTATTATGGCATCTTTACGATCTTATAGAGATTTGAATATCATAGAACGAAATAAACAAGGATTGCAAAAGATTATTATTGCGTCAAAATCTATTTTTCAAGTAAAATCATTGATTTTATTTACAGAAGGAGTTTTGGAGCAACTTGTTTCTATTTTAAACCTTGGGGATGCTTTTTCTGCACCAAAAGCTAGTGATGCTTTTTTTGCTACTTTAAAAGAGGGTGATTTTCAATTACTTGCAACTACTGGAAAATTTAAAGATGAAAATGATTTTAAAGTAATTACTCCTAAAGCAATTGAGTATTTAAATAAAGCCTATATGTTAAAAAAGAGTTTTTTTGAGGATGATTTTTATGTTGGGTATTTTAAATCTAAAAATAACAAAGTTATCTTTCTGTATCTTGAGGGGTGCAAGAAACTAGATAAGTCAGATCGAGATTTTTTAAATATTTTTTCTACTAATATTTCAGTAGCATTTGAAAATATATGTCTGAACGATGAGATAATTGAAACTCAAAAAGAGATAGTAGAAAGACTCGGTGGAGTTATAGAAAACAGATGTAGTTCAACAGCAGAACATGTAAATAGAGTTGCTCAGGTATCTTATATCTTAGCAAAAGAATATGGATTAAGTGAAGAGGAAGCGTACAAACTTAAACTAGCAAGTCCTATGCATGATATTGGGAAAATTGGTATAAAAGATGATGTGTTGCTCAAACCTGGGAAACTCACTAAAGAAGAATTTGAACAAATTAAAAAGCATGTTACAATAGGACAAGAGATTCTTGCAAATACAAATAGAGAGATACTTAAAATTGCAGAAATTATTGTTTCTGAACATCATGAAAAATATGATGGAACAGGATATCCTAAAGGATTATCTGGGAAAGATATTCATATATATGGAAGAATTACTGCAGTGGCCGATGTTTTTGATGCACTATCTCACAAAAGAGTTTATAAAGATGCATGGGAGTTTGATAAAATACTTGGCTATTTTAAAGAGGAACGGGGAAAACATTTCGATCCTGAACTTGTAGATATATTTTTTAACAATTTAGATAAAATAAAACCGATTTATGAAACTTAAAAATATTATCACAAAACTCTATCTTTCTTTAGGATTGATAGTTGGAATATCTCTTGTAATATTGTTGTTTTCACATTATGTTACAGCTAGTTTTAACCAAAATAATCAAAAAAGAATAGATATTAATAATAAAATTATCTTTTTCGAGTCTATATTGGGTAAACATGAAAGTTATGTGAAAGATATATTAAATAGTATTGTATTTCAAACAAAATTTACAAAAGAGATAGACTATAACAAATGTGCATTTGGAGAGTGGTACAATACAATAATTAATTCAAATGAATTTAATGAAATTCCTAAAAATGTTCAAAAAAGTATACTAAGTATAGATAAAGGACATAAATCTTTACATAGGGCTGGAGATTTAATACAAAATAAATATATACCATTGGATAGAGAACTCAAAGATAAACTTATGAGACTTAAAATGGAACATATGCAATTGCAGTTTTATATTAAAAAACAAATAGATGCAAAAAAACTTATAACAAGGGGATTAAACCATACAAATTGTAAATATGGACTCTGGTGGAATAAATATAAAAATAGTGATAGCTACCATAACTTAACAACTGAAAATATAAAAAGAATATTTAAAAGAATTGATATTATTCATGAAAAAATGCATAAAACTGTGCATAAAATGGAAAAACTTCAAAAACAAAATAGATATAAAGAAGTATATGCGATGTACAGCAATGAATATAAAAATCAATCTCAAAAAATGGTAGATATATTTGATACAATAATTGAAGAGATAAATATTATTGATAAATATAATGAAAACATCAGAGATGAATTAAAGAAAATCATACCACCATCATTAAAAATTATGCAGGATGGATTACATCCATATCAAGAGTATCTTAAGGCAGAAAAAAATCTTATTACAGATAACATTGAGGAAAATTCAGAGATACTGAATACTATTTCTATAATTTTAACTATTCTTAATATTTTTATAATAATCATTGTTGCATATTGGATTCGGTATGAACTCGTAGAACAAATTCGCTATTTAAAAGATAGATACAAAGATTTAAAAGAGACACAATCTCAGCTTATAGAATCTGAAAAGATGGCTTCTTTAGGTGGTATGGTTGCGGGAGTTGCTCATGAGATAAATACTCCCGTGGGAATGGCATTAACAGCAGTAACTCATCTTGAAGAGGAAACAAAAAATCTTAAAAAGATGTATGAAGCCCAAGATATGAGTGAGGAGGATTTTGAAAATTATTTAGAGGACTCTTTACAACTAAATCAGTCTATTTATATAAATCTTGATAAAGCAGCTTCATTAGTAAGAAGTTTTAAACAAGTAGCAGTTGATCAAACAAGTAATCATGATAGAAAATTTAATTTTGAGGAATATACCCAAGAAATTTTACAATCACTTCATAGCCAACTAAAAAAAGTAAAAATAAAAATAGAATTAGCGATTGATGAAAAATTAGAGATACATTCAAATCCTGGAGCATTTTCTCAAATTTTAAGTAATTTTATTATGAATAGTATTACGCATGGAATAGACCCTAAAAGTGAAGGAGTTATTCGTATTGAGGCAATACAAGATGAAGATAATTTCATTTTAAAATATAGTGACAATGGAAAAGGTATGGATAAACAAACCCAAGAAAAAATATTTGATCCTTTTTTTACAACAAATAGGGAAAAAGGTGGAAGTGGATTGGGAATGAATATCATATTTAATTTAGTCACTCAAAAACTTCATGGAAAAATTGAGCTTGAAACTGGTGTAAATAGAGGAGTTGTTTTTACCATTAAAGCACCTATTCACTATAAAAGCAATGATATTAAAAAAGTATCTCCTCTTTAATATCTTCAAAAACTTTTGAATCACAAGTGATTTCAAATTTACCATCATTTAGAGTTGGTATAACAATGATAGCAGAAAGATCAAATTGGTTTTTTGTGATAGAGTTTCGCAAGGCAAGCTCATCATCAAATGATAATGGATTATAAATAAGTTCATAAAGAGTTGTAAAATTTGTCTTTGCTAAGGTATTAAAAGTCTCTAAAGAGATGATTTTTACTTCATCTCTATTCAAATAAGCAATATTTTGAATTGTTTTCTCTATTTTCCCTTGGGTTTTTTTATTTTTAAGGATAGAGTAACATAAAAAATATGATGGAATCACCTCTTTATTTAGTAGTACTTTCCCACTTAAAAGTCTATAGTTCAAAAATCTTTGTTTAATAATGTTACTTGTTTGTAAACTATCTCGTTGCCTATAAAGTTCTAGTCTTTCTTCAATTGATTCAGGCTGTATTTGTTTTCCTATAGGCATCATAAGTTCATCGGCTAATTTATCTTGGTAGTCTCTTTGTGCATTTAAACCATACAAACAACCACAATAGTTTTGTCTATAAAGACTATTTTGTTTCACCTCTAAGCCTTGAAGTTCCACACCTCTGCCACTTCTATAGTCTTTAAAAATAAATTCACAAGGATATTTATTTGAGAGTTCTTTTCCTATAATTTCAAGTTTTTCTTGAGACTTTTTTGGACTAATTAAAAGTGTGGTTGTAAATTTGTCATCACCTAACTCTAGTGCTTTTTGTACTGTTACTGTTAATCTATCATCAAAACATACAGTGCATCTATCCCCTTTTTCAGGTTCGTTTTCAAGCCCTTTTGTGATTTTTAGCCAATGTTCTAAATCATAATCTCCTTCAAGAAGTTCAATACCAAGTTTTTTACAACTATACTGAACATCTTGTAGTCGAAGTCTATATTCACTATAAGGGTGAATATTTGGGTCATAAAAAAATCCTACCAATGTTTCAGTTGGATATTCCTCTTGTAATCTTTGCAAAAAGTAGTGACTATCTACACTACAACATATATGTACTAACATCGTTTCCCTTTTATAAAGATCACTTCAAATTCAAGGTAATCTAATTTATAATTTTTGTAAAGGTTTTTTGCTTCAGAAAAAGTAAGTTTTTTCCCACCACTTACTCCAGAATTTTTTATATAGTCAAAAAGTTTCTTTTTATTATCAAATTCTAATTTATAATTGAGTATCTCATACTCACAATGAAATGAACTATCAAAAGATTCTTTTATAGAGGTGATATCTAAGATAGGAGATTTTTTTCCAGTAAGTGAAAAAATAGTTTTAAAAGTATTTGAGGTAAAAAGAACAAGATTTATATTGGTTGTGATTTTTGCTAAGTTGTGTGCAATTTTTGTTAAATCTTGTGACCATTGTAGTGCAGATGAAGATAATACCATATCATAATTATCATTTTGAATAGTATCAAGAAACTCCTGAGTATCAAAATCTAAACAAATCACATCCATATTTTTATGTTTTGGATGAATACTACACATATTAGCAGAAAAGTCTATCGCTTTGTAGTATTCAAAATCAAAATTAATATTTTTAAATACTTGTCCAGAACCACAACCAAGTTCCAAAATTCTTTTGGGTTCAAAAGGAAGTTCTCTCACTAGTGCTTTAGAAACAATCTGTTGTATGATATTATACTGATTGTATTGTTTTGCATATTTTGAAAACTCTTCATTTACTATATTCAATCTATTTGTCCTCTTAATTTAGCCCATAATGTTCCTAAGTATTCATGCCATGCAATCTCTGTTTTTTGTAAACTACCTCCATAGGGAACAGATAATATTTTATCACTCTCTTTTATTTTTAAATCTGTTGGTGCAGGAATGGGAAGGAGACCCTCTTTTTGAAATAATGCCATTGCCCGTGGCATGTGGTATGAAGAGGTAACAAGAATGAATTTTTTATTTTTAAGTAATACTTTCATCTTATTAGCTTCTTCCTTTGTATCTTTTGGTTCTTTATGTACTATAATATCTTCTTTTTTAATACCTATTTCGTATAGTACATTTGCAGTTTTTACTGCTTCAGCTATCTCTCCTCGTCCAGCATATCCAGAGGTTATGATTTTAGCATTTGGTATTTTATGATAAAGCCGCAATACTTCCCAGGCTCGATTCTCCATATCTCCACCTAAAAGCAATATATATTGTATATCAGTTGGTATATTTTCAAGTTTTTGATACTTTGTTTCTAAAGGTTTGATTAAAAAATTAGAAAAGGGAACATAGCTTATAATAGCAATCCATACAATGCTAGTAGTTAAAAATATTTTTGCACCTTTTGTTTGATTTCTATATAAAAAAAACAATCCAATAATTGCCAAAAATAAACCAATACTCAATGGCATAATCATAGCACTAATAAGTTTTTTTATAATAAAAGCAAACTCCATAAATATCCTTGTAATTTAAATTAAGATAGTATTTTATCTAATGGAAACTAAAACTAATAATACCACAATAAAAGGGAAATACTTTGAAACTAAAGCTGTTGATTATCTTCAATCAAATGGTTTTAGGATAATTGAACAAAATTATCATGCAAAAAAACTAGGAGAGATAGATATTATTGCACAAAAAGATGAGGTGTATCATTTTGTAGAGGTAAAAAGTGGAGAAACATTTGAAGCTGTTTACAATATAACTCCTCAAAAACTCTATAAGCTTTTTCGTGCGATTGATTATTATCTTAAAGAGAAAAAATTAGATGTGGCTTACTGCGTAGATGCTGTTGTGTTTGCTGGTGAAGAACTAGAATATTTAGAAAATATTACTCTTTAATCTCTTTTTTTATCTCTTTAGGAATACTTCTACTAATAGATAAAACCATCCCAATAGCAATAGAAATACTCAGCATAGAACTTCCTCCATAACTTAAAAAAGGAACAGCTATCCCTTTAATAGGTATTATTCCTGAAATACCATAAGAGTTAATAAGAAAAGCTATACTAATCATCAAACCAATACCTAATGTAAAAAGATGATATTTAGGGTTCTTAACACGTCTACTGGTTCTAAAAACTCTAAAAATAATAGTAAAAAGAATTAAAACAATAATAAAAAAACCAACAAAACCAATCTCTTCTGTGATCCCTGCAAGTACAAAGTCTGTATGTACTTCACTCAAAAAACCAAGTTTTAAAGAGCCATTTCCTATCCCTTCACCAAAGTATCCTCCATTGTGTATCGCGTTTAGAGAGTTTCCTACTTGATAGGGTTCTGGAAATTCTTCAATCCTTAAAGAGGTAGCTATGCTGTTTGGCATAAAAGAAAGTACCCCATCTTGAACCATACTCCACCAACTTTTAATACGAGTAATTCTATGTGGGAAAAGAAGAATTAATGTTGCAAGCCCTACAAGAGCAACACCAATTAAAGAGGCGAATATTTTCCAACTTCTATTAGCAAAAATCAACATAATAAATAAGATAACAGCCAAAAGAACAACTTGTCCTAAATCTTTTTGTAATACTGCGATTAAAAATACAGAAAAACCAAAAACTAAAGCATACGGAGCAAGAACTTTTAATTCCTCTTTAAAAGAGAGTTTTTCTAAATCAAGGAGTTTTCTATGAAAAGACCATGCAAGATAATAGATAAAACCAATTTTAAAAAACTCTACAGGTGAAACAGAGATACCTGGAAGTCGTATCCATCTTTTTGCACCACCAGATTCAGTTACCATAGATGCTGGCAGTATTTGCATAAGTATCATAAGAAATAAAAAAAACAAAAACAAAAACCATCCAGCTTTGGGAATAAGAATATCTGGTTTTATTTGAGCTAAACTCCACATAATAAATATTGCTAAACAGCCTGTAAAAAGTTGTCTTAAAAAAAAGTGGAATTGTGTATAGTCCCAATAAACTACAGTATAAATTGACAAAGAATAAGAGAATAATATACTAATTATAATAAGTATTGAGCTTAAAAAAAAGAGTGTATAATCTGGTTGATTGTTATCTGTTAAGGATTTAATCATATTTTTGATAGAATTCATTCGGGAATTATACCAATTAAAACCAAAACTTTTCACACTATGGGGGATATTTGTCTTTGCAAAAACAACAATTACCAGTGATGAAAAAAATTTTGATACTTGTTGCTTTAATTTTTATCTTTTTTACAATCCTCATCATCTCAATAATAAATACAATTAAAGATACACGAGATTTACCCTCTTTAACATATGCAAAAAAAGATTTAGCTGTAAGGGGAAATATTTATAGTGGAGATGGATTTAAAATAGGAACATCAAGAAAAATATATTCAGCTTCAGTTGATACTCGTTCAATTGACAAAAATAAAAAAAATCTATTTATAACACTCTTTTCAATATATAGTGATATACCAAAAAAAGATATTAAAAAGAAAATATCAGAAAAAAAAGGGTACACAATCCTTTCTCGAACTATTAATCAAAAAACTGCAAAAGAGCTAAAATCTTTAGCTTATAAATTAAGAGTTTTGGATGTGTTTACTCCTATAAAAAGAAATGGAAACACATATCTTCATGGATTAGATATCTATGAAACAGGTGAAGAGAGAATCTATCCGTATAAAGATACTTTAACTCCAGTTCTTGGATACATAAAAGAACAAAACTCAAAGCAAGGGAAACAAAGAGTACGAGGACTCAACGGTATTGAAAGAGAATTTAATAAGCAATTAAATAATTTTCAAGATGGCTTATTAAAAGGTGAAAAAGATATTCTCTCTTATATCATATTTAATAAAGATTCAAAAATTATCAAACGAAAAGATGGAGATGATATTCAGATTACAATTCCTCTTAAATTACAAAAAAATATTGAACTTATGTTAGATAGATATAAAGAGAAGTTTGAAGCACAAGAGATACTCGTATCTGTAATGGATAGTCAAACAGGAAAAATTTTATCACTTGCTAGTTCTAATCGATACAATCCTTCACATATAAAACAAGAAGAGATAGAACATTTAAAAATAAATGCCATTGAATATAATTTTGAACCAGGTTCTGTGATAAAGCCTTTAGCCATATCATTAGCAATCGATGCAAATAAAATTAAAAAAGATGAACTTTTTTCCGCCCATAATAAAGGGAAAAGAAATAAAAAAGGGGAATATCCAAGAGGAAAATATAAGATTGGAAGATATACAATTAAAGATGATCATAGATTTAAAAAGAACTATTTAACTCTTGAAGATATTATTATATACTCTAGCAATATTGGAACTTTAACAATAGCAAATAGACTGAGTGCAGAGCAATTTTACAATGGATATTTAGATTTTGGTTTATCCCAAAAAACAGGAATAGATTTACCTTTTGAATCAAAAGGGATACTTCATAAACTTTATCAATATAGAGCAGGAGAAGCTGAAGGAAAAGATAATGTGTTTAAAGCTACAGATTCTTATGGGCAAGGGATAACTGCTACATTTATGCAGGTTATGAAAGCATATAGTGTTTTTAATAATGATGGGAAAATAGTAACCCCCTATATAGTAAATAAAAATCCCGATATTTATGAACCCCAAGTTATTTCCAAAAGAACTGCAAACTATATGAAAAAGATGCTTGTTCATACGGTGGAAAAAGGGACAGGGAGAAAAACACAAATAGATGGACTTGAGATTGGTGGAAAAACTGGTACAGCAAATGTGGTTGAAAATGGTAGGTATCAAAGAAAGTATATGAGTAGTTTTTTTGGATTTGTAAATGATTTAGATCACAGATATACAGTAGGTGTTACTGTAAATGACCCTGTTAATAGAGGTAAAAATTGGTATTATTATTATGCTTCAAACTCAGCTGTTCCAGTTTTCAAAGAGGTTGTTAAAATACTTGTGAAATTGGATTATTTACAACCTGAATTGTAGTTATCAGTAAGAAAAAAGTATTTTTGCTCTTTGTTGTTTATAAAAATCTGAATGAAGTTTTTCTAACTGCCTTTGTGAAAGTGGGGAGCCTTTTAAAATAATACCTTGAAAAAGATTTTTATTGATGAGGTTATGGTCTGTCATAATTTTATTTTCATGACACATCTCACAAGATTTTGCTTTTTTTGTGATGGTGTGTGGTGATGTTGGGATAAATGCCTCTATCTTGTTACCATCGATTTGTGATAGATCATCAAAAATCATCTCACCTTTTTCATTTTTAAAACTAATTCTATATTGATATCTTGGTATAGCTATTTTTATTTTTCCATTCTCATCATTTACTAAAAAGAAATTTTCCCATCTTCTAAATCTCCATCCACTATACCAAACTCCAGTTTCTAATTTGTTCGTTAGATAATCAGGCATTTGAGGTTTTAATTCAGAGTTTTTAAGTGCTTTTTTTAAAAACTTTTCTAAATATCTATCCTCTTGGACAGTGAGCCTTTTCCATTGTTGATAGTTTTTTGTATCGTCTCTTAAAACATTGAGTTGATAGTTACTAATATTCCATGCGCTATGACAACTATTACAAGAGATATTTGAGTGGTATTGTAGATGATTGTGTTTTGATATATCACTATGGCAAGATTTACAATCAACCTTATCTTCCCATTTTTTATCTTTACTATTTTTATGACAATCTATACAGCTCAAACCTTTTTGATGATGAATATCAGGTGATAGATGATGAAAATCTATCCCATAAGGTCTTTTAGGATAATAACCCTTTTTTGTAATAGGGGATCTATATGCTTTATCATAATCATGTGGAAATAGTCCTAGATAGTCTGTGCCTATGTAGTTGTTATTGTGACACTTAAGACACTTCTGTTGTTTGGGTTTTGCCTTGAAACTATCTTGTTTATTTGTATGGGTATTATGGCATGCTAAACAAAGGTTTTTAGTAGGGTTTATCTCTTTATTTGTAAGGTGACATTGTAAACATTTTCTCCGTAAAAAATCATCAACTAAATCAGCTGGTTTATGAATGTTGTCTTTAGGCTTTGGCAAAGTTTGTAAAGTCACATTGCTATCTTTTATTCCCCATGCAGTTCTAGTAATATTTATCTCATTTTTATGTGTAAAATGATTTGAGTTTTTACATTGTTCCATTTTTTGAGGATGACAAGTAAGGCATTCATTACTAAAAAGAAATATGGGAACGAAAAGAAAAAAATACTTAATCATTTTAAAACTTCTTTACTACAAATAGTTTTCTTCTCATAAAAAAATTTTTTGCTTTTTGGAAAATCTTTGTAAATTTTATCTTCCCATTGATTATGGCAGATTATACATTTATAAGCTTCTACTATTTTATTTACCTCTTTTTGATTAAATCCTCGCGTTTTTTCTCTTGAAAAGCTTTGAAACTGTTTCCCCTCTTTTGATATAAGTGCATCAATTGGATAGTTAATTGGAAGCCCATCCTCTTTACTTTGAAAGTGAGGGTTAAAAGTTATATTGTTTTCTTTAATATCTAAAATACCAGCTCCCAAACCTAAAGTTTGTGGGTTAAAGTGGCAATCTACACAAGTTCTTGATTGTTTTTGAGTGGTGTGTGGATCCCATGCTGCAAAGGCAAAAGCGTGAAATTCATCGTTTTTTAGATCTTTGTCATAAATGGTTGCTATTACTTGACAACCTGGGGCTGTTGGCATTATCTTTTCATTGTACCCAATCGCAAGTGCAGGGGATTCGTATCGTAGATAACTTCTTAACTCCATCCATCTCCCTTTTGTTGGTTTGTGTTTTATCCAATCATATTGTTTCCCATCTTTAAAGTACACCTCATGGCAACCGTAACAGCTAGGTATCCATGAACTATGACAAGCTGTACAGTCTAACCTTTCATGGTTTTTTGAACTATGATATGGTGCATCACTCATTTTTGTTAAGTCAAACTGTTGACCATCTGATTTTCTATAAAAGTTTATTTTTTCATCTTCTTTTTGTAAGTTATAAATAGGAGAGTTTTTCTTTTTTGTTACAGCTATCTCTTTAGAGTAGGGGATATCGCCATTAAGTGCACTTAACATTCCAGCAAGTCCAAATTGGTTTGATGGTTTAAATTTTGGATCGTGACAATCTTTACAAGAGATATCTACAGCATCTTCCATATGGGCATGGTGTTTTCCATCTCCCATCACTCCAGCTTCTGTATGACAATCTATACAATCCATTTTTGAGCTTGTATGATGAATATCAGCAGGAAGTTCATAGTAGTATCTGTTCTTATCTAATTTATGGGTAAGTTCTCCATTTTTATAAGGTGTTCCATACCCTTCACTTTCAAATTTTCCAAAATAAGAGAGCCCTATACGGTTTGAACGATTGTGACATTTTAGACAATTTGAGCTTGGGATTTTTGTGGAGAGTTTTGGGTGTTTGAGTTTTAAAATATTATCTTTTATTTCAAGTTTTTTACTATCTTCAACTCTATGACAATCTACACATCCACCACCTCTTTCTACAAAGTCAGTACCTTTAAATATCTCCTCTTTTTGGTTGATATGGCAAGCAGCACATAGTTTACTAAAGTGATCTTCTGCAAGTGTTTGCTCTTGTGTTGGTTTATCTTTTAGATATTTTATACCTGTAGTTTTTTCTATAGTTTTGGTCTCTTTAAATTGATACTTTAGTACATCTAATACCCCGTGCATAGTATTCATCATAGAGTTATCAACACGATTGATTATCTCTTGGTGACATTTTCCACAAAACATACTTGCGTGTTCTAGCCTACTTGGATTTAAAACAATATTTTTATGAGCATCTTTTTTTATAGTTGCTTTTGGGTTTCCTCCGTGACATGAGGCACAACCAAAATCTTTGTATGGGTGATAGTTATCAATAGGTGTTGTGTCTTGATGACAATTTAAGCAATTATCAATATTTTCTCCATATAGAAAGAGTGTAAAGAGAAAAAAGAGTAATAGAAATTTCATAAAAGATTATAGCTATTTTTAGATAATAAAAAAGGGGTTAGTAACTAACACTAACCCCTTTTTAATAAGTTGTAAAAATTATTTACTAAAATACATTTTTTCTTTAATGTTTTTATATGTCCACGACTCAGCAGGACAACTATTTTTCCATCCTGTGTTTGTAGTTCTTTGTTTATGTTTTTTATCTTTTCCTCCTTCAAAACCATCAACAATAGTAGCCACATTCATATAACCCTCTTTTGCCATAAGTTTTGATGTATATATACTTCTTTTCCCTGATCTACACATAAAAATAATTTTATCTTTTTTTGTAAGCCCTTTTGCTTTTAATGCAGCTTCAACTTCACTTACAAATTTTTTATTTAAAATTCTTGCATATCTTTGTTTTTTCTCATCCCATTTTTTAAGTGTGATAGTAACAATAGGGATATTTTTATCTGCCATATTTGTGTGACCAACATATTGGTATTCATAAGGTGTTCTTACATCGATAAAAAGAGTTTTATCTCCCTCTTTTTTCATCAGTTCATACGCTTCTACAGCAGTTAAGTAGATACCTTGTGGTGTTTGTTTTTTTGCTTTAGTTGGTGCAGGTGCCGCCATAGATAAAGTTGTACCTAAAGCAACCAATATCATAGTTGTAATTAATCTTTTAATCATCTTTTTTCCTTAATTTAGTTTCGATATCAAATCAAAATAAAATATCTATTTTATTCAAATTTAATATAGTTTTGAAAGCTTCCGCTAAACCATAAACTTTTTTAGACCATAAGTCTTTATAAAAGTATTCGTTATACTCTTATAAAGAGATATTTAGATAGAGGTTGTTTTAACAACCCATATCTGGAGCTTCTTCTATCTCCTCTTCTGCTGGAGTTTCCTCCTCTAGTGACGTTGAAATTTCCTCTTGTGATGGTTTGTATTTTAGCTCTAGAGCTTTTTCATAGATTTTAAATCCAGATTTATTTTTTGGATCAACCTCTATTGCCATTATTGCAAATTTAATAGCTTGTTTAAAATCATTTTCATCTAAAGCTTGATTTGCATTAGTTACATATTTAGTAACCATCTGCCCTTTTTTCATCGCATAGCTCTCATCATTTGTTGACAAAACTATTATTACTACTGCTGTTAATATAAGTATTAATCCTATAATACCTGATATTGCTTTCATATATCATCCCCTTTTTTATCTCTTACTGCTTTCATATATCTCATAAAAGTTATCAATCCCAAACCTAATACAACTGTTACTAAATAAGAAGTATATATATCTCCACCTAGAACACTATGAATAGTGTATCTTCCTAGATTTGTAGAGTTAGCAAAATCTATAATAAAATCAAAATTTATAAAATAAAGATACATACCAGCTATCACTCCAAGTAAAAATGCAACAGCATCTAATTTACCTGAAGCAAAACCAACCAAAGCTGTACCAGGACACCATCCTGACATAACCATTCCAAATCCAAACAAAGCACCACCTGCTAAATAGGGCCAAAGGTATGTTGTGGGGATAAAGATTTGATTATAATCAATCCACCCTAGATAAGAGGCAATAATAATCCATGTTGATATTGTTAAAATAGCACTTATCATCATATCTGATACTTTAGTATTTCTAAAATACATAATTGGTGCAATATTTATAGATCTCCCATATCCAGCTCTCTCAATGATAAAACCAAATGCCATTCCTATAAATAATCCATAAAAAAGATTCATATTTGAATCAATTGCTCCTGTTGTAAATAAAGGATAAGTTGTTTCCATCTGTGTCTCTCCTTTATTTCACATTGTTCCATTGTTTTTTAAACAATGGGGCAAATAAGAATCCAGCACCAAATGCTGCTAACATAAAAATCCAAGCACCTACACTAAAAGTAGCTGCACCATCAAGTGCTTGACCACTTGTACAACCTCTTGCTAGTCTTGATGCAACAGCAATAATTATACCACCTAAAAAAGCTAAAAAAAGTCTTTTAAATGCCGGATAATCTTCACCTCTATCGATACCACTTTTAATTCTCCCTGCAAGTGCAGCACTTAAAAATCCACCTAAAAATATCCCAACAGACTCAACAACTGTCCAGTTTGCTAAAGCATTTCCATTTTTTAGATAATTTATTACATAAGAGTTTTGAGCAAAAGTTGAATCAACTAAATATGTTAGTTGAGCCGTAACCCTAGCAAATGTACCACTTGCACCCATCCCTTGACCTGCAATCATAAAACTTATAAAAATAGCAGTGCCAAGTAAAAATCCAGCAATTACAGGATGCCAATACCTATTATTGTTCATACAATATTCCCTTTTTTATTTTCTATTAGATAACTATAAAGTATGAAAGTATCATAAGTACAGTTAGCTTTATAAAACTAATAGCTAATGTACCTATTAAGTTTCCAACTTGACAGCTAGTACAAGAGCTATATCTCTTCCCTTCATAATAACCATAAACTAAATAGATAAAACCATTTAGCACCATAGCATAAGAGATATATCTTTGATAATCCCATATCTCTTCCAATGTTGTTTCATCACTTATAAAAAATGAACCAACTAAAAATAATCCAATAACCACTAAAAAGATATTTGAGAGTTTATGAAGATAATCTTTATACGAAGTTACTGGACAACTTTCAGGTATCGCAATATTTGAACCAAATTCAAGTTTCTTCTCAAATCTTTTTTTCTCATCTTTTGTTAATTTATTTAAAAATGTTGAACCAAAGGTGTAGTCTATTTTTCTTTGTAAAAGGATAGAAAAATCACCTTCTGCTTTAAAAGAGTGTTGGTTAGAGTCCCTATCTTGATAAATCACACTTATTTTTTCATATCTTGGTACTTTTGCACTAAGGTCTTGAAAATAAGAAGTTGTTTCCTCTGTAGTTACTTTCCCTATTGGATTGATAACTCTAGGGTTGATAAGTTCTAAAAATTGATCATCTTTTTTTACAACAACAACATTAAAATAATTTCCTATTTGATAAGCAGCTAATCCCTCTAATTCATTTGCTTTAATTGTATCTTTTAAATCCTCAATCAAAGTAAATAAATCTTCATCAAAAACTCTTACATCTGTTGCATACTCAACACTCGGAGGTGTTGGGTATGTGATAATCTCTTTAATCACAACTAGTGACTTTTACCAACAACAATTATCATTTTTAAATTGATAACAACAAATCTGATAAATTGCCAGATTACACAAGTTCTCATTCTTTTTGCGAATGGACCTGGTACCATAGATGTAAAGTTTTGACTATACGCTTTGATATTTTGTTCTTCTTTTGTAACTTTTGCCATTGTATTTTCCTTTTTTATTGTATATTTTAATTTAATTAATCGACAGAATTCCTATTCAGGAATCATTGTCCATCCCATTTTAAGTTTTGCTTTCCATAGGAATAAGTAGTGTAAAATATGTTTAATCCAATGCCCAGCAAGACCAATTTCACCAAAAGTATAATCAGTATCTCTACCTGTTCCTGGATATTTTTCAAAATCTGGAACAACTGGATATATTGTCATAGCTGCAGCAGTTCCATTAAATATACCTTTACCTGCACTTGCTACACAAGCTGCACCCATCTCTGCCATACTAGCTTCATGAAGTGGTGCATCTTTTCCTTTTAAGATTTTGTCACAAATACTATGTGCAACAGTTTTCCCCATAATACCTGATGGCATACCTGTTCTAGGAGGTGTTGGGTTGATAGCTGTTCCATTTGGAGAGCTCATTGGTTTTGAGATTGTGTGTGGTGGTGCAAAAGCGATACCACAAGCAAAAATATTCTCATATGTTGGGTTTTGGTATGTTTTTGGCCAATCTGAAGCTTTCCAGTTTTCATAAGAACCAGCAGCATAGTTTGCATCAACTTTTAGGAATCCATTTGGTGCAAAGATTGTATCTGTAATATCTGAACCATCTTTATCAATAGCTTTTATACCAACTCCAGCAAATGGTGGAATTAACATAGAGAAATCAAACTCCTCTTCACCCATAGTTCCATCTAGTAGTTCATAGTGAGCTTTACCAGCTTCAATTTTATTTACATGTGCCCCAATAATCCAGTCAACATTTCTCTCTGTGAAAAGTGATTCTGCAAATATTTTAGAACTTACAGCATACCCCATAGTTTTCATATGAAGTCCACCAACACCAAAATCACCCAAGAATGATTCATTAGATATCCATTTAATATCGGCTAAGTCTCTAACACCAGCTTTATTTAACTCATGTTCAATATTAAAAATATACTCAAAAGCAGCACCTTGACAAGTACACATACCATGTCCTGTTCCTATTAAGAACTTTTGTCTTTGCCCCTCTTTCATTTTTTTGATACACTTTTCTAGCTCATGACTCGCGTGATGTGCATGATCTGCTGTACACACAGAAACAGTATGATTACCTAGTTCACTTCCCTCACCTAAGCCAGGTGTAGCACCAAAGTTTAGTTTTGGTCCAGTTGCATTGATAAGATAGTCATATTCTAACTCTTCAGTTTGTCCAGCTTTTGCAGAATCTGTAAATTCAATTGTTACAAATTCTTTATCACTTCCCTCTTTCCCATTTGGATGGATAGATACAGCTTTTGCTTGTTTGTAAGTGATTCCAGCTTTTTTATAAACTGGTGCTAAATCAAATGTAACATCCTCAGGAGTCATTTGTCCAACCCCAACCCAAATATTTGATGGTATCCAATTCCATTTTGAATTTGGTGTTACAACCACAACTTCATGAGCACTTCCAAGCCACTGTGCTGCAAATGTTGCTGCAGTGTGGCCAGAAACACCACCTCCAAGTACGATTAATCTTGCCATATCTACCCCTTAATACTTAATTTTTTTTGAAAACTTGACCATTAGTCAAAGATAAGTAATTGTAATAGATTTAGATTTAAGTGTTGCTTAAAGTAACATAAGTTTTAATTATATATAAAGTTGCTTTTTACTTATAATACATTAATTATGGTGATTTGATTGTCTTTATTTTTGATATGTAATGTGAACTCATAAGCATGTTCATGATTGATTTTTATGTTGAGTTTATGCTCTCCATTTTGGCTAATGTCTCCCCAAGACTCAAAGCCAATTAATTCTTCGATATCTTCATAATCATAGCCATCAAATTGTTCTATGACTAACTCTTGAAATTGATGAATTGGACACTCTTTTATCTCTAATAATCTCTCAATAATTTTTTTTACAGTAACTCTAAACACTTTTACTACTTTTTCTTCTTCAAACATAATTACTCCTTATCTCTTAATGCAATTGCTGTTGTATTTCTTTGTTTTTTTAGTTCCATATCAATATATTTGTACTTATCTTCTCTCTGTTTTTTATTTAATGCAATTGTTATTCTATTGGAATCATTTGGTTTATATTCATAGATATTGAGTTGATTATTATAAATAGACAATCGTATGGGTGTTGCAATTGAATATGTTGTAATAATTGCATCACTTGTTAGTAGTTTATTTACTTGTGCGAAATACTCTTGCGTCCATAATAATCTATTCACTTCACTACTAAAAGCATCTTGATAGACTATATCGAAGAATATATTTTGGGTATATAAAATATCCAAATACTCTCTAGCATCTCCATTGTATATTTCTATTTTGCATTTTTCATCTTCATAAAAAAGTTTTTCAGATAGTGTGCAAATGATATTTTTTAATGATTCAAACTCTTTTGGAAATGAGAAGTTTTTTATACTATGAAGTAAATCTAAGTCAAACTCAGGTGAGTAGATATTGACTTTTAAACTTAAGTTTTGTGTTTGTATATAATATAAAGTTGCGAAACTATTGTATCCAATTCCAAAACAAATATCTAAAATCGTAAGTTCTTTTTTATTTTTGTGGTACTTTAAAGTAGGAATTACATGCTTTGAAAGAGACTCATTTAAAGCTCCCTCTTTTACACTGTGATAGTGTTGATTAAATTGCTCACTGTACAGTGTATTTGTGCCATCTTTTGTTGTTACTACTTTTATTGTCCAGCTCCCCACATATGAAGTTTTTTTGCCATTACGAGGTTGTATTTAGAAAAAATATCAATATCATTTACAGCCCTAAAGTTATTAATATCAAGAAGTTCTAGTATATCTTGGATATACATATTTTCTTTATTTTGTAAGATTATTATAAAAGCTGAGTTCTCTAAACTATGATAAATTTCACTTATAAATTTATCTTTATTTTGAATTTTGTGTAAACAATCACTAATAATAGCATATTCAAAATTTCTATCTTTGAGTCTAAAGTTGTTTGGTTGGATTTGGTGAAACTCTTTCGTTGTAAGTGTACCTAAAGAGTTATCAACAATATTTTGAAGTTCTTGTGTTATCTCACCACAATTATTGTTGATATGTAAAATAGCTAAATTTGGAGAATTGTCAAAAAGGGATCGAAATAGTTCAAACTCTTTTGACATAATTCACTACTTTTCACATGCTTTTAGTTGTTTTTTAGTAAGTAATAAATCTTTATTCTTCATAACACCAACACCTTTTTTTACAACATATTTAGCTGTTTTTTGTGCTGATTTGAGACTATGCATTTTGTATGTACCACATTGGTATAAGTTTAGTTCAGGAATATCTTTTTCACTTTTTACTTTTAGTACATCTTTCATAGCTTTATATGTAGCATTTGCAACATTTTTATCACTTGGAGTTCCTAAACAGCTCATATAAAATCCTGTTCTACAACCCATAGGGCTACAATCAATAATTTCTACATCTTTACCGTTTAAATGTTCTCTTATAAATCCCGCAAAAAGGTGTTCTAATGTATGGATTCCTCGTCCTGTCATTTTATCTTTATTTGGTTTGTGTATTCTTATATCAAATACACTGATATCATCACCTTTTTTTGATTTCATTGTTTTTGCAATTCTTACTGCTGGTGCTGTCATCTTTGTATGATCAACTTTAAAACTATCTAATAATGGCATATTATTTCCTTGTATAAATTTTTGTGATTATAACATAAAAAAACCTAACTCTTTTAAGAGTTAGGTTTTAGTTATTGTAAGTTATGTAATATTAATTTTTCAGTTTATCTGCTCTTGGGTAGATAAATACAGCTTTTCTTATTACAACAATCTCTTCTGGATTTTCAACAGCATACGCTTTTAAAGTAACAGTAATTGGTGTATCTTTTGCAACACTATCAACTAATCTTTCTTTTGTAGTAAGTTGGATAATTTTTTTCACCATTTTATTGTGACTTAATTTAAAAGGAGTAAATCTCTTAATTTCAACTCTTCCAGCATACTCACCTATTACTTCTAAGTTGTAAGTATAGTCTTCTCTTTGTGTATTTTGAAACAATAATACAAAGTTGTTTGCTACTTCCCCATTATCTCTTATTTTATAAAGTTCTGTAGTTTTATTGATATTAAGTAACATATACTCTTTTTTACCACCCATAACAAAAAGCATACCCACAATCAGAACTAAAGCAGCTGCATACATAATAGTTTTACTTCTTATTAGTTTTGTTGGTTTGTCATTTTCTATTTGGTTTGTACTTGTCCATTGAACTAGTGATTCTTTTCCAAGTTTCCCCATAACTGTTGTACAAGCATCAACACACTCTAAACAGTTGATACACTCTAGTTGCATCCCTTTTCTAATATCAATATGTGTAGGACAAACAGTCACACAACTTTGACATGCAGTACATTCATCAGATTCATTTGGTAAATCTTTTTGTTTAAAAACAACTTTTTCATTGTTTTCGTTGTAGATATTTCCACCTCTTTTTGTACTATAGATTGCTTGTACTGTATCATCATCATAAAGAACTGATTGTACTCTTGAATATGGACAAACATATACACAAAAATTTTCTTGTAAAAAAATAACATCATATACTAAGAAACCAGCAACACCAAGAATAAACCCAAGTAAATACGTATGTTCCATAGGATTTTTTAAATATTCAAAGAAATCAGCAGGTGGGATAAAATACCACATAAAATCAGCAGCAGCTAAAAGTGCAAGCGCCGCCCAAAGTATAATTGCAACCACTTTTTTAGAAGCATTCTTTGGGTTTTTCCAGTCTGGTTCTTTTTGTTTATTTTTAATTCTTCGTAAACCTAAAAGTTTCCCCTCAATTAAATCTCTATATATAACTCTAAATACAGTTTGTGGACAGGCCCATCCACACCAAGCACGACCACCAATAGCAGTTGCTGCAAAAATACCTAAAAATAACAACATTAATAAAAATGGCATCATATAAAGCTCTTGCATATCAAAAGCAACACCCATTAAATGTAATTGTTTCTTATCAAATGATAATAAAAATATTTGATTTCCATTAATTTGTATAAATGGAGTAACTATAGCTACAACAGTAGCCAACATATATGCCCAATATCTTTTGATTCGATAAGAGGTACCTTGAACTTTTTCACTCATATTCTATCCTTCAGCTAAGTTTATTTTTAATTATATATTATCTCAACTTATATTTACCATAAACTTTTATAATAATAATTAAAATTCTAACTTATAATAAGTATTATATAACTATAAACTTAATATAATCGGCTTATGAATACATTTAATATAGATATTACAACTCAAAAGAATCTTTTAGCTTTTAGTGCAGGAGTAGATTCTACAGCACTATTTTATCTTTTGGTAGAAAATAAAATTCCTTTTGATATAGCCATTGTAAACTACAATCAAAGATTAGAGTCAAAAGATGAAGTTATCTATGCAACACAATTAGCCCATAAATATAATAAAAAATGTTTTATTTCAGAATATCCAAATAGTGCAAAATTTAGTGAAAAAGATGCAAGAGACTATAGGTACAATTTTTTTGATGCAATTATGATAGAAAATAGTTATGAAACTCTTTTTACAGCACATCAACTCAATGATAAGTTAGAGTGGTTTTTGATGCAATTTACAAAAGGTGCAGGGCTAAGTGAGCTTTTTGGAATGCAAAAAGAGAGTTTTAAAAATGGCTATTATATTTTAAAACCACTTTTAGAATATACCAAACAGTCATTAAAAGAGTATCTTATAACTAATAAGTATAAATTTTTTGAAGATAGTAGTAATAATGATGAAAAATATAGAAGAAATTATTTTAGACATAATTTTAGTGATAAACTTTTAGATAAATATGAAAAGGGGATATTAAATAGTTTTGAATATCTAGAAAAAGATTTGAACTCTTTATTGGATAATAGTACAAAAAAAGAGTTTAATGAGTTAACTCTTTATGAGTTCAATAAAGATTTAAATATAGCAATGAGAATTATTGATAAAGATTTAAAAATACGAGGAATAATTATTTCAAAAGCTACAAGAGATGAAATACTAGAAAAAAAAGAAGTTGTAATCTCTCACAAAATAGCAATTGCTATCGTTGAGAAAAAAATCTATATTGCTCCATATTTAAAAACTGTTATGACAAAAAAGTTTAAAGAAAAATGTAGAGTAAACAAAATTCCTAACAATATAAGAGGGTATCTCTCAACAATAGATAACTTTATTTACTAGGTTGTACTTGTTCTTTATTTTTCTGATGTACAGCTAAAGTATATTTTATCTCAATACCATCATTTGTTTTATTAAATACTATTGGGTATTCTAAAGTTATAGAAATTTTTTGCTGATTTAATTTTTCTATGAAATCAAAAAACTCTTTGGGTGTTTTTACGATTGATTTAATAGTAAATTTATATGTTAAATACTCTTTGACTTCTTTATTTAAATACTTAATAGTTGATTGGTCTATAAGAAGTTTGTTTATAAAATCTGTAGATTTTCCAATTGATAAAAATTCTAAATCTGAGTATTCTTTGTACTGTGTCTTTGCATTTGGAGATAAAAAGTTTTCATTTTCAACAATAATATTTAAAATAGATTTATTTTCATGTTTGAGTAATATCTTTGAATTTTTATAAAGGTTTAGTAATTTTATTCTCATATCTTCAAAAGATTGACTTTGTGAACTGAACATACATACATAAGTTGAACTATTTTCTGTAATTTCTAAATCTTTTAAAATTGCATCATAAGGGACAATATCAAACAACATATACACATCTTGTAAGATATGATTATTTGTTAAGATATGATTAGGAAATTTGACAACTTTAGGAGCTACAGCTTTAGCTTTTTCAAGTTTTTTTACTTGTTGCTGTACTTTTTTTTCTATATCTGTTTTCTCTTCTTGTGGAGAAAGTTGTGTATAAACCAAACCAAGAACAATAGCAATACTTAATATTGCAAAAAGAATCCAAGCAAGTTTGTTTGTTTTTTGTTTTTTTACTCTAGGGTCTATAAAAGAGTGTTTTACTATATCTTCTTTTTGTGTAAGTTTAAAAAGATATTCTTCTATATTAATTGACTCATAATTTACATCAACCATAATTGTTTCATAAAGTGAATTGATTTGTTCATCAGAAAGGGGTTTTAAAGTATAGAGTATCTTTACTTGTTCTAAAAATTCCACATCACTATTTTGAGTATAATAGTCTTGAACTACATCATTTAAAAATTGTTGTATCTCTAAAAAGTGTACCTCTTCATAAAGTTTTTGATCAACTATCTCATCATCTGAAAAACTTTTATCTGATACTTGGTCAAAAGGTGTTAAAGATTTTATAGCACATTGTACTATCATTTTGAGGTCATTTAGAATCATAACATATACAACATTGTTGTAAATGAGTACATTTAAAGAGTTTTTTACACTGCTATCTTGTGCATATTCATTTAAAATTGTAAAAGGGGAAACTATATAGTCTATGCCACTATTTACATAATATCTTGATGCAGTTGTGAGCTCATTTTTTGGTACAACTACACTATATCTGTTATCTAGTTTTACACTATCATAACCGACTACATCTACATCTGTTGTGAGAACTACTTGTTGTCTATCCCCTTCAAACAAAGAGGTAATATAAGTATAAGGTAAATTTTTTTGCAAGGTATCTAGTTTAAAGAGTGCATCTTGAGGCATATTATTATCAACAATCAAAAAAGATGATTGTTCTTGCTTCAAGATTTTTTTATCTTGTAATATTGCATAGTTTAAATTCAATTGTTTGTTTTGCTTTAAAATATTAATATATTGCTTCTTATTACTACTAAACACGGGTTACCTCTAACTATTTATTTAATGGATGTGCATTATTATACTGTTTTAACTTTGTATTTGTGGTTAATTTAGTATAAATTCCTGTTGCTTTTAAACTACTATGCCCAAGAAGCTCGCTAATATCGTTGATTCTAGCACCATCATTTAATAAATCTGTAGCAAAAGAATGGCGGAGTTGATGGGGTGTTGCTTTAATTCCAATTCTTTTAAAAGCTTTTTCTAATCTGTATTGTATTTGTCTTTTTGTAAGAGCTTTTGAGTTTTCTTCAAAGAGATATATTAAAGGGTTATAAAAATCAATATACTCTTTTAGCAAATCATTTGCTGTAGGGTTTGAAGGAATTTCTCTTTGTTTATCTCCTTTTCCTAAAACTTGTATGGAGTTAGTTCTGATATCTTCAAGTTTTAATGAAGCTAATTCTGAAATACGCAAACCAAAAGAGTAAATGTATACAATAATAAGTTTTTCTTCCAATGTTGCATCTTCTAAGCTTTCAAAAATATTTTTTGTTTGGATTGGTTTTGGAAGAGTTTGTGGAGATTTAATTGTATTATTTCCAACAAGTTTTATATCTATATTTTTAGATTCAAGATATTTAACAAAGCTATTAATGCTTGATATTTTTTTATTAATTGTTTTTGGATTTAAAGAGGCAATTTGGATTCTATATTTTGTAATATCAAAAACTGTTTTGTTATCTTCTTCATACAGTTCACTTTCTTTAATAGCTTCTTCTATTTGTGTTTGATATGTTTTGACTGTAAGGGGTGAGTAGTTTTTTAAATCCAATAAATACTCACAAAACTCATTTAAGTATTTATAAAATTTTTCTTTCATTTTATTTCTTTAGTTGATTTTCCATCATTTTTGAACTTATAAGTGCTTTTGCCTCTTCAAGTTCTAAATTTTCTACACTAAAAGGGTCACTTACATAAAAATCAATCTTTCCAAAAGGTTTTGGAACGATAAATTTATCCCATGATTTCATTTGCCAATATGAAGTTGGAATAGAACTTAATACTACTATTTTAGTTTTGGTTTTTTGTGCTAATAATACAATACCATCTGCTACACCATATATAGGACCTCTTGGACCATCTGGTGTGATAGCTACATCTATACCATTTTTAAGAGCTTTGATTGCACCAATAAGTGCTTTTGCTCCCCCTTTTGATGAGGAACCACTCAATCCTCCAACACCAAGATAATCACAAACTTTTCGTATAATTTCACCATCTTTGTGTTGACTTACAATCACTTTGATTTCTCCATTTTTTTTAAAATGACGATAGTTAAGTGGTTGCATAAGTAAATCACCATGCCACATAGCTATGATTAAGTTTTCATTATCAAGGTTTTGTGTAGGGTAGTGATAAGTTTTTTTATTTGTAAGATGAATAAATCGTACAACTATTTGGAGAATGAAAGGGAGAGTAGTGAAATATAAATAGTGTTTTATTTTTTCTTTCATTAGGTTATGAAGTCTTTAGACTACTTCCGCTTTAAGTGAAGTTCTACTGGCATTTGTAACTTTAACTTGTACAATTTTTCCAAGTAACTCTTCACTTCCATCTACAAATACTTGTATATAGTTATCACTAAAACCAAATACTTCTCCATTTGGTTTTAACTCTTCAAATAACACTTCAATAGTTTGCCCAACAAGTTTTGCCATATGTTCATCTTGATGTTCTTTATGTAGTGCAATTACCCTTTGAAGTCTTTTCGTTGCAATCTCATCTGGTACTTGATTTTCCATGTTTTGTGCTGGAGTTAATGGTCTTGGGGAATATTTAAAATTAAATACAGAATCAAATTTTACTTTCTCCATCACATCAAGAGTATCTAAAAATTCTTCATCACTTTCCCCTGGAAAACCTACAATAATATCTGTAGATATTCTCACATCTGGAACAAGTGTTCTTATCTTTTCACAACGATTTAAGAACCACTCTTTTGTGTATCCTCTTTTCATCGCTTTTAAAACTCTTGTATTTCCCGCTTGAAGAGGTACATGAATTTGCTTTGATATTTTAGGATTTGATGCAAACTCTTCTATAAACTCATCATCCATATGTAAAGGATGAGGAGAGGTAAATCGAATTCTTTTCACCCCTTCAATTTTACTAATCAGTTGCAAAAGTTGTGTAAAATTAGTAGTTTCAGTTTTATCACTAAAGTGTTTCCCGTAGTTGTTGACATTTTGCCCTAAAAGAAATACTTCAACAGCTCCTGAATCAACAGCTTTTTGTATCTCATTGAGTATCATTTGACTTGGGATACTTATCTCATCACCTCTTGTTGCAGGAACGATACAAAAAGTACAACTTTTATCACAACCTAAAGAGATATTAATACTAGAACGATACAAAGAGTTTCTATAATCTGCAAAATCATAGTTTGTTTCATCATTGTTTATATCTATTTCAACAGTGCCCTTGTTTAAAACAGCATCAGAAATTTTTGAAACATTTCTAGCTCCAACTACAAAATCCACATAGGGAGCTTTTTTTATAATCTCTTCTCCTAAGTGGCTTGCAGTACAACCACAAACACCAATTTTTGCACCTGCTTTTTTCTTTTTGTTAAAAACACCAAGTTCTGAAAACAGTTTTGCAACAGGTTTTTCTCTTACTGAACAAGTATTGATAATAATTAAATCAGCGTCTTCTAAAGTTTGTGTTTGTGAGTATGATTGGTGTTTATTGAGCTCTGCTATGATATGTTCTGTATCTCGAACATTCATAGCACAACCTAAAGTTTCTATAAAAAGTTTTTGTGACAAGTTATATTCTTTATTTAAATATATGAGATTTTATAATGAGTGGATTTCGTAAATATACTCATCATCTGCTAGACCATATTTTACTTCTCTAAAGTGAACTGTATACCCAGCTTCTTCAAATTTATCTACGATAGCCATCATATCTTTGTGAGAGTTTTCTCTATCGAAATAAAAAATTTCCTCTTCATTTTTTGTTAAACTTTCTAATAGTTTTTCAAATTTTACTTTTTTTGGTTTTGCTGTAAGCTCTTCTCTTGCTAATAAAATATCCATTTTATAACTTTCCTTAATTTGTAATAGTTGTGGATTATACCTTTTTTGCTATAAATATTTGTTGAAGCCATTTTTTTATATAATATATTCTTATTTAATACAAAGGTTTATGATATATGTCTACAAAAAAACTCCATCTTGTTAGTCTAGGATGTACAAAAAATTTAATAGATAGTGAAGTGATGTTAGGAAAACTTAAAGAGTACGAAATTACAGACGATAGTACAGAAGCAGACTTAATTATAGTAAATACTTGTGGATTTATTGAAAGTGCAAAACAAGAGAGCTTAAATACAATTTTTGAACTTGATGGTACTAGAAAAGAAGAATCTGTTTTGGTGATGGCTGGATGTTTAAGCGAAAGATATAAAGAGGAACTTAAAGAGGGACTTGAAAACGAAGTAGATATTTTTACAGGTGTTGGGGATTATGATATTATTGATAAGTTAGTTGATGAGAAGAGAAACCAATTTTCACAAAAAGTATTTTTAGCAGATGAGAGTAATGATAGAGTTGTAACAGGTTCAAGTTACCATGCGTATATCAAACTAAGTGAAGGGTGTAATCAGAAGTGTTCATTTTGTGCAATTCCCGCATTTAAAGGGAAACTCAATAGTCGTCCATTAGGTTCAATTGAAGCTGAAGTGAAATCTCTTGTAGCAAAAGGATATTATGACTTCTCTTTTGTATCGCAAGATAGTAGCTCGTATTTAAGAGATTTTAATATTAATGATGGATTAGAACAACTTATCTCAAAAATAGAGAAGATTGATGGTGTAAAAAGTGCTAGAATTTTATATCTTTATCCATCAACAACAACAAATGCTTTAATAGAAAAAATAGCAAACTCAAAAACTTTTCATACTTATTTTGATATTCCACTACAACATATCTCTTCAAGTGTTCTAAAGATTATGAAAAGAGGAAAAGGTGCTGAACAATTAAAAGAGTTGATGCAACATATGAAAGATATGCCAAATAGTTTTGTTAGAAGTACTTTTATTGTAGGGCACCCTGGTGAAACACAAGTAGATTTTGAAGAACTATGTGAATATCTAAAAAAGTATAAGTTTGATAGGGTCAATGTATTTAGTTATAGTGATGAAGATGGGACTATCGCTTATGACTTAAAAGATAAAATACCACAAGAAACTATTGATAATAGAGCAGAAATTTTAGGAGATATTATCACTCAAACAACTCTAGAAAAATTAGAGTCTCAAATTGGACAAGAGTTTGATGTAGTTGTAGATGGGGAAAGTAGTGAACATGAATATCTACTAAGTGCAAAAAAATTATCATGGGCACCTGAAGTTGATGGTGAAATTTATATCAATGATAAAGAGATACAAGAAGAGATAAAATTCGGCAAAATATATCGTGCAAGAGTAACAGAACTTAGTGGAGATAAATTAGTAGCAACAATTATAAAATAATTATTGCTCTATAATAATATTAACTATATTTTTCACAGCATCTTTATGAATAGTAGTTAAAAGTTTTTCACTTTTAAATTCTATATTATCCCCTAAACATTCAAAAAAATAGTTTTCATCAAGTTGATCTTGTGTTTGTAAGAAACATAGATGATTATCTAAAAGATATTTTGCATTGAAGTATTGATGATTTGCTGCTGCATAAGGAAATGGGATGAAAAATGTAGGAATTCCAAGTGCTACAAGCTCCCAAAGAGTACTAGCTCCAGCCCGGCTTACTGCAAAGTCTGCTTTTGTCATCTTCTCTATTAGTTGTTTTGAGAAGTCAAAAACATCTGCCTCTATCTCTAGTTCTTTATATTTTTGTTTACATTTCTCAAAATCATTTTTTCCTGTTTGGTGGATAATACCTATTCCCATTTGTTGTAGCTTTGGTGCAACTTGTAGTGCAAAATCATTGATAGCAGTTGCCCCTTGACTTCCACCTAAAAATATTATAGTTTTTACTTCTGTCCTCCTTCTTTGATGTTCAAAAAAGTTTTGTGATATTGGATAGTCTTTTACTTTTGAAGTTTCCAAATAGGAACTAAATACCTCTTTTGCAAATTTTGATGTGATGCTGTTAAGTCGTCCCATAACTGAGTTTTGTTCATGGATATAAAAATCAGTTCTTGTAATAATACTTGCAAAACTAGCAGCCGCTGCACTAAACCCACCTACACTTATCACTTTTGATACATTGTGTTTTTTTATAATTTTTATAGAAGATATAACCGCTTTTAGTATCATAAATAGTGAGACAATTTTTCCTAAAAAGTTTTGATTTACAACCCCTTTTGTATCTAAAAAATATCTATGAGAGAGTAGGGGATAGTTTTCAAACCATTTTTTATCTTGCCCTTTTGTAGAACCTATAAAAATAACTTCATAACCACGATTATAAAATTCATCTATAAAAGATTTTGCAACACTTAAGTGCCCACCTGTACCACCACCCGTGATAAGAATAGTTTTTGACATTTTATCTCCTCATACCTAATGGGGGAATTTTACTAATATTCCACTTAAGTTAAGTTATTATCACAAAAGAGTAATATTATCAAAACAATAAAAGAAGTTTGGAGTTATGAAGTGTTGAAAAAGTTGTTTGAAAAAAAACAGGAACTTACAAAAGATTATAAAACAATTTCATTTTATAAGTTTGCTCAATCCATTGGTGCTGTTGATTCAAAAGATGTAGAAAATATAGATATAAATGAACTTCTTTTACAATCATTTTTATTTCTCATAAAAGATATAATAGTAACTTCAAAAAAACAAGAAGAATATCTTATTTTTAAAGATAGATACAATAGATATTTAGAGTATTGTATAGAAAATAATCTTGTAAAAAAAGAACAGTTTTTAAAAGCAGAAAAGCTTTTTATCTCAACCATACCTGATATGTCACATATTCAAATTCCAGATATAAAAAAAGAGTTAGAAGAGATGGACTTTGATTTAGATAACATAAGTAAAATATTTTCTAAACTTAAGTGATAAAATGGCTGAATCAAATAAGGTATATGGTATTACACCTGATATTATTAAGAATGAAACACTTTTAAAAAATTTTATATATCAAAATGTAGAATGTAACTACTATTATAGTGAAGAGTTTTCACCTGAGTTTTATATAGATTTGGCACTTGCTGGGTTTATCTCTATTTGGTATAAAGAAAATGAGTGTGAGTATTTGCTTCCAGAGATGCAGTTTGATTATGCTGTATTGGAGTTTGATGATTTGCATATCTCTAAAAAGGTGCAAAAACTTTTAAATAGATCTTCTTACTACAACTTTTTTATAAATGAACATTTTGAAAATATAATTGATATTTTAAGCAATCACCATAAAAACTCTTGGATACAAGGTAAATACATAGAACTTCTTAAACAACTCAAAATAACAAAGTATAAAACAGAAGAATTTCAACTAGTGAGTTTTGGTATCATAGATAACAAAACAAAAAAAATAGTTGCAGGAGAGATTGGTTATATCACAAAAAAGAAGATATATACAAGTTTGAGTGGATTTAGTTCAAAAGAGAAAAAGTACAATAACTATGGAAATTTACAGTTGGTATTATTAGCAAAATATCTTGAAAAACAAAATTTTCTTTTTTGGAATTTGGGACATCCTTATATGGACTACAAACTAAAGCTAGGTGCAAAAGTTTTAAGTAGAGAGAAGTTTTTGAAAAAGTTTCTTATTTGAAGTAAAGTAAAAAACAGTACAATAAAATATGAGACTTTATATAGATGGTGATGCATTACCAAACATTTTAAAACCAATTTTAGTTCGTGCTATTGATAAATTAAATATTGAAACTTATGCCGTATCAAATAAAAAAATAACAATAGGTGATTCAAATCATATAAACTATATCATAGTAGAAGCTGGGGCAGATGAAGCGGACAATAAAATTGTCGAGATGCTCGAACCAGATGATTTGGTAATAACAGCAGATATCCCCTTAGCAGATAGAACTATCACAAAACTTGCACATGCAATAGATCATCGAGGGGAACTTTATACAACTGAAAATATTAAACAATATCTTGCCATAAGAGATTTGATGCAAAGTATTCGAGATAGTGGAGAAGTTACAAAAGGACCAGCACCTTTTACCCAAAAAGATGCACAAAAATTTGCTAATCAGTTCAATAAATTTTTGCAAGCTAATTTATAATAAAATATATTTTATGAGATAAGTTGTATATCTTTCCCATTTATGATTTCATATTTTGTATTATGAGTATCTAATATGGAAGTAATTTCTAATAAATCAAGTACAAAACTATGAGAATAGTTTTTTTCTTTTTTACAAATCATATTCTTTTCTGAACAGAATTCATAAGAGATAAAACTTTTTATAATATCTGAAATAATTGGCTGAATATTTTTAAAACAATCAGTTTGTAAATAGTGGCATTGTTGATTGTCAAACTCGATGATTAAATCAAGAAGGGTTTTCACTGACACTGGTTTTAAAAGTCTGTTTTTATTGTATTTTTGTAAACACACTTCACATCCAACTTTATCAATACAATTTAAATCATCTGATATAACTATAACTTTTTGTTTAGGGTTAAGCTCTAGTATTGAAAGAAAAATATCTTCATAAGTTGAAATATCTACTATTACAATATCAAAATTATTGTTTTGATAGTCTTGCAAAGGCTGATTAGAGTTTAAAAAAGAATATTTAAACTGTGCTTGTCCAATCTCTAAATAAGTTTTTATCGTATAATCATCAGTTACTAATAAAATTTTCATCTTAGAACTCCTTCAGAAATGCATATAACAAAAAAGTTATAAAACAATCTCCTACTGTTAGTATACATCAATTATCTTGAGAAATAAGAAAATAATTTTAAGAAAAGTTTATATATTCCCAAATAATAAGCTATGAGTGATAATTATTGCTTATAGTGAATAAATAATAATTTTTCTATTATGTGAGTAAAGTAAGAAAAAATATTTAAACATATATTTAAAATCTGAATTTCATTTTCATTTCATTTTCGTGCCTTATAATTGTATTACAAGTTGAGGTTGTTCATTTACCTTTGCTTTCCTTAAAATTCGAAATTTATAAAAAAGCTCTACTTTTTAGTAGGGCTTTTTTAGTTTTCAAACTTTTTTATTTTAAAATTAAAATCTATTAATAAGTATATAAGAATATTCTAATATACTTTTATAATAAAATATTTTAAAAGGAATTATTTTGGAACTATTAATAAGTTTTTTTGGTAACTTTATGGGGTTATTAAATGCAATGTCGTTGTATATAATATTGGGTTTATTTTGTGCAGGTGTTTTAAAGCAGGTTATCCCTGATGACTTTGTCTCAAAACATTTAGGAAAAAATTCTGCAAGTTCAGTTGTTAAAGCGACACTTTTTGGTATCCCATTACCCGTTTGTTCTTGTTCTGTAATACCTTTAGCGCAAGGACTGAAAAAAGAGGGAGCTAGTAAAGGTGCAGTTCAGAGTTTTTTAATTTCAACTCCAATTACAGGTGTGGATTCGATTCTAGCTACATATTCTCTTTTTGGTTTTGTATTTACAACTTTTAGAATTGTTTCATCAGTTATTATCGCAATTTCTGTGGGATTTATTCAAAACTTTTTTCAAAAAGAAGATAGTAATAATATCACTGAAGAGGTTAACGCTTCATGTTGTTCCTCTGTGGGTTGTAGTAAAACTACTAAAAAAAAGTTTTCATTTATAGCTGCTTTAAAATATGGATACGGAATGCTTTTTAATGATATGGCAAAAGCACTTTTAGTGGGACTTCTTTTGGGTTCATTGTTTATAACATTTGTTTCTAAAGAATACACACAAATATTGTTTGAAAATCAGTTTTTAACTTATATTGTAGTGATATTATTTTCAATGCCTTTGTATACTTGTGCTACTGCATCATTACCAATTGCAGCGGCATTTATGTTGCAAGGTATGACACCAGGTGCTGTATTTATATTTTTAACGACAGGACCAGCGACAAGTATTGTTACAATGAGTGTTGTGTATAAAATGTTAGGTAAAACTTCTTTAATTATATATTTAGTGACAATTGCAACATTAGGGTTGTTATTTGGTTATATATATGATACAATTTTTAAAGAATTGAGTTTATTAACAATCACAACAGTTCATGAGGATGTGAATATATTTAATATTTTATCTTCTATTATGATGATGGTACTATTGGTTTATCATTTATTAAAAGAAAAGTTTGTTAAGCAAAAGAGTTGCTGTTCTACTACAAGTACAAAGAGCAGTGAGTGTTGTGTTGTAACAAATGAACATAATGGTGTAATATTAAAGCCAACAAATAGTAATAATGTTGTAAAAAATAATATATTTAGAGTAAAGGAATAAAAATTTGAAGAATGATACAACTTGTCTTAGGATAGATGTTGATAAAGATAAAATTGAACATGAAAAACAACAATTAGTTTTAAATCAAGAATTATTTTTAAAAAAAGAGAAACTTTTTTCATTATTAGGGAGTGAGGTTCGATTAAAAATAATCTTTCTTCTTATAAGAAATGAAAAACTTTGTGTATGTGATATAAGTGATATGTTAGAGATGAAGCAGTCCCCTGTGTCTCAACACTTGAGAAAACTTAAAGACACAGGGATACTTGTATCAAAAAGAGAAGGTGTGATGATAAATTATTATATTAGTTCTGAATATAAAGAGAATTTAGTTTTATTACTAACTTAATTGAGGCTTTATGGAGTGGTCTCCTCAAGAGGACTCGAACCTCTAGCTAGACCTTAGGAGGGTCCTGCTTTATCCTGTTAAGCGATAAGGAGTTTAAACAAGTGTAACATAGTTAAGGTTTAAATAATACTAATAATATTATATGAAGTAAAGTTTTTGATTAAAAGATTAAATGGTGTCAGGAGAGAGACTTGAACTCTCGACCTCCGGCTTATGAGACCAGCGCTCTAGCCAGCTGAGCTACCCTGACAGGTAAATTATTAATTGGCTAATTTATGTAAATAGTGGAGGAGAGTGGGGGATTCGAACCCCCGGAGGTTTAACCCTCGCCGGTTTTCAAAACCGGTGCTTTCGACCAACTCAGCCAACTCTCCACATTTATGATGCAAAAAAAAAGATACCTTAAGTATCATTTTTAAAGTTATGGTGCGAATGATCGGAATTGAACCGATACTCCGAAACCGGAATTGGATTTTAAGTCCAACGCGTCTACCTATTCCGCCACACTCGCATGTATTTTTGATATTGCTATCAAAGGTATATTAATCCTAACTTAAAAGGTTTCCTCTTAAATTGGACTGGAATTATAGCGATTTCTTTTTTAGAAGTCAAGAGTTTTTTGGAGAAATTATAAAATTTACAAATTTTTTGAAATTAATGAAAATTCAACTATAATACAAATAAATAAAATAGAAATTTTTAAGGATAGATATTATGAGAAGTGATGAGGTAAAAAAAGGGCATTCGCGTGCTCCACATAGAAGTTTGTTTCGAGCTACAGGATTGCAAGATGAGGATTTTGACAAACCATTTATTGGTGTTGCAAATTCTTTTATAGAGATAATTCCAGGGCATTTTTTTCTTGATAAAGTAAGTGCTATTATTAAAGAAGAGATACGAGCAAACGGTTGTGTACCTTTTGAGTTTAATACTATTGGTGTAGATGATGGTATAGCAATGGGACATGATGGAATGCTTTTTTCACTTCCAAGCCGAGAGATTATTGCAAACAGTATAGAAACAGTTATGAATGCACATAAACTTGATGCTATGATTGCAATTCCTAACTGTGATAAAATTGTTCCAGGGATGATTATGGGAGCATTAAGAGTAAATGTACCTACAGTATTTGTTTCAGGTGGACCAATGGCAAAAGGATATACAAAAGATGGTACACCAATAGATTTAGCAACAGCGTTTGAAGCAGTTGGAAAATATGAAAATGGAGATATCTCAGCAGATGATTTAAAAGATATTGAGTGTAATGCCTGTCCTAGTGGTGGATCATGTTCAGGGATGTTTACAGCAAACTCTATGAATACACTTATGGAAGCTATGGGTATAGCCCTTCCTGGAAATGGAACAATATTAGCACTTACTCCGCAAAGAGAAGAGCTTTACAGAAAAGCAGCTCGAAGAATATGTGAATTAGCAAAACTAGATTTAGAACAAAAAAAGAGATATAACATTAGAAATATTTTAAATGAAAATGCAGTAAGAAATGCTTTTGCAGTGGATATGGCTATGGGTGGAAGTTCAAATACAGTTTTACATATGTTAGCAATTGCAAAAGAAGCTGGTGTAAAATTTGAGTTAAAAGATATAAATAGTATCTCTAAAAAAGTAAGTCATATTGCAAAAATATCTCCAAGTTTAACGACAGTACATATGCAAGATATTGATAAAGCAGGTGGAGTAAGTGCTGTTATGCATGAGATGAGCAAAAGAGGTGATGATATCCTTGCTGATAATCTTACTGTTACAGGTGAAACTATCAAAGAGCGAATTAAAGATGCTAAGATAATAGATACAAATATTATACACACTATAGATAATCCTTATAGTGAAGTTGGTGGATTAGCTATACTATATGGTAATTTAGCAGAACAAGGTGCTGTTATAAAAACTGCTGGTATTACTGGTGATCGAGTATTTACAGGAACTGCTGTTTGTTTTAATTCACAAGATGAAGCAATTGCTGGAATTATAGATCATAAAGTAAAAGCTGGAAATGTTGTAGTTATACGATATGAAGGTCCAAAAGGTGGTCCAGGAATGCAAGAGATGTTAGCCCCTACAAGTTTAATCATGGGTATGGGACTTGGTGATAAAGTTGCACTAATAACTGATGGTAGATTTAGTGGAGCAACAAGAGGTGCTAGTATAGGACATGTAAGTCCTGAAGCTGCTGAGGGTGGTATGATAGGACTTTTAAAAGATGGAGATGAGATACATATTGATGTAGATAAATATATCTTATCCGTAAACCTGACAGATGAAGAGATAGAAAAAAGAAAAGCAAACTTTGAACCTATTAAAAAAGAGTTAAATTCAAGTTGGTTAAAACAATATAGAGCACTAGTGACAAATGCTAGTAGTGGAGCAGTTTTAAATACAGAGTTATTTTAAATATAACTCCCCTTAGAAAGAGTAACAGTAGTTAAAAATTTTATCTATTGTTACTCTTAAAGAGTTTCAAAATCTTTTTTGACTTGTTCAACAACAGTCTGTAAATTTTGTAATTCAGATAAGTCTTCTACCCCATCAGTTAGTTTATCAAGATTTTTTAACATAGGACTAAATTTTTTTATAGCTTTTGGATCTATTTTTTTATTAGAATGGATAAATGAACCTAATCGTAGAAACTCTAACACAATATCTCTATTTCCTAAAAGTGCCGCGTAAACCATTGGTAAAATATTATAATTATCTTCAATATTAATACTCTCTTTTGAAATAGTTGCTATTTTTCTGATTATATTTTTTTTATTTCCCCAAACCGCATTGTGGATTACACTTCTACCAAGCTTATCAACTATTGTGTAGTTAAAAGGAACAACTTTTGTTAATATATCAAAAAGTTTTTCATCACAAGGAGTCCCTACAACTTTGTGTAAAATAGTCCAACCTAGTGCATCTTGATAATTTTTATCTATTTTACTACTTATTAGATTTGAAAGATTGTGTTGGAAATTTTCACAGGCTTTTAAAGAGTTGTCATTTTTTTCAAATACTTTTAAAACATACTCAAAGAAAATATTATGATTTGCTTTATTTTTTGCATGGATATCTAATCCAAATTTAATATAAACTTTGAAAAGGTTAAAGTGATCAAACATCAATGGCTTGAAGAAAAGAGGGTCACCTGAGGAATCAAGATAGTCGATTTTTTCCTCATTTTCATTTGAGATAGCTAATAATTTTTTCACTACTTCTATATATTGACCATTCTTTTCAATCTTTGCTACTATCTCTTTATCCTCAATAATTTTAGTTGAGTATTGGTGAAGAATAATATCATTGAGTATCTCGTAGATACATTTCCCTTGTTTATTTTTTTGTTTTGGATTCGCACCATGATTAATAAGCAATAAGATTAAATCTAACTTCTCAATACCATAATAAATTGCATATTCTAATGCTGTTTTCCCTTTATTATCTTGAATATTTGCATCAATCCCATATGTTAGAAGAAAATTAATAAGTTCCATATCAATCAATCTAATAGCATGAAATAATATTGTTTCTCCATTATTGTCTACAAGATTTAGATCACCATGATGCGTAATCATCTCTTTGGCTCTATCAAGATATAACATTCTTTTGTCATTTTCATTTTTTGGCAACATAGAAGCTATGTATATTAGCTCTACTAAAATAGTCTTTTCGCTAAGTGCTTTTGCATTCACATTTGCACCATGATCAAGAGCTATCTCAAATACACTTTGAGAATCTTTATCCTCACGAAGCATTGTTTTATATAAAAATGAGTTTTCATCACCTTTTGTTATAGTAGGATCAATTCCTGCTATTAATATATCTTTTGCAATAGAGTCATTTTTTGTAACTTCAGGATATTGCATAAGAGAATTACCCTCATCATCAATATGGTTGATATTCAGTTTATCAAGAGAAAGAAGGTATCTTAAAAAATGCTGATCTCCATAGGCTAAAGCATCATAGAGTACTATTCTTCCATAATTATCAACACTGTTTACATCGGCACCATAACTTAATAAAAGTTTTGCCATTTCATGGTTTCCCCAAACTACAACATTTTGAAGAAGACTTCTCCCTGTCACATCTTTTTGGTTTACATCTATTTTTTTTAAATCTAAGAGCTCTTTTACAATTATTAAATTATTTTTTTCAACTGCTAACTCTAAAGAGTTTTTTCCTGTATGGTTTTTAATATTAATATTTGCGCCATTTTCAATAAGCCATTGTGCTGCTTGAGTACGCCCTTCGGAGATACATTTTGTTAAAAAAGTATCTCCATTTTTATCTTTATGGTCTATATCAATATAGTCTGATTTTAAACCTTCTAAAAGCCATTCTTTATCGAATTTCTTTTTTGTTAGTTCTAATGCAAATATTTCATTTGAATGTTCTTTTTTGAAAAATTTTTTTATCATTCAATACTCCATTTTACAACTTCTCCACTGTACATTGGAATTACATTGAGTTCATTTTTTCGATATTCTTTAGGAACAAGAAAATCTTTTTGAATAAGTTTTATAGTTTTTGAAGATGGTACTAGGTTATATATCTTAGTGGCATTAGTACTTACAAATGCTTCTAAGTTATCTAACTTTCCATTTTCATCAAAAATTTGAGCTAGTACTTGTAGTGCAATAGGTGCTGTAAAGACCCCCGCTGCACATCCACAAGATTCTTTAGCTTCTTGTGGATGTGGTGCACTATCACTTCCAAACATTACTTTTGGGTTACCATTGAGAGCAACTTCTAATAGTGCTTCTCTATCGACAGGAGTTTTGGCTATAGGTTTACAAAATAGATGTGGTTGCAACATACCACCAGCTACATCATCAAGAGTGATTAAAAGGTGATGTAAAGTGATAGTTGCATACAGATTATCATATTTTTCTAAAAGTTCTACAGCATCTTTTGTTGTGATATGTTCCATAATAATTGTAAGTTTTGGAAATGCTACAGCAAGTGCTTCATAAACACTCATAAACTCTTTTTCTCTATCCATAACAAAACCATTTGTTTCTCCATGAACACAAAGTGGTATGTTAAGTTCTGCCATAGCGTTAAGTGTAGGTGCAAGAGCGACTGTATCAATTGATTCAACTCCCCCTTCGCTATTTGTTGTGATACCTGCTGGATAAAGTTTAACAGCAGTTATTTCCTCTTTTACCGATTGTAAAAATTCTTTTGTGTAAGGTTTAAAAAAAAGTGTCATAAATGGTGTAAAGTTATCGTTTACATCAATAGCCTCTAAAATTCTATTTTTGTATGAGATTACAGCTTCTTTTGTTTCTACAGGAGGCACAAGATTTGGCATCACTATTGCACCACTAAAAGTTTTTGAAGTTAAAGGTGCAACTAATTTTAACATATCATTATCTCTTAAATGGAGATGCATATCGTAAGGGCTGATTATCTCAATACTTTTCATTTTATAAAATTCCTAATTAAACTTGAATATAGTTATTATATCAAAAAAATTATTATATTTCTAAAGATTTCTTCAGCTACTTATAAATTAAGTACCATTAAAGTATTAAAATTAACTATTAAAGCTAGCTATTCTCAAGGATAAGGTAACTATTTTTTGTAACTATTTTTTTGTTATTTATATCAACATTAAGTATATAATCATCAATATAAGGTATTAAAAATTGAGTAGAAAGTTTTTTTTCAATAAGTTCTTTTGCAGTATCAATAAGAAGATAATCAGATAATGGCATTCTTTGAATATCCACTACTTTTCCCAATACTAAATCATCTTCAATAATGAGACAATCCATAATATCAAACCAAAAATATTGTTTTTCTTGTAATTGACACAACTCTTTAGTATCTTCTACTGAAGTGAAAAGTTGTTTATTTATAAGTTTTTTAGCATCTTCAACAGTATCAATACCAATAAATTTTACTACATTACTTGTTGCGTTGTAAGATTCTATAACAAGTTCTTGTTTTTTGTCAGTGATAAACTTTGCGTTTTTTTTAAATTGTTCAGGAAAATCTGAATCAATGTGTAGTTTTTGTTGCCCTTTAAGACCAACTGTTTTTCCGAGTTTTGCTACATATATTTTTTCCATAGTGAACCTTTGTAAATATATGCAAGTAGTATCAAATTACTTTGATATTACTTGTATTTTGTAGGAGATACCATCTTTCGCTTTACAACCATTAAGAATAGTTTTCATAGCATTAATCATATTTCCATTTTTACCGATGAGTTTTCCTATATCATTACTATTTGCGATAATTGTTATCTCAAAAAAAGAATCATTTATCTCTTTTGATTCAACCTCAATATCTTCAGGATGGCTAACAATCATCTTGGCATAAGTAGAAACAAATTCAGAAATCATAAGAATTATTTTTTAGCTGTAAGTTTTGCTACTTTTTCTGATGGTTGAGCACCAACACTTAGCCAGTAGTCAAGTCTTTCTTGATCAAATTTTAATACTTTTGGTTCTGATACTGGGTTATAGTAACCAATTGATTCAATCCAACCTGAGTCTCTTCTTTTTCTACTATCTGTTACAACGATTCTGTAAAATGGTTTTTTGTTTCTACCCATTCTTGTTAATCTAATTACTGTCATTTTTCTTCCTTAATTTTTTTATTTTGTTTAACTTTTATGTTAAGTGCTAAAATGATTTTTTCATCTTAGCACTTAACACTTAGCACTTATATCTATCTTGGTATTTGTGGCATTCCACCAGCGCCACCCATTTGTGACATCATCTTTTGCATATCTTTCATGCCACCTTTTCCTGACATTTTTTTTGCCATTTTGGCTGCATTTTTAAATTGCTTAAGAATTTTATTTACCTGTACTTCAGATAGTCCAGCACCTCGTGCTAATCTTTTCTTTCGTGAAGGATTTATGATACTTGGTGTCTCTTTCTCTTTTGGCGTCATAGAAGATATTAATGCTTTAATTCGGACAATCTCTCCAGAGTTTTCTAAATCCATATCTTTTAATTGATTTGCCATATTTCCCATACCTGGAATCATTCCAAGAATAGATTTCATACTTCCAAGTTTTTTCATCATATCAAGTTGTTCTAAAAAGTCATTAAAGTTAAATTCACCTTTTCTGATTTTTTTAGTAACCTCTTTTGCTTTTTTCTCATCAATAACAGCAGCTGCTTTTTCACTTAAACCTTCAACATCTCCAGCACCCATAAGTCTAGATACAATTCTGTCTGGGATAAATGGTTCAATATCTGGCATTTTTTCACCAATACCCACAAATCTTAATGGCACTTTAACTTGATGTGCAATAGATATAGCAACCCCACCTTTTGTGTCACCATCATATTTTGATAAAATTACACCATCTATTCCAATTTTTTCTTTAAAAGTAGTTGCTGTTTTTGTAGCATCGTGACCTGTTAATGAATCTGCAACATAAAATATTTCATCAGGTTCTACAGCATCTTTGACCTCTTTTAGTTCATCCATTAATGCATCGTCAATAGCAAGTCGACCAGCTGTATCTATAAATAGTACATCATAAAGTCCCTCTTGAGCTTTTTTCTTTGCATTCAGAGCAATTTTTACTGGGTTTGTCTCATTTTCTTCAAAATACACATCAACTTCTATTTGGGCACCAATTTGTTTAAGTTGTTCTACAGCTGCTAGTCTTTGTAAATCCGCAGCCGCAACTAAAACTTTTTTGTTTCTCATTTTAAGATAGTTTGCTAGTTTTCCAGTTGTAGTTGTTTTACCACTTCCTTGAAGACCTGTCATAAGGATAGTTGTAAGTGGTGATTTGTTACTGTAAACAAAACCTTGGTTTCCAGTAGTTGTAAGTATTTGTGTAAGTGAGTCTCTTAAAGCTCTAAGAAAAGAATCTTGTCCTATTCCATTTGCTTTTGTGTCCAATTCTATTTTAGTTAGGAGTTCTTTGGTGGTTTTGTGGTGTACATCTGCTTTTAAAAGTGATTTTTTAAGTTCTGTTAATGCTCTTTTGAGTGCAGCAGCATCATCTTTATATCGAATTTTTCCAACAACAGATTTAAATGAACTGGTTAAAGAATCAAACACTCTTACGCTCCTAATTTTTTTAAGTTTGGGATTATAGTGGATTAAAACTTTAAAAAAGCTTAATTAAACTTGGGCTTAATCCTTTAAACAAGGGCTTTTACCTAAATGAATTGTGTGTAAATTTATATTTGTTTAAGTTTATATGGCTGTTTCTATTTTTTCTTTTTTCTCAAAATATATGCAAGAGGTATAACCAATTTCTAAAGCAAGTTGTTTTGCCTCTTCATATTTAAACCCAATATGCTCAACGCTATGGGCATCACTTCCAAAAGTAATTGGTATATTAAGTTCAAAAGCTAACTCTAGAAGTTCACGAGAGGGGTATTGTTCCCCTATAGGTTTTCTAAATCCAGAGCAATTTATCTCAATAACCATATTAGATTTTTTAATCTGTTTTAAACTTTCTAAGGCAATAGATTTAATATCTTTTTTTGGTAAAAATTTAAATATTTTGATAAGATCAAGATGTCCAACAATATTAAAGTAACCAGTTTTAGCCATAGCTTTTACAGCTTCAAAATACTCTTCCCAAATTGTATCAATATTTTTATTTTTATAAGAACCTATAAACTCAGGATTGTCAAATCCCCATTTATCAAGATAATGAACACTCCCTATAAGATAATCAACATCGGCATTTTTGATTGTCTCAAGGATATAATCCCCACTCATATAATCAACTTCATATCCTAAAGTGATTTGTATTTGATTTTTGTATTTTTTTTGTAAATCTAGAATAGTTTTTTCATAAAAATTCTTTTTATCTAAAATAAGTCTATATCCATCTTCAAAGTTTTTCATGGGAGCATGTTCACTAAAACCATATACTTCAATACCTAGTTCAATTGCTTTTTGAATGTATTCTTCAATTGAACCCTCTGCATGGTTACATAAAGTTGTATGGTTATGTAAATCTACTCTCATTCTTATCCTTTGTTTAGCTTAATAACCCAGCACCTGATATTTCAGTGCTTCTATTAAGTGCATATTCTCTTTTCCCTTTGATAATATCATATTTCCATATTGGAGCTGAAGCTTTGAAATCTTCAACAAATTCATCTATAAGTTCTAATGCTACTCTTCTTTTAGGGCTACAAACGGCAGCTATATAAGAACTCGTGTGATTAAGAACATCACCACGGCTGTGTGCCATAAGCACTATTGCATTTTTTTCTTTTGCTTTTTTTTGCCATGATTCAAACCATGAGTTTAAAATAGGTTCATAAATATCAAAACTTAATCCATCTATTCCATCTTCATCTCTTACAACACCTACGAAAGTGATAATTGCACCAAAGTTGGAAAGTCTGAAATTATTGTACCAGTTGTTGGTTATTTTTTCTACTTCTAGACTCCCATCATGGAGTTCCAAATATTCCATAGTTATCCGCCACACACAGGAGGAAGTAAAGATATTTTGTCTCCATCATTTAAGATTTGGTTTTTATCTTTTACTAATGTATCATTTATAGCTACCGCACTATTGTTTAACCAATCTTTTAAATCTTCATCTTGTTTTAAAATATCACTTAATTCGTTGAGATTTTTAATATCCACTTGCATCGCTTTTTTATTTATTGGTCCTAAAAATTCTATTGTTACCATAATTGTTCCTTTTAAATAATCGTATTCTTACTATAACTTGGATATTATAACTGATTAAAAATAAGGATTTAATTTAGTTATGATATTTGCAAAGATAGATTTTATTAATCTTTTACCACTACATATTTTTATCAAAAAAAACTTATCAACTCAAACGAAACAGATTATCGAGTATAAAAAGTCATATCCCTCAGCTATCAATAAAAAATTTAAGAAAAGAAAAGTTGATGCTGCTGTTATTAGCTCTATTGCTTCACGAAGATGTAAACATTGTTTAGATTTAGGAATAGTTGCCAACGGAATTGTGGATTCTGTTTTGGTAATACCAGGAAGTTACAAAAAAGATTTCCAATCAGAAACATCAAATGCACTAGCAAAAGTATTAAAAATTGATGGAGAGGTAGTAATTGGAGATAAAGCCTTGTATCAGTTTCATAATAGCAATGAAAAGTTTATCGACTTAGCAACTAAATGGAAAGAAAAACATAATCTCCCTTTTGTATTTGCTCGACTTTGTGTAAATAAACATGAAAAACAACTTGAAAAGCTAGCAAAAAATTTTTTAAAAACAAAAGTGTATATTCCTCAATATATTTTAGAAAGATACTCAAAAGGAAGTGGAATCTCTAAAAAACAGATACTAGATTATCTTACAAAAATTCATTACAATATTGGAATAAAAGAGAAAAAAAGTTTGAAATTGTTTTTGAGATTATCAAAGGATATATAATTTGGGAATATTAGAATCAATACTTTTAGGGATAATAGAAGGATTTACAGAGTTTTTACCTATTAGTTCTACGGGACATTTAATAGTTGCAAGTGAAGCTTTAGGGATAGACCAAACAAAAGTTACTACAGCGTATGAAGTGATTATTCAGTTTGCTGCTATTTTAGCTGTGTTATTAACTTATAGAGATAAGTTTAGTATCAAGAAAATAGAACTTTGGAAAAAACTTATTTTAGCATTTATACCAATAGGGGCTGTTGGTTTTCTTTTTTCATCACAGATAAAAGCGATGTTTGATATAAAAATAGTTGCTATTATGTTTATCGTTGGTGGGATTATTTTTTTAATTGTAGAGAAGTTTTATACTGAAAAAGAGCATTTTATAGATGATGTGGAAAAAGTATCTTATAAACAAGCTCTTTGGATAGGTATTGCTCAAATAGCAGCTTTAATCCCAGGAACAAGTCGTGCAGGTAGTACAATAATTGGAGCAATGTTAGTTGGTCTTAATAGAAAAGCATCAGCTGAGTTTAGTTTTCTTTTGGCATTTCCTGTTATGTGTGCTACTACTGGGTATGATTTATTGAAACACTACAAAGACTTTAGTGATGCAAATTTGATGGTTTTAGGGATTGGATTTGTGACAGCTTTTATAGTTGCTTATCTGACAATAAAACTTTTTTTGAAGTTTTTAGAGAGATTTACTTTTGTTGCATTTGGTATCTATAGGATAGTTTTTGGTACAATACTTCTATTATGGTTCGTTTAGAAAAAAAAGGATAAAAATGTTTGGTAAAATTGTGATATTATTAACACTTAGCTTAAGCTTTTTAAGTGGAGCTGACACAAATACAACAAAACCTACAGTGCCTTTGCAACCAGCTTATATGAATATTCTCTCAAATGTTACGGGAACAGAAGTGTATATGAATGGTGATTTTGTGGGAAAAACTCCAATTAAGAGGTATCAAGTAATTCCAGAGCAAGATTATTATTTATATGCAATTGCTGATAAAAAGTTTTATAAAGCAGATATTGCCAAAAAAATTAATATAAAAGAAACAACTATTCCTAATATAGTTTTAGAATTTGAAAAAGCAAAAGGGAAAGTTTTTCTTGTAGGGGAAGATGGAGAACTTTATATAAATGGGAAATTTGAAAAAGTACTTCATGCTAGAAATAGAGTATTTGAAGTAGATGCTGCAAAAAATATTGAATTTAGAATTAGAAATGGTTACAAAGAAGGTGTTGTTTATGGAGATGTTTATGCAGATGATTTTAATGAAATAGCTTATAAACTAATCTTAATACCACTTGATATAAGACTTTATACACAAACTATAGGTAATGAGATGTGGGAAGATACAAAAGAAGCTACAAACACTCCAATAGAGTGGGAGAAAGCAAAAGTATATTGTGAAAATCTTAGAATAGGTGGATATGAAGATTGGAGTCTTCCAACAATAGGACAACTAAATAACCTTCATAAAAAACATCAAGATGAGATATACAATGGTTTTGGAGGAGTTTTTTACTGGTCAAGTGATACCTCTGTAGGAAAAAATAATATTTGGGAATATGCAAAAGTATTAAGTATAGAATATGGTGAAATAGAAAAATCAGTGCAAGAGATAAAAACAGGACGGGTGCGGTGTGTGAGAACAATTAACAAAAATTTACCTATACCAACTTTGCCAATGGATAAAAATGAGACAGTAGAAACATACGACGCAAATATCACAAAAAATTTAGAAAGATTTTTATTAAAATAGGAAAGAATATATGAAGAAAGTGGAATTATTATCTCCAGCAGGTAATTTAGAAAAATTAAAAATAGCATTTGCTTACGGTGCAGATGCTGTATATGGTGGGGTTAGTCACTTTAGTTTACGAATACGAAGTGGAAAAGAGTTTACTATGGAGAGTTTTAAAGAGGGGATTGATTATGCACATTCTATTGGGAAAAAAGTGTATGTAACAATCAATGGCTTCCCTTTTAATTCGCAAATAGAGTTATTGAAAAAACATATAGCAAATATAGCAGCACTTGAACCAGATGCTTTAATAGTAGCAACTCCAGGGGTTGTACAACTTTGTAATGAGTTAGCACCAAATATCCCAATACATCTTTCAACTCAAGCAAATGTTATGAACTATCTTGATGCAAAAGTGTATTATGATATGGGGGTGCGAAGAATTATTGCAGCTCGAGAGATAAGTTTAAAAGATGTACAAGAGATCAAAAAAATGCTTCCAGATTTGGAGATAGAGGTTTTTGTACATGGGTCTATGTGTTTTGCATATAGTGGCCGATGTTTAGTAAGTGCAGTACAAATGGGAAGAGTTCCAAATAGAGGAAGTTGTGCAAATGATTGTAGGTTTGAATATACTTTATATGCTGGAAATGATGACCATGGGACACTTTTTAGACTTGAAGAACAACCAGAGATTGGAACATATATTTTTAATGCAAAAGATATGAACTTAGCTTCACATGTAAAAGAGATAGTAGATAGTGGTGCAGTTGACAGTATAAAAATAGAGGGTCGTACAAAGTCTCCATATTATTGTGCTGTTACAGCAAATGCTTATCGTATGGCACTTGAAGATTGCTATAATGATAAGTTTGAAGCACAAAAATATCAAGATGAATTAAATACTACAAAAAATAGGGGCTTTACAGATGCTTATCTTATCCATAAGCCATTTGAGAAAAGTGATACACAAAATCATGATTATGCTTTGAGTGCTGGAAGTTACGAGGTGAGTGGATTGGTTTTAGAAGATGAGGAGTATTTTTTATGTAAATACAAAACCTATCCAAATGAAGAGACAGAAATATTTGCACCATTAAATAGCACTATTGTTGAGGTAGACAATGAGATAGGTTCAATCTATAAAAAAGAGAATGGAAAATATTATATAAGTTTCAAAAAAATCATTACTCAAAGTGAAAAAGAGTTGGAATCAGTACATAGTGGAAATACAAACCCTATAAAACTTCCAGGAAAATTACCATATATGACAATGCTTCGAGTTCAAACACAATTTGATGATGAAATTACATTAGGATAAATGAAAAGATGAAATACCTGTTTCTATTGATATTATTAATATTTACAGGTTGTACTAATGTTCAAGATAAGATTAGAAATACAATTCAAACAGAAAATGCAAAACATATAAGAAATAATTACAAATCACTAGTTGAATTACTTTTAGAATATAAAATAAAACTAGATAAAAGAAATCCAAATGCATACAGTAATCAACTCAATCATCTACTTCAAAAAAATATACAAGACAATACAGATGAGATTCACTTATATGTAGATAATAGTATCCCTTTAAAACATTATCAAGACTATTTAAATTATGCTTTTGAAAAAAACAAACAAGTGGATTATAGAAGTGATTATCTTGCCATTGGAATGTATAAAATGTTTTATGAAGCATTTGATATGGATTCTAAATATAAAATGACAGCTTTAAGTTATGATGTTGAAACACTACAAAAAGCATATAAAAATTTGCAAATAATTCAATGGCGTATAAAGTTTAATAAAGATAGTAATGGAAATTATCTTTTTTTAACATGGCAAAATAATTGGCAAATAGAACTAGCTAAAAAACTCAATTATCACAATATAGACACAATTAAGTTAAGTGATTTATCTCATATTAAATCAAAACAAGAATCTATATTAGACCCATCAAATAATAGCTTTGAAATTATTACTTCTAAAATGTTATTGCATTTTGAACATACTTTAATATTATTACATGCAGAACCTGAAGAATTAGGGATTGAAACTATTATGAGTATTTTATTTTTAATATAAATACATAATGATATAATTACTATATATACAATATGGAGAAAAGAATGAAAAGTTTAAAATATATTTTGATGGCTGGTTTATTAGCATCAGGGTTACAAGCAGAGATGATTAAAGTGACAGAGTCAACACTTATTACTAAACCATTTACAGAAAAAATAAAAGTGGGTGAACAGTGTTATGAAGATACTGTTGAGGTAAATGTAAGATGTGGAAATACTGATACAAACTCAATAGGTGTAGATACAATAGTTGGTACAGTTATTGGTCTTGCTATTGGAAATCAAATTGGTAGTGGAAGTGGTAGAGATGTAGCTAAGGTTGTTGGTGGTCTAGGTGGAGCTTATACTGCAAATAGTATGAGAGCTGGAAAAACTTGTAAATCATATGAAACAGTTACAAGATGTGAACCAAAATATGAGTATAGAACAGTTCAAAAAACTATTGGATACAACAACTGTGCTTATGTTGATGGTGTAAAATATTGTAAACAAACTAAAGAACCAATTGAATATCTAAATATCAAAAAAACTATAACAGTTTATTAATTTGAAAGTACAAAAGAACTAGTGAAATATTAGTTCTTTTGTAAAAAATTGCTAATTAGTGTACAAGTTTGCCTAAGGTCATTTTTTCTAATATCGAGTTTGATTATAAGTCGTATGATAGCTTTTTTTACAGTTGGTTGTCGTATGGCACCTACTATATATCCAGATTCTAAAAGTTGATTTTGTATTTGGAGTACTTTTTTATTATCATCAATTACTATTGGGACAATCATAGATTTTGTAGTGATACCTAACGTCTCTTTCACTATTTGTTGGTATTCTGAAATTTTCTCTGATATAGCTTGTTTGTTTTTCACTATATATTTAAGGTTTTCATACCCTAAAGCTATATCAAAAAGTGATGGTGCTGTACTATATATGATAGGTTTTGCTCTATTTTCTAAAAATGAGATTATCTCCTTAGAAGCTAAGATATAAGCTCCATAACTTCCATAAGCTTTTCCTAGTGTTCCCATTTTCAGATGATTAGATTTTGGTTTTATTTTATGATAATCAAACCATCCAAGTAGGTTTTTCCCAATGACACCTGAGCTATGAGCTTCATCAACTATTAAAATAGCATTGTATTTGTTTGAGATATGATAAAATTCTATGGAAGCTATATCTCCACCCATAGAGTAAACACCTTCTATAGCTATAAGAATTCTATTGTAGTTGGTACTAGAGTTTATTTTGCTTTCTAAATCGTCATAATCATTGTGTTTAAAAAATACAACTTCACCTTGTGTAAGTTTTGAAGCTAATATCCCACTTGCATGATACTCTTCATCTATAAAGATAATATCTTTTTTTCTTGCCATACTTTCTATTAAAGAGATATTTGCCAAAAAACCACTTCCTACAACTATACCATCCTCGAAACCATTGAGTTTATAAAGTTTTTTTTCAAACTTTCTATGAATCTTAGAATATCCGTTGACAATAACAGAAGCTTTTGGAGCAATAAATCTTTCTTTTGAGACTCTATTGTATGCTTTTGTAAATGTTTGTTTATTTGCTGCTAATCCTAAATAGTCATTAGAAGCTAAGTCTTTTAAAGAAGGATTATAGAGAGTTCGTTTTCTAAATCGATTTGATTTTTTTATAGCTAGTAATTCTTTATTGTAATAGTTCATAGGTATTCACTTTATGTTTATATTGATATAATTATATTCTAACCTAACTAAATCAGTGATGATAAAAAAAGAATTTGAAAATAAAACTTATAAGAACCTTATTTTAAGCTTTATATAAGCTTTATTCGCCTATTATTCCGAACTTATTTTCAAGAAAGGATATATTTCAGATGAAATTTACACAAAGTATACATCAAATAGATGTTAAAAAAGACTGGATTGTAATCGATGCTACAGATAGAATTTTCGGTAGATTAATTACAGAAGTTGCAACAATTTTAAGAGGGAAAAATAAACCAACATTTACACCTAATATTGATTGTGGAGATAATGTTGTTATTATTAATGCTGGTAAAGTTAAATTTACTGGTGCTAAATTAGCAGATAAAAATTACTTCACACACTCTGGTTATTTTGGTAGTACAAAAACTCACAAAATGTCAGATATGTTAGAAAACAACCCAGAAAAGTTATTTAGATTAGCTACAAGAGGGATGTTACCAAAAACAAAATTAGGTGCAAAAATACTTAAAAACTTAAAAGTTTATGAAGGTAGCGAACACCCACATACAGCACAGGTACAAGGATAATATAGATGGCAAAAGTATACGCAACAGGAAGAAGAAAAACTGCAATTGCAAAAGTGTGGTTAGAAGTTGGAAAAGGTGAAATCACTGTAAATGGTGTAGCATTAAATGTATGGCTTGGTGGTCATGAAGCTCTTAAAAAAAGAGTTAGACAACCACTAGAAGTATCTAAACAATTAGAATCAGTAAACATAGTAGCAAAAACTTTAGGTGGTGGTTACTCTGCACAAGCTGATGCTTTAAGACATGGTATTTCAAGAGCATTAGTTGCTTATGATGAGCAATTCAGAACAGTTCTTAAACCACACGGTTTACTTACAAGAGATTCTAGATCTGTTGAAAGAAAAAAGCCAGGGAAAAGAAAAGCGAGAAGATCTCCTCAGTTCTCAAAAAGATAATCGGTATTTTTACCAGTTTTCTGCAAAAGCCAAAAAGAATTTTCTTTTTGGCTTTTTTTATGTACAATTCAATATGAAAAACCTTATATTTTTACTTATCATACAAACTTTTTTATTCTCATCAACACTAAATTTAAGTTTAGCCTCAAATCCCAGTAGAATTAATCCTATATTAGCAACTGATGCTCCAAGTAGTGAAATTGCAGATTGGATTTTTAATGGACTTTTTAAATATGATAAAGATGGAAATGTTGTAGAAGATTTAGCACAATCATATTATTTCCAAGATAAAACAACTCTAATAGTAAAACTCAAACAAAATGTTCATTGGCATGATGGAGAAGAGTTCACTTCGCAAGATTTTTTATTTACTTATAATACAATAATAAATCCAAAAATATTTTCTCCGTATACTTCAAATTATGCTAAAGTGAAATCTGTAGAGATAGTAGATAAATACACTATAAAAATCAACTATAAAGAGCCTTATTTTAAAGCATTAGAAATTTGGATGATGGGAGTGTTACCGTATCATTTATTAAAAGATGAAAAAAATATTATGACAGCAACTTTTAATAAAAAACCAATAGGTACGGGTCCTTATAAACTAAAAGAGTTAAAATTATCACAAGATATTATCCTTGAAGTTAATAAGGACTATTTTGGAAAGGTTCCTCAAATAGAGCAAATTTTATATAAATTTGTTCCTGATCCTACTACTTCATTTTATATGTTAAAACAAAAACAATTAGATTTAGGTGGGTTAACACCTATTCAAGTTGATAGACAAATTGATCAAGAATTTCAATCAAATTTTAATATTTATGAAAAGCAAAGTTTTGGTTACTCCTATGTAGGTTTAAATTTAAAAAGTGAAAAGTTTAAAAATTTAAAAGTAAGAGAAGCAATTAGTTATGCTATTGATAGACAACAGATGGCAGATATACTTTATTTTGGACATGCTTCTGTTTCTACAGGACCTTTTTTAAAAGGAAGTATCGCATACAATGAAGATATAAAACCAATAATCCAAAATAAACAAAAAGCTAAACGGTTACTAAAAGAAGCAGGTTATACTAAAGAAAATCCATTTCGTTTTACTGTTATTACAAGTGCTGGAAGCTCAACAGGAGTTAATGTAGCTCAAATAATGCAACATCAATTAAAACAAATAGGTGTAGAGATGAAAATACGAGTTATGGAATGGCAAGCTTTTTTAAATACAGTCGTGCATCCAAGAAATTTTGAAGCCGTTATATTAGGCTGGAACTTGTCTCTTACTCCAGATGCCAGATCTATTTGGCATAGCAATAGTGATAAAAAAGGTGGATTTAATTTTGTAGGATATAAAAATGCAGAAGTTGATAGATTAATAGAAGAAGCAGAAAGAACAATAGATAAAAAAGAGTTTAGTAAAATTTATAAAAAAATCTATAAATATATTAGTGCCGATTTACCGTATTTGTTTTTATTTGTACCTAATAGTATAACGGCGGTTAATAAAAATATAAAAAATGTAAAACCAGCATTAATTGGTATTACACACAATCAAGAGGAGTGGATAAAAAGTGAATAACAAAAATATAACAATACTATTTGATTTAGATGGTACTTTAATAGATAGCACAGAGGCTATACTAGAGTCATTCTATTATGCTTTTAACAAACAAGGTTATAATTTCAGTGGAGATGATGAAGAGATAAAAAGTCACATTGGATATCCCTTAGATATTATGTTTGCTAATTTGGGAATAGAAAAAGAAAAGGTGGTAGATTTTGTAAATAGTTATAAAGAAAATTACCAAAAGATATCAGAAGAAAAAACAATTTTATTAGAATTTGCTAAAGAAGCAGTAGAAGAAGCATCAAAATTTGCGAAGCTTGCAGTGGTTACTACAAAAACAACCAAATATAGTATACCTTTATTAAAAAATCTTGGAATTTTTGAGTATTTTGAGGTAATAATTGGTCGTCAAGAGGTACAAAATCCAAAACCAGATCCAGAACCAATAGAAGTAGCACTTAAAAAGATGAAAATAGTACCATCTAGGGATGTTTTTATGATAGGAGATACAAAGTTAGATTTGATTGCAGCAAACCGAGCTAATGTAAGTAGCTGTGGTGTGTTGTGTGGATATGGATATAAGAAAGAGTTATGTTGCTACACACCCTATGTAACCACCAATGCTTTAGAAGCGGTAAATTTAATTAAAAGCACCATTTCTAAAGCATAATGTAAGTTGTAATTGCTTAAAATTGGGCTAAGAAATTATAGTTTAGTTAATATTATAAAATAAACAAAAAGTATAGGAGTTAAAATGCTAGAGATTAGATGGCACAGTCGTGCTGGGCAAGGAGCGGTTACGGGGGCTAAGGGATTAGCTTCAGTATTGGCAGCAACTGGTAAGCAAGTGCAAGCATTTTCATTTTATGGGTCTGCAAAAAGAGGTGCTGCAATGACAGCTTATAACAGAGTTGATGATAATTTACTTTTAAATCATGAAAGATATATGTGTCCTAACTATGTTTTTGTTATAGATCCAGGATTAGCTTTTTCTGATAATATTACTGAAGACTGTGATGAGAATACAAAGTATATTATTACTACACATCTTGATAAAAGTGAGTTAATATCTTTAATCCCTGCATTACAAGGGAAAGAAGAGAGAGTTTTCATATTAGATTGTTTAAAAATTGCACAAGAAACTATTGGAAGACCTATACCAAATACACCGGTACTAGGTGCTTTTATAAAAATAAGTGGAATGTTTCCTATTGAAGAGTTTAAGCAATCAATGAAACTAGTGCTTAAAAAACTTCCAGAGAAAATTATAGATGCAAATATGTTAGCTATACAACGCGCATATGATGAAGTTAAATAGGAGATAATTATGGCACAACATAAAGACTTAGTAAATAATTTATATAAAAGTAAAGATCAATTTGAAAATTCAATTTGGGATATGGGATGGGATGAATTAGTTCAAGGAGCAGCATGTTTTTCATTTGAAGGTGATATAGACCATACAGTTGTTGATGTTCACCCAGAAGATAGAAATGTAGCTGAAACAAATTCAATGAATAAATATGTTGGAGATTGGAGAGTTGCAAAACCAGTATGGAATGTTGATCTTTGTATAGATTGCCAAAATTGTTGGTTATACTGTCCAGATAGTTCTATAATTTCAAGAGATAAAGAGATGGTTGGAATTGATTATAATCACTGTAAAGGGTGTGGAATCTGTTCTGAAGTTTGTCCTACAAATCCTAAATCTTTAGTTATGTTTGATGAAAATACAAAAAATGAAGATGCTCTGATGCAATGGCCAGAGAAGAAAAAGAAAGGTGAATAAGAAGATGTATAGAAATAAAAGAACAATGGAACTACATGATGTTGAAGTTTGGGATGGAAATCTTGCAAACTCTCATGCGTTAAGACAAGCAAGCGTTGATGTTGTTTCTGCATACCCTATTACACCATCAACAGGTACAGTTGAAGGATATGCTATGCATAACGCAAATGGTTATGTAGATGGTGAGATGATTATGACTGAATCAGAACATGCAGCTATGTCTGGATGTATTGGAGCAAGTGCTGCTGGTGCACGTGCTGCAACTGCAACTTCTTCTCAAGGACTTGCACTTATGGTTGAGACTTTATATCAAGCTTCTGGTATGAGATTACCAATTGTTTTATGTATGATTAATAGAGCTTTAGCAGCACCATTAAATGTAAATGGTGACCACTCTGATATGTATCTTGCAAGTCAATCAGGTTGGATATCTTTAGATGCATGTACACCTGAAGAGTCATATGATTTAGTATTATGTGCATTTAGAATTGGTGAGCATATGGATGTAAGACTTCCTGTTATTGTAAATCAAGATGGATTTTTAACATCACATAAAGCACAAAATGTAAGACCTTTAAGTGATAAAGATGCTTATGATTTCGTTGGAGATTTTAAAGAAGTAAACTCAATGTTAAACTTTGATAAACCTGTAACACATGGTGTTCAAACTGAATCTGATTGGCATTTTGAGCATAAAGCAAAACAAAATAAAGCGATGATGGATTCTCAAGCTGTTATTGAAGAAGTATTTGAAGAATATGCAAAAATCAGTGGTAGAAAATACAATATGGTTGAATCATACAAAGCAGATGATGCAGATGTGATTGTTGTATGTATGGGTACTACTTATCAAACAGCTCAAGTAGCAGCTGATAAGATGAGAGAAGAGGGGATAAAAGCTGGTGTTGTAATGCCTAGAGTTTTTAGACCTACTCAAATGGATAAACTTGTAGAAGTTCTTAAAAATGCAAAAGCAGTTGTATGTATGGATAGAAGTGCTCCAGGTGGTCAAACTGGATTACTATATAATGATGTTACAGCAGCGTTATTTAATACAACAAATAGACCATTAGTAAGTAACAAAATTTATGGACTAGGTGGTAGAGATATTAATATTGGACACTTAAGTACAATATACAAAGATGCTCAAGCAGAAGTTGATGCTGGAAAACTTGATGGTGCAATCCAAAAGTGGATTGGTGTTAGAGGACCAGAGTTAAAATATTATAGTGTAGAAGGATAAAAAATGAGTACTTTATTAGGTAAACCACAAGGAAATAAAGAGATTAAAAACTTAAAATCTTTCTCAACAGCAGCAGAGAGATTTGAGGGTGCTCATGTTCTATGTCCAGGATGTGCTCACTCAATTATTGTAAGAGAAGTTTTAAATGCAACTAATGATAATTTAGTTGTTGGTGCTTCAACAGGATGTTTAGAAGTATGTACTGCTATCTATCCTCATACATCATGGGATTGTTCATGGATTCATATTGGATTTGAAAACTCTTCTACTGCTATTGCAGGAGCAGAGAGAGCAAATATGGCATTACGAAACAAAGGTAGAATTGATCCAAATACACCAGAGCCTAAATTTATAGCTTTTGGTGGTGATGGTGCTACTTATGATATCGGTTTTCAATGGATCTCTGGATGTTTTGAAAGAGGACACAATATGATGTATATTTGTTTAGACAATGAAGTTTATGCAAATACTGGGGGACAAAGAAGTTCTTCTACACCTATTGGGGCGAGTGCTACAACTACACCTGCTGGGTCTCACTCTTATGGTGAAAAACAAAATAAAAAAGATATGATGCAAATTATGGCAGCACATGGTGCTCCTTATGTTGCTCAAGTTGCTCCAAATAAATGGAAAGATATGGTGAAAAAAATCCAAAAAGGATTTGATGCAAATGGACCTGTTTATATCAATGCAATGTCTGCTTGTACAACAGAGTGGAAGTTCCCAATTCACCAAACAATAGAAGTATCTGATATGGCTACAGATTCATTAGTATTTCCTCTTTATGAGATTATTAATGGAGAAGAGTTAAATATTACATATAGACCAAAAAATATTGTACCCGTTAGAGATTATTTAGGTGTTCAACCAAGATTTAAACATTTATTTAAACCAGAGTATGAATATTTGATTGATGAGTGGCAAAAAAGAGTAGATGCAAAATGGGAGTATCTACAAAGAAGAGAGGAAGCACGAGTTTAATTTTGTCGCAAACGCTGCGATAAAATTACTTTTTACTTCAGTCATTTACTGGGAGTAAACTCCTTTCGTAAGAAAGTAGTTTTCTCTTGGTTTTCGACAAAATTATAAAAAAGCCTCTGTTTTGTAAAGGCTTTTTTATATTTGCAAATTTTTATTTGTTTACTTCACCTATTTTATCTTCTACAGATTGTATTTTTGATCTCATTCTATCTTTTGATTTTTTTCTTATATCAAATTTGAGTACAGAATAGATTCTGTTGCAGTTTTTTGATTCTAGTACTTCATAACACTCTTTTACTAGGTTTAAAGCTTCACTCATACTAGGAAACTCTACAATTGTTGCCATTGGTGTAAGTTGATAGTCGTATCCACTTTCTCGTACACATTTTACAACAGCAGATACATATTCACTTTTACTCTCCCCAACATCTGTTGGAAACATTGAAAATTCTAGTAATATACTACTTGTCATCTTTATTCTCCTTTATAGTTATTTTTGATTTATGCTATTCAAAATCCATTTATCTAAATCTTCTGCAAAATCATTAACAACTATATTTAAAGCTTTAACTGCTCCTACTGCATTGTTTTCTTCACAATCTTGTTTGTAAGTGAAGTTTTTAAAATAAGTAGTCTTTCTATTTTTTAGATAAACATTTATTGAAAACTCTACTGTTGTTTTATCTTTATGAAAAATTTGATGAAAATTTGTGATTTCACTTAGTAATTGCCAGTTACTTCTTACATTTATGCTTGAATTATTTACAAAAGCATAATTATTTGTTGATGAAAGATATTTTACAAGTTGAGTTTGAATCATTTTTGAGGGATTATCACTCCATTTGCTTAGAGCATAATTCTCACTTGTATAACTTTTTGTTGAGTAAGATATATATTTAGAATTTATACTAGCTAATGCTTTAGGTTCTTTTATCTCTAATTTAATGTTTGAATTATTTTTATTTGTAACTAATTTATTATTGACATTAATAGTATATGTTGAGTAAGCAGGAACTTCTTGTGTAAGGTTTATGCACCCTGTAAAAGTTAAAAGTATTGTAATAAGAATAAGACTATTTATTTTCATTTTGTATCTCCTGTGGGCCATATTTTATATCTCTAGTTTTAAAAATAATATCGCCACCATTTTCATTAATATTATCTAATGTTTCATCAACTTTTTCTATGGTATTTTCAATATTTAAAAAAATATCTTCTAAGTTTGAAGTACTTTCTAAAGTTGTATTTGCTTTATTGAGAAGTGTGGTTATGTCATTTTTTATCAATTTTTTAATATCTTGTGATAAACCACTCCACTCTTGCGTAAGTGTGTCAATATTTGCTAATGTTTTTGGTGCATTTGTTTCTAAAATTGCATTGAGTTTCTCTATTGTTGTATTGAAATTATTTGAATTGTTTTCCAAGCTAGAGAGTAACCCATCAATATGTTGGATATTGCTATCTTTTAGAAGTTTATTAATTTGGTATAATGTAAGATTGATATTTTGTGTTATATCTTGAGCACTTTCGGTGAGATTATCAAAAAATGATTGTTCTAAATGAAGTATTTCAAAACTATTCTCTTTTGGAAGTAAGTTTTTCGCATCTTCTGTACCACCACTTATTTCTACATTTTTATTTCCAGTTATCCCTTGGGATTGGATTGTAGCAAAACTATTTTCTTTTATCATTGCAGGATTTTCTATTTTTAAAATTATCTCTATTTGTTGTAAGTTTTTTGGGTTAATTCTAATATCTTTAACAATTCCAATGTTGAGACCTTTGTATTCTACAAAAGAGTTTTTATTGAGTCCTGCAACAGAAGTTTGTGTATAGAGTCTATATTCATAAGACTGAGTATCTTTAAAATTATATTTTGTTTGCCATAATATAAATGTAATTAAAGATAGTAAAAAAACTATTATAAATAGACCAACTAAAGTATATCTAGCTTTATTTTCCAAAATGTAACCCTTTTTTGTTTTGGTTCAAAAATTTATTTATTGTACCATTATTTTCTTTTAATGCTTCGTCGTAAGTACCTGTGAATGCAAGATTTGCTTTGTGTATAATAGTGAATCTATCTAACACATTTTCAATTGTATCTAGTTCATGGGTTATTATTACGACTGTTAGACCTAACATATCACGAAGCTCCAAAATAAGTTCATCAAAAGCTCTTGCACTATAAGGGTCAAGACCAGAAGTTGGCTCATCTAAAAAAAGTATTTTAGGATCAAGTGCTAAACTTCTCGCAATCGCAACTCTTTTTTTCATACCACCACTTAGTTCTTCAGGGTAAAGTTTTCCCACATCTGTACCAAGTCCAACCATTTTGAGTTTTGTATATGCAATATCGTTAATAATATCTTGTGGAAGTTTTGTATTTTCTTTTAACATTATCCCAATATTTTCCAAAACATTTAAAGAGGAAAAGAGTGCTCCAAATTGAAATAAAACACCCCAGTTTCTTTTTATATAATTTCTATGGGTAGGTTTTAACTTCGTAAGTTGATGTCCAAAAATTTCAATTGAACCTTGCTGAATCTCATCTAACATAATCATTTGTCGCAGAAGTGTAGTTTTCCCACTACCACTTCCACCTAAAAGTCCAAATATCTCACCATTGTGAATATCTAAAGAGATGTTTTTGTGTACATATTTTCCATAAAAAGAGGTAGATATATTTCTTACTTTTATCATTTTAAAATCCTAACTCTATAGACAATAAAGAGATTAAAGCATTTACAACGATTAACCAAAATATTGCATCAACTACAGATTTTGTAGTATATCTTCCTATATCAGTCCCTTTTTGTACTTGTAACCCTCTATAACATCCAATAATAGCAATAAGAATCCCAAATAATGGTGCTTTGCAAAGTCCTAACATTATATGTCTTAGTTCCACATACTCATATATTCTATCAATAAATTGTGTATAAGGGATACCAAGATGGTATTTCACTATTACCATCTCACCAGCCATTGCTGCCATATCTGCAAAAAAAACAATAAGTGGCATCACAATAACTAATGCTACAATTCGTGGAATGATTAAAAATCTATCCACATCAAGTCCCATAGTTTTCATGGCACTTATCTCTTCTGTTATTTTCATAGTTCCTATTTGTGCTGTATAAGATGATGCACTTCTTCCAGCAACAATAACTGCTGCTAAAAAAGGTGCTATCTCTCTAAACATAGACATGGTGGACATCTCTACAACTATAATTGAAGCACCAAACTGACCAAGCTGATCTGCCCCTTGATATGCAGTAACAAAACCAACTAAAAAAAGTGAAAGACCGATTATAGGAAGTATATAAATAGATGCTATATCTATTTGATTGACAGTTGCTTTAACTTTTATTAAAGATGGATGGCGTAAAGTGTAAAGAAAAATTACTAAAATTCTTCCTATAAAATATAAAAAGTTTTTAAAGTTTTCAAAAGTAGAGTGGGCAGTATTTCCAATCTCTTCAAAGAAGTTTATAGTAGGATGTGTTGGTAAATCATCTTTATGTGTATAGTTACTTGTATAAAGAGTTAACATATTTTGATGTTTCATAGAGATATTTGATAAAGTTGGGGTAATTTTTTGTTTTTTAAATAAGTTAATATATCGAATAATTACAATCATACCAGAGGAATCAATTTTTTTAAGACTTTTAAAATCAAAAATTATGTGAGTAGCTTTATTTTCTAAATAAAATTTATCCATATCTTTAATATGGTGTTCTATTGTATCATATTCCCAATCACCAGATATATCAAATATATTTTCCACTTTTATAAAACCCTTTAATTACGAAAGTAATAGTTTAGTAATTTAACAAAATTATACTTAGATTTGGTATAATACCCTATCAAATTACCAAGGGTGCGTATGACACAACAAACACAAGAACAATCTCCAACACAATATGAAGTTATAGTAGTTGGTGGTGGACATGCTGGGATTGAAGCAAGTCTTGTAGCTGCAAGAATGGGTAAAAAAACTTTACTTGTAACTATGCTAGTAGAACAAATAGGAGCAGCAAGTTGTAATCCAGCAATTGGTGGACTTGCAAAAGGACACTTAGTTCGAGAGATAGATGCTCTTGGTGGAGAGATGGGCTTGTGTACAGATGCAACAGGTATTCAGTTTAGAATTTTAAATGCCTCTAAAGGTGCTGCAGTTCAAGGAAGTCGAGCTCAGATTGATATGGATGCATATCGAGAATATATGAGAAATATCACTTTAAATACACCAAATCTAGATGTATATCAAGATGAAGTGAGTGCTTTAAAAGTTGAGGCTCAAGAGGATTATCTAGAAGTATTTGGTATTGAAACAAAACTAGGTGAAGTGTTTGAAGCAAAAAAAGTTATCTTAACTACAGGTACTTTTATGAAAGGTCTTATCCATATTGGAGAAAATAAATATCCTGCAGGTCGTGCTTGGGAGTTACCATCAACTACACTTTCTGATCAACTAAAAATATTAGGTCTAAATGTAGGAAGATTAAAAACAGGAACTCCTGCAAGAATAAATGTAAACTCAATAGATTTTAGTGCGATGGAAGCACATGGGGGAGATGAAGAACCACACCCTTTTAGTTTTAGAACAAATAAACAGGAGTTTCATCCTACTCAACTGCCTTGTTATATCACCTATACAAATGTAGATACTCATGATATTATACGAACAAATTTTGATAGAGCTCCACTTTTTACAGGACAAATAGAAGGAACTGGTCCTCGATATTGTCCTAGTATTGAAGATAAGGTAAATAGATTTAGTGAACGAGATAGACATCAACTATTTTTAGAACCACAAACAATAAGAGCAGAAGAATATTATATCAATGGATTAAGTTCAAGTTTACCAATAGATGTGCAAAAGCAGAAAATACACTCAATAAAAGGGCTTGAAAATGCAAAAGTAGTACGATATGCGTATGCAATAGAGTATGACTACATAGACCCAACAGAGTTGCAACACACTCTTGAAACAAAAAAAGTTAAAAATCTTTATTTAGCTGGGCAAATAAACGCAACAACTGGATATGAAGAAGCAGCAGCACAAGGTCTTATGGCAGGAATAAACGCAAGCTTGGCCATTGATGGAAAAGAACCATTTGTACTTAGACGAGATGAAAGTTATATTGGAGTTTTAATAGATGACCTTGTAACTAAAGGGACAAATGAACCATATCGTATGTTTACAAGTCGCGCTGAATATAGACTTCTCTTAAGAGAAGAGAGTGCAGATATGAGACTTATGGGATATGGACATGAATTTGGACTTATTGATGATGATACATTTAAAACTATGGAACACAAAAAACAAACTATCAAAGATGCCATAGCATTTATGGAAAATGAATGGTTCACCTCAAAAAAAGAGAATTTGGCACTTCTAGAAGAGTTAGGGGAAGATAAAATATCAGACCAAATTTTACTAGTAGATTTAGTAGGAAGAAATACTATCACTAAAGAAAAATTTGATAGATTAGTTCCTAGTCTTGCACATCTTGATGACTACTTAAAAGAACAAGTGATAGTTGAAGCAAAGTATTATCGATATGTAGATAAACAGCAAAAACAAATAGAAAAAATGAAAAAGATGTTAAATCTTAAAATACCAGAAGATTTCATCTACGATGAACTACCAGGGCTTTCATCAGAAGTGATTGAGAAGCTTAAAAAGTTCAATCCTCCAACACTTTTTAACGCTTCACAAATAAGTGGTGTAACGCCTAGTGCCGTGGATATTATCCATTTGCATATAGATATGAAGAGTAAAAAAGTTATTGTTAAATAGATAATATGAATAATAATTTGTCTTTAAAAAATATAATACAAAAGTTAGACTTCTTTCGTAGCCTAAATGAAGAACAAATTAATCGATTAAGTGAGATATCGACTATTGGAAACTATGAGAAAGATTATATTCTTTCTTATGAAAAAACAAAAATAAATAAATTGTTTTTTTTAGTTGAGGGCTTAGCAAAAGCCTATAAAATTGACAAATATGAAAATGAAATTTTTTTATTTCATATTTATCAAGATAATATGATTTCAGAAATATTAGATAGTAAGAATGACGAATTGGAATTTTTTTCAAATATTTCTTTTATAAAAGATTCTCAAGTATTAATTGTTGATTATAAGGGATTTAAGTGTAGATTTTTAGAACAAAATATACTTAATTCTGAGTTTACTGATCAAATTATTTTACAATCCACAAAATTACAATCGCTTATTAATAGAGAATTTATATATGATGCAGTATCTAAAGTTGCTAAAATGATAAGTACTGATTTAGAAATATTTAATGAATTAAAAAGATCAGATATTTCTCTTATGCTTCATATCCGACCCTCAACATTATCAAGAGTTTTAAATAATTTAAAACGAAGAGAAGTTATAGATATTGAGCATGGCAAGGTTTTTATTACAGATCAGTATAATTTAGATTTAATTTATAAAGAAATTTAAGGGAAAATAATATGAATAAAATAAAAATACTTGGAATAATGATTTTTTTGTTATCATTCTTGTTGGTTATAATTGTAAATTATATCGATAAACAGAATAAACAAAAAAGCAATATCTTGACACTAATTAATCAACAAAAAGATTATACACAAGAGATATCAAAAAATATTTTTTATATTTATAGAAATCCAAATCATCCTACTATTCAACTAGATAAAGCAGTAGAAAATTTTATTAATAATTTAAATAAAAGAGATAGAATACTAATGAATATTAAATCTGCAAAAATCAAAAAACAAAGTCAAAAAATATTTGAATTTTGGAAACAGTATCATTCGGAAGTAATATTATTTAAAAATCAAATAAAAGTTATTATGCCTTATACAAATATTTTATTAGAGGAAACAACCACAAGAATATATATAAGTAATATGTCTTTAACTGCTGAATTTGATAGTTTAATTAAGTTACATAAAGATTATTTCAATGAATCGTTGAGAGAATACAAAATTATTCAATATATTTTATTTATTCTCATAAGTATGCTTCTTATTTATCTTTTTTTACAAGTAAAACCTCTTCTTTCTTTTATACAAAAGTTTATGAGTTCTGCAAATAATATTATCCAAAAGAATACAATTAGCGATTTAGAACCAATTAATATAAAAGTTCATAATAAAGACATTCAAAATGTAGCAAACAATTTTAATAGTTTGGTACAAAACATTAATAGTTCTATTGAACAAGGATATAATGCAATAGATTATACTTCAAATTCTTTAGAAAATATTGAAAATAATATTGAAGTATTTTTAACACTTTTAAATGAAATGAATGATAAAAAAAAGATTGATATTGAAATGGCAAAAAAAGAAGATGTAGTTATACAATCTCTTGAAGAGCTAATGAGTGTATCTTCAAAATTACAAGATTTACAATCTAAATTAAAGGACTTAATACAACATAAAAATTAAAAACTACTTTTTTTACAATAATTTGCCCTAAGTCAAATTATTTTCTAATTTTTTCATATATCATTTTACAATCACTTGAATTTAATCTTTATTCAAATGAAATTAAAGGGGAAAAAGGAGAAAGGATGAGTAGAGTTTTTAGTAAATTATCAACTTTAGTTTTAGGTACAACTATTGCTGCAACTGTTGCAACAGCAAGTACTGGTGAACTGGATAAGATAATGAAAAAAAGAGGCTTAACAGAAAATGATGTTATTCGTGCTGCAAAAACATATTTACCAACAGGTGGTAGAGATGAATTTGTAGTGTTTAGTTCTGGTGGTCAATCTGGACAAATGATTGTTTACAGTGTTCCATCTATGAGAATTTTAAAGTATATCGCAGTATTTACGCCAGAACCATGGCAAGGATATGGATTTGATGAAGGTTCCAAAAAAATTCTTAGACAAGGGAATATTAGAGGAAGAGAGATAAACTGGGGAGATACTCATCACCCAGCACTTTCTGAAGTTGATGGAAAATATGACGGAAAATGGTTAGCGATTAATGATAAAGCCAATCCAAGAATTGCTATTATTGATTTAGCAGATTTTGAAACTAGACAAATTGTAGTTAACCCAGTTTTTAAATCAGCTCATGGTGGAGCTTTCTTTACTCAAAATTCTGAGTATATTATAGAAGCGGCACAATATGCTGCACCATTTGACAATGACTATCACCCAATTGAAGACTATAAAGAAACTTATAGAGGTGGAGCTACAATGTGGAAATTTGATTCTGAAAAAGGTCGAATTGATGAAAAAGCTTCATTTACAATTGAAATGCCTCCATATATGCAAGATTTATCAGATTCTGGTAAAGGTGTATCTGATGGTTGGGGTTTTACAAATTCATTTAATACAGAAATGTATACAGGTGGAATTGAAGTAGGAATGCCACCAAATGAAGCGGGTATGAGTAGGTTCGATACCGATTTCTTACATGTATATAACTGGGAAAAATTGGCAAAACTTGCTAAAAATCCAAAAAATGTAAAAGTAGTTAATAATCATAGAATAATACCTATGGATATTGCTGTTAAAAATAATGCTTTATTTTTAATCCCTGAACCTAAATCACCTCATGGTGTAGATGTTTCACCTGATGGTGAATATATTACAGTGTGTGGAAAGTTAGATACACATGCTTCAGTGTATAAATGGAGTAAAATTAAAAAACTAATTGATAATAAAGAATATATTGGGAAAGACCCATATGGTATTCCTATTTTAGATATGAAAAAATCTTTACATGGTCAAGTAGAATTAGGTCTTGGACCATTACATAATCAATATTCAAATGTTGATGGTGAAATTTATACTTCACTTTATGTTGATTCTCAAATCGTAAAATGGAACTATAAAGATCTGAAAGTTTTAGACAAAGAAAATGTTCATTATAATGTTGGACATTTATGTGGTATGGAGGGTAAATCTGCTGATCCACAAGGTAAGTATATTATCTCTTTAAATAAACTTGCTATTGATAGATTTCAAAATGTTGGTCCACTACACCCACAAAATCACCAGTTGATTGATATCAGTGGTAAAACAATGGACTTGCTTGTAGATATGCCTTTACCTTTGGGTGAACCACATCAAGCTGTTGCAATAAGAGCTAGTAAACTACATCCACATGTAAGATATCCAATGGGGACGAATGTTACAACAGGTAAACAGCATATCGGTAAAACTTTAGCTGGTCAAGAACGAATTGAAAGAGATGGGAACAAAGTAACAGTTTTTGCTACTATGGTTAGATCTCATATTAATCCAGAAAGAATTACAGTTAATAAAGGTGATATAGTTACTATGCATTTAACTAATCTTGAAAGAGCTCAAGATGAAACTCATGGTTTTACAGTAGATCATTATAATGTTCATGCTTCTTTAGAACCAGGTGAAACTGCATCTATTAAATTTAAAGCTGATATTGAAGGTGTTTTCCCATACTATTGTACAGAATTTTGTTCAGCACTTCATCTAGAGATGATGGGATATTTAATGGTTAAAGACCCAAATAAAAAATATACATCAGCTCAAAAACTTAAAATGAAAACAATGACTACTGCAGAATTGAAAGCAGAATATGATAAAACAGTTGCAGTTAATGATGCTACAGATGCAGTTATTCAATCTGTTGTTAAGTTCTTAAAAGAAAATAAATTCGGTGATCATAAAGTTGTAGCAGCTCTTGTAACTGATGCATTTGACCAATATGGACAAATTCCTGCTCAGAAAAAATTAGCTGAAGAAGCATTAAAAGCTGGTGATATAGAAAAAGCTATTTTATTTGAAAATATGATTTGGCAATTAATGGTTAAAACAGCAGATGTTGGTATTAGAGCCAAAGATGCACTTGTAAGAATCATAGCAACTAAACAAAGTCCTGCTGCTCAAAGAGGTGAAAGAGCATTTAATGAGGGTGGTTGTTCTGGATGTCATGTTGTTGGAAAAGTATCTTCAGGTCCTGATTTAACAGGTGTTTTACAAAGACATGAAAATGCTGAAAAATGGGTAAAAAGCTTTATTCTTAACCCAGAAAAAATGTATAAAGATCCATACGTAGATGGTATGATTAACTATTTTAATCTTAGAATGCCAAATCAACATATGAGTGAGAAAGAAACAGACGACATTATTGAATATTTTAAATGGATAGATAAAAACGCTAATTTATTTTAAAATATAGAATTTTGTTTAATAAAATGAATATAACTTGATTATTGTCAAGTTATATTCTCTGGAAATTAGTTATAGTCATTTATATATACTATTTAAAAAATAATAATTTAAATAAGTATGATTTTAATAAATTTATATTTATTTAAATTAAAAAGGAAGAACATGCATTCAAGTTTTAACAAAGCAAAAGTATTTGCCTTATTGGCACTTATTATTTTAACCGTCTCATTTACGTTTCCAATGGTTTCTTTTCATGGAGTTTTAAACAAAGTTCACGAAAATAAAGGAGATGAAGTATCTTCTTTTAGTAAAGCGGTTTGGAATTTTTATAATCAAGGTAGATACAAAAGTGTCACTGTAGATAAGGAAGCCCATAACAATTTGGAAAAAATGATCGAAACACAGTCAGAATTAGGGGTAGCTTCACTTCCTATTTGGGCTGTTTCACTGGAAGCACCAAATTACCCAAAAGAAGCATTTCCTGAAGGTATCCCTGTGTTTTTTCATTTTGATGGATATAGTGGTGAAGTTCATGAGATGAATACAATTAATCACTATGTTGGTATGGATCCTATGTGGGTAGGAGGAACTATAGAAAGAGAGATAGGAATATATGCATTACTTGCATTATCTTTAGGTATGGTTTACTTTATTTTGTATAACAATAGAATATTAAATTATTTGATGCTTATACCTGCATCTTTGCCACTTCTTTTTGTAGCAGATTACTCATATTGGTTATATTGGTTTGGACATAATTTACATGACTGGGGAGCATTTAAAATTAAACCTTTTATGCCAACAGTTTTTGGTGATGGTAAGATTGCACAGTTTATAACTCATTCATATCCTACAATAGGTTTTTATATGATTATTTGTATTAGTTTATTGAGTTTATTAGCTTTTTTTGCCAAACAAAAAGCAATGAATGAAACTAGTAAATAAGGTAACGTAATTATTATGCTGAAAATATTTATTACTATTTGCTTATTATCTCTTTCGTTATTTTCAGAGACGAATATTTTGCAAGACGCAATTGATAATGCTGCTGAAGGTTCTATTTTGAAACTTAATGCAGGGGTATATAAAGGAAATATTGTGATAAATAAGCCTATAACAATTATAGGTAAAGAAGAGGGTGTCGTTATAGATGGGCAAGGAGTTGGAACGGTTATAAAAGTTAATAGTTCTTTTGTAACACTTAAAAATTTAAAAGTAATAAACAGTGGCAGTTTACACCATAAATTAGATGCTGCAATTACTTTAACAAATGGTAAACAGTGTGAAGTAAGTGACTGTGTTATTGATGATTGTTTGTTTGGGATAGATGCTCAGCAAATTTCTAATTCGATAATTTCAAACAATACAATCACATCAAAAGATTATGATTTAGGACTAAGAGGTGATGGTTTAAGACTTTGGTATAGCAATGATAATATTATTAAAAAAAATTCTTTGATAAAATCAAGAGATATGGTTATTTGGTATTCTCATGGAAATATAATAGAAGAGAATTATGGTGAATACGGTAGATACTCTTTACATTTTATGTATGCTGGAAAGAATTATGTACGAAATAATAGATATAAATTTAATTCTGTTGGCATTTTTTTTATGTATTCGCAAGATACAATTGCTACTGGAAATATTGTAAAAAGTTCTTTAGGGGCTACAGGAATGGGTATTGGACTTAAAGATGTATCAAATTTTAGAATTGAAGATAATACTATAATATATTGTGCACAAGGTTTGTATGTAGATAGATCACCTTTTGAACCAGATACAAATAATTGGATAATCAACAATAAAATATTATATAACAGTGAAGCTATACATTTTCACTCTTTAAGTGAAAACAATGTTATTAAAAAAAATGTGATTATGGGAAATATTGAAGATGTAGTCAATGATAGTAGGGGTTCTAAAACAAATGAAAATGAAATAGTTGGAAATTATTGGGATAATTATACAGGATTTGATAGGGATAACGATAATATAGGAGATACTCCCCATAAAGTTTATCAATATGCAGATCAGTTATGGATATATAATCCAAATGTAAAATTCTTTTATGGTTCGCCTGTAATATCAATATTAAATTTTCTAGCAAAACTAGCTCCTTTTTCTACACCAGTATTTTTAATGGAAGATGAAAAACCAAAAGTTAGGATAAAGGATTAAAAATGGCAACAGTAAAAACGGATAGAAGAGATTTTATTAAATACTCAACAATAGGTATATTAGCACTAGTTGGTGGTGGTGGAATGGTTTTTAGTCCTATGGGGGTAAAAGCTGAAAATAGATTAAGACCACCAGGTGCAGTTGCTGAAAAAGAGTTTTTAGCTTTATGTATAAAATGTGGGCAATGTCTTCAAGTTTGTCCATATCATTCTATTGAGTTATCAGATTTTGGAAAGGGACATGGAGTTGGAACTCCTTTTATAGATGCAAACAAAAGAGGTTGTTATGCCTGTGAGGCAGTACCTTGTGTACTGGCTTGTCCTAGTGGTGCTCTAGATCACGATACAGAAAAAGCAACTGATATTAAAATGGGAATAGCTGTTTTAGAACATAAAAGGACTTGTCTAGCTGTTAGAAATGAACCTGTGCCTGTAGGTTATGATAATAAGATGAAAGAGTTCATAAAAAATCAAACAAATATAACAGAATATGAAAAGAAAGTATTAGAAGAATTTGACGATTATGAGGGGAAGCCTTGTACATTATGTGCGGATATGTGTCCTATGCCAAATCCACTTACTGCAATTGCAATGGTTCAAACGCAATCAGGAGTGAACAAGCCAGAGATTTATGATGGTTGTATAGGATGTGGTGTATGTCAAGAAGTTTGTCCTACTGCACAACCATCTATTATCATTAAACCACGATTGTCTTATGAAGATTATTATATTAAAGGAATAAGAATATGAAAAATAATATAACACTATTATTAATTACAAGTATCCTATTTGTATTCATTGGGTGTGGAGAAAAAGAAAAAGAGGAAAGTTCTGAACAAAATATTAAAACTACTACTTCTCCTCAAATTGAAGTTGTAGAAAATGTAAATCCAAAAGCTGTAAAAGTTGAAGAAAAAGAAAAAACAGAAATAAAAATAAAAGATGGAAAAGCATATTATTATGATTACAATGTAAAAAGTGCTTATGATGCAAATTCACGACCTGCAAACAAAGATGCTTCAGTGAGAGTGAAACCAAGAACAGTATTAGATGCAAATATGCATATAAGAAGTCCGTATGAGAGAGTTCAAATATCTTTAATTGTTAAACAGTTAAGTACAAATTTCAAATTGAAATGTAGTGCATGTCATGATGACTATGCAAATGGTGTTATTGGACCATCTCTTTTGGGTAAAGATGCTGAATTTATTTATAAATCAATTAATGATTTTAAAAATGGAACTAAATCAAATCCTTTGATGGTAGATTTGATTAAACAAATGAAAGATAAAGAGATTAAAGATATATCTACAGAGATATATTTATTCAATAAAAAGATAGAAGAATTAGGAGCAAAACAATGAAAAATATAATAGCAGCTTTAGCGACATTAATAGTTATAGGACTTATGGTATATACAGCATCAAATGGTAGAGCATATCATGGTGGTGAACATGGTAAGATTATCAAAGACTTTGGTGATACAATTCAAAATTCAGAAACTACTAAAAATCCTCAAGAGAAAGATGATAGAGAAAAAGAGATGGATGCTTTAACTGCATTAAGAGACAAAGCTGGAAATGCAGGTGCATTTAAAGTAAGTAATAAGTATAAAAGTAAATGTGCTTCTTGTCACGGAGTAAATGGTTCCGGTTTTCAAAATGGTAAACCAATGATGGGACCTAAACTTATAGGACAAACAGAAGAAAAACTTTTTAAAGACTTGATTGATTTTAAAGCAGGACGAAAAGAAAATGTTGTAATGAAAGGACTTTTGATGTCACTTGAAAAAGAAGATTTAAGGGAGTTAGCAAAAGAAATAGGTGAGTTTCCAGCACGAGCTAAAGCATTAAATAATGCTAAATAGATTGTTTAGCCAAATATAAATGGAGTTTTTATGGATAAGTATAATAACAGAGAGACGATAGGGAAAACAACTTTTTGGTCAACTTTTTTTGATAAAACAAAAGAGGGTAAATCTATATTTAGTTATAGAATGAAAAGATGGGTTGTGGTAATTTCAATTCACCTTTTCTTTTTCTTGTCATTTTTTATAGACTTGCAGATGCTAGAAGGAACATTAAGTGGTTCAAGATTTTTAGGATTTCATATGATAGATCCTTTTATGACTATGCAAGTATTTTTGGCAACGTATCATTTGCCTATAAATATGATAATAGGTACGGTAACAATTTTGATAGTTTATTTACTTCTTGGTGGAAGAAGTTATTGTTCTTGGGTTTGTCCGTATGGAATACTGAGTGAAATTGGTGAAAAGTGGCACAACACACTTGTATCAAAAAAAATAATTAAAAATAGAAAGTTTGATCATCGTGTAAGACATATTTTTTGGATTATATTTTTAGTATTATCCTTTGCAAGTGGCTATTTAGTATTTGAAACTTTTAATGTAGTTGGAATATTAAGTAGAATGGTAGCTTATGGTTGGAGTGTAGCACTTATTTGGGTTGTAGTTGTATTTGCAATGGAAGTATTTTTTTCAAGAAGAGCATGGTGTACTTATATTTGCCCAATAGGGACAACATATGGATATGTGGGTAAAGTTTCTGCACTTAGAATAGAGTGGAATGATAACTGTGATCATTGTATGGTATGTCATGATGTATGTTTTGAAAATCAAGTATTAGAGATTACAAAAGCTAAATACGATAAACAAAGAGAAGAAAAAAATATAACTAAAGAGTATATTACAGGTGCTGATTGTACTTTATGTGGTAGGTGTATAGATGTATGTCATGAAGATGCTCTTAGTTTTGGTTTTAGATTAAAAGGGTTAGTATAATTATGATAAAAGTTAATAATCTTACAAAAAAGTTTGGACAACATATCTCATTAAATAAAATTAGTTGTGAATTTAAAAAAAATGATTATATAGCACTTATGGGTGCAAATGGTGCTGGCAAAACTACACTTATTCGATCTATTTTAGGATATTATCATCCTGATAATGGAAATGTTTTAATCAATGGTTTAGATCCAATCAAACAAAGAGTTAAAGTGTTAGAAAATATTAGTTTTATTCCCCAGTTACCACCACCAATTAAACTAAGTATTGCAGAACTGATTCAGTATATTAGTGTAAGTGCAAAAGTAGATAAAGAGTTGATAAAACATTATGCAAATGAGATGAAACTAGATATAAGTGAGAATATGAATAAATCATTTTTTAAATTAAGTGGTGGCATGAAGCAAAAACTTCTTATTGCTATTAGTTTAGCAAAAAAAAGTAGTATTATTATTTATGATGAACCAACAGCAAATCTTGACCCAAAAGCAAGAGAAGATTTTTATAGACTTTTAAAACAAAATGAAGATGACAAAGTTTTATTATTTGTAACGCATAGGCTTGAAGAAGTTGAAGAGATTGTCAATAGACAAATTTATATGGATATGGGGAAAATTATTTCAGATGAAACTATTATTTAATGTATTTCTAATTGTGTTATTTGCATTTTTATATAATGGATGCGATTCAAGTAGTAATCAAAGTAAAAAGCAAATAAAAATTTGTCCACAGTGTAATATGAAATTACCAGATACAAATGTAAACACAGCTAATATGAAATACGATGAAGATATTGTATATTTTGATGATGTAGGGTGTATGATCTTATGGGCTAAAAAAGAAAAAATAGATTTGAAAAAAACTGAAACTAGAATTTTTTCAAATGATACAAAAAAATATATAAATCCCTTTACTGCGAATTTTACTATAAATGCAAAAACACCAATGTTGTATGGTTTTTCTGCTTATGAAAATGAGTGTAATGATTGTATCAAGTTTGAAGAAGTTATAACGAGAATGTTAAGGGGTGAACATATGGCAAATCCAAAAATTAGAAAACAAATATTAGGATATTAGAAATGAAAAATTTATATTTAATCTCATATTTAGATTTAAAAGAATCAATCAGAGCAAAATGGTTTTTAGTCTATTCACTAGTATTTGGTGGATTGATAGCTATATTCTTTATAGCAGGAGTGACTGAATCACAAGTAATGGGCTTTAGTGGACTCAGTAGATTATTACTTATGTATATTCAAATTACAATTGTAATTTTACCTATATTTATACTTATAACCACCGTTAGATCAATTTCAGGGGATAGAGATAATCATATTTTAGAGTATATGTTATCTTTTCCCATTTCACTTAAGCAATATTATTGGGGCAAAATAATTGGAAGGTTTATCACTGTTTATTTACCTGTACTATTTGCTATGTTTGTTGCTATAGTATACGGAATCGTAAAAGGTGCTAGCATACCATGGGACATATTCTTTTTATATACGGGACTTTTATTTGCAATGTCTAGTGTCTTTTTGGGAATTGCTTTTTTCATCTCTTCTTTTGTAAAATCAAGTGAAGTTGCACTGGGGATTGCTTTTTTTGTTTGGATAGTGTTATTAGCATTTATAGATATTGCATTGATATCTCTAATGATGAGCCAACGATTTGATGATCAACTGATTATATTTATTGCTATGATAAACCCTATGGAAATATTTAGAGTTGCTGCAATCTCATTATTTGATCCCCAATTAACAGTTATGGGACCTGTTGCCTTTTATATTTTGGATTCAATGAAACAAACAACTTTTGTAGTTCTTTCTATTGTGTATCCAATTGTATTAGGTTTACTTTTCTCTTTTCTTGGATTTAAAATTTTCAAAAGAAAAGATTTGGTTTAATAATAAATTTAACAAAAAGGAAAATAAAATGTTTAAATTTTTAATAGGTATATTTATATTGATATCAGTTGTACATAGTTCAAATTCATTGCTAGTGAAAGCTCCAATGAATTATCAAATGGACTATACCAAGGAAAGTAGATGTTTAGTGAGAAACTTTTTTATTTACAAAAATCCGCAATGGGCTGCTAAAATAGAATTAAAAAATGGGAAAAAAATATTTTTTTCAAGTCCTAAATCATTAATAGAATTTTATCATAGACCTGGAAAGTGGTTTGATATTGGTGTAAAAAGTGAAAAAGATTTAAAAGATATTATAGTAACAGATTATGTAACAATGAAATTAATCAATGCAAGAGATGCTTTTTATATTTATGGGAGTCGCGCAATTTCCCCAGCAGGTGATGATTTAGTAGCTATAGAAAATAAACAAGATGCAATAAATTTTGCTGAAAAATACAATGGTAAAAGAGTATTTAGATTTAATGAAGTATCCGATGCACTTATTAGACTTATAAATGGGAGAATATAATGAAAAATAATAAATTAGTTCTAGATGAAGAGATTCAATTAGACCCTAAAAGATATATCGTTAGTGAAACTGATGCAAAAGGTAAAATAACATTTTGTAATGATTATTTTATAGAAATTTGTGGATATAGCAAAGAGGAACTTCTTGGTCAACCTCACAATATAATTAGACATCCTGACATGCCAAAAATTGTATTTAAATTATTATGGCAAACTATATCTACAGGTAAAAATATAAATGCTGTAGTAAAAAACTTAGCAAAAGATGGAAGGTATTATTGGATATTTACAGAGTTTGAATCAAGACAAGATACAGATACTCATGAAATAATAGGATACACAGCTTCAAGGAAAAGTATATCAAAGCATGTTATTGAGGTTATATCTAAGTTGTATAAAGAACTTTTAAAAATCGAAAAGGAAGAAGGTATAGATGCAAGTGAAAAATATCTTATAAACTTTTTAAAAGAGAAAGGGGAAGATATAGAATTTAGTAATATTATGGAAGAAATTCATAAGTTTTATTAACACTTCGTTTGACAAGAAGGGTTATTTACTAATTAATATTACTCTTCTTGAAACTTCATCAAAATTAATAATTTCTTGATTTTGTTTAATTGTGTCTTTTGTTTTATGTGCTGAGAACCCATAAGCCATAGGAGTAATGTTTTCAGTATCATAAAAAGCAGTTCGTGCATCTATCCACATACCATCATTAACATCAGTAATCCATATGATTGCTTTGTCTTTCCATGTAATTTGTTCATCGATAAACCATAAAATTGTACATCCAATATCATCAAATAAGTAAGTTTTTCCAGTATTTGGATTTTTGACTTGAACTGTATTTTTTCTATCACTTACAACCATAACACACCTTGCACACATATCTCTATCCCAATGTACTTTGGTAATACCATCATCTGCTTTTTTCTCACAACCTATGAATAATAAGGAAAGAAGAAAAAAAGATAAAGAAATTATATTAAATTGAATATTTTTAATCATTATTTATAGCCATTCTTTTCTAATGAAAAACATCTATTTTGGTCAATCTCAAATTGAAATAATTTTGCTTTAGATTTTGAACTAATATAATTATAAATTATGATAATTTGAGCTTCTAGAAATCTTTTTGAAGTACTACATATCCCTCTAACTACAGCTTTCTCCATCCTTTTGTGATCTTCTTTTATTACAGTTTCATCACTCTTTGAACCAATATTTATTTCAAATGTATATATAAGTTTTGTTTGTTCTGATTTAATAGAAGTGAATTTTGTATATTTATCTACAACCTTTGGCAAGTCTTTTGATAATTCTATTGCAACATATTTAGCAATTTCTACATTTTGAGACTGTAACTGTTTTGGAGATACATCTTGCTTTTTTACTTCTAAATTACTTGAAAACAAAGAATTTATAGATACTAATAATAAAACAAACAAACCAAAATTTTTATGAAACTTAGAATTTAAAATATGCATTATATACACTCCAAATATTTTTTATTATTGTACCATTTTATAAAATTAAAAAAATTGACAAACATCAAATTATAACCAAACACCATTTTTTATATAATAAACTAAAGGATAAGCACTTACTAAAAGTACAAATAAAAGATTGAATATAAGAGATAGTTTATATGCTTTTTTTGTTCTTATAGTATCATGAGTAAATCCGGCAGTCAACCCATTAAATGTACCTATAAATAATAGTGTATAGATTAAATACCCAACATAATAATAATCTTTTTGTAAAAAACAAAACGGACAATGGTGTGTAGGAAGTTCATAAATATATGTCCCAAAAAATAAAATTAAACTAATTATAGAGATAATGATAAAAAATAAATTAGTTAGTGAAAAAAGCTCTTTTTGTTTAAGATAATAAAAGAGAACAATTAATAAAAAATTCCCATAAAACAAAGAGAGTAACACAGGTGTTTGAATCAAAAAGATATTTGATATATATGATGTAGCACTACTTGAATATAATGTACCACAACAACTTACCATTTTATCAATATCAATAGCACTAAACATAATACTTTCTAGAATAAGTTCTGTTAAAAACAATAAAAAAATTATGATAAAAAATCCAAATTTTATTTTAGTATATTTTAACTCTTTACTTTTTATATCTAAATAGTGTAAAACTAGCCAAAATCCAAAAAGGTAAATGTTAATTATCTTAAGAATAAAAAGATATGTTCCATACTTTGTTGCATCAACTACTCCTGCCGCACACATAGCACCAGTTAGTAAATCTGAAATATTATCTAATGTAAATATAAAAAACAAAAATAAAGGCAATTTGATTGCAAAAATATATTTAATAATAGTTGCTGTTAAAAAACTTTGTTTTTCAAGTGAATATTGAAGTTTTGTAGTTGTATTTAAATCCCATTTAAAAAAAATTCTTATAGCTAATACAAATGCAATCACGCTAAACAAAGCAAAAATAAGATTAAGTATTAATATTGCTATTACTTCAGGAACTAACATCATTCGTTTATTTCTCCAATAGTTCCATTTTTTATCTCAATGATTTTATCTACAAAATCAAGATTAAAAAATAATGGATCGTGAGTAGCTACAATAATTGTTTTGTTTGATTGTTTTAATTTTCGCAAAATTTCTATAAAATTAAGTGAAAGTTTTTCATCAAGATTGGCTGTTGGCTCATCTGCAATTATAATTTTTGGATTATTTATATGGGCTCTTGCTATTGCAACTCTTTGTTGCTCTCCCCCTGATAAATTTCTTACAATTATATTTTGTTTATGGCTTATATCAAATTTCTCCATCACTTGATTTAATTTTTCAAGTGCTTCTTTTTCATCTGGATTTGTTGGTACTAGAGGTAAAAGTATATTGTCTTTTACACTGAGTGTTGGAATTAAATTGTATTTTTGGAATATAAAACCAATATTTTCTCTTCTATAAAGAGCAGCAAAATTATCTGGGAGTTTTGATATACGGTTATTGTCTACTATCACTTCGCCACTTGTAGGCTTACTTAAAGCAGCAATAAGTGATAAAATTGTACTTTTACCACTACCACTAGCTCCTTTTAAAACAATAAGTTCACCCTCTTTGAACTCTAAGTTTATATTTTCTAATGCAGTTACTTTATGGTCACTATTTATCTCATATATTTTTGTGACATTTTCTAATTTTATCATCTTATAACCTCGTCTGTTTCAAGTGTTGCTGTTCTCCAAGAAGGGATAATAGTTGCTGCTATATAAATAGGAACACTTAAGAAAAATACTAAAAATAAAGTCTGAAAATCAAATACGAAAGGCAACTCAAAAGTTGTTTTTAATTCACTATATCCAACAAATACATCTCTTAAAAGTGGAGCTTGGAATAAGTAAACAAATGCAAATGCAGATATAATTCCTATCATATAAGCTAAAAATGAGATAATAAAACTTTCATAGAATTTTTCTTTTAAAACATCATCTACTGTCCAACCTATTGCTTTAAGTATCCCAATCTCTTTTTTTTCTTCACTACTTAATCCACTTGATTTATCATAAATAATCATAAAAAAAGTAAATAATGAGATAAAAAATATAGTTAAAAATATTCCACTTTTATAGTTGAAAATATTTTGATAACTTACTTTAAAATCTTCAGAAGTTATAACTCTAGTATCTGGATACATCAATTTTATTTTTTGTGCTATTGTATCTATCTCTTCAGGGTTTGCTACTTTTACAACTATATCTGTAGTTTTATCTTCATTTATATCAAATAGTTCTCTTGCATTTTCTTTTGACATTATTATCACATCATTTGATTCTAATTGTATATCACTATTAAATGTTCCTGCTATTGTAAGCTTTTTGATTGATCCATCTGGTTTAATAAAGTTAAAATAATTTTGTAAATAATACCCTTTTTTGAAAGATTCATATACCCCTTGACCAATAATCATAGAAGAGTTTTCACTTAGTTCATTTATGTCAAATTTTTTTACAATATTTTCAAAGCTTTTTTTATACTGGTTTTCATAGGTATCTAATCCTACAATTGTAAAATTTACCCCTACATTTTCAAAATAGTAGTATCCCCAGACTCTAGCAACTGCATCTGTAACTCCTGTGATAGTTAGGATATTATCAACCACACTTGTATCTATATCGTATGATTTTCCAGCTTTTATTTTTTGTACTGTAATTTGTGGCAAAGCTTCAACGGTAGAGTTTAATTCATATTTAATAGAGTTTGATATAAAAAAAATAGAAGTTAATAGAAAAGTTAATAGTATAAAAATATTGAGTATAAAAAAATTTTTACTTTTTTGTCTTAGTATTGCATTGATTGCATATTGAATTAAATATAGATTGATTTTGTCTTTTATCATTTGTATCCTTGTGAATGGGAATATGTGAATGTTGAAGGGAAGTATTCTCTTAAACTTCCATCATCTTTATAGATACTAAATATATCAGCTAAACTTCTATGTCTTACATAAGTAGCTTCTGTGGAGATTGCAAGGTCTGGAAGCTGTACTAGTTGTACAAACTCTATTTTTGCCTTTTTCATCTCTTTTGTCATAGCTTTGGTATTTTGTAAATAAATAACTTGTATGAAAAATAGAGTAAATAATGAAATTATTGTATAAAATAGATAAGTAGTTTTTTTATTCATCATTAGTTACCTTAGAAGTTTTTTAGTATATTAGGACTCCCTTGAGTTTTTTTCCTCAATACCACTTAGTCCAAATCTTCTTGCAATCTCTTGTTTAATTCTATCAGGGCTTACATCTTGACTTGCAAGTGCAACTAAACAATGATAAAGTAAATCAGCACCTTCATAGATAATCTCTTCTGTATCATTGTCTTTTACTGCAAACGTAAATTCTCCGGCTTCCTCTACAATTTTTTTGAGCATTGAGTTTTGTTTTCCTTGGAGGAGTTTTGCTGTATATGATTTGGTTGGGTCATCATGTTTTCTTTCAAGGATAGTATGATATAAAGTATCAACTACTCCATAAGCACTTGTTGTATCTACTTCAATATTACTAGTTATATTTCCTGTTTTTAAATCTGTAAAAAAGCAAGACTTTCTCCCTGTATGGCAAGCAACTCCATTTTGATTGACTTTTAATAAAATTGTGTCATTATCACAATCTAAGCTTATAGATACAACTTCTTGAGTATGGTTTGAGCTTTCACCTTTTTTCCATATTCTTTGTTTACTTCTACTATAATAGTGTGCAAAATTTGTATTTAGAGTAAGCTCTAATGCTTCTTTATTCATATATGCAAGCATAAGTACTTCATTTGTTTGATTTTCTTGTGTGATTACTGGAACAAGACCATTACTTTTTTCAAAATCTATAGTATCTATTATATTGCTCATCTATTTCCTCTTGTTAGTTAAATATCTTATCAAAAATTGATTTCTCTTCTTTTTGAAACTCTTGGTTATCTATTGTTGTATTTGTATCATTTGTTATATTATTATCTACAGTAGCATTTAAATCTGATTTATCAAATTTTATTAATACTAACTCCTCTTCAAGTAAAAATATTTTTTCTTTTAAATTTGAAATATTTTCGTGAAGCAATTGGTTTTCAGCTTGTAAAGTAGATATTTGACTCTCTAAGTTCTCTATTTTTTTACTTGAAGATGAGTTTTGTTGTAAAAGTGAATTGGAAATTTTATCATAATCAGTTAATTGCAGATATACGAATCCTAATAACAAAACTAAGACAAGAATGATTATGTATTTTATTTTTTGCATTGTACAAAAAAGGGAAAAATCCCTCTTTTAAAACTATCTGCTAACTGCAGTAGCTCTTTGTGTATCTTTAGTATCTACCCAAATATTTGGAGTAGAACCACCAGGTGTTAAGAATATTTTAGCATCTTTGTTCTCTTTAAGTGCATCATTAAATCTTCCTTGTACTTCAATTTGTTGCATTTGAAGTAGTTTTGGAGTTAATGATTCAGCAACTAATTTGTTTGCTTTTGACTGTGCTCCTGCTTCAATAGTAACAGCATCTGCTCTACCTTGCGCTTCAATTCTATTTTTATCCGCTTCCCCTTTTGCTAGGGCTGCTTTTTTCTCTGCTTCTTGTTTTGCTCTTAAAACTTCGTATTTAACTCTTTCAGATTCTTGATTTGCAATTTGAACTCTTTCAATTTGTTCTTTAATTTTAACTGGAAGTCCAATCTCTCTTAATTGAACAGATTCTATAGATACTGGTTTCCCCTCTAAAGCTTCAATTTGAGTTCTTATACCATTTTCTATTAATACTGCTATCTCATTTCTTTTTGTAGGAAGTTGCTCAGCATTGTACTCCCCAACTATATTTCTTACAATATTTCTTACAACTGGATTTACGATTTTATCTTCCCAACTTAAACCCCATGTTGCAATAGTTGAAGGTGCGCCTGATGGTAAAAGTTTGTACTGAACTGTAATTTCAATAGAAACTGGTAATCCCCTTGCATCAAGAATATTAATAGCTGGATTTACTTTAATTCCACTATCAAATCCACTCATTTGCTCAACTGACATATAGTTGATAAGTCTTACTTTTGTATCTACAGTTATAACTTTTTGTATAATTGGTATATAAAGATGAAAACCTGGTTGTAACGGTTCAGTTTCATATTTCCCTGTTGTTACTTTAATCCCAACTTCCCCAGAGTTTATAATCACAAAAGGTTTAGTTAAAAATAGCACTACAGCAAGTATTATGATACCATATATGAGTCCTGATTGTTTGTTGAAATTTTTAAACAAATCTGGAGCTTGAAAAGGTGGTTCATAACCACCTCCACCATTTCCACCACTGTTATTGTTCTTATCATTACTACTATTATTTGTAGAACCACTTTGTTGTTTTTGTCTATTTTTAAAATAGTCATTATCTATTGGCATTATTTATATTCCTCTTTAATTTTATAAATGGTTGTAATAGTATTACAATCCACTTTATTTTCACTTAATTATATTAGTTAATATATGTTAAATATTTTAAATACTTCTCGTTTTTTCCTGCAACTACATTAAAGTATGCTGATTGAAGTTTTTCTGTAATTGGTCCACGGCTACCACAGCCAATAGCTCTAGCATCAACATCTCTTACTGGTGTTACTTCTGCTGCTGTTCCTGTTAAGAAACACTCATCACAAATATATATCTCTTCTCTTGTGATTCTTCTTCTTTCAACTTTGATTCCCATATCTGTTGCTAAATCTATAATTGTAGATTGTGTTATTGATTTTAGAGCATTATCGCTAGGTGGTGTTACTAAAACACCATTTTCTACCATAAAAAATGCAGCTCCACTTGCTTCTGCGATATATCCTTGGTCATCTCTTAAAAGTGCTTCATCATATCCAGCTTCAACCGCTTCATATTTTGCCATTTGAGAGTTAAGGTAGTTTGCAACTGCTTTTGCTTTCCCCATACTTGAGGTGTTTGGAGTTCTTGTCATTGAAGATATTTTTAGTCGGATACCTTTCTTTAAACCTTCATCACCAAGATATGCTCCCCATTCCCAAGCACTAATTGATACATTTACAGGTGCTTCTTTGTGATAAAGACCCATTACTCCATATCCTAAATAGACAAGAGGTCTAATATAAGCACCTTCAAAAAGTTTATTTTCTTGTAATAACTTTACTTGTGCATCATTTAACTCTTCAACACTATATGGAACATCCATAAGTGTCATCTTTGAAGAGTTTATAAGTCTTTTTGTATGTTCCGTTAGTTTAAATATAGCACATCTACCATCGACTGTTTTATATGCTTTTGTTCCCTCAATAGCACCATTTCCATAGTGTAAAGTATGTGTAAGAACATGAACTTTTGCCTCATCCCAAGGTGTGAGTTCTCCATCCATCCATATATATTTTGCTTTATCCATTTATAAATCCTAAATTCAATTAATTAAATAGCAGTTATTTTATCTAAAAATAGTTTAAAAACGATATAATAAAAAAATGAATAGATTAACAATAAATGATATAGAGCAAATTTTGCACAATAGAATTAAAGATGATTCGTACAAAACTCTCAAAAGTATTCCAACCCCTGATAACTTTAAAGATATGCAAAAGGCAACGATGCGAATTGTTGAAGCGATTAAAAATGATGAAACCATAAATGTAGTTGGAGATTATGATGTTGATGGAGTGACTTCTACAGCAATTATAGTAAATTTTTTTACCGCCTTAGGTGTTGAAGTTAATTATATAATCCCAAATAGATTTGAGCATGGCTATGGGTTAAGTCCTATAATTTTAGAACAAATTTATGATGGAATTATAGTAACTGTTGATAATGGAATTAGTGCAATTGAGGCTGCTAATATTTGTAAAGAAAGAGGTTTGGATTTAATTATTACTGACCATCATACAGTTGGTGTTGAACTTCCAGATGCATTTGCAATAGTTAATCCAAAGCAGAGCGACTGTTCATTTCCTTTTACAGATATTTGTGGTGCTCAAGTTGCTTGGTATTTATGTGCAAGTATTAAAAATAGTTTGAATTTCAAATATAATTTAATGGAACTTTTTGATCTTTTAGCATTGGCAATTGTTGCAGATATAATGCCTATGAAAAGTCTTAATCAAACTATGGTAAAAGCAGGGCTTAAAAGTATTCAAAATAGTACTAGACCTTGTATGGTTGCTTTACGACAAAGATATGGCTTAGATGCTATTACAGAAGAAGATATAGGCTTTAAAATAGCACCACTTATAAATTGTGCAGGAAGAATGTCTGATCCCTCTATTGCTTTAGAATTTTTACTTTCATTTGATGAATTTGAAGCAAATATGCAATTAGATTATCTAATAGAATTAAATGAGGCAAGAAAACAAGAGCAGCTGCAAATATTTACGGAGGCAAAAGAACAAGTTGATGAAACTGATAAGGTTATTGTTGTAGCAAGTGAAAATTGGAATGAGGGAATTATAGGGATAGTAGCTTCAAAATTATGTGAAAAGTATAAAAAACCATCAATTGTTTTTAGTATTGACAATCAAAAAGCGAAAGCGAGTGCAAGAAGTACCTCACAAATAAACTTATATGAATTAATAGCAAGTTGTAGAGAAGTATTAAATGGTTTTGGTGGACATAAACAAGCAGCAGGACTGAGTATACAAAGTGAAAAAATACCTCAATTTAAAAATATGTTAAACAATAACATTGATGATTTAGTTGTGTTAGAAAATGACTATGAGAGTTTATCATTGGGTGAATTTTCTATTAATGAAGTTGGGGCAAATAGCTATAATCTTATAGAATCTTATCGTCCATATGGTATCACAAATCCATATCCTATTTTTACCTTTTCTTCTTTAGAGGTATTAAGTACAACAAAAATGGGAAAAAATAAAGAGTACACAAAATTAGAAGTATCAAATGGGACAACTGTCATAGAAGTTGTAATTTTTACCGATTTTGAGGAAGTGAATATTGGAGATAAAATAAGTTTTACGGCAAATATTTCCAAGAATGAATTCAGAGGTGATGTGAAATTTAATTTGATGTTTAAAGAATTATTATAATTTAAACCTTATATAACTAAATTTTGACTATAATCGTGGATTATTTAAGAATTAAAACTTTAGGAGTATATATGGATTGGGGTAAGGTTATTTATATTTTCTTTTCATTGATGAGTTTGACAACAACAGCTGGTTTTTTATATGACCATAATGCAGTAGCATTATTTATAGCAGCTGGGGTAAATGTAATATCAACAATTTTAAAAATCGGTGTTAGAAATTTACTTTCAGCAGAGTTGTTAGCAAGTTCATTGGTGGCAGATTTACACCTTATACCTGCATTTATAGTATACACATTTACAAATAATGTAGAGTTAGCAATAGCATTAGCAATAGGTGCTGTAGTGGCAAATTTATTTGCAGTAGCATTAGCATTAATTGAAAGTGCAAGAAGTACAGAGAAGGATGATTATTAATGGAGTATAATCCACAGAATATTGAGAAAAAGTGGCAAAACTATTGGTCTTTAAATAATAGTTTTGAGCCATTAGAAGAAGGTTTGGCGAATGATTCTAACAAACCAAAAAAATATATATTAAGTATGTTCCCATATCCAAGTGGTAGAATACATATGGGACATGTAAGAAACTATTGTTTAGGTGATGCCTTTGCTAGACACTTTAGAAAAAATGGTTTTAATGTTTTACATCCTATAGGTTGGGATAGTTTTGGAATGCCAGCTGAAAATGCAGCCATTAAACATAAGCTTCATCCAAAAAAATGGACTTATGAAAATATTGATTATATGAGAAAAGAGCTTGAAGGTTTAGGGCTTAGTTTTTCAAAAACAAGAGAGTTTGCAACAAGTGATGAACTCTATACAAAATGGGAACAAGAATTTATTATAAAGATGTATGAAGAGGGACTTTTATACCAAAAAAGCTCCACTGTAAATTGGTGTGAACCTTGTCATACAGTTCTAGCAAATGAGCAAGTTGAAGAGGGATGTTGTTGGAGATGTGATACACCAGTACAACAAAAAGAGATGCCAGGATATTATGTAGCAATTACTAAATATGCACAACCTTTATTAGATGATCTTAAAACTTTAGAGGGAAAATGGCCATCACAAGTTTTAACTATGCAAGAAAATTGGATAGGGAGAAGTACAGGATTAGAGTTTGAATTTAATTTAAGTGAGAGTACAAAACAAAAATTAAATAATAATTTTGACAAATATGAAGTATTTACAACAAGAGCAGATACTATTTATGGAGTAACATATACTGCACTTGCAGCAGAACATCCTATAGTAAAATATATAGTTGAAAACAAGCTTTTAAGCGATGAAAAAATAGCACAAATAAAAGCTATGCAAAAAGTAACAGAAAGAGATAGAGCAACACAAGATAAAGAGGGTGTAGATTTAGAGATAACAGTAGTGCATCCACTGACTAAAAAAGAGATACCTGTATGGGTTGCGAACTTTGTATTAGCGAGTTATGGTGGTGGGGCTGTTATGGCAGTTCCTGCACATGACCAAAGAGACTTTGAGTTTGCTAGTAAGTATAAACTTGATATTAAAATAGTCATAGATACAAAAAAGGGAATTATCAATCTTGAAGAAGCTTTTACTGAAGAGGGGATTTTAGTAGATAGTGATCAGTTTACAGATATGCCTAATGTACAAGCAAAAAAAGCGATTATTGAATATTTTGAAAAAAATAATTTAGGATCTGAAAAAGTAAATTATAAACTAAGAGATTGGGGAGTTTCACGACAAAGATATTGGGGAGCACCAATTCCATTTGTCCATTGTAGTGATTGTGGTATTGTTCCTGAAAAAATAGAAAACTTACCAATTGCATTGCCAGAAGATGTTGAGATAACAGGTGAGGGAAATCCACTGGACAATCATCCTACATGGAAAAATTGTTCTTGTCCTAAATGTGGGAAACCAGCAATAAGAGAAACAGATACATTAGATACTTTTGTACAATCATCATGGTATTTTTTACGATATGCAACAAATCCAAAAAAATGGAATGAGGTTGGAATTGATAAAGAAAATTCAGATTATTGGATGGATGTAGATCAATATATTGGTGGGATTGAACATGCAATTTTACATCTACTATATGCTAGATTTTTTACAAAAGCATTAAATCAACTTGGATATACAAATTCTATTGAACCATTTAAAAATCTTCTTACTCAAGGGATGGTTTTAAAAGATGGTGCAAAAATGTCTAAGTCAAAAGGAAATGTAGTTGACCCAGACGCTATTGTTTCTAAATATGGTGCTGATACAGCAAGACTATTTATGATGTTCGCTGCCCCTCCTACAAAAGAGTTAGAGTGGAATGATAGTGCTGTTGAGGGAGCTTTTAGATTTATACGAAGATTTTATGAGTCTGTGGGTAAATGTGAAGGCTCAAACGCTTCAAAAATTGAACAAATTGATCATAATAGTTTATCAAAAGATGAAAAAGAAGCAAGAAAAAAAATCTATGAAGCTTTAGTGAAAGCTGATGAGGTTATGAATAAAACATATGCTTTTAATACACTAATTGCTTCTTCAATGGAAGCATTAAATGCCTTAAATAAACAAGAAAATCCAGCTATTTGGTTAGAGGGATATTATATTTTAACAAACATATTAGAACCAATTATTCCTCATACTTGTTGGGAATTAAGTGATATGTTGTTTGCTAGAACAAATTTTGAAAAAGTACTTGAGGTAAAACAAGAAGTTTTTGTAGAAGATAGCATCACTTTAGCTATTACTGTAAATGGTAAAAAAAGAGGTGAGATTGAAGTTTCACCTGAAGCTTCAAAAGAGGAAGTATTATCATTAGCAAAAGAGAATGAGAATACAAAAAAATGGATAGAAGGTAAAGAGATAATTAAAGAGATAGTAGTACCTAAAAAATTAGTAAACTTAGTAGTTAAGGGTTAAAATGAAGTTAAAATCTATATTATTATCACTCTTAGTTTTTAGTATTTCATTTTTAATTCTAAGTGGTTGTGGATATAAACCATCAGTCTATTATGCAAAAAATGAGATAACAGGAAAAGTATATGTTGATCTTGTGATGAATATGGATAATTCGAGAAATTCTGTTTTAGTAAAAGATGCTATGAATGAGATGGTTTTAAATAGATTTAATGCACAACTAACACAAACTAAAGAGGAAGCTGATACTTATGTGGTAGTACAACTTGCAAGTGTATCTCATAGTGTGATGGCTTCAGATAATGAAGGATATGCAAAAACTTATAGAGCAAATGTAAGTATCTCTGTACAGTATCAAAAAAAAGATGGAATAAAAAAGCATGTTTCCGTATCAAACTATTATGACTACAATGTAGAAGCAGATGCACTTGTATCAGATCAGCAAAAAGAAGAAGCTGTTAAAAATGCTGCAGTGAAAGCTTTAGGAGATCTTTTTTCTAAAATTGCAGTTAACAGCTTTAAGGAGTAGTTATCACAAGTAGTTTAACAGAGTTTTTAGATAATAAAACTCTTTTTTATGATAAAATAGATTATGATGTTATCCTTCAATCATGGAATATACTACAAAAGCACATCACTTTACCATATGTAATACATATAATTGGTACAAATGGTAAAGGGAGTACAGGAAGATTTATAGCTTCTTTATTAGAACAAAATAATAAAAAAGTCTTACACTATACTTCCCCACATATTATTGAATTTAATGAAAGAATTTGGATAAATGGGAAAAATAGTAGTAGTGAAGAACTTTCATTCTCACATCAGCAGTTACAACAAATACTCCCTTTTGAAATACTAGAAAAACTAACATATTTTGAATATACTACTTTACTAGCGTTGTACCTAAGCAATAATCTTGATTATTTAGTTTTAGAGGCGGGACTTGGAGGAGAGTTTGATGCGACAAATGTTGTAATCAATGATTTAACAGTTGTCACAACTATTGATATAGATCATCAAGAGTTTTTGGGAGATACAATAGAAAAAATTGCAACAACTAAAATGAGAAGTTGTGACAAGGCTTTTATTGTATCTTCACAAATAAATAATGAAGTTTATCAGATAAAAAATAAACTCTTATGCGATAAAAAAGAGATAACTTTAACACAACACAAGCTTACAGAAGAGGGGAAAGCTCTCCCTCAATATCTGCAAAATAACTTACAAGTAGCATTAAGTGTATTGAAATATTTGGATATAGATTGTGAAAAATACAAGATACCAAAACTATTTGGTAGATTTGAAAAATTGCGTGACAACATAATTATAGATGTGGGTCACAATCCATTAGCCGCAAAAGCAATAGTCAAAGAGTTAGAGAAATTAAATAAAAAAGTTGTTTTAATATACAATAGTTACAAAGATAAAGACTTTAAAGAGGTTTTGAAAATTTTACAACCTTGCGTTAAAGAGGTACAAATTATAAAATGTAACGATAAAAGAATGGTAAATAGTGATGAATTAGAGTGTTTTATGGAGAGTTTATGCTTGAATATAAAATTTTTTGATATAATGAATATAAGAAAAGATAATCATTATTTAGTATTTGGTTCATTTATTGTGGTGGAGAATTTTTTAAAGGATTTTAATAGTTTATGAAAAAAGATAGATTAGTTATAACCATATCAGATGTGGATAAGTCACGTTCTTATAATGTGAATAAGATTATAAAAAAGATAATTTTGTGGATAATTTTAATAACGCTTACTGTTGTGAGTTTAAGTTTTTTTACTATCTCAAGGTTAGCTAAAAGTGTAAATGAACTTTCAAATGAGAGAGATTCATTAACTCGAAAAAATACTTTGTATAGTGATCAAATTAAAGCAAAAGTAACACAAATCGAAGAATTAGGTGATGAGTTACAAAAAATCGAAGATATAATTGGGATAAATGTTGATGATACAACAGATTTAATTCAAAGAGCAACATTAGCGAAGTTGACTTCTGCTGAGAAAAGTTATATGCTACAAACAATACCAAATAACTGTCCATTGGAGAAATGTACAACAACTTCGAAGTTTGGGTGGAGAACAAATCCTGTAACAAATGAAAAACAATATCACAAAGGGATTGATTTAAGAGCTGCACGAAGAACACCTGTTCATGTAACAGCTGATGGTGTTGTAAGGTATGTTGAAGATAAAAATAAAGGAACTTTTGGTAGAGTTATCATAGTATCTCATAATTTTGGTTTTGAAACAATATATGGTCATTTACGATTTACTGATGTAAAAGTTGGTGATTTTGTAAAAAAAGGACAAGTTATAGGACGAAGTGGAAATAGTGGGCGAAGTAATGGTCCACATTTACATTATGAAATCATTCATGCAAGTAAAGTTTTAAATCCACGTCATTTTATAGATTGGAATATGAAAAGCTATGAAGAAATATTTGAAAAACAAAGGAGAGTAAATTGGGAATCTTTAGTAAAGTTAGTAAGCGATCAGAGCAACAAGATGGCACAACAGTAATAAATAGTGGAACTTCGTTTAAAGGTATGATTGATACAAAAGGATCTATATTTATTGATGGGAGATTTGAAGGTATTATTGTAGCAACTCAAGATGTAACTATTGGAAAAAATGGCGAAGTATTAGGTGAAATACGATCAAAAGTACTAACAGTAAATGGGATGATTGATGGTTTATTTGATGTTGAGCAAGTGAATATATTAGGCTTTGGAAAAGTTATAGGAAAGATGCAATATGATGAACTTTTAATAGAGCAAAATGGTGTATTTGAAGGTGAAGGAAAAAAGAGAAATTCAACTTTAACAAGTAAATATAATAAGTTGGAGATTAACGAACACCATATTACACAGTAAATGGAAAATATTGATCAAGAGCTAAAAACTTTATATGAACAACAAAAAGAGTTAGAAAAAAAAATAGAGTTTTTAGAAAATAAAAAACAAAAAAGCATCAAAAGTACTATAGTATTAAGTAATGCTATATACATAGAAATATCACATTTATCAAAAAAATTAATTACCTCTTTAGAGCAATTAGCTATTTTTGAAAACCCCCAAATAAAAATACTACAAGCTTTGCGAAAACCAATTTATAACACCCCTAGATATTTAAAAAGTTATGAAAATGAAAATGGAAAATTAATACTTCCACGAGGTTTGATGAGAAGGGTAATAGAATTATTTTCCCAAAATAATTTAGATACTACATATATAGATAAAAGAGTATATAAGCAAGTAAAATTTCCTAAGATTACATATCAATTGCGACCTGAACAGCAAAAAGCAATTGAACAAATATCAAAAAAAGATTTTTCATTATGTGTTGCACCACCTGGATTTGGAAAAACATTAATAGGTGCAAAAATGATTGAGGTCAGAAAGTGTAATACACTTGTAATAGTCAATAAAAATATGCTCTTAGATCAGTGGATTGAAAGATTTGTAAATTATTTTGGATATTTAAAAAAAGATATTGGATATCTTGGAAAAGGGAAAAATAAACTAAATAATTTTATTGATGTAGCAACAATGCAGAGCTTAAAAAATAACTTAGATATTATCAGAAAGTATTCTTTTGTTATTGTTGATGAATGTCATCATATCCCAGCACTTACTTTTGAAAAAATCATAAAACAATTTTGTGGAAAATATATCTTAGGCTTAAGTGCTACACCCAATAGAAAAGATGGGATGGAACCGCTTATATACCAACAATTAGGCTCAATTGCATACGAACTAAAAAGTAAAAAAGTATTTACAAATAAACTAAAAATAGTAGAAACAGATTTCATAAGTAATGTAGATAACTTTTCAGATTTAATTAATGAAATGGTAAATGATGATAATAGAAATAACTTAATTATAAACCAAATATTAAAGTATAAAAATAGAAAAATCTTAATATTAACAGATAGAATAGAACATATAGATAATTTGGAATTAATTTTGAAATCAAAAAAAATAGACTATGTTGCAATTCATGGTAGTTTAAATAAAAATGATCAAAAACTTAATATGGAGAAAGTTAGTGAAAGTTCTTTGGTTCTTGCAACTACCTCTTATTTTGGAGAGGGGATTGATTTTCCACATTTAGACACAATTATTTTTGCTACTCCAATATCATATTATGGAAGAGTTGTACAATATCTTGGAAGAATTGGTCGTGGAGGAGGTGACTGTTTAGCTATTGATATTTTAGATATCCAAAACCGATTTGCTTTAAGTAGCTATAAAAAAAGAAAAGATGGATATAAACAATTGCACTATATAAAATCTAAATAATTATTATGGTAAAATGAATAAAATATTATAAAGTATGAAGGAATAGAATTGAAATTTAAAGAGAAGAAAAAAGGTCCATTTGGCATTATATTTAGTTTGTTATTTGTATTATTAATAGTTGCAGGTGGATATATATATCTTTCTCCTGCTTTTGAACAAAACAAGCCACAAATATTATCAGCTGATAATATATATTGGAATTTAAAATCACCTATAAAGATAAATTTAAAAGATGAGAGCGGAATTAAATATTATAAAATAACATTTAGAGATGGGCAAAATAATATAGTGTTAAATCAAAAAGTTTTAACAGATGTAAAAAAAGAGGTATCTATAGAGGTAAAACCTCCAAAACTAGATATGTTTTACAAAGGTATAAATACAAGTTTAGAGATTGAAGCTGTAGATAATAGTAAATGGAATTTTTTAGAAGGAAATAAAGCTCTTAAAATCATAGATGTTAAAATTGATACAGTAAAACCTGTGGCTAATGTGATTGACAACTCACGTTATATACAAAGAGGAGGAAGTGCTGTTGTAGTTGTAAAAGTTAAAGATGCAAATCTAAAAGAAGCATTTATCTCATTTAATGATGAAAAGAAATTCAAGCTTATACCGTACTATAAAGAGAATTATTATGTTGCTCTTATTGCTTGGCCTATAGGTTTTGAAGAGTTTAATAGAGTGAATTTGGTTGCAATAGATAAAGCAGATAATAAAACAATAACAAAAGTACCATTGTACATACAGAAGAAAAAAATAAAAGTAGATAATATAAAATTAAGTGAAAATTTTATTAAAAATATAAGTGCAAGTGTGTTGGAGCAAAGTTTTGAAGAGGTTCCACAAAGTGCAAGAGAAATATTTTTATATTCCAATAGAGATTTAAGAGCTAAGAATGTTCAAACAATAGAACAAACTGTAGATAAATATATGGATAATCAATTTATTGAGAATTTTTCTATTCACTCTTTTGATAGATTACGAGGTTCTAAGACAGTTGCTGGATATGCGGAAAGAAGACATTACTACTTAAATGGTGAAAAAATCAATGAAGCATGGCATCTTGGAATTGATTGGGCAAGTGTTAAAAAAGCACCTGTAAGAGTTTCCAATCCTGGAACGGTTATATTTAATAGTTATTTGGGATTATATGGGAATACAATTATTGTTGATCATGGGATGGGACTTGCAACACTTTATGCACATACAAGCTCACAGAGTATTAAAATAGGAGACCAAGTTGTCCGTAATCAAAAAATTGCAAATACAGGTGCAACAGGTGCAGTATTTGGAGATCATTTGCATTTTGGTACATTAGTACAAGGAGTTGAAGTAAATCCTATAGAATGGATGGATAGTCACTGGATTAAAGTAAGAATAACTGATGTATTATCAAGCGCCAAAAAATTAATAGATGGTAAATAATGAAACAAAGAACTATACAAAAAGAGGTTGAGATTGTAGGAATTGGTCTTCATAAAGGGGTTCCCGTAAAAATGAGACTTGAACCTCTTGATGATGATATGGGGATAGTTTTTTATAGATCCGATGAAGCAGTCACTATTGAATTAAAACCAGAAAATGTTATAGATACAAAAATGGCAACAGTTATTGGGAAAGATGATGTTGTTATCTCAACAATTGAACATCTTCTATCTGCAATTTATGCTTATGGAATTGATAATTTAAGAATTGTATTAGACAATGACGAGATACCAATTTTAGATGGAAGTAGTAGTGGTTTTTGTATGCTTTTAGACGAAGTTGGTATTAAAGAGCAAGAAAAAAGTAAAAAAGCAATTATGATAAAAAAAGAAGTTGAAGTTAAAATTGACAATAAATTTGTAAAGCTAAAACCTTCAAATCATATCATTTATGATTTTTCTATTAATTTTGAACATCCTGCAATTGGAGAACAACAATTTAATTTTGATTATTCTGTAGAAGAATATAAAGAAAATATAAGTCGTGCAAGAACTTTTGGATTTTTACATGAAGTACAATATTTAAGAAGTATTGGTTTGGCACAAGGTGGAAGTTTAGATAATGCAATTGTTTTAGATGATCAAAAAATTATAAACCCTGAAGGTTTACGATACGATAATGAGTTTGTGCGACATAAAATACTTGATGCTATAGGTGATATGTCATTATTGGGATATACAATGATTGGGGAGTATAACGCCCATGCAGGAAGTCATCATCTCAATCACCTTTTGACTAAAAAACTTTTGGAATCAACTGAAAACTATGAAATAGTTGATTTAGAAGAAGCAAAAGACCATGTAGAAGCAATCCAAAAAGCTTACGCAACGGCTAAGTAGTAATATTTGGATAATAAAATGACTGTATCAGTATTAGTTATATCTATTTCCAATCCAATATTAATAGGGATATATAAAGATAATATACTAATAGATACTCTGTTTACTGAAGGTAAAACAAGTGATATTTTACCTTCTTTATTTAATATGTTATTTCAAAAATATAATATTTTAGAAATAATTTATGTAAATGGTCCAGGAAGTTATATGGCTATAAAAATAGCATATGTTTTTTTAAAAACCATATCAATAACGAAAAAAATCCCATTTAAAGCGGTAAGTGGATTTGAATTTAATGAAAACAGTCCAATTAAAGCATTAGGGAAAAAATATTTTTTTAATGGACAAAATGATAAAATTACTATAGATTTTATAGAGGATTTAGAAGAGTTGAAAGATTTTAAACTCCCTAGTGATATATCTAATATATCATTTAGTGAAGATACTTTACCTAACTATCATCTCCCAGCAGTTTAAAATAAGGAATAAAATGAAAATAAGTGTACCAGCAACGAGTGCTAATTTAGGACCGGGATTTGATACCTTGGGATTAGCATTAGATATAAGAAATGAAGTGATGATTAAACCAGCTAAGTTTCACAGTGTATCATTAAAAGGGGAAGGCTCAAATAATCCTAAACTTAAAGATAACAATATGTTTATCTCTACATTTAATGATTTTCACCAAAATTTATCAAATAATAAACAACAGTTTAGATTTGAATTTCACAATTCAGTACCACTTTCAAGAGGGCTAGGAAGTAGTAGTGCTGTAATCATAAGTGCAATTGCTTCTGCTTATGCTATTGAGGGGATTGAATTACATGATAAAAAACTTTTAAATTTAGCTTTGAGTTATGAATCACATCCTGATAATATCACACCAGCTGTTATGGGTGGATTTACCGTGTCGACAATTCACGAAAATGAAGTATATTTCATAAGAAAAGATATACCAAATACACTAAAAGCAGTTGTTGTAATACCAAATAGAGCAATATCAACAAATTTATCTCGAAAAAGTTTACCTTATAAATATAGTAAAGAAGATGCAATTTTTAATATTTCACACAGTTCACTTTTAACAGCAGCATTTATGAGTGAAGATTATAGAATGTTAAAAAAAGCTTCAAAAGATAGATTTCACCAATATTATAGAATGAAACAGATGCCAGAACTTTTTGCAGTACAAAAAGTAGCTTTACGCAATGGAGCACTTATGAGTACACTATCAGGTAGTGGTTCAACATTTTTCAATATGGTATATAATAAAGATGCACCAAGATTAGTGAAAAAATTAGAAGAGAATTTTCCACATTTTAAGATTTTAGTATGTGATTTTGATAATAATGGTATACTTGTAGAAGATTAAGGGCAATTTAGATAAAATGTTGAAAATAACGATAAGAACTTGTGTAGTTTGTAGAGAAAAATTTTCACAATGTTTATTAAATAGATTACAATGCAATGAAAAAAAGTTGACATCATTCACGGGAGTGGGGAGAAGCTTTTATATATGTAATGATTGTTTAAAAGATGAAAAAAAATTAGAAAAATCATTATATAGAATTTGTAAAAATAAAGATAATTATATCGTACAGTTAAGGGAGATATTCGCGAATGGATGACAAAGTTAGGGTTTTTGAAATAGCAGAAGAAGCTGGTTCTACAAGTGCAGAAGTAATAAAAAAAGCAGCAGATTTAGCAATAGTTTTAAAATCACCACAAAGCTCAGTTTCTTTTGAAGAAGCAGAAGAGATAGCAGGGTACATAATGACTGGTAATAGTAAGTTATTAAAACCGAAAAAAGAAACAGTTAAAAAGAAAAAAACAGAAATTAAAAAAGAGGAAACAGTACAAGAAGAAAAACCTCAAGAAGAAAAACCTCAAGAGATACAAAAAGAGGAGAAAAAAGTTTCTAAGTCAAAAGAGCTACCAAAAAGAAAAGAACTAAAAATAGTTCAAAAGAAAAATGTTGAGCCAGAAATAAAAAAAGCTGAACCTAAGAAAATAGAAACACCAAAAGAAGTAAAAGTTGAAGAGGTGAAACCTCAAATTGAAAAACCTAAAGAAGAGGCGATAACTACTTCAACACCAAAAGTTGAAGAAAAAGTTTTGGCTGAAGAACCAAAAGTAGAGAAAAAAGATAATGATAAAGTGGTTCTGAAAAAAAGAGGACTTACAATTGTTAAAAAGAAAAAACCTGTAATTTCTCATGCTCCAGCAGAACCTCAATCAAAAAAGCAAAAAATGGCTTCAATGAGTGAATTATTTGGTGCAAGTGCTGATTTAAAAGAAGAATATTCTTCAAGACCTAAAAAAGTAAAACCAAAAACGGCTGCAAAAGCTCATGAACATGGTAAAAAACTTGTAGTTGAAGCAGATAGATCAGATTTTAAAGAACCTGATGAATCAATCATGGGTGAAGAAGTTGTTTTACTTGATATGGGACTTATGGAAACTTCTAAATTTTTACAAGAAACACCAAAACCTAAAAATATAAGAACAACAAAACCAAGTGCATTTGGTAATCAACCTCGAGGTCTTAAAAGAGGGAAGAAAAAGAAAAAATATAAACAAAAAGCTGAAGAGATAGAGATAACAGAAGTTACAATTCCTGAACAATGTAGAGTTTATGAGTTTGCTGAAAAAATTGGTAAAACAGCGGGTGATGTAATAGGAAAACTATTTATGCTTGGTATGATGGTTACAAAAAATGACTTTTTAGGGAATGATGAGATTGAAATTCTTGGTGAAGAGTATGGAATTGAAATCACAATAAAAGATGAACTTGAAGATGTAAACTACGTAGAAGATTATAATGAAGAGGTGATTGATACAACTAATTTTGTTTCAAGACCTCCTGTTGTTACAATTATGGGACATGTAGATCATGGTAAAACTTCACTTTTAGATAAAATTAGAAGTAGTAGAGTTGCAGCTGGTGAGGCTGGTGGAATTACACAACATATATCTGCTTATACCATTAATAAAAATGGACAAGATATTACTTTTGTTGATACTCCAGGACATGAAGCGTTTAGTGCTATGAGAGTAAGAGGAGCTAGTGTTACTGATGTTATTATCTTAGTAGTTGCAGCTGATGACGGTGTAAAACCACAAACTATAGAATCTATAAAAGCAGCCAAAGCTAGTGGTGCGCCAATTATAGTTGCAGTAAATAAAATAGATAAAGAAACAGCTAATATGGATATGGTAAAAGCTGGTATGGCAGAACACGAGATGACACCTGTTGATTGGGGTGGAGAATATGAATTTGTTCCAGTTTCTGCACATACAGGTGAAGGGATTGAAGATTTATTAGAAAATATTTTAATTCAATCTGAACTTCTTGAACTACAAGCAGATCCAGAAGCTTTAGCTAAAGCAACTGTAATCGAGTCTTTACAAGTAAAAGGGAGAGGTCCAGTTGCAACAGTTATTGTACAAAGTGGTACACTAAAAGTTGGAGATAACATAGTTGCAGATACAACTTTTGGTAGAGTAAAAGCTTTACTTGATGACCAAGGTAAATCTGTAAAAGAGTTAGGACTAAGTAGAACAGGACAAGTTGTAGGTCTTAACGATGTTCCCCCAACAGGTTCTCATCTTGTTGCTCAAAATACAGCAGCAGAAGCTAAAGATATTGCAACAACAAGAGCTGAACATGCAAGAGCAAAAGAGTTAAGTGCTTCTACAAAAGTTAGTTTAGATGAGATGGCTGCATTAATTGCTGAGGGTAAAATCAAAGCATTACCAGTTATTTTAAAAGCTGATGCAGGTGGTAGTTTAGAAGCTTTAAAAGCTAGTTTAGAAACTATTAAAAATGATGAAGTAAAAGTAAAAATTATCTCTTCTGGTGTTGGTGGTATTACAGAAGCTGATGTTTCAATGGCTAGTGCTAGTGATGATTGTATTATTTTAGGATTTAATGTAAGACCTACAGGAAGTGTTAAAACTAAAGCAAAAGCTGAAGGTGTTGAGATAAAAACATATAGTGTTATCTATGCACTTCTAGATGATATAAAAGCAACTCTTTCAGGTATGATGAGTAGTATCGTAACTGAAGAAAATACAGGACAAGCAAATGTACTTGATACATTTGTAGTACCAAAAGTAGGAACAGTTGCTGGATGTAAAGTGACAGATGGTAAAGTTGTACGAGGTGGATTAGCAAGAATTATTAGAGATGGTGTTGTTGTTTATACAGGTGCTATTAAATCTCTTAAACGATTTAAAGATGATGTTAAAGAAGTTGCAAATGGTTATGAGTGTGGTATTATTTTTGAAAGTTATAACGATATTCATGTAAATGACTATATTGAAACATTTATAGAACACAAAGAAGAACAAAAAATAGATTAAAAGCTTTATAGCGTGCAATCTTTCACAAAACTTTGTGTTTGAGGTACTATCGTACATCTTCACACAGAGTTTTGCAAAATCTCACACACTCTAAAACTTTTAATCTTCAAATATTTGAAAAAAACATAAGTGTATTTTCAAAAATAAGATTATAATGGAAAGAATATGAAAGAAAAGAGTATAAACTTACAGCGAACTCAATCGCTTTTAATGGAACTTATCCCTGAAGCACTTAGTAGTTTAAATGATCCTTATGTTAAATCTTTACCAATTACTGATGTTGATTGTAAAAATGGTAAATATGATGCGAAAGTCTATTTTGATGGAAGTGATTTTGATAATGCTGAGCTTAAAGTTATACGAAACACATTGCGAAAAGTTAATGGTAGATTAAAAGCGTATATTCTTAATGCAACAGGTTGGTACAAGTGCCCAAATTTTGAATTTGTTAAGGATGAGGATATAGAAAAAAGTAAAAGACTAGAAGATCTCTTTGCTCAAATTTCTACAAATAAAGAAGAAAAGAAAGAGGACTAATTATGGAACAAGAATTAGAAGAATCTATAAAATTAGCTGTTGAAGGTTGTGGTGTCGATTTATATGATATTCAAATAGCAAAAGAACATAAAACAAATATTTTAAGAGTATATATTACATCAAAAGATGGGGTAAATCTTGATCAATGTGCTCATGCAAGTAGAATGATATCACCACTTTTAGATATTCATGAACCAATGAATGGAAAATATAATTTAGAAGTAAGTAGTCCAGGAATAGAGAGAAAGTTAAAAACTTTATATCATTTTCAATGTTCACTTGGAAGTGATGTGAAAATAAAAGAGTATTCAAATAGAGTCTCTAAAGGGAAGCTTTTAGAAGCGTCTGATGATGGCTTAATCACAATAAATGATAGCGATGATAATAAAATAGAGATAAAATTTGATGACATTTTATCAGCTTCAACATACTATAATTGGAAATAATCATTCAATAAAAGAAAAATAAATATAATAGTTTATTTTCACTGGAGTAAAAATGAAAATTTTGATAGTTGAAGATGATGAAAATATTTTATCTTTTTTAAAAAGAGGCTTTGAAGAAGAGGGATATGTCATAGATAGTTCTAGCGATGGAGATGAAGCAGAGTATCTTATTACTACAAGTAGTTATGATATTATAATCTTAGACTGGATGCTTCCAAATAAAAGTGGCATTGATATACTACAGTCCATTAGAAAACAAAATATTACAACTCCAGTTATTATGTTGACTGCTAAAGATGAGATTGAAGATAAAGTTTTAGGACTTACTTATGGCGCTGATGATTATATGAGTAAACCATTTAGTTTCAAAGAACTACAAGCAAGAGCTATAGCACTTTATAGAAGATCAAGCTCAATAAACTCAAATATAATAACTATAAAAAATCTTATAATTGATATTGATGCAAAAAGTGTAAAAAAAGACAATGAAGATTTACTTTTAACACAAAAAGAGTATGAGCTTTTGTTGTTTCTTATAAAAAATAAAAATAAAACTGTATCTAATGCAATGATTGAAGAACAACTTTGGGGTAATGAAGAATATATAAATAGTAATGTAATTCAAGTTACAATTTATAATTTACGAAAAAAAATATCAAAAGAGTTTATTAAAAGCTCTCGTGGATTAGGGTACAAAATTGAGATTTAAAAGTCTAAAAACCAAAGTATTATTTTGGTTTGGAGCTGCAACACTTCTTGTTTTGATGTTGTTTAATATAGCAATTTATCATTTCCTAGAACAAAATACAAAACTAAGTATTCAAAATAAACTTTACAATAAAGCCGTCTTTATTAATGATAGTATAAAGTTAAAAAAATCAGTAAAAGAATTATTAGAAAATGAAGAATTAAAATCATTTGATGTGGCAATTACTAAAGAGGGAAAAATAATATATAAAAAAGGCGATATTGATTTTAATCCTTTTTTATCCTTTTTAAAAGATAAAAAAACTTTTTTTGTTTTTAGTCAAGATGATATATTAAATGGGTTATATATATTCAAAATCACGGAACCTTTTTCTGGTGCAATATTATTTTTAGAACAAAATATAAATGCAGAAATAAATAAAGATACAGAAAAAATAAAAGAGATATTGATAGTTTTAGAACCAATATTATTTTTTTTATTAATATTTATTGCGAGTAAATTAACAGATAAAATTTTAAAATCTATTAAAGATATTACCCAAACTGCTAATACTATTTATGTAACAGACTTATCGCAACAAATACCAGAACCAAAATATGATGATGAGATTAAAGATTTAGTAGATTCTTTTAATCAGATGATACAACGATTAAAAAGTGGAGTAGAAGTTTTAGAACAATTTAATAGTGATGTATCTCATGAATTAAAAACACCGCTTACAGTTATAAAAGGTGAAATAGAGATAACCTTAAATAAAATAAGAGAACCAGAATATTATATGAAAAGTTTAGAAACAATTCAAAGTGAAGCAAATCAAATACAAACAATTGTAGATAACCTTTTGATGTTGACTAAATATACTAAAGAAAATATAGAACATACTTTTACTAGTTGTAGTTTAGATTCAATTTTATTAGAAACAATTAATAAATATAATAAACAATTAAAAGATAAAGATATTAAACTTCACCTAAAAAAGTTTGAATCAATTAACATAGAAGGAAATCAATTATTGTTAGGAACAATATTTTCTAATCTTATAGATAATGCAATAAAATATACACCTAAAGAGAAAAATATTTATATCTCTTTGTTTAAAAAAGAGGATGAAATACATTTCATAGTTGAAGATGAGGGGATTGGTATAGAAAAAGAGCAGTTGGAAAAAGTTATGAATAGGTTTTATCGAGTTGAAGCATCAAGAAATAAAAAAATAAAAGGTTTTGGTTTAGGTTTAAGTATAGTTAAAAATAGTGTAGAGTTGCATAATGCAACTATTCAGATAGATTCAAAACCAGATATGGGAACAAAAGTAGAGATAGTTTTTTAGTATCTTATCTCTATTTCATTTTCATTTCATTTTTATTCATTACAATTAGGTACGAAATTTAACAAAACATATACAAAAAAAGAGTTGTACTCCTTTTCAACTCTTTTACAATTTAAGCAAAATTTGCTACACTACAAACTAATAAATCAAAAAGATAATAATCAATGAACAAAAATAAATTTATGCAACGGGCCATACAAAAAGCTTGGAAATATCAATTTTTAACATATCCAAATCCTGCTGTTGGTGCAACAGTTGTTAGAAAAGATAAAATTTTATCCGTAGAAGCCCATCAACAAGCAGGATTGCCACATGCTGAAGTTTTAGCACTTAAAGAGGCATACCTTACACACTATAAAGATTCTGAATTAATAGATATAAAAAATTCTCAAGAGATACATAACTATTTGATAAAAAATCATAAAGGGTTTTTTAAAGATTGTGAAATATATGTTACCCTTGAACCTTGTAATCATATAGGGAAAACACCTGCTTGCGCAATGTTATTAGAGGCAATACAAATCAAAAAAGTTTTTATAGGAACAATGGACTGTAATAATGAAGCTACAGGTGGTTTGAAAAGATTACAAGATGCAAATATAGAGGTAGAAATAGATGTTTGTAAAGAACAAACAGATGCACTACTCTATCCTTTCAAAAAATGGCAACAAGATAGTTTTGTATTTTTTAAAATTGCTATGAGAGAAGATGGAACAGTGATGGGTGGATACATCACCACAAAAGATTCCCTAAAATTAGTACATGAAATAAGAAATAACTTGGAGCTTTTAGTAATAGGTGGTCAAACTGTACGAACTGATAGACCAACTTTAGATTCGAGGTTTAGTAGTATAAATAATCCTCCAGATATATTAATATTATCAAATAGAGATGATTTTGATAAAACTATTCCATTGTTTGCTGTGCCTAAAAGAAGTGTAGTGATTTCTAACAATATTCATAAAATAAGAGACAAAAATTTTGTTATGGTTGAGGGTGGTTATAATCTATTAAAAAGTGTAAAAAATCAGATAGATTACCTTGTAGTGTTTGTATCAAATAAAATACAATCTGATGAAAAAGTAGATTTAAATCGATTGGGGTTTCAAGAAGTTTATAGATATAAAATCAATAATGATGACACTATAATATTTTTAAAAAAATAAGAATAATAAGTAGATAAGTTTAAAAATAAAATTTAAACTATTTTAAACATCATTTTAGATAAAATCTACACTATTTATAAAAATTATATGAGGTAGATATTTGGAAAAATATTATTATGAGCTGCAAATACAGCCAAGTTTGTACTATGAATTATTTTTAGATTTAGCATCAAGCTTGACACAAGATGCAATTGAAGAGTATGAAGAGACAATTATTATACGAAGTGAAGATACTTTAGATGACATAGAAGCTGGAGTTATTGCATTTTCAAAAGAGCTTAGCACAGCATTTGATACACAAATAGAGTGTAAAACAACACTTACAAAAAAAGAGAATATTGATTGGATTGAAGCATATCAAAAAAGTGTACAACCTATAGAGGTTGGAGATTTTTATATTCATCCAAGTTGGTGCGAGCCACAAGATGAAAAAATAAATATTGTAATAGACCCAACTTTAGCTTTTGGTTCAGGGCATCATGAAACAACAAATAGATGTTTAAAAGCTATTGAAAAATATGTCACAAAAGATATAAGTGTGTGTGATGTAGGAAGTGGAAGTGGTATTTTAGGGATAGCTGCTTTTAAATTAGGTGCAGTAGTTGATATTTGTGATACTGATATTATTGCTGTTGAAGATGCCTTGAAAAATTTTGAACAAAATAATGCAACAGCCAATAAATATTGGGAAGGTTCTGCAAATAAAACTTCAACTCAATATGATTTAGTTATTGCAAATATAGTGGCAGATGTTTTAGTTATGATTGAAAAAGACTTAGTAAAAATTACAAAAGACAATGGAATTATCATACTATCAGGTATAATGGAACAGCATAAACAAAAAGTAATTAATAAATTTAGCAAACAATGTGATATTTTAGAAGAATTACAAGAAAATGAGTGGGTAACACTTGTAGTAAAAAAGTTAGTTAAATAAAGGAAAATAATGGATAATCAACAAAATAAAAATAATAATAACAATAACTCAAATGGCTTTTTTGATAAAAATCCGATTATAGTATTTGTAATATTTTCGATCGTAACGATAATGGCTTTTAAGAGCTTTTTCCCATCTGATGATATGAATGTAAATAGTGGACAACCAGCATATGGTCAAAGTATCAATAAAAATGTTGCATATTCAGATATAAAAAAACTTATTAATAATGGTGAAATAGAATATGTTGGAATTGGTGAAACAAATATTAAAGCTATCTCAAAACCATCAAATGGAATAGTTACTACATATAAAGCAAGAAAAGTAGGAACTGACGATACTTTAGTACCAACATTAGAAAAAATGGGTATAAATTATGGAGGGGTAAATGAACAAAACCTTATAGCAGATATGTTATTTGGATGGGTTTTACCACTGTTTTTCTTTTTTGCAATTTGGATGTTTTTAGCTAAAAGAATGTCAAAATCACTAGGCGGTGGTGCTGGTGGCATTTTAGGAATGGGTGGTGCTAAAAAGATGATAAATAGCGAAAAACCTAAAGTTACTTTTGCAGATATGGCTGGAAATAAAGAAGCAAAAGAGGAAGTAAGTGAGATTGTTGAATTTTTACGAAATCCAGATAGATATGTAAATCTTGGTGCTCAAATACCAAAAGGTGTACTTTTAGTAGGACCTCCAGGAACTGGTAAAACACTTTTGGCAAAAGCAGTTGCAGGTGAAGCTGATGTTGAGTTTTTAAGTGTAACCGGTTCAAGTTTTATAGAGATGTTTGTGGGTGTTGGTGCAAGTCGTGTGAGAGATCTTTTTGAACAAGCAAAAAAAGTAGCACCTGCTATTATATTTATCGATGAGATTGATGCTATTGGTAAAAGCCGTGCAAGTGCTGGAAACATGGGTGGAAATGATGAGCGTGAGCAAACTTTAAACCAACTTTTAGCAGAGATGGATGGATTTAGTAGTGCCGGTGCACCTGTAATTGTCCTTGCTGCTACAAATAGACCTGAAGTACTTGACCCAGCACTTTTAAGACCAGGAAGATTTGATAGACAAGTTCTTGTTGATAAGCCTGATTTAGAAGGTAGAATTGAGATATTAAATGTGCATATTAAAGATGTAAAAATAGCAAAAGATGTAGATTTACGAGATATTGCAGTTATGACAGCAGGTCTTGCGGGTGCAGATTTAGCAAATGTTATCAATGAAGCTGCACTATTAGCTGGTCGTGCAGAAGATACAGAAGTAAGAGCAGATCACTTTAAAGAAGCAGTTGAAAGACAAATTGCAGGATTAGAGAAAAAAAGTAGAAGAATATCTCCAAAAGAGAGACAAATTGTTGCGTACCACGAGTCTGGGCATGCTGTGATTGCTGAGATAACAAAAGGTGCAAAAAAAGTAAATAAGGTATCTATCGTACCCCGTGGACTAGCTGCTCTTGGGTATACATTAAATACACCAGAAGAAAATAAATATTTAATGCAAAAACATGAGCTTCTTGCCGAAGTTGATACATTATTGGGAGGTAGAGCTGCTGAAGAGGTATTTATAGGTGAGATTAGTACAGGTGCAGGAAATGATTTAGATCGTGCTACAGATATTATCAAGTCTATGGCTACAATATATGGGATGAGTGATATTGAAATAGCTGGACTTATGGTTTTACATAAACAAAATAGCCAGTTTTTAGGTGGCGGTCAATCTAACAAAGATTATAGTGATGAGATGGCACACAAACTAGATGATTATATTAAAAAGACATTGGAAGCAAGATATCAAGCAGTATTGCAAACTTTAAGAGATAATAATGCTGCAATGGAACAAATGACAGCAGAACTTTTAGACAAAGAGGTTATTTCAGGGAAAAGAGTTCAAGAAATTATTATTGAAAATGGTGGAGAGGTGTATCAAGGTGATGAACTTCATGATGATAAAGATTTAGAACACAAAGAAAGTAAAGAAGATGAATAAAATGGGTTTTATATCAAATAAAGGGATAAGGCCTATATTCATATTAATAGGATTAACTATTGTAAGTAGTTTAGTTTCAGAGTTTTTAGGTTGTTTATTCTTAATTATAACACTTTTTTCAATATATGTTTTTAGAGATACAAAAAAATATATTTATGAAAATAGTGATAGTATTTTATCACCAATAGATGGAAAAGTAATAGCAATAGATAAAATAGATGATAAGTTGAAAATTTATTGTAAAGTATCTCTTTGTGACAATCATGTTGTAAGGGCACCATTTACTTGTGAAATGAAAATTAAAAAATATCATAAAGGTCTGAATTTAAACCCAAATACTTTAAAAGCAAATAGTTTAAATGAACAAATTACATATAAATTTTCTTCTGAAGATAAAAAAACAAACTTGAAGTTGAAGTTGGTAAGTGGTTTTTTTAATGTAGGTATTGAAGAAACACAAAAAGCGAAGCTTTCTCAAGGGGATGAAATATCGTTTTTTATAGATGGGATAGCTGTAATTACAGTAAAAGATGAATGTAATTTATTGATAAATATTGGAGATAAAATCTCTTCTGGTCAATCTGTTTTATATAAAAGATAGAATGATTTAAAAAAAGTGGCGCGGTTGACGAGACTCGAACTCGCGGCATTCTGCGTGACAGGCAGATACTCTAACCAACTGAGCTACAACCGCACTCTTTAAATGGGAAAGAAAAAAATCATATAAACTAAAATCTAATTTACAGTTCAGGCAATTTTTTTAAAAACTCTGGTGGTCGATATAAGACTCGAACTTATGACATCTACCTTGTAAGGGTAGCGCTCTACCAACTGAGCTAATCGACCAAATAAATTGTTGGTGACCCCAAGGAGATTTGAACTCCTGTAACATGGATGAAAACCATGGATCCTAACCACTAGACGATGGGGCCAACAATTATAAAATTAATATTTAATTTCTAAATAAAATATATAGCAATTAAACATTATGAATGGTGACCCGTGATGGATTCGAACCATCGGCCACCTCCTTAAAAGGGAGATGCTCTACCGGCTGAGCTAACGGGTCATATGAAATTATATTTTAAAAGTGGCGCGGTTGACGAGACTCGAACTCGCGGCATTCTGCGTGACAGGCAGATACTCTAACCAACTGAGCTACAACCGCACTTTTTAATATAATATTTAAAATGTTGGTGACCCCAAGGAGATTTGAACTCCTGTAACATGGATGAAAACCATGGATCCTAACCACTAGACGATGGGGCCAACATTAAAAAATTGTTCTTTGGTAAATTGTACATCTTGTACACTTTATCAAACTTATGGTGGTCGATATAAGACTCGAACTTATGACATCTACCTTGTAAGGGTAGCGCTCTACCAACTGAGCTAATCGACCAAATTTAACATATGGTGACCCGTGATGGATTCGAACCATCGGCCACCTCCTTAAAAGGGAGATGCTCTACCGGCTGAGCTAACGGGTCATATTTGTTAAATGGAGTGGAATTATAGTGAATTTTATTTTCTTTGTCAAGAGTTTTTTGATAAAATTTCAAAAATTGTATTTAAGGCTGTTTTTGCAGCTTGTATTTGTACCTCATTTCTATCCCCTGAAAAATTATAAATTCTTATATCTTCATTTTTATTTTTACTTATTATTCCTATTGCTACAGTACCAACTGGTTTGTTTTTTGTTCCACCTGTTGGACCTGCAACACCACTAATTGAGATTGAGTAATCAGCATCGAATTTTTTTAGAACACCTTTGCACATCTCTTCTACAACTTCACAACTAACAACACCAAATTTTATCATTGTCTCTTTTTTTACATCTAATTCTTGCTCTTTGATCTCATTACAATAAGTTACTATTGAACCTTTAAAAATAGCTGATGAACCAGAGTTTTGTGTTATATAAGAAGCTACTAGACCTCCTGTGCAACTTTCTGCACAAGTTATTGTCTCATTTCTCTTTATAAGTATATTTTGCAACTCTAACATTTTTTCTTGATTGAATATATCGTTAAACATTTAAACACCTTTTAAATCTTATTTGGATACACTCTAGCCTATTTTAAATTACAGGATTATTAAAATTATGTCACAAGATACACAAGCAATAGATTATAAAAATACCTTACAATTACCAACTACAAGTTTTCCTATGAGAGGAAGCTTACCACACAATGAGCCCAAACAATACAAACTTTGGGATGATGAAAAAATATATGAAAAAATGAAACAAAATAGAGTAGGGTGTGAAACTTTTACTCTTCATGATGGACCTCCTTATGCAAATGGAAATATCCATATAGGTCATGCTTTAAATAAAGTGTTGAAAGATATTATTGTTAAATACCACTATTTCGATGGTAAATCAACAAGATATACTCCAGGTTGGGACTGTCATGGTTTACCAATTGAACAAAAAGTTGAAGAAAAAATTGGTGGAAAAAAGAAAAAAGAACTACCAAAGTCAAAACTTAGAGAACTATGTAGAAATCACGCTAGCAAGTTTATAGATATACAAAGAGATGAGTTTAAAACATTAGGTGTAATTGGTGATTGGGAAAATCCTTACTTAACAATGGATTTTAAATTTGAGGCGAATATTTATAGAGAGCTTATTGCTATTGCAAAGCAGGGATTATTAATTCAAAGAAGTAAACCAGTATATTGGTCATGGGCTGCACAAACTGCTTTAGCTGAAGCGGAGGTTGAATATGAGGATAAAGTAAGTCCATCTATTTATGTAGCATTTAAACTACAAGATAAAGATGAAAGTGTCATTATCTGGACAACAACACCTTGGACACTTCCAGCAAATACAGGTATTGCTCTTAATGGTGAAGAGACTTATGTAAAAACAAGTGATGGTTTTATAGTTGCTAAAAAACTTTATAACTTTTGTATTGAAAATGAGATTGTAAAAGGTGAGATTGTTGAAGATATTGATCCAAAAACTTTAGAAAATAGTTTTGCAATCAATCCACTTAATGGAAGAACATCTAAGATTGTTTTAGGTGATCATGTAATGATGGACTCAGGAACTGGTGCTGTTCATACTGCTCCTGGTCATGGGGAAGATGATTATAAAGTTGGTTTAAAATATGGACTAGAGGTGATCATGCCTGTTGGAGCAAATGGTGCTTATGATAATACTATCGTAAGAGAAAAATTGCTTCCAAACCCAGAAGAATTTTTAAATATGAATGTATTTAAAGCAAATGAGAGAATATTAGAGCTTTTAGGTGATGCACTTATACAAAGAGTAGATATAACTCACTCATATCCACATTGTTGGAGAACACATAAACCAGTTATATTTAGAGCAACTAAGCAATGGTTTATTGCTATGGATCAACCTTATGGAAAAAAAGGTAAAACATTAAGAGCAAATGCTTTAGAAGCTATTGAAGATGTGAATTTTTATCCAGCACATGGTAAAAATAGATTAAAAACTATGATTGAAGGTCGTCCTGATTGGTGTATTTCAAGACAAAGAGATTGGGGTGTTCCAATTGCATTTTTTAGAAATAAACTCACAGATGAAATAGTTTATGATGAGAGAGTTTTAAATTATGTAGCGATGATATTTGAAACTCATGGTGCTGATGCTTGGTATGATATGGAGATTAAAGATTTACTATTTCCAGGAAGTGGACTTAACCCTGATGATTTAGAAAAAACTATGGATATTTTAGATGTATGGTTTGACAGTGGTTCAACACAAAATGCAGTTTTAAGAAGTGGGAACTATGATGCTGGTACTTATCCTGCAGATATGTATCTAGAAGGTTCTGATCAACATAGAGGTTGGTTTCAATCTTCTTTATTAACCTCACTAGCTTCAAGTGAAGTTACACCTTATAAATCTATTTTGACTCATGGGTTCACTGTGGATGCCAAAGGTGAGAAGATGTCGAAATCTAAAGGAAATGTAGTAGCTCCTGATAAAGTTATAAAAGAGTACGGTTCAGAAATATTGAGAATGTGGGTTGCTATGTCTGATTATCAAAGTGATTTAAAAATCTCTGATGGAATTTTAAAACAGATGGCAGAACAATATAGAAAGATAAGAAATACTGGTAAAATTTTACTTGGAAATGTAAATGATTTAGAAAAACTTGCACCACTTGAAACTATGAGTGAAGTTGATTTATGGATTTTAGATAAAGCACAAAAAGTATTTAGTGAAGTTGATGATAGTTTTAGAGAATATGACTATAGTAGAGGATTAAATAGATTAAATCACTTTTTAGTTGCAGAGTTATCAAATATTTATATTGATGTTTGTAAAGATAAAATGTATTGTGATGGGAAAAACTCAATAACAAGAGTTGCAAGTGCTAGTGCTATGGCTATGATTGCGAAAGCTTTTATAACAACTTTAGCTCCTGTTCTTACATATACAATGGATGAGTTAATTAAGTATGCGCCAAAAATAATTACAGATGGTGTTACTTCTATTTTTGATATGAAAAAGTATTATTTACCAGAAGTTAAAATAAATCTTAATGAAACACACTTATTAGAAGCAAAAAGTAAATTTGCAGAAATAAAAGATAAACTAAACAAAGAGAAAGTTATTAAATCAACTTTAGAGTTAGTTATTTATACAAATAGTGAAGATATATTAAAAATGGACAGTACCTTGGCAGAAGATTGGTTTGTTGTAAGTAAAGTTATTACAGAAAAACAAGAAGAGTCATTAGGTGCTTTTGAAGTTGATGGAAAAGTTTTTGAAGTATACAAAGCAAGTGAACATAAATGTCCAAGATGTTGGAAATTTAGAGCAGAGGCTGAAGATACATTATGTAAAAGATGTGATGGGGTTGTAAACTCTTAAATGGAACAGCCAGTTACATTAGAATTTATATTTCAAACAATAGGTGTGATACTGGTTATTACGGCTATTGGAGTAGTATTAGTAAAATATAAAAGTAAAAAATAAAAGGATTTTTGATGAGTATGCCATTTACAGATGAAGATTTAGAACAACCTGTGAACAATATTATTAAAAATAAGGTAGCACCTATGTTGGCTAAAGATGGCGGAGCAATAGCACTACTTAAAATAAAAGATGGTAAAATATACGTACAGCTACAGGGTGCCTGTGTAGGGTGTGCTGCAAGTGGTAGTACATTAAAGTTTATAGTTGAAAAAGAATTAAAAGAAGCAATCCATCCTGAGTTAGAGATAATAAATGTACCACAAGGTATGGAAGAAGAGATATAATGATTAATACAGAAAAGTTATTAAAGCAAGGTCATTCATATTTTAGTGCAAAAGAGTATGATAAAGCATTGTTTTTATATGCACAAGTTTCTTCAACAGATCCAAAAAATACGGAATTTCAAATATATTGTTTATTAGCTGATTTAGGATTTGAAAATGATAAAAAAGCTCAAGAATTATTTGACTATTTTATTCTTTCAAAAGATGAAAATTTTGATGAATCTGTAAAATATGTAGAAGATATAATGAATACATATGATGGTGATAATGAAAAGATGATGGATCTATTAAAAGATATGTCACACACAAATGTTGAAGCTTTAAATGCAATAGAATATAAAGATTTTCAAGAGTTAGTACTTAGTCGTGGATCTTTTAGGGAAGCATATCAAGATATAATGTTTAGTACAAAAGTTGCAATAACTTCAAAAGATGATTTAATTGATTTTATTGATAATTTAATAGAAAATAATTTTAGTAATACAGCATATACATATCTAGATGGATTTAATGAATTTTTCTCTTATGATGAAGAACTTACAGCATTGTATAAAAAATTAGAGAGAAAAAATATTGAAAATAACCACTAATGGTAAAGTATTTACAGATAATTCAAATGAGGCAACAAATGAAGTCACTTTTGTAACTTCAAAACAAAATGAAAAATTTATTCCAAGTGCAAAAGAAAATGGTTGTAAAGAATTTATACGAAGTTCAGAATTAAGAAACCATTTTGATTTCTCATCAGTGAAGATAATAGGTATTACAGGTACTAACGGAAAAACAACAACAGCCGCTGCGATTTATTCTATACTTTTAGATTTGGGATATAAGGTGGCTCTTCAAGGTACTCGTGGTTTTTTTATCAATGACGAAAGAATAGAAGATTATAGTTTAACAACACCTGTACAAATATCCAATTTCCTTCATATACAACAATCAATCAAAAATGATTGTGATTTTTTTGTGATGGAAGTAAGTTCTCATGCAATAGAACAAAATAGAATTGAAGGGCTTGATTTTGCTCTGAAAATACACACAAATATTACACAAGATCATCTTGATTATCATAAAACTATTGAGGAATATATTAAAGTAAAAAATAGTTTTTTCAGTGATGAAAGTATGAAACTTATTAATAAAGACGATAAAAAAATAAAGTTTAATATCAAAAATGCTTTTGCTTATGGTGCAGATAATCCAGCAACCTACAAAGTTACAGCCTATAGTTTAAAAAATGGAATACATGTAGCGTTACAGCACTTTTCTAACATGGTTAATTTTAGTTCACCTATGATGGGTTTGTTTAATGTTTATAATTTAACAGCAGCAATTGCAGCAGTTAATCTTGTGACAAAAAAACCTTTACAAGAAATTTGTGATGTAGTTGAATATTTTGGTGGAGTTGCAGGGAGAATGGAGGTAGTTTCTTTTGACCCTTTAATAGTCGTAGATTTTGCACATACACATGACGGGATGAAAGAGGTTTTTAGTAGCTTCCGTGATTATGATATTATTAGTGTATTTGGTGCAGGTGGAGATAGAGATAAAACAAAACGACCAATAATGGGAAAAGTTGCCCAAGATTTTAGTAAAGAGATAATCATAACAGCGGATAATCCAAGATTTGAAGACCCAGATACAATTTGTGAAGATATATTAAAAGATATAGATAATAAAGAGAATGTGACTGTTGAACTTAACAGAAAAGAAGCTATAAAAATAGCATTAGAAAAATCAAAAGATTATAATAATCCAATAATATTAGTTTTAGGGAAAGGTGATGAAGAGTATCAAATTATATATGATAAAAAACTTCCACAAAATGATAAAAAAATGATACTAGAGATATTAGATGAGCACAAATAAAAAAGTTTTAACAATTGTAATTGCAATGTTATTAAGTGTTTCACTTGTAAGTATAATGGTGTTTATCTATAATTTTAAAGCATTTAGTATAAAAAATACGACTGATAAAGCAATAAGTATAGCACAAAATGTAAGAGATGGATTAACAGCACATATGGTTAATGGAACTATGGACAAAAGAGCATTTTTTTTAAATAATATTGCAACAAATCAAAATGTTGAAAATTTCCATCTCCTAAGAGCTCCTTCAGTTGTAAATCAATATGGTGAAGGTTTTTATGGTGAAGCGAGAGTAACATCATTAGAAGATACAGTTATAAAAACTAAAAAAATACAAACAAAATTAATTGAAACGATGGATAATGTGATATTAAAAGTAAGTATACCCTATATTGCAACAACAGAAGCAAATCCAAATTGTTTAGAGTGCCACACTGCTAAAGAGGGGGATGTTCTTGGTGTGATAAGTATGGATTTAGAAGTAAGTAGTACTAGGATGGAAGGGGTATTTATAGCTTCCAAAATTTTACTTATAGTATTAGTCATTGTAGTTATTTCTATTTTTATGGCAAACTATTTTATTAGACCTTATATTAAACTTTTTGATGATTTAGAGAATGGTATACTTCAAGCTTATCGAGGTGATTTTTCTTATACAGTTGATACAAAATTAAAAAATGAGGCAGGGAAAGTTGCGGAAAGATTAAATGAACTTTCAGAAATATATAGATTTAAAAAAACTATAGAACTTGATGAAAATAAGAATGTGATATATAATAGAATAGTACATATATTACAAAGTAAATTTCATATAAGTAAGTTTATACTTTTTGAGATTAATAATAAAACTAAAATACGAGAAATTATTTTTGATTCAGCTGATTTAAATGGTATAAAGTTAGATGAAAATGTAAATGTATGTCGAGCTTTTAGAACTTCTAATCATGTGTATTCAACAGATTTTGATGATTTATGTTTAAATTGCAAACAAAAAATCAGTGAATATATCTGTTTAAACTTTGATATTGATGAGATAAACTCGCTTGTTTTACATATACAGTCATCTTCAAAAGAAGAGATACAAAGAATTAAAAATGAGATACCAGTTATAAATAACTATTTTGATATGGCAAAACCTGTAATAGAAAGTAAAATTCTAATGGATATATTAAAAGAAACTACATTAAGAGACCCTATGACAACATTGTATAATAGAAGATTCTTAAATGAATTGTTAGCTTCTAATGTAACGAGTCGAATTTTAAAAGACAATATCCATGCAGTTTTAATGATTGATATTGATTTTTTTAAAAAAGTAAATGATACTTTTGGACATGATATAGGTGATAATGTTATAAAAAAATTAGCAAAAATAATGAAAGAATCTACGCGAAGTTCTGATGTCGCAGTACGATATGGTGGGGAAGAGTTTTTAATATTGTTACAAAATACCACAAAAAGAAAAACTTTAGATATTGCAAAAATGATTAATGAAAAGTTTAAATCAGAAATTTTTAGTGCAAATAGTACCACTTTTTCAAAGACATTAAGTGTTGGAATTGCTTATTATCCAACCGATGCAGATACTCTGTGGAAAACGATAAAATATGCGGATGATGCACTTTATTATGCAAAGAATAATGGAAGAGATAAAGTAATAGAGTTTAAACTATCTATGCATAATGGGGGAGAAGATTACTAAAAATATCATTTTAGATAGTTTTAAGTAATCTCGGATAAAATTCGCGAATAAAATAAATGAGAAACAAATATTAAGGAAATAAAAATGGAAATGCCACAAATACCACAACCAACATTTTATATATTTAAATGTGAACAAAGCGCACCTCCCGGTATGCCAAAACCATCATGTGTAACAGAACAAACAAGAGACTTATTTAACCATATGGCACAAAGTATGATGCAAAAAGGACTTATGGGTCCAGTACAACCAATCAGAACAAGCTGTTTAGGACGATGTCAAATGGGTCCAGTGATGTTAGTAGAACCAGGTCATCATATGTATGTACAATTAACTAAAGAAAAATTAGATAGAATTATAGATGAACACTTAATTGGTGGAAATCCAATCCAAGAGTATATTATCCCTGAGCAATTTTGGGGTGAGCCTCTACCTTTAGCAAAATAAGGATAAAAATGACATTTGATATGTTGTATAGTAAAATTCATAGAGCCACAGTTACAGATGCAAATTTAAATTATGTGGGTTCAATTACAGTTGATGAAGATTTATTAGATGCCGCTTCTTTAAGAGTAGGGCAGAAAGTTGAAATAGTAAATGTAAATAATGGTGAACGATTTTCAACTTATGTTATAAAAGGGAAGCGTGGAAGTAAAGATATGTGTCTTAACGGAGCAGCTGCAAGAAAAGTTGAAATTGGTGATAAAATAATTGTTATTGCATATGGTTCATACCATACTGATGAATTAGATAGTTATAAACCAATAGTAGTACATGTTGATGAAAAAAATAATATAACTGAAATCACAAATGAGCTTATAGGGAGTGATCACTAATGTTTGAAGGAATTGATTTAAGTAAAATTAACCTTAATGAGATGATGGGTCAAGTACAAGAGATGACTGAAAAAGCCAAGGTAGAGGGTGCAAAACAAGTTTTTACTTCTAAAGTTGGTGGAGGAATGATTGAGTTATCAATTAATGGAAATTCAGAAGTAACAGATTTACAAATAGATGACTCACTTCTTGAAGATAAAGATTCTTTACAAATACTTCTAATAAGTGCTATGAATGATGTTATTAAACAAAGTGATGAAGCTAAAAAAAATATGGCCATGAATATGATGGGTGGAATGAACCCTTTTAGTAAGTGAAAATATACAAGTGAAAAGTGAAGAATTACTGAATTCATTTGAAGAATATTTGTCTGATAATCTTCCCTACTCTAATACTTTTCACCCAATATTTGAAGAGGCATTACAAGATATGCTCACAGCAGGTGGAAAAAGATTTCGACCAATGCTTATACTTTCAATAGTAAATGCAATAGAACCACTTTTATTAAAAAATAGTTTGCCAGTAGCACTTGGAATTGAGTATCTTCATACTTACTCTTTAATTCATGATGATTTACCTGCTATGGATAATGCAGATTTAAGAAGAGGAAACCCAACTTTACATAAATCTTATGATGAGGTTACTGCTATATTAGTTGGAGATGCTTTAAATACTCATAGTTTTAATTTAGTAGCAAATGCACCATTAAGTAATGATGTGAAAATAGAACTTATAAAAACCCTTAGCAGTGATGGTGGGATCGATGGGATGATTATTGGTCAAGCTATAGATTGTTATTTTGAAAATCAAACAATATCATTAGATAAATTGGAATTTCTTCATATTCATAAAACAGCAAAACTTATAGCAGCAAGTTTAAAAATGGGTGCTATTATAGGTAACTTATCTTATGAAGTACAAGAAAAATTATATCAATTTGGAATTGATATAGGGTTACTATTTCAAATACAAGATGATATTATAGATGAAGTACAAAGTGAAGTAGAAGCTGGAAAAACAACTTCTAATGATGCCAATAAAAATTCATTTGTTAATTTACTTGGAATTGAAGGTGCTTTAAAAAGTGCCAATGAATTATCTAAGAAATGTGAAGAGTCATTGCATGGTTTTGATGAGAAGATAAACAAAAGTTTAAGTGAATTATTATCAAAGTATCTTAATAGACATCTTATCTAATTAGTAATAGCTTTAATTTATTAATTATTAAGAAAATTTATAATATCATAAAAATTGACCAACGGTCAAAAAAGGTATTAAATGTCTAAACAATTAAAAAAACTTAATAAAAGAAAAGCAATAGCTAAATCAACATGTGATCTATTTATAACAAAAGGTTTTGTAAATATATCAATAAGTGAAATAGCCAAAGTAGCTGGTATTGGAAAAGGTACCATATATGAGTACTTTACAAACAAAGAAGATATTATATTTGAACTTATGAGTTGTTTACAAGAGGACTATGATCCAAAACTCAAAGAGAGTTTGGAAAAAAGCCAATCTATAGATGAAAAAATAAAACATCTTTTCTCCTTATACTTAAGTGACCATCCAGTAGTTAAAACACAACGCCAAATATATAAAGAGTTTTTAGCTGTTACCTTAAACAATCCAAGTACAGCAATAATAGAGTATCAAAATAACATGATGGATAAATATACTAATATATTACGAGAAATTATCGAAAATGGGATTGAGAATGGTGAGTTGAAAGAGGATGCAATATCTTTTATACCAAGTATATTTGCTACATTAGATGGATTTTTTATTGCAAGAAAACCAAAAGAGGTTATTATAGAATATATTGAAAACCTATGCAATTTACTTGAGAAAAAAGAGGGGTAAATTATGAAAATATTTTTTTCAATATTAAGTTTACAACTATTTTTATACTCTTATACAATAGATTTTAATAAATCTTTAGAAAAAACACTTGAAAACAATAAAGGGTTACAAGCAAGAAAACTAGAGGTAGAAAAAGCAAAAATCTCTATAGATGAAGCAAGTGGCTATAACTATGGGAATCTTGTATTTCAGGAAAATATCAGTAGAACAAATAATGCTGGGTATGTTTTTGGTATGAAATTAGCCTCAAGAGAGGCAGATTTTGGTGCATTTGGATTTAATGAATTTTTGGCACAAATGGGTAACTTAGGAACATCAGCTGGACAAAATACACTTTTAAAAACACAACCAAATGACTTAAATTATCCAGGCTATAGAACAAACTATGAAACAAAAGTTGTTTATCAAGCACCATTATTTACTGGTTTTAAATTAGATAGTGCAAAAAAGATGGCACAGTTACAATTACTTGCTCAAAAAGCAAAATATATGTATGATGAAAAAAACTTAGCTTTAGAAGTTGTAAAAGCATATAATGGTGCGGTTGCAGCTCGTGAATTTATAAAAGCAACACAAAAAGCCAAAGAAGCAACAAACTCTTTTGTAGAGTTTGCAAGTGAATTATATAAAGAGGGTTTGGTAACAAATATTGATGTAAAACAAGCTCAAGTGTATGATATGGGAGTTGAAGCTCGAAAAATAGAAGCTCAAAATAGATTTGAATTAGCTATTGCATATTTGCGATTTTTGACTTCAGATTATTCTATAAGTGATGTGGATGATTTTAAATCTGTATATGTAGATACAACAAAGTTACAAACTCTACAAGAGAATATATATGAAAGTAGAGATGACTATCAATGGATGAAGTATAATACTCAAACACTAAAATCAAAAATAGATTTTGATAGTGCTGCAAAATATCCAACAGTAGGAATTCAAGCAGAATATGGATATAACGATGATACTTTTAGTACAAGTAATTTAGAAGAAAAAGATTATTATATGGGTGCAATTGGAATTTCTTATACACTTTTTGATGGTGGAGTTACAAGTAAAAAGTCTCAAAAATCAAGAATAGAATATAATCAAATTCTTAATAACTTTGAATATATGAAAGATGGAATTAAACTTGAAGTAGAAAAAAATATTTTAACATTGAAATCAAAAAATAAAGTATTAAAACAAAAAGTAAAAGCTCAAAAACTCTCAAGTGAAGTGTTAGAACAATCATCTGAAATGTATAAAAATCATCTTATTAATATGAGTAATTTACTTATGCAACAAGCAAATCAACAAAAAGCAAATGCAGAAACTATTATGGCAAAGTACGAACAATCTTTAGCAGCAGCTAAATTAAAAATATCTTTAGGGGAGAGTTTAAAATGATGAAAAAAAGTTTAATAGCACTATTTATTTTAGTTAATATATCTTTTGGACAAACAATAGAGTTAAGCTCTACAGTTATATCAGATAATGAGAAATTTATTACAAGTAGATTTATGGGATTTATCAAAAGTGTCCAAGTAAGCGAAGGAAGTAGAGTAAAAAAAGGACAAATTCTTTACTCAATTGATTCAACAGAGATTGATAATAAAAAGCAACAAGCACTTTTAGGTGTACAAATGTATGAAAATCAGTATCAAACAATGAAAAGAAACTATGAGAGATATAAAAGATTATTTGAAAAAGGGTTGGTTTCAAAATTTGATGTGGAGCAATTAGAACTTGGGACAAAAAATCTTGAAGATATGGTAAATGTGAGTAAATCTCAAGTAAAAGAGGTTGAAAATCAATATAGATATTTAACAATTAAAGCTCCAAATGATGGTGTGGTAATAAGAAAAAATATTAAAGCAGGAGAGATGGCAATTCCTGGAATGCCTGCACTTGTGTTAACAGATTTAAGTAGTTTAAAAATAACAGCAGAAATTTCTGAAAGTGATTTGTATAAAGTAAAGTTAAAAGATGAGGTAAAAGTTGTAATACCATCATTAAATTATGAGACAAAAGGGAATATTGAATCAATCATTCCTAGTTCAAATCCTATGACACATACTTTTATGATAAAAATCTCTTTTACTTCTAATGCAAAAGTATATCCAGGGATGTATGCAAAAGTTTTTATTGAGGCTCAATAATGAAAGAGGAAAACTTATCCCATATAGGTGTAAAAGATTATGCAGGAAAGTTAGCAAAAGCTTTTTTATATAGTCCTCTTACATCAGTATTAGCAATATTTCTTTTGGCTATTGGTTATCTTTCTTTAGAGATTATGCCAAGAGAGGAAGATCCTCAGATAGCTATTAGTGGTGGAAGTATTATTATCCCAGCCCCTGGTCTTAGCCCAAAACAGATAGAAAAAATTATAGTAGAACCACTTGAGCAAAGACTCCGAGAAATCAAGGGTGTAGAACATATTTACTCACAGAGTTCAAATAGTGTGGCTATAGTTAATGTGATGTATTATATAGGACAGAATAGGGAAGTGTCAAATCTTAAATTGTATGATAAAGTGATGCAAAATATGGATCAACTTCCAAAAGAAGTGATGCAACCTTTAGTGAAACCTTTTGATATTGATATTGATATTCCTATAGTAAATATTGCTTTTTATCAGAAAAATAAAACAATTGATTATAATACTTTTGTAAAAACTATCCAAGATTTAAAACATAAAATAAGTGAGATAGATAGTGTTTCAAAAACACAACTTAAAGGTGCAAAAAAAGAGCAATATAATGTTGAAGTAGATTTATCAAAACTAAAAGCGTATCATCTCTCTTTAGGACAAATTGTTCAAGCTATAAAATCTTTAACAATTAATGTCCCAGATGTTAAATCAAAAACAGCACAAAACGAATTGGTTGTATTTGGAGTTAAAAATGCAATTGATAGTGTAGAAGATGTACAAAATATTATTGTAGCTCAATATATGGGCAGTCCTATTTATTTAAGAGATGTTGCAACAGTAAAAGATAGTTTTGATAATCAAAATAAACAAAGTGCATCTATTATACTAAAAGAAGATAATAGTTTTAAAAGTTATGAACAAGTAACACTCACAGTTGCAAAACTTGGTGGCACAAATGCGGTATTTGTTGCAGATGATGTTGTGGCACTACTTGAAGAACACAAAGATGAGTTGTATAATCAGGGTATTGGATATACAATCACAAGAAACTATGGAAAAAGAGCAAATGAAGCAGTAAATGAACTTGTTCATCATCTTGTTATTACTATTGTTATTATTACTGTTATGCTTGTATTTTTTCTTGGTTGGAAAGAGTCTTTAATAGTGACATTTACAGTTCCTGCTATTCTTGCTGTGACTTTATTTGTTGCATATTTAAGTGACCAAACTATCAATCGTATAACGCTGTTTGCTTTTTTACTCTCCCTTGGATTGCTTGTGGATGCAGCTATTATTGTAATTGAAAATATTCACAGACATTTGCATGACCATAATAGTGAGTTTAAAGATATGGATGAATTATTAGTACGAGCAACAGATGAGATAGGAGCTCCAACTAATGTAGCAACATTAGCTATAATACTTACAATGGTTCCAATGGCATTTGTGGGTGGAATGATGGGAGAATTTATGAAACCAATCCCTTATAATGTTCCAGTTGCTTTATTAGCTTCATTAGTAATCGCTTATATTTTTACTCCCTATTTAAGTAAAAAACTTATAAAGAGAAATGATGATGGTGCTCATCATACAAAAGAGGGTAATAAAAATGGATAATCATAATACACATACAACCACTAAGTTTGAAGAGTTTATTCATAATATTTTAATGAATAAGTCGAAAAAATTACTTGTAATACTTATAGTTTTAGTAGCTTTAGTAGCTTCTATTATGATGTTACCTACAAAGTTAGTCTTGGCAAAAATGTTACCCGGGAAAAGTACAAATACATTTTCAATATATATAGATGCACCAACAGGAAGCTCAGTTGAACAAACAAAAGAGATATCACAATGTGTTCTAAATATACTTCAAAAAGAGGAATCGGTAATAGATTTAGAACTTTATTTAGCACAAGGTTCACCTTTGGATTATGCAGGACTTGTAAAAGGTAGTGGTATGAAAATGGGGGAGGAGTATAGTGAAATAGTTGTGAATTTAACTGATAAATCAGAGCGAGATGAAAAATCATTTAATATGGTAACACGATTAAGACCTTTATTGCAAACACAATGTGCAACTCTTTATAAAGATACAAATATAAAATTAATAGAGATGCCAGCAGGTCCTCCTACTTTAGCTTCTTTAGTTGTTGAGGTGTATGGAGATAATAATACAAAAGTAGTTGATTTATCAAAAAAAGTAGCAAAAATATTAAAACAAACAGAAGGCTTGGTAGATATTGATGTGATGAGTGATGAGGTATATAAAAAATATGAACTTGTGCCACTTACAGATAAGATTGCAAGAGCAGGACTTACTGTTGATCAAGTAAATAAGATACTTTATTTAGCATTTGAGGGGATGGTAACTGGTGTTAAAAATACAATTACAAACAATGACCAAATTGGTATTTTTGTAGTATTAAGTGAAGAGACGCAAAAAGTAGACAAAAATGAAAAAGAATATTTACAAAATAAGTTAAGTTCCTTAAATCTTATGAATGATAAAGGTGTAATGATACCTCTAACTGAACTTGTTACTATTGAACAAAGTTTTTCAAATCCTACAATATTTCATAAAAACCTAAAAACAATGGTGAATGTATTAGCAGAAACAAAAATGGTAAGTCAAGTATATCCACTCCTTAAAGCAAGAGAACAAATGATAGAACAATTTAGTGATGAGTATGAAGTGACAAAAGAAGCAGGTATGAGTACATATATGTTTGACTTACACTTAAAAGATAAAATCACAGGTGAAAAATATCTCTTGCGATGGGATGGAGAGATGAAAGTTACTCTTGATACTTTTAGGGATTTGGGAGCTGCTTTTATTGCGGCACTGGTTTTGATATTTTTACTTTTAGTTGTGTATTATAAATCGTTTGCCATAAGTGGTATTATTCTTGGTGGTAGCTTTTTATCAATTATAGGGGTTATCATAGGTCATTTTGTAGCAGATTTAGTCACTCGTGAAACTTTCTTTTTAACTGCAACTTCATTGATAGGATTTATAGCTTTGATGGGGATTAGTTCTAGAAATTCTTTGTTATTAATAGATTTTGCAAAATCGCTTATGGAAGAGAAGAAGATTGAAAAAAGAAGAGCTATATCAATAGCTAGTGCTACAAGAGCAAAACCTATTTTGCTTACAGCTATTGCTATTATTTTAGGTTCAGCTTTACTAGCAAGTGATCCAGTATTTGGTGGACTAGGAGTTGCTTTAATCTCAGGAACTATTGCTGCTGTTATTGTTTCACTTGTTTTTATACCAGTATTGATGGATAACTCTAAAGCTATCTAATACCATGCGATGTTTTACTTGTCAATCTTTATCTTTAAAAGCTATATGTAAAGATTGTCAAGAAAACTTTTTAACATCCTCTTTTCACAAAAGAGAGTTAGAGAAAGATTTTTTTGTTTATAGCTTCTATGAATTTGATGAGATAAAAGAACTTATTAATACAAAGTATCAATTTTATGGAGATAGGATTTTTAAAATTCTTTCTACTCTATCATTACAAAAATTTACCTCAAATTTTACATTTACAAACAAAGTGTTTGCTATACCAATTGATGATCATACTTTTCATCAATTTTCACAAACAGCAATATTGACTAAATCATTGCAATCAGAATTTATTCAACCGATTTTTAATACATTGAAAGCTACAAATAGGGTAAAGTATGCTGGAAAAGACTTAGAGTTTAGAAAAAAAAATAAAAGAAAATTTCTCTACACAGGTAAAAAAAATATACAAGTTATATTAGTAGATGATTTAGTGACCACAGGACTTACCATACTAGAAGCAAAAGAGTGTTTAGAACAAAATGGCTGTGAAGTACTTTTTGCATTGACTTTAAGTGATGCAAAAACTCACTAATGCACTAACTTGCTTTTTGTACATTTCCTCCATAACTTAAAGTATCAAAAAAACCCTGAGTTGAAAAAGAGCTGTTTAAAGATTTTTTTGTCATATAAGAACTAAAACCAAACTCACTCTCTTTGAAAAAAGATTCTTTTTTTTCATATGAGTTTTTTTCATCATCTTCGTATGTTTTTTTCTCTTCAGGTTGATAGTCAACTTCAGCAGTCATCTTATCAACCATATTTATTAGATAACCATCTTTTTTATCCATATAAATTTGATTTTGAATATCTGGTGTTAAATTTATTGTCATGATGGCCTCCTTTATAATATATTCTTATCTAATTATACAAAAAAATGGAATATTATTCAAGTTAAGTTAAATTTAATCTAAATATAAGAAAGTATTAAAGTAGATTATGTATTAAATTCCTTGTTTTACTTAACCAAATACGATGTTTTTTTATAGTATAATCCACATAATAAAACAGAAGGCAGATACATTGATTGCAATAGTTGATTATAATATGGGAAATTTAGCAAGTGTTTATAATGCTTGTAAGTTAATAGATGCGCAAGCTACAATAGTAAAAGATCCAACTAAATTAAAAGAATTCAATAGAGTAATTCTTCCTGGAGTTGGTGCATTTGGTGATGCTATGGAACATCTGAAATCTACAGGAATGTATGATGCGGTAAAAGAGTTTGCTAGTAGTGGTAAACCTATTATTGGGATATGTTTAGGTATGCAACTTTTATTTGAAAGTAGTGAAGAGTTTGGAGAGACTGAGGGGTTGGGACTAATTCCTGGAAAAGTTGTACCTTTTGATAAGTCGCGAATGGATATGGAGGAGCATAAAGTACCACATGTTGGTTGGAATAAGATATTCAATCAACCAAATAAACTTTTTGAAGGATTGGAAAATCCATATCTGTATTTTGTACACTCATTTCATGCGGTAACGCAAGAGAAATATACTATAGGTACAACACATTATGGATATGATTTTGTAAGTGCAGTACAAAAAGATAATATCTACGGATTTCAACCACATCCAGAAAAATCTCACGATAATGGGATACAGATATTACGAAACTTTATGAAATTATAATTTAAAATAGAAGAGGAAAAGATGGATATATTACCAGCGATAGATTTAAAAGATGGGAAAGCGGTAAGACTTAGTAAAGGTCTTATGGAGAGTGCAAAGATATATAGTGATGAGCCTTGGCAAGTTGCTAAACGATTTGAAGAGTTAGGTTCTAAGTGGCTTCATATAGTTGATTTAAATGGTGCTTTTGCAGGCGAACCAGCAAATTTAGAACAGATTAAAAAAATCAGAGAAAATTGTAATCTAAAAATTGAACTTGGTGGTGGTATTCGTGATGAAGAGACTATTAAAATGTATATTGAACTTGGTGTTGATAGACTTATTTTAGGTTCAATAGCTGTAAAAAATCCTCAATTTGTAAAAAATATGGCGTCCAAGTATCCAATCGCTGTTGGAATTGATGCTATGAATGGTATGGTTGCAGTTGAAGGTTGGGCTGAAGTATCAACTATGAAAGCAACAGATTTAGCCAAAGAGTTCGCAAATGCAGGTGTTGAAGCGATTATTTGTACAGATATATCAAAAGATGGAATGCTTTGTGGAGTAAATGTTGAGTTTACAGAATCAATAGCATTAGCTAGTGGAGTAGATACTATTGCAAGTGGTGGAGTAAAAGATATTAATGATATAACTAATTGTAAAGCAAATGGAAATGTTGCTGGAGTTATAGTTGGAAAAGCATTTTATGAGGGAACTTTAGATTTAGAGGAAGCTTTTAAAGTTCTTTAAAGAGTAATTTAAACTAACTTTAGATAAAATCGCAATCCTTTAATTCAAATTCAGTTTGAATTGTTGTGAAATCTCACATGTAGTAATTCTTTAACAGGGTTGCATCAAAGTATTGATGTGGATGACTACAGAGGCTTGTTATATATTTATTGTGAATATATTTCAAAACAAAACCCCTAAAATTAATCTGGCAAAAAATGCCAAAAAGAAGGAACAATTATGGTTACAATGAAAGACTTATTAGAGTGTGGTGTACATTTCGGTCACCAAACAAGAAGATGGAATCCAAAAATGAAAAAATTCATTTTCGGTGTAAGAAAAAATATTTATATTATTGATTTACAAAAAACACTTAGATACTTCAGATATACATATACATTAGTAAGAGATGAAGCAGCTCAAGGTAAAACAATGATTTTTGTTGGTACAAAAAAACAAGCTAGCCAAGCAGTAAAAGATGCAGCTATCTCTTGTGGTATGCCTTATGTAAACCACAGATGGTTAGGTGGAATGTTAACAAACTACCCAACAATGAAAAAATCTATTAGAAAATTAGAAATTATTAAAAAAATGAGAGAAGAGGGTCAATTAGACTTACTTACTAAAAAAGAAGCTTTAATGCTTACTAGAAAAGAGAAAAAATTAGAAGATTACCTTGGTGGTATCAAAAATATGACAACATTACCTGATATGATGTTTGTTATTGATGCTGTTAAAGAAAAAATCGCTATTCTTGAAGCTAGAAGACTTGGTATTAAAGTTTATGCTCCATTAGATACAAACTGTGATCCTGATTTAGTTGACTTCCCAATTCCAGGAAATGATGATGCGATTAGATCAATTCAATTATTTTGTACAGAATTTGCAGCAGCTATGAATGAAGGGAAAACAGCATTTGCAGAAGCAAATGGTGAAGATACAGATGTTGTAACTGAAGCTGAAATGGTAGAAGTTAAAGAAGAAGTTGCAGCTGAAGCTGAAGCGGTAACTGAAGAAGTAACAGAAGAGGAAAAATAATTATGGCAGGAGCAACTCCAAAATTAATTAAAGAACTTAGAGAAAAATCTGGTGCAGGTATGCTTGATTGTAAAAAAGCTTTAAATGAGTGTGATGGTGATCTTGAAAAAGCTGTACAATACTTAAGAGAAGCTGGATTATCAAAAGCTGCTAAAAAATCTGCAAATGTTGCAGCAGAAGGTTTAGTATCAATTTTAGTAAATGATGACTTTACAAAAGCTACAATGACAGAGATTAACTCACAAACAGACTTTGTTGCTAAAAATGCAAACTTTTTAGCACTTAAAGATGAGATTACTGCTCATGTACAAGCTACAGGTGTATCTTGTACAGAAGAGTTAAATAAAACAACAATCAATGGTACAAACTTTGAAGAATATTTAAATTCAAACATTGCTACAATTGGTGAAAATCTTGTTGCTAGAAGAATGGCAACTGTTTCAACTGATAACGGTGTGGTAAATGGTTATGTACATTTAGGAAAAGTTGGTGTTTTATTAAGTGCTACTTGTGACGCTTCTGCAAAAGAAAAAACAATTGATTTATTGAAAAAAGTTGCTATGCATGCTGCTTCTATGAAACCAACTGTTATCTCATATAAAGATTTAGATAGAGATTTTATCGAATCAGAAAACAAAGCAATCATTGCTGATATTGAAAAACTTAATGAAGAGTTAGTAAGACTTGGAAAACCATTAAAAAATATTCCTGAATTTGTTTCTAAAGTACAATTAACAGAAGAAGCAACTCAAGCAGCTCGTGAAAGAATGAAAGAGGAATTAATAGCAGAAGGTAAACCAGAAAAAATTATTGACAATATCTTAAAAGGTAAAATTGCTAGATGGGTAGAAGATAATACTCAACTTGATAAAACTTATGCATTATTAAGTCAAACATATGTTATGGATGATTCAAAAACTGTAGAGGAAGCTATTAAAGCTTGTGATGCATCTATTGAACTAGTTGAATATGTAAGATTTGAACTTGGTGATGGAATTGAGAAAAAAGAAGAAGATTTTGCAGCAGAAGTTGCAGCACAAATGGGTAAATAGTAACAGTAGTTACAATGCCTAGTGTTACTATAGATGAAAGATACTAATAACACTGAAACTACAGAACATCTCTTACTTGATGTAAGAGGTGTATCTCACAATTTTGACTATCCACTTTTTAGAGAAATTAATCTAACACTACAAAAGAAAGAAACTATTGCTATTATTGGCGTAAGTGGTAGTGGAAAATCAACTTTACTCAATATATTTTCTTCCCTTTTGATTCCAAATAAAGGTGAAGTATACTACAATAATAACAATATTTTTAAACTATCAAAAAATGAGTTATTAAAAATAAGAAGAGATGATTTTGGTATCATATTTCAAGCGCATTATCTATTTCGTGGATTTAGTGCATTGGAAAATTTACAAATATCGGAATTTTTAAGCCAAGAAACTATCAATAAGGATTTATTAAAATCTTTAAAAATAGATCATGTAATGACACAAGGTATTGGAGAATTAAGTGGTGGACAACAACAGCGTTTGTCATGTGCTAGAGTTCTTACTAAAAAACCTCAAATAATATTTGCAGATGAACCTACAGGAAACTTAGATTATGAGACTGCAAATGAAGTTATGAATGTTTTGTTTGATTATATTGAAAAAAATAGTGCTGGTTTGATAATAGTAACACATGAAGAAGAGATAGCATTTAAGTGTGATAAAGTTTACAAATTAAATGATTATAGATTGGAGCAATTAAAATGAGATTGAAAAGAGTACTAGATGAATAAAAATTTAGTTTTAGTTTCAAAAAAACCTATTGTTATTCAAATCTTTACATTAGTTTGTAAAAAAATGAATATCTCCCTTGAAGTTTTACATGATGCACAAATTGATCATAAAGTAGATATGATAGTACTAGATAATGAATTTATAAATGATAGATTTAATATTATTAAAACCTATGCAAAAGTAATTGGTGCTATTTCTAAAGAAGATTTACCTTTTGAGTTTGCAAATGATTTTATAATTCCTATGCCATTTTTACCATCATCTTTACAAGATATTTTAGAAGATCAGGTGTATGTTTTGAACAAAAGAATAAATTCTAAAACATATGTATCAAATGTAGAAGTGGAAGATGATGAATACGATGAATTTGCCATAGATACTATGGAAAAAGATGACCCTGAGGTATCTGTAGAATATCTTGAAGGTTTAGCAGATGACATAGCAGATGATATGAGTGAAGAGATAGATGATAGTGTTGTTTCTCGCAGTTCTGTAAACCATGGTGGAATATTGGATAGAAATGAATTATCAATGATTGAAAGTATTATTGGTGATAATATAATTGAGGATGACTCAAATAACTTTATAGATGTAGATGATGAAAAAGAGGACCAATGGATAGATTTATCGTCTATTATTGATCAAGCTATTGATGAAGTTAATACAGTAGAACATATATATGACAGAGAAGATAATAACCCTATTAAACTTCTTTTAAATAATTATGATTTAGACGAATTAAAACCTCTTTTAAGTATGCTAGATCAAGAGATTATAGATTCTTTAGCTGACGGTAATGAGGTGAGCGTTCTTTTAAAAATGGATACAAATGCTTAATAATATGCTTAATAAAGGGGCAATTTTATTGCTTTCTGGACCAAGTGGCTGTGGAAAAAGTTCACTTTTAAAGAAACTATACACAGTGATAGATAATTATTATTTTTCTATCTCTACAACCACACGACTCCCGCGAGTTGGGGAACAAGATGGTGTTGATTATCAATTTGTTACTAAAGAAGAGTTTCAAAAAGGTATTAGTGAGGGTAATTTTTTAGAATGGGCAGAAGTTCATGGAAATTATTATGGAACATCATTAAAGTCTATTAACGAAGCCTTAGAAATGGGAAAATTAGTAATTTTTGATATAGATGTACAAGGATTTGAACAAGTTATTGAAAAGTTGCGAGATATTACAACAACAGTATTTATTACAACTCCTACTTTGCAAGAATTAGAAAAAAGATTAATTTCTCGAGCAACTGATTCTATTGATGTTATAGAAAAAAGAATCAAAAATGCACAAGACGAGATAAAATATACCCAAGAGTATGATTATTTGATAATCAATGATAATTTAGAAGATGCAGCAGATAAGTTAATTTCAGTTGCAAAAAGTGCATTAATCAAATCAAAAATGTTTGATAATGAAACTTTAGTTAAACTCTGGAACTCTTAACTTAAATACTATCTTTATTTACAGGCTTTCCAAAGTGATACCCTTGCATATAGTCTATTCCTAGTTTTTTTGCAGTATTATATATATCTTCACTACATACAAATTCAGCAACAGTTTTAATACCCAGTTTTTTACAAAATTGAGCAATAGTTTCTACTATAAGAGCTTGTTTTGGTAGGTGGTCTATCTCTTTAATCAGGGAACCATCAATTTTTACATAATCAATATTTAAAGCTTCTAACATATTAAAATTAGAATACCCAGCACCAAAATCATCAACACCTATTTTACATCCATAGGCTCTGATTTTTGCAATAAATTCTCTAACTATATCAAAATCTTCTATCTCTTCACTCTCTAGAATTTCAAATTCCAATTGTTTTGCTTCTTGGGGGTGGTTTTCTAAAGTATCAAAAATAAAAGTGGAAGTTTCTTTATTAACAATATCATCGAAAGATAAGTTAACAGCAATTCTTATCCCTCTTTCTTTAATAATTTGAATTACATTAGTGAGCATAATTTTTATGATAATAGGAAATAGTTTAGCTTTTTTTGCAATTGGTAAAAAGTAAAAAGGTGCAATCTCTTTCCCATCTTCACCTATATATCTTATTAAGGCTTCATATTTGTAAACTTCTTGTGTCTGAGCATCAACAATTGGCTGTAAGAACGAATGAAAACTATTGTCTGCTATACCACTTTTTATTTTTTTAATCCAAGTGATATTTTCTTGAAAATCTTTCTTTTGTTCAAATAAAGATTCATCATACTCTAAAATTTGAAGGTATTTTTTTCTCGCTTTTTGAATAGCTCTTTGTGCATATTCAAAAGCATGTTTATCTTCTGATTGTGCTAGCCCTATAGTGATGTTTACATCTATATTTGTATCTTTGACATCTACACCATTAGTATCTATTTTGAGTGCAAAATTTGTACATTCTTGTTTGAGTGTATTAATATCTAAATTTGGATCATTTGAAAGTATGACAAATCTATCTGATCCAACTCTATAAATTTTAAAATTTTCAATATTAAAATGTTTGTTGAGAAGTTCTGTAAATTGTATAAGAATTTCATCCCCATTTTGTTCTCCGTATAAATCATTAAGAACTGAGAATTTATCAATATCAATTAAAGCTATTGTTGATTTTGCTAATTTGGAGATATCTTTTATAAGAGCATTTCTATTTGCAACATGTGTGAGGGAATCTTTATATAAATCTCTAAGTTCATGATACATTAAAGATTGATTCATCGTATCAAGTAACTTTTTAATATTAATAGGTTTTAATACATATTTATCAACACCTAGTTCTATCGCTTCAAGAAGATATTCCGAGTTTGAAAAAGCAGTTGCAACAACGATTGGGATATTTGGATTTATTGCTTTAATCTCTTTTGTCATATCTAAACCATTCATATTTGGCATATTTACATCAGTGATAATTAAATCTATCTCATCTTCATACTTTTTAAATAGTTCTAGTCCTATAGCACCATCTTCTGCTATAAATTGTTTTTTTGTAAATGTTTCTAAAATACCTTTGGTTACATCTCTAAGATATTGCTCATCTTCACAATATAAAACAGTAATATCTTTTAATCTCGACACATCGTTGTTCATAATCTCTCTTTATTTATAATACTTTTAATATAATACAACAAATTTAATAAATAGTGAATAATATAATGAAAAATAACAACAATATTCTAATTATCAACACAGGTGGAACATTCAATAAACTGTATAATGAACTTAATGGAAGTTTAGTGATTAAAAAAAATAATGATTTAATAAAAGATATTATAGAAAAATCAAAAATTAATAATCTTGAAGTACAAGGTATATTATATAAAGATAGCCTAGATATTACTTTTGAAGATAGAAAATTATTAGTTAAATTTATTAATCAATGTAAATATAAAAAAATAATAATAATTCATGGTACAGATACCATAGATCAAACAGCTTTATTTTTAGAAGAAAATATAAAAGAGAAAGAGATAATACTCACAGGTGCAATGGTTCCTTATAGTATTAATAAAGTTGAAGCAGTTTCAAATCTTATGATGGGGTACGGGTATTTATTATCTAATCATAAAAATGGAATATGGATATCTATGCATGGGATGGTAAAAAAAAATGAAAATATTAAAAAAAATAGAGAGTTAGGTGTATTTGAATGTCAATAGTTAAATGTACACATTGTCATCTTGAATTTGATGAAAATGTAATGATAAAAGAATCTGACAATCCAGAATTAAATTTCTGTTGTAATGGGTGTCAAGGAGTTTATCACTTATTAAAAGATGATGGACTAGATAGTTTTTATGAAAAAATGGGAAAAAATACTATAGCCCCACCAGTTGCAGTTGGAACTGATAGTAGTAATTTTGATATGGAAAGCTTTAAGAGTCGATATATTAAAACTACGAATGAGGGATTTAGTAGGGTTGATTTAATTATAGAAGGTATTCATTGTGCCGCTTGTATTTGGCTTAATGAAAAAGTATTAGCACAAACTGATGGAATTGTAGAGGCTAGTATTAACTTTACAAATAACAAAGCAAAAATAGTTTGGGATGAAGATACTATAAAACTATCTGAAATTATTGATAAAATAAGAAGTATTGGATATAACGCATACCCATATGATAGAAGTGAAAGTGAAAAAAAAGCAACAAAAAATAAAAGAGACTATTTTTTGCGAATGAGTGTAGCTATTTTTGCGACTATGAATCTTATGATGATTGGTGTTGCTAAATATACTGGATTTTTTACAGGTATGGAAGAAGATATGTTACAACTTATCCATATGGCAGAGTTTATTTTTACTACACCAGTTGTTTTTTATAGTGGTTGGATATTTTTTCGTGGTGCTTATTATGGTTTAAAGAATAAAATTTTAAATATGGATTTTTTAGTAAGTTCTGGTGCTACATTAATTTATATATATTCTTTATATGTACTTTTAGGTGGAGATGGACATAGCTATTTTGATAGTGCTGCTATGATTATAACATTTGTACTTGTTGGGAAGTATCTTGAAGTCCTTGGGAAAAAAGGTGCTGTTGATACGATGGATAAAATTAAATCAACTATCCCTTTAGAGGCTACATTGATAGTTGATGGTGGAAAAAAAGTTGTCCCTCTTGATAAAATAGAAGTTGGGAATATTATAGAAGTTAAAAATGGGGAAAAAGCTAGTGTTGATGGAGAGTTAATTAGTGGAGAAACTTCTTTTGATGAAAGTAGCATCAGTGGAGAATCTCTTCCTGTATCAAAAAAGCTTGGAGATACCATATATAGTGGTACAATAAATCTTAATCAAGTTATACGATATAAAGCAGTAAAGAACTATGCTAATTCTACTTTAAATAATATTGTTGAACTTCTTGAAGATTCTCTAAATTCGAAACCAAAAATAGAAGATGTGACAAATGAACTTTCAAAATATTTTTCTGTAATTATACTTTCACTTGCTCTTGCTACTTTTGCAGGATGGTATTTTTATGATGGAAGTTTTGAAAAATCACTTATAATTGCAATTTCTGTGATCATTATTGCGTGTCCTTGTGCATTAGCATTAGCTACTCCAATTGCGAGTTTGATTGGAGTTAGTTGGTTAGCAAAAGAGGGATTACTTTTTAAAGAGGCAAAGTTTATAGAAACATTTGCAAAAGCAAATACAATTATTTTGGATAAAACAGGAACTGTTACTACAGGAAAATTATCTGTATTGAAAGCTGATTGTGAACATTTAAGTAGTGAACAATTAAACATTTTATATAGTTTAGCTGATAGTTCAACACATCCTGTAAGTAAAGCTGTAAAAAAGTATTTAGAGGAAAATTTTGAATACATAACAAATGTAGAATTAGAAAATATAGAACAAGTACAAGCCAAAGGTTTACAAGCTATTTATAAAGATAAAAAAATTTTTGGTGGAAACAGTGAATTATTAGAAGAGAAACAAATAAAAGTAACAAAAAAATATAGTTCCACTATTTACCATTTTGCTATAAATAATGTTCTTGTTGCAACTTTTGAGCTAGAAGACACAATAAAAGAAGATGCAAAAGAAACTATTGAATTTCTGAAATCTCAAAACATAGAAGTGATTATGTGTAGTGGTGACCATGAGGCAATTGTTTCTAAAGTAGCACAAGAAGTAGGAATAGAAAATTATAAAGCAAAAATGACCCCTATAGATAAAGCAAACTATATCACAAAATTAAAAGATGAGGGGAAAATCATTGTTATGGTTGGTGATGGTATAAATGATGCTTTAGCATTAAGTCGAGCCTCAATTGCTATTGCTATGGGTAATGGTGCTGATATTTCTATTGCTGTAAGTGATGTAGTTATTTTAAATGATAGTTTAAAAGGATTAGAAAAAAGTGTATATATCTCAAAAAGAACTTTTACTTTTATCAAACAAAATTTATCTATATCTTTAGTATATAATATTTTAACAGTACCAATTGCAATGGCTGGATATGTGATACCTTTAGTTGCTGCATTGTCTATGAGTTTAAGTTCATTGCTTGTAGTTGGAAATAGTATGAGAATAAATAATAAAAAATATAAAGGATCTTAAATGACAGCTATATTATGGATGGAATTAATTGTAGGAATTATTGTAAGTTTTACACTTTTAGGTATATTTATTTGGGGTGTAAAACAGGGTCAATTTGATGATGGTAAAAAGATGATGAATGGACTTTTAAATGATTCTACAGAAGATCTACAAGATGCTGTAAATAATGAAGAAAAAGTAAAAGCATTAAAAGAAAAAAAAGCTAAAAAACTAGATAAATAAATTATTTACCTAGACCCGTTGTTCGTAATTCTTCTTCTGTATAGCTTTTAACTTGGTCTATCATAACACCTTTCATACTGCTACCATAGGTGCCATTTTTATATCCAAGGAGGGCTTTAATTACTTCTTCTTTACTCATGTCTCGTACAATTTTAGAAGATCCCAGTGATGCTTTTTCGAAATCAACTCCATGGCATCCCTTACATGATGTTAAATCAATAGAACTTTTTATAGGTTCTTTATGGATTATATTATTTACACCAATACCTGTGGTACTTAATTCTTTATTGGTATACATCTTGACATTTTGATACATGATCCCTTTCATAGAATCACCATAAGTACCATTTTTATACCCAATTAAAGCTGCACTAACTTCACTTTTTGTCATATCTCTTACAATTTTAGATTTTCCTAATGCTGCTTTTTCAAAATCAACTCCATGGCATCCCTTACATGATGTTAAGTCAATTGAGCTATCTAAACCTTGTTTGAATATTTTTGTACTAGAACCAATACCTGTGGCACTTAATTCTTTATTAGTATACATTTTGACATTGCTATACATAATACCTTTCATAGAATCACCATAAGTACCATTTTTATATCCAATTAAAGCTGCACTAACTTCACTTTTAGTCATATCTTTTACTATTTTAGATTTTCCTAATGCAGCTTTTTCAAAGTCTGCTCCGTGACAACTTTTACATGATGCTATATTCACATCTGCTACTAAAATTGTTGCACAAGTTAAAATTCCCAAAGTTACTTTTTGCATATTATCTCCTAGTGTAAATAATCAAAATTATGTAAAAAAAAAGCCAACCACTTGATTGAAGTGATTGGCTTTTAAAATCTACTATGAAAATATAGTGTAATTATTTACCAAGACCTGTAGCTCTTAAATCAGCTTCACTATATCTTGCAACTTGACCTTTCATAACACCTTTCATAGCACCACCATAAGTACCTTTTTTGTATCCTACTAATGAATCAGAAACTTCTTGTTTTGTCATGTTTGCAACAATTTTAGATTTTCCTAAAGCAGCTTTTTCAAAGTTTGCACCATGACAACCTTTACATGCTCCTAAATTAACTGCAGCAAATGCAGCAACACTTAATACTAATGTTCCTAATACGATTTTTCTCATATTATATCTCCTAAATTTTGTTTCACAAATAATACAAGTAATTTACTTTAACTTGTCTTATAAAAATTAAGATAGAATGTCATTTATGAAAAAAAATAGTATATTAGATATAAATTGTATCACATTCGGTTATCAAAAAGAAAAACTTATATATGAGGACTTTTCTTTATCATTGCACAAGAATGAAATAATTTCTATTGTTGGAGCTAGTGGAAGTGGCAAGTCTACTTTATTTGAATTAATAACTAAAAATTTAAAACTTTTTAAAGGTGAAATAAATGTGAAAAAGATAGCACATATTTATCAAGATCCTTATAGTTCATTTCATCCAACATATTGTATAATAGAGCAGATAAATGATGTTGTTAAGGATTATGAAAAAAATGAATTAGATGAGTTATTGGAACAACTACATTTAGAGAGTGAGTTGATTTATAAAAAACCTCATGAATTAAGTGGGGGTCAATTACAAAGATGTAGTATTTTAAGAGCAATTTTAATGAAACCTGATTTAATATTAGCTGATGAACCAACTAGTGCTTTAGATAATATAACAGCTTTGGAAACAATGAAGATGCTAATCTCTTTTTTAGATAGATTTGGTATTCTTTTAATCACACATGATGAAGATTTAGCTTCTTGGTGTAGTAACACAATAATTAATATAGATAAAAACTAGGATATAAACATAAATGAAAAAAGCATTGGTTTTACTCAATATGGGAGCAGCAAGAAATAAAGATGAATTAGAAGTATTTTTAACAAATATGTTTAATGACGAAAATATTTTAACATTTAAAAATTCTACAATTCGTTCCATGATAGCTTCTTTAATTGTAACATTTAGACTTAATAAAGCATGGAAAAATTATGAACAAATTGGTGGGGCTTCACCTTTACATAAATTAACAGATAAACTTATAAAAAAACTACAAAAACAATTACCAGAATATTTTGTAACAGATGCTATGCGATATACTTCGCCTTTCTCTCAAACTGCCATTGCAAGAATTAAAGAACAAGGGATAACTGAGGTAACACTATTGCCTTTGTATCCTCAATATTCAACTACAACTGTAAAATCTAGTGTTGATGATTTTATGATAAAAGCAAAAGAGGAAAACTTTAATATAAAACTTATAGAACCATTTTATAAGAATGAACTTTATAACAAAGCAGTCTGTGATGAGATTATAAGAGTACAGGGAAAATATAATGATTTTCATATTATTTTTTCTGCACATGGATTACCTCAAAAAATTGTCAATAATGGTGATACCTATCAAAAAGAAGTAGAAGAACAAGTTGAGATACTCAAAGAAAAGTTAACACATTATGCAACAAATATAAAATCAATTAACTTGGCTTATCAATCAAAAGTTGGACCAATGAAATGGCTGACACCTAGTTTAGAAGAGATGTTAAAACACTTTAAAGGTAAAAAAGTACTTATATATCCTATTTCGTTTATAATTGATAATAGTGAAACAGTGTTTGAACTTGATATAGAATATCGAGAGATTGCAAAAGAGTTAGGAATTAAAGAGTATAGAGTATGTAAATGTATTAATGATAATGATACCTTTATTGAAGCAATTAAAGAGTTGATTTGACTCTTTAATTGTGGTAAATTTATTTATCTTTCTCTCTATCTTCATAATATTGTAATGTATCTAAAAACCCATAATAGATGTTGTGTCTAATCTCTTCTGATAAGATAATATTAGAAGATTTATAGTCTATATTATATAACTTATTACTTGTTAAATCTGAGACGACAATAGTCATTCCATATTCTTCTGCTAAAATAGCTAATAAAGCTTCATCTGTAAATGTCATATAATAAGTATTAAAAAAACTTTTTTCTAACCCTTTTTTTGAATATTTTGAGTATTTTTCATTGAAATTTACATCATTTGAAACAAGTATTTGACTAATTGACTTATTCTCAAGTATATTAAATGGATGTGTACCATATCCAATAATTACATCTGATAAATGGTAACTTTCATTAAATTTATTAATAAGTTTAATTTGTATATCATCTTGAATATATGCTTTTTTGATAATATTAGATGAGTTACTTGTTGTATACAAGTACCCTTTAGTTGAAATACAACCTGTCATAATTATTGATGTAAATAAACCTATTAATAATATTTTAAAATGTTGCATTTTTGTTTCCTTTAATTATATATTTACTTTTAGTGTCCATGTCCACCACTTCCTCCATCACTTCCTGAAGTACCTCCACTTCCACTATCTTTTGATACTTTAGAGTTTGCTTCTTGCTCTAACATTTTAGATACGACTTGTAGTGTTGATTGATTTTGATTCTTGGAACCTATTTGAGTTGACACTCCTAAGTCTTTATTTAACATATTTAAAATTTCAATAGTTAATTTTTGTGGTGCAGATACAGCTGTTTTAGTTATATCTACATATTCACCCTCTTCTAAATTAACAGAAGTTGACTTAGTTTTAACACTTATTGCCCCTTTTGTACAAGCAATTATGTTTTGATTACCCATTGTTACTGTACCTCGTATACCTATACCTGCTGTTTTTGTATTAAGTTTAAATTTGGTGGGATTTAAATGACCTATGGCACCCGTTACAGATTTAAAAGTACCTTTTAAGAAGTTAAATTGTGTTTTTGAATTTGATGTAACCTCTTCATCATATAAATATTCTTGAATATTTAAGATGGAATCTTTCCCTATTGTTATGATAGTGTTATCATTAAATTTAATAATAGCATTAGAATCTTTTCGTGTTGATATTATATCATTTTGTTCAACTGGTAAGTTTATTTTCCCAAGTATCTTTTGAGTATCTCTTTTTACAGTTACACTTCCTTTAAATGAGGTAATATTACCTATTGATCCAAATAATAATGTTGACAAAGTAAATATTGCAATTAATAACTTCATAAAATTCTCCTTAAAAAAATATTTTAATATGATTAGGCTTAATTGTAAGTAAAATTAGATAATATCAAGGCTTACGAGAAGTCTTGATATAGTTTATAAAATAAGAGGTGTATGTACTGATTGTTGGTATTTATTTTGTTTTTTTTCTAAATGTATTATTTCATCAGTTATAAGTGTTTTTTGTGTTGCTGATTTGAGTATCACTCCACTATTTAAGTCAATAAGTTTTAGATAAAGTATAAGTTGTCTTTGGGTAAAAGCATAAGTTCCCACAAGTGCATAGGTATTTTTATTTATTTTTTGGTTATTTAACTCATCTAAATCTCTTGATAAAAATTTTGTCCCATTTGGACCAATTTTTAGATATTTAGAATACTCAATCGCATACACAGGAGTGTTACATAGTTGTGTAACTTGTGTTTTCATTTCAGCAGAAAGCATAAATCCAAGTTCAGAGTTATTTTGTAAATCTTGTACATTAACAAAATCTACTACATACATAGGAGTTTTCCCTCTGTTTACACTTGAGATAGTTGGACACAGTTGTTCTAGTAAATTTTCAGTTAATGTATCAAAGTTAGTAGTTGTTGTGAGATGAAGATATTTAAATTTAAAAGAATCTTCATTTTCTTTTATAAGAGAACAACCACTTAATAAAAATGAAACTACTAGTATAATACTGATTTGTCGCATATTCCATCTTTACATTTTTTAGCGGGACAATTGTCACCAGAACATTTGTCTTTAATAATGTCAATACCAAAATCAGCAGGTCTAATATCTGCTTCTCGTATATTACATAAATTATATAGTTTACAATCATTTGGTTTGTAGATAACTCTTGCTGTTGAAATAATCGAACCATTTTCTGAATCTAAAATTCTTGCATTTAATAAAACGCTATCATACTCAAATTTTACATAAGTTCCTACTACTATAAATTCAGTTGCACTTATGTGGTCTTTAAGTCTCTCTACATCTCTTGTTATATGAAACTCTCCATTAGCATTTACAGACACTGCATCTTGACCTCTAAAGTCCGTTACTTTAAAGTGTCTAATATGAAGTTCATTAAACATACTTTCACTTAATACCCTTCCGAATGTACTCGTTCTTTCTAGTTCGTTTAAGTTCACAAATGAAGTAAGAATGATACTTGGAGCTTCTTTCTGGGAAAATGTGTTTGATGTAAATAGTTGATCACCTATTGATACAATTGCTCCATTTAAGTCTTGGTAGACATTATCTGTTTTTGCATATGGTCCATTATAGTCAGCACTTCGTACCTCTTGTATAACTTTTTCTTTATATGTTTTTGGTTCATTAAATGGTGCATTTTTTAGACAGCCACTTAAAAATAAGGCCACAAATGTAATGGATAGAATATATTTCATAAAAACCTCTCAGTATAGAATTACTGAGATTATATTGTTTTTTTATTTAAGAAAGGTTAAAGCAAGTTATTTTCTAGTTGGTAGATAACTTGCATTAATCATAATATCTTTTCCACCTATTGGTTTTACTCTTGATATAGTTGGTATAATAGAAGCAGTTTTATTTTGTCCTAATTGTACTTCGTCATTATTAGTTAGGGCAGTTATTTGTACCATACCTTTTTTATATTTTACAGTGTCTCTTGTAAGTTTGATTAAATCACTTACAGGTATATATCCAACTTCATTTACTATATTTGAACGAGGAGAAAATATCATAGTGTATTTATTTTCATTCATATCTCTAATAGTAAATTTGAATTTTCTTGACTGTTTCTCTTTATGACTAAATGGGAATACAACATTAATATATTGACAATCACCTGCATTATCATATGTAAAAGAGAATCTTTCATTTTGTAAAAGTGTTAATATCTCTTTTACTTTCCCCTTTCCTAATAGCTCTTCTGGTTTAGCTTGACTACTGAAATTAATTACTTCTCCAAGTACTAATTTATCGTGAGCACCTTTAAAAGCTTTCATAGGAATTGAAGCAGTTTCTTGCCCTTCTGTTTGAAAAGAAACTGAACCACTTAAACTATAACTATCAATACCAAATTTACTTAGTTTTGGATTAGACTTGTCTTTATCAATTAATCTATCCCATCTATCTACTAAAAAGTTTTTAGGTACTTTTTTTCTACTTCCTTCATAATATTGTGCTATTGGGTAAATCTCAACATATCCTCTTGAAAAATCTAAATTATCTTTTTCCTGTTCTTTAATTTCAAAAGATTTTCCATTGATTTCTACATAACCACGCGCCACATCAACATTTCTATATCCTGCATTTTTACTGTGTTCTGTTAAATCTTTCCCTTTAGCTAAAGTTTCTAATGCTGCTGGATGATTTGAATCATCATCACTTTTTAGGATAATTTTATTACCTATCTCACAAACTGTACCTGACCATACATCACCTGGTGATAAAAAAATCGGTAAATCAACTTCATGAGAAGCTATTTTTTCTCTAAATACAACTTTTGCTAAAATAGAACTTGTTTCATTTGTATTGAAAACTTTTATTTCACTACAAATATCACCTTTTGCAATATATAAAGGTGATATTAAAAAATCACCAGTTCCATCATTTGATATTGTAACTTTGTCAGCAACTAAACTTGTTGATGCTAAAATCGCAATCGAAGTTAGTTTTAATATGTTTTTTAACATTTTTTATCCTTTATTTTATAAGGTTTACAAGTGGGAATTGAGTCTTTGTTTTAACTTCTACAACTTCCTCTTGTTCCATTGGTTGTTTTGTGATAAAGTGTTGTTTTAGACGAATCTCTTTTTTATCAACTGCACTTATATTTTCTCTAGAATTATTTTTTTTATAATCACCAGAAACAATATTAATAATTCTTGGTTTTTTACAGTTTTGTAATACTCTACAATCATCTGTAACATAGTTTGCCCTTGCACTTGCAAGTATTTTTCCACTTTGGTTATCCATAATTCTTGCATTTATAAGAACTTTATCTTCAAATGTAGTATATGTTCCTACAAGAACATAACCACTTTGTATATCTTTATCTAAAAGTTTTATTTCTCTAGTAAGAAAATATTCACCCTCTTTATTAATTGAAAGTGTACCTTGTCCTCTAAAATCACTTACATTAAATCCTCTGATGAATAATTCATCAAAAAAACCTTCAGATAAAGTTCTTCCAAAATGAGTAGTTTTATCAAACTGATGTAAATCAACAAATGAAGTAATAGCAATATCATTGAGTTCTTCTCTCGTTACCTTGCTACTATTAAATAATCTATTTGCTAAATCTTGAATAGTTTTATCAATAGTTTGATGAACCTGTGCAGTTGGTATTGCTAACATCGGATCAATCACTTTTTTTTCTTCGTCAGCATAAGAAAAAGTACTTATACATACAACACTTACTAACGATATAATTCCTTTAGTTATTTTGCTACTCATCTTGTCTCCTTTAAATAAACATATGACAGAACTATACATTACCAATTCTTAATTCTAGATTAATTTATTACTTAAATCAAAATAAATTTTATTAATTAATTGAAATAAATTAACAAACAATTAACTAATTCAGATTGATTTAAATTTTAATCTGTTAAAATGCCATCATAAGTGACGAATTCGTGACTTTATTTTAAACTTTAGGAGGAGATTGATGCAAGACAATGCACAACCAATTGAGTACGATTACTCGATAGCGAAAGCCTTTACTTTTGCAACAATTCTGTTTGGTATCATTGGTATGACAGTTGGTGTTATATTAGCATTTCAATTAGCATTTCCAGCTTTAAGTAACTTAGCTGGTGAGTATGGTACTTTCAGTAGGTTAAGACCTTTACACACAAACGGTGTTGCTTTTGGTTTTACGCTAAGTGGTATTTTTGCTACATGGTATTATGTAGGGCAAAGAGTATTAAAGGTGTCTTTAAAAGAGTCACCATTTTTAATGGGTGTAGCAAAATTACATTTTGCTTTATATTTCATTACAATTCTTTTAGCTGTTGTAACACTAATTTCTGGTATTACTACATCAAAAGAGTATGCTGAATTAGAATGGCCACTAGATTTACTAGTTGTAGTATGGTGGGTATTATTTGGTATTTCTATTTTTGGATTAATTGGTATTAGAAGAGAGAGAACATTATATATCTCTTTATGGTACTATATTGCATGTTTCGTAGCAGTTGCTATGTTATATTTATTCAACAATATGGAAGTTCCTACAATGTTATTTGCAAATGGAGCACCAAGCTCTATTATGCATTCTATTTCATTATATGCAGGTACAAATGATGCACTAGTGCAATGGTGGTATGGACACAATGCTGTTGCATTCGTATTTACTACACCAATTATTGCGATGATTTATTATTTCTTACCAAAAGAATCTGGACAAAATGTTTATTCTTATAAACTTTCTATCTTAGCATTCTGGGGATTAATGTTTGTTTATTTATGGGCTGGTGGACACCACCTTATTTATAGTACTGTTCCTGATTGGATGCAAACTATGGGTTCTGTTATGTCTGTTGTTCTTATTTTACCATCATGGGGATCTGCAATTAATATGCTTTTAACTATGAAAGGTGAGTGGGGTCAATTACAATCATCTCCATTAATTAAATTTATGGTTATGGCTTCAACTTTCTATATGTTATCAACTATTGAAGGTCCAATCCAAGCTATTAAATCTGTTAATGCTATTGCACACTTTACTGACTGGATTCCTGGTCACGTTCATGATGGTGTTTTAGGATGGGTTGTATTTATGGTAATGGCAGCATTATTTCATATGGCACCAAGAATGTACGGAAGAGAAATTTACTCTAAGTCATTAATGGAAACACAATTCTGGTTACAAACAACAGCTATTGTATTATACTTTACATCTATGTGGATTGCAGGTATTACACAAGGTATGATGTGGAGAGCATATGATGAATATGGTTCTTTATTATACTCATTTATTGATACAGTTACAGTATTACAACCATACTACACAATTAGAGCAGTTGGTGGATTATTATACTTAATTGGTTTCTTTATGTTTGCATACAATATGTATAAAACAGCTACTGCAGGTAGAATTCTTGATAAAGAACCTACAAATGCATCGCCTATGGGCGTTTAAGAGAAGGGGGTTAATATGTTTCATTGGTTAGAACAAAGACCGTTTTTCTTTACGGTAGTTTTATTTTTAACAATTGCGTTTGCAGGTCTAATAGAAGTTATTCCTGATTTTGCGAAAGCTTCTCAACCATTAGTTAATACTAAACCATATAGTGTTTTAGAATTAGCTGGTCGTCAAGTTTATATAAAAGATAGTTGTAATGCTTGTCATTCACAATTAATTAGACCATTTAAATCAGAAACTGATAGATATGGTATGTATTCATTATCTGGTGAGTTTGCTTATGATAGACCATTTTTATGGGGATCAAAAAGAACAGGTCCAGATTTAATGAGAGTTGGAAACTATAGAACAACAGATTGGCATGAGAATCATATGATGGATCCAGCTTCAGTTGTTCCAGGTTCAATCATGCCTAACTATGCACATATGTTTGAAAATAAAGCAGATGTTGCAACAGCGTATGCAAATGCAAATACACAAAAAATGGTGTTTGCAGTACCATATGATAAAGAAGGTATGCCAAAACTAGGTTCATGGAATGAAGCGAAAGCTGCTGCATTAGAAGATGCAAAAGTTATAGCTGCAGATATGAAAAACCAAAGCGTAAAAGATGCAGTGAAAAATGGTGAGATTCCAGAAATTGTAGCTTTAATTGCATATATGAATTCTTTAAAATAAAGGTTACACATGGAATACGAAACACTTATGACAATACAAGGATATGCAAAATTTGCATTGCTTGCAGTAGTTTGTATCGTATTCTATAGTTATGCATTTTCTATCTACAAAAGAAACAGAAAAGGTGATAAAAATTACCGAGATTTTGAAAAGTATTCAGATCTTGTTTTGGATGATAGTATAGAATCTAAACCTTTAGAAGAGAGAAAAAAAACAGAGGATAAAAAAGACAATGAATAGTTGTGTTTTTTTGACTAATATAAAAAATTAAAAGGAGATTGCTAATATGAAATCTATGGTAATAGGTGGGATTATTCTTATCGTAGCACTTATGACAGGAACTTACTTCATGGCAGGTGACTCATTTGCGCTAGGTGAAGATTATATCAATGACCTTACAATGCTTGGTGGTGTTGCGATTATTGGTATTACAACATTCGTAGCCTTAAAGTATGTAAATCAGATTAAAAATGATACAGCAACTGGTGAGTTAGCTGAAGAGAGATGGGATGGTATTGGTGAGTACAAAAATAACATTCCTGTAGGTTGGGGAATGTTATTTATTGCTACAATGATTTGGCAATTATGGTATTTCTTTATAGGGTATCCAACAAGTCAATTTTCACAAATTGGTCAATACAATGAAGAAACATTAGAGTACAATGCAAAATTTGAATCTAAATGGGCAAATATCACAGAACAAGAGTTATCTGGTATGGGTCAATCTGTATTCTTAGTACAATGTGCTCCTTGTCATGGTGTTGATGGTGAAGGAATTAATGGGAAAGCTCATGATTTCACAAAAAGAATGAATGTTGAACAAGTTAAAAATGTAATTAACAATGGTTCTGCTGCAATTGGTACAAATCCAGCTGGTAATTTAGGTTACGGTATGGGTGTTATGCCAGCTAAAGAAGCTTTAATTAATGTTAATACAGGTATGCCAATTTCAGATTCTGAAATAGAAGTTGTATCTAACTATGTTGCAAATGGTATGAAAGATACTGGTGCTGGTGCAGATATATTTGCTGGTGTTTGTTCTTCTTGTCATGGTGCAGATGGTAAAGGTATGGGTGGAATGTCACCAAATCTTGTAGAGTATGATGATGCTTTAGTTATCAATGTATTAAAGCATGGTAAAAAAGGTATAATAGGTGCAATGCCAAGTTTTGAGGGTAGATTAACAGAAACTCAAGATAAAGCGGTTGCTACTTATTTAAGAAGTATAGGAGAGTAGTATGGCTGGAAGTTCACAAATAGACCCTAAAACAGAGGGTGGTTTATTTAGTTTAGTTCATGGTATTACAGGTATGTTAATAGCTACTGTATTATTATTATCTATACTAGGTGTATTGAGTTACTTTGCTGTAGTAACTCAACAATCAAATGCTGAAAACTTTTATGAAATTAATCAAGACTTGAATGCTTTAAAGATGAATAGTCCTGACAATCATAAAATGTGGATAAACAAAGGAGAATAAAGATGGATAAGGTAATTGGAATACTATTAGCTATAACAGCTGTTGCAACTATTATGTTAACATATTTAGATTCTTCAAGAGTGTTTGTTGGTTAATATTAATATATAATATTGATAAAATAAAAAGGGAGATACGAAAGTATCTCCCTTTTTTTATGAATAAAATTATTTTATTATTGTTGATAGTTGAGTAAGTTCAATTTTTTGTTTTACAAGTGGTTTAATACCTTTTGAAATTAAACTATTTTTTAATCCTTCTCCAATTTTGGAAGATATAAAAATATTTACATTATTCTCTGTAAATATTTGAGGTAAAATTATCGCAGGTTTGTCTAAATTCAAATAGAGAGGATTTTTTATTTTTTTTTCAAGTTTTATCTGTTCATTATTAAGAGAATATATAAATATATATTGTTGATCATTTTGAATATTTTTAAAACTTTCATCATCTGAACATATTGCAAGTAAAAAAGTATCTGATGAATGTTCAATATTTATTTTGTGACCACTAATAATTGCAGTTGAAAGTTTTTTCCGAGCATTTTTTAATATTCTAGTAAATGTCGGTCTTGATACTTCCATCTTTTTTGCTGCTTCTTCTTGATACAGTCCCAAAATATCCATAAGATATAAGGCTTCAATCTCTTCATCTAAAATATTAGTAATACCATTCGGTATACCATTCTTAGGTACAAATTTTTTGAAAACTGGTTTAAAGTTTAAGTTTCTTACATTTTTTTCACGACCCATTGCCACCCCTTTAATAATTTATAATAGCAAAATTTTATTTAATATAACTTGACATATGTTCAAAAAAGTTGTATCATTTTGACATATGTTCATTATAGGTTAATAATTATTTAACAATTAAAGGATAATCTTCAAAAATAGAGAGGTGAAAATGGTAGCAATTAAAGACATATTTTATTTCTATATTGATGGATTTAGAAATATGAAGGTAGGAAAAACTTTGTGGAAAATAATATTTATAAAACTATTAGTTATATTTTTAGTTTTAAATTATTTTATCCATGACAAGAGTTTGAAAAGTGAATATACAACATATGATGAAAAAATAAATTTTGTCTATGAAAATTTGAAAAGGAAATAAAATGGAAGAACATTTAGTAGATTGGAGTAGAGCACAGTTTGCATTAACAGCAATGTATCATTGGGTATTTGTACCACTTACATTGGGTTTAGGTTTTATTGTAGCTATTATGGAAAGTATTTATGTAAAAACTGGAAGTGAATTTTGGAAAAAAACAACAAAATTTTGGATGACACTATTTGCTATTAATTTTGCAATTGGGGTTGCAACTGGTATTATCATGGAGTTTGAATTTGGAACAAACTGGGCAAACTACTCTTGGTTTGTTGGAGATATATTTGGAGCACCACTTGCAGTTGAAGGTATCTTGGCATTTTTTATGGAGAGTACATTTTTTGCTGTTATGTTTTTTGGTTGGAATAAAGTTGGAAAAAAATTCCATCTATTATCTACTTGGCTTGTAGCTATTGGTTCAAATTTATCTGCACTATGGATACTTGTAGCAAATGGTTGGATGCAATACCCAACAGGAATGGAATTTAATCCAGATACAATAAGAAATGAGATGATCAATTTTTGGGATGTATTATTTAGTCCTGTTGCTATTAGTAAATTTTTACACACTATTGGAAGTGGTTATGTGATGGCATCACTGTTTGTTGTAGGGATTTCAGCTTGGTATCTTCTAAAAGGAAGAGAAGTTATTTTTGCTAAAAAATCTATGATTATTGGGGCAACATTTGGACTAATAACTAGTTTATTTTTAATATTAACAGGTGATGAATCAGCACATCAAGTAGCTTTAAAACAACCTGTAAAACTAGCAGCTATGGAAGGTTTATATGAAGGTAAACAAAGCGCTGGATTAGTAGCTGTTGGGATTTTAAACAATAAAAAAACATTAACAAATGATGAAGATACATATCACTTTGAGTTTGAGATACCGTATGCATTGTCAATACTTGGTTATCACGATACTACTGCATATGTCCCTGGTCTTAAAGATTTAGTTTATGGAAATGAACTTCAAGGTATTCAAAGTGCCCAAACAAAAATAGACAAAGGAAAAATTGCAATAGCAGCTTTAGAGGATTACAAAGAGGCAAAAAAAGAGAATAATATGGTAAAAGCTCAAGAAGCTAGAGTTGTGTTAGAAAAAAATATGCAATATTTTGGATATGGCTATTTAAAATCACCTGAACAGATAGTTCCACCAGTAGCAACAACATTCTATGCTTTTCATCTTATGGTTACTTTAGGTGGTTGGTTTACTTTACTCTTTGCACTTATCCTTTATTTCTCTATGAAAAAAGATATTAGTGATTATAGAGCACTTTTGGTATCTGCTGTTTGGAGTATCCCTTTAGGATATATTGCAGGGGAAGCTGGATGGGTAGTTGCTGAAGTTGGAAGACAACCTTGGGCTATACAAGATTTAATGCCTGTAGGGGTAGCAGCAACTAAAATAGCAACTACAAATGTGATGATAAGTTTCTTTATGTTTGCAACGCTATTTACACTTTTATTAATAGCTGAGATAAAAATTATGACCAAACAGATAAAAATTGGTCCAGAGGGGGAACATTAAGATGGGATTTGGTGATTTTGAATTATTAACATTACAACAATATTGGTGGATAATCATCGCCCTTTTGGGTGGGTTATTTGTGTTTATTATGTTTGTTCAAGGGGGACAAACACTTATTGATACATTAAGTGACAATGAAACTGAAAAAACAATGCTAATAAATAGTATTGGTAGGAAATGGGAGTTGGGATTTACTACACTCGTTTTATTTGGTGGTGCTTTATTTGCAGCATTTCCACTATTTTACGCAACTAGTTTTGGTGGAGCTTATTGGGTATGGTTAGCGATATTATTTTGTTTTATTATTCAAGCTGTAAGTTATGAATATAGAACAAAACCAAATAATTTTTTAGGGAAAACAACATATGAGATTTTTCTAAAAATAAATGGAAATTTGGGAACATTTTTATTAGGTGTTGCAATAAGTACTTTTTTTAGCGGAAGTGAATTTATCTTAACAGATAATAACTTTGTAGATTGGCAAAATGATTTGAGAGGGTTAGAAGCACTTCTAAATCCGTACAACTATCTACTTGGTTTTGCTTTAGTATTTTTAGCAAAAATTAGTGGAGCATTGTACTTTATGAGTAGTATCGATCATGAACCAATTTTCAATAAAGCAATTGAATCTATAAAATACAATATGATTTTATTTTTAGTTTTCTTTTTAGGGTTTATGGCTTGGATTTTATTAAAAGATGGATATGCAGTGGATATAGCAGGAGTTGTAACAATACAAGAGTATAAATATTTTTTGAACTTTATAGAGATGCCAATAGTATTGGTGATGTTTTTATTAGGTGTAGTTATGGTTATATTTGCAGTGTTTTCTGCAATTGTGTTTAGAAAATCTTGTTGTATAAAAACAGGTGGAGTTGGTATAGTTTTTACTGTTATGGCAATATTGTTAAATGTAGGATTTAATGGCACATCTTATTATCCCTCTACAACAGATTTGCAAAGTAGTTTAACTATTATGAATAGTAGTGGTAGTCATTATACTTTAATGGCGATGTCTTACGCTTCGTTGATGGTTCCTTTTGTATTAGCATATATTGCTTATGCTTGGTATAGTATGGATAAAGTAAAAATAACAAAAGAAGAGATTGAAGCACCTGATGCTCATAATTATTAAGGATAGGTTATGGAATATATTTATGAATTAAGTTGGTTGGCGTTGTGGCCTATAGTGTTATATGGAACTATGCAATTGTGTATAAGAAATATCAAAAAATTTGAAAAAGGGGAATAGATGATAGCGATACCAGTAAAAACAAACAAAGAAAATCCTGCAGTTACAACACTTTTTGGAAAAGCAAAATGGTTTGCAATAGTAGATGGAGACAGTTTTACAATAGAAAAAAACGAGACTGAAAGTGGTAGAGCTGTAGTTGAGAATTTTGTTCAAAGAGGGATTGATAAAGTTGTCTTTTCCCATATGGGCGGAAATCCTTTTATGTTATTGCAAAAAGCAAATATAGAGTGTTTTCATGCGGGAGATGAGAGAATTCTTTTGAGTGATATACTTGAGAAGTTGCATAATGAAGAATTAACAAAAGTAGATGGAACAAATATGGCAAAATATGTTGAGCAAGGAAATATGCATAATGGAGGTGGAGATGGTGAACATTCACACACTCATGACCATGAACATCATCATGACCATCATTAAATCAAGATAAGGAAAATAAGATGAGAATAGTAATACCAACAAATGAATCAGATGGCTTGTTATCAAAAAGAGGTGCGCATTTTGGAAAAGCAAACTTTTATACGATAGTAACAATTGAAAATGATAAAATAAATGATGTAGAAGTTGTAGAAAATCCAGGACATGAGCAAAATGGATGTAGTGATGCTGTATCAAATATTATGTCATTAACTCCAACAGCACTTATTGTAAGTGGTATTGGTGGCTCACCTGCAAAGGGTTTTGCAAATGTTGGATTAAGTGTTTATTTTGATAAGGATTCAAGAACGGTACAAGATACATGTGATAGTTTTATAGCAAATAGATTAGAAGAAATAGGGGCGAAGGGAACTTGTAGTTCACATTAAATAAGTAAAGATGCTATATAATCTTATATATGAAACAAGTAGACCCTAATCACCATTTTGGAAAAGCAACAGATGATTTTGATATAGATGCAACTTTTGAGTATGGATTTTTAAAAAAAATCATAGTAAAAGTTGCATCAATGTATATGCAAAATAAGACAAAAAAGTTTCTAAATTTTGAATATACTGAAAAACCTATAGTACCACCAAAAGCAAATAAAACTAAAAAATACCTTTTGTATTTGCATGTTCCTTTTTGTAAAACATTATGTCCTTATTGTTCTTTTCATAAATTTAAATTTCAAGAAGAACAAGCACGAGAATATTTTCAATACTTACGAAAAGAGATGAGTCTTGTTAAATCTTTAGGATATGATTTTATCTCATTGTATATAGGTGGAGGAACTACAACAATCTTACCTGATGAATTGATAAAAACAATAAAGCATGCGAAAGAACTTTTTAATATCAAAGATGTTTCTTGTGAAGCAGATCCTTTAATAGATGATGATATGGTTATGTTATTATCAAAAAATGTAGATAGATTATCTGTGGGTATGCAAACAACAAATGATGAGTTACTCAAAAAAATAAAACGGTACAAAAAATTTGGTTCTTCTAAAATGCAATTAAAAAATATCAAAAAAGCAATAGGAAAATTTCCAATTGTAAATCTTGACTTTATATTTAATCTTCCGAGTCAAACAGAACAATTATTAGAAAAGGATTTAGAGATAATTTTACAAATGAACTCTGAACAAATCTCATTTTACCCTTTGATGTATTCACCTTCTGTGAAAAAAAGAATTGAAAAAAATTTAGGAAGATTAGATACAGACAATGAAGTGAAATTTTATAATATAATTACTGACACTTTAAAAGCTAAATATAATCAAATTTCATCTTGGACTTTTGCAAAAAAAGATATTCATACTTTTGATGAATATGTAGTAGAATATAGTGAATATATAGGTTTAGGTTCAGGTTCTTTTAGTTTTGTTGATGATACCTTATATATCAATACCTTTTCTTTGGATAAGTATAAAGAATATATAAAAAAAGGGAAACTTTCAGTAGAACGCTTTAAAAAATATAAACAAAGTGATATTATAAAATATCAGCTTATGTTGGATCTATTTTCAAATAATGTAACGGACGAAAAATATAAAAAAAATAAATTTTTATTCCAAATATTACGATTGTTAGGAATTGTACAAAAAAACAATTTTGAGACAACACAATTTGGAAAGTATTTACTTTTAGTATTTATGAAAGAGTTTTACATCGGGATGGATTTTGTACGAGAAACTTCAAGATTAAGGCTAAAAAAATAATGGAATATTTTCTTTATTTTATCCTCACTATTATTTTATCTTCTATCTTTGCAATTGCTGGGGTTGGTTCTGCTATTGCTTTAGTCCCTACACTCAATTTTGCTGGTTTACCTTTTGATATCTCTAGGGCAAGTGGATTATTTGTAAATTTTATCACCACGGTTACAACTAGTTATTTAAATTTTAAGAAAAAATTGTTGGAAAATGACTTTGTTATCCCTTTGATTATTAGTTCGATGATTTTTGCTTATATAGGAGCAAAAGTATCCTTGAGCATTGATGTTAATATAGTAAAAACTATTTTTGGAATAACATTAATTGTTCTTGCAACAATTATGATTTTTGGCACAAAAAAAACCAATATAGAACAAAAATCAAATAAACTTATTTTATATATAGTGGGAACAATAGGTGGATTTTTTTCAGGATTTTTGGGCGTTGGGGGAGGTTCTATATTTTCCCCTATACTTATTTTGTGTGGGTATGATGCTAAAAAAATAGCAATAAGTATATCTTTTGTGATACCTTTTTCCTCAATTATTGCATTTTTTAGTTACGCAACGGTTATTGAAATAGATTATATTTTACTTTTTGTTGTAGGAGTAGGTGCGTATATTGGTGGAATGATTGGGAATTATATCTTGTATTTTAAAGTATCATCTCAAACAATCAAAAAAATATTAGGAATTATATTGTATCTCTTATCTTTTAAGATATTGTTTTTTTAATTACAATGCTAGCTTATAATAGATATTATTCATTATAATTTAAGTACAATATGGTAGCATACAAAACTAGTTTAAATAAAGGAAAATAAGTGAAGATAAAATTACTTTTTTTAGTTACATTTTTTATAACAACATTGATGGGGAGTACAAATCCATATATTCTTACTCATGATGATTTAATTGATCAAAGAGCACAAGATAAGATATTTGAAATTGGGAATGAAGTAAAAGAAAAACTTGGAGTACATTTATACATTAATGTACAAGAAAACAATGGAATTGATAGAAAACTAGAGAGAAAAACTAGACTGGAAATGATGAAGAATATAGAGCTAAATTTAGTAAAAGATTTACAAAAGCCTTATGCAGTTCTTTCCATTGCAGTTGATCAAACATATGCAAATATATTAATGTCAGATGAATTAAAAACAGTGATTGACAAAGATGATATTTTAGATGGTTATGTAATACCTCTTCTTGCCTCAAAAGACAAAAATACACTTTTTGCAAAAGCAAGTGCAGCTTGTCTTAATGGTTTTGCACAAATGGGAGATAGCATAGCTCAATCCAAAAATATCAAACTTGATTCGAGTATAGGAAGTGAAGGAAAAGTTGCTGGTACTATTTGGAAAATGTTTATGTATACATTAGTTTTAGGTGGGATTATACTTTATGCTATCATACTATTAAGAGAAAGAAAATATAAAAAAGAGGCACAAAAATAATGTTCAAAGAAGACAAACGGTTTATGAGAAAAGAGTATGTTTATACTCTTTTTGTATTGAAATTTTTACTAGGAATTGGACTTATTTATTGGACTGTAGCTACAACTATGAAGTCTGATGTAGGAAAAGATGATGATAATGCTTTTTTGACAACATATCATGATGTAGACAAAAATTATAACAATATGATAAATTCAAATAAACTATTTAGTAGTAACTATAATGTAAAATTTCTATTTAATGAAGAAGAGATAATTGGACTTTCTTTGGAAGATGTGTTTTTAGCACAAAGATCTATTCAGGCTAGAAGCAATAGAAAAGATATGGTAAAAATTGGAGATAATAAATTTACAATATTAGTACAAGATAAAGATGGAAATATTATTACTAATAAAAAAGCTAATATACTTGTAACAAAAAATACAACACATGAAGAAGATGTAAAGTTAGAATATCAAAATGAAGATACTAAAGAGTTCAAAATAAACTCTATAGGATATTGGAATATAACAGGAACTATTGAGATAGATGGTGTTAAAGGTTTCTTTTATATAAAAACAAATGCAAAAAAAGAGTCTTAAAAATTCACTTGTAGTTTTTCCTACATCAAGAGCAATTAGAGATTACTTATGCTCTTTAAAAAATCAAAATCAACTTTTAAATAAAAACATCGCAATAGGAGAGTTCTTCTCTCTTGTAACTATAGAAAAAAACAATAAAAATTTTTGTGACAAAAACCTTAAGATTTTGTATCTTAAAGAGGCTATTAGTTCCATAGATATAGAGGTTTTAGGATTTAGCGGGGATTTTAGTACTTTTTTAAAACAAAGTGATTATATCTTCCGTTTTTTTAGTGAAACTGCAAATGAGTATATGGAGTTTGATACACTTTTGGAGTTTGATACCTATGCTTTATATAGCGATCATATTGAAATACTAAAAAATATCCATAATAACTATCTAAAGATATTAGAAAAAAATGGTTATACAGATACTCTATTGTTGCCTAAAAATTACAAATTAAATCTTGATTATTTAGAGCAGTTTGAAAATATCACTGTAAATCTTGAGGGATATTTATCCTCTTTTGAGTTTAAAATTATTGAGGATATTTCAAAGGTAATCCCTACATATATTAATATCACTTTTAACCAATACAATCAAAAAAACAAAGAACTATTCAAAGAGTTACAAGAGCAACTTAAAGTAGGATATAGTTATACAATAGATTTGACTAAGAAACAAATTATAGATGAGAAACAAGAGTTATCAAACAATAAAAATATCATTATATCCCCAGTTTCAAGTAGTCTAGAACAAGTTGCATTTATAAAATACAATATTACACAAATGGTACAAAATGGACTTGAACCAGAAAAAATAGCTGTAATAGTTCCAAATGAGCAGTTTGCATTTTCTTTGGAGCTTTTTGATGATGAACACTATTTTAACTTTGCTATGGGAAGATCAATAAAAGACAATAAGATTACAAAAGTATTAAAACTTATCAATAAAATACTTATAGATTTTGAACCAAAAGATTTAGAGAAGTTTAACTTTTTAAAAATAAAAGAGGAAGATTTTATAAATATATTTAGAGATAATTGGAATAAAACAATCACACAAGAGATATTTGAACAGATTTTAAACTATCTTTTCTCTTTTGAAGAGGATGACGAAGTATTAGAAAAACTTGAACATTTAAAAATTTCACTAAATATTTTGCTTTTTACAAATATTGAAAATAATAGCTTAAATCTAAAAGTAAAAGAGTTTATGAAACTTTTTACAAATGAGTTGTCAAATATTACAGTTGATGATGTAAGTGGTGGTAAAGTGACAGTTTTAGGGATACTTGAAACACGAGCCGTAGAGTTTGATGGTGTGATTGTGATTGACTTCAATGATGATAAAATCCCAAAACTCAGTATCAAAGATAAATTTATCTCTACAAAAATAAAAGAGCTAGCCAAGTTACCAACGATACAAGATAGGGAGAACCTACAAAGATATTACTATAAAAGAGTGTTTGATAAAGCCCAACAAATTGCTATTTGTTTTGTGGATGATGAGCAAAGTGTGATGAGTCGATTTATCGTACAACTTTTTGAAAACTACAAAGAGTACTTAGTAAAAAAAGAGTACAAAAATATTCTTTATACACCAAAGCAGTTGCAACATTTTAATAGTGAGATAGTTTTAGATATTGACCTCTCAAAACAAAGTTGGTCAGCTACAAGTTTGAAGTCATATCTTACTTGTAAAAGACAATACTATTTTAACTATATAGCAAAAATAAAAGAACATACTATTAGTATAAAACCACAAAACTTTGAGGTGGGAAGTATTATTCATAATTGTTTAGAAGATGCTGTAAAAAAAGGCTCACTTACAAATGAGTTTATTCATAACTATTTACTTACTTTTCAAAAATCAAATCCATACTTAGTGCTTGAACTTGAACTTTGGAAAAAGAAACTTGAAAAGCTTGTAGAGTTTGAAAAAATTAGAGCTAAAAATGGTATCGAAATAGTAAGTGTTGAACAACCATTTAATCTAGTCTATAATGGTATAAATATCAAAGGGAAAATTGATAGAATAGATAAACACAATGATGCTACTTTTGAGATACTTGACTATAAAACATCATCAAGCTTAAAAATAGATACCCCAAAAACCTATGAGGACTCAACTGAATTTCAACTAGAATTTTACTATTTAAGCCAAAGAGACAAGATGATCAAAAGTGTTGGGTATTATGATCTAAACAATAGTAGTATAAAAAGTGAAGTGATGTTAAATGAGAAGTTAGAATATCTTGATATGCACTTTGAAAGACTTAAAACAACTAGTGTGAATTTTGAGTGTACAGATATTGTTTCACATTGTCAGTTTTGTCCATATAGTACAATTTGTCAAAGAGATTAAAAACTTTTAATTGGAATCCTTAAATATTTGAAAAAGTAAGATGAAATTGTAGTTTTGCTAAAATGTATCTATATAAAAGAGGTTAAATCACAATGGACAAACTTATACGAAACTCAACAGCAGAATTTTTGATATTTACTTCTCAAAGTGGTGAGAATAGTATTGAAGTAAAAGTTTTTGATGAGTCTGTTTGGCTGACTCAAGTTATGATTGCTGAGCTTTTTGATGTACAAAGACCAGCTATAACAAAACATTTGAAAAATATATTTGGAAGTAGTGAATTGGATGAAAATTCAGTTAGTTCCATTTTGGAACATACTGCAAATGATGGCAAAAATTATAAGACAAAATATTACAATCTTGATGCTATCATCTCTGTAGGATACAGAGTAAACTCAAAAAAAGCAACACAGTTTCGACAATGGGCGACAAGAGTACTAAAAGAGTTTGCCATCAAAGGGTTTGTGTTAGATAAAAAACGACTTGAAAATGGTACATTTTTAGGGCAAAACTATTTTGATAAACTTTTAGAAGAGATAAGAGAAATCCGCTTAAGTGAGAGGATGTTTTATCAAAAAATCACAGATATTTATGCCACAAGTGTGGACTACAACAAAGAGGATTCTGCTACCAAAAAGTTTTTCGCAAAAGTTCAGAATAAACTCCATTTCGCTATTCACGGACATACGGCAGCAGAGTTAATCTATAATAGGGCAGATAATCAACAAGAGTATATGGGACTCACCTCTTGGGATAATGCACCAGATGGTAAGATACTACGAACTGATGTAACCATCGCAAAAAATTATCTAAGCAAAGATGAACTTGACTCTCTTGGAAGAATAGTCAATGCTTTTTTAGACCTTGCAGAAAATAGAGCAAAAAGAAATATCCCTATGACTATGGAAGATTGGGCAAAAAGGCTTGATGCTTTTTTGGAGTTTGATGATAGAGAGATTTTACAAGATGCAGGGAAAACCACTAAAAAAATAGCAGATGAAAAAGCCCTTGGAGAGTTTGAAAAGTATAGAGTAGTGCAAGATAGACTTTTTATGAATGATTTTGATAAATTACTTTTGGATATGAAAAGTGATGAAGATAATTTTTTGGAAAATTATGATGTCTAAACTTTTTTATCGTTTCCGAAAAACACAAAATATTTTTGAATATAATGAATTAGAAAATCAAGAGATATACTTTTCTTCACATGAAGAATTAAATGACCCAATGGAGGGTTTTAAAAATATGGTTTTTAATGGAGATAAAATAGTATGGAGAAATTTATTTAAACACTATCTTTTATGTTTAGAGTCTATGTATCAATCTTATTTGATATGTGGAGAGAGTCATGCAAAGCTTGAGATTGATTTAATCCCTATTTTTAGAAACTTTGATGATATAGAAATACCTATATATAAAAAACTTTTTGAAAAAATATATTTAGAAACCTTTGAAATTTATGGTCAAACAATAGATAAAATAGCTACCAGAACAACACCTCTTTCAAAAGAAGAATTATTTAAATATTTATATCCATTTCATATGATTGCATTAGAGGTTATTCAAAGAAATTATGAAGTGGAAGGTTTAATTCCAAAGAGAGAGAATGTTCCAGATATTCAAAACTTTGTAAAGCAAGATAATATAAAATTTATTGATGCTATAGAAACAATGATACGAGAACATGGAGAAGAAAAAATGGATAATTTTTTAAAAGCCACATCTTTTTTTCATAAAGAATTTCATTTTGCCCAAAGTATCAATCTCAAAAAAACACCAAATAAACTTTTTTTATTGAATTTTCCAAATAATTATCTAAGAGCTATCGAAAAATTAACTTATCCTAAAAATTATGTAGCGTGCTTTACGGGAGAAAAGGCAAGTCATAACTCTTCTGTTTGGGGACATTATGGTGATTGTCATAAAGGTGTGTGTTTAATATTTGAGCCTAGTGAAAACATAATGTTACCTTTTTCTAATGCTAAAGTTGCTTACGGCAGTAAGGGTGTTATTTTAGGAGAAAAAAATTTATCATTTGAAAAAATAACCTATGGAGACACTTATCCAGAAATAGATTTTTTCCGTTCTATCGGAAGATTGCCAATACCTAAGTTAAATGCTACATGGTATATGGATGTTGATAAAAACCTAAGCGATATACATAGTAAAGTTTTTAAAGATGAAGAAAAACGGAGAGATGAGTATTGGAATAAATATGAAAAAAACAATCTAATTAAAACTAAAGATTGGGAGTATGAAGATGAATATCGTCTGGTTTTAAATGCAGGAATGGATGGGGAAATCAATAATAAAGATAATAGAAAATTAAAATATGATTTTAATAATTTAAAAGGTTTGATATTTGGAATAAATACTTCAGATGAAGATAAAGTAAAAATATTTGAGATTATTCAAAAAAAATGTTTAGAACATAAACGAAAAGATTTCAAGCTTTTTCAATCTGATTATTGCAATATCAATAAAAACATACAATTTAGAAAACTAAATATAGGGATAAGAAAAAATTAAATGAAAAAAAACACAATAGAAGAACAAACAATAAACGATATAAATTATGAGCTATTGAAAAAGCAGTTTCCTCATGCTATTAGTATTGACGAGAACAAAAGTAATACTATTTAAAAGGAGAATCAAAATGAAAAATATAATATTAGCCCTATTAATAGGAATGGTATTTTTGGGTTGTACAAAAAAGCTAGAATCAAATCTAAATCCCTATGTAACACTTTATCAAAATGAGAAACAAAATACAAAAATCAACTTTTTAGGTGTAGAAGATAAAAGAGTTTCAAAAACTGTATCTAAGGTTTTAGATGAAAATGTTGTTATTGAAGAATATGGATTGAGTAATGATGTAAAAGTATGGTATAGAGAAGCTTTTATTCGTGAACTAAAAACAGTTGATATGTATGCTTCAAATGATGCTATCTATAATGTAGTGGTAAATATTAAAAAAATAGAGGGAACCTATAAAAAAGATAAACTAGATAAAAAAAATATGCAAGTAACTATATCTTTAGAGTTAGTTATAAAACAAGGTAATACCACAACAACTTCAAATATAACAATACATCAAACTGCTTATAAAATACTAGTATCAGATGCAAGTGATTTTGAAGAGATATTAAATGAAGCAATAAGAGACTCTGTATCTAAAACAGTTGCAATATTGATAAAAAAAGTGAATAGTATATAATTATGAAACCATTCTTAGCCCTAAAAGCAAGTGCTGGAAGTGGAAAAACATTTGCACTAACAGTTCGATATATTTCACTCCTTTTACTTGATGCAAAACCAAATGAGATATTAACCCTAACATTTACCAATAAAGCAGCAGCACAGATGTCTCAAAGAATCTATGATACCCTTTTAGAGCTTGGAGATGATGAGGCTATTTTAAATGCTATTATGGAACAAACAGGATTATTACAACAAGAGATTATAAAGAAAAAACAACATTTAATAGAAAAGTTTATCTCAAGTGAGTTAGCAATCTATACTATTGATAAGTTTATCAATAAAATCTTGCGTGAGTTTAGTGGATATATAGGGATAAATGATGACTTTGAGATAAAGTTTGATGATGAGGAGCTTTTACTCTATAAGTTTTTATCATCACTTGACGAAACCCAATTTGATTCACTTATCTCTTTTGCACACCTTGAAAATAAGAAGTTAAACTCTATTGTAGAGCTTTTTAAACTTCTTGAGGAGAAAAATGAGAAAAACGAGTTAGTTGAATATCCAAATGGCAGTTACGAAGCTGTCAAAATAGCTATCTTAGAAGATGCAAATATCATTAAAGAGTTTGTAGAAAAAAGCAATTTATCCTCATCAGCTATGAAAGCAGTAGGTTTTAATAGTGTAGAAACACTTTTAGACAAAGGAAAAACTTGGCTTATCAAAGAGAGTTTAGGAGAATATAGCTATTTTAGAAAAGCAAAACCACCACTTGAACTTGATGAGAATTTAACAAAACTAAAACAAAATATTACACTCTATTATCAAATACAAGAGAGTTATACTTTGAAAAATCTTTTTAAGATATTTGATGATTTTAAAAGCTTTCGAGGTAAGTATAATAAGCAAAGAAACTCTTTGGAGTTTAGTGATATTACAAATATTGTTTATAAACTTCTTGAGAACTATATCGAGAAAGATTTTTTATACTTTCGACTAGATACAAAATACAACCATATCTTAATAGATGAGTTTCAAGATACCTCCACTTTACAGTTTAAAATCTTATTTCATCTCATAGATGAGATAATCTCTGGAAACCCAGAAGTTTTTAAAACATTTTTTTATGTGGGAGATATAAAGCAGTCTATCTATAGATTTAGAGGTGGTACAAAAGAGCTTTTTGATTATGTAGCATCTGTGTTTCATCCACTTTTAAAAGTGGAACTTCTTGATACAAACTATAGAAGTAGTACAAATGTGGTGAAGTTTGTTAATAACACTTTTGAAAAGTTACCAAACTATGAGTATGATGAACAAAAAGTAAACTCTAAAGTTGATGGGTATGTTGAGGTTTGTGAAGTAACTGATCAAAAAGAGCTTTATTATGATGAGGTGTATAAAAAAGTAGATGAACTTTTAGTTGCAGGGGTGCAACCAAATAATATAGCTATCTTAACCTATACAAATGCAGATGTATTAGCTATATATGAATATATCAAACAAAAACAACCAAAACTAGATGTAGTTACAGAGATGACCTCAAAACTTATCAACCAAAACAATGTAAAAGCTGTAATAAATGCAGTGAAATATCTCTACTACAAAGAGGATATTTATAGAGTTAATTTCAATAGTTTAGTAGGGAAAGAGTATTTTGAAAAGTTCAATTTCACATGTGATTTAGAAACAACAGATTTAGTTACTATTATCAAAAAATTAAGTTATCACTTTGGAGTTGTGGATGAAAATGTGATACGACTCATTGAACTCTCTCGTGGTTATGAAAGTATCACAGACTTTGTGTATGATATAGATAAAGATGATACAGCAATGGTATCTCAAAATAAAACGGGACTTACAATTTTGACTATTTTTAAATCAAAAGGTTTGGAGTTTGATACAGTTATAGTGTGTGATAGAGTGACAAAAAAAGTACCCAATAGAAGTTCTCTACTCTTTGAATACAATGATATAGAACTTCAAAAGATTTATTACAAACGAGCAAACAGAGAAAACTTTGATAGACTATATGAAGAAGCTATATCTAAAGAGAAAAAGTTAGTAGTTGCAGATGAACTTAATATTTTGTATGTAGCACTAACACGAGCAAAAAATAATATGGTAGTACTCAAAAAAGCTAAAGGGAGTGTCTATGAGTATCTACAAGATTTCCAAACTCAAACTTTAGGTACACTTCATATTGCACCATATCAAACAATGTATAAAGAGAGTTCAACAAAAATATCATATACTCCACAAAACTTTGGTTATCAAGAGAAAGAGAAAACTGAACTAGAAGATAAAGATACTATAAAAGCTAGATATTTTGGTATCGCAACTCACTATTGCTTGGAGATGATGAAAACTTTTGATATGACAAGCTTAGAAAAATCAATTCTTCTAACACAAAATAAATTTATCAATTTATTGACAAAAGAGCAGTTTAATGATATTTTTTCACGAATTAAACTTCTTATAGAAAATGAGAAGTTCCAAAATATTGTAAATCAGAGTAACTTCACAAAAGAGCAGTCTCTTATGTTTGAAAATGAACATAAGATTATAGATCTACTTGTACAAAAAGGGGATAGTTTTGTAGTGGTTGACTATAAAACAACACTCTCTCAAAGTTATACCCATATTGAACAGGTACAAAAATATGTAGAGGCTATAAAAGATATTGTGAAATGTGAAGATGTCAAAGGGTATGTTGTATATCTTCAAAAAGGTAATATAGAGTTAATTGAAATTTAACTCTATATGAGTACGGGATTAAAAGCTCTTACTTAATGATAATCCAACTTGTCTTCTGCTGTAATCATACATCTCAATATTAGATGAGTTTCGTGTATATGATAGGTCTAAAGTTAGATTCGATTTGATACTTTCTATGAAATAGTTCAAGTTTCCACTTACTGATTTAGAAATATCTTTTCTACTCTTATTGTAAGCTACCTCTTCTCCTTTATAGCGTGTATTATTCCATGAAGTAGATATATAGGTATTAAGTTTTTGAGACAATGCTTTATAATACCCTACATTTATCCCTTTAGAGTTGTTACTACTTGTTTCGGTATGAGAATTCTCTTTTCCTAAATATCCACCAATATTTACAAAACTTGATTGATTTAGAAAGTATCTTGTTGACGGTGAAAACGTTATAGAGTTACTCTCTTTATCTTGTGTATTATAATAGATTTTATTTTGCAAACTTAAACTCGCATTTATTGCTAATTTTGGATTTAGTTGATAACTTATTTGTGGTGAAATACCTTTACTAAAAGAGTAGTATCTGTTTTCATGACCTATAATTGAGGTATTTAAAATTAAAGGTAGTGAATAAGTAGTTTTATCTTTTTTTAAAGTTGGTCCAGTTGATAGATAGATTGATTTACTATCAAGAGTATGTATATTTCTATAGTCTGTAACATTCGCACCAATTGAACTTTGCCAAGCAAAATCATCATGCTTTGCTAAATAGCTGAAATTAACCCCATATTTTATAGCATGGTCGCTACTTTCTTGAGCATCGTTAGACAGAGTAAACGGTAGGTTATACATTAAAATTGTATCTGTATCTGGTCCTGCATTTACATTACTATCATACATATATCCTATATTTAAAGATATATTCCAATTTTTTGGTAAACCTTTAGCAATAGCTGCTAAAAAGTTATCAATATTGTCTCCGACTTTTTTAGGTGGGTTTGATGACTTTACTATTAGTAATAACTCTTTTGCCTTGTCTAAATTTTTTGTTTTATAGTACATCATCGCTAAATCTAATCTGACTCTATTCGCACCTTTATCTTTTAGTAATAATTCTTCAAAATATTTGATTGCATTACTAAAATCACCATTTTCTTTTGCACTTGTTCCTAGTAAAAATAAAGTTTGATTATCAAAATTTCCACTTATATACTCTTTTTCTAATAGTTTAAAAGCTTTTAATGAGTTTTTTTCTTTTAGTAGTACTATGGCTTGTTTATTTAAATCTTTTGGTGTTATTGCTAAAAGTATACTTGAAGTTAATAGAGTTGTCGATATTAATTTATTTAAATTCATTTTTATATTTCCTTATTTTTTGGCTCTGAATACGCCAGAGGCTTCTTCACTATCTGTTTTTATAATTTTCCAAGTACCACCCATTTCTGCTGCACCTGAACCATAAAATTGTGCATTCATACTTCCACTTGAAACGTCAACACCACTTAAACTTCCATCAATAGTTTTAGAGTATGCAGCAGAACTACCTGTATATATTCCACCAATTTGTCCATTATTAATATTAGTATTTGCAAAACCAGTTATGTTTATACTACCACTTACAGTACTATTTGCAAAGTTTGCAAGAATTTGAACGGTTCCTTCTACTGCTGCATTAGTACTTAGTATATGTCCAATAGCCTCTCCATTATATACTGCACTTCCTGTTGTTGGTATCTCATTTACAGGAGTTCTTTTTCCATAATATGCTGTATTATTTGTTTGTCCTAAATCATATACACTTCCATCACCCGTATAATATTTTACATTAGTAGATGCCCAAGTTCCCCAAGTAATATAGGAGTAATCATTATCAGGTTTTTTTGTAAAAGTACCTTCATTTAATAAAGGTTTTGAACCTACACCTAAAGACAGAGTATCCAAAGTACCCGATGATTCAGTTACAACTATACCTGAGGAGATACCAGTAAAAAGTGAAGAGTCTGAAGCATTAATATATCCTGTTAATGGTATATTAGATGTATCAGAATTAGTTGTAAGATCACTTTTTGTGTTGTCGTTATAGTCACTTGTATCTTCTATTTGACTCATTAAAAAGGATTTGTCATTTTCCAAAGAAGCTATATCCTCTTTTAAAACTTCTATCTCATTTGTTATATTAATAATCTCTTTTGCAATTAAAGACCATGTGTCTTTTTCCTCCTCATACCATGAACTAGCGTTTAAGTATCTTTCTTGTTTAACTGCTAAATCACTAATAGTAGTATTATTACTTAGAACATATCTAGCCATCCCCATTGCCAAAGTAGTAATATTTGTATTCGTGATAAGGTTTCCTAATTTATCATAATTTGTAATCCCAAGTTCTTTAGATATTTCAGCTAATCTTGCTTTTTCTACTGTTGATAACCCACTAAATGCAACACCCATAGAAACACCTTTGTTTCCACCTGAATAAAGGATTTGTTGGGCTTCTACTAGTAACTTTTCTTTGTCAGTAAGTTTATTTTCATTCATAATTGCTTTATTTCTATCCATCGCATTTTTAGTTTCAGAAAGATTTTGCTTACTTGTTTTTAAACTTTCTTCTTCAATAGAAATTGATTCTAATTTAGCTTGTAACTCTTTGTTTTTATCATCTATTTTTGTTAAAGTTTCTTTGTTTTTATCAACAATTTGGATATTATCTTTCAATATATTTGTTGTTTCTAATATATCATTACCAATAGAAACTAAAGCCTCTTTTTGCTCTACCCTTCCATTATAAATATCTTTAAAAGCTTGTTCATTAATTCTATCTGCACCTTTTATAAATACTTCAGCAATAGTATTCATATCTCCTACAATTTCAGCTGCCATATCTGTTACTGAATTTTTAACCCCTAGCATCGATAATACTTCTATAGATTTGGAATATGTATTTGCTGCATTTGCAATCGCATCATTTGACATTTTAGCTTTTACTAAAGAAGCGGTATTTTCATTCATTAATCCATCATTAACCATGTTGTCAATATTTTTCTGAATTTTACTTTCTACTAAACTATTATCAATAGATTCAATTAAAGAATATACAGTTGTTATACCTTTTGCACCTAAAGTAGTTTTAGAATCTGGATTGTTTAGCATTTGGTCAAGAGATGCTTTAATATCAGCCATACCTTCTAATAAATTTGAGGTATCACTATCATCTATGTTACTAACACCTTTTGTGATAAATGGTTCAATAATGTTTAAAAGTGCTTTATTCATACTTAATACTTCAGCAGCACCATTAACTTTATCAACAGTGTTTATAACTTTTTTTGCATTATTGTATGCTTTTGAAACACCAGGGTCAACTAGCTTTGCACCATATTTTGCTAAAGTGGGAGCAGTTTTAATTGCATCATATGCACCTATAGCATTATCAATAAAAGGATTTCTTGTATTTTCAACTTCTACATTTTTGTATTCTTGAATTGATGTAGCTATAGAATTTGTAATATTTTCTACTTTATTGTCTTGTTGTTCAGTAGTTTCTAAATTTTCTAAATTATCTATACCATTATTAATAAATTCTACTTTTTTATTAACAGTATTTTTTACTTGTACAAAATCTTCTAATGATACACCACCTATCTCATATTTTGATAAATCCCCATATTTAGATGTATCAATTTTATTATTAGATTCACTATAGTTTTGAATTACAGTGTTAAGTGTGTTAGTTTGATTTTCACCGTATAAACTTTGATTTATTGCTATGCAAGCTACAATAGACAAAGCTATTTTTTTATGTAATTTCTTAATTAACATAATATTATTCCCTTAAATAAAAATTTTAAAAGTATATCCATCAATCGTGACATTTTGAATAACAATTTAAAAAATTTATTAATTTTTTCTTATAAATTAATATTATTTTGCCTTATAAGATAGAGATGTTATTTGTAAGAGAAAATAAGAAGTTAATAGCGTATTATTTAGATGCATTAAAAACACCAGCAGCATGGGAACTATCTGTTTTATCTATGCTCCATGCCCCACCGATAGATTTTGCATTTGCTCCATAAAAGGCACCACCTATTTTTCCACTACTTATATCTGTACCGATTAAATTACCGTGAAACTCTGTACCATATGATTTAGTATTTATAGAAACACTATCTAAATGTGCGTTAGCAAAATTACTAGTATCTGCATTATTTACAATCATCGAACCTGTCATTGAAGATGTTCCAAAATTAGCTGTAATTGAAACTGTTCCATCTATTGCTTGATTAGATGTGGTATTGTATCCTATTAAATCTCCAGTATAAGTGGCACTTCCAGTTTGAGGAATCTCACTATTATCTGTCATTTTACCAGCTATCCAGTATGAACTTCTTATCGCTCTATCACTACTACCGCTGAAGGTTATAGTTTCATCTCCCCATGTTCCCCACGCAAGATAATCATCTTTGTATCCAATTGTCTCTACATCAAGTCCATCACTATTTGAATTGCTAAGATTTTTTATAGTTTGAGAGCTAGATATATTAACTGAAGCTTCTTCATCAACATTATTGTAAGTGACACCATGTGTTTCAAGATATACACCTTTTGTAATTTTTAAATTACTATCAACTTCTTCTAAAATTCCAGCATCTGCTATATCAGAACCAAGAGCTTGATGTATTGCTGAAGTTGTAGACACTACTGCTCCAGTAGTTTTATCAAAAATATGTGCAACTGTCACGCCTTTCCAGTCTTGAGGGCTAGATATTGTGGATTTAAAAGTTTGTGCTAATGTTTCTTTTTGGTCATCATTAAAATCACTTGTTGTATCTACTATAGATTTCATAGCATCATTTTTTTCTGCTTCTAACTTAGCAAGTTCTTCTTTTTTAGTATTAATTTGTTCTATCAAATCATTAATTTCATTTTCAAGGTCACTATAATCTATAGATACATAAGAGGTTGCATATTTCTCTATAAGATAATCTGTACCTTTGAATCTGAATAAAGCTTCAAAAAAATGCCCTTTACCTTCAATTCCAGCTTGTCCTGTTGCAACTCCAAGATTTCTAGCAATGATTCCCATTGCAATTTTATCAGATTGGCTCCATGCACTCCAAGGTTTTCCTGCATTTTTATTAACTATATCTTGTGCTTTTTGTATATTAGCCATTTTACTTTGGTCAATTTGATTTTGACCACTATTGTTTTTTAATTGTTCAAGTTCCTTTTCTTTTTGAGTTAAAGTTTGACTATCATCATTGATTTCTTTAACTTTGTTTTTAATTTCTTTATCTGTTTTTTCAAGTTTAGATAAGTTTTTTTTATTTGGATTTATTTTTGCATCCATTTGTTCCAAATATGGGCGAATATCGTCCATCTCATCCATCAGACTAAACTTATCGGAATTATTAAGAATATTAGAATTGTTAATTAAATTTTGAATGTCTAAATAAATTTGTTCAGCTATTTTATTTTTTTCCTCTTTGGTTTTAGCTTCAGCATATTTAACAGCACCCATAACTTTTATATATTCAATATCTATTTTAACACCATTCTTTATAGACTTCTTTAGTGCTTTTGTTTCATTATATGCATTTACAGCTTCTTCCCCAACTTTATACCAAACTTCCCCTGCTAGCATAGCCTCCTTGTACGCAACAACTGCTAAATTACCAGATGTTGCATATATATCAGCATGTTTTAATGTCAACCATACAGCTCCACCAATGGCAGGACTACTAGTTTGCTTAGTTGCAACTTCTGAAATAGTTTCAATAGCAATATTTTTAACCATATCCAATAAAAAACCTTTTGTTACTCCTATGGTATCAAATTTTAATTTATCAAATTTAGAGATAAGGCTGTCATTTACTAATTCATTAAAACTACCTGCAGCACTTTTTCCAAGTTCTGATTGAATTAATGGATTAACAGCCAATAATAATCCTGCTGAAAGCTCTTTAGTCATTGTCAATAAAGAATTAATCGCTGTTGTTGTTAAAGCTGTTTCAAGTCCTTTATCAAAATTAGGAAGTGCTTCTTCAATATTCTCTCCTAATATTTTCAAGTCATTGTTAGCAAAATTTTTTACTTTAAGAGAACTTACTGCTGTATCACTATTTTGACTATTTGAATTAATTCCACTTGGTGACCAATCGTGATTTACAAATCCATCTTTATATGCATCAGGTGTTCCTGGTAAAGTTGTTCCACTATTTCTATTGAATCCTTCAGTTTCAGCCCACAAACTCCAACTAAAAACCATACTTGCCATAAATAATATAGTCATTTTTTCAAGAAATTTTTTTTTCAACATAACTTAATTCCCTCTGATTTAAATTTCAAAGATTATATCCATCAATCGTGACATTTAGAATAACAATCTGAAAAACTCATTAACATTCTCTTATAAATAATAGTAATTAGTAGTAGTCTAGAATGAGAAGTGTTGGAAGTGTATCTATAAGAAGTACTTTTAAATCTAAATTTGTAATTTTTGGTTATGTGTATGAGAATAGAATTGATATTTACTAATCTAAGAAGTGATAGAAAAAACTCCATCACCTCTTTAAAGATTAATATCTACCGAATTGAATATATGTTTCACCTAATAGTTTTGATTCTTCATTGTCATTTTTTGCTTTATAGACAGCTTTAATATTTGCACTATACATATGATTTCTTCCTCCTGAACAAGGTGGTAGATAACCAGCAGTGGCATATTTCCCTTTTGATTGACTTTTTGCTTCTATAAAAGTCCCTTTTGGTAAGTTTTCAGTTGTTTCACCAGGTACAGGTACCAATGTAGCTGTTGAATCATCTTCTATCCAAAAACCTATTTTACCATGTCCTCCATTTCTTGATAGTGGAGCATAACCTTCATCATTAACTTCCATTATAATGGCATTTGTCCCTTGAGGAATATTGCTTATAGTAAGTTTTGGTGTAGCACCATTTCCACTAAAGATAGAACACCACTGTTTTGAAGGTATCTTTTTACCATCCCAAGCTGAATCTGCAAATTTTGCATCAAGTTTTGCCATATTTTCTACAGGTGTATAAGAACCTGCACAACCACTAAATACTACTGCTAAAGCAATAGTAAAACCTATGATAATTTGTTTTTTCATTATTTCTCCTTTTATTTTAATTATTATAGTATATCATCGTGACATTATGAATAATATTTTATATACTTAAGAGACTATACCATCAATTTATAACCAACACCTTTTTTTAATTTTAAAGGAAAATTAGGTAGCTTTTTTTTGAATCTATAGATAAGCTGTCTTCTTGTGTCTTCTGTGACGATAGCTCCATTCCAAATGTTTTGTTCTATATTGTTGTAAGAGAGTATTTCCCCTTTTGAGTTGATAAGAAGTTGGATAAATTTAGTTTCTATTTTTGTAAGAGAAATCAACTCTTCATCATAAAAAAGTTTATTTGTTTCCATACAATAACTATAATTATCGTCTAAAGTAAGTTTTAGTTTTAGTTTGGGTAGATTGTATTTAAAGATAGCAATATTTATTAAAGCTTCCAATTCATCTTCCCTAAAAGGCTTTATGAGATATCCTGCAAAATCTATTTTTGAAGCTCTCTTGAGTGTATCTTTATCTTTGTACGCAGTAATAAAAATAATGGGAGCATCATATTGGTCATGAAGTGTTTTAGATATAGCTATGCCATCTATCTCACCTTCAATATTTATATCAGATATCACTAGGTCAATGGGGTTTTTGGAGACTATATCAAGTGCTTCTTTGCTACTACGAATATTACCAACTACAGCATGACCCAAATTTTCTAATGTATTTTCTAGTTGCATGGATATAAGTGTATCATCTTCAATAATCAAAATTTTTATACTTTTCATGGCGCGTAGTATAACATATAATCATAATATTTATTATAATAAAGTTTATTTCTTAGTTATTTAATCCATTTTTAGTTAGACTTTGTGTTATGTTAATAATCAAATTTATTCTTGTACTACTTTTACATATATCACTTTTTGCTTCTACAGATGTTCTAAAACAAAGTGAAGTGTTCATAGACAAAGAAGCTTTATATACAATAGAAAATATTCAACAAGCTAATTTTTTGCCCTCTAAGATTTCAAAAATACATAGAGGCTATAGTAGTGAAACAGTATGGGTGAAGTTTTCTTTATCAAATCCAACGAATCAACCTATGAAACAAGTTTTGGTTATAGATAATCAGATGTTAGACAATATCACGCTGTATACTCAAAAAAAAGATGGATATAAAAAAGAACTACAAGGGGTATTTCACGATAGAAATTTTGATGAAAATATTTTAGACTTTTATTTTGATATTGATTTGGAACCAAAAGAACAAAAAGAGTACTATCTTCAAGTATCATCACTCTCTTGTGCTGTGTATTTCAAACTGAATCTTATGAGTAAAGATGAATTGTATCAACAAGAGATGAAACATCAATTGATACTAGCACTGTTTTTTGGTACGATGTTAGCCTTGATTCTTTATAATCTATTTATATATTTATTTACTAAAGATAGAGTTTATATCTACTATATATGTTATCTTTTTTTAACTATTTGGAATCATACCTCATATACAGGTATGGGACTTTATACTATGCCATTCTTATTCTCTTGGAATTTTGTGGAGATTGATGCGTATTTAGCTATATTTTATTTAGGGTTAACAAATATATTTGCAATATTATTTACACGAAACTTTTTAAATATAAAAAAATATAAAAAGATAGATTTTGTGTTCAAAATTTTACTTTTAATAAATATATCAGTATTAGTTCTTGTATCCCCAGAGTTTTATCCTATTAGTTTTGTTGCAAATCTTTTGATGGCTACACTATTTGTCTTAATTCTTTCTAGCTATTATCTTTTTTATAAAAAAGAGGAAAATGCAAAATATTTTATTGTGGGTTGGAGTGTATCAATATTAGGTTGGATTATGTTGTGGACATATAATATTGGAACATATAGTCTAATTGATGAGATTAAATATTTTTATGAATTAACAATATTTATTGAAGCAATTTTATTTTCTATAGCTTTATCAAGTAAATTAAATAAAACAAAAGAGTTAGAATTATCTGTGAAAAGAAATGTGGTTCTTACAAAAGAACTTCATCACAGAGTAAAAAATAATATGCAGTTTATCATCGCTATGTATAGACTAAAGTTCTCAAAATTTATCACTGATAAAATAAAAAACGCACTTAATGAAACAGAAGGTGCTGTGCAATCTATGTCGGCGATACATGAGATGCTCTATGAACAAAATGATTTAGAAAAGATAGATAGTAAAGAGTATTTTGAAAACTTAGTTCAAAAAGTTTCTCAAAGCTATGATACTAAAAATATCAAAATAAACTTGGATATACAAACAACATTAGATATCAATAAAAGTATTTATATAGGAATTATACTCAACGAGCTTTTTACAAATAGTTTTAAATATGCATTTGAAACTAAACAAGGAAAAATTGATATTATCTTAAAAAAAATAGATGGAAAATATAGCTTTATTTATCGTGATAATGGCTGTGGTTTTAGTCAAGAAAAAAACAAAAAATCTTTTGGTTTAAAACTTATTGTAAATCTTGTTAAAAATGAATTAAAAGGTAGTCTGGATATAAATTCTTCAAATCAAACTCAATATACTATATTGTTTTAAAATAAACTTGCTAAAATCACACTTTAAAATATCTAAAACTAGAGGTATAAAATATGAATAAAAGTTTAGTAACAAATGGTGTTGCATTGTTAATCGTAATAGTTGGTTTTTTGATACAAAATAATATAATATTAACAGTTGGGCTTTTTGCTTTAAGTGGTGCAGTTACAAACTGGTTAGCTGTTCATATGCTTTTTGAAAAAGTTCCTTTTTTATATGGAAGTGGGGTAGTTGAAAATAGATTTGAAGAGTTCAAATCATCTATTCATACACTCATCATGAATCAGTTTTTTACAAAAGAAAATCTAGATAAGTTTTTTACATCAGAAATGCAATCAAACAAAAAACTAGATTTAACAAATGTGATTGAAAAAACAGATTTTTCTATTGCTTATGAGAGTTTAAAAAGTGCTGTGATGGAGTCAAGTTTTGGTGGTATGTTAGGGATGTTTGGTGGTGAAAAAGCGTTAGAACCACTTAAAGAGCCTTTTACTAAAAAGATGAAAACTTCTATTAATACAATAGTTCATACAGATACATTTCAAAGTCTGATTCAAGAGACTTTAAAATCAAGTGATATTAGTGAAGATATGGGTAAAAAAATAGATGATGTAGTTCAAAAAAGACTTGATGAACTTAACCCAAAAATGGTTAAAGAGTTAGTACAACATATCATCAAAGAGCATCTTGGTTGGCTTGTGATTTGGGGTGGAGTTTTTGGTGGACTGATTGGATTTATATCTACATTAGCAATATAACCTTTAATAAAAGGATTTCTATTTATTTGCTTTGAAATTTAACAACATATTTTTACAACAAATGGTAATAAGTTGCCAAATTTTGATACGAGATTGATTGCACTGTGGTTATCAAGTATTTTTGGCGTTTTTTTTGATTTTAACTAAAATATTATAACTATAACCTTTGATGATTTCCAATATTTTTATAGGATATTTTTTTAAAATTAATAAATGATTTGAATAGTGACCATTTTCTTTCATGGCTCTTATTGCCTCTTTATTGATTATTATTTTATTACGAATACCTCCTGTGCTTAACCCTCCAATTCGCATTTTTATTATCGGAAAATGAATATAGGTATAAGAGACCTTATGTGTTTCAAGAAGTCGGAAACACATTTCATAATCAGCAGCTATGGCATAGTCTGTTTTATACAAACCGTACTTTTCAAATATCTCTTTTTTTACAAAAAAAGTAGGGTGAGGGGGCATGAGTCCATATTTTAGTTTTTGAGGTGTAAAGTGCTTGGCACTATAATATCTTAAAACTTTATCATGATTATCATCTTTGATATAAAGTAAGTCAGCAAATACAGTATCACTTTTTTGTTGAGTAAATGCATCAACTACTCTTTGTATAACTAGGCTGTCAGTATAAAAATCATCACTATGGAGTAATCCAATCACATCTCCTGTGGCTTCTTTAATTCCTTTATTGATAGCATCATAGAGTCCTTTGTCAGGTTCACTATTAATTTTACTTATTTTATCCTTGTACTCATTTATTACATACATGGTATCATCAGTACTAGCACCATCAATGATAATATACTCTATATCTTTATATGTTTGAGATAGAACTGACTTAATAGTATCTCTTATAACATCAGCTCTATTATAAACAACGGTTATTATTGAAACTTTCATGTAGATTCTCTATCTATTATTTTTTTATAAAATTCAAGCGTCTGATCAAAACATTTATCCCAGCTAAATTTTTTTGCTTGTTTTAACCCTTTTACAATCATATCATCTCTATATTGTTTATTATCTAATTTTAAAATCGCTTTAATAAATTCATTAATCTCAATCTTATCTACTAATAATCCAGCATTACCAGCAACTTCTGGAATTGATGAACTGTTTGTACTAATTACAGGGCAACCAGCTTTCATGGCTTCTACTATTGGTATTCCAAAACCTTCATAGCTAGATGGATACAATAAACAAAAAGCATTATTATATAAAATATTTAGATCTTTAGTGCTTACATTCTGATAATGAAAATAGTTTTTTTGTAATAAGCTTTTTTCTTCACTAGATAAATCTCTTCCAACTATAACTAAAAAACAATTGTCTAACTTCTGAACTACATCAACAGCAAGACTAAAATTTTTATAACCATTTCTATCCCCAACAAAAAAGATATATTTCTTATTTTGTAGTTGTTTATATACACCAGTTAAGTATTTTGAAGAATCAGTAAGTTGACAAAATATGTTACTAACGCCATTGTAAATTACTTTAATTTTCTCTTCTTCGATATGTGGATAAAACTTCAAAAGATCTTTTTTAGTATTTTCAGATATACAAATAATTCCATCACTCTTATTTATAGCTTTTCCTTTTTGCCAAGAGTGAATAAGTCTTGCTAAACCACTTCTGTAGTATTCATAAGTAAAATCATGCACAGTAGTAATATTTAATATATTCTTTTGTTTTGCAATTCGATAATAACTACTATGAAAAATAGAACTTTTGGGAAGTTTTTTAAAAAAGTTTAAATATCTACTTATTTTATAACTTATGAATGTATCTTTTTCTACCCTATTAGCAAGTTGTTTTGCAAATATATTCTCATTTGGATATTCGTAAAAGTCAATATCAATATTCTTACTTGAGAATCTTAAACTTAGTTCACTCCAATATGCCGATATTCCACCTGCTTTTTGCAAAGAATAAATAATATTGTCATAAACTATTTTCATATTATTTACCTAGACTTAAAAGTTTTTTAACATATGGTTTTACCATTTCTATTATTATCAATTTTAAATAATAGATATTTACTGTAAAACTTTTATCGATTATATTCCATCTGCTTATAATACTATCAATTCTTTTAATATCTGAAATTCCTCCAGCATTTACGCTTGCAACTACAATTGGTATATATTTGAATCTTTTATTTAATTTGTAAAGGCTATAAAAAAGTTCATAGTCCGCAGTAATTTTATTAAGTTCATTAAATTTAAACTGTTTAATGATTTCCTTTTTTACAAAACAACTTTGATGGGAAAAAATCATACCTTTCCAAATATCTTCAATAGCTTTGTCAGCTTTTAATATTTTACTTTTTGAAAGATATCGTACTTCTTGATCTCCATATACAATATCGACATTATTTTCTAAACTGGGCAATATATTTTTCAAAACATTTGAGTTATAAAATATATCTCCACTATTCATAAAACAAACCCACTCACCATTTACTAACTCTATTGCTTTATTCATTGCATTGTAAATACTACTGTCTTTTTCGCTTATAAATAGATTTATCCTATCTTGATATCCTTTTATAATCTCAACTGTACCGTCAGTTGACCCACCATCTATCACTATATATTGTAAATCTATATTTTTACTTAATACAGAAAGGAGAGTTTTTTCTATATTATTTCTATCATTTAAAACAATTGTAACTATTGTAAGTTTCATATTTGAATGTGTATTCCCTGTTCAATTAATAAAGATTTTGAAATCTCTTCTGCCGAATAAAGATTACACATAGTATAAACTCCAGAATATTTTGTATTTCTTCTGAATAGTTTATTTTTCCAGCCAAATACTTGTGTTGTTTCTTTTTCAAATTCAAAATCAATTTTAATTTCATGTTTATCAAAATCTTTTAATTGATATATTAAAAATATGCTATTATTTTTAAAGTTACTTTGAAAAATAACTTTGCCATTTATACTTGTTTTTACCGATTGATTTGGTATTGTACTTTGTAGTACTATTACTATATAGGGATTTTTTTCCTTTTTATAAAAAGGAAATGATACAGAAGCATTTTTTTGTAACATAGGGGAGTGATGATTTATCCCATATAAATTTTGTTTATCAAAGTTCTTGTTATTGTAAATAAGGTTAGGTAGTGACATTAATCTATAAAAATATATTTTAAATCTTGTTAGAATTTTTTCTACTATACTTGTCATATGTGGATATTTAGTTCTTAATTCCCCTTGAGTGTAAGAGTAGTAAGCATAAGGTAATAGTGATGTCTTATGAAGTTTATTAATCTCTTTTAACTCAAGTAACCTAGTATCTCCACCTGTAGAAGTTTTTGTCTCTTCAAACTCACGATTTACTGCAAACAGTTCTGGCTCATAATGAAACTTTGCTCCATTTTTTGCCATACGACACCACATTTCCCAGTCAAATCCAAAATGAAAATCTTTTGTGAAGCCTTCACACTTGTCATATATCTCTTTTCTCCAAAAACAAGTTGGTTGCATGATAAAATCAGTACAACTTCTCAGTCTAAATTCATCATAAGGTTCTACTTCTGTAAAATATCTGTAAAACTGCTCATCCTCTGTAACAAATGTACAGTTTCCATAAACTACATCTACATCTGGATTTTCTTCAAAGATTTTTGCTACTTTTTTAAATGTTTCAGGATAGTAATAATCATCTGAATTTATATAAGCATATATATCACCTGTGGCATGTGCAAAACCTTTATTTATAGCATCTGATTGTCCATCGTCTGGTTCAGATATAAAAAGATCTATTTCATTACCATAACTTAGTACCACATCCCCAGTGCCATCTTTTGAGTTACCATCAACTACTATATACTCTACATCTGGGTAGTGTTTTTTGTTTTCTAGTACACTTTTTATAGTTGTATCTATGTATTTTTCATGGTTATATGTTGGTGTTACGATTGAAAATTTCATTTCATTAATCCTAATTTTTTTAATATTCTTATATAAAAGTTTGTTTCAAAATTATCTTTTATCTGTAGCAGTTGTTGAATAACTTTTTCTTTTTCTATCATCTCTTTTTCTCTTATAGTGGCTACATCTTGATAATAATAAAACCCTTGAATAAGCATATTTTGTCCTTGTAAAAACAAGTCTATTTTTTTACTCTCATCCAAAATGAAATTTTGTTTTTTATCTATATAAAACCCTACTGCAAGGTATTCTCTTTGTTCCTCTTCTCTTTGGTCATATTTTTTTGAATCCATCCAAAATTTATGTACTTGCTCCCAAGTTAAATTATCAAGATGGCTTGTTAAAGATTTTCTTTCTTTTTCATCAATATTTTGATAATTGTTTAAAAAATCAAAAACTATTGATAATGTATTTGAAGTAAATGGATAAGTATATTTTCTATAATTTGTTTCATCTTTTGGCATCACATCTGTCGTAAGAATCAACCTACCACCAACTTTCAAAACCCTTAGCATCTCTGAAAGTACAACTAAATCATTACCAGAAGCTATATGCTCCATTACAGATACAGAATAAACAACATCAAAACTATTGTCTTCAAAAGGAAGTTTTTCACCATATCCATGCATATACTTTACATTAGAATTATGAAATTTATTCATATCATTTTTTACTAAAAAATCAATGTCTTTTTCAATAGGATCAAGTGCAATAACTTCATGCCCTCTTAAGCTTATATAGTTGCATAGAGGAACTACCCCACATCCAATATCTAGTATTTTTAGTTTTTCACTAGTATGTAAACTTTCATACTCTTCGAAATTATCTATCGTGAAGTTATATTCTTGCCGTCGTATCATCCAATCACAAATATTGATATAATCACTAAAAGTTTCGTAATAACCTAATTTATCTTTATTCTCTTTCATTATCTCAAGTTGTGTTTGAAGTTTATTTACTTCTACTGTTGGATTGTTAAATAATATATAATTTTTCATTTATTTTGATAGCCTTTTACACTCTTTATCTAGTCTAACTATTAGATCTAATCTTTCTTCACATACATTTTCTAAATTCAAACAATAACTATCTTTATGCAACTCAAAAGAGCTACAATCATTATTTAATTTACTTTTATGCACAAATAAGGCATCTGCGTAAGCAATAACACCTTGAACTGTTTCATGTACATCTTCTAATCTGGCTAAAACATATTCATTTTCCATCATGTAGCTTATAATCTCATGAGCATAAGATTGATTTTCATACAGTGAAACATAAATTAATTCACAAAAGACAATTGGCTGAATCTTTTTAATGAAATCTTTAGCACCATTTAAAACTGATAAATCATTTCCTTGAGTATCAAGTTTTAAAAAATAATTATATTTAACCGAATCACATTTATCTAAATAGATGCTATCCAAAGTTTTTATTTCTACAATAGATTTTTTTTCTCCACCTTCTATTGGCTTTAGCAATGAACTCTTATACCCTTCATTTTCATAATAAAAAAATTCTTTTTGAATATTTTCATTTCCTATTGCTATATTAAAAGCTTTTACTTTATCATTTTCACAATATTTATTTTCTAAATCTAAAAAACTGTTTTTTTGAGGTTCATACAAATCTATATATTTTATTTTATTTATATTACCTAGAAAACTATCTGTAAATTCACCTTTGTAAGCTCCAACATCTATCAGATATGTCTCTTTTTCTATCAGGTTATTTATTACTTGATATAAATTCATTTTAGTCCTTTATGAGTTCAAAAGTTTTTGGGCAAAAATATTCATTGCCTAGATGCCAAACTTTATCTGGCAGTTCTCTATATTTGATTACTTTAGCTGGCACTCCAACTGCAATAGCATTATCAGGAATATCATTTATCACGATACTTCCTCCCCCAATGATAACATTATTACCTATAGTGACACCTTTTATTATTTTCACTCCATGTCCTATCCAACAACCATTACCAATATCAAGCAAAGTAGAGTTTGGTTCAAAAGTATTAACATCATGCCCACCATTGATGAGTTCTACATTGGCTGCTAGCATGTTAAACTTTCCAATAATAATTTTATCAAACGAATAAAATTTATTATCGTAGCCAATATCAGTATAATCACCTATTTGTATATTACTTTCAAGTCCATTTATTGTTTTAAACCTGGGTCCAATTCTTACATTCTCGCTAATATTCAATCCTATTTTTCGAAAAATAATATTCCTGAGTTCCCATTCTCTTTGTGATATTGTTATAGGTAAAGGTAAAACTAAGTCAGCCATAAATTTCAATAAGTTAATAATTAAATTTTTAATCATAAAAATTTTTCTTCCCTAATATAAATATCTTTTATTCTATTATTTTTTATTAATTTATAATATAATCGAATTTTTTTCCAAAATGAAATTGGTTTTTTAATATTATTAAAAATATTATCATCAAAAATATTAATAAAAGCAGGCTCTTTATCCGTTAAATAAGACCCATCAAATTTTGATATTAGATAAGTTATATGATCTGTTTTCATTAGATTTTTAGGTGTATTATCCTGAATATTAAAAAGTCCAAACAAATCCTTACGAACAAAAATAGAGTTTGTATCTGTACAACAAACTAACTCGTAGCCTTTTAGTTTACCTAAGCCATAAAGTGCTAATGTAGATGCGCCAGTAAGTGAACTTTTTTCTTCAGGTATATACTCTATGTGAGGAGGAATTGTAGGATTATGTTCTATTAAAACTATTTTTGGATTATACTTATTAAAGTTCTTCCAAACATGATAATCTATACCATCAATATCTATTGACAATAAATCAAATTCATTTGGTATATCTGTTTTGGCTAAAAGACTATCTAAAGCATTCTCTCCTTGACTTTCAACAAAATTATTCAAAACAAAAATTTTCTGTTTTTCCAGTTTTTCAACCTTTTTTCTTAAATCTTTAGCTTTTTGTTGATCACCTTCTATATAAACACAATTAAAACCTTGATTAAATACTAAATTATATGTATTACTTAAGTACTCCCCGTCCCATGCTCCAAACTCTACACACCAAGCATCATTAGATATACCTATTTTTGAAAATAAATGTTCTATAACTCCATCTTCTCCGAATTGTGAAGTTATGTTTTTAGCAAAACTATTTAAATTTGATGGATCTTTGTATATTAAAACAGACTCATCACCATTTTCAGGGAAAGAATTATTATTATTAAACTTAAGTTTATACTCATTTATTATATTAAGTATTTTATTTTCTGTCATAAACTCTATATAACCAATTCTACTTACTTCGTGATCTAATGAAAAATCATTTATAATGCCATCTTCATAATGAATATCACACATACAAAATTTATTTTCTTTTAAACACTGAATACTTGGTTCTAAATAGTTTATTGTATCTTCATATATATTACCAATTGTAGGAGATGTAACATCGGCACAAGGATAAATATTACCATTCCGTGCATCAATATTTAATAGTTTACTTCCTGCATTACAAGTCATATCACCTACATTTAAACCTCCATTTAAATGTATAACTTGTTTTAAAATAGATATATATTTCATAATAATACTTTTTTCTATCAGCGTATACTTTTTTGGATAATTTTGGGATAAAAGTGGCATTGGCATAAACAGGACATCAAGCTCTTTACATATTAAATTAACTTCTTCTAAGATATCTATTAACTTCGGATGTAATATTATTTTAACTATTGTATTAATTCCATTATTTTTAAGCATTTTAACATTATTAAAAAATTTTTCTTTATTTTTCAACCCTTCTGGGTGTAAAGTAGCAATTACTGTATCAAAGATACTTGCATTATCTATTAAATACATAAAATTTGGGTGATTTGAAGGCAATAAAAGATTTGTATATAATGATATTTTATTATCTTTTCCAACAACATCACAAAATAAATTAAAGTTAGGCATTAACAATGATTCTCCACCTGTTAACTTTATATGCCATTTTATATGATTGTTTCTATCTACAAAAAATTTTGAAATTTTATTTATATTAAGAGCATCTTGATAAAATTCTAACTGAGTATAATCATTTGTATAATTATTCTTCGCTAAACCACAATACCCACAATCTAAATTACATGTATCATACAAGTATAATAAAACTATCTTTTCTTCCATCTCTTTATATCCTTAATTTATAAATATTTATATTTTACTTCTAACCCGACTATGCCTAAATATTTTGCTCTGTATTTTGAATAGTCAAACATCACAATTATAGGTCCAAGCTTCTGATATTCTAATGCCATATAACCACCATTTTTACTTGTATAATTGGAGATGGCGATATCAAAACTATATTCACCAGCTTCTAGCATAAAAGGAATTTCAATTTCTAAAAAAGTTTTTTCAATTATCAGTTCTACATTAACTGTCGTTATTAGTAAATTTTTATTATTTCTTAAATTAATTACTAAAACAGGATCATTTAAAACTTTTTCTACTTTATATCCTATGATAAACTTCAAAGATTTTGTCATCTCAACTTGCATTGTATGATTTCCAAATTCGTCTAGTATTTGTAGTGAGTCTACAGTAGCTCCAGCTCTGTGAACAATTTGTTGTTTACCATCTAAAATATTGTTTTCTACCGAAATATCAAACTTTTCATCTATATCGTCCATTTCATTTTGAGAATTTGATAGTTTTTTATCACTATCGTAGTAAAGCTTACACGCTTCATGCTTATCTCCAAAATATATCTGTTTACTGTGGTCAAGTAGTAGTACTCTATCTGACATGTTTAACACTGTATTTATATCGTGGCTTACAAACAAAAATGCCACCCCATTTTTTCTCATCTGCTCTATTTTTGCAAAACATTTTTGTTGAAAAAAAATATCTCCTACACTTAAAGCCTCATCGATAATAAATATATCTGGATTTAAGTGAAGAAAAAGGCTCATAGCAAGTCTTACATACATGCCAGAAGAGTAAGTTTTGATAGCCATGTCAAAATACTCTTCTAAGTCTGCAAAAGTCTCTATCTCCTCCATCTTTGAATAAATATAGTTTATATCGAAGTTCATAGTCTTTGAAGAAGCTATTATATTGTCTCTACCGCTTAGCTCTGGATTAAAACCAGTTCCAAGCTCAAGAAGTGATACTATTGAACCATTAACAATATACTCACCACTTGTTTTTTGTAATACTCCACAAAGTATTTTTAAAAGTGTACTTTTGCCACTTCCATTTTTCCCTATGATACTTACAAATTCACCCTTTTTGACATCAAAAGATATATTATCAAGTGAAGTATGCTTATCAAATTTTTTATCTATAAATGGGACGATGTTAAGCAACCTATCTTTATTGTTATGAAATAATTTAAATGATTTGGTTAAGTTTTTTACTACAATTACATTTTCCATCTATATACTATCCCTTATATCACTTTCAAGTTTGTTTATAGTATATAAACCAATCAAAAGCATCGACAAACTTGATACAATCATTACAAAATAATGTTTCATATTTATAAAATGATCAAATATCAACACCTCTCTAATTGCATTGAAAAAATAAAACAATGGGTCATAAAATATAACCCATTGAAAATTCTCTGGCACGATATCCCAAGGATAGACAATAGGTACAACCCACATCATCATTTGTAACAATATCCCTATAGCTTTTTCTATATCTCTAAAAAATATATTTATACTAGCCAAAAACATACTAAGACCTAGAGCAAAGAAAAAAAGAGATATAAAAGGAACAATTACTAAAAACCATTTCATAGAAAAACCAATACCATTTAAATACAAAAACGCTATAAGCAACACGGCAACTACAATCATATTTAAGAACTGTTCTAATACTTCTTTTATCACATATACATAAAGTGGAATATTTAGCTTTTTAATTAAATAAATATTGTTTGAGATACTCAAAGTTCCTTGCAATATGGCAGTAGAGAAGATTATCCAAGGGAGTATTGCCACTGATAAATAAACAGTATAAGATATCCCATTGTTAGGATCGACTCGTGGTTGTAAAATAGTAGAAAATACAAAACTATAAATAGCCAAAAGTAATAGTGGATGAATAATCACCCAGCTATAACTTAAAAATGAACTTTTATAACTGTTTTTATAATCTGAAAGAGTGTTTTTTATAATGTAATTAATCATGTTAGAACCTAAAATAAATAAAAATTGGATTAAAAACTTCAGGAACACTTATTAAAGTAACTATGAAAATAAATGTATATAAAATTGGTTTAGTAAATTCAAAAATAGTTGAATTTGTATTTATATACTTGTCAAATATAGATTTAAAAAGGTTCCATCCAAATATAAAACAAGATATAGCAATAATAGATACAAATTCGAAGTTAGTAAGAACTACCAAGTCTTTTGTACCAACAAAGAGTGATAAAAAAGCTGCTTTTGCTTTATCAAAAGTATCAAGTCTAAAAAAAAGCCAAGTAAAAGTAACAAAAGAAAATGTTAAAGCAATCCAGAGTATTTTTAAATAAGCTTTATCTAATATCTCTTTTAAGTTAAGATATTTATCTTTTAAAATTTGTAAATATCTATAATATGATAAAGCAATTCCGTGAAGTAATCCCCAAATCAAAAAGTTATATCCAGCTCCATGCCAAATACCACCTATTAACATAGTGATGAGTAAATTTCGTGCTACTTTTATATAGGTGTCTCTTGAGCCACCAAGCGGAATAAATATATAATCTCTAAGCCATTGAGATAAAGTAATATGCCATTTTCTCCAAAAATCAGAAGGGTTTATAGCCAAATATGGAGAGTTAAAGTTAATTGGGATTTTAATCCCAAACATTAATGCTAAACCTATTGCTATTAAACTGTATCCTTGAAAATCAAAAAATATCTGATAAGAGAAAGCTACCATGGCAACAAGTGTATCATAACTAGAACTAAATATTGCCTTATCATATACTTTGTTGACAATAGGCATACAGATATTATCTGAAACAGCTATCTTGTAAAATGAACCCATAATGACAAATGATATACCCTTAGTAAAATTATCGAATGTTACATCCCATTTTTTTAATCGTAACTGTGATGTAAAATCTTGGTATCTTTTTATAGGCCCAGCTATCATAGTCGGGAAAAAAGCAGGAAATAATGAAAACTCAATATAGTTTTTAATTGGTTTATCTCCTCTTTTTATATCAGTCAAATAATGTATAAACTCAAAAGTAAAAAAAGATATTGCTAGAGGTAAATAAATATTTTTTGTACCTTCCCCAATCTCACTGACTACACCTATGTCAAATAGTACATTAATAAGAAAAAAAGTGTATTTGAAATAAGCCAAATTTAAAACTAAAATAAAAATGGAAAAGTAATACAAAAAGTTTTTAATTTTGGAGTTGTAATTTTTAGCTATTAACAAGCCCATCACATAAACAAAAAATGTCAAAAATAATATTAAAACAAGCATTGTTTGATTGTCATGAGCATAAAAATAATAACTTGCAAGTAATAAAAATAATGATTTATATCTTGACGGAATAGCTAAAAATAATATATAAACAGTGAAGAAGTAAATCCAAAAAGAGATAGTTGTAAAAATCATTTAATCACTCCTGAATCAATAAATGATTTTATTTTATTTAAGTCTTTTTCTGAAATTAAGTTCTTTAGCTCTTCATCGTTTTTAATAAAGTCATAACTGTAAAACAATGGAGAAAGATCATTTTTTAGTTTATTACTCAAAATAATTTGACTAAGATATTTTTTTAGTAATATTTTAGAATTTACATTATTACTATTTTGTAAAAATTTTAGTATTGTATTTAGTTTAATATTGACTATGTTTATATTTATTTTAGTTAAATAATTAATGATTAAACTCTCTTGTTCAGTACTTAATTCTATCTCAATAAGGCTGTTTATCAAAGAAACATATCTTACTACATGAACTAAGCCATTTTTATTATACTTTTTAAATGCAATGTCAATAAGCATATCAATATCGTTCTGAGTTGGATTTAGCATAATATTTTTAAAAGATTCTTCAAATACAAAATCATTTTCTTTAAACATTTTATAAAGTGTTTGTTTATCTTTATACGGTTCTTTTGTTTCATTGAGTTGCTTTAATATTTTATATTTTGTAATCCAATCATCACTTGCTTCAATAGTAAGTCTTTTTAACTTAGTACTGTTTTTATCAAAGCTTTGCAATTTGTTTATATACTGTGCTACATTGTACCCAAGTAGTTTTGCTGTGTATTTATTAAGATGAAAATTATCGGCAGTATTTAAGGGGCTAAACTCTATTTCTTTTGTAGGATCAATAAAATAGATTTCTTTTGTTTTTGCAAATAATTTAGCATTTTGTTTAGCTTCATAAATATTATTTTTTATATTCTCACTATCTTTATAGCCTAAGGCAAATTCCATTTGACTCGGGATATATGTTAAATATACTTTAATATTTTCTTTTTTACATATATCTATAATTCTATTTAAACCTTTCATCCCATTAAAGTTTACTGCAGTATTTAGGTTTTTAATAGATTTTCCATTCATCATATTATATACTTTTTCATAATTCTGTGAAGGTTTTATTTGATTTGCAGATAGGTCACCATAATAATTACTATTGTAACTAGTACCTTTAAAACTACTTCTTGCTTTATTAATGTAGCCTTTTTGAAGATACCACTTGAAGATTTTTTTTATATCTTTTCTAAATAAATATACTTTAAAATTTTTTGCTACAATTAACTCTGCAACTATATCTATATCAATATTATATTTATAATATAACTCTAAGTAGTCATAGACTGACTGATACTTTTGATAAATATATAAAGAAGGATAATATATAAAAGTTCCAGTATTCGTCTTTAAAGCGCTTGTAGAAAAGTAGGGAAGAACTACTGCTTTTGGTTTTTTATTTATAGCTATTAAGTGTTGTAATAAAAATGATTGTTCAAGTAAGGAAGCACTAGGTGTTCCAAAATTAAATACATCAATATCATTACTATTGCTGAGCTTATTTAGTTCATTAGCAACTGTCTTAGCTGAGAGTCCATAGTGTGTAGTTGAACTTCCAAAAAAGTAAATATCAGGATTGCGATTTTCCAATAATTTTAACTTTTTATCCACATAGTGATTTAATATATTTTTAGAAAATGAACTTTTAGTTAAAGCATAATTCGTTAACAATATGATGATGATTATAGAAATTATAGAAAATAAAATAAAATAAAATCTATTTATTTTTCCCATTTAATAAGTCTCCACGATATATTTCTAGTGTCAGGTGATGGCAAATCAAAACTTTTATCAGTAGTTATTTTCATCTCTTGATCTTCTTTTATTTCTGGAATATTAATTTTAAAATCACCAACTTGCGTGACTTTATAAACAACATCTATATCTTTTGATTTTATACTAATACTAATAGGTAACAAGCTTAAAGCTTCAACTGGAACTACTCCATATATTGTTTGCTGTTTATTATGTTTATAAGCTCTAATCAATGCTTCTTGTTCTACCCAGCCATCACTATAAAAACCTTTAACTTTTTTAATATGTTTATCTACAATACTAGAACTTCTGTAATAATATGTCAACTTTCTAGTATCGACACGATCTGGTGTTCCTTTCCTAGAAAAAGGTTCTGTAATCCAATCGATATATTTAAATGAAGCAGGTTGAGTTTTAAATACATTTTCTGATGTAAAAAATAATTTAGAAGTGCTGTTATAGTCATTCAAATCAAAAACTACTTTATTGTCTCCACAATGTTCAGAGTAGTAAATATCTATTACTTTATCATGTTCAGTTAATAAATTAGCATTAAAAGGTGGTTTATTTCCTTCTATGCATGGTACTTCAACATCTAACACTAGTTGTTTATTGGAAAAGTCCATATTGTTTGGAAAAAGTCTAATAACATTATTTACACCTAACCATCTGTCTCCTTTATAGTGTTCATATGGTAATATTAGCTCGGCATATGGTTTAGTAAAAATTTCAAAATATCGCTCTTTATCATTAGAATAATATACTTTCTTATATCTAAAAAAGCCAAGTTCTTTAAAGTTCTTATTAACATAATCATATATTTTATTGGTATATCTATTAATATTAATAAATTTTGAATAATCTTGCCATAAGAAATTTTTATTTGCAAGTAGTAAAATATCTGCATTTTTTAACTCGTCAATGAAATAACTTTCATTCTTATCAAAGCTCATTTTGTCAACTCTAAATCCGGTTTTTTTATGCCTAGTGTTCAGATTAATACCAGCTAAATCTAATGATCCGATTCCACCATAATTTGTAAAAACTAATTCGTTTGAAATGCTATTTAACTCCTTAGCTAGTGTTTTAGATATTTGATAAACATCATCTTTATTGGAATGATATAAATAGTTTTGTGAATAATTATGAAAAGATATATAAATAAGATAAGCAAGAGTTAAAATATATATACTATTATAAATAATTTTATAATTTTTGATTAGATTAAATAAAACAAAAACTGTTAGTAATGACAATATTGAATAAAACCAAAATACCAATAACGGATGTGAACTGTTTGCATTTGAGAATGCGAACAGAACCATTAATAATGTCAAAAATATAGCTAAAAACTCTTTTATTTTTTGCTTATTTTGTCTAAATGAAAATAAAAATATTATAGATAAAATAAAAGAGCTAATAAGTAAATAAGAATTGTAATGCGTTGTAGTATTAAAAATATATAGTGGAATGTCAAGTTTTGATTCTATTCCACTCATAGCTCTCCAATTCTCAGATACACCTGTTTGTTTTAATACACGATTATAAATTCTATCTATATAGAAAGGAATAATAGGTAAGAAAAAAGGAGATGCTATAACTAAAGCATAAAAATAACTTTTAAATACATTTTTTATATACTCTTTATTTTCAAATAAAAAATAGAACAACAGTAAAATACCTAAAAAACCTGCTACAAATATAAGATTAATAACTCTTGTCAAGAGAAATAAGACAAGAGTGAAGCTTAGCCATTTACTATTATTGGAGTTATGGTCGAAAAAAGATAATACAGTTATACATATCAGTAAAATACCAACACTGTACTCACTGACAAATGTTCCATATAAATTCATAAAATAAAAATTACCTGCTAAAATGATAATAGTTAAGGCAATAAACTTTTTATCAAAAAACTTTTGTAGTATAAAAATTAGAAAGAACAAATAAAATGTATGTAATAAAAATACAGCAAAACTATGAGGTATTATAAGCTCAACAACAGACAATACATACGAATTAAGCATATTTGTTTTTACTAGTGGTAAATTCGATAAACTAGAATCAAAGCCATAATATGTAAAATTACTTAAAAAATTTGTAATTTTTTGAATTACTACTACATAAGCTAATTCATCATAATCTGGAACACTATGTAATATCAATACACTATATGCTAGTCCAAATAACAATATAACAGTTAATGGTAAAATTATATATAATGATGTTAAGGTTTTTTTCATTACTTATTCCTTTTAAAATATCTATATATTGTGTCAACGATTAGTTCTAGTTCAATTTTTTTCATATTAAAGTAAATGGGTAATCGAACCAAACGCTCACTTTCAGATATAGTATATCTATCATCTCCAGAGAATTTTCCAAACTTTTCTCCAGCAGGAGCAGAATGAAGGGGTACATAATGAAATACTGAATTAATATCATTTTGTTTCAAGTATTCTATCAACGCTGTTCTTTCTTTTATATCTTTTACCTTTATATAAAACATATGAGCGTTCTGAACACATTCTTTGGGAATAGTTGGTAAATCTATCGAACCTTTAACTTCTAAATCTTTTAAGGCATGATAATATGTATTCCAACTATCTAATCTATCTTTGTTTATCTCATCTGCAAATACTAAATTTCCCCACAGATAAGCCGCACTTACATCATTCATAAGATAACTGCTTCCTACATCTACCCAAGAATACTTATCTACCATTCCTCTAAAAAACTGACTTCTGTTTGTTCCTTTTTCTCTGATGATTTCTGCTCTATGAATGAACTTCTCATCATTGATAATAAGAAGTCCACCTTCTCCAGCACTTGTATAGTTTTTTGTCTCATGAAAGCTAAATGTACCAAAATGCCCTATAGTTCCAAGAGCTTTCCCTTTATAACTACTCATCATACCTTGAGCTGCATCTTCTACTACAAATAGATTATGACGAGTTGCTATGTCCATGATAGTGTCCATCTCACATGCCACACCTGCATAATGAACTGGAACTATTGCCTTTGTTTTATCTGTGATAGCTTGTTCTATCTTTGTCTCATCTATATTCATAGTATCTGGGCGAATATCTATAAAAACTATCTTAGCACCTCTTAGAACAAAAGCATTTGCAGTGCTAACAAAAGTATATGATGGCATGATAACTTCATCACCTTCTTGTATATCAAGTAGTATTGCTGCCATCTCTAGTGCATGTGTGCAAGATGTAGTTAAAAGTGCTTTTTTACATCTAAGCTTTTTCTCAAACCACTCTGTACACTTCTTTGTAAACTCTCCATCCCCTGAAATTTTACTACTTTTCATAGACTCTAAAACATATTTTTCTTCATTACCAGTATATGGTGGTTTGTTAAATGCTATCATCGACTTCTCTTTTTTTAATAAATTTTGCAGGAGTTCCACCTACAAGCGTATAAGGATCAACATTTTTTGTAACTACACTTCCAGCCGCTACTATTGCACCTTTGCCAATAGTAACTCCTTGTAAAATTACCGATCGTCCACCTATCCAGGCATTATTCTCTACTATAATAGGAGCACCAGTATCTTTGAGTTTTATGTCATTTATATCATGTCCAGCTGCAAAAAAAGCCACTTCTGGCCCTACAGCAACATTATCACCAATAGTAATTGTTGCCTCTTTTATTTTATACCCTGGATAAAAGCTACAACCTCTATTTATGCTTACATTTGACCCAATTGATATTTGACTAGGAAATCTAAAATAAGTTTTAAAATCAATATGAACATTAATTCCTATTTTATGTAACATAATTTTATATATAGGATAACGAATTAAATACGGGAATAGTTCCAGTAACATAAATATAATATTCCATATATGACTATATGTACTAACTAATAATTTTCTATATGTTATCATCAAAAACATCCAATGTAAAAATCACAATTCCAATAACAACAATTAAAATTCCGATAATTTTTTCTAAATTCAATTTTTCCTTAAAAAAATATGATGATGCCAATATTACACTAATATAATTTATACTCATAATAATAGTAAAATACTTAAGTTCTATTATTTTTAATAATAAAAATGAAATCCCCATCGTCATTAAAAATAAAGAATAACCCATAAATAGGTAAATTTTTTTATGTCTTACATTAAAAGTAGCATTTTTAAGTAGTAATTGTCCCGCAGTATTAAAAATCACTAATATCACGACATAGCTTAATATATTAATCATATGATTTTCTCTTTGCTATAAATAGTAAACCTGTAATCATTACACAGATTCCCAATACATGATTAAATTTAATCTGTTCATCAAATAATATGGCAGCATATATTAAAATAATAACTTGAACAAAAGATGTAAAAGGGTATGCAATTGACAAATCTGTTATCTTTAAAGCTTTTTGCCAAGTAAACGCTCTGAGTAAAATAAAGATAAAAGCCAATCCTAAAAATAAATAAATAAAAATACCTGATGCTATACTCGCATATTTAATTGCTAAAAAAGAAAAAGATCTCAAAAAAACTGTTAAGCCAATGTATAAAGAAGATTTAAAACTTAGCAAAAAATAATTTCCTTTTTTTCAAAAAAAGCTTTTTTAAAAATTTTATCTGAATCATAAATAGGATATGAATCATCTTCAATAATTTCATCTTTTTCTGAGCCAATAATATACTTATTCCTAATATAATCAATTAATGGCATTGGAAGCAGTATAAATGCGATTTTGCGTAATAAAGATATAGTAGATAAATATGCAACTAACTTATTATTATCTCTGTTTGACGAATTAACTTTTTTGCCATCTACATTTTCTTGAGTAAAATAGTTATTTAATCTAGAAAATCTTTCTATTGATTGAAGTACATCAACTTTATTAGCTTTAAAATAATCAAAATTGATAATTAAAAGATTATTTTTGAATCTTCTAATAAATTCATCAACTTTTGATATATAATCCAACTCTTTAAGACATACGGTTTGTTTTTTACCTTCAAAATGTATATCGTGTGAAGAAATAAACATTTCATAAGTAATATCCTGAAAAGATCTATTCCTTACAACCTGTCTATAAAAAGAGATTATCCACTCATTTGGCTCTCTCAAAAATAAAATCACTTTTTGATTAGGATTAAAGTTTTTCACATTTTCAAAAAAATCATCATGTAAAAAATATTGAGGGCTAATGTCAAAGTATATTTGATTATCATTCGCTTCTGAGAAAAGACTTTCGTACCATTTATGACCTTTATTAAAATTAAAGGAGAAAAAATTGATTTCTTTAATTTTAGGCATAAATACCATTGGATGATCTTTTAATGTTTGATACATGTATGTCGTTCCAGCTCTGGGCATACCTGCTATAACTACTAAATTGTCTTTTTTCATTATTTAGCCTTTTGAAGATTTATAGTTGGCTCTTTTTTAAATAGATTATTATAATATTCTATATCTTTTTTAAAATATTTTTGTGCAAGTAAAATATTTTCATCTATTTGAGAAGTATTACTGGACTTGTTAGTTTTTTTAGAAAAAAAACTACTAATATTGTCATACATGACACGAATTTTTTTGACAAGATTTGCAGGTAATTTACTTAATAAATTAATCAACCATTCCTGTCTTAGTAAATTCGCCAAAATTGGTATATGCCCCCTATCACTTGCATTAATTTTTTTATTTTGAAAATTTAATTCATTAAAGAATATTTTAATGTTTAAAAATTCTTCTATTTCATTTAAAAGTTTTAATGGGTTCTCTTTAAACAACTTAAAATCTAGTAATAGCAACTGATCTCCATAAATATTTTTTATATCTTCTATTGTATTCTCAATATCGCCATCTTTGATATTAAAAGGGATTTCTTTTCCATCTTCTATTAAAGTATATTCACCATTTAAATATTTTTCAAAAGAACATATATTTTTGTCAAATGTTGCTATTTGTTTATAAAATGAATATGCCCATTCGTCTGGCTGTCTTACAAAAAGCATTACTTTAGCACTAGGATTTGTTTCTTTAATCCTTTTATAACTTTCCAAATTTTTATCAACAAAATAAAGCGTTTCTGTATCTATTCCAACTTGTTCATCTTTCATTTCTTTAAAGTGATCTAAGAACCATTCTATTGTTTTATCTTTATGCAAACTAAAATAGTTGGTTTTTCTTCTAAATGGAACATACAAATTAGGATGCTTATTTAAATTATGGTACAAAAAGGTTGTTCCTGCTCTTGGCATACCTATTATATAAGATATATTTTTTAATTTATTATTCACTTTTATCCTTAATACTTTTCATAAATTCCATGGCATGTGGACCTTCATTAAATATCAAGTCTAAGATACTAACACCATGTTCAAAAGGTGGATGAAGTTGTTCATACTCTTTATATCCACTATAATCCATCCATTCTACTTTTATATTTTCTTTTTTTGCTAAATCTTCATCAAAATAATCTTTTGCAGCGGGTCCACTTATGTAAACATCGGCATTACAATCTTTGCAAATGCCAAGAAGTTTTTCTGTTTGCCCATCCACTAGTTCAAACTCGCTTGACCATCTTATCTTTGTTGTAATTCCAAGTATCTCATTTATAGCAATTATAAATTTATAGTTGATTTGACTTAAATACTCTTCATCACATCCCATATAGAACTCTTCAAAAACATCTTTGTAATCTTTGAAGTATTTTGCTTTTGAGTAATTTTGTTTTATTTGTTGCCAATGTTTTTTTGCCCAATCTTTTTCGCTTATTTTTGTTTCATTTATCTTTTGAAAATATTTCCCTTTTACTTCTACAGGGATACTAAGCCATTTTAAACCTTGTGGAGTTTTTATCTTGTTTCTATTTCTCCAGTCTCTTCTTGTATATTGCATATCATCATAAAGGATAAATTCATCAACCATATTTATAAGGTCAAAATAGCCTTTCCACGGGATGTAGTTTGATTGTAAGATTGCTATTTTTTTCATTAATTATTCTCCAAAATTGCCAATCCAAATCCAGCTTTACCATAGTCATTTCCATTATAAAGCATATACCTATTTTCTTTATGCTCAAAAACAAATGGATAACATATCATCTCACTATCCCATCCATTTTCACTAACATCAATTCCAGAATCTGCTTTTCTATTCCATGACAATCCATCTATACTATGAGCATAGCCTATTCTATACTTAGTACCATCTCCTGCACGATAAGAAAACCACATGTGATATCCATGCCCATCTTTAATAACAGAAGGTCTTGAAAAAGCTTGAGCAACTCCTAATTCATAAGGAATTGCTAGTCCATGTCTCTGCCAAACTTCTCCATCTTTTGATGTTGCATATTTAATCACATGAATCATCTCTTCATTTTCACTACTCCAGTCAATTGTAGAACCATACCACATTTTATAGATGCCCTCATCAAACATAATCCACGAATAAGATAAACTCACTTTATCTTCATTATCACATCCAATAAATACCTCTTTTGGATCCAATGTCAAAGTCGTGAAATCATCATTAACAAAAAGTCTTCCTATATCACCTCTCCAATGTCCACCATCTCTTATTTGCCATGCCATAAATTGTATATAGTTTTTCTCTTCAACTTTATACATATTGCCAATACTAACACCGTGAGAATAAAAACTATCTTCTTCGCCATATTTAAAAGCAACTTCTTCACAAGTAGAAATAACTTCATGAGTAATAATATCTATATCTACATATCCAACAGACGATTTATTCTCTTTACATCTTCCACTAAAGAAGACTCTATATATATCATCTTTAATATGAACTGCTAAAGGATTAGAAGCATGTGAAAGCAAATACTTATCAATAGGTTGAAATGTATATATTTGTCCTAATTTTTTCCAATTTTTCAAACTATATTCCTCTTAGTCTATTACTTGGAACTCTTGAAACCTCTGTCGCTGATTCCATGTAAACTTTATTATCTTCTGTATCAGCAAGTATCAAAGCCCCAGCACCTATAACATTCAATTTCCCTATTGCTATATGGTCTCGCAAAGTTGAATTTACTCCTATAAAAGTATTTTCTCCTATTGTGCATCCACCTGAAACAACTACCTGTGAAGTAATAAAACAATTATCTTTGACACAGCTATGATGTCCTATATGATTGCCACTCCATAGAGTTACATTGTTACCGATATTTACATAAGGTTGTATTGTATTGTCCTCCAATATAAAAGCATTTTCGCCTATATCATCAGTAAATACTGATGCTTTTGAGCTAATATACGAAGCTATTTTATAGCCTTTTGCTTTGCAGGCTAAATATTTCTCCGTTCTTATCTTATTAATTTTATTGTACCCAATGGCAATAAAAAGTTCATAAACATCATTTGGGTAGTTATTCTCAATCGTTTCAAACTCAATAATTGGTAAATTAAATAGGGTTTGTTGATTTAGGTATTCTTTATTAACCGTAAATGCTTTTATATCGTAGTTACTATCATTTTTAAAATAGTAATAAGCCATCTCGGCTTGTTCCCCTATCCCGAATATAACTAACTTTTTCATTTTACTTCTCCGATTTATGAATTTTTTTAACAATTGTAAGCGGTCTATTCTTAACTTCTTCGAATATTTCCGCTAGATAAATACCAATTATACCTAAAAATAAAATAATCATACCACCAAAAAAAGAGATAGAGACCATGACAGAAGTCCAACCATCTGTTCCTATGTTGTAAATTACTTTTCTATACACAAGGTATAAAATATATACTAATGAAAAAATTGTTATTATCAAACCAGAGTTAAATGCTAACCACAAAGGTTTTGAGGAAGATGCTGTTATGATACTAAAAAGTAATTTTATTTTTGCCCATGTAGAGTAAGTGGTAGGACTATGATCAAGCTTCTTAACAATAATTCCTTTTGTCTTAAAACCTGTAAGTACTGTTAATATACTAAATACAATCTCTTTTTCTTTAAAAGATACTAAGTTTGTTACATAAGATTGTTTCATCAACCTTATGGTTAAAAAGTTTTTTGGTATTTTTGTTTCACTAAAAAAGTTAAATATTGTATAAAACACCTCCCCACTAAATTTTTCAAACCAATTTCCTTTTCGACTTTCTTGAACACCATAAACTACATCAATTTCTTTTTCTTTATGTAGCTCTTCCCAAAATTGTCCTAGTAGCTCTGGTTCTTCTTCAAGGTCACAGTCAATAAGAAAAGTAAATTCACCATTTGCATGTGAAAGCCCTGTCATAATAGCCTTATGATGTCCAAAATTTCGTGAAAGTTCTATCACTTTTACTTTTGTATCTTTTTCGTGTAAAGCAACTACTTTTTGCAAACTATCATCAGGACTACCATCATCTACAAAGATGATTTCGTAATCATCTGTAATATTGTGAGCTTCTTGTGAAATTCTTGTGTAGAATTCATTTATATAAGGTGATGATTTATATAGTGTTGTTACTATTGAGAGTTTCATAAGAGTGTCTTTGTATTTAAGTTATTTTTCACCACAAACCAAGGGTTCAACAAATCCTTTTTATTGTAAGTCATTGGTTCATTCAACTTAAACTGATAAGTCATTTTACCACTTTCTCTTACTATAGCATCTGCTGCTGCTGTATCCCACTCCATTGTTGGAGCAAGTCTTGGATAGATGTCTGCTATACCAACTGCAACCATACAAAGCTTGAGACTACTACCTTTTGAAACTTGTTTTATTTCTTTAGAATCTAGTTTATTGATAAACTCTTGCGTTTCATCTGATAGGTGTGATTTACTTGCTACTACTGAGAGTTTTTCTTTTGGATTCTCGTTTATTATTAAAGGTAATTTATGATTGTTTTTAAAAGCACCTTCGCCTTTTTTGGCTTTGTACATCTCTTCAATTGCAGGTGCATATACTACTCCAAGAACTGGTGTATTTTTATGTACTAGAGCTATATTTACAGTAAACTCATCATTCTTTTTAATAAACTCTTTTGTTCCATCTATTGGGTCTATGCACCAGTAGTACTCCCAGTTTTTTCTTATTTCATACTCTGTTTGTTTGTTCTCTTCACTCATTATCGGTATGTTTGGATAAAGTTCTTTTAGTCTTTTGCAAATAATCTCATTTGCTTTTGTGTCTGCTTCTGTAAGTGGTGACTTATCGTCTTTGTACTCTACCTTAAAATCTTTACTGTAAATTTTCATAATTGCGACACCTGCTTCTTTAGCAATATTAACAATTTCTTCAAGATTTATCTTTTCTAACATCCTAAATAACCTTTTGCGTTTAAATAATTTATAATATTTTCTGTACTTTTTTCAATTGAAACTTTATCAGTTTTTATATGAATTTCTGCTTTATCTGGTTCTTCATAAGGTGAACTTATCCCAGTAAAGTGTGGAATATCTCCACTTCTAGCTTTTTTGTATAGTCCTTTTGGATCACGTTGTTCACATACTTCAAGTGGAGTATCTACAAACACTTCTATAAACTCTCCAGCTTCTACTAATGCTCTTACATTTTCTCTATCTTCCCTAAAAGGAGATATAAAAGCTGTAATTACTATAGTTCCAGCATCTACAAATAGTTTTGCAATTTCACCTATGCGGCGTATATTTTCCACCCTACTAGCATCATCAAAACCTAAATCAGAATTGATACCATGCCGGATATTATCTCCATCTAAAAGATATGTATGTTTTCCTACTTGATGAAGCTTTAACTCTAATGCATTTGCTAGTGTTGACTTACCACTTCCACTAAGACCCGTAAACCATAATATACAAGGCTTTTGTTTTTTTAGTTGTGATCTTTGTTGTTTTATGATGTTTTGATCATGCCAAACTATATCTTTATTTATCATATTTTTATATTCCTTTTAAAACTCAAATATCAGAGGTACACTAATTAGTACAACACTCGAATAAACAATCGTGATAACAGAACCAATTTTTAGAAAGTCTTTTGTCCCATAGTTTCCAACTGAGCTTACCATTAGGTTTGTTTGATAACCATAAGGAAGCATAAAACTAGCACTAGCTCCATATGCTACAGCAAATATAAAAGGGACAGGACTGACACCAAGAGCAATTGCTGTAGCATATGCTATAGGAAAACTAAGAGCTGCTGCAGCATTGTTGGTAATAAGTTCTGTTAAAACTAAGGTTAACAGATATATGCCTACAAAGCTACTATATACTCCATATATACCAAAAGTATTAGTAATAATAAGTGCTAAATCATTTGCTACACCACTACTTATAAGTACTTTAGAAATTGCTAATGATGAACCTATTACTATAAAAAGATCATATGGAAATCTTCTTTTGATATTTTCAAGAGTAATAGCCTTAAAAATTAAAAGAAGTATTATAAAAATCATCAGAGCATCAAACAAAGCAAATATTCCAAGAGCTGAGAATGTTATTGTTGCTATAAAACCAATGATTACAAATAAGCTTTTTTGATTAGATAGCTTTTCGTTTTGTTTTATACTATTAAATACATAGAAGTTTTTATTTATGTTCTCTCTATTTTCAAAATCTTTCCCTACAGATAAGACTAACCTATCTCCTGCTTGTAATATTTCATCACCTATTTTGGCTATATTTAAAGACCCTCTTCTTAAAGATACAATAACTGAGTCAAACTTAGATCTAAAATTTGCCTCTTTTACTTTTTTGCTTATTAGGCTAGATTGAGGGGTTATTATGGTATCTATTAGCGTTAGGTTCTTTATATCTATGCCACCACCTAATATTAAGCCGTCAAATTGCTTTAAAACTTCTAAATGTTTTATATCTCCACTAAAGATAAGCTTATCGCCTGATTGGATTTTTTCATCTGGTCCTACAGGTGATATGGAGCTGTTTCCTCTTGTTATCTCTAGTAAAAATAGATACTCTAAGTTTCTTAATTTATTCTCTTTTATACTCTTTCCTATCAAGCTACTATTCTCTAAAATCTCTGTTTGAATTAGGTGTTCTTCTATTTTGTTGTGTGTATTTTCATAGCTAGGAAGTAAAAAGTTAAATAAATAGAGTGTTATAGTTCCTGCTATTGTGATAATAGCTCCAACATAAAAAAAATCAAACATACCTAAGCTTGGTAGTCCATTTTCTATAACGAAACTATTTACTATCAAATTTGTGGAAGTTCCTACAAGTGTCATAGTTCCACCAAATATAGCAAAATATGATAATGGGATAAGGAGCTTAGATGGTAGATGCTGTTTGTTTTTTTTTATAACACTCATAAGACTTGCTACAACTGCTGTGTTATTTAAAAATGCAGAAAAAATAGAACTTATTACCCCTAATCTTAAAAGTGAAATCTTATAATCTTTTTTAATTAATATTTTTGAAAAGTACTCTACTATGATAGTCTTTTCCAAAGATATTGAAACTAAAAGCAAAAGAACTAAAATAAGTAATGAGCTGTTTGCATAACTACTTGTCCACTCTTGTAACTCAATAAAACCTAGTAAATAATATATAGTAGCCAAACCACCAAATAAAATTGATGGTTTATATCTATTTTGAATAAGTAGTAATACTAAAGTAACTATAGATATGGCTACAAATATTTTCATATAGCTTGACAGTTCCATTCAGGAAAATTATCTCGTATATATTGGTTTAGAGCTTTTTCTGCATCTGTATAATCTCTATGATAATGAACTTTCGTATCTCCATCACGCTTTGTGACATCCACAATCATTCCAGCACCTACAGTATCGTTAGTAATTCTATCTACTACTATAAAACTTCCTGTTTCTTTATTCTCTTTGTAAGAGTCAACTGCTATTGGGCGGGTTAACAACATTTTACATGATGCTATATCGTTTAACTCTAGCTTGTCAACCTGAGTTCTCTCATATGTGTTTACATCTATTTTATAGTTTATATGCTCAAATGTTCCACTTACTACTGATGTAGCTCGTTTGATATCATATGTTCTAGTTATATCCATAGATTTTTCATCCATCCATACAAGCATTACTTTAAGTGAGTTTGAAACTCTTGGAAGGCTTTTTGTGTGAACTATCATATCCCCACGGCTTATATCTACTTCATCTTCTGTTGTGATAGTGATAGCCATTGGTGAATATGCTTCATCACTCGTAGTATTTCTCTTCTTCTCTGTAATCTCTCCAGCATTAATAATACTTTTTACTTTTGTAGTTTTTCCGGATGGTAAAACTGTAATTTCATCACCCACTTTAACACTACCAGCTGCGATAGTTCCACAAAAACCTCTAAAATCCAAGCTTGGACGGTTTACATATTGAACTGGAAATCTAAAGTTTTCCGCTTTTATCTCTTTGCTGATATTCATAGTATCTAGCAAACTTAGCAGTGGTTTCCCATCAAACCATGGCATATTTGTACTTTTATTAACAACATTATCACCATCTAAAGCACTTACTGGCATATAATAAGTGTTTTCAATGCCTAGTTCATCTGCCAATACTGCATACGCTTGAGATATTTGCTTGAAAGTATCTTGACTGTACTCTACTAAATCCATCTTATTAATAGCTACTACAACATGCTCTATCCCAAGAAGGGACGCTATAAAACTATGTCTTCTTGTTTGAGTCAATATTCCTTTTCTAGCATCTATAAGTATAATAGCAACATCTGCTGTAGAAGCGCCGGTAACCATGTTTCTAGTGTATTGCTCATGACCAGGAGTATCTGCTATGATAAACTTTCTATTTTCAGTAGCGAAAAATCTATATGCTACATCTATAGTAATACCTTGCTCTCTTTCACTTTGTAGTCCATCTACAAGTAGAGCCATATCCATCTTCTCACCAGTAGTACCATACTTTTTACTTTCACTCTTAGCAGAAGCTAACTGATCATCAAAAATCATTTTAGAATCATAAAGCATACGACCAATTAGAGTACTTTTACCATCATCTACGCTTCCACATGTCAAAAATCTAAGCATATCTTTGCTTTCATGTTCTTTTAAATAGTTAATAATATCCATTAAAAATACCCTTCAATTTTTTTGAGTTCCATTGCACCCTCTTGATCTTTATCTATAAGACGACCTTCACGTTCACTCGATGTTGAAAGAAGCATCTCTTTTATAATTTCAGGAAGAGTAGAAGCCGTGGAGTTAATAGCACCTGTGAGTGGATAACACCCTAAAGTTCTAAATCTTACCATCTCTTTTTTGGCATTTTTCCTAAGTTCCTCTGGAACTCTATCATCATCTACTCTGATTTTTGTGCCTTCATACTCTACTACTTCTTGCTCTTTAGCAAAATAGAGTGATGGTATTTTGATATTTTCAAGGTATATATATTGCCAGATATCAAGTTCAGTCCAATTACTTATAGGAAATACTCTTACAGATTCACCTTTAGTAATAGAGGTATTGTAAATATTCCAAAGTTCTGGTCTTTGGTTTTTAGGATCCCATCTGTGATGTTTATCTCTAAAAGAAAAGATACGCTCTTTTGCACGAGACTTTTCTTCATCTCTTCTGGCACCTCCTATGACTGCATCATACCCACCAGCATTAAGTGCTTGTTTTAAGCCTTGAGTTTTCATAATATCGGTGTGTACTTTACTTCCATGCTCAAATGGAGAGATATTCATATATACACCTTCAGGGTTTGAGTGAACTACCAAATCAAAGCCTAAATCTTTTGCTCTTTGGTCACGAAAATCTATCATCTCTTTAAACTTCCAAAGTGTATCTACATGCAGCATAGGAAATGGAGGTTTAGCCGGGGCAAATGCCTTCATAGCAAGATGTAACATAACAGAAGAGTCTTTCCCAACGGAGTACATCATTACAGGGTTAGAAAATTCTGCTGCAACCTCTCTTAAAATATGGATCGATTCTGCTTCTAGTTGTTTTAGGTGAGTTAATCTTTTTTTACTAATCATTTCTTTCCTTTATTTATCAGATACCAATTATACATAGTTTGTATCCCCTCTTCAAGTTCAATTTTATGCCTCCACCCTAATGAATGAAGTTTGGATGGATCAGTTAATTTCACCATTGTTCCATCTGGTTTTGTGTCATTAAAATATAGTTCTCCATCGTAACCTACTATCTTTTTAATTGTAAGAGCCAACTCTTTTATAGAGATGTCTATACCTGTACCAATATTAATATGTGTATTTTTTATCTCTTTATCTTCTGACTTATAAGTATCCTTAAAATCTCTTCTCTCTAATAAAAACACACAAGCATCTGCCATATCTTCTGAGTATAAAAACTCTCTTCTTGGCTTTCCACTTCCCCAGATTTCCACTTGTGGAGTGTTGTCTAGTTTTGCTTCGTGCATTTTTCTTAAAAGTGCAGGAAGAACATGTGAAGTTTCTAAGTCAAAGTTATCATTTGGTCCGTAAAGATTTGTAGGCATTACACTTATAAAGTTTGTTCCATATTGTATATTATAGCTCTCACACATCTTAATACCTGATATTTTTGCTATAGCGTATGGCTCGTTTGTGTATTCTAGTGGGCTTGTAAGTAAACAATTTTCTGGCATTGGCTGTGGTGCTTCTTTTGGATAGATACAAGTACTTCCTAAAAATAATAGTTTTTTTACTTTGTATTTATAAGCATTATGAATAACATTATTTTGAATTGCTAAATTTTCATAAATAAAGTCAGCCCTATATGTATTATTAGCGACTATGCCACCAACTTTTGCGGCTGCAAGTATGACATACTCTGGTTGTTCATTCTCAAAAAACTCTTCAACAGATTTTTGATTTATCAAATCAAGCTCAGCATGAGTTCGATAAACTAAGTTAGTGTAGCCTTTACTCTGTAGGTTTTTTACTATAGCACTTCCTACAAGTCCGCGATGCCCTGCTATATATATCTTACTGTTTTTGTTCATTATTCGTAATAACTCATAGTTTTATATCCACCATCTTGAAGGTAAACATCTTTTGTCATTAGTTTTAAGTCACTTTTCATCATATCATCTACTAGTTCTTTTAGTTTATACTCTCTACTCCAACCTAGTTTTGTTTCTGCTTTTGTTGGATCTCCTAGAAGTAAATCAACCTCTGTTGGTCTAAAGTATTTGGGGTCTACACAAACTACATTTGTGCCTACTTCTACTTGATACTCTGGATTTGAGCAAGATACTACAAAAGCTTTTTCATCAACACCTTCACCTTTAAACTCTAACTCTATTCCAGCGTAAGCAAAGGACATTTTTACAAAGTCTCTAACAGTTGTTGTTTGTCCTGTCGCTATTACCCAATCTTCTGGCTCGTCTGCTTGAAGTATCATCCACATCATACGAACATAATCTTTTGCATGTCCCCAGTCTCTTTTTGCGTCAAGGTTACCAAGGTAGAGTTTGTCTTGAAGTCCTAGAGCTATTTTTGAAGCTGCACGAGTGATTTTTCTTGTTACAAATGTTTCACCTCTTACTGGTGACTCATGGTTAAATAAAATTCCGTTACAAGCAAACATGCCATACGCTTCTCTGTAGTTTACAGTTATCCAGTAAGCGTACATTTTAGCCACTGCATAAGGGCTTCTTGGGTAAAAAGGTGTTGTTTCACTCTGTGGTGTTTCTTGAACTTTTCCATAAAGTTCACTTGTTGAAGCTTGATAGATTTTTGTTTTCTTACTTAGTCCCAATAATTTTACAGCTTCTAGGATTCTTAGGGTTCCAGTACCATCTGCATTAGCTACATATTCTGGTGTTTCAAACGACACGGCAACATGACTCATAGCTGCTAGGTTATAAATCTCATCTGGTTGAGTCTCTTGGATTACTCTAGTTAAGTTCATAGAGTCAGTCATATCACCATAGTGAAGGATTAGGTTTCTGTTTTCTACATGTGGATCTTCATAAAGATGATCTATTCTATCTGTATTAAAAAGTGAAGATCTTCTTTTTATACCATGAACTATATAACCTTTTTTTAGTAAAAATTCTGCTAAGTAAGAACCATCTTGACCTGTTATACCTGTTATTAAAGCTACTTTTTTTTCTGACATCTATATATCCTTTTTTATCAAGTTTAATAGTTTTGTTTGGTACATTAAAGCTATTTTTTCATCTAATGCCTCAAACCTTGTGACAAGTTTAGGAGTAGTGTTACTAGCTCTTATAAGTCCCCATCCCTTTTCAAAAACCACTCTTACTCCATCTACTGTAATTATCTTTTTGATACGAGGAAAATCTGCAGGTGGATTTGCTAGTTTTTCTTTGAGTGCATCTATAATTTTGAACTTTTTTTCTTCTGTAGTGTTTATATTTATCTCATCTGTAGAGAATAATTTTGGTAATTTTTCAAATTCTGTGTCATAATCAAAATCATTGCTCAATAGCTCTAAAGCCCTTAGTGTTGCATATATAGCATCATCATATCCAAAGTATCTGTCGTTAAAAAAGATATGTCCTGAAACTTCTGCGGCAAAAGAAGCATTTGTTTCTTTAATTTTTACTTTTAGGTTACTATGTCCTGTTTTATACATAATAGCTTTACCATAAGAGTTAATAGTATCATACATAATTTGAGAACATTTAACTTCACCAATAACAGTTGGATTAGGTATAAATTTTGAAAAGAATATTGCTAGAACATCACCTTTAAAGTTATATTTAGGTGAAAGCACTGCTATGCGATCTGCGTCACCATCATAAGCAAACCCTAAATCATATTTTCCAGATTGAAGCTCTTTTTTAATATCAACCAAAGTTTTCTCTTCACTTGGGTTTGGGTGATGATTAGGAAAAGTTCCATCAGGCGTTTCGTACATAATTTTAAAGTTTAGATTTAAACCTTCTAAAATATCTCTTAAAACAGAACCAGCTGCTCCATTTCCACAATCAAATACAAAATATTTATTAGAAAGTTTTAGATCTGAAAACTTTTTAATCATATAATCTACATACTCTTTTTTTGTATCAATTTTTATACTTTTTGTATTGTCTTCAATAATTATATCTGAACTTAAAATTCTATCTCCTAAAGAGTAGATATCTTCACCAAAGTATGGAGTTTTCTCAATAGTTATTTTAAAACCATTATATTCGGGTGGATTATGAGAACCTGTAATCATAATAGAGGCACTAGGTGTTTTACCATCATTTTTAATATAGTTTGAGAAGTAATTTACAGGAGTAGCTACAAGTCCCATATTAAGTACTTCTAGATTTGCTTTATTTACACCTGAACTTAACCATTTGCACAGTTCTACTGAGTGAGTTCTTGCATCATATCCTACAGATATATATTTTGCATCTGGGAATTTTTCTTTAACTTCAAGAGCAAAAAAGTATCCTATCTTTTTAACTGTTTGTTCATTTAACTCTTTTTGATAAATACCTCTTATATCGTACTCTCTAAATATACTTTTAGACATTTAATTATTTCCTTTCAAAATCATCATCAAGTCTAATAATATCATCTTCACCCATGTACTCTCCAACTTGTACTTCTATAAGAACTACTGGAATTTTACCTTGATTTTCAAGCCTATGAAGTTCACCCATTTTTATATATGTCGATTCATTTGGTCTGATTAGTTTTTTTGTATCTCCTACTGTTACAGTTGCAGTCCCAGATACCACTATCCAGTGTTCATTTCTATGAAAATGTTTTTGTAGGCTTAGTCTTTTGCCTGCTTTCACTTCTATCCTTTTTATTTTGTAGCCCTTACTATCTTCTAGTACTGTATAAGTTCCCCAAGGTCTATGCCCTGTTAGATGAATATTGTGTAGTTGAGAATCTGTATCTTTTAAAGCCTGTACCACTTTTTTGACTTTTTGAGAACTACCTTTTTTAGAAACTAAAAGAGCATCTCCCGTATCCACTATAATCATATCTTCAATGCCTAAAGTTGCAATTTTTCTATCATGACCATAGATAAGATTATTTTTACTATCCACTGAGATATGATTCTTATTTTTTGTATTTCCATCTTTATCTTTTGGCAGTTCTTCATAGAGTGCATCAAAACTTCCTACATCTGACCAACTAATATTTGATGGTACTACTTTTACTTTTGTAGACTTTTCCATTACTGCATAATCTATACTATCTTCTGGAATATTTATCATATCATCGTGTCTTATTCTAGTGATATTATCTGACTTTGCATTATTATATGCTATCATCGAAAATTCGTAAATTTTTGGAGAATATTTTTTAAGTTCTTCTAAAAATATTCCTGCTTTAAACATAAACATACCAGAATTCCAGTAGTAATTTTCTGTCTCTAAGTAGTTTTGAGCTGTATTTAAATCAGGTTTTTCATGGAAAGCTTTTACATTTAACTGATCTGCTTCTATGTATCCATAGCCAGTTTCTGCAAACGTTGGTGTTATTCCAAAAGTTACCAAATTATCTTGTAATGCTAATTCTTTTGCTTGTAATAGAACTTTTTCATACTCCTTTTCATCTTTGATTAAATGATCACTAGGAGTTACTAATACAATCTCTTTATCATCTAAATCTAAGCAAGCTAATGCTATTGCTGGTGCTGTATTTCTTCCTATTGGCTCTAACAAGTATTTATTATTAGTTTTATTGAGTTCTTGTAGTTGATCTAATGCTAAAAAATATTGTTCTGCATTTGATACTATGTATTGAGATTTACAGTATTTTGAATTTCTTTCAACTGTAAGTTGAAATAATGATTTATGAGCTGAGTCATGCTGTGAGAGGTTGTGCTCCGGTGTATTTTCAAATAGTTTTACAAATTGCTTTGGCATAAGTGAACGACTTAATGGCCACAGTCTGGTGCCATTTCCCCCGCATAAAATTATGTTAGTCATAACTATAATCTCCAATCCATATTTTGCTGATTTATTATATTTAATTCTGTTTGCAACTCTTCAAAATGCAAATATAGTTCCTTTTTTATGGTAATTTTTTGATTTAAGTGTTAAATAATATCAGATTCACACTGTGAAGTGGCTTTTATTTACAATAATTTATTAGAATTTTCATTTTCTGTTACTATGTCTCTAGTATACCTTTACTTTTGTATTCTTACTTGTTTTCTAATTACGGTTCTTTTATCATTAGGTTCAAAGTATTTATTAAGTCAACTATGTTATTTCATTAATGATTTTTTAAATCCTAAATTAAACCTTATTTAAATATAATTTCTTTGAAATAAATTGTTGAAACTGTGCGAATATAAGGAAATAATAAAAGATGAGATTAAAACAAAAGATTATAGAGATTAGAGAGTCAAGATGGTTCTCTAATCTTACAACAGGAATCATACTTTTTTATGCAGCAGCCTTAGGGTTTAAAACTATTGACCAAGTTGCAGAGCCTTATGGGTGGCTGTTTTATAGTATAGATATGTTTATTACTGTTTATTTTTTAATAGAGATAATTATTAAACTTTCAGCAGAAGAGAGATGGCAAGACTTTTTTAAAGATGGATGGAACATCTTTGATTTTGTTATTGTAGTTATCACATTAATTCCACTTGAAAACTCTTCATTTGCAGCTATTGCACGACTTATGAGAATCTTTCGAGTGTTACGACTTCTAAATGCACGACCAGAGCTGAAAAAAATTATAGATATGCTTATAGGTGCTATTCCTGCTATTGTTGATATAGTTATTTTGATGTTTATTATTTTTTATATCTATGCGATTGTTGGAAACTTTTTCTTTGAAGAGCTTGAGTCTGGACTATGGAAAGATTTCTTAACCTCTATGTTGACACTTTTTAGAGTACTAACATTTGAGGATTGGACAGATGTGATGTATGAAGCTATGACATTGTATAGTTGGGCATGGGCTTATTTTGTAAGTTTTGTTATTATTGCTGCTTTTGTGTTTTTTAACCTTTTTGTCGCTGTTATTATTGATGAGATGCAAAAAATAAATAGTGAACATACAGATGAACAACTCAATCGTGAAGAGGAAAAAATAGATCTACTTTTAGAGAAAGTAAGTCAGATGCAAGATGAGATACAAGAGTTGAAGAAAAAATAGATGAACAAAATATTTAACCATATAAAAAACAATAAAGATACACAACTTTTAATAGTATCAGATGAAAAACAAGCAAATATAGCACGAGATTGTGCAAGTTTCTTAGGGAAGACCCCTTTTGTATTGAGTGATTTGAGAGCAAACTTTGGGGATGACTTACTTTCATTTTCTGATGAGATTAAAGAGTTAACGGCAACACTTCAAGAGTATCACAAGTACAAAAAACAAGACAAGATTCTTATTGCACCAATTCGTACTATTTCCTATCCTTTGCCAAATGAAAATTGTTTTGATAGTTTGTCGTTGGAGTTTGGAGAAACTATTGATTTAGAACAGTTAAAAGAGAAGCTTTACAATTGGGGATACTATTTTGTTGATATAGTATCTGAAGAGGGGGAAGTATCTATTCGTGGGGATATAGTTGATATTTGCCCTCCACATGAGGAGTACGGGTATCGTATCAGTTTATTTGATACTGAGATTGAAAGTATTCGTAAATTTGATGTGGAAAATCAAAAGTCTTTTAAAGAGGAGTTGGAGAGTTTTACTCTATCTGCTTCATTTTTGGCTTTAGATGAACAGAAACTTGCACGCTTAAATGAAAAAATAGAAAATAGTAACATAGATGTATTTCAAAAAGATATCCATTCACTTGGATTTTGGTTTTTAGATGATGATGCTACATACTATACAGAACAGCTTAAAAGTACTATTACTAAAGAGGCTTTAGCAGAGGTTGAAGAGGCTTATATTTTTGAGGAGAAAAGAGTTCAAAAAGAGAAACTACTCTCTTTAGAACCTTTAAATGAGGATGCTACTTATAAACAAATAGATGTGGCTAATATTGATGAGTTTTTGAAGTTTCATGCTGGAAAAAAAGTTACTATAATCTCTTCAACGGAAGGAAAAATTCGCTCCCATGAACTAGATATTACAGATAAAAGTATCAACTACAAAATAGATTATCAAGTGATAAATCTTGTAAGTGATGATGAGGTTATTATCTCTTTGAATAAAGAGATAAAAAAGAAGCGAAAAAAGAAACCAAAAATTGTACTTGATGAGCTTCAAAAAGATGACTTTGTCGTTCATGAAGTGCATGGAATAGGGCAGTTTAAAGGGATAGAACCTGTTACAGTTATGGGGGCTACGCGAGATTTTGTGATAGTGCAATATGCTGGAGATGATAGACTTTTAATTCCTGTAGAAAATATAGGGATAATTGATAGATATTTAGCTGATAGTGGTAGTATTGCTACAGTGGATAAGCTTGGGAAGGGAAGTTTTGCCAAACTTAAATCAAAAGTAAAAGAGAGACTTTTTGCAATCGCAGGAGATATTATAGCACTTGCAGCAAAAAGGGAACTCACTAAGGGAATCTATATAGATACATCAAAAGAGGAGATACAACTTTTACAAAATCAAGCAGGATTTGAATACACAAAAGATCAAAATAGAAGTATCAAAGAGTTCTTAAATGATATCTCTAGTGGTTTAGTTATGGATAGATTACTTAGTGGTGATGTTGGGTTTGGGAAAACAGAGGTTGCTTTAAATGGTATGTTGGCAACTGTTTTAAATGGTTATCAAGCTTTATTTGTATGTCCAACTACGCTACTAGCAAGTCAACATTTTGAGGGGATTAAAAAGAGACTTGAACCATTTGGGGTAAAGGTTGCTAAACTAGATGGTAGAACCACCACAAAAGATAGAAACAGCATCAAAAAATCTTTAGAAGGTGGAGATATAGATATTGTAGTTGGAACTCATGCCCTGTTAAGTGTAAAAACATCTAATCTTGGACTTGTGGTGATTGATGAGGAGCATAAGTTTGGTGTAAAACAAAAAGAGAAATTAAAAGAGCTTAGAAGCGATGTACATATTTTTTCTATGAGTGCTACACCAATTCCAAGAACACTTAATCTAGCTTTATCAAAAGTAAAAGGGATGAGTAGTTTACTTACCCCTCCTAGTGAAAGACTAGGGGTGAGAAGTTTTGTTAAAGAGTATGATGAAAAGCTTATAAAAGAGATAATTTTACGAGAGAAGCGTCGTGGTGGGCAACTTTTTTATGTGTATAACAATATTGCTACAATTGAGACAAAAAAACAAGACCTTTTGGAGATAATACCAAATCTTAAAATAGCTGTAATGCACTCAAAAATCACACCAAAACAAAGTGAAGAGACTATTGAAGCTTTTGAAGCTGGAGAGATTGATATACTACTTGCAACTAGTATAGTAGAATCTGGACTTCACTTACCAAATGCAAATAGTATGATAATAGATGGTGCTGATAGATTTGGTATAGCAGACTTACATCAACTTAGAGGAAGAGTTGGAAGAAGTGATAAAGAGGGGTATTGTTATTTTCTAGTGGAAGATAAAAAAACTATCACAAAAGATGCTATACGAAGACTTATAGCACTTGAAAGTAACTCATATTTAGGAAGTGGAACAGCTTTAGCTCACCAAGATTTAGAGATACGAGGTGGGGGAAATATTATAGGTGAAGCTCAAAGTGGTCATATCAAACAAATAGGATATGGACTTTATTTGAAAATGTTAGAAGAAGCAATCGCAACTTTAAGTGGAGAGCTTAAAGAGGAGAGTAAAGAGGTTGATATTAAGCTTAGTATTACAGCTTTTATCTCAAGTGATTATATTAGTGAAGATAGAGTGAGACTTGAACTTTATAGAAGATTAAGTCGAGCTGAGTCTAAAAAAGAGGTATTTGAGATACAAGATGAAGCAGAAGACAGATTTGGGAAGCTTGATTTACCTACAAAACAGTTTATTGAGCTTATAATTATAAAAATAAATGCACTAGAGAAAAATATCAAAACCATAAGTAACTATGATATGAATATAACAATAGTGTATAATGATGATACAAAAGAGACAATCAAAGCACATAGTAGAGATGATGATGATCTTATCAATGCAACAATGAATTATTTGACAACAAAAAGGAAATAAAATGGAAACACTCAATACTCAAACACAGCAACCAACACAAAATAGTAATAGTGTAGTAATTTATATGCTTATATTTGTAATTCTTTTACTCTTAGGTTATATAGGTTATATCTATAGTACAAAAGAGATAGTGCAAAAAGAACATATATAAACAAGAATTATATACAAAAAGAGAATGTAACATTTGATATGTTGCCAATATATATACAAGATAAATATGTATTAAAATCTTTATATGATTATAAAATAAATGAACTTGAAACAAAAAATCTCTCTGCATTAAAAAAACTACAAGAATCAGTAGTTAAAAAAGATCCAAATATTATGAAAAAAATTATTGCAACAGAGAATACAACACACACAAGAATGGATACAAGTGTTGTACTAATACCAAAAGAACAAAATATAGATACTACAACAGTTTCAAATGTAAATAAAATAAAAACAAATGAAAAAACTCAAACATACACTTGTAAAACATTAAGAAGTAGTAGTGAATATATCTCTGCAAAATGTAAAAAAGAGTTGATAAGTTTCTTAGAGAAAAATAAAGATGCAAAAAGATTTGAGGTAATAGGACTTATTGATAATCAAGAGTTTAAATTAATTGAAAAACTTGAAGATGTTTATGGAACAAAACGACTAGGAAACCTTTCAAAATATGCACAAACTGGACTTGCAAGACATAGAGTTGTAGAAGCTAGTTGGGTTATACGACAACAACTAGGTAAAACAGTACAAATAGATACTGTCAATTATGCAATTACTAAAAAACATAAAAGAGGGTTTGTAGTAAAAGCTTACAAATAATGATTTATGATATAGCAATTATAGGAGCAGGCGCTAGTGGTTTGATGGCGGCTAGTGGATTACAAAATAAAAATATTTGTATTATTGATAAAAACTCAACAGTTGGTGCCAAAATAAAAGTAAGTGGTGGGGCTAAATGTAATATTACAAATAAATATCTTAGTAGTGATTATTATTTAGGAGATAAAGATTTTATTGATGAGGTGTTTCAAAAATTTGATAACAAAAAATTACTCTCTTTCTTAAATCAAAATGGAGTATATCCTGCTGTAAATGAAAAAATTGTAAAAGGGACATATTTTTGTAAAAGTAGTGAAGAACCACTAGCTATGTTTAAAAAACTTCTTAAAAAAACAAAACAGTATCTTAATTGTGAAGTTTTAAGTGTAGAATATCTTAATAATAAATTTCAAATAAAAACTACCAAGGGAGATATTGAAACAAAAGAATTAATTGTAGCTTCGGGAGGTCTTTCTTATACCTCTTTGGGTGCTACAAATATTGGTTTTGAAATTGCAAAAAAGTTTGGACATACTGTGGGTAAACTCAACCCTGCTCTTGTAGGATTTACAGTACAAAAGCCAGAATTTTGGTTTAAAGAATTAAGTGGTTTATCCATTGATGCTAGAATCACTATAAAAGATAAGATTCTTGAGGGAAAAATGCTTTTTACCCATAAAGGTTGTAGTGGTCCTGTGATTTTAAGTAGTTCACTATATTGGGAAAAAGGAAACATTTCAATAGATTTTGCTCCATATAAAGATAGTTATCTTCCAAAAAGATTTAAACAAGCTATTAAAAATTTAGATATTGATATTCATAATTACCAAATGGCACCTGCTGGAAACTTTGGATACACAAAAGCAGAGGTGACAAAAGGTGGAATTAAAGTAAATGAACTTGAAAAAAATATGGAAAGTAAGTATCAAAAAGGTCTCTATTTTATAGGAGAAGTTGTTGATATTACGGGGGAATTAGGGGGATATAACTTCCAATGGGCATTTAGTAGTGCTTATTGTGTGTATAATTAATTTTTATATAACCTCTTCTAAGATATAATCTTTAAAATTTAAATTAAGGGTATCTAAGATGTTTTTTTCAAATAAAGCTAAAGATGAAGAGTGTGAGTTACTAAAGTCTAAAGTTCAAGAGCTTGAGAATACACTAAAGCAAGTAGAACAGCGTAGTCAAAACGAGATAAAAAAAATAGTATCAGATTATGATAAAAAACTTGATAGTATAAAATCTGAAAAAATCAATTTGGAAAGAATAGCTGCTTTTTCAATCGCAGAAGGAATAGTAGCAGTAGATAATAATAACAATATTGTATTTATGAATGATAAAGCGAAAGAAAATATAAAAAATACAAATGCCTTAGTAGGGGTTATTGCAAAACATGAAGAAAGAATTATTATAGAAGATTGTGAAGCTAAATTAGAATACAAAAAATATGATGATTTAACTATAGCTTCACTTGTAAAAACATCAATCCATGATAATGCAGATGATGGATTACTTCATAAACATAATCAAAATATCAATCAATCATTAACAAATACTCAAAATGTATATCAAGAGTTATTAGGTGAGCTTGATAATATGTCAAAAGAATCAAAAGAGACTGCCACAGGTTCAAATGAAGGGTTGACATTAACAAAAAATATAGTAAGTGATACTGAAAATTTAAATAATCAAATTAAAACTGAAAATGAAATTGTTACTAACTTAGTGCAAAAAAGTGATGATATAGCACAAGCTATTACAGTAATAGACCAAATTTCATTTCAAACAAATATACTTTCACTCAATGCAGCAGTAGAAGCTGCAACTGCTGGGGAAGCAGGAAAAGGTTTTGCAGTTGTTGCTCAAGAAGTAAGAAATCTAGCTTCAAGAAGTGCTGATGCAGCAAAAGAGATTAAAGATGTTGTAATATCTATTCAAGAAGAAACAGCACGAATGAAATCAAGCTCAGATATAGTAGCAAAAGTTGTTGTCGAAACAAAAGAAAGAGTAGATATTCTCATTAAATTAATGAATAATTTTCAAAAAAATGCAGGAAGAAGTGTGTTTGAAGTTGAAGCAATAAGTAATAAAATATTTGTAAATCTTGCAAAACTTGACCATGTGATATATAAAAATAATCTTTACCAATTGTTATTTGGAGAAAGTAATAACTTTAAGCCAACAGAACATACAATGTGTAGACTTGGTAAGTGGTATGATACAGGTTTAGGAAAAACAGAGTTTGGAAATACACGATCTTATAGTAGTTTAAATATACCACATAAAACTGTACATGAAGAAGCAAATGAATTAGCAGCAGAGTGTGCAGGAAACTCTGTAGTATGTTCTAAAGCAGTAATTGAAGAAAAAGTAGTTAAAATAGAACAAGCGAGTCATGAAGTATTTGAAGTCTTAGATCATATGTTAGAAGAAAAAAATGATCAAATTATGAAGCTTGCAGCAAAAGATTTATTTGATAACAAAAAGGAGTAGGTGATGAGTAAAGATGTTTATAAAGTAGCAGTAGTAGATGACGAAAATGAAATTTTAAGTATGATACAAAGATTTCTTAATAGAAGTGAAAAATACCAAGTAACTACGTTTTCAAATCCTGTTACAGCAGTTGAAACTATAGATAACACATATGATATAGTTCTATTAGATATTATGATGCCACAAATGAATGGGCTTGATGCTTTAGAAAAAATCATGGATAAAAATTCAGATCAAAAAGTTATTATGATGACTGCTTATTCAACATTAGATAAAGTTTTAAAATCCCATAAACATGGTGCAACACATTATTTAATGAAACCCTTTGATTCATTGCAAGCAATTGAAACAAAGATAAATGAAGTTTTATCAAAATAGTTTTACTGTAAGAATTTGTAAAACTAGTTTCAATGCCAAAATTATATTTTAATACAAAACTTCTTAGTTTATTTATAATACTTGGTGTTTTGACTTCAGGTTTTACTCTTTTTTTATTTTCTCATTTTGATAAAAACAGTTTTATTGAACTATTAATTGTTGTTTTTATTTGTTCAACTTTAGTGTCTCTTTTTCTTAGTTTTATATTTCAAAAATATAATAAAGAGGCACAACAAATTCTTAATGACAAACTACAGCTAAAAACCCGAGACCTTGAGAAATATTTATATTTAGTTGATAAGTATATTATTATAACTACTACTGATACAAAAGGTATTATTACAAGTGCAAATGAGGCATTTTGTAATATCTCTGGTTATAGTAAAGAGGAACTACTAGGAAAACCACATTCCATAATAAGAGATCCAGATATGCCAAAAGAGATATTTAATAATCTTTGGAAAACTATTAAATCTGGGAAAAGCTGGTCTGGTGAAGTTAAAAATAGAAAAAAAGATGGAGGTTCATACTGGGTTAAGGCGTATATTGAACCGATTTTTGATGATTTTGATACTATTGTTGGTTATAGTGCAATAAGACAAGATATTACAGATAAAAAAAGTGTACAATTCAAAATGGAGCAAATTGATGCCATAATTAAATTTGCTAATAGTGGTATAGGTACTATTGATTTTAATGGAAATTTTTTAAGTGTTAATGGGTATTATACTAAACTATTTGGTTATAGTGCAAAAGAGATGATAGGCAAAAATTGTATCGAGATGACAAGTGAAGGTTCTAAAAAAATTGCACAAGATGCCTTAGAAAAAGCAATTAAAACTGGAACTGTTAATCAAGTGGAAAAAGTATGTGATGATAAATATGGAAATAAGGTACATGTAGAATTTTCACTCAATATTTTACCTGATAAAAAAACTTTTGTTGTTGTAATAAATTCCTTAGAAGACAAGAAAAAATTAGAATTATTAAATAAATCATTAAATGAAAAAATAAAACAAGAAGTGGAAAAAAATACTAAGCAATTAGAGCAAATACAGAAAAAACAAATTGAAAGTGCAAAATTAACCTCAATTGGTTCTTTAGCAGCAGGAATAACACATGAAATAAATACACCACTTACTTATATCAAAGGTAATTTTGAATTAATGGGTTATGACATTGGAGATTTAGAAGAAGGTGACACAAAAACACGATTGCAAAATGATTCTGTGAAAATTCTTGATGGAATAGATAGGATTGCTAATATAATTGAATCTATGAAAGAAGTATCACAAGTTGCAAGTGAGAAAAAAGAGATTGTCAATATTTATAGTACAATAGTAACAGCCTTAACAGTAAGCCATAACTCAATTAAACAAATAACAAATCTTCATTTAAACGCTGAACTATTTGATATAAATATGGATAAAAATAGATATGTTTTTAATGCAAAGGTGCAAAAACAAAGAATTGAACAAGTATGGATTGTAATAATAAAAAATGCACTAGATCAGCTTATTTATATAGATGATTTTGAAAATCGGAAGTTTACGATTGATGTTACAAGTGAAAATGAAGAAGTTGTAGTTAAGTTTAAAGATAATGGTGGAGGAATTAAAGAATTTATTTTAGAAGATATTTTTGAACCATTTGTAAGCTTTAAAGATCATGGTGGAATTGGTGTTGGATTAAATATTGCAAAAAAAATAATAGAAGATCAAAATGGAAAAATAACAGCATATAATGAAGAAAATAGTGCTGTTTTTGAAGTCAAATTAAAATTAAGCTAAAGGGTTGAATTGAAAATAGCATTTATTGGAGATATAGTAGGCCGACCAGGTCGAAAAATAATTAAACATAATTTAGAAAGACTAATAAATCAATACAAAATAGATACAGTGATTGCAAATGGTGAGAATGCAAGTCATGGTTTTGGGATAACAGTAAAAAATGCACAAGAATTGTTTAACTGTGGTATTGATGTAATAACTGGCGGAAATCATTCTTGGGATAAAAAAAAAGATATATTAACTTTACTAGAAACAAAAAAAGTTTTACGACCAGATAATTATCCAGTTGATGTACCAGGAAGTGGTATTTTAAAGTTAGAGATAAACGGTGAAGTATTAGCAGTTATTAATCTTATGGGACTGTATACTATGCCTCAAGTTTTAAATCCATTCACACATATTTTAGAAGTTGTGGCAAACCTTGAAAAAGAGGGTGTAAAACATATATTTATTGATTTCCATGCAGAAGTTACAGCAGAGAAAAGAATTTTAATGCAAATGTTAAAGGGGCGAGTAAGTGCAATCTGTGGAACACACACACATGTAGGAACTGATGATTTAGAGGTTACTGAGGGTACATTTTATGTGACAGATTTAGGACTAACTGGTTGTCGGGATAATGTAATAGGTATGGATAGTTATATACCTATTCAAAAAGCATTAACAGGACTTGGCGGTCATTTTGATGTTCCAAATAATTGTAAAGCAATTATGCAGATTGTTATCATAGATATTGATGAAAATGGGAAAGCAAATGATGGTCTCAAAATAAAATTGTATGATGATAAAGAAGAGATAATTTCAAAAGCTGTTGTAAATTAAAAATTGGATAAAATCAATAACAAAAATAATCAAAAGGTTTTAATATGATTATAATTCCTCAAACTAAAGGTGGTGTTGGTAAATCAACCGTTGCAATGCAAGTTATTGCACCATATTTATATAAAAAACATGGAAAACCAATCACATATATTGAAATAGATGATGAAAACAATGATTCCCAAAGTTTTACGAGAACAGAAATAGTCAATAAAAAAATGTTAAGCACTAATAAATTGACACAATTAGATGAACTTATACTAATGGATGATAACCACCAAGTAATTGTGGATGTTGGTGGAAATAAAACATCAACACTAGTACTTGAAGAGATAGCAAAAGTTGGGTCTTTTAACAATATTAAATGGATAGTTCCTATGGGTGATGGGGAACTTGATGGAAAAAATGCAATTGCAACTATGAAAAAATTGAGAAAAATAGAGAGTAACTCTACTGATAATTTATTTTTTGCATTAAATAGAGCAATCTCCACAGAGCAAGATTATCTAGAAGAACAATTTATAAACTTTTTTGGACACAAATATCTTGGTAGTGATTCTACAATAACAGATTTTGTAAAAGACCCAAAATATTTTGCAGTAAAAAATGATAAAGTTATAACAATGAGTAGATATCTTGGAAGTACAGTTTGGGAGATGGCACACAACAACACCGACTTCGCACAAAAAGCGCTTGAAGCTAAAGAGAGTGGAGATAGAGAAGCTGCTTTAAAATATCTCTTTTTTAGAAGATTACAAACAGAAGCAAAAGATTATGTTTTGAATAATCTAAATGGGATATTTTGTACTCTTGATAGATGGATAGATATAAAATAATGAATAGGATTTATCAATTATGAGTGATATGAGTTTTAAACAAGCAAAAGAGTTAACTGAGCGATTTGAAATGGCTGAGATAACTCTTACTCAAACACTTAAAAGAGTTGATAGAGCAACAGAAAATTTTGATAGGGCATTAATAACACAAGAAAAAATAATAAGAACAATTCCAACAACAGATAAAAAACTAGAACTAATGAAAATAATAGTTGCACTTAATATAGGTTTTATTATAGGTTTATTAGTTTCCAAATATATAATATAAGGTAAAAAATTGGCAGAAGAAAATAGAGATAATCAAGAAGATATTGTAAAAATGTTTAATGAGATTGCTAAAACTTATGATTTAGCAAATAGAATATTAAGTATGGGAATAGATAAAATATGGAGAAAAAAAGCTTGTAATATGGCTTTTAACTTATATGGACATAAAAATATTTCAAAAATAGTTGATGTTGCTTGTGGAACTGGTGACTTGATGATTGACTGGGAAAAAGTTGCGAAAAAAAATGGGATAGGTATTGATGAGATAATTGGAATTGATCCTAGTGTTGGTATGATGGAAGTTGGGAAGACAAAAATACCTCATAGAACTTTTATAGAAGCAGGAGCTGAAAGTTTACCTTTAGAAGAGGAAAGTGTTGATATTATATCAATATCATATGGAATAAGAAATGTTGTCCAAAGAAAAGAAGCTTTACGAGAGTTTGCTAGAGTTCTTAAGAAAGATGGGCTTTGTGTCATTTTGGAATTTACTAAAAATGAGAAAAAGACATTACCAGCTAAATTAACAAAATTTTATATGAATAATCTAATGCCTCATATAGGTGGATTAATTTCAAAAAATAAAGATGCTTATACATATCTACCTGAATCTATAGAAGCTTTTATAACTACACAAAAGATGATTGAAGAGTTACAAGAGGTTGGACTAGAGCCAATTTTTGTAAAAGGTTACTCTTTGGACATGAGTACAACATTTATTGCTAGAAAGATCTAATGCAATCGCCTCTTAGTGTTTCTAGTTTAAATGAACAAATTAAAAGTGTACTAGAAACTACACTTAGTTCTGTATATGTTGAGGGTGAGATTTCAAATCTTACTTATCATAGTAGTGGACATATCTATTTTAGTATAAAAGATAATAAATCAAATATCTCTTGTGTTATGTTTCGTGGAAATGCACAGTATTTAAAGTTTCGGTTAGAAGTTGGTGCAAAAGTTGTAATAAGTGGAAATATAACTGTTTATACCCCTAGAGGAAATTATCAACTTCTTTGTCAAAAGATTGAACCATCAGGAGTTGGGGCTTTAGCATTAGCCTATGAACAATTAAAAACAAAATTGCAAATAAAAGGCTATTTTGATAAATCAATAAAAAAAGAACTCCCAAGATTTCCCGATGAAATTTATGTTATTACCTCAAATACAGGTGCTGCTATTGAAGATATGAAAAAAGTATTGACGCATAGATATCCATTAGCTAAAATGATACTTATACCAACTCTTGTACAAGGTGAGGGTGCAAAAGAGAGTATTGTAAGTGCTTTACAAAAAGCAGATGCTCTTGCAATAGAAAATTCTAACTTAAATAGTAAAAATTTAATAATAGTAGGTCGTGGTGGAGGAAGTATAGAAGATTTATGGGCTTTTAACGAAGAGATTGTAGCAGATGCTATTTTTTCTGTAACTACACCAATAATAAGTGCTGTTGGTCATGAAAGTGATTTTGTAATCTCTGATTTTGTAGCAGATATCCGTGCTAGTACACCTTCAAATGCCATAGAGATAGCAACTCCTGATATAAATGAATTAAGAATATATACAGACACTATATTTAATAATTTTAATCAAAAATTAAAAACTATTTTATATCAAAAAGAACAATATTTAAAACATATCAAAATTAGTTTTGAACAACACTCTTTAGAAAAAAGATTTGAGTTTGTTCAGGCAAATATACAACAACTAAAACAACAATTTAATGGAGTGTATTCACAAGTTCTTAAAGTAAAAAAAGACGATATAAATAGGTTACAAAATAGTTTTTTGATTAATGACCCTAAAACAAAAGATAAAAAAGGTTTTGTACAATTAACAAAAGATAATAAGATTATAGATATTATGAATTTAAAAGTAAGTGATGTAATCTCTTTAGAAAGTTCAAAAAGTGTTGTTAAGTGTGAAGTTATTGATAAAAAAGTTATTGAGACTTAAGATAAAAATAGATAAACTACATAAAAATGGATATAATTCAGTAAGTTATTGTTTGTTTAAAATTGATAGTAGACTTTAACTAAAAAGGGATAAAGATGGCAGGAGAAACAGTATTAGATGATTTTGCATTCCTTGTAAGTGAAACAGATGAGAAAGGGATAATCAAATTTGCAAATGATGACTTTTGTAAGATAGCAGGATATACTCTAGAAGAACTAATAGATAAACCACATAATATGATAAGACATAAAGATATGCCAAAAGTTGCATTTAAATCACTGTGGGATACAGTAAAATCTGGAAATGTATGGACAGGATATGTAAAGAATGCCACACAAGATGGTGGATACTATTGGGTATTTGCTACAGTATTTCCATTTGAAAGTTGTGATGGAAGTAAAGGTTACTTATCTTGTAGAAGAAAACCTAGTCGTGAAGAGATTGCTGAACATGAAGCTTTATACAAGCAATGGAAAGCTAACGAATAGTATAATACAATAATTAAAATAGGGGAAATTAAAATGGCAAAAGAAAAACAGTTTAATAGTATGAATTCAGATGAGTATATGACATTTATTTTAGGAGAGATGAAATATGCAGTTGAGTTGCCTAAAATTAGAGAAATTTTGACTTATCCAGAATTAATAACTATTTTACCAAATACAAAAGATTGGGTAAAAGGTCTTATTAACTTAAGAGGTGAAGTTGTACCAATTTTAGATATAAGAATAAAATTTAATACTGGTAAAATAGAATACAATGAAAACACAGCAGTAATTGCTGTTATAACTAATGATAACAGAATGTTAGGTTTAGTTGTTGATAAAGTAGATGATGTACAAAAACTTGATTCTGCTTCTTTATATCCTGTATCTGATATGGGTTCTGGAATTCCAGCAAAATACTTAAAAGGTTTTGTACGACTTGAAAATAATCAAATGTTAGTTATTATGGATGTAGAAAATGTTGTACATAAAGAGGAGTTAAAAGCTTAAATAAATTATTTGAAGCTATGTAACTTCTCATACAATTCATTTGAGTTTCGTATAGTGTTATGATTCTCATAACTACTAAATCCCCAGTCAACTAATATGCTATCAACATTAGCTGCTTTTGCAGCTTGCATATCTTTTAAACTATCTCCCACCAAGATGGATTTATGATATTTAATTTGTAAATCATTTAATGTTTTTAAAACCATATCAGGATGTGGTTTTGGATTTTTTACACAAGAAGCACCTATGACAATATCAAAATATTTATCTATATTAAGATGTTTTATCATTTTTACAGCAAAATCTCTTGAAGCATTTGTCGCAATAGTGAGTTTAAAATCTTTTTCTAATGAGTTTAATAACTCCTCTATCCCCTCATAAAGCTTTATATCTTTTACACAATTTATATTATAATAGTCTGTAAAAAGTTCAGTTTGTTCTGGAGTAAATTCTTTTGTACCGTAGAAGTACTCAGAAGAGTTTATATCTGGATTATTGAGTTGTTCTAGCATAATATGCTTTTCAATCTTTTCTAGTCCTAAATGACCCCTTACAAAGTTAATAGTATTTGTAATAACATCACCACTATCTATAAGTGTTCCATCCATATCAAATATAATAAGTTCTTTTTGTTGCATTTGCTCTTCCTATAATAAAGTCTAAAATTAAGTTAAGTGATGAAATTCTTGTTGAGTATCAAGAAGAAGATTCTTTTGAAGAGGGAACATATGTCAATATGTGACTGATGAAAAAGGAACTTATTCGCCGATAATCGACGAAAAGTTCATTACTTAACCTTTTCTAGGTATTCTGCTTTGGCAGTATCACATTTGATGATATCACCTTCAAGTAGATGAAAAGGGATTTGAACCACAGCACCACACTCTAAAGTAGCAGGTTTTTTACCACCTTGAGAATCACCTTTAAAGTTAGGTGGTGTTTCAACTATTTTCATCTCAACTGTTGCAGGTGGTTCAACAGTAATTGCTTCCCCTTTAAAAAACATCATATCAACATTCATACCGTCAATAATCCACTTTTCAGTTTCCCCAACTTGATCATAAGAAAGACCAATTTGTTCATAAGTATCAGTATCCATAAATTGCATCATTTCACCGTCATCATAAAGGTATTGCATAGTTTTTTGTTGTAAATCTGGTGTTTCAAATTTATCACCTGCATGAAATGTTTTTTCAATAGTTTTACCATTAAGGTAATTTTTGATTTTACATCTTACAAATGCTGCACCTTTTCCAGGTTTTACATGAGCATAATCAGTGATTTTATATGGAATACCATCTACTTCTATTTTAAGACCTTTTTTTAAGTCTCCCATTCCTAATGCCATATTATTTCCTTAAATTTGAGCATATGAAACAGAACGAGCTGCTTCTATATTTTGTAATTTAGTTAAAAGTTCATTTGATACATCTTCATCAACTAAGATTACAGCTAATGCACCATTTTTACTACGACCAAGTCTGAAGTCTGCAATATTTATTGATTCGTTGCCTAAAATTTGACCAACTTCACCAATTACACCTGGAACATCAGAGTTTGAAAGTAAAATCATTTTTCCAGATGGTTCAATATCCATTAAATAATCATTTATTTTAATAATTCTTTGAACATCTTCATCAAAAATTGTACCACTTGTACTATTTACACCATGTGTTGTAGTTATTTTTACTGTAACTTGGTTTTTAAATGCACTAGTATTTGAATGAACAGAAGAATCAACTTTAATCCCTCTTTCATTTGCAACAAATGTAGCATTTACATAATTGATTTTTTCATTTGACAGACTATGTGTCAATGCTCCAACAATTGCAAAAGTTTCTAAACTTTCTAAGTATTCAGCAATTTCACCTTCAGCTTCAAGTTTAATTGATTCAATAGCATTTTTATCCATCTGTGCAATTAAAAAAGCCATTTTTTGAGTAAGCTCTAAATAAGGTTTTACAAATGAAGGTATCTTAGTTTCATCTATTGGAAGATTTAAAGCATGAGGATATCCAATACCCCGAGCTGATTTAATCGCATTATTTGCAGCTTGAGTTGCAATTTTAAATTGTGACTCAACAGTATTTGCACCAAGATGTGCTGTAACTGTTACATTATTTAAATCAAGTAATGGATGGTCAGTCGCTGGCTCTTTATTGAATACATCAATACCTGCCATAGCAATTTTACCAGATTTTAAATTATTAACAAGTGCTTCTTCATTATATAATCCACCTCTTGCACAGTTGATAAGAATAACACCATCTTTCATCTTTGCAATCTCTTTCTCATCAATCATATTTAATGTTTCTGCATTTTTTGGTGTATGTATTGTAATAATATCACAAGCTAAAATATCATCAAAGTTTGTTGTATATTCAATCCCTAAATCTGTTGCTTTTGAAGATGCGATGTATGGGTCATATGTTACAACATCCATCTCAAAACCTTTACATCTAAGGGCTACTCTATGACCTATATTACCAAAACCAATAACACCAATTTTTTTACCATAAAGTTCTTGTCCATACCAATCTTCTCTTTTCCAAACTCTTTGATCTTTAAGTTGAGAATGAGCATATGGCATTTTTCTCATACAAGAAAGTAAGTGTGTCATAGTAAGTTCTGTTGCTGCTAAAGTATTTGCAGTTGGCACATTCATAGCAATAATACCTCTTTTGCTACAACCATCTAGATCTACATTATCAACACCAACACCAGCTCGTACAACTGCTTTTAAATTTTCAGCTGCATTTAAAAATTTTTCATCAACATCTGTTGAACTTCTAGTGATACATACATCAGCATCTTTGATAACATCTAAAAGGGCAGTTTTATCGATATCTGCAGCATATACATAATTTATATCACTAGTATTCTTTAATATGTCTAATCCACTTTCGTGAATATGATCACATACTACTATTGTAGGTTTATTCATTATTTTCTCCAAAAATTTAGTAGATAAAGTTAAATTACTTTAACTTTCCTACTAAAGCATCTCCAAGAGTCATAGAAGAATCATCATTTACAGATTCTAACATATCTCTATCTTTTTGTGTAGCAAGTCTTCTTACAGATAGTCTTACTCTATTTTTTTGTTTGTCTATATTTACAACAACAGCTTCAATTTCATCACCAATTTTAGGCTCTTCAGTACCTTCTTCAGTTTGAATCATATCTTCTTTTCTAATAAGTCCATCAAGGTTGTCTTCAAGTTTTACAAAAATACCGAAATCTTTAATATCTTTTATTGTTGATTTAATGATATCTCCATTTTTATGCTCTTTTTCAAATTTTTGAGCAGGTGAATCTTGAAGTGCTTTTACACTTAAAGAGATATTTTCTTTTTCTGTATCAATTTTAATGATTTTAACTTCTACTTCATCACCTTTTTTATAGATATCTTTACATTTACTTCCAGAATCCCAGCTAGACTCTTCGTTATGTAAAAGTCCATCTACACTACCAAGGTTTATAAATGCACCAAAGTCTGTTAATGTTGCAACTGTACCTGTAACTACATCTCCAACTTTATTTTCTTTGATAAATGTTTGAAATGGTTTTGGTTGTAAAGATTTTAAACTTACTCTTAATCTTCTTTTATCACAATCTAAATCAATAACTTCAACATTAATCTCTTGACCAATCTCTAAGTAATCTTTAGGATTTTTTACATTTTTATTATGACTGATTTCTGAAATATGTAGTAAACCTTCAATATCATTTCCTAAATCAACAAATGCACCGTATGATTCGAAGTTAGAAACTGTAACTGTGATTGTATCACCAACATCTAAAGCATCTTTCATCTCTTCCCATGGATTTGGTAACGCATCTTTGATTGATAATGAAAGATGACCTTTCTCTTTATCGTAAGATTTCATAATAGCTGTAATCTCATCACCTTCTTTGAAGTATGCTGATGGATTTACAGGTCCTTTATAACTAATTTCATTGTAGTTTACAAGTCCATCTATTCCACCTAAATCAACAAACATACCATAACTTGTGATTTTTTTAACTACACCAGTTCTTGGCTCGTTATTTTCCATAAGTTGTGCTATTTTTTCTTCTTTGTTTTTTTGTGATTCTTCAATAAGTTTTCTTCTTGAGATAACGATACTTGATGTTTCTGGTTTTGCTTTAAGAACTACTGCTTTGATTTTTTTACCAACAGCACCAACTGCTTTTAAGAATCCTTGTGCCATTGGCATAAAGTATTCCATACCTTCATCATCTTGTACTACAAAACCAGCTCTTGGTTTTACAGAGATTACTGTACCTTCAACAATTACATTTTCAGGTTCTTCACCATATTTTGCAAAAAACTCATCAAATTTAGCTTTTTGTAAAACTTTTTTGTAAGATAGTGATAAATTTTCACCTCTTGTTCCTACAATCATAACAGTAATTTTATCACCAACTTTGTACTTAACTGTACCATCTGCATTAGTAATTTCACTTAAAGGAATTCTTCCCTCTTTACCTGCAATACTTACTACAAAGCTATCATCGTTTAAAATTACTATTTCACCTTCTGAGACTGTATTTGTTTCTGTACTTTTTTCACTCTCCTCTAATAATGCTGCGAAGTCTTCACCTTCTATTTCAAAATCTTCAAATTTCATTTGCTTGCCTACCCTTTTATTTTAATGAGGGCTATTTTAGCTAAAACTTCCTTAATTTATATATTTTCTATTTGCTTTACAACTTTTTGAATAATCCAATCTGGTGTTGAAGCACCCGCAGTCACACCACAAATTTTTTTATTTTGGAACCAGCTTGCATCTAACTCTTTTTCATCTTCTATAAGATAACTATCTTGACAATTTTCTTTTGCAATATAGAGTAATTGTTTGGTATTTGAAGAGTTTTTTCCACCTATAATTACCATAGTATCAACATCTTTTGATAGTTCTCTTACTGCATCTTGATTTTCAAAAGTTGCATCACAAATTGTATTAAATACCCGTACCTCTTTATTTTTAAGTATTAGACTATTCACAATTTCTAGATATTTTTCTTTTTTTCTTGTTGTTTGTGCTACACAGGCTATTTTGTCATATTTAAAAATTATGTTTTCTAATTCATTTGCTTCAAGTACAACATGAACATCATCTCCATAACTTTTTACACCTTTTACTTCGGGATGACTATAGTCGCCAAAGATTAAAATACTGTAGTTTTCATTTGACATTTTTTTTACAATTTGTTGTGGAGTTGTAACAAATGGACAAGTTGCATTGATGATTTTTGCATCTTTTTGTTTTAATTCTTGCAAATCATTTTTTGGAATACCATGAGTTCTTATGATGACAGTGTCATCTTTTTTTACATCATCAAGGTTTTCATACAGTCCAACACTAAAATCGAGTTTGAGTCTATCTATCTCTTTTTGATTGTGGATAAGTGGTCCCATAGTGTTTGAATTTTTGTGTTGTTGTGCTATATCAATAGCTCTTTTTACACCAAAACAAAAACCATAAGATGAGGCTAGTTTTACTTCCATTTTATACTCTTAAACTCTCTAATATATCTAAAAAATTTGGAAAAGATGTTTCAATACATTGTGTATCTTCAATCTCCATGCCACATAATAATCCAGCAATTGCAAAACTCATGGCAATTCTATGGTCTCCCATTGAGTTGATAGTTGCTTTTTGTAAAGTTGTATTACCTTCTATCTCGTAACCATCTTCAAATTCCTTATAATTTACACCACAAAGTCTGAGATTGTTTACTACAGCAGTTATTCTATCACTCTCTTTTACTCTTAATTCTTCGGCATTTTTAACTACACTTTTTCCGTTTGCAATTGACATAGCAATACTTAAAGCTGGTAATTCATCTATAAGCCAAGCTATATTTTTATCAACAGTTACACCTTGAAGTGTATTGTGTTTTACAACAATATCTCCAATAGGTTCATAGATGTTTTCAGTTTCAATAAATGTAACATCTGCACCCATTTGTTGTAATATTTTATATGCTTCTATTCGTGTTGGATTTAATGTAACATTTTTTAAAGTAACTTTACTATTTGGTATAATAGCTGCTGCAACAGCAAAGAAAAATGCACTCGAAGGATCAGTGGGTACTGTTAAATGTAGTGGTTTAAGAGGTTTTTTTATAGGGTGAATTTCTATAAAACCCTCATTATTTGTAGCAATATTTGCACCCATTCCATTTAACATTCTTTCCGTATGATCTCTTGAAAGTAAATTTTCTTTATAGTAAGAGATCTCATCACTTTGAATTCCTGCTAAAATAAGAGCCGATTTAACTTGTGCAGAGTCAATTGGACTATTATATTTAAAAGATTTTAGTTTTTCTCCACGGATATGAAGGGGAGCTTTATTTCCATTTTCTCGACCATCAATTGAAGCTCCTATATCTCTTAAAGGGGTAACAACTCTTTTCATAGGGCGACTTCTTAAGTATTTATCCCCTGTAAGTACAAAACTCCCTTCAATCCCAGCTAATAATCCAGCATAAAGTCTCATACCTGTTCCTGCATTTCCACAATCTAGTATATCATCTGGCTCTGTAAGTTTTGAAGGTGGTGTAATAGTTATAATCTCTCCATCATCCTCTACTTTTGCCCCTAGCTTTTGGGCAATTTTTAGTGAATCCATTGTATCTTCTCCACGAAGATAGTTTTTGATTGTTGAGGGTTTGTTTGATAAAAGACTAAACATAGCACATCTATGTGATATAGATTTATCTGAAGCTATGTTGTCAATAACAATATCAAAAGGATTTAAAAGAGAAGAGATATGTATAGTTTCCATTATCTTAAACCTATATGTAACTCTTCTTGTAATTTTATTAAAATTTTGTCCATAATAGTATTAATATCACTCTCTTCAAATGTTTTAGTTTCAGATTGTAATATAAATCTAATAGTAAGACTTTCATTATTATCTAGTTTCTCATCACTATAAATATCTACAAGATTAAATTGTTTAATCTCTTTAATTCTCAATGATTTAATAACTTTTTTTATCTCTTTATACTCTAAGTCTTTAGGTGCAATCACACTTAAATCTCTTCTTGAAGCTTGGAATTTAGAGATGTTAGAAGCTATTATAGTCTCTTTTTTAAGTGAGTCTAAATTTAATTGAGCAATAAAAGTATCTTTTGAAATATCAAAATCATCTGCTACTGTAGGATGTAGTTTATATAAAATACCTATATTTTTCCCATTTTTAACAATTGTTGCATTTTGGTATGGATGTACAAAATCACTTATAATTTTTTTCATAGGTTGTAATTCAAAATCACCAATTATATTAGCTATTTTATTACTAAAATTAAATAAATCTATATTTTTTGGTTTTGCATTATTTTGAATTGCAGGATTTTCCTCTTCACCACTAAATATAAATCCGATTTTTTTTATCTCATTTCTACTTTTGTCAAATACAATACCTGATTCAAATAATGCAATAGATTTAAATCCTTGTTTTACATTGTGAGCAACTGCTTGTACTAGATTTAAACTTAATGTTGTTCTAAAAGTATTTAGTTCATTTACTATTGGATTTAAAATATCTTTTTTATTATTAACAATTGGGAAATTATATTTTTCTAATAACTCTTTATTTGTAAATACATAAGAGATAGTTTCAAAAAAGCCATTTGCTATAGCTTGTGATCTGATATGATTTTTTACTTGTAAAGTATTTGAACTTTCATTGATATTATTAAGTTCTTGAATTAAAAGTGGTTTTGATTGAATTTGATCAATTCCAATAATTCTCACAACCTCTTCTGTAATATCTGCAATATTTTGTACATCATGTCTAAAAGAGGGGATAGTTACATTTATTGTATCTTGACCATCTTGTTTTACAAAAAAACCAAGAGATGTAAGTATTTGACTTACTTTACTTGGTTCTATATCTTGACCTATGATTTTATTAAGTTGTTTATTATTGATATTAATTGTATTTTGTTTTATATCATTAATAAAGTTTTTACTTCCATTATAAATAGTTGCACCATTTTGTGACAATAAAGTAGTAATTGCATCAATCCCAAATTCTAAGTTTGGTTCACTTCCTCTTGAAGCTCTATAGTAAATATCACCTGTTTCTTTTTTCTTATCAAAAACAGTTTGTGCAAGATAAGTTGGGTCAATATAGCTAGCTTCTATTAAAACTTCATCACAAATATTTTCAACTTTTCCAGCATCTACTCCAATAGTACTTAAAAGCACCTCTCCTTGAACCGTATCAAATCCCTCTTTATCTTGAATTACTTTTAAAGTAACAAGTTCACTATCTTGTGTATAAGCTGCAGCTTTGGTATAAACATTGATAAGAACCCCTGAAGTATGAGTTGCATATGCCATAGCTGTTTCAATATCTGTACTTTTTAGTTTATCTATTGTTGCAACTCTTAATTTATGAAGTAGCTTTAAAGAAAATTGTTTAATATCTGCTGCTTTGTAAATTAAACTTGATTGACAATTTGTGTCATATATTACATCAAAAACTTGACCAATTCCTTTATTGTTAGTATTTACAATTGGGTCAATGTTTTTCATTGAAATATTGAAGTAGGTACTTAGCTCTCTCGCAACTCCATTGATACTTAAACAGTCACCTCTATTTGCAGTAAGTTCTATCTCTATTATCTCATCGTTAATTAAAGAGTATTCATTAAGCTCTTTCCCAATAACTAATTTACCAATAGAATCATCTAGTTCCATAATTCCATCATTTATTTTAGGCAAACCAATCTCTGTAGAACTACAAATCATACCATTTGATTCTACACCTCGTAGTTTTGCTTTTTTAATAACAAAGTTTTTACCTAAAACAGCACCAACAGTAGCAACTGGAACATATTGCCCCTCTGCCACATTTTTAGCACCACACACTATTTGTTCAACTTTATTCCCAATATTTACTTGACAAATATTCAGTTTATCTGCATCTGGGTGTTTTTCGCAACTTTCAACTTTCCCAATAACAACGCCATTTGGAATAAGTATTCTTTTACTACTATCAACCTCTAATCCAATAGAATTTAAAGCATCACAAATAGTTTGTGTGCTTAATTTAATAATATCAATATATTCTTGTAGCCATCTTCTTGTTATAATCATTTAAATTGTCCTAATAGTCTAATATCGCTTTCAAATAAAGATCGTAAATCTCCAATTTTATGGATAAGCATTGCAAATCTTTCAATCCCTAAACCAAATGCATATCCACTTACATTTTCATATCCAACTGCTTTAAATACATTTTCATCGACTATTCCACAGCCTAATACTTCAAGCCAACCTGTATGAGAACATACTCTACATCCACATGATTTTCCTGTTGATTTGTCTTTACAAAAGATACAGCTAATATCAACTTCAGCAGATGGTTCAGTAAACGGGAAAAAAGAGGGTCTAAATCGTACTTCAACCTCTCCAAACATATGATGTAAGAACTCTTCCATAACAAACTTTAAATTTGCAAAAGATACTACACCTTCTTTTTCTACAACAAGTCCCTCAATTTGATGGAACATAGGAGTATGAGTAATATCAAAATCTTTTCTAAAAACAGTACCAGGTGCTATCATTCGAATAGGCGGTTTTTGCTCCATCATTGTTCTTATTTGAACTGGACTTGTATGGGTTCTTAATACAGCACCATCATTACAATAAAATGTATCTTGCATATCTCTAGCTGGATGGTATGCAGGAAGATTTAAAGCTTCAAAATTATGAAAATCATCTTCAACTAAAGGACCCTCTTCAACACTAAAATTTAGATTTTGAAAATAAGTTGTAATTTGGTTTAATGTATCAGACACAGGGTGATACGCACCAGTATTTAAACTTGGTGTAAATTTTGTTACATCAATTTTTTCAGCTTCAAGTTCTTTTTCTAATTCTTGTGCCATGAGAATAGTTTTTTGTGCTTCTAGTGCATTATTTATTTCTGCTTTATTATTATTTAAATTTTGAGCAAATAGTTTTTTTTCAGTATTTGGGATATCTTTCATCTTTACAAACTCTAAAGTTAAAATACCTTTTTTACCTAAAATATCAACTCTATATTGCTCTAATTCTTCCAATGAAACGGCATTATTTATTTTATCTATCCATTCTTTCAAATGTATCTCCTAAAGGGGTCTATTTAATTTATAGACCTTTATAATTGGGGGATTATACTTAAACATTTATTATAGTTTGGTTATACTTACAAATATGAAAAAAGAAGGAAAAAGAGATGTGTATATTTTGTAAAATAATTGAAGGTGAGATACCAAATAAAACAGTATTAGAAAATGATAATTTTTTAGCTTTTGAAGATATAAGTCCACAAGCAAAAATTCATGTGCTTATCATACCAAAAGTACATGTACAATCGTTTAATGAACTCACTCCAAATATTATGGCAGAGATGACCACATTTATACAAGAAGTAGCTTTAACTCTTGGGGTGAAAAGTGATGGTTATAGATTAATTACAAATATTGGACAAAATGGTGGTCAAGAGGTTGGGCATATCCATTTTCATCTTTTAGCAGGTGAGCAACTAGGTAGTATAAATTAATGCAAGTTTTTGGAAAAATAAAAACAGTTCATGATTTAGAATATATTGTAAAAACATATGTATATATCCCTTTAACTGATGAAGAGATAAATGTAGAAGAATTAGAATTATTATTAAAAAAGAAAAATAAAAATGTTGTAGGGACAATATTTTTATATAATCCATTTACAGCTCCACTTGGATATAAAAAAAGTGAAAAGTTAGCTTATCAAGATTTTAAATTTGATGATAAGTTTCACCCTTTAGAACTTGAAGATCAAGTAAGAATTGTAGCAAAAGCTATTAAGCAAAAATATCAAGGAAAACTTGTAGAGGTAAAATATCTTTTTAACTATAATAAAGAAGATATTCAACCAACTTCAGCAATAGAAGTTTTTGAGATGGATTTAGAGAAATTAAATACAAATCAACTTACTGTATTTGCTAAAAAAGATAATTATCATGACTATAAAAATATAAGTTACAATGGAAAGTTTATCTTTTTTGCTTGGGGACATAAGTTTGATAAGTCACATACAAACTCGTCACTTTATGCTTCAAATATAGCACAATGGGCTAAAAAACAAAACAAAGAGATAGGTTTTGTGTATGATGGTGTTAGAGATGAAGAGGGGAGTTTTGAGTATACAAGATTTTTTCATCCTATCAATTTTGGAAAATTAAAAACAATAGTGCCTGAAGCTATTAATAAAGTTTTTTCTAGGGAAGTTATAAAACCACAAAAAATTTAAAATTTATATTAAAGAGTATTTTTTAATACTTTTAAATTTTTTGCTAATTCTCTCATATTTATATTGTTATCAAATTCATCCATAATTTCTAAGCCTAGAAGTGTTTCTATCGCATCTTCAAGGGTTACTATTCCTGCTGTTTGATCATAGTTGTCAACTACAATAAAAAGATGTTCTTTTCTTGAAATAAAAAGATCTAAAAGTTTAGACAGAGGGATATTTTTATTTACTTTAAATACAGATTTTATAATATCATTTTTATTATTTAGTTTATTTTCTATAAATTCATAAAAATACTCTTTTGAAAAAATAACCCCCACTATATCATCTATATCTTTTTTGTATATTGGTATTCTAGAATATTCTTTTAGTTTTTCTAATTCTATAAGAGTTTTATCTAATTTAGTTAAGCTTTCTAACAATAGTTCTTCCGAAAGAGAAAACAGCACATTTCTTGGTGTATAAATATCTTTTACTTTTATATCTCTAAGGTCAAAAATATTTTCTATTATATGAAGTTCTTTTGCTTTAAGTATCCCAGCTTCTTCACCCATGGCAACAGTTGCTTCAAGTTCATCTTTTGTAATAGAGTTTTTCCCTTTATCTTTTGCAATTGCTTTTGTAATAAACTCCATAAGAACTAAAAGAGGATAGGTGATAAATACTAAAAATGCTATAAAAAAAGAACTTATACCACTTAACTCTTTCCAATAGTATGCACCAATAGTTTTTGGGATAATTTCAGAAAATACTAAAATAAGAATAGTTAAAACTGCAGAGATATAAAACATATATTCTTCACCAAATATCTTTACTGCCTCAGCACCAACTCCAGCTGCACCTAAAGTATGTGCAAAAGTGTTTAAAGTTAGAATAGCTCCAATAGATTTATCGATATTCTTTTTCTGCTTTTCAAGTTGCTTTCCAATTTTAGGTTTAGAATTTTTTATAACTTGAATATAGGTTGGAGTTGTTGAGAGTATTACAGCTTCAAGTATTGAACATAAAAAAGAGATACCAACTGCAATAAAAAAATATATAAATAAAAGTGTCATGAAATACCCCTAATCTTTAAAAATTTTTCTCTTTTATTCTACTTTGTACATCAATATCTTCATAAGATACAAAATCATTTTGAAGATATTGTTCTACGGCAACTCGTCCTATCATAGCAGCATTATCACTACAAAACTCTAAAGAACTCAGTAATAGTTGAGCATCATATTTTTTACATAGGTTTTCAATTGAATTTCGTAATTCAATATTTGCACTTGCTCCCCCAACGATTGCCAATGTTGTTGGTGGATTTGTTTTAAAATATTTTTTGAGTTTCATAAGTATATGGGCAACGGCAGTAGACTGGAAGCTTGCACAAATATTTGACATTATTTGTTCATTTAAATTATTATTATTTTTCTCTTTTTCAATAGCTATTCGTACTGCATTTTTAAGTCCACTGTAACTAAATTCTATATTTGGACTTTGTCTTAGTGGAATTGGGAAGTTATATGTAGTATTGTCCCCCTGTAGAGATTTTTCTTGCACAACTGGACCACCTGGATATCCAAGACCTAACATCTTTGAAACCTTATCAAAGCTTTCTCCAAAACTATCATCAATAGTTGTACCAATAATTTTCATATCATTAAAACTTGTAGCTTCTATAAGTTGTGTATGACCACCTGAAACTAGTAAAATTGTACAAGGGAATTGCTCTTCTTTTTCTATAAAAAGTGAATAGATATGACCTTTAAGATGATTAACTGCAATAAGTGGCAAGTTTAAACTTATACTTAAAGCTTTTGCCATCGTTACCCCTTCAGTTAAAGTTACAGAAAGTCCTGGGGCATTTGTTACAGCGATTGCTTTGAGTTTATCAAAATAAGCAATACACTCTTCTAGTATTTTTGGTAAAGCTTCTATATGAAGTCTGGCTGCAAGTTCAGGTACAACTCCACCATAAACACTGTGTTGTAACTCTTGTGATATTTTTTTATGAAATATTAGTTTTTTTGTTTTTATCTCTGTGATTGCGATACTACTATCATCGCAACTTGATTCTATACTTAATATCATCTATACAATTTCTCTTTGTATCCAATCTACTGCACAAGGAAGTTCTCCAAAGCCACTGTCCGCATTGATATGTCCTGCATCTTCTAGTATTTTAAGTCCAACATTAAGTTGACTTTGAAGTTCTATAGCTTCTTCCACATTAAGATATATATCATTATCACTTCCAACCATAATTATCTCTTTTGATTTTAAGTCTTTAGGGATAGGATAGGGAAAAAATGTTTGTAACTCTTCAATTTTACAATCTTTTCGTACGGGGGCTACAAGCATCAGTTTCTCTATCTCTTTAATAGAGAATTTTTCAACAAAATGAAACCATAAAATATTTGCTAATGAGTGACATACTACAATATCAGGTTGAAACCTATCAAACTCCTCTTTTAAAAAATGTAACCATTTGTTAAAATCTGGGAAATCTTTATTTGGAAAAGATGGAAATGAAACTTCGTATTTATCTTTTGGGAGTGCATTGCTTAACCACAACTGCCAATGAGGTTCAGAACTTCCACCCCAACCATGTAATATTAAAACTTTTTTTTTCATTATTTAATCTCTCTTACACATCGTACAAATTTTTTATAGGTTCGATTTTGATAGTATATAGAACCACTTTTAAAAAAAACATAATATCCATAAAGTCCAAAGTTTCTTATCCAAGTTCTATCACCAGTCCAGTAATTTTCAGGTAATATATATTTAAAAGCTTTCTTTATCATAAGTTCTTCTCTTGTTCTTGTTTTATCTATAATAGTTTTATAGTTTTCAACTGTTGGTAATCGCCAATTAGAAAAGCCACTTAAAACAAGAGAATTACAATACTCTTGTGCCTCATCTTGAGTAAATCTATATTTAACATTATCATAGGTGTCTTGCCACATAAGTTTATTGGCATCATCTATAACATAATCACCACTTTTTGTAAGTTTATTTGCTAATAAAAGATTAACAATTACCAATAAAATATATAGAGCTTTCATAGATTATCCCTTTTGTTTTATAGAGTATTTTTTTCTCTCTAATCTATCTATTACTTTGTTATCTAAAACTTCAATATGTAATTTTTCATTTTCTAAAAATAATAATCCTACTAATTCTTTAGGTTTTGATTGATTTTCATCTAAAGTTGCGTGTTCTTTCCATTGCTCAAATTTATCTTCATAAATATTTACTATTTTTTCTTCATGAAATCTTCTCTCTAGTACAAGTGCAATAGTAACAATAAGAAGCATAATAAAAGGTATCATCATACTATCCATTTACATAACTCCTTACCTCTTTGTCCAGTTCAAATATATCATCAACATATTCTATTGTAGGACTATGGAATTTATTCATAGCGGAAAGAGTTTTTTTAGCTATATCTAAAAATCCAATCTCCCCTCGCAAAAATTTTGAAACAGCTATCTCATTTGCTGCATTTAAAACTACTCCTAAATCCTTATTATGAAGCACCTCATTTTTGATCTCCCAAATAGGATATCTTTGAGTTTCTATTTTTTTAAACTCTAAATTTTGAAGTTCTAAAAGGTCAATAGGTTGTAAGATTTGTTCTTTTACCTCTCCCATTATAGCATAGGAAATAGGTAATTGCATATTTGCGTTGGCTAAATGGGCTGTGGTACTACCATCTTTGTAATTAATCATAGCATGTATGATAGATTTAGTTTCAATGATCGCATCACAAGAAGTGGTCTCAAATAACCATCTAGCTTCAATCAGTTCAAAAAGTTTATTCGTCATTGTTGCACTATCAATAGTGATTTTATTTCCCATAGACCAATTTGGATGATTAAGCGCCTCTTTTATGCTTACATTAGCAAGCTTTTCTATTGGATAATCTCGAAAGCTTCCACCACTTGCAGTTACAGTCAAGCTTTCCATAGGCTTTGTAGTATCAAAAATATACCATAATCCAAAATGCTCACTATCTATAGGAGTTATGTAAGAGGTATCTATAAATTGTCCTGCAACTACAAGAGATTCTTTATTTGCTAATGCAACTTTTTTACCACAATGTATTGCTCGCAAAGTTGGTTGTAATCCAAAAAAGCCAACAAGTGCATTGACAACAAGATTTGAGTTTGATTCTTCTATAGCTTCTAAAATTGCTAGTTGACCAGCTTTTACATTAGGATGATTTACTTTAGATATATTTTCTTCAAGTGCTACAATCACCAAATCTGGGTTGAAATATTTTAGCTGTTCATTGAGTAAATCAATATTATTTCCAGCAACCATAACTTCAATATCAAGATTGAATCGTTTGGCTATTTCTAAAGTATTTACACCAATAGAACCAGTTGAGCCTAATACTATCAAACAATAAACCTTAATAATACTAACATAACAATACCACCAAACAAATATCCATCTGTTCTATCAAGTATTCCACCATGACCAGGAAGGATATCTCCACTATCTTTCACATCAGCTTCTCTTTTTAAATAACTCTCAAAAAGATCTCCAAATATAGAAGCAATTGCTACAATAATTGATATAACTAAAGCACTCCAAAACTCAACAGAATCTAAACTAAAAGTAACACCTAAAATTGCAGCAGTTACAATACCTCCAAAAACACCTTCTAAAGTTTTATTTGGACTTGTTGCACAAAATGGAGTTGACCCAAACCGTTTCCCTACAAAATACGCTCCAACATCAGTACCTGCTACAACTACAAGTAACCAAAGAAGAGAATTCATCCCAAAAGAAATATATAATGAAAGTAAAAATAAATATGAGGCAATAGGATACAATAAAGGTAAAAATAGTTTTTGATTGAACTCTTTGGTGTAAGCTAATATAGAAGCAAAGATAACAGCAACAATAAATATCAAATCTTCAGGTTTTGGATAGAAATAAGCTACGAGCCATATAACAACAGCATAAATATAAATCTTATCATCATCAATATTAAATAGATTCATTGCTTCATAAAGTGCAACAAGCATTAATCCACCAAATAAAGTCCACGTAAGAAAAAATGAATCTATAAATCCAACTAATAAAAGTCCAATAACTAAAGCAATTCCAGTTTTAATTCTTGTACCACTTTGAGATATAATATCAAACATAAAAATACCTTTTTATAAAATTAAGTTATTATACTAAATAGTTTATTTAGAGTTGATTATTTAGTAAAGTAGAATAGATAAGCTCTATTATTTTCATCAAGACTAATATGGAGAAGTTTACCTTTATAGTTTAGAAGATTGTTGATATACATAGCACTATATGTTCCAAAAAAATCTTCACTTTGTACAATGATTTTATCTTTTTTTATTTTTAAATGAGAAATCTCTTTTTTTGCAAAAAGATTTAGACTAAGATAGTCATATTCTATAGTATTTAAAAAACTATTTAATTCTTCAAGATTATAAAATGTCTCTATATTTTCTATTTTTGCTAGAGCATTTGTACTCTCTTTTGAAAGCTGAAACCATGCTATCCCATCATATGTTGTCTGGCATTCAGGATTTTTTATCAAACTATTTATATCTTTTATATAATTTAGTGATTCATCAATAGCACCAACTAAAGCTTCATTAGTTTTATCAATAAAAATATCAAAATATGCTAATTCAAAAGCTTTTTCAAATGAAACATCTTCTGCTGTGATATAGAAGTTATTACCATGAGTCTTTAATGCTTCAGAGACTAAAAACCCTACATTATTTCCATTGATATTTAAAAAATCAAAAGGCATAACTATTTCATCTTTTTTACTTACTTGCATAAGAACCGTATTCATATTTTCAATACATCCATATTCGCTAGAAGTGTAAATATTTATATTTGTATCATATTCTTTATTCTGTAAGCATTGTAAAGCTCCATAGATTGCCATTGCATTAAATTTTGATATTCTTCTAAATTGTTTATTTGTAAGTTGTTTTAGGAGTTGCTTATACTCTTTTACATTGTTGTTTTGAAAAGTTTCATTAAAAGTTGCAGAAATATACATATTTTACTTAACCTTTATTACTTAATATTAAAGTTGTATTACTTCCACCAAAACCAATAAATTGGAATAGTATGGAAGCAGTTGAAACAGCTTTATTTCCTAATAAAGGTTCAAAAGAAATATCTTCATAGCCATTTTTATAGTTAAGTGTTTTAGGGATAAATCCCTCTTTTATAAATTCACATAGTAAAACAATTTCAGAAGTTCCACAAGCTCCTAGAGTATGACCTAAAAAAGGTTTTAAAATAACCACATCTGCCGTTTCATTATAAGTTTTAAAAAGTGTATCAAGAGCTTTTGCTTCAGAGAGATTTGAGTTTTCACTTCCTGTTGCATGGGCTTTAATACAAGTTAACTCTTTTGGGGTAAGGTTTGCTTTTTTTAAAGCTTTTTGCATAGAGTAACAAGTTGTTTCTCCTGATGGGTTTGAGCCAGTTATGGAGTAATTATCAAAAGAAGTATTACTAGATAAAACTTTAAAACAAGAATTATCTTTTTTTGTGCTATCTAAAATAATAGCAGAACAAGTCTCCCCTAAAATTAAACCATCACTTTCTTTATCAAATGGTTTGTATATGCCATTTTTACTCAGAAGCATGAGTGATTCAAAGCCTTTATAGGTTGATTTATTAAAGAGTTCGAGTCCTATGATTAAAGCTCGTTTTATTTTGTTTGCTTGGATAAGCTCTGTCGCATATGATATTGAGTTTGCTGTTGAGGTACATGCTGTTTGTAGTATGGTGGCTTTATATTTTGAATCTACTAAGTTTTCAACAAAGGTGCCAATATTTCCATAACCAACCTCTTCAAGCATTTTTGTTGATTGATTATTGTAGTATCTTTGACTTTGCTCCTCATTTATGGATATTGACATGGAGGTTGAACCTATAAATATATGTAACTCTTGTTGTTCTTTTTGTGATAAGTTTGCATCTTTTACAGCTTGAGATATAGTATTTTTTAATAGTGTATAAAATTTTTCTTTTTCACTTTGAAAAGTTTGATTGATTTTAAAAAAATTAAATCCATCGTGGTTATCTTGAAAAAACTCTTTATAATTTGTATTATTTATTTTTTTTGCAGTTTGGATACTTTGAAATTTATCATTACCCAGCGCACAAATTAATGATGAACCAGTGATATAAACATGCTTCATTATTTTGATTGGATATGCTCGGCTAATGAATTGATAGAAGTCATTATTTTTCGAAGTTCCTTACTATCAGTTGTATTGAGATTATATTTTTTATTTAAAGCAAGTGAAATTTGTAATGCATCTAAAGAGTCTAATTGCAGACTTGAATCAGAACCAAAAAGTATCTCATCATCAGTTATTTCATCAACTTCACACTCTTTTTCACACTCATCTATGATAAGTTGTTTAAGTTCATTTTTTAAATTCTTAGTGTCAAAATTTGACATTATACATTTTCCTTTTTCTTTAAAACCATATGTGATAAAGCTAAAAAAGTACATCCAAATATCACAAGATAAAGAATATAAGTTTTTATATCACTCAGCCTGCCACCCATTACAAAAATCTCTAACAATCCTTCAAGTCCCCAATTCATAGGGGAAAAAGTTGTGATATTTTGCATAAATTCAGGCATTACAAATTTTGGTACCATGATACCACCAAGTGCTGCTAATATTATATTAGAAACACCACCAATAGTAGTTGCTTCCTCTGAAGTACTACTGATATTTGCTATAAATATAGCAAAAGAGATAGCTGCAAACGAAATTGCACTACTCATCATAAAAATTAAACCATAGTTTCCATTTATTTGGAGAGTATCCCCATTGAGTAATGGTACTATATAAATCCCAACTAATATCATAAATAATACTTGGATTTGGTTTATTATAAAATATGGTACCATTTTACCTAAAATAATTGAAATAAAAGGTATATCGATACTTTTTAATCTATCAATTGTTCCAAAATTCTTTTCATTTATAAAAGCATTTGAAATAGGAATGAGAATAAAAAACATTGAAAAAACAAGCCAAGACGGTACACTATATTGTACAGAAGTTGGTTTGATTTTAAATTTTTCCTCTTTATATGTTGGAATAACCATTATTTTTTTATTTAGTTTTGATAAAGTTTTTGCATCTATTTTATTTTTTATGAAATATTCCTTCATAATTTGTTTTGATATTACCTCAGTAAGTAAGTTTTTAAATAAAAATTGGTTTTGTAAAGAGATACTTGGGTTTACATAAATATCAATATGAAAATCTTTTTTATTTGTATTGATTTGGGTTTTATATTTTTCTGTAATATTAACTATGTAATTAAAATTCTTTATATAAATAAGCTCTTTTATATTTTCACTACTTGTAATTTTAGCTTGAAAATAGTTATTTTTATTTATTTCTTCTACTAAATATGTTGTATCTTTGTTACTCAAAGTATTTATTGCAACTTGAAGTTTTGTATCAACAGTATTCGAATAGCTGTTTTGTAACGCCAACGACATAATAATAATAAAAAGTGTAGGCATAATAAAAAGTACTAAAAGTGCATGAATATCTCTACTAATAAGTAAAAATTCTTTTTTTAAAATATATGAAAACATTAGTCTCTTAAACTCCCGTTCGTAAGATTTAAAAAAAGTTCTTCTAGATGTTTATTACTAAAGAGTATGTTTTTTACAGGTTTGTTTTTTCTTTTTAAAAGTATTAGTGTTTCTAGTAAATCATCATAATTATTTTTAATATTTATTTGAATATCTTCATCATTTGTTTGCACAGTAATGAAAGAGTTTTTTTCTAAAAGTAACTCTTTTTTCTCATGTAAAATAATTTTATGATTATCAAGTATTGCAATATCATCACAGAGGTATTCTATCTCTTCCATATAGTGTGAGGTGTATATAATAGTTGTTTTATCTTCTTGATTGATTCGTTTTATAACATCAAGTATATATTTTCTAGATTGTGGGTCAATTCCTACAGTTGGTTCATCAAGATAGAGTATTTTTGGATTATTGAGTAAGCCAATAGCGATATTTAATCTTCTTTTTACACCACCTGAATAGGTATGAGCTCTTTTATCTAAAAATTTTTCTAAAGAAGTTACCTCTACACAATACTCTATTCTTTTTCTTAGTTCACTATTTTTAAGTCCATATAATGCACCAAAAAACTCTAAATTTTCATAGCCTGTAAGATTTGGATAGAAAGCATATGTTTGTGGTACATAAGAACTTATTTGTTTGATCTGTTTTTTATCTTTTTTATAATCATATCCATAAATGTTTATCTTGCCAGAATCATAAGACTGAAGATAGTTCATAATTGAAACTAAAGTAGTTTTTCCAGCACCATTAGGTCCTAAAAGTCCAAAAAGTGATCCCTCTTTTATTTCTAAAGAGAGATTATCTAGTACTTTATTATTGTTGTAGGATTTAGTTAAGTTTTTTATCTCTATTGCCATATTATTGTATCAACATCTTTTTCCCAACTAAAGTTGTTTTTATCTCATCTACTAGTTTTAGATTTATATTAAATCTCATATTTGACAACTCTTTTTTAAGGAGTGTTTTTATCTCTTTGACTAATATATTTTCTTTAGTTTGCAGAGTAATATTTAAAACCTCTCCTCTTAAATCATCTTTATTTGTACTTACAAATACGACTGCTTTTTCTATATTTGCTTGAGATTCTAAAATGTTTTCTATTTGTATAGTTGAATATCTTTTTCCTGCAAGTTTAATGATTTGAGAACTTCTTCCAATTAGTTTAAATTGATTTCTTTCTATCTCTACATAATCAAAAGTTTGTATTTTATGATTTGTAATTGTAAATTTATCTTCATAAAGAATATTTGAGATAAAAGGGGATTCTACTTTTAGTTTCCCCTCATCATTTTGGGAAATCATTACAGTTTCTAATGGTGTCCATTTTTCATCATCATTGTATTTGTATGCAATTCCACCTGTTTCTGTTGAACCAAATATTTGAATAACATCAGTAGAAAACTTTTCATGAAACTCTTTAGCTACATCTGGAAAAAGTGGTGCAGTTGAGCTTACAAAAATTGATTTATTTAAGTTCTTTTTAGTCCCTAATTTATTGAGAGATTTTATATAAAGAGGTGTTGTGACTACCATGGAATTATCATCAATAAGTTCTAATAAGTCATGAGGTAAAAAATGCTCTTTAATAATAATATCAATATCATTGACAAGAGGATAAATTGCTCCAAAAAGAGAACCATAAAAATGAATAAAGGGAACAGTAACTATAACTTTCTTGATTGAATATTTTTCAAAAAGTTTTGTAAGTTGTTTTATCTCACTTAAAAAATTTTCTTTTGTTTTTAAAGCACCTATTGGAGAGCCAGTGGTTCCTGAAGTAAAAAAGATATATGAAAAATCTTTATTTTCAAAATATTTAAAATCCATTTTTTCTATTTTTTGAACGATTGTTTTATTGTTTTTATCAAAAAGTATTGCTTTAGAATTATTAAAATATGTTTCAAAAATATTTAAAATATTTTCCTCTTTTGTGCTCAATCCAATCTGTTTTATATCTCCTTGTATTGTATCATTAGAGATTGTATCAGCAGATATGGTATGTTTTGTAATTGAACCATTATCCTTATAAACGTTGAGAGTCATTTGTAAACCTTATGAGTAAATAATAAAATTATAAGTGATACTATACCAAGAGTTGCTATAAGACCAATTGAAAATAGGGCATTTACTGAAGAAAAAATTAAAACACCAAATCCTGCAAAGGTAGATATAAGAGAAAATAAAATTGCTTTTTGGGTATTGTTTGGAAGAGTAGAATTATTCATATATATACTATAATCAATACTTAAAGAGATTAAAACAATAATCATAAAAATATGCAAAATATTTAACTCTACAAAAAAAGATACAAGGAGAATGAAAGCTATTGGAAATATAATATAATTTAAAGCTTGAAAAAATCTATCTTTTACTGCAATATACAACATCAGACAAATAAATACAAAAGCAATAATAGATAAAAACTGTAAACTTTTTATAGATTTAGTTAAATCTTTTTCAAATAACTCTCTAAAACTCAAAGGCTTAATGTAAGATTCTTTTAAGATATTTTTATAGTCACTATTGGGTACTATTGCATAACTTATGAAAATATTTTTATACTTACTTATGGGAAACTTTTGTAACTCTTGATAACTGTATTTTGGCATATCACTTTGAAGTTTATAACTTTTTTGAAATATATTTTCTCGAAATCCTATCTCATTTGCTATAGAGTTTAGTTTTTTATTAAGAGTATTCAATCTTTTTTTGTCAAAATTTTCATAATTCTGTTTTGTTGGTACTTTTAATAATGCACTTTCTATTTTAGAATATTTATTTTTGAGTTGATGTACATTGTTCACTAAATCTTCTACAGTATTTGCATAGAGTAACACAGCTGTTTTTTTATCAGTGTTTATATGTTTATTAAAAAAATTATCTAATGACTGTAACTCTTTGTTGTTCACATCAAGATTTTTGATATTTAAATCAATGTGTATATTTGGTATTGTTAAGCTTATTAAAACTAGAGATATTATAGTAATATAAAGTGGTTTAATTGCAAAACTATTTTTTATCTTTAAATTATTTTTGTTTGATTTGATATGTAAATATGGAAATAAAAAAGTAAATTGAATATATGAGAAGAGTAGTGTAGATATTGAAAAAATAGTAAGTTGTTGAATAAAATTAAAATCTACAAATGAGAGTATAAAAAAAGCACCAAGAGTTGTACTCATACCAAAAAAAACATCTTTATTTATAGGTTTGATTTGTTCATAATATCCATGTAAATAATTGTGAAACATATAATCAATAGCAATAGTTGAAATGGAGATACCAAAAACTATTGTAAATATAGATAATTCATCAAAAATAATAGTGCTAACAATAAGTGCAAAAAGTATAGAAGAACTCAGTGTTGTGATAGTATGAATTAAAAGTTTGAAATTTCGAAGAATAACAATATACAAAATAAATAAAACACTTAAAGAAAGAGTGATAATATTATTTACATCACTTTTGATTTTTTCTTGATTTTCCACAAAATAAAACAAAGTTGAAAAAGCTTCAAAGTTTGAGTTTTCTTGTTTTAATTTTTGAACTAACTGATGAATTTCTTTATATTTTGCAAAGTTTTTAATACTTTTATCAAGTTGCAAAACAGTCATATACCCAAAATCTTCAATTTTTATATAGTGAGATTTTAAAGTTGCATTTTTTTTAAAAAGATGTAGTGGATCAACTCTATCAAGCGAAAAACTAAAAGGGGAAGATACTATGTTTTTATGTATATCAATAAGTTCTTTTTGTATATCTAAAGAGTTGTATTGTATCTTATCAAATTTATGAAGTAGATAATAATATTTTTTTTCATATTCTTCATTGATACTTGAGTTTCTAAAAGGGTGAATGTTTTTATTTTGAAGTAAATATTTTTCTATTTTTTTTAATCCCTCTATCGCTTTTTTATCAGTACCCTTATAAGCTATGAAAAGTTGTTTATTTGTATTGAGTTGTTCAAATTCTTTTAGTAGTTCTTTATTTTCACCTTGTGGTAAAATACTTGTGATTTGAGTTGAGATATGCTGTGTAACATTACTAGTAAAAAAAATTATTACTAAAATAAACAGTATTGTAAAATTAAGATAACTACTCACTCTCTTCAATAGTTATCCTATCTTGATTAATAAAATTTATTGTAAGATATTTGAGTTTATCATTATTTTTTTCATACTTTATATTTTTTATAACAGATGCTAGATATTCATTTGGTAAAAGTGTAATAATATTTTTTTCTGATTCAATTGTGAAATTATCTAAAAGAAGTGTTGTATTATTTGTATAAATGCCTAAAACGAGTTGAAAAAAAAGAGTATATTCAACACTCTCTTCATGTGCAAAAGTTTCTGTATTTTTTTTTGTTATTATTTGTATATTCTTAGCAGTGTATATTACATTTTTTTCACTATTATCATAATGCAAAGTAACTTTATTTTTATCTATGTTTAAAGTGCCATTTTTCGTAAATTCATTATCCAGAGCATAAATATATTTTGTTTCGTTAAAATGTACCTCTTTTGAGAGTAAAATATTGATGGTAATAAATAGAAGAAGAGATATTTTAAACATTAGTCTCCTTTTTTAAATAAATCTTTTTATGTATCATTTGCAAAACAAAGGCAACAATAAAAACAAAATACCAACCTATAGAGCTATAATATATCCAATAGTTTATATTATCAGACTGTAGAACAAAAATATGGATAAATATATTTATTATAGAGATTATACACCAAAAAAGTGTTGATTTTTGAATATATTCTTTTTCATTTGTTGATATATCTTTTTTAAATTTATCCAATACTAAAAGTATAAAAGAGTTTTTTGTAAAGTAACTATAGAAAAAATACAAACTCACAAGGATAGATATAAGAAGTGGTAAACTTTTTAGTAGTAAAAAATTTTCAAAACTAAAAGCTAGAATTGCAACTATGATATAAAATGAAGGAAAAATACTTTCTTTGTAGTTTTTTCTCATCGCTATAACTAACCAAATAAGAGCAATAATAAAAACTACACTTGATACAACTTTTAAGTCGAAATATCGTAACGATAAAAAAACTAAAGGTGCATAAAAAAGTGAAAATAATATATGCATCTTTATCTAACCATTCCTCCACTTATATTGAGTGTTTCTCCTGTAATAAATGTGGCATCAACAGCTATAAAATAAGTTGCAACTGCAACCTCTTCAGGTTTACCAAATCTATTCAACGGTATTGCTTTTTTCATCTCTTTAATATTTGGTATATCTTGTGTCATTTCTGATTCTATGATGCCAGGAGCTATTGTATTAACTCTTATTTTATATCGACCTAGTTCAATCGCTAAAGTTTTAGTAAGTGCGATAATTCCACCTTTTGAAGCAGAATAGTTAGCTTGACCGCTATTACCAACTATTCCAGAAATAGAAGACATATTTACAATACTTCCATTTTTGTTCATCATCATAGCTTTTGAAAGAGTTTTTGTTACATAATACAATCCTTTGAGATTTGTATCAACAACACTTTCAAACTCATCATCTTCCATAAAGAAAAAAAGGTTATCTTTGATAATTCCAGCATTGTTTATAAGTACATCTACACTTATATTTTCTAAGTTTTCTCTGATGCTCTTTTTGTCTTTAATATTAAAAGTAATTAGTTCTCCACAATTTTCAATATCTTCAAGAATTTGTAAAGCTTTTGTTTTATTTGAGTTATAATGTATATATACAAAATAACCATTTTTAGCAAATTCTTTTACAATAGCTTCACCGATACTTCCTGTTGCACCTGTTACTAATACTTTTTTTTGTTCCATTTTCAACTTCTCTTATATCAACTTTGCTTCTTGTAAAACTTTTTTAACTTTTTTAATATCAATATCCATTCTTCTATCTTCATATAAAGGTTTAGCAACTTTTCGTATCTCTTTGTAGATAGTATGCAGATGTTGTGATACTTCACTTGCCCCTCTAATATCAACAGCTTGTGCCATACCTATAAAGGCAATTGAGAGCATGTTGTGAAGTTCTGGCATCATTTTAGCAAAATCATTTGCAGCAGTTGTTCCCATCGATACTTTATCTTGATTTAAAGATTCTGTAGGTCTTGAGTGGATTGAAGCTGCTGTTGTATTTTTGATAACATCAGCACTTAAAGAACTTAAACTTATTTGCATTGCTTTAAATCCATGAAAAAATGGCTCTTTAGAAAGTTTTAAATTTTCACCTAAACCACGATTAAATTTATGGTCAACTAAAAGTGCAAATTCTTTATCAAGTAAATCAGCTAAATTTGCTGCACAAATTTTAAGTGTATCCATAGCATGTGCTACATATCCACCATAAAAGTTTCCAGAAGTATATATTTTTTGATTTTCTCCATCTATAAGAGGATTGTCATTTACACTATTGATTTCTGTTTCAACCCAGTTTTTTGATATTTCTAGATTATCTCTTATTACACCTAAGACTTGTGGCGCACATCGCATAGAGTAAGTATCTTGGATATTGAGTTCATTGTCAGCAAAAAACTTATCATATCTATCATCTCTACCGTGAGTAAGTTTTGAACCTTTGATTTTATTCTGTATATTTTTAGCTGCTTGTATTTGACCACTAAATGGTTTTGAATCATGTACAAAATCAGCAACTGGTGTATCATCACCTAATAAAACTTCAAACATCCCAGCTACATAAGACTCCATAGAATTTAAAATAATCTCAAATTCTTCTATTGCTTTTAAAGCAATAGCACTCATAATAGTTGTCCCATTCATGATTGCAAGTGCTTCTTTTGGTTCAAATTTATATGGAGTGATATTAAGTTCATTATAAACTTCCATTACATCTTTTATCTCACCTTTATAATAAACTTCTCGCTCACCTGCAATAACTGCTGCAATATATGATAAAGGTGTTAAATCACCACTTGCCCCAACAGACCCTTGTGATGGAATCACTGGAATAATATCTTTTTCGATAAGCATTTCAAGTCTATGTAAAAGATTTATAGAAACACCAGATCGTGCTTTACTTAGTGAGATAGTTCTACAAATCACAGCATATCTACATACTTCATAAGTTAAGTTTTTCCCTATTCCACATCCATGAAAACGAAACAAATTTGTTTGTAATGTTGCTGCATCATCATAACTTACATAGTTTTTACCACTTGCTCCATATCCTGTTGTAATACCATATATTGGTTTTCCTGCTTTAATAGTATTCATCATAAAATCATGTGTATGATTTATAAAAGTTATAAATTTATCATCTTTTGAAATCTCTATATTTGTAGCTTTTGTTATCTCTTCTAAAGATATTGTTCGTTTGTCTATTGTTAATTTCATATATTATTTATTCTCCCAAAAATTATAAAAATTGAACCACTGTGTAGGATATTTTATCAAAATATTTGATAAGTATTCTATATATTGGTTCATACTTTGTTCTATTGCTTCATCTTGTTTTAGACTAGAGTCTAACTCTATTTTATAAAAAAATTCCTCATATTTAAGTGGTTCTATATAAACTACAAAAACTACAATAATTGGCTTTTTTGTTTTGTATGCAATTCTAAAAGGATTTTTATTAAAACTTGCTTTTTCTCCAAAAAATTTTATTAAATTATTGTGCTTAGGATCAATGGCTCTATCTCCCATAAGTCCAACAGATTCATTATCTAATAGAGCATTTGCAATGGTGATATAAGAGTGTAAAAAACCTTTTGACAAATCAATAATATTAACACTATCGTTATTCTTTTTTTGAATAATGTCTTCAAATTCTTTAGCACTTTGAATCATCGCTTCATTCATCACTATGTGAAGTTTAGTATCATTGTAGTTGAAATAGTTAATTGCAGTTGCCCAACCACCAAAGTGGTTTAATAGCAAAATTGAACCGTTACTGATTTCATGAAGTAAAGTTTCGCGTCTTTTATTTATTATGGTGTAAAGTTCGGGGTTAGATTTTGAAATAAATCTATCACTTGTGGTAATTGCATAATTAAACAAATGTTGAAAGAAAATTTTATTTGAAAATCTAATACCAAGCTTTTTATAATAAATTTTTAATGCACTTCTCACATCTTTAGCAAATAAAAAATAGTATAAAACTACTAAATATAAACTATAATAAACAAATTTATATCCAAAAAGTTGATATAATTTATAAAGAGTTTTTACTACAATACCACCAACTCTTTGTTTTTGAGACATAAAGTATGCTTCCACCTATCATCTATTAATTTTTATAATCTAAATTATAACTAAAGTTAACTAATTATATGATAATATTACGTTTTAATTTAGGAGAAATAATGATAAATACTGATCTATTAATAATCGGTGGTGGTCCTAGTGGTTCATTAGCAGCATGCAAACTGTTAAAAGAAGGATATAGTGTTACAATATTAGAAAAGTTAGAGTTTCCAAGGTTTGTAATAGGAGAATCGCTACTTCCAAGATGTAATGAGATTTTAGACAAAAATGGTCTAATGGATATTGTCAAAGAACAAAATTACCTTGTAAAAGGTGGTGCTATTTTTGTAGATGAAAATAAACAAGAAGAGATAGTTGATTTTACAAATAACCTTGGACAAAAGTGGGGAACAAGTTTTCAAGTTAAAAGAGAAGAATTTGATAATGTCCTTTTAGAATCAGCTAAAAAATTAGGGGCTGTTGTACATCATAAATATACAGTAATAGATTATAATAATAATGAAAATATTGTAACAGCAATTGACAATGATAAAAAAACACATACATATAAGGCAAAATTTGTTTTAGATGCATCAGGTTATGGAAGAGTATTGCCAAAACTACTTGATTTAGATATTCCATCAGATTTAAAATTAAGAAATGCAATTTTTACTAGAATTAAAGGGGAGAAAAGAAGAGCTGAAGAGATGGAGGGTTTTATAGATATTGTTATTCATGATAATAATCAGGCATGGCTTTGGGTGATCCCTTTTAGTGATGGAACAACCTCGATGGGAATTGTTTGTGAAGAGTCATATTTTAAAAATACAAATCTTTCTTTAGAAGATTTTTTTGATCATGTTGTAGAAACACATCCTTATTTAAAAGAGAAACTAGAAAATGCAGTAAAATTACAACCAGTTGGTATCATTGAAGGATATTCATCTGCTGTTAAAAAAATGTACGGGAAAGGATTCGCACTTAGTGGAAATGCTACAGAATTTTTAGATCCAGTTTTCTCTTCAGGTGTGACACTTGCTTTGGAGTCTTCAGATAAAGTTGCCCAGATGATAATAAAAGAACTTAAAGGTGAAAACCCAGATTGGGAAAAAGACTATGAAGAATATATGATGATAGGTATCAATGTATTTAGAGAGTTTGTATATGCCTGGTATGAAGGAAAACTTAGAAAAATATTCTACTGTCCTAAAAAAGCCCCAACAATTAAAAAATCAATTGCATCAATTTTATCTGGTTATGTATGGGATGAAGAGAATTATTTTACAATAAATACTAAAGAGAAGATTGATACCCTTGTAAGTTTATGTTAGAAAATAAAAAAGAAATTTAAATTTCTTTTTTATTTAAATAAGGATACTTATCTGATTAGATAAGTATCACCAAGTCTAGCACCATCCATAGGACTTGTTAGCCATACACCAGTATCTCTACCTAGTGCTTCTACAGTTCGTCCTAGCACAGCACAAGAGCTTTTATATGCTCCCCAAAAACCACCACCAGAAATTCTTGCAGCTTTAAAAGATTGGTATACTTTATCACCTTTTACTAATGCACCACTTATTGTCACATATTTATTATGTCCTCTAAATGCACCACCACGACTCACTGCATCAATAATTTCAACTTTTAGTTCAATATCATTTTTCCCAATATTATTTTTAACTACAACATTTAAGCCACTTGCCTGTGCAGATTTAACAATAAACTCACTTAGTTGTTGGTCGATTATACATTCAGTTTTTATATTTTGAGCTACTGGTGCGTTAGCAGCATAAGGGATAATACCTTTTATATAAATAGTTTTTCCGTCAATGTTTAAATCACCTGATTTTTTTAGATTTTTTGCTACTGTTTCAACTGGTTTAGTAACTACAGGTTGAGATACTGGATTACTTCTAATAGCTGAATGAGTTTGAGATATACCAATTTGAGCTAACTCATAGTTGATATTTCTTTCTAAATTTGTAACCCATTTATTGTAGTTTTTATGAATAGTATTTGAAGATGGATCATATTTTAACCCTTGACTATCCTTATAGTCTATTTTATAACCTTTTGTTGTATATGGGATAGACACAACAGCGATATGCTTACCTCTTACATTAATAGTAGCAGTTAAAAGTCCCTCTTTTACTTTTTTAACAGACCAATTTTTTCTTAAAGCACCTTTTTTTATAGCTGTTTCAATTTGTTTCATTGAGTTTTTACTATCTATAGTGTTACTGTTATCTATATTATAAATAGCTGTACCACCACAACCTGCTAATAGTAGTAAGATGAGTGCAGAACCAATGTATTTAATGAAGTCTTTCATTATTATTCCTTAATGTTAATTTTTGAAGTTATATGATACTTGAATAAGTTTTATAATCTAATAAGATTAGTTATTTTTATTAAGAAATTTTAAAATTAATTAAACTTTTAATTATTCTTTGGATAAGCAATGCAATATAATACAGGGAAATTACCATGCCTATATTTCCCAATATCCCAAATATAATTCTTAGCTTTATCAGCTTTTTGAATCATATTTTCAAGCTCTTTTTCTGAATAACATCTTAGATGAGAAACTACTGTATCCCAAGTAAAAGTAATAGGAAATAGAGGAAATATATAAGTAAAAAAAATATTTTTAAAAGAGAACTTCATAAAAAAAGGCATAGTTAGAAATATGTAAAAAGGTGTAAAAAAAGTAACTATAAGTATATCTTTCCAGTTACGATTTAATAGTTCAAAAATAATAATTGGTTGTTTACTTTCAATACTGTTATCTATAATTTTTTGTGCATCATTAGGATTAAAATGGTGAAAGCCATTAAATATTGTTCTTGTACCTGTTAGTGTTTTAGGTACATCTCGTGCATCAACTGATTGTGGATAATAGGTGAAATTATCAATTTCGTTAATCTGATGAGTAAATGTTAGGTTTGGGTATTTATCAGTAAATATTATACTAATTTTGTCATGGTGTTTTTCTTCCAACTGTTTTTTGAGATGCAACCATGGACCTAAATTACCTGAACAAAGATCAATAATTTGATTGTTTTTATTTGATTGAATAGCTTGAGTGATTAAATCAAGTTTTTGAGAAAATGGTTTGTATTTTTCAATATTTGCATGTAAAAAGGTTGTAATCATAGAAGATAAAGATTTTGGCCACCACTTTAAGTCTGTAAATTCAAAGAGGTGTTGTCTTTTAATTTTAAATTCTGCCACTTTACCCCTTTTAATTACTTTATTAATGAAGTGGTAGTAAAATAGTTTTTAAATTTTAAAAAAAATAATTTTACATGCAATAAAATAAATTTCGAGGTATCTCTATAATTATCAAAATGACTGACTCTTTCTTCTGGCTTTGGATAATAACACTCAATAGTTGTTTGTGTGATTTGTTGATATTTCCAAAAATGTTTTACTAATACCTCTATCTCAAAACTGAAACCAACTTTTGTAGTATTTAAATTTATTATTGAAACAGGATAAAGTCTAAAACCACTTAATGAATCTTCGATTTTAAATCCAGTATTAAAATCTATCCAAAAGTTATGAAAAGCTCTCCCAATTTTAGATTTATTTGGAATATGGTCAATATTAAAATTTCTTGAACCAATAACAATTTGATTTTCACTTGTATTACTTTCAATAAGTTTTATAATTTCACTAGCAATATGTTGGCTGTCTCCATCCATACTTACAATGTTTTTATATCCTAATTCTCGTGCTTTTTTTGCACCTGTTAAAATAGCTTGACCTTTTCCAATATTATGTAAATGGGTCTCTATATAAATATTTTTGTATTTTTCATTATTTAAAATATCTTTTACTTTGGTGGTAGAACCATCATCTACTACGATTACATTATAGTTATTACTTAAAATATCATCTATTACATTTTTTATTGTTTTTGGATTATTAAATGTAGGCACAACTACAATTGTATTTTCTTTACTCATATGTTATCTCTGCAATTTTGCTATTTTTTTCATCATCTTTTACTATTTTTATTTTGGTTTTTATCGCATCTTTTTTTATATTGTATATTATTGTGTCCAATGGCAAAGTATGGGAAATAAATTTACCAGAATGTACTTTTTGGATATCTATATTGAGTATATTTGCAATTATTTCTAAGAGTAAAAAACCTGGAAGTATAGGATAGTTTGGGAAATGTGCTTTAAATATAGGATGATTTTCATCACTTAATTTTACAATTACTTGCTCATCTGTTTTTTTTAAGATCGTAAATAAATTTTCTAACAAATTTTTTGCCTTTTATGCTTCTTTGATAATAACACTAAAATTACCAGAAATATATGATTCACTCGTATCACTTAGATTAAAAACTTCAAAATGAAATTGTTGAAATTCAGCAATTTTTGCTTCCAATGTTAAATGTATATGATACTCTAAAGAGTCAAAATCTTTATGTTGTTCTATATTTTTAATAGTAGCCAAAAATCCTAGCATTGGTTTAGTTTGATCTACAAATGAGGAACTTGATTGTGCAGCAGCTTCTATAAATGTTGTGAGTTTTGGTAGCTCTTTAAATTCGCAAAATACAACAGAGCTATTTTCATCTTTTTGTACAATTTTTTTAGCAAAAATCAAAGGGTCTAAATGAGGTAGTTTCATATTTTTATCCCTACTATATTCTGTTGTGTTTCATCAAAATTCTCAGCAATTGCAAATAATTCATGCAATGAATTTGGAATTTTTATTGAAACATTATTGGTATTTGTACTTATATTTGGTGACATTTGAGTTACTTTTACTTTTAAAGCTACTCCAGCTTCTAGGTACTTTCCACAATGGCTTACCTCTTCAATATTTGGAATATTAAATGTCTCTGTTGCAATTAAAAGAATCTCATCTCCGTCAAGTGCTTTTATAGCTCCCATTTTCAGTACATTTTGTGCTGTATTATCACCACTAGAGATAGTCATGATTTCATTTTGATTCTCATATAACATTGATAGATACGATGCAGCTGTATTATAAACAGAATTTTGAAAATCTGTAGGACTAATATGTTCTGTATCTTTAATACTTTTTAAGATACTAGCAGTTGCTGGAATTTCACCAAAACCACTTCCATATATCACTCTTCCAACTTTAAAATCAACTGCATTTGCTAGAAATATTGCAATTTTTGCAGCACGAGTAAGCCTTCTTCTTGTTACCATTTTGGGAACTAATTCTTTTGTTTTGAGTTCTAAAATCTCTTTTTCGTCATAGATACAAGTGGCATTGAGTATTTCTAAATTTATTGTCATTGTACTTTTCCAAATACTAAGCTACAGTTATTTCCACCAAAAGCAAAAGAGTTACTGAGTGCATAGTTAATCTCTTTTGTTATATTTTGTGTTGATAAATTGATATTTTTATTTTCGGCATCATTAAGGTTTGTACTTGTAGGGATAGTTTGTGTATTGATGATAAGTTTACTAATAATTGCCTCCAATGCCCCAGACGCTCCAAGTGTATGACCTGTAATTGATTTGGTTGAACTTACATAAGGGATGTTTCTAAATAAACTTTCAATGGCATTTGCTTCAGCAGAATCATTTGCCCCTGTACCTGTTCCATGAGCATTTATATAATCTATATCTTTCGTTGTTAGTTGTGCTTGTAAGATAGCTTTTTGCATAGCACTTTTTGCTCCTAACCCATCTGGGTGAGGATGTGTCATATGGTAAGCATCCGAGCTATATCCAACACCACAAATCTCTACACAATCTTCTTTGGGGGTAGTTTGTATTAAAAGACAAGCTATCGCTTCAGATACATTCATACCATCTCTATTCATATCAAAAGGTTTACAGGGGTTACTTGAAAGTACCCCCAAAGAGAGAAATCCACCAACTGTAGTTTGGGATAATTGATCTACTCCCAAAACAAGTACATTTTTATATAAACCTTTTGTTAAAACTTCATGTGCATAACCCAAGGCATTTGCACTTGAAGTACAAGCAGTTGAAAATGAAACATCATCAAGAAATTTGAATTTATCTTTAAGTATAGTTTGTATTGTATGAATATTATGATAGTTTGGATCTATGTTTTTATAATTACCATTTTTGAGGTATATATTTTCAGTAATTGCAATTCCCCCAACTGATGAACCTACAACAAGTAAAGTATCTTGAAAAGTTTCTAAGTTGCTTTTGTCTAAAACCTCTTGACACTTTAAGACTAAATTATCAAAAAAATTTAGATCAGAAGATATCTTACCAATAGCAGCAGGAGTATTATTAAAAAAATTTGAATCAGTTTTTATAAAACTATTTTGTGTACAAATATTATGAAATAGTTGTTCTTCATTCTCTCCAGAACAACAAATTAAAGCTGTATCTGTAATATAAGCTTTATTTTTTATTGTCATTTATATAAGTTAAAAGTGATGAGATTGTTGCAAATATAGTATCATATTGAGTTGAGTCGCTTATCTTCACACCATACTCTTTTTCTATTGCTAAAACAAGTTCAATAGAATCAACTGAATCTAAACCCAAACCTTCATCTCCAAAAAGTGGATCATTGTCATCTATCTCGTTTGCTTCTATATCTTCAAGATTGAGATATTTTATTAAAACCTCTTTTAACTCTGTATTAGTTATCATTTATTCCCTTTTTACTTTCTATTAATTACTTTATAATTTTATAATATACTTACTTATTATCGAATTAGATTGTTTTTAAAATTTTAAAAGCTTCCTCTTCTATTTTTGAAGCTTCTATTAAAGATTTTGCTATCTCGTTTGCATCTAGTTTATCTATATGTTTTGCACCCATTACACATTTTAAAGCAAATTCTCTTAGTATATCACCAGATTGTGTGATAAGTTCACTTGCTGTTTGAAGTTTATTGTTATCAAGATTGTATTCTTTTGCTTCTTGTAAAAATGCTGAATACAAAAATCTAAATCCTCCCCCACCTGTTCCTATCTCTTCTTGCATTCTTACAATGTGAGTAAGGTAATTTTTAACATATCTTTCATCACTATTATTTTGTATTTTTTCAATACTTTTTGCTAGCTTTCTCATCCCTTTGACTCCTGCAAAAGGGAATGGAGTGGTCATTGATTTCGCATTTTTTTTGATTGATTTTTTTAAAATAGAAGTGTAATCAATATCTTGAGGTATATGCTCTGGATAATATAAAAAACCTTTTGGTGCAAAAACACCTTTTGCAAATCTAGCAATTGTTAGTTTATTTTCTTTAGCCCTTACTACATCTTCAAATACTGGGTCTGAGATAAGATATTCATCATCTTCTTTTCCATATACAAGGAGGTTGTGTGCATTAAAGTGAAATCTCATATCTTCTGGCATATAAGGAAGATAATACACAGAAGTTTGCAATCCAACAAGTTTATTTTCATCTTTAACTAATCGTGTAAGTTCATCATTTGCTTCAACCATATTTTTATATTGTTTTTTATAGATTTTTACGCCCAGTCTTTTATCAATATTTTTAATAATATTTTTTGGTACTTCTCTATATGCGATGAGTGGTAGATTATTGAGTTTGATAATTGGTAAAAACACAAAAGATAATGAGTGTGTAATCCCAAAAGCCATCGGTTCACTAATAGGAAGACCATAACTAGTTAAAAGTGTTGAAACAACACCACTTTCACAGTGTGCAAACTGATTGTGCTTGAAATTATTTTCCATCATTAAAACCTTTTAATTCTTCTATCGTTATACCAAAAACTTCACTATACTTTTGAAGAATTTTATTATTTAATTTTACAAAATATTTTGCTTTTAAATGTCTTTTGACTCTAAATTGAAAAAAACCACTAACTGAAGCTAAAGTTGGTATATCCATTCTGTTTTTATACATGAAGTATTCTATTGGTGAAGAGATATTATTTTTAATATTTTCTAAACACTCTTTTTGAAGTATCTCATACTCTTCCACAGCTAGCTTAGTTGCATACTCTTCTATATTACTTCCATAATTAAATGTTTGAAATTTTCCATTAGAACTAGGTGCATACATCACCTTTTGATGACCATCTAAAGTGCTATTCTGTTCTTGTGGAATTTTGATTTGTTTCATACTACCTCTAAAGCCATAAATGAAGTAGAAAATCTTCCACTTTCAGGAATATAACAAAGTAGCCTTTCCCCTTTATTCAGTTTACCACTATTAAAAAGCTCCTCTAACATAATATATATTGAAGCACTTCCCGTATTTCCAAACTTAGTAAGATTTGTAAACCATTTTTCATAAGGTATCTCAAAATTTGCTTTTTTTAATCCCTCGTACACTTTATCTCTAAAATAGGTTGAAGAGTAATGAGGTAAAAAATAATCAAATTGTTCAGGTTTTAAATCTCTTTTTTGAGCGATTTTAATTATAGGTTTTGTTACAGTATATTCAATAATATTTTCATTGAGAAGTTTTACTTCTTGTTTTATAGCAAGTAAAGATTTTTCCATCACTTCATCTTGGGTATAAGCTCTCCATGAAGTTACGTTATTATCTTCTACATTCAGTCCACTGTACATACATACAGGCATCTCTCCCGCATATGAAAGAATATCTATAAAGTCAATTTTTAAAGAGAGTCCAGTTTTATTTGGTTGATTCTGAAGTTTCATAGCTCCAGCCCCATCTGAAAGCATCCAGCGTAAAAAATCTTTTTCAAAGGCAATACTTGTATTTTTTTTGAGTTCCTCAATGAGATGTTCAGATTCTTTTTGAAAGTTTTTTGCACTTAAAATAGGAGATGAAGTTTCACTTCCAGTTGCTATTGCACAAGATAAATCGCCACATTTAATGCCATAATATAGATATTTTAAAGCATTAATTCCACTAAGACAGATACCACTAGCACTTATAGTTTCTATCTCACTAATTTTAAGTTCCCCTTGTACCATAAGTGTATGATTAGGCATAAGTTGATCAGGTGAGGTTGTTCCACACGATAGACATTCAATATCATCTAAAGAAAATTTTTCATTTTCTAATTTTTTTATAGCATGAGCTGTTATTTGTGCATTTGAGAAAAGTGGTTTTTGAGTTCCTTTTTCAAGTACATAGTATCTTGTTTGTATACCATTACTTTTTAAAACAATTTTTCTAGCTTTTGATTTTTTACCACCAATATATCCTAAGTACTCTTCCATCTCATCATTACTAACAGGTTCATTTGGCATAAACTTTTCTATTTGATTGATATAAACATTATTCATCTAACATAAATTCCTTCATTCTTTCCTCTGTGTTACCAGAAGGTTGTTCATAATTTTTTTTCTCTTGTAATACTTTTTCTTTATTTGTTTTTCGTAAAATTGATTGAACAATCATATTTATAGGTACTACTGTAACAATAATTAGTAATAAAAAAATGAGATAAAGAATCACAGCAGGTTTTCGTTTAATATCACCTGGTTTTCCAAGTTTTTGTATTAAATTTCCCCATATATGAAAACTTTTAGTTGCTATTTTTTCACTTCTTATTAGTTTTGAGTTTACTTCGACAGCTTTGAGTCCTTGTAGTAAAGAGGTGTGCTCTTTCTCTTTGTCATTTTTTAAAGCACTTACAAGGGCTTTTCCAAATCTTTTGCTATCTTTTATCTGCTGTGGGTCAATCCCAGCTTCACTCATACCCCAAAGTGAATTTGCTTTTCCTGTTAATAGCAATCGAGGTGTTGTGATAAATGTTTCAAGAGAATTTCCTCTATCAATAAGGACAACATTATCAATAAGTTTTGCACCAATTTTATCTAATAACATTTTTACTTTTTCCTGAGCCATAATCCACATATTTCTACACCCAATAAGTGTAACTACTGGTTTGTTGTGCAGTTTCTTTTTTGCATAGTCAGATTTTAAAAATGCAGTAATGGGAATTGATGGAGCCAAAAACCATACTTGATAAGCTAATATTATTAAATCATATTCCTTATCGTCATCTAAAGGTTTTATATCGCATCCAGTAAGATGAACAGACTCAGGGAATGTATCCATAAATGTCATTAAATCCCATGGAAAAGGATAAGGCTTAATAGGTTCTATATTTTTATAAGTGATTTGTATTGTAGTATCATTTTCTTCAAGAGGTGCAATAAAGTTTTTTACAACATTGTCAAGCTGTCCTGTTTGTGAGTATGACACAACTAAAATATTTTTTTTCAATATCTGTCCATTTATTTTGTGCTTAATTTGAATGGTTATTATAGTATTTTAATATTTAAAACTAGATAAGATAGTGCTTTACGCTTTTATTAAAAATTATTTTGTATACTTATGTTATGAATAAATTTATGTTAAATATAGGCTTTCTATTTTTTGTAGTTTTTCTTTTAAATGGTTGTGGAATTCTTAATAGTTACAGAGAATTAAAGCAAGATATTAAAGCTTCAATTAATTATAATGGAAACCAAGAACGCAATGCTCTTCAAATGAAAACTCAATTAGCTTTGTACAAAGAAAATTTTACATATGACCGAATTACCCAATTAAATTATGATGGTTTTGATCCATCACTTGCTAGAACTGGATTGTGGCTACCAATGAAATTTATTGCAAATACAGGTGGAGGTATCTATTTTTTAAATTCTTTTGATTTAACTAAAACACCAATTGTTTTAGTTCATGGGGCAGGTGGAAATCCTAGAGAGTGGGGAACCATGATAAAAGAACTAGAAAAGGAGTTCCAAATCATTGTAGTATCGTATCCTTCTGGAATGAGACTTTCTCAGAGTTCTCAGGTGATATACGATGGATTGTCATTTTTAATAAAAAAATACAAATTTCAATATATGCCTATAATTGCTCATAGCATGGGTGGATTGGTGATGAAGAAGATGCTTGCACTAATGAGTGAAGATGAGTTACATGTAGTACAAAAATTTATTACAATATCAACACCATGGGGTGGAGATAAATTAGCAACAAGGTCATCTTCATTGGATTATTCACTACCATATTGGGTAGATATGAAACCTAATAGCTCTTTTTTACAACAACTGAATACTACTGAAATTCCTAGTAGTGTACAACACTATTTATTTTTTGGGTACAAAGGGAAAGTTACTTTTACCGCTGGAATTAATAATGACGGTGTAATATCATTAGAGAGTCAACTTAAGCAAGAAAGACAATACGATGCATATAAAATATTTGGATACAATGAAACACATACATCAATAATGCGTTCAAAAGAGGTAATAAAAAATATTTATAATATTCTTCTCGAAAATTAAATTAAAAAAGTTTACGAGATTTTTATTTAACCATTGCCTAAAAACTTTTTAGCTATAATCCCTAAAAATTATATATTTAAGGTAAATAAATATGTCACAACAAACACCATTAGAGATAGCACTTGCACACTCTATGACAGAAGAAGAGTATCATAATACAGTTAAGATATTAGGAAGAGAGCCTAACTATACAGAGATAGGGGTTGTCTCTGCTATGTGGTCTGAACATTGTTCTTACAAATCAAGTAAAAAATACTTAAATGGTTTCCCAGTCAGCGCTCCATGGGTAATTCAAGGTCCAGGCGAAAATGCTGGAGTTATTGATATTGGTGATGGATATGCAGCTGTATTTAAGATGGAATCACACAATCATCCAAGTTTTATAGAGCCATATCAAGGTGCTGCAACTGGTGTTGGTGGTATTATGAGAGATGTTTTTACAATGGGTGCAAGACCTGTTGCTTCTTTAAACTTAATCCAATTTGCTTCAATTGATGGTGATAGCGAAACTGCTCGTAAACATAGATTTTTACTTCGAGGTGTTGTTGAGGGTATTGGTGGATATGGAAACTGTATGGGTGTTCCTACTATTGGTGGACAAACAGGTTTTGAAGAGTGTTATGCTGGAAATAACCTTGTAAATGCTTTTAATCTTGGTATTTGTAAATCAGATGAGATCTTCTTAGGTGTTGCAGAGGGTGTTGGAAATCCTGTAATGTATGTAGGGTCAAAAACAGGACGAGATGGTCTTGGTGGTGCTGTTATGTCAAGTGCAGCATTTGATGAAGATAGTGAGTCAAAAAGACCAACAGTACAAGTTGGAGATCCATTTACAGAGAAACTTTTACTTGAAGCTTGTCTTGAACTTTTTCAAAAAGATTTAATAATTGGTATTCAAGATATGGGTGCTGCTGGACTTACTTCAAGTTCATTTGAGATGGCAGGGAGAACTGGGTCTGGTATGATTATGCATTTAGATAAAGTACCTGCAAGAGAAGAGGGTATGACACCTTATGATTTTATGTTAAGTGAATCACAAGAGAGAATGCTTATTTGTGCTAAAAAAGGGTGTGAACAAGATGTAATTGATATTTTCCACAAATGGGAGCTTGATGCTGCTGTTATTGGAGAGGTTACAAATACTGGAAATATGGAACTATTTTGGCATGGTGAAAAATGTGCAGATATACCTATTCAACCACTTAGTGAAGAAGCACCAGTTTTAGACAGACCAGTAAAAGAACCTGAATACCTTAAAACAATAAAAGATATAACTCTTGATAGAGATATCCCGCTACAAGATGCTTTTGAAGCATTGATTAGTGATATGGAAGTTGTTGATAAATCTTGGATATATGAACAATACGATTCAATGGTACAAACAAATACTATCAAAGGGCCTGGGAAACTTGATGGATCTGTTATTCGTATCAAAGAAACAGGTCGAGCATTGGCTATGAGTGCTGATTGTAACACTAGATTTTGTTATATAGACCCAGAGCTTGGAAGTAGTGCAGCAGTTATGGAAGCTGGAAGAAATGTAGCTATGAGTGGTGCAACTCCAAAAGCTATTACAGATTGTCTTAACTTTGGAAATCCAGAAAATCCAGAAGTTATGTGGCAGTTTATGACCTCTTGTGAGGGGATTAAAAAAGCTTGTAAAGAGTTAAATACACCTGTTATTGGTGGAAATGTATCTTTATACAATGAAACAAACGGTGTGGGAGTTTTCCCAACACCTGCAATTGCTACTGTTGGTGTAAATGATGATATGAATAAAGTTTTACCAAGTTGTTTACAAAAAGATGGAAATATTATCTATATTTTGGGTGATACAAAGTCTGAGTTTGGTGGAAGTTTATATCTTAAAAAATTCTATGACAAAGTTGCAGGAACTCATCCTGAAGTTGATTTTGGAAAAGAGTTAAATCTTTGGAATTTGGTAATTGAAGCAAATAAAAACTCTCTTTTATCTTCTGCAAAAGATGTTAGTGTTGGTGGATTAGCAATAGCATTAGCAAAAATGGCAGCAGTTGGAAAGAAAGGTTTAGATGTAGATATTGTTTTACTTGATCAAAATGATATGTTCGGTGAGAGTTTAAGTAGAGCGATTGTTGAAGTAGAACCACAAAATTGTGATGCATTTGAAGCTATGGCAAACGAAATAGGTGTTAGTGTTGCAAATATAGGTGTAGTTGGTGGAGATGAATTCTCTATAAATAATACTGTTCATATGGAAGTTTCAACATTAAAAGATATATATTTTAATACCTTTAAAACTATTATTGAACAAGACTTATAGAAACGATTTGCTTTGTTAATAGATGGTCATGGAAGAAAAGTAGATTACTTAAGAGTTTCAGTAACTGAACGATGTAATTTTAGATGTCAATACTGTATGCCTGAAAAACCATTTTCTTGGGTACCACATGAGAAACTTTTATCTTATGAAGATATGTTTGAGTTTATCAAAGTTGCTATTGATGAGGGTGTTACAAAAGTTCGTCTTACAGGTGGTGAACCACTTTTAAGACATGGACTTGAGAACTTTGTTAAGATGATAGCTGATTATTCACCTACTCTTGATTTAGCACTTACTACAAATGCTTTTTTACTAGAAGATGCTGCACAAAAGTTAAAAGATGCAGGTCTTAAAAGAATCAATGTATCTCTTGATAGTTTAAAACCTGAAGTTGCACATCATATAGCACAAAAAGATGTGTTAGGTAAAGTGTTAGCTGGTATTGAAAAAGCTCGTGAAGTTGGACTTAAAATCAAAGTAAATTGTGTCCCTATGAAAGAGGTTAATGATGGTGAATTAATTGATCTTTTAGAGTATTGTAGAGAAAATGGATATGAGATACGATTTATAGAGTTTATGGAAAATTCTCATGCAAAAGTAAAAAAAGGTCTAACCTCACAAGAGATACAAGATATTATAAAATCAAAATACAACTTTACAAAAAATGAGAGAGTTGGAAGTAGCCCATCTCAAAGTTATGAGTTAGAAGATGGGTATAAGTTTGGGATAATTGAGCCACATCTTGATGATTTTTGTAGTGATTGTAATCGTTTACGAATAACAGCAGAGGGGTATTTGATCCCTTGTTTATATTTTGAAGATGCATTAAGTATTGCAGATGCTATAAAAGCAAAAGATATAGATACTGCAAAAGAGATATTGCGAAAAGTGTTACAAGATAAACCAGAAAAAAACAAATGGGGAAGTGAAGATAGTTCAGATAGAGCTTTTTATGAAACTGGTGGTTGATTTTTAAAATAAGTTACAAAGTAAAGTTATTTTATAAAGAGTATTAAATATTAAAAAAGGAAAGATAATTGAGAGCATTAATTAGTGTAAGTGATAAAAGTGGTGTTGAAAATTTTGCAAAAGAGTTAGTATCTTTAGGGTATGAGATAATAAGTACAGGTGGTACATACAAAGCATTACAAAATGCAGGAATTGCAGTAATTGAAGCAAATGAAGTAACAAAATTTCCAGAATGTTTTGAAGGTCGTGTAAAAACATTAAACCCTTTTATCCACGGTGGAATATTACATAGAAGAGACAAACAATCACACTTAGACCAAGCAAAAGAGCTTGGAGTTGAGGGGATCGATTTAGTGTGTGTAAATCTTTATCCATTTAAAGCTACTATTGAAAAAACAGATGATTTTGAAGAGATTATTGAAAACATCGACATCGGTGGTCCAGCGATGGTGCGAAGTGCTGCAAAAAATCACGATAGTGTTATTATTGTTACTGATGTTGTTGATTATGATACAGTACTAAATAATCTAAAAAACGATACAAATACACCTGAGTTTAGAAGAGATATGATGATAAAAGCATACGAGCATACAGCTGCTTATGATGCTATGATAGCAAACTATATGAACAAAAGATTCAACGGTGGAATGGGTGCTAAACAATTTATCGTAGGTGAAAAAGTATTTGATACAAGATATGGGGAAAACCCACATCAAAAAGGTGCATTATACGAGTTTGATAAACACTTATCAAATAAATTTATCACACTTAAAGGGGAAGCAAGTTTTAACAATATGGGAGATATCTCAGGAGCTGCAAAAATAGCATCTGCGTTTGGTGATGACAATGCAGTATGTATCGTAAAACATGGAAATCCTTGTGGTTTTGCTATTAAAGACACTTTATTAGAATCATACGCAGAAGCACTTAAATGTGACCCTGTATCTGCTTTTGGTGGAGTTGTTGCTGTAAATGGTGTAGTAGATTTAGACTTAGCTGTTAAGATGAACGAAATATTCTTAGAAGTAGTATTTGCAGCTGATTTTACTGCTGAAGCTGAAATTGAGTTAAACAAAAAGAAAAGAATCAAACTTTTTAAACAAGGTACTACTAAACTTGAAATGGCGAACGATGCAAATAACTTCAAAATAGTTGATGGTGGATTTGTATATCAAGATGCTGATAAAGTGGAAGATGATGAAGTTGCAAACTCAGAATTAAAAACAAAAAAAGAAGCAACTGCTCAAGAGAAAAAAGATATGGAGATAGCGTATAAAGTAGCTAGCTTAACAAAATCAAACTGTGTAGTATATGTAAAAAATTCTGCAATGGTAGCTGTTGGTATGGGTATGACTTCAAGAGTTGATGCAGCAAAAGCCGCTTTACGAAAAGCAGAAGATATGGGACTAGATACAAAAGGTTGTGTTCTAGCAAGTGAAGCATTCTTTCCATTTAGAGATAGTATCGATGCAGCTGCCGAAGCTGGTGTATCATGTGTAATCGAACCAGGTGGAAGTGTAAGAGATGATGAGGTTATTGAAGCTGCGAATGAATTCGGTATGAGTCTATACTTCTCAGGGAAAAGACACTTCCTACACTAAAAAGTTGATTTAAATAATCACCTTTCTTCATAACTCTGCGTTAGAAAATAAAATATCTTAGTCACTTACTACAGTAAGCTCCTGCAGATATTTTATTTTCTGCCTTGATTTATTTTGAAATCTAATCATTGTAAATCACTTTTATCAAACCTAGTAAGGATTTAAAATGGCTAATAATTGGAATATTCCAAAAGAGCTTGAACAAGAGGTAAGATTAAGAGATAAAGTATGTGTATATTGTGGTGTTGAATTTACACCAACTAAAATCTCTAAAAAAACAGCTGCAAGTTGGGAACATATAATTAATGATGCAAAAATAATCACAAGAGAAAATATTGCTCTTTGTTGTTGTGGCTGTAATGCAAGCAAGGGACAAAATTTGGCTTCAATCAAAATATTGTCAAGAACGAAATATTACGCCAGATTCAGTTGCACCTATAATTAAACAAGCAATAAAGAGTGGTCTATAAAAATAGATAATTGTATCCTTTCCTATCTTTTTGATCTTCTACTTCAGAAAAGTTGAAAAGACAAATATATCAGGCACTACTTTAATACCAATAAAATACAAAACAACAGCAAAGCAAATTAAGAGCGACAGCAACTAAAAAACAGAGTTTTTCTCATAGAGAGTGCAAGCACAAGGGTTCTTTTTTGTCGTTGCAAAAAGAACGGAAAGCAAAACAAGTAGTGATAATAAACTAGATAAAAATTCACCTGCACAAAACCAAATTAATTTTTATTGATTCAAATTTTTAATTTCATAACCAGTCGCAAAATGCGACCAGTTCAAGCATATCGAATTTTGCGATAACCTTAAAATTGCATTCTGCAATATTTTTAAATCAAATTAAAATTTAATGATATGATACTCCTATAAAATTTGGGAGTACCAAAATGGAAAATAATTCAAAACATTTACAAAATATAATAGTAGAAGATAAAATATTTGTCATTCGCGGTGTGCAAGTGATGCTTGATAAGGATTTAGCAGAACTTTATCAAGTTGAGACAAGACGACTTATGGAACAGGTAAAAAGAAATAAAGAAAGATTTGATACTGATTTTATGTTTCAGCTTTCACAAGTGGAGTTCGATAACTTGAAGTCGCAAAATGCGACATCAAGTTGGGGAGGTACTAGAAAACTTCCATATGCTTTTACAGAACAAGGTGTATATATGTTAGCAACAGTGTTAAAAAGTGGTATAGCAGTTGATGTTACAAAACAAATAATGAGAACTTTTGTAAAACTAAAAAATCAATCAGTACCATACTTTGACATCATTAAACGACTTGAAAAGTTAGAAACAGAAGATAAAAAGACAAAAGAATTATTACAAAAAGTAGTGCAAGTGGTAACTTCAATGCAAGATATTCAAGATGAAGCAAAAGAGGGAACTAAAAAAATTGGCTTTATAAAGTAATTATAGTTAATCCTCACACATCTCTATAGCAATTTTAAAGAAACTAGTAAACGCAACATTATCAAAAGTAAGTGAGTCATCTAGATTTTTTTTCATCTCATCTAAAGCTTTTGTGTAGTTTTCATAAAATTCAAAACTTGGTCTTGGTTTATAGATACAATCTTTTAGTTCAAAATATTTAATGATATTTTTGGTTGTAGTTGGTTTGATGAAGTATTCGGTATGTCTATTTATACAGTAAGGAGTGACACTTACTATGGTCCATTTTGCTAAGTTGTAGGGAGCCAAAAATTCTACTAAACCTTCAAATCCTGCTTTTTTATCTCCATATAAGAGTTCGTATATTTCGATACTCAACATATCTTTTTCATAAGAGTTCAAGCTTGCGATTGCATCTTTTAATTTTAGTTTATCAAAGAGTGAAACCATTACTGCTTTTTGGACTGTTTTAAAAAAGCCTTCTACTACAAGGCTTGGATTTGAGAAGTTCTCTTTTTTAAGTGATTCTTTTGCAAAAAACTCTAACTTTTCAGGATTGAACTTTTTTATTTGTGGAAAAAATTGTTCATCTTTAAAACCTGTGGGATATTGTTCTAAAAATTCTGCTTCTAAATCTTTTAATTTTTCTAAATTCATTTAATCTCTCTATGGCTATTTTGAAGAATAATTATATCATAGATACCTTTTTGATTTTAAGGTATTTTAATAAGTAATGTATAAAATAGAGTATATATTTATGTTACAATTAAAAAAACAAAAGGTTAAACTATGAATATCGCACTTGTAGCACATGACAATCTTAAAGTTGATTTAATAGAGTGGGCTTTGTATAACAAAGGTACTTTAGAAGATCATAGTATATACGCAACTGGTACAACAGGAAAACTTCTACAAGAGAAGGGATTTAAAGTGCATTGTCTAAAATCAGGCCCCTTAGGTGGTGATCAACAACTAGGGGCAATGATAGCAGAAAGTAATATTGCTATTCTTTTTTTCTTTGTTGATCCAATGGCACAACAACCTCATGAACCAGATATTACAGCCTTAAGACGAATTTGTGATACCTATAGAATACCAATAGCAACAAATCGACAAACAGCTGATTTTATAATTTCATCACCTCTTTTTAAAGGATATATTCATAAAGTACCCGATTGGTCAAAATATCAAAATAGAAAACTTTGATTATAAACTAGAAGAGACCTATTTTAAAACCTCTTCTAAACTTGCTTTTATTTTAGTAGGGTCTGAGAAGTGGTCAACTTTTGTTATAAATTTTCCATCTTTATCAAAAAGATAGATAAAAGAGGTATGTGAAATAGAGTACCCCATGGCTGAATCTTTGAGCTGTATTTTTTTATAGTAGGATTTATATCTTTTAGTAATATCATCTATATTTGATTTATTTGAGGTCGCTCCAATAAAATTTGGATGAAAATATTCAGCATAGGTTTTAAGACTTTTTGGTGTATCTCTATTTGGATCAACACTAATAAATAATCCCACCACATCTTTTGTTTTCTCTTTTGGAAGTTGGTTGATAGCATAGGCTAAGGAGCTTAATGAAGTGGGGCAAACATCAGGACAAAAAGTATATCCAAAGTAAACAGCCAAGACTTTTCCTTTGAAACTATTTTTATCTCTTTGTCCATCTATAGTATCAACTGTAAAATCATATTGTTTTTGCTCTTTATAATCATCAACAAAAGGTTTAATAATAGCAATTAACATTATAGACACAGAGATAAGTACAATTATTTTAAAAAGTTTTTTCATCTATTTATCCGTTTTAAATTGGAATCTAGCTCCAATAGTTTTATCAAGTTTTTCAACTCGTATATCTGCATTCCAAAGCATATCTCCAACAGGGCAAGTTGGAAGCATACCAGTTGCTTCATACTTTCCATCACCTAGGTTTTTAATAGGTAGATTTAAATCCCCCATAAACATATTTGTTGCATAGATATTCAGTTTTAAATTTTTTAGATTTGGATTATTGCTTTTTATTTTAAAAGTGATTTGTTCCATTAGTGGAATTGTTTTTGGTGTTATTTCAAGTTCAAAAGTTGTCCCATCTTGGATAGTAATGTTACAAGATGATTTATGTAAATCACAACTTTTTTTCTGAGTAATAAAATCTGCATCACCTTTAAAAGATTGATACAAGGCATTAAAATCTATAAAAAAATACCCTACTACGATTAAAAGTACAATAGATATAGAAACTAATGTACTTTTTAGAGTATCTTGTGTGTGTTGTTGAGACATTTGTTTAGTTGTTGTGTTTCATGGTATGATTCATTTTACTATGATCCATATTATGATGTTTCATCCCACCCATAACACTTTTTATAGGTGCAGTTATGGTTTTAGTTTCACCATTAGAAAACTCTAAAGTTAAAGTGACTGTTTCACCCTCTTTAAGTGGACTGTATAATCCAATAAGCATAATATGAAATCCACCTGGTTTAAGTACTGTTTTCCCATTTTTTGGTACAGTTATTTTTGGTACTTGATACATTTTCATTACACCATTTTTCATATCATGAGTATGTAACTCTACAGCTTTTGCAATAGATGAAGAAGCTTTTAAAATGTCAATATCACTAGTAGTTCTGTTTTCTACACTCATAAATGCTGCTGAATTTGGAAGACCAGGAGGTGTTGCTCGTACATAAGCATCTTTAATATCAATACTTGAAGCAAATAAAGTTGATACACTAATAAGTGTTAAAATAAATAATTTTTTCATTAATTTTTCCTTTTAACCGATGATTTTATAATATCAATGTTAAATGAATGTTAAATTTTAATATATTTTGAAAATATATCTCTTTTCACTCAATTTATTAAAAAGTTATTTATCATCAGTTTCTAACATTCCTAAGTTTTGTCGTACTAATTTTTTAAATCTTTTCATAAACTTTTTTTCTGTTGATTGCATTACATCTATTTTGGCAGCATGAACCAGAGGGGCAAATTCAGGTTTTGAAAATATTGTATCTCTATCTCTTGTTAATTTAAGAAGTTGATTTACTTCATCCTCTAGGGCTAAATCCTCTTTATCACTTATGGCATCATAAACATAAAAAAATACTTTTCTCTCTTCATGAGACATATTACATGAATCATCTAACATCTTTAAAGCAAGTCTTGCAGCATAGTCTATCTCAATAGGCTCAAAATTATGTTTCAGTGCCCAATCATAAGCTTTTTGGTAAATATTCTCTTCCATAGTAAATCCTTTTGATATATTGTAGTTTTAAATGCAAGATTTGTACCTAAGGTTAAGAGTACAAGTAACTATAACAAAGATTATAATATAATCGCATCAATATAATTAAAAATCACAAATAGATAAAGAGAATTATGATACAACTAACAAATATTTCAAAACATTTTGGCACTAAAGAACTTTTTTCAAATCTCAATTTCAGATTAAACTCAGGCGATAGAGTAGGGCTTGTAGGGAGAAACGGTACAGGTAAATCAACTTTATTTAAACTAATACTTCAAGAAGAACATTGCGATGATGGGGAGATTTCAATTCCCAAGGGGTATAAAATAGGTGCTCTTAAACAGCATCTTGAGTTTAGTGAAAAAACACTAGTAGATGAAACTGCCTTAGCTTTAAGTGAAGATGATAAGTTTAGTATCTATAAAGTTGAGAAAATTTTATTTGGTTTGGGATTTTCCCAAGAAGATTTAGAGAAAGATCCTCTGTCTTTTTCAGGAGGGTATCAAATTCGTATAAATCTTGCAAAACTACTTATCACTGAGCCAAATTTATTACTTTTGGATGAGCCTACAAACTACCTTGATATTCTCTCACTTCGATGGTTAAAAAACTTTTTACAAAACTTTGATGGGGAGGTTATCCTTATTACTCATGATAGAGATTTTATGGATGCAGTTTCAACTCACACAATGGGTATAGTAAGAAAAACATTATTTACTATCAAAGGTGATACATATAAGTTTTATGAGCAATTAGCAGCAGATGATGAACACTATGAAAAACAAAGAATCTCTCAAGATAAAAAAAGAAAAGAGCTAGAGGAATTTATAGCCAAAAATAAAGCACGAGCTTCAACAGCAGCACAAGCACAATCAAAAGTGAAGTTACTAGAAAAAATGGATGATATGGATTCAATTGTTGATGAAGCAACATTGGAGTTTGATTTTAACTACAAAGATACCCCTGCAAAAGTATTACTTGATGTAAAAGATTTAAGTTTTGGATACAAGAGCGACAATATTTTATTTAAAGATATTTCATTTTCTTTAAAAAAAGGGGAAACATTAGGAATTATAGGGAAAAATGGGAAAGGGAAATCAACACTTTTAAATACAATTGCACAAGAGCTAAAGCAAGTTACAGGAACTGTTGATTATCATCTTTCCACATCTTTTGGACATTTTGGACAAACAAATATCGCACACTTAAATCCAAAGAATAGTATCATGGATGAGATCTATGTTGCAAATTCTAAATTAGCAGAATCTACAGTTCGAGTTATTTGTGGCTCTATGATGTTTAGTGGAGATGATGCTAAAAAGAAAATATCTTTACTTTCAGGTGGAGAAAAAAGTAGGGTGATGCTTGGGCAAATTTTAGCAAAAGATGTAAATCTATTGTTTCTTGATGAGCCTACAAATCATCTTGATATGCAGTCAATTGATTCTTTGACAAAAGCTATTAAAAACTTTAAAGGTTCTTGTATAGTAGTTACCCATAGTGAAAAGCTTTTAAGAGAGGTTTGTGATAGATTAATAGTATTTTCTTCGCAAGGTGCAGACTATTTTAATGGAACATATGATGAGTTTTTAGAAAAGATTGGTTGGGAAGATGAAGAGTTTGAACAAACAGCAAAAAAAGCACCTAAAGTAAATAAAAAAGAGAATAAAAAACAAAGAGCGTCATTAATACAAGAGAGAAATAAACTCACTTCCCCTTTAAAAAAAGAGGTGGAAAAGTTAGAAAACTCTATTATTGAGATTGAAGATTTGATTGAAAAAAAACAATCAGAACTTATAGCTGCTTCAAATAGCGGAGATAATAGTGCAGTAATAGAACTTTCATCTATTATTACAAAAAATGAAAAAGAGGTGGAAGATAAGTTTGAGTTACTTGAAGAGAAGCAACTGAAACTTGATGAAATAGTTGAACAATATGATATAAAACTTGAATCGTTGTAGTAATTAAAACATTTTTTCTAGTCTATTAAATAATCCAGTCCATGTTTTATCTTTAAGGTTTTCTATAACTTCATCTATTTTATACTCTTTATTATTGATAATCTCATAACTTACTTCATCTATTTTAGTTATTAATTCTTGTTCAAAACTCTCTATATCTTCTTCAAAAGGTACATCAACATCTTTTAATCTTGGCATATCAACATATCTTATCGCATCTAATTGTTTTAGTTTTTCACCTAAAAAGTTATCCAACCCTGGTAAATCTGTACAAATAACTTTTGCCCCTGAGGCTAAAGCTTCTATAACAACTAAAGGTAGTCCCTCAAAAAAAGAGGGAAGTATAAAAATATCAGAAGTTTTTAAAAGTTGTTCAAGTTCATCTTGGGGTAAAGCACCTAGATAGTGTATTTCAGTTTTTTTAGAATCTATACTTTTTATTATATTATCACTTTCTATTGCATTACCTTTTCCTATGAGATTAAGTTCAATATTTTTATAATTTATTGTGTAATCAATAGCATTTATTAGATTTTGAACACCTTTTGCATAACAAATTTTTCCTATATAAGCTATTCGTATTTTTTTGTTTTTTGCTTTTTTGATTGGATAAAACATTTTTGGGTTGTATCCACTTCCACTTACAATTACTTGTTCATATTTAACATCATATTGTTTTCTTATCTCATCTGCTTGTACAGAATTTAGTGCAAATATATAATCATTTTTTGGTACTTTTTGTTTTACAATAGGGATAAATTGTTCAGCCCGTTCAAGTTGTCTTAAATCTGTTCCATGACATAATACCAAAGTTTTTAAGTTTGGATACAAATCTTTTATATAAGTAGATAGAAGCCAAATGTGATTACATATCACAACATCAGGTTGAAACTCTTCAACAGCTTTAGTGATAACTTTTTTAAATTCTTTTTCATAAGCCTCATACATTTGTTGAGTAACTTGACTATAGATTGTACTTTGATAAGGCATAATATCACTCATACCAACAACAGAAAATGGAAGTTCTTTTGTTTCAAATAGTACAGGATAATAGTTTTTAATATCTAAATTATCTATATCTGCATCTTGTTCATTAATAGGTACACCTGCAAGTACAGCTTGTTCATACCCTTTATCATATCCTGCTTTAAATAGTTGTTGTAAAAAAACCCCACTACCAGTTCTACCAGGTCTTTGAGCTAATGCATGTAGTATTTTCATAGTTTATTGATACCTTAAGATAGTTATTTGTGCAAATTTTATCGAACTTAGAAGAAAAAAGAGATAAATCTAACTATATTATCATAGTTATAAACTATTTTTAAAACTTTTAAATATCACCTCTTTATGGTTGGTTCCTGTATCTGACCCTAAAACCATATTGACAAAGTTGTCATTTAAAAAACTTTTGTAAAATTTTTCTATTTTAGGGTAAGAATAACTTTTCTTAAAAGTAGGATAAAGGTAGATTTTGACAATATAAATTTGCATTATAATATAGAAAGAAAATGTAATGATAATTACTACTTCAATCCCTGTAAAAACTTTAGCAAATAGTATTTTGAGCTTTTCATTATTGATATATTTTTTAGTAAATTGAAAGATATATTTCCAACTAAAGTATAAAATAAGAAGATTTACGACAAAAGCAATAAGTATAAGTGTAGTATAAGTATCGGCTTTTGTGATATAGAGTTTTTGTAACAAAATAGCTGTAAAGCTTGAAAGTTTGGCAGATAAAGTAATCGCTAAAAATATCTTAAAATATTCAAATATTTTGAGATATATTTTTCTTTGATAACTGTAGTAACAGCTAAATATAATAAGTAATAAAAATAAAATATCTAAACCTAAATAGTAGTTTACCATACAATCTCTTTCTTGTGTAAACTTTTCAATATATTATTTGTTTGACTAAAATGTTTACAACCAAAAAATCCTCTATAGCTTGAGAGTGGACTTGGATGAGGTGCTGTTAATATATAATGTTTTTTTTCATCAATAAGTTTTGATTTTTTTATTGCAGGTGCTCCCCAAAGAATAAAGATGATATTTTCATTATGTGTAGATATATATTTGATAATATTATCTGTAAATATTTCCCACCCTTTTTTTTCATGTGATTTTGGTTTGCTGTCTTCAACAGTTAAAATTGCATTTATGAGTAAAACCCCTTGCTTGGCCCATGATGTTAAATCTCCATCAAGACAACTGCTATCACCTACATCACTTATAACCTCTTTTAAAATATTTACCATTGAAGGTGGATTTTTGATATGGTTTGGGGTTGAAAAAGCTAAACCTTGAGCTTGATTTTTTTGATGGTAAGGGTCTTGCCCTATGATAACAACTTTGAGATTTTCATAGTCACAAAGCTCAAATGCTTTAAAAATATTTTCTTTTTTTGGATATACGGTTGTTGTATTATATTGAGTATTTATAAAGTTTTGTAGCTCTTTATAATACTCTTTTTGTTGCTCTTCTTTTATGATAGTTTTCCAGTTCATTTTCTACCTATTAATTATTTTTTGGATATAATAGCCTAATTTTTATAAAAGGTATTATCAGTTATGTGTGGAATTGTCGGGTATATAGGAAAACAAAATACAAGTAAAATATTAATAGATGGATTAAGAGAGTTAGAATATAGAGGGTATGATAGTGCTGGTATCGCAATCCTCGAAGATGATAAGCTAGATGTGTTTAAAGCAGTTGGTAAAATAGCAAATTTGGAAGCTAAAATAGATACTTCACTCTATGATTCTCAAAATGACAACTTCTCAATTGGTATTGGACATACTAGATGGGCAACACATGGTAAACCTACAGAACTTAATGCTCATCCACATTTAGGAGAATACTCTTATGTGGTACATAATGGAATTATAGAAAACTATAAAGAGCTAAAAGATGAACTCATAGATGCAGGGCATAAATTTGTATCACAAACAGATACAGAGGTTATAGTACATCTTTTTGAATACTATTTCAATAAAACAAATGATGCTAAAAAATCATTTTTGGATACTATTGCTAGACTTGAAGGTGCATACTCGATTTTACTTATTACAAAATCACAGCCAAACACAATATTTTTTATGAAACATGGTTCACCTCTTGCTATTGCACATGGAAATAATAAAGATGAGATACTGTTTGCTTCATCTGATGCACCACTTATTGGATTAGCAAAAGATGTTGTTTATCTAGAAGATGGGGTAAGTGGTTATGCTGTTGATGGAAATATTGTATTTAATCAAGAGGTAAAATGGACAACACTACCAAGTAGCAAACAATTTGCTCAAAAAGATGGTTTTAGATTTTTTATGGAAAAAGAGATTTATGAACAACATGATGTAGTAACTGATAGTATGCTAGGACGGATTAAAGATGATGGTATTCATTTTGAAGAGTTAGCAGAAAGTTTATGCAAAGGGATAAATGAGATTAAGATTTGTGCTTGTGGTACTTCTTATCATGCAGGATTAACAGCTTCATATTTATTTGAAAGACTCACAAAGGTACGATGTAGTGTAGAGATTGCAAGTGAATTTAGATATAAAGAACCACTTTTAAAAGATGATACACTTTTTATAGTTATCTCTCAAAGCGGTGAAACAGCAGATACACTAGAAGCTCTAAAGATGGCAAAAAAAGCAGGTCTTAAAAGTATAGCTGTGTGTAATGTTGATAATAGTTCTATGACAAGAGTTGCAGATGCTACAGTTTTGACACGAGCAGGAATTGAAAAAGGAGTGGCTAGTACAAAAGCATTTTCGACACAAACAGTAGTTTTGTGGATGATGGCGTTATATTTTGCTAAGGCAAATAAAACTATCTTAGAAGAGGAACTTCAAGAACAACTCAAAGTTTTAAGAGAGGTTCCAAAGTCACTTGTTGTTGAAGATAACCTTCATGAAAAATGTCGAAGATTATCAAAAAGATACCTTCATGGTCATGGATTTTTCTTTATTGGTCGAGATGTATTTTATCCTTTAGCTTTGGAGGGTGCATTAAAACTAAAAGAGATAAGTTATCTTCATGCAGAAGGGTATCCAGCAGGAGAGATGAAACATGGTCCAATAGCTTTAGCTGACCCAGAACTATTTACAATAGCACTTATGCCACAACATTGTCACTATGATAAAATCAAATCAAATGTGGAAGAACTTAGTGCTAGAGATAGTACTATTTGTGCTATAAGTCCACTTGAATTTGAACTTTCAGATGATTTTATAAAAACAGCGAAAACAGGTCACTATATGTTAGAGTTTTTTGAGATGTTAGTAGTGTTACAAGTTTTTTCAATGGAGATAAGTGTAAGACTTGGAAATGATGTAGATATGCCTAGAAACTTAGCTAAAAGTGTAACTGTAGAGTAGATAAAAGATTTTATCTATTTTACAGTTTTGTTTTGTTACTATTCAAAACTTTTACAAATATGTAAAACACATACTTTAATTTAAAATTTTTACTTTTCAAAATCTTTATAGATTTTATGGAAAACAAAGATGGACAACAAAAGAATGGAAAACGATACGAAGTGATGCTTTTAAAGTATTATTAAGTTGGAAAACAAAAGAATGGAAAACAAAAATGGAAAACAAACAACACAACAAAAATCATTACTTATTTACAAGTGAAGTAGTAAGCCCAGGACACCCTGATAAATGTGCAGATATTATTGCAGATAGCATAGTGGATAAACTTATCATTGGTGATAGTAAATCAAGAGTTGCAAGTGAAGTATTTGTAGCTGGAAAACATGTAGTTATTGGTGGAGAGGTTACTAGTGCAACAAAAGTAACAACAGAAGAGTATATACAAATTGTACATGATGCTTTAGCAAAAATTGGATACAACGGTAATCCGTATTTTTCAAAGCAAGAGTGTTTACACCCTGAAGATGTAGAGGTGCAAGTTTTATTAAATAGACAATCTCCTGATATTAACCAAGGTGTTGATCAAGAAGATGGTGAAACAGGTGCTGGAGATCAAGGTATTATGTTTGGTTATGCTGATAATGAAACTGAAAATTATATGCCAAGTGCTATTACATATGCAAGAATGTTGATGCAAAAAGTTTATGACTATGCATTAGCAAACCCAAGTGAACTTGGTGTTGATATTAAAACACAAGTTACTATGGATTATGGTTGTAAAGAAAATTTTGAAAAATCACAACCGCAAAAAATAGATACTATAGTTGTAAGTGCACCTTGTGTAGCATCTATGGATATTCAAACAGTAAGAGCTTTAATTCAAAAACTTATAGATGAGACAGGATTACCAAGTGAACTATACAACAAAGATGAGTGTATTATTCATATAAATCCAACAGGAAAATATATATCACATTCAAGTTTACATGATAGTGGATTAACAGGAAGAAAACTTATTGTTGATAGTTTTGGTGGGTATTCTCCAATAGGTGGTGGAGCACAATCATCTAAAGATTATACAAAAGTTGATAGAAGTGGACTATATGCAGCAAGATATATAGCAAAACATATTGTTGCAGCTGGACTTGCAACAAAAGCAGTTGTACAACTTTCTTATGCAATAGGTGTTGCTAAACCAACTTCAGTAGCAGTTGATACTTATGGAACATATACATCATTAAATGATGATGCATTATCTACATTTGTTGAAGATAATTTTGCTTTAACTCCAAACTGGATTACAAAGAAATTTAATCTAGATAAGCCAAGTGTTGATACATTTCTTTATGCAGATGTTGCAGCTCGTGGTCAAGTTGGACAGCCTGACTATCCTTGGGAAAAGCTTGATGAACTTGAAAAATTTCAAGAATTAAGATAAAATGTCGCACTAAAATAGAAAAGGTAACTAGATGGATTTAAATTTAAAAAGTTTTTTTAAAAAAATAAAAACTGAAATTTTAGAAAAGCAAGAGAAACAAAAAAATGACCCAACATTTATAGAAAATCAAAGTCATTGGGTAAAATGTCCATCTTGTGAAGCACTAATGTTTTTTAAAGAGGTTGAAAATTTAAATCATGTGTGCCCAAAATGTAATTTTCACATGAGAATAGGGGCAAAAAGCAGAATAGAGCTTATCTCTGATAAAGAAAGTTTTGTAGAGTTTGACAGCGAATTGCATCCTACTGACCCGTTAAGTTTTGTTGATAGTAAATCATATCAAAAAAGGTTAGAAGAGGCATTGCACAAAACAGCTAAAATGTCTTCTGTTGTAAGTGGTGAATGTACTATTGATAGTATTCCTGTACAACTTGTAGTTTTTGATTTTTCTTTTATGGGTGGAAGTTTAGGAAGCGTAGAAGGTGAAAAAATTGTTCGTGCTTGTAATAGAGCTATTGAAAAAAGACAAGGTGTTATTATTGTAAGTGCATCAGGTGGCGCTAGAATGCAAGAATCTACTTTTTCTTTAATGCAAATGGCGAAAACTAGTGCAGCTTTACGAAAACTTGACAATGAAGGATTACCTTTTATCTCAATTTTAACTGACCCAACATTTGGTGGAGTAAGTGCTAGTTTTGCATTTTTAGGTGATATTATCATGGCTGAACCAGGTGCTTTAATAGGTTTTGCTGGGGCTAGAGTTATTAAACAAACTATTGGAAAAGATTTACCTGATGGTTTCCAAAAGGCTGAATTTTTACTTGAACATGGAAGTATAGATATGGTCACACAAAGAAATGAGATGAAACAAACTTTACATGACTTATTAAAACTTTTTTACAAAGATGCCGTTGCATAATAAACAAATATATGCTTTATGTGATATTGAATTATTAAATAAATTTAATTTTTCGATTTCACAATATTTACAACATATCTCACAATATCAAATTGTATATATTCAATATAGAGATAAAATAAATTCTATTGAAATTCAAAAACAAAATATAACTTTACTAAAATCACTTACAGATATTCCTATTATAATTAATGATAAATTAGAACTTTTATCTATTGCAGATGGTTTACATATGGGGCAAGAGGATATACAAAGAGTTAAAAGTAAAGAGTTAAAAATTGCTAGTGATGAGTTGCTTTTTAAATTTTTGCGAAAAAAATATTCAAATAAACTTTTTGGTATCTCTACTCACAATGAAAAAGAAATATTAGAAGCAAATAGATTAGACTTAGACTACATTGGTCTAGGTGCTTATAGAACTACAAATACAAAAGATGTGACAAATATACTTGGAGAAAACATCTCTTATTTAGCAAAAATATCAAAACACCCTGTTGGGGTAATAGGTGGTGTTACTGTAGATGACGAGATAGAAAATATAACTTATTATGTCATAGGTAGTGGACTTTTCCGATAAATATTCTAAACTTATATCAAGATTATAAAAGAAAATAAAACAGAACACTATATTAATCTTAATAAATATAATGTTACCATTCTAAATAATAAAAATTATTAAGGAGTAATAAATGGCACATGAAGGTTATCACGAAGATCCAAAAGAGTTATCAAACTTTGCAAAAGATTATCATAGAATGATACAAAGTACTATGGAAGAGTTAGAAGCTGTTGATTGGTACAATCAAAGAGCAGAGTGTGCTACAGATCCTGAAGCAAAAGCTGTTATGGAACATAATAGAGATGAAGAGATAGAGCATGCTTGTATGGGTATTGAATGGCTTAGAAAAAATTCACCTGTATGGGATGAGATGCTACGAGAGTTTTTATTTCAAGATGGTAGTATAGTTGGAAATGAGAATGAAATGACAGGTTCAAGCCAAGAAAATAACACTCAAACTGTAACTAATAGTAGTTTAAATATTGGTAACAATAAAAAATAAAAAGGAGATATTATGGAAATTTTAAATAGAGCAAATGCCCCTTTTGGAACAGGTGTTTGGAGTACAATAGATACAACTTTAGGTGAGTTTTTAACTAAAAGATTAAACTTAAGAAGTGTTATTGACTTTGATGGTGGATATAGTTATGAAACTGATAGTATCCCTACAAAATATTCAACGGAAGTATCAAATAAAAATGGTGTATCTATCTCTACAAGAGAACCTATAAAAATGGTAGAGATTAAAAAAAGTTTTAAACTCTCTAAATCTGTAATTGAAAATATAAAAAAAGGTATTGAAGACTTTGATGATAAAGAGTTAGCAATTGCTGCAAATGAATTTTCATCTGTTGAAAACAATATGATATTAAGTGGATTAAAAGAGGCTAATATTGGGGGTATCACAACAAATAAAGATATTAAAACAATAGAAGTTAAATCTACAAAAGATATTTTAGGTGCTGTTGCAAAATCTTTAGGAACATTTAACCAAGAGTTTGTAGATGGTACTTTTAAGCTAGTAATATCAAGTGCAACTATGGCAAAACTTTATACAGAATTTTTTGATGGAATAAGTGTTAAAACAAAATTAGATGATATCTTAGGTGCTGGAAATATAGTGATAAATCAAGATATTGGAGATAGTAAAGCTTTAATAGTATCTCAAAGAGCTGGAGATTTTGAATTTTATAGTGGACTTGATATCTCAATAGGTTTTGAAAAAGAGACAAAAGATTCTGTTGAATTATTCCTTATTCAAACTTGTGCATTTAGAGTATTAGCTCCTGAAGCAGCTATTGTTTTAGATATAAAATAAATATAAAACATAGAGATTTTTTCTCTATGTACTTCTCTTTTTTCTTTTCAGATATTTAGTTCCATTATTGTAAAATACTTTTAATAGATTAGTTATAATAGGAGTATGTATGAAAACAATTTTAATACCAATAGCAAAAGGTTTTGAAGAGATTGAAGCTGTAAGCTTGATAGATGTTTTAAGACGAGCAGAGATAAAAGTTATTGTTGCATCACTAGAAAGTAATTTAGAAGTTCGAGGTGCTCATAATATTACACTTAGAGCAGATACAGATATCCAAAATATTACTACTGAAGATATTGATATGATTTTATTACCAGGTGGTTGGGGTGGTACAAAATTATTAGCTCAAGATAAAAATGTGCAAAATTTATTAAAAGATATGAATGATAAACAAAAAGATATATCTGCAATATGTGCTGCACCTTATGCTTTAAATAGTGCTGGTGTTTTATCACAAAAGTATACTTGTTATCCTTCTGTGGAAGAAGAGATACGATTAGATGGATATCAAGCTAATGAAAAGATAGTTGAAGAGGGAAACATTATAACTTCAAGAGGTCCAGGGACTGCTATGTGTTTAGCACTTTATATTGTAAAAAAATACAAAGGGGAAGAGATGTATAATTCCTTAAAGTCAGGATTATTAGTAGATTTTTGTTAATTGATTTTAATGGATCAGTTTTCAAAAGAACATAAAACCCTGCTACAGTGGTATAAAAATAACGGACGCCACCATCTTTTATGGCGAAATACAAATGAGATTTATCATATCTATCTAAGTGAGATAATGTTACAACAAACTCAAGTAAATAGAGTAATGAGTGAATATTATCCTAAATTTTTAGAGAAATTTCCAACACTAGAAAAACTCTCAACGGCACCTTTAGATGAAGTTTTATCTAGTTGGAGTGGACTTGGATATTATTCAAGGGCAAGAAATCTTCATAAAACAGCCCAAAAGTGTCCAGATAGATTACCTGAAGATATAAATGAACTACAGAAACTACCAGGAATAGGGAAATATACAGCAAGTGCAATTTGTAGTTTTGGGTATCATCAAAAAGTAAGTGTAGTAGATACAAATATAGCCAGAGTTTTAAAAAGATATTTTGCACTTATAGATGTTTTAGATAAACAAGTATGGGAAAATGCAGATAGTTTTCTTAATGTTAAAGAACCAACAAAACACAATTTAGCATTGATGGATTTAGGTTCAATGGTTTGTACTCCAACAAATCCATTGTGTCAAGAATGCCCTTTATTTAAAAATTGTCAAGGAAAAGAAAACCCAGAAATATACACAAAAAAAAAGAAAAAAGAATATGAATCTTTAGATCTGTTTTATGGTATATATACAAAAAACAATAAAATTGCTCTAGTACAAACAACAGGAAAAATGTATAAGGAGATGTTAGAATTACCCACTGTTGATCCCATAGACGAACAATTTTTAGGAAAGTTTAAACATAGCTATACAAAGTATCGTTTGAGTGTAAAACTTTATAAAGTAGAGAATCTAAGTGATAAAATTGTTTGGGTAGATTTGGAAAAAATCGATACAACGCCTGTTTCATCATTGACAAAAAAAGCGTTGAAGAATTTTGTATTGTAGAGAGTTGAAAGGGTAACAACTCTTTTTTGTATATCTCTTGTTAAATTTCGTACCTAATTGTAATGAACGAAAATGAAATGAAAATGAAATTGAACTTTTAAAACTGAAAATCTTTTAAATTTCCTATTTCAGGAACTTTTCCAACTTTTTCCCTAATTAACATTGTAAGTCTATTGTTAGTGTATGCAACATCAAATATCTCTAAAGCTTTTATTAAATCACCTAATTTATTGAAACCATGATTAATTGGAGAAAAAGAGGAGTTTTGTTTTATATACAATCCTATATTTTTTACATCACTCCAATCATTGTCTTCAGCAGTTTGGCGTACAGCATTAAGAATAAACTTTTTAAGTTTACTATCTCTTTTAATATCATAGTTTTTACCATTGTATCCACTTGCTGAACTATAATCGTCAGTTATAGAATTATCAATTTCATCTGTTTTTGAAGGTGTTACTTTTGATGATAGTTTTTCCACATATATAAATTGAGAACAAGCATTAGTAAAAGCCATTGGAGTTTTTTCTTCTCCATAACCATATACTGTTAATCCATTTGCTAAAATTCTTGTAACAATAGGGGTAAAATCACTATCACTAGTAACAATTGCTACACCCGTTAACTCTTTTGTATAAAGCAAATCCATAATATCTATAATCATTGCAATATCAGTAGCATTTTTCCCTTGTGTATAAGCAAATTGTTGAATTGGTTGGATATTATATTGTTGCAATAATTTTTCCCAACCAATAAGTTTTTTATCTTTCCAGTTTCCATAGGCTCGTCTTATATTTACTGTACCATATTTTGCAATATCATTAAAAATGTCTTCTGCATATTTATGACTAACATTGTCACAATCAATTAGTATTGAGATATTTTGTTGTTCATTTTTCATATTTTTACCACCGTTTTTTATATAATATATACTAGGAAGAGTACATTAATCTTCCATTATTTCTGTATCATTTAGCACAGAAATAATATTAGTTGATCGTTGAAATCCAGCAAATGGGTATTTTACATTTATTGTATTTTGTTCATTTATTTTTAAAATATAGGTCGTTGGAAAATATTCAACTTCACCAAAATTCCCTGTTTCTATAAGTTCTTGAAATACTTTTGTACCTCTCATAACTTTAAGAAATGAAATATTTTGAAATTTTGGTTGTATTCTTTTTACTACACTTTTTTCTTGTCTAATACAGTAAGGACAATATTCCATAGAAAAAATTAAAACTACATTTTTATTTTTTGGTATATCTGAAAATTTTTCAATAACTTTTAAATTATCAGCAAAAAGAAATTGAGTAAAAACTACTATTATTAAAATAAACTTTTTCATTGTGTGTCACCTGTTTTAATTGTATATCCATTTGTTATAAAAGAAAATGCTCTGTTTCCAGAATTATTTACCATTACTGCTTGTATAATTGGAGTTGAAAGATTTTTTGTACCTGCCCATTCAATGATGAAATTAGCCCCAGAACCACCTCTCATATCACGAAGGTCTACTATAAAGTCGATTGAAGCCATAGGGTTGAGTATATGAGGCGTATCAATAAATACTTCAATTAAATCACCAGTAGTACTGTAATAAGATATGTGTTGAATCAACATTTTTTGTGAAGAATCTGTATTTCTTATACTTAGGGTTATTCCCATTCTTTCATATTTATCATTAGAAGTATAAACATGAGAATAAACTGGAATATATACTGTCTCTTTTTTCTGTAAGTCTATAGAGGAGTTTTTGTCTGGATAAAAATAGCTATATTCTGTTTGTTTTTTACTAACGAGTGCATTGTTTTCTTCTTTGTCACTACAAGCAATCATGAAAAAAGAGTAGGTAAATATAATAAGTAATAGTTTTATAGTAGTCTTTATATTCAAGTTTTAAATCTCCATTTTTTGATAATTTATAATTAATTAAGTGTATTATACTAAATATTATTAATCAAATGTTTAAATCACACTTATTAGAACATTTTTATTAAGCCTAAGATAAAGTAAATCGTGCTAAATTCATTAAAAATAGTATAAGGGAGATGATAATGCAGATTAGAGTATATTACGATTACCCATCTTTTCCTAAACAGTGGGAAAGTATAGGTAAATAAAGGGTTCTTGTTTTAGTAATTTCCCGAAAAACAGGAAATTAAGGGAAATTGTGGGACTGTTTTTGGGACAGGTATTTTAATTTATTTTCTTAAGTATTTTAGATATTATTAGAATATGGAAAATATATTATGAAATCTCAAAAAATATTAAAACGTGAAAATCATTATGTTCCACAGTGGTATCAAAAAGGTTTTACGAAAAATAAATCTTCTCTTATATATCATCTTGAATTAAATAAAACTGTTACTAATTCTAATGGCGATGTAATAAAAATCAACAAATCCTATAAAAGAAGTGTTGATAAAATATTTAGAATTAAAGATTTATATACTACATCATTTGGAGCAATTTTAATTGATGAAATTGAAGATAAATTTTTTGGTAAAATAGATGCAACTGGTTCAAAAGCAATAAGAGCTTTTATAGAAAATAAACCCGAATATATACATAAAAGATTTCAAGACTTTTTTGATTTTATTGATATTCAGAAATTAAGAACACCCAAAGGTTTAGATTGGATAAAGCAACAATATAGTTACTTAGATAAAAATAGCTTACTAATTGAAATGCAAGCGTTAAATAAACAATATATTACAATATGGACAGAAGGAGTTCGGGAAATAATATCAGCTAAAAAATCAAATACTAAATTCATTTTCTCTGATCATCCAGTTACTACTTATAATTATGCAATACCTTTATCTAATATACAAAATACTTACCCTAATGATCCCTTAATTACATCGAATGCAACTCAAACAATTTTCCCTCTTAACCAAGACTTTTGTTTAATACTTACAAATTACGAATATGCTGATAATGAGGATATAAATCCTTTGGACAAAAGAACTAACTCTGATCCTTATCATGATAGTATAGTCCATACTTTAAATATGATTAGAGAAAGAGAACTAACAGAAAATGAAGTAAGAGAAATTAATTATATTATAAAACAAAAAGCTGTAAATTATATAGCTGGAAATGATAAAGATTGCCTTTTCCCTGAGAAGTATGTAACTAAAGAATGGCATGAGTTTAAAAATCTTCTATTACCACCACATACTAATCATTTCGGTGGTGAAATGTATGTTGGATATGATGATGGTACAACTTTATATCAAGATGCTTTTGGAAGATCAACTCCTCAAAATAAATATCTGATAAAAAATCTAGATGAACATAAGTTACAACCTAACAATGAATGTGGATGTGGCAGTGGAAAAAAATATAAATATTGCTGTAAAGGTAAAAGTCATAAACTTAGACCATCATGGAAAGAATTGAGTATTAGAGAAAGAAATATTATACTTTATAATGCGATTATTGATATAGTTGGACTTACTAATGGTAAAACATGGGATGATGTACGGAGAGAGTTAAACACTGATCAAGTAAAAGAAATATATCAAGTTTATGATAGTTTATGGTCATTAGATACTAATATAATAGATTTACTTCCTAAAGCAGATAACAGTATTAGAACATTATATACCGGCGTTGTAGATGCCGAAAATATTGAAACTTTAATAGTTAATTTGACTATGTATTTTGATGAAGTAATTATACAAAACCCATTAATACACCCATCAAGAATGACTGATGAATTCAATCCAATTAAAAATCCTAAAAAATATTTACAACAAACTTTAAAGTATATATTCTTTATGATAAAAGTATATCCATTTATTGAAGATGGCTCGATATTGTTGCTTCCAAATATTACTGACTTTAATAAACATATTTACAAATCATCTATGAATATGTCCCAGACACGTTTTAATGAACTACCTTCAACTATTCATCCTAAAGATACTTCTATACTTAAACAACAAGAAAAAAATCTTATTAACTCATACATGGGTCTACCTGAGTATCAAATAAAAAATTTTCTTAAAAGTATTAATTCAAAATTGGAAGATAAAGAGCTTGAAAAGATGATGACTGTATTTAAACAAGCTGCATTAACAGATCCTCTAGTATTATTACAAGACAATATATTTATAGATGGGGGACAATTACAATTGATGAGTTTTTCTCCGACTTTAGAAATTTCCTTTTTTCTGAGTCAGATTACAGGTGCTATATTAGTTACAGATAGTTATACGCGATGGGAAGAAATAAAAAAACACCAGATGAAAGAACTGAGCTTAACTACTTACAGGTATTTAACATTAACTAAATTAATTAATACATATAATTTTACTTTTCATCAAAATACTGAATTTACTTTACATGATAAAGACACTATAAATTTAAAGAATATACGAAAGTTATTTCATGAAATTTACAGTTTAGTATATTTCAATACTACTGAGTCTAAAAATACTATTAAAAACCTCAAAAGTAAATTTAAAAAAGAGCATTTAAAGTATTTATCTAATCTTAAAAAAACTAATTTTGGTGACTATAAATGTAGTTTTCATTTATTAATTCCAAATGGTGGCTTTTTAAGCAGAGATGTTCAACGGTTACTCATTCAAAGTGGTAGTGATACTCATTTAATGAATGTTCCAATGGCTATATTTATTTCAACTGAAATAGAATAATCTGATTATGAAGTTATAAGATAGTATAAACAGTTATTATAAAAAGGATAAAAATGAAAAAAATTAATAAAAAAAAGCCAACTAAAGAGTTTCATACACCGGGTAAGATTGAATCAACCTTTAGAAAAAATTTAGGGTTAGTTAATCCATATATGTGTTTAGTAGATTCTGCTGTAAAAGAAATTATTGATTTATCTAAAAAAAGTTCTCCTGAAGAAAAATACTTAAAAAATATTACAAAAAAAGCAGGTCACCCAAAAATTTATACGGAATCTATAAATTTTGAACATTTGCAGCAATTAGTACATTTATCACACATTTCATTAATACAAGCAAAAGCTGAAGAAGCATGTGCAAATATTAGAAAACTTAATTATATAAATTCTTTACATGTAAATGATATTGATGGTGATTTTTTACGTAAAACTATTTATACAGTACATAAAAGTAAAGAAGGTAAAAATCCAAAAAATGGAAGGAAACCAAAAAAGCTAGGTAAAGAAATATATATCAAATATATTGATGAAATTGAGATTCTATTGATTGATTATTATCGTTTATCAAGAAATATTAATTTACATGGAAGTCAAAATATAATTGATAAAAATAAGCACTTTATAAATAATTTAGAAGTTATAAAAAGCACATTTGGTTATGAACCTAATAATTATAATAGTTTTGATGAAAATGATGTTTACCTTTTCTCTTTAGCTTGGCAATCCTGCATTAAAAAGATTTGTAGTTTATCAGTAAATATAGAAAGAGACTTAATACCTAAGCTAAAAAAAAGATATAAGGGTTATACAAAAATAGATAGAATAAAAAGTGGGATAATTCAAACATTAAAGCAAGAGTATTTAATTAAAGATTCAGAAAAATTAGATAATATATCCGAATCAGTCAGTACTAGTATAATTGGTTAGTGCGTACCGAGGGGCTAGAATTATTCTAGCTCTGCCTAAATTCTTTATTTTATCAAAGTAAATGTACTTTTATTATGACAAGGTAAAGTAATGGTTCGAGTCCATTAGCTGACTGTACATAATGTCTTATTCTTGGCAGCAAATATGCAGTCAACTTCTGAAAAATAATCAAAATCTTATCAAACCATAAACATACACTATAAGTTTTGAAAGTCTTAGAAAAACTTAACAAAATGCAACATTTATCAAACAATCTAAAATAATTAGATATAATCCCCTACATTCACCCCATGAATGAATTAAAAGTATACTCAGGATATGAACCAGCCGGAGGCTATAAGAAAGATAGTTGAAAGTATCAATGCAGATAATAAATGTAATACTTCATTAGGTGTTACGGCTCTAGTAAAACACATACTATGGTACGAATTATTGAGCAAGTACAGATGACTACACTTATTATGACACAAAATAAAATATTAGCAGCTCAGTTGTACTCAGAATTTTTGGGATTTTTCCCTAAGAATCATGTGGAGTATTTTATTTCGTATGATGACTATTATCAACCTGAAGCGTATAGGCACTGTAAAGTATCTCTGTAAATTTTGAGTAACTCTTTTAGATATAAGGTTGTTACAAACTTCTAGTGTTGTTAAAATATCAGTTGGGAAGATTAGAGGCAGTTAGCTTTAAAAAATGATATACTATACATATACAAATTTAAGGTAAAAATGAAAAATACATATTATATAGTTTCTCATAGTCTTTCATATACTACTATATATATGCTTTGCTCATCATTTTAAAAAATCTTTGTTGCACGTAGTCTTGCATATATTTGTATAGTTTTTCAGGGGATGGTGGAAAATAGGTTGAAAAACTAATATAATTTTATTAATTCTTGATGTAATACTCTAGTATTAGTATTAAAGTAGCTTTAGACTATAATTCCATTCATATAAATAATAGACTCAGGAACATAATGGAACTCAATAAAATACATTTAATGGATGCTATAGAAGGAATGAAACAACTAGATGATAATTCTATAGATTTTGTAATAGCTGATCCTCCATATAATCTTTCTAAGGGAACAGATTTAAATTGGTCTGGAAATATAAAAGATATGGGTTTTGGTGGTAAATGGATAAAGACCATGGAAAAGTGGGATGATATGCCATTAATGAAATATGCAGAATTTACTTCTCTTTGGTTAACTGAAGTTAAAAGAGTATTAAAGCCGACTGGAAGTTTTTGGATTTTTGGCACATATCATAATATAGGAATTGTTAATTTTACTTTACAGATACTTGAAATGGAAATGCTAAATGAAATTATATGGTTTAAAAGAAATTCATTTCCTAATTTAAGCGGTAGAAGATTTACTGCTAGTCATGAAACAATCATATGGGGACATACTGGTTCTGCAAAAAAAAGAGATTACTATTTTAATTATGAATACACAAAAGAGACAAAGTTTCCAGAAGATTTAATAAAAAAAGAAGATAAACAGATGCGAAGCATTTGGGATATTCCAAATAATAAAAGAAAAGAAGAATTAGCTTTTGGGAAACATCCAACTCAAAAACCAATTCGTGTTATAGAAAGGATGATAGGTAGTTCAACAAAAAAAGACTGGCTTGGATTAATACCTTTTGCTGGAGCAGGAACGGAATGTGTTGCATGCCTTAAAAATAATAGAAAATTTATTGGATTTGAAATAGAAGAAGAATATATTACTATTGCAAATAAGAGACTAGCTAATACTGGATTGTGTTAATGATTTATTATGTTAACATCAATAAACAATAAAGGGTATAAGTATTGAAAGATATTAATAATCAACCATTCCAACCAGTAATTAAATGGTCAGGAAGTAAAAGAAAAATTGCATATGAAATTAAAACATTAATTCCAAAAAATAGTGCTAGATATTTTGAACCATTTGTTGGAGGAGGTTCAATGCTATATGTAGTTGACAATAATAAAAAAATTGCTTCTGATATCAACAAACCATTAATTGACTTATGGAACCTTATAAAAAATAACCCTGATTATTTATTAGAAACTTATACTAACTATTGGAATCAACTAAATGATGATACAAATGAAGAAAGCTATAAAGTATATAATGAAATAAGAACAAAATTTAATACAAATTTTCAACCTGAAGATTTATTCTTTCTTTCAAGAACATGTGTGAATGGACTAATAAGATTTAATAAAAAAGGTGAGTTTAACAATTCTCTTCACTATAGCAGAAAGGGAATTGCACCACATAGACTAGATAAAGTCTTGAAAGAATGGACAGATAAAATCCAAAATACAGAATTTATTCATATGGACTATAAAGATACTTTAAATATATTACAAAAGGATGACTTTGTTTATCTTGATCCACCTTACTTTAATACTAAAGGGATGTATTATGGTTCTATTGATAATGAAGCTTTTTTAACATATTTAGAAGAGTTAAATATAAAAGGAATAAAATTTCTTTTATCCTTTGACGGGAAAACATGTGCAAAGGATTATACTTTTGAAATTCCCAAAGAGCTATACAAAAGGCATAAATACATTCATTCTGGTCAATCAACTTTTAAGAAAGTTATTGATAAAAAGTTAAATAAAGTATATGAATCCATGTATTTAAACTACTAAATAGTTCCATTATTTTTAAAGAACTCTAAAATAAATTTTCCTTTTTGTGTTTTATTTTTATAGATTATATTGTGAGAACTTAAATTAAAAGCTATAATAAAGTCTACCTGCAACTCATTTATAGCTATTGTTAACTCTTCTTCTTTTGTGTAAAAAAATGAAGCAGCTGTAATATATTCAGTTACTGAAATATCTGGTATATTATTGTCACTTTTATTCCAATGACAATCAATATTAATTGCACTACTTTGATAGGCTATTAAACTTGTTACATAATCAATTAATGATTGGCCAAGTTCTTCTTTATCAGATAATAACCCTGATAACTTTTCTTTAGATTCTATTATTAATATATAGGTGTCATCATTATGTTTAAATTGAAATATATGATCTGGTCTTTTTGACTCATCAGAAACCCTAGGAAGAGACATCCATCTATGTTCAATATCATCTTTATCTAAAAAAGATATTCCACTCCAATCTCCTCCAGGTGGATTACATAAAGATTCAAAAATATAATTTTGTGATGAAAATGTTAAGTGTATAGCTGTATCAATATCATTCTCTTTGAATTTAGTAGGTGTCCTTGATGGTGTTGAAAATGAAATACTCTTTTGGTCAGTAGTATCAATATCTGCATTAGACAATTGAAATTGTTCTAATTTGGATTGAGATAAAGACCAATGAGCACTATTAGCAATTGTTAAGGAACTGTAATAAAGTACTGATTTCCATAATCCATTTCTAGATGCAAGTTGAATAGGTGTATTAGCATAATTATTTTGCATTGAAGCTGTTGCTTGACCAAATACCAAAGACATTATATCAACATTATTTCCAAACAACATTCTAGCAAGAGGAACTAATCCTCTGTCTGGTCTAGAATCATCTCCTCTAGGTTTAAAACCATTTACAAGACATATAACCATAGGCTTATTAGAACCTAACCAAGTATATACTTCATCATTTAATAATGGATAACAAGAACTTTTAATTTTATTTTTTAACTTTTCTCTATTAGATGAGGGAACAAAACAAATTGGTAAATTATTATAAATTGATAATGCATAATCTGGAATAATATCCTTAATTAATAATTTCATTTCTTCTTTAATTGGTGTTTTTGTAGCAATTTTTTTATTATATTTCTTTAGATTAAAAGATTCAATATAACTTTCTATATCAATATCTTTTTTTTCTATCCATTTTTTAAAACTTATTGTGGTTGGAACGTTTTCATAATGATCTAAATAATTGGCAATTTTATTTTCTAATTGTTCCTCATAACATGAAATATTTTCTTTAAGAATTAATCCTCTAATTATTTTTAATACTTCATCCTTTACAATAAAATCTTTTAATTCTTCAGAATCTTCAAGTAAATATGATGGATTAAAGACTACATATGTAAACGAATCACTTCTTTGAGAATTTTTAACATAAGAAAGTGGAACTAATGGGTTAGATTCTCGAACAGCTTTTGATTCACGATTGGAATCTAGTTCTTCAAGTCCAATATCTGTTATATATAAATATGGTATATTGACTTCACTGAAAGACAATGCTCTACCTGATCTTTGCCAAGCTTGATTTCCAGCTGGAATTGCAGAAGAGAACTCAATAGCAAGGAGAATAGTTTCTATTCCATCTATAGACTCTGTTAATATAACATCTGGAGCTTCTGTCAGTTTTGCACCCTTCTCTTCAAGAAGAGTCAATATACTTTTATCTCCCCATCTATCACTCGATTTATAATCAGGAAACAGTTGAATAGATACAGTTAGATTAGTATTAAATATTCTTTTTGTTGGTGCATATATGGGATTTAATTGCTGTTCATTTTCAATTAATTCTGGAAAGGATGATGAAATTAGTTGAACCATTCTTTCACATTCTAAAATGTTATCTCCAAATATAGATAAATTAATTATTTTCATATCACTCCCTGAATTTAATATTTTTTGTATAAATTTTTTTGTTAAAAGTAGAATTTTAGTAAATTTAAGTAACTTGCATTTTAGAGTTCTCATTTTACATCCTAATATTTCTAAAATAGTGTAACAGATAATAAGAAAGTATATGCTTAAATTATACTTGACTGGTAGATCAGTTACTATGTAATAATTAAGATTAATAAATATCCTGATATATAAAAGAAATTAGAAATCTCATAAAGCGTACGACTTGCCACATGAGGTTAATAAAATCTTTACAGCTAGTGAATCTTTCATATTTCAAATTTTATTTTCAGAAAACACAAAAGTTATAAATAAGACAATTTAAACAAAGTACTATATCTCACGAAGTAGACTTTAAAAGACACTTTGTAAATTTTATCAAAACATTTTAAATACATGTCTTAACTCCTGTCTCATAATAGTGTATTTGTATCTCTATTAGTTGATAATACATTATTAGCAAAATAAAGGATAGATAATGTTAGTAGGATATGCAAGAGTAAGTAGTACAGGACAAAATTTGGATTCTCAACTAGAGATATTAAAACAAGCTGGGTGTGAAAAAATATTTATGGAGAAGAAAAGTGGTACAAATACAAAAGATAGATTAGAGCTTCAAAATGCTCTTGATTTTGTTAGGGAAGGAGATTCCTTGATGGTTACTAGATTAGATAGGTGCTCAAGGTCAGTGTCAGATCTATATAAAATTTTAGAACAGTTAAAAGAAAAGAAAGTTGAATTTAAAGCAACAAATCAAAACATTGATACAAGTACATCAACGGGGAAACTAATGATTGGTATGTTAAGTATTATTGCAGAATTTGAAAATGATTTAAGGAAAGAAAGACAATCAGAGGGAATTAAAAAGGCTAAGGAGCTTGGAAAATTTACAAAACATAAATCTTTAAATAATACTCATTTACTTGAAATCATAGAGCTTCAAAAAACTGATATTACTAATGGTGAGATTGCTAAAAAGTTTGGAGTTGCTAGAAGTACTCTATTAAGGTATGTTTCTGAATATAAAAAAACACTATAAAATAGTAGAGTTTATAGTGTTTTAGAAGTAGCATACAATAAATTTTCTAAACCATAAGACTACTCTAAAAACTACTAGAGGAATGTTTTGGAGTAGTTTTTGAGTTTAAAACTTTTTTATACAATACAACAACAAATATTGGAAAAAATTATATAATGGATCAGTTTAGAAAAACAAATACAGTTACAAGTGATTCATTAAATGGTGCAGTTTATTCTTTTAAAACTGAAAAATTTGAGCAAAGTATTGAATATGTAAAAAACAAATATGGAAATGCTATGTAATCTCAGAACAATTTTAATGTATTATAAAAATAAAAGTTTTTAACCAAAAAGTACCTAAAACTACCTTTTTTTATAAAACAAATCTAAAAGTGTTACTTGTATATTTGAAAGCCATCTTATAACACTACTCCATCTTTTTTCAAGATAATATAGTTTTAACCAACACAAATCACTTTTAAACTCTTCTAAATCTATTAACTTTGATTGTTTATTGGAAAAATATTCTAAAGCCTCTATTGTTTCATTTATTATAGATAAATCTAATACAGGATATATTTTATGATGGTATCTATTTAGTGCATAATTCTTTGAAATACCTCTAAATTTAAAAGTACTAATACTCTTTTTTAAATCAATATATCTCCATAGCTCTTTTTTTGAATTTTTAATTAATTGAATGATTTTTTGTTTATATTTATAGCTTAATCTCATAAATGATTTTATTCTATTTATTCGTAAAGTTTAGTTCAAGTGAAATTAAATTTTACATACTAGTGTATCTGCACCACTTTTCAATGAAAATATCCTTGTTATTTATATATCAACAAGGGTATCTACCTTTCATCAATATATAAATATGAATATTAAGATAAGCATTAGCTTATCAAATTTACACAAGGACAACAACAATGAAAGAGACAAGAAAAATACAACAGAACAAAACAGAAACAACAACCCTTAAATGGGATACACAAGATGACTATTACTTTACGGTAATAAACAACATAGAGATAAATATAAGAGCATACAACAAACACACTATATCAATTTGGATATATGACCACGACAACAATTTAGAAATGATAGATGATGAATTGTCATCATTACAAGAGATACAAATAGTACTCAATAAAAATCTACATTTACAACTACAACAAGATGATTTACCAACAATAAATCAACTACTACAGCTACAACAAAAACAAGGAGCATGAAATGGAACTACTACCACAAGAGCTAGAAGTAACATTACCAGCATTATATGAAACAGAAAATATACCAACTCATAAGAAAATTCTACATATTAGATATATAGCAATCTTCTCAAACTGGGAATGGTATTTATGTGAATATGATAAAGATACAAAAACAGCATTTGGATATGTAAAAGGATTTGAAAATGAATGGGGATATTTTTCCCTACAGGAATTTCAAGAGATAAATGATGAGAATCTAAAAATCATTAGAGATGAAAATTTTACACCAATACAATTTAAGGAGCTAAAAAATGATAGCAAATAATGCACTAATCCAAGAGATTAATAATCGAAAAGAGGAGATAGTCAATGATGGCTATCATCAAACAATACTAAATATCATGTATAGTTATTATGTAACTAAAAGCTATAAAGAAAATTTAGATTGGTTTGAACAAAAATTTGGAACACTAGCAAAGTTTGCAGTACTTATTGGTAAATATAATCAACAAGTTTGTAATGGAGGACACTTTCAATATTACAACAATGGCTACTGTGATGGAATTGGAGGTTGCCTTAACGAGCATGATTCCCATATTCCACTACATAAAGAGTTGATTGAACTCTTTAATCAGTCAGATTTAAAAGATGCAGTATCACTACAAGTACTAAAGATACTTGAAAGTTTACACATTGAATTAGATGAGGAAGAATATATAGAAGAGGAGATTGAAGATGATTATGGAGAGATTGAAATAAACGAATCTGAAAATCCAGATTATCTAGAAGTTATCAATACTTCACATTTAAATCATCTAGACCAATTGTACTACACCTATAATGAGCAGTTTATGGAAATACTTGAAAAATACTTCAAAGATAAAACCACAATAAAAGAGTAAAAAAGCTAAGGGAAACAATAGAGATATAAAACATATTTTCCATATCCCTTAGCTTTAAAATAAAATAAATAGGAGCAAAAAATGAATTACAGAACTATAATCAACAACAAACCAAACTTAACAATTAAAGATAATGCAAAAGATGTAATCTTTACATTAGTATCTGCCATGTGCGATAACATATCATACATAAGATTTAAAAGAAAAGAAGATAATGAACACTCATTATCATACTACAACAATCATGTTCGATTAGCATTTAGCAATTTGCAATGTGATTATTCTACCCATGATATTCTTTGGGAAGCAGATAATAGTAATTGGGAAGAAGTTATAAATATGATTAATACAGGAACATCTGCAATAGCAGATGTAAAATCAAGATAAGGATTTACTATGGAATTTGAAAATATAAGTAACAAGCTAAAGATAAAATTATTAGCAATAACCTCTAAAGATAAATATGGATTAAAACCTATGACACTTTATAGGAATATACTTCACTCAACTGGAAATCATGAAACATTAGCAAAGGTATTTAATGTGCCAGTAGAGATTGTAGAAGAGGTAAAGAAGCCATCTAGATGATGGCTTTTTGTTGTATTTAGTGAGGAGATTTTAGATAAAAAGAAATAAAAGTTATACATATTAAAACTACTTCAAAACATTGCTCTTATAAACTAAAATATCAGAAGAAATATTAAATTGAATGTATGAAACAATAAAAAAACAAGTACTAATTTTATCATCAAATCTTTTAATGCGTTAATTAACTTTAGAATCATTTTGAACCTCCTGTATTGAGTTTTGAACAAATATATAGCATGAAAAAATGCAAAAAATACCCAAAGGATAACCTTATGAAAAATAAAAAAATAGAAAAAAAGATTGCCTCTGTAGATGTATATCTTGACGAAACTCAACTACATGATATCAATTTAAAAAAACCAATCGCTACTGTTCTAATTACAGAAGATGAAAATGGACATATTCAAGAGAGTATTAAGTATCAAAAGATGAGATACAATCCTCATAAAACTATAGATCTTACATTTAAAAAGATAATAGAAGATTCACTTAAAAAAGATGGCAAAGAGAGATATAAAAAATTAAATGGTTTGTAAAATTACGAAATTGCCAAACGTACCGCTTATGAGTGGTATGATTTTAATTAAATAGAGTAATTATTGCAATTACTCTATTTTAACTCCTATACTCTGTAAGTATAAAATTACATATGGGTTATAGTCTCTATTACTCCACAATTGCAAGACTCCCTTAGGAATCTCTCCATAATGTCATTATCTGTTTTTATACAAACTAGACTGTGGCGGCTATACATATATATTTGTTAATTTTTGAGAAGATAGGAAGTATATATACAATAATAAAACAAGGAAATACAAGATGAAAGAAGAATGGAACATTAAAGATGAAAAGTGTGTACTCTTATTAGATAATTTTGAGATTCAACTCCAAGCTATTAACTATGAAGCGGTACATCTGTTGATGTATGATAAGAAAAATAAAAAGCAATTATTGGATGGTAAGTATGTATCAGAAGAGGATATACATCATGATATTAACCTTTTCTATTCCTATGCCGTAGATTTACCAAATATAAATCTACTAATTAAAATAGCCAAATGGTATCCAAGTTAAACGATAAGAACTATAACGACGATAGTTAATAACCTTTATAAAAATATATTTTATATTTAATTCTATATTATCTTTTTATTAAAAAATTATCGTCATATCGTCAGATAGTTATTTATTTTAGCATAACTCTAAAGTTTGGATGTTTATATTCTATACCTGCTTTAATCAGTTCTTCTTTTATTTTTGAAATTACACCTCTTTTTTTAGTATCTAGTTTAAAATGAGTAGTAATCTCAGTAGCTGTTTTAAAAGCTAATGAAGGTGATAATTGATAAGTATTTAAAGCCTCTTTTGTATCTTGTATAACTTTTTCTATAATATCATCCTCTGCATTTAATATAATATGTTTTTTATGTTTCTTCAAGAGGTATTCTTGAATCTTAATATCTAACTCTGGATCTATCCACCATCTAGTTCCACTTATATATTCATGATATGCTTGAGCAAATAGTTGTTGTTTATTTATTTTAAGCAGCATATCAAATAATATTTGTAAAATTTTGATAGGTAAATATCTTCTATTTCCAGTTTCATCAACAAGAAATGCATCAGAATTTACACTGGCACAAAATGATGTTTGTCTTTTAAAAGAAGACTCAACTTTTGCATATGGAAGTCTTAATATATCTACTGATAAAGATAAAAATGCCTTAAGGGATGCAATATCTTTTTTGAAAGTACTATCAAGTTCTCCAAGTTCTGTTATGCCTGCAGACACTGCAATTTTTATACTATCTTTATTATGAGTATCTAAATGATGACCTGCAATCATATACTTTCTATAGCATTTTGGAAGTAATGACTCGAAGAACTTGGTCTTATTTTTTCCTTGATCGCCAACAAATGTAAGTACTTGCTCAAATCTAGGCATAACTCCATCTATTGGAAAATTTCTAGCATAATCCCAAGCAGCTACACATTGGATTAACCATCTTTTATTTACTTCGTAAACATAATCTTTATCATCCTCAGTAATAATACAATCAACCAATTCTTGTATTCTATCTTTTCCATCCCATTCTTTTGAAGTAATCATATCTAGTAATGGGTTTTCACTTGCAAGATCAATTAATGCTCCAAGGTACTCATCAACACATCTTTCAGGTAATCCAACTTTAACTCCTTCACTTTTAATCCAAGCTAGTTTGGTATTCATCTCATTATTAGTATCAATTTGTAAATCAGGAATATTAATAACAGCTTTTTTAAGTATTTCATCATACTTAAGTTCTATGTTAAGATGATTTATTAAAGCTTCTAAGTTTGTCATTGTATTTTGAACAGTAATACCAGAATCATTTTTAATAATATCAGGAAACTTCACTTTCATTAGATGTGATACTAATGCATCGATTCTTGTAATAATTTTCTTCTGCTTTAAAATAGTTGCAAACTCTTTTCTTTCAATATTGTCAATATTTGCTTTCTCACAAAAGCTTTTAATTTTTTTAACAAATTTCTTATTCTCTTCAAGACCTTGATTATATACATTTTCACAAAGCTGAGTTATAACCTCTTTATTTGGAATTAGTTTATAGTTCTTATCCCCATGCTTAAAACTGTGAATAATCATATTTATACCATCATTAACATAGAGCATTGCATTATATGTATTATCTTGAGGCTCCAATGGATCTAAAATAGATAGATTATTGTAATTGTTAGGATTTGAAAACACATCTAACACCTTGATGATTCCAATCTCTTGAGAGTAAAGTTGGTCATTTGCATTTACTTCACCATTCTCTACTTTTTTCTCAAGTATATTTGTAGCTATTTGAATATCAATATTTGTAGATACTGATAGCTCTTTTGCTTTTGTCTCAATGTAATTTTTTTTAACCTTGTTAGCTTCATCTTTCATCTTAGCTTTTTGATGTTCAAAGATTTTAAAACCTTCTTTATCATTTTCAGTTATTGCTCTAAGGTCTCTTGCCCCACCACTTGCTATATAAGCTAGAGTTGTTTCTTTAGTTACATTAATATCTAAATTAGGTTTAGATTCATACATAATTCTCTCAGCGGAAAAAACAGCAGCATCAAATACTTGTCTTTGTAAGATTGAACCAGATTTAGAGACCTTAATATGACCAAATCCTTTTTTCCAAGCCTCATTAATCAAAAATTTTTTATACTTTTCAACATTTTCATCAGTTACATTAGTAACTTTAATCCAAGCATGATAAGAGCTGTCATTACTTCTTAGCTCACCATCAATTAAAATACCATTAGAGCTTCCATCAACAACACCAATTTCACAATCAATTAGCTCAGGATCAATAACTCTTAGAACTTCTACATAATTTTCTTTAGATTTAACTTCAAATCCATTTTCACCACTACCACCATCATAATCAAATACTAAAAAACAATCTCCAATAAGTTGAAAATCATTTTTTGATCTTGTTATAAAACCATCGTATTGTCTAAAAATACTTTTACTTGCAACTATGTCACCATTAAATAAACCATTCGATGGTGTACCTAATACATATGCTTGATTATAAGCTAAATTAGAAAATGTGGTAATAAGTTCTTCTACTGAATTAATTGTTAGTACTTGATATTTACCATAAGCCATGTTAGCTGAGGATACTTTTGTACCATCATTTTTAAATGTCTTATTCATTGCACAATTAGCTGTTATTTGTGTTATAAGTGCCATCTTTTCCTCCTTTATATTCTCTTGATTGTAAAGAGTACAAGTAGTATGCAAGTTCAGTGAGAAAAAACCTAATAGATGCATTTTTGCCTAATCCTAACTTAACATGTTTCGGAAGTAGATAGCCACTATTGATGTAGTTTTTGATAGTTCCTGCACTTAATCCAGTTACTTCAGAAACATCTTGTATATCTACTAGTATGGTATTTTCTCCAAATCTATTTTTGAGATCACTAGTAATCTCTTGTAATGTTTTCATGAAACATCCTTTATTTTGAATTTGAATAAACATCGTTTTGATGATATTCTATATATTTGTTATACTTTGTGTTGAGTTGTTTGATTTTTTTGTTAGTTTTATTAAAAGGGCGCTACTCATATAGAGTTTTCATAAAATATTTTTAATAAATTGTAGCCTGTTGGCAATTTTCATTTTATTGTCCTAGCTGGCCTAGCTGTCTTTGTATATTTTCAATTGTGGTAGTTTAAACTACCACAACTAATATTATTTCTCTGGAAGTTGCCAATCGTTATATGTATAATTTTTAGTATTTAACTTTTTCTTTTCAATAAAAACTTCTCGACACTTAGAAAGAGTTTCGTAAATATAAGAGTTAAGTCTTTTACCATTTATAGTGATTTTGCCTTCGGTGCATAAGCTAGTATCGTTACAAAGAGCAACTTTTTTAAATTCTTTACCAAAAGTTGATGCATTAAATCGATGTGGATAAGCATTTCGGACACACCATTTTTTAAAACTCATAAACCTATACTCTTTGGGAACATTTAGTTTCTCATCAGGAGTTAGATCATAATATATATCAGGTATATAAGCTTCATTTAAACAGTTTTCCCACCAAGCTTCAATTGCGCTAAATCCTTCTTTTATCTGCTCTTGAGTTAATTTAACTTTTGGTGGTTTTCGTAAGTAGTTTTTATAACTTGAAAAGTCAAAGTTATACACTTCAAACATCAGTGATTCATAAAATCCCTCAGTATTTATTAAATCATCTAATTTAGTCCAATATTCAAGATCTCCTATTTTGGAGTTAGAAACAAAAAGTTGAATAAATCTTCGACTCTCTTCAGAGATATCAACAGGGACTTCATCATTCGAGTCAATTACAACTCTTGTATAGTTTTTAGTAGAATAAGTATCTCCATTTTTTACTTCTGTTGTAAAGTCAACCTCTGTAGTAACATTTTTTAATCCAGCAATAACTTTATCATTATCTTTAAATGTTGTTTCATTTGCATAATAAAGTAATACGTTTTCGAGATGTTGATTAAACTCACCTAAAAGACGTTTATGATCTTTTGAAGACATGAAGTATCCATTAAGCAGTTTTCCAAACACTTTCATGAATACCCCTTTTCCTGCTCCTTCTAAAGATGTCATAACTAGAGATGTTCCCATTTTTATATGCGGTTCTTGAATTATTTGTGCCATAAAAGACCAAACTATATTAAACATCAAATTATCGCTATTGCAGATAATCTCTTGAACAAAATTTTTAAAAAAATCAATATTTATCAATTTTGAAAAACTGTATTTAAATCCTTTAAAACTATTGTACTGTGAGTTGTCAGTAGAGCAACTAGGATCAAAAACTTTCCCTTGATAATATTTTCTGTGCTTACTTTCTAAGTAAATTTGCACAGGATTGACCTCTTTAAATTTTCCTGATATTTCATCTCTTCTAATGATTTTGTTATTTTCAAATTTAATCATAAGGTTTTGCTTTGTATATTCTTTATATGTAAAAGCTTGAGTATCAACAAGTTTTAATTTACCGTTATTGTCAATAACAGCATAATTTTTTAGCAAGTATAATGCTTCAAGCTCAGGATCTTCTAGGCTATCATTGTTTTTTTTATATTTCCATTTTACTTTTTTAATTAAATCTTTAAAATTATTATAAGAATCAAGATATTTATATTCAACTAATAAATCTATCGTTTTGTTGATATTTGAATCAGGCATACCACTAAGTACAATATTCTTAGCTAACGCTTCAAGCATAAAAGTATTATTTACTGTTTTTAAATGAGAACCTATATCCTGTAATACATTTTTAATTCCAGAATATGAGAAAATAATAGGATAAACCTCTCCAGCTCTTGCATTTGTTATATATTCTGCATCAAAATAATTATTACGTATAATTGTTCCTGTTTCATTATCTGGCTCTATAGGATCTTTTATTGAAATTTCTGCATATTCTACGAAAAGTGAATGTATAGTACTTTGTTCAATGGTTCCATCAGTTGACGTAACCTTAAAATATGAGAATAACTTCTGTTCTCTAAGTAATTTATCAATTATTATTTGAGCAATCTTATTTCCATAATGAGTTTTAACCTCTTTAGTTATTGAGATAGCTCTTTTCTTTTTTATCTCTTCATTTTGTTCCTTGATGAACAAAATATTTTCTACCTCTTTTATATCTAAGGCTTGATTTGATTGAACTATTAACTGATTTCCATTATATACATTATTGTTTTCGGTATTGGTTGTTTCAACATTAATGATTTCATTTATCTCGTTGTCTGTAGTTTGTGTTTCTTGCATTTTATTTTCCTTATTTTTTGAATCTTAATTTTAGAACTTTCATTCTCCCCATTACTGCAAATATTTTGCACTCTTCCGTTTTCTTTTCTTTGTTTTATATTTAGAACTCAAACTTTATAAGCTTGGAACTCTTATTATAATTTTGCCTGTTCTAAAAAATTTAACTCCCAGCGTTATATACATATTTTAGTTTTTTTTTGTAAAATGCTGTATTGAAAATATAACTAGAATAGGTACTTATGCAAAAGAAAAATAAACAAACTTTAGATTTAAAATATAAGATAATTCGGTATCAGAGAATTTCTTTACATAAGTTGATGCATCAGATGCTATATCCTTTGTTAAAAAATTATGTAGAAGAATATGATGATAAAGAGGCACAAAACTTTAAAAAAGTAATTTTTGAACCTATAAAAGTTGAGATTATAAGTATTGATGCCATTATTAAAACTGTTGTTGATTCATCATCTTATTTAAAGAGTTTATTATTTCAAGAGAAATACATACAGTTTTTAAGAGACTACCAGATACATTTATATCTAAATGGTTTAGCTCCTAAAGAAGATGTAGAGAACAAAACTGTCATAGAGAATTGTCTTACAAATTATGCTGAAGCTGAAGCTCATAGAGTTGTTATACTACTATTGGATAAATATGATGAAAAAAAGCTTTCTAATATTATAGAAAGTTTATATACTAAACTAAATACATTTGATCATCAGTTTTTAAAAAACTATGAAGATATATTTTCAAACGTATTTATTAATAAACTTTATATTTTGTTATACTGTTTTTTCTACAATAAATCAATTGATGATATAGACTATGGTGAACTAGTTTACGACTTGGATTCAACTAAAAGAGAAATAGCTAATAATAATCTATTAAAATTTTTAGAAAAAAAAAGCATTTTTACTCATCAAATAACAGAAACTAATCTTTTTGATTTTTTTGAACTCAAATATAATATTATAAAAGATACTTTTCCATTAGATAATAATGATTCTATGTATGAGAAGATTATAAATGGAATTGATAGTTTTTTAATAACGAAATATAATACAAAATCCCAAAATATTAGAAAGTTAAAAGAAGTTTTACAAAGTGATTATCTCTTCTGCCCTCGACAATCTGAGCAATATGATACTAAGATTATTCAAGAAACATCTGATTATACTTACTACTTTTTTACGAAAGCAATTATTCGTTTTATATTAAGTGATGATATTGTAAGGTACAAGCACTCTTACGATTTAAGGAGAAAAGAAACTAAAGATACATTTATAAAAAAGATAGAAAATAAAATCAAAGACGATTTTTATTTTGTAAAATCCCATTACAATTTAGTTTTAAAATATTTAAATGACTATAAAAGAAGAGAAAGTTTATTTCTTATTCACTTATGTTACTATATGTGTATTATGCCAAGTGAAGCACTGCAAATATGTAAAGCTTTAGGTTTTTATGAACATAAAAGCAAAAAAAAAGCTCTTGAGAATTTTAATGAGGATATTGTGAAACTATATTTAAATTTTGAACTACTTAAAGGAACTTCTTTTTTTGTAAAGAATGAACTTTAACTATATCATCTCTAATATTTTATTAATTTTCTCTAAATTCTCCATTCTAACCTCTTCATCCTCTTTTATATATTTAGTATAAACACTAAGTGTAATATCTAAAGATTTATGACCTAGTGTCTTTGAAATCCAAGTTATATCTATACCACTTTTAATTAGTCTAGATGCAAATGAATGTCTCAGTTGATATAAACTTCTCACTTCTAAATCTAATAATTTCAATCTTTTACGGAGGTTCAGATTAATAATATCATGAGAGTAAAACATCTTATTTTCAGAACTTATAAATACATATTCAAAATCTTTAGTTAATTTATATTGCTCTTGTAAAGCTTCATAAGCTCCTTGTATCATATCAATACAGCGAATACTCGTTTGAGTCTTAGGTAAGCCAATATTACCATTAACTATTGTTTTATTAATATTTATAGTTCTCTTTTCAAAATTTATATCATTCCAAGTTAAAGCTATAATCTCTCCAGGTCTTATTCCACTATTAGCCATTAATTTTATAAAATTAGGCATATATGTGTCATCATCCATAGAGATTAACTTATCAATCTCTTTTTGTGTAAAAGGATTCACTATCTCATCTTTAGATTCAAGTATAACTCCACTTTTCGCTCTTGGAGCAACTACATTATCAAATGGATTTTTGCTCATTATCTCATTTTGTAATGCTCTAGTAAAAATACCATACAGAATACTTCTATATTTTTTCACACTACTAGGATTATATTTACTCATAAGTCTATTTTGCCAAGCTTCAAGCTCCATTGGTTTTATAGAATCTAATTGTCTACCTTTGAAGTAGGGCAGTATGTGTTTTTGATAATTATTAAAGTCTCGTGTATATACATGTGATCTAACTTTATCTTTATGAAGTATAAAATGATTATCTGCAAAATTCTCTAATATAGTGTCTTTATGGGATACTATTATATGACATTGATTATTATATTTAATCGATTGTAACTCTTGAGCTATTTGAGGTAATAGTTCATTCTTTACAACTATAAGATTTCGTTTAGTAGATTCAAGTCCTGTAGTTCGATTCTTTCTTTTATTATTTACATTAAAAGCTATATACCATCTGTTATATTTATTTTTAATTGTAAATTTTACTCCAAGAATAGTTACATAAATATTATCTGTTACTTTCATGCTACACCTCTTAAAATACTAGAAACAAGAGGATTATTAATTCTAACAGGTTCTTTCTTAGATTCAATCTTCTCAAACTTCAAAGTAGTTTTAGAATCACTAAATGGATTACTTTTAAAATCAATTATACCTTGTGGTATAAAAACAATCTTTTTATTTTCATCTTTGTAGTAGTGCGTATCTAACACAAGTTTACCTTCCTTAACATAATTGTAAATAGTTTTTCTTGTTACTCCAATAAACTTGGCAACTTCTTTGTATGTAGTAAGTGAGCTAGTCTGATGCATCTGTAATTCCAATAACAACTCCATATTCTTTTCTAGTTTTTGAATTTTTTCTAGTAGTTCTTCTAACATGAGAACTCCTTTGTATTATATTTGATACAAAGTGACAAGACACTTCAAAATAGTGAGTTGTACTTTTTATCATATATATTTGTTAAGAGTTGGATTTTTTTAGTGACAGAATATACACAGAGCTAATATATCATCACAATCTATGCAAGTTTTTAGTACAATTTTGAATATATTTTTTAACTAAGAGCTTTCAGTTTCAAAAAGTTTTGTAACCTTTTTTGTGACCGTTAAATTTGATAAAGCCTTAGAAACATTATAAACAAAGGGATTAGAGTATGCAGATACGAGTATATTACGAAGATACAGATGCAGGTGGGATAGTTTATCATTCAAACTATTTAAATTTTTGTGAGCGGGCTAGAAGTGAATATTTTTTTAGAAAAGATATGTTGCCTTTGGTTGATGGAGCTCATTTTGTTGTTCGTAAAATGAGTTGTGATTTTATATCTAGTGCAAAATTTGGTGATGTAATAGAAGTGACAACAAAAGTGACACAAATGAAAGGTTCCTCTTTTGAACTTTTTCATGAAATCTATAGAGAGAAAGAATTATTATTTAGTGCAACTGTTTTATTGGTACTGGTAGTTGATGGCAAAGTGAAAAGATTAACAAAGGATATTCAAAATTTATTAAATTCTCTTTTTTATTAGCAAATTATTTCAGCATAATTTAGATAAAATCGTTAAAATAACTTTACCAAAATAGGAATGAAATGATTGTAAATATCACCCTCCCAAATACCTCTTACGATATAACAATAGATAACTTACAACAAATAAATATTGATAAAAAAGTGGTGGTTGTAACAAACCCTACTATCTCGAAGCTACATTTAGATTATTTACTTTCAAAGATTAAGGCAAAAGATTTAAGTGTCGTTACAATTCCAGATGGGGAACAGTATAAAACTTTAAAAACTATAGAAGATATTTTAGAGCATTGTTTTACACATAAATTAAATAGAAGTTCTGTATTAATAGCATTTGGTGGAGGTGTTATAGGCGATATGACAGGATTTGCAGCAAGTATTTATCAACGAGGTATTGACTTCATACAAATACCAACAACACTTTTAAGTCAAGTAGATGCAAGTGTTGGTGGAAAAACTGGTATAAATAATAAGTTTGGTAAAAATCTTGTGGGTGCTTTTCATCAGCCTATTGCTGTGAATATTGATCCCTATTTTTTAACAACTTTACCCAAAAGAGAATTTGGTGCAGGAGTTGCAGAGATTATAAAAATGGCAGTTTGTTTCAATAAAGATTTTTTTGAATGGATTGAAGCAAATGATTTAAATGATACAGATAATATTAAAATTGCAATTGCTAAATCAGTTGAAACAAAAGCTTGGGTTGTAAGTCAAGATGAAAAAGAGAAAGGTTTAAGAGCTGCATTAAACTATGGACATACTTTTGGTCATGTGGTTGAAAATGAAACAAACTATAATACATACTTACATGGTGAAGCTGTAGGTATCGGGATGATGATGGCAAATGAAGTTTCAGTTAAATTAGGACTTATGAGTGTGGATGAAGCAACAAGAGTACGAAAAATTTTAGAAAAATATGAAATTCCTACTACTTACAAAATACAAGATGTAGAAGATTTTTATGAACATTTCTTTTTAGATAAAAAATCATTAGATGACAAGATTAAATTTATATTAGCTGTTGGCATAGGAGATTGTAAAATTACCGATGAGGTGTCAAAAAATGATGTGATAAATGTATTAAAGGACTTTAGTTGAAAAATATATTCAAAATATTAGTATTATTTGTTGTACTGATTTCTGCTGTAATGGCGGAGGGTGAAAAAGTTGAAGAACCAAAAGAAACGAATATTCAAAAACTTGTCATTTTAGAAAAACAGTTAAAAGATATGAATGATGAATTATCAAATAATATTTGGATAACGAGATATAATAATTATCTAACATACAGAAAATTAGAAAAAGAATTAGAAAAAATAAAAACAGATGCTAAAAAATATGCTGGTTGGAAGGGTGAAAAGTACAAAGAACTTTCATATCAACTTTACAACAAAATAAAAATAAAAGAAAATGAGTTGGAGCTTATTAGTGAGTATAAAGATTCACCAATTGGAAAACAGATAACTCCAACAACTATAGAAAAAATTCCACTTGTTACAAATCCAGTTGCAATTATAGAAGCAATGACTTATATTCAACAATTAGATCAAAGTTCGGAAAGTTATAATAATATTAAAAAAGAGCTGCAAGTAGTTCTTTCAAAACTTGAATCAAAAATAACTATTTTAAAAAGTATGTACGATTTAAATAAAGATGAAAAAACGAAAGAATTGTTAGAAAAAACAATCTCAGAAGTAAAAGATTTTACAATGGTAGTTGATATTGTTTCAACTACAGATGAAGTATATACAAAAAAAGTTTTACAAACTAAACAAGAGGTAAGAAGTTCTATAACAGATGAGATTTGGCATACTGTTAAATTAATATCAATAATAATTGTCTTATTTGTTATAGCATTTGGAGTGAAAAGAGCCTTTAAAAAATATGTAGATGATGATGACAAACACTATACTACAAATAAATTAATTAATTTTATTTTCATTATTTTAGTTGTATTTATATTACTATTTTCATATATAGATAATGTATCTTATTTAGTGACTATTTTAGGGTTCGCATCTGCTGGGATTGCAATTGCACTAAAAGATTGGTTTATGTCTATATTTGGATGGATGGCTATTATGACAAGTGGGGCTATCTCAGTTGGTGATAGAATTAAAGTGACAAGAGATGGAACAGAAGTTGTTGGAGATGTTCTTGATATATCAATTTTTAAAATTGCAGTAAGAGAAGATATTACACTTACTACATATATGCAAAATAGAAGAACAGGAAGAGTATTTTTTATCCCAAATAACTATATCTTTACAGATATGATTGCAAATTATACTTTTGATGAGTTGCGAACTGTGTGGGATGGAATTGATTTTTATATAACTTTTGAATCAAACCATCAAAGAGCTATAGAATTAGCTAAATCTATTGTACAGATACACTCAAAAGGTTATACCGATTTAACAAAAAAAAGATTACAAAAAATGAGAAGAAAATATGTTTTACGAAGTGCAAATCCAGAGCCAAGAGTATTTTCATTTATTGAGCCATATGGGATAGTGATATCTTCTTGGTATCATACAAATTCTTATGCAACTTTAGCTTTAAGAAGTACTATAAGTATGGAGATACTTGAAGCTTTTAAAGCAGCAGATGATATACATATTGCTTACCCTACACAAACATTGCGGGTATCTTCAAATGCACATGTTGAAGCAGAAAATTTATTGCCAGGTGGAAGTGCAAATGGACTTTTTGATGGTCCAATTGGTTAGTATATGAAAAAAGTTTTTTTTAAAACATTTGGGTGTCGTACAAATATTTTTGATACTCAAATTATGATGAATAATTTAAAAGATTTTGAGATTACACAAAATGAAAAAGAAGCAGATACTATTATTATAAACTCATGTACAGTGACAAATAGTGCAGACAGTACAGCAAGAAACTATATAAATTCTTTGCAAAAACTTCCTAAAAAACCGCGTGTAATATTTACAGGTTGTGGAGTATGGACAAAAGGTGAAAATCTTTTCAATGAAAATAAAATTGATGCACTTTTTGGACATAGCGAGAAAGAAAAAATTAATACTCTTCTTAAGGACGATACACGGTTTTTTCAAGCAGGTGACTTAAAACATATAGATGAAACAATAATAGAAAAAATGATTGGAAAAAGTAGAGCTTTTGTGAAGATACAAGAGGGGTGTGATTTCCGATGTAGTTATTGTATTATCCCATTTGTAAGGGGAAATTCACGAAGTTATGACGAGAATAAAATTTTAGAACAAATCACAACATTAGCTTCAAATGGTTTTGGTGAATTTATCTTGACAGGAACAAATCTTGGTTCTTTTGGAAAAGGTATTGAGGGGCGAGATGGTTTAGCAATACTTCTTAAAAAAATATCAATGATACGAGGGGTGCGAAGAATTCGCCTTGGAAGTGTTGAACCTATCCAAATAACGGAACAATTTAAAGAGATACTAACAGAACCATGGATGGGAAAACATCTTCATATAGCATTGCAACATACAAACAAAGAGATGTTAAAGTTGATGAATAGAAGAAACAAAGTTGATAAAGACTTAGAACTTTTTGAATTTTTGGCTTCAAAAGGATATGCACTAGGAACAGACTTTATTGTTGGACATCCTGGTGAGACAGATGCTATTTGGAAAGATGCAATGTTAAATTTGGAAAAATTCCCATTAACTCATTGTCATAGTTTCACCTATAGTAAGAGAGATGGAACACCATCAGCTACAATGAAACCTCAAGTAAATGGTGCTATTTCTAAGGAAAGATTAAAAGAATTAGATGAAACTATAAAACAAAAGAACTTTGAGTTTAGAAAAAGACAAAAAAGTTTAGATATACTTATAGAATCTCAAAAGAATGATATTTATTCAGGATATGATCAGTTTTTTAATCCAATTGAAGTATCAAGTGATAGTGATATTGTAGGGGATTGGATAGTGTGTGAAAAATACGAAGTAAAGGAGAATCATAATGTTTCTAAATTTTAACAAAAAAAATGAAAAAATGACACAGTCAAGTATAGATAAAAATTTAAAAATGATGAGTATCTCAGCAATTGTTTTAATAGTATTATTTCTCTATACACTTACAAAAGCTGATAATGTAATACATGGTTCTAGTTATTATGTTGGTATTGGATTTTTATTTATACTTCTTCTTCTAACATTTGCTTTGCAAAAATACAAAGGCAAAATCAGAAAAAAATTAGGAAAAAATAAATTTTCTACAGAATTAGAAAATGCCAAAGAGATATACCCAAGCAATGATGAAAATATAAATGTACAACATTCAACAGAAAACAGTACTATTTCTCCAATTAGTTCTAATATTACATTTAAAGATGTGGCAGGGATAGAAACTATAAAAGAGGAACTAGAAGAAGTAGTTGATTTTCTAAACAATCCAAAAAAATATCAAAAATATAATATTGCTCTTCCTAAAGGTGTTCTTTTAGTAGGTCCTCCAGGTGTTGGAAAAACTCTAATTGCAAAAGCTGTTGCAGGGGAAGCAAATGTTCCATTTTTTTATCATAGTGCAGCAAGTTTTGTACATATTTATGTGGGAATGGGAGCAAAAAGAGTACGCGAACTTTTCACAGCAGCAAAAGCAAAGGCACCCTCAATTATTTTTATAGACGAGATAGATGCAGTTGGTAAAAGTAGAGGCATGGGAAACAATGATGAACGAGAGGCTACACTTAATGAACTATTAACTCAAATGGATGGTTTTGAGTCAAATAGTGGTGTTATGGTAATTGCAGCAACGAACAAAATAGAAGTTTTAGATGAAGCACTTTTACGAGCTGGAAGATTTGATAGAAGAGTATTTTTAACACTTCCATCAAAAGAAGATAGACTCAAGATTTTAAATCTTTATTTAAAAGACAAAAAGTACAACTTTGATATAGAAAAACTATCATCAGATACAAGTGGATTTAGTAGTGCAGCTTTAGCAACTTTGGTAAATGAATCGTTACTAAATATGATAAAAAGAGATGGGAATACAGTTTTAGATGAAGATGTTTCTGTAGCAAAACAAAAAATCCAACATGGGAAAAGACAAATTCATATCTTAAATGATGAACAAAAAGATATTTTAGCAACTTACCAAGCTGGAAAAGCATATATTACGAAAGGGAAAGTCAATCTATTTGAAAATGGAATAGTACAAGAAGATTTGATATATCCCTCACTTACACAATTGCAAAATCAGATTAAAAAATATCTTTCAGGAAGTATAGCTCTTGAAGTTATTAAAGGTGAACCATATATTGTATTTGAAGATGAGATGAAAGAAGCTTATAAAATTGCTAATAATATGGTGGAAGTTTATAAAATGAAAACTTCACAAGACAATGTGATCCAAAAAGCCAAAGATGATTTAAAAGATGAAATATCTGCAAATATTGGAGCGGTAAAACTTTTAAAAGAAAAACTTTTAAAGGATGAAATTGTATTTTAGTGGGTTTTCATTAAAAGGCGAAAAAGAACTTTTTAAAGAATACATAAAAGAAAATGACTTTGTTATTTCAGGATTTAGTTATGGAGCACAAAAAGCTTTTGAATATGTTTTGAATGCAAATAACAGAATTGATTTACTACAGCTTTTTTCCCCTGCTTTTTTTAATGAAAAAGATGAAAAATATAAAAGAATGCAATTGATGTTTTTTAAGAAAAATAAACAACAATATTGTGATAGCTTTTTAGATAATTGCGGATTTGATGAAAAAAAGTCAGCTAAGTATTTTAGTGAAGGGACATATGCAGAACTAGAAGAGTTGTTGAATTATACATGGAATAGAGAAAAGTTACAACAAATAGTTGATAGAAATATTAAAATTGAGATATATCTTGGAAGTGATGATAAAATTATAGATAGTGAAAAAACACTAGAATTTTTTAAAAAATTTGCAGATATATATTATATAAAAAATAGAGGACATATATTATGAATACAGCAAAAATAGGAATAATAACAGTAAGTGATAGAGCAAGTGCAGGTATATATGATGATATAAGTGGAAAAGCAATTATTGAAACATTAAATGAATATTTAACATCACCATGGGAAGAGATATACAAAGTTATTCCAGATGAACAAAATGTTATAGAAGATACTATCAAAGATATGGTTGATAATAGTGGTTGTTGTTTAGTAGTAACTACAGGTGGAACAGGACCCTCAAAAAGAGATGTAACTCCTGAGGCAACAGAAGCAGTATGTGATAGAATGATGCCAGGATTTGGTGAACTAATGAGACAAGAGTCTTTAAAATTTGTACCTACTGCAATACTTTCAAGACAAACAGCAGGTTTACGAGGAAGTAGTTTAGTGGTAAATCTTCCTGGAAAACCAAAATCAATAAGAGAGTGTCTTGATGCAGTTTTCCCTGCTATTCCTTATTGTATAGATTTAATGGAAGGTCCATTTTTAGAGTGTGATGAAAATGTTATAAAACCATTTAGACCGAAAAGTAAATAAATAAAAAAATGATAGAAAAAAAACTTGATATAGTAAATCATATAGAGAATTTACAAGCTCTTTTTTGTCGAGAAAAAAGTGTGATTTTAGAAGGAGATATAAATCTTCATTATTCAATATTAAAAGAGTTAGAAGATTTTGAATTAAAATCTCCACTAGAAACAGCAAATTTAGAGAGTGCATTAAACTATTTACAAAAACAAGGAAATATTAAAATATATGAGATATATGAGTTTGTAAAAATTATTAATTATTTCAAATATCTCAAAAAATTTAGTTTTGTGGGGAAGTTAGCCTCTTGGATTGAAAAAATAATTATTCCCATTGAATTAGAAAAAATATTACAATCTTTTGATGATAAAGGTGAATTACTTCATGGATTTAATGAAGACCTAGATAGAGTAAATGATAACTTATACTCAAATAGAGATTCAATCAAACAAAAACTTTATGGGGTAATTAATAGTAAAAATTTACAACCATATTTAGTAGACCATCAAGTGCATTTAGTACATGGAGAACAAACGCTGATGGTACGAGCTGGATTTAACCATGTCCTAAAATGCAAAGTATTAGATAGAAGTCAAGGTGGCTTTTTTTATGTATTGCCACATAGTGTAAGTGAATTAAAACAAAGACAATCAGATTTGATAAATCTCAAAGATGAGATAATATATAAAATCACTCAAGAGTTTAGCTCTTTATTATCTAAGCATCTTATGTTTTTACGATTTATAAATAAAGAGTTTGACAGATATGATCACTACCAAGCACGAATTTTATTTGCTAAAAATAAAAATCTTAATTTTATATTACCTACAAATAAAGCAAATAAAACACAAAAACTCGTTGACTTTAAACACCCTGCATTGGAACATGCAAAAAGTGTAACTGTAGATTTTACAAAAAATGTGATTATGATAACAGGTGTAAACGCGGGTGGTAAAACAATGCTTTTAAAATCAATTTTAAGTGCAGTGTATATGTCAAAATATCTTATTCCTTATAGTTGTGATAAGTCAAGTGTAGTTGGAAGTTATAAAGCTATAAATGCAATCCTTGATGATCCACAAAATGTAAAAAATGACATCTCTACTTTTGCTGGCCGTATGGTTGAGTTTAGTAAACTTTTTACAAAACAAAATACTATTGTAGGTGTTGATGAAATTGAATTAGGGACAGATAGTGATGAAGCTGCTAGTTTATTTAAAGTTATTATTGAAGAACTGATTACAAAAAATATCAAAATAATTGTTACCACCCATCATAAAAGATTAGCTGCATTGTTAGCTTCAAACCCACAAGTAGATTTAATAGCAGCTATTTATGATGAAGAAAATAGACAACCTACTTATGAATTTCTACAAGGAACTATCGGTAGAAGTTATGCTTTTGAAACGGCTCAAAGATACAATATACCTGTAGGAGTTGTAAAAAAAGCAAAAGAGGTTTATGGGGAAGACAAAGATAAACTGAATGATTTAATACAAAGAAGTAGCGACCTTGAAAGAGAATATAAACAAAAAATAGAACAACTTGATGAAAAAATAGAAAAAAATAGTAGATTAGAACAAAATTTAAAAGAACAAAAAGCAAATTTAGACAAAGCAGTTTTGGAAAAAAAATACCAATTAGAAAAAGAGTATAACGAAGCAATAGATGAAGTAAAAAAAGCAGTAAAATTAAATGATTCAAAAGAACAGCACAGAGTTTTAAATAAAGTACATACAAAAAAACAACAAATAAAAGTAGAAAAAGTTGATGAACCTTTAAACTTAAAAGTTGGAGATAATGTAAAATACAACAATACAAAAGGTGTTATTTTATCAATTAAAGGGAAAAAGGCTATGGTTGAAACCAATGATGGAATGAAACTACAACTTCCCTTGTCAAATTTAAAAAGAAGTGGTAATATACCTAAAGTAAAAACAAAAAATATAAAAATAGAGATACAAAGACCACAAACAGGGCATGTAAAATTAGATTTACATGGGCAAAGAGCAGAAGAGGCTATAGAAAACTTAGATAAATTTTTGTCAGATAGTTTAATTGCAGGTTTTGATGAGGTATTAGTGTACCATGGAATTGGTACAGGGAAATTAGCTTATGCAGTATCGCAATTTCTAGAAACACATCCAAGTGTGAAAAGCTATAGTGATGCAACAGCAAAAGAGGGTGGCTATGGAGCAAAGGTTATAAAACTATGAAAAAGATAATATTACTAACATTACTAACAACAATACTTTTTGCAAATAAAGCAGAATTATTATTTTGGGATGAAGTGAAAAATAGTGGAGATATTGAGTTATTAAAACTTTATAAAAAACAATACCCACATGGAGTATTTGAATCATTAGCAGATATAAAAATCAAAAGACTAAAAAAAGCAAATATTTACGAGGAAGAAAATCCAGAAGTTATCCCTTTGTGGATTAAAGGAAAAACTTCAGATTATCAATATTATGGAATAGGACAGGCTAATAAACATTTCAAAGGTAAAGATTATCAAGAAAATTTAGCTAGAAGTAGAGCTAGAAGAAATTTACAAAAAATATTAGATAGAACAGATTTAACTCAAAAAGAGATGTATGACTATCTTCAATTAGTACAAAGCAAAAAATTTGTTGATAAAAAAGAAAGAATATATATATTACTTTATATAGACAATTACGACCTTTAAAAAATCAAATCCAAACTCTAGAGATAAAAAGCCCAGAAATAAGGGCTTTTTTACTCACAAAAAATACCGCCAGAAAAAACTTTCAAAATTTCAGCAAACATTAAGCCGTACCCCTTGACAAAGGCAAAAAAATCTATTATAATTCGCGTCCAATAACAGTAAGACACTTACAAAAACGGTTTGACAGAGTTTGTTTAACTAGAGTAAGAAGAAGAGAGTTATTAGGACAAGTTCTTTAAAAAAATTAATGTTAATAAATAAATCAAGTTTATTTAAATTACTAATTAAAGTAATCTTTATAAACTAGATACAAGAAGAGTATTTAAATAAGTTTACTTGTTTAAATATAAACTTCGTCTATAAACTTAGAGTTTTAGTTTTAAAACTAAAAAACTAATTTAAATTGAATCAATTTATTGATTCAGTGATTTTTAGGTAATAACTTAAAAGTCAAGATTGAATAATCTAAAAACTAATTACTGTATTAATATGGTAATAATTTTTATGGAGAGTTTGATCCTGGCTCAGAGTGAACGCTGGCGGCGTGCCTAACACATGCAAGTCGAACGAGAACGGATTTTAGTTTACTAAAATTGTCAGCTAAGTGGCGCACGGGTGAGTAATATATAGTTAATCTGCCCCAAAGAAGAGAATAATTGTTGGAAACGACTTGTAACGCTCTATATGCCTTTATTACATAAGTAAGCAAGGGAAACATTTATGGCTTTGGGATGAGACTGTACGGTATCAGTTAGTTGGTGAGGTAATGGCTCACCAAGACAATGACACCTAACTGGTTTGAGAGGATGATCAGTCACACTGGAACTGAGACACGGTCCAGACTCCTACGGGAGGCAGCAGTGGGGAATATTGCACAATGGAGGAAACTCTGATGCAGCAACGCCGCGTGGAGGATGACACATTTCGGTGCGTAAACTCCTTTTATATGAGAAGATAATGACGGTATCATATGAATAAGCACCGGCTAACTCCGTGCCAGCAGCCGCGGTAATACGGGGGGTGCAAGCGTTACTCGGAATCACTGGGCGTAAAGAGCATGTAGGCTGATAGATAAGTTGGAAGTGAAATCCTATGGCTTAACCATAGAACTGCTTCCAAAACTGTCTGTCTAGAATATGGGAGAGGTAGATGGAATTTCTGGTGTAGGGGTAAAATCCGTAGAGATCAGAAGGAATACCGATTGCGAAGGCGATCTACTGGAACATTATTGACGCTGAGATGCGAAAGCGTGGGGAGCAAACAGGATTAGATACCCTGGTAGTCCACGCCCTAAACGATGCACACTAGTTGTTGCCTTGCTAGACAAGGCAGTAATGCAGTTAACACAGTAAGTGTGCCGCCTGGGGAGTACGGTCGCAAGATTAAAACTCAAAGGAATAGACGGGGACCCGCACAAGCGGTGGAGCATGTGGTTTAATTCGACGATACGCGAAGAACCTTACCTGGCCTTGACATAGATAGAACATTCCAGAGACGGAATGGTGCTAGCTTGCTAGAACTATCATACAGGTGCTGCACGGCTGTCGTCAGCTCGTGTCGTGAGATGTTGGGTTAAGTCCCGCAACGAGCGCAACCCTCGTGTTTAGTTACTAACAGTTCGGCTGAGGACTCTAGACAGACTGCCTCCGTAAGGAGGAGGAAGGTGAGGACGACGTCAAGTCATCATGGCCCTTACGGCCAGGGCTACACACGTGCTACAATGGGGCATACAAAGAGCAGCGATACGGTGACGTGGAGCAAATCTCATAAAATGCCTCCCAGTTCGGATAGTAGTCTGCAACTCGACTACTTGAAGTTGGAATCGCTAGTAATCGTAGATCAGCAATGCTACGGTGAATACGTTCCCGGGTCTTGTACTCACCGCCCGTCACACCATGGGAATTGAATTCATTCGAAGCGGGGATGCTAAAATAGCTACCTTCCACAGTGGATTTAGTAACTAGGGTGAAGTCGTAACAAGGTAACCGTAGGAGAACCTGCGGTTGGATCACCTCCTTTCAAAGAAATAACTTAACTATTCGTTTAGTTGAGTTCATGAAATAAAAGTTATATATTAAGATATAACAAACTGATGTAAAAATAGTACAACATCGAGACGAAAGTTCTTATATCTCAATAAGACTTCTTGCTATCTAGTTTATAAAGATTATAAATAATCTTAAAGAACAATTATTTATTAACAACTGTTAAATCATATAATTTATATATGGGCCTATAGCTCAGCTGGCTAGAGCGCTCGACTGATAATCGTGAGGTCCCAGGTTCAAGTCCTGGTAGGCCCACCATTTAGAAGAAATTAAAAATTAATAATGGGGAATTAGCTCAGCTGGGAGAGCGCCTGCCTTGCACGTAGGAGGTCAGCGGTTCGATCCCGCTATTCTCCACCATTTAAAAATTATATGATAAAACAAAGAAACTAAAAAAGTTAAATATAAGTACTTAAAAAAGTATTTATATTTGATTTTTCGGAATCAAAGAGTTATTTAAAAACATACTGTTAAAGTCTTTATTTTTCTAAAGAAAATAAAAATACAATTTTAAATATTATTTTATTAAATTACATTTAATAAGATAGTAGCTAAAGAATAATCATAACAAAGCAAAAAAGAAATTATGTTAAATCATAAATTCTTCTTTAATTTATCAAATAAGCTATTAAGGGCTAATGGTGGATGCCTAGACTATAAGAGGCGATGAAGGACGTACTAGACTGCGATAAGCTACGGGGAACTGTCAAGAAGTTTTGATCCGTAGATTTCCGAATGGGACAACCCAGCATACATTGTATGTTACTCCTACGGGAGAGCGAACCAAGGGAAGTGAAACATCTCAGTACCTTGAGGAAAAGAAATCAATTGAGATTCTGTTAGTAGCGGCGAGCGAAAACGGATTAGAGCGCTAAGTGATAATATATTAGATAGTAGAAGTAGTTGGAATGCTACGTCATAGAGAGTGAAAGCCTCGTATACGAAATCTTTTATATGGTACTAAACTTAGGAATGAGTAGGTCGGGACACGTGATATCTTGACTGAATATGGGGGGACCACCCTCCAACTCTAAATACTACTTATAGATCGATAGTGCACAAGTACCGTGAGGGAAAGGTGAAAAGTACCCCAGTGAGGGGAGTGAAATAGAACCTGAAACCATTAGCTTACAATCATTCGGAGCCCTATGTCTTGTACAGGGTGACGGACTGCCTTTTGCATAATGAGCCTGCGAGTTGTGGTATCTAGCAAGGTTAAGCCAAGTGTGGAGCCGTAGCGAAAGCGAGTGTGAATAGCGCGAATTAGTTAGATGCTGCAGACCCGAAACGAAGTGATCTATCCATGAGCAGGTTGAAGCTGGTGTAAGAGCCAGTGGAGGACCGAACCCATAGGCGTTGAAAAGTCTCGGGATGACTTGTGGATAGGGGTGAAAGGCCAATCAAACTTCGTGATAGCTGGTTCTCTCCGAAATATATTTAGGTATAGCGTCATGTTATTAGCATATAGGGGTAGAGCACTGAATGGGCTAGGGCTGCTTACCGCGGTACCAAACCCTATCAAACTTCGAATACTATATGTGGAATCATGGCAGTCAGGCGGTGGGTGATAAAATCCATCGTCGAGAGGGGAACAACCCAGACTACCAGCTAAGGTCCCTAAGTCATACTTAAGTGGAAAACGATGTGGAGTTACTGTGACAACCAGGAAGTTGGCTTAGAAGCAGCCATCTTTTAAAGAAAGCGTAACAGCTCACTGGTCTAGTGATTCTGCGCGGAAAATATAACGGGGCTAAAGTATGCACCGAAGCTGTAGATTCAATTTATTGAGTGGTAGGAGAGCGTTCTATTCAGCATTGAAGCGATACCGGTAAGGAGTCGTGGAGCGGATAGAAGTGAGCATGCAGGCATGAGTAGCGATAATTAAAGTGAGAATCTTTAACGCCGAAAACCCAAGGTTTCCTACGCGATGCTCGTCATCGTAGGGTTAGTCGGGTCCTAAGTCGAGTCCGAAAGGGGTAGACGATGGCAAATAGGTTAATATTCCTATACTTATAATAGAGCGTGATGTGGGGACGCATAGAGTTAATCGAGCTGGCTGATGGAATAGCTGGTCGAAGGATGTAGGTTGTAAAGTAGGCAAATCCGCTTTACATTAGACCGAGATCTTACAGGCCGAACAATACTTTCGAGTAGCGTTTGGAATCGATGATACTGTCGTGCCAAGAAAAGCCACTAAGCATATCTATTATAACCCGTACCGTAAACCGACACAGGTAGGTGGGATGAGTATTCTAAGGCGCGTGGAAGAACCCTGGTTAAGGAACTCTGCAAACTAGCACCGTATCTTCGGTAGAAGGTGTGCCTACTTAGGTATTAGGGATTTACTCCCGAAAGCCAAAGAGGTTGCAACAAAGAGTCCCTCCCGACTGTTTACCAAAAACACAGCACTTTGCTAACTCGCAAGAGGATGTATAAGGTGTGACGCCTGCCCGGTGCTCGAAGGTTAATTGATGATGTCAGCATTTATGCGAAGCATTTGATCGAAGCCCGAGTAAACGGCGGCCGTAACTATAACGGTCCTAAGGTAGCGAAATTCCTTGTCGGTTAAATACCGACCTGCATGAATGGCGTAACGAGATGGGAGCTGTCTCAACCAGGGATCCAGTGAAATTGTAGTGGAGGTGAAAATTCCTCCTACCCGCGGAAAGACGGAAAGACCCCGTGCACCTTTACTATAGCTTTACACTGCTATTGGGATATTCATGTGCAGGATAGGTGGGAGACTTTGAAACTTGGATGCTAATTCAAGTGGAGTTAACCTTGAGATACCACCCTTGAATATTCTGATAGCTAACTGGGACGTGTTATCCACGTTCAGGACAATGTATGGTGGGTAGTTTGACTGGGGCGGTCGCCTCCTAAAAAGTAACGGAGGCTTACAAAGGTTGGCTCAATCCGGTTGGAAATCGGATGTTGAGTATAATGGCATAAGCCAGCCTGACTGTGAGAGATACATCTCGAGCAGAGACGAAAGTCGGTCATAGTGATCCGGTGGTTCTGTGTGGAAGGGCCATCGCTCAAAGGATAAAAGGTACGCCGGGGATAACAGGCTGATCTCCCCCAAGAGCTCACATCGACGGGGAGGTTTGGCACCTCGATGTCGGCTCATCGCATCCTGGGGCTGAAGCAGGTCCCAAGGGTATGGCTGTTCGCCATTTAAAGCGGTACGCGAGCTGGGTTCAGAACGTCGTGAGACAGTTCGGTCCCTATCTTCCGTGGGCGTAGGAAAGTTGAGGAGATTTGCCCCTAGTACGAGAGGACCGGGGTGAACGTACCACTAGTGTACCAATTGTTCTGCCAAGGGCATCGTTGGGTAGCTACGTACGGATGAGATAAGCGCTGAAAGCATCTAAGCACGAAGCCAACTCCAAGATAAACTTTCCCTGAAGGTCCCAGCAAGACTAGCTGGTTGATAGGATAGATGTGTAAGTGCAGTAATGCATTTAGCTGACTATTACTAATAGACCGTTTGGCTTATTTATATTAACTATTCTTTAGTTTACTATCTTATTAAATGTAATAAGATATATTTAGAATGTATTTTTATTTTAGAATCAAAGACTTTAACTGTATTACTTTATACACAACTTCTAAATGAGACATTTTAAATGTTGGTGGTTATAGAGGAGAGGAAATACCCAGCCCCATATCGAACCTGGCAGTCAAGCTCTCCATCGCCGATAATACTGCCGGGTCCCCTGGTGGAAACGTAGGTCGCTGCCAACTTTTAAGATGTCTCTTTTTTTTTACTTTTTTTACTACTTTCTTCTTGCTTTTTATAATATCTTTATTAATTTATTACTTTATTTACTGTTTACGTAATTACTTATTTGTCATGATTTTATTATTTTATAGATTAATTGTATTATTTTATTATTTATTATTAGTTTTATAATATAATACCCAAGACAATTAAAGGAAATACATGTTAATTAATAAACTTATAGATGGTCATAAAAAGTTCAAAGATACACATTTCCCAGATTTAGAAAATAAATTTGAAAACTTAATCACTCATGGGCAGGCACCAGATGTTTTATTTATTGGTTGTAGTGATAGTAGAGTTGTACCTGATTTAATTGTAGATAGTAAACCAGGTGATATGTTTATAATAAGAAATATAGGAAATTTTGTACCACCTTATAAGAATGATAATGATTTTCATGGTTCAACGGCTGCAATAGAATATGCAGTGAGTGTTTTAAATGTAAAAGATATAATTGTTTGTGGTCATAGTCATTGTGGGGCATGTGCAGCATTATATGAGGACTTGAGTAATGAGCCTCATTTGGTACATGTACATAAGTGGTTAGAACTTGGGAAAAAAGCTAAAGAATATACATTATCCAATATCACGGATAAACATACACATGATGATAAATTACGTATGACGGAAAAAATATCAATTAAACATCAATTGGAAAATTTGTTAACTTACCCTGAAGTATTTAAAAGAGTAAAAGAGGGTAAACTCGGTATACATGGTTGGTACTATAAAATAGAGAATGGTAGTATTGAATATTATGATACTGAAGAAAATATTTTTAAATCTTTATAAAAGTCAATGAAATTATTGTATAATAAATATACAGTAATTCCTTTTCATGAAAAATTTGATTTCTATTTCTTAGAAAATATCTAACAACTTTTAAATTTCCTAGAAAAATACTTATTATTTTTTAATAGGGTTTATTTTGTATATTTAATATACAAAATAAACCCTATTAAAACTACTTTAATATGTCATACTTCTTTTGTTAAAAATAAAAGGAGAAAGAAATGGAAAATTTCAATGATGTGAAGTTTATCTTAGATGGATTTTTGTTTGTTATTTCAGGTATATTAGTTATGTGGATGGCAGCAGGGTTTGCGATGTTAGAGGCGGGTCTTACAAGATCAAAAAATAATGCAACAATTCTTACAAAGAATATAGCGCTATTTAGTATTAGTTGTATGATGTATTACTTTGTAGGTTATGACTTAATGTATGGAGATGGTGGAGCATTTATGGGGAGTATCTCAGTAGTAGATATGGCAAATGCAGCAGATGCAGCATACCCAAAAGCATCAGACTTTTTCTTCCAAGTAATGTTTGTTGCAACAGCAGCTTCAGTAATTAGTGGATCAGTAGCAGAAAGAATGAAATTATGGCCATTCTTAATCTTTGTAGTATTATTAAGTGGTGTAATTTATCCTCTACAAGGTCACTGGACATGGGGTGGATCAGAACTTGGTGGTATATTAGCTGGATTTAGTGACTTCGCTGGTTCGACAATCGTTCATAGTGTTGGTGGATGGGCTGCGTTAGCAGGTGTTCTTATCATTGGTGCTAGAAAAGGGAAATATACAGCAGATGGTAAAGTAAAACCAATTCCAGGTTCAAACTTGACTCTTGCAACATTAGGTACATTCATATTATGGATGGGTTGGTTTGGATTCAATGGTGGTTCACAATTAGCTTTAGGTTCAAAAGATGATATCACAGGTATTGCAATGGTTGTTGCAAATACAAATATGGCAGCAGCAACAGGTGCAGTAGTAGCAGCACTTCTTACTCAAATGCTTTATAAAAAAGTTGATTTAACAATGGTGCTTAATGGTACATTAGCAGGTCTAGTTTCTGTAACAGCAGCTCCAGATGCAGGTATGATATATGCAACAGGTGTAGGTGCAGTTGGTGCTTTAATAGTAGTTCTTGCAGTTCCTTTCTTTGATAAACTTAGAATTGATGATCCAGTTGGTGCTTTAAGTGTTCACCTTGTAGCAGGTATCTGGGGAACATTAGCAGTTGGTTTATTTACAGAAAGTGCAACATTTATAGCACAACTTAAAGGTGTAGTTGTAATTGGAGCATTCGTATTTATCACATCTTTCATAATCTGGAAAATACTAGATATGGTAGTTGGATTAAGAGTAGATGAAGAGACAGAGATAAATGGTTTAGATATTCATGAAACAGGTCTTGAATGTTACCCAGAATTCAAAAAAGCTTAATAGAAAGGATAATAGATGAAAAAAATAGAAGCAATAATAAAACCTTTTAAACTTGAAGATGTAAAAGATGCATTAAGTGAAGCTGGTATTACAGGTATGACAGTAACAGATGTAAAAGGATATGGGAGACAACAAGGTCACTCAGAACTTTACAGAGGTGCAGAATATATAGTAGACTTCCTAGCTAAAACAAAATTAGAACTAATAGTAAATGATGATGAAGTAGATAATGTAGTAAAACTTATCTCAACATCAGCAAAAACAGGAAAAATTGGTGATGGTAAGATATTTGTTATGGGTGTAGATGAAGTAATAAGAATAAGAACAGGTGAAACAGGAAATGAAGCTGTTTAGTATTTGTTACTAATTTCTATATATTAAAATTAATTTTTAATACTCTAAAACTCCTTGAGGTTTTTCCTTGGGGAGTTTTTTTATTTAATTTTGGATAAAATAAGTTAAATTATAAATTAAAGGAATATTTGTGCATAAAGAATATAAAGAACTTGAAAAGTGCCTGGGTTATCAGTTTGAAAATAAAGACCTGATAATCGAAGCACTTACCCATAAAAGTTACAAAAAAGTATTTAACAATGAGAGATTAGAGTTTTTAGGAGATGCAGTTCTTAATTTAATTGTAGGAGAATTTTTATTTAATAAATTCCCCTCTTCAAATGAAGGGGAATTATCTAAAATAAGAGCAAGTTTAGTAAACGAAAAAGGTTTTACTAAACTTGCTCTTGCAATAAATCTTGGTGATTATATTTATCTTTCTGAGGCAGAAGAGAGAAACCAAGGAAGAGAAAAGGCTTCTATTTTAAGTGATGCTTTTGAAGCAATTATGGGAGCTATTTATATAGAATCTGGGCTTGTAGTTTTAAAGCCAATGATTTTAAAGCTTTTAACAGAAAATTATGATGAGATAAATTTAGATGAGCTTTTTAGTGATTATAAAACAGCACTACAAGAAGTTACACAAGCAAAGTTTGGTGTAATTCCAGTGTATAAACTAGAAGCAGCTGTTGGCCCTGATCATGAAAAAGAGTTCGAACTTTCTTTATGGGTCAATGATAAACATTATGCAACAGCCAAGGGGAAAAGTAAAAAACTAGCACAACAAGCAGCAGCAAAAATAGTACTAAATCAACTTCAAGGTACAAAATAATGAATAGTTTTGGAGAAAGGTTTAAGTTTACTACATTTGGGGAGTCTCATGGAGTAGCACTTGGATGTATTGTAGATGGTGTACCTGCTGGTATCAAAATAGATTTAGAGTATATTCAAAGTGAAATGGATAGAAGAAAACCAGGTAAATCAAAATTTGAGACACAAAGAAAAGAGAGTGATACGATACAAATTTTAAGTGGTGTATTTGAAGGTGTTAGTACAGGAACACCAATTGCTATGGTGCTTTATAATGAAAACCAAAAAAGTAAAGATTATTCAAATGTAAAAGATTTATTTCGTCCAGGGCATGCTGATTTTACCTATTTTCATAAATATGGAATTAGAGATTATAGGGGTGGAGGAAGAAGTTCTGCTCGTGAAACTGCTGCCCGAGTTGCAGCTGGTGCTATTGCAAAATTACTTTTGAAAGAGCTAGATATAAAAGTTCAAAGTGGCATTTGTGAAGTAGGTGGAATTAAGTCAGAAGAATATGATTTTAATAATGCTAAAAAAAGTGAAATTTTCGCATTAGATAAAGAAAAAGAACAATTACAAAAAGAAGCAATAAAAGAAGCAATGTCAAAACACGATTCGCTTGGTGGTGTTGTATTTTTAAAAGCAACAGGGGTTCCTGCTGGCTTAGGTGAGCCTATGTATCATAAGTTAGATGGGCAAATTGCTAATGCTATGATGGGGCTAAATGCAGTAAAAGGTGTGGAAATAGGTGATGGCATGGACTCTAGTAATTCTAGAGGAAGTCTTAATAACGATCAAATTACATCACAAGGGTTTGAAACAAACCATAGTGGTGGAATTTTGGGTGGAATTAGTAATGGAGATGATATTATTACAAGAGTATATTTCAAACCAACTCCATCTATTTTTTGTGAACAAAAAACAGTTGATGTAAATAATATTGATAAAACATATAATTTAAAAGGGAGACATGATCCTTGTGTAGCTTTACGAGGAAGTGTGGTTTGTGAATCAATGATGAGTGTAATTTTAGCAGATATGGTACTACTTAATATGAGTAGTAATATGGAAAATGTAAAAAAAGTTTATAGTAAATAAAGAGTACATTAAATATAACAATGTTTTATTTAAGTACAAGTTTGCTAAAATTTAGATAATTAATTAAATATAATATAAAAGGACTTTATTGGATTATATAGGGATAAAGAAAGATGGTCAAATTTATGACCTTCAAACTGCAGAGGCTTTAGGTATAGATGCTACTGATGATGAAAAGATATATGCAGATAACTCGAAAGAGGCATTAGAGATATTAAGACACTCTACTGCACATTTAATGGCACAAGCTATCAAGGAGTTACATCCAGAAGCTAAATTTTTTGTTGGACCTGTCGTAGAAGAGGGATTTTATTACGATTTTAAATTAAATCATCAATTAAATGATGAAGATTTATCTGTTATTGAAAAAAAGATGAAAGAGATTGCTGGTCGAAAATTACCAATTACACGAAGTGAAGTATCAAGAAAAGATATTATAAAAAAGTTTGCTAGTGATGAATTAAAACAAGCAGTATTAGAAAAAATTACAGATGATCTACTTACTATTTATACTCAAGGAGATTTTGAGGATTTATGTAGAGGACCACATTTACCAAATACAAGGTCAATAAGAAACTTCAAACTTATAAGAGTTGCTGGTGCTTATCTTGGTGGCGATGAAGAAAATGAGATGATTACTCGAATTTATGGTATTTCATTTTTTGATAAACAAGAGTTAAAAGATTATGTAACTATGCTTGAAGAGGCAAAAAAAAGAGATCATAGAAGATTAGGTACGGATCTTAAACTTTTTGCATTTAGTGATGATATAGGAGCAGGGTTACCTTTATGGCTTCCTGCTGGATCGCGTCTTAGGGGAAAATTAGAACAACTTTTATATAAAGCGCATAGAATGAGAGGGTACCAACCAGTTCGAGGACCTGAAATTCTTAAAGCAGAAGCTTGGGTAAAGTCTGGGCATTATGCAAACTATAAAGAAAATATGTATTTTACTGAAATTGATGGACAAGAATATGGTATAAAACCTATGAACTGTGTTGGTCATATAGAGGTATTTAAAAATGATTTAGTATCGTACAAAGATTTACCATTGAAGTTTTTTGAATATGGTGTTGTTCATAGACATGAATTAAGTGGTGCTATGCATGGATTATTTAGAGTAAGAGAATTTACTCAAGATGATGCACATATATTCTGTATGCAATCTCAAGTGAAAGATGTGATTATGGAGGTTCTTGAATTTGTAGAATCTTTAATGAAACATTTTGAATTTACTTATGAGATGGAAGTATCTACAAAACCTAAAAAAGCGATTGGCGATGATGCTTTTTGGGAAACTACAACAAAAGGTATTATGGATGCTTTAGATGAAAATGGTTATTCTTATGGAATTGATGAAGGTGGGGGAGCATTTTATGGTCCAAAGATAGATATTAAAATTCTTGATGCTATTGGAAGAAAATGGCAATGTGGTACAATTCAAGTTGATATGAACTTACCAGAAAGATTTGATATTCATTATACAACTTCTGAAGACAAAAGGGAACGACCTGTAATGATTCATAGAGCAATTCTTGGAAGTTTTGAAAGATTTATAGGGATACTTACTGAACATTATGCAGGTGAGTTTCCATTAAGCATTGCACCAACAGGTGTTATTATTGTACCAATTGCAGATAGTCATTTAGAGTATGCTAAAAAATTATCAAAAGAGCTTCAAATGATTGAGATAGACAATGAAATATTTAGTCAAAATGAGAGCCTTAATAAAAGAATTAGAATTGCTGAGAAACAAAGAGTTCCAATGATTATAGTTGTAGGTGATGATGAAGTTGCAAATGAAAAAGTTGCATTAAGAGATAGAAGAAAAAGAGAAAGAAGTGAGATGTCAAAACAAGAGTTTATAGATATGTTACAACAACAAAAAGCAGGGGATAAAATTTGAGTTTAAAGAATAACAAAAAAACGGACGATACATTACTAAATGAAGATATTAGATTTAAAGAAGTTAGATGTAATGCAGAAGATGGATCTAGCAATGGTATAATGAGTTCAAGAGAGGCTTTAGCATTAGCTGATGAAGCAGGACTTGACTTAGTGTGTATCGCACCAAATGCACAACCTCCTGTTGTGAAGATTATGAACTATGGTAAATTTAAATATCAACAAGAAAAAAAGCAAAAAGAAGCAAGAAAAAATCAAAAGATAATTGTAACTAAAGAGATAAAACTTTCTGTAAAAATTGCTCAAAATGATATAGATTATAAAGTAAAACATGCTTTAGAGTTTCTTGAAAAAGGGAATCATGTAAAATTTAGAGTTTTTTTACGAGGTAGAGAGATGGCAAATCCTGCTGCTGGTGCTGAAGTATTAGCAAGAGTTTGGGAAATGATAGAAGATGTAGCAGTAAAAGAAAATGATCCTAAGCTTGAAGGAAGATATGTAAATATGCTTGTAACGCCACTGAAAGGTAGTGGGAAATAGTATAAACTATATCTTATTCTTAACACTTAAAATTATTTAAAGTATAAAAACAGTATAATCCACAACTTATTTAAGTTTGTGGATTTTTTTTTGTAAAAATTTACAGATTTGATAAAAATTGCAAAGGAGTCTAACAATGCCAAAGATGAAATCTAACAGTGGAGCTTTAAAAAGATTTAAAGTGAAAAAAAATGGTTCTATCAAAAGAGGAAGTGCTTTTAGAAGTCACATTCTTACTAAGAAAAGCCAAAAAAGAAAAGTAGCTTTAAGAGGTCCACAAGTAGTATCTGATGCAGATGCTTCAAGAGTTAAAAAGATGTTAAATAAAGGGTAGTCCTTTATTAACAAATTTCAGTAAATAGTCCCTCCGATTCAGTTCGGATAAGTTCAGTACAATATGTACAGACACCAAAATATCGCTTTATTAAGATATTTATGGTAAAGATAAGGAAAATAATATGCCAAGAGTAAAAACAGGTACGATAAGAAGAGCAAGACATAAAAAAATTCTTAAACTTGCTAAAGGATTCTACAGTGGTAGAAGAAAACACTTTAGAAAAGCTAAAGAGCAAGTTGAGAGAAGTTTAGTTTATGCTTTTAGAGATAGAAGACAGAAAAAAAGAGATTTCAGAAAACTTTGGATTGTTAGAATTAATGCTGCGTGTAGATTAAATGACATCAGCTATTCAAGATTTATGAACGGAATGAAAAAAGCCGGAATTACACTTGATAGAAAAATCCTTGCTGATATGGCAATGAATGATTATGCATCATTTCAAACAGTTGTAGCAAGTGCGAAAGCAGCTTTATAAGAGCTAATCTTATAAAAGTGTTAAAAAAGGGATGCAAGAGATTGCATCCCTTTTTTTATGGGTATAAAATATTTGAAAGACTATAATTAATTATGATAAATACACTTCCTAAAAATCTTACTACTGTTTTAGATAAAATTGTATCACATGGTGGTAAGCCAATTGTTGTAGGTGGAAGTGTAAGAGATTATTTTTTGAAGATTCCTTGTAGTGATTACGATGTTGAAGTATATGGTATTGGAAATCTAGAAGATTTAGAAACGATATTGAAAAATTTTGGAACAGTAGATTTTGTAGGAAAAAGTTTTGGGATATTAAAACTCTCCATTGAAAATACAATATATGATTTTTCATTTCCAAGAACTGAAAATAAGATAGGGATTGGACACAAAAAGTTTGAAGTAAGTATAGATAGTGATTTAAGCTTTGAAGAAGCATCACAAAGAAGAGATTTTACTATTAACTCAATAGGGTTTGATTATATCAAAAAAGAGTTTCTAGACCCATTTAGTGGGATAAAAGATATAGAAAATAAACTTTTAAAACATATAGATGATAAAAGTTTTATAGAAGATCCTTTGCGAGTATATAGAGCGGTACAGTTTTGTGGAAGGTTTTTACTTACTATAGATAAAAATACAAAAAAACTTTGCGATAGTTTAGTTAAAAGTGAAGATTTTAAAACACTCTCAAAAGAGAGGATTTTCAATGAATATGAAAAACTTCTTCTTCACTCAAAAAAACCATCTATAGGATTAGAATTTTTAAGTGAGTTAAATATTATTAATTTATCAGATAAGCTTGTAAACAATATTGATGAGATGGTACATTATAAAACTGAAAACTATAAAGAAAATATTGTTTTGATGTTTTATTTTTTATTTGATATTTTACTTGAGATATCTGAAGATAAACAGCTTTTAAAAACAATTGAAAAACTTCAAATATTTAATGTACCAAAGATATATGCATCAGAGTTAAAATATGTTATAAATGAAGCACAGATTGTTTCCATAAAATATAAATTAATGAATAGCATGCCAGAACCATTTTTAATGGGAAAAGATTTGATAAACTTAGGTTATAAACCTAGCGTTCAGTTTGGGGTAGTTTTAAAAAAAATATACCAATCTCAACTTAATGGTGAGATTGGTAGTAAAAAAGAGGCAGAGAGATTACTCTGCTCTCTTTTATAAGTTTTAGTATCTGTAGCTAACTGAAAATCTTAAATCAGATGATTCTTTAACAGCACTCATTCCAATTGCCATAGCTGAGTTAATATCATAAGGTGTACCATCTGCACCAAAGAATGCTTGACTTCCAGTATAGTCATACTCAATATCTGTATATCTAGCATTAAATGTCAAAGCTTTAGTTAAAGGTTTTGTATAATAAATTTCCCAAGCTGTACCACGAGCAGCAATTTTACTTCCTGACATAGTATCTTCACCGTAAGTCATACTTCTCCAGTATTTAGAACCTTGATTCCATTCAATCCCAATTCTACCATCATCAGTAAGTGGACAAGGCATGTTTAATCCTATCCATTCAGAGTGTCCAGTTTCACCTTGGCTACTGCCAAGCATCCCACCATTTGCTGAATTTGTTTTATTTGGATCAGTTTTTGACTGAGCCCAAGATGCAAAAAATCTAGTATCATCTAAGAAATCAGAGATTCCATCACCAATACCTTCTGCTTTAAACATAACTGTTAGTAATTCAATATCTCCAACATCTGTAAATGAAGGGAAAGCTCCACCACCCATGTATGTTGCAAGATCACTTCCTGTATATCCAATTAAATTAACAGCTTTTGCCCAATTTGTATGAACTGAGTATTGTCCATTGTCCCAAGGAACAAAAATAAATCCATACATATCAACATTTGGATTTTTTGTTTCATCATCTACATATGAAGAACCATCCATTTGGAATCTTTGCGTAGCATTAGTTAACCCTCTACCTGTACATAGTTTCCACCACATACCCTCAACTCCTGTTACTTTATCAAGATTAAATTTTGAACTAAGTCCATCAAACTCAACATTTACTGTATGTGATAAAGGTGAATTATCTTTCATACCTTCTCTCATATTAATACCTAAACCATCTGTAGATGGTCTTCTACCAACTGAAATAGTCCAAGGAACTTGTGTCCCTAAGAATGTATCATTCATATATAACCAGTATGCTTCTTTTACTTTAACAGTATTGTCTGTTGCATTTTCATTTGTTACCCAATCAAAATTTGCATACCCTGGTTGTGTATTTGATTGACTGTGATTTGCTGTATCTCCATAAGCTTTGTTATAAGATAACTTTCCTTTAAATAGATTATTCTCATCAGGAGCATATCCCATACCAAGCCACAATCTATTTGTCATAAGTGCTGAGTTTTTAGATTTTGATCCATCCGCATGTTTATAGTCAAGTGAATCAATAGCAGTTCTAAAATCAATATCCCATTTTATATTATCATTATTTGCTAATATTTTATTTTTTGTGATATTTTTTTTGTTTCTTACAACTGTTTTTTCTACTTTTTGTACTGCCTTTTCATTGGCTTCCATTTTTGCTTCAAGCTGTTTGATTTGGTTTTTCAACAACTCTAACTGTAATTTTACATCATCGTTTGCAAAAGATGCAGTTGAGAGTGCAGCAATTGCTGATAATGCTATAATACTTTTTTTCATTTTATCTCCTTAAAATTCAATAAACATTGTAAAATAGTATTGCTTTGGTATAACTTAATATTAGATAAGTTTTACTTATATGTAAATAAAGAAAAAATAAAGGAAAAGAATTTTTATATAATAGAAGAGATGAAAAATTTATTTTGAATTGGAGAAGGGGGGAGGGATTACATTCCCATTCCACCCATACCTCCCATTCCACCCATGTCAGGCATTGGAGCAGCTTTTACATCATCCCCTTGTATATCTGAAACTGTTGCTTCAGTTGTAAGAAGAAGTGATGCTACAGATACAGCATTTTGCATTGCAACTCTTTCAACTTTTGCTGGATCTACAATACCTGATTTAAACATATCTACATAGTTTCCAGTGGCTGCATCAAATCCAACATTTGCATCAGTAGATTTTGATACTTCATTTGCAACAACACCAGCATCAAATCCAGCATTTGCAGCAATTTGTTTTAATGGAGCTGCAATTGCACGAACAATAATATCTGCACCAATTTGCTCATCACCATCAAGTTCAAGTGTTACTTTTGCTGCCGCTTTTATAAGTGCAGAACCACCACCTATTACAATACCTTCTTCAACAGCAGCTCTTGTTGCACTTAGTGCATCATCAACTCTATCTTTTTTCTCTTTCATTTCTGTTTCTGTTGGGGCCCCAACTTTAATTACAGCAACACCACCAGACATTTTTGCTAATCTTTCTTGTGCTTTTTCTCTATCATAGTCACTTGATGTATTTTCTATCTCATTTCTGATTTGTGATACTCTTGCTTCTACATTAGATTTATCACCCGCACCATTAACGATAGTTGTATTGTCTTTATCTATAACAACTTTTGCAGCAGTTCCAAGGTCATCCATAGTTGTACCTTCAAGTGTCATACCCATCTCTTCAGAGATAACTTTTCCACCTGTTAGAATTGCAATATCTTCTAGCATTGCTTTTCTTCTATCACCAAAACCTGGTGCTTTAACAGCTGCGATATTTAAACTTCCTCTTAGTCTATTTACTACTAATGTAGAAAGTGCTTCACCATCAACGTCTTCTGCGATAATTAAAAGTGGTCTTTGTGTTCTATTTACCTCTTCAAGTATTGGCAACATCTCTTTTAATGAACTGATTTTTTTCTCACATAATAATATATATGGATTTTCTAACTCAGCAATCATTTTTTCGACATTTGTAGCAAAATATGGAGATAAATATCCTCTATCAAATTGCATACCTTCAACAACATCTAGTTCGTCATAGATACCTTTTGCTTCTTCAACAGTAATAACACCATCTTTTCCAACTTTTTCCATTGCTTCTGCTATCATATCTCCAATAGCAGTGTCACTATTTGCAGAGATTGTAGCTACTTGGGCAATTTGTTCTTTTGTATCAACTACTCTTGATATTTTTTTTAGCTCTTCTAAAATTTGTTCACTTGCTTTATCCATACCACGCTTAAGTTGTACAGGATTAGCTCCTGCTGTTACATTTCGTAAACCCTCTTTGAAAATACTATGTGCTAAAACTGTTGCTGTAGTTGTACCGTCACCAGCTTCATCATTTGTATTTGAAGCAACCTCTTTTACTAGTTGTGCTCCCATATTTTCCATAGGATCTTGAAGTTCAATTTCTCGTGCAACAGAAACACCATCTTTTGTAATAGTAGGGCTTCCAAATGATTTTTGTAATAAAACATTTCTACCTCTTGGACCCATTGTTACTTTAACTGCATTTGCTAGTTGTTCAACACCACTAAAAAGTTTATGTCTTGCATCATCACTAAAATGTATCTCTTTTGCCATTATTTATCTCCTCCAAATGTTCCTAAAATTTCACTTACTTCCATGATTAAATATTCTGTGTTATCAATAGTAACCGTTGCACTTCTTGCGTATTGAGAAAAAATTACTTGGTCTCCAACTGCTACATGTTCTACATCATTTCCTATTGCTACAACTTCAGCTTGTGTTGGTTTTTCTTTTGAAGCATTATCTGGGATAATGATTCCACTTGCAGTTTTTGTTTCTACTGCTTGTACTTTTAATAGTACTCTATCACCTAATGGTTTAAAATTCATTATTTAGTCCTTATATGTTAAGTTTAAAATTTAATTAGCACTCATTTATTTTGAGTGCTAGAATTGTAGTAAATTTTTACTTTTTTGTCAAGTGTTTTATCAAATATTTTATAATTCTTTTTCTTTTATTTTCTCACTAATATTTTTAATAAAGTATAAGATATACTATAAAAATTTATTATACAAAGGAAAAATATGAAAAAGTTAATTTTGCTGATAATGCTTTCTGTATTATCATTTGGACAAATGGAGTTTTCTGATCCAAAACCTACATTTGATGAGCCTAGAAAGTGGGTGATTAAATTACGAAGTGCAAATATTGAAACTGTAAATCATATGTTAGGATCTATATATAATGTTTTAAAAGTATATCCAGCAGAAACTATCCAAATATCAGTTGTTGCTTATGCTCAAGGGATGCGAGTATTGAGAAAAGACTATGATGAAGATACATTAACAAGAATCAACTCTTTGATGGAATATGATGTGGAGTTTATTGGTTGCATTAATACTATGGATACAATGAATTGGAAAAAGGATGAATTTATTGAAGATATAAGTTATGTACAAGCAGGAATTGCGGAAGTTATTGAAAGGATTGCAGGGGGGTGGATTAATGTCACTCCTTATTAATTTATTTTTTAGTGTAGTGCTTTTTAGATGTAATTTTTATCGAGAATTATAAGTTATAAAGAGGAATTAAATTTGAAATATTTTAAACTAATTATTTTAGTGATTTTCTTATGCACTTTCTCTTATGGAAGAGGGGGAATTGTTGATATTGATCAAATAGCGCAAGAAGCAAAAAGTGAAAAAAAACATATTATCCTTTTCTTTCATATGACACATTGCCCTTATTGTACCCGCATGATAGATAATGCCTTTAGTGATATAGCTGCAAAACAAAAAATGGAAAAAAACTATATATATGTTGATGTTAATTCAGATGACAATGATTTAATAAAGTATAAAGATTATCAAGGCGATAAAAAAGGTTTTTCAAAAAATTTAAATATTGCTTTTTATCCTACGGTAGTTTTTATAGATGAAAACAATGATATAGTATATGCTCTAAAGGGTTATAGAAATACAACAACATTTAATCTTATTTTAGATTATATAAATGAAAAACTTTATTTAGAAACAGATTTTGCAGGATATCTTACAGATTTAGAATTTAGAGATTAAATAGATACTATAAAAGTATCTATTTATATATTCATCTATTCAGATACAAGTTCAGTAATAGCTTCAACTGATGGGTCAGTCATATCTAAATCAATATGTTCTGCTCCTTCAACTTTTACAATTTTTACATCTAGTCCTTTTTTCTTTGCTAACTCATAAAATGATGTAGTAAGTTGAGGATCTGAAATAGTATCTTTAGTTCCATAGACTAATAAAAGTTTTGTATCTTTTACATTATCAAGATGATCACTTATCGTTATTAGATTTTTTCTTTCTTCCTCTTTAAATTTACTGAGATCATATCTTCCCCCAGCTGCTGTGACACTATTGAGAAGATTTGGATTCATAGCAACTACATTTACACCTAATGACGCACCAGCTGAGTGTCCTATATAATTTACTTGTGAAGCATCAAATTTTTCTTTTAAAGATTTGATAAGTGCTGCCATAAATTGAATATATTTAGGTGTGTATACTGTATTTGCACCATGGTTTAAATCTTCAAGATTATTTGTTGAAGAGTTTGAATAACCTGGTAATGCAACAGCTACAGTAGTAATATCAGTATTCATATTTATAGTTTCAGCAAAAGGAGCATATCTCCCCAATGTATTTGTCCCAGATTTCCATGTTCCATGTACAATAATATTGAGATTTTTATTTTCATCACCTTCAAATGCAACATATTGAATACACTCTCCACCTACATAGATAAAATTCTCACCTTTTTGAGAACATTGTTCTTTAGTAACATTTGCTTGTAGAACTACTACACTTACTGTTATTACAAGAAAAGATATTAATATTTTTTTCATATATTACTCCTTAGAATTATTTGGAATAATTATAACTGTAAAATATTAATGTATTATAAATAATTATAATTTAATTGAAAAAAGAAGTATTTGAAAAGTATTATTAGAAAAGGGGGATAAAATTTAGTAGAACTAAATTTTACCCAAAGATAGAATTACATATTGTAATCATATCTAGCGTCATATCCTGGATTTCCTTTAACTGCAAGCATATCCATTTTTGCACCATTTATTTTAAGATTTGAGTTGTCAATATGTTTCAAGTCTCTTAAATAGTCTTCAGTAACTTCCCAAATTGGTCTTCCCTTAGATACTGCATTTACAGTTGACCAACCACCAACTTTATATTTTTTATTGGCTTCCATCTTTTTACCTGTTTTTGTCATAACAATATCACTAATTCTATGACCCATTGTTTTAGAAGGATCAATTCTATACGAGATACCACCAGTTCTAACCATATCTCCACCTGATTGTAAGAATGGATCAGCATTAAATAAATTATCAGCTACATCTTCAAGTGTTTCTTTAATTGCAGCACCTGTGAATTCTCTTACATAAGTTTCTGGATATGTCATGGCAGTTTGAGTAGCAAGATCATCAAATGTTACAGTTTGACCTGGCATAAGTGATGTTCCCCATCTAAACCCTGGTGAAAGTGATATGTCTGCACCCTCAATCTCTATTAACGAATCACAAATTAATTGATCCCAAGAACCATTAAAGTTTCCTCTTCTAAATAGAGTTACATCAGTTGTTGCAATTTCTCTTGAAAGTTCTTTTTGGAAAGGTCTTCTTACAAGTTCAATATATTTTTTCATATCTGGATCTTCTGGAATTAAATCAGAAAAAATTGGAAGAAGTGTAAACTTAAAATCTTTAATTTTCCCATTCTGTACATCTAAATCAAGTACATTTAAAAATTTACCATTTGAACCAGCATTACATACATAAGTTTTTCCACCATTTGCATTTTTTACCTCATACGCTTCTGGGACTCCATCATGTGTATGACCACCCATAATAAAGTCTATCCCACTACATACTTCAGCCATTCTTTTATCAACATCATACCCATTGTGTGAAAGTACGATGACTGCATCTGGTTTTTCCTCATCTCTTACTTGGTCAACCATCTCTTGCATCTCTGTTTCTCTAATAGCAAAAGTCCAATCTGGAATATTTCTTTGTGGATTTGCAATAGTTGTATATGGGAAAGCTTGACCAATGATTGCAATTCTTGCACCATTTAATTCTTTAATGGTATATGGTTTAAATGCATGACCAGTATCTTCATCATATGCTTCTGCTGTTCCATCAAATAAAGCATCTTCTTTTACTTTTACATTTTGGGCTATAAAGTCAGCTTTAAGAAGTGACACATTTTCTAAAACTTCTTCTGCTTTATATGTAAATTCCCAGTGTCCAACTGCTACATCTACACCAAGTATGTTCATAGCACCAACCATATCTTTCCCTCTTGTTTGAAGTGAAGTCCAGCTACCTTGCCATGTATCTCCACCATCAAGAAGTAAACATTTTTCAGAACCAAAAGAGTTTTTTAAATGATCTACAACAGTTTTAATTTGTGAAAAACCACCTATTTTTCCCATATCTTTGGCATGTTTTTCAAAGTTTACACATGAAAATGCATATTCTAATCTTTTATCACCTTTGATTCCATATCTTTCTAATAATTTGTCACCAACGATATGTGGCGGTTTACCAAAGTTATCAAAAAAACCTAAGTTTACATTTGGTTCTCTAAAATATACAGGTAGTAGTTGCGCATGAGAATCAGTCATATGCATAAGTCTTACATTACCAAAATTATCTAGTTTATAATAATCTTCTGCTTTTCCACTATTAGAAAGTCTTGTATGTGAATTTGCAAATACAGGTGCTGTACCAGCAAGAAGTGCTGACATATATATGAATTCTCTTCTACTCATTTTACTCATTATTTTTCCTTTATTTGTTAATTTAAATTATTTTATCATTTGTTAACTTATGTAAGTTAACAAATGATAAAAAAGCCAAGTAGAATACTTGGCTTCCCTTATTTATGTAACATTATTGTAAATGTGTGATTAGTACTTAAACCCATCTCCAGGTACAGCTAATCTCCATGATGATTTACCTTCATGTTTTTGTTGTAAAGCATTTAATCCAAATGTACAAGCTCTATGTGCTGCATATGCAACTGGAAACTTGTCTTTTGTCGCTTTTCCTTTAAAATCTTTTGGAGTAACAGTTTTAGCATTAGTTTTAATTGCTTCTTCTGTAGCAATGATTAAATCACTATTATTTACACCAAGTCTTCTAAATTCAACTTTCTCTTGTACTGCTGCTGCATTATACATTTTTGCATTTGCAAGAACAGTGTCAATTCCAAGTTTGTCTACATTACAAACTTCTTTTTGATCCATTTTAGTAGCTGCTGCAGGAGTTAAGCTATCAGAACCACCCATACATCCTGCTAAAGAAAATGCTACGATTGAAGTTATTGCTAAAGTATATATTTTTTTCATTTTTCTCTCTCCTATTTTCTTATATCTGGACCGTCAACAGCCATTCCATTTGACATATATGCCATAAAGTATAGTAACTCTTTCATAGTTGAACTAGATGGTTTTGGTGGGTTTTGACCTTGATCTTTAACACAACCTTCCATTCTTCGTTCTAACGTACCTAAACCTTGCCATTTTAATCTATAAACTGGAAAATGTGTTGTATGACCTAAAAGTTGTGACAAAGACTCATTTCTAACTCTTTTACCAGCACCTTGAACGTGACATGTTGCACAAGAAAGATTTAAGTAACCTCTTTGAGTATAGTAAAATTCTTTACCTCTCTCATAAGCTGCTGCTGCTTCTGCACTTTCAATTTTGATATTAACTTTTTTCTCAGCTTCTTTTGTAGAGTTTGCAATGAAAGCTTGAAAACTTGCCATATCACCTTTTTTCTCATTCCATTTTTTTTCACCATTTGATGTTATACAATCATTTACAGCTTGTGTTAAAGAAACAACAGATTTTGTTGACTCATCAAACATAGGGTAATCTCCACCTATAGTAGGATCAGGAAAACAAACAGAAAGTGAATTACCATTTGCAAATTTTTTCTCATAAAGTTCAGCACCTGCATCTATTGCATCTTCATAAGGTGGCATTTCATTTATCTCTTCATAAGTTTCAATACCTGCTTTATTAAAGGCATAGTTACCAATACCAAACTCCATATGTTTGATACCTTTTTTGATATTGTTTTTTAACTCATCTTCTGTTGAGTATGGGAAAAAGTTAGCTGCATTTTTTTCTGGATCTGCAAATTTAGCTTCAAAGTATTTAATCAGTTCAACTTTATCTTTTTCAGCTTGAGCATTAAAAGAATTTGCACTTAAAGTACAAGCTGATAATGCTACTAGTGCAGAAGTTTTTACAATTTTTAATAACATAGTTATCTCCTTTTTATTGTTATTTTAGAAACCACTTATTTCTATAAGTAGTTTATTTATCAAACTACTTGATTTTTGCTTTGAAAGATTTCTTTTCACCTAAAAGTGTAGCCATTGATAATTCTAATTCTTGACCTTTTTCACCAGCAAATTGAAATTTCAAATAAGGGTTTTTAGATAAAAATTGAGAAGTTGATACTTCAAATACAGCTTTTCCATCTACTGTTGCCATAATATGCGTAATAAAATCAGTTTTTTTCTTTGCTTTTTTTGCTTCTTGATAACTTAGCATTGGATGTTTTGCCATCGCTTTAACAGTTACAATACCTTTTTTTGCTTTCGCTTTAATTCTTGCTTTTCCTAAGTTTGCCATTATTATATTCCTTTAATATTATATTTAATTTTGATCAATGAATGTTGGTGAATTAAATCAACCTCCACATCCACCTTTTGTAACTTTTACAAGTTTTGAAGCAGAGTGTAATTTTCCATCAACTTCAACAACAGCTGATACTGTCCCTGTTTTTTGCATTTTAATTCTAATAGAATAATCAATAATTCCACCTGCAGGTACTGTAAATACTGCAACCGTAGCTTCAGGATTTGCATCTTGGAATATTGCAACTGTTTTACCAGCTAAATCTGATGATACTGATACAGGGATAACTGCACCATTTTCAGCGATATCTGGAGCTTTAAGTTTAACACCACTTTCTGTAGTAGCTGTTGTTCCATATAATTCTTTCATAGCAACATCAACTTTTTTTGCTGTCCATGAAGCAGGTTTTGTAGCTCTAAAATCTATAGCACTTAAATTCATTGGAATCATTGCAACTGCAGCTGCACCTAAACCTAAACCTAAAAAATTTCTTCTATTCATTGTAATTTTCTCCTAATTTCTAATTAATTGTTTTTAAATAAGCAACGACTGCTTTAATCTCTGCATCATCAAGCCAACCTGTTTTTCCAAATGGTGGCATTGCTGAAAATTTTATACCTCTTGCCGCATAAATATCATATACAGTATCATAAAGTGTTTTATCATCCCAGTAAGATAAACCTGCTAATTTTGGACCAAAACTTCCTGGACCCATTTTGTCTAATTCTGCGCTGCCATTAACTGCATGACATGCAATACAGTTTCCAAGTTTTTTAGTCTTAAAAATCTTCTCACCTTTAGCAACTAGATCTGCATTCGCAAAACTTGAAGTAGCAATTAAACCACTTATTGCTGATGCTATTAGTAAACTTTTAGCTAATTTCATCTTGTCTCCTTTTTTTTATTGTAGTTAATATATTTTATGAATATATTATTTAGTATGCAAGTATGCAAAAATACTAAAACAAAGAATTATAATCTAAAATCTTCATCAATGTCAAGTAAAATTGATAAATTTTTCAATATTTTTTGTTTATAAGGTAAAGTTTTTTTTATTATAATTTTATGAGTTTATAGAGTGCTCATAAAGCCCATAAATAAAGGATTATATTAATTTCTTATCTAATATATTATATATCATAATTAGTTGTTAAAAGTAACAATTTTTAGATAAAAAAGAGGTTATTTTGTATAACTTTTTATAATATATGTCTTTTTGAATAAATATTATTAGTTTCTATTATAATATAATAATTTATTATAGTTAATTAATAAAAAAGGTTTAATGGCAAAACCACCAAACCCCCTTCAAAATGCTAATAAAATTATTTACTAGCTTCTATCATATAATCAATAATCTCTTTTACTTGATCATCAGATAAATCCATATTTCCACCTTTTGGAGGCATCGCATTTACACCATTGATACCATTATGGTATACACCGTCTATCCCTTTTTTCATTACATCTGCCCAAGCATCACTATCACCTACAACGGGTGCTCCAATCGCTTCATTTGCATGACAAGCACTACATGAAGCTTCATAGGCAGTTTTTCCTGGATGTACAGAACCTGCCACCTCTTCAACAGGAGGAAGACTTCTTTCAGTTGTAGCCGCTGGATGAAAGTTATTCATCTCATCTTTGATTCTTAATACTGGTACTTCACCTTTGATACAGTCAGTCATACATCTTGTACCTGTACCATAGTTTGAAGGATTACCCAAAAATTCTCTTACGTTTTCAACACCTTGTCGTGGATTTTCAGGAGTATCAACTACCGGATAAAATCCATTTTCATTTGGCATTTTAATTTTTAAGAACTCTTCTCTATTCATTATAAATTCTTCATCCATCTCTTCACCATCAACTTCAATACCATTTTCCATTAGTAAGTAAGCTGAAATTGCATAAGTTTCACTATTTGTTAAACTTTTAGGATGTGGAAATGGCATTGAATCTTGAATGTACCAAAACAATGTACTAGCGTACGGCCAGTAACTACCAATTCTTTTTAATGGTGGTGTTTCTGTTGGTACTTTGTCAGCTGGATTTTGTAGTTGGTTTTTTAATGAATTTATATCTCCACCAGATAGTGCAGGATATCCACCAACTCCACCAGCACCAAAGTCACCATGACACATAACACATTGTGCATCATAAAGTTCAGCACCCCAAGCAACTGAACCTTCTGCAATTTTTTTAGAACCATCTTCATTAAGAACAACTTTACCATGTTTTGTATCATACATAGGTAATCCCGTACCATCAGGCATTACATCAATGTTCCAAGCTGCTATCTCTGTCTTTGTTGGTGTTCTACCATATGTAAAATCTTTAGCTTCTTGTGTATTTACATGATATTCAGTATATTTTCCATTTACAGTAGGGTAAAGTTTTTCCACCATCTACTGCTCTATGTTCTGCTTTTACATTTGTAGTATCAGACATCTTAACATCACTATTATTACAACCAGATATTACAATTGCTGCAGTTGCTAGACTTAAACCTATAATTGCTTTTTTAAGCATGGTGTTTTCTAATGTGTACATTATTAACCTCTCCTTTTGAAGTAACTTCCCAAGTTACATTTCCATTTCTATGATAAACTGATTCAACACCTTGTTTCTCTGTTTCTTGGTCAAGAGTTGGTTGAACACTACCTAAATCATCAACTGCTCTACTTGATAATAGTAATGGTTTTCCATCCCATCTCATCATATATGAAAATCTTGTCCAACATTTTGGTAATACTAAACCTTTGAGTTTTGCTTCAACCCAATTATCTCCACCATCAAAAGTGATATCAACATGTTTTATAGTACCTTGTCCAGACCAAGCAATACCTTCAATCTCTACTAAATCACCTGCTTTTAAATCAGTCCATGGTTTTTCAGGACATGGTTTAGTAATTACTGAGTTAACTTCATTTATCCAGAAGTATCTAATAGCTTTACCACTTTTTTGTAGCATTGTATACTTAGATGTTTCCTCTTTTGAGTGCCAAGGTTTATCTGAGAACTCTAATCTTTTTAACCATTTAGTATTTAAGTTACCTTCCCAACCTGGAACAAGTAATCTTAATGGGTAACCTTGTTCAGGTCTTAATGCTTCACCATTTTGTCCCCAAACTAACATTGCATCATCAAGTGCTTTTTCCACAGGAATTGTTCTAGGGTTTCCTGCATTATCACTACCTTCTGCCATCATCCATACAGCATCATCTTCTAGTCCTAAATCTTCAAGAACTGTTTTAAGCATTACTCCTGTCCAAGAAGCACAACTCATCATACCTTTTAAAAATTGTAAGTTATTGTATTGAGGTGCTCTCCAATCTGTTGAACCATTTGCAGGACATTCTATAAAGTATGTTCTTGTTTCACATGGATATCTTTTTAATTCATCAAGAGTTAATACAATCTCTTTTTTTACTTTTCCATGAATCATAAGTCTGAATTTATGTGGATCTACATGTGCAGTTCCACCATGATTTCTTGTAAAGAATAAACCATTAGGTGTAACAATACCTTCTGATTCATGTAGAGGACACATGGTTACTGTTGCATATTCATCTCCTGAAGATAATAACGGGTCATTTCTTCTTACATTATTATGTTCATAAGGTGAAGGGATACCATATCTATATTTTGTTGTCAAATCTCCAAGCTTTGTTCCCCATTCTACTTCATTTACGATTACATCCTCGTCTGCTGAAAGTTTTATAGGTCCTAAAACACTTGTTGCGGCAATAGCACTAACTGATAATGCAGCAGTATTTTTGAAAAAATCACGTCTACTAGACTCTTCTAAAGTATTATTATCCTTAGTAGTTAATGATTTTTTAAAAATTTTTTTAATCTTATTCATTAACATTCTCCTTTTTTAATAAATGTATTGATTAGGCAATTTTCATACCAAAACTAGAAATTATATATTAAAATATAACCTAAAGTCAAATGAAATTATAATGAAATTTTCAAAAATAATTTTTACATTAAACTAACAAATATTTATTATAAGTTGGTATCTTTAGTTTAAGTTTAAAATAAGTTTATAATAAAAAAAATGCCTTTAAATACTGTGTTTTTAACGAATTAGATGATTTATTAATTAAAGTTATAATTAAAAATTATTATAAAATATTAAATTTTATTTAAGTTATTCATGTGTAATTATGTAACATGAATAGAAAAAATAATTAAATATAACTATTGTAATTCCACTTTTATTGTGCTATAATAGTATAATAAATTGTTATAATAATAAATATAATTAAAGGTTAACTTATGAAGATTTTAGGTAAAATAGTTGAGTTGTTTATATCAAAAGAAAAATATGATGGAAGAATCAATCAAACAGAATTGGCTGTTGATGAAGATGGGGTATTTATAGATAAATTTTATGCTAAAGATAGAGAAAGGTCTATCTTAATTGCCTCAACAAAAGCTTATGATATGGTCAAAAAAAGATATTGATATAAACTATGGTGAATTAGGTGAAAATATACTTATTGATTTTAATTTGGATCTTCTAGAAATCGGGATGAAATTAAAAATTGGTGAGGTAGTTTTAGAAATAGCTCATAATTGTACTATTTGTGATCACCTATCAAAAATAAACAAGGAAGTACCAACTTTACTCAAAAATGACAGAGGTGTTTTTGCAAAAGTTGTAGTTGCTGGTTTGATAAAAAAAGGATTTGAAATAAAATGTATATAAAGAACTTTCATGGATAAAATGACCCATACTAAGTTTAACTTTAATAATTTTTTGATGGGGTTTAGTGTTGCATTTGATAATGTATTTACAAAGAATGAAAATGATGTTCCATTTAATTCTAAAAGAATTGCTTATATTGCTTTAAGATTATCTAATTATACCAATTTTACAGCAGAGCATTTTTCTGATTTAGCGGCATACTCTTTATTATATAAAATAGATGTTCCAATAGAACATTTAAATCAATTACCTTTTATTGATAAAAATATATATAAAGATAAAGAGATTAAAGAGATTTTAGATGTATGCTCTTTTATAGAAAATAACATTGATATAAAATATAATATCATAATAAATAAAGATGAAATCATAACTAATATATTAGAATCTAATTTATTTAGTGATCTATTAAAAGAAAACTTTAGTGACTTAAGCAGTGATATGACTTTTTGGTTGGATTTGACAAATGAACAACAACTACCGTTTCATATATATAATTTTTTACAAGATTTTACTATAGAGATTGAATACAATAAATTAATAAAACTATCTGAAATCATTAATGAAATCATATACGCCTATACCAACAATAATAATATAAATACTATAAGTACAACATGTAAAGAGATGTGTCAAATATATAATATGGACAATAAAGATATCTCTCGTATGGTAATAGCTGCTAATTTACATTGTATAGGAAAACTTTTTAGTTCCAAAGATATATATTACAAAAGTAATATTTTGAAAAAAGAAGAGATAGATATGATAAGAGCAATTCCATATTTTTCCCATGCAATTATCTCTTCTGTTTTTGGTTTTGATGATATTGCAAAATTGTGTTCTACATATAATGAACGGTTAGATGGTACAGGTACTCCTTATGAACTAGAAGCAAGCCATTTAAGTTTAAAAGATAGATTATTGGCAATATTAGTTATTTATCAGGCATTATTGGAAGAAAAAGTATATAGAAAGTCTTTTAGTCATGAAGAGGCGATCGAGATATTAAAAAAAGAAGCCATGGCTGAAAAATTAGATTTGTCTATTGTTGAAGACCTTAATAAATTAAATAAAAATAAAGAAGAATAGAATGTATAAATATATGAAAGGATTAGGTGTAGCTATAGGAGTAAGTATAGTTGCATATTTTTTATCAAAATTTATCTTGATAGGTTCAGTAGCAATTGCTATAATCTTAGGGATTATAGTTGGTAATGTAATTAAATTTAATGAAAGTTATAATAAAGGTATCACATACGCGGAAAAAACTCTTTTAGGATACTCAATAGCATTGATGGGTATTAATCTTGATTTTCATATATTATCATCACTGGGACTGAAGACATTAGTTATAATAGTATTAGGAATGGTAGTGACTATTTATAGTGCTGTATTAATAGGTCGATATTACAAAATTGATATGAAATTGGCATTATTATTAGGTATAGGAAATGGAGTATGTGGAAGTAGTGCTATAAGTGCAACAGCACCTGTAATAAAAGCTGATAAACATTTTATTGGAATATCAGTTGCAATTGTAAATCTTTTGGGGACAATTGGTATATTTTTAGTTCCTTTTGTTGCTTTAAGTTTTGGATTAAATGAGATAGATGCAGGTATATTAGTAGGAAATACTCTTCAAGCAGTAGGACAAGTTACAGCTGGAGGTTTTAGTATTGGGGATACAGCTGGGGTCAGTGCTACAACTGTAAAGATGGGAAGAATATTACTTCTAACACCACTTGTTTTAATATTAATCTATATTTTTCATGCAAAAAACAGTGAAGAAAATACAAAAGGTGCCACAATTCCTTTATTTATCATTGGATTTATTGCTTTTTCATTAATAAGTTCTTTTGGACTAGTAAGTGATGAAATTAAACATATTATTGCAACCGCTTCTCATATTTTACTTCTTGTTGCCATGAGTGCTGTTGGATTAAAAATACATTTTAGTAGTATTAAGAGTGATGGAAAACTAGCATTGAAAATAGCAAGTATTGTATTTATTATTCAGATAGTTTTTACTCTTGGATTATTATTAGTTTAACAAAATTTATAATCATAAAAAAAGGTTAGCAATTATGCTAACCTTTTTATTTGTATCTCTTTGATTAACAAGAAGGAACATTTCCTGAATCACTTGCATACTCATAAAAGAAATCATAATAATGAGGAATATATTTCTCTTTTACATCTGAATCTTTAACATTAGGACAAATTGTTTTAATCTCTTGTGCTAATTGCCCTTTACTATTAATATCTTCCCACTCACCTTGTGTATGTTTAGAAGCCATTTTAGCTCCTGTAAATCCACAAGCTTTTTTAAGCTTTTTAGAGTAAAGTTTTTGCCCTTTAGCAACATTTGCAGAAGCAACAGTCGCTCCTAGACTTAACATCACAGCACCTACTAATGCTAACTTTAGTAATTTATTCATTTAATCTCCTAGTTTTAATTTGTATAAGTATATCAGATATATATAAAAAAAATATAAAATTATTATAAAATATGTTATGATTAAAAATGAAATATTACTTATTAAAACAAATAGCTCAATATCTTGGCAACTTTACAACAATAAATCACATAAAACGAGTAGATAATAATATAATAAAAATTGAATTCAATGATCGCAAAGTAGTCTATTTTGATATGACAAAAGGTAATTCTTCTGTTTTTATGAAGAGTGAAAAAGATATAAATAAAAAAACTTTTACGGCACCTGTTGATGTGATGTTACAAAAAAGATTCAATAATTCAAAAATTGATCAAGTATATTTAAGAGATGATGATAAAGTTTTAAATATAGTTGTTAAAAGTAAGTCTTCTTATAAAGAGCAAACAACAATTTTACAATTAGAATTTACTGGTAAAAATACAAATATAATTATCTTAGATACTCAAGATATTATCTTAGAAGCACTACGCCATATTGATGAGTGGACATCTACAAGAATTGTTAAAGTTGGACACAAATTAGATAAATTAGAAAAACCTGATTTTGATTATGAAGTAAATAGTGTAGATAATATAGAAGAATATTTACAAAGTGTTTATAATAAAAAAGTATCAAAAGAGCTAGAAAATATTAAAAAACAAAAATCCAATCAACTTCAAAAACAAATGTTAAAAATTAAAAAAATATTAGACAATTTAGAAAATATTGAAGCATTAGAAGCAAAAGCAGAATTATTAAATCAAGAAGCTATAGATATAGTTGCAAAGTTATATTTAAAAAATGGTTATGAAAAAAATAATGATATTAAAAAATCTAATGATCTTTTTAGAGATTCAAAGAAAGCAAAAGCAAAAGCAAAAAACCAACATATTGAATATTTGAACTTATCACAAAAATTAGATTTTTACAATAGATTAATAGGTACAATAGAAAACTGTCAAACAATTGATGAGGTAGAGTTTTATTTTCCTAAAAAAGATAAAAATCAAAAAAAGACAAAAAAACAAAATCCCTATCAAAGTTTTTTTATTGATGGATATAAAATAATGCTTGGTCGTGATGAAAGGGAAAATATATATTTATTAGAAAATAGTAAAGCAAGTGACTTTTGGTTTCATCTTCAAGGAATGCCATCTTCACATGTAATTGTTTCCTGTACTAAAAAAACTATTCCAGAACATATTATTCAAGAGGCTGCAAAAATATGTGCACGATTTTCGCAGGATAACGCAGGTACATATACCATAGATTATACTCAAAGAAGAAATGTAAAAATACAAACAAAAGCCAATGTTCTTTATAATCCTTATAGTACAGTTGTTGTAAAAGTCTAATTTAATGAGTTATATAATAATTTAAGTGTATTTTAATAAAAATATCACTATAATTTCGTCCACAAACAAAGAGAGCTTATAGCAAAAGGGTTCATAGCTCAGCTGGTTAGAGCACTCGGCTCATAACCGAGTGGTCGAAGGTTCGAGTCCTTCTGAACCCACCACTTTAAAGCCTTATTAGATAAGGTGTTTGTGAAACTTTTTTAAGCGGGAGTAGCTCAGTTGGCTAGAGCCTCTGCCTTCCAAGCAGATTGTCGCGAGTTCGAGTCTCGTCTCCCGCTCCACTTAAAAATCAAATCATGATTTTCATAATTTAATTATATTATTGCTTCAATAGCTCAGTTGGTAGAGCAGCTGATTTGTAATCAGCAGGTCGTAGGTTCAAGTCCTATTTGAAGCTCCATTTTCCCACTATATACAAATCATTTTCATGAGTAAATTATATAAAAAAGTTCAATGTTTTTTAAGTCCATTTTCGTAAGTATCTATTATAACTTTATTAAGGAGAAAATAATGGAACATCAATTAATGACCTTACCATATGGATATGATGCATTAGAGCCAATGATTTCACAGGAGACGTTACACTATCATTATGATAAACATCATACTGGCTATGTTGCTAAACTCAATACTCTTATCAAAGAAACTGTTTTTGAATCAAAATCACTTATTGAAATTATTCAAAATGCAGAAGGTGCAATTTTTAATAATGCAGCACAAGTATATAATCATGATTTTTTTTGGAATAGTTTATCTCCAACACAAAGAACTCAATCTACTTACTTATCATCTAAAATTGATGAAGAGTTTGGTTCACAAGAAGAATTTAAAAAAAGTTTTATCAATACTGCTATTTCTTTATTTGGCTCTGGCTGGGTATGGCTTTGTGTAGACAAAGAGCAAAAGTTGTCAATTGTAGCTACTTCAAATGCTCAAACACCTTTAACTTCAGAATTGATTCCTTTAATGGTTTGTGATGTTTGGGAGCATGCTTATTATTTAGATTATAAAAATGCGAGACCAGAATATTTAGAAAATTATTGGAGACTGATAAACTGGGATTTTGTATCTGCAAATTTAGAAAAAAGTTTATGATTTGTGTTCATTGAGCTCTTTTTGAAGTCTTGTTATTTGTAGTTGCAATGTATCTTTTTGATTTTCAGAAGTAGTGTTTTTAAGTTTTATTTGCAGGTTATGTATCTCTAATAATATTTTATTTAACTCTTGCTGTTTTAGATTTTTTTTGATAGATGAATAAGTATAAAAAGAGAGTACAACTACACTAGTTATAAAAACATAAATTATAATCTCTGTTACTGTACTTACATCTTCATTGAGATGTAAGTATGAAAAAGCAAGAAATATTATAATTGCGGGAATTATAAGAAACATACAGTTTATGTCAGTGCTAGAGTGATATTGTATGCTACAAAACTCATTATCCAAGCGACAGTTGTTGTAAAGACAAATAAGTATCCTAAGTATTTATACCCTCCAGCTTCTTTTGCAAAAACCATAGAAGCTGCAAAACATGGAAGATATATCATAACAAAAACTATAAATGAAACGGCTGTTGCAAAAGGAATTTGTTTTTTTAATTCAGCTAAAAGTCTATCATCATCTTCAGTTACCTCTTCTCCCACATTATAAAGAATTCCTAAAGTTGCTACAACAACCTCTTTGGCTGCAAGTCCTGTTTCTAGAGCAACAGATAGTTTCCAGTCAAATCCAAGAGGCTCAAAAAATGGAACACTCGCTTTTCCTATTTGACCTAAATAACTATTTTCTAATTGAACTGATAAGTTATCATTGTCAACTTTAGGATAATTTGAAGCAAACCAGATTAAGATACTCGCTGCTAGGATAAATGTACCAGCTTTTTTTAGATATGACCAAGCTTTTTGTGATACTATCATATAGATTAGTTTCATTGTTGGGAGTCTATATTTTGGCATCTCCATAACAAAAGGTTCATCTTCCCCTTTAAATACAAAAATACGCAATGCTTTTGCCATAACAAGTCCTAATAAGGCTCCTGCAATGTAGATATAAAATAATACATTTCCTGCCTCTTCTTGGCTAAAAAATGCTCCTATAAATAGTACATAAACAGGTAATTTAGCACCACAACTCATAAAACCAATAATAAAAAGAGTAATTAACCTATCTTTTTCATTTTTAAGTGTTCTTGTAGCCATATACGCAGGAACACTACAACCAAATCCAGTAACTAAAGGGATAAAACTTTTTCCATGCAGTCCAAATTTATGAAAAAAACCATCTAATAAAAAAGCAACTCTACTCATATAACCAGTTGTTTCAAGAAGTGCAATACCGATATAAAGAATAATAATATTAGGTAAAAATAATACAACAGCACCAACACCAGCTATAATACCATCAACAATTAAAGAACGGAGTTCTTCATGTGCTATTGTGCTTCCAACAGCTTCACCTAGCCAAGCAAACCCTGCATCAATATAATCCATAGGGATAGCACCAAGTTCAAAAGTTAGCTGAAATAATCCCCACATAAAAAATAAGAATATTGGAACACCTAAATATTTATTTATAAGAATGTTGTCTATTTTTTTTGTAAATTGTTTTGGAAGTTTTGCATCATCTCTCTTTACAGTTTCAGATTTAATTCCATGGGCAATAGAGTGAAACTCTAAAGTTTGTATATCATTAATATCTTCTGTTTCATAATAAGTATATATTTTTTCACTAGCTATTAATAAAATAGGTTGTAGTTGTGCAAATATTGGTTTGTCATGAATTTTTGCATAAAACTTTTCATTTTCAAATAAAACTTTAATAGCCATTTCACGATTTGTATAATCTTTGTATTTAAAGTTTTTTGCTTCAAAAAATTTAGTTATATGATATAATTCCTCTTCAATAGCATCACTAAAGTTTATATTTGAAGAGATTCTAGTTTCTCTGTCATAATAGGTATGTACAATATCTAAAAGCTCATCAATACCCTCTTTTGTAGTTGCACTAACAGCAACTGTTGGAATTCCTGTTAGAGCTTCTATTTGCTCCACATCAATATGAATTCCCTCTTTTTTTGCTTCATCATACATATTTAAAGCAATAACCATTTTTTTATTAAGATTTAATAATTCAAGAGTAAGAAGTAAATTTCGTGTTAAATGTGTTGCATCTATAACATTGATAATTACATCGTAATCTTTATCTAAAAGATAGTTTTTTGCAACTTTTTCTTCTGTAGAAAAACCATTAATAGAATATGTTCCTGGTAAATCTATCATCTCTATTGCATGACAATGGTGGTCAAAACATATTTGAGTTTTTTCAACAGTTACTCCACTAAAATTCCCAACTTTTAATCGTGAATTTGACATTGCATTGATTAATGATGATTTTCCAACATTTGGTTGACCAGCTAAAACAATTTTCATAGGTGTCATTTATTTATCCTTTTGGAGTAACTTCTATAGAGTTAGCTTCTTCCATTCTTAAAGCTATTGAAGTTTCTTCTACATTTATCTCAATTGTATTTCTTGCAAAACTAATATTTTCTACAAATAGTGTAGCACCTTTAAAGATACCAAAAGAATAAAATCTTTGTTTTAATTCTTCATTACAAGTTATTTTTTCAACAACGGCATTTTGATCTATGTTTAAATCTGATAATTTCATATTCTATTCCATAATAATTATATTTTAGAAATGATAACCATTATCATCTTAAAGATTGATTAAGATTTCATTTATTTATCTAAAATTAGTATTCTTATATATTAATTTAGTTATCATCTTTAAAATTAATTATATGGAGTTATAAAATGTATGATGTATTAATTGTAGGTGGTGGTGCTGCTGGTTATGGATGCGCCTTAACATTATCTTCTGTAGAAGATAAGTTTGAATGGGCAAAAAATAAGAACTATTTAATGATTGATAATGACAATAGTGATATAACAAAAGCTAGTTTTTTTAATCTTGCAGGTGTAGATTTTGGAATAGGTGGGGATTCTCTGATTAAAAAAATGGAAAAACAACTTGCAAATTTTAAGAGTTGTACTAAAGTTGTAGATACTGCTACTAAAATAGAAAAAAACAATGACTCTTTTACTGTTACAACACAAAATAATACTTATCAAACAAAAATAGTTGTAATAGCAACAGGTATGCATAGTTTTGATATAGAGTGTGATTTAGTAAATATAGTAGAACATAAAGATGTGATGAAACCAAATAAAGTTTGTTTACAAAATAAAAATAATCAAATATCAGAAAATCTTTTTGTTGCTGGTCTTGCAAGTGGTGCAAAAACTATGTTTGCTATAGCAAATGGAGAAGGGGTAAAAGTAGCGTGTGATATTTTTAAGCAGTGGACAGCTAAACCAGCTGTTGCACATGATACCATCAAAGATAAATTAATTTAATAAAAAAGCCATTGGTAGAATACCAATGGCTTTTTAAAATTAAGATAGTTTAAAATTAAACTATATCACACCCTTTTTCTCCAGCTTCAATATGACCTATTACATATCCATCTGTGTTTTCTAAAACTGCATCAACATTTGCAGGGTTTACAACAAATATCATCCCTACACCCATATTAAAGGCTCTAAACATCTCAGCATCTTCTACATGTTTTCCCATAAGTTCAAAGATAGGTAAAACTTGAACTTTATCTCTTTGTACTATTGCTCTTAAATTATCAGGTAAAACTCTTGGTAGATTTTCTACTATCCCACCACCTGTTATATGTGCTAAAGCATTGATATTTTCTTTATTTTCTTTAAACTCTTTTACATATATTCTTGTAGGTTCTAAAAGTGTATCAATAAGAGGTTTTCCGTTAAAATCATCTTCAAATTTCATACCAAGTTTATCTAATAAGAGTTTTCTTACTAATGAAAATCCATTAGAGTGAACACCTGAACTTGGTAATGCAATTAAAACATCCCCATCTTGTACTCGTGAAACTCTGTCCATTTCAGATTTTTCTGCAATTCCTACACAAAAACCAGCAAGGTCAAAATCACCCTCTTTGTACATTCCTGGCATTTCGGCTGTTTCCCCACCTATTAATGCACATTGGCTTCTTATACAACCTTCTGCTATACCTTTGACAACGGCACTTGCTTCTTCTACTTCAAGTTTTGCAGTTGCATAATAATCTAAGAAAAATAAAGGCTCACCAAAATTACATATTAAATCATTTGAACACATAGCAACAAGGTCAATTCCTACAGTATCAAATTTTCCACTATCAATAGCTAGTTTTAGTTTTGTTCCAACTCCATCAGTTCCAGCTAATATTACTGGTTCTTTATATCCAGTAGGTAGTTCAAAAGCACCAGCAAATGAACCAATACCTCCTAATACCCCTGGTATCATAGTTGATTTTACATATGGTTTTATATTTTCTACAAAACTATTACCAGCATCTATATCTACCCCTGCATCTTTATATGATATTGTTGCCATTATGCTTCTTTCTCGTTTTTTTTAGGTAAATCACACTTTTTAGATATGATACAAATTGGACAAAAATCAGATAATCCTGCAATAAGAGGTATAATCCCTAGATACCACCAAGGATTACTAAATAATACAGCAATTGCAATTGCTATTAGACCAACTATAATTCGAAATTTTCTACAAAAATCTCGTATCTTTTCATATACATTCATAATTTTTACCTTTAATATTCTCAAGTTATTTGAGTTTAAAATTTTTTGGGTATTATACCTAAAATTAATTTAAAAGGCTTATACAAAATGGCAAACTGTGGTAACAAAAACTTTGCTTATGATGAGATGATGGTCCATGTACCTTTGTGTTCTCATAAATATATAAATAAAATATTAGTTGTTGGTGATGTCTCATCAGAGTTTAAAAATGAGTTAGCAAAACATAAATGTAAAGATGTTACTTTTAGTGATACTTTAAATATTGAAGATACTTTTGACATAATCCTTTATAACAAAGAGGAAAACTTTGATGATATGTTTATGGCATCTGTCGATAGATGTTTAGAACAAACAAAAGGTATCTTTGTAACAAAAGCTTCTTTTATATATAAAGATTTAGAAGTGTCTAAAAAAGAGCTAGAAACTGTTGGAAAAAACTTTTGGATTTGTATGCCTTATAGTTTTGGACACAATACATTGATATTTGCTTCAAAAAAATATCATCCTCAAGCTGAAATAGTACTCAACAATTCTGATTTATTAGAGGGATGCAACTACTATAATACTGAACTACATAATGCGACTTTTGTATATCCTACATATATTACTAAAGGGATAACGGGCATTGCTAAACGATAGTGAATTTCAATATGCTATAGCACTTACAGGTGGAATTGCAACAGGGAAAAGTACTGTTGCTTCACTTTTTAGACTGCATGGTTTTTTAACAATTGATGCAGATAAAATAACACACAAACTTTTAGATATACATTATAAAGATATTGAAAATATTTTTGGAAAAGAATATATCGAAAATCAAAAAGTACTAAGAAAAAAATTAGGAAATTTAATCTTTAATGATGAGATGCAAAAAAAGAGATTAGAGGAGTTTATTCATCCTTTGATTAAAGAGGAGATTATAAAAGAGTCGGCTCTATTTGAAAAGCAAAAAAAACCATACTTAATAGATATTCCACTTTTTTTTGAAAAACAAAACTATGATATTAAAAAATCAATTGTAGTATATTTACCTAAAGAGATACAAGTTCAAAGATTGATAAAGCGTGATAATTGTACAGAAGAAGAGGCAAAGATACGAATAAATAACCAAATGGATATTGAAGAGAAGAAAGCTTTAGCTACTTATATCATAGACAATAGTTCTGATTTACCCCATTTACAAAACGAAGTGGAAAGAGTAAAAAAACTGTTAATGAGTTAAAACTATTTTTTAGAAAATAGTTTTTTAATAAATACTGGAAACCTAAGAACAAAATATAATAAAAATGTAAATACAAAAGGATGTACAATCCCTGGCACTCCAAAAGCACCACCATGTGACATATTCATAAGATGTTCAATTGGATGATCAATCCATTGTTTAAAATGCATTCCAATCGCTAAAAATAAAAATAACCCTACAAAAATAATAATCTCTTTTTTCATATATACTCACTTAAAATTTAATTTTGGCATTGTAATACAATATAAATAAAAAAGCCCTAAACCAAAAGGTTTAGGGCTTTTAATATAACTAAAGTTTAGTTATATAATATTATGCTTTACCAGCTAACATACCATATTGAGTCATAGGTTTAAGTAAATAAACTTTTAATAACCACCAGATATATCTTTCTTGAGTTGGATCTAAGAATGATAATAACGCAGCATTTTTACCACTTCCTGGTTTTTTAGAAGCCCAGTTAAACTCAGCTAACATAACAGTACCAATACTTGTAATAAGTGGACAAACTGTATATCCATCATATTTTGCATTAGATGCTGGAATTTCACCTTTTTCCATCATAGAGATAACATTGTTTACTACAACTTTGTATTGTTTTCTAGCAGATCCACCAGTTTTACCCATTGGAACAGCAGCAATATCACCTAGAGAGAATACATTTGGATATTTTACATGTTGTAAAGTTTCTTTATTTACTGGAACCCAACCTTTTCCTGAACCAATTGAAGATTTACCAATCTCATCTGGAGCTTTCATTGGTGGTGTAATATGTAAGAAATCAAAATCTTTAGTTACCATTTCATGTTTTGTAACCATTTCATACTCACCTAAATCTTCATCAAATGCACCTTTTTCTTTCCAATGTTTATCAAAGATTGCTTTACCATTTTCAACACCTACTAAGTTATGGAAATAACTCCATTTCATACCTCTAGCTTCATATTGTTTTACAATTGCATCATGGTAATCTTTAATACCAAACATTGCTCCACCATTTGGATAGAAATGTAAATCAGCGTTTGCTCTTGCACCTGCTTCTTCAAGTCTAGCATTTGTTAGGTACATAATCTTTTTAGGAGCACCACCACATTTAATTGGTGTGTTAGGGTGTGTAAATACACCTTTTACTTTTTTACCTGATTTTGCATCAGCAACAAATTTTTGCATATTTGCCCAAGTAGCTTCAGCACCATCAGCTGTATAGATTGAAGATGCACCCACAGAATCAAGAACTTTTAAAAGTTTTGAGTTATCACCACTTGCATAAGCTTCACCAGCTTCTTCTAAACCTTTAATTGCACCATAGTTAAGTTTTACACCAGCAGCAACGATTAGGTAATCATAAGTTACTTTAGTACCTTTGTCTGTCATAACTGTATTATTATCAGCATCTATATCAGTTACAGATTCTTTAATAACTTTAGTTCCAGCAGGAACATAATCATCTCTTTGGTAAACTATTTCACTTTTATCCCAAAGACCAGCACCTACAAGTGTTTGACCTGGTTGATAACTTGTAGAAAGTTCATTTGGTTCAATTACTGTAATATCTGGGTTTGATAAACTATTTGTTAATCTAGCTGCTGTTGACATACCTGCTAAACCACCACCTATGATTACTATTTTACCTTTAGCATCACTTGCAACTGCAGCAGTTGCAGCTTCAGCCTCTGTACCACCCATCATAAGTGCAGATAAACTACCAACTCCCATCATCTTCATTGCATCTCTTCTTGAAATACCTTGCTCTTTTAATATTGCATCTAATTGCTCTAAGTCTTTTTGAACATCTCTATTCTTAATCATCATAGTTTCCTTTTTGTAAAATTTAATTTTATGTAAGAAGATTATCACAAACAAAATAATACATAACTTAAATTGACTAGTGTTCAGATAATTTTATTTATTAGTTTAACTTATATGTAACTTATTTATTATAACTTTTTGTTTTATATAGAAGAGTTTATTTGGAGAGTAGTTTACTTTATTTAAAGGGATTATCGCAAAACAAAACAGCGTAAGATAAGTAGATAATAAATTTAAACTTTAAAAAAATAACTATAAATAGCATATAAGAGATATGCTATTTATTTTGTTAAATTGAGGCAGGGTCTGTAATATACCCACTAATAGCACTTGCAGCTGCAACGGCACTATTTGATAAATATACTTTAGATGTACGACTTCCCATTCTCCCTACAAAGTTTCTATTTGTTGTAGAGATACAAACTTCATTATCACCTAAAATACCCATATATCCACCTAAACAGGCTCCACAAGTTGGATTAGATACAACAGCACCTGCATCAACTAAAATATCTATATATCCCAATTTTGTAGCTTCTCTTAATATTTGTTGTGTACCAGGAGTAACTATCATACGAGTATGAGACGCAAGTTTTTTGCCATTTAAAATTTCAGATGCAATTTTTAAATCACTTAATCTTCCATTTGTACAACTTCCTATAAATACTTGATCTACTTTAATATTATCTGCTACTGCTTGTGAGACACTATGACCATTTTCAGGTAAAAATGGATAAGCAATTACAGGTTCTAATGAAGCTACATCAATTTCAACTACTTGACAATAAGAAGCATCATCATCACTAAAGTGAATTTTTGGTTCAGCTCTTAAAGTACCATTTGCTTTTATTCTTTCATCTAAAAACTCTTTTGTAATCTCATCGTAAGCTACAATTCCACTTTTTGCTCCAGCTTCAATTGCCATATTACACAATGAAAACCTATCATCCATACTTAAGTATTGGATTGTGTCACCTGTGAATTCCAAAGTTTTGTATAACGCTCCATCTACACCAATCATACGGATAATTTCAAGGATTAAATCTTTTCCTGTTACATATTCTGATGGTTCACCTGTAAACACAACTTTGATAGATTCAGGTACTTTAAACCAGTTTCCACCTGTCACCATAGCAAAAGCTAAATCTGTACTTCCCATTCCTGTACTAAATGCACCAAGCGCACCATGTGTACAAGTATGACTATCTGCACCAATGATAACATCACCAGGGATTACAAGACCTTTTTCAGGTAAAAGTGCATGTTCAATACCCATATCTTTTTCATCAAAATAGTTTTTTAAATTGTGTTTAGCAGCAAAATCTCTACTTACTCTTGCTTGATTTGCAGATGCTATATCTTTTGCAGGGATAAAGTGGTCAAGAACGATTGAAAATCCATCAGGATTTGCTAGTTTTGTAGCTCCACTTTCTTCAAAAGCTTTTATTGATATAGGAGTTGTTATATCATTTCCTATAACCATATCTATTGGACTTCTTACGATTTCACCCGCAAATACATTGCGTCCCACATGTTCACTAAATATTTTTTCTGTTATTGTTTGATCCATATTTATATCTCTTTGTATTCTAAATTTTTGTCATTATATCTAATCACAAATTAAACTCTAAATAATTTACACTTTGTTATAATAAAACATTATAAAGGACAACAATTGAACTATTTTGAATCAGCAATATCAACACCAATAACATCATCCGCTGCATTTTCTTATAAAACAGCACAAGAGGGTGAAGAAATTTTCTCAGGAAAACTCTCAAAACCATTATATGCAAGGATGGGAAATCCTACAAGTAGTATTTTAGAACAAAAACTCTCTTCAATGGAAGGTGGCATTGGAGCAGTTGCAGCTAGTTCTGGAATGGGAGCTATTAGTATGGCTCTTATGAGTTTATGTTCAAGTGGTGATGAGATTATCTCTATTGGAGGACTTTTTGGTGGAAGTTATGCTTTGATGACACAAACACTTCCACGATTTGGGATTACAACTACTTTTTTAAGTTGTGATGAGATTGATACAATTGAATCAAAAATAACAGACAAAACAAAAATAATATTTTGTGAATCTATTGGAAATCCAAGTTTACGATTGCCAAACTTAGAAACAATAGGAAAAATAGCAACTAAAAACAACATAGCATTTGTGGTTGATAACACTATTACCCCTCTTATTGTCAAACCATTTGAATATGGGGCAGATATAGTTATATATTCAACGACAAAAATAATAAGTGGAAACTCTTCTGCTTTAGGTGGAATATCTATTTTTAAAGCTGTTGAAAAAGATGATAAGTTTCATACTCCAAGATATAAATTTTTAGAACCATTTATAAAAAAGTTAAATACAAAAGCACTTATAGGATGTAGTAAAAAAAGAGCTTTGAGAGACTTAGGAATGAGTGCAAATGCACATAGTAGTTATCAAACTCTTTTAGGATTAGAAACTTTAGAGTTACGAACGCAACAAATTAATAACTCTTGTGAAATTGTTGCAAAATTTCTAGACGAACATGATATAGATGTTAATCATCCTTCATTAACAAAACACAAAGACAATGAGTTGTATAAAAAAAGTTATCAAAATGGGTGTGGTTCAATGATAACAATAGATATGCAAACAAAAGAAAGAGCATTTGAATTTTTGAATAATTCAAAGCTATTTATACTCACTGCAAATATTGGAGATAGTAGAACATTGGCTTTACATATGGAGAGTACAATTTACTGTGACTTTACCTCAGAAGAAAAGAAATTTTTAGGAATAACCTCAGGTCTTGTTCGTATCTCAATAGGCTTAGAAGACCCTAAAGTAATATGTGAAGATATTTTGCACTCTTATAGATTAAGTAATTAGAAGATATAATTTAATCTATGAATAAAAAAAATATTATTTTAATCGGTTTTATGGGTGTTGGGAAAGGGACAATTGCAAGGGCAATGGTTGCACAAAGTGACTATTTTGCAATTGATACAGATGATATTATAGAAAGTTTAGAAAATACAAAGATAAAAAAAATATTTGCTAAACTTGGTGAACCATACTTTAGAGATTTAGAAAAGAAGTGTGCTTTATGGTGTGAAAAAAATATTCAAGGTACTATTATCTCTACAGGTGGTGGATTTTATCGACAAGAAAATATTCATAAAATAGGTACAGTAGTATATTTAAAAGCAAGTTTTGAGAGTATTATTCAAAGACTTAAAAATGCACCAAATTCAAAATCGAAATTTAAAAAGCGACCTTTATTACAAGATTTAGAAGAAGCAAAAAAGATTTATAATCAAAGAGTTAAAGAGTATGAAGATGTTGCAGATATTGTTATAGATGTTGATGATTTTGATGAACAAAAAGCAGTACAAAATATTTTAAAAGCAATTTAGAAAAGAAGAGAAAAGATGAAAATAATAAATACAAAAGATAGTGGTTTTGAAAAAGAGTTTGAAGAGATTTTAGGACGAGCTAAAGTTGATATTAAAAAAGTAAGTTCTATAGTAAATGGTATTATAGATGATATAATAGAAAATGGAAATAGTGCAGTAAAAGAGCATATATCTAAGTTTGATAACTGGACACCCTCAAGTGATGCAGATCTTTTTGTAGATGTAGCTGATATGAAAAAAGCATATGATAATATTGATGATGAACTAAGACAATCATTACATTTAGCGTATGACAGAATTAAAAAATATCATGAAAAACAGTTACCAAAATCTTGGTTAGATTTTGAAGACAATGGAACAATACTTGGGCAAAAAGTAACTGCCGTTGATAGAGCAGGGTTATATATTCCAGGTGGAAAAGCTGCATATCCAAGTAGTTTACTTATGAATGCAATTCCTGCAATTGTTGCAGGAGTTGAAGAGATAGTTGTTTGTACACCAACACCTGATAATGAACCAAATGAGTTACTTCTTGCAGCATGTCACTTATGTGGAATCACAACAGTTTGTAAAGTTGGAGGGGCAAGTGCTGTTGCTGCTATGGCTTATGGAACCCAAAGTTTAAAAAAAGTTGATGTGATAACTGGTCCTGGAAATATTTTTGTTGCAACTGCAAAAAAACTTGTATTTGGTGAAGTAAATATTGATATGATAGCAGGACCAAGTGAGATAGGGATACTAGCAGATAGTAGTGCAAAACCAAAGTATTTAGCAATAGATTTACTTTCTCAGGCTGAACATGATGAGATGGCGAGTTCTATTATGATAACTACAGATGAAAAAGTAGCACTTGATACAAGTGTAGAGGTTGATAACTACCTAGAAGTTTTAAGTAGAAATGAGATAGCTCAAAAATCTATAGATGAGAGGGGTTGTATCATAGTAACCGATACTATGGAACACGCAATAGAGTTGATGAATGAGATAGCACCAGAGCATTTAGAGGTTATGACACAAAATCCTTTTGAATTACTTCCAAGTATCAAACACGCAGGGGCAATTTTCTTAGGTGAAAATACACCTGAACCTATTGGGGATTATGTAGCAGGACCAAACCATACACTTCCAACAGGTGGAACTGCAAAATTTTACAGTCCACTAAATGTAGAAAATTTTATGAAAAAAAGTTCTATTATAAGCTTTAGTAAAAAAGCTATTAATGAAGTTGGAAAAGAGTGTGCGTTACTAGCTGATACAGAAAGTTTAACTGCACACGCTGAGTCGGTTCGTGTAAGACTAGATAAATAATATAACAATACAATAAGAATAAAAGAGGAAATACTATGAGTAAATATGATGCATTATTCGAAGATGAGGAAAATATTTTTGGGGGAACTCCAAAATCAAAGTTTTGGGATATAGCAAACCAAGCTAATGATGATTTAGTTAAAGATCAGTTTGATCAGTATGTACAAAAATTTACAATAATGGAAAATTTTTTAATTGAACAACATGGAGAAGAGAAACTAGAGCAGATGTTAGCTCAATATAGTCTTGAAAAATCTATGGAATTAGAAGAGGATAAAAAAAGCACTTATGTAGCATGGACTGGAGATATTGTTTGTAGGTTAGATAGTTAAAAAAATATGGAAGAGCTATTACAAGTAAAAGGACAAATAAAAGAATTCGTTCAAGAGATAGATGATAAAAAAAGTTTAGAACTTCTTGACCTTTTGGCAGAAGGAAAAATGTTGCGAAGTAAGTTAATACTTAAAATTGCAGGTGTATCAAAGCAAAGTATTGAACTATGTGCTGTTGTAGAGATGATACACGCTGCATCACTTCTTCATGATGATGTGATAGATGAATCAGATATGAGAAGAGGAAAACCTTCTATCAATGCACTTTTTGATAATAAAACTGCAATTATGTTTGGAGATATACTTTATTCAAAGGCATTTACACAATTAACAACTATGGATACAAAGATTGCCCATTGTGTATCAAATGCAGTAACTCTTTTAAGTGTTGGTGAGATGATAGATGTTGATTTAACAGATACTTTTAATACCTCTTATGACAAATATTTTGATATGATTTATAAAAAAACAGCTTCATTAATAGAAGCTAGTGCAAAAGCAGCAGCTATTTTAAGTAATAAAGATGAAGAAGCCTTTGCTTTATATGGTAAAAATTTGGGACTTGCTTTTCAGATGATAGATGATATTTTAGATATTACACAAGATACTAAAACACTTGGAAAACCTGCAATGTTAGACTTCGTAGAGGGAAAAGTAACTATCCCTTATCTTTTATTACATGAAAGACTTGATGATAAAGATAAATTAGAAAAACTTTATAAAACACCATTGAGTAATGAAGAAACACAATGGATTAAAGAAAAAATGGTAGAAACAAAAGCACTAGAAGATAGTGTAAAACAAGCTCAAAATCTTGGGATTGAAGCAATAGATGCAATAAAAGAGTATAATAACAAAGATTTAGAAAATATAATGAGTGATATGATTAATAGAAGTTTTTAAATTCTAAATATTATAATTAAGAGGGGATGTTATGAAAGTTTTCTTACTTTTGTTTACTATTATAATTGCTAGTTATTCAAAAAACTTATTTGAACCATTGCCTATAAATATAACTTACGACAAAAATAAAGTTGAGTTAGGAAAAAAACTTTTTTTTGACCCTATACTTTCAAGAGATAAAGATATCTCTTGTGCCTCTTGTCATGCTATTTATGGTGCAGATGATAAACAATTTAGTATAGGTACAGATGAAAAAAAAGGATTTATTAATACCCCATCAATTTTTAACCTACCTTATAAAATTGCTTATTTTTGGAATGGAAGAAGTGATAATCTCTATACCCAAATGACAGATGGTCCACTTTTTAATAAACATGAAATGGCAAGCAATAAAGAGATGATTGAAGAAAGATTATTGAGAAGTAAGAGGTATCTTGAGTTATTTCAAACTGCATATAAAACAAAGCCCACTTTTGAATTGATGTTAGATGCCATAGTTGCATTTCAAAAAACACTCATTTCTTTAAATTCTAAGTTTGATAAATATCTTCGTAAAGAAGTTGAACTTTCACCGAAAGAAAAAAAAGGGATGGAACTTTTTGTTTCGTATGGTTGCGTATCTTGTCATAATGGAATCAATATAGGTGGAAACTCGTATCAAAAATTTGGGGCAGTTATTGAATTTGAAGGCAATTCTGAAACTTGGCCAGATAGATATGCAGTAACTAATGATATTGAAGATAAAATGGTTTTTATCGTTCCTAGTTTGCGAAATGTAGAGAAGACTACGCCTTATTTTCATTCAGGTAAAATCAAAACTTTAAAAGAAGCAATACTTCTAATGGGATATAATAATGTTGCTATTGCTTTTACAGAAGAAGAAGTTGAATTAATTGAAGAATTTTTAAAAACGCTCACAGGAGAGATTCCTAAAACATTTAAAAAGGTAAAATGAGATGAAAGTAGATTATCGACTTACGGCTATTACAGTATTGCTAGTTGGTGTTTTGTATCTTGCAATAGATTTTAATTCCAAATTAAACCATTTTAACCAAAACTATTTAAATACTATAAAAAATATATACAAGATAGATAATCATTGGAAAAAATACTTAGATATACTAAAAGAATCACTCATAAGTGGAAACTTTAATAATGATATATTAGTAGAACATATGAAAAGTAGTGATAAAGAAAACAAAAAACTATTAGAAGATAGTACTATTCAAAATAATTATCCACTCGTTTACAAAAGTCTTTTAAAGTATTCAAAACAAAGAAACCAATTAAAAAATTTAACAAATAAATTTTTAATGACAAATGCAAAAGTAAAAAATTCAATTTCTATATTAAATAAAGAACTTACAAAACTAGATATTAATAAACAAGAATACTTTCAAAATTATGTAAAAACACTAACGGAGTTTATGAATGTAAAAAATAGTTTTGAATTAGAAAGTAGTTTTTCTCAAGAGCTAATGGAATATTTTGAAAAAAATAAAGATACAAATAAACTTTACTATATACATATTAAACTATTGTATACAGAAATACCTAAACTACATATTTTATTTAATAAAATCAAGAACAATGAACTTCCTATAATTATCGAAGATACATTTAAAATAGCAGAAGTAGAAGCAGAAAAGCAAAAACAAACTATGGAAAATAAATTTTACATAATTATGGGTGCATATATTATATTTTTTATTGTGATATTAATGCTTGTAAGAGATGTAAAAGAACATATTGAACAATTGCGAGTAAAAGATAAGTTTTTGTATGAACAATCAAAAATGGCATCAATGGGTGAGATGATTGATGCTATTGCACATCAGTGGAAACAACCAATAAGTTTGATCCGTTTAGGAACAGATTTTCTTAGTTATCAAATGAGTGAAAATAAACTTGACAAAAAAGATTTGGAAGAGTATCAAAAGAAAGTTTATATTCAAATCGACCATATGACAAATACTTTAAATGAATTTAGAACATTTTTACGACCAAATAAAGAAAAAAAAGAGTTTGATATAGAAAAAAGTATTAGAAGTGTGTTGTTATTGGTCAAAGATGAATTTATTAGCAATAATATTGATGTGGAGTTAATAGTAAATAAACATTTACAATTTAAAGGTATAGAAAATGAATTTAAACATGTGGTACTTAATATTTTGAATAATGCAAAAGATGCTTTTGTAGAAAATAAAATAAAAGAGAAACAAATTGTAATTACCCTTGATGAAAAAGCGAATAAAAATAGTATTTCAATTTTAGATAATGCAGGTGGAATACCAAAAAATGTAATAGAACATATCTTTGAAGCAAACTTTACAACTAAAGCAGAAGGTGTAGGTACTGGAATTGGTCTTTATATGTCAAAACAGATTATTGAAAAGGCACAAGGTCTTTTAGAAGTTAAAAATCAAAATAATGGTGCTTGTTTTATTATTACGCTTTAGTTTAGGGTAGGTCCTATTTACTATAAGTAAAATTATAGTAAAATGCACATTTTAAATATAATTAGGAATAATAAATAATGAAATTTTCAAACTGTTTTATACCAACAACAAAAGAAACACCAAGTGATGCAACACTTCCATCTCATCAATTTTTAGTAAGAGCTGGATTTATCAATCAACAAGGAAGCGGGCTTTATAACTATATGCCTTTAGGAAAAATTGTACTTGATAAAATAAGAGCAATTGTAAAAGAGGAACTTGATAAGGCAGGTTGTAATGAAGTACAATTAGGTTTTGTAACACCTATGGAACTTTGGGAAAAAAGTGGACGAGCTACTAAAATGGGCTTAGAGATGCTTCGAATAAAAGATAGAAAAAATAATAGTTTTGTACTGAGTCCTACAAATGAAGAAGCTATGGTGGAGTTAGTAAAAAATAGAGTTACTAGTTACAAAGATTTGCCAGTAAACTTATACCAAATCAATACAAAATTTAGAGATGAAGCACGACCAAGATTTGGACTTATGAGAGGTAGAGAGTTTTTAATGAAAGATGGATACTCTTTCCATGAGTCTATTGAAGATATGCAAAGAGAATTTGCACTTATGGAAGAAACTTACAAAAAAATCTTTACAAGACTTGGGCTTGACTTTAGGGTAGTTGATGCTGATAGTGGCGCTATTGGTGGAACTGGAAGTAAAGAGTTTCATGTAATAGCAAATAGTGGAGAAGACACCATTGTAGTATGTGACAACTGTGAATATGGAGCAAATATTGAAGCTGCAGTACGAAGCCCTAGAGTAATAGATACAGTAAAACTAGATATGAGTGGAAAAGTTGAAACACCAAATCTTAAAACAATAGATGAGGTAAGCTCATTTTTAAAAATTCAACCATCTCAAACTATTAAAGCTGTTATCAAAAAAGCCATCTATGAAGAGGAAACAAAAGTTGTAGTATTTTTTGTAAGAGGTGATGATGAACTTGAAGTTACAAAAGCTTGTAATAGTGTTCATGCTTTAGAACTTGAAGACGCTTCTGAAGAAGATATAAAAGAGGTTGGTTTAGTAGCTGGATATGTTGGTTTAGTTGACATACCTGAAAATATTATCTATAAAATTGATAATGAATTAAAAGATACACATGATATGGTATGTGGAGCAAATGAAGAGAACTATCATCTATGTGGTGTTGATGTTTGTTGTAAAGAAGATGATCTTTATGCAGACTTAGTAGCAGTTCAAGAGGGAAATATCTGTAACTGTTGTGGTGGAACTTTAGGATATACGAAAGGGATTGAAGCTGGACATATCTTTCAATTAGGAGATACGTATAGTAAAGCTTTAGAAGCAAGTTTTTTAGATAACAATGGAAAATCACAAAACTTTCAAATGGGAACTTATGGTATCGGTGTAAGTCGTTTAATAGCAGCAGTAGTTGAACAAAGCCATGATGAAAAAGGGTGTATCTGGACAAAAGAAACTGCCCCATATATTGTAGATGTGATTGTGTCAAATGGGAAAAAAGAGGATGAACTTCAAGTTGGACTTGATATTTATGAAGAGCTTAAAAAAGCAGGTATAGATACAATTATAGATGATAGAAAAAAAGAGCGGTTTGGATTTAAAATGGGTGATTTTGAACTTATTGGTTTCCCTTATGCTGTAGTAATTGGGAAGAAATTAGCTGATGGAGAAGTTGAAATTATTGAAAGAGCAACTGGAAAAAAACATGAAGTTAAAATAGAGGATGTTCTAAAAACAATTCAAAATCTACTAATATAGTAAAGGGGGAAAGAGATTTTATTAAAACTCATTTCCCTCAATAGTTCTATAATCTAAAGCAATAATCTCTAAGTTTTCTACACCATAAGTAATATCAATAGGTCTACAACACACTTCACAATCATCAACAATATTATAGATACCTTCAACACCTATATCTAAAAGTATTGAGATATTCTCATGACAATAAGGACATACAATAAATTTTTCTTCCATAGGAAACCTTTGTATTGTTTTTTTAATTGTACCGTAAGTTGTTAAAAGGATAAGTTATAATTAAGCCCACAAGATATACAATTGCAAAATATATATGCAACTTAGTTGCATAAAATAAAATAAAAAAAAGGGATAAAATGCCCATAATAGAGATAAAAAATCTCACCTTTGGATATAAAAAACAAACAGTTTTAGAAAATATAAATCTCAGAGTAGAAAAGAATGACTTCTTAGCAATCATTGGACCTAATGGTGGTGGAAAATCTACTTTACTTAAACTTATTTTAGGAATTGAGGATTATAAAAAAGGTAGTATAAAAATATTAGAACAAGAACCATCAAAAAACTTATCAAAAGTAGGATATGTACCACAAAATACAAATATCAATATTGATTTCCCTATCAAAGTTATTGAAGTAGTGATGATGGGTCATGTTGGACACAAAAGACCACTTTTTGGATATAAAAAAGAGGAGATTTCTTGTGCAATGGGTGCTTTAGCTCAAGTTGGTATGGAAGAATTTGCTCAAAATAAGATAGGTTCACTTTCAGGCGGACAAAGGCAAAGGGTAATGATAGCACGAGCTTTATGTGCTCATCCAGAGATACTTATACTTGATGAACCAACTGCAAGTATAGATGTTGCTGGACAAAAACAGATATATGATTTACTGAAACTTTTAAATAAAACTATCACTATAATTGTAGTAAGTCACGACATTTCTGTAATACTTGGATATGCTTCAAAAGTAGCCCATATTAACAAAAATATCTCACTTCATGATTTAAGTGATACTAAAACAAACTTTGATAACAAAGATGAGCATTTTTGTGAAGTTGAATTGTTACAGATGTTAAGTACTGGAACTAAAGGGTGTTTAGAAAAAGGTTGTTTATGTTAGATATGTTACAGTATGAGTTTATTCAAAATGCTATTATTGCTGGAGTTTTAGTAAGTTTTGCTTCGGGAATAATTGGTTCACTAATAGTAGTAAATCGAATGGTATTTTTAGCAGGAGGGATTGCTCACACCTCCTATGGTGGAATTGGACTTGCTGTTTATTTTGGGTTTCCAATATTTTTAGGTGCTTCAATTTTTGCGTGTACTGCTGCACTTTTGATGGCATTTATTACATTGAAAAATAGAAATAGAATAGATACATTTATAGGTCTTATTTGGGCAATTGGTATGGCTGTAGGTATAATTCTTATTGATTTAACCCCTGGGTACAATGTAGATTTGATGAGTTATCTTTTTGGTTCAATACTTGCAGTTAGCCATGAAGATTTGTATTATATGGGTGGATTGCTTTTTGTTATAGTGATTATTATGAGTGTTTGGTATAGAGATATTTTGGCTGTTTCGTATGATAGTCAGTATGCAAATCTTCGTTCGATTAATGTACCGTTTTTTTATACACTAATTTTAGTTTTATCAGCTTTAACAGTGGTTGTTGCTATAAAAGTTGTGGGACTTATACTAGTGATTGCACTACTAACTATCCCTATTTATATAGCAGAAAAACTTTCAAATACACTTGCTTCTATGATGGTATATTCTGGGATAATTTCAACTTTTTTCACACTTTTAGGACTTTTATTGTCATATAATTATGACTTAACAAGTGGGGCAACAATAATTATGGTAAGTGGTATTGGGTTGATACTATTTTTTATAGTACAACAAGTTATGTACTATAAAAATAGAATACAATAGATTAAAAATTATTCTTTAAAATAAGTAGGGCATCTTTGTAGATAGGTTCATCTATAAAGCCATACTTCTCATCACTAAAACCTGTAGTTCCTAATGTTTGTTGTTTTTCAAATACCTCTTTGATATATTGTGCTTTTTGTATAGTATCACTATTTGTTTCAAAAACTTCATTGACTATATCTACTTGACTTGGACTTGTACATCCTTTTGAGGTAAATCCCATAGCTTTTTCTTTTATACACCATTTTCTAAAAGTATCTAAATCTTTATAATCTTGATAGATAAAAGACACGGGATGAAGCCCTGCTATTTTACTCTCAATTAAAAACTTGCTTAATATATAATCTATAGTAGGATTATCGAGTTGTAGTAAATTTTGTGGTAATTCAAGGGATTCTAAAAGGTCTAAAATACCTAAAAAAACTGTAGTAACTCTAGGGTCAATTTTTAGGTGACTGAGAAGTGCAAAAGCTTCTTTTGTTTCAATAGTAAGATGTACTTGTATATCTGTATCGATAATTTTTAAAGCTAACTTTACATCATCAAGTGACATAACTTTTGGTATTCGTATTGCATAAGGTTTTATACTATTTATCATCTCTATATCTTTTGCACCACAACTATCGAAGCTATTTACTCGTACGACTATATCTTTGTTGTTTCTATTTTTGAGTTTTTTGACAACTAATTGCCTTGCAAAATCTTTATCATGTACTGCATCTTCAAGGTTAACTGTAGCAAAATCTGTTTTCAATACATCGAGTTTATCGAGGTGTTTTTCTTTATCACCAGCTACCATTAAATATGATCTATTTTCCTTCATATTTGTCCTTGTTTCTAAGATAAAAAAAGATTGATTTTAATTCTTCTGGAGTTAAAAAGTATGTTGGCATACTGTTTCCATAAGTGAGTTTTTCACATACTTGTGTACTATCAAATTTCTTTTTTGGTTTTTCCAGTTTTGGGTCAAGTGTTTGTAGAAAATTTTCATAGGTTACATTTGTAATATCTTTTGTTCTGATTGTACAGATGTACTCTTTCTTTTTTACTTTATGTGTAAAGGTTACTATGATTTTACCTTTTGCATTGTCTCCATGACATTTACTACAGCTAATACCTCTTGGATTTTTATAAAGCATTTTACCATATTCATATTGTGTTATAAAAGAGTCTTCAAATGTTGATTGAGAAAAGAGTAAAGTTGCAAATAATAAAATAAATAGTTTAATCATGGGTGCAATTCTACCAATAAGTTACTTTATGTGTGATTTCTAATTTTAATGAAATCCATGAGGATAATATTTAGCATCGTGAGTTAATACTTGTTTGTAGTACTGTGTATTTTTATAATAGTTCATAATATTTACTACTATAAACGCAATAATTCCCATAATCCAATAAAAAATCCATTGACTTATCATCCCTATAAATCCATCTTCATAGATATAATCAATCACTTGAAAAAACAAAAAGAATAATGCCGTAGATTGAAAAGTAAGGCTACTATTTTTATTGAAATCTATAATCTCTACAGAGTGTAATTTTCTTTTATAATGCCATAATGGAAGTAATAACACTAAAGCTATCACGATATACATAGAGGTATCCAAAAAGAGCAATATGGTTTTTATTTTTCCTAAGAAAATAGAGTATGTAATAAGTATAGCTATAAAAGAAGCTGAAAAAAGTTGTCCTATTTGTTTGTTTGTCATATTCACCTACAGTTAAAAATTGTGAAACTATATAAAATTTTTCCTTAATTTTTATACGATAAGATAAATTAGAACAACTTTTATAAAATAATTAATAAACTTCATCTTCACTGTAATCTGATGTAAATTCATTGAATTCTAAAGTTTCTTCATAAGTTAGATAATCTTGCTCAGTTTCCTCATAATGGTTTATATAGTGACAAAAATTTATATCTTCCACTTCTACTATTTGACATTCATACATTGTAAACTCCTTATGTTTTGTAATGTTATATATTGATAATTGCAAAAGGTATGCCATATAGTTTTGATAGGAAAAAGAACAGATAATATCTGCTTTATATAAGGTATTTATAGCCTTTTTGCTTTATTGATTAAGTGTTTAATGGAAAAAATAAATGTTACAATTTTGTAACTAAAATATTTAAAGTATCAAAATTGTAGGTAGTTTTTAGTTGTTATATGAGTAAATAGAGACGATAATAGCTTGCAATGCTAAAAGAGTCCAGGTGATATGACCTCTATGGTTATCGTAGATATAATCAATCTTTTCTTTTAGATTCATAAATCCTCTTTTTTTGGAAATATCTTTTTGACAAAGAGATAGATTCCAATAGGTGCCACTACGAAAAGTAGAAGAAAAGATAGAGTATCTATCTCAAACGAGATAGATAGAGTCATAACAATAGCATATAAAAGCAATAAAAGAATTTTCATAGTAACTTACCTATCGACTCTCAATCTTTTATGAAATGGTGTTTTCTCTTTTTCGATTATTTTTTCTTTAAAATATTGAAAAGCTATATATAAAGGCACTATTGAAAAAAGGCTAATGAGTAATAATTCTAGCATCGATAGTTACCTCCACCTCTTGTAATTGATCATAAAGTCCATTTTTATAATCGCCATTTTTGATTACTGATATTATATCTTTTTGGTCTTGAAGATGTTGTTTAAATTCATTTAAAAAGTTCTTCTCTTTTTGAACATAATGATACACCATATCATTGACCCAATTAGATGCATCTACTCTTCCTTTTCTATACTTGTCACTTACATCAAGGTTTTTACTAAATTGATAAACTGTACTATCACTATAACATTTTTGACTAATATTTTCTAATATTTTTATTGATTTTTCCATGATTGAATAATATCATAGAAAAAAGTTTTTGGTTAAAAATATTGCATTTTGTTAATTTTATTTTGACATATTATCTTCAAAATTTATTAATTTGTCTTAAATTATTTATTCATAGTTTAAAGAGATTCATAGTAAATTTTAGGTAAAATCGCAATTATTATAGATAGAACTAAAATTACATAGGAGTAAGTTTGATCACTTTAAAAGAAGCTTTAACTTTAGATGAAAAACAGATTAGAACACTCAAAGAAGATTTGAAAAAATCAATCGAGGAAAACAAGCAAATAGGAGCTTATGTTGAACAGTTTACTTCAGCTGATATACTAAGTTCAAGTAGTGGAATTCCAATCGCTGTAAAAGATAATATTAATGTAAAAGGTTGGGAGCTTACTTGTGGGAGTAATATCTTAAAAAATTATATAGCTCCTTACAATGCAACTGTCATTGAAAATTTAGAAAAAAATGGATTATGTGCGTTTGGACGAGCAAATATGGATGAATTTGCCATGGGAAGTAGTACAGAAACGAGTTGTTATGGGAAAACTTTAAATCCTGTTGATAACTCAAAAGTACCAGGTGGAAGTAGTGGTGGCTCTGCTGCTGCTGTTGCATCTGGACTTGCTATAGCTGCTTTGGGTACAGATACAGGTGGAAGTATAAGACAACCTGCTGCTTATTGTGGTTGTGTTGGTATGAAACCAACTTATGGACGGGTAAGTAGATATGGAATTGCTGCATATAGTTCAAGTCTTGATCAGTGTGGACCAATCACACAAAATGTTGAAGATGCTGCTATTTTATATGATATTATCTCTGGACATGACCCAAAAGATTCTACTAGTGCAAATGTAGAGTATGCACCTATTGCACCAAATCTTGATAGTTCAAAAAAACTTACAATTGCAGTAATAGATAATTTTATCGAAGAAGCAAGTGATGAAATAAAAGAGGCTATGAATAAGTCTATCAAAACACTTGAAGATGCAGGACATACAATAGTACATAAAAGAATGATGGATACTAAAAATATTCTTTCGTCTTATTATATAGTTGCAACGGCAGAAGCAAGTGCAAACTTAAGTAGATATGATGGTATAAGATATGGGAATAGGGTAGATGCTACAAATCTAAAAGACACATATACTAAAACAAAAACAGAAGGTTTTGGAGAAGAGGTACAAAAGAGAATTATGTTAGGTTCTTTTGTATTAAGTTCAGGGTATTATGATGCGTATTATATCAAAGCACAAAAAGTAAGACACCTAATCAAAGATGAGTTCAATAAAATTTTTGATGATGCAGATTTGATTTTAAATCCAGTTGCACCTACAACTGCTCCAAAATTTGGTGCATTTACTAGTTCGTTGGAGATGTATTTAAGTGATATATATACAATTTCTGTGAACTTAGCTGGACTTCCTGCTATTTCAGTTCCAGTTTCAAAAGATAGTGATGGGATGCCTATAGGGTTACAACTCATTGCAAATGCATATGATGAACAAATTTTATTTGACGGTGCTTTAAGTTTAGAGCAAAATATTAACTATATAAAATAGAAAGGGATACAAAATGAGAATAAGAAAAAGAGCATTAACATTTGAAGATGTACTATTAGTACCTGCAAAATCTGAAGTTTTACCAAAAGAGGTTAGTTTAAAAACAAAACTAACAAAAAACATATCTTTAAACATCCCTTTTGTAAGTGCTGCAATGGACACAGTTACTGAGTATCAAGCAGCTATTGCAATGGCAAGACTTGGGGGAATTGGTATAATTCATAAAAATATGGATATTAAAACACAAGCTTTACAAGTATTAAAAGTGAAAAAAAGTACAAGTGGTATGATAATTGATCCTATCTCTGTAAATCCAGAACAAACACTTCAAGATGCTGAAAACCTTATGAATGAGTTTAAAATTTCAGGAGTTCCAGTTGTAGATAAAAATAATATCCTAGTAGGTATTTTAACAAATAGAGATATGCGATTTATCAAAGATTTTTCTCAACTTTGTGGTGATATTATGACTAAAATGCCACTTATTACTGGTAAAAAAGGGACAACTTTACAAGAAGCTGCTGAAGTTATGCACCAAAATAAAATAGAAAAATTACCTATAATAAATGAAGATGGTACACTAAAAGGTCTTATTACAATTAAAGATATAAATAAAGTAATAGAATATCCAAATGCTATCAAAGATGAACATGGGAGATTACTTGTTGGTGCTGCTATTGGTGTTGGACAAATGGATAGAGCAGAAGCGTTAGTTGAAGCTGGTGTTGATGTACTTGTACTTGATTCTGCTCATGGGCATTCAAAAGGTATTTTAGATACAGTAAAAGCTATCAAAGATGCACTTGATGTGGATGTTATAGCTGGAAATGTTGCAACTGCTGAAGCTACAGAAGATTTGATCAAATGTGGAGCAGATGCTGTTAAAGTAGGAATTGGACCTGGATCAATTTGTACAACAAGAATTGTTGCAGGTGTTGGTGTTCCTCAAATATCAGCTATAGATGAGTGTGCTGCAATGGGTGCAAAATATGGAGTACCTGTTATTGCTGATGGTGGTATAAAATACTCAGGTGATGTTGCAAAAGCACTTGCAGTTGGAGCTGGAACTGTTATGATGGGAAGTGCCTTAGCTGGTACTGAAGAATCTCCAGGGGAAGTTATCTTATCTCATGGTAGAAAATTCAAATCATACAGAGGTATGGGAAGTATTGGAGCTATGTCAAAAGGAAGTACTGATAGATACTTCCAAGAAGGAACTGCTGCTGATAAACTTGTACCAGAAGGTATTGAGGGAATGGTTCCTTACAAAGGATTCATGGCTGAAATTATCCATCAATTTATTGGTGGTTTAAGAAGTTCTATGGGTTACTTAGGAAGTAAAGATATTCCAACATTTCATGCAAAGGCTGAGTTTGTTGAGATTACAAGTGCAGGACTTAAAGAGTCTCATGTACATGATGTGACAATTACTAACGAAGCACCTAACTACCACATCTAAAAAGTAAAAAGAGGTTTATAACAGCCTCTTTTTCTAAATTTCTGCGCTATTCGCAAAATTTATTCAAGTCACTTACTTATTGTAAGCTCCTTTCACAAATTTTACTCTCGCCTTGAACTTTAAAAAAATAGACTATTCTAAATCTCTTTTAGATATTATTTTTTTATTTTAAATTATAATCTCACCCTTAGCAGTTTCTCTAACTTTATCTATTTTAAAACAAGCGTTTGCGATATTTCTAATTGAGCTGTCTTTGTACTTTTCTAAAACTGTATCAATAAGCATTATCTCTTTTTTTGTTAATAGAGAACTATCAAAATCTTCTTCACATTTTATAAATTGTAGTTCGATAAAGTTGTGTTTTTTTACTATCTCTATATCTATAAAGTCAAGTAATTCTTGGATGAGATAAAGTCTTTCATCATCTTCTTCTAGATCTTCTTGGTTTGCTATGATTTCAAAAAGCTCTGTAAGAACTTTTGGTTCAGGATTTCTAGGTGCTTTGATATATTCTTCTCCAAATATTTTTACACCATTTTCTTGTAAAGATTTAAAATCTATTAAAAAAAGTAAAATTGAGAGTTTTTTATCATTGATATGTAATACTTTGTTTTCTATCATATAGAGTATGAAGTTAGCTACTTTGGTTATATCCATAATTTTATTTCTCCCTTTTTAACTATTGTAGTTTATAAAATATGGTAAAAAGAATATTATTACACATAAAAAAGCAATTATAACCCCATAATAAAATTGAGTGATAGCACTTTTATCACTACTTTCTTTCATCTCTGCATAACTATCATGCTCACTATACGCTTTATTGAAAGCTTGTATTGTTTTTAGTACGCCAAATACAAGTACAAGCCAAGTTATCCAAGTCATTGAGTTGTAACTATATGATACTGCTATTTTGATATCTTCAAATGAATTCATATACTATTGTCCCTTTATTATTTATATATTTTAAACTATACTACCATTTTGGAGGATAACTTTATCTCTTCCTTGGTTTTTTGCTTCATATAAAAGCTGATCAGCTTTATTTATAGTTTCAAGTGGAGATATGTTGTCTTTTCTAAAAGCAATTCCTCCACTAAATTTTACATCAATAGTATGATTTTTGTATTTAAATTCTCGATGTTCTATAAGCTCTTTGATTCTTTTAATATATTTATTTATCTCATCTGTATCATTATAGTTTAAAATGATTATAAACTCTTCTCCACCATATCTAGCTAAAATATCCATATCTCGGCTAAGTTTATCTAAAAGAGTTGCAAATGTTTTTAATACATTATCTCCACATTCGTGACCATATTCATCATTGATTTTTTTGAAATGATCTATATCGTAAAGTGCAATGGCATAGTTACTATTAAAAATATTGTACTTTTTTTCTATTTTTTCTAGTTCTATATCAAAGGCTCTTCTATTGTATATATTTGTTAAATAATCAATATTTTTTTCATTTTGTGCAACTTTAAGTTGTTCTTGAAGTGCAACACATTTCTCTTCTATCTCTTCAAGGTTTTCTTTTTCTTGTAGAAGTGAATATCTATGGTTTTCCACAGCTTTTTCAAGGTCATATATTGTATCAATGAGTTTTACTTGAAGAGTGCCAAGTTCTCTAGAAGAAGACTTTGATATGTTTAGTTCTTCAATCTCCTCTTTGATATCTAAAAATGTATGTGATGAGTTATCACTAGTCAAAATCATCTTTTGATATTGTTTTGATAAAAGTTGTGTAAGTTTTATAATATCATTCGTCTTATTTTTTACAACTTGTCTATCTTTTTCTACCCTTTTTGAAGTAATAGTTTTTATAGAGTTGATAGCATTTATTTCAAATAAATTTTCTGGTTTTTTTGATATATCTGAAATAAATTCTTCAATCTCTTCTTTAATAGTATAGTCAATAGAGGGGGTAAGTATTTCACCTAAATCATTAATAAATATATTTAATTTTTCTTCGTTAATACTAGAAGATTGATGCTCCTCTAAAATAACATTAAATTTTTTTGCTTGTATAAAAAATTCATGAGAATAGTTTTTCGGAGTAGCATCTAAACTTTTCTTTTTAAGAGCTATTAATGTTTCTTTTATAATCTGCGTAGCATGTTCCACTAGTTAATACCTCTTTATTTCGAAGATAATTTATCTAAAATATATCGTTCAAGGTCAGCGTGTTTAACCTCTTCTTTTAAAGCTTGTTCATAAATATCAGCCACCTCAGTATTGAATTCATCAAATGGAAAATGTGGAAAATGCAAACTCCACATTTGTTTTATTCGCTGTTTCGTTACACAATCTCTTGTCCACTCTTTAAAGAAATTAAAAAGACCAAATAATAATGCAGTAAAAAATATAGCTAATATAATTGAAGCATGACAATCAAGTACTTTAAATAATTCATGAGCAATGGCAGCAAGTGGTATAATAACAAGGTGTGCCAGAAGCAGAAATACAATATATGCTCGACCAACTCTGAGTCTAAATCCTAGTTTTGTACCATCAAGTTTCATCCCTTCATGAAACAATAAATTTGCATCTAAAAGTTTATCTAGTTTTATAGGTTGTTTTGAAACCTTATATATATAGGAGATAATTTTAAATTTTAAATTTTCAAACATTTGAAACCTTTATTTCTAACATGATATATAACATTTATTGTACCAATCCAGCTTCTACTAAAAATGGACTATGTATAAAATCTAATTTCTTTATTCTATCGTAAGTTGCATAACTTAAATATAAAATATCTTTTGCTCTTGTAACTGCAACATAAAAAAGCCGTCGTTCTTCTTCTAAACTTCCACCTTTACTCATCAAAGTTCTATTTGGAAATCTTCCATCCATTAAGTCAACTACATACACCTCTTTGAACTCTAAACCTTTACTTGCATGAACTGAGAGTAAGTTTACACCACCACCTTCACTCATCTCCCCTCCACCTAGTATCATCGCATTGATGAAGTTATTTAGATTCTTATGGCGACTTGAAAGTTGCTTTAGTGTTTCTACTCGTCTATTTGCTTTAAATGAAGCACTTTGTTTGAGTGTTTCATTGATAGTTCCATCTTTTTGTTTTGCACGAGCTGTTGTAATAGTATCTAAAACTGTTTTAAAAAACTTATGTTCTTGGATGTGTTTAATCATATTATTTGGATTTTGTATCCTTTTTAACTCTTTAAGTAAACAGTAAAAATCATATAAAAATATTCCACCTTCTAAAGTGAGTTTTGGATGTTTTAAAATAGAATTATTTAAAAATTTTGTTTCCCAACCTAAATCTTTAAACTTTGCAGTACTTCCCATCTCTATAAAATCATCAAAAAGTCCAAGCTGAACATTTGTCGTTTTTGTACTTTTATATGGTTTGATAATAGTATTGTCTGGATTTAAAAGACCGTGAAAAATATTTCCATGACCTATTCTCAACAGTGCTTCAAAAATATCTTTAGCTATTGCTTTTCCAATGTTTTTACCATATTCGACTAAATGTATAAAAGCCATCATATCATTTTGTTTAACTATTAAAACGATAAGGTCAAGTATTACTTTTATCTCTCGTGAATCAAAAAAACTATGTCCACCTTTTCTTTTACAATCAATTCCCATATCTCGTAAGTTAGCTTCAATACCATCAGCACTTGAGTTGTTTCTATATATAATTGCTATATCTTCTTTTGCATTTGTGCTTTTGAGTATCTGCTTTGAGATAAATTCATATTGAATATAGAGTTCATCAAATTTTAAAAGTTGAGGCGAATGTTGATTTGGCGGATTTCGTACAACCTGTAGAGATTTTTCATAAATTCTGGGATTGTGTTCTATAACTCTATTTGCTAGATTTAAAATATTTGCAGTTGATCGGTAGTTTTTGTTGAGTGTGTAAATAGAAGCATTTGGATATCTCTCATCAAAAGAGGAGATAATATTAATATCACTTCCATTAAAAGCATATATACTTTGATCATAATCTCCTACGCAAAATAAACTTTGAGGTTTAAATCCATCTAATATTTTCCCTTGTAGAGGATTTGTATCTTGATATTCATCCACTAGTATCTCACGAAAATTGAATTCATTTTCTTTTTGTAGTTCTAACATCTCTAAAAGTAAATCATCAAAATTTACATATCCATACTCTTTTTTTAAACGATTAAATTCATCAACCACATCTTGATAAATAAGGGTATATTTTTTTTGGTCGCCATTTTTATTTCCAATCCATGTTTCAAAATCTTCCCCATAACTACTATTGAGGTATAAACTATACATATCATATAAATAACCACCATCATATGGTTTTACATCATCTTGGTCTACAAATACCCTTTTTTCATAGATAGATTTAAAGAGCGTTTTTAATTCATTTGGTTGTTTAAGAGTGATGTTTTTTTCATGTTTTTTTAACAATTTGTAACTTACACTGTGAAATGTTCCCGATACTATATCTTTAGCAATTGTTTCGTCGAAAAAATTTGCAACTCTACTAATCATTTCAGCAGCAGCTTTATTAGTGAAAGTTAAGAGAAGTATTTGAGAAGGCTTTGTGCCATTATGGAGAAGATGACCAATGCGTCCTACTATTGTAGAAGTTTTACCCGTTCCTGCACTAGCTATTGTTAGGTTATGTCCAATAGTACATGTGGCAGAAGAAAGTTGTTCTTGATTTAGGTTTGATAAGGGCATTGAATAGAAAGTTTCCTCTAAAGTTTAGGCTAAAAAAATTAATATCTGATTTGAAATTAATTTTGGGATTGTATCATAATGTATATATAAATCAATTTAAGATAGTATAATATATATAACACTTTAATTTGGGAAGAGTGTATTAAAATTGATAAAGGTAATTGCATGAATATTTCAGATGAAACCATCGAAAGAATAAGGAAAACAAGTTGTCAAACAGATGAGACTTTTTTTCAAGCGGTAGAGGAGGTATTAGAAAGTTTAACACCAGTATTAGAGAGTGATCCTAAATATAAAAGACACGCAATATTAGATAGATTAACAACTCCAGATAGAGAGTTTAAGTTTAAAGTTGTTTGGATGGATGATAACCAAAATATCCAAGTAAATAATGGATATCGAGTCCAGTTTAACAATGCATTAGGACCATATAAAGGTGGATTAAGATTTCACCCAAGTGTAAATAGTGGAATATTAAAATTTTTAGGATTTGAACAAATTTTCAAAAATTCTTTAACAGGGCTTCCTATTGGTGGTGCCAAAGGTGGAAGTGATTTTAATCCAAAAGGAAAATCAGATTTTGAGATGATGAAATTTTGTAGTGCTTTTATGACAGAACTTCATAAGCATATAGGTCCTAGAATTGATGTACCAGCTGGTGATATCGGAGTTGGAGGACGAGAGATTGGATATTTATTCGGAGAATATAAAAAAATCACTTCCTCTTATGAAGGGGTATTAACTGGAAAGCCATTTATGTTTGGTGGGAGTTTAATGCGACCAGAAGCTACAGGATATGGCTGCGTTTATTTCACAGATGAGATGTTGAAATTTGCAGGGAAAGATGGCTTTGAGGGGAGAATTTGTGTTGTAAGTGGTGCAGGAAATGTAGCAATTCATACAATTGAAAAACTTTATAAGTTAGGTGCAAAGCCTGTTACTTGTAGTGATAGTAGAGGAACTATTTATGATTCTAGAGGAATTGATCTTGAATCATTAAAAGAGATTAAACTTCAAAGACGAGCTTCATTAGAAGAGTATTGTGTGAATCACTCAGATGCTATTTATACAAAAGTTGAAGATTATCCAGATGGGGGTCATGAAGTTTGGCAGATACCATGTGAGTGTGCATTTCCTTGTGCAACACAAAATGAACTAACAGCGATGGATGCAAAAACTTTAGTTGAAAATGGCTGTATATCAGTAACTGAAGGTGCCAATATGCCATCAACTCCTGAAGCTATAGAAGTATTTAAGAAAAATGATATTTTATTTGCACCAGCAAAAGCTGCAAATGCTGGTGGTGTTGCAGTAAGTGAGTTTGAGATGGCACAAAATGCTTCAATGACAAAGTGGTCTTATGAAAAAGTAGATTCAACACTTGAACAAACAATGAGAAGTATTTGTAAAAGAGTACATCTTACAGCAAAAGATTATGGAGTTGAAGGAAACTATATAGATGGAGCGAATATCGCAGGATTTAAAAGAGTTGCAGATGCAATGATAGCAGAGGGGATTTAATCCTCTCTTTTTATTTAACTATTTAAAAAAGAAGCAACAGTTTTACTACTTCCATGTTGTAAATATTTTCTTAAAATTTTAGAGTTTTTTAGAAACTCTTCTCTGTTGAGATTTTTATATTCATTTAATAAATTTTCAACAGTAACATTTTCTTGTACATACTCTTTATGAATTGGTTCTTTCCCCATTTTTTCAAAAAAGATATTTGCTAGTCCTATAAAGTTAATTTTTACTAGATTATTTCCTATAAAATAATCTAATTTTTTAGCAATATAGTTTAAAACAAAAGGTGTACCTATAAGTGCTGCTTCAAGTGTAGCTGTACCACTACAAATAAAAGCAAAATCTACCTCTTCTAAAGTTTTATGTGTATCTTTTGAAATTGTAAATTCAGAGATCTCTCCATATACTTCTTTAATGTACTCATCACTAAAATGTGGAGGTATTATTAAAACAGGTTCCTCTTTTATTTGTGTAATTATCTCTTTGTATATTGGCATTAGTTTTGTAATTTCACCACGCCTGCTTCCTGGCATGAAAGCTACTTTATTAGTATGTGAAATCTCATCTTTAAAATAGTTAATCTCATCTAAAAGAGGATGCCCAACATAGTGTATCATCTCTTTTTTATTGTAATAGTCACTTTCAAAGGGGAGAATTGAACATAAGGTATCACAGTATTGTTCTATTTTAGGAATTCTTTTTTTCTTCCAAGCCCAAGCTTGAGGGAGAATATAATATATAATCTCTTTGTGAGGATATTTTTTTTTGATTTTTTTAGCAAGTGGAAGATTGAAACCAGATGAGTCCATTAATAAAACTTTATCTACATTTTGGGCAAGTTTTACCATCTCATTGTTGAGTTTTAGAAAGAATGGGAGCTTTTTAAACGCATCAATAAATCCCATAACTGCCATATCACTTACATCATAGTTTGGATCACCTATTTTTTTATCAAAAATTCCAATAAGTTCAACATCATCATTCAGCTCTTTTTTAAGAGCTCTTAGATGTATGTTTGAAGATGTTTCAAGGGCACAAACTAGTATTTTCATATTTTCACTTTATATCATATTCGTAGAATTTATTATACTCTATCATTTTAGCAAGTAGCTTGGTATAGCGTTCTTTTTTTTCAGAATAAGAGCCTAAAAACTGCACTAAATGGTAAGGGTCATCTGTAAATGTTCTTTGTTCTCTAAATTTAACATATGCCCAGTTTCTGGCAAGGTTTTTATAATAGTCAGCGACGGCAGCTTTATAAGTCTTGTATTTTTTTAGAAATATTTTTGTTTCACCTCTTGTGGAATTTGCTTCAATTCTAGGTTCTTTGGGATTAAAAGACCAAACCCCAAAGATATTGTTTGCTTTAATTGTAAAACGAGATGTAAGCCATGCACTTTCAATGGCTGCTTGAGCAAGTGTTATACTAACTGGGTGAGGTTTTAGAGCATGAAGAAGTTCTTCATTGGTTTTTGCTTTATATTCAATTTTTAATTTTTCAATAAATTCTTCATTTTTCCCTAGTTCTATATCTCTTTTTACATTACTGTATTGCCTTTGTAATGTAGTATAAACCTCAGTTATAATTGGTACTAAAATATCTTTGAAGCGTTGTTTTTTTTGTTCTACAGCAGAATTTGTTTTTTTCTTTTTTTTCTTTGCGATGATAACTTTTTTCACTTCTGGTAATTTTGTGACAAGTTTCTGATTTTCAATAGTACCTATCTTTGTTGTAAAGAAACTTTTTTTTACAACTTTTACCTTTTCTTCTTGATTACATCCAGTGAATAAAAAAATAGTAGTTATAATTAAAAAAAATGAAAATTTGGACATTTTAGATATTCTTTACATACTCGTTTGTAACTTTACCTTGAAAGTATAAGTTATCAGTATCTTTTGATAAAGTTAATTGTTCACCGCTTTTAGGGTATACATGAATATTATTTGGTACTAGATTTAATTTATGTGCTACTAAGAATGCTGCTGTCATACCCGTTCCACAAGCAAGAGTTTCATCTTCAACTCCTCTTTCATAAGTGCGTACTTTTAAAGAATCAGCATCTATTTGAGCAAAATTTACATTTGCGTTGTGTTTATTTCTCATTTTTCGACAAAGTTCGATGTTGAATAGTTCTAAATTATCTGTAATTGTAACTAAATGGGGAACACCTGTATCTAGAAGAAACCATCTTAAACCTTCCTCTTCAAAGTCTTCTTTGATAAATTTTGGTTTTGGCATAGTTGTTTTAACAATATCTCCATTTACTTCACAAGTAATCTCTCCTGCTCCTGTTAAAAACTTCAGATATGTACCACATAATTGGTTTGTATAAGCATAATGTGCAACAGCTCTTGTTCCATTTCCACACATTGAAGCAGTACTTCCATCACTATTATAAAAAAGCCATTCAAAATCATATACTAAGTGTGGGACTACAACTATCATTCCATCTGTATTTTCTTGTTTGCATAATTGTACTGCAAGTTGACTATAGTCTTTTTTTTCATTTGTGTGAAATATTACAAAAGTATTTCCACTTGCATCATATCTTGAAACTGTCATACCCATCCTAAATAATTTTATAGTATTATTATATCATATATAAATTTATAACTGCTTTTTAAAAGTCTCTTTAAAGTCTCTTTTCAGTATAATAACTAAATAAATCATACTAAATAGAGGGTCATTATGCTAAATAAGCTTCGTGTTTCAACAAAAATAATTTTACCAATAATTATTATTTTAACTTTGGGTAATATTATTACAAACTACATTACAACTAAAAATATGCATACATTATCAAAAGAGAGTGCAAAAGAATCATTATCAATGTTGACAGATTCTTTATTTTTAACATTACGAAATGCTATGAATACTGGTGATCCAGTTGTTATTCAAAAAGCAGAGGATGATAGTAGAAAAAGTATTAAAGGATTAACAAACCTTACTGTTGCAAAAAGTAAAGAAACTATAGAGATGTATTCTCCTGAATCAAAGTTTACAACTGATGAAGAGGTATTAAAAACATTCAGTAGTAAAAAAGAACAAGTTCGTGAAGAGTATACAGATGGTTCTCATTATTTAAGAGTTTTACGACCTATGATCGCTACAAGTGAATGTATGATGTGTCATGTAAATCAAAAAGAGGGAGATGTGATTGGTGTTATTGACTTAACATTTTCTTTGGATAGTGCCGATGATGCTATTAACGATACAATCATGTCTATAGTGACATTATCTATTATTATTATATTATTGACTTTGATAGTTGTTTGGTTTGTAGCAAAAAAAGCTACTGATCCTTTAAAAGAACTTCAAGAAGAGTTGAAACTATTTTTTGCATTCTTAGCAAACGAGAGAAAAACAATAGAACCATTTAAAGTTCATAGTGAAGATGAAATTGGGCAAATGGTGATCTCTATTAATGAAAATATTGAAAAAACGATTCAAGGTTTAAATAAAGATGCTACAGTAATGAAAGAAGTTTCAAAAGTGTGTCAAGAAGTTTCACTAGGGAATCTGGATATAAAAATTGATATGAAAGCAAATAATCCAGAAATTAATAATCTTACTAATATAGTAAATAATTTAATATCTTCACTTAATACAAATATTTCAAAAATTTTAGATGTTTTGGAAAAATACTCTCAAGATCAATATTCTTGTAAAGTAGAAACAGCAGAAAATACTATAGCACAGATTAAACAACTTTTTGAACAAGTAAATTATTTAGGAAATACACTGACACAACTAAGTGGTCAGAATCTTAAAAATGGAAAAGCACTACAACAAACATCAGCAGTGTTATCAGCAAATATTAGCAAATTAGCACAAGCTTCTCAAGAAGAAGCGAGTTCACTAAATGAAGCTTCAGAATCACTAAATGAGGTTACACAAAACCTTGCAAATATTTCAAAAAACTCTCAAGAGATGGAAAACTTAGCAAATAAAGTAAGAACCTCTTCAAGTCAAGGGCATGATTTAGCAAATAAAACAGTAGAATCAATAACAAATATTAATGAAAAAGTTACAGCAATAACTGAAGCTATAATAATAATAGATCAAATTGCATTTCAAACTAATATACTTTCTTTAAATGCAGCAGTAGAAGCAGCAACAGCAGGTGAAGCAGGAAAAGGATTTGCAGTTGTAGCTCAAGAGGTAAGAAATCTAGCTTCAAGAAGTGCAGATGCTGCAAATGAGATTAAAAAATTAGTAGAAGTAGCCACATCTGAATCTAATATTGGAAGTTCAATCGCAAATGATATGATAGAAGGTTACAAAAATCTGAATGAAAATATCACTTCGACAACTACTTTAATTGATAAAGTTTCAAAAGATACATCAATACAACAAGAAAAAATTTCACAAATCAATAATACTATTTCTTATATTGATAAATCAGTACAGGAAAATGCAAAAATAGCAGATGATACAAACCTTGTATCAAAACAAGCAAGTGTCATAGCACAAAAAATAGTTGATGATGCTACACAAAAAGAATTTAGTGGTAAAGATGATATAAAAATAAGAAAAAAAATATTAGACCCTTCTTATGAGGGTTTTGAAAGACGGGGATTAGAACGAGATATAAAAAATAGAAAAAAATAAATTAAATTCTTCTAATAAGACTAATTTTATCTTATTTAAGTTACACTTACAAAATTAATAATTAGGTGGCTAAACAATGGAAGTATACTTAGATAATAACTCAACAACACAAGTAGACCCAAAAGTACAGAAGGTGTACTGTGATAGTATAGAGAAATTTGGAAATGTAAATGTAATATATAATAAAGGTATAGAGGTAAGAAAATTACTAAATGATGCCTATGATACATTATATGAAGGGATTGGTGCAGATGATGCAGATGATATTATTGTAACCTCTTCAACAACAGAAGGGAATAATACAGTAATAAAAACATTCTTGAATAAGTTTCTAAAAGGTGATAGTAAAAATCATATCATCTCAACAGTAGCAGAACACTCAAGTATAAAATCACCCCTAAAATATTGTAAAGATATGGGGATGGAAGTTACTTATATCGGAACAGATGTAAATGGACTTGTAAAACTAGATGAACTAGAAAAAGCAATTACACCAAATACTTGCCTTATCTCAGTTCTTATAGCTTCAAATGAAACAGGTGCAATTCAAGATATTAAAAAAATATCTGAAATAGCAAAAAAACATAATGTGTTCTTTCATAGTGATGGAGCTCAAGCTATTGGTAAAATGAAAGTAGATGTAAGAGATTTAGGGGTAGATTATTTTACCTGTTCAGCTCATAAATTTCATGGACCAAAAGGGATAGGGTTTCTTTATATAAAAGCAGGTGCTCCTTTTACTACACTTATACATGGTGCAAAAAATGTAATGGGTGGAAAAAGAGCAGGGAGCTTGTATAATAATGGAGTTGCTGCTATGGCAAAAGCAATAGAGTTGTCAAATATCAATCTCTCTTTCTTAGATCATACAACACAGAAATTAAGAAATAAACTTGAAGATGAACTTCTTAAAATACCAGATACAAAATCATATGTGCCAAGAGTAAAAAGATTGAAAAACCTTGTTGCAATATCTTTTAGAGGTGTTGAAGGTGAAGCGATGCTTTGGGATATGAATGAAAAAGGTATCTATATCTCTACAGGTTCAAGTTGTTCAAGTGAAGATTTAGAATCAAGTGCAGTTGTTGAAGCCTTAGGTGAAAAAGTTGAAATAGCAAATGCAACAGTTATGTTTGCACTAAGTAAATTTACAACAGAAGCTGAAATTGATTATGTTATTGAACAAGTAAAAATTGCTGTAGCAAGAATTAGAGATATATCTATGACGTATGCAAAACAAGAAGCATTCTCAGTTCATTTACACGATTAGAAGATTTTAATTCTTCAATATTGCACTCTAAACTTTTTGAGGTACTATCGTACATCTTCAAAGTTTGTTGCACAATCTTGAAGTTTACAATCTCCTACTCATGCAAATGGGTAGGTAAATTTAAGAAAAATTAATTAAAAAGAAATAATACAAAGGAAATAATATGGCAAGAGATGAATTAGTAACAGGAAATGTTTGGGAACAATATAGTAAAAAAGTACAAGATAGAATGAATAACCCAAGAGCATTGGGTGAGTTTACTCAAGAAGATGCAGATAAAGCAAATGCAAAACTAATTGTTGCAGACTTTGGTGCTGAGTCTTGTGGTGATGCAGTTAGACTTTACTGGCTTGTAGATGAATCAACAGATACTATTATAGATAGTAAATTTAGAAGCTTTGGTTGTGGTACAGCTATTGCTTCAAGTGATGCTATGGCAGAACTGTGTATTGGGAAAAAAGTAGATGATGCTATCCATATTACAAATACAGAAGTGGAAGCATTTTTAAGAGATGAACCAAATACTCCAGCTGTTCCACCTCAAAAGATGCATTGTAGTGTTATGGCATACGATGTTATTCTTGAAGCAGCAGCACAATATAAAGGTGTAGAGCGTTCTGATATTGAAAATCAAGATATCGTTTGTGAATGTGCTAGAAAAACAAGAAAAGATATTGTTGATGCAATTAGAGAATATAATCTTCAAACAGTAGAAGAGATAATAGAAAAAACAACAGCAGGTAGCTATTGTAAATCATGTATAAGACCAGGTGGACATGAACCAAAAGATGTTTACCTTGTAGATATTTTAGCAGAAGTGAAAGAGTCAATGGCAGGTGAGAAACTTACAGCTGCAGCAGATACAACACAAACAGGTGAAAATTCATTTGATAAAATGACAATAGTGCAAAGAATAAAAGCAGTAGATGCAGTAATAGATGAATATATAAGACCAATGTTAGTTATGGATGGTGGAGATATGGAGATAATTGATATAAAAGAAAATACACCATACTATGATATCTATATAAGATACTTAGGAGCTTGTGGAAGTTGTGCTTCAGGAAGTACAGGAACATTGTATGCTATTGAATCTACATTAAAACAAAAAGTTGATGAAAATATTAGGGTTTTGCCGGTTTAATTTTTAAATTAAATTGAAAATAGGGTAGAGTTTTTGACTCTACCTTTTTTTATGTTATAATCTCAAAAAATAATCACAAATATTAGGATACTTATGTCAAAAGATCAAATACTAAAAAATACAAATGCCGCACTATTAGACCAATTTAATGCTTCTGTTATGTTCGATAAAGAGCTGTATGCACAAGATATAAAAGGGAGTATCGCACATAGTAAAATGTTAGCTTTACAAGGTATTATCACTGTAGAAGATCAAGAGAAAATAGAAGCTGGGCTATTACGAATCAAAAATGAGATAGAAGCTGGTGAATTTGAGTGGAAAATAGAGCACGAAGATGTGCATATGGCTATAGAGTCAAAACTTACAGAATATATAGGCGATGCAGGAGGAAGACTTCATACAGCACGAAGTAGAAATGACCAAGTGGCAACTGATTTTGCTTTATATGTTCAAGATAAAACAGTCGTGATACAAGATAAACTGCAAAATCTGATTAAAACTTTTGTAAGTATTGCTTCAAAGCATACGGAAACTTTAATACCAGGAATGACGCATTTGCAACACGCTCAGCCTGTAAACTTTGGTTTTCATATGCTAGCTTATGCAAATATGTTTAAAAGAGATTATGAACGATTTACAAGCTCTTATGAGAGAAACAATAACTGTCCGCTAGGAAGTGCAGCACTTGCAGGAACACCACATAATATAGATAGATTTAAAACAAGTGAGCTTTTAGGTTTTGATGCACCAACGGCATGTGCTTTAGACACAAGTAGTAATAGAGATTTTGCTTTAGAGATATTATTTAATATATCAACAACTATGATGCATATAAGTCGAATTTCAGAAGAGTTGATTTTATGGTCAAGTTATGAGTTTGGTTTTGTAAAAATGAGTGATGAATATGCAACTACAAGTTCTATTATGCCACAAAAGAAAAATCCTGATGTTCCAGAATTACTTCGAGGGAAAACAGGACGAGTATATGGAAATCTTATGAGTTTACTAACTGTGATGAAAGGGTTACCATTAGCATACAATAAAGATACTCAAGAAGACAAAGAGGGTGTTTTTGATAGTGTAGCAACTGCTGAGATATCTATAGATATATTAACCTCTGTTATGGATACACTTATTATAAATGTTGATACTATGGAAGATGCTTGTAAGGTAGGGCATTTAAGTGCGACAGATTTAGCTGACTATTTAGTACAAAAAGCAAATTTACCTTTTAGAACAGCATACTATATCACAAAAGATGTAGTTGCTGTTGCCAATAAACTTGGTAAAGATATGAGTGAATTAACACTTGAAGAGATACGAGGTGCAAATAACGAAGTAGCTTCTATAAATGAAGATATTTTAGAGTATTTAAACCTTAGAAACTCTATGAATGCAAGAACAAGTTTTGGAGGTACTAGTACAGCTAGAACAGAAGAACAAGTAAAAGCTTTCCAAGAGTGGTTGGAAAGTTTAAACTAAATCTTTATATTTGTAAAGATATCTTTCAATCATAGTAATGTTCCCTATAACTCCACCTTGGTGGATATATAGGTAGGTAAAATCTTCATTTTTTGGTAAAGATAAAAAAGTTTTCATCCCAATAGGGTCATATAATAAATCAAACTCTATATGTGTTTTTTCTTTTAACTCTTTCCATAAAATATAATTCTCTTTATACAGTTTTCCAAAATGATATTTTTTGTCTGTATCTATAATAGTTGGATGAGATTGTTTATCACTTTCAAGTTCTAAAAATTGTTTTTTTAAATAGTCACTATCTCCAACACAAGGACAAGTTAAAACATCACTATCTAAATATTTCTGTAAGAATAGGGCAGTTGTACCTGTACCACTTGGAAGAAAGATTTTTAAGTTTTTTATATTATTTATTTTTTGATACTCTTTTATCTCATTGGCTAATATCTTAAGTCCATATTGAGCTTCATTTACAGCACCACCTTCACTTATAAAGAGTTCATTTTTTTGTAAGTGTAATTTATCTTTTTCAAAATTTTTATTTTCAATAATATTCATGCCATTTTCTATAGCATATTTATAATTTCCTTGAGGATTGTCTTTTAAAAAAGAAGGGATATGATCTACATAATAAATAAATTTCCAACCTTTTAATTTTGCTAATACAGACAAACTATACATTGCATTTGATTGATTTGAGCCGTAGCTTACTACTGTATGAGTAAGAGGAAAATCATTGATAAAATAGTAGTAAAATTTTCGTGCTTTATTACCACTAAAATCTTTATGCAGAAGGTCATCTCTTTTGATTAAAAAAGATTGTTTTTCAAAAGTTATTTTTTGTATAGGAGAGTTAGTTTCAATATTCATAAGATATAAAAAAAGGTAAGTATCAAAAGATACTTACCTTTTAAAAATAAAGATATTAGAAATTATTTTCTTAATTCTTTAATTTTTGCAGCCTTACCTTTAAGACCTCTTAAGTAATGTAACTTAGCTCGTCTAACATCACCTCTTCTTAATACTTCGATTGTTTTTAAACTTTCAGAGTATAATGGGAAAATTCTTTCAACACCAATACCATTTGCACCAGTTTTTCTGATTGTAAAAGTATTAGATACACCTTCACCTTTTAAAGCAATAACGATTCCTTCAAAATTCTGAACCCTTTTTTTCTCACCCTCTTTAATTTCAACACCAAGTCTTAGTGTATCACCAGCTCTGAATTGTGGTATCTCTTTAGCTTCAATCTGTGCTGCTTCAAAAGCTGCAATGTATTTATTTTTCATTTTTTTTCCTTATGTCGGGGGTATGTGTCTTTTAAAATACCCAAAGTGCCCCATTTATGGTCTAAAGTACTTAGTTTTGCACTTAGACAGTCTTAGTTTTAAGTTGCGAATTTTAGCGTGATTTCCCTTTAATAATTCTGAAGGCACATTTAAATCATTAAAATTGATTGGTTTTGTAAAAGAGGGAGCTTCAAGTGTAAGTTTCTCTTCTTCATTTGTATTATAACTTTCTTCATCTAAAGATTCATTATTTCCCAATACTCCATCACAATTTCTACTAATTGCATCAGCCATAACTGTAGATGCTAATTCTCCCCCAGTTAAGACATAATCCCCAATACTAAAAACTTCGTTTGCATAGGTTTCTATAACTCTTTCATCAATCCCTTCATATCTACCACTTACAAATACAAGATGTTTTTTTTTGGCTAATCTTACGGCATCTTTTTGTCTAAATGGCTTTGCAGCAGCAAGTGGAAAAATAATGTAAGCATCTTTATCTTTGGTTTTAATTTCATCTAAAAGGTCAAAAAGTGGTTGTGGAAATATAAGTTGTCCAGCACCTCCACCACAAAGTGTATCATCTACTTTTTTGTGTTTATTTTTTGTGTAGTCTCTTGGATTAAAAAAATTTATTGCAATTAAATTTTTTTCTATTGCTTTTTTTAATATAGAGTCTTCAAAATAGGGTTTAATAAGGTTAGGAAAAAGCGTTATAAAAGTAAAGTTCATAATGAATTTTATATTATCTCTAAATCAAAACTATCTGGAAAAACTTCTATACAAATAGTATATTTTGTATCTTCAATAGTTGTTGTAAAAGAGATTTGAAACTTGGGTGTATCTGTTTTTATATTTTCGAACTTGTAAGATAGTATCTCTTCTAATGCAGTTAGAAGTTTGTCTCGTAAAATATTTGTTTTTCTAAGAACACTCTCTGCTTCATCCATATTTAATGCACTTTCATCAAATTCAAAATTGACATATTCATCACAATAGTTATAAAATTTTCCAAGTAGTCTTGTTGGGTCTTCATTTAAAAGAGCTAATTTAAAATGTTCAAATATCTCATCTCTTTTACTGTTTTCTTCTAAATCTGCGATTTCCTCATCAACTATTGTTGTTCTTCTATCTTCGTTCATGATAACTCCATATTGTTTCTTCTGTTAGTTTTGCTCTATTTTTCAATTCTTCAAAAGGTTTATAGTTTTCTTTGTATCCCATACTATAGTGGTCTTGTATCCAATATCCTAAATACAAATAAGGGATATTTGCTTGTTTAGCAATACTTATTTGTGCAAGAATTGAAAATTTACCCAAAGATAAATCTTCGTAATCATGGTCATAGTAACAATATATAGCAGAAACACCTTCTGTTAATATATCACTTAATGCAACAGCAACAAGTTTCTCATCTCTAAAGTAGAGTATCTCTTTCCCAAAATCATGAGCACCATTCACATAAGAATTATGATACTCTTGCACATCTATTATATTTTCTTGCCAATCTTTTTTATATTGCATATGTTGATGATATTTATTAAAAAGATTAATATGCTCGTAAGTTACTGTAGGTTTTTGAATGTAAACTTGAGTCTCTTTATTTTTATTTAAAATTCTTTTTTGATTTTTTGTAAATTTGAAATTTTTAACATCAATTCTTATTGTTTTACATTCTGTACAATTTTTACATTCTGGAACAAAATGCATATTTCCAAATCTTCTCCAACCTCGTTCTAACATTTTCATCTGTTCTTCAGCAGAACAATGTTCCATATATCTATATCGTATATCTGAAGATTTATTTTCAAAATAAGAGCAATCCTTATTCTCTTCCAAAAATTCTAAAACTGATGAATTTCTAAACATTTTATTTTCCTAAACAAAATTCACCAAACATTACATCTAACATTTGACTATGTTCATAAGGTCTTGTAATATTTGATATAGATTCAATCGCTTCATTAATATGATGTGCAAAAAACTCTAATTCCCCAGTTTCTAAAGGAATATAGGCTTGTTTGATAGTAGCAAGGGTGTTTTCAACTTCCATTATTTGTTGTTTTGATATTAATGTAATATCATCACCACTTGTATTTTGATTTAAAATCTTCTCAAGATGTGTAATTAACGGCTTGATATTTTCTTTGGTATTAAGTGTTAAGTATGCTGAATCTATCAAATTTGTGTCTAATTTTTGTTCTAAATCTGCTTTTGTAAGAAGTACAATAGTTTCTTTATTTGTTGTATCTAAAATATCAACTATTTTCTGATCTTCATCATTAAATTCTCTACTACCATCAAATAAAGCTATTACAATATCCGATTGTTCAATAGCTTCTTTTGATTTTTCAATACCTATTTTTTCTATCTCATCTTTCGCATCTCTAATTCCTGCAGTGTCAACTATTTTTATAACATGAGTTCCAATACGAACACTTTCTTCTATTGTATCTCTTGTTGTTCCAGCTATATCACTAACAATAGCACGATTAAAATTTAAAAGTTTATTAAGTAAACTAGATTTTCCAACATTTGGCTTTCCAACTATAGCCACTTTAAAGCCCTCAATAAGCCCCTCTCTTCTTCTACTTGCTTCTAATGTATTATCAAGTTTAATTTGTGTTGTATCAAGTTTGTCTTTAATTTGTTCAAAAATATCTTTTGGTAAATCTTCTTCTGCATAATCAATATTTACCTCAGTATATGCCAACATGAAAAGTAAGTCTTTTCTTATTACATCTACAAATTCACTTAATTCACCTTTTAATTGACGAGCAAGTAATTTTACAGCATCTTCACTTTTTGCTTCTATCATTTTTGATATTGCTTGTGCTTGTGAGAGGTCTATTTTATTATTTAAATAAGCTCGTTTTGAAAACTCACCTGGGTTTGCTATTCTTGCACCATGTTTTATGCAAGTTTCTAAAACAATATTTGATATGGCAACTCCACCATGACATTGAAATTCAACCACATCTTCCCCTGTAAACGAGAAAGGATTTTGAAAATAAAGAACTAAGGCTTCATCAATAAGTTCATCACTTTTATCATAGAGTTTTGATAACTTCGCATATCTTGGTTTTAAGGTAGATTGTTTAGAAATTACTTTTGCAATGTTGAGGGCATCACTTCCACTTAGTCTAACTATAGAGATAGACCCAATTCCGTTTGCAGTTGCAATAGCAACTATTGTATCTTCATTTATCACTTAAAAATTAAGTATATTAGTGAGAACGGTATTCGTTCACTAAAATATACTTATCTCCTTTGATATTGGTTTTTACTGCAACATATTTGTCTGGAAACTCATCTCTTAATTTAGTAAGTGCAATATGGATTAATATTCCATCAAGTGGTTTAGTTTTATAAAAACCTTCTGTAGTAATAGTTTCTATAACAGGTTCAAGATATGTGTATATCGCTTGTTCTTGATTTGCTAAAAATTCAGCAATTTCTAGTCGTAACATCATATCATATTTATCGTTTATCCAGTTAAATAGAATATAAGACAAGGCTTTGTATCTATATCCTTCTTTTCCTATTAAAAGGGCACTGTCTTCGCCACTAAACTCTATATAGACAGTTTTCCCTTCATCTATAATATCAACTTTTATTTCATTTATTTGATAGCATAGTTTTGAAAATAAATTTTGAACTTGTTCTTGAATCTCTTTGATAGTTTCTTGATGTGATTTATTGATTATTGGTGTTTTATGAAGCTGTTGTGTTTCACTCTCATAAAAATCATTAAAAATTTTCTCTTCTTGAATTTGCTTTATTTCTGTACTTTTAACAGTTTTTTCTTCATTTTTTAAGGAATTAAGTTTTGAAGATAATGTTTCTGTCTTTTGATTTTCGTTATGTTCTTCATGGGAATGTTTTTTGGAATGTTTCTTTTCTTTTCGGAAAGTTACATTGATAATAGCATTTTTAGCAAAGAATCCCAAAAATCCTTTGCTTGGTGCTTGTTGTATGTCTATATGAAGATCAGTTATGGAACATTTTAAAGATGAAGAGGCTTTTTCATAAGCCTCTTCTAAAGTTTTACCTTGAAACTCTCGTGCCATACTTTATCCTTTATTTTTTATTGTGATGTTTCTCTTCTAAGTGTTTATCGTGTCTTTCTACTCTTGCTACACTAAAAATTCTATTTACATAATATTGCTGAGCAATTGTAAATAAGTTATTTATAAACCAGTACAATGTAAGACCTGCTGGGAACCATAAGAAGAAAAATGTAAATATTACAGGTAAAAATTGAAACATTTTTTGTTGTAATGGATCTGTCATAGTATTTGGTGTAATTTTTTGTTGTAAGAACATTGTGATACCCATTAAAATAGGTAGTACAAAATATGGATCCATAACAGCTAAATCATCAATCCATAATATCCACTCACTCCCTTTAAGTTCAATAGCATTGAGTAAAACTCTATAAATAGCAAAGAAAACAGGTATTTGTAAGATGATAGGTAAACATCCACCCATTGGATTTGCACCCTCTTTTTTATAAAGTTCCATCATATGCATAGATGATTTTTGTTTGTCGTCTTTATATTTTTCTTGAATAGCTTTGATTTTTGGTGCTAAATCTTTTAGCTTATTCATAGATACCATACCTTTATGAGATAAAGGAAATAGTATAAGTTTAATTAAAATTGTAGTTATAACAATTGTCCAACCCCAGTTACCAACATAATCATGGATATATTGAAGCATTGTAAACATAGGTTTTGCTATAAATGTAAACCAACCATACTCAATAACAGAAGATAGCCTTTCATCAAGTGCTACAAGTGTTTTGTACTCTTTTGGTCCCATATATCCATGAAGTGAGATACCATCTTTTGCTTGGATAAATAGATTTGGTGAGTCATTGATATCTTTCATTACACTTACTGCCATACTTACATCATAGTTGTATAAAACAGTTGCGTAGTATCTATCAAAGGCAGAAGCAACATTTACACCAACAAGTTCAGCACTTTTTTCCATATCTTCATCTTCTATGATATTAAGTGTTCCGTCGTTTAAAGTTAAAAGTGCCCCATGATCTGCATACATATCAGCTAAAACATTAGGTCTAAATCCCGGAGTGATAAAAAACTCCTCTTTATTTGTACTACTAATGTCTATATCATAGTGTCCATCAGGATAAAATGTTAAAACTTTTGTCAGTGTTGTATTTGTAAGGTTTTGTGTCAAAATTAGTTTTTGAACTGAGCTAATTGCATCTATTTTACCTGAAGAAGCAACAACATTTACTTTGAATGCTTCATTGTTTGTAGCAGTATTGGCAAATCTTACTTCTAAAGGTCGCAATTGATTTTGCTCAAAAAGATGAAGTTGTTTATTGTCTTCATCAACATATTGTACCTCTTTTAGAGTTACTTGCGCAACTCTACCTAAATTATCTATTTTGATAATATTATTTTTTGTTTCAATTGTTGAAACAATATCGGTTGTTGTTACAGTATTTGTTGTAGGAGCACTATTTTGTGCTGATACTGAGTTATTTACAGTTGTAGGAGCACTGTTTTTTGTAGTTTGCGCAGTTGTTTGTTGTACCGCATTTTGTTTGTTTAATTCAGTTACTGCTGCTTGTTTTGGTTGTAAGTATAAAAAATCATAAGCTATAAAAAAAGCAAATGATAAAGCTGTAGCTATTAATATTTTTTTTTGTGTTTTTTCTTTATTCATATTATTCGTGTTTATTGACATTTATTTATCCCATTTTGTATTATGTTTCAGTATAAAGCATTGGTCTTTATCTACTGGAACAAGCCAGTATTTTACCTTAATTTTTTTAAATTCTAGATTTATTTTGCTATTTGTAGGAGATTTTATTTTAACATAGTCAAATCCTCCATCAAAAAGTGGATTACATTTTAGTATTCGTAAGCTTGAAAATAAAAAAGCTTTAAAAAAATTGTTATGTTGAAATTGAGTTTTTGCATATGATGAGCAAGTTGGATAATATCTACAACTTCCAAATGATAGTATAGTTAAGTACTTTTGATAAAAGTTAATAAGTAAAAGTACTAATTTGTTCATTGATATAAACCTAGTTTTTTCATTGCAAAATTAAAATCTTTTTGTAAAGTTTTGTGATCTCGGTCAAAAAGTTCATTTTTTGCTACAAATATATATTTTCCATTTATAAGTTGGTTTTCTTTTTCTAAAACTAAAGCACGTAAAACTCTACGTGCTCTATTTCTATGTACTGCGTTTCCAACTTTTTTTGATGATACAAAAGCGACATTTAAATAATCGCTCTTTTGAAAAAAAACAACAAAACTTTTAGTGTGCCACTTTTTGTTGCTCTTATAAATGTAGTTAAACTCTTTGTGAGTATTTATTCTGTGAGATTTGCTTAAACAGCTAATCTTTTTCTACCTTTAGCTCTTCTAGCTTTGATAACTCTTCTACCATTTTTAGTAGCCATTCTTGTTCTGAAACCGTGTGTTCTTTTTCTTGGTGTGTTATGTGGTTGATATGTTCTTTTCATCCCTAATTTCCTTTTTTCTAAATTGAGTTCGGGATTATATTTAAAAAATACTTAAGGTTAGTTTAGTTGGTATTTAAACAAAATACCATTTTCTAATATAAAATATAGTAAAATTTGTATTCATATTGAAAAAAGGAAAGTTATGAAAAAATTGTTTTTAGTTACTCTTATTGCAGGGAGCTTATTCGCAGATGGTGCTGCTATTTATAATAGTGCATGTAAAACTTGTCATGGTGCAAAAGCAGAAAAAGTTGCACTTGGTAAATCTAAAGTGTTAGCAACATTAAGTCAAGATGAGATTGTTAGCACAATGAACGGTTACAAAGATGGAAGTTATGGTGGAGCTATGAAAGCTATTATGATTCCTCAAGTAAATAAGCTAAGTGCTGCAGACATTGAAGCTGTTGCTGCACATGTTCAAACTATAAAATAGTATGAAATAAAGTTTCCAAGTAAAAACTTGGAAACTTTATCTTAAGAGATATTTACGAAAATCTCATTATTTTTATAATCAAATTCTACTTTATTTCCCTCTTCAATTTTTTCTTCGAGAATTAAGTCAGCTAATTTATCTTCAACTATTTCGTATAATGCTCGTTTCAATGGTCTTGCACCATAAACAGGATCAAATCCAGCTTCTGCAATATAATGTTTTGCTTCAGGTGTCATAGTTAGTTCAATATTTTTAGATAACATTTTTTTAGCAATAGATTCAAACATAATATTTACAATATTACTAATTGCATCAAGTCCTAGTTGTTCAAAAATAATTATATCATCAAGTCTATTTAAAAATTCAGGTCTAAAGTGTCCTTTGAGTTCAGTTAAAACCTCTTCTTTTCGTAGTTCTTTATCTTCAATTTCAATAATTTTTCTACTACCTATATTAGATGTTAAGATAATAATTGTATTTTTAAAATCTACTGTTACCCCTTTATTATCAGTAAGTCTTCCATCATCAAGAACTTGCAATAAAATATTAAATACATCAGGATGTGCTTTTTCTATCTCATCAAAAAGAATTACACTATATGGTTTTCTTCGCACTTTTTCAGTGAGTTGTCCACCCTCTTCATATCCCACATAACCAGGTGCAGCTCCTACAAGCCTACTTGCACTATGTTTTTCCATATATTCAGACATATCAAATCTTATAAGTGATTTCTCATCATCAAATAAAAATTTTGCTAATGTTTTAGCAGATTCTGTTTTCCCAACCCCAGTTGGTCCCAAAAACATAAAACTTCCTATAGGGCGACTCTCATCACTAAGACCTGCTTTATTTCTTTTTATTGCTCTAGATATCGCTTTGAGTGCTTCATCTTGACCTACAACATCTCTTTTTAGAACATTTTCAACTTCTAATATTCTTTGTTTTTCACCTGTAAGCATTTTATTTACAGGGATTCCAGTCCATCTTGAAACAATACTAGCAATTGCATCTTCATCAACAAAGTTTCTTAAAAGGGTTCCATGCTCTTGCATTTTTGCCCATTTTTCTTCATTTTCTTTGATTTTTGCTTCTAGTTCTGGAATTTGCCCATACTCTATAGAAGCTGCTTCTTCAAATTTACTTTCTCTTTTTGCTCGTTCTGCTTTTCCTCTAAGTTCATCAATTTGAGTTTTTATAGTTGATACAGCATTAAAAGTCTCTTTCTCATTTTTAAATTGAGTTTCTAAATTTCTTTGTTTCTCTTTTAAATCACTAAGCTCTTTCTCTATTTCTGAGAGTCTTGTGTCATTTTTATTCCCTTTCTCCATTTTTAAAGCTTCTTTTTCAACTTCAAGTGTACCTATAGCTCTTTTTGTTGTTGAAAGAAGAGTTGGTTCAGACTCTATTTGCATTTTTAATTCTGCTGCTGCTTCATCTATAAGGTCAATTGCTTTATCTGGTAAAAATCTATCTGTAATATATCTATCACTTAATTTTGCAGCAGCAACAAGTGCACTATCATTTATAGTTACATTATGATGAGTTTCTAGTTTCTCTTTAATACCTCTTAGAATTTGTAAAGCTTCATTTACACTTGGTTCATCAACATTAATAGGTTGAAATCTTCTTTGCATTGCTGCATCTTTTTCAAAATATTTTCTATACTCTTTAAGTGTAGTTGCTCCAATAGTATGTAACTCACCTCTTGCAAGTGCTGGTTTTAAGATATTTGCAGCATCCATACTTCCCTCACTTGCCCCAGCTCCTATGATAGTATGAATCTCATCGATAAAAAGGATAATATTTCCAACTTTTTGCACCTCTTTAATAACAGCTTTGAGTCTATCTTCAAACTCCCCTCTATATTTAGCCCCAGCTATAAGTGCTGACATATCAAGTGATATTACTCTTTTGTTTGCCAAAGAAGTTGGTACATCTTTATTGACTATTCTTTGTGCTAGACCTTCTGCAATAGCTGTTTTACCTGTTCCTGGCTCTCCTAATAATATTGGATTGTTTTTTGTTTTTCTTATAAGAATTTGCATCATTCTTGTAAGTTGCTCATCTCTTCCAATTACTGGATCAAGTTGTCCATCAATTGCTCTTTTGTTTAAATCTATTCCATATTTTTCTAGTGCTTCAAGGTTGTCATCACCACTTTGACTGTCAACTTTTGCTCCACCTCTTATACTTTCAAGCTCTTTTTTTACCTCTTTTAGATCTACATATTTTCCTAATACTTCTTTAAATACTTTATTATTTAAGTTTGCTATTATCCAAGTATCAACAGCTAAAAAGCTATCCCCAATACTTGTCATAAGTCCACTTGCATTATTTAGTGTATCTACTAAATTTCTACTTATTTTTATATTTTCTTTTGATACAGAACTTGATGTTACAAGTTTCCCAGCAACGCTTTTTGCTTCTAGTTCAATCGCAGTTTTATCTAAGTTCATTTTATTTAATAATTGGTTTAATACACTATTTGTATTTGTTAAAAGTCCCCAAATTATATGTACAATTTCTACTTCTTGATTTTTATTGTGTAATGCTAAGCTTAAACCTGACTCTATGGTTTCTTGCATTTGGTTAGTTAGTTTTTCAAATATATTATTATTCATTATTCAGCCTTTATGTGTAAAATTAGCACTCGTTGAGTCCGAGTGCTAATGAAATTATATCACTCTTCCCTTTCTTTGTCAAGTATATTTTCTAAATAAAAAAAGCAAGGAGGATTTCCTTGCTTTTTTAGAGTATTATTAATGAAGCAAATTAAAGGCTACAACCTTGACCTACACTTGTGTGAACTTCCTTAAGTCCACAATGGGTACATAGATATTCATATTCTGTTATTCCACTGCAACCATGGCTTTTCAGAACTCTTTTTTTTATAGGGTTTACTTGAAAAAGGGCACCTGTATTTTCATCTTTGAAGCTTTTTGGTTCTGCTAAACAAGAGGGACAAGTTCCATTATCAAGTAGTATTTGTCTTGATTTTTTAGATTTAAAATATAAAAGAATAGAAAATATAGCTATCAAAAAAAGTAGTAAGATAGCTATAATTGTGTACATTTTAAAAACTATTTTACAATAGTGTAATTTTTCATTACATCTTCTATTTTTTTCATATTTTCACTACTTGGTGCAGTTAATGGAAGTCTGTACTCAAGTGTTTCTATAAGACCAGCTATATACATTGCAGCTTTTATTGGGATAGGGTTTGATTCACAAAAAAGTACGCTATTTATAGGATATAACAAATTATTTAATTCTCTTGCTGACTCAAAGTTACCTGCTAGTGTTTCGTGTGTTAATTTACTTTTTAAATCTGGTAATAAATTTGCAGTTACAGATGTTATACCAGCTGCACCATTAGCAATCATAGGAAAATCTATAGCATCATCACCACTTAATACTTTTAGTTCAGCTCTTTGAGAAAGGAGTTGTGTAGTTCTTTCTAAACTTCCTGTTGCTTCTTTGATACCATAGATATTTGCACAATCATCAAATAGTCTAATCACAGTATCTGCTTGTATATCAACACCAGTTCTTCCTGGTACATTATAAAGCATAAGTCCAATATCAGGTACAGCGTTTGCTATAGCTTTATAGTGTTGGTATAGTCCCTCTTGTGAAGGTTTGTTGTAATATGGGCTTACTGAAAATAGTGCATCAACGCCACATTTTTGAGCATGTTTTGCAATCTCTACAGCTTCGGCAGTTGAATTACTTCCTGCACCTGCAAGTACTTTAGAATTTGTCCCTTTTGTAACTTCAACTGCAATTTCAATACATCTTTTATGTTCATCATGAGTTAGTGTTGCACTTTCTCCAGTTGTTCCAACTGGACAAATTCCATCAATTCCATTATCAATTTGTCTTTTGATTAGACTTGCATAAGTCTGTTCATCTAATTTTCCATTTTTAAATGGGGTAATAATAGCCGTAGTAGCTCCTGTAACAATTGTCATTATATTATGTCCCTTATTATGTTTAATATTATTCCGCGATTATATCAAACATTGTATAATAATGATATTAGACAAAAAGCGAATAGATAAATCCAAAAAGAATTGTTGAAAGTCCTATCAAAATTTCGGAAGGTGTATTTTCTTCACCCACTAATCCCATTCTTATTTGGTTGAGCATTATAAAAAAAACAACGATTATAATTGCAAATAGAAGTTCCATAATCTTCTCCTTCATAAGTTTTTATTATAAAATTATAGTTCATATCTATTTAATAGAATAAAATTATTTAAGTTAATTAAGAATATTTATTTTTATTTATGTATAATAAAATGCTATTTAAAAAAAAGAGAGAAAATGTCTTTAAAAAATAAATTATTTATACTTATTATTTCACTTTCAACTGCATCATTACTTATCGGTAGCTACTCCGCTTTAAATATGCTAGACAAATTATTTAAAACTCATCAAATAGAAAATATTAATCATGACAAAAAAATCATAAATAACACTATTGATACCATAAAAATTAATTTAAGAAAATTTTCTCAAAATATTATAGAAGATGAAAGCATAATATCTTTATTAAAATTAAAGGCAGAAGATAACCATACAAATAAGGCAGAAATATATAAAAGAGATATAAAAATTAAAGGTATTAATCACTATTCTTTTTATCTATTTGATAAAAATAAAAATTATCTAAGTATTGATAATAAAATAGGAAATAGAAAAGATAACATACTTGATAAAAATAGTGTGAATGACACATTTCAGATTATTACTCAAAATGGTAATTATATGTTGCAATATTTTTCAAATATAGTCTCTGATAATAAAATTATTGGATATATAGAAGTTGAATTTAATTTAGAAAGTAACTTCCTAATACAATTAAATCAATCATTAGATACCAAAATAATTTTAAAAGTAGACGAAAACTACATTTTTGAAAATAAATTAGATAGAGAAAATTTTAGTCAAATCCAATTGTCTGAAGACTATATTTTAAAAAATTATTTGTTAATACCTACAAAACCCTCTTTATCTGCAGTTTTCATAATTAATCAAAAAAAATTAAATGAACAATTCTCAATAATTTATTTTGGAATGTTTTCAGCTTGGGTTATTATACTTTGTATTGCTTTTTTAATATCATTTTATTTTATCAATAAAGCTATTGTAAATCCTCTTAAAAACTTAAAAGAGAGTATACAAAATATTAAAAATGATAAATATAAAGAGATTAAAGTTGACAAATACGATGAGATAAGTATTATCACAAAAGATTTTAATAAATTATCAAAAACTTTAAAAGATAATATATCTTTTTTAAATAGTTACAAAAGTGTTATGGATGAGGGAAGTATTGTTACAAAATCGGATTTAAAAGGTAATATTACATATGCAAATGATAATTTCTTTAAAGTCACTGGCTACTCAAAAAATGAAACAATTGGTTCTCCACATAGTATAGTTCGTGATCCTGATGTTTCACCAAAAGTTTTTGCTAAGCTTTGGAAAACAATACAGTCAAAAAAAGTTTGGAAAGGGATATTAAAAAATAGAAAAAAAGATGGTTCGTTTTATTGGGTTGATATAGTTATTCAGCCAATACTTAATAGCAAAGATGAAATTATAGAATATATAGCAGTACGACATGAGATTACAGAACTTATAAAACAAAGAGAAAAGCTAGATAGCCTAGTGAACAAAGATCTTCTTACAAATCTTGGAAATAGATTTAGGTTAACTAACGATATTCAAAAAAATCAAAAAAATTCAATAGCAATATTGAATGTAGATAATTTTAGACAAGTAAATGATTTTTATGGACATGCTTTTGGTGATAAACTTATTAAAAAACTTTCAGAAATATTATCTAGTTTAATATCAAATCACGAACAATACAAATTATATAGATTACAAGGGGATGAGTTTGTAGTCTTAGGTAAACAACATTCTAATGATCTTTTTTACGAAAGAATTCGAAATATACTCAATTTTATTGACAATGATAATATAGAAGTTGAAACAGAACAACTTTCTGTGAAACTTACAGCAGCTATCTCTTTTGAAAGCAATGATAAAATTTTGCAAACAGCAGATATGGCATTACAAATTGCACGAAAAAAGAATACTGATTTAGTTATTTATAGTGAAGATAATTCTTTAAATAAAGAATATGAAAACAATTTAAAATGGACAAAAAAGATTAAAGAAGCTATAGAAGAGGATAGGGTAGTACCATTTTTTCAACCTATTGTAAATAATAGTAATAAAAGTTTTGAAAAATATGAATCTCTTATAAGAATACTAGAAGATGATAAAGTGATTTCACCATATTTTTTCTTAGAAATTTCGAAAAAAACGAAATATTACAATATCCTAACAAAAATAATGTTAGAAAAAAGTTTTAAAATGTTTCATAAAAAAGAGTTTGAATTTTCTGTTAATTTAACTATTGATGATATATTAAATGCCGATATAGAAGATTATATTTTTGAACTTTTAAATGAATATGGGATAGGAAAACGAGTTGTTTTTGAGATAGTAGAATCAGAATCTATAGAAAACTTTGAACAAGTTGTTAATTTCATTAGAAATGTCAAATCATTTGGTTGTATGATTGCTATTGATGATTTTGGTACAGGATATAGCAACTTTGAATATCTTATGAAACTAGAAGCCGATTACATTAAGATAGATGGTTCTATGATAAAAAACATTGATACTGATACAAATGCAAGAATGGTTGTAGAAACAATTGTAAATTTTGCCAAAAAAATGAATATGAAAACTATCGCAGAGTTTGTTGAGAATGAAAATATATTGAAAGTAGTAAATGAATTAGGTATTGATTATTCTCAAGGGTATCATTTCAGTGCACCAAAGGAAGGTTTAGACTAAATCTATTGAGATATTTGTTTTTCTAGTTTTGAACTATAAAAAGATATTGGGTATGTTAAAAGTAAATAACCAATTGCTAGAGGAATATAGCTTTCTAAAGTTGAATAAGTATATGCATTTACCTCTTGTGCATTCATAGTAAATTCACTGATTGAAATAATAGATAAGAGTGAAGAATCTTTGATAATTGAAGCAAATTGTCCAGTAAGAGCAGGCAACATTCTTTTAAATGCTTGAGGAAAGATTACATATCTATAAATTTGATAATTTGACATTCCAAATGAAGCTGCAGCTTCATATTGTGAGATACTAATACTATCTAGTGCAGCTCTTATAATCTCACTTACATAAGCTCCTGCAAACAATGCCAATATAACAATACCCACAATATATCTATTATCAAATCCAAGATTATTGGCAAATACATAAAAGAAAATAAGTATTTGTACAAGAAGTGGGGTCCCTCGAATAATTTCAATATAAAATCGTGCAAAAAATCTTAAAAGAATGATTTTTGATTTTTGTGCATAAGCAAAAAACAAACCAATTATAAAACTTAGAATTAAAGCAAAGAAAGAGATCATAATGGTAACTAAAAAACCATCTATAAATTTTTGTTTATATTTGAAAATTGCATCAAAATTAAAGTTGTAGTTAACCGTTGAAAACATACAATAAAAAGTAGATACTATGAGGATAAAAAGTAGAAAAAAGTTGAAGATATAAACTTTTTTTAAAAGTTTTATATCTTCATTGGGAGTTGTTTTTTGAATAAAATATTTTTTTAAATTGATTTGTAGCCCTTAAAAAAAGAATGGTATCCCTAGTGTATCAAAAGTAACTCGTGCCTCTTTAAGATATTTATAAGAGAGTTTATCAAAAGTTTCATCTTCTTTTGATTTTTGAATAAATGCATTGATTTTTGATTTGAGTTCTGGTTCATTTTGTCTTAATGCTATACCCCAATGTTCAAAATCATTTTGAAAAGAGGATAAAAGCGGTTTTGTGGTTTTTAAGTGGTTTGACCAGTTCTTATAAATGGTAAGTTGATCATATAAAAAACCATCAGCTTTCCCTTGAACAACTTCTAATACACATGAACTCTCTTTATCGAATACTAAAATTTCAGCATTTTTCAAATGGTCTTTTGCATATATATGACCTGTTGAGCCTTTTTTTACAGCAACAGCTTTCCCTTTTTTATTTAAATCATGAATATCAAAAATATTAGAGTTTAGATTTGTAAGTATTGCAAGTGATGATTTAGCATATGGGTCTGAAAAATCAATAGTTTTTTTTCTTTCATCAGTTATAGTCATAGATGAGATAATAATATCTATTTTTCCAGTTTTAAGGGAAGGAATTAATCCATCCCAAGCAATATTTTCAATAATTACTTCACGATCAAGATATACGCCTAAAGCATATGCTAAATCGACAGAGATACCCGATGGTTTCCCATCTTTATCACTCATCTCAAAAGGTGGATAAGCCAATTCCATACCAACTTTGAGAGGTTTTTTGGTCTCACTTGTATTGTCATTGCAAGCAGTGAACAACAAAACTATTGAAAGGAAGAGTATTGAATAAAATTTTTTCATATTAATCCTTTTTTAAAATCATTGTTGTTGAGTTATCTTTAGTTAAATATTTTTTTGCAACTTCAACTAAATTTTCAGCTTTAAGATTTTTAATAGCTTCCTCATACTCCATAAGTGGAGCTATATCACCTCGTATAAGATAACTTCCATAGAGTGAAGCTACGCTACTAGAACTTTCAAGAGAAAAGATAAAGTCAGACTTTGTATTCTTTTTTATTTTAGCAAGTTCCGATTTTTTTACATCACCTTTTTGTACTTTTTTAATCTCTTTCCAAATCTCTTTTTCAACATCTTGAGCTTTAACTCCTGGGTTACATACCGCTAAAAATAGATAAACACCTGGGTCTTTCAACTCCATGTTATAAGCATAGATAGTATTTACCATCTGTTTTTTGTCAATTAATAACTCATTAAGACGACTACTTTTCCCACTACTTAATAGTTCGCTTAGAGCAGATAGTGCAACTTGGTCTTTATCTAAAAAGTTTGGAATATGAAAATTGATTGCCAATATTTCAACTTGTGAATCTTTGTGAATAATTACTCTTTTTTCCCCGTCTTGTTTTGGTTCAATAGTATGCAAGTTTTTTGTAATCTCTTTACTATTTTCACTATTTTTTATAGAAGAAAAATGTTTTTTTGCAGTTTGAAACACTTCCTCTTTTGTAATATCTCCTGCAACTACAATTACTGCATTTGATGGTGTATAAAACTTAGAATGAAATTCTCTAATATCTTCAATGTCCCAGTTCTGTATATCAGACATAAATCCAATTGGTGTCCAATGATAGGGATGATATGTAAAAGTGTTGTTAAAAAGCTTGAAGTATAAATATCCCATAGGAGAGTTGTCTGTTCTCCATCTTCTTTCTTCTGCTACTACATCTCGTTCAGGTTGAAACTCTTCATCTTTTAAAGTTAAGTTTTCCATCAGATCTGCATACAATTCAAGTGATTTATCAAGGTTGTTATTACTTGATTTAATATAGTAGTGTGTATAGTCAAAGCCTGTTGAAGCATTATTTACTCCACCAAAACCTTTTACTATAGTATCAAACTCTCCAGCTTTTAAATTTTTTGTAGATTTAAAGTTTAAATGCTCAAGCATATGTGCAATTCCACTTTTCCCCATAATCTCATCACGACTTCCCACATTGTAAAATATATCTGTAGTGATAACTTTGCTATCATTATCCATAGGGATTGCCACGATTTTAAGACCATTTTCTAAAGTCTCTTCATAATATTTTGGTAGGCTATTTGCCATCAATACTCCTTGTAATGTTAGAAAGATAAATAATAGTAGTTTCATTTTATCCCCTTATTTATAATCAGCTCCAATAGCTTCACTTATATTTGCATAGCCATCAGCTTTTAGTAATGAAATTAACTCTTCGTTGATATTTTTACACATTGAAGGACCTTGAAAAATAAAAGCACTGTATATTTGAACTAAACTAGCTCCAGCTTTTATTCTACGATAAGCATCTGTAGCATCACTTATTCCTCCAACACTTATAAGCGTTGTTTTATTGTGTAACTCTTTTGCGATTGCTTTAAAAAGAGTATATGATTTTTCACTCATAACTTTTCCACTAATGCCACCAAAATCTTGAGGATTTGGTAATAAACTATAATCATTTGTAGTATTTGTAGCGATAATACCATCAGCTCCAGCTTCTACAGCTGTTTTACATAGCTCTATTGCAGTCTCTTCTTGCATATCAGGAGCTATTTTTAATAAAATAGGTGTATTTGTAATCTCTTTTGCCATACCAAATACCGCTTTTATGAACTCTTCATTTTGTAAGTCTCTAAGGTTTGGTGTATTTGGTGATGATATATTTACTACTAAATAATCACAAATATCTTTAAACCCTTTGATAAGTGTTTCATAGTCTTTCAACGCTTCATTTTCAGGAGTTATCTTGTTTTTCCCAATACTTGCTCCAACTGGAATTGCATAAGGATAAACTTTTTTAAGGTTTTCTATTACTTTAAAAGCACCTTCATTATTAAATCCCATTGCATTTTGAAGTGATGCTTGTTCTGGATATCTAAAAAGTCTTGGTTTCTCATTTCCTGGTTGTGCTTTTGGAGTCATTGTCCCAATTTCTGTGTATCCAAATCCAAGTGCTGGCATAGCTTCTATCATATCTGCATTTTTATCAAATCCAGCTGCAAGACCAATAGGGTTTTGAAATTTTACTCCCAATACTTCTTGAGTTAATATCTCATCATTTACAAAGTTTCTTTCAACCATATAATTATTTATAGTTCTGCAATATGGAAGAGCTTTTAAACCAAATGAAGCAATGTGATGTGCAGTTTCTGGTTCAAAATTAAACATTAACTTTTTTATAGTTTCGTAATTTATCATATACTGTTTTCCTGTTAAGATTATTGTTAGATTTATATTGATTATATCTAAAATATTTTAATATGAGATGAATATATTTTTTGATGAAAATTTTTTAAATTATGGCAGAGAAGATGGGATTCGAACCCACGGTAGTTTTAGCTACACTTCGCTTCCAACGAAGCACCTTCGGCCACTCAGACACTTCTCTACAAGATACAATTAAAATTTATTTGTAAGTAATAGCACAAGATTTTTATACCCAAATTCTTTTAAAGTTAGGAATAATAATATAAATCCACTTAAACTACTAGCAAGCGCTAAGCCAACTATCCCATAAGGGAGAATCAAAAGTAAAGAAAATAGAATATTCCAACCTAAAGATTTCATTGTTATTTTTGCTGCAACTGCTTGTTTTTCATGAGCGTAAAGCCAGAGTGAAAATATTTTTGCTAATCCAAAAGGTAAAAGACCGATAAGATACATACTAAGAACTAATGCGGTTTGAGTTGTATCAGATGTACTAAAAGCACCTCGTTCAAATAAAAGCCACACTATAAAATTATCAAAAACTATCCCTATAAGTGTTGCACCACCTAGAAGTACAAAAAGTATCAAAGTAGCTTTTCTCATGAATTTTAAAGCTTTTTGTTTGTCATTATTTTTAATTGCTTTTGCAATAGTCGGGAAAAGAGCAACTGAAGTTGCTATTGCAAAAAGAGCTAAAGGCAGTTGAAATACACGATTTGCATAATACAAATAACTAATACTTCCACTTACAAGCAATGAAGCTAACCAAGTATCTAAAAAAGCTGCTATATGTGCAGCACTACTTCCAAAAACGGCGGGATAAAATTGTTTGTAAAATTTAGATTGTTTTATATCTCTTTGTTTTTTTCGAATGTTTGTTGTGAAAAATTTGATATTGAGTTTTTTGATAACAAAAAGATGAACTGCTACTTGCAAAAGACCACCAATTACAACTCCCCAACTTAAATAAAATGTGATAGTATATTTATCCATATTTGCAGAGACTAAAAGGGCAACAATAAGAGAGATATTAAGGAGTGCTGTACTAAAAGCTGTTGTGGCAAAATGATTTTTGTATTGTAAAAGCGCTGCTAAAAAAGTTACTACAAAAATTAAAGGGAGATAGTAAAAACAAATAGCGACCAAAGGTGCAGCTAAATCTATTGTAGACTGATCAAACCCAATAGCAATCACTTTTGTAATCAATGATGCAAAAAGGGTAACAACTAAACTTAATATAAGGATAAAAGCTAAAAATTGTAAAAATATAACCGAACTAAAACTAACTTTATAGTTTGATTTTGCGTAAGCTGGGATAAATACCTGTGTAAAAGCACCTTCTGCAAATATTCTTCTAAATAAATTTGGGAGTTTAAATGCAACAAAAAATATATCACTATAGATATTTGCCCCAAGAATTGAAGCAGTTAATAAATCTCTTAAAAATCCTAAAATTCTAGAAACTAAGATACCAGCACTATTTGTAAATATATGTTTTATCATTATAGTGCGTATTGTATCAAATTATCTTATAACTTACATTGAATTGGTATATTCTCTATAGTGTTAGTAATAATTGTATTTGTAAAAATTTTTGCTTTATCTAAATTTAAAAGTTTTTTCTGATGTTCAGGTTTTAAGAGTAAGATAGTTGTAATATCTTGAGAGTTTAGATGAGATACTAACTCTTGAAGTGTAAAAATTGCTGTAATATCTATAAATGGCACATCTAAACAATCTATAATAAGTGTTTTTGTATCTAAAAGAGAGTTTATCTCATTTTCAAAAGCAATAGTAGATCCAAAAAATAAAGCACCTTCTATTTTGACTACACGAATATAAGGATCATCCTCAAAATACTCATCAATTTTTGAAGGTTTATAGTTTGTTGTACTTATTTTTGTAGCTTTTGTAATTCGATATACTATTAAAAGTGAAGCTAATACAATACCTAAACCAACAGCAGTGATTAAGTCAATGAATACTGTTACAAAAAACACAGTAATCATCACATAAAGATCATTTTTAGGCGCATTTTTTATAACTTTTAAAAACTTATAATCCAAAATATCAAGACCAACTTTTATTAAAATACCAGCTAAAACAGCAAGAGGTATTTGAGCGGCAAGTGGAGCTAAAAATAAAACAATTAGAAGTAAAATAATTGAGTGAACAACTCCTGAAAGTTGAGTTGTCCCTCCACTTTTTATATTTATAACAGTTCTCATGGTTGCTCCCGCACCTGGAAGTGAACCTGTTAATGCACATAAAGTATTTCCAAGACCTTGTCCAAAAAGTTCTCTATTTGAATTATGTTTTTGCTTTGTTAGGTTATCTGCAACTAAAGAGGTAAGTAAAGTATCAATTGAACCTAGTAAAGCTAGTGTAATTGCTAATGTTATAATAATTCTATAGTTTTCAAAATTAAATGTAGGCAATATAAAATTAGGTAAAGTTGATGGTATTTCACCGATTGTTTCTACATTTAATCCAAAAAATACACTTGCAATTGTAAGTAATCCTAAAGCAATTAAAGGGGAAGGGATAACTCGTGTAATTTTAGCTGGAGTAAGTAACATAATCAGTAAAGTAATAACAGCAAGCATCATTGCATCAAAATTAATATGGAGTAAATTTGCAGGTAAGGCTTTTAATATAGTAATAATATCAGCTTGACTTTCCAGACCTAAAAAAGGGTTTATTTGTAGAACAATAATAATAATTCCAATACCACTCATAAATCCTGAGATTACAGGGTAAGGGATATATTTTACATATTTACCTATTTGGAAAAATGAAAAAGCAATTTGAAAAAAACCTGCAAGTAACATCACCGTTGCTATTGCATTGATATCTGAGTGTAGTATTACAACAGATGATGCAATTACAACAGTCATAGGACCAGTAGGTCCAGAAATTTGTGTTTTTGTTCCACCAAAAATAGATGCAAAAAAACCTAGTATTATTGCTCCATATATTCCTGCAGCAGCACCTAAGCCACTAGCAACACCAAAAGCCAGCCCTAAAGGTAAAGCAACAATTGCAGCAGTGATACCACCAAAGATATCACCTTTTATTGTATTTGATTGGTTCATTATGATTCTCTTTTAAAATAAATGTATTTTATCCTTATACTACAATTTTGATTATAAATCGTTGAATGTGTCATTAGTATAATTTGTAATTCAGTGTTAATTTTAAATCTAAATTAGAGGTAAAAATATCTTTTGGTGGGATAAGTGGGAAGCTATTTTTTATAGCTTCACTAATAGATGCGAGAAATATCTTTTTCCCATTCAAAATTTTGTAAGAGAGCAGTTCTCCATTTTTAGATATTGTGAATTGTATTTTTACTTCCCCTTGAATCCCTCTTCGTATTGCAATTTTTGGGTAAGACTTGTTTTTATCAATAGTTTGTTTGATTTTTGTGTAATATTTATTTTGTTTTATTGTTAATTGTTTTGTATCTATTTGTGTAAGAGTTTTTTTAGTAAGTGACTTCTCTTTTTTTACCTGATTTGCGACTATTTTAGTATCTGTTTTTTTTATCTCCTTTTTAACAATTTTTGGTTCTTTTACTGTTTTTTTTGTTTTTACTATTTTTTCTTGAATTTTATTCTTTGGAGTTGTTTTTTTTACAAGCTTTTTGGGAGATATTTTTTTAGGGTTTATTTTTTTGACAATTTTTTTTATTGGTTTTTCTATCTCTTTTTTTCTAACTTTTTTTTGCTCAATGGTTGGTTTTTCTATAGTTTTAGGTAAGTTTATAAGTGTGAATTTTACATTTTGATTTGAATTCTCTTTTTTAGTTGGTGCAATGTAAGTGTCGTCAAAAGAGTAAAGAAGAGTAATTACTAAGAAACTATAGAATATAGAAGCTAAAAACAATGAGTTAAAATATCTTTTTATATTCAAAACTACTCCTCTTTTAATTTGACATCTCTATTTTATAAAAGAAGTGTTAATTAAGTGTTAAGTCATTATTTTCATAGTTATAAGAATCTACACCTATAATAGCAGCTCCATAAGATGTTGTGATTTGTGGAAATTTGGGGATAAATATCTTCTTGCTTAGTTCATTTTCAATTGCATTGACAAGTCCAGAATTTAGTGCTGGTCCACCATCAAAATAGATACCATCTTTTACACCAACTCTTTTTACAAGTTTTACTATTCTTTTTGCTATTGAGTAGTGTACACCACATACGATATCTTCAACACTATGACTATTTCCAAGAAGTCCTATAATCTCACTTTCTGCAAATACAGCACAAGTACTATTAATAGATAAGGGCGTTCCTGTTGAGGCAAAATGTTTTTCCCCTAACTCCTCCACTAAAATCTCAAGATTCATAGCACAAGCATCAAGAAATTTTCCAGTACCTGCTGCACATCTATCGTTCATAGCAAAATTTGTTACATTTCCCTCCTCATCAAGAGAGATTGCTTTACTATCTTGACCACCAATATTGATAATAGTTTTTATCTCATCACTATGCTCTTTGGAAGCGGCTCTTGCCCCAATTGCATTTGCAGTTATCTCACTAATATTTTCATCCGCTTCTTTAAATATCTTTCTCCCATATCCTGTTGCAACTATATAGGTGATATCCTCTTTATCTATCCCAATCTCGCCACAAAGAGTTTCTAAAGTTTCATGGGCATATTTATAAAACATACTTCCACTTGCAGTGATTTTATGACCTACTAGATTTTTATCTTCATTGGCAATTGAGATTTTTATGGCAGTTGAGCCTATATCTATACCTGCAAAATATTTCATACTATTTTCCTTTTTTTCTTTTTTTCATTTTAAGTGATTCTATAAATGCTTCAACTCTTGTACTTAACTGTCCACTTTGACTTGGAGAATAATCACTCTCTAGATAAAGAATCGATATTCCCTCTTTTTCCATAGCTTCTAATACACTTCTTTGCTCTAGTTCATAAACAGTACAACCAGCAAAGGCTTGATAAACTACCCCATCTGCATTGTGTGAGCGAACAAGTTCTATAACTCTTCTTATTCTGTCATCATTTTTTGAGAAGATTGGACAGGTACAAGCTTTAAGATATTTATCTGCCATAGAATCCAACATATCGTTTACAAACCATTCATCTACAGCAACTCTATCATTGAACATTCTATTTGAACTACATGTTTCATCAGCTACTATAACTGCATCAGATTGCTCTATAAGAAGTGGTATTTTATAGTTTGGGAAGATTGGAGGTGAACCTGTATAGACTATACGGGGACTTATTTTACCAGATACATCTATATTTTGTTCTACCCTTATTGCTAGCTCTTTTAATAATACTTCAGTAGCCTCTATCCAATTATCAATCTTATCAAAGAAAAAAGCATTGGTCACTAAAAACATATCAACACCTAAAATTGGTATATGTTTGTTTTTCCGTAAATCTGATAATTTATGATATAAAGATTGAGCATAACCAATCTTTCCAATAGAATTTTTTAAATTTTTTTTAGTAAGTTTTTTCCCAGTTTTTTTTGATAGATCAGTGGCAAAATTTCTTATACTTCTTCTAAAAAACTCACGACTTATTTCACTCTCTTTTGTTCTTGGAAAATCAACATCAACCACATCATATCCAAAGCTCTCAATAGTTGCAGCAGCTTTTGTTTTTTGGTCACAAGTTGTGGGGCTATATATCATATGTGGTTTGTCACTAAGATTTTTACTAGAAAGGTGACCAACGCTTGCTTTTACTAGTGGACAAGATTTAGAGGGCATAAGGTCACTTCCAATCTCATCATCAGTATAAAAACCGTTACAAAGTCGTATCGGTACACCATCAAGTGCATAGATGATCTCACTAGGTATCTGAATACACATTGTTCCCACTTTTACTTTGTCATCATGAAGTGATTTTTGATCACAATATACATCTTCAAATAACTTATAAAAATAGTCCATCGCTTTAATTGGTGCTTTAAACTCCTCTTTTAAAGTATTGATAACTTTAATAGCTTCCATCGCTTTATGACGATTTTGTTTTTCGTGTGGTGTTTCTATTTTATGATCTTGTGTTTTATTATTTTGACTCATTATCTAATCCTTCTGGTCTTTCTATCCCCATTCTTTTTTCAAAGCCTTGTTTTGTTGATGTAAATGTTTTAAGTTTTAATATATCAAAATGCAATACATCATCTTCAGGACAAGCAGCGATACATTTTAAACACAAAATACAATCATCTCTTAAGATATTTGTACTTGTAATATCATCTGCTATATCTTTTATTTGCATATCACACACAGCATAACAATCTCCACATTTAGTACACTTAGTTCCATCTTTTTGAAAACTTACAATTGAAAATTTTGAGAAGATATAATGCAATGCACTCATAGGGCAAAAGAAACAAAAAAATCGTTTTTTTACAAAACTTCCAACCAAAAATAATCCTGAAAATATCATCCCAATAGCAGTTAATACCATAGCTGTCTTAGTGGAAAAGTCAATAGTCCATTGGCTAAAATCTCCACTAAACATCGGTGAGATAATTCTTGCTGGACAGATTTGACAAAATGCAGCTGACCATGAGGAGCTTAAAACACCGATACCCATTAAAAGAGGTATAACTATAACAATAGCTAAAAGGATATATTTGATTTTTGAAAGTTTTTCAAATTGGTTTTGGGTATATGTTGAAAATCGTATTCCCATATTTTTTCGTAACATTGTAAGCCAATCTTGAAAAGTTCCAAATGGACATACATAACCACACCAAGCTTTATTTAAAAATATAAACCAAAAAAGAAATGTCAAAAAACCAATAATAACTGCAATTCCAGCACCACCTAGCAACACTTGTGCAGGCATACCTAGTTGATGTTGCAGAGGAATCAAGTAACATGCCCCTACAGCTTCACCATTGTATGGACAAGCAAATATAGGAAGTTTTGATCCAAAATCAATGGCAAAATATCCACCATAAACAAATAATATAAAAGTGAGTAACTGAATAGTAAATCTTACTTTTGTAAGATCCATATTGTTTACAATTTTTTGTAATCTACCCATCAAAATTTACCTCACTAAAAGGTTTTGTTCTATTTTTTCTAAATCTATACACAACAACTCCAGATACAAGAAGTGTTAAAGTGATAAGTAATAATCCATAAGCATACGATTCATAATCACTAGAGTTTGGATAAAAAGAGGCAGGGTAGGTGAGTGTATATTTTGTATTATCTATTTCATGTTCTAAAGTTATCAATAAATCTTGTTTAAATCGTTTTTCAAACTTATCCCAAGATGGAAAATAATCTCTTATAATAGTAAGTTCCACCTCTCCTTTCTCATTGGTGAAAGATGTTTTCTCCCAACCACTTTGAAGTTTGATTTTTACTTTTGCATTTGAAAGTGGTTTTTGATTTAAAAATGCTTGAAACTTAAGAGTATCTCCCATTTTGTATCTATAAAAAAAGCTGTTTTCATCTTGATCTTTTAATCTTACTAAATCAATTTTTGTAACATTTTGTTTAAGATTCTTTTTTAACTTTTCATCATAGATATCTTCACTACCATGTTGCCCTTGAAGGTATTCTAGTTTTGCTACATTGTAATAGTTTTTATTATCTTGTGTAGTTTGTGATACTGCAAAAAGATTATAATATCCATTGTTTGGTACTTCAAAATTGTATGTTGATTTCCCTCTTGAAGATTTTTTGATAATATCTTTTTTGTTTTGTTTTATATCATAATAAAAAAACTCTATATTTTTAGGAGATACACTTTGATTTTCCAATGTTGAGAGATATACTTTTTTTGTAGGGATATATCCTTTTGGTTTTGGTTTTCCACCACCTCCATGCATATGTCCACTTGAGCTTTTCTTAGTAGCTGATGGGTCATTTAAAGCTAGATATAAAGGTTGTGTCAAATCTAAAGTGGTTTTTGAGTTATGGTTTGGATGAGGTTGTTTTGAGAAATCTTTTAGTGCTATAAGAAGTGCACCTTGAAAATCAACAATCTCTCCACCATATTTTTTAGTAAATTGTATAGCATCATCTTTTGAAGCAAATGCATATTTACTAGTTCTACTCATAGTTCCAGCTTGTTTACTTCCCACTACATAAAAAGCATCTTTTACTGAGATAAATTTTAAGCTTGTTACATCTACTACTTGGATATTTTCAAGTGGAAGTTTTTTGATTTTTAAATCTTCTGCTAAACAATGGATAGAGCAATATTGTCGTACCTTTCCATTTAAAATAGCACTATGATTTGTTTTGTAAAACATAGAAAGATTCATACCACACACTACACCACTTGTTTTTTCTTTTCCTGCTTGTAGTAGAGTGGCTGATTTAAATGGAACTGTTTGAAACATGGTTTTTCCACTTCCACCGTGTGAGTGTCCACCTCTTGCTTTTGCACCATATTTTGAAAATACATATCCTGTATAGATATTTAATCCTATATAAAAAAGTATCATCAGTGATGCAAAAAAGTATCCAAATATTTTACGCAATTTTGTAGCATCAATTAGTTTCATCCTTTTGTATAAAAGGACCAATGACCAAATAACACCTAACCACTTAAATAATCCAAAATAGTGTAACCAACCATCACCTCTTTTTGCTAACGCTTCAACTTCAACACTAAATCCAAAACCTTGTGCAAACCCATCAACTATTGTTACATAATCTTTGATAAAAAAAGTTTCTAAAGTATGTCCAAGTGAAGCAAAGATAAAAAGTGGAATAAATGCAACACCTAAAGAGGTAAAAATAGAGTTGTACTCTTTTTTTAATATCTTTGAAGCTATATAGAGTCCACCTACAGCAAAAATAGAACTTATAACTACAGCATAAAGGAAAGCAAATCCACCTGCATATTGAGTAAGTCCAAAAAACTCAGCTGTTTTATTCCAGATAAACTCATCTGCTATTTTAGAGCGATTTAGTCCATGAGCAAATCCCATAGATACAGGGATAGATGCAAAGATAAGTATATATGTCCAAACCTCCGCACTTAAGATTTTAAGTTTACTATGGAGTTGTTCAGCTGGTTTTGTTAGCTTAAACTTTACAGCTTCACAAGAAACAGCACAATCCATACATAAAGTACAATCATCTGTTTGATTTTTCTTTGCAAATGTAAAGGGCTTAAGATTGTATTCACAAGCGGTTGCACACTCAAAAGTTCTACAATCTTTACATGAGTCTGTGTAAGTTTCAAGCTTTGTAAATGATAGTTTATCATAAGCACGAGTGAGTGTTCCAATAGGGCAGATATATTTACAGTAACTCATCTCTTTATAGATAAAATAAAATATAAAAGCAACGATAGTTATACCACCAAACATAGAAGCAGTACCAATAGGAGTTCTTAAAAACCCAGGAAAAGTGTAGTAAATTCCCCACCAACCAATCACAAGGATAAAGATACCTATGTATCTATTTTGCATCCATTTTGGCATCTTTTTTTTCAAACCAAATTTTGTGATATATTTACCTAAAAATCCATGGGGACAGATACCACAAAAGATTCGTCCAAAAGTAGAAAGTGTAACAACCATAAATAAAGCCCAAAAAACTCCCCAAAATACAGCACCAGTGAAGATGTTTTCATCTTTTGTAGGATGTACAAATCCATAATAAACTGCATAAAAAAATAGGAGAGTAACCGCTACTCTTAAACCTAAAAGAAATTTTGTATTTTTGAATAAAAACCTAAAAATAGGATTTTTAAACATATCATTTGAATCTCTTTTTATAAAATCAACCATTTTGTTCCTTTATAGTGACAAATTGCCACTGATTATTAAAATACCAACAATTATTAAAAACAGTGAAGCTATAACCTCTAGATGTTTTTTGTATTGTGTAAATTGTTCAAGCAATCCTCGTATAAGTGTAGAGAAGAAAAATCCATAAAATAAAAGTGTAAATAAAACAGCCCCAACACCAAAAGCTATCCCAAAAGCGATTGCACTATAGATAGAAGTTGTACCGCTTGATATTGTTATAAGTGAAATTACAGGGGTACATAAGTTTATAGATATAGTTGCACCCATAGTAAAAAAACCAATTTTTGATAAGTTTTGTTCTTTTATTATAGGTTTATGGTGACCACAACTTTTATTGTTTTTGTAACTATTGTAAAGCATAGAGATACCTAAAACAATAGTAACAGTTCCTAAAATATAGCTCAAAAGGAGATTGTTTTTTAAGATATCTTTTATAAATATTGAACTTCCAAATGCCACCATAGCAATCACAGTATATGTAAAAATCCTCCCTAAACTAAAAGGGATCATCACTGCTAAAGATTGTTTGATACTCTTTGAATTTTTGACCAATATTGGAGTAAGGAAAGGCATACATGAAAACATGCACGCCGTTGCTCCAAAACTAAGCCCTATAAGAAATATAGAGAGGTATGGGGTATATTCCAAATTATTTTACTTTGTTAGAATTTAAGAGACAATCCAGCTAGATATACTCTCCCTGGATTTACTGTTAGTCCAATATCCCCTGAGTTGTATACTCCATCATCGTTTCTATCACCAGTTACTCTTGGCATCATATAATATTGTTTATCAAATAGATTATCTACTTTTAAAAATAATTGAGTATCAAACCCTGCTAGTTTCACATCATAAGTACCTCTTAAGTTAAAGACACTATATCCTTCTACTTTAATTTGATTTAATTCGTCAGCAAATTGGCTAGATCGATAGTTTAATTCCGCAGTTAAAAGTATAGGTGATATTATTCTATAATTTGTTTCAAGGTTTATAGTATGTTTTGATGTTCTTGGTACATAATTACCCGAAAGATTGTATGTCCCTGCAACATAATCATCGGTAGTTCTACCATTAGCGTTTAGATCTACACCAGCTTCATTTAAAGATAAATTATAGGTGTCATATTTTTTATACTTAGAGTTTAAGTAGGTATAGTTTAATTTAAAAAATAAACTTTTTGTTGTATCTGTTTCTAAACTTAGTTCTAATCCTCTATTTTGAACATCAGCAATATTATCGTAAATTGTTACTACACCAGTATCTGCACTTGCATAGTTTCCATTACTACTTCCAATAACATCTTTTCTATCAAGCTGATACATTGCTATATCATAACTAATTAAATCAGTTTTACCTCTATATCCTAGTTCGTAGTTATATGTCTTTTCAGTTTTAATATTTAAATTATTTGCGTAAGTGGAACCCCATCCACCACCCATATCACCGGCATACAATTGACTAATTAAAGGTACTCTAAAACCTGTTGATGTATTAGTATAAATAATAGAATTTTCTTTTAATTTATATGTTGCACCAACTTTATAAGAGTATTCAGTAAATTTATTATCCCAATTTTTATTTGTAAGTTGATTTGTGTAATCATACTTCATTTGATCATATCTTGCATTTACAGATGTAGTTAGTTTATCTGTAATTTGATATTTTAATTCTCCATACAGTGCATTGATATCTTCATCAAAACTTGTATCACTTGTTATTTCTCCTACTGGATGTACTACTACTGGCCAGCCACCAGAATAAGTAACTCTATATTTACTATTTTTTTCCTCTTTATTTCTCGCTAAGTCAAGACCTATCATAGAAGCGATATTTGTGCCATCTATTCTATATTCACTTTTTAAACCTTTTTGTAAAGTATTTGCATAAGAAGAAAGTTTGTGATCATCATCTAAACCGTCACCATCAGTATCATAAGGTGAACTATCATTCGTTGTAGTATCCTCATACTGGTATATTTGTGTCATAAGATTTGAATTATTCTCAAAGTCTTTAGAATAAGTTAAAAAATATTTATCTAAGTTGATATCATAATTAGTTGAATATCCAACTTCACCTATACTTTTAGGATTTGTTGCTATTTGATTAACACCAGCATTGTCTATAGCAGTAATAGAACCAGAGTCGTTTTCATATCGTTTTGTTTTGTCTAAGCCTAATGTAATATCGCTAGTTTCATCTACATAATATTGAAATTTACCAATAAGCCCTTTTGTCCAATAATCACTATCTTGCCAATATCCATCACTCGCTTTATAGGTACTCTGTAAGTTTACAGCAAAATTTTCTGTTGCACCATTAAATCTTCCAATATATTTTTCATATCCAAAGCTACCTCTTTCTGCAGAAATTTCACCTCCAGTTTTTGCTTTTGGTCTTTTGGTTGTTATAATAACTGCACCTGCTAAAGCATCATTGCCATAAAGGTAACTTGCTCCACCTTTTACGACTTTGATAGATTCAATGTTATCTGAATCTATATTAACACTACCAGCTCTCTCTTGTACAGGTACACCATCGATTACTATAGCAACCCCAGGTTTTTCACCCATATACATCTCACCAGCAATTCCTCTAATATGAATTTTATTTGAATCCCCTTCATTTATTCTTACTGTTACACCAGGTATGTTATTTAATACATTTGCTATGTTTTCAGCATGATAGGATTCAACATTCTTTCCACTAATTGTTGTAGTATTTGAAACCTCAGTTTTTTTACTTTCAAATTTATCATCAATTGTTGAAGACTCAACACTAATAGTCCCTAAATCTGCTGCATTTGCACTGATTGCTAATGCACAGGCAAGTGAGATATACACCTTTTTATTCATAAATACCCTTTATTCATTCTCAATTTTTTGGAATATTAACTAAGAAGTGTTAATTAGATGTTAAATTTAAGATTATATTTATAATATTATTATTTTTGCTTTGTGATAATACTAAGGTTAGTGAAATTTTTTAATTTTAATATATCTATAACTTTGACAAAGTTTTCAAATTTTGCATTTTTATCACAGTTTATACTGACAGGTGTTGATGTTTTTAAAGCTGAAAGTTTTTGTTCAATCTCTTTGTGGGTTGTAACTATTTTATCAAAAAAAAGCTCCCCTGTATCTTTTATAGTAATTGTTATTATTTTCTGTTCAGTTAGTTTTCTAGCACTTTCCCCTTGGCTTAAATCAACAGGGATAATACCTCGTGCTACAAAAGAAGCTGTTGTAAGAACTATTACTAAAAGTACAAGCATAATGTCTATAAATGGAACCACATTAATAGTATCAAACTTTTTAAGCTGCACTTTTAAACTCCATATCCCAAAGTGCTAGTTTCACCTCTATTTTTCTAGTAAGATGGTTGTAAAACATAATAGCAGGTATTGCTACAACTAAACCCATGGCAGTAGCTTTGAGGGCAAGTCCAAGTGAACTCATAATAGTTTTTACATCTATATCTCCACTTTGACCCATAGTATAAAATGTGATAATAATACCAAAAACAGTTCCAAGTAGTCCTATATAAGGAGCATTTGAACCAAATGATGAGATGATAGATATATTGTTTGTAAGTTCTATCTCTAGTTGTTCTTTTTTTGAATAATTTTTAATATTGATATTTTTGTAAAATAGTAGTCTTTCGATATAAAGCCAGAAAGATAAAAAGCTCATAAAACCTAATAATCCTATGATACCATAATCAACAATATTTTTTAAAAGTTCTATATCCACAACACAATCTCCAAAATTTTTGAAGATTGTATAAAAGAAGTGTTAATTAGGTGTTAAGTTACTCTTATATTGATTAAAATTTATATTTTAAACTTGTATAGATATATCTTCCAGGTTCGTTCAGAAGCATTACATCTGTACCGTCACTTAAAAGTGTTAAATCTCTATATGTATTAGAAACGGCATAAGTTTTATCAAAAAGATTATCAATTCCAACTGTAATTTCAAAGTTTTTTGCAATTGTAGTTTGTCCCTTAATATTTACTACATTGTACCCATCTATATGTTGTTCACCATTTTGGTCATCATAGTCACTCCATGATGCTACATTTACAAATTCAACCATCGCATTTGTGTTTGCATCATGATCGTAAGTTAAAGCCAAAGTTAATTTAGCAGGAGTTATATCTGCTAGATTATCATTTGTTTGTCCTGTAACTAAAGTATCTTTTTTCCCTCGTTTATAAGTATATCCCGCATCAAGAGTAAATTGATCATTTATATAATAAGCACCACTTAACTCTAAACCGTAAATTGTAGCATCTATATTTTCAAATTTATCTGTTGCAGCACCAGTATCTCTAAAGTATATATAGTCTTTTAAGTCACTGTAGAAAAATTTCGCTTTTATTTTTCCATCTTTATAGTGATGTTCTGTCCCAAAATCTAATTCTCTATTTGTTGTAGCTTTTAAATTTTCAGTTCCAATACTTGCTCCGCCAGATGATACAAAATATAATTCTCTTGCATCTGGTACACGACTAGCTTGACCTACTCCTATAAAATATTTTGTATTTTCATCACTATTGTAAGTAGCCATGATATTTCCACCAAAATCTGTATATTTGTTATCTTGGTCTGTTCCTGATGTATCTATTTTTGTGTGATCATATCTTGCACCTAATTCTAAAGTAAGTTTATCAATTTGATTTTTACACTTTAAAAATATTGCATTGTTTTTAGTGTCTGTGTCATTGATACTTTTTCTAATAAATGGATTTGCATCACTATAGTATTCTCCATCCCAGTTTCTTTTACTTGTGTCTAACCCAACTGTAAATTCTCTACTTAAAGCATCGAATGTATTAATAATTTTTGCTCCAGTAACATCTGTAGTTAGATGATTTGTCATCCCTTTCATCATTGCAGGTACAAAATTATTTTTTATTCTATAATCTATAGACATAGGATGATCTACATCTGTTTTATATGCTTTAAGTTCTAATTTTTTTGATAAACTTCCTAAATCACGGGCAGTATATTTTAGATTATATAAATTACTATCATCATATAAGGCATCCATACCACTTGATGGATAAAGTATATCATCACTTCTATTTTGAGTTGCACTAATTTCTATATCTTGTGTATCTGTAATATTTGCAATAGCTTTAGCCATAATAGATGTTTTTTCATAGGCTTTCATATTTTGATATGTAGTTGAATATCTATTGTCATTTCCAGTATTGTATTGAGCTGGGTTTTGTAATAAAGCTGTTTGCTCAGCCAAAGTATTCCCATTACCATCTTCATACTGATCAGATTCCTCTTTTGAATAAGTAACAAGTGCTTTAACAGTTTCATTTCCACCGCTTACACTTACAACACCTTTTTTATAGCCATAACTTCCTATAGTTGTACCAATTTCCCCATGAAGACCCTCTTTAGGTTGTACAGTTTTTATTTTTACACCACCACTTAGTGTTCCAAATTCTGTTACATCAAAAGGTCCCTCTTTAATCTCAACTGACTCAACATTTGTAGTTATTACATGTGAAGTTGGTGGATCCATTCTATTTGGACAAGCACCACATACCATACCATCATCAATAGTTACTTTAATATTGTCTCTTTTTTGACCTCTTAAAATAATATCATTTGCAATACCGCTTCTTCTTATAAGTGAGATACTAGCTGATTTTTTCGCTAATGCTTCAGCTAAATCTGCATTTTTTACCTCTTCTGTACTAATATTGTTAACAACTTTGGTGTTCACTTTTTCTTGTACTTCAATAGTACCTAAGTCTTTTGCATTTGCAGCAATTACAAAAGTTGCAGCCGCTAGTGATAAAACTATCTTTTTCTTCATAAATTTCCTTTTTTAGTTTATTTTATAAAGGGAATATTAATATATCTCTGTTAATTAATCGTTAATTAACACCTACTTAACAATTATTTTTTATAATTTTATAAATTAATTAACTAAAGGAATAAAAAATGGAACCGTCATTACATAATATAGAAGATTACAATGGAAAAGAATCACCACAAAAAAGAAAAATTGTTATTATGGTTGTTATTGGATTATTAGCTATTGGACTTGGATATACACTTATAAAAAATAGTGTAGATTCAAATATGTCAAATAGTTTTATACCTTATAATAGATAGGCTAGTTTTTAAAAACTAGCCCATTCATCATCGTCATTATTAGATTTAATACTTTCTAGTTGTTTTGATGGTTGAGTTTGTGATACAACTTTCTGAGTATCTTTTTTCAGAGGTGTTAAAGATTTTGTTATTTGTGTTGGAACTGAAGCGTGATGCTTATCCATTACCTTCGCTTTTACATCATTTTTACCAATAAATTCTTTAGCATCAGCATTACTTACAACTAATTTAGCAATCTTATCTGTATCAACAGCAACATCATGTGTTTGTGAAGCTATCATAGCATTTTGTTGAGTTTGTTGGTCAAGTGAATTTACAGCATCATTGATTTGTTCTATTCCTGTAAGTTGTTCTTTTGAAGCCATCTCTACATCTTTGATTAAATCAATAGTTTTTGAAATATTTTCATTCAGCACACTATATCCACTTATCATCTCATCTGCTATTTTTTTACCACCATTTGCTTTAGAAGTAGCATTTTGTACTAAAGTTTTTATCTCATTTGCAGCTTCTGCGCTTCTTGAAGCTAGATTTCGTACCTCTTGTGCAACAACAGCAAAACCTTTACCAGCTTCACCTGCAGTTGCAGCTTCTACGGCTGCATTTAAACTTAAGATATTTGTTTGAAATGCTATTTGGTCTATAACACTTATGGCATCATTAATAGCATTTACCTCTACATCAATTTCTGTCATAGCTTTAGTAGTTTCATTTGCTAATGATTCACCTCTTGAAGCAGAAGATGTTACACTTGAAGCAAGATTTGACATTTCAATAATATTACTTGTATTATTTGATATATTTCCAGTTATCTCTTCCAAAGCTGCTGCTGTTTCTTCTAAAGCAGCTGCTGCTTCATTTGAGTTCTGGTTGAGGGTATCTACATTTTTTAGTAAGATATTTGAACTCTCACCTAGGGTTAAACCATTTTGTTTATTTTCTACTAACATTTGATTTATAATTTCAGCAAGGTTATTTAATCCTTTAGAAACTCCACCAATATCATTTTCAACTCTATCTCTAAAGTCTAGTTTTGCAAAACTTTCAAGTACTCTATTGAGTTTATTGATATCTTCACAAACATTTTTACTTGTTACATCAAGCATATTATTAAATATCTCTTTGAGTTCTGTTAAGTTTTCACTTTGTGTTGTTTTTTCTATTCTTTGGTTTAGTCTCCCTTGACCAACTTCTGTAACAACTCTTTTTACATCTTCAAGTAGTTGTGTATCTTGATCTATAAGAGTTTTTGTTTTTTGAATATTTTTATTGATAATATTTGACATAATACCAATCTCATCATCAGAATGTATAGAAAGTTCTTTTACTGAACTAGTTTCTTTATTAAGATATTTAAAAAACCCTAATAATCCATCTTCTAGACTAAGTAAAGGAGAAATAATAATTCTTTTTAAAAGCATCATTAAAGCAATAAGTATAAAGATAACTAAAGATACAATAATTATAAGAGAAATATTAATCATCTCTTTCGAAGCATCAATTACATGATTAACTTTAGACATAGGTGAAGCAACAAGCGCGATTCCTAGTTTTTGTTCATTAAAGTCTTTGATATCTCTATATGTATATAAATATTTATCAGAGATATAAATCTTTTTTTCTAAAAGCTCTTGAAGATTTATTTTTTGTGCATCATTAAAAAAATCTTTATTAATAAATTTTTGAGAAATTACATAATTTTTAAATTTGTTTTTTGATTCACCTCTTAAAAATTTGTCATCCATTAAAAGTAAAAATCCATCTTTAGACTTATTAAAACTTTTTGCAACTGAGTTTAGTCCTTGCATAAATTCCAAAGAACCTAAATGAGTTCCATCATCGTCTGTTACACAAGCAACAGAGCGTAGTGATAATCCAGCATTTCCAACCTCAAATGTATTGACAGCAGTACTTGTTTGATTTACTTTTACGACACTATCTCTAAATGAACTTAAATCATCTCCAAACTTATTAACTTTCCAACTTCTTACAAAAGATTTATTATCTTTTGTATGAACATGTACTTTAGTATTTTTAAACGGTGTAGATTTTTTCATCTTTTCACTAATAAAACTTAATGTTGTAATAGCCCATTTTCTATCATTTTCTCTTAATGCTTTTTTAATTCGTCCATCATTTGCGATACTTACAGCATTTGATATACCAACAGCTTTTTTAGCATTTAATTTTTGTTCTACTGTTTGAACTAAAGATGTTGCTACATTATTATAAACATTTTTTTCTGATTTATTTGCATAAAAGCTAAGAATCAAAAAACCTATAATCAAAGCAATAAAAGAGATAGCAATAACAGATGCTCCCACTTTTTTACTTATTGAGTTAAAATTCATAAACACTCCCTGAATATTTTTGGAATTATAGTGTTTAGAGAGTTATAGTTAACTTAAAATTAGTTTATGAAAGTCTTATTACTTAGATAAGAAATAATTATGTCACATATTGTAAAGATGTTAGAAAAAGTCTTAAAGAAGTCTCATGTAATTATAATAAAGAGACTAGCTATTAAAAGCTAGCCCATTCGTCATCATCAGAATTATTAGTAGGTTTAATAGTTTCTAATTGTTTTGATGGTTTTGATTGAGGTTGAGATACTGGTTTTGGAGTATCTTCTTTTTGTGTATCTGCAGGTTTTGTTGATGTGTTTGCTGAAGCAGTTTGGTGTTTATCCATAGTTTTTGCTTTTACATCATTTTTACCAATAAATTCTTTAGCATCTGCATCACTTACAACTAATTTAGCAATCTTATCTGTATCAACAGCAACATCATGTGTTTGTGAAGCTATCATAGCATTTTGTTGAGTTTGTTGGTCAAGTGAATTTACAGCATCATTGATTTGTTCTATTCCTGTAAGTTGTTCTTTTGAAGCCATCTCTACATCTTTGATTAAATCAATAGTTTTTGAAATATTTTCATTCAGCACACTATATCCACTTATCATCTCATCTGCTATTTTTTTACCACCATTTGCTTTAGAAGTAGCATTTTGTACTAAAGTTTTTATCTCATTTGCAGCTTCTGCGCTTCTTGAAGCTAGATTTCGTACCTCTTGTGCAACAACAGCAAAACCTTTACCAGCTTCACCTGCAGTTGCAGCTTCTACGGCTGCATTTAAACTTAAGATATTTGTTTGAAATGCTATTTGGTCTATAACACTTATGGCATCATTAATAGCATTTACCTCTACATCAATTTCTGTCATAGCTTTAGTAGTTTCATTTGCTAATGATTCACCTCTTGAAGCAGAAGATGTTACACTTGAAGCAAGATTTGACATTTCAATAATATTACTTGTATTATTTGATATATTTCCAGTTATCTCTTCTAAAGCTGCTGCTGTTTCTTCTAAAGCAGCTGCTGCTTCATTTGAGTTTTGGTTGAGGGTATCTACATTTTTTAGTAAGATATTGCTACTTTTATCTAGAGTCAATCCATTTGATTTATTTTCTACTAACATTTGATTTATAATTTCAGCAAGGTTATTTAATCCTTTAGAAACTCCACCAATATCATTTTCAACTCTATCTCTAAAGTCTAGTTTTGCAAAACTTTCAAGTACTCTATTGAGTTTATTGATATCTTCACAAACATTTTTACTTGTTACATCAAGCATATTATTAAATATCTCTTTGAGTTCTGTTAAGTTTTCACTTTGTGTTGTTTTTTCTATTCTTTGGTTTAGTCTCCCTTGACCAACTTCTGTAACAACTCTTTTTACATCTTCAAGTAGTTGTGTATCTTGATCTATAAGAGTTTTTGTTTTTTCAATATTTTGATTTACTACCTTGGTCATGACGCCTATTTCATCGTTGGAATTAATATTAATCGCTTGTACTGTAGTAACTTCTTTGTTTAAATAACTAAAGAATCCTAAGAGTCCTTTTTGAAAAGTTTCTATAAGGTTTACTATATCTTTAGGTATTAGAATAGATAGTGTTATAGAAAAAATAAGTATAAAAAGAGAAATAATTGTAGTTAAAAGTTTTATACTATCATTTAAACTCGCAACTTCAGGACCTATTTCATCTTGGTCTTTTTTAATTGAAATTTTTATCTCTTCTGCTAATTTTGCTATATCTGGTCCAATAACATTTAATTTTTCATTGATGATTATATTTCTATCTTTAATAATAGTTACTATGTTTTTTACACCATCTCTGTAAGTATCTATTAATGAGACTGCTTGTGCTAATTGCGATTTTCTTATTGGGTTTTGCACTTCTTTTTGTAATAGGTCTATTTCATGTTGTAAATCATTAAATTCCTTATCAACTCGTGTAGCATGATCTACTTTATTTGAAGAGAGGTATTTAGATGTATATAATCTAGCAAGAAGTAATGACCTTACACTTAAAGCTGCTTCAAATGAAGCATCCATATCGTTATCTTTTTTTGCACTACTCATTACCTCGGTTAAAAGTTGCTCTATTTTTTTACCATTTACATCTAGGTTATTATTTACAATTTCATTTCGTTTTTTGTAGAACTCTATAACTGCATAAAACTGGTCATGATAATCATGGAATTTTTCTGATATCTCTTTTACCATAGAAACTCGAACTGGTTTTTGAATCTCAATTAAAGCTTCTTTTATTAAAGCATCTGTTTTATCATAATACTGATTGAATTCATCAACCTCTTTTTGTATAGGTGTTTTTAAATAGTCTTTTACATTCATTCTAACCATCAACATATTTGATTGAACTCTTCCTGCTAAGACACTATTTTTAGCCATTCCTCTGTAACTTGTGAATCCATCTGCTGATTTACCAATAGCAGTAATACTATATACTGCAAGTATTGCAACTAAAACAGATATAACTACGAAAGAAGCTATCAGTTTAGCTTTAATTGTCATATTCTTATACATTCATTCCCCTTTGATTTATTTAAGCTTCTTCATTGTATCAAAAGTAATAAATATTTTAGATTAACAAGTAAATAACTTTTGATTAATAAATAAAAAAAAGGAAAGTGCGGTAACACTTTCCTTTTATTGAATCTGTCTTGAAGTGATGATTAAGAGCAGTGCCCACCACCACAACAAGTTGAACCAGCTACTGCAGTTGCTGCTTCAATTGCTGCTGCATAATCAGGTTCTGCTGTGATTTCAGGTACTAACTCTTTATAAGTTACTTTTCCAGAACAATCAATAACAAATACTGCACGAGCAGTTACACCAGCTAATGGTCCATCAGCTAAAAGCATACCATAAGCATTTGCAAAGTCTTTGTTTCTAAAGTCTGAACATACTGCTAAATTTTCAATACCAGCAGTAGAACAAAATTTTGCTGCTGCAAAAGGTAAATCCATAGATACAGTTTTAACTGTAACACCAGCGATTGAAGCTGCTTCTGTATTAAATTTTCTTGTTTCTGCATCACATACTGGTGTGTCTAATGAAGGTACAACAATTACTAATTGTGCTTTATCTTGTGCTCCACCAATTGTTTCATCTTGAAGCATTGGGTTACAGTTTACTACTGTTACTTCTGGAGCTGTATCTCCAACATTGATATTATTTCCTGCTAAATTACATACGATGTCGTTTTTAAATGTTACTGTTGCCATATTTCTAAATCCTTTTTTTGTTTAATGTGGTAGAAGTTTAATCAAATAAGATAAAATTACTCTTAAATAGTTTAGTTAGTCATTTTGCTATATCTAACTAAAATTTAAGTACAATCATTTTATGAGATTAGACATATACTTAACAAAGCATAACAACATTCAAAGTAGAAATAAAGCAAATGAATTAATAAAGTCGAAAAAGGTTTTAGTAGATGGTAAAATAGTAACAAAACCATCTTTTAATGTGGAAGAAAACAATAAAATAACTATAGACCAAGAAGAGTTTTTTGTAAGTCGAGCTGCCTATAAATTAAAATATTTTTTAGAAGAATTTTCGATAGATTTAAAAAATACAGAAGCATTAGATATTGGGTCATCAACAGGTGGATTTACACAGATACTTTTATCTTCAAATGTTAAAAATGTTACTTGTGTGGATGTTGGTACAAATCAACTTCATCCATCACTTATAAATGACTCTAGAATTATTATTCAGGAAAATACAGATATTCGAGTATTTCAACCTAATAAACAATATGATGTGACAACTTGTGATGTATCTTTTATTAGTATTTTAAATATACTAGAAGATATAAACAGATTAAGTAAAGAAAAAATAATTATACTTTATAAACCTCAATTTGAAGTTGGAAAAGATGTAAAAAGAGATAGTAAGGGTGTAGTTACAGATAAAATTGCTATAAATAGATGTAGAGAAGAGTTTTTAGACAGAACATTACAGTTAAATTGGAAATTAATACACAATAAACAAAGTAAACTTTCTGGTAAAAGTGGCAATATTGAAGAGTTGTTTTATTTTGGAAAAAAATAGTGAAAATTTTTGTAACCCTATTTTTATTATGTAGTTTTTTATACGCAAGTATAACACAAGGAGATATAGAGTATAAAAAAAGAAATTATCTCCAAGCAATAAAATATTATGAACAATCAAAAAATCCGAATGACCAAAAATTAAATCAAAAACTTTTACGATCATATATTAGTGTAGCTGATCATTATTCTTACATTTATAAGTTTGATGAGGCAAAAAAGTATTATACTAAAGCAGCAAGTTTAGATAAAGAGTTAGTAAAACCAAAATTAGCAAGAGTATATGAAAAAGAAGCAAACTTGTACTACAAAGGGAAAAAATTTGAATCTGCTTTAGCTCTATATAAAAAATCTGTAGAATATGGCAATGAAAATGCAATAGAAAAAGTCAAAGAAACAAAAATGATTATAGAACATGCTAAAAATCTTACAAATGATAATCGAAAAACAGTTAATTCGAAATCACCACAATGGACACAAGCTATAGGGAGGTTGATCATTCCTACAAAAGTACAAATGGCTACAAAGAGTGGTTTTAAAATAAACATCAAAAAATGTTCAGCAACTTTAGTGAATTTTGAAGAATTGGAAAATTCAAGAATAATTGTTACAGCATCACATTGTATTAGTGAATATGATAAAAAAGTAGGTCTGTTACGGTTTATAATAAAAACGAAAAAAAATCAAATAATACAAAAATATGCAACTATATATAAAGATAGTAAGTTTGACCCGAAATTAAAAAAGAGCAGTGACTATGCTATTTTGTTATTAAGTTCAGCAATATCAAAAAAAGAGGTAGTACCAGTTACTATAGATAAAAGAAGTTTTGTAACTTTGCAAAAAGAGTATAAGTATCATTTTGCATCATTAGCAGGCTTTTCAAGTGATATAGGTGATTATGGTAGTGATTTAACATATGATCCAAAGTGTGAAATAAGTTATTATAATAAACTGTATGGACAAAGTAATTGTAGTGGATTTAAAGGTGCATCAGGAGGACCTGTAGTTTTAACAACCTCAAAAGATAAAAAAAAAGTAGAATTTTATTTTATAGGTGTCATTTCTCACTTTAGAGGGAAAAAGTTTAATGAGATCTATTTTGCACCGCACCATATTTTTTATAAGTCATTACAAAAAGCAATCCTTTCATATAATAAGTAGGTTAAGTTATAATTTATTAATTTTTAAGCAAAAGTTAAATATAATTCGCTTCCATTTTCTATAACCAGTGAGAAGTTTTTATAAAACTTTGACAATTGAGTTGGATTGGTTTTATAAAGAGTTGGTGTAAAACTTAAGATTTTACACCTGTGATAGAATTTGGAAATATACTAAAAGGACACTTTTATGAAAGTAAGAGCTTCAGTAAAAAAGATGTGTGACAAATGTAAAATTGTCAAAAGAAAAGGTATCACAAGAGTTATTTGTGAGACTAAAAAACATAAACAAAGACAAGGATAAGCATGGCTAGGATAGCAGGTACAGACTTACCACAAAAAAAGAGAATGGAGTATGCTTTAACTTATATTTTTGGTATAGGTTTACACACTTCAAGATTAATCTTAAATGCTACAGGTATATCTTATGACAAAAGAGTTCATGAGTTAACAGAAGACGAAGTTGCTTCAATAAGAAATGAAATCCAAGAAAACTACATGGTAGAAGGGGATTTAAGAAAAAAAGTTGCAATGGACATTAAAGCTTTAATGGGATTAGGTTCTTATAGAGGTTTAAGACACAGAAGAGGTTTACCTTGTAGAGGGCAAAAGACAAAAACTAATGCTCGAACAAGAAAAGGTAAAAAGAAAACTGTTGGCGCAGCGGCTAAATAAGGATAACTAATGGCAAAAAGAAAAGTAACTAGAAAAAAAGTTGTAAAAAAGAATATTGCTGACGGTATTGTTCATATTGCAGCTACATTCAACAATACTATGGTAACAGTAACAGACAATGCAGGAAATGCAATTTCTTGGTCAAGTGCTGGTAACTTAGGTTTTAGAGGAAGTAAAAAATCTACTCCTTTTGCAGCAACAGCAGCAGTTGAAGATGCAATGGCAAAAGCGATTGAGCACGGAATTAAAAATGTTGGTATTAAAGTACAAGGACCTGGTTCTGGTAGAGATACAGCAGTTAAAGCGATTGGTGCAATTGAAGGTATTACAGTTAAATGGTTTAAAGATGTTACACCATTACCACATAATGGTTGTAGACCTCCAAAAAGAAGAAGAGTATAAGGATAAGGCATGGCAAGATATAGAGGACCAGTTGAAAAACTAGAAAGACGACTTAATGCTGACCTTGGACTTAAAGGTGAAAGAAGACTAAACGGAAAATCTGCTTTAGAAAAAAGACCTTTTGCTCCTGGACAACATGGACAAAGAAGAACAAAATTATCAGAATATGGTATGCAACTTCAAGAGAAACAAAAAGCAAAAATTATTTATGGTGTATCTGAAAAACAATTCAGAAAATACTTTAAAGAAGCTGCAAGATTAGAAGGTAATACAGGGGCTAACCTTATTACATTAATCGAAACAAGACTTGACAATGTTGTTTACAGAATGGGATTTGCTACAACTAGAGCAAATGCTAGACAATTTGTAACTCATGGACATATTTTAGTAGATGGTAAAAAAGTTGATATTCCATCTTTTATTGTAAAAGTTGGTCAAAAAATTGAAGTAAAAGAAAAATCAAAAACTAATGGACAAATCGTTAGATCTTTAGAATTAACAAATCAAACAGGAATGGTTGAATGGGTTGATGTAGACAAAGATAAAGTTTTTGGAATTTTTACAAGAATCCCAACAAGAGAAGAAGTTGTTATTCCAGTTGAAGAAAGACTAATAGTAGAGTTATATTCTAAATAATAAAAAATTTAAAGGAAAATATATGAAAAAATTTGTAGATGCTCCATTTTTACCAACAGAGGTAGAGATAGAACAAATTACTGAAACTAGTGCTAAAATTAGTGCTTTTCCTTTTGAGAATGGGTATGCTATAACTTTAGCACATCCATTGAGAAGACTTTTAATGAGTAGTTCAGTTGGATATTCTCCAATTGCTGTGAAAATTGAGGGTGCAAAACATGAATTTGATTCTATTAGAGGTATGCTTGAGGATATTGCTATTTTTATTATTAACTTAAAAGAGTTAAGATTTAAAATTAAAGGTGACCAAGAGCAAGTTGAAGTAGAATATTCATTTAGTAATGCACAAGAGATAAAAGCTTCAAATTTAGAAAATGACGATATTGAAGTTATAAATAAAGATCATCATCTTGCAACTATTAATAGTGACTGTACATTAAACTTTTCTGTAATTATACAAAAAGGTATTGGGTACGTTCCAAGTGAAGATTTAAGAGATTTAGTACCAGCTGATTTTATACCTGTTGATGCTTTCTTTACACCTGTAAAAAAAGTAACATATGATATAGAAAAAATATTAGTAGAAGATAATCCTAATTATGAAAAAGCTGTATTTACAGTTGAAACAGATGGACAAATTTCTCCTATTGATGCATTTAAAGAAGCTGTAAGTACAATGTACTCTCAAATGTCAGTATTTAATAAAGTATTTGATTTAGCTGAAGTAAAACTAGTAGAATCAAATGCAACTGAAAGTTCAATAGATTTAAAAGACTTGATTGTAAAAATCGATGATTTAAATTTAAGTGCTAGAAGTTTTAACTCACTAGATAGAGCAGGAATTAAATACGTAGGTGATTTGGCACTTATGAGTGAAGTTGAAGTGAAAAGTATTAAAAACTTAGGAAAAAAATCTTTAGAAGAGATTTCTGATAAGTTTGCAGAGATAGGTTATCCAATTGATAGTAGCCTTCCTGAAGATACAGCATCAGCTTTAAGAAAAAAATTAGAGCAAATAAAAGCTTAATAAAAGAAAGGGTCGAATAATGAGACATAAGCATGGATATAGAAGGCTTAGTAGAACATCTTCTCACAGAAAAGCATTATTAGCAAATCTTGCTATTTGTATGATTGAAAGAGAAAGAATTGAAACTACTTTACCAAAAGCTAAAGAGTTAAAAAGATATATGGAAAAATTAATAACAAAAGCTGCATCAGGTGATTTAAATGCACACAGATTAGTTTTTGCTTCATTACAAAGTAAAACTGCTACAAATAAACTTGTAACAGAATTAGCACCTAAATATACTGATAGAAACGGTGGATATACATCAATCGTTAAAACTAGAATTAGACGTGGTGATGCTACACAAATGGCTTACATTTCATTTGTATAGTAATTAAAATCTATTTTAGTTAAAAAAAGCTAGCAATTCGTTGCTAGCTTTTTTTATTTTAAGGTATTATAACTCTTTGTGATACTTTTGTGGTACTTGTTTATGCTATTATTTAGAATAAATAAGAGGATACAGTAAAATGAATTATGTTAGTCAATATTCACAAATAGATAAAATAATTATAGAATTTAATAATAATTTTTTATTTAACTTATATAAAAAAAATCCTACAAATGAAGAATATTTTTTAGTATATAAAAATGGTGTTGACTTATCAAAAGACGATGTTGAAGATCTTCTTTCTTGCCCTTCATTATATGTTCATAGCGAGAATAAAGTAGTTTATGAAGATTATCACAAAAATTATATTGAACAAAAAATTATACCTAAAAGTATGGAATCTTTTTATAAAGATATAAGTGACAATATAAATAATTTATTTGAAAATCCAGAATCGATGGAAAATATAAAAAATGCAAAAGTTATTGTATCTGATATGGTCGATACAATAATTGAAGATGATTTTGTTGCTTCTTCTTTTGTATCAATACTTTCAAGTGATTATTATACCTATACTCATTCGTTAAATGTGAGTGTTTATGCTTTATGTGTTGGAAAACATATGGGGATGGAGAGAAAACTATTAGAAGAACTAGGTATTTCTGCATTATTACATGATTTAGGAAAAATAAAAATTGATCCAGAAATAATTAATAAAAATGGAAAATTAACAGAAAAAGAGTTTAGAGAGGTACAAAATCATCCTTTTTATGGATGGTTACTTGCAAAAAAACTTGGTATTACTAACAAAAGTATATTAGCAGGAATTCGTAATCATCACGAAAAAATAGATGGAACTGGTTATCCAGATAAACTATTTAATGAAGATATTCATATATTTGCAAAAATTATTGGAGTATGTGATGTTTTTGATGCACTTACTACAAAACGAACCTATAAAGATTCAAAAAGTACATTTGATACACTAATAGTTATGAAAAAAGAGATGTCAAATCATTTGGATAACAATGTAATCAATCATTTTTTACAAATACTTAAGGGTGAATAAATATAAAAATATAATTAATTAAAATTCAAAAATTTAATCATTTATATATTAAAGATAAGATAAACTTCTACTATGTCAAATAATGAAACTCAACAATTTACACACCTCCACTTACACACCGAATACTCAATGCTTGATGGTGCGAACAAAATTAAAGCCCTTGCTGCAAAAGTAAAAGAGTTAGGAATGACAAGTGTTGCTATGACTGACCATGGTAATATGTTTGGAACAATTGATTTTTATAACACAATGAAGAAAGAGGGTATCAAGCCAATAATTGGAATGGAAGCATATCTTCATAACCAAGAAGATATAGGTGACAAATCTACTAAGCAGAGATTTCACCTATGTCTTTACGCCAAAAATGATGTAGGATATAAAAATCTTATGTTTTTATCTTCACAAGCTTATATGCATGGATTTTATTACTATCCAAGAATAAATAAAAAAATACTAAGAGAAAACTGTGAAGGTTTAGTTTGTACAGCAGCTTGTTTACAAGGTGAAATAAATTGGCACTTAAATTTAAATAATGAAAGAAATGTAAAAAATGGAGCAAAAGGGTATGATGAAGCTAAACGAATAGCTTTAGAATATAAAGAGATATTTGGGGAAGATTTTTACCTTGAAATTATGAGACATGGGATTGTAGATCAACATTTTATAGATAAGCAAATAATACAATTAAGCATTGAAACTGGTATTAAAATAGTAGCTACCAATGATACTCACTACACAAATCCAAAAGATGCACAAGCACATGAAGCTTTTATGTGTATAGCAATGAATAAACTTTATGATGACCCAAATCGTATGCGTCATAGTGTTCATGAATTTTATATTAAATCTCCACAAGAGATAGGGAGACTTTATGCAGATATGCCAGAAGCTATTGCAAATACACAAGAGATAGCTGATAAATGTAATTTAGAGATAAAACTAGGAGATCCAACTCCACCAAATTTTAAATTTACAAGGGAAAAAGCGAAACTTAATGGATTAAGTCTTCCCGAGCCAGAGTTAGAATATAGCTTAGAAAATGATAAGGTACTCTTTGTAGATGAGTGTTGGCGAGGTTTAGAAGAGAGACTTAAGATAGTAGATCCTTCTCGTCATCAAGAGTATAAAGATAGGTTACAAGTGGAGATTGATATTATTAATAATATGAAGTTTCCAGGTTATATGCTTATTGTTTGGGATTTTGTAGAATATGGAAAATCTATAGGTGTTCCAGTGGGTCCAGGAAGAGGAAGTGCCGCTGGGAGTTTGGTGGCATTTTCTTTAAAAATTACCGATATTGATCCTATCCCTTATGGGCTTTTATTTGAGAGATTTTTAAATCCAGAGAGAATATCAATGCCAGATATTGATATGGATTTTTGTCAAGCAAGACGTCAAGAGGTTATAGACTATGTTGTTGAAAAATATGGACGAGCAAATGTAGCACAAATTATCACTTTTGGAAAACTTTTAGCAAAAGGGGTAATCCGAGATGTTGCAAGGGTTCTTGATATGCCCTATGCTCAAGCCGATGCAATGGCAAAACTTATCCCTGATGAGTTAGGGATAAATCTTAAAGATAGTTGGGAAAAAGAACCTAAGATAAAAGAGCTTTGTGATATGGATCCAAAGGCTGCTAGAGTTTGGGAGTATGCTTTAGCTTTAGAGGGTTTAAATAGAAATGCAGGAACTCACGCAGCAGGGGTAGTTATATCAAATGAAGCATTATGGAAAAAAACTCCACTTTTTAAGCCGTCTGGATTAGATACTCTAGCAACGCAATACAATGGAAAATATGTAGAAGATGTTGATTTAATTAAATTTGACTTCTTAGGTTTAAAAACTTTAACAGTTATTGAAGGTGCTTTACAACTAATAGAACATCGTCATGGAAAAAGAATAAATTTTATTACAGAAGATGTAAATAATCAAGATGTATATGACCTTATTTGTACTGGAAATACTATAGGATTGTTTCAAATAGAATCTTCAGGTATGCAAGATTTATGTAAAAGATTAAAACCCTCAAATTTTGAAGATATTATTGCTGTATTGGCATTGTATCGACCTGGACCTATGGAGTCTGGGATGCTTGATGATTTTATCGATAGAAAACATGGTAGAGCAGAGATAAACTATTTTTATGATGAGTTTACAGAACCACTAGAACCAATACTTAAACCAACTTATGGGGTTATTGTTTACCAAGAGCAGGTTATGCAGATAGTTCAAGTTATCGGTGGATTTTCTTTGGGTGGTGCGGATTTAGTTCGTAGAGCAATGGGGAAAAAGATTAAAGAGGAGATGGATAGACTAAAAGGTGAGTTTGCAGATGGTGGGGTAAAAAAAGGGTACAATCGTCAACATTGTGAAGAGCTATTTGATTTGATTGTAAAGTTTGCTGGATATGGTTTTAATAAATCACATTCAGCAGCTTATGCTATGGTAACTTTTTATACCTCATATTTGAAATGTTACTACCCTACAGAGTTTATGGCGGCACTTTTAACAAGTGAAAAAGATAATACAGATAAAGTTGTTAAATATGTGGATGAAGTAAAACGGATGGGATTTGAACTAGTACCACCTGATATTAATCACTCCTTTTTGGTTTTTAGTGCAAATGAGATTGAAGACAAAGAGGTTGTAATGTTTGGTATGGGGGCACTTAAAGGTGCTGGTGATGTTGCTATAAAATCTATTTTAAACTCAAGAGAAGAGGGTGAATTTAAGGATTTAAGTGATTTTGTATCAAGAATTGATAGTTCAAAGGTAAACAAAAGAGTAATAGAAACATTGATAAAGTCAGGTGCTTTTGATTGCTTTTCTCACTCAAGAAAAGCGATGTTAATGCAAGTTGAAGATATAGTTGAAGCAGCAGGAAAAGCAGCACAAGCAAAAAAACAAGCTGTTGGTAGTTTGTTTGGTGATGATGAAGATATGACTACCGTGAGTGTTTCCATAAAAGAGATGCCTGAATACGAGGATAAAGAGATATTAGAGTTTGAGAAAGCTAGTTTAGGATTTTATGTATCAGGACATCCTTTGGATAAATACAGAGAAACACTTGATGAGATAAACTACACATTAAGTAGTGAAGTGGATACTTTAGCAGATGGTAGTGAGACATTACTTATCGGAAAAATTGAAGCGATAGTTGAAAAAGTTTCTAAAAAAGGAAATAAGTTTGGAATAGCTACTGTTATGGATCTACATGGAAATATTGAACTTATGCTTTTTGAAGATAGGATAAAAGAGTTAAGAGAAGATTTTGATTTGAATAAACCTATTGCTTTTAAAGTGGGAGTAAAAATAGATGATTTTGGGACAAAATTTAGTCTCAAAAAAATAGAGTCTCTTAAAGAAGCAAAAACAGAAAAACTTAAAAAAGGGAAAAAAGTAGAAAAGATACTACCACCTTTAAATGTAGCTATTGAATTTTCCAATGATGATAAAATTTTATATGAATTGTTTGAAATAATTTCTAAAAATCAAGGAAAAAGAGAGATTAGTTTAGTAATAAAATCAAAACTTGGAGATATAGAACTTGATAGTAGTTATTATGTAAATAACAATGTTGAGGGATTATTAAAAGAGTTGGCAGGTGTTCAAGTAGCATAGAAACTATTTTTAGTTAGTATAAATTATAATTTTGATAAAATAAACAGAAATTTTATCAAAGTGAGTCATATATGCAACAAGAAACATTGGCTATCCATGCAGGATATGAAAAAGACCAACAACTTACAATGGCAGTACCTTTATACCAAACAACAGCCTATGAATTTAAAAGTACAGAACATGGTGCTAATTTATTTGCTTTAAAAGAGTTAGGTAATATTTATACAAGACTTTCAAATCCTACAACAGATATTTTAGAAAAAAGATTTGCAGAAGTTGAAGGGGGAGGAGCTGCTTTAGCTACTTCTAGTGGTATGAGTGCTATTTTCTTTGCTATTGCTAATGTTGCACAAGCTGGTGATAATATTGTAACCTCAGATAAACTTTATGGTGGTACATATAATCAGTTTGTTCACACTTTAAAAAGATTTGGTATCGAGGTGAGATTTTTTGATACTTTTAATCCTAAAAGTGCAGAAGCTTTAATTGATGATAATACAAAAGCGATATTTTTTGAATCTATCTCTAATCCGTCAATTGATGTAATTGATATTGAACAAATTGTTGCTATTGCAAAAAAATATAATATCATGAGTATGGTTGATAATACAGTTGCAACTCCATATCTTTTTAAACCTTTTAATTGGGGGATAGATATCTCTGTACACTCAACTAGTAAATACACAACAGGGCAAGGTTTAGCAATGGGTGGTATGATAGTTGAGCGAGTGGGATTAAATGATTTTATAAAAGTAAATGAGAGATATAAACACTTTAATGAACCAGATCCATCATATCATGGCTTAGTGTATACTTCACTTGAAGGTTTTCCAGCGTTTTGTTTACGGGCAAGATTGGGGCTAATGAGAGATTTAGGAAGTGTTCCAGCTCCTTTTAACTCATGGTTACTTATTCAAGGTCTTGAAACACTTGGACTTAGAATGAGAGAACATAGTGAAAATACACTGAAAATAGCAAGATTTTTATTAACTTGTGATGAGATAGAGAGTGTAAAATATCCATTTTTAGAGGGTGATTTTAACTATACAAATGCAAAAAAATATCTTCTTAATGGGGCAAGTGGATTGTTAAGTTTTGATGTGGGAAGTTATGATAAAGCACAATCTATAATTGATAAACTGCAAATATTTTCACTTGTTACAAATATAGGTGATACAAAATCAATAGTAACACATAGTGCAAGTACAACGCATCAACAACTCTCCGATGAAGATAAAGTAGCTTGTGGGGTAACACCAGGGCTTATTAGACTCAGTATCGGTTTAGAAAATGTTGATGATTTAATCGCAGATTTAGAACAAGCAATAAGGGTATAGTTGAAAATAGTAACAAACAAAGCTGTATTTAATAAACCACTGTATTTAGAGAGTGGACGATTATTAGAGTCTTATGAGATCATGTATGAGACTTATGGGGAATTAAATGCAGATAAATCAAATATTATTGTTATTACTCATGCCTTAACTGGTTCTCACCATGCAGCTGGTTTTTATGATGGTGATAGAAAACCTGGATATTGGGATAGTTTAATAGGAGATGGAAAAGCTATTGATACTACAAAATATTTTGTAATTGCTACAAATAATATTGGTTCTTGTTTTGGTTCAACTGGGCCTATGAGTTTAGACAAACATGGGCAAGCTTATAGATTTAAATTTCCCGTTTTAACTATTAGTGATATTGTCAAAGCACAAATATCACTTTTTGAAAAGTTAGGGATATCTCATGTAAAGGCGGTAGTTGGTGGAAGCATGGGGGGTATGCAAGCGTTATGTTATGCAATAGAGTATCCAGATTTTGCAGATATTATTATCCCAATGGCAACTACTGCATACACACGACCATGGGCAATTGCATTTAATAAAGTAACTATGGAAGCAATTCGTAATGACCCAGAGTTTAAAGATGGATATTATGATCCTAAAGATATCCAAGAAAATGGATTAAAAGGTTTAGCTGTAGGGCGAATGGCTGGGCATATATCTTATTTGGCAACAGGTTCTATGAATGATAAGTTTGGACGAAACTATGTAGCACAAGATGGATTATATGAATTGTTTGGTCGATTTGAAGTTGAGAGATATTTAGAATATAATGGTTATAATTTTCCACATAACTTTGATCCATTAAGTTACTTGTACATTGTAAAAACAATTAATATCTTTGATGCGGCAAGAAATAGCGATAAATTAGAGGATGTTTTAGGACTTATAAAATCTAAATTACATCTTATATCATTTAGTGGAGATATGCTATTTTTTCCAAGTGAGATGGAAGAGATAAAAACGATTATGGATGATATAGGTAATGGTGATAGATGTACTTATGATATGATTGAAAGTGATTATGGGCATGATGCATTTTTAGTAGAAGTAGAAAAGTTTGAAGACAAAATAATACAAATGTTGGAGGGTAAATATGAGTGAGAACCAAGAGAAAGTTTCGTTTGAACATAAAATTCAAGAGGCACAAAAATTACTTGAAAAGTTAGTTGACCCAGAGATAACATTAAGTAAAAGTGTAGAGGTATATAAATCTGGATTAAAAGAATTAGAAGCAGCGCAGAAGCTTTTAGATGAAGCTAAGCTAGAGTTTCAAGAACTTTCACAATAAGGCTTTATTATGAGAGGTAGTACAAAAAGATTTTTTGAAGATATGTTTATTTTATTAATTGTAATAGTAGTTATAACAACTATCTATTACGTAGTCTCAAACTTTTTTCTCAACAAAGAAGTTGTGGTAAAAAATGAAAATCAATATTCTGTAGTGAAACAAAAAATAGAAGAACCTAAAAATACTATAATTATTGTAGAGGAATCAAATACAACAAAAGAAGAGAAACAAGAGAAAAAAAATATAGTAGAAGAAAAAACTACAGATATAGATAAGATTGAAGAAAAAAAAACAATTGATGAAAGTAGAGAAAAAAAAGTTGATATTAAAAAATTAAAAGAATTCTTATCTAACACAGAAGAACAAATCTCTAAAAATATAGATTATACACTAGATACTAATAGCACAAAAGAAGAGTATTTAAAAATTAGACTTACTCTTTTGAAGTCTGGTGAGTATGAACAATTGAAATTTATAGATGGGAATGAAAAGCTGTTTGAAAAAAATAAAGAAAATATCATCAAGAATTTTCCTCTATCCATAGATAAAGATATTGTTGAAGAATTTCCTCGATATTTAAGAATAGAGTTAAAAAAACAATTTTAAAATATAAGTATTAGTTAAAATTAGCGAGTTTTTTACAACTATTACAGTTTTCTATTTTTATAAAATCATTTTTACAATGAACACAAGGGTGATTTGTATCTGAAAATTCTCTCTGAACGGTACAATTAGGGTGTTTTGTTGCAATAAAAGATACATTGAGTACAGGGTCAAAAACAAGATCATCTATCAACTCTTTTGTAGTATGTAGATTTTGTGCAACAGACTTTCTAATGATAGCAGAGATATCACTCTTTAATTTTTTTAAGATATTTATATCTTGACTATTTCTAGCTAGTGAAACTTTATGTTCAAAATTGTTTTCATCTATACTCATAACAAATCCTTTTATATAACGATAATATAAATAATTATATATTAATTTTTAATATAAGTAAAGATAATAGTAATAAATCTAGTGATTATTTTGAAAATATACAAAAAAAAGGATTAAGTCTTAAAAAAGTCTCATAAAAAGAGACTTTAAAAAAAACTATGCAAAAAAGAGTTGTTTTGAGTTTTATAGAACATTGTCATTTAAAAGATTGTGCCAAATTTCCTATAATTAAATGCCAACCATCAACAATAATAAAAAAGATGAGTTTAATAGGAAGAGAAATCATTACAGGGGGCAACATCATCATACCTAAACTCATTAAAATAGAAGCAACAATAATATCAATAACCAAAAAAGGTAAAAATACTAAAAAACCTATCTCAAATGCTGTTCTAAGTTCACTTACAACAAATGCAGGCATAAGAAGAGTTAATGGAACATCTGCAATATTTTTTGGATTCTCTTGGTTTTTAATCCTATAAAAAAGTGCTAAATCTTTTTCTCTTGTATTTTTTATCATAAACTCTTTAAAAGGACCAACAGATTCATCAAAAGCAACTTCATAATTAATAGTTTCATTCATATATGGTTGAATTCCATTTTCCCAAGCTTGTTTTGCATAAGGTTCCATTATAAAAAATGTTAAAATTAAACTAAGAGATATAATAACCTGATTTGGTGGTGATTGTTGTAAACCTAATGCTTGTCTTAAAAGTCCAAAAACTATAATAAGTCTTGTAAAACTAGTAGCCATAAGAAGTAGGGTAGGTGCTAGTACAAATAGCATTAAGATAATAGCAATATTGATTGTTTTTACAAATTGTGCTGGATTTTCAACCGCTGCTACAGAGAGATTTACAAGTGGTGTATCTTCTGCACCAAATAATGCAGGAGAAAAAAAGCACAGTAGTAATAATATAAATTTAATTTTCATTTTATAAATCCCTTTGGTTTAAAATACAACATATTTTGGTTCCGTAGAGGTATATATTCCAAGATATATATATCCATAAAAAGAAAAATAGTATTACACTAAATGAACCGTAAATAGTAGTATAGGTTGTATTTACATTGACATAATATCCAAACAAACTTTTTGTAATACTTAATGCAATAATGGTAATCAAACTAGATACGGAAGCTGCTAAAAATTTCACTTTTGTATTTGCTGAGAGGACAAATAAAGCTATAAATACTACCCATAAGAATATAAATGCAAAAATATGTCCAGAAAATGTAAATGTAAGAAATGTAGATACTAAAATATACACTACAAATAGTATTGGAATTAAAACTAAAAAACTAAGATAAAGAAAAAAAAGCTTGTATACAGCTCTTGTTTCAGTTTTGTAAATCTTATTGATAATATGTTCATAATCTCTGAAAAACATAGTAAATACAAAAAGTAGATAAAATATTCCAATAGGTCCTAACTTGTCTGTATTTTGTAAAAACTTATCTAAAAATTTTGCAATAGTATCAGAATGTGTAGGATTAATGAAATCTACAATATAAGACATAAGTAACTGGGAGTGTTGTTCAAAAGAAGATAAGCTAGATACAACAACAATAAGTAAAGCCAAAAGAGGAAGTATTGAAAAAATTGTAAAAAAACTTAAACTTGCTGAGTGATAAGGTATATCATCATCAAAAAAATTATATACCTTTTTAATCCACTCTTTCAATGAGTTACCTAAATTATTCTAAACCCATTTTAAATGGATTAAGAATATTATTTGGGTCAAATGCTTTTTTGATATTTTTAAATAAATTCATCTCTGCTTGGTTAAATGCAATATTCATATATGGAGCTTTTGCAGTTCCAATACCGTGTTCACCACTTAAAGTTCCACCCATATCAACTACTAGCTGAAAAATCTCTTCAATAGCTTTGTGTCCTTGTTCCATTTGTTGAGCGTTATCTTTATCTTTTACCATAACATTTACATGAATATTTCCATCTCCAGCATGACCAAAACAAGGAACCTGTAAACCATATTTATCGCCGATTTTATAAATCTTTTCTAAAGCTTCTGGTAATTTACTTCTAGGAACTGATATATCTTCATTTAATTTTTTAGTTCCAAAGATTGTAATAGATGGACTTGCATTTCTTCTTGCGTACCATAACTCTTTTGCATGTGTATCATCTACTGCTACTATAAAATCTGTTGCACCATTTTCTTTAAATGAAGTCTCTAAAGTTTCAAGTTGGAATTTTACTTCATCAGTTAAGTTTCCATCTACATCTCCAACTAAAACAGCTCCAGCATGTTCTGGTAAATCCACATTTAATTTTTCTCTTAATGCTTGGATAACTAAAGCATCTAAAAATTCCATAGCAACAGGATTTGCACCACTTGCTAATGATTTAAATACAGCATTCATAGCACTTGTAACATCAGGAAAGATTCCCATATATGTTTGTTTGTGTTTTGGTTTTGGAATAAGCTTTAGTGTAATTTCTGTTATTACAGCGAGTGTTCCTTCACTTGCAGTTAATATACCTGCTATATTGTATCCAGCAACATCTTTGATAGTTTTTTTCCCAGCTTGGATAATATCACCATTTGGTAAAACTGCTCGTAATGCCATCACATAATCTTTTGTGATTCCATATTTAGCAGCTCTCATTCCACCTGCATTTTCACTTACATTTCCACCAAGTGTACTATACTCTTCACTCGCTGGGTCTGGTGGGTAAAATAGTCCAACTTCTTCAACAGCTTTTTGTAGTTGCATATTGATAAGCCCTGGTTGTACGACTGCCACCATATTTTGCATATCAATTTCTAGTAGTTGATTCATATGACGTTCTAAACTTAGTATGATTCCACCACTTGCTGGAAGTGCTCCCCCTGTAAATCCACTCCCCGCACCTCTTGGAACGATTATGATTTTATGTTCATTACAGTATTTGAGTAGCTTACTTATCTCTTGTTCATCTCTAGGAAATACGACTGCATCAGGTTCAAATCTTGTTTTTGTAGCATCATAACAATATGCGATTAAGTGTGCTTTATCACTTTTCACATTTTCTTTTCCAACTATGTTTATAAAAGTGTCTAAATGAGATTTTTCAATCATTATAGTTTTCCTAGCATATTTAAATAGTGTTTATTATAATCCTCAAATTTTGCGTCTTTATCAATAGTCTCAATATTTTGTTTATCTGAAGCAGCACTAGTAGCATTTGGATTATAATTTGGATCATAAAGATTTATTTTTGAAGCAAGCTCAACTACAGTACTCAGTCCAAAATCACCACCTAAAATTCCCTCTTCAATATCTTCTATTTTTGTTAAAAATGGCATTTGTGTTAAGCTACTATTTACAGCCACATCAATTGTATCTATAATACTAAATGATAACGCATCTAAAATATAAAGTTTATTTTTTATCACTAAATAAATAGTTCCTATTTGTTGTTTTTTACAAAAGTTAGTAATATCTTCTTGTAATGGTATAGGAGTATTATGAAGTTTTAAATAAGAAGCAAAAAAATCTTCACTTAAAAAGTTTTGTTTTTTATAGTTGTCTAATACCATTTTTTTTGCTTTTGTATTTGGTACTATAAGTAAACTTGTATTATAAAGGTGATTGAGTACAAAAGTGTCACCATTTTGAGGTTTTAACTTTGATGTAGGAAGAGCTTCTTGTTGTAATAAATCAATATCAACAAACTTAAGAGTTGAACCCTCTTTATTACTATCTGTTACTACAGCAGAAGAGACAATAAGATAATTACTACCAACTTTTTGTACAATTGCACCACTTTGTCCTACTTTAAGGTATGCAAGATTGATTTTTGCAGTATTTTCTGTAGTATCGTGAATTTTAGTGTAAGTTTTTTTGTAATATAACTTTGGTAATGTTCTTTGTGTTGAACTATCTTCTTTAGAAAATACAAATATGTGATTATAAGTATCATCTTTTTTAATACTATTGTATGAAGTAAGTTTCCAACCATCACGAAGCATATCTTTTTTTGAATAGCTACTTAAACATTCTCCTCCATCTAAAAGTACATCTTTATCTATTGATGATTCAAGTGTGTTGTTTTTATAACATAATGTTGTTTGTGCAAAAATTGTTGATAAAAATAATATCAATGTAAATATAATTTTCAAGTCTAAACCCTTTATTTTTTTAAGTAGGATATTTTATCGAAATACTCTTTATAAAAAGGCAAAGTTATCTTTTCGAAGCTTTCTTTGTCTTTATAAAGATTTATATACCACTTATATTTGATTTTGTAGTTTTCTAAAGCTCGTTGTGAAAGTAGGGTATCATTGATACTTCCTAGATTACTGGGGGCTATTAGTATTGTTTCTGTATTGAATTCTTTTTGAAATTTTTTGATTAAGTCAATCATAAAATAGTCTTTTTTAATAGGTACCATTAATCCACCAGCACCTTCAACTATAAGTATATCACATTGTTTAAGTATTTTTTTTGCTTGGTTGATGATTTTATTTATACTTATTTTTTCATCTCTTTTTGCAATGAAAGGTGCTGCTGGAAGTTGAAATTGATAAGGGACTACTTCGTTTAAAGAAAAATTAAAATTTTGGTTTAAAGATTGAACTATTTTTAAAAGTCTATTTCCATCAAGGGGAACTATTTTTACACCTGTTTCAATAGGTTTGAAATAGCCAACTTTTTTATTCTTTTTTGCAAATTTTTTTAATAAAACTTCACAAGCATAACTTTTCCCAACATCAGTATTGGTTGCTGTTACAAAATAGATTTTTTTCAAATATTTGCCAGTTTTTGGATAATCTTTGCAGATTCTTCAGCAGTAAAAAAAATATTTCTTGATAATTCATCATTACATTGTTTTAAATATCGTTTTTTCTGTTCCAGTTGGGTTATTGAATCATCATTGTATTGTTCTAAGAGTGCTTTGAGTTCTGTTTCGTATTGAGTAATAATTTCCTCTTTTTTTACAGCAGTTTGTTTTAGTTTGTGATTTGTTTTTCTTAAAATTATGTAAGCAACTACTAAAGTTGCTAAAAATATTACGACAAATTCCATTTTATAACTCCATTGTTGTTTGGGTTTTCCCTGTTGTACAAAATTCTTCATCAATTGAATTTGCAATTGCTTTGAAATCAACACCTTGAACCTCTTGTAAAGATGCAATAATTTGTTTTTTCCCAGTTAATAATTCTTTTGATTTGATACCATGAGAAATAGATAAACTAGCTTCAATAAAAGCAGAGAGTTTATCACATTGTTTTAATGCTTTCCCATCAATTGGATTATATTTATCAAGGTTATACTTAGACATATCTTTCACTGTAAGTATAGTATCTTTTTCAATGATTTTATTTTCAAATTCATCTTTCAAGTTATTGTTATCGAGTCCCAATATATATGAAAATTCTTTTTTAAGAGTAACAGGTATATACGGCATAATTTTATCTTCGATTTGACTTACTTCATATTCTGCAATTATATCTGCTAATTCATCTACACTATATTTGACAGGACTAATTATATCTCTTGTAAGTGCTTCTGGTAAATCATGAAATAAAGCTACAAAAAAGTTATTTTGAATCCTTTTATCACAAGCATTGATTTTAAGTGAATAAAAATATCCAAAAATTGCAACGGTTAACATATGTCCTAAAACTGATGTTTCAGGTATTCTTGGAGTTTGCGCCCATCTTTTTTGAAATCGAAGTCTTCCACTTAAATCTACAACTTTTGCTAATTTTTTATTAAGGGCAATTTTACGAACCCCTATAAGTTCATAATAATCTTCAATTTCAGCATCAACCTCTTTTTTAACTTCATCAATATCATTTAAAAATTGACTTGTTTGATATACAATGCCAAATTCCCATTTTGTTGCAAGATAAGAAGCTGCTTTTAAAACAAATCTTTCTTTTTTATACATAGTTTCATCATTCAAGTACTCTTTAAATTTTTGTAAAAAAAGACCTTCTTCTATATCCTGTAAACTGTTTTCTAGTTTTCCTATCACCCAATTATTTATCTCTGCACCTTTTTTTTGCAAGGCCTTTCTAAAGACATCTGGACGAATATCTGTTACAACTACACGTCGTAAAAATTCAAATATCCCAGCTTCAATTAAGTGAGTGAAGTTTATATCATCTTCAAGTTTTGCTATAAAAAATGCGATGATAAATTTATGAGCTTGTTTATCTAGTTCAACCAAATCAACCATTCGAGGATAGTCATTCCATCTTTGAATAGAAGCAGAACTAAAAATATAATCAACAATTTTTGGATTTATCATTTGATTTTTTCCTCAATATCTTCAATAATATGTTCTATCTCTTCAATATCTTCTTGAATAACATCTTTTATAGATTCATCACCTTTCCCTATGAGATATTTCCCTAACATCATAGCAGCAACTACACCTAAAACTACAAGATATACTACCCAATCATCGTGTGGTGGTTGTCTAGTCATTATGCTCTACAGCTTCCCATTTTTCCTAAGGCATTTATCTTTTCCACACGTCCAGAGTGTCTTCCACCTTCAAAAGAGTGAGAGTTCCATGCATCAACGATAGCTTCAACCATACCTTCTCCACTTACTCTTTCACCTAAACAAAGTACATTTGCATCATTGTGTTCTCTTGCCATTTTAGCACTATATTCATTGTGGCAAAGAGCTGCTCGAATACCATCAAATTTGTTTGCAGACATTGACATTCCTATACCACTTCCACAGATTAAAATACCTTTGGTTCCTTCATTTGCAAGAACTTGTTCACATACTTTTTCAGCGAAATCTGGGTAATCAACTCTCTCTTTTGTTTCTGGACCCATGTCAATTACTTCATGACCTCGTGCTTCAAATAAAGTTTTTACAAAAGCTTTAAAGTCAACTCCAGCGTGATCTGCACCTATAAAATATTTCATATTAATATATCCCCTCTTTGTGTTTTATTTCATTTGTAATATATTTTGAATTTTCTAACTGTTTTGGAGTTTGAAAAACTCTGTCCCATCTGATATTTTTATCTTCATCCCAACTAAAATATATAAACCAAGGAGTTCCTACTATATATTTATACTTTACAGTTCCCCAAAATCTACTATCATTACTGTGATCCCTATTATCACCCATCATAAAAAACTCTCCATCTGGAACCTTAATAGGTGTCATATCAAAAAGTTGTGATGGTTGTAATCCATTTTTTGTAATTGTTGGATCATGATGAATACCTGGATGATCTTTTTTATAAGGATTTTCTACAAAAAGCATCCCCTCTATCTCTACTATTTTTTGATCTTTATAATTATTTTTTACAAAATCATTTCCCTCTTTTGGATGAATGTATAAATTTTTATTTTGTAAGAATAATATATCCCCTCCAGTTGCTACACATCTTTTTACATAGTGAATTTTTGGATTGTGAGGATATCTAAATACAACAATATCTCCCCTTTGAGGTTTGTCACCTTCTATTAAATGACCATTGTCATTAAAATCAGGTAATACTTGTAATTCAAGCCAAGGGATTGTGGGAGTTGGTATTCCATAAGTGAATTTTTTTACAAAAAGCATATCTCCTATAAGAAGTGAATTTTTCATACTACCACTTGGTATAACAAAAGCTTGTGCTATAAAAAATATAATTCCTAAAACTATTACAACAGTGCCTGTCCAAGAACCACTCCAGTGATATATCTTTTTTAATTTTTCCATATTAGTTATTTTCCTGTCTTCTCATAATTGCTGATTTGATTGTATTTTTAAGAAGCATTGCAATTGTCATTGGTCCAACTCCACCTGGAACTGGTGTGATATAAGAACATTTAGAAGATACATTTTCAAAATCTACATCTCCAACTAATTTTCCATTATCAAGTCTATTGATACCAATATCAATGATAATTGCATCATCTTTTACCATATCTTCTTTGATAAGATTAACAACACCAACACCAACACAAATTATATCTGCATTTAAAGTATGCGCTTTTAAATCATCTGTGTAAATATGACAAATATCTACTGTTGCATTTGCATTTAAAAGAAGTGTAGCCATAGGTTTCCCAACTATATTTGACGCCCCAACTACACATACATTTTTCCCTTGAGGATCAATTTTGTACTCTTTTAAAAGCTCCATTACTCCATAAGGAGTTGCGGGGATAAACCCATCAAGCCCAGCAACTACTCGCCCTACATTATAAGGGTGAAAACCATCAACATCTTTTTCTGGAACAATTGCTTCTAATATAGCTGTAGTATCAATATGTTTTGGAAGGGGAAGTTGTACTAATATACCATCAATATTTGGATTGTTATTCATCATATGAATAATCTCTAAGATGTTTTCTTGAGAGATAGTATCTGGCATCTCGTGAGCAATAGAATAGATACCAGCTTCTTTACAAGCTTTACTTTTCATATTTACATAAGCAGCACTAGCTGGGTCTGAACCTACAAGAACAACAGCAAGTCCTGGGGTAATTCCTTTTTGTTGAAGAGTTTGCACATCATTTTTTACTTCTGACCTAATTTTATCTGATAATTTTTTACCATCTAGTATAGTCATATTACTATTTCCTTTTTTGATTAATATTGTGGATATTATCCAAAACTTGATAAAAATGTGGTTATGCTATGTCTCTATAATAATATTTTATGATTGAGAAACAATTTTATCAAGATCATCTTTTATATTTAAATTTGCCATTTTTTTAGGGTCATTACTTAAAACTTTTTCACAATCTTTACATACAGAAAGAAGATTTTCTAAATAATATTTCCCCCCATCATTTATTGGACGAATAAGATGAACAGCTATTGTATTTAAAGTGACAGTTTTACTGCATCTTACACATCTTTTGTGGTCTCTTATAATAAGAGCATTTTTTCTTTTTCCCCAATCTGGAGGAAGTTTGTCTTTATCTGGTTCACAATTAAAAATATAGCTATCCCATCTTAAAGCAGTTGGTGTAGATTGCGGAAGTTTATCTTTTGTTATCTTTAAATTTTTGTATTGTTCAAGGATATTACCAATAATAGTATATTTTCGTAAATCTGGATTTTTTTCACTTTTGCTCTCTTCTATAATTGATAAGTCAAATTTGACTTTCGGATACTTTTCTTGAAGATAATGTTTAAGTTTACTTGTAAAAAGATCAAGTGAAACTTCTGGATAAAACAATTTCTTGATATGTTTACGGAAAGTGAAAACAGTAGCAAATATAATAGTTAACCAAATTAATGATGAGATGATATAATCTGTTCCTAAAAAGTGCATTTTGTAAACCTATCTTATTTTTATTTGATTATACAATAAAGAAACAAAAAAAGGTGAAAGTTATACAACTTTCACCTTTTTTATCTATAGTATAAATAATTATTAATTAACAGTAACTTCTACAGGTGTACCTTCCCAGATACCGTGTTTTGTACAGTAACCATGTGCTACAAGATTTAATTTTTTCCCTGTAGGGATAATTGTAAATGTAGTTGTATTATGTGCTTTAGTATTTCCTAAAGTTCCTGGTATATAAGTAGCTTGTGCTAGTTTTGTTTCACCATTAAATAGTGTTACAGATTCAATATAGTGATCAAAATCATCTGGATGAGTATATTCATTCCCCATTTTAACAGTTACTTCAAAAGGCTCACCTGCAGTTGCAGTTGATGCACAGTGAATAAATGGACTATGTCTATCTATTAAATCTTTTTTAGCTTCTCTTTCTACTTGGTCAATATCTACATATTTGTTAATCTTTGGCATATTAGTTCCTTGTTTTTAAATTTGAAAAATTATACTATAAAAACTTTTAATATATAAGATAAAAATTGTCTTAATAGATAATTTTAAGAAAATAGTAATTTTTACAAAACTATTTTACATTAAGACCTGTTTGATTTACATTGTGATTAAGTCCAAGTTCTTTTGGGTCAATCCCAAGAGCAATCCCAACCATTTGTGGTAGATGAAGTATTGCAATATCTACAGGCCGTCCCATCTCTTTTGATATACCATGTTGTTGTACATCCATTCTTAAATGACATAATGGACATGGTGTTACCATCATATCCGCATTGTTATCAATAGCATCAAGCATTGCTGTACCACTTAGTCTATTTGCTGTTTGTGGATTTTGTAACTCTACATGGAAACCACAACATTTATTTTTTGATTCATATTCAACAGCATTTCCACCAAGTGCAACAACCAAGTTATCTAATGAAGTTGGTTTATAAGCATTTTCAGTTCCATTTGATTTATTTTGTAAATGACTTGGTCTTATGTTATGACAACCGTAAAATGATGCAACATTTATATCTGCAATTGGGTGTGTAACTTTTGAAGCAATTTGATCATATCCATAGTCATCTTGTAGCGCATATAAAAAGTGTTTTACTTCACTTGTTCCTTTATATTCAAGTCCAACTTCTGCTAACTTCTCATTTACTTTTGCTTTTAACTCTTCATCATTATCAAGTCTATCTTTTGTTAAAGCTGTGTTTAGTTGACAAGTATTACAAATAGTCACCATAGGGAGTCCTAGTTTTTCTGCATAACAAAGATTTCTAGCGTTTAAAGTTAGTGATAACATATCATCAAAATCTTGTAAATGACTTGCTCCACAACAACTAGCTTCATCAAGTAATACTAACTCAATACCAAGTTTATCAGCAATAGCCATTGTAGATTTTAATAATTCAGGAGTCGATTCTCTAGCTGTACAACCTGTGTATAGTGCATATTTTAATTTTTCCATTGTTTCCCCTTAGTACTTCACTGTTGAAGCTATCTCAACAAGTTTTTTAATCTCATCTAAATTTTTAGACTTTGGCATGTTCCAAGGCATTACGATTTTCCCTTTTGCAAACATTGCAATAGCTTCAGGGATATGTTTCATAACACCAATATTCCCTTCACTATATCGTACAAGTTCACCTTCATCTAAGATACCATGTTTTTTAATAGACCATTTAAATCCAACAGCATGTTTTACTGCGACATTATTAAGATGTTTTTCTTCTTGAAATGTTTGAAGGTGTAGTTTTGTGATTTTTCCAATTGGGTCTAACTCTTTTGGACAGGCTTCGGCACATTCATTACACTTCACACAATCCCAAATACCACTTCCAAGTTTTTGTAATGTATCTAGTCTTTCATGTTGTGCATTGTCTCTTACATCAGCATTAAATCTCCAAGCTTTAGTAAGAGCCATTGGTCCAATATATTCACTATTTACTTCAACAGCAGGACATGCATAAAAACAATTTCCACAAGCGATACAATAATCAGCTTCATCAATAATTTCAGCTTCCTCTTGTGATACAATATTTTCAACTGTTGGAAACTCATCTATATCTGTAACAACAAATGGTTTTACAGCATCATATTTTTCCCAGAAGTTTGATTTGTCTATAACCATATCTTTGTAGGCTCTTTTGATATCTTGAGGTTCTAATATTAACTCTTCACCAAAAACTTCTACAAGGTCAAATACATTGTCTTTACATGCTAAAGTTGGTTTTTGATTTACTTTTATTGCACAGCTTCCACAAATACCATGTCTACAACTTCTTCTATAAGAGAAGCTTCCATCATGTTCCCATTTGATTCTGTTCATTATATCTAGAACTAGTTCATCTCTAGTTACTACCATCTCTATAGTATCATAGTGTGGTAAATAGTCAGTATCTTTGTTAAATCTAAATACTTTAAATGTTAATTTTTTTGTTTCAATACTCATCATTTACCCCTTAGTATGTTCGTTCTTCTGGCTCAAAATATCCCATAACCACGTCCATATATTCAGTAGTTATATTTCCATTTTTATCCATGTAAGCCATAGTGTGTTTTAAGAAGTTTTCATCATCTCTTGTTTGATACTCTTCTCTGTAATGTGCTCCTCGACTTTCCCGTCTGTGAATTGCTCCATCAACAATAAATGAACTATAATCTAACATATGACTAAACTCTATAGCTTCTTGTAGGTCAGTATTGTATATTTTTGACTTATCATCTATTCTTACATTTTTAAATCGTTCTTTGAGTTTTTGAATATTTTCTTGTTGTTGTAAAAGTGACTTTTCAGTTCTAAATACACCAGCATTATCTGTCATCCCTTGTTGTAGTTCTTCTCGTAAAGCTGGAATTTTTTCATTTCCACTTGATGTTCTAATTGCTTCAATTCTTTGAAGTGCTGGAGTTGCATCTTCTACTTTTGCATATTTAAATAAGATACCTTTTTTCACATCTTCAACAATTGTTTGCCCCACATGTCTTCCAAAAAATAAGGCTTCAAGTACAGAGTTTGCTCCAAGTCTATTTGCTCCATGAACACTTACACAAGAACATTCCCCAGCAGCATAAAAACCTTCTACAAATTCTTTTTTGTTTTTTCGTACATGACCATGTTTATTTACAGGAATTCCACCCATAGAGTAGTGAGCAGTTGCAGCAATACTTATAGGCTCTTTTATCATATCTTGCCCTAAGAAAGTAATAGCTAAATCTCGTAACTCTGGTAATCTAGTCATAATAATCTCTTCACCTAAATGAGTAAGATCAATAAGTACATGGTCTTTATTTTCACCACACCCTCGACCTTCTAAAATCTCTTGTGTAATAGCACGACTAACAACATCCCTTGAAGCAAGTTCTAGTTTATTAGGAGCATATTTTTTCATAAATCGCTCACCTTCACTATTGTAAAGAATACCACCTTCACCACGGGCAGCTTCTGAGATAAGTACACCACTTCCAGCAATTCCTGTTGGGTGGAATTGTACAAATTCCATATCTTCTAAAGGAAGACCATGCCGTGCCACAATTGATAAAGCATCACCAGTATTTGCATGAGCATTTGAGTTTATTTTAAAAGCTCTTCCATATCCACCCGTTGCAAACATAACAGCACGAGCATTAAAAATCATAGGTTTGCTATCTACTAAATCAAAAGCAAATACACCATTTACTTTCCCATCTTCATAAATTAAATCAGAAACATAATATTCATCTTTAAAATCAACACCATCTCTATGTGCTTGTTCATAAATAGTTTGAAGCAGTGTTAACCCTGTTCTATCTTTTGCATAACAGGCTCTTGGTTTACTTTGACCACCAAAAGGTCGTTGAGCTATTTTACCCTCTTCATTTCTAGAAAAAACTGCACCCATTCGTTCAGCCCATCTAATTGTTTCAGGAGCCTTTTCACACATAAGTTTAATAGCATCTTGATCACCTAAATAATCAGATCCTTTTACTGTGTCAAACTCATGAAGCTCAACTGTATCTTCTGCACTTAAAGCTGCATTGATACCACCTTGAGCTGCACCAGAGTGGCTTCTTAGTGGATGAAGTTTTGTTAAGACACATACACTTAAACCAGCATGTGCAGCTTCTCTAGCAGCAGCACATCCAGCAAGTCCAGCACCAACAATAACAACATCATATTTATGAATTGGTATACTCATATTTGTTCCTTTTAATTGTTTTGGATAAAATTAATTTGTATTTATTCTACAGAAGTTTTATATATAAGTTTATTAAATTTTTAGAGAGTGGGTAAAAAGAGTAACATAAGATGTTACCAATAGAAGCAGTGAAAAGTAAAACTACTTTTCACGTATAGGTTTTAGTTATAAAAATGTAACTGCAACTTTATGATTATCAAAACCTAAAACTTTAGGGTCTTTTTCTCCACTTAATATATGATTGAATTGTTTAAGTGTAATTATTGGAAGTTGAATCTCTCTCCCTACAACTTTTTCTATCTCTTTTTGTTTATTATCAAATAGTTTAAAGCTGTTTTCACTTTTTACTACTATAAAATCTGCATTATTGTCTTTTGCTTCTAATAAAATATTTCCCGCTATTTTATATGAAAATGTTTTATTTACAGGGTGAGTATGAAATGCTAAATCATCATTTTTAGAATCTATGTTAATATACTTTGCATCGCTATTGAGTATTAGATTTTCCAAAATTTTAGTCTCTTTCATATCATGAACTGCAATGTTAAAGTTTGTAAATTTTTGAGATATTGTATCAACAATATTTTCTTCACTAGTCTCATCAGAGTTTTGATATTTTGTTACTTCCTGTATCATACTATCAATTTGATTTTGATATGTTGTATTGATATTTAAAACTCTTGTTTCTTTTGAAGTACTATACCATACTCCATTATTTGTATCACTTATTAATTGCATCACTTCATTTTTTGCTTTAGGGTTATTTGTAATAATATCATTTGCAATGATAATAACATGATCACCAATATAGTCTTTATTGAGATTGAGTGTGTTTGATGCATAATACTCAAATTGCAAGTTTTGAACATATTCTTCTCTTCGTTCAATTGTTAAATATTGATCAAAAATATTGAGTTTTTCAAAAAAATCATTATTATTTATAGTTAAATCATCTATTGCTCTGTAACTATTTACAGGTTCTATTATCAAGTTATTTGAAGTGTTAGATACAATATTAGTTACTAGGTCGGTTGTTTTAACAAAAATATTATTGATTTTTACACCATATTCTTCTACTTTTTTAAAGTTAAATTTTTCAATTTTATAAAGAGTATTGAGTAAGTCTAAAACAGTGTCATTTTTACCGTATGTAGTATTATATTTTTTATAATATGGTAAATAATCAGTTTTATGATTAAACCTAAATAACTCTATTGAAAGTTCATTGTTCATAAATGTTCCTCTTCTTAATATGGGACATTATATAAAAAATAGTATTAAAAGACAAAGTAAAAAGGTAAATTAAAAGGAAGTTTTTCTAAATCTTAGAAGGTGTATAAAAAACAAACACCTATAGATTTTTTCTATAGGTTGTTTGTATTATTTATTGTTTACAATATATTCAGCAAGTGCATTAAAATCTTTATCTTCTAAACTAGCTACTTGACCTCTCATAATCCCTTTCATAGCTCCACCATAAGTTCCTGCTTTATATCCTTGTAAAGATTTTACAATTTCATCTTTTGACATATTAGCTACAATTTTTGATTTACCAAGTGCTGCTTTTTCAGCTTTGATACCATGACATCCAGCACATTTTTTATAAAGAACATCTCCACCATTTGCGAATAAACTAGTTGTAGCAATAAGGGCTACAGTTGCAATTATTTTTTTCATTTTGAACTCCTTGTTTTATAATAAGAAGTATAAAATAAAATTGTGAACTGATTGTGAAGTGGTAAAAGTTTAAATAAAAAAATCTATTTGAGTTTTCCAAATACTTTGTATTTTTCCCAGTAGATATTGATAGCTTTTTGAAGCTCTTCATCACTAAGAGTTGTTTTCTTCTTGATACCATATCTTTTGATAAAAGCTTCAGGCATAACTGTTGCATCAATAGTTGGATTTTTTAGATACATTGTAAGAGAGTTTTTCACATTTTTTTCACTACTATATTTTAAAAGGTATCTAAAAAAGAGTTTTTCTAAAGTTACATCTATTTTATTATGGCAAGGGATACAATTAGTTTGATAAAGGTCTGCAAGTAAGATATTACTTATTAGCAGAAAAAGTATTATTTTTTTTACCATTTGATTACCACCTTCGTTTCTTGATTTTCTATTGAACTAATTTCAATTGAGAGGTTATACTCTTTTACTATCATAGATACTATGTTTAATCCAATACCAAATCCACCAACACTTTTATCAAATCTACTATATCTATCAAACATTTTATCAATCTGATCTTTTTGTATCCCTCTTCCTGTATTTTTAATTATAAGTGAGTTTTTTGTAAGAACAATATCTATGGTTCCATTTAAAATATTATATTTAATAGCATTAGACAGAAGATTGTCTACGAGCTTAGAAAATTTTATTTTATCTATGTAAAGAGTAGTGTTTTTTTCAAGAGTAGTGTTTATATCTATTTTTTTAATATTTGAAAGGGTTTTAAAATATTCCACTCTTTGTTGTATTATAAGAGTTATATTAAGTTCCTCATTTTGTGATATGATTTTATTATTAAGTGTAAGATAGGTTAAATCTTGGTATATATTTGAGATGGTTTTTGCACCTATATCGATGCGGTTTATTTTTTTTAGTAACTTTTTATCTAAACTGTTTTTATCTATCATCTCAATATTTGTAACAATAGTACTTACAGGAGTATTAAGTTCATGAGTAGTATCTTTGATAAATCTATCAAGTAAATAGAGTGCATCTTTTAAAGGTTTCAAAAAAAGTTGTAGTAAAAAGTATCCAATAAAAGTCATAAATATAAAAGCTAAACTTCCATAGAAAAGAATATTGCGTTTCACTTTAATAAGCCACAATTTATCATCATTAACCTCTATAATAATATATTTTGAACCCAAATAATAAGACTCTGGTTGATTGATAAAATGTATTTTATTATTACTTAGATAAATAGATTTGTCAAAGAAAATCTCTTTTAAAACTAAAGTTGAGAATATTTGCACCTTATCACTATCATAAATTGCTGATTCAAATCTTCCATCTCTAGGATAGTCTTTTTGTGTGTCAAAATTGAGATGCATATATTTTATAATAGTTATTAAATCATTTGAATACTCTTCTAAAACAACTCTTTTTTCTTGTAGCATTAAATCTTTTTGGAAGTTATAATACAAAAATGATATGGTGGCTATAATAATTATTGTCAAAAAAGAGTATAAAGCAAAAAAACTAAAAAGTGTTTTTTTTTCTTTTTTAATTAAATCTATATCCAAGCTTTTTAATACTAACAATTTTTTCTTTCCCTATATGTTTTCGTAAGTTTTTTATATATGTTCGCAACGATGTTTCACTAGGAGTCTCATCATATTCCCAAAGTGTATCATATATTTTTTCATGAGACAATGGTATCTTTTGATTTTGTAAAAAAAGTTTTAAAAGTTTTATCTCTTTTGTATTAAGTTGTATTGGCTCACCATTTGTTGTAAGTATCTCTGTGGATATATCAAAAGAGATATTTTTATCTATTGGTATAATTTGGGAACTATTATGAAAATATCCTCTTTTTAAAATAGTTTCAATTCTAAATAATAACTCTTTAAGTTCAAATGGTTTTCGTATATAATCATCACCACCACTTTTATACCCAAGTTCAAGTGAATCTATTGAGTTAAGTGATGTTATATAGATTGCTGGGGTTGTGATATTGTTTTCTCTTTGCTCTTTTAGTAGTGTAAACCCATCAATATAGGGAACATTTACATCAAGTAACAAAAGGTCAAATCGTTGTTCATAGATAATCTCCTGCGCCTCTTTCCCATCATAAGCACATTTTACTTCAAAATTATTATCTTCAAGAAACTCTTCTAATGTTTGACTTAAACTCATATCATCTTCTAAAAGAAGTATTTTTTTCTTCATAGTGTTATTTATTATTTAATTTTTGTTTATTTTTTTCATAGATTGCTTTCTCTTTTTTATTCATATTTGTTTTACGACTCTCCAATTCTTTTATGAATTTTTTTTGATTAGCAGGTTTTACATAACCAATAATTGCTAAAAGTTCTTGGGTACTCATCTCACTATAATCGACGCAAAATGCACTTTGAATAATAAACAAAGATATGATAAGAGGTTTAAATATGAAACTAGCCATTTTTCAAATTTCTCAGTATTCTTTTACTTTTTCTAATTTGCAAAGTGATGATTTCACAATCCTCTTGTATCTCTTGAATTTTTTGTTTGTTTCTCTTCTTTTTCATCTTATTTTTTAGTTCTCTTCTTTTGAGTTTTAATTCTTTAATAAGCTCTTTGATTTTATCTTTTTTATTTTCTTTTTTTGATACACTTATATCAAAGGCATTTTTAATTGATTTTATAAATTTTTTAAATTCCATTTTTATTCCTTTTAATTTTTATTGAGTAAATCATTAATATCATCATCATCTACTAAAATGTTATTTGCAATAGAAGCATCAACAAATATCACTTCTGCCATATCAATAAGAGACTTACTAATGTCATAAACATAAGTACTATCATTCATTAAAGAAGTAGCCATCTCAGCTGTGATAAGGTTCTCTCTAATAAGATTATCAAGTCTTCCATTTGCCAACATATCATACTTTTGAGAATGTACTTTTGCTTTTGAAAGTACTAGTACAATTTCATGTTGCTCTTTTATTGAACTAAGAGAATTTATATCTCGTAAAAGTACTGTTAAATCTTCTCTTAATTGATTATATTGTTCTTTTACATAGTTATTGTTACTTGTTGCATATTTTTTAAGATTTTTTTGAAGATGTTTTGTATTTTTTACAGCTTCTACAATATCTCGTGCTGCAACTTTTAATTTATAAAGATGCTCTACATTATGAGAGTTTTCTGCATCATTCATATTCCCTTGTGCTCTTGTAGCAAATTCAATAATTTGTCCATAAATACCTTTTATTTGGTATTTATAAAATGATTCTATATCTATGTATTCATTTGAATAAGTATCTAATAAAACTTTTTTAGGATCCATATCAGCAGTGAGGTTTTTCTTTTTTATATTGATACCATGAATAATAATTTTAAAACCATTTTGAAATAAGTGTTGTACCTCTTTTGTAATAGCACTTATAGCTACATCAGGTATTGATAAAATAGAACTATCTAAATATTTTGCTTTTCCTATCTCGGCATTAGTTTGGATAAACTTTTTATTTAAAAACTCAACAAGATATTTTATAAATGGGGAAACAATAATAACTCCAAGTATATTAAATAGTGTATGAAATAAGGCTAGTTTCATAGCGTAGTTTTGAGCATCAATACCAATAAGTTTGGATAAAAAATCAACTACATAAGTTAATTGATATATAAAAACAATTGCAACAAAAGCAGTAATTACATTAAATATAAAATGTGCTAATGCTAATCTTTTACCATTTTCATTAGACTTTAAAGCTGCAATAACAGCAGTTACTGTAGTCCCTAAGTTTGCACCAATAGCAAGAGCAAGTGCATTTGCGTATTCTATTTGTCCTGTTGCAAGTGCTGTAATAACAATAGCCATTGTAGCTGCACTAGATTGGATTACAACAGTGGCAATTGCACCAACTAATACATAAACAAAAATCCCTAAGTACCCATCCATGGCATATGAAGCTAGATTCATCCCCTCTTTGAGAGTTTCAAAACCCTCTTTCATATATCCAATACCTAGAAAAATCATCCCAAGACCGATTAAAATAGCAGCAATACCTTTCCAGCTCTTATTTTTTAAAATAATAGGAATAAGAATACCCATTACAATCATTGGCATCGCATAAGTAGAGATTTTAATTTGAAGACCAAACATAGAAACAAGCCATGCCGTTGTAGTAGAGCCTATATTTGAACCAAAGATAATCCCAATAGCTGAAGATAATGTGATAAGTTCAGCTGTTAAAAAAGAGATAACAATTACAGAGAGTAAGCTTGAACTTTGCACTATAGAAGTTGCGATAAAACCTGTTGTGATGGCTTTTGGTGTTGAATTTGTAAATTTTTCTAAAACTTGTTCCAGAATTCCCCCACTAAAAGTTTTAAATCCATTTTCCATATATTCCATACCAATTAAAAATATTGCTATTCCTCCAAGTATCATACTAATATTTGGGTAAATTCCCAAAAATACTAAAGCAACTAACAGTATTAAAATTATAATTGGTGTTATAAATTTTTTGAAAAAACTATTCTCTATCATCAAATGAGCCTCTATTTAAAATAATAATTATTAGTTATTGTACATTTACTATTCTTAAAAAGATATACTTTCAGATTTGAAGTAGATAAACAAGCTCTGAATTTAATATTAAAATAATTTTTTAGTATTAATAATAAATTTGATATAATCTTTGAATATTTAAAATATGAGGACTGATATGAATTACAACTCGATAAAAGAACAAATGGTAAGTTTTTTAAAAAATGAAGTGTCAAGTATCGGATTAGAAAAAGTAGTAGTAGGTATTAGTGGTGGTCTGGATTCTGCAATAGTGGTAGTTTTATGTAAAGAAGCTTTTGGAAACAATATTCAGGGTGTTTTTTTACCATCACATTTTTCAAGTGATGCAAGTATTGTTGATGCAAAAGAGCTTTGTGATAAATTCGATATCTCTTATGAAGTTGTAGAAATCGCACCTATGGTACGAGGATATTTTGATCATATAAAAGATGCAACACCATTACGAATGGGAAATTTTAGTGCTAGAATGAGAATGTCAGTTCTATATGATATAAGTGCTAGAGAAAATGCACTTGTAGTAGGAACATCAAATAAATCAGAGATACTTTTAGGGTATGGAACTTTATTTGGAGATACGGCTTGTGCTATAAATCCAATAGGGCAAATGTACAAAAGTGATGAGTTTGAATTTGCTCGATTTCTAGGAGTACCTGAATCAATTATCAATAAAAAACCAAGTGCTGATTTATGGGAAGGTCAAAGTGATGAAGAGGAACTTGGATATTCTTATAAAACTATGGATGATGTTTTAAAAGAGCTAGTAGATAATGGTAAAAGTAAAGAAGATTTAATCTTAAATGGTGTAGATGAAAAACTGATTCAGATGTTAGAGTATAGAATCGTTTCTAACGCTTTTAAGGGAAAACTACCAACAATTGCAAATATAGACTTTAACAAATAAAAGGAAAAAAAAGATGATAAAAAATGTAAAAAATAAAAGAACAATACCTTTTTTTAGACCAACAATAGATGAAGAGGAAAAAGCACAAGTTCAATCTGTATTGAATTTAGAAACTGGAACAACTAGTAAAGTTGAAGAGCTTGAAGAGGAGTTAGAAAGTTTTATAGGTGCTAAGTATGCAATAGCAACTAATAACGCAACATCTGCTTTACATCTTGCTTTAAGTGCTATGGAACTTAAACGAGCAGACAAAGTTTTAATGAGTGTAAACTCTTTTGTAAATCTTCCTGAAACAGTAAGACACTTTGATGCAGAGCCTATTTTTATAGATATTGAGACAAATGGGTTTAATATAGATTTAGATAAATTAGAAGCGTATTTAGAAGAACATAATAGTAAAAAATTACGAGCTTTAATGTTAACTTTTGTAGGTGGTGAAGTTCCAGATTTAAATAGAGTTTATTCTATTGCAAAAAAATATGACATAGTTGTTATTGAAGATGCTACAAGTGCATTGGGAGCAATGTATGATGATAAAATGGTAGGATCATTACAAGCAGATATGACAATTTTTTCAACAAATTATTCAAATAGTAAAACAGCTATTAGTAGAGGTGGTTTTATTGTTACAAATGATGAACAATTAGCAACACAAGCAAAACTTTTAAGAACACATGCAATAAATAGTAGTTTTGATGAGTTTGGTAATTTAGACTATATTTATGATGTGGTTGATATTGGTTATAAATACGATATGACAGAATTAGAAGCAGCTTTTAATCTTGCACAATTTTATAAAACAAATAGTTTTTGTGAACGAAGACAAGAGATAGCGGCAATTTACAATGAAAAACTTTCTGGCTTGAAACATATTACACTTCCAGAGTTTGATGCAGAACATATCTTTAGTCAATATATTATTAGAGTAAGTAAAAACAGAGATGGTTTTGCAAGAGTTTTAAAAGAAAAAGGTGTATCAACAGGTTTACACTATATCCCGTTACATCTTTTAACATACTACAAAAAGAAATATAAATTAAAAATAACGACCTATGGAAATGCTTTAACTACATATGGTCAAATTTTATCACTTCCAATTTATCCTGCTATGAATGATGAAGATGTTGAATATGTATGTGATACTATTAAAAGTGTAGCACAAGAATGGATCTAAAGCTTATTAAAAGCTTTTTTATAAAATGGATTGAACAGTATCTGTTCTTTCCTACCCCTTTTCAAAGACTTATCGGGATACTTTTTTTACCTTTTACGGTTTTATATTGTTTAATCACTACTTATCAAAGAATTTCAAAAAAAGAGATAGATTTAGGAATACCTGTTATTAGTATAGGAAATCTTTTATTGGGTGGAACTGGCAAAACTCCTGTTATTATATCTTTAGCAAAACAAAGAAAAAATGTGGCAGTTGTTTTAAGAGGATATGGGAGAAATTCAAAAGGTCTTTATGTAATCTCGCAAAATGGAAAAATATTAGAAAATATAGATACAAGTGGTGATGAAGCAATGCTTTTAGCCCAATCTTTACCAAATGCAACAATCATTGTAAGTGAAAATAGAACAGATGGAGTTTTAAAAGCTAGAGAGTTAGAATGTGAAGTTGTTTTTTTAGATGATGGATATAGACATCATGAGATTAAAAAATTCGATATACTCATTCGCCCTAAAGAGGAACCTACAAATATTTTTTGTTTACCAGCTGGTGGGTATAGAGATACAAAAATGATGTATTCTTTTGCTGATCTTGTTTTAAAAGAGGGAAAAGATTTTACTAGAGTTGTTACTACTAAAAAAAATGGCAATAGAGTTGAAGAGATACCAACTAATGCTATTTTAGTAACTGCCATTTCAAAAGCATATCGACTTTTAGAATACCTACCAAAAGATATAGAAACAGTTATTTTTGAAGACCATCATACTTTTACACAAGAAGATATTGATATGATAACGCAGAAATATCCTAATGCCTCGATAGTAACTACAGCAAAAGATATGGTAAAGCTAGAACAGTTTGATTTAAAAAATATCTATCTTATGGATTTAGATATTCAAATAAACGACAAAGCTATCAAGCAAGTTGATAACTATATAAAAATCAAAAGTTAAGCCCAAATTTGAAGATGAGGTATATTTGATACAGCATCTACAATATCATGACGAGTAATTACCCCTAAAATATTTTCTTCCCCATCAACTACAGGGATTGCATTGAGATTAAAATCAATCATTACTTTTGCTACTCTTCTTATATCTGATATTGGATCAGTAGTAATAATCTTACTTTTTATTATTTCTGATATGGGAGTAGCTAGAATATTTTGATTTTCGATATTATCCATAAGATAATTTAAAATGTCATGTTTTGTAACCATCCCTTTAAGGTGATTGAAATTATCTGCTTGGATAAGGAGTTGTTGCACTTCATTTTCTTGCATTATTTCATAACATTCATCAATAGTTTTACTATCATTGATTATAACCGTAATGTGAGACATCACCTGTTCCACATGAAATACTTCAACTTTTGTATTGATGTTTGCCATCTGTTTATACTTATTTTTGGCTTCTTGGTCAATTTTGCCTTTATAAAAACTATCAAATTTATTATTACTATTATTACGTTTTTCTTTCATATCGTTCTTGACACGCTGAGCTCTTTCAACTTCATGTACTGTGTAAAGATTATCTATAGTACTTCTAAAATTTAATCCATCATCATCATACATTGAAAACATAATACAACCCTCTTCATCATTTTCACTATTATGACATATAAAAAAAAATAAATCAAACTCTAAAATTTATAAAAATGTGACACTAGATGTGACAATGTTATAGTAAAATTATAAGTATAACAAATATTCTAATTGAAATTGAATATATTATATAAGGAAATATAATGAATAAATCAAAATTAAATCTTTTTATAATCTTTATTGTTTTTGCAATAATACTATCTATGTTACAAATAGGTGTTGAAAAATTATTTTTTGGCAATAATACCCAAAAAGTAGCATTACAAAATGCTATTTATAAAAGTATAGAGAGAGAAACTTTTGTTAAAAACTTTTTATACCAATCTGAACAAACATTATATTCTATTAGAAAACTAGATAGTTTCAAAAAGTATCTTAAAAATGATAAGGAACAAAAAAGATTAGAAAATATATTTTTATCATATGCAATGTCTCAACCTTCATTCATGCAATTAAGATTTATCGATAAAAATGGTTTCGAAAAAATTAGGATTGATAGAGATAAAGAAAAAATACAACCATATATTATTTCTGAAAATCAATTTCAAGATAAATCAGATAGATATTATTTTTTAGATTCAAAAAACAAGCCTTTGGAAAAAGTTTGGTTTTCTCCTCTTGATCTTAATATAGAAAATGAGAAGATTGAAGTTCCTTATTCCCCTACAATAAGGGCGGTGCTTCCAATTAGTATAGATGGTGACTTTGGGGGTATTGTAATAGTAAATTATTTAATGAAGGGTTTTTTCAAAGAATTCACAAATACACCTTTGTATGATATGATACTTTGTGATGATAGAGGTTTTACATTGTACCATTACGAAGATAGTAAAAGTTGGGGATATTATACTACTCCACAATATACCATCGCTTCTGATTTTCCAAAAGAATATAAAAAAATTCTTCATAATAAGCTATTTAAAACTGATAACTTTGTTTCAAAAAAACTGGATTTACCTATAGCTGGTGGATTAAATCTTATTCTACAGTTACAAAATTCATATATAGAACAACAAAATAAAAATTCTGATTTTCAACATTTGAGTGTAGCAATACTTACTTTTTTTCTCTCTTTCCTCTTAACACTTATAATTATGAAGTTATTTAGTAAAAACTTACTTAATATTGAAAAACTAACAAAAGTGAATAAAGAACTTAAATCTTCAAAAGAAAAGATACAAGAAGATGCTAGAGAGATAGAAGAAACATATGAAGAATTAGAAGAAAGCTACACAAGAATTTTTGAAATTTCAGAAAAACTAAAATTTGAAAAATATAAATATAAGACAATATTAGATTTTGCTTCAGATGGTATTTTTATTATGAATATGGATGGAAAACTTATAGAGTTTAGTAAAATGGCTATGAACCTTCTTGGTTATGATAAAAATGAGATGAAAGAATTATATATTTACGATTGGCATAAAGATATTTCAAAGGAAAAGTTATTGGAAATAATAAAAAACACCCCAACTTCTTTATCTACTTTTGAAACAACTCATAAGCGAAAAGATGGTTCACAATATACTGCTTCAATTACAGGAATGAAAATTCATATTGCAGGAGTTGACTATATTTATGCGTCAGTACGAGATATAACCAAACAGAATGAAGCAGCAAAAAAAATACTAGAACAGAAAATTGAATTTGAAACAATTTTTAATACCTCAAAAGATGGTATTGCAATATTAGATAAAGAATCAAAATTTATTAACTTTAATCAAGCGTATTTGGAAATAACAGGTTTTACACGAGAAGAACTTCTTTCTAAATCGTGTATTGAACTTTCTGCACCTGAAGATAAAGAACGAAGTATAGAGAGTTTATCTTTGATTTTTCAAATTGGATATATTGAAAATTATCAAAAGACCTGTATCGTAAAAGATGGGAAAAGGATTATTACTAATATGAGTGTTTCTTTACTTCCTGATAAAAACAGAATTCTTATAATAACAAAAGATATTACAGCATTAAAACTTTTAGAAGAACAATCAAAATTAGCTTCAATGGGTGAGATGATAGGAAATATTGCCCATCAATGGAGACAGCCGTTATCTGTAATATCAACAGGTGTGACAGGTATGAAGATGCAAAAAGAGTATGATATGTTAACTGACATAATGTTCAATGAAACCTGTGATACTATAAATGAAAGTGTACAATATCTTTCTCAAACTATTGATGACTTTAGAAACTTTATCAAAGGAGATGTCTCATTTAGATTAATAAAAGTTAGTGAAATAGTAGAAGATACATTAAATCTTTTAAAAGCATCACTTACAAATAATTACATCATGTTAGATTTGTCACTTGAAGAGGATGTAATAATTAATGCAAATAAAAATGAATTACAACAAGCATTGATTAATATAATTAATAACGCAAAAGATGCCCTTGTAGAAAAAGTGGAAGAGGATGAACGAATAATTTTTATCTCCACAAAAAGAATAGATGATACAAGTTTAGAACTTAAAATTTATGATAATGGTGGCGGTATTCCTCCAAATATAATAAAAAGAATTTTTGAACCATATTTTACCACAAAACATAGATCAAATGGCACGGGATTAGGACTTGCTATGAGTCATAAAATTATTACACAAAGACATCAACAAACAATATTTGTATACAATGAAGAGTTTGAATATAATGGAAAAAACTATATAGGTGCTTGTTTTAAAATTATTTTTAAACTAAAAGATTGACTTTTAGTTTTTATATAGATATTTTCACTGTAAGTTTATGTTAAAATGTATCATGAGAAATTATAAATGAGAAAACTTATATTATTTATTTTGGTTGTATTAAATGTACATTCATCAGTGATTATAAATGAAAAAACATCTGATTTAGACATATTACCAAGTTCTTTTATCTACGAGGATCATACAGGTATATTGACAATTAAAGATATACAAAAGATGACTACCTCTTTTAAAAAAGTTACTAAATCTAGATTATCTTTTGGATATTCACCAGATTTTAATGTATGGTTACGATTTACACTACATAATAAAAGTGATAAAAAGATAGATAAAATAATAGAATATGCTAATCCATTGACCACACATATTGATTTTTTTGACATATCTACAAAAAGTATCTACAAAGATGGACTTTTTCAAATTAATAAAAATAGAAAAACAGTTAATCCCTATTTTGAAATATTTTTAGAACCAAATGAGACAAAAACTTATTATATAAAAGTATCATCAAGTATTACAACTTTGATTATTGATTTAAAATTAAGAAGCACACAAGAATTTTATAACAAAGAGTTAGAACATCAATCTGTTTTACAACTTTTTTTTGGTGCAATGCTTATATTGGCTTTTTATAACATATTTATATATTTTTTTATTAGAGATGTTAGTTATCTTTTTTATGTTCTTTATATATTTGGAGTTGTTATTCATCATTTAGTCTATACGGGTCTTGCTGATATTTATTTATTAAATCAAAACTTGATTATATTCAGTGTAGAGTTAGCTGCACTGATATCTTCTTTTCCTGTAATAGTATTAGGTTTATTTTTGAAGTCATTTTTACAAATAAAATATAACTATCCAAAAATCAATAAAGTATTAAATATATTATTAATATTTGTAATATTGTCAATAGTAGTTTTTATTTCAACTGATAGTTTCAATCAATATCGAAGCTTTCCATCAATAGTTTTAATTGTATATTTACTTTTTATTACTATTTATACAGTTATAAAGAAAAATCGTCAAGCATATTTTATACTTGGAGGATGGTTGATTATTTTTAGTGCTATTATTTTTATGTATCTTAATAGTTTAGGGGTATTTAATATATACGAATATATGAGATATTTTATTGAGATTGCTTTTGTTTCTGAAGCTTTACTCTTCTCTATAGCGTTAGCAGATAAAATAAATCAGCTACAATATGAAAAAAACAATTTAGATAAAGAACTAATTGAGCACCAAGAAACAGAAAAAGAGAGATTAGTTATGAAGGTTGAAAATAAAACTTATGAATTAAAAAATGCCTTACAAACCCAAACTACACTCCTTAAAGAGTTAAATCATAGAGTTAAAAATAATATGCAAACTATCATATCGCTTGTAAGACTCCAAGCAGATGAAGTTGATGATGAAGATATACAAAATATATTTATAACTATTCAAAATAGAATAAATGCTATGAGTCATTTACATGAATTACTTTATAAACAAAGCGATATTTCTCATGTAAATGTGCATGAGTATTTTGATAACTTGATAACTGGATTACAAGATAGTTATGAGAATGAGATAGAAATTTATTATGATATAAATATTGACCTTGAAGTGGAATCAGCTATATCTTGTGGACTTATATTAAATGAACTTGTAACAAACTCTTTTAAGTATGGTTTTTTAAATGAACAAGGTCATATTTGGATTACCTTGTATAAAAAAGAAAATAGCTTTTATCTCACAATTGAAGATGATGGAGTGGGTTATAACACTAATCAAACAAAATATTCATTTGGGCTTATTTTAGTAAGAACACTTGTAGAAGATCATCTTCAAGGGGATATCATAACAACAACTACAAATGGGGTGAAAAATCAGATAATATGGAGAGAAAATGGCTAAAGCTAAAATATTGATTGTAGAAGATAATCCTATCACGGCAGCAGATTTAAAAAGTGCATTAAAAAAACTAGACTTCACAATAACTAATACTGTAATGTCATACAATGAAGCACTCAATAGTATTAAACAAAATGAACCTGATATAATTATGATGGATATAAATTTAGGTAAAGGTAGAAGTGGTATAGAACTAGCCTGTGAAATAAAAAAAAGTAAAAATATTCCAATTCTATATTTAACATCATTTTCAGATGATGATACGATGGAAAAAGCTTTTGCAACAGATCCTGTTGGCTATCTTATAAAGCCTTTTAAAAGGGAAGAGTTAAAAACAACTATTATGCTAGCACTTTATAAAATCAATAAATTAGATTATGAAAATATAAATCAAGATCATACTTATATAGGATATGGCTATTATTTTGATTTAAAAACAACTAAACTTTATTATAAAAGTCAATATATAAAACTTGGCGTAAAAGAGAAACAACTATTAGGTGTACTAACAGAGTCAGCTGGGTTGGTTGTATCCAATGAAAAACTTGAACATAAACTGTGGGCAGACAATGCTCCATCAAACAGTTCCCTTAGAACACTTGTCTACAGACTCAAATCAAAATTAGGGTGTAATATTATTGAAACAACATATTCACATGGATATAAATTATCTTTTTTATCATAAATTAGATACCTTCAATATATGATTTTTTGTAAATAATGAAAATCTATACTTTCAAATAGACAAATAACTTCCCTAAAGTATTTCTTTAATCTTAATATAATCTTAAATCATGTGACATTTTAATCTTTATCCTTGTGTACAATAGTTATCCAAATCAACAAAAAGGATAAACTATGTTTAACATAAATAAAAACAATACGCTAGGGGTACTACAAGAGCTTGTAGAAAACAATATATCAAATACATTAAGCTATATGCCTGAAAGTTATAATCAAGAGCAACAAGAGGTTATAGAATTATTTAAAAAAAGAATTTTTTTGGAAAAAACTATAGATGAAGCAATATCATTTAATAAAAAACTTGTATTTCCAAACGAAGATAAGAATCTACAATTAGCTACAACTGCAGAGGATTTAATAAGTGTATTTAAACTTCGAAGTGATGTTTATACAGATATAAACTATCAAGAAGAATTCCCAGATACCATAGAGGGATTAAATTTTGACAAATATGACTCTACATCAGCCATTCTCTTTTATAAAATAGACAAGACCATAACAGGAACGATACGAGTTGTAGTTGATTCTCATAATAAACTACCTTCTGAAAAGAATTATTCTTTTGAAAAAATTAGAAATCAATATTGCAATATAAGTGAAATGTCAAGATTTATAGTAAATAAAACTGAGAAAGGATTGGGACAAGAGTTTAAATATTTATTTAAAGGTGTATACAATTTATTTACAAATAATGAGATAGACATAATTCTTTCTGGCTTAAAAAAAGAACATCTAAAATTGTATACTAAGTTTGGTGGAGTACATGTGGAAGAAGAATTAATCTCTTATGGAACTTTCAGTGTTCCTTGTGTAATACTTTCGTGGAATCCATTAAAAGTATCTTCTTTCTTTAAAAAAGTATTTTTAAAGTAAAAATCATATTAAATAAAAAGATAGATAAAATTTTATCTATCTTTTTTGACTAAGTTTAAAGCAGTGATGATAAAGTAGCTTTCTTTAGTATTTTATAATATAAAACAAATCAAACTCTAATTTTAAATAAGATATTATTTATTATAAAATTTATTTATGACAAGGATATAAAATGAAAACCGTAACACTAAGAGACAACCAAACTAAAAAAGAGGTAGATTTTAATATCTATGATTCAACATTAGGAAATGGTGTTATTGACATATCCTCTTTAAATAAAGAACTAGGACTTTGGACCTATGACAATGGCTTTGGTATGACAGCAGGTTGTACTTCAGCAATAACATATATAGATGGTGAAAAAGGGGAACTTCTTCATAGAGGGTATCCTATAGAGTATCTTGCAAAAAACCATAGTTTTCTTGAAGTGTGTTATTTATTACTTGAGGGTGATTTACCTACAAAGGAGCAGTTTGTTGAATATGAACAAGATATGAGAATCAAAAGATACCCAAATGAGGGGATAAAAAAAATTTTTGAGGCATTTCCTGACAATGCACACCCTATGTCAGTATTGTCTTCAGCAGTTTCAGCACTAAGTGCATTTCATCATCAACACTTAGATATAAACAATGAAAATGAATATCAAGATATGGCAAGAAGAATTATATCAAAAGTACCAACCCTTGTTGCATATACATACAGACACTCAATGGGATACCCTCTTGTGTATCCTGATATGAATAGATATTTTACAGAAAACTTTTTGTATATGTTACGATCTTTTCCTGGTGGTCATGAGAAAATAAGTGATATTGAGGTGAAAGCACTTGATACAATCTTTACACTTCATGCGGATCATGAACAAAATGCCTCAACATCAACAGTAAGACTGGTATGTTCAACAGGAGCTCATCCATACGCAGCAATAAGTGCTGGAATAAATGCACTTTGGGGAAGAGCTCATGGTGGAGCAAACGAATCTGTTATCTCTCAATTAGAGATGATAGGTGATGTAAGTAATGTAGATAAATATATTGCAAAAGCTAAAGATAAAGATGATCCATTTAAACTTATGGGATTTGGACATAGAGTATATAAAAACTTTGACCCACGAGCTAAAGTATTAAAAGAGATAAGAGATTCTTTACAAGAGGAGTTAGGGATAAATTCAAAACTTATAGAAATAGCAAATAAAATAGAGCATATAGCACTAACAGATGAGTATTTTATAAGTAGAAATTTGTATCCAAATATTGATTTTTATTCTGGAACTATATTGATGGCTTTAAATATTCCAAGAAGTATGTTCACACCTATTTTTGTAATAGGAAGAATGGTAGGTTGGATAGCACAATGGATGGAACAAAAAAGAGATAAAACTAATAAAATTGTAAGACCAAGACAAAGATATGTAGGACCTACAAGAAAGGTTTAAAAGTATGAGAATATAGCTTTAGAATTATAAAACTATATTCTCTTTTGTTACAACCACACCATCTCTATCTGCATATAAAAATTCTCCAACTTTAAATGATACATTTCCAAAGTTAAGTTCAATATTGTGTTTGGCAACTTGTTTTTTTTGACTTTTATATGGATATGTCCCTAATGCCCAAAGTCCTACAGGTATTTGTGTAGTTTGATGTGTATCTCTTACATATCCATTGATAATAATACCTTCCCAACCATTGTGGTAAGCATATCCCATAAGTGTTTCACCTACAACAGCGCAATAATCACCCTCTACATCTACAATACAAATTTTTCCATCACCACGATTATCTCTTAAAAGTTCAACTAAAGCCTTATTATCCTCATAAAGTTTTATAGTGACAATCTCGCCATGACACATAGAAACACCACCAAATGAGTGTAAAATAGGGTCTAAAACTTGTACTTGATTTGGTTGTTTATCACAAATATCTGCTGTATATGATTTCATTAATTTTCCTGTATTTATGTTTGTTGTATGATTATATCAAATAATACTTTTAATCACTTGTTAGATACAATTATAGTAATAAATTTATTAAACAATTATTGGAAAATAGACTATAATATAATGCAACAAGTTATAAGAAAGTATTATAGATTTCAATGTACATAAATAGTGGAGGGTACTATGTCTCAAGATATCTCAAATGGGCAAAAATCACAAAAAGATGAATCTTTATGTCGAAGAAAAACAGATAGGGAGTATCTTTTAAATAAATCTATACTGTTTATTGGTGCTTTTGACGAAGTAACAGAGTTAATTAGCATATTTCAACGAAGCTTTAAAATTTTTGAGTCTTCTTATAATTTTAATTATATTATAGAGCAAATCAATAAATATGATGTCATATTTTGTTTAGAAGATGAACACTCATTAAGTTACTTACATGATATAAGAAAACTTAATAAAAATATACCATTTGTTATATTATCAAGTAAAAACTTTTTATCTAGTTCAACTATTTATATTAAAGATAAATTATCTCAATACATATCACGAGAGTTCTCTTATACTGATATATTATATATTTTACAGCATGAATTACAAAGATATGATACATTGTTAAAAAATAAAGATTTAGAAGCAAAAAATAAAGCTTATTTAGAGATGTTAGATAAGTTTGTTATAGTTTCAAGAACAGATTTAAAAGGAAGAATTACTTATGTAAATGATATTTTTTGTGAAGTAAATAAATACACAAAAGAGGAACTAATAGGGAAATCACATAATATCACAAGACACCCAGATACAAATCCATCTGTATTTAAAGAATTGTGGAAAAAAATAACAAATGATGAAGTATGGGAAGGTACATTAACAAATCGCAATAAAGACAATGAAACCTATATCGCAAAAACAATTATTTTCCCTTTTTATAATAATAACAATGGAATAAAAACTGGTTATATGGCAATCCGTTATGTTGTAACTGATGAAATAAATGAAAATAAACAGCTTAAAGCTTATATCATGAAAACAGTTTTAGACCTTAAAAAACAGTTAAAAGAAGAAACAGCAAAACATAAATTAGAACTTCAAGAGAAAAATAAAAAAATAAAATATTTGGAAATTTTATCTGAAAATAGTATAACAAGAGATGAAGAGATATTACAAAAAAAATTGTTAAAACAAGAAACTCAAATTGGTACATACGATGAGAGATTAAAAGAACAAGAGATGATGCATAAAAAAAGAGTTGCAGAGTACTTAAAAGAAAAAAGAGTTCATGACACTTTATTAGATGAAAAAAACTATGAAATAGATAGGTTAAAAGATGAAAAAATTGATTTGAACTCCAAAATAACGGAATTAGAAAATGTAATTTACGATCATCAAGAAACTATGAAACATCTTAAAAAACAACTTGATGTAGAAAAAGATTTGTTAGAACATAGAGAAGAACAACTTGCTACTCTACAAGCAAAAATTTGAATAGTAGATAAGAATATAACATTATAATAATTTATTAAGTGTATTAATCACTATTTTGATATACTTATTGAATTTTTTACTAGGAAGAATCGTGAAAGTTGTAACAGGTGTAGTTGGAAATGATATTCATGTTGTTGCTAATAGACTTATAGATATATCACTACAAAGTAGGGGATATGAGGTATTTAATCTTGGGGTTAATACCTACTTAGAAGAGTTTATTGATGCAGTTATAGAAACAGATGCAAAAGTATTGCTTATCTCTTCACTCAATGGTGAAGCTGAGGGTTGGTGTAGAGATTTAATGATACTTAAAGATAAATACGACCTCAAAGATGTTGTATTTGTAATAGGTGGAAACTTAAGTGTTGGAGAGGGTGATGAGAGCCTAATAGTTCCAAAATTCAAAGAGTATGGGTTTGATTTGGTATTTCACCAAATTGATTTGATGGAGGGATTAAATATCCTAGATAACCATATGCAAGGGTATCTATTATGAGTTTATTACAAAGAGATAGAGAGATAATTGTATCAAATCAATATGTTGATAATTTTGATTTTGCAGAGGTTGAGGAGTTTGTAACAAATGCAAACAAAGAGCTTTTTATATCACATAAGTTTAAAACACACAAAGATAAAACACTAGTACAACCAAGAGGTGGATTTCCTACCTATGATAAGATGTATTCTTTGTATGAACAGTTTGCACCTGTAGTTGATATCTTGCCTATGACTATTGATTCCCATACAAGACTCAATGACTATGGAAGTGCAGCAAAAATGCTTCGTCTTTCAGAAGAGACTGAAACTGACTTGTTAAATGGTTATCCACTTATAAACCATGGCTATAGAACTACACGAAAGATGGTGACACACTTTAATACACCTGTGAGTTTAAGACATGGTACACCAGATGCTAGATTGTTAGTTGAGATGGCAATAGCAAGTGGAGTTTTTGAGATAGAGGGTGGACCTATTACTTATATTCTTCCATATTCAAAAAACTTTCCACAAGATAAAGCATTTTTATATTGGAAACATGTAGAAAGAGTGTGTGCAAAATACTCAACACTCAATGAACCAATCAACAGAGAATCGTTTGGACCCTTGACTGCTACACTTGTACCTCCTTGTATCACTATCGTTATACAAATCTGTGAGATGTTGTTGGCTTTGGAGGAGGGTGTAAAATCTTTCTCAGTAAGTTTTGCTCAAACAGGAAGTTTAAATCAAGATTTAGTCACATCAAAAGTATTAAGAAAAGCTGCAAATAAATATGCCCAAAAGATAGGTGTAACTGATGCAACTATAAATCTAGTATATCACCAATGGATGGGAGCTTTTCCAAGAGATAAGTTTAAATCTGATAGCCTTATAGATATGGGTGCTATGATAGCTGGTATGGTAAAAGCTGATAAGATTATCACAAAAACAAGAGCAGAAGCTTTTGGAATTCCTACAAAAGAAGATAATGCCCAAGCTGTTTCAAATGTGCAATATACACTAAATGCTTTAAGAGGTATGCCTGATTTTCGTGATGAGGAAGAGGAAGAGAATTTAAGTAGAGAGGTGGATGAGATATTTGAAGCAATTTTCAACGATAGTGCAGATACACTTTGGAGAAAAGTATTTAACTCTATTAAAAATGGTATCATAGATGTACCTTTTTCACCACATATTATAAACAACAATGAACTTATCACAGTAAGAGACAAAGATAGCAATATCCGTATTTACAAAAAAGGGAAACTCCCTTTAAGTGATAAAAGTTTCAAATATGAACAATCAAAAATAGATCTAGGAGAAAATCCAAACTCTGTAGTAAATCAAATCATTCATGATATTGGAGTTATGTTATGAGCAAAATGTTAATAGATGTAGGAAGTACTTATTTTAAAGTATGCAATGAGGGAGATATCTCTCACCATTTTAGAAATTTTGATAAAGATATTTATGATGATTTACTTTTTAAATGTGGTGATGATATAAAAAAACATCAAAAAGATGAGATACAGATATGTAGTTCTGCAAATGGTGGGTTAAGTACACTTATTATAGGACTGACTGAGTCTTTTAGTTTAAAATATGCTTCAAATATAGCGTATAACTCGGGTATCAATATCATTGAAACTGTTGTGTATTCTCAAATCCAAAGTTATGCAGTACCATCTGAAAATCTTGATGTAGTTATTGTTGTAGGTGGGATTGATAGTGTAGAAAAAGTTTATGATGAGACACTTATAAACTATCTTGAAAAATTAAACTACTCAAATATAGTTTATGTGGGAAGTACTACACAAGTGGAGTTTTTGGAAAAAAATATCCCTAATCTAATAGTGCTACCAAATATCATAGACAATAAACTCAAAATGGTAGAGGATGATTTAAAAGATTATTTAACTAACCTTTACCAAGCTGATATTATGGGGAAAGAAGATATTAAAAGATTGTATGAACTTACCTCAAATCAAATATTCTCAACTCCCTATATAGTAAATCAATCATTGCCACTTATCCATACAAAACTTGATGTGGCTGATCCGTTTATTGTTATAGATATTGGTGGGGCAACTACGGATATTCACTATAGTAAAGATTTAGTAGATGACAATATTATCACTACAAATGAGTATGATAGACTTGTATTTAAAAAACTTGGGGTGTATAAATCAAGAGAGAGTTTAGTACATACTGCAAAAAATAATGAGTTTGTATATGAGTTACTAGCACACTTAAATACTACAGAAAATATGTTAGATAGTAAAGATGAAAAAGCAACAAAACTACTTATGCAACTCTCTATTTTCTTAGTTTTATACAAAATATCACACCATCATAAATCATACTTAAATATAAAACTTGATACACTTAATTCTATAGTATTAACAGGTGGAATTACAAAGGTTTTAGATGATAATGAGATGGAAGATATTATCTCATTTTTTTATAAAAAGCTTTTAAATTTTGATACAACACCAACACTTGTAGTGGACAAAGATTATGAAATCTGGACACTTGGTATGAGTAAATAAGGGGTAAAAATGTCTATAAATAGTATAAGAAATCTTGTAGAGATAGCAAATGAGAAAACACCTAATAAAACAGCAATTATTGATAAAGTGGGAAAATTCACCTATAGTGAAGTGTATGAACAAGTAAATAAACTAGCCCACTATATCACAACTTTGGAGCTTGAAAAAGGTGCTAGAATAGGTGTCTATTCAAATAAAAACAACCAAAAAGTTATCTCAATTTTGGCTGTTTTATCAACTGATTATGTACTTGTACCTATCACAAAACTACTAAAAGCAGAACAAGTTGAGTATATTATCAAAGATTGTGAAATAGAGTGTATGATAACTGATGAACAAAAACTCAAAACTCTTAAAGAGACATCATATAGTGGAAAAATCATCACAGTGGAGAGTTGTGATGAGGATATAGTATCTTTTAAAGAGATTTATAAATGTTATAGTAGTAGTTATGAGTGTAGTATAAAAGGGCATGACAATGCAGTTATCACTTACTCTTTTGCTTCAAGTGGTTTTCCAAAAGGTGTGGTTATCTCTCATAAAAATCTTATAGATAGTGCAAGAGTTGTTTATAATTATTTAGAGATAAAAGAGGATGATGTATTTAGTGGATTGTTGTCATTTAGTTTTGATTATGGTTTAAATCAAATATTTACATCATTTTATGCAAGAGCTACATTTGCTATCTATACATTTTTTACACCAAGTGATTTTTTTGCCCATATTTTAAAAGATAAAATTACTGTATTAGCTGCTATGCCTGTACATTTTTCACAAATGTTTGATGAAGATAGCCATAGACTTCCAAGCCCATCACAACTAGAACATGTGAGAGTTATAACCTCTTCAGGTGCAAATGTAACTAATACTATGATAGAAAAAATAGAAGAGTATTTTCAATCAGCAAAGTTCTACTCTATGAGTGGACATACAGAAGCCTTTCGTTCTGCATATTTAGACCCAAGTCAGATAAAAATACGACCCAACTCTATAGGAAAAGCGATACCAGATGTTGACCTTTATGTTATCAATGAAAAAGGATACGAGTGTGCTCCAAGAGAAGTAGGGGAGCTTATACACAGAGGTGCTGGAATATATAGAGGATTTTGGAATTCACAAGAAGATACAGATAAGAGTTTTAAATCTATCAAAATTCTAGAAAATGTTATAGATTTACAACAAGGCTTAACAGATGAGGTTGTAGTTGCAACTGGAGATTATGTTTATAAAGATGAAGAGGGTTATATCTATTTTGTATGTAGACACGATGATATGATAAAAACAAGTGGGTATAGAATCAGCCCACTTGAAATTGAAACTGTTGTATATGAAAATATAGATGAAGTAAAAGAGTGTGCAGTTTTTGGGATAGAAAATGAGAAGATAGAAGAGGAGGTAGTTTTAGTTTATAGCGGAACAAAAGAGTTAGCGAAAAATGAGATAATATTTGAACTAAAAAAACATCTTCCATCGTATATGATACCAACAACTATTGTTTTTAAAGCGAATATGCCTATGGATTCTAAGGATAAGTCTAAGATAGATAAGGGTGCTTTAAAAGAGGAGATATTAAGAGGAAATTCTTAATATCTCTTACCTCTTTACTTTATTGAGGTTTATTTCTATTAAATATTTTTAATATGCTAATTTTTGTTTTATAAATTTTATATTGAATAGTATATTTTTTGAAAGTCATATCCCTTACATCTTCATCGTTAGAATAAAATGACTCTCTATATTTAAGTGGAGAGTGGATTAAGTTTTCTATTTGTTCATTTAGCTCACTGTGAAAGTTCTCACTAGCAGTAATTTTATCTTTTGCTATATGTTTTAAAATATTTGATAATTGAGTTTTGTATAACCGTGTTCTAAATATTTCCATTTGCTTTTAAATCTTTAAAAAATATTTCCATCTCTTTATCGTATTGATCTTGTGATAACATCTCCATTGTACCATTTTCAGACTCTTCAATAACTTGCTGTAGTTCTTTTTGTCTTTCATAGAAATATGGGTCGTACTCTAAGTTTTTATCTTTTGTAATGTGTACTTCATTTTTAAATTGTTCTAAATAAGTTAATAAATTTGGTACAAAATTATCTTGAACTTCTAAAGTTAAAGTTTGCATACTAAACTCCCATTATATATTTGTATTTTATTGTATCAAAATTTCAGTAAATTTGTGTTTATTTTATATTAGACTAACTTGGATACTTATTATAATAATTTAACTTTTTCATCTCTGCTGTAATAAGTAAATATAAATTTTAAAACTTATAAAAAATGTGACATTATTTTGTATTAAAATCAATTAACTGCCTTTTTTATAGAAATAATTATTTCACAGTCTCAGGAGAGGTGGAACGAGTAGTAAATTATTCCTTTCAGTGGTTTTTAGTTATTGTCTGAAAGCAATAATCTTTATTATTCATTTGTTCCGTTGCTTTGTTGTGGTCTATTGGATTTTGACTTGGTGAACAACTAACTAAAATTTGATGTTGTATTGATAAATCATCAACACTTTTATTTAGTAAATCTATTGTTATTTTATTATCTAAAAACTTATTTTCTAAATTAATTGTATCTTCATATAGTTTCCAATAGTTAACACCTAAGTCATTTTGTAATGACGTATCAAAGTTTTTATCAAATACAATTAGTATAATTGATAAAATAAAGGCAGAAACTGCAAATATTGAAGTAAAGTTATTTATTTGAATTATAATATCCTGTGTAGAAATAAATGTCAATAAAGTTAGTAAAATAATACTAAAATTTAGTAATTTAGTATAAAAATTCCATAAATTTTCATTTTTTTCAATTCTTAAAATTGCATTGAATGCAACAAATGCATTATGTTTAAATTCACTTTGGTACATTTTTAATGTATTAAAAATATTATGATTACTTTCCAAACTTAAAGACCTTTCTTGTTAATATGCAGAGTTATAGAGAAATATATTAAAGTAAAATAACCTTAACTCTATCCCCTTTAGATATAGCACCACTATCCTCATCTTGAAATAACAATCCACTATCCCCAAGCATATTAGTCAAAATAGCGCTACTTCCATTTTTCTTCCCATCAAAATCAATATGATAATCCCCATCTTTATATATCACATTACAAGAAGTAAAAGTAGTTTTATTTGATTTCTTAGGAAAGTTTTCATCACAAATAGCTTCTACTATATTGAGTTTCTCATTTGAACCTTTAAGTTTATAAATAAGAGGCAATACATAAAGTAAAAAAGTCACAGTACTAGAGTATGCAAAGCCTGGAAGTCCTATGATGAATTTGTCATCTTTTTGGGCCATTAAAAGATGTTGACCAGGTTTGATATTTACCCCTTGAAAAAGTACCTCTGCACCAAGCTCCTCTTTAATCACATCTTTTACAAAATCATAATCCCCAACACTAACCCCACCAGTTGTTACAACTATATCAGAAGTTTCAAGTGCTCTTTTTAATAGGTTAGTAATAGACTCTTTGTCATCTTTTACAACACCAAGTTGTTTTACCTCTGCACCATGTTTTCTCGCTATTGCTTCAAGTGTGATATGGTTTGAGCTTCTTATTTGTGCATCATTTGTTTGTGTTTGTCCAAGATCAAGTATCTCACTTCCTGTACTTGCAACGGCAACGGTTGGTTTGCTATAAACATCTACTTGAACTATATTTAAACTAGCCATCACACCAATATGTGCAAAGTCTATTTTAGTTCCTTTTTTGATAAGAATTTCACCATTTTTGTAGTTTTCACCTATAGCTCTTACGGCGAAGTTTTTAGGAACATTTTCATTTATAATAATTGTATCACCATCAACAGTTACATTTTCTATAGGAATTAAAGTGTCGCTCCCTTTTGGCATAAGAGAACCTGTAAATGTTTTGATACAAGTTGCATTTGAGACCTGCGAGGTTATCATAGTACCTGCAGGGTTTTTATCTATGATTTGAAGTTTTCCTAACTCTAAATCTTCATGTTTGATAGCATAGCCATCCATAGCAGATGTTTCAAATGCTGGCGAGTTTTCTTGTGCTATTATATTTTGAGCAAGTATATAGCCTAAACTATCACTTATAAAAAGTTTTTGTATTGATCTATTTTCGTATTTTATATCATTTACTATTTGTAATGATTCTTTGTAGCTTATAAATTTTTTCATGAAGAAATAATATATAAATAAAGTTAAAACCTCCCTTTATAATACAATCAAGAGAGGTTTGTAGTTTGTTATTTTAAGAGAAAGTTTAAATAACTATTGTAAAGCCGCAATCATATCAGCTGTAACATCTGAAACATCTTTTGTTCCGTCAAGTGTTACCATCACATCCATTTTTGTATAAAAGTCAATAAGCGGTGCTGTTTGCTCATGATATGCACCTAATCTACTTTTTACAGTTTCGGCATTGTCATCTTTTCTAATCATAAGTTCTCCACCACAGTAATCACATACATCTTCTTTTTTAGATGGATTAAATTCTACATGGAAAGATGCTCCACATTTAGAACATACTCTTCTACCTGTAATTCTTCCAACGATAAGTTCATCTGGAACATTTAACGAGATAACTTTATCTAAAGAGATATTCATCTCTTTCATAAGTTCATTTAAAGCCTCAGCTTGAGGTAATGTTCTTGGAAAACCATCAAGGATAAATCCTTTTGCACAGTCATCTTCTGCCAATCTATCTTTAATAATACCAATGATAGTTGAATCAGGAACAAGTTTCCCCTCATCCATGAATTTTTTTGCTTCCATACCCATATCTGTTTTATCTGCAATAGCAGCTCTTAAAATATCACCTGTTGAGATTTGAGGGATACCATATTTTTCTATTAAAAACTTTGCTTGTGTACCTTTTCCTGCACCTGGTGCACCAAATAGCATTAAATTCATTTCTATTCCTTACTTTTCTTTTTTGTAATTGTATAAAAAAAGTAGTTAATAAGAGATAAAGATTTAAATAGTTTTTGATACAATTGCATCAATAAATCCAAAGAAGGAAAAGTATATGAAGAGATTATTTTTAATCATTGGAGCTCCAGGAAGTGGAAAGACTACAGATGCAGAACTTATTGCTCAAAAACACGAAAATATTACACATTATTCAACAGGCGATATGTTTAGGGCAGAAGTGGCAAGTGGAAGTGAATTAGGAAAGACACTAGATAGATACATGAGTGCTGGAAATTTAGTGCCAATTGAAGTAGCTATTAAAACTATAGTAGGTGCTATTAAAAAAGCTCCAACACCAGTAATCGTTATAGATGGCTACCCTAGAAGTAATGAGCAGATGGAAGCTCTTGATAACTATTTAGTTACTGATACTGAGGTGGAGTTAGTAAATGTTATAGAGGTTGTAGTTTCTGAAAATGTAGCAAGAGATAGAGTTCTTGGAAGAGGAAGAGGTGCTGATGATAACAATGAAGTGTTTGATAATAGAATGAAAGTTTATACAGAACCATTAGCAGATATACAAAATTTTTACGAAAAGAAGAATTTACTTACAAAAATCAATGGTGAAAGAACAATTGAAGAGATTGTTTCAGATATGGATAAATTTATACAATCTAAAATATAATTGGAGATTATTGTGAATTTTTATGCTGTCATTATTGGAACAGAACTTTTAAATGGGCGCCGTAAAGATGCCCATTTTGCATTTTTAAATGAGGAGTTACTAAAAAGAGGATGGGAACAAAAAGCCTCTTTTGTGATAAAAGATGAACCACCTTTTATAGAAGATATTTTTCGTTTAGTACAAAATGACCCTGATGCTGTGTTATTTTGTTTTGGTGGGATTGGAGCTACCCCTGATGATTACACAAGAGTAGCAGCCGCAAATGTCTTTACTAATGGAGAGATGCAGATACATGAGGGTGCTAAAAAATGTATCATTGAAAAGTTTGGTGATGAGTCATATCCACATCGTATCAATATGGCAAATCTTCCAACAAATGCTAGTTTATTAAAAAATGTTGTGACAAATGTACCAGGTTTTGCTTTAGAAGAACGATATTTTTTTACACCAGGTTTTCCCTCTATGGCACACCCTATGGTAGTAGAAGCTTTAGAAAAATATTATCCATCAAATAAAAAGAAAACACGATTATCTTTAAAAGCACTATGTAGTGAAAATGATTTAATAGATACCATGAAACAAATTCCACAAAATATAGACATCTCTTCTCTCCCTCAAATTAATGATGACAAAAGAGCAGTTATAATATCTGTTGCTTCTTATGACGAGTTAGAAGCTCAAAAGTATTTTGATGTTTTTTTGAAATTTGTAGAAACAAATAATATTGAGTATTTTCTAACAGATAAATAAGAATATATTTTTAAAAAAGGATATTCTTATTTTTAAGATAGTCTGTTTGTATCTCCACATCATTTCGTTCTTTTGGAACTCTTGAAGTTTCTGTAAAAAACTCATCTTCACCATTATATTTTTGTACAAATACATTTGGAGGCATCACAAAATTTCTTTGTATTTCAGGATGAAGTTTTAACCAGTTTTGATAAAAGTATTTAAATGCAGGTGCTGCTGTTCGTCCACCTGTTTCTCTTCTCCCCATTGGTTTATTGTCATCATTTCCATACCACACTATAGTTTGTAAAGTTGGAGAATATCCACAAAACCAAGCATCGATATTATTATTTGTGGTACCAGTTTTTCCAACAAGTTCTATATCTGCTACCTTTGCACTTCTTCCTGTACCTTTTTTTACAACATCTCGTAATATTGTTGTCATAAGATAGGATTGTTCGGGAGAACCTAGATAAGTTTCTTCTGGTTCAAAAGTTATTTTTTGATTGTATCTATTTGTGATACTTGAAATAAGATAAGGGGTAACTATAATACCATTATTTGAAAACATTGTGTACTCTTCACTTAAATGAAGTGGTGAGATTCCAAAACTTCCAAGGGTAATTGAAAGGTCAAATGGAATATCTTTAAACCCATATCTTAAAAGTTCTTTATGAAGTATGTCGATGCCTATATCTGTTACAAGGTTAATAGTTGCAAGATTTCTTGAGTGTACAAGGGCATATCTAAAACTTACTAAACCTTTGAAGTTTTTCTCATAGTTTTTTGGCTGCCAAATTTTCTCTTCATTATCTTTAGAGGTATATTTATAGTTTCTTGATATATCTGTAAGATTACTAGCAGTTGAATATCCAAGATTTAATGCAACTTGATAAATAAAAGGCTTTACGGCACTTCCTGGTTGTCTTAAACTTTGAGTTGCTCTATTAAATGAAGATTTTTTGTAATCAATACCACCAACCATTGATAGTATAGCTCCTGTATTGTTTTCTAAAACTACCATAGCACCATTAAGTGTTTTTGTAGTGCTTTCATTGTTATCTACATTTGGGTCTCTTTGTTTGATCTTTTCATATCCATATTGCAATGCTTTTCGTGCTATTTTTTGTGCTTCTAAATCTATAGTAAGAACTATTTTATGTCCACCCGTTCTTAAATCAGGAACATCATTTTTTAGTTGTTTAATAGCATGGTCTAAAATATATGGGGCTCTATTACGAGTAAGGGTATCATTATATACAACAGGAAGTTCATTGATTGATTTATTATATTCATCAGCACTAATCCAGCCTAAAGTATAAAGTCTATTAACTACCTGATTAGCTCGTATAAGTGAATATTTAAGGTTTTTTGTTGGGTCATAAAAGCTTGGAGCTCTTGGAAGTCCAACTAGCATAGCTATCTCTTTGAGGGTTAGTTGATCTAACTCTTTATGAAAATATCCTTGTGCAGCAGTTTTAATACCATAGTACCCATGCCCAAAATATACTTGGTTTAGGTATCTTTCAATAATATCTTCTTTTGATAAAAGAGATTCTAATCTCATAGATAAAAGCACTTCTTTTATTTTTCTGATAAGTTTTTTATCTCTTGTTAGCACCATTGTTTTTACAAGTTGTTGAGTAAGGGTACTTGCCCCTTCTACTAAGGCCATAGCTTTTATATCTTTAATAATTGCTCTAATAATAGCATCAACATTTATACCACTATGTTCAAAAAAATTGGTATCTTCAATAGCAACTAACGATTCTGTCACTCTTGGTGGAATATCTACATATTTTACTAATAATCTATTTTCATCATCAAATATATTTCCTAAATGTACCCCATTTCTATCAAAGAACTGTGTTGTGAGTTTTGGTTTGTAGTCTACTATTTTATCCACATCAAATCGTATTTGTGAATAAAGATACAACAACCAGACAAGTACACTAATAGTTATAATACTAAATAAAATAGTTAATTTTTTTATCAAACTCTAAATCCTCTATTTGAAAAATTACTTTCAAGTAACTCTTTTGTATAAGAAGTTTGTGGATTTTGTATTATATCTTGAGTTTTTCCAAATTCACAAATCATTCCATCTTTTAATACTGCAATATTTTCACAGATATTTTCAACACTATGAATATCATGGCTTACAAAAATTATCAAAAATTGCAATTTTTCTTGTAACTCTTTTAAAATTGTAAGAATATTTATTTTACTAACACTATCAAGAGCAGTTGTGGGTTCATCTAATAATAAAAGCTTTGGATTATTACTCAAAGCTATTGCTATAACTACTCTTTGAAGTTGCCCTCCACTTAACTGTATAGGAAATTTATCTTTAAACTTTAAATCAAGTTTTACTAAAGAAAATAGTTGTTTTATTTTCTCATCATCACAAAAAAATTGTTTTGAAATTTTGGTCATGGGAGAAAGTGAGGTAAATGGGTTTTGAGGTATGAATCCTATATTGTTTGTATTTAATTCAAAATCACTTTTATAATCAAAATCTACATCTAAATTTTTAGGAACCATCCCTAAAATAGTTTTTAGAGTTAATGATTTTCCACTACCACTTTGTCCTACTAAAGCTAATGATGATTGAATTTCTAGGTTTATATTCATATTTTTGAAAAGATTTACAAGGGTATTGTTCTTTTCAGTAATAATTACATTAGATATTGTTAATTTTGACATATTTATATAAGTGGTTCATCCATCTCTTTAGGAATCTTTAAGTCCATTAATTTTAAAACTGTAGGAGCAATATTATTTAAAGCTCCCTCTTTTACTTTAGTAATACCATCTGCTATAACAAAACAATACACATCACCAACTGTATGATTTGTGAGTGTTTTACCATTTGCATCTTTCATCATTTCACAATTTCCATGGTCTGAAGTAAGGACTATATTATATCCACAACTTTTTGCTTTATCTATAATCACTCCTAACTCTTTGTCAACAGCTTCTACAGCTTTAATTCCCGCTTCAAAAACACCTGTATGACCTACCATATCACCATTTGCAAAATTTACTACAATAAAATCTTTTTGTTCATCCATCCCATTTTGTACAGCTAAACTTACTTCATGAGCTGACATCTCTGGTTGCATATCATAAGTTGCAACTTTGGGACTTGGGATTAAAACTCTTTGCTCATTTTCAAATGGCTCTTCTTTCCCACCATTAAAGAAAAATGTTACATGAGCATATTTTTCTGTTTCAGCTGTGTGAAGTTGTGATAATCCTGCTTCACTGATAACTTCACTTAAAACATTTGTAGGAATCTCTTTAGGAAAAAGAACTGGTAAAGGTAAATTTTTGTCATATTGAGTCATTGTTGCTATGTTAAGTTTAACATCTTTTGTTGGGAATTCATTAAATTTACTTGAGCCAAAAGCAACGCTAAGTTCTCTTGCTCTGTCACTTCTAAAGTTTGCAAAAATAAGAGCATCATTATTTTCAATTCCTTCATAATCATTAAATGAAGTAGGCTCTAAAAATTCATCATAAATCTCTTTTGTATATTGTTCTTGTACAAAATTTTCAATAGATTGTGTTGTTTTGTTAGTTCCATTTGCTATGACATCATAAGCTTTTTGAACTCTGTTCCAGTTATTATCCCTATCCATACCATAATATCTTCCACCAATTGTAGCTATTGAAATATCTTCATCACAGATAGCTTCAATTTGTTTTATATATGTATAACTGCTATCTGGTGCTACATCTCTTCCGTCTGTTATAAGGTGTAGAAATACTTTTTTATTAGTTGTTTTTCCTATTTTTGCTAATGCAATAATATGATTAATATGAGAGTGAACACCACCATCACTTAAAAGTCCAACGATATGTAAATTGTTTGAATTATTTAATGTGTCTTGTAAAACTTTGTTTTCTTTTAATGTATCATTTTTTATTGCTAAATTAATCTTTACTAAATCTTGATAAAGCACTCGTCCACTTCCAATACTCATATGACCAACTTCACTATTTCCCATTTGACCATCAGGAAGTCCAACATATTCCCCATATGTTTGTATTAAACTATAAGGCACCTCTTTAAATAGTTTATCGTAAGTTGGTTTATTAGCATTACAAAAAGCGTTAAAATCGCAAGAACTGTTATGACCAATACCATCAGTAATAATTAAAATTGTTTTTTTATTTCTCATTTAAAACCTTAATAAACTTTAGGATATAATCCTTTTTTAATTTAATATATTAACACATAACTACTTAAAAAGGTTTCAAATTGTTTTATTGGTTTTATAGACATCTTGATATTAATATCTTTCAATATATCTCTGTTCGAGCAGGATTAGCATTTTTTATAGCATTTTTTTTGACATTTTATATTATGCCAAAGTTTATACGTTGGGCTCAAAATAAGAAAAAAAGTCAACCTATCTACGAACATGCTCCAGACTCTCATCAAACAAAAGTAGGAACTCCTACTATGGGTGGTGTTGTTTTTGTTTTTACAACTCTTATTGCTACACTTCTTACTGCGCAGTTAAATAACCACTATGTTGTAGGTGGAATACTGATAATTGCGTTATTTAGTCTTATTGGGATTAAAGATGATTTAGCAAAAATATCAAATAATAAAAATAGTGCAGGATTAAGTGCTAGGGGGAAACTTCTATTTCAGACATTAAGTGCTGCTTTAGTGGTTGGTGTATTGTTTTATACAAATCATACAACAACATTGTATGTTCCTTTTTATAAATATCCCTTATTTGATATGGGATTTTATGCAATAATATTTTGGGTATTAGTGATGGTTGCTACATCAAATGCCGTAAATCTTACCGATGGACTTGATGGATTAGCTGTTGTACCTTCAATAGTTTCTTTTTTTACTTTATCAATAATAGTGTATATAACGGGACATGCAATATTAAGTGGGTATTTACTTTTACCAAATATTAAAACTGTGGGAGAATTAACTATTGTTGGTTCAGCTTTTATTGGTTCTTTAATCGCTTTTTTATGGTATAACTCCCATCCAGCCCAAGTATTTATGGGAGATAGCGGTAGTTTAGCAATTGGTGGCTTTATGGGATATTTAGCCATAGTAGGAAAAAGTGAACTTTTACTTGTGATTATTGGCTTTTTATTTGTTATGGAAACTTTATCTGTGATATTGCAAGTAGGTAGTTTTAAATTACGACAAAAAAGAGTTTTTCTTATGGCTCCTATTCATCATCATTTTGAAGAGAAAGGTTGGCATGAAAATAAAGTTATCATCAGATTTTGGATTATAGCCTTTATGTCAAATCTTTTAGCAATTCTTAGTTTAAAAATAAGATAATCGTTGTGAGAGTTTTAGGCAAAGGGAAAACAGCGCTTGCTGTACAAGAAATATATAGTGATGTAAAATTATTTGACGATAATGATAAAGATGAATTTGATTTTCAAAGTGAAGAGGAAACTGTAGTAAGCCCTGGTATTCCACCGCATAATTTATTAGTACAAAATACGAAAAATCCAATAAGTGACTATGATTTATTTCTAAATAACTCTCAATACACTATATGGATAAGTGGAACAAATGGGAAAACAACCACAACTTCAATGTTATATCATATTTTAAAAGAGGATGGTTTTTCTTGTGGTGGGAATATAGGGATTCCATTAGCTAAATTACAAGGAAATAGTAAACTTATTCTTGAAACATCATCGTTCACATTACACTACACCTCAAAAGTAAAACCAAACATATACATACTTTTATCAATAACACCTGATCATCTTTATTGGCATGGGACAATGAAAGAGTATGAAAATGCAAAATTAAAACCATTATCAATGATGCAAGAGGATGATATAGCAATTATCCCTGAAAAATATAAAAGTATTACAACAAAAGCAAAACTCTATACATATAAAAGTACACAAGATATAGCTGAGCAATTTAGCATTGATACTTCTCAAATCAATTTTAAAGAACCTTTTTTACAAGATGCAGTACTAGCAATGGTAGCAACAAAACTTTATAATCAAAAAATTGAGTATAAAAAAATAAATAGTTTTAAACAAGATCCCCATAAACTTGAAGAGTTCAAAGATGAAAATGGTAATCTCTGGGTAGATGATAGTAAAGCTACAAATATAGATGCAACAATACAAGCAGTTAAAATATATAAAAAGAGAATGATTCATCTTATTTTGGGTGGAGATGACAAGGGGGTTGACTTAAATCCTTTATTTGAAGAACTAAAAGAATATAATATTGTAATATTTGCAATAGGGAAGAATACAAAAAGATTATCGGATTTATCAAAAAAATATAATTTAGAATCAATAGCTTGTTATACATTAGAAGAAGCAGTAGAACAAATAATAGAAAAAACAAAAAACAAAAAACACGATTCAATTAATATGCTTTCACCTGCAGCAGCATCATTAGATCAGTTTAATTCATATGTGCACAGAGGGGAAGAATTTAAAAGATTAATAAAGAAGAATAGTTAAATTTTACAAATTTACAAATTTCTAAAATAATTAAGTGTTTATTAAGTAATGCTTCTATATAATTTCAGTCCAAAAACAAAGAAGATGGCTCGATAGCTCAGTCGGTAGAGCAAAAGACTGAAAATCTTTGTGTCGACAGTTCGATTCTGTCTCGCGCCACCATTCATTAAAATAAGTTCATTTTGTGAATTTATTTAATGAACTTTGTTTTTATGCTTCAATAGCTCAGTTGGTAGAGCAGCTGATTTGTAATCAGCAGGTCGTAGGTTCAAGTCCTATTTGAAGCTCCATTTATCATTGTTCAGTGTTCATCTTATAAAGATCAGCGCTATACCAGTAATTTTGGTGGGATTGGAGAGTGGTCAAATCCTGCGGATTGTAAATCCGCCGCCTACGGCTTCGAAGGTTCAAATCCTTCTCCCACCACCATACTAATTAAGCGGGAGTAGCTCAGTTGGCTAGAGCCTCTGCCTTCCAAGCAGATTGTCGCGAGTTCGAGTCTCGTCTCCCGCTCCAAAAAATTACACTGGAAGCTGAGTTCAATACGAACATTTCGTAACTCATTTTATATAATTTTAATAATTTAATAATTCCACGTAATCATTTTAGTATAATTTCAGGTTAAGTATTGTAAAATACCGCCCACGTAGCTCAGGGGTAGAGCACTTCCTTGGTAAGGAAGAGGTCGTAAGTTCAAGTCTTATCGTAGGCTCCACTTATAAATGAGTACAAAAAATTAATAAAACTTTCCCTTTGAATAGATTAGCCCAAGGCTTATCTACTCAGAGGGTAATGAAACAAAATCTTAAGGAAAAATTATGGCAAAAGAAAAATTTGACAGAAGTAAACCACACGTAAATATAGGTACAATTGGTCACGTTGACCACGGTAAAACAACATTAACAGCGGCTATTACAATGTGTTTAGGGCTTAAAAATGGTCAAGCAACAATGGATTACGATCAAATTGATAACGCTCCAGAAGAAAGAGAAAGAGGAATTACAATTGCTACTTCTCACGTTGAGTATGAAACAGAAACTAGACACTACGCACACGTTGATTGTCCAGGACATGCTGACTACGTTAAAAACATGATTACTGGTGCTGCTCAAATGGATGGTGCTATCTTAGTTATTGCTGCTACTGATGGTCCAATGGCACAAACAAGAGAGCATATCTTACTTTCTAAACAAGTAGGTGTACCATACATCGTTGTATTCTTAAATAAAGAAGATCAACTTGATGATGAAGATAAAGAAGAGATGTTAGAACTTGTTGAAATGGAAGTTAGAGAACTTCTTTCTCAATATGATTTCCCAGGTGATGATACTCCAATCGTTGCAGGTTCTGCATTCCAAGCATTAGAAGAAGCTAAAGCTGGAAAATCTGGTGAGTGGTCAGAAAAAATTTATAACTTAATGGCTGAAGTAGATGCTTATATTCCAACTCCAGTAAGAGATACAGATCAAGATTTCTTAATGCCAGTTGAAGATGTTTTCTCTATCTCAGGAAGAGGAACAGTTGTTACAGGTAGAATCGAAAAAGGAACTATCAAAGTTGGTGAAGAGATTGAAATCGTTGGTATTAGAGACACTGCAAAAACAACAGTTACTGGTGTTGAGATGTTTAGAAAAGAGATGGATCAAGGTGAAGCAGGTGATAACTGTGGTATTCTTTTAAGAGGTGTTGCTAAAGAAGATGTTGAAAGAGGACAAGTTTTAGTTAAGCCAGGTTCAATTACACCACACACTAAATTCAGATGTGAAACATATATCCTTTCTAAAGAAGAGGGTGGAAGACATACTCCATTCTTCAGTGGATATAGACCTCAATTCTATGTAAGAACAACAGATGTTACAGGTTCAGTTACTTTACCAGAAGGTACAGAAATGGTTATGCCTGGTGATAATGTTGAAATGACAGTAGAATTAGTTAATCCAGTTGCACTTGAAAAAGGTACAAAGTTCGCTATTAGAGAAGGTGGTAGAACTGTTGGTGCTGGTGTTGTTGCTGAGATAATTGAGTAGTCAATTATGGGTGATAGAATTAAAATTGGATTAAAATGTGAAGAGAGTGGTGACATTAACTACACAACAATGAAAAATCCAAAAACTCATTCTGAAAAGTTTGAAGTAAAAAAATATAGTCCAAGACTTAAAAAACACACTACACACAAAGAGATTAAGTTAAAATCTTAATCTCTTAATCGCAAAAAGCCAAATGGCTTTTTGCAAAACTATGCAAAGGCCAATAGCTCCAATGGTAGAGCACCGGATTCCAAATCCGGGTGTTGGGGGTTCGAGTCCCTCTTGGCCTGCCATCAATTAAAAGTACTAAGTGTTAAGAAGATTTTGATCTTTTTAACACTTAATACTTAAAAACTATAGAAGGTATTATTTTGAATAAATTAAGTTTTTATTATAAACAAGCAAAAGATGAATTACACAAAGTAATTTTTCCAATCAAAGAACAAATAAGAAGTGCTTTTCTTTCAGTTTTTGTTGTAGTGACAGTAATTTCACTATTTTTAGCACTTATTGATGCAATTATGTCAGTAAGTTTATCATCTATAATGAGTTAGGACAAATATGGCACATAACTGGTACGCAATACAAACACACTCAGGTAGTGAATTAACAATTAAAAATGCTCTTGAAAAGCTTTCAAAAGATATGGAAGATGGAAGAATAGAACAAGTTTTAGTTCCAACAGAAGATTTAATCGAGATTAAAAAAGGGAAAAAGACAATAGTTGAAAAACCTTTATACTCTGCATATGTATTTGCAAGAATTGATTTAGATACAGCTTTATGGCATGCAATTCAATCTATGCCAAAAGTTGGAAGATTTATTGGAGAGTCTAAAAAACCATCACCATTAAGTGAAAAAGATATTAATCAAATTTTAGAAAAAGTAAATAATAGAGCTGCTGCAAAACCAAAAGTTTCATTTGAAGAGGGTGAAATGCTTAGAATTAAAGAGGGTTCTTTTGCTAACTTTAACGGTATTGTAGAATCATTTGATATGAGTTCTGGAATGTTAAAACTAAATGTTTTAATTTTTGGAAGAAATACACCTGTAGAAATCTCTTATAGTCAAGTAGAAAGAGTAGAATAATAACATGTGCTAGTGCTAAGTACTAAGGTGAAAACCGTTAAGAAAAAGTGAATAGTGTCACTTTTTTAGGTTTAGACGAGTTTAGGTCGAAATGAAATGAAGCCTGAAGCTCCGTTTCAATAAGGTTGTCTCTTTAGTACTTAGCATATCGCTAACTAATTTCAAGTGTTGATAAAACACTAACACTAATTTCAAGGAAAAAAAATGGCAAAAAAAGTAGAAGGATATTTAAAACTTCAAATACCAGCTGGTGCTGCGAATCCATCACCTCCTGTTGGACCTGCACTTGGTCAAAGAGGTATTAATATTATGGAGTTTTGTAAAGCATTTAATGAAAAAACAAAACAAAATGCAGGATTTAAAATACCTGTTGAGATAACAGTTTATCAAGATAAAAGTTTTACATTTGTAACAAAACAACCTCCAATGAGTGAGTTAATTATGAAAGCTGCAAATATTAAAAAAGGTAGTGACAACGCACTAAAAAATAAAATCGCTAAATTAACAAAAGAGCAAGTAATGGCTATTGTTGATCAAAAAATCGCAGATTTAAATACTAACGATGTTGAGCAAGCTTCTAAAATAGTTGCAGGTCAATGTAGAAGTATGGGAATTGAAATAGCATAATTTTAAATTATCTATAAGATATACAGCCAAATTAAAAAAAGTAAGTTTTTTTAAGAATACCACTAGGCTTTAACTGTGGAAGCAAAACTAGAGTATAACTCTAAAAAATTAATATTGCGGAGAATAAAATGAGCAAAAGATATAAATCTTTATTAGAAAAAGTAGATGTAACAAAACAATATTCTTTAAATGATGCAGTAGCATTAATTAAAGAATTAAAATCAGCAAAATTCGATGAAACAGTTGATATTGCTTTAAACTTAAATGTAGATCCAAGACATGCTGACCAAATGATTAGAGGTGCTGTAGTACTTCCAAATGGAACAGGTAAAACTGTAAAAGTTGCAGTAATGGCAAAAGGTGTTAAAATGGATGAGGCGAAAGCTGCAGGTGCAGATATCGTTGGAAATGATGATTTAGTTGAATCAATTCAAGCTGGAAACATAGATTTTGATGTACTTATTGCTACACCAGATACAATGGGATTAGTTGGTAAAATTGGTAGAATACTTGGGCCAAAAGGGTTAATGCCAAACCCTAAGACAGGTACAGTAACTATGGATGTAACAAAAGCAGTTAGCGAAGCTAAAGGTGGAAAAGTTACATATAGAGTAGATAAAAAAGGTAATATTCACTGTGGTGTTGGAAAAGTTTCTTTTACTGCTGATGCATTAGTGGAAAATATTTCTACAGTTATGGCAGCAGTTAATAAAGCAAAACCAGCATCTGCTAAAGGTAGATATGTTACTAAAGCAGCGGTTTCTTTAACAATGTCTCCATCTGTTATTGTTGACAGTTCTGAGATGATGGATATTAAATAATTTTTATTTATTAAAGTTTATTTAAATATTAGTTTGGCTATAATCGCCAAACTTAAACAAAGGGGTGGTTTACTACCTCTTTTTTAATATTCAATAGTAAATATTTAGGTATTTATGTTTGAGTGTTATTCAAAGCACTACATTAAAACTGAAGATAGTCGGTTAAACACAGCTCCTGTGTTTTGTAAAACCTGCTTAAGTTCTACTGTTTTGAAAGGAGGATATATATGACAAAATTACAAAAAAATGAGATTGTTGAATCATTATCAAATGAATTTAAAGATTCTCAAGCGATCGTAGTTGCAGATTACAGAGGTACATCACATAAAAATTTAGAAGCTTTAAGAATAGCTGCTAAAGAAGTAGGTGCAAAAGTACAAGTTGCTAAAAACTCTTTAGTTTCTATTGCATTAAAAAATGCTGGACATGAAGAATTAGAATTAGTAGGTACAAACATATTTATTTGGTCTGAAGATCAAATTAATGCTTGTAAAGTTGCTGATAAATTTGCTTCTACAAATAAAGATACATTTGCAATTAAAGCTGGTGTTATTGAAGGTAAAGCTGCTGATACTGCTACAGTTAATGCATTTGCTAAATTACCTGGTAGAGAAGAACTTCTTGGTATGCTTGCTGCAACTTGGATGGCTCCTGTTACTAACTTTACAATTGGGCTTGATGCTTTACGTAAGAAAAAAGAAGAAGCAGCATAATTGCTTCATGTTGTAGCATAGCTACTTTAAAATTTATATTGAATAAATAAAAGGAAATAAAATGGCAATCTCTAAAGAAGATGTATTAGAATATATTTCAGGTTTAAGCGTATTAGAGCTTTCTGAATTAGTAAAAGAATTTGAAGAAAAATTTGGTGTATCTGCACAACCAGTTGCAGTTGCAGGTGGTGCAGTTGCTGCTGAAGATGCTGGTGAAGCACAAACAGAATTTAATGTTATCATTAAAGATGCTGGAGCTAAGAAAATTAATGTAATTAAAGAGATTAGAGCATTAACTGGTCTTGGATTAAAAGAAGCAAAAGCAATGGCTGAAGAAGCTGGTGCAGTTGTAAAAGAAGGTATCTCTAAAGATGACGCAGAAGCTGCAAAAACAGCATTAGAAGCTGCTGGAGCTACAGTAGAAGTTAAATAATTTTATTTAATTAATACGAAAAATGGCAATAAAATGCTCTGTATTTTTACAGAGCATTAGTCATTTAAAAGCAATTAGCTTTTTAACCTATGTATGGTATTTGCTCAGATATAGGTTAGAATGTTTATTCTTATGTTTTTATATACGATAAAAACTTTAACTAACATAAATTATACGAAAGGCCAATATGTTAAATTCATTACAATCTGGAAATAGATTAAGAGTTGATTTCGGAAAAAACCCACAAAAAATTGATATTCCTAACTTATTACAATTACAACAAAGTAGTTATGATAATTTTTTAATGGTAAAAAACGAAGATAGAGCAGATGCAGGAATAGAAAAAGTATTTAAGCAATCTTTTCCTATTAACGATGTACAAAATAGATTTACTTTAGATTATATCAATAGTGAGGTTGGAAAACCAAAATATACTGTTTCAGAGTCTATGGTAAGAGGATTGACTTATTCAATACCATTAAGAATTAATATTAGATTAACTCTATGGGATTTAGATGAAAAAACAGGTGAGAGAATTGGTGTAAAAGATATTAAAGAACAGTCTTTATACATTAGAGAAATTCCTTTAATGACAGACAGAACATCATTTGTTGTAAATGGTGTTGAAAGAGTTGTTGTTAATCAACTTCATAGATCACCAGGTGTAATTTTCAAAGAAGAAGAAGCTGCAACAGTAGCAAACAAACTTATTTATACAGGGCAAATTATTCCAGATAGAGGAAGTTGGCTTTATTTTGAGTATGATGCAAAAGATATTTTGTATGTAAGAATTAACAAACGAAGAAAAGTTCCAGTTACAATTATGTTAAGAGCTTTAGATTATTCTAAAGAAGAGATTATTAAATTATTTTACCCAATAGTAAATATTCAAGTAAAAAATAATAAATTTTTAACAAAGTTTCATGCTGAAGATTTCACAGGTAAAGTTGAATTTGATTTAATTGATGATAAAGGAAACTTAATCATTGGTGCTGGGAAAAGACTTACAACTAGAAAAGCAAATGCACTTGCAGAGGGTGGATTAAAATATGTTGAGTATCCAGTAGAACTTTTAATGGAAAGACATACAGCTTCAACTATTTACGATCCAGAATCTGGTGAAGTATTATTTGATGCACTTACAAACTTAGATGATTTAAAATTAAAAAAACTTCTTGATTTAGGTTTTGATAACTTTGATATTGCAAATGATTTAGCTGAAGGTATTGATGATTCTATTATTAATGCATTTAAAGCAGATGCTGAATCTATTAAACTATTAAAACAAACAGAACAAATAGAAGATGAAAATGACTTATGTGCAATTAGAATCTATAAAGTTATGAGACCAGGTGAACCAGTTACAAAAGAAGCTGCAAGAGAGTTTATCAAAAAATTATTTTTTGATCCAGAAAGATATGACTTGACAAAAGTGGGAAGAATGAAAATGAACCACAAACTTGATGTTCAAGTACCTGAATATGTTACAGTTTTAACTCATGAAGATATTATTAAAACAGTTAAATATCTTATTAAAGTTAAAGCAGGACATGGTCATGTTGATGATAGAGATCACTTAGGAAATAGAAGAATTAGATCAATTGGTGAGTTACTTTCAAATGAGTTACATGCTGGTTTAATTAAAATGCAAAAAGCAATTAGAGATAAAATGACTACATTAAGTGGAACATTAGAAGATTTAATGCCTCATGATTTAATTAACTCTAAAATGATCACTTCAACTATTACAGAATTTTTTACTTCTGGTCAACTTTCTCAATTTATGGATCAAACAAATCCATTATCAGAAGTTACACATAAAAGAAGACTTTCTGCACTTGGTGAAGGTGGTTTAGTTAAAGAAAGAGCAGGATTTGAAGTAAGAGATGTTCACCCAACTCATTATGGTAGAATTTGTCCAGTTGAAACGCCAGAGGGTCAAAATATTGGTCTTATTAATACACTTTCAACATTTGCTAAAGTAAATGCTTTAGGTTTTATTGAAACTCCTTACAAAAAAGTTGTTGATGGTTTCGTTACAGATGAGATTCAATACTATACTGCAACTCAAGAAGAGGGTAAAGTTATTGCTCCAGGTTCAACAAAATTAACTAAAGATGGGAAAATTGCAGAAGTACTAACAGAAGCAAGACTTGATGGTGAGATTATGCTTATTGAATCTGCTAAAGTTGAACTTATTGATATTTCAAGTGCCATGGTTATGGGTGTTGCTGCATCTTTAATTCCATTTTTAGAGCATGATGATGCCAATAGAGCACTTATGGGATCAAATATGATGAGACAAGCAGTTCCATTATTAAGACCAAATGCTCCTTTTGTTGGTACAGGTTTAGAAAAAGTTGTAGCAAGAGATTCTTGGGCAAGTATTAAAGCTTCTCGAGCAGGTGTTGTAGAAAAAGCAGATGCAAGAAATATCTTCATTAAAGGTGAAGATGAAAATGGTGCATTTATTGACCATTATTTATTAAGTAAAAATGCTCGAACAAATAATAATACAACATTTGGTCAAAGAGCAAGTGTAACAATGGGACAAAATATTGCAAAAGGTCAAGTTATTGCAGATGGTCCATCTATGGATAATGGTGAGCTTGCAATTGGTGTGAATGCTACAGTTGCATTTATGCCTTGGAATGGATATAACTATGAAGATGCGATTATTCTTTCTCAAAAGTTAATTAAAGATGATGCCTTTACTTCTGTTCATATTTATGAAAAAGAAGTAGAAGCAAGAGAGCTTAAACATGGAAATGAAGAGATCACTAGAGATTTACCAGGTGTAAAAAGTGAAAACCTTGATCATTTAGATGAGTCAGGTATTGTTAAAATTGGTACTCATTTAAAGCCAGGTATGATTATGGTTGGTAAAGTTACACCAAAAGGTGAGATTAAACCAACTCCTGAAGAGAGACTTTTAAGAGCAATCTTTGGTGAAAAAGCGGGACATGTTATAAACAAATCTATGTATTGTTCAGCTTCTATGGAAGGTGTTGTTGTAGATGTAAAAGTATTCACTAAAAAAGGATACGAAAAAGATGAAAGAGCAGTTGCTACAATTGAAGCAGAGAAATCATCTTTAGATATTGAACATCATGATAAACTTATGATGTTAGATAGAGAAGAAAATCTAAAAATTAATGATATTATCTCAAAAAGCGTTTTAGAAAAAGATGTAGAGATAAACGATAAAGTTTTCAAAAAAGGTGAAAAATTAACATTAGAAGATTTAGAAAATGTTAATAGATTTGCTATGAAAAAAGTTATCTCATCATATGGAAAAGAAGTATCAAAAGCATATAATGATGTAAAAGAACACTTTATAAAAGAAAAGACTGTTTTAAGAGAAAATCATGAAGAGAAATTATCTATTTTAGAGCATGATGATATTTTACCAAATGGCGTTATTAAACAAGTTAAAGTTTACATTGCAACTAAACGAAAAATAAAAGTTGGTGATAAAATGGCTGGACGTCATGGTAATAAAGGTATTGTTTCAAATATTGTACCAGCAGTTGATATGCCATATTTAGAAGATGGATCAACTGTAGATGTTATTTTAAATCCACTAGGGGTACCATCGCGTATGAACATTGGGCAAATTCTTGAAGTTCATTTAGGGTATGCTGGAAAAAAACTTGGTGAAGAGATTCAAACTATGTTTGATGAGAAAAAAGCAACATTTATTAAAGACTTAAGAGCTAAAATGATTGAGATCGCTGATGTTACAAAACTTATGAATGCGAAAGAATTATTAACTTCAATGAGTGATGAAGAGCTAGTTAAATATGGTCAAGATTGGTCAAAAGGTGTACGATTTGCTACTCCTGTATTTGATGGTGCAAAACATGAAGAGTTCAATAAATTATTTGAGTTAGCAAAAATGGATACAGATGGTAAAGTTATTCTTCATGACGGTATGACTGGTGAAAAAATGGCTGAGAGAGTTAATGTTGGTGTTATGTATATGTTAAAACTACATCACCTTGTTGATGAAAAAGTACATGCAAGATCTACTGGACCATATTCTCTAGTAACACAACAACCAGTTGGTGGTAAAGCACTATTTGGTGGTCAAAGATTTGGAGAGATGGAAGTATGGGCACTTGAAGCATATGGTGCAACTTCAGTACTTAAAGAGATGCTTACAACAAAATCTGATGATGTTGAAGGTAGAACTCGAGCATATAAAGCGATTGCAAACGGAGAGAATGTACCAAAATCTGGTGTTCCAGAAACATTCTTTGTATTAACAAAAGAACTTCAAGCCTTAGGTCTTGATGTAGAAATTTTTGAAGAGGTAGATGCAGATGAGCAATAACGAAAAAGTATTAAAAGCAATAGAGATTCAAGAGTTAGAAAAACCAACAGATTTTTCAGCATTTCAACTTAAACTAGCAAGTCCAGAAAAAATTCTTTCTTGGTCTTCAGGTGAAGTTAAAAAACCTGAAACAATCAATTATAGAACACTTAAACCAGAAAGAGATGGTTTATTTTGTGCTAAAATTTTTGGACCAATAAAAGATTACGAATGTATTTGTGGAAAATACAAAAAAATGAGATACAAAGGTGTTGTGTGTGAAAAATGTGGTGTTGAAGTAACATCTGCAAAAGTAAGAAGACACAGAATGGGTCATATTGATTTAGTAGCTCCAGTTGCTCATATTTGGATGGTAAGTTCACTTCCATCTAGAATAGGTACTTTACTTGGTGTTAAATTAAAAGATTTAGAAAGAGTATTGTACTACGAAGCATATATTGTATCTAATCCAGGTGAAGCATTTTATGATTCAGAGTCTGCAAAAGCAGTACAAAAATTTGATATTTTAAATGAAGAACAATATAGAAGTATTGAAGAAAATTATGAACATACTGGTTTTGAAGCTAATATGGGTGGACAAATTGTACAAGATTTATTAAAATCTCTTGATTTAGTTGAGTTACTTACATCTTTAAAAGAAGATATGGCTGCAACAAAATCTGAAGCGAAAAAGAAAACTTTAGTAAAAAGATTAAAAGTAGTTGAAAACTTTATTAATTCTGGAAATAGACCTGAATGGATGATGCTTACAGCACTTCCTGTACTTCCACCAGATTTAAGACCATTAGTTGCACTAGATGGTGGTAAATTTGCTGTTTCTGATGTAAATGATTTATATAGAAGAGTAATAAATAGAAATAACAGACTTAAAAGATTAACAGAACTTGATGCACCTGAAATTATTATTAGAAATGAGATGAGAATGCTTCAAGAAGCAGTTGATGCTTTATTTGATAATGCAAAAACAGCAAATGCAGTAAAAGGTGCAAATAAAAGACCTCTTAAATCATTGTCTGAAATTATTAAAGGGAAACAAGGACGATTTAGACAAAACTTACTTGGGAAAAGGGTTGACTTTTCTGGTCGTTCTGTAATTGTTGTTGGTCCTAAATTAAACATGGATCAATGTGGTATTCCTAAAAAAATGGCTTTAGAGTTATTTAAACCACATTTAATGGCAAAACTTGAAGAGAGAGGGTACTCAACTACTTTAAAATCTGCAAAAAGATTAATTGAAGCTGAGACAAATGAAGTTTGGGAATGTTTAGCAGAGATAGTTGAAGATTATCCAGTACTGTTAAATAGAGCACCAACACTACATAAACTTTCAATTCAAGCGTTTCACCCAATATTAATTGATGGAAAAGCTATTCAGTTACATCCACTTGTATGTTCTGCATTTAATGCCGATTTTGATGGGGATCAGATGGCTGTTCACGTTCCATTATCTCAAGAAGCTGTTGCTGAGGCAAAAGTTCTTATGATGAGTTCTATGAATATTCTTTTACCAGCTTCAGGTCGTGCTATTGCTGTACCATCTCAAGATATGATTTTAGGTATTTACTATCTATCATTAGAAAAAGATGGGGTAAAAGGTGAACATAAAATATTCTCTAACCTAAATGAAATAGTTATGGCAATGGAGCTTAAAAAAGTTGATATTCATGCAAAAATAAGAACTATGATTGATGGTCAAGTTGTAACTACAACAGCTGGAAGAATGATAATTCATAATATTTTACCAGATTTTGTACCATTAGCATATTGGAATAAAATTTTAAAGAAAAAAGATATTGGTGCATTAGTTGACTATATTTATAAACATGGTGGATATAAAGTTACTCCAAAATTCTTAGATAACTTAAAAAATCTAGGTTTTAAATATGCTACAACAGCAGGTATCTCTATCTCTATTGATGATATTAGAATTCCTGATTCAAAAGATGGATTAGTTACAACTGCGAAAAAAGAAGTAATTGATGTACAAAAACAATTTAATCAAGGTTTATTAACTGAACAAGAAAGATACAATAAAATTATTGATATTTGGACAGTTTTAAATAATAAACTTGGTGCTGAGATGATGGAACTTGTTCAAACAGACAAAGATGGATTCAACTCTATTTATATGATGGCAGATTCTGGTGCTAGGGGTTCTTCAGCACAGATTAGACAACTTGCAGGTATGAGGGGTCTTATGGCTAAACCTGATGGTTCTATTATTGAAACACCAATTATCTCTAACTTCCGTGAAGGTCTTAATGTACTAGAGTACTTTATTTCAACTCACGGAGCTAGAAAAGGTCTTGCGGATACTGCTTTAAAAACAGCGAATGCTGGATATTTAACAAGAAAACTTATTGATGTATCTCAAAATGTTAGAATTGACCTTGAAGATTGTGGAACACATGAAGGTATTGAAATAACTGATATTGTTGATGGTAATGAGTTGATTGAGTCTCTTGAAGAGAGAATTACAGGTCGTGTTATTGCAGCTGATATTGTTGATCCAATTTCTAATGAGATTTTATTTCAAGAGGGAACTTTAATAACTGAAGAAGATGCAAAAATTGTTCATGAAGCTGGAGTAAAATCAGTTGTTATTAGAACACCACTTACTTGTAAAGCAGAAAATACTTTATGTGCTAAGTGTTATGGTTTAAATCTTGGAGAGCAAAGAAAAGCAAATCCAGGTGAAGCTGTTGGTGTACTTGCTGCACAATCAATTGGTGAGCCAGGTACTCAGCTGACACTTCGAACATTCCACGTTGGGGGAACAGCTAGTGCAACACAATCTGAAAAAGAATTAAAAGCTAGTAAAGAAGGTTTTGTTAGATACTATAATATAAAAACATACATTAATAAAAATGGTGAACATATTATTGCAAACAGAAGAAATGCAGGTATTTTATTAGTTGAACCTAAAATAAATGCACCATTTAAAGGTGTGATTAGTGTAGAAAATACTCACGAAGAGGTAATTCTTACTATTAAAGGTGATTCAGAGTCTAAAAAATATTATTTTAGAAAAAATGATGTTGCAAAACCAAATGAACTTGCTGGGGTTTCTGGTAAAATTGAAGGAAAATTATATATTCCTTATGCAGATGGTGATGTAGCAGATGAGTATGATTCAATTGTTGAAGTTATTAAAGATGGATGGAATGTACCATCACGAATCCCTTATGCATCAACTTTAAAAGTTGAAGATGGAGCACCAGTTACTAGAACAATTCAAGCTGAATCTAAAGGTACTGTAAAATATTACAAACTAATTGGTGATTATCTTGAAAGAATTAAAGATATAAAAGCTGGTAAAGTTGTTACACAAAAAGGTTTATTTGCTGTTGTTGTTGATGCTGAAGATAGAGAAGCATCTCGACATTATATTTCAAGAGAATCAGTAATTGAACTTGATGATGATACAGAAGTACAAGTAGATACAGTTATTGCAAAACCTCAAACAGAGGAACAAGTAGTTGTTGCAGAATGGGATCCATATGCAAATCCAACTATTTCTCAAGAGGCTGGTAAAGTATCATTTGAAGATATTATTCCTGGAATCACTGTTAGTGAAGCATATGATGAATTAACTGGTACATCAAAACTTGTTGTAAATGAGTATATACCAGCAAACTATAAACCATCTATTAACATTAAATGTAAAGATGGAAATGTTATTAATTATGTGTTAGAGCCTAAAACTTCTTTATTTGTAAGTGAAGGTGATGATGTTGCAATTGCAGATGTTATTGGTAAAACACCTAAAGCTGTTTCAAAATCATCAGATATTACTGGGGGTCTTCCAAGAGTTTCTGAATTATTTGAAGCACGACGACCAAAAAATATAGCAGTTCTTGCTACATTTGATGGTGTTGTATCTTTTGGGAAACCACTTAGAAATAAACAAAGACTTATTATCACTGATAATATAGGGAATAAAGATGAATTCTTAATAACTAAAGATAGAACAATTTTAGTTAGAGATGGAGAGTTTGTTCATGCTGGTGAAAAATTAACAGATGGTCAAACTGCTTCTCACGATATTTTAAAGATTTTAGGTTCTAAAGCTTTAAATGAGTTTATTGTTGCTGAAGTTCAAGGTGTATATAGAGGACAAGGGGTTAATATTGCCGATAAACATATTGAGGTTATTTTATCTCAAATGCTACGACAGGTAAATATTGTAGACCAAGGTAATACAAAATTTGTAGTTGGAGATATGGTTTCTAAAAAAAGATTTATTATTGAAAATGAAAAAATTGTAAAAATGGGTGGAGAACCTGCTATTGCAGAACCAGTTCTACTTGGTATTACAAGAGCAGCTGTTACTAGTGATAGTATTATATCTTCTGCTTCATTCCAAGAAACTACAAAAGTTTTAACTGAAGCTGCAATTAGTTCTAAAATGGACTTATTAACAGATTTAAAAGAGAATGTTGTAATTGGTAGAACTATACCAGTTGGAACAGGAATACACAGAAATAAAAAAGTTAAATTTAGTCATGAAAACTAATAAAAGTAGAGATTTTTTCTCTACTTTTAAAATAACATTTTGAATACACTTTATTTTTTAATTATTATTTTTATTGCTTTAGAGATATTTGAGTCTAACTGGCAAAAATCAGATAAATTTTATGGTGTTATAAAAAACAACTACACAGTATATAAAAAAAATATTTTTTTATTTTTACTTCTTAATCCTACATTTTTCTTTTCTATATATTTGGCAATATCATTAAATAATTATAGTTTTTTAATGAATATGATTATAATATTAAAATTTGTTGATATAAGTTTTCGCTTGAATTTATGTAAGAAAATTGATAATGATGAGGATATTACTACAATAGTACCATTCAATATTGAATATAATTTAGTGTACAGATATATAAATGTACTTATATATCCAACTACTTTTTTTCTTTCATTAGTATAGCTTTTTAGGGAACAGGTACTTTTTCTAATATACTTTGGATAATTTTATCTGGTGTTATATCACTTGCTAGTGCTTCATAACTTAGTATTATTCTATGTCTTAAAACATCTTTGATACAAAGTGCTATATCAACTGGACTTACATAATCATTTCCTCTTAAATATGCCATCGCTTTCACTGACTTAAACATATCTATTGTAGCTCTTGGGCTTGCTCCAAATTCAATGAAGCTTTCAATCTCTTCTAAATTATATTTCTTTGGTTCTCTAGTAGCAAAGATTAAGTCTACTATATACTCTTCTAGCTCTTTATCTATATGGATATTTTTTACATCTTGTTTAATAGTTTCAATATCATTTTTATGTAAAACAGCATTAATAGTTTCAAAGGTTGAGTTTGCAGCTTTAAGTGCTATTTGGTATTCTTCATCTTTTGTATTGTATCCAACAACAATTTTAAACATAAATCTATCTAGCTGAGCTTCAGGAAGACTATAAGCTCCCTCTTGTTCAACTGGGTTTTGGGTTGCAAGTACTAAAAATGGTTCATCTATTTTATATGTTGTTTCCCCTATAGTTACTTGTCTCTCTTGCATCACTTCTAAAAGGGCTGATTGTACTTTTGCTGGAGCTCTATTAATCTCATCTGCTAAAAGTAGATTTGTAAAAACTGGACCTTTTTTTATTTTAAAATCACCACTTTTCATATCATATATTTGAGCACCAATTATATCACTAGGGAGTAAGTCAGGTGTAAACTGAACTCTTTTAAAGTGTAAGTTTAAAGATTTTGCTAAAGCATTTATTGTAGTAGTTTTAGCAAGTCCTGGTACACCTTCTAGTAGAATATGACCATTTGTAAATAATCCTATTAAAAGAGCATCTATCATATGCTCTTGACCAATTACTTGTTTTGAAATCTCTTGTTTTAATTCTTTAATTTTATTTTGCATGGGTAATTATAATATAAAAAAGTTTATTTAAATTTAAATTTTAGTTATAACTAACGAGGATTTTAAAACCAATAATTGAGTGAAAAGAATTGTTTTTTGATACTTTTTATTTACTTTATGATGTTATAATAAATAATGATAAATATTTTAATGATAGAAGATGATGGTGAAATTGCTGAATTTTTAGGTGATTTTTTAAGCCAATATAATATAAATATTACAAACTATGAAAGTCCCCAATTAGGTTTGAGTGCATTAAATGTTGAAAAGTATGATATGGTAATATTAGACTTGTCATTACCCGAACTTGATGGTACGGAAGTTTGTCAATTGATTAGAAAACGGTCAGATATACCAATTATTATTTCAAGTGCAAGAAGTGATATAGAAGACAAAAGTAAATGTTTTGCTTATGGTGCTGATGATTATATTCCAAAACCTTATGATCCACAAGAATTAGTTCTTCGTATTAACTCTATTTTAAAAAGAATACAAAATAAAAATGATAAGGATTTGGAGATAAAGAAAATATTTTCATATGATGATGATAAGACAGAAATAAAAAAATATAATGAAATTATATCGTTTACAAATGCAGAATATTTTATTATGAGATACTTCATAAAAAAATCTGGATTTAGTGTCACAAGAGAAGAACTATTAACAAATGTTGACTCTATCAAATATGAAAGTAGTTTAAAAAGTATTGATGTGCTTATTGGAAGGATTAGGGCAAAGATAGAAGAAAATCCTAAAAAACCACAATATATCATATCTCTAAGAGGAATAGGATATAAGCTTGTTAACCAATAGAAATTCAATATTTTTTAATATTACTGTATTTTTTGTTGCAATGGTGATTTTAATTCACACCATTATTTATATAGGATATAGTATTACAAAACAGCAACAAATAGACCTTCTTGTTGCAAAATATATGAAAACATTATTTAAAATACATAAACCACCAAGAAAAAACAGTGAGCAACTTCAAGATAATAGATTTGAAATTTCCCATAGAAAATCACCGCTAAGACCTTTGTTATTGAAAAAAAATGAACTCAATGAATTATTGTTAGATTTTGATTTAGAAGTTTCAAAAATCTCTTACAAAGTTTTACAACAAGAAGCCCAGTTGATAGGTTCACAAGAGGAGTGGGAGTTATTTAACTATAAAGGGCATAGATATTTTTACGATAAACATCCCTTTCATCCCATTTTGATAAAAGATAATACCGTTGTGACAGATAAAACAAAATATATTATTTTGTTAACTCTATTGCTGAATATAGTTTTAATATCTTTTTATATCTTTTTAGTAAAGAGATTGAAGCCTTTAAAAAAATTAAAAGAGAGTATTGCTGATTTTGCAAAAGGTGATTTAGAGATTAATACAACAAGAGATGGGAAAGATGAAATTAGTGATTTATCAAATGAATTTAATAATGCTATACAACAAATTCGTGACTTGACCTATTCTAGAAATCTTTTTTTACGAAATATTATGCATGAGTTAAAAACACCTATTACGAAGGGTGTTTTAATAACTAATATGATGGAAGAGGGTAAATTTAAATTAAGCCTTAATCGAGCATTTTTACGCTTAGAATATCTATTGAATGAATTTAAAAAAATAGAAGAATTTACTTCAAATAATTTAAAACTCAAAAAGAGAAATTTTCGAATTGTTGATATTATTGATAACTCATTTGATATATTATTAACAGATAAAGATTCAGTACAGATGGATATTCAAGAAGATGTGGTTGTGAATGTAGATTTTGAACTTTTTTCAATAGCGATTAAAAATTTAGTTGACAACTGTATTAAATACAGCAAAGAAAAACCTACTATTACAATAGTTGAAAATACTTTTATGATATCTTCTCATGGAAATAAATTATCAAAATCATTAGACGAGTATAAAAAACCATTTAACAAAGAGTTTGAAAATAGTAATAGTGGTTTAGGTTTAGGACTATATATTGTTCAAAATATATTAAAAGCACATGATTTAGTTTTGGAATATCATTATCAAGATGGCAAAAATATTTTTAAAATTACTTTTTAAAAATTGTAATAAATCATTTAAATAAGTAGGTTATACTCCATTATGAATAAATTAATTGAATACTTTTTAAAAAACTCACGATTAAACTATACATTATTAATATTCATATTAATAATGGGAATTTTTGCTTATGTAAAAATACCTAAAGAGATGTTTCCCACTGTTACTTTGGATAGTATACAAGTAAGTGGAAGTTATAACGGGGCAAGTGCTGATAACCTGAATAACTTTGCCGTTATTGAAATAGAAAATCAAATAGATACTATTTCAGGTATTGAAGAGGTCAAATCAACTATTAGAAATGGAAGTTTTACAATTGAAATTGAACTTCAAGATGGTGTTGACAAACAAGAGGTACAAGATGAGATAAGTGATGCTGTTAGTTCTGCAAAAAAATACCTTCCAAGTGATATGACAGAACCCACAGTTTCAAGTATCCAAAGACAAATGTCACTTTTAAATGTATCTATATCTTCCCAAAATAAAACAAAAGCACAAATATTAGATATTGCCGAAACTATTAAAACAAAATTATATCAAGTTCCAAGTATTAGTGAAGTATTAATTTTTGGTGATAGTGATTTACAAATAGATTTTTATCTTGACCATAAAAAGATAAATATGTATGGATTAGAAAGTAATTCTGTAATAGCAGCAATACAAAACTTTTCATATATCTATCCTGTTGGTCAAATTGAACAGGTTGGAAACCATATATATCTTACTGCAAATAATAATAAATTTGAAAAGAAATTATGGGAAAACACTATAATAAAAGTCAATGATAAAAAAGTGTATTTAAAAGATATAGCAGATATTTCGATTGGATACCCTTTGGATGAAACAATATCAAGGTTAAATGGAAAAACAACTGTCTCTTTAAATGTGTATAAAAATGATGAGGGTGACTCAATCGCCGTTGCAAATAAAATTCAAGAAATTTTAGAAAACTATGAAAAAGATACCAACGATTTAACTATAGATATTACTAGAGACTCCTCAGGACCAGTTGATGACAGGATAAAAACTATTATCTCAAATATAACTTTAGGACTTATTCTTGTTGGTCTTGCAATGCATGTACTTATATCTACTAGACTCTCTGTAATTATAGTAATGGGGATACCATTCTCTTTTATTTTAGGGCTTCTAGTTATTGAGACAATGGGATACAGTTTAAATATGATTTCACTTATGGCTATTTTGATGTCATTAGGTATTGTTGTTGATGATGCAATTATAGTGAGTGAAAATATTCAAAGGCATATTGATGAGGGAGATGAAATTAACAAAGCTGTGTTAAATGGTACAAAAGAGATGATTGCTCCTGTATTGGTTGCTGCATTTACTACAATATTTGCTTTTTTACCAATGTTATTAATAAGTGGTGAGTTTGGGATTTTGATGATGCTTATACCTATAGTTATCTCTGTACTGATATTTGCCTCATTAGTAGAATCGTTTATATTTTTACCTTTACATGCAAAACATATCTTAAAAAGAAAAGATAAAATGCTTGATTGGACTAAAGCATATAATTTTTACGAAAATATTTTACATAAAGTGATACATTATAAAAAAACATTTCTTGTGCTATTTTTTATAACAGTACCTATTTTAACATTTTTACTTGTAAGTCAAAGTAGATTTCAAATGATGCCAGATATGGTCTCTAGGAATGTGACTTTATCTTTTAAGCTTGACGAATCAAAATCTCTTGAAGAGACAAATTTAATAACAAAAAAATATGAAAAATTAATTTTAGAAAATAAAAAATCACTTTTTATTAAAAATATCGATACTACAGTTGGTCGCTTTACAAATGTTGCAAGTAGTACTGAAACAATTGAAAATGGTTTTACATTAGCTTTAGAATTAGAAGATACAAAAGAGGATGATTTTTTAAATAAATATATTAATCCCGTACTTAATTTTAGTTTTGACTTTGAACAAAAGAGTAAAATAAGAACAACAAATACAGCTGAAGCGATGCAACAAATAAGAGCGTTAGTAACCCCTTTAACAAAAGAGGATAAGGTAGTTGAATTTAATGTTGTAACAAAAAGAATAGGAATAGTAAAAACTGATTTGGAGTTTAAACTTAGTAGTGATGATAAGACAGCTTTAATATCAAGTATTAAAAAACTTAAAACAGCAATTACTAAAATTAAAGGTACTAAAGATATTGCAGATAATACACAATTAGGAGATTGGGAGTACAAGTTTTCTTTAAATAATTATGCAATGAATTTAGGTCTCACTGATAAAGAGATAGCTTCTCAACTTACAAACTATTTTATGGAAAAAGATCAAGGAGATACTTTTAATAAGGATGGTGTCATTGATATTATTACGCAGTCTATTTATAAAGATAGTTTAGAAGAGTTAAAACAATTTTTAATAGTAATAGATGATAAAAAAGTTGAACTGTCACAATTAGTTGATTTTAAAATAGAAAGAAATTTTGAAAAGATTGAAAAAGAGAATGGACTTATTCAAAAAACTGTCTTTGCAAATGTAGATACAAAAATAACTAGTGCTAATGAGGTTATAAAACAACTTGATATAACCATCAAAGAGATAGAAAATTCTGGTGTATCTATAGGTTTTGGAGGGGAAAGGGAAAAAAGTTCTCAGATGGCAAGTGATATGTTAAAAGCTTTTATGGTTGGATTATTTTTGATATTTTTAACGCTATTAGTGAATTTTCCATCTTTTAAGAGTGCATTTATTATTCTTTCTGTTATCCCTTTTACAGCTTTTGGAGCTATTTTAGGGCACTTTATAATGGGAATAAATCTTAACTCCCAATCTTTTATAGGGATGTTGGGACTTGCAGGTGTTGTTATTAACGATGGTATTATTATGTTAGATTTTATACATGATACAAAAAATAGAAAAGAGTTTTTTCTAAAAGCAAAACAAAGAGTAAGACCTATATTGATTACTTCAATTACTACAATACTAGGGCTTTCAACTTTGATATTTTTTCCAACAGGGGAATCAGTGATGTTGCAACCGATTGCGATTTCTTTGGGGTTTGGAATAGCTTGGGGAACAGTGTTAAATCTAATATATGTACCTGCATTGTATGCAACACTATTTAAGATAAAAGATTAAGTTATGAGCTATTATAAAAATTTTTCAAATAGCAATAAACAAGAAGAACAATATAGAAAAAGGGATAATTAATGAAATACATTTTAATTTTAATAGTGCCATTTATTTTATATGGGCAAACTTATATGGGAAAAATAGAACCATATGAAGAGTTTACAATTTATTCTCAAACATCAGGACAAATAATAAAACTCAATAAAGATGATGAGACTAAAATTATCAATGGAGTTTTGATCCAACTTGATGATGCATTAGAACAAAAACATCTAAAACTTTACTCAAATCAATTGGCTTTATATAATGAAAAATTAAAAATTTTAGAAAATAATTATAAAAAATTTTTAACAATTAGAGGTAAAAGCCAAACAGATAAAGATGAAAAATATTATGATGTTATAGATTTAAAAATAACAATTAACAATTTAAAAGTCACTATAGATGAATTAAAAGATACAATTGAGAAAAAAACTATTAAAGTTGACGGTTTATACATAAAAGAGTTTGAAGTAGAAAGTCAGGATTATGTTTCAGTTGGGGCAAAAATTGCTACTGCTTATGATATATCAGAGTCTAAAATTGTAGTTTATGTAACCAATGAAGACTATGAAAATATTTATAGTAAAAAAGTATTCATAGATGATAAAGAGAATATTGCAACTATCGATAAAGTTGATTTAACTGTTGATGAAACTTTTGTATCGGCACATAAAGTGGTTTTAAAACTAAAAAATGAAACTTTTGGAAAAGTTGTAAAAGTGGAATTTAAAAAATGAAATTTTTAAGTGTAATCTTTTTAGTTGTAATTTTTGTTAATGCTAATGAAATAGATGTTTTATCCCATACAAAAAAACAAATTTTAGAGTTAGAAAAAAAACAAATTGAACAAAAAGCAATTTCAAATAAATTTGATTATCTAGGAGAGATAAATTTAAAAGGAAGTTATAGCACAAATCAAGATGATTTAGATACAAAAGATTATTCTGCAACATATTCACAAGATATTTTTAAATTTGGAGGAATAAGTTCTCAAATTGAATATGCAAAAGAGTTAGAAAAACTAGAATTAATTAACCTCTCTATTGAACAAAAAGAACATTTAAATTCTTTGTATGAACTTTTAATAAAAATAAAACTTAATACTATTGCATTAAAACAAAATAAGTTAAATCTTAATAATAGCCAAATAGAGATACGAAATAAAAAGTCACAATACAAAGCAGGTGACCTAGATATTAGTGATTTAAATGATGCAATAATGACAAAAAATCAGTTAAGTGATGCTCAAAAAGAGTTAGAGTTAACGAAGCTACTAAATATCAATGAGATAAAACAACTTACTGATAAAGAGTATACAGAAATATCTTTACCTTATATGACGTTAATTTCAAAAGAGTTATTTTTGCAAAACTCAACAAATATAAATTATGCAAAAACAAATATAAATGTAGATGAAAACCTCTACAAGATGAAAAAAAGTGATTATTATCCAACTTTTGGTGTAAATGGAACTTATGGTTATAATGATACAAATATAGATGTAGGAGATGTTTATTATAATTATGGAGTAAGTGTAACTGTACCACTTAGTTATACCTCTTCAAGTAATATTGAGCAAAAAAAACTAGATTATCTTATTAGTAAACAAGAACTTAACGAAACAATCAAAGAAAATAGTTTTTTGTATGATAGTACACAAATTACAATTTTGAATTATCAAAATAGAATTAAACTAGCCCAAAATGATATAAAATTATACAATGAGTTACTAAGTATGAATCAAGAAGAGTACAAAGCAGGGTATAAAACAATAGACGATGTACAAACTTTGGAAAATTCTATGAAAATACGTACTCTAGATATAGAAAATTATAAATTAAATATACAAAAAAATATTTTACTCATATACTTTAAAATGTTATAAATAACTACTTTTGTTACCCTTTGTTTACTTAAATCTTATACAATGTGTTAAATAAACATAGAAAAGGATATGTTATGAATGTTTCAACAAGTAGTTATAGCAGTATTATGCAATCTGCAAGTATGCAAGCACAAAGAGGTCCTAGTGCAACACAGCTAACTTCTGAAGTGATGGGGACAAATGATGTTGATGGTGATAGTTTATTATCAATTGACGAATTAGGTGTCTCAGAAGAACTTTTTTCATCTTTTGATAGTGATGGAGATGGGAGTGTATCTTCGGATGAATTAGAAGATACACTTTCTTCAAAACTTGATTCTATAAAAAATCAAGATTTGACTCCAGAAGAGTTTGGTAGTTTTCTATCTGAGCTTGGACTTGATGTCCCTCCACCACCACAGCAACAAGGGCAACCTAATGCAACACAGATGGCAAGTGATATTTTCTCTAGTAATGATGCTGATGAGGACGGATTATTATCATTATCTGAATTGGATATATCGGAGGAGATATTTACATCACTAGATGCTGATGATGATGGAAGTATTACACAAGAGGAGTTAGCACAAGGGTTAACAACTCTTTTCGAAAGTGTAGAAAGTGGAGAGATGTCAAAAGATGAAGCTGGTGAAGTTTTGTCACAGATGGGTGTTGACAAACCTTCTGGACCACCTCCTGGAGGTGGCGGTGCAGGAGCTACATCGGAAGAGGAAGATTATGATGATGCTGATACAAATCAAGATGGTGTAGTTTCTGCACTTGAACAAGAAGCTTATGATTCTGCACAATCTTCAAATACACAAGATATGGAAGAATATACTATGAAATTAGTATCTACATTACTTGATGCCTTAAAAAGTGAAGAGAGTAGTGAAACAGGTTCTTCAGATAGTTTAGATATGTCAAAATATAAACAAGTTATGTCTATGGTAAATAATCAAATTCAAGATACTGAAATAGCTCAAAAACTAGAAAAATATCTTTCAAATATGGCCTCATAAAAAAAGGATAGAGAAACTTCTCTATCCTTTTTATTAATTAATAGATACAAAAATGTTTGAAATTTATCATTTTTAAGTATTTATAAAAATTTCTAAGCTATCTAATGTTTCATTATAATCTTTCAATATTTTTTTCAAAGTACCTATTTTATATGAGTAAGTATCTTTTTTATTTGCAAAAGTACAAGTTTTATTACGGTTAAGATTTCTATACTTTATATGTGATCCAGTTCTAGAAATCTCAATAAATCCTCTACTTAAAATGAAACTTTTTAACTTTTTTGTAGTTATATGTAATTTACGAAAAGAGCATTTATTTTGATTTATTATGACTGTTTTTTTAGTAATAACAGCTGTAGTTGTAATTTCTTCTTTTTTTAAAATTATTTCATTACCCAAGTAATTTATTTTTTCTTTGAGTATAATGTTGTTGAATTAGACATTATTTCTTCTCCAATACATATCTACTATTATATTTATCTATATCAAATTCTATTTCGCTAAAAGCTTCAGCAACTTCAATATCTATAATAGATTTACTATAAATATAATTTCCAATGGTATTCTGATAAAATCTTCCATGAGGGTCAATCATAATATATGAATCTGTCATGTCATCATTTGATTCTTTTGATATTTTGGTGTTGATATTTCGATGATTGTTTAAAAAGTAAAGAAACTGTTTATCTGTACAAAAAGTTTCTTTTCCAAATGAAAGGGCTTGTAATACTTTCCATTTGTAAGGTTTAATCAAATCAATAAACTCTGATAAATTTTCTATATAATTATAGGTATTTACAACTGTATTAATTTTTATTTTGACATTTTTATTCAAATTTTTAATTAATTCAATATTCTTAATTAATTGGAATGGGTTCAATCCTTTATTCTTTGAAATTCTTCCAATCTTAATATTAGTATTTGTATTAATACTATCAATGCTTATTCCAAATAAAGATATATATTTGGAATTTATCTTAATAAAATTTGAAGTTAAATACGATGCATTTGTAATAATTGAGACTTTAAATCCAATATCATATGCTTTTTTAATAATAAATGAAATGTTTTTTGATAACATCGGTTCTCCTCCTGCAATATTTAATCTTATTCTTTGATTACTATATTTATTTGTAAAAAAATGATATACTTTATTCAGTAATATTTCTGTTTTTATTTTTGATTCATGTACCTCTTTTTTTGTATAATTATCATACTTAGCAAAACAGTAGTTACATTTATAATTACATTTTTCTATAATGTGCCAATTAATTGTTATTTCATTTTTCTTCATTTTGAACTCCTTTTGATTGTTTGGTAGTTTATAGATATGGGATTTATTTTTAAAGGGAATAGCATGGACAAGAAAGTGCAAAAAAAAGAAATAATATATTCTAAATTCAGAACAAATGGATTTCTGTTGGATTTGGTTATCAAAGGTTTGGGTATAGAGCAAAAAGAAGAAAAACTTCAAAAAGTTTATCAACGCTTTGTAAAAGAAGAAGATATTGCTAGTGAAGAATATCACGATACATTAAACATAATTATAAGTGATATTTTATATCAATTCTTGGATGGTTATGAAAACCCTAAATATAAATATTTAGAAAAAGAGATTAAAGAACTGTTATCAGTGTATAATTATATAAAAGTCAATATAGAAACTTTAGCTATACCTCAAAAAGAATTAGATTTTATTATCATAATGCATTTATTCATTCCATTTATAAATTTTCTAATAAATAGTATAGGTAATAATCAAATACTAAATGAAATGATTCCCTCTGAAAATAGAACATCAATTCAAAAACTTTTTAATATTATAAATAGAACTTTGGATAAAGATGTAAAAGAATTATTAACAACTATTTTAAAAGATGATAAAAATATAAAAATGGGTTATAATGAAATAAATAAAAATATTGATAATTGGATTAAAGGTGAGCATGTTCCTAGTTCAGAGAACATTACCTTAATTTCAAATATTAGTCGCTTTTCTAACAAATTTAATCAACAAGAATTAAAAAATTATTTCCAATTATCAAAGTTAATGCAATTTATATATGATAAATCAATCAATTACTTTGGAGAGATAAAGACACAACAATTACTTGCATTTTACAAAATGTCTAGCCAAATAAATAGTAATAACTATTTACCTAAGAATAAAGAAGAATTAGCAAAGGTTATTTATTTATTTATTAAAAACCTGCAAGATAGTAAATCTAAAAGTTATTGGGGACCATTAGACACATTATATAAAAAGCTATCATATTCAAAAGAAAAAACACTAATTATTGAGGATGAAATTAATGCAATCTTTGATTTATTTGAAACAGAATATGAAACAGAAAATGATCCTTATTACTCATTTGTAAAAGCAAGGTATTATGCACAAAGAAGAGAATATAAGAAAGCTACACAATATTATTTAACTTCATTAGAATATGGAAAAAACTGCATGGGAATACATATTCAACAAGTAATAAGAGAAGGATTATTTGTATCATCTCAAGATACAAGAAAAAACCAACTCGACTTGATAAACGCAAAAAGTAATTTTACAAAGTTTTATAAAGAAGCATATTTCTATAAATTGTTAGACAATTTACCAGATGAAATCAATATTTATTTTTTAAATGATATGAAAAAACAATTTGATTTATATTTTAAAAACTTATTCCCTAATATAAAAAAAGCAAAAGATGGTAAAACAGCTAAAGATTTAGGAATTGTTCTAAATAGTGATGTTGCTAAAATAAAGGTCGATTTGCAAAAACCCAACAAAGCAGTTAAGTGTTATAAAAATGATGAAGTACAATTAACATTCTTTTCATTACACGCTAATTATGTTACCGTTAAAGATTTAATTAAACATGGAGCTGATGTTAATTATAAAAGAGAATTTGATAATTATACAGCTTTAATAGCTACTCTTCAAAATAAAATTGAAACAAATAATTTAAAAATAGCAAAACTACTAATACCTAAAATGAATACTGAAATTTTAAATACTAAAAGTCCCAAAAAAGAAATGACTGCATTATCATTGGCAATTGAAAGAGGACTAGTTGACATTGTTGAGTTATTAATAAAGAACAATGTTGATATAAATCAAAAAGCAACATTAAATGAGGTAACTCCCTTATATCAAAGTATTGAAATTATTAATATAATTGATAAAGGAATAAGAAGTTCACATAATTCTATTAATGACAAGTCTAAATTTATTAAAACGAATCCGTTAGAGGATAAAGAAGAATTAAAGAAGCTTTTAAAACTACACAATTATCCTAATTTAGTTTTTGATGAGGAGAAAGAAAAATATTTGCTAAATCAAATGAATGACCCTAAATTTAAAAAAATTAATGAAGTGCTAACTCAATTAGAATATTCATTAGAATACTTTTACCACAATAACATAGATAATGCCTATAAAATATTTGATTTACTGTTAGATGCAACAGACAATGTTGATATCCCACATAAAGAAAATATCACATGCTTAATATTTGCAACTGAACTAAATAATAAAAAATTAGTAAAAAAGCTTCTAGATAAAGGAGCTAATCCTGATTATCAAACTAATCAGTTTGCTACAGCTTATGATTATGCAAAAATGAATAAAAATCAAGAATTAATGGATTTATTAGAGTAATATAATAAATTATATCATTCAAAATAATTTTTTATAGATTATCATAGAGGATAGGGAAATGAAAAGCTTTCCTTTTAATTTTGCATCTTATATATTTTTTTTCTCTCTTTAGAAGAGGGCATATCTAAAAGTTTTCTATATTTTGTAATAGTTCTTCTTACCATAGCAACATTATATCTTTTTTGTACCATCTCTACTAAATCTTGATCTGTAAAAGGGTGTTCATGATCCTCTGATTCTACAACAGAAGAGATATAGTTTTTAATCTCAGAAGAGGATAAATTTTTGGATACAGCATTTGTAAAAAAGTATTTTAAAGGATATGTTCCTCTTTCGCATTTGATATATTTATTTGAAACTGCACGGCTGATTGTTGATTCTTCAAATCCTAATTCTGCTGCAACTTCAGACATAGTAAGTGGTTTTAATTCACTACCAATAAAAAAAGCAATTTGTTTTTCTACAATAATCAAAATTAATTTATACAGTGTTGACTTTCTAAGTTCTAAAAGATTTACTAAATCTCTAGCTTCTTTAAGTTTTTTCTTTATCTCATCATTTTTAGTTTTAAATGGATCACTTACTATAATATCTGGATAGTAGTCACTGTTTATTTTTATACGAATATCATCATCAACTTCCACAAAAAAATCAGGAATAACATAGGGTTGATCTGCAAGATATTCGATTGCTGGAGGAGTTTTGAATTTTTTTATTATCTCTTTTGCATCTTCGAAACGGTGATGTGTACAATATTTATCTATATTTTTTAAATTTCCTATTACTTTTTTTATAAAATTGTATAGTTCTTCATCAATATCAAGTTCACCTAGTTGGAAAAGAAATGATTCTTTTAAATCATATGCTCCAACACCAATAGGTTCTATATAAGAAAATCTTTGTCTAATATTTTCCACAAACTCTTTATAAACATTACATTTAAGTGCAATGTTGTCAATATTTCCTTCAAAATATCCTTCATCATTTATATGAAAAAGTATCTCATGAGCTACTTTTTGTGAGTTTGGAGTAGGGAAAAGTGGAGGAGAAATTTGAGAGTCAATTTTATCATAAATAGACTCTTTATAGATGCTCATATTCTCAATAAAACCTCTTTTATCATCATCACTACTATTAAAAGATGAATTATTTGAGCTGCTTGATTCAAAAGATGAGTTTACCTCTAAAAAAGGATTTTCATAACTATATTCTTTAAATAATGTATCTAATTCTTGAAGGGGCGCTTGTAAAAGTGGAAGCCACGTACGAAGCGATAATTGTAAAGATTGTTTTTGTTTTACATTTAATCTTATGTTGTTTGTCATAGAATAATTGTACCACAAACGAGATGTTTATAGTACAATTAGCTTGTATGTTTACTATACAATTAGTATTTTAATCTTACTACACCATTTGGTTTAGATATTTTCATTTGACATGAAAGTCTTGATTGAGGTGTACATGTTCCAGAACAAATCTCTTTTAAAACTTTAACTTCTTTATCAGTTTTTGGTGATAAAAATTCCATACCAGCTTCAACTTCAACTACACAAGTTCCACATTCTCCATCTCTACATCCAAATGGAAGTGCTGAACCACTTGCTTCAACGATATCTTGTATTGTACTACCTTCTTTAACATTGATTGCTAAAAAATCATTTATTATCTCTACTCTTGTTGTCATATTTTTTCTCCTTTTAATTTGTCTCTATTTTTTGAGACTTATTGTTTTATTAACCTTTGTAAGGTTTCACTAAAATGTCACCTTTTACAAGTGTTTGACATGCAAGTCTAACTTTTGGTGCAACAGTAAATTGTTGACAACTATTTGCTTCTTTTTGCGTAATAGCACCAAGTTCTACTAATTTTTCAAGTTCCATATCTTCCATGTAACTTGTAGGTTCTTCAGTTGCTAAGTTTTCAACAGTAACAAGACAGCTACCACATTTACCATCTTCACAGTCAATTGGTAATGGAATACCTTTTTCTTTTGCTAACCTAACAAGTGGTTCACCGATTTTTGCGTCATATACACCATCAGTTTCCTCTTTAAAATGCATAAAAATAACTTTTGCCATATCTTCTCTCCTTTTAAGATTTAGTTGTTTTTTCTTTTTTCTAACATAGCTTTAAATAAAGGTGATTCAGTTGTCTCTTCATCACATCCATCATCAACAGCTTTTAGTTCATGTTCTCGACAGCCAAGAATTTCAACTTCCATAGTTGTTCCAAAAAAATGAACCTCATACACACGGATAACTTGTAAAAATTCTCCCATTGATTTGATGTACCCAATTGAGCCTTTGGGCATCATCAATGTTCCTATTTTTGCATGTGGATAAGTTCCATCGTTTACAACATCTTCAAGAAGTTCAACTTTTTGACCCTCTTTAAATTTAGGTTCATCTTCGTCTTTCCCAGATCTACTTGCGGTTACACTATCGTGTAATACGATATTCTCATCAACTGAGAATTCTTTAGCAGCCACAACTATTTCCTTGTGTTGGTGTACAGCTCAGACACCCACCTAATTTACCATCTTTAAACATATTCCATACATCAGCAGCACTTGGTGCATAACCATTTTGAAAGTCTCCATACACTTTTAAAAGTGAAAATTTTAAAAAATCAAGAAGTTTATCATCTTCACCTTTTAAGTTAGAAAAACCTGTTTTTATCATGTTACCATACTCTCTTAATATATGAAATCTTTTAACATTTACTAAACTCTTATCATAGTCTATATCAAAAAAATCAAAATAGTCCTCCGCATCAGTCAGTTTGTAAAACTCATCTAATGACTTCTCTTTTGTTTGCATAATCTATTCCTTTATCTTAACTACAAGGTGTATCAATTGCTGTTGTAAACGCAACTGGTACATTTGGTATTTTTTTATCTATTTGTGTTGTTAAAGCTTCTTCATCTCTTTCGCCTGTTCTTATTCTTTCAACACCGCCTACATTCATCCACCACATCTTACCAGCACCTCTACTTAAATCTTGGCAATTTGCTCTTATACACTCCATAGCTATCTCTCTATGTTTTTCATCAGATATAACTATCTCAAGTTTTACTTTTGCCACTAAGTCTGTTGGTTGATCATCAGCTTCTTTTAATCCAAAAGAACCTTTTCCTACTACATCACTTACAGTGACACCTTCAATGTTATTTTCAAACAAATCTTCTAAAACATTTTTTAAATCGTATTGATTAAATACCGCTATTACCATATACATTTGATTATCCTTTTTTTATTTTACAATTCTGCTTTTAAAGCACCTATCCAAGTTTCTATTCTTTGTTCTGTTTTATCACTTTCGTTGTGTTCATCAATAGCACATCCACATAAGCTACCATCAATTTCTGCTAAAGAAGATTCATAGTCGTAATCATCTTTTGGAATAAATCCAATTGCTTTTGCTCCAGCACTAGTGAAAGTTTTATGAAGTTTTCCTAATGCCGAACAAAAATGTTCACCATGTTTTTTTGTGTCACCTGCACCAAAAAATGCAACAGTCTTTCCACTAAAATCAATTTCATCATCTTCAATCTCTAATACAGGATCAACCCATGAAAAGTGTACATCACCTTGACCCCATGTTGAACTCCCTATAAATAAAACATCATATTCCAACATTTGATCTTCAACATCGTCAAAGTCCTCTTCCATATTGATAACATCATCTTCTTCTATCCCAAAAGTTTCCACTAAAGCATCTGCAATTTTCATAGATGTTCCCCCAGCAGTTCCAACAAAAATTCCTATTTTTGACATATATTTCTCCTCCTTATTTATTTTTTATATTCATTGTAAATTTTTAAAGCATTTTCAAGAAGTTTATTTCCCTCTTTTACTAAATCTTCATATGTTCTAAATGAAAATCTGTGTGCATCTTTAAAAAATTTATTTACAATTACTATTTTGTCAGCTATAACAACAGCTCGTCCGAAACCTTCATGGCTCATCTCCATAATTGTACTACACATCACCCCTGTTTGTTTCTCAAAAGCTAATGCAATAGCTTGATAGATAAGTCTTATATCTTGTATTTGCATCTCATCAATATCGGCAATTACTGGGATATTTTTTAAGTCTTCTTTTGATTTCACATATTTTTCTTCTAAAATATCTTCATCTGTTCTATTTGTCCATGTACCAAATTGATCTAAAGCTCGCACTTGACCAATTAATGTTTCTATAAATAAGTTTTCCATCTATGCAGCCTTTTTTTCTAGTATTTTTTTGATAAAAGGTGCTGGTTTATCATTTAACATAGTAGTAAGTTTTTTTATCTCATCATCGATTGATACAACTTCTTTGTACTTAATTGGAAAAATTCCAGAGTTGATGATTTTTGCAGCAGCAGTTGCTCCAATATTTACAAAATAAACTATATCAACACCATCAAGTAGTGCTATAGTTTTATCCACATCTTTCTCTTTAATTTTTATAATTGTAGATATTTCACAACTATCTGCACCAATATCATAAATATTGAATTGAGCTGCACTTCCAAAATGTGCATCTATATTTTCATTGTCATTTGTTGCAAATGCAACTCGTATAGAACCATTCGCTGAATTATTTGAAGTGATTTTTATTGTTGATCCCATGATTTGTGATCTCCTTTTTTGATTTATATTATAATAAATGCAAAAAGTGTTCCGTACTATTTAAAGTTATTTAATGTTGTGAATATTTGTGATGGTTTATAATATTTGCAATCTCAAAAAGCATATAACAACTTCCCTCATATAAAGTGTCATTTTTAAGGTTATTTCCCACTAGTTCATAGTTGGGAAAACCTCTTACCATAAGTGCTTTTTTATGAGTTTCACAGATTCTTTCCCCATGAAAATTTGATATAAGTAGATCCGCATTTTTAAGTTCATTTTCCACATCTTCAAAATCTCCAATTATTACATTTTTGCAATTTATTGTTTCTAGACTTACACTTTTGTTTGGAGTTACAATTGCTGAGATAGTTGCTCCTGCTTCTTGAATAGTTGTTGCTATACTTAATATTTGGTCAGGTTCTGTTGCAATAACAACTTTTGCACCACCTAAAGCAAAATGTGTATCTAAAAGGGCATCTTGCAATCTCTTTCTCCATCGTATGATTGTAGGATTTGGTTTTGATAATTTTTTTATCTCCATAAGTTCTTTGTAAAACTTATCTGCTTTTAATAAGCCACTTATTGTATCAAAATGGAGATGAATTATATTTGCATTTTTGTTTTTTAACACTTCACCTGCTTTTTCTACTGAGTTTCCAATAGTTATTACAACTTGTGTATCACCTAATTTTTCAATCTCCTGTATCGTTATACCACCACTACTTAAAGCACCTTGTTTTAGTCCAAGATGTCCATCAAGAGATTGGCTAATATCAGGTAATGCCAACGTTTCATACCCAAACATATCTATCTGTTCTTTTATCTTTTCTACTTCTATTGGTGTAAGGTTTACATTAGGGATAAGAAGCGCTTTTTTGTTATCAATAGAAGTTGTTGGAGTTACAAGTTGTTCTATGATTGCTTCAATTGACTTTGCGTAACCACTTTCAAGTCCACCCTCAAAATCTGGAGTGTGAACATAAACCATTTTTTGTACATCTTTAAGTAAAAAAGTTGCCCCTTTTATATCATCACCTTTGGTTTCTGTCATTCCTGTTGTAAAAAGCCCAACAAGGTCAGGTTTTACTTTTTTGGTGATATTTTTAATCGCTTCACTAATACTATAATCTCCCCCATCAATAACTGCTGTTATATCATTCACAGCAGTTGTTTGAACAGCAATAGGGTCACTAAAATGTCGTGTAAAAAATACTTTTGAAAAACTAGCACACCCTTGAGCTCCATGCATAAGTGGCATAGTATTTTTAATACCCAAGAAACATAACAATGCTCCCATAGGTTGAGAAAGTTTGATTGGATTTATTTGAAGTGGTTTATTTGCTTTGTTACTCATGAACAGTTCCTAATATATTGAGTTTATACTAAATGATATACAAGAACTATTCCTAGTTAAGTTGAGTAATTGTTATTTAAAAAAACTATCTAAGATATTTCCAACTTCAGATCCCATTTTATCTTTTAGTTTCTCATTAATCTTTTCTTTTATCTTTTCTTTTGCTTTATTTTCTATCGCTTTACCAATATCAAGTTTTACTTTTGGGTTTGCAATATCCCCTTTTAGCTGAAGAGCTGTATCGTATTTTCTGTATTGTAAAGTTAAATCTGCATCAATAGTTGATTTTGCTGTATCAATTTTAAAAATTTTTGATTTAATCTCACTATTTTTACTTTTCATATAAAGCTCATTTTCTAACTTTGCATTATCAATTTGAGTATTCAGGTTCGTAACATCATAAACCTCCATAGTTAAATCATAGTTTGTAAACTTTTTTAATAGTTCCGTTGTTTGATTTGTTAAAAACTGTCCATTATTTGTTGATAGTTTTGATAATCCTTTTTTAGTAGCTATATTATAATCTAAGTCAAGTTGTATATTTGATTTAAAAATTTCTGGATAGTAGAGCATATCAAGAAGTTTTGTTGATTGGATATTTGCAAGTTTTACATTAAGTTGATTGTTATCAAGTTTCCCTTTTATTGTCCCATCAAATTTTTTGCTATTAAAAGTAGCTAATAGTGTTTTATCAAAAGTAACATCTCCATCAATAGTTATACCACCTTTAAGTTTTTGATTTGTTACAAAATATAGAGTATTTAAACTAGGAATTTTGAGTATATAATCAGATGTTAATTTTCCACTAGAGAGATTAAAAGTGGTTTTTTTAGTATCAAGTTGTGCAACAAAAGAGTTAAAATCAACTACAGAAACTATAGTGTCTTTTTGTAATTTTGTATTAATAGTGGTATCAAAAGTTGCTTTTTTTGGTAAGTTTTGTTCAAATGTTTTATTGATATATTCACTATTTAAAACACCATTTGTTAGTTTTGTAAGGATAGTTCCATCTAAATTATTTAAAGATTTTATTGTCCCTTCAACATCTAAAGTTCCTTTTGTATATAGAGGTTGCGATACCATTATTTGAAGCTTTTCTACTGATAATTCTTGCAAAGAGAAGTTGATATTTTGAATATCGTCTTCTTTTAAAAATAGTTCATAGTCTGTCTTCCCATCTGCAAATGTAGCTTTTCCTTGAACTCCAATATTACCAATTACCCCTACGACTTTCCCATTTGTGTAAAAAGAGCCTTGAAGTTTTTGCTTTGAGATAGTATTAAATACGCTCAAATCATCTATTTTTATATCATAGTTAAGGTCTATAAGTTTTTTTATAAGATTAAACTTTCCTTCTACTTGAATAACTTGTTTATCTAAAGTCAATGTTAAATCAATTTTATTTGTAGAGAGAGAAAAATTGGTAAATTCTGCCTTATTAATTTTTAAATTTTTTTCAATACTTGACTGAGCAATTGGCAAAATAATACCATGACCAAAACTTGTAAATAACATAACATATGCAGCTATCATTAGTGCTGTTAAAGTGGCGAATAATCCAACTATTAATTTCATATTAGACCTTTTAAATTTAATTTGTGCTAATTTTACTCAAAAGATGCTTTATCTATTTGGCTAGGATTTCAAATAATAGTAACACTTTAGATATTTTTAAATCTTTTGTACTTGTTTGTATCTCTTTATTTATAATAATTCTTGATGGATCAAGTTTAGTTACAAGATAAGCTTTGATATTTTTCCCTCTTTGTAAAGCTAAAGTATCTAGATCTTTTTTTGTAATTTGTATGTTATTTTGAAGTTTATTAATCATTACTTTATATTTAGCTTCTTTTTCACCCTCTAATGAGTTGTAACTTTTCTCTTTAAATTGTTTTATAAAAATAGCTTGTATTTTTTTGTAAACATCATCGAAATTTTCTTTTGAAGATAAAATAAAAGGATATTTTTCTTCTAGTTTTATTTTTTGAAGAGCTTGAGTATCTTCTTTTTGTAAATATGTAGAATTGATTTGTAATTTAAGGTTGGGTCTTTGTGTAAAAGCTTTGATTATATTGTCTAGTTTCTCTTTTTGTGTTACATTGATTGTCGCACTACCATAGTTAAATTCCAACTTTGAAATATCATCTCCATCAAGCCCTATCATCATTGCTAAAAATTTAAAAGGGGCAGAAACAATTCCAACTATTGTATTGGTGATAACATCAAGTATCACATCACTTATGTGAAAGTTAGGATTGTTGATATCTCCATCAATAGGAATATCCAAATCAATATATCCATCACTATCCTCAAGAAGTGCAATAGCTAGTCCAATAGGCGCATCTATAGCATCTTTACTCTCTACAGTTTCACCTAGTTCTATATCTTTTATTTTTATATTATTTGTTGTTTTTAATTGTGATTTTTTTATCTCATGATCAAGAGTAAGAGATAGTTTCCCATTTGCTATTTTTTGTCCAATAAATTTCCCACTATATGATGAGAGTGATGGTAAGTCAATATTTTCTACTTTTATACTACTCTTAAGTGCTTCCATAGGGTTTGAGATTATCATTTTTGTATTGACGAGTAATGGTGCATAATTATCTATAATACTTGAATGGGTAATAATAGTTGGTTTTGTTTCATCTGATGAGATTGAGTGTATATCTCCTGCTATTTTTGTGTCTTTAGAACTAAACATAGGTAAAACAGTATAGTCTTCAAATAAAGAGTTTCCTGAATAAATAGATATTGTTTCTATATCATAATTGAATTTTTGTGTCTTTTTTTTGGATTTTGTTGTTTTTTTCTCCTCTTTTTTTTGAGGCACTAAATTTGAAAAATTTGTAGTGTTATTATCATTTAATGCAAAATATATATATGGTTTATCTATTTTTACTTTTTTAATAAAAAGTGCATCATTTTGATATTTTAGATTTGTTATATCAATAGCATTTACTTTTAATAGTTGTTGTTTATTAGAGCTATTGAGTATATCTATTTTATTGATATTTGCATTTGTTTGTAAGGTTATATTTGTTTGATTATTTTCATTTGAGAGTTTTAATTTTGCATCATTTGAAAAAAATCCAGAGTTTATTTTTAGGTTTGCAAATTCTTGCACATAAGGTTCATAGGGTTTTATAGCAATATTTTTTGTATTAAGAGCAATATCTAATTGAAGCGGTTCTTGTATAGCTTTGATATTTGCCTGAATAGTTCCACTATCTGGGGTGTTTAAAGTTTGTATACTTTTAATAGTTTCCTCTTTTTTATCAGAGATATTTTCCGTAATATTTGCAAAAGAATCAAAACTTAATGTACTATTTTTTTGATTGTCAATGAATTTTATAGTTTTTATTTTTGTATCTATATTTGCAATTTGATAAGTGAATTTTTCGTTTATTTGTAGGTTGGCTGTTTTTGTATTGTGTTGAAGATTGTCAATTTGTATAATAAAAGGGTCTTGTAAATATGAAAAATTTTCTAATTGTAAATTTATATCACTTAGTTCAATATTTTGTTTTGTATCTTTTTTTGAATATTTATAATCTAAAGAGAGATTGAGTGGTTGTGAATCTATGTCAAAAGTAAGTGTTGATGGTTTTATATAGTTGAATATTTTATTAACATCAATATCTGATAACCCAACTTTTCCTTCCAAACTTAAAGGCTCAACTACAATATTGGAACTTAAGGCAATTTTTCCTGTGTTTTGAGTATCTATAATAAAATCAAATTTATTTGTATGATTTTGTTTTATTTGAATATCTGTGGTGTAGAGATTAATAGGTTTTGAATGGACTATAAAAGGTGTCTTTTTTGAGTAATCTTCAAATGAAAAATGGATATTTGATAGATGAAGAGTACCTATTTTTAGAAGAAAATTATTTTGTTTTTCTCCTTTTGTATCTGTTGCTGTGTCATTTGTATTTAAAGTATCTAAAATATATTGGAAATTGGTTATTTTTTCTTTATTGATATCGATAGAAAGTTTTAAATTATCTAGTTCAATAGTATCTAGTTTTATCTCATTTTTTAAGAGGTTGAAAGGATCGAGATTAACTTTTAATTTTTCAAAAAATAATAAATTTTTTTGATTTTGATCTTTTATCATTATATTACTTACTCGAACAGTAAAAGTAAAAGGATTAAAGTGAATTGAATCTACATAACTATCAGTATGGATTGTTTTTTTTATAATTGTAGGGATATAAAATTGTACAAAATAAGGCAAAATAATAAATCCAATAACACTATAAATTATAACGAGAGCACAAATTATTTTAGTAAATACTGTTAGTAGATTTTTCATTTTTATTCCTTATTTATTATAATATTACTTTTTCTTCATTTCTTATGTTGTTTTTAATACTTTCTATTCTTTGTATTATATCTTTTGTTGTTTTAATCTCTAAGCATTTTTTATAATAAAAAAGAGCATTTTTATTTTGAGCAAGATATTCATACACCAAACCAATATTATAATTAAGTGAGTAAGAGTTTGGATAGCTGTTATGTAATTTAACAAGCTGATATAATATCTCATCTGAGTATATCCCATCTCCTAACATTTCAATAATATTTTCATAGTTCTCTTCATCAAGTGAACTCATCTCTATATCAATATCTTCATCTATATCAACAGAATAAGAGGTATAGTGGGGGATAAGATAATTTTTTATATTAAAAGTGAGCTTATCTACTAAATTATTATAAAAATAAGAATTATTAGTGGCTTGGAGATTATTGTCATAGAAAAGATTAGATCTTCGTTTATGACATTTTTCATTTTGTACAGTTGCCGATACTATATCTCTTTTGTAACGTGTAGTAACGGTTGCACTAAGGGTATAATCAGTTACTAAACATTTTTGAAAGTATATAATATCTTTTGTTTGTACTACAGGAATAGTTTTATTTTGTTGTGAATCAAAAACATAAGTGACATATTGAACAGTTTTTTCTTCTCTTGTTTCATAGGTTTTAGAAGAAGTTTGTAAACTATTTTCTATAATATGAAGTATATAAGGTGAGTTTGGGTCATCTTTAAGTATCTCAATATCGTTAAATTCTGAGGGTAAAAAGGAATTAATATTCTCAATAAATATTGAACTACCTTCAATAGTAATATTTACATTTTCTAACTGATATAGAGGGACTTTAATATCACTATAAGTAGTTACAGTCATTTTCTCACTACAGTTGGTAAAAAACACAATAATAAAAATAGTAAAAAATATTTTTTTTAACATAAGTTTTCCTGATAATAATAGCATTTATAGAATAGCTATTCAATTTTAATCTTATTATAGTATAATTTTATATTATGAATATTAAATCTTGTAAATTTACTAAGCGGTTAACATTGTTATTTATAAAAGAGTTACTATCTTCCTCTGATAATAAATTAGTGGAAAATTTTGGTTCAGTTATTTTTGCAGACAGCGTAAAACAAGGATTGAAACTATTCAACAAAAACTATATTGACTTAGTTGTAATAGAGTTAGAAAACAATTATAATGAAAAGTTTGAATTAATTCAAAAAATACGAAAAATAAGACCTTTTGTGCTCGTTATTATTGTATCTGAAGATAGAGAATTTGATACTCTTACAAGAGCTATAGAATTAGGAATTGATGGATATTTTAATCATCCTATTAAAAACGAAAATTTTTTAGAAAGAATAAATAAACTTGAAGAGAGATATCAAGTTGGTGAAGAGTATGAAAATAACAAAGAAAATATCAATTTACTAAAACAATATCAAGATATTACAGACAAAAGTTCAATCATATCAAAAACAGATACATCAGGAAAGATAACTTATGCAAATGATAACTTTTGTAATGTATCAGGATATACAAAAAATGAACTACTAGGAAAAAATCATAATATAATAAGACATCCAGATACACCAAAAGAGATTTTTGGGGAATTGTGGGATACCATAAAAAGACAAAAAAAACAGTGGAATGGAATCGTTAGAAATATAGCTAAAACAGGCGAGTCTTATTATGTAAAGTCTATGATTACTCCTATTTTAAATCAAGAAGGTGAGATAGTTGAGTATATTGCATTACGCCAAAATATAAGTTCAATATTGAGTGATAAAAAACATTTCTTAGATAAAATAGAATCAAATATATTATCATTATTAATATTGGTACATATAGAAGAGTTTGAGATGCTTGAAAAATTTTACAATCTTACAACGATTGACAAAGTAGAAAAAATGTTTGGTTTTAAACTTTTATCATATCTACCTAAAGATTATAAATTTGATAATGTCTATAACCTTGATAATGGGAAATACGCACTTTTAGCCGATCTTGATCATTTTATGAAAACGGATATTCAAATAGATACTTATTTACAAGAGTTTGTCAATAATGTGAAACAGTCAATTTTAGATATTGAAGGGATTGAGTATGATATTAATATCTCTTTGAGTTATGCTTTTGGAAAACATATGTTATATGAAGATGCAAAAGCAGGACTTGATGAGGTTGTTGACAAAAATATGATTATTTGTCATTCAAACGATTTTTCCATTAGACATCAAAAAGAAGCAAAAAAGAATCTTGATGTAATTAAAATGGTAAAAATAGCACTTGACAATTATAATATTATCTCATATTTTCAACCAATTATAAATAATCAAACACAAATTATAGAAAAATATGAATCGTTAGTAAGATTAGTTGATGAAGAGGGCAAAGTTTTAACCCCGTATGAGTTTTTGAATATTTCTAAAAAAGGTGTATACTACAATAAAATAACACACAGAGTTTTAGAAAATTCTTTTAAAATGTTAAAAACAATCACGACAAAACTTTCAATAAATTTATCAACAATTGATATTGAAAAAGAACCAACAAGAGAAAAAATATTTCAGTTACTTGAAGAGTATAAAGATGATAAAAATAGATTAATATTTGAACTTTTAGAAGATGAAAATATTAAAGATTTTGATACCATAATCAAGTTCATAAAAAGTGTAAAAGCACAAGGTGTATCCATAGCTATAGATGATTTTGGTGCTGGATATTCTAACTTTGAAAGATTATTAAAATTTGAACCTGATATTTTGAAAATTGATGGAAGTATTGTTAAAAATATTGTGAGTGATACATATAGTAGAAACCTAATCGAAACAATTGTATCTTTTGCTAAAAAACAAAATATAGAAACAGTAGCCGAATATGTAGAATCAAAAGAGATATTTGATAACCTAAAAGAATTAGGCGTAGATTATTCACAAGGGTATTATTTTGGTAAACCTGAAGAGCTGACACTTCGCTAATTTCTAAAAGTACACTAATACAACTAAAAGTAAAAATATAGTAAAATCCAACTATACAAGATATGAGATAATTTACTAAAAGGTATGTATGTGAAGATAATAATATCTAGAATAAAGTGTATAGGTTTACCAAATGAGTAAAATATGTATAATAGGTCTTGGCTATGTAGGCCTTCCCTTAGCTCACGCTTTTAGTGAAAAATATGAAGTAGTTGGATTTGATATCAATAAGTCAAGAGTTGATGAGTTAAATGGTGGCTACGATAGAACAGAAGAATTAACAGATAGTCAAGTAAAACAAGCTTTAGATAATGGGATGAAGATTTCTTTAGATATAAATGATATAAAAGATTGTAATATTTATATTGTTACAGTGCCTACACCAATAGATAAAAATAATAAACCAGATTTAACGCCATTGGTTAAATCTTCTCAAACTGTTGGAAAAGTTCTTAAATCTAATGATATAGTTATTTATGAATCTACAGTTTATCCAGGTGTTACAGAAGAAGTATGTGTACCAGAACTAGAACGTATTTCAGGATTAAAGTTTAATAAAGATTTTTATTGTGGATATAGCCCAGAAAGAATAAATCCTGGGGATAAAGAACATACGGTAACTAAAATTTTAAAAGTAACCTCAGGAAGTACACCTGAGATTGCAATAAAAGTTGATGAACTTTATAAAAGTATAATAACTGCAGGAACGCATAAATGTTCATCGATAAAAGTAGCAGAAGCATCAAAAGTTATAGAAAATACTCAAAGAGATGTGAATATTGCTCTTATTAATGAATTAGCACTCATCTTTCATACAATGGGAATAAATACGAATGAAGTTGTAGAAGCAGCTGCAACAAAATGGAATTTTATCAAACTTATGCCAGGATTAGTTGGTGGACATTGTATTGGGGTTGATCCATATTATCTTACATATAAAGCAGAAGAACTGGGTTACAAACCAAATTTAATACTTGGTGCAAGACAGATAAATAATGGTATGGGTAAGTATGTTGCAGAAAGAACTATAAAGCATATGATAAAAAAAGGAATAAATATTAAAGATTCCAAAGTACTTATACTTGGTTTGACATTTAAAGAAAATTGCCCAGATGTAAGAAATACAAAAGTTATAGATATTATTAATGAGATGAACGAATACGGTTGTAAAGTAGAAGTTAGTGATTACTGGGCAGATGCTAAAGAAGTAAAAAGTGTATATAATATTGACTTAATCACAGATTTTAATATAGATGAATATAAAGCAATAATTGTTGCTGTAGGACACGAACAATATAAACAATTAAAAATTTCAAATGATGACAAGGTAATATTTGATATTAAATCTATTTTAAAAAATAGTGATGGAAGATTATAGAAACTAAACTAAATATAAGGTTATGTTGAAAAGTGATACTATTCAAGAGCTTATTATAGTAAAGAGCTTATGAGTTGTATTTGTAAATGGTTAAGGGATTACAAAGAGCTAGTCATACTATCCAAAATTAGTAGCATAACTTTAGACTACACGGTTTCTTTATCAAGATAAACTTTTAATAATGATTAAATAAGTTTTTTGATAAAATAATAAAAAAATAGATTATAAAGGGCATATAGAACTTTTCAGGTATGAATGATGTATATGAAGAAGCACATCATGCTGAAAGAATTGTAGCTACAGATAATAAGTTGTCTACGGAAGAATCTGTAGAAGGAATAGTTAAGTATATAAAAAAAGATGTATCAAATGAATTTTACAGCTTCAATAAACAGATTTTGATAATTTTAACTTTGAATAAGGATATGCTTTATTGTATGTTATAAATATTGAGAATAATTGACTTTGAGTATATTAAAAAGTAGTAGTTATAGTCTTGGTACAAAAGCTGTAGAAGTAGTATTGAGTTTGGCTTTACTGGCCATACTAGCAAGACTTTTAGAGCCAAAAGATTTTGGTATATTTGCTATAGTACTTGCAGTACAATCACTTTTGCAACCGCTTATAGATATGGGATTGACTCAAGCGTATATAAAATCAAATAATCCTAGTGAAGACTTAAAAAGAAGTTTTTTTACTTTGAATCTTGCTTTTGGTATTTTTAATATAATAGTACTATTTGTCTTAGCACCTATCATTAGTATAGTATATGAAAATGATTTACTTTTTTACCTTATAATTGTTTTTAGTATTTCAATTATTTTTACTTCAATTAGTAGACAGGGATATGCACAGTTAACACGAGATAAAAGATTTGATAAGTTAATGAATATTTCTTTATTATCAAATATTATCACATTTGGAGTCTCAGTTTATTTTGCTTATGAAGGATATGGTGTATGGGTTTTTATAATTAAAGCTATTACCTTAAATATAGTGAATGCAATAATGATATATTATTTTACTAAAAGTTCTTATAAAATAACATCATGGAAAACTATTAAAAAGTTCACTTCTGAATTAAAATTTGGATTTGAAATATTTATTAACAGAATCTTGAATGGTGTGTTTAATGCAAGTGATAAGTTCATATTCGGAAAGTTTTTTAGTATAGAATTATTAGGACACTATAGTAATTCTCAGCAAATAGCAAGAATGGCTGACACTCATCTTCGCATGCCAATTACAGGTGCTATTTATAGTTACTTAGAAAGATATAGTAGCAAAGATAAGAAAACTTTTTATGATGCATTTGCAAATATAGTTTTTCTTATAACTTCAACTTTTAGTGGTCTTTTATTATTAGAAGGCGATATTCTACTTATCTATTTTTTAGGGGATAAGTGGATATTTGCATCAGAATATATGCAAATTATGGGTTTATTTGCGATGGCTATGGTTATGAAAGGAATTTTGACTATTATATCAATGTCAGAAAACTCTATGAAATATCAAAATAAAATAGATTTTGCTTCGTTAGGGCTTTTAATTTTTATATTTTTATCAATATATTATTTCAAATTAAATATAATCTATTTTGTATATATCTTTTCAATTATTTTTTTTTTCTATTGGTTATTTTTCTTTACCCTGGAGATACAAAAACATAGTAATAAAGGTATGAAGTTTATAAAAAATATTTTTTATCTGTCACTTATAATAACGTTGTTATTATATGTTAGAATGTTTATTGATTATGAGCTTGTATGTTTTTTTACTATAGGAATTATTTATGAAATAACAGTATTTTTAATGTTAATAAAAGAGTATAAAAAATTCAGGAGCAAAATATGAAAATTATGGCAAATTCATTACCAAAGTCAGGAACACATTTATTAATTAAACTTTTAAAAGAACTTAATTTTGAAAGAAAGCAACCTGGTTTGAGTGCAGCAATGATTAGAATGACTCAAAGAAATCCATTTCGTAGATTATCTACATTTGTGAAAAAATGTAGTTGTAATAGTTCAAATGGAGAGCACTTTAAGATAGATTTAGACAATTTAGATAATTGTATTAAGAAAAAACATCTTGATAAGTACTTGTTAAGTATTGATGAAAATCAGTTTATATCTGCACATGTTCCGTATACTTTAGAATTAGATAATTATCTTAGCCTCCATAATATAAAAATGATATATATCATCCGAGATCCGAGGGCTGTTCTTTTATCTTATTATAATCATCAAAGTACTGATAAAAATTATGATTTATATTATTTTTTTAAAAATAAAACTTTAGAAGAATCTTATCTTCCTATTTTAAATGGAATAAAAGGAAATGGAGATATTGTATTAACTTCTTTAAAGGAACGAGTAAATAACTCAAAGGGTTGGATAAATTCTGCAAATGTTTGTGCAATACACTTTGAAACACTGATAGGTAGTAAAGGTGGTGGTTGTGCAGTGACGCAGCAGAATGAAATAAAAAAAATTTTAAAATACTTGAGTGGAAGTAGTTATAAAAATTTTGATATAGATAATTTAGCTAATAAAATTTTTGATACTAAAGCACCAACCTTTAAAAATGGACAAATTGATAAATGGAAAACTACACTATCAGAAGTTATGATAAAGAAAGTTGAAGAAAAACTTGCTACTGAAATTGAGGAGTTGGGATATGAACTTGTTTATAAGCAAAATACATAAAATAATTAGGATTATATATTCTTTTATATATTACTTATTTACGTTTTATCTTTTTAAAAACACACATTTTTCAAATTATATTGCTCCATCTGCTACGGTTGCAAATAAGTATAGAAAGAAACTAGGTAAAAATTTTAGTTTATATCCATTTAGTCAACTAAGAGGTGATTTTGAATGTGGTAATAATGTAATTATCGGATATGGATGTAGTATTTATTCTGGTGTTACAATGGGTAATGATATTATGATAGGACCTAATTGCTTGATTACTGGAGGTGGACATGGAATAGATATTGATAAAGGTCCTATGATATTTCAAGATTCTCCAGAGTTGAAAAAAGTTAAGATTGATGATGATGTTTGGATAGGTGGAAACAGTGTTATATTACCAGGTAATCAAATTGGGACAGGTTCTATAATAGGTGCGGGGTCTGTTGTGGTTTCTGATATTCCTCCATTTGCTGTTGTAGGTGGTAATCCAGCAAAAATCTTAAAATATAGAAATTAACAGAAAAGAGGAAAATATGATAAATAAATGGTTGAAGTATAATGCATTTCAAGGAGAGCAAAATAGATCACTTCCATGGCTAAGAGTACTGTTTGGAATTATTGATTTTAGACCTAATTTAATGATTACTAAGTATAAGTATGAAAAGAAAATTAAAAAATTAAAAGTTGAAAGGCTGGGTCATATACATATTCCAAAAACAGGTGGTAGTTATTTAAATAGTTTGAGTGATAATGAATTTTTACATTTAAATTTTAATCATGTAGTTGTAAGAGATGATAGAAGTGATGAATTATGCCCTATAGGGTTAACACCAATAAAAAAACAAAAATTGGAAGGGTATTTTTTATTTTCTACTGTTAGAAATCCTTTGACATTCCTAATATCTTATTATCATCATGTAAAGAACTTTGGGGATTATATAAATTCAAAAAATTATGACTATGAAGATGCACAAAAAGGATTTAAACACTTAGTTTTGAAGATAATTAATAGAACTGATAAATGGCCTTCAAGGAATTTTTTATTTCCACAATTATTTAATGATAAAGGTGAAATAGTTGTAGACTGGATAAATAAAAATGAAACATTAGATAATGATATTAAAGAATTAGCAACAAAGTTTGATATTAAAATTCCAACAAAAAAAGAAAGTATAAGAGTCTCTCCTAAAAAAATTTCTAATGAAGAATATTATGATCAAGAGTTGTTAAAATTAGTGCTAAATATATATAGTAGAGAGATGAATTTGTTTGGTTATGATAGATTTAAAACAGTTGATAGTACAATAGATTTGAGAAATTTTAAAAATTCTAACTATAATTATGATTATAAAAATGACATATTAATACAAAAGGAAAAAAATGAAATTATTTGATACTTATGATAATTCAAAGTTTCGTAATGAATGGGTTAAGAAAAAATTAGAAAGCTTGTCTGAAAATTTAACAATATTAGATGCAGGTTGTGGAACACAACAGTATAGAAAGTATTGTGAACATTTAAATTATAAAGCACAAGATTTTGGTGAATATGATGGTTCAGGTGATAGTGTAGGATTGCAAAATAAAACATGGGACTATGGAAAGTTAGATTATGTAGGTGACATTTGGGATATAGATGAAAAGGATAATATATTTGATGTAATTTTATGTACAGAAGTTCTTGAACATTTGCCTTTTCCAAATAACACAATAAAAGAGTTTTCTAGATTGCTAAAAAAGGATGCATTATTAATTATATCTGCACCATTTTGTAGTATACCACATCAAACTCCTTATTATTTTTATAATGGATTTTCCAGCTATTGGTATGAAAAAATGGCTGAGGATAATAATTTGGAAATAGTAGAGATAGTTCAAAATGGAAATCCTACAGAATATGTGATACAAGAACTATATAGATTAGCTGATAATAAAATAAAAAAAATATTTATTAAGTTTTTAATTCCCTTGATAAGAAGTTTATATAAGGTTAAAGATGAGTCTTACTTACACTTTGGATATCAAGTTGTAATGAAAAAGAAATAACATGAAAAAAATAATAAAAGAAAAAATTAAAACATTCTTACCTGAAAAATATATGGAAATATATAGAAATATAAAACCTGCATTTATGTTCAAAAATATCTCATTTTCTCAAACGGGTGAGGATATAATAGTTGAAATAATTTTAAATACGATAGGTTATACAAAAAATATTAACTATTGTGATATAGGAGCTAATTCTCCTTGGAAATTATCGAATACAGCAAAATTTTACTTTAAAAATAAAAGAGATTACACAGGTGTCTTGGTAGAACCAGATCCTTTCTTAGCTAAGTTTTTAAAATCTAAAAGAAAAAATGACATTATAGTAAATAAGGGTATAAAATCTCAAGAAGAAGACTTAACAGAACTTGATTTTTTTATTATGGATAGTAAAACACTTAATACATTTTCAAACGAGGAAGCATCTTATTATGAAAGTTTAGGTTATAAAGTAAATGAAGTTAAATCTGTAGAAGTAGTAGATATAAATAGTTTGTTTGAAAGCTATTTTATAAATAAACAGATACATTTTCTTTCTATTGATGTAGAGGGATTAGATTATCAGATATTAAAATCATTAGACTTTAAAAGATTTAAACCAATTTGTATATGTATTGAAACGATAAATTTTGTAACAGAAGGAATGGCACAGAAAGACGATAGAATAATTAACTTTTTACTTTCAAATGGTTATTTTGAATATGCATTTACTGGAATTAACTCTATTTTTGTAAATAAACAAATGTGGTTAAATAGGTGATAATAATCAAGATTCAAGGTGGCCTCGGTAACCAAATGTTTCAATATGCTATGGCAAAATCAATATCAATTAAAAGTGAAGATGAAGTTAAACTTGACATATCTTTTTATCCAAAGCAAACTTTAAGAAAATATGAATTAAATCAATTTAATATAGAAGAAAAAATTGCTTCTAAAAAAGAAATAATAAAATTAGCAGGAAAAGAAAATATTTTGTTCAAAGTAAAAAGTAAACTTGGTCTAACTACTAAGAAACCAAAAAGTTATTTTGTTGAAAAAGAAATATTTGTATTTGATGATAAAGTATTTAGATATAAAAGTAATATTTATCTTGATGGCTATTGGCAAAATGAAAATTATTTTAAAGATATTAGAAATGAATTACTCAAAGAATTTACTTTAAAAGAAAACATCTCTAATGAAGCAAAAAAACACTTGCACAGTATTCAAAATACACAAAGTGTATCACTTCATATCAGAAGGGGGGATTATGTACTAAATCCATATACAAATAGTATCCATGGTACTTGTGATTTAAACTATTATAAATTAGCAGTGGCAAATATAAGATTAAATATAAAAAATCCAAGTTTTTATATCTTTTCAGATGATATTGAATGGTGTAAACAAAATTTTGAATTTTTAGAAAATAAAGTATTCATATCTGATACGAAAAGCCCTTTTGATGACTTAGAACTTATGAAGAGCTGTAAGCATAATATTATAGCAAATAGTTCTTTCAGTTGGTGGAGTGCTTGGCTAAATGAAAATGAAAGTAAAATAGTTATTTCTCCTAAAGTATGGTTTGTAGATGATAGTCTCCAAGATAAAAGTAAAAATATTATTTGTGATAATTGGATAAGAATATAATGATAATTGGTAATGGATTAATAGCAAAAGCATTCAAAGAATATGAAAACAATGATGATGTAGTTTTATTTGCTTCAGGTGTTTCCAATTCTAAAGTAGTATCTAGTGAAGAGTTTCTTAGAGAAGAAAAATTATTATATAAGTGTTTAAAAAACTATAGTCAGGAAAAGCATTTTGTATATTTTAGCACATGTTCAATGTATGATACTTACTTTGAAATGAGTTCATATACAAAACATAAAGTGAATATGGAGCAGATTATTATTGAAAATTCTGATAAATTTAATATTTTTAGACTTCCTCAAGTTTTAGGAAATAATAATGAAAACCAATTGATAGGATTTTTATACAAAACAATTATGAATGAAAAAAATTTTAATTTATTCAATATAGAAAGAAATATTATAGATATAGACGATGTTGTATTTATAGTGAATAAAATAGTAAATGCAAAAAAATTTATTAATACAATCCAAAATATAGCAAATTATAAGAACACTAAAGTTCTTCATTTAGTAAACATACTTGAAAAAATATGCAATAAAAAAGTAAATTATAATCTTATTCAAATGGAAGGCGATTTTTTAATTGATGTGAAGAATATTGAAGCATTACTTTTAAAATATGATATTTTCCATGAAAATTATATAGAAAATAGAGTGAAAAAATATTATGAATAATTTAATAAGTGTACTTTTACCAGTATATAATTGTGATAAATACTTGGCTGAGTCTATTGAAAGTATTTTGAACCAAACTTACAAAAATTTTGAGTTAATTATAATAAATGATGGATCTACTGATAACAGCTTAAGTATAATTAAAAAATATGAAAGATTAGATGATAGAATTATATTAGTTTCAAGGAAAAACAAAGGACTAATAGAAACGTTAAATGAGGGTATTAAATTATCAAAAGGAAAGTATATAGCTAGAATGGATCAAGATGATATTTCAGTTAATGATAGATTAGATAATCAATATAAATATATAACAAAAAATTCACTTGATATATGTGGTGGTAATGTAATTACAATTGATAAGTTTGGAAATGAATTAAAATATTATAAAAAACCATCTAATCAGAATGATATATTATTAACATTGATAAATGATGTTCCATTTGCTCATCCTAGTGTTATGATTAAAAAAAGTTTTTTAATAGAAAATAATTTACTATATGGGATATATGGAAATCGTAATGCTGAAGATTTAGATTTATGGTTAAATATGTATAGAAAAGGTGCTAAATTTGGTAATATAAATGAAGTTGTTTTAAAATATAGAATTCTAAAAAATTCTATGTCAAGAGTAAATGCAAAAAACATAAAAATGGAAGTGCGGGAACAATTAAATAAATTTACTATAGAGTATTCCAAATTTATAGAAGAATTATTAAAAGAAAAATTAAAGAATTTTAAACAATATGAGAAGCCTAAAGAATATGAATTAATGCTTGCTAAAGCATCAATAAAGTATTTTTTGAATAGTTATGATTGGTCAATAATTTTAATTTCTTTTAGAAAAAGTAATAAAATGATTTTTTTAAAGGCTTTAGTTATTGTCTTGAGAAATTTATAGAAAAGGATTTTAATGGTACTTATTTTTGGGAAGAGAAGCAATCTATCAAAAGCTTTAGGTAAGAGTATAGAAGATGCAATTTTACTTTCTTCAAAAGAAAATTTTGAAGAGATAATTAGTGCTTTAAGATTGAAAAAAGAAAATGTTCAAATAATATTTAATAATTTTCAAGCTTCTACAGATCTTTATGATATAAAGAATCTAGATAACTACATAGAAAATTCTATTTTCAATACGGCTAGAATTTTAACTATGTTAGAGAAAAATAATATAGTGATTGATAAAATTATTTATACAAGTAGTAGTTCTGTATATGGAAATAATAAATTTTGTTCAGAAATAGATTCAGTAATGCCGACAAGTTTACAAGCAGCATTAAAAGTATCTAATGAAGAATTAATCAAAAGATTTTGTGAAGCTAGAAATATTGATTATACTATTGCTAGAGTATTTAATATGTATGGTGGAGAAGATAAATTTTCTGTAATTAGTAAAATAAAATATGCTTATATAAACAAACGGTCATTAAATATTATTAATGGGGGAACTTCAATTCGTGATTATATTTGTATTAATGATGTAATTAATGTATATTTACAACTTTTAAAAATTAAAAAATTACCAAAAATTTTAAATATTGCTAGTGGCAATGGCAATAGAGTATATGATATTTTGAACTTTTTAAAACTTGAAGGGTTACAAATACAAACAGTTAATACTCAAAGAGATGAACTTAAAGCATCTATTGCAAATACTGATTTATTAAATACTATAATAGGTACAACAGATTTTATTAAGGTAGAAGATTATTTATTGAAGGAATTAAAAAAGTAATATGAAAATACTTATAAATACAACAAATTTAAAAACAGGTGGAGCCTTACAAGTTGCTTTATCTTTTATAAATGAATGTATTCATTTTCAGGAAAATGAATATCATGTTTTTTTATCTCCTTCTATGAATAAAGAGATAATAAAAGACTTATTCCCTAAAAATTTTAAATTTTATAACTTTCAGAATCCTAGTCGCTTTATAATATTTGATAAAGTAATAAAGCAATTGAACTCTGCAGAGAAAAGTATTAAGCCAGATGTTGTTTTTTCTGTTTTTGGTCCAACTTATTGGAAACCAAAATCAAAACATGTTATGGGTTTTGCAAATGGCTTATATCTGTATAAAGATTTACCATATATTCAAAATATGAAAGGTTTTGAAAAATTAAAGTTTACATTAATAAAATTTTATCATAAAGTTTTGTTAAAAAATAATGCAGATTTATATGTTGTACAAACTCAAGATATGAAAGATAGATTTGCAAGATTTATCGATAAATCAAAAGAAAAAATAAGCGTAGTATCCAGTAAATATCATTCTGTTTTTGAGCAAGAGTTTAATGATTTAAACTTATTACCAAAAAAAGAAGAAGGTGAATTTTGGTTTGTTACTGTTTCAGCATATTATCCACATAAAAAATTAGATATAATTAATGACTTGGTTAAAATTATTAAAGAAAAGAAACTCAAGATAAAATTTATACTAACATTGTCTGAAGAAATTTTTCAAAGTAAGTTTAAAGATTCAAAGGAATATATTATAAACATAGGTTCGGTAAAACTTGATGAATGCCCATATATATATGCAAAGGCCGATGCATTATTTTTGCCTACATTGGTTGAAAGCTTTACGGCATCTTATCCTGAAGCGATGATAATGAAGAAACCAATTTTGACGTCAAACTACTCTTTTGCTACATCTGTATGTAAAGATGCTGCACTTTATTTTGATCCATATGATACTAAAGATATTATGCGTCAGATAGTTAGAATCTATTCTGACAATAAATTATATAACAATATAGTTTCAAAAGCTTCGATAATTGTAGAAGAATTACCGTCATCAAAAGAAAGAGCGAAAGAATATTTAAAATTATGTAAAAAGGTTATAAAAAATGTTCAAAAATAAAACATTACTAATCACAGGTGGAACAGGCTCATTTGGAAATGCTGTTTTAAGAGGTTTTTTAAATACGGATATAAAAGAGATAAGAATTTTTTCAAGAGATGAGAAAAAACAAGATGATATGAGAAAAGTTTATAGCAATGATAAACTTAAATTTTATTTGGGAGATGTAAGAGATATAAATTCTGTAAAAGATGCAGTTAGAGGTGTAGATTTCATTTTCCATGCAGCAGCTTTAAAGCAAGTACCATCTTGTGAGTTTTATCCTATGCAAGCAGTACAAACAAATGTTATAGGTACTGAAAATGTATTAAATGTAGCTATTGAAGCAAAAGTAAAAAAAGTGATAGTTTTAAGTACAGATAAGGCTGTTTATCCAATAAATGCAATGGGTATAAGTAAAGCAATGATGGAAAGAGTTGCCGTAGCAAAAAGCAGAAATCTAAATGATAATGAAACTATGATAGCTTGTACGAGATATGGGAATGTGATGGCAAGCAGAGGTTCAGTGATACCTCTTTTTATTGATCAAATAAAAAATGACAAAACTATCACTATTACAGATCCTGCTATGACTAGATTTATGATGAGTTTAGACCAAGCTGTAGATTTAGTAATCTTTGCATTTAAAAATGGAAAAAATGGTGATATTTTTGTACAAAAAGCACCAGCAGCTACAATTGAACTGCTTGCAAATACACTTAAAAATATATTGAACAAACAAAACCATGAAGTAAAAGTGATAGGCACAAGACACGGTGAAAAACTTTATGAGACACTTCTTACAAAAGAGGAGATGGTAAAAGCCACAGATATGGATGAATATTATCGTATCCCTTCTGATGATAGAGATTTAAACTATAATAAATTTTTTGAAGATGGAGAGGAAGTTATCACCCAAGCAGGGGAATACCACTCTCATAATACACATAGGCTAAATGAAGAAGAGTTAAGAAAAATGATTTTAGAGCTTCATGAAGTACAAGACCAACTTAAAGAGTTTGGAGTAATATCATGAAAACAGTAATGACAATAGTAGGAACAAGACCTGAAATCATAAAACTTAGCCGTGTAATTGCTGAACTTGAAAAATATACAAATCATATATTAGTTCATAGTGGTCAAAACTATGATTATGAATTAAATGAAGTGTTTTTTAATGATATGGGTATAAAAAAACCAGATTATTTTCTAAATGCAGCTGCTGATAATGCAGCTGAGACTATTGCTAATGTTATTAGTAAATCTGACAAACTACTTAAAGAGTTAAAACCTGATGCAGTTTTATTATATGGTGATACGAACTCTTGTTTATCTGTAATATCTGCAAAAAGAAGAAAAATACCTATTTTTCATATGGAAGCTGGAAACCGATGCTTCGATCAAAGAGTACCAGAAGAGATAAATAGAAAAATCGTGGATCAGTTAAGTGATATAAATATGACTTTAACAGAACATGCAAGAGATTATCTAGTATCAGAAGGTATTAGACCTGAAACGGTAATTAAAACAGGTTCTTCCATGAAAGAAGTACTTGAATATCACAAAGAAGATATAAAAAACTCAAAAGTATTAGAAAATCTAAATTTGAAAGAAAAAGAGTTTTTTATAGTAAGTGCCCACAGAGAAGAAAATGTAGATAGCAAGCAAAATTTTAATGACTTACTAGATTCATTAAATGTTATAGCAAAAACATATAATAAAAGAGTAATAGTATCAACTCATCCAAGAACTAGAAAAAAACTAGAGTCTTTAGATAAAAAAGAGTTTAACTCCTTAGTTGAATTTATGAAGCCATTGGGCTTTTTTGATTATATCGCTTTGCAACACAATGCTTATTGTGCAATAAGTGATAGTGGTACAATAACAGAAGAATCGTCAATCTTAGGATTTCCTGCAATTACAATAAGACAAGCTCATGAGAGACCTGAGGGAATGGATGAAGGAACTTTGATTATGTCTGGGTTAAGAAGTGCTGATATTATAAATTCAATTAATATAGTTACAGAGCAAACTACTAATCAAATGATGAATATTGTAAAGGATTACGATACAAATACAGTATCAAAAAAAGTTGTAAGAATAGTAGTAAGTTATATAGACTACATAAATAGAACTGTATGGAAAAAATACTAAGGAATTGAAATGCAAAAAGAGCGAATATTAGTACTAGGTGTTACAGGTATGTTAGGACATACTTTATTTAAAGAGATGGGTAAAAATGAAAAATTTGAAGTTTTTGGTACTACTAGAAGTAAAAGTGGCCTTGAAAACTATTTTACAAAAGAGGAGTTGTTAAAAATAAGAGATGGAGTAGATGCAGATAATTTTGAAACAGTTATAAGAGCAATAGCTGGGATACAACCTACTATAATTATAAATTGTATAGGTATTATTAAACAGCTTCCTATTTCACAAGACCCATTAACTGCAATTACAGTTAATTCTCAATTACCTCATAGATTATCTCTTGTTTCACGAACTGCAAATGCTAGACTCATTCATATCAGTACAGATTGTGTATTTGATGGTAAAAAAGGAGAGTACAGAGAAAGTGATCTATCAACAGCAGAAGACTTGTATGGTAAAACTAAATATTTAGGAGAAGTTCATTATCCACATTGTGTGACACTTAGAACATCAATCATAGGACATGAACTTAAAACAAATTTTAGTTTGGTAGATTGGTTCATGTCACAAGAAGGTGAAATAAATGGATTTACAAAAGCTATTTATAGTGGATTTCCCACTATTGAAATAGTAAATATAATATCAAATTATGTTATACCAAATAAAGAATTAAGTGGACTTTATCATCTATCGAGTGATGCAATTTCAAAGTATGACTTACTTAATATTGTGAAAGATAATTATAAAAAAGATATTAAGATAAATGCTTTTGATGATTTTATTTTAGATAGAAGTATGAATAGTGATAAATTTAAATTAATTACTGGTTATGTCGCACCATCATGGGAACAACTTATAAAAGATATGTATCACCATGTAATGAGTGATGATTGTTACAAAAATAAATTTTTTAGAAAATAGAAATGTCTAAAAAAATTTTAATCGTTACAGAATACTTTTATCCAGAAGAATTTAAGATAAATGAAATAGTACTTGAATGGAAAAAAAAAGGTTGTGATATAGATATACTTACTCAAAACCCAACATATCCACATGGAAAAGTGTTTGAGAACTTTAAAAATAAATGGTATACAAAAGAAAAATATAATGACATGACGGTTTATAGAGTTAAAGCTATCACAGGATACAAGACTAATGTATTCAAAAAAGTTCTAAAGTATTTTACTTTTATGATTCTAGGTTCTTTGATTAGTCTTAAAATCGGCAAAAAATATGATTATATATTTGGATTTGATGTTGGAGCATTAACAGGCATGGTCCCTGCAGTTATTTTAAATCAATTTTATAAAAAGCCAGTTACTTTGTGGGTACAAGATGTTTGGCCTGACAGTGTATATGCTTATGGATTCAAAAAAACAAGATTTTTAGGGTTTTTTTTAAATGGTTTTGTAAAATTTGTTTATAGAAATACTACAAACTTTGCAATTTCTTGTAAAGGTTTTCAAGATAAAATTCTACCTTATCTTGATGTTGATAAAACAATTATATATGCACCAAACTGGGCTGATGAGTTTAATAGAGAAATAGAAACATTTCAATTTAGTGAAGATAAAAAGATACATTTTACATTTGCTGGTAATGTGGGTAGCGTTCAAAACTTAGATAATATAATTAAAGCATTTGGAAACTTATCTCAAGAATATCTAACAAAAGTACAATTAAATATAATAGGTGATGGATCAGAACTTGATAATTTAAAAAATATAGTTGAAAAAAATAACTATAAAAATATAATTTTTTTTGGTAGACAGCCAAGAAATAAGATGTATAAGTATTTTAAAGCAAGTGACTTTCTAATTGTATCCTTGGTCGATAAACCTATATTTTCATTAACAGTTCCAGCAAAAACTCAAACATATATAGCTGCGAGAAAGCCAATTATGGCTGTAATCAAAGGTGCTGCAGCTGATATTATTAAAAATAATAATTTAGGATTTGTTGCAAAACCTACGGATATACAAGAGATAAAAAGTATTTTTATGGAAGCAATAGATGTGAAAAAAAATGAAGTAATAGCATTTTCAAAAAATTGTGAGAATCTAACAAAAACTACTTTTAACAAAGATAAAATAATTAATAATTTACTTGACTTGTTAGTAAGAGGTGGATAAATGACACATTGTGATAATAATTTTATTTATAAAATACTGTTAACTGGAAGTAGTGGCTTTATAGGAAACTATTTTATAGATAAATATAAAACAAAATATGATATAAAAACATTTTCATTTCTTAATGATGATATAGATAAATTAGATTTAGATGATATAGATTCTATTGTTCATCTTTCTGCTTTGGTACATCAAATGGGTGGAGCAAGTAAAGAAGAATATGAAAGAGTAAATATAACTCAAACTTTGAAACTAGCAAAAAAAGCTAAAGTAACTGGAGTAAAACAGTTTGTATTTATGAGTACAATTAAAGTATATGGTGAAGAAACTGATGATATATATAGTGAGAATAGTGTTTGTAAGCCAGAAGATGAATATGGGAAAAGTAAATTAAAAGCAGAACTAGAACTGACAAAGCTTCAAGATGAGAGTTTTAAGGTAAGTGTCATAAGAACACCCATTGTATATGGTTATGGAGTAAAAGCAAATATCAAAAATCTTGTAAATTTAGTAGATAAAATTCCTGTATTACCCTTTGGCAAAATAGAAAATAAACGAAGTATTGTGTATATTGGAAATCTTTGTCATATAGTAGATGAGATTATAACTCAAAAACAATCTGGAATATTCTTGGCTTGTGATAATGAGTCTGTGAGTACTGTAAGACTTATTGAATTGATAGCTAAAAATATTGATAAAGAAATATATCTTATAAAGATACCATTTTTTGAGAGTTTATTAAAGGTGTTTAAGTCATCTTTTCATAAAAGACTTTATGGAAGTTTGGAAGTTGATAATAGAATCACACAAGAAAAATTGAACCTTGCAAATCCATATAGTGTAGAAGAGGGGATTAACCTAATGGTAAATGGTGAATTTTAAATGTTGAATTATTGGTTTGTAGTAGTTTTATTTGTATTATCGTTTTTACTTACATATCTCATAAAAAATTACTATATAAAAAATGCATTGCTAGATGAAGTAAACGAAAGAAGCTCACATACAGTACCTACTCCGCATGGTGGTGGCATTGCCATAGCTTTTACTTGGTTTTTAGGGCTTTTATATCTTTATTTTACAGATGATATCAATGTAAATCTTTTTTATGCTTTGATGGCTGGGGTGATTATTAGTATAGTTAGTTTCTTTGATGATATATATGAACTGAGCCCTAAGCTTAGGTTAGCGGTTCAAGCTATAGTAGCTTTAGTTGGGCTATATTTTTTAGGTGGATTTGAGAACCTAACTTTTGGAGTTTTTCGTATTGAAAACACAATAATGACAAATGTTTTTGCATTCCTACTAATAGTTTGGTATATAAACCTTACGAACTTTATTGATGGTATTAATGGTTATGTAGGAAGTGAGTTTGTATTTTTAAGTGTTGCTGGGTTATTACTATTTGGAGATTTACATTTTGGAATATTAGCTGTATCTGTTCTTGGTTTCCTTTATTGGAATTGGAATAAAGCAAAAATATTTATGGGTGATGTAGGAAGTACACTTCTTGGGTATAATATAGCTATATTTACAATATATTATGCAAATCAGGAAGCTACAAATTTATGGATTTGGATTATTCTTTTTGCTTTATTCTGGTTTGATGCTACTTTGACTTTAATACGAAGAAAGTTTAAGGGTGAAAAACTCTCTCTTGCTCATAAGAAACATGCTTATCAACGTCTTACTCAAGCTGGGTGGAGTCACTATAAAGTAACAAACTATGCAATAATTATTAATCTAATTTTATTTTTGCTTGTTTATTTTATAAGTAATATTTTTATAGTTTTTCTCATAGCTATTATGTTATTATACTTTGTTGTAAAATATATAGATAATAAGAAAGAATTTGAATGATTTTAGATAAACGAATATTAAATTTTATAGTGATAATTACATTTTCTATTATCACTTTTAGTTGGACTTTTTTTATATTTCATGTTTCATTTGATATAAAATTAGTATTAAGTGTGATAGTTTTGCGTATAATTGCTTCTTTACTTATATTTAAAGACTATTCTTTATCTTGGAGTAAAGCCACTCAAAAAACATTTCTCATAAAAAGTTTTGTATATATTGTCCCTTTTGTATTGTATGCGCCATATTATCATGGTGAAGTAAGATTTGCATTTTTAGCTAGTGAACTTTTTTTATATATTTTTATTGTAAATTTTACTATGTATTTTTATTATTATATTATTAATAGAAGTACAATTGAGAAAACAAAAAATGTTGTTATTTATGGTGCTGGAAAAGCTGGTGTAAAACTAAAAGAAGAGTTTAAATATACAGAATACAATGTAAGGTATTTAGTAGATGATGACTTGTCTTTACAAGGAAGAAGTATAGATGGTGTTCGTATACTTTCACCTAAATATCTTAAAGAAAAACTTAAAAACAAAAAGTATGATTTATTAGTTATAGCAATGCCTAGTGCAACAACTCTTGAGATTAAAAATGTTTATGATGATTTAAATGTGTTTTTTCAAGAGATACAAATTCTTCCATCACTTGAGGAGATATTAAGAGATAAAGACTTCACTACACAATTAAAAGATATTAGTGTTGAAGATTTGTTAGCTAGACACCCAAAAGATTTAGATAAAACAGCAATCAAAAGTTTTATAGTAAATAAAACTGTATTGATTACAGGTGCTGGTGGAAGTATTGGAAGTCAAATAGCAAGAGAATGTGTGAATTTTGGTGCAAAACAGTTAATACTCCTTGATCATAGTGAATTTAATCTTTACACAATCGCTCAAGAGTTAGAAAAATATAATCCAAAATTTGTGATGCAATCAGTATCCAATAAAGAGCTTTTAGACAAAACATTTGAAAAATATAGTCCAGATATTGTGATACATGCAGCTGCATATAAGCATGTGCCATTAGTTGAGGATAATATTGGTGAAGCAATTATTAATAATATTATAGGAACTAAAAACACAATAGATTGTTCTATTAAACATAAAGTGAAAAATTTTCTATTAATTTCTACAGATAAAGCAGTTCGTCCAACAAATGTGATGGGTACAACGAAACGAATTTGTGAGTTGTATTTACAAAATGTAGATTCAAAAGATACGCAGGTTGTTGCAGTAAGATTTGGTAATGTTCTAGGAAGTAGTGGAAGTGTCATACCAAAATTCAAATCACAAATAGAAGCAGGCAAGCCTATAACAGTAACTCATAAAGATATTACTAGATATTTTATGCTCATACCTGAAGCTTGTGAACTTGTGCTTCAAGCAGCTTCATTAGGTAGTAAAGGTGAGATATTTATTCTTGATATGGGCGAACCTATTAAGATAGCTGATTTAGCCCAAAAGATGGTAGAATTAAGTGGTAGAAAAGATATAGCTATAGAATATACAGGATTAAGACCTGGTGAAAAACTTTATGAAGAGTTACTTATAGATGATAGTGATGCAAAAACACAATATGAGTCTATTACTGTTGCTGGAAAAACAAGTTATGATATTGAAAAATTAAATAATGATATTTTAGAATTAGTTAATACGGAAGATAAATTAAATAAACTACAAGAGATTGTTCCAGAGTTTAATCATCAGTTAAATTAAAAAGGTACAACGGTAAGCTGAGTTTTGTAGTTAGCAATAATTTATCTAGTTGATTTTTTACAAAATCAATCGTGCGAAGAGCCAAAAGTGTGAAGTTTATACCATCTCTTCTTGCTGCAGGTTGGGTTTACATAGCTGTCTAAATTACTTAAGACACTGGCGAGCTCTTACCTCGCCGTTTCACCTTTTCCTCATATCTAACCAAGATTGAGGTAGTTTACTTTCTGTTGCACTATCCCTTAGGTTACCCTAGCCATTTGTTAAATGGAACCATACTTCACAGCAGCTCAGACTTTCCTCTTGCAAAATGCAAGCTATTGCTTATTGTACCTTAATTGAAAGTATAGCTAAAAGAGCTTATTTTCTAATAATATCGTACTCTTGAGGTATCTGAAATTTAAAGACAGTATCTTTGATTGGTTTGTTTTGATTGATATTTGAAAAACTTATTAAAATAGTGTTGTCTATACTATCTTTGTAACTTATATCTTGAAGTGTATTATCTACAATTGTTAATTTATATTGAGTATTTTGAAAAGTTGAGAGATATTGCGTCGGAGATATTTTTGTGGAATTATTAAGTAGTCCTAAAATATTAAACTCATTATCAAGTTTTGAAGTTATTGCTTGTTCTAGTTCTGGTTCTATAATAGTAACTATATTATTTGTAATATAAACAAGTTTTTCGATTGGGTCATTGTATTTCCAAAAAATTTTAAGTGGTTTTTTTATATAGATTTTTCCTGTATAGAGTATCTCTTTATTGGAACTATTTATAATTGATTGTTTAAACGAAGCTTCAAAAGTATTGATATTTTTTAAATCATTAGCAAATATTGTAGTTGTGAAAAAAAGAATGAAAATAAACATCTTCATAATAGAAAATCCTTTAATTGTAAGTTTTAAAATTACTTTGTACTTATTGATAATATTTTACCATTATTATAATAAAGGGTACTTCTAAAAATAAATTAATTGAAAACTTACTTCTCTTTTCCTTCTCATTATATCATGATAAATATCTTTCATAATTTACTATTTTATTTTGTAGTTTTAAAGCTAAAAATTCACTTGATTCATTTAGTTCCACATAGATAACCCGTGCATCATTTAAGTATTTTAGTTTCTTTTCATTGTCCCAATGAGTAGGTGGAGTTCCAAGATTGTTTATTCTATCAGATAGTTTTACCATCCATACCCATTCTTCACATTTTTTAATTCTTTCTAAACTATCTTTGATTTGTTCTGATTTTGTTGGGAGTGTTTTATTTAAAGTTAAGGCCATTACACCATTTGCTATATTTTCTCCAAATTTCTCTTCTATCTCATCAAAAGTGGTATCTGTATCCTCTAAAGTATCATGTAAAAGAGCAACGATCACAGCATTATTTGTATTTTTTGACTTTTCATTCAAGCTAGCTTCTAGTACTATCATAGCCACACTTACACAATGAAAGATATATGGATAACCAAATGGTGTTTTTTGTTCTTTATGTGCTTTTGTTGCAAACTCAAAGGCTTCTTGAAAAGCATCGCAAGTGAAATAAGATACGTTTAAAAGAGGGTTTATTTTATCTGACGAGCTGTTAGAAGGTTTCTTTTCCATCTTCTTGTTATCATTTTGATTTATAACCTCTTCTAGTTCATAATAAAATTCGTTTTCAAGTTCTATTTTTATATCAAGAAGAGATTCTTTAATATGTTCTATACTGGGTGTACCAAGAAGTTCAATCTCCTCTTTAAATCTATCTTGCAACCTTTGACTCATACTATCAAAGATATTGTGTTGAATTTTATCATTAAACCAATACATAGCCACGATAAGTTTATCCATATCAATATATTGTATAAACTTTTTATAACCTATTATATCGATATATTCTAATATCTTATTACTATCTTTAGCTTCTACAAAAAAGTTTTGAATATTACTTATATGTCGCTCAATTCCATCAAAACTGTGGTTTCCATTTTCCTCCACTATTATTTTTGAGTTTGAAAACTTATCAACAGCTTCTTTGTAGTTTAAAAGCTCATCACCTTTTTGGCTTAGAAGCATATACAGTTCACTTTTAATATTTGTTACTTCAAACTTTTTTAACATCTCTAGGTGGTTTTCATTCCACTCATAGGTGCTATTGTCATAAAAACTTGGAGCATATCCTAAAGCTCTTTTAAGTGTGACAGTGGGATTAACTGCTGGATTTATAAGAACTGCTGGAATATTAAAATAGTCTGCTAAATATGTTGCATAATATCCACCAAGTGATGAGCCAATAAGATACACTTTTTGTGTTTCTAACAAAGTAGATATTAACTCTTTAAGAGTACTAATCGCTAAATCAGGTATATAAGATAAAGAGAGAGATATAAAGCCATGATGTCCTAATAATTGGCTTAAAATTTCAGCTTTATTTCCCTTTGCATTTCCTCCAAAACCATGTATGTAAATTATCATTTCTTCTCTTTTTGTTTTTTGTTTTATAATATACTAAATAAAGTTAAAAGAAATTTATTTTTTTTGCAAATAACAAAAGAGTTTATCATCTCTTATTAAATGTTATTAATTTAATAACTTCATAACAAACCTTTAGATAAAATATTAGCTTCAAATTATAGAATATATCGCCTAAAGCGATTTACTTACAAAATATACAACAAGGAACACTATAAATGTTAAATATCTTTTCAAAAATATTTGGTACACGAAATGATAAAGAGGTTAAAAAATATAAAAAAAGAGTAGAACTTATCAATGCTCTTGAGGAATCATACTCAACACTTTCAAATGAAGAATTACAACAAAGATTTAATGAACTTAAAATTGAAGTTCAAAATAATACAAAAACTTTAGATGAAGTTCTTGTTGATAGTTTTGCAATCACAAGAGAAGCTAGTAAAAGAGTTTTAAATATGAGACACTATGATGTACAGCTTATTGGTGGTATGGTTTTACATGAGGGTAGAATTGCTGAGATGAAAACAGGGGAAGGGAAAACTCTTGTTGGAACATTGGCAGTTTCATTAAATGCCATGAGTGGTAAAGGGGTACATGTAGTAACTGTAAATGACTATTTGGCTTCAAGAGATGCTAAAGAGTTAGAACCTTTATATAATTTTCTTGGATTTAGCGTTGGGGCATTAACTGCTGAAATAGGAAGCGAACAAGAGAGAAAAGAACAATATAATGCCCATATAACTTATGGTACTAATAATGAGTTTGGGTTTGATTTTTTACGGGATAATATGCATTATTCACTTGATGAACAAGTACAAAGAGAATATAACTTTGTAATAGTTGATGAGGTAGATTCAATTTTAATTGATGAAGCGAGAACGCCTTTGATAATCTCAGGACCAACAAGCCATAAAAATTCAGACTATGTGCGATCTCAAAAAATAGCATTGCAACTAGAAAAAGGTGAGAGAAGAGAAGCAAAAAATCCAAGTGAATCTGATGAAGTAACTGGTGATTTTACTGTTGATGAAAAAAACAAAGTAGTACTTTTAACAGAAGCAGGTATTGAAAAAGCACAAGAATTATATGATGTAGATAATCTTTATTCACTAGAATATGCTTCACTTTCACATAATCTTGATCAAGCACTGAAAGCTAATTATCTATTTGAAAAAGATGTTGATTATGTAGTTCAAAATGATGAAGTAATTATTGTTGATGAGTTTACAGGACGATTAAGTGAAGGAAGAAGATTTAGTGATGGTTTACACCAAGCTTTAGAAGCAAAAGAGGGTGTAGAGATTAAAGAAGAATCGCAAACATTAGCAGATATTACATTTCAAAATTATTTTAGAATGTATAATAAGCTAGCTGGTATGACAGGAACAGCACAAACAGAAGCTACTGAGTTTGCAGAAATTTATAATCTTGATGTTGTTTCAATACCTACAAATGTACCTATCCAAAGAGTTGATAAAAATGACCTTATTTATAAAACAGAAAGAGAAAAGTTTATAGCTGTTTGTCATAGAATTAAAGAACTCAATGCAAAGGGACAACCTGTATTAGTAGGAACTGCAAGTATTGAAAAATCTGAAAAATTACATGAGTTATTAAAAAAAGAGAAAATACCACATACAGTTTTAAATGCAAAACAGCATGAAAAAGAGGGAAAAATAGTTGAAGATGCAGGACTTAAAGGTGCTGTTACTATTGCTACAAATATGGCTGGTCGTGGTGTTGATATTAAACTTCCAGAGGAGTGTTTAGAACTTGGTGGATTGGTTATTTTAGGAACAGAAAGACATGAAAGTAGAAGAATTGATAATCAGCTTCGAGGTCGTGCTGGACGACAAGGTGATGTTGGTGAATCACAATTTTATCTAAGTTTAGAAGATAACCTTTTAAGAATATTTGGAAGTGACAAAATTGCTGGTGTGATGTCAAGACTTGGACTTGAAGAGGGTGAACATATTGAATCAGGTATGGTAACAAGAGCAGTTGAAAATGCACAGAAAAAAGTGGAAACTATGCACTTTGAGTCAAGAAAACATCTCCTTGAATATGATGATGTAGCAAATGAACAAAGAAAAGTAATCTATAGTTTTAGAAATGATTTGTTAAATGAAGATTATGATATAGCAACTAAAGTGGATGAAAATATCGGTGAATTTGTAGCAGTGATTATTGAAAATGCAAAAGATGTAAGTACAAGTGTGATGATAGAAGATTTTAACTATGAAAATGTAGTACTTAAAATCAAAGAAGATTTAAATGTTGATATAACAAAAGAAGATGTAGAGTCAAATGACTTTGATGAACTCTACGAAAAATTAGTGAAGATTTTAAAAGATATTTATGAACAAAAGATGTCTGCACCTGCTCCAGAACAAAGAGCTGAGATAGAAAGAATTCTCTATCTTCAAGTGTTAGATAAAGCATATAGAGAACATTTATATTCAATGGATACATTAAAAACAGGAATTGGTCTGCGTGGATATAATCAAAAAGATCCACTTGTAGAGTATAAAAAAGAGTCATATAATATGTTTATAGAGCTTATAGCTTCTATTAAATTTGAAATTATAAGAATACTTTTTTCTGTACAATTAAGAGATGAAGCAGAATTAGAAAGAGAAAAAGAAGCTATAGAAAAGTTACGCCATGAGATGGAAAATACAATTGAAGATGTTTCTTTGAATCATGAAGAAGAAAACACAACTTTAACAGAGAAAAAAATTCCTCGTAATAGTCCTTGTCCTTGTGGTAGTGGAAAAAAATATAAACAATGTTGTGGACAAAGTGGACCTAAAAAAGGACTTTTAGCTAAGGTTTAGGCAAAATAATTGAATACAAAATTAATTAATTTTATCATAAGAAAATATTTAAAATTTGATAAAAAAAATCCTTTTATATCTATAAGTGCAATATTAGCATTTGTGGGTGTAAGTGTTGGAGTGATGGTTCTAATTGTTGCAATGGCTATTATGAATGGAACAGCCAAAGAATTTCAAGACAAGCTTTTTACTATGAATTATCCTTTAAGTATCTATCCTCAAATAGATGGAGCTGTTGATGAACAACTTCTACAAAATTTAGAAAAAAAATTTCCAGAACTAAAATTTTCACCATATGTTACAGCTCAAGTTATGGTACAAAGTGACGAATCTATGAGCGGTGGAGTTATCTTTGGTGTCAATAAAGAAAAAGAATCTTCTATTAATAAAATTTATAAAAAAACAGCAGATAAATTAAATAACTTAGGTAAATATCATCTAATCGTGGGACAAGGGATTAAAGATAGCTTGTATCTTTATGATCAACAAAAAGTAACTTTATATTTTACTACTATTAATCCAAGTGGATTTTCTATGATGCCTAAGATGAAACGATTTATCTATAGTGGAGAGTTTAAATCAGGACTTACTGCTTATGATAAAGCCTATATGTATACATCTATCGAGGCTTTGCGAACAATATTGAAAAAAAATGACACATATTATGATGGGATACATATCTATAGTGATGAACCTTTTAAAGATATTGAGCGTATAAAAAAAGAGTTGCCATCTTTTGGGGTAGGTGTCATTGGATGGTGGCAACAAAATGGAAATTTTTTTGCTGCAATGGAGATGGAGAAAAAAGCACTTTTTATAGTTTTAATGTTGATTATTCTTATAGCATCACTTAATATTATCAGTTCTCTTCTTATGACAGTTATGAGTAGAAGAAAAGAGATTGCATTGCTTTTATCACTTGGGGCTAGTGCTAAAGAGGTAAAACATATCTTTTTACGACTTGGTATTATTATAGGATATAGTGGAATTTTATTGGGTATATTATTGGGATTTTCGGGGATATATTTGCTAGAAAATTTTGATATTATCTCTTTGCCAGCTGATGTTTATGGAACTTCTAAATTACCTTTAGTTTTAGATATGGTAGATTTTATCTCTATAGTTATAGGAAGTATGGTAATAGTATTTTTATCTTCATATTATCCAGCAAAAAAAGCAACACAAATTGATGTTTTGGATGTATTAAGAAATGAATAAAATAAAAATATTAATATTAGGAGTTTTAATTATGGCAGAAACTTTAATGGCTGGATTTACAACACTAAAAACAGCACAAGTAGAAGAGGCTATTAAAAATGGCGTAACAGTTATAGATATAAGACGACCTGATGAGTGGGAACGATTTGGTATAATTAAAGGGAGTCATAAACTTACTTTTTTTGATGAGCAAGGACGATATGACATAAATGATTGGATGGCTAAATTTACAAAAATAGTTACTTCTAAAGATCAACCATTTATTCTTGTTTGTGCCCATGCAAATAGAACAAAAGCTGTTGGAGAACTTTTAGGAATGCAACTTGGGTATAAATATGTACAAGAGTTAGATGGTGGGATAAATTATGGTTGGATTGATAAAGGGTTAAAAACTATTAAAACGAATGATTAGTATATTAATAGTAAGCATACTTCAATAAAATATAATATTTTAAGTGATAAAATATGGATAACTTGAAAGGTTAATTATGAATATAAGTGAAATTCAAGATATTGTAAAAAGAGATGGGATAGTTTTTCTAACTTATGGTGGATTTTTATCTCAATCTTTAATCTCAGGAATGACGGAAGCTTTGGAACAAGAAGCGCAAGAAAGTGACCTAAATATGGGAGATTCAAACAATATTTTTACAATCTTTATAGAGCTATCTCAAAATATGATGAATTATTCTAAAAACAAAGATAAAGAAGAAGTGAAATCAGAAGGTCTTGTTTTAGTTGGAAAAAATAAAGATGACTCTTATTATGTAGATAGTCAAAATATTGTAGGGCTTGAAGATAAAAATAAACTTCAATTAAAACTAGATGAAATTAAAACAATGAATAAAGATGAGCTTAAATTGCGGTACAGAGAACTGCGTAGAAGTGGGCGAGATACTCACGGAAAAGGTGCTGGAATCGGATTTTATGAAATAGCAAAAAGATGTTCAAAAATAGATTATACTTTTACTAAGATTAATGACAATAGATACTACTTTCACTTTAAATCTACAATAGAAACAAAAAAAGATGGGGAATAAGATGGAAAACCTTTATATAGAAGAGATGAAATACACTCCTAGCATTGAGATGAATGTAGATGAGGGGACGATTACAATAATTGGAAAATCGTATCCTGAAAATACATTTGAATTTTATGCACCAGTTATGACTTGGACAGAAAACTACTTTAATGGAAATGCACAAAAAAAAACAGTTGTAAATCTTGAAATAATATATTTTAACTCTAGTAGTTCAAAACTTTTTTTCGATTTTTTTGACTTACTTGAAGAGGCAAGTGAAAAAAACAACATAGAGATAAATTGGATATATGATAAAGAAAATGAGTCTGCCCTAGAAGCAGGTGAAGATTTTCAAGAAGACTTTGAAACATTATCAATTAATCTCGTAGCAAAATAAAGTTTACAATGTCTGCATATGAAAATAAACTTATTAGAGAGATAGAAAGTTTAAAATTAGACTTCATCAATACAACTGAAAAACTTGTCAAAGATGTCAAGCGACATGATAAAATTATGGCAAGAAGTGATAAACGACAACAGCAAGAATATGATGAATTACAAAAAAAGCTAGAGGAAGTTGAATCTTTACAAAAAGAGATTGAAGAAACTCAAAAAGAGGTTGTCTTTACAATGGGTTCTATTGGAGAAAGTCGAAGTAAAGAGACAGGAAACCATGTAAGAAGAGTTGCTGAATATTCTAAGTTACTAGCACTTCATTATGGGCTAGATGAAAAAGAAGCAGAGATGCTAAAACAAGCAAGTCCTATGCATGACATAGGTAAAGTTGCTATACCAGATGCAATATTAAATAAACCAGGTAAATTTGATGAAGCTGAAAGAGAGATTATGAATACTCATGCTCAATTGGGTTTTGATATGTTAAAAATGTCAAATAGACCTTTACTTAAAATGGCAGCAACAGTAGCTTATGAGCATCATGAAAAATGGGATGGCACAGGCTATCCAAATAAGCTTAAAGGTGAAGAGATACATATTTATGGTCGAATTACAGCATTAGCAGATGTATTTGATGCGCTAGCATGTGATAGATGTTATAAAAAAGCTTGGGAAGATGAACAAATATTTAAAATGTTTAAAGAAGAAAAAGGAAAACATTTCGACCCAAAACTCATAGATATATTTTTTGAACATTTAGATGAGTTTTTAAAAGTACGAACAAGTTTGAAAGATACTTTTTAGTTAAATAAAGCACTTCCTACTCGTATCATATTACTTCCATTTGCAATAGCAAGTTCAAAATCTCCACTCATACCCATAGAACAAGTAGTTGCACCAGAACAATTGTCAAAAATATCTTTTGTAGTTTGAAAACTTTTTACTATCTCTTTTTTATCATCACTATGAGCTCCAATACTCATAACACCTATTAGCTTTATATTTGTGTATTTTTCTTGAATTTCTTTATAAATAGTAACGGCATCTTTTGGATTTACTCCTGATTTTGTTTCTTCGTATGCTGAATTTATTTGGAGTAAACATCTCATTGTTTTATTTTTTATTTTTAGTTTTTTATCTAACTCAACAGCTAAATCTAAACTGTCAAGTGAGTGCATTAAAGTTGGGTTACAGTCTATAAGATTATTGATTTTATTTTTTTGTAATGTTCCTACAAAGTGCCAAGCTATTGGGTAATCTTTTAAAATTTCTTGTTTCTCTTTTAAGTCTTGTACTTTATTTTCTCCAAAAGCTCTTTGACCTGCATTGTAGAGTGTTTTTATATCTTCAGCTGTTGAGTATTTACTTATAGCTACTAATTGTACAATATGATGATCATTTAACTGTAGTCTTGAAAATTCTATTTTTGTTATTATATTATCTAGGTTATCTATTGCTTGAGATTGTGTCATAAAATTCCTTCAATTTTAAAATTTTTTAATTAATTTTCATATTATACAGTTTTATTGTAAAAATATAATTTTGTATGTTTTATGTACAGAAATTAACGTAACTTTTTGATTGAATCAGCTAAAATAGTATAAAAATAATACAGGAGTATAAGTATATGGCTAAATTTGTAAATAATACAGAGGAATTTTTTAAATATTGTGACGAGAATGAGGTTCAATTTGTTGATTTTAGATTTTCTGATATAAAAGGTGCATGGCATCATATTTCATATAGAATGAGTGCAGTAAGTGCTGAACAACTAGAAAATGGATTACCGTTTGATGGTTCAAGTATAGATGCATGGCAACCAATTAATAAATCAGATATGTTATTAAAACCAGAAGTTGACACAGCATTTTTAGATCCATTTACAGCTGATTCAACGATTATTGTTATATGTGATGTATATGATATTTATAAAAATGAATTGTATGCAAGATGTCCAAGAAGTATTGCTAAAAAAGCTTTAAAACATGCAGAAGATTTAGGTATTGCAGATGCTGCATATTTTGGACCTGAAAATGAATTCTTTATTTTTGATGATGTTAAATTTAGAGATGATACAAATAGTGCGTACTTTAGAGTAGATTCAACAGAGGGTGCTTGGAGTAGAGATACTGAATATGAATATGGGAATATGGGACATAGACCAGGAACAAAAGGTGGATACTTCCCAGTACAACCAACAGATTCTATGGTAGATTTAAGAGCAGAGATGATGCAAGTTCTTGAAGAAGTTGGATTAGAAGTTATTCTAGGACATCACGAAGTTGCACAAGCACAGGGTGAAATTGGTATTGTTTTTTCTGATATTATAACAGCTGCTGATAATGTTCAAAAATATAAATATGTTTGTAAAATGGTTGCACACTTAAATGGAAAAACTTGTACATTTATGCCAAAACCACTTTATGGTGATAATGGAAATGGTATGCATGTACATCAATCACTTTGGAAAAATGGTAAAAACCTTTTCTATAAAGAGGGTGAATATGCAAACTTAAGTGATATGGCAAGACATTATATAGGTGGTATCTTTAAACATGCAAGAGCAGTTGCAGCGTTTACAAATCCATCAACTAACTCTTACAAAAGATTAATCCCTGGATTTGAAGCACCTAGTATCTTAACATATTCTTCACAAAATAGATCAGCTTCTTGTAGAATCCCTTACGGAGCTGGTGAAAAAGCAACAAGAGTTGAGATGAGATTCCCAGATTCTACTGCTTGTCCTTATTTAGCATTTGCAGCTATGATGATGGCTGGGCTTGATGGTATTAAAAATGAGTATGAACCTATTGGACCAATGGATGAGGATTTATTTGAACTATCTTTAGATGAGATTAGAGAAAAAAATATTCCACAAATGCCACATACATTAAGAGGTTCATTAGAAGCTTTAATTAGAGATAATGATTTCTTAAAACCTGTATTTACAAAAGAGTTTGTTGATACATATCAAGCATATAAATTTGAAACACAAGTTTGGCCAGATGAGTCTAGACCAACTGCATTTGAGTTTATATCTACTTATTCTTGTTAATTTAAATTTTTTAATAATAGTTTTAAAAGAGGTGATAGAGTTTTCTATCACCTCTTTTTTTATTGTTTTGTTTAACAGCATTTTAAACAAAACTTGGATAAAATCGCCCTAATAATGTAAGATAATCTTAAACTATCTCTTAAATACAAACTAATATTAACAAATAGAGATAAAAGAAATAAAGGAAAATAATGGGATGTAATTTAGACAAATTAACTTCATTCAAAGATAATTGTGGATTTGGACTAGTAGCTCACTTAAAAAATAAACAAACACATCAAAACTTAGAAGATGCAATTACAGCATTAGAACGAATGATGCATAGAGGTGCAGTAGCAGCAGATGGTAAAACAGGAGATGGTAGTGGATTGTTACTATCAATTCCAGATGATTTTATGAGAAAAATAGCTATGCTAAATGGAGTTGATTTACCAAAGTTGTATGCAGTTGCGATGGTGTTTTCAAAAGGGGAAGCACAACTAGAAACATTTAAATATTATTGTGAAAAGAATGATTTAAAAGTAGTATTAAGTAGAGAAGTTCCTGTTAATGTAGATGCTTTAGGGGAACAAGCATTAGCTATATTACCTGAGATTACACAGGTTTTTGTTGTACCAAATACACTAGTATCATCAAAAAGATTTGATGCAATGTTATATCTTGCTAGAAAAGAATCAGAACATGCTTTAAAAGATCAAGAAGATTTTTATATTCCAACATTTTCATCACAAGTGATTGCTTATAAAGGTCTTGTTATGCCTACAACAATTAAGCAATTTTATCTAGATCTTAATGATCAAGATTTTAAAATATCTTTTGCATTATTTCACCAACGATTCTCAACAAATACACTTCCAAAATGGAGACTTGCACAACCATTTAGAGGAATTGCTCATAATGGTGAGATAAACTCGGTAGAAGCAAATAGATTTAATGTATTAGTGAAAACAGAAGCGATTAAATCTGAAATATTCAGTGATGAAGAGCTGCAAAGAATATTTCCTCTTTTACAAGATGGAGGAAGTGATAGTGCTTCTTTAGATAATATGTTTGAATTTTTGATGATAAATGGGATGGATTTCTTTAAAGCAGCTAGAAGTTTAGTACCAGCACCTTGGCAAAATGCTCCATATATGGATAGTGAATTACGAGCATTTTATGAATACTGTGCTATTAGATTTGAAGCATGGGATGGACCAGCAGCTGTAAGTTTAACAGATGGGAGACATATTGGATGTTTGATAGATAGAAATGGGTTAAGACCATCAAAATATTTTCAAACAAAAGATGATAGACTTTTTATTACAAGTGAATATGGAACAGTACTTATTCCAGAAGAAGATATTATAGATAGAGGAAGATTACAAAGTGGTCAAATGATTGCAGTTGATCTTAAAAATGGTCAAATCTTAAAAAATGATGATATTAATAACTATTTAAAATCAACACAAAACTATGAAAAATGGCTAAACTCAAATATGCAATATCTTCAAGAGTATGTGGAAGATACATTTGTAAATCTAGAAGATTATAAATTTGATGATTTAGATCATAGACAAAAATATGCAAATATCACTTATGAAACATTAGATCAAATGATAATTCCAATGGCTGACGAGGGGAAAGAACCTACTGGTTCTATGGGAGATGATACTCCACTTGCATGTTTTTCAAAAGTAAATAGAAATTTTACAGATTTTTTTAGACAAAAATTTGCACAAGTAACAAACCCACCAATTGACCCATATAGAGAAAAGATAGTTATGTCTTTAAATACTGGACTTGGTCACTCTTACAATATTTTAGAAGAGAGTGAACATAATACAAAAAGATTAAAAGCTGTTAGTCCACTTCTTATGAAAGAAAAATTTGATGTAATGAAAAGATTTGGTGATAGTACAGATCCTCTTTATGATGAAGATTTTCAAAATAAAACATTCAGCACAACATTTACAACTAATTTAGAAGAGTCATTAGAAAAACTTTATTTATCAGTAAAAGATGCAGTGGTAAATGAAAATATAAGTATTGTAATTTTAGATGATAGAAAAGTATCAAAAGATTCTAAAATAATCCCAATGGCAATGGCAGTAGGGTATATAAATCATAAACTACAAAATGAACAAAAAAGAAGTAGAGTGTCAATAGTTGCAGTTACAAGTGAAGTGTATGACCCACATAGTGCAGCTGTATTAATATCATTTGGTGTATCAGTAATCTATCCATATATGATGTATGCTTCAATTATCTCTTATTATGAAAGAAAAAATATCTCTTCGTATGAGTTACAAAAGAAATTAAAAAATAGTATGAAAGCAGTTGGTGCCGGTTTACTTAAAATTATGTCAAAAATGGGTATTGCTACAATTGCAAGTTATAGAAATTCATCTTTATTTGATATTGTAGGTTTAAGTGATAAAATAGTAAAAGATTGTTTTGAACATGCAAATAGTGACTTAGCAGGTTTGGGATATGAAGATATTGAAAAAAGAATTGAAGCTCTACACCTAGGAGCATATTTTGATGATAAATCTATGTTCCCACTTAATATGGGTGGATTTTATAAATATATTGATGGTGGTGAATATCATGATTATGCACCAGCAGTTACTCATGCAATGCATAATAAAAATGCTACAGGAAAAGAAGATATTAGTGATTTTAAAGGGCTTAAAAATCTTGTAGAAAATAGAGGATTAAAGTTTATTCGTGATTTCTTTGAATTTAAAAGTGATAGACAAACTATAAGTATAGATGAAGTAGAATCAAAAGAAGATATTTTTAAAAGATTTGCAGCTGCTGCTATGTCATGTGGTTCTATATCTGTTGAAGCTCATGAAGCAATAGCAACTGCAATGAATACAATTGGTGCACAAAGTAACTCAGGTGAAGGTGGAGAAGATCCAAAAAGATTTGGAACAATTAAAAATTCTAAGATTAAACAAGTTGCATCAGGAAGATTTGGTGTAACTCCAGGATATTTAGTAAATTGTGAAGAGTTACAAATTAAACTAGCTCAAGGTGCTAAACCTGGTGAAGGTGGACAACTACCAGGTTCAAAAGTAACTCCAATGATTGCGACATTGAGACATACAACTCCAGGTGTTACACTGATTTCACCACCTCCTCATCATGATATTTATTCGATTGAGGATTTAGCACAATTAATTTTTGATTTAAAACAAATAAATCCAAAAGCAAAAGTTGCAGTTAAACTTGTTTCAAGTATCGGGGTTGGAACTATCGCTTCTGGTGTTGCAAAAGCATATGCTGATAAAATTATTATTAGTGGTGCTGATGGTGGAACAGGAGCTGCTCCTTTAACATCTATAAAACATACTGGAAATGCTTGGGAGTTAGGTCTTAGTGAAGCACATAACTCACTCAAAGCAAATCATTTAAGAGGTATGGTACATCTTCAAACAGATGGTGGATTAAAAACTGGACTTGATGTGGTAAAAGCAGCAATGCTTGGTGCTGAAAGTTATGCTTTTGGTACATCAGCATTGACACTTCTAGGATGTAAAATTTTAAGAATTTGTCATACAAATAAATGTAGTGTAGGTGTAGCAACACAAGATGAAGATTTAAGAGAAAAATTTAGTGGAACAGTTGATAGATTGATCTCATATTTTGAATTTTTAGCACAAGATATACGAGAGATATTGGCTAGTTTAGGATATACATCAATAGAGCAAATAATTGGTAGAAGTGATTTATTAAAAGTACTTGATGATGAATTTGCACAAAAATTTGATTTTCAAAATGTATTAAGAAGAATTGATGGAATTGACACTTGTCAAGTTGAGTCAAATATCCCTTATGATCAAAATGAAGATTCACATAAATTATTAAGAAAAGTACTTCCAACAATACAAAGTCCAAATATTCCTGTAACTGTAGATGCAGAAATTTCAAACTTAAATAGAAGTTTTGGTACTTTAACTTCAGGTGAAATTGCTACTAGATATGGTGATGCTGGACTTCCAGAAGATACAATCATATACAATTTAACAGGAGTTGCTGGACAATCATTTGGAACATTTTTAAGTAAGGGTGTTTCTATTTATCTTGATGGTGTAGCAAATGATTATGTTGGAAAAGGTATGAGTGGTGGAAAAATCATTATTAAACCTGCTCTTCAAGGTAGTCAGTATGCAGGAGCTGGTAATACATGTTTATATGGTGCAACAGGTGGAAAACTCTATGTTAGAGCTACAGTAGGAGAACGATTTGCTGTTAGAAACTCTGGGACTATAGCTGTAGTTGAGGGAACTGGTGATTCTCCATGTGAGTATATGACAGGTGGAATTGTGGTAATTTTAGGTCAAACAGGTATTAACTTTGGAGCTGGTATGACAGGTGGCTTAGCGTTTATATATGACCCAAATAGAGAATTTACTGATAAGATGAATCAAGAGTTAATAGAGGCTCTTAGAATTGATACAGATGATACAGAGTTAGAAAGAATTTATTTGAAAAACACACTAAAAGATTATGTGAAAGAAACAGAATCTGCAAAAGCGGAAGAGATTTTAGAGCACTTTAGATCAGAGATTAGAAATTTCTGGATGGTAAAACCAAAAGATATGACAATTTTACCTTTAAACCCAGAGCAGGGAGATTAATAGAATGTTAAATTTTACAAAAGTAGATAGAAATAATCCTTCAAAAAGAGGGGTTATGGAGAGAATAAAAGACTTCAAAGAGGTTTATAATGTATTTGATAAAAATAAAGCGAGTGAACAAGCTGAAAGATGTATAGGTTGTGGTGACCCTTATTGTCATAATAAATGTCCACTACACAATATTATCCCTGCATGGCTCAAACAAACTGCACAAAATGATATTGAATTAGCTTTTAATATTTCAAATGAAACTTCACCTTTCCCTGAGATTTTAGGAAGAATTTGTCCTCAAGATGTATTGTGTGAAGGTGATTGTACTTTGAATGATACACATGGAGCTATTACAATTGGTGCTGTTGAAACTCATATAAGTGAGACTGGATTTGAACAAGGTTTCAAACCAAAATTTGCACAAACAAAAATAGGAAAAAAAGTGGCTGTTGTGGGAAGCGGACCTGCTGGAATTAGTGTGGCTACTTTTCTTTTAAGAGCAGGTGTTGATGTAGATATGTATGAAAGAGCTTCAAAAGCAGGTGGACTTTTAACTTATGGAATTCCAGGATTTAAACTTGATAAATTCAGAGTACAAAGACGAATTGATTGGTTAATAGAAGCTGGTATGAATCTTTATACAAATTGTGAGATAGGGAATGATAAATCATTTGAAGAGTTAGAAAACTCTTATGATGCAGTTTTTTTAGGAATTGGTGCAACAAAAGGGAGAAAACCGGGAATAGATGGTGAAAATAGTGATAATGTTTACCTAGCTATGGAGTTTTTAACCTCAATTCAAAAAAGAAACTTTGATGAAAAAGTTGAAAAATTTATAGATGTAAAAGATAAAAATGTAGTTGTTATTGGTGGTGGAGATACTGCTATGGATTGTGTACGAACATCAATAAGAGAGGGTGCATCAACTGTTAAATGTCTTTATAGAAGAGATGAGATAAATATGCCCGGATCTAAAAAAGAGGTTGTAAACTCAAAAGAAGAGGGTGTAGAATTTGTATTTAATGTATCACCTAAAGAAATTACAAGTGAAGGTGTAGTGGTTTTAAAAACTCAAATGAGTCAACCAGATAACTCAGGAAGACAAAGTGTTCAAATAGTAGAAAATAGCGAGTACTTAGAAGCAGCAGATATTATTATACTTGCACTTGGATTTGAACAAGAAGTACCATCATTTATTAAGGAAAGTTCGTTAGAATTAGATAAATGGAATGGTTTAAAAGTAAATCAACAGTATCAAACATCAAATGAAAAGATTTATTCAGGTGGAGATAGCGTTCGTGGTGCTGATTTGGCGGTTAGAGCTGCAGCTGATGGAAAAGAAGCTGCAAAGTTTATTATAAAAAATTTAAAAAGTTAGTCATTATTATGAAAGAAGATTTATTTAATTTATTACAAAATGGGGCTGATGCTAATACATCTGATCCAAATGGATTTACCCTTTTGATGCATTTTACAAGAGAAAATGATACCTTATCTATGGGACTATTGTTAAGTTATGCAGCAAGAATAAATGATAAAGACGCTTTCAATATGACAGCTTTAGATTATGCTATAAAAGATAAACATCTAGAAGCAGTAGAATTTTTAATCAACAATGGTGCACATGTAAGTAGTGAAACATATATGTATGCCGTAAAGATGAAAGATCGTGATATTATAGATTTTCTTGATAGCTTAGATCCTGATAAATATATATTTTTAAAAAACAAAAGAAAAAGATCCATATGAAAGTCAAACAAGAAAAAATAAAAACGCTCCTTGATGCGTTGCCATATATAAAAGAATTTAGAAATAAAACAATAGTTATAAAATACGGTGGTAGTGCTCAAACTAGCCCAGAATTACAAGAAAAGTTTGCAAAAGATATTACACTTTTACAACTTGTTGGTATCAAACCAGTTATTGTTCATGGTGGTGGAGCAAAAATATCTGATATGCTTAATAAACTGCAAATACCTTCAACCTTTGTAGACGGTCATAGGGTAACTTGTGAAGATAGTATGAGAATTGTTGAGATGGTTTTAAGTGGAGATATAAATAAAAATATCACCTCTTTATTAAACTATCATGGAACTAAAGCTATTGGTATTAGTGGAAAAGATAGTAGCTGTATAGAAGCTATTGCAAAAGATGGTGGAAAGTTTGGTTTTACAGGTGAAGTAACTTCGATAAATGCAGAGATGATTGAAGATTTAATTGAAGAGGGATTTGTTCCTGTTATTGCACCTATTGCAAATAGTGAAAAACCAAATCACCCTGGATTTAACATCAATGCAGATATAGCAGCTTCACAAGTTGCTATTGCACTTCAAGCAAATAAAGTATTATTCTTAACTGATACAATTGGGGTTTTAGATAAAAACAAAGAGCTTTTAAATTCACTTGATAAAGAAGATGTACAACGATATAAAGATGACGGTACAATCGCAGGTGGAATGATACCAAAAGTTGATAGTTGTATTGATGCCATTTATAATGGGGTGCAAAAAGCTCATATAATTGATGGCAGAGTTGAACATAGTATTTTACTAGAGCTATTTACAAGTGATGGTATTGGTACTCAATTTTTACAGAAGTAAAAAATGGGATATATAAAACTCAAGCAAAAAGCTTTTTTTCATAATCTAGATTATTTTTCTAAAGTTTGTGGTTCTAAAAGTAAAATAGCAATCGCTTTAAAAGACAATGCTTATGGTCATGGAATAGAACAAATTGCTTCTATGGCTAATACTTATGGAATCAAACATGTTTTTGTTAGAGATTTAAGGGAAGCTGCCATAGCTTCCAAATTTGATTTTGAATCAATATTAGTGCTTTATGATGTACCAACGCAGAAACAAAATAACAATATAATAATTTCAATCAATTCCCTTTCATTATTAAAAAAACTTCCAACTAATAGTATCTGTGAACTTAAAATAGATACAGGAATGAATAGAAATGGTCTTTACCTTGATGAGATTCAAAAAGCTTGTGAAATAATTAAAGACAAAAATCTTATTTTAAAAGGTATTTTTACACATTTTTGCTGTTCAGACGAAGAAAATACTATCACAAAAGAACAAGAAGAGATTTTTCAATTAGCAATTATTGAGACTAAAAAATATATAGAATATAAATTTAGAGTGCATTGTGCAAATAGTACAGGTGTATTTAAAGTAGATATGAATAAGTATGATATGGCCAGAATAGGGATAGGTATATATGGTTACCTTGACACGATGCAAGAGAAGTATTTACAACCTGTGCTTTCTTTATATGCAGAACAATTAGCTATAAAAAACATACAAAAAGGGGAACATATTGGATATGGAAGTAAATCTTTTATTGCTTCTAGAGATATGATAGTTTCTAATTATAATGTGGGATATGGAGATGGCTTATTTAGAGCAAATAGTGACAAAGAAAGAAAAATTGCAAATGGTTTAGAGATACTTGGTCGTGTTTCTATGGATAGTTTTTCTGTAGAGTCTAATGATGAAGAGGTATGTGTATTTGATGATGTTACACATTTAGCACAAATACATAATACAATCAAATATGAAATACTCACCAATCTAAAACCATCTATAAAAAGAGTTATCATTGACTAATCGAATCCCTTTTGGAAAGATTAGTCACAATAAAAAAAACGCAGTATTTTTATCTATCTATACAGATGAGATAGCACCTTGGAAATATTTTGATGATGAGATTAAACATACACGCTGTCCAGCTGTTATTATGATAGATAGATGGGATGGTCGCATAGGATTTCCCGGTGGAACTTTGGAAGAGGGTGAACCACTTTTAGATGCTTTGGTACGAGAAATAAAAGAAGAAATAGGGATAAAAGTAAGACCTGAAAAAGTTAAAGGTGTTGTTTCCCATGAAAATGAAAAGATAGTGACACATCTTTATTCTTTACATGTAAATGAACTAGAATTTTTACATATCTATTATCATATTTTAAATAACTTTTCCCGTTCGATTTTAAATCATGCCTATGAAGAAGCAGATGAATCACATTTTATGTCTGAAATTACAGGAATAAAAATAGTTCCGATTGTACAACACAAAAATAAAGGGATAAATAAATTTTTAGAAAATAGTTTTGCAGGGAGTTGTAAAGCTGATTTTGAAATATTTATTAAAGAGATTTTAAAAATAAAAGACTTTTCATAACATATCACTCAGGTTTCTCTTAAAAATATTGTAATTTTTACATGTGGTATGTAATTTATTTACAGTAAAATATTACAAATTAAACATAAAATACAGATTAAAAAATTCACTAGAAAAGTATAATATTTACAATAAATTTGATAATTTTGTAGATATTTTAGTTTTTATTAAATACTTTTTAATATAATAAAGTGAATTTAGTGAATAAACACTATTATTACAAAGGAGTAATATGAGAAAAGTTGTAGATTATGATACTGATTATGAAGTTGGACAGGATAATGTAAGTCTATTTGGAATGGATTTACATAATCCAGTTTTTTTTATCAGTTCAGTATTAATTTTATTATTTGTTGGGGCAACTTTGATTTTCCCAGCTTCTATGAAAGAGATACTAGATGGAACGAAGTGGTGGACTATTAATAATTTTGATTGGCTATTTATGATAAGTGGAAATATATTTGTAATATTCTGTATTGCATTGATATTTTTACCTGTTGGAAAAATAAGATTAGGTGGTAAAGATGCCAAGCCTGAATTTTCACGTATATCTTGGTTTGCAATGCTTTTTGCAGCAGGTATGGGAATAGGATTGATGTTTTGGAGTGTAGCTGAACCAGTTGCATATTATACTGCATGGTACAAAACGCCACTAGGTGTCGAACCTAATACTCTTGAAGCTGCAAGTGTAGCGATGGGAGCTACTATGTACCATTGGGGATTACATCCATGGGCAATTTATGGGATAGTGGGATTATCACTTGCATTTTTTACCTATAATAAAAATCTACCATTAACAGTAAGATCAGCCTTTTACCCAATTTTAGGGGATAGAATATGGGGATGGCCTGGACATATTATAGATTTATTAGCTGTTTTAGCAACTATATTTGGTTTAGCAACATCACTTGGATTAGGAGCACAACAAGCAAGTAGTGGACTCCATTTTCTCTTTGGAATAGATGCAGGAACTCCTACCCAAATTGCAATAATCATTTTTGTAACTTCAATCGCGATTTTTTCTGTTATTAGAGGTGTCAATGGTGGTGTAAAAATTTTAAGTAATATAAATATGTTTATAGCTTTAATACTTTTGTTTTTTGTTATAATTGCAGGTTCAACAATGAATATTTTTACAAATATTTTTGTCACCGCAGGAGATTATATAACAAATATTATTCCGCTTAGTAATTGGGTGAATAGGGAAGATACAGATTGGTTTCATGGATGGACAGTGTTTTATTGGGCATGGTGGATTTCATGGTCTCCATTTGTAGGTATGTTTATTGCTCGAATCTCAAAAGGGAGAACTGTACGTGAGTTTATTGCAACAGTTTTAATTATCCCTACACTTATTACAATTATATGGATGAGTACATTTGGTGGGTCAGCTTTAGAGCAAGTGATTGCAAAAACAGGACAGTTAGCAGGTGGAATTAGTGATGTGTCATTGGCAATGTTTCAAATGCTAGAAAATCTACCATTGACTTCCATAACATCATTTCTTGCAATTGTATTAGTTTTGGTCTTTTTTATTACATCTTCAGATTCTGGTTCTTTAGTAATAGATAGCATTACTGCAGGTGGAAAAATAGATGCACCGGTTCCACAAAGAATATTTTGGGCTACTTTAGAGGGGCTAATTGCTGGAGCTTTATTATTTGTAGGTGGGAAAGAAGCATTACAAGCATTACAAGCAGGTGCAATAACTACAGGACTCCCTTTTGCTATGGTACTTCTTATTATGTGTTATTCTTTATATAAAGGGTTGAAAAGTGAATCTTCACAATTAAAATAAAAGTGAATTATTTCACTTTTATATTTAATTTATAATCTTAATATATAATTTCTAGATTAAAATAAATTTGTAGGACAGAAAATTGGCATTATTAGATAATGAAAAAGATATTTTACCGTTAAGTTCTATTGCAGAACTTTTAAGTGCTAAAATAAGAACATTGAAAATGTATGAAGAGAAAGGTTTGCTTCCTCAAAAAAAAGAACAAGGAAATAAAAAGCTTTATTCTATAGATGATGTAAAATTAATTGCATTTGCTCATTATTTAGCAAGTGTAAAAAAAATAAATGCAAATGGTATTAAGTATATAAACGAGATGTTAGCAAATAATATGGATGAAAAAAATAAAGCTGAATTTTTAGATATTGTTGAAGAGAAGATGGAACAACTCTCAGGTATTGATGTGAAAGATGTGGAGATAATCTAAAATATATTGTAATATTTATTGCAAAATGCAATTTTTTTTAATAATAGTGCAAAAATTCGTTACAATCTCTTTATGAATATTACAAAACAACAAAAAGAGATACTTGAATCTGTCAAAAAACATAAAAATATCAAAATAAATGCTTTTGCAGGTACAGGGAAAACAACCACACTTAAACTTATATCCCAAACCTATGCTACACAAAAAATACTCTACTTAGCTTTTAATAGTGCTATTAAAAATGAAGCGATGGAGATATTCCCAAAAAATACAAGTGTCAAAACAACACATGGATTAGCTTATGTTGCAGTGAAAAAACACACCTCTATCAATCTTGATAAACTTGTCAACTATAGAGCAATAGATATATCAAAAGAGTTTGGTATCACCTACAACCAAGCAATAGGTACTTTAAAGATATTTGAAAACTTTTGTAACAATATACAAAATGAGATTGAAAAAGATGATATTGAACACAAAAGTGCCAAAAAGATGTTTGATTTGATGCTTATAGGAAAAATGAAACCAACGCATGGCTTTTATTTAAAATATTATTATCTTCTTATCTCTTCTGGACAAATCCCCCAATTTACTTACGATATTATTATGCTTGATGAAGCACAAGATACAAATGAAGTAACACTTGGTATCTTTGAAGCTTTAAGTTCAAAAACAAAAATTTATGTGGGTGATAAACATCAACAAATATACTCTTTTAGAGGGAGTAAAAATGCATTAGATAAAATAAAATGTGATAAAAAACTCTATTTAAGTTCAAGTTTTAGATTTAATAATGATATAGCACAGTTTGCAAATAAATTATTAAAAAAGTTTAAAAATGAACAAATAGCGATAGAAGCTTCAAAAGATAGTGATAAAACTATCACAACAAACGGATATATCTCAAGAACAAATGCACAACTTATAGCAACAATCTCAAATCGTATAGAAAATAGAAAACCATTTGTTACTGTAAGAGATCCCAATGAGATATTTAATCTAACGATTGAAGTGTATTATATTCTAAATAATGAAAAAGAGAAAATAGTACGAAATAGATTTTTAAAAGATTTTAGTAGTGATGAAGATATTGCAGATTATGCAAAAGAGGTTGAGGATTTTGAACTCAAATCTGCTTTAAAAGTAGCTAAAGAGTACAAAGAGAAAATATTTGAATTTAAAGAAGTAGCAAAAAAGTTTTATGATGCTTGGAAAAATAGGGTCAATAATGGTTTTGATAAAAGAGTTGATGAGATACTTTTTCTAACCACTGCACATACAGCTAAAGGTTTGGAATGGGATAGGGTAACTATAGCAGATGATTTTACTGATTTTGCTGATTTAATAGTAGATTTTGGATGTGATAGTTTAGAAGAGTTTAATCAAGAGCAAAGATACCTCCCTAATCAAGAGTTGCTAGATGAGTTCAATCTATTTTATGTGGCGATAACACGAGCAAAAAAAGTTTTAGTAAAAGATAGTGAAAACTTCCATTATCTTATGGCTAAAAATGTTGATAAACTTATTGATACGAGAATCAAAGATGCAAAAGCAAATATTGAAGCTATCCAATCAGGAAAAAGAGTAAGCGCTTCTAAAATGGAACAAGAGGATAAACAACTTTTACGACAACAAAAAAATCAAGAAGATGGAAAAGCAAAGAATAGTGGTCTTAAATGGAATTTAGAGGATAAAATCAAACTAAAAAGTATGTTTAAACAAGCAAATACTATTGCTCAAATAGCATCAAAACTAGAAAGAACAACAGGGGCTATTTTAGGAGAACTACATAAAAGTGAGATTATCACAAAACCACAACAACAAAAACTCTCACAATTAGTAAAAACAAATGGGAACTTAGCTACAATTAACGCTATTAAATAGTGGGATAAAATATGATAATATTAGATTTTGAGACTAATACAACGCATCAATATGATGTGATAGAGGCAGCTGCTGTTAAAGTGGAAATAGTAGATGATGAAATTAGAGTAAAAGATAAGTTTCATAGATACTATCTCTCACGACATGAAGTAAACCCATATTCTTATGCAGTACACAAACTTACCCCAGAACTTATTTTGGAACATAGAAATAAGCAAGAGATAAAATACGCTTCATACTTTAAAGAGGATGAAGATTTTGCAACTTTTTGTCAAGGGTGTACAACTCTTGTGGCACATAATATTAGCTTTGAGTTACGACATATAGAAAAGCTAGTAAAATTTGAAAAACACTTTTGTACCATGAAAGAGAATAAACATATAGTAAAAGCTCTTAATAAAAATGGAAATATTAAAAATCCTAAACTAGATGAAACTTGTATTTTCTATGGGATAGACTTTGATCCAAACTCATATCATAGTGCCACTTATGATGTAAGTAAAACTTATGAAATATTAAAAAAGATGAACCTAAAAAATTCAACAAAGGTATAACTCAATGGGATTTACACACTTTAACCTAGCTCAACCAATTCAAAAAGCTCTTACAAAGAATAATTTTAATACACCTACCCCTATACAAAACAAAGTGATACCTTTAGTTTTAAAGTCACAAGATGTTATAGCAAAAGCACAAACGGGAAGTGGAAAAACAGCAAGTTTTGTTTTGCCTATTTTACAGCATTGGCTTGATAGTGCTTATACTGGTAAAGCAAAAATAAGAACACTAGTTTTAACCCCTACAAGAGAATTGACCCTGCAAGTGGCTGAGAGTTTTAAAGTATTCAGTGAAAATTTTTCAAAAAAACCTAGAGTGATAACTACAATAGGTGGAGAAGATATTGGAACACAGTTGCATTATTTACAAAAAGGATGCGATATATTAGTGGCAACTCCTGGAAGATTTCTTGATATTTTGAGTAAAAAGCAGATTAGTTTAAGTCCTTTAGAGTTTTTTGTTTTAGATGAAGCGGATAAGATGCTAGATTTGGGGTTTGAAAATGAGTTGGATTTAATTCTTGAAAACTTACCAAAAGATAGACAAAATCTTTTTTTCTCTGCAACTTATTCTCAAAAGATACTAGAGATAGTATCTAAAATATCTGATGATGTAGTTCAAGTAAATATAGAAGATGAAACACCAATAGTTGAAAATATAACACAACGAGCAATACTAGTAAACCAAGAAAAAAGAAATCCTCTTTTGCAACACTTATTAAAAACAAATAGTTTTAAACAAGTTTTAGTATTTGTAGCAAATAATAGAACAGCAGATAACTTAGCTGTGAAGTTTAGAAAATATGGTTTTAATGCAGAATCATTTCATGGAAATTTAGATCAGCAGGAGAGGGTATTTACACTAGAAGATTTTAAAAACAAAAAAATTGATATACTTTTCTCTTCCGATATTGCAGCACGAGGTTTAGATATAGAGGATATATCTTGTGTTATAAATTATGATCTTCCTAGAAGTCCAAATGATTATATACATAGAATAGGAAGAACAGCACGAGCTGGAAAAAGTGGAACGGCAATATCATTTATCACTTTAGAAAATTTCGAGCATTTTAAACTTATAGAGAAACGCTCAAAAACGAGACTTGAAAAAGAGCAAATTGAAGGTTTTGAGTTTGTTGGGACACCTATAAAACAAAAAGGAAAAACTCCAATAAAAGGGAAACGAAAAAGTAAAAAAGATAAATTAAGAGAGCAAATAGCTAAATGAAACAAATAAATATACAATATTATAAAAAAGATGGATTTAATATGATAATGGGTTCTTATAATGGTAAGTTATGTTTATTAGATTTTGCAGATCGAATAAAAAGAGAAACAATAGATAAGCGACTTCAAATAGCTCTTAGTGCTAAATATGTAGAGTGTGATGATAAAGTATTAAGGGAAACAAAAAAAGAACTTGATGAATATTTACAAGGGAAAAGAAAAATATTTTCTATCCCCTTATTAATCATTGGGAGTGATTTTCAAAAAAGTGTATGGGAAGTTTTACTAAAAACATCTTATGGGAAAACTATTTCTTATAAAGAACAAGCAAAATATCTAGGTAATGAAAAAGCTGTACGGGCTGTAGCAAATGCAAATGGAGCAAATGCTATAGCGATAATTATCCCATGTCATAGAATTATTGGAAGTAATGGAACTCTTACTGGGTATGCAGGTGGGTTGGAAGTAAAAAAAAGATTATTAGAGATAGAGAATAATAATTTATAATAGAATTGGAGTATGAATAAAATTTACAGAATATATAATTTACTTTTTGAAAAATATGGAGCACAAGGCTGGTGGCCATTTTTAGGTATTGGTTATCATCCAAATGATTATAGCTATCCTAAAAATAGTGACCAAATATTTGAAGTTGCCTTGGGGTCAATTCTAACTCAAAATACCACATTTGTATCAGTTACAAAAGCTATAAATAATCTAAAAAAACATAATTGTATCACAAGTGAATCTATAAAAGCTATGAATTTTGATAAGTTAAAAGAGCTAATAAAACCAGCAGGGTATTTTAATCAAAAAGCAAATTATATTTTAGAGTTTATACAGTTTTTTGATACACTGAATGGAGATATTCCAGAAAGAGAAGTACTTCTAAAAGTAAAGGGGATAGGGGAAGAGACTGCTGATTCTATTCTTTTGTATGGGTATAATCAGTGTCAGTTTAAAGTAGATGCTTACACTAAAAGATTGTGTTTAGAGCTGGGTTTGGTTTCTGAAAAATCTAAGTATAAAGATATTAAAAAACTATTTGAAGATGCTTTAACAAAAGAGATAAAAGATAAAGAAAAATTACGAATTGTATATCAAGAGTACCACTCTTTAATCGTTGAGCATGGGAAACATTATTATTCTAAAAAGCCTTATGGGGTTGAGTGTTTTTTGAAAAAGTTGCTAATAAATTAGGTTGCAACATGAATATTTTTGTTAAAATTATGGTTGTAACCATAATTTTATGATATAAAAGTATCTGACCAAACTAAATAATTTAATAAAAAAGAGAAAAATGAAACTAAATATATTAGACAAAAACAAAAATTTCAACATACTCCTTGCAGGTATTATTAGTATTATTATAGGTGTGGGTGTTGCACGATTTGCTTTTACATCACTTCTTCCATCTATGTTGGAAGATTTTTTAAGTGTCACTAGTGCTGGGCTTTTTGCTGCATTTAATTTTGCAGGATATTTAGTGGGTGCTCTGTTTAGTATATTTTTAAAAGATATAAATACTAAAGTGAAATATTTTAGAATAGGTATTGTTTTGAGTGTTGTTACTACACTTATTTTAGCAACCACTACAGATGAGATATTATGGTTTGTATCAAGAGTGATTGCTGGATTTGGGTCTGCTATGGTATTGATAGTTGGTGGGGCAATAGTGATGGTGAAATTAAATCATGAAGATAAAACAAAAGCAATGGGGATACATTTTACAGGGATAGGTTTTGCTATAACTGTGAGTGAACTTATAAGTCAATATACACTTAAAAGTGGTACTTGGAGTGATGCTTGGATGGTATTAACTATAGTTGCATTGTTTCTTTCTATTTATGCTGTATATATTTTATCTTTTGATAAAGAGTTAAAAAAAGAGGCAACGAAACATAAAGTTTCTAAAGATATGTTTACCCCTTATGTGATATTACTTATCTTGGCTTATCTCACTGCAGGGGTGAGTTTTGTGGTACAAGCTACATTTTTTCCTGATATTATTAACTCACTAGAGGGTCTTGATGGTTATGGAAGTTTAGGTTGGTTGGTTGTTGGAGTTGCAGGGATTCCATCAGCAATTATCTGGATGAGACTTGCTCATAGATACAATAGTGTAGATATTATTATCTTAGCATTTGTACTACAAATCGTGGGTATCTTGATACCTACATTTACAAACAATATCTATCTAAACCTTTTAAGTGGTGCATTATATGGGAGCACATTTATAGGTCATGTGGCACTTTTTATGCATTATGGTGGAAAGTTAGCTGGGAAAAATCCAGTTGTATTTATGGGGTCTATGACAGCTGCTTATGGGATAGGACAAGTATCTGCACCACTTTATAGTATAGCACTTATTGAAAAGTTTGGAGATTATAACATGACTTTGTACCTTACAGCTTTTATAGCTTTTGTTGGTATTTTATTTTTGTTGTATGCGAAAAAATTGAGAGCTGGACATTATGAAAATATGAATTAGTTGAGAAATTTTAATATAATAATGAAGCAATAAAAAAGAGGAAAATTAAAGTTATGAATGAAAAAGATATAGAACAATGTGAAGTTTTATCAAAGCAATTAGACGAAGAAATTTCTCAATATAAAGATGAAAACAGTACTATTCACCCTTATGATATTGCTGAATTATTATTGAAACTTCGAGAGTTAGATGAAGAACAATATTCATTAATTTTAAGAAAAATACCAAGTACTCTTCTTGCTGAAGTACTTTGTGAAATGCCTGATTATGTGCAAGAAGAGATTAGTGAGTATATTAGTACAAAAAAACTTGCAACAATTACATCAAATATGGATACAGATGATGCAGCTGATTTTATTCAAAATATTAGTGAAGAGCATGAAGATGTAGCACAGACTATTCTTGAAAGTTTTGATGATGAAGATAAAGAGTTTTTAGAACAACTTATCTCTTATAGTGATGATGAAGCTGGTTCTTATATGCAATCAGAACTATTTAGTGCCAAAGAAAATGAAAATATTGGTACTGCTATTAAAAGGTTAAAAAAGTTAAAACAAAGTGGTGAAGTTGATAATATTTGGCATTGTCATATTACAGATAAAAAAGGTAAATATATAGGTAGTGTTGGACTTGAAGAGCTTATTATCTTTGAACACAATTTAAATTTTTCAGATATTCCTACTGAAAAATGTAAAAGTTTTAGTATTTCACACAAATCGACAATCAAAGAGGTTGTAGATATGGTAACAAACTACAATCTTACAAGTGTCCCAGTATTAGATGATAATGAACGATTAATAGGAAGAATTACTTCTGATGATGTATATGATATTATTCAAGAAAGTGCAACAGAGCAAATCTACAACATGGCTGGGGTAAATGATGAAACAGAACAAGTTGAAAGTATTTATGAGATTGGAAAAGGTCGAGCTGTTTGGTTAGCAATTAATCTTATAACGGCAATTTCAGCTTCTATTGTAATAGGATTTTTTGATACTACTATTCAATCCCTTGTAGCACTAGCAATTTTGATGCCAATAGTAGCTTCAATGGGTGGAAATGCTGGGACTCAGACACTTACAGTTACAGTTAGACAGATGGCTTTGGGGGATATTGAAAAAGAGGATGCAAAAAAAACTATTCAAAAAGAGGTATTAATATCTTTAGCAAATGGTTTACTCTTTGCTATTATTATTGGTGTGATCTCTTATCTTTGGTTCTCTTTGCCAATGCTTGGAGTTGTAATTGCACTTTCAATGATTATTAATCTAGTGGGGGCTGGTTTTTTTGGAGCTGTTATTCCATTAAGTTTACAAAAGATGGGAATTGACCCAGCAATTGGAAGTACAGTACTTCTTACAACAGTAACTGATATTGTTGGTTTTTTTAGCTTTTTAGGTTTAGCCTCTTTAATTTTACTATAGGGTACAATAACATTAGAAAAGTTTGCAGTTATTTTACTATTTAAAAAGAGATAGATAAAATCTCTTTTTTTAGGATATTTATCTATTTAACTTTGTGTTAAAAGAGACTGTATCTGGGCTGATAATATAGCAGCTTGATTGTTTAAAGAGGATATCTCTTGATTTATACTTTGTTTTTCATCATCTTCTGCTTTTTGAAGTTTTGCTTTTAAGTTTGCTATTTTTTGTTCGATTTGTTCTTGTTCTGAATAGAGTTCTTCTAGTTCAGAATCTGTGTCACTCGTAGAACTACTACTAGAAGTCTCACTCGTTCCACCACTTGCAGATATGGATGAACTTGAAAAATCACTTTGAGTGCTTGTAGTGCTAGTTGTTGTGGAGTTTAAATCAGTTGATAGCTCACTTTCCTCATTAGTTGTAGATGTACTTTGTTGAACTGTAGTAGAAGAGGTGTTAAGATTAATCATATCACTTACAGGGATATATTCTGGTTCTTCATAAGAGCTATCTTCACTAGCTAATAAACTATAGAGTTCAGGAGATATAACACTACTTATATCTTCAAGTTCACCTTGAGATGAAGATTCTATATTATTTTTATTATTAAGTACATATTCTTCAACCTCTTGCATATACTCTTGAGCTTGATTTGTAGCGATATAAATATCTTCATATTGAACAAAATCACTTCCAAATAAATTTGTTAGTGTTTCTATATTACTATCACTTATAGCGACCGCTTGATCATTATAAATTAATCCTGTAAATTCAGAAGATGAAGATATATCTGTTGCTTCATCAAATAAAGTTTGTGCAATATAAATAGTATTATTTTCTTGATTATTTGTAGTTTGTTCATAGCTATTGTAGATTGTTACATTATTTTCAACAGTCATTTTAAATCTCTCCCATGTTCTTTTATAAATTGTATCATATAAAAGACAACAGAAAGTAAATACCAAGGGTTATAGTGGGTACTTTTGGGATACTATTAAGAGAATAAATGAGTATTTAAAGATGATTTTTTTTGTAAGTTTTCGCGAAAAAAAATGTAAAAAACAATAGATATAAAATATAAAATATAAATTTTTAAATATTTTCTACATCGTAAAGTTTTGAAAGTATAAGTATCATACTCTCTATAGATTTTTCGGTAGTTGTCTCTTCTACTGTATGGTATCCAATAGTTGGAAGTTGTAATGTTGCCCCTTGAATAGTACCTTTAGTAGCATGGATTATTCGTCCTAATTCTGTAACTCCAAGAGAACCTTTAGTATTGTTTTGTAACATAAGGTTTTTTAAATAGGCATCTTTAAAATGGTAGCTGATATTATTTTCAATACAGATATTTTTAATCTCATTTTTTAATGAAGATCGAAATACACCATTTTGATCTCTATTTCGTAATATCACATCAAGATGACGAATATCTTCAACATCTTTATATGGGCTAGTGTCTAAAACAAGAAGTTGTTTTGTATCAATATCAAACCTTCTAAAATATTCTAATAAAAATCGCCAACTTTTCCCAGCCTCTTCAGATGCTGTAAAAAAAGCAGTTCCTTTGTACCCTTTTGTGTACATATAGATAATCATTGCAACTGATATTACATTGTCTAGTTGGGCAAAAACCAATCGATTTTCATCTATTTTAAGTTTATCCATAAAGGCTATTGGGGTACCTGGCATAAGATAATCAAACCCATCTACTTTAAATATAATATTGTTTCTTCGCTGGCATAAAAAAGCTTCTTTTATCACACCTAATCCCAAATAACTACCAGACCAAGGTTCATAGGCTTGTACTTTTTGCTCTACAAATCTATCTGTAAAGTTTTTCAAGAGTTGTTCAGAGTTTGAATTTCCAGTTAAATCAGCTTGATTTTTTGCAATAAAAGCTGCATATTGAAACTCATTGTGTCCTGTACAAATAAGACCATGTCTATCTGCATGTGCTGAGATATAGCCACTTGATGGATCACTACCTTTTGCTACAAGAACACCATCGTAATACTCAACTACAAGTCCAAGCTCCTCTAACTCCCTTTTTACAAACATAAAAAAAGGATGTTCTGCACCAACAACGCTTGGGATTCGTATAAGTTGTTTTAAAATATCATAAAAAAGTTCCATTTTTATATTTTATGCTCCAATATTATCTCTTTTGATTTTTCGTTTTTTAGTGGGATTTTCTGGAGAACTTGGTGTTACATTTTTCTCAATATAATCGATAATTTTACTTGCAATATCAATTCCAGTTGATTTTTCAATACCCTCTAATCCTGGGCTTGAATTCACCTCCATCACAAGGGGACCTCTACTTGATGGTATCATATCAACACCACAAACCCCAAGACCCATAGCTTTTGCAGCAGCTAGGGCTGTTGATTTTTCTTTTCTAGTTAGTTTATGTGCTGTTGCACTTCCACCTTGGTGTAAGTTTGAACGAAAATCACCATCAGCACCTTGTCTTTTCATAGCACCAACAACTTCCCCTCCAACTACAAATGCTCGAATATCAGTACCACCAGCTTCTTCGATAAACTCTTGTACAAGTAGGTTTACCTCCATCCCATAAAAAGCATCTAAAACTGACTTTGCAGCTTTTTCACTATCAACAAGTACTACTCCAACCCCTTGAGTTCCCTCTAAGATTTTAAGAACAAGTGGAGCCCCACCACTTAAAGCAATCACATCTTTTGCATTTGACTTATTTGAAGCAAATACAGTTTTTGGCATATCTACATCAAATTTTGAAAGAACTTGTAAACTTCTAAGCTTATCACGACTTCTTTTAATAGCTAAATTTCCAGAGGTAGAAAATACATCCATCATCTCAAAGTGTCTCACCATTGCTGTTCCATAAAAGGTACGACTAGCTCCAATTCTAGGAATAATAGCATCAGGTGCTGGAAGTTCTTTCCCTTGGTAATTGACTTTTAACTCACCTTTCATAATCTCTATAGCACACTTCAAATAGTCAATAACTTGAATATCCCAACCTCTTTGTTTTCCTGCTTCTACTAGTCTTCTTGTTGAATACAACGATGGACTTCTTGATAAGATATAAACTCTCATAATTTTCCTTATTTCATCTCTTTACTTAAATACTCTTTTTCTACATCAACAATAAAATATCCGCTTAAAAACTTTCTCCCTATTAACATAGGGTATTTCATATCTGCTCTATTAGTTAATGAGATAATACTTTTATAATTTTTACCCATAAAATTCACATTTACTTTTATAGAAGGTCTCTCTTGAACTTGTCCATTTGAACTTTTTACTTTTTTTATTTTATAAATCGGAAAAGTCATTCTTTTACCATGATAAGCTTTATGGATTTCATCAAGAAGTGTAAAGCTTACTTTATCTTCGTTAATCTCAATATGATCACAATGTAAAGCATTAGAATCAGCACCAGTATCAACTTTTGCATCTAAATCAAAAAGTTCCAAATCAATAATAGAAATGAACTCCCTTTTCCCAATAATTGTTTTATTAATCATCCTAATCCTAATCTTTAAATCTAATAATATTATAGCATATATTTAAACTATTTTGTTTTTTGGAAAAGTTATTGTATAATAAGTATAATAGAGTTTATTTCAAACTAAAAGGTTTTCTTATGGCAGAGATTAGAGATAGTGAGATAGTAAAGTACAAAGACAAAAAAGTTCAATTAAAAAAAATCCCTGAAAAAGGGGAGAATGTATCTGTATATGTTCGACCTGGTGATGAGGTAGATTTTAATTTAAAAGGTATTAATCTAAACGATTTACAATACAAACTAGTGGGTGGGGATATCATCATAGATATTCCTAATGAAGGCTCATTTACTTTTGTATCAATGGCTTTAATGGGATATAGTGATAACCCTCCATTTTTTAATTTGGGTAGTGCTACAAAACTTACCTTAGATACTATTCTTTCTGCCATAGAAGAGGTAAATGATTTACCATTAGAATCTATATCTGCAAGCCTAGAAGTAAAAATAGACCAAGAAGCGAAAGATGACGCTCCAAAAGTTGAGAAACAACCTATAATCATAATACAAGAAGTTGAAGTTCTTACAGAAAAAGAGATTGATGAACCTAATGAAAATGTGGGTCAATTTACTCAAGAAGCTGTAGAAGTGGCTGAAGCTGACCCTGTGCTTTTTACATCAACTGAAACAAAATCAAAGTCTTCAACAGAAGATGAAACTGCTGTTACTGAGGGATTAAAACCAACTTTAACTTTTGATATAGATATTCAACACATTGCTGTTTCAGATAGTACAACTTCAAATGAATTAACAGTAAAAGGTGGAGGTGGTACTTCATATGATAATATCTATCCAAAAACAAATGAGACTGCAAATAGAGCGGATATTATAAAACAAACAGATGCAGAAACCATAGATTATAGACATATTACAAGTATTGAAGCAGATTCAGTAGTTATCAATGCGGATGATTCTGCATATTTTGGTACCAATACAATCTCTAGAACTATTGAACTCTCTCCAAATCAACCTATAGGTTTTGCAATAGAAGAAGTTACAATTACTCTTGTTGGTAGTGTGCCTACTGGTTTTAGTGCAAATGGAACACAATCAGGTAATACTTGGACTCTTGCGAAAGATATTGGATATACCTTAGATTCAAGTGGAAATCTTGAGATAAATATCTCTATGGATAAAAATCAAACAACAAATTTTGAGATAGAGATTAAAGCAACATCTGAATTTAGTATGGATAATATTCCAGAAAATTTAAAAGAAGGGGTAGAAACTCCTGAAGAAACAACGCTAGATGCCACAAAAACTTATGGGGTAAATGTAAAAAAAATAGATGATGATGATTTGGGTGATCCAAGTGAATATGAATTTACACCATTTTTAGATAGTACTAATACTACAATAGAATCAGGATTTGTAATCACTACGAATATAAATGATAATATTATTTATGGTTCCGAGACTGTTGAAAATACTATTAACGGTGGTTTGGCAAATGACACAATTACTACAGGTAATGCAAATGATACAGTAGATGGAAATGATGGCATTGATGTTTTAGATTATTCAAGTTATGACAACATTGACAATGACATGGGTATAAATGCTGATTTGAGTACACTAGATGGTTCTGGAAATGCCAAAGTTATAAAAATGTATGCCTCTCATACTGATACTATCAGAGAGATTGAAAATATCACAGGTACTCAGGACAATGATACAATAACGGGAGATGATAATACAAATGTTCTTATTGGAGAATCAGGAAACGATACTTTAAAAGGGCTTGCTGGTCAAGACACCCTAGAAGGAGGAGCAGGAACTGATACTCTAGAAGGTGGAGCAGATGCCGATATTTTAAAAGGTGGAGCTGGAAAAGATACAGCTAGTTATGAAAATGCACTTGGTGCTGTAACTGTTGATTTAGATGATGAGGGCAATGAAAGAGGAAAAGCATCAGGAGCAGATGGAAGTGATACTTTATACGATATTGAAAATGTAAAAGGTTCTGCTTATGCTGATACCATTACAGGAGATGATTCAACAAATATTTTAGAAGGTCTTGATGGTGATGATACTTTTTATGTAAGTGGTGGAAGTGATACTATTTATGGTGGAAGTGGTACAAACGATGTTAATGGAGATACTATTGATGCTTCAAACTCTGATGTTGCACATAAAATTGACTTAGCAGGTGGACAAGTTATAGGTGAAGGTTCTGCTGAAATATACGATGTAGAAAATGCAATTGGTTCAAAAAATGGTGACCTTATTTCAGGTAGTAATGTAAAAAATACACTTCAAGGGGGAAAAGGTGATGATACTCTTAAAGGTCTCGCAGGAGATGACTTTTTATATGGGAATGAAGGTGACGATACTTTAAGTGGTGGAGCTGGAAATGACTATATTGATGGTGGATATGATGCTTTAGAAACTACTGGGGATTTTGTTGATTATTCTGATGTTGGTGGTACAGGTGGTATACGAGTTGATTTATCAATTCAAGATGGGGTAACTTCTCAAAATACAATTAATGCTGGTGAAGATATTTTATTCAATATTGAAAATGTAATTGGTACAAAAAATACTGATATGATTATCGATGATGCGAATGATGATAATACAATTTTAGCTTCAGGTGGAGATGATTATATTCTTACCAAAGGTGGAAATGATAGTGTAGATGGTGGAGTTGGAAATGATACTTTAAGTTTTGAAGAGTTTGATAATAGTGTAACATTTGATTTGTCATTAGGAAGTGTACAGTCAACAGATAATGGAAATATCACTATAAATAGTATAGAAAACCTTAAAGGGACAATATTTGGTGACTCTTTAACTGGTTCTTCCTCTATAAATGAACTTTTTGGTAACTTTGGAGATGATTACCTTGATGGTAAAGAAAACAATGATACCCTTTATGGTGGAGCTGGAAATGATACTTTAATAGGTGGAGCTGGAAATGATACTTTAGATGGTGGTAAAAATAGTGACTATTCGAGATTACAATTAACTTCAACAACTGCAATGGCAATTACGATAGGTACAGTTCTAATCTCTGCAACGGGTGCTAATGCAAGTGAATTAATAGCAGACTTTTTAGATAAATTTAAAGAAGAAAATGCAACAAAAATCTTAAATGGAGAGGAGCCTTTAGGGGATATATATAGTGATGGTACTGATATCTTTATCTCAAGTTCTGAGGCTATAACATCTCCTACAAATGTAACAGTAGATAATAGTTTTACTTTTATTGATACAGCTGATTATTCTACTATTGGTTCTGAGTCTATTGAAGTTCAGATGCTAGATGCGGGTGATTCTACTGTAACTGTAACAGATGGTTCTGTGGATACTTTAATAGATATAGAAAGAGTTGTCGGTTCTTCACAAGATGATATTATGTATGGAAATAGTGATGAAAATATCTTTTTAGGTGGAAAAGGTGATGACCAACTTACAGGTGGAGCAGGTGCTGATACTATTTATGGTGGCGATGGAGATGACACTATTACAGGTGGAGCAGATGTTGATGTGCTAGATGGTGGAAAAGGTGATGATACTTTTATCGCAACTGTAGGAGATGGAGCTGATACTATAGATGGTGGTGAAGATAGTGATACTTTGGATTACTCCTCATATACAAGCACAGATGGTGGTATTTCTATTCTTTTAAATGGTGCAACTGAAACAAAAGTAAAAATAGCTGGTGTAGAAGAAGACTCTATTAAAAATATAGAAAATGTAACTACAGGCGATGCAAATGATACTTTAAGTGGTGATGATAAAGATAATACTTTAATATCAAAAGGTGGAGATGATACCCTTTCAGGTGGAAAAGGGGATGATACTTTAGATGGTGGAGATAATGGTATCATAAAAGCTACAAATAGTTCTGGCGATGAAGTTGCTTTGGATATTGTTATTGGGGATATTGTTTTTAACAATGATGGAGATAATACAAATGGTACAAATACAACATATTATCGAGCATTAACAGATCAGTCAGGTATAGATTTAGACACAGTTGATTTTACATCAGCAAATTGGGAAGTGTATAAGTATGGGGATACTGTAGATTATTCATATATTGATGATGTTGGAGCAAATACAAAAGGAGTTGTGGTTGATTTAGCCAATAAAACTGCATCTGATATGAGTGGTAGTACTCAGTTTTTAGTAGGAACTGACACTTTAATTGATATAGAAAATGCAAATGGTTCAAAACATGATGACTCATTAATTGGGAATGAACAACTTAATACACTTAATGGTGAAGCTGGAAATGACTTTTTATCAGGTGGTGGTGAAGCTGATGTTTTAAATGGTGGCTTAGGTAACGACATCTTAAAAGGTGGAACAGGTGATGATGTTTTAAATGGTGGAGATGGTATCGATACTGCTGATTTTTCTGATGCTAATGACAAAATAAATGTAGATTTATCAAATACTGGTTCTATTGATATTGGAGCGGGGCTTGGAAGTGATACTTTTAACTCTATTGAAGGTGCTATTGGTGGAGATTATGATGATACTTTAAAAGGTACAACAGATGCAAACACATTAATTGGAGGTGGTGGAAATGATACACTTCTAGGAAATGGAACTTCTGCATTAACAACAGCAGGAACTTATGATTATCTTGATGGTGGAGCTGGTGAAGATGATTTTGTTAGTTTTGATGGAGTTGTAGGAGATGTCACAGTAAATTTAGGACTAGATTATTCAAGTGATACGAGTGAAGGGCATACTTATAATGATAGTGATAATACTGTTTATAACTATCAAGATGGTGGAGCTGCTGGAAATCTTCAAATAAAAAATGTAGAAAATCTTCAAGGTGGAACTGGGAATGATACTTTTATAGGGAATAGTTCATCAAATACACTAGAAGGTGGAGCTGGAGATGATTGGTTAAGTGGTAATTCAAATAACAACTTACTAGATGGTGGAGTTAATACAGTAGTTGGAGATACTGCTGATTATTCTAGTATCACAAGTGGTGTTGGTATAAAAGCAAATATGAATGCTGGAACTGATAGTACAAGTCTATATGGAGAGGTAGAGTACAATGCCACATTTGTAGATACTTTAAAAGATATAGAAAATATTCGTGGTTCAAAAAATGGTGACCAAATCATAGGTGATACTGATGATGGTGTAGATAATCTTTTTGAAGGTATGGCAGGAGCTGATACTATCTCTGGTGGAAGTGGAGATGACATCATCTATGGAAATAATAAAACAAATACAGATTCTAGTGATGACTTAGCAGATATATTAAGTGGAGGAAGTGGAACAGATACACTATATGGTCAAGCAGGTGATGATACTTTAAGTGGTGATACGGGAGTTGATACACTTTATGGTGGAGCTGGAAATGATAGTGTAAATCTTTCATATCTAAATACTACAGCAAATGGTGCAACAGTAGATTTTGTAAATAATACTACAAATGATGGAACAGATACTGATACATTAGATTCAATTGAAAGTGCAATAGGGAGTGATAACGCTGATACTTTTAAAATGGATAGCTCTTTTACAACTGATACAAATACAATTGATGGGAAAAGTGGAACTGATACTTTAGATTATTCAAACTATACATCAAATGGTATTACTGTAGATTTAAGTGATGAAAATGAACAAGAAATCGTATCTGGTGACTTTGATTCTATTAAAGATGTAGAAAACCTAATTGGTGGAACAAAAAATGACACACTAACAGGTTCAGATGGAAAGAACAGCCTTGATGGAAATGAAGGAAGTGATAGATTTTATGGTTCACTTGGAGAAGATACTATAGATGGTGGAACCGACGCCACTAGTAATGATACAGATGTAGCAGACTATTCAACAATGACAGCAAAAGTTGTTGTAACAGGAAGTGGTACCTCTTATACAGTACTAAAACCAGATTCGAATAGTGATACTTTAACAAATATTGAAGAGATACAAGGTAGTGACTATAAAGATGAGATGACAGGAGATAATGTTTCAAGTACAGATGATATCTTTAAAGGTGGAGATAATGCCGATACTCTTATTGGTAATCTTGGAAATGATAGTCTTTATGGAGAAGAGGGCGATGATACTTTAAGAGGTGGCGCAGGTGATGATTATCTTCATGGCGGTATAGGTGGTAGTGATACAGCTGATTTTTCAGATGCTACAGTAAGTGGAATTGATGTTGATTTATCTGTAACTGGAACTCAAACAGTAGGTGGAAACTTAGGTACAGATACTCTTGTAGATATTGAAAATGTTATCGGTTCAGACTTTGACGATACAATTACTGGAAATAACTATGCAAATACCTTAAAAGGTGGAATTGGAAATGATACATTTAACTTTTTAGATGGTGAAACAACAGGAGATTATATAGATGGTGGTGCTGATGTAGATACTGTTGATTATAGTGACTTAACTTCAAAAATAGAAGTAGACTTAGATGAAGAAAATAATGGTGCAACTACTGTAACAGTAGGGACAAATAGTTCTGATCACCAAATAGAGAATGTAGAAAATATCACAGGAACTTCTCAACATGACACTATTTCTGGAAATAGTAGCCAAAATACGCTTATTGGTGGAGCTGGAGATGATACACTTGATGGTGAAGGTGGAGTAGATGCTGCACATCTTGATACACTTATTGGTGGATTGGGAGATGATACTTTTGTTGTCAATGATACTGGATTTACCCATTATGATGGTACAACAGACCAAGGTACAGGTTATGTAGATACAGCAGATTTTTCACAAATAGCAAATGCAACAAACAAAAGAGTAGATGTAGATTTAGAAAATGGAACATTTCAGCTTGATGATGGAAGTGGAACTTTTGGAAATATTGCAAATACTACATTTAGTGGTATAGAGGGTGCTATTGGTGGAAAAGGTGATGATACTATTGTAGGTACAACTACAGCAAATACACTTATAGGTGGTGAAGGTGATGATACACTTTTAGGAAATGGAGCAAGTAGTGGCATTGACTATATCGATGGTGGAACTGGAAATGAAACTGATGGGGATTTTGTAAGTTTTAATTATGCTAGTGCAGATGGAGTAACTGTAGATTTATCAAATGGTTCAGCACAAGATATTAATAATGATTCCGTAGACGATTTACAAATATTAAATATAGAAAATCTTGAAGGAAGTGTAGGCGATGATTCTTTAACTGGAAATGCTTCAGATAATATCTTAAAAGGTTTAGCAGGTAATGATACTTTTGTTTCAAGTGCTGGAGATGATACTATTTATGGTGGAGATGCAACAACAGTAGATGTGATGGATTATTCTAATGGTTCAAAAGTAAATGTTGATTTAACCAAAGTAACTGAGCAAGTTATAAAAACAAGTGGAACAGATACTTTAGATGGTATTGAAAAAATAATTGGTTCAGGTGAAAATGATACATTAATAGGAGATGCCGAAGAGAACACCTTTGAAGGTGGAGCTGGAGCTGATACTTTAGAAGGTGGAGCTGGAGCTGATAGTCTTGATGGTGGAGCTGATAACGATATATTAAGAGGTGGAATTGGAAATGATATTCTTGATGGTGGAACAAGTGGAAGTGATACAGCTGATTATAGTTTAAGAGACCAAGCTATTTATGCTGATCTTGCAAGTGCAACTCCGGAAGTTATAATAGATACAGATGATGCTGTACCTGATGGAGATATTAGTCATGAATTTGATAATGCAGTTGATGAAACAGATACCATTAATAGAATTGAAAATATCACAGGTGGTTCAAACGATGATACATTTATTGGAAATAGTGATGCAAATACTCTAAAAGGTGGATCAGGAGCTGATACTTTTCTAGTAAAGGATACAGCAAATGTTTCTGGTGATTATATAGATGGTGGAAGCGAAACGGGTGGAGCTAGAGGAAATGATACCGTTGATTATAGTGCGTTAGGAACAAGTGAGAGTGTAATCATAAGTTTAAATGATACCTCAGTTACAAATGTAACTCTTTCAGGTACTTCAAATCATCATAAACTAATTGATATAGAAAATGTTATTGGTACAAAAGGTACAGATACCATCGAGGGTGATAGTGTTGATAATGTTTTAGATGGATTTAGTGGTAACAATGATACTGTATCTTATGCTAGTTCTTCAAATGGAGTCTATGTAAATTTAAGTAATGATCAAATTAATGCAAATGGTAACCTAACTGGAATACTTGCAAATACAGCACAAGGTGTTGTGAACAATAGTGAAATAGGAACAGATACTATAAAAAACTTTGATGATGTAGTTGGTGGAATTGGAAATGATACTCTAGTTGGTAGTAGTGGAACAAATACATTAACAGGTGGTAATGGAGATGATTTACTTCTAGGACTTGATGGTGCAGATAAATTTATCGGTGGTTTAGGAAATGATACAGTTTCTTATTTATTGGATAATTCAGGAGTTGATGTTAGTTTAAGAAGTGCAACAGGAACTGATGGTTGGAATAATACTGATACTTATGAAACTATAAATAATATTACAGGTTCTGCACATGATGATACTATTGAAGGAGATGCAGGAGCAAATACTCTTGATGGTGCAGGTGGAACTAATACTTTAACTTATGAAAATGTAACTGTAGGTGGAGTAACAGTAAACTTATCTCAAGAGATAAATGATACAGGAAGTGATGGAATAGATACCATTAAAAACTTCCAAAACTTAATTGGTTCTTCTACTCAATCTGATAACCTTACAGGTAATAATGAAGTAAATACTATCAAAGGTTTAGGTGGAAATGATACTATAGATGGTGGGACTAATTCAGATGAACTTTACGGTGGAAGTGGAAATGATACTTTTAAAGTAACTTTAGGAGATGGTAGTGATACTATTGATGGTTATGATGATACTGCAAGTCCAGATAATGATGACGATTCAAATAAAGATACTGTTGATTTTAGTGCTATAGATTCAGGTTATCATGTTGAAGTTGATTTACAAACAACTAATAATGCAATAGTAACAAATGGAACTACAATAGACCAAACAGATACATTAGCAAATATTGAAAATATAATTGGAACAAATAACAATGATATTATCATAGGAAATGATGAAGTTAATATCATAGATGGTGGAGCTGGAGATGATCAAATTACTGGAAATGGTGGAGCAGATACTTTAAAAGGTGGTACTGGAGCAGATACTTTTAAAGGAGATAACTTTACAGGAGATGTAATCGATGGTGGAACAGGATTAGATGGAGCTGGTGATACAGTTGATTATACAGGTTTAAATAATAAAGTTACAGTAACATTAGCAGAGAGTGGTTCATATGCAGAAGTAGATATAGATGTTAATTTAGCAGATCATAAAATAGCAAATATTGAAAATATCACAGGTTCAAGTGCTGGTGACCAGATAACAGGAAACAGTGAAATAAACACTATTTTAGGTGGAGATGGTGATGATACTATTGATGGTGGTTTGGGAGCTGATCATTTAGATGGTGGAGAGGCAAATCAAAATACCCTTTCTTATGAAAGTATTTCAAAATCAGTAAGAGTAGATTTAGGGAAAAATAGTGCTATTACTGATTTAGATAGTGATGGCTTTACCTATAATAGTACAACTGGAGTAAATGAAGATACAGATGATGAACAAGATACTATTTTAAACTTTAAAACTGCAATTGGTTCAAAAGTTGGAGATACTTTAATAGCTGGAGATAGTGGGAATACACTTTATGGTTCAGATGGTGAAGATACTTTAATTGGTGGAAGTGGTGTTGATTATTTAGATGGTGGATTGGATTCTGATAGATTTATACTTAATGCAGATAATCAAGAAGATACAATTATTGGTGGTTCAGGTACAGGAAGTGATACTATTGATTACAGTGCATTAAGTGCTTCAAATCAAATTGAAGTTACTCTAAATGGTTCAGGAATTTCAACAGTTTCAATAAATGGTGATACAGCAGATAAAATTCAAGATATAGAAAATGTAATGGGAACTAAAGGTGATGATACAATTACAGGAGATGGTTCTGCAAATACTCTTGAAGGAAATGAGGGAAAAGATACCTTATCTGGTAAAGCTGGAGAAGATACTTTACGAGGTGGAGATAATGATGATATCTTAAAAGGTGGAGATGATGTTGATTATCTATATGGAGACGATGGAGATGATACTTTAGATGGTGGAGAAGGGATAGATTATCTTGATGGTGGAACACATACCGAAGGAATAGGTGATTTTGTTAGTTTTTCTTCAGAAAGTATTAAATCTCTTGCTTTAAATCTAAAAGAGGTAGATGGTAGTGGATATGCACAAGCAGAACTAGATAATGTTGGAGATGATTATTTAAAAGATATTGAAAATATAACTGCAACTAATCAAAATGATACAATTGTTGGAAATAGTTCTATAAATACTATCGTTGGACTTAATGGAGATGATATTATCACAGGTGATGGTGGAGCGGATATTTTAGATGGTGGAAAAGGTGATGACATTTTTAAAGCTGGTATCTATAATACTACAACTAATTTATTAGAAGATGGAGATGATGGTGCTGATACTATAGATGGTGGAACTGATTCTGAAACAAACGGTGATACTGTAGATTATAGCGCTATAAGTAAATCTATAAATGTAACATTAGCAGATGATGCAGACACAGATGCAACTGTAAATATTACAGATTATGATAATGATACTATTAGAAATATTGAGAATATTACAGGCTCACAAGTTGATGATATTATTTCTGGAAATAAAGAAGATAATACTTTAAAAGGTGATGCAGGGGATGATACACTTTATGGTGCGGGTGGAGATGATGTCTTAGATGGAGGTTCTCATACTACAGGTGATACTGCTGATTATACATTAGCAAATACAGCAATTACAGTTGATATGTCAAATACAGCTTGGGAAGTTTCAGATGATGGTGATAGTGGTAAAGATAATTTAATAGATATAGAAAAAATTATAGGTTCTACAAATAATGATACTATGAGTGGTTCAACGAGTTCTGCAAGTTCTGATACTTTTTATGGTGGAGCCGGAAGTGATACAATTTCAGGGGGACTTGGTGCTGATGAGTTAAAAGGATATGGATTAAGTACCGGAACTGATAGTGATATTGATACTGTTTCTTATGCTTATGTTGGAATTGCCGATGAGGTAACTGTTGATTTAAGTACGGGAACAGCCACAGTTGATGTATCTGGAGATACTAGTGATAGTGACACTTTAAGTGGTTTTGAAAATATTATTGGTGGAGCTGGAGTTGATACATTAACTGGTTCAGATGTTGCAAATATTATCCAAGGTGGAGCTTCTGGTGATACTATCACAGGTGGTCTTGGAGCTGATGATTTACAAGGTGAAGCTGGACAAGACACCTTTATAGCAACAAGTGCAGATGATGGGATAGATGCTATAGATGGTGGAGCAGATAATGATACAGTAGATTATTCTTCTTTAGGTGCATCTAATAATATTACAAGTTTAACTCTAGCAGAGACAGGTGATACTGCTACAATTGCTATTACAGGTGGAGATGCCGATACACTTAAAAGTATTGAAAATGTGATAGGGACACAAGGAAAAGATACTATTGTAGGGAACTCTCAGTCAAATATCTTAAAAGGTGGATTAGGAGATGATTCCCTTGATGGTAAAGGGGAGAATGACTCTTTATATGGAGAAGCTGGAGATGATTATCTAAAAGGTGGAACTGGAGATGATTATTTAAATGGTGGAACACATACAGATGGTATTGGTGATACTGTAGATTATTCAGATGCAATATTAGCAGTAACTGTGGATATGTCTGGAAGTTCTGTTGAAGTTAATGCAAATCTTGGAACAGATACATTAGTAGATATAGAAAATGTAAAAGGTTCAAACTATGATGATATTTTTTATAGTGATATAAATAATGCAAATACTTTTTATGGTAATGGTGAAGTAGTTGTTGGAGATACTGTTGATTATTTTAACTATGACAATGGTTTAAAAGATACAGATGATTATATCATTGCAAATATTGGTACAGGTACAGTATCTGTTTATGCTGATAAAGTTGATGACAATGTTGATGATGCTCTTGATAATGATGGAACGGTAGCATTAACCGCAACTGACAAACTTGATAATATAGAAAATATCACAGGAAGTGCTGGAGATGATACTATTACAGGTGATGGAAATAAAAATACTTTAAAAGGTCTTGATGGAGCTGATGTAATCTCTGGTGGAGCTGGAAATGATATTTTAGATGGTGGAGCTGGAGATGATGATACTGTTAGTTACTCATACGAAACGACAGATGGTGTAACAGTTGATTTGCAAAATAATACAGGAATTGTAAATGCTCTAAATGATAGTGATACTTTAAGTGGATTTGAAAATGTTACAGGAACAAATCAAGCTGATAAAATTATTATGGCATCAACTGGAACTCTTACATCTGTAGCAAATAAAATAGATGGTTTAATTGGAACGGATACCGTAAGTTATGAAAATTATAGTGTAGATTTAACTGTAGACCTAAGTAATTCTCTTGTAGCAACAGGAGATAATGATTATTTAACAGATATAGAAAATGTTATTGGTGGAATCGCAAATGATACTTTTAAAACTAATACTTCTGTATCAAACCAATTTGATGGAAACGATGGAAATGATACGGTTGATTATAGCTCTTTAAATGAGTCAGTAAAAGTAACATTAAATGATGCTACACCAGCAACTGTAACATTATCAACATCAGCAAACGATACAGTTTTAAATATTGAAAATATTAAAGGTGGAAGTGCAAACGATACTTTAATAGGAGATACACAAGATAATATACTCACAGGAAACGGTGGAGAAGATACTTTAAATGGTGTAGATGGAGAAGATACACTTTATGGTGGAGCTAATAATGATAGCCTTATTGGTGGAGCTGGAGAGGATTCTATTGAAGGAGAAGCTGGAGATGACACTATTGAAGGTGGAAGTGATAATGATATTATTTATGGTGATTCTCGTACAGATTTAGCAATAAGTGGAGATGATGTAATTGATGCAGGAACTGGACACGATACAGTATACGCAGGACTTGGAAATGACCAAGTTGATGGAAATGACGGTGATGATTCACTTATAGGTGATGGTGGAAATGATACGATTTCTGGAGGAGCAGGAGCTGACACTATTTACGGTGATGATGAAGCTTCTTCTGCTGGTGTAGTTGGGAATGACGAACTTTCAGGTGGACTTGGAAATGATAAAATCTATGGTGGATATGGTGATGATCTGATTGCTGGAAATGCAGGAGATGATATTCTTGTAGGTGGACTTGGAAATGATACAGTTGATTATCGAACAGCTACAAGTGGTGTAACTGTTGATTTAGGTGATGATGGTTCAATAGCACAAGATGTCGGTGGTGGAGAAGGACTAGATAAAATTACTGAGATAGAAAATGTACTTGGGTCTAAATATGATGATACTTTTTATACAGATATAGCTGCCAATAATACTTTTGATGGTGGTACAGATGCAGGAAATGAGATAGATAGTGGAGAAGTTTTTGGTGATACAGTTGATTATAGTGATAAATTAGATCAATCTGGTGATAATGTAACTGTTGATTTATCTACTGCAACTGCAACAGCAACTGTTGTAGATGCAAGTGGAGAGACACATATTGATACTTTAATAAATATAGAAAATATCACAGGAACAAGTGGAGATGATATTATCTCAGGAAGTGATGAGGTAAATACACTTTCTGGAAAAGCTGGAGATGATACACTACAAGGTGGAGATGGAAATGACATCCTTGATGGTGGTGCAAATAATGATACAGCTACATATACTTATGCAGGAAGTGCTGTAAATGTTGATTTAGATGGTGGAACTGCTGAAGTTAATGGTACAGATAAAGATACACTTATAGATATAGAAAATATAGATGGTTCTGATTATGGTGATACTATCATTATGAAAGCAGGAGCAAATCCAAATATCATAGATGGAAAAGACAATACTGGTGGAACAGATACGGTAAGTTATGAAAAATATACAGTAGGTGTTACAGTAGATTTAAGAGATGAAACTTCACAAGATATATTAGGAGATACAACTGATAAAGACACTCTTAAAAATATCGAAAACTTAGTAGGTGGAACTGGAAATGATATTTTTACAGGTTCAGATTTAATCGATAATAGTCTCTCAGGTGGAGCTGGAGATGATAGTTTTAATGTTTCAACTGGAAATGATTATATAAATGGTGGAAGTGAATCTGATGACTCAAGGGGAAGTGATACAGTTGATTATAGTTCAATACTTGATGGAGATACAGATTCTACAACTGGTGGTATAAATGTTACTTTAAATAGTTCTACAAAAGTAAATCTTACTGTTGATTCTGATAATGACGGTCTATTTGAGACTTCTGCTGATGATAAAACTGATGAGATTATCAATATTGAAAATGTAATAGGTACAAAAAATAATGACACTATTACAGGAGATATTGGTGTAAATACACTCTCAGGAGATGCGGGGGATGATATACTTGATGGTGGAAGTGATAGTGATACTTTAATCGGTGGAGCTGGAAACGATACTTTCAAAGGTGGAGCTGGAAACTACAATGATGTGATATATGGTGGAGCATCAAATGGAGTTGATAGTGGAAATGACACAGTTGATTATAGTTCAGCAACGGCTTCTGTGACTGTAAATTTAGATGATACAACAGGAGAATCTGTAGAAGCTGGTGCTACAGGATATGGAAAAGGGATAGAGCAAGGGCTAGATTCACTTTTTGGAATTGAAAATGTAGTTGGTTCAACACTAAGTGATAGTTTTGTGACCAATGCAAATGAAGTAAATATTATAGATGGTGGAGATCATGGATTAGATGGAGATACTATCGATTATAGTTCAAAAGCAACTGCTATTGATGTTACACTAACAGGTGCTACTTTAGCAGATGTTGTTGTTGATGGGTCAGGTACAACTAATGATGACCAAATTCAAAATATAGAAAATGTTATCGGAAGTACTGGTAATGATAATATTTTTGGAGATGATTCAGCAAATACATTAGATGGAAATATCGGTGATGATACCCTATCTGGTGGATTAGGAAATGATAGACTTATAGGTGGAACTGGAAATAATACAGTCTCTTACAAGTATGCTACAGCTTCAGGAGTTACCGTTGATTTAGATGCAGGGACTGGTACAGTAAATGCTTCAGATGATGATATTTTATCACAGATACAAAATGTAATAGGTACAGATTTAGAAGATAAAATCACAGGTAGTAGCGTAGTAAATACTTTAAGTGGTGGAGATAGTAACGATACTTTTTATAGCTCAGGCCAAAGTGATACTATCAATGGTGATGGCGATACCGATACTATGGACTATAGTAATAGTACAGGACAAAAAATATCTGTAGATTTAAGCACAACTTTAGCAAAAGTAGATGCAATAGCAGGAGATTTCTCAAGTCCAGTTTACACAGATACTTTAAATAGTATAGAAAATATAAGTGGTACAAATAACGATGATACAATCACAGGTGATGGACTAGCTAACTTATTGCAAGGAAATGATGGTAAAGATACACTAGATGGAGCTGGTGGAGCTGATGTTATCGATGGTGGAGCAAATGATGACTTGATAATAATGTCAGATAAAGGGGAAGCTTTAGGTGATGATATTGATGGTGGTACAGGTTTTGATACTATAAATTATCAAGGATTAGGAGAAGGTGTAACTATCAATATGCAAGGGGTAACAGATGTTAGTGTTACTGTTGGTACAGATACAGGTCATCATACTTTTACAGGGATAGAAAATATTATTGGTACCAATCACAACGATACTATTACAGCAGATGGTGAAACCAATAAAATTATAGGTATGGAGGGAGATGATACACTCTCTGGATCTGCAGATAATGATGTTTTATATGGTGGAAATGAAGATAATGATTTAGCTTCAAGTGGAGCTGATGTTTTAAATGGTGATGCTGGAGATGATACACTTTATGGTGGAGATGGTCTTGATAAGCTTTATGGAGGAGATGGAAAAGATACTCTATATGGAGATGTAGGTGATGATATTTTAGAGGGTGAAGCTGGAGATGATCTTATTTATGGTGGAGATGGAAAAGATACTATAAAAGTAGGACTTGGAGCTGATATAGCCTATGGTGAAGCAGGTGATGATACCTTTGTATTCCAAAGATCAGATGTGGATGATGATATCATCTATGGTGGAAATGACACCACTAATGAAGGTTCAGATACAGTTGATTACTCTCAATCTTTCAATGGTATGGTTATAACTTTAAAGAATAATTATGCGGCAGGAACAGCTGTTTCAGCAGATCAAGGAACAGATACTTTATATGGAATAGAAAATGTGATTGGTTCAGATACAGATGTATATGCAGATACAATTACCGGAAATAATTTAGTAAATACTCTTAGTGGAAAAGCTGGAGATGATACACTCTATGGTGGAGACGAGTCAGATACCCTCTATGGTGGAGCTGATGATGATGCACTTTATGGTCAAACTGGAGTGGATAGTATCGATGGTGAAGCAGGTGATGATAAAATCTACGGTGGAGAAGATTCTGATATCTTAACAGGTGGAGCTGGAAATGATACTTTCTACGCAACAGCACAAGATGATGGAACTGATACTATTGATGGTGGAAATGAAGCTGATAGTTCAAGGGGAAGTGATACGGTTGATTATAGTGCCTTAACTGATTCAGACAATAAAATAGTAGCTACTTTAGACGAAGATATCGATACTAATTCTAATGTAGAGGTTTATGATGATTCAGGGGTTTTACAACATACAGATACCATAAAAAATATTGAAAATATCACAGGTACTAGTGGAGATGATACATTTACTGGAAATACAAGTGCAAATATCTTAGATGGTGGTGCTGATGGTATTGATAAAGTAAACTATAATTATACAGCTTTAACTGCAGGAGTTACTGTTAATTTACATGCAGGGACAGCAAGTGATGGTGATACTTTAAAATCTATTGAGTATGTAGTAGGGTCAGATTTTGATGATACTTTTATAACGAGTTCTACTGTAGATAACACTATTGAGGGTGGAACAAATACTCTTAATGGTGGAGACTGGATAGATTATAGCTCAAATGGAGCTACAGATTTAGTACTTAATTTAAAAGATACAACTGATGATTTTGCAACAGCTTATGTAAGTGGTAGTTCAAAAGAGGATAAATTAAAAGATATAGAAAATGTTAAAGGAACTACTGGAGATGATATTATTACAGGTGATGATGGAGTAAATACACTTCAAGGTAATAGTGGAGATGATACTATTGATGGTGGAGTAGGTGCTGATATTTTAGAAGGAAATGTCGGTGATGATACATTTGTGGGAACTAACTTTGATGGAGATAATATCGATGGTGGAACCAATACAAGTGTTGGAGATACTGTAGATTATTCACAAGTTCTTACACATGGAGTAACTGTTGATTTAAGTGACACAGATGGTGATAATGTTGATATCAATGGAAATACTCATACTTTAACAGATATAGAAAATATTAAAGGGACAGACCAAGCAGATAATATTACAGGAAATGACCAAGATAATGTTTTAGAAGGAAATGCAGACAATGATATTATTTCTGGACTTGATGGAGAAGACACCTTAAAAGGTGGAGATGGAGAAGATACTTTAAAAGGTGGATTAGGAGAAGATGTTCTAGAGGGTGGAGATGATAATGATACCCTAGAAGGTGGAGTTGGAAATGATGAATTATATGGTGGAGAAGGAAGTGATACAGCTGATTATAGTTATTCTTCTTCTACTATTAATGCCACTTCTACAAGCTCCATTATTGTTGGTGGAACAGAGATTGACTTTAGAAGTTCTATTGAAAATATAATTGGTTCAAATGTAGCAGGAACGGGAGATAATATATCAGATGTAGATACAACTGATACTACAAATACTTTAGTAGGTCTTGATGGAGATGATACAATTACTGAGGGAGCTGGTAATGATACTGTAATAGGTGGAGCTGGAGATGACTACATCTATGCAGGAATTGGCGATGATGAAATCAATGGAGACGGTGATTTTGGAACATTTACAACTACTATAAATGGTAATGACACTTTAGACTTTACAAACGTTGATATAGATGATGATACGGGTGATAATCGAGTTGTAAATAGTATTGATGAAGATGCAACAAGTGGTGGAACAGATGCTTATAAAGGGATTGAAATTGATCTTTCTCTTACAACTGAACAAAGAATCCATGCCCAATTTGGTAATGATACTATTACCAATATTGAAAATGTAATTGGTACTGGTAAATCTGACTATATCAAAGGAAATGATTCTGCAAATTTAATCGAAGGTAAAGATGGAAATGACTATCTCATAGGACTTAATGGAGCAGATACTTTCAAAGGTGGAGGAGGAGCTGATACTATTGATTTCTCTGCTGGGGGACAAAAAATCATTGTCGATATGAACAAAGAACAAACTGATGGAGATGATAGTACCTATAGAGTTCAAAATGATGGATATGGGAATAAAGAGTATATCGATAGCGTTGAACATATTATCACAGGAAGTGGGGAAGACACCGTTTATGGAGATGACCAAGCAAACTCTATTGTAACTGCTGCTGGTGATGATAGTATTCGAGGTGGAGAAGGAAGTGATTATATTGATGGTGGAGGAGAAGGAAGCAATGGAGATACAGTTGACTTCTCGGATTTAGATTCTTCAGTTACAGTAACTCTTAATGGTACAAATGAAGGAAGTGCAATATCTGGAACAGATACTGATACCTTAAAAGATATAGAAAATGTAATAGGAACTTCTGAAGATGATAGTATCACAGGTGATGATAGAGCCAATACTATTATTTCAGGTGAAGGAGATGATTCTATAAAAGCTGGAGCGGGACAAGATTATATAGATGGTCAAGGTGGACTTTCTGACACAGCAGATTTCTCTGATGGAACGCAAGAAATAGATATTGATTTAAGTAAAACAGCTCAAGATATTAGTGATGAAAGTACATTGCGAGTTGCAAATGATGGATTTGGCAATGCAGAATATATTGATGGTGTTGAAAATATAATAGGTACAAATTTAGCTGATACTATCATTGGAGATGACCAAGGCAATAAATTTGAAGGTGGCTTAGAAGCTGATACACTCTATGGAAATGGGGGAGCTGATATCCTAATTGGTGGCACAGGAGCTGATACATTTAGAGCAGGAGCTGGAAATGATACTATCTATGGAGCGTCACAAAATTCTACAGACACTGATGGAGATAGAGATGTTATAGATTATAGTGATGTAAATGTAGCTATGACAATTAATCTTGAATCAAATCAAGCAAATGGTACAGGACAAGGTGTAGATACACTTTATGATATTCAAGATGTTTTAGGTTCTACTATTGAAGATACTATCACTGGTAAAACAGGTGAAGTAAACTCACTTATGGGACAAGGTGGAGATGACACTTTCCATGCAACGCTGGATGGTGATTTTATTTATGGTGGAAGTGTAACAGCAGGAACTCATAGCGATGATGGAACAGCAGATACTGTTGATTATAGTGCGATTGATACAACTGATGGACGAGCTATTAATGTTGATTTATCAAGAGATGATGGAGATGATACCACAAATAGTGAAGCAGAAGTACAATTAACTACAGATGCTGGAGTATTTGATAATCTAGAAGGTATAGAAAATATTATAGGTACTCAAAATGCTGACTTTATTAAAGGAAGTGATGTTGCTGGTGAAGTTAATACTTTAGATGGAGATGCAGGAAATGATACTTTTTATTCTTCAAATGGAGTAGATAGTTTTATAGGTGGAGAGGGTGTTGATACACTTGATTTCTCTACAAATGGAGCAGTGAGTGTTAATGTAGATTTATCTTTAGATAAAACAGTAAATGATGGATTTAATTATGCAGATTATATAGCAAATGATATTGAAATAATTATTGGTAGTACAAATGTAGATACAATAGTTGGAGATAGTGCTAATAATACATTAAAAGGTAACGATGGAGCTGATACTATATATGGTGGAAGTGGTGCTGATAGCATAGAAGGTGGTATTGGAGCTGATACCCTTAAAGGTGATGGTGGAGCTGATAAGATTTATGGTGGAGCTGATGGTGACTTTATCTATGGTGGAGAGGGTAACGATATCATAGATGGGGAAACTGGAGATGATACTATATATTTTGGTACAGGAGATGATAATATCACTGGTGGAGAAGGAGCTGATACTTTAACATATCAAGAGCAACTAAACACACATACAGGGATCACAGTAACTCTTGATACAGATGGTGGAACAATAGATGTAGGGGCAGATGGAACAGATACTTTAACTGAGCATATTGAGACTATAATTGGTACAGGTTTAACAGACCATTTCAATGGATATACTGGTGCCATAGTTGGAACTGATGATTATAAAGATACATTTAAAGGTTTATTAGGAAGTGATACTTTTAGTGGTGGAAGAGGAGATGATTACTTAGATGGAGGATCAGGAACAGATACTCTTATCTTTACTGATGCTCTTCATGGGGTAGATGTTGATTTAAGTGTAACACAAAATATATCAGATACAGCTACATATAAAGTTAAAGATGATGGTTTTGGTGATCAGGATTATGTAATAGATATTGAAAATATAGTGGGAACCTCTTTTGTAGATACACTAGCTGGTGATGCGAATGCAAACTCAATAGCAGGAGGAGATAGTGCTGATACTATACTTCTATCAACAGGAAAAGATACTTTAAATGGAGAAGGTGGTTCAGACTGGCTCTCTTTAGAAAATCATCAAGCAAATGTAGATTTAGCAAATGGTACACACGATGGTTATGTAGTTAATAGAGATGATACTGATGCTGAAAAAACTATCATAACAAGTATTGAAAATATAATTGATGCACAGACTAGTACTCTTACAAAAAGATTATGGGGAAGTGATGAAGCTAATATTTTTATAGGATATGATGGAATTGATAATATTTTTGGTAGAGATGGAAATGATGTAGTAGATGCAGGAAGTGGAGACGATAGAGTCTATGCAAATGAAAGAACTACATCAAATGCAATAGGAACTGGTATAGATACTCTTATGGGTGGAGCTGGAACTGATATATTAGATTTTAGAAGTGATGAGATGAGTGGAGGTCAAAGTTCGAGTATTATTCTTCAAGATGCAACATATGACTCAGACTTTGATTCTTCAACCGCTGAGGTGGCATTAACCTCTCAAAGTACTACTATAAATTTATCAGGACTTGATAGTTATAGTGGTAATCAAACTTTTGTAGAAATTACCGATGGTACAGGAAATACTGACTATATCTATGTAGATGGTTCTGGAAATTCAGATTTTGAAAACTTTTATTTAAGTTCGGGAAGTGATGTTTTTGTTGGTGATGATGCTGTAAATATTGTAAATGCTTATGAGGGGAATGACATTATTTTAGGAATGGGTGGAAATGATATCATAAATGCTCACAATGGTAATGATAAAATCTATGGTGGTTTTGGTGATGATGTGATTAATGCTGGTAGTGGTGATGATACAATCTTAAATGATGAAGGAACAGATACTATTGATGGAAGTAGTAATGGAGCAGTGGGTGATACCATGGCATTTAAAGAAAATGGAACATCTGGTGTAGTAGTAAATTTAAGTGGAAGTACATTAACCTATGATGATGACAGTAAAACTATTGCTGGTAATAGAACTATAGATACTTACACTAATACTGAAACAGTAACAAATATAGAAAATATAATAGGTACAGGAAATAAAGATTTTGTATATGGAAATGGTTCTTCAAATACTCTTCTTATGGGAGATGGTAATGACACTATTTATGGATCAGAAGGACAAGATTATATAGATGGAGAGGGTAATCAAGATTTACTAGACTATAGTAATTTAGATAATGATCTTTATGTGTATGTAAACTTAACTTCAAATAGTGCAACCATAGGAACACTTACCCAAAGTGTTTTAAATATAGAAGATGTGAGAGGTAGTGACAATACAGATCATATATATGCAAATGGAAGTAAAAATACACTTTGGGGTGGAGATGCAAATGATTATCTTTATGGATATGGTGGAGATGATACAATATATGGAGAAGATGGAGATGATTTACTTGATGGAGGTACTGGAAATAACTATATCTATGGTGGTGATACAGGTCAAACAAATGGAGATACAGTTCAATACACAACAGAATCAAATGTAACTGTTGATTTAAATGATAATGGAGATGCAATAGCTACTATTGTAGGAGGAAGAACTGATCATCTATTTGATATAGAAAATATCACAGGAAGTACCTCTGCAGATAATATTTCTGGAAATAGTGGTAAAAATACATTAAGTGGTCGTGGTGGAGAAGATATCCTTGATGGTGAAGCTGGAGATGACTATATAGATGGTGGAGCAGATGCTGATACTATTACAGGTGGAATTGGAAATGATACTTTAAAAGGTGGTACGGGTAATGATCTGTTTATAGCTGCACTTGGTGATGGAGATGATGCTATAGATGGTGGAGATGATATTGATGTTGTAGATTATAGTAATGCAACAGGACCACTAAATGTAACACTAGGAGCAAGTGGTGATGCTACAGTTGATAGTGTAGGTACAGGAACAGATACACTTACAAATATAGAAGGTTTTTATGGAACTTCTTCAAATGATACATTAACTGGAAATACCGATAATAATGTTTTTGAAGGGAGAGGTGGAGATGATACATTAACTGGATATTCAGGTGATGATACACTACTTGGAGGAGAAGGTGATGATACACTTATAGGTGGAACTGGAAATGACACTATAGATGGTGGAAATGATGGAACTAATGGTGACTGGATAGATTATTCAGGAAGTGGAAGTGCTATAAATATCAACCTTCGTGCAGATGCAGACCATGCTTCAAGTACAACTGAAGGTACTGATCAAATAACAGGGATAGAACATATAGATATATCAGACAACACCTACTCAAATACAGTTCAAGGTGATGCAAATGATAACTCAATTATCGCTGGAACTGGAGATGATACATTATCGTATAGTGGTTCAACAGATGCTGTAACTATTGATTTTGATGCTGGAATTTCTAGTGGAGACGGAGATGATGAGTTTATTGATTTTGAAAATTTTATTGGTTCAAATCAAGGGGATACTTTAGTAAATGATTCTGTAAAAGCAGATGGAGACTTTAAATCATTTGATGCAAAAGGTGGAGTTGATACAGCTGATTATAGTGTATCAAGTCAAAATATTACCGTAGATGTTAATGGAAATACATCTGCAACTTTAACAGCTGATGGAAATGATGATACTTTAATAAATGTAGAGATTATTAAAACAGGTTCTGGTGATGATACTTTTATTCTGACATCAACTACTGGACTTAATACCCTAGATGCAGGTGGAGAAACAACTAAAGATATTTTACAGTTGAGTGGGGATATTGACTTGTCATCTGTAACATTATCAAACTTTGAAGAGATACAAGTTGCAGATAATGATACTTTAATATTAAGTGCAACAGATTTAGATGATAAGACTATGACTATTGTTTTGGGTATAAACGCTACACTAAAAATCAATGCTACAGATACAGTAAATGACCATGATTTTGATGGAATAACCGTCACTAAAGGAGCTGGTTCAATAACTGAGTTAATCGTAAGTGATACTTTGGATTTAAGTGGCAAAACTTTAGGAGATCCTACAAATAATGGTAGTAATATTTTTGATACTTTTACAGTGTCAGGTGATTTAACATTAGGTGAATCTCAAGCAAGCGGAAAAACAATTACAGGAAGTGGAAGTGCTACAGTAGAGGTAAGTGCAAATAGTGCCACAGATTTTAGTACAGTTTTAGATTTAACAACACCTGCAAATGAAACTATTGAGTTTACAGGAAGTTCTACATTTACAGGAGATTTTGGAGATTCTAGTGTAGTGGTAAATAGTGGGCAAACATTAACTACAGTAATTGATAAACTAAATTCTGTAGATGTTTCAGGGGCTGGAAATGTTGCTGCTACTGGAAATTCTACTACAGTAGATTTAAGTAAAGTTGATAATAACATCTCTTTAAATGGTACAGTTACATTAGGTAATAATAAAGTAAGTCAAGGGAATATTGCCTTAGGAAACACTGCAAACTTAACAATTGAAGATGCTCTTGATATAAGTGGAAAAACTATAACAGGAACAGGAACATTGAATTTAGAAGGTGGTGGAACAGTTGATTTATCAAATGTAAATGTTAGTACCTTAAATGGTGACTTTTCATCAGCTACTACACTTAACAATTTAGCTGTTGATATTGATGCTTCAGCATCAAGTGCAAATATGACTGTAAATGCACAAAATAGTGTATCATCTATAAAAACAGGAACAGGTTCTGATACTATAAATACAGCAGATGGGTCAACTAATATAGATGGTGGAAGTGGAGCTGATAAGGTTGTATATACTAATGACACTACTTTAACAGGCACATTAACTGGTGTTGAAACAATAACTGTCAGTGGAGCTAACTTAACATCAAATGTAGCAAATGTAACTGGAAATACGGTAAATGGTACAGGAACACTTACTATAAATTCAACAGGTACTTTGGATGCAAGTAGTATTTCAAATAACTTAATAATTAATTCTGATATAACATTAAGTAATGCAGGAATAGGAGATATTACTGTAAATGCAGGACAAGTTTTAACAGCTGATGCAAGTGTTTTAGATGGACTTACAATTAATGGAAGTGGAGATATAGTTGTAACAGGAGATTCAACAACAGTAGATTTAAGTGGTATAGTAAATGATGTAACAGTAAATGGTACAGTAACACTTGGCGATAGTAAAGTTAATCAAGGTGATGTAACAGTAGATGGTATTTTAACTATATCAGATGGAACAGATATTAGTAGTAAAACAATTGATGGTTCAGGTACTTTAGAATTACAAGGAAGCGGAACTATAAATTTAGATAATGTAGGTGCTGTAACATTACAAGGAAACTTTAATGGAACAACAACACTTCAAAACTTAGAGATTGATTTAGTTGATAATGGTTCAACAGGAAATGTAACAGTTCAAACAGCAGATGGAAGTTTAGATATAGCAACAGGAAGCGGAACTGATAAAGTTGTATATACTGCAAGTACTACTTTAGCAGGTACTTTAACAAATGTAGAAAATATCTCACTAAATAATGGTGTGATATTAACAACAACAGTTGTAGCTCTTGGAACTATGGCAGTAGCCGAAACGGGAACAGCAACTGTTAAGATTACGGATGGAAGTGGAACTTTAGATTTAAGTAATATAGCTACTGATATTACCCTTGATGGAAGTGTGACTATTGATTCATTAAATGCTTCAGTAGGAACAATCACAACAACGAATACTAAAACGGTAAGTGTAGAAGCAGATACTATTTCTAGTAAAACTGTAATAGGAAATGGAACACTTGAACTTACAGGAAATCATTCATCTATAAATTTATCAAGTATCTCGAATGATATACAAATAAGTGGAGATATTGGTATAAATTCTGTAAATAATAGTGCAAATTCAATTGAAGTAACAGCAGGAGATAAATTAAGTGCCGATGCAAGTGTAATTAGTGGACATACTATAGATGGTACAGGTACATTAGCATTAGATGGAGCAGGTGGAACAATTGATATGTCAAATATTAGTGAAGTTGATTTAACAGCAAATATGACAGGTACTACAACATTTAATAGTCTTGAAATAGATATAGATGCATCGAGTTCAAGTGGAAATATTACAGTAAATGAAGTTGCAGGTAAAAATTTATCTATAGATACTGGGGCAGGAAATGATATTGTTAATTTAAGTGATGGAGATGATACAGTTAGTCTTGGAGATGGAGATGATACTATCAATATAAATATAGATAATCTTGATGCAAGTGATACTATTACAGATACTAGTGGAACTGACACTCTTAATTTTAATAATATTGGAAGTATCACAAGTGGAGATTTTACGAACATAAATGGAATTGATACAATTAACTTTGCAGATGGTGGTGTAAATTCATTAACTCAAACAGATGATACTTTAAATGGTGTAACTGTCAACGGTGGAAATAATAATGATACTTTTATATTTGATGATTCATTTTTTGATAATAATGACACAATTAACGGAGGAACTGGAACAGATACTTTAGAGATAAATGATAGTGCAACTTTAGCTGATTTAGATTTTAGTAATCTTGATAGTATAGAAACACTTGATTTTTCAGATAATCCAAATAGTGTAACATTAGGAACAGAAGCAAGTAATGCAGGAATCAACGATGTAAATGGTGGAAGTGGAGTTGATAATATTACAGTAACTAGTGGAACATATAATATTGATGGAGGAGATGGAGGAGATACTTTTGTATTAGATTTTTCAAATACATCTACTATTAATGGTGGAGTAGGTACTGATACTGTTGAACTTGACAATTATAGTGGAAATGTTTCTAATGCATTTAGTAATATAGAAGAGTTAAATTTAGTGGATAGCAATAATTTAACAATTGATGCAAAAACTATTAATGACTGGTTAAGTGGTTCTGCAGGTAGTGAGTTTACTATAAATGGTGCTGATGATGATACTTTAAATATTACAACAGATACTGTTAATTATCAATTGTCTTCTGATGGTGGTACTAACTGGGTTGATAGTATTTCAGATATATCAGCTGGTAGTTATCAAATAGATATCAATGGTGATGATAGTTCTGATATTTCATTAACAATAGCAGCATCATAAATTTAAATTTAAAAGGAAAAAAATGTACAGAAATATAGAAATTTTAGATAAAAAGAAACACGCTAAAGTAAAGTTTAATAGTGTAGATGCTTTAGAAGTAGCTAAGAATATAGGTATAGTACCTCTGGGAATAGATGAGGTTTTAGATATGAGTTGTGTGGCACCTGTACTTATAAGTGGTGGAGAGAATGCTGAATTTATAGCATTCACAGGTATATCTACAGAAGTGACTCTTTATAAAAACTCTGGACATTATCTTCCTAGATTTGTACAAACATATCCTTTTATGAATATTGTAGTTAAAGATGAAAATAACAATTACAATACAGTTATAGCAATCGACAATGATAAAAAGTATGTAGGGGTAAAAAAACAAAATAGTATACTCTCAAAAAATGGTGATTTGGGAAAAGTTGCACTTGAAAAAATAGAGTTGGTTAAAAAACTTGATGTGCAAAGAAATATATCTAAAATAATCATTAAAGAGTTACAAAAACTAGACTTACTTATCCAAAAAAGTTTGAAAATAAAAACTAATAATGGTGAGCAAACAATTATAGAAGAGTTTTATATTATAAATAGAGAAAAACTATTAAAACTAGATGATGCTACACTTGCTTTATGGGCAAAAAAAGGTTGGATGGGTATTATTGATGCTCAGTTTAAGTCTTTGAATAATTTTGAAAAAGTATTAGAAAAAAATTAAAAATCAATAAGCTAAATGGAGATTTTGGTTGAAGTGTTTCACTTTCATATCAAAATGGCTAAAAAGTATCTCTAGAGATTTTTGCGTATATATTGTAATATGAGAGTTTCGTGGGGAAATATACCACCAGTTTACACCTATTTGCTCTATATTTTTAGGGGCTAATAAAGTTGAAAATAGTATAGACCCTTTTGGCTTTTTTAAAGAGATAATATCTTTGATAAGTTCAATTGGATCTGTTACATGTTCAAAAACTTCAAATGATGTGATAAGTGAAGATTTGTTTTGCGGTTTGGATGAAAAATTTTTGGAATAGGGGTCATATCCTTTGAGATTAGAAAAACCATACTGTGTAAGATTTTCAATAAGTTTTCCATCTCCACAACCATAATCTAAAATATCCAAGTTTTTTTCTATGTTAAAATTATTTAATAATAGTTTAGCAAATGCATTTGGTCGTAGCTCTTCAAAATCGGGGTCTACATCTTTATATTCTTTATTATAAATCTCTTTTTCAAACATATCTGGTGAGTGTTTATCAAAGTATGTTGTAAAGATAAGTCCACAATGGGAACATTTGAAATAATAGACAGCTTTACCTGATATTGGGAGAAAATAACCTTTTCTCTCTTCACAATTTTTGTTGAAATCGCATATACCAAAAAAAAAGGAATCAGAAGAACAAATTTTACATTTAATTGAAGTTTTCATACACGATTTTATCTTTAAACTTATTAATTTTAGTATAAGTATACTACAATATTAGATTAATCAAATTAGACAAAAGGTAGTTTATGAATCAACAAGATTTATTAAAAAAAGCTTATGAAGCTTATAAAAATAAAGATTTAGAGGTTTCAAAAAATTATTATTTAGAGATACTAAAAATAGATGAAAAAAATAGTGAAGCATTAGGAAATTTAGGGGTTATACATAGAGCTTTACGTGAGAACCAAAAAGCATATGAGTATTATATACAAGCTATTAATGCAAACCCTAAAAACTCAACTAGTTACAATAATCTTGGAAATCTTCTTAAAGATACAAAAAACTATAAAGCTGCATTAAAAGTCTATTCAGATGGGATAAAAGTAGATTCTAAAAACTACCATGGATACAATAATATTGGGATGGTATTTGAAAAATTAAATGACAATGAAAAAGCGATACAAGCTTATAAGGATGCTGTAAGAATAAACCCTAAGTTTGATAAAGCTGTTAATAATATTGGGGTGATTTTATACCAACAAAAAAAATATCAGCAAGCTATAGATATTTTTAAAATTGCGTTAAATATAAATCCAAAATATACAGAACTGTATAGTAATATTGGGGCTTGTTTTAATAAGCTGAAAAAATACGATGAAGCGATAGAAAATCTAGAAAAGGCGATAGAGGCAAATCCTAAAAATGCAGGAGCTTATACAAATCTTGGAAATGTTTACAATAAACTTTATGAGTACAAAAAAGCAGCTAAACTTCATGAAAAAGCGATAGAGTTAGAACCAAATGGATACAACGCATATAGTAATGTGGGAACATCATATAAAAATTTGGGTTTTACAACAAAAGCTATAAATAGTTATAAAAAAGCGATAGAGTTAAAACCAGATTTTGAAAATGCTCATTTTGATTTAGCAACTATCTATCTTGCAAAAGGTGATTTTAAAAATGGTTGGAAAGAGTATGAATGGAGATTTAAAAAAGAGGAGATGAAAGGACATATCTTTAATAATAAAGATATTTTTTCAAAACCTATGTTTACAGGAATAGAAGATGTAAAAGAGAAAACAATACTTCTTCACAGTGAGCAAGGATTTGGGGATTCTATTCAGTTAATCCGTTTTTTACCACAATTTAAAGAACGATTTTCTTGTAAAATAGCTGTAAAATGTAGAGATGAACTAAAAGAGCTATTTAAAAATATCAAAGAGATAGATGTATTGACACATAGAAGTGAACCAACACCAGTTTTTGACTATCATTTGTCAATAATGAGTATGCCATATATATTGGGAATAACTTCAACAAAAGAACTTATAACTACTATCCCTTATTTAGAAGTTGAAAAAAAGAATATATTTAAGATAAAAAAAGAGAAAAATAAAATTAATGTTGGTATTTGCTGGTCTGCTTCAGTTACTTCTGAAAGTTATGAGGAGAGGGTATTAGAGTTGGAAAGCTTTTTACCTTTAATAAACAACGAAAAAGTAAATGTTTACTCTCTTCAAATAGGTCCAGATAAAGAGCAAATAAAAGAGTTAGGAATTGAAGATAAAATAATAGATGTTACTGATAAGTTAACTGATTTCTCAAAAACAGCTGATTTAGTTCAAGAGCTTGATTTAGTAGTGAGTTCTGATACATCAGTTGTTCATCTTTGTGGGGCTTTAGATGTTCCTACTTGGATTTTAGTTCCTAAAGTTCCAGACTGGAGATGGGAAACAAAAGGGGAAAAATCTTCTTGGTATAAAAGTGTAAAAATATTTAGACAAAAACAAAATAGAAACTGGAAACCTGTTTTTCAATCATTGTTTGCTAAAATGAATAAAGAATATAAGTTAAAATTAAAAATATAAGGTAGAGCTATTGGAAGAGAATAAACAGATAAATAAAAGTAGTGAATTTCAGACAGATCCACTTTTAATCGCTACAAAATTTATTTTAGATTTTTATTTTGGGGATATATCTTTAGAAACTATTGCTAGTTTTACCCCAAAAAATGAAAATGGCTTTGATGAATCTTGTGTAATTGAAGTGATCTCTAATCTTGGCTTACACTCTGTAAAAAGGGATATATCTGGTCTTGAGATACCTGATTATTTTTTACCTTGTATTATATTTGATAAATTTGAACACCCTATGGTTTATCTTAGAAAAACAGGAAATAGCATAGTTGTATTTGATCCTTTTGAGAATGTAGAAAAAAGTTTAGATAGAGAAGTGTTGAAAGAATACACAAAAGCAATTGTTATATTTAGAGAATCTCAAAAAAAAGAGTATATTGATAAAGAGAAAAAGAAAAATTGGTTTTTTGAACCTGTAAAATCTTTTTGGCGTTCTTATGTTGAAATTGGAATTTTGACATTTTTTATAAACCTATTTGCTTTAGCAGTTCCTTTATTTACGATGAGTGTTTATGATAGAGTAGTACCAAATAATGCTTTTGAGACTTTATTTGTTTTGGGTATGGGTGTTGTAGTGATACTTATTTTCGATTTAGTTTTTAAAAGTGTAAGAAATTATATTATAGAAAAAACTGGAAAAAAGTTAGGACTTCACCTTGAAGAGGAGCTTATGAAAAGAGTTTTGCTTATCCAAACTCAATATGATGAGATGATGACAGGAAGTAAAGCAAATTTGTTTAGAGAGTTACAACAAGTAAGAGAATTTTTTGCTACAAGGTCTGTAGTTCAAGTGATTGATTTTCCATTCTTTTTTGTTGCATTGATAGTTATTTTTTTAATTTCACCTGCTGTTGCCGTTGTCCCTGCTGTGGCTGCAATAATTATACTTGCATTTAATGTTTTGATGCAAATACCAATATCAAATTTAAGTGCTAAAAACCTTGAAAATGTACAATCTAAACATAGCTTTCTTGTGGAAGCAATACAAGGAAGTGAAAGTATAAAACTAACTAATGCAACAGCTACTAAGCTTTTTAACTGGAGAAATATCGTTGCTTTTACAGATTCTGTTGGCTTACGAATACAGTCTTTAAATGCACTTTCAATGAACCTTTCTCAAACAGTTATTCAACTTGTTACTATGCTTGTAATTGTTGTAGGTGTATTTCAAATTGCTGACAAAAACTTAAGTGTAGGGGGACTTATTGCTGTAACCATATTAGCAAGTCGTGCGATGGTTCCTGTGATAAATGTATCTATGATGGTGATACGATTTAAAGAGATAAATGAATCAATAAATACTATTAATAATTTTTGGCATCTTCCTATTGAAAATCAAAAAGAACTAGAGATAGGTATAGGAAAATTAAAAGGTGAAATTGAGTTTAAAGATGTGGAGTTTTTCTTTAAAGATAGTAAATATCCATCACTAGATAAAATATCTTTTAAGATAAAACAAGGTGAAAAAATAGGAATTATTGGACAAACAGGTGCTGGAAAAAGTACCTTGCTTAAACTCCTTACAGGACTTTATAGCCCAAGTAGTGGCTCTATCTATTTTGATGGTCATGATACCTCTACTATGCACCCTGTTGAGATACGACAAAATATTGGAGTGATGCCACAAGAACCATTCTTATTTAATGGTTCATTGAAAGAAAATATTGAACTTTCAAGAACAATAAGTAAAGAAAAGATGATGGAACTAATACATATAACAGGACTTGAGGAGCTTGTGAAAAAATCTGGGAAAGGTGATGGACTCCAAGTTGGAGAAAGAGGTAGTAACCTCTCAACTGGCCAGAGACAACTTGTAGCAATGGCAAGAGCTATTTTAAATGACCCTCCAATGTTGATACTTGATGAACCAACTTCTGGACTTGATGTGGGGTTAGAAAAAACACTTATCAACCAATTAAAATCTGTTATAGCACCAGAAAAAACAGTGATAGTTATTACTCATAGATTTTCAGCACTTGACCTTGTAGATAGAGTAATAGTATTAAGTAACGGAAGAATAGTAGCAGATGGACCAAAACAAAAAGTTCTTGCTGCTTTAAGTGGAAATAGTAAAAAGGCTGTAGTATGATGAATAAATTTTTAGAGGAGGAGAAGTGGAATTACTATCCTCTTATTATTCCAATTGCATTGTTTTTTATTATTTTTATTTTGTGGGCATCTTTTGCAGAGATTGATGAAGTTGTAAGAGGTGAGGGAAAAGTTATACCTTCTGGACAAACAAAAGTTTTACAACATTTTGAAGGTGGAATTATCTCAGAAATTTTAGTAAGTCCAGGTGACCATGTGAAAAAAGGTCAAGTACTTTATAGACTAGAAAACGAATATTTTGATGCAGATTTAAAATCAAAAGAGATTGAACTTATGGCTTATGAAGCAAAGGCACAAAGGGTAAAAGCTTTAATTGAAGAAGATGCTACCTTAAGTTATAGTGATGACTTTAAAAAATTATTGCCACGAATTATTCAAAATGAGATGTCTATTTTTAGAGAAGAAAAAATCAAATATCAAAACAAAATAGATATTTCAAAAGATCAATTACGACAAAAAGAGTTAAAACTCAAAGAGCTAGAATCTAAATTTGAAAATTTATCAATAGAACTTAGATTAGCAACTGAAAATATGGCTATTCAGGAAAACTTATTAAAGAAAAAGGTAATTTCTCGTAAAAACTATATAGTAGAGTTAGCAAAAAAACAAAAAATATATACCCAAATAGAAGAGGTAAGAAGTTCTATTCCTATAGTAAAAGAAGAGATTAAAGAGTGGCAACGAAAAGTGAAAACTGTGCAATCTGATGAAAAGTCAAAATTATATGAACAGTATTCTCTTGTGCAAGTTGAGATTAAAAAACTTCAAGAGAAAAATAAAGCAAATCTTGATAGAGATGTAAGAAAAGAGGTTGTAAGTCCAGTAAATGGGGTGATAAATATGTTGTATTTTCACACTGTTAATGGGATTGTAAAATCTGGTGATAAGATGGCAGAGATTACACCACTTGAAGATAATCTGATGATTGAAGCAAAAATAAAAACATCTGACAGAGCTTTAATATGGGTGGGGCAAAAAGTCTCTATAGAGATAACCTCTTATGACTTTTCAAGATATGGGTTACTAGAAGGAAAACTAATAGGAATTGCACCAGATAGTACAATGGATAAAATGGGAAATACCTATTATTTAGTAAAGATTCAGGCTAATAATTATCAATTTGATAATGATTCTCCTATAATGATGGGTATGATTGCAAATGTAAACATTCTTACATCTAAAAGAACTATCATGCACTATTTATTAAAACCATTAAAAGATATTACTAAAAATTCTCTTGGAGAACATTAAAGATAGTTAGGTTTGTGCTTCTTATTATAAAGTAAGTATTTTTTTATTATTTTATAATATAACTTTAGTTATTATACTTACTTATTATGTTTAAGGAATATAAAATATGTTTAGTATTATGAACTATTTACAAGGGCTAAAAGAGAGATTTCGAAGAAATAAAGGGTTGTGGTTTACAACTATAACAACTGTCTCAATACTTGGTATTATTGTTACTATGTCTATTATTATGAGTATGACAAGTAATGTGTCTGAAAAAGTGTATCAAAGTATGTCTCGAGAGTATACAACTCGTATCAATAATTTTCTTGATAATAAAAAAATAGAATTTGAAAAAGTAGCAATAGTATTTTTTCAAGATAAAGCTTTTTTACAACAAGTTGAACTTAATCAAGAACAAAACATAATCGCATCACAAAAATCTTTGAATGATATGTTTATTAAAAATGGTATTACTAATTATCAAGTCTCTGTGTACGCAGTTGCAAATCAAAAAATAATCTTAAGACCAAGTATTGTATCAGTTGTAAAATCTAAAAATACCGTTTATGGAATAGAAGTAATGGAAGATGGTGTATTTAATGTTTATTTGCAACCTTTAATAAAAGATGATACCGTTTATGGGGTATTAGAAATTAAAGAGTCAATTCATAATTATAGAAAATACTTTGAGGGTATTAATGATGAATATGTATTTTTATTAGATAAAAAAATGTTATCAAAGATTTCTATTGATTCAAAAAATGGAAAGTATAGAGATATGATAAATGATTATACTGTTGCACAAATGTTTTATGATACAAAATTTACAGCATCAATTCCAGAAATTGAAAAAGAGAACTTTAAACAAATGCTCCAAGAAAACTATATTATTGATGGTGTATATTATCGTACTTATAAAATAGTGACAGATATTAATGGTGCAGATATTGGTATGATAATGATTGGTGAGCTTATTGATAAAGAAGATGGCTTTGTAAATCTTGCTGATAATATGACAAAAACAGTTACAACTGTAGCTTTAGGTTTAGTTATATCTATTATGTTGTTTATGTTTTAAGGGTAAGTTGTGCGAAGACTTAAAATATTAAAAATTTATTTTGTTTTATGGATATTTCTAGCTTTTTTAATATATTCTAATTTTGATACAGCAGTTACATTTTTTATGGCTACAATTACATTTAATGTGGCAATTGTTACTGTTTTAGGTATAGGTCTTGTTATTATTTTTAGTGCAGCTTTTCAACTTACTATGCTGACGGGGACTTTCGCCATATTAAGATATAAAAAAGGTGAACAATTAGAATTTTATTTAAGAGCTATTAATAAAACTTTTCCTGAAAATGTAGCTAATATGTTTAAAAATAGAGCAAGGAAAAAAGTTCTTTTTTTTACAAAGCAGGAGATAGATGATGTATCACAATGGCTTGAAGAGAAGTTTGCAAATACAAAAACATATATAACATTCTTTACTGGAACTGTTTTAATGATAGGTCTATTTGGTACATTTACAGGGTTGTTACAGGCTATTGATGAGATGGGTTCTATTATTTTAGGTCTTTCTGGAGATATAAACTTAGCAGAAGTAATTGCTGGTTTTGCAGAGCCTTTAGGTGGTATGGCTATTGGTTTTGCCTCATCTTTATTTGGAGTTGCTGCTGCTATTATTTTGAGTATTATGGGATATATTTTAAATAGAAATGAAGCTATATTTTTAGAAGATGTTTATGATTGGATGAAGGGTCAAATAGTTGAAGGGAAAGTTTTTACAGAAGATAGTTCATCAGAAGTTTCTGGTGCTTCAAGTAGTATGTCTGGTGGAATGATGGACCTTTTTGTTGATAATATTAGTGCTTTGTCTGAACAGATGGAAAAATACAATAAATCAAATGAAGCTATGTTTGGAATGTTAAGTGATAGTATTGATAATGGAAATGAAACTACACAAAAACAGATGGCTGTTTTAGAAAATATCTCTAGTGGATTAAAAGAACTTAATATCAACCAATTTTCAAATGCAAATATAATGGAAGAATCATTACAAGAAGTTTCAGGTGCAATTATGAATGAAAATAAAACAATGAAAAAAATGCTTGAGTTACAACAACAAAATAATGAGATGATGACATTATTAGTTGAACATTTAAATTTGCAAAGTGAAGTTAATAAAGAAGAAAATCAGGTAGTTCAATAAGTATGGGAAAAAAGTGTTTAGAAGAATTTAATCCTTGGCCACCATTTGTTGATATATTTTCATCAACAATTTTGGTTTTATTATTATTTATGTTAATTCTAATTGTAAATTTAGGATACTATGCACAATTTAAATTTAAAGTTTCATATAGTGGAACTATTGCTACAGATCAACTTATTACAGAATCAATACCATCAAAAAACATGGTAAAAGAAATTAAAGTAAAAAAAGAGATTACAGAGCAAGAAAAACAAGAAACAGTAGTGCAAAAAACAAGTATCATAAGTGAAGTGCAAGAAAAAAAAGAGTTTGAAAGAGCAGGACAAGATTTAGTACAAATTGATGACCAAGAAAGTACCTTGCAAAATACTGTAGAAAAAGATGACCACTTAATAGTGAATTTTGCTGAGAAAGAGATACTTTTAGATGACCCAACGATAAGACAGATAAAAGAATTTATTGTTAAAATGAAAAATAAATTTCCAAAACATAAAATAATTGTATCTTCTGTTGAACCAAGTAATCAAATAAGTTCAACAGTAGGAAAACAAATATCTTTAGCACGAACTTTAAATACTCGAAATTTAATCCGTAAACAAGGATATAAAAAGAGTGAAGTTAGAGTACGATTATTGGATGAAAAAATTAGAAAAAAACTTCCTGATAATGAAGCAGGTTTTGTATATATCTCTGTAAAGGTAAATAATTAGATGTTAAAATATTGTATTTTATTACTATTGTTTGTTAATTCTTTATATGCAGAAGAAAATAATTTAAAAAAGAACACACCTTTAAAAGGTGGAGTTACAACTTATATGGGTGATAATATAGATACAGAGGATTATATAAAAGTTTCTTTGATTGATGTAGTATTAGAAACAGTAGCTCAAAGTAATAATGTGAAAGCTGCAAGAGAACAAGTAATACAAGCACAAATAAAAGTAAATGATGCATACTCTGGATATTTACCATCAATAGATGGAACATACAAAAACTCTAGAGTAAAAACCAAACCAGGGGAAGATGAATCTAGTCAGAAGTTTTACAATGATGAAACCTATAAACTTTCAGTAACACAAAACCTGTATGCAGGTGGAGCAACATACAATGAAATTAAAAGTTTAGATAAAAAATATGAAGTTGCAAAAAATAATTATCGACTAATAATTGCAAAAGAGATAGAAAATGCAATAAAAGCGTATTTTGATGTTCTTTTTAATTTTAATTCATTAACTGCAAATATTGAGAATATGGAGAGACTTCAAGAGATATTAGAGATAGTTAATATTAAATATGACTCAGGTGCTACATCAATTGGAGATTTGAGTAATATTAAAGCAAATGTTTCAAATGCTGAATCAAAACTGATTAAAATACAGTCAAAATTCAACGAAGCATTGGAATATTACAAATATATTGTTGGTGACGAATTTATTAAAACATTTCCTTATGAAGATAATTTTGATACGAGTATAGATGATTTTGATAAGATTATTGATAAAGCTATTGAAAATAATATAAATCTTAAAAATTACAAACTTAACATTGAATCTCAGAAATATCAATTATTAAATTCAAAATCTGGTTTTAAACCAAAAATTGATTTAGAGTTAAGTAGTGAAAAAGTTGCAGATCAAGAAGATTTTGAATTTGTAGAACGGAACTACAAAGCACAAGTTCTATTGTCATACAACTTTTATAATAAAGGGAGAGATAAAAATAAAATTTTAACTATCAATTCTATGATTAGAGAATTAGATTATAGATTACGAGAAGAGATTAGAAAGTTAAAATGGACATTATCAAAACTTCACAGATCTATAGTATCAGTAACAAATGCTTCAGTAAGTACTAAAGCTGAAGTAATGGCATCACAAGAGATGGTAAATGCATATTGGGATGGATTTAAATTAGGTGAGCAAGATTTACAAGAATTATTGCAAGGACAAAGACAATTAAATAGTGCACAATTAGATTTAATAGAAAACAAAAAAAGTGCAATTACTGATTATTTTAAATTATTATCTAATACAGGAGATTTATTAAAATATTTTAGATTGGATATAGATCAAGATAATTTTATTGATTTTACAAGAAGTGATTATAAAAATTTACTAAATCCAAAAAAAGAAGATATTTTATCGGCTGATTTAGAAGCGAATAAAGCAGAAGTAGAAGCAACACAAATTGAAGATAATAATACAACGATAGATAATGTAACTGATGCAAATACTACAATTGTAGAAGATAATAATACTACACAAGTTGAAGATAACAATGTAACAAAGATAACGGATAGTTTAACTAACCTTCTAGCATTTGAAAGTAAATTTTTAGAAAGTGCAGATGATAAATGGACTATTTTGGTATATTATTTTGATAAAGTTTACCAAGCTTTAGACTTTGGAAATGAAAAGAAAATCTCTAAAGATATATTTGTTTTTGATACTTTAGATAAAAATAGAGTGAAAACAAATATAGCATATAATATATTTGATACTGAACAATTAGCAGTTGAAAGTTTAGATGATTTAAATGTTACAACAAAAAGTACAAGAGTAGCTTCTATTAAAGAGATTAAAAGAATGTACAATAGTTTTAAAAATAAACAATTGCAAACAAAAGTAAAAATAAAAAAAGTTAAAGCATTCCAAACAAATCAAAAATTTAAAAAGAAATTTTTAGAAGCTAAGTCTGATTTTTATACTATTAATATAACCTCTTTTTCATCTATTGCTCAAGCAAAAGAGCTTTTAGAAAAAGAGAAAATTTATGATAACAGTTTTGTTTTCTCGTATGGTGAAGAAAAAGAGTGGGTTAAAGTTGTATATGGTGTATTTGAAACTTATGAAGAGGCTAGTAGTGCACTTGAAAAACTAAAAAATATAAAAGAAAAGTATGAACCTGTTATTGAACTTATTGCGAGTAAACAAGAGTTGTATAAAAAGTATAATAAAACAATACAGATAAATGATGATTTAATAATTGATGCAGAACTACAACAAAATGATGCTCAGATAACTCCAAAAGAGATTATGGCACCATTAGATGAAGAGCAAATATTTGATTTTAAAGATAGTTTTTTAAATGCACCAGAAGAGTATTATACATTAAATTTAGCAACATTGTATGATGAAAAAGCGGTTCAAAGATTTTATGCAAGAAATGGCGATGCAATCAATATTTTTGTTTTTAAATTTGGTCAAGACACTACAATGTATAAGGCGATGGGTGGAATATATAAAACATATGAAGAAGCTCAACTTGCTTTAGAACAATTACCTCAAAAACTACAAAAAAATAGACCAAGAATAGAAAATATAAAAATAAAACAAGCACTTTATTTTAAATATAACACTCCAAAAGAGAATTAAGATGTCAATAGTAAAATATTTTTTATATTTAATTTCTGCTTTTATAATTATCTTTGGGATAACTTTTTTTATATATTTTGAAGATATTAAAAGTGATGCTGTTGAAAAGTTCACTACGCAAAATTATAATACAGAGATCTATTTGCAAGAGTTATTGAAAAATACAACAAAAGATAATAATTTTGAAAAAATAGATTCTTCTATAAAAACTTTTTTGAGTATAGATCTTTTTGAAAGTATGGAAATAGTTTACAAAAGATATATCTTCTCAAAAAAAGCAATCTTGTTAAATTCAAATAAGATTAATAATGACAAGTATAAATTAAGTGATGTTACAACAGATTATAAATATGGTAAAATAGCTGCATTAAATGAAAATACATATGAGTTCATTCCTAACATCTATTTTGATATACAAACCCCTGTTTTAATCAAGTTTCAAGCTTTTGATACGGGAGATGTTTATAACTCAACTTCAACTTTAATTTTTTATAAATTAGTTAAAAAGGAGAATCTAGAAGAAAACTCTTCAGAAATTTCTTTTTTTGATAGCTTAATAAATTTTGAACATATAGATGTAAATAAAAGCTTTGTGATTGAATATGAAGAAAAACCTTATGTGGAAGTAACATATACCCTTAATAAAAAGCCGTTAATTGAGCAGACAAAAATATTTATTAAAAAAATATTTATCTACTCTTTTAGTTTATTTCTTATAACTATCATTATACTTTACATTTTTTATACTCAAGTAGTTAAGAAAGATATTGAAAAACCTATTGCAAAAATAGGAGAATATATAGAAGATATATTAAATAATAAATATGTAAGATTAGAAAAAGTAAATACAAAGCTCATGCATATTGATTCAATCTTTGCAAAATTACAGTTGATGTCAAAAAAAGTCTCTAGTTTAACTAATGAAACAAATATTAATAAAGAACTATTAGCAAGAAAAGATTTGATTGATGAGATAACAGGACTACCTAATAAAAAGGTATTTGAAAAAGATATAAAAACGATGTTTGTAACAAATAAAGTTGGATATGTTCTTTTAACAAAGATTAATGACCTTGGGGAATTTGCGAAGAAAAACGGTAGTAATGATGCAAATAACTTGATTAAAGAGTTTGGATATACTCTTGTAACATTATTAAAAAAATATCCAAAAGTAAATAGTACTGTTTATCGTTTTTATGGTGCTGAATTTGCCCTTATAATTTATTTAGATAATTTAGAAAATATGAAAATTATGTTGGAAAATATCTCTAGTAGTATACAAAAAGAGATTAAAAGTAAGTATTTGATTGATGGTGATATTGCATATTTTGGAGCAACTCCATTTGATAATTATGGAACAATGGACTCTATTCTTCATAGTGCAAATGATTCTTATTTAAATTGCTTCAATAAGAAAAAAGAACTTTTTTCAATTTCAAATAATGCTGAATTATTAGAAAAAACAAGAAAACATGAGTTGCTAGTTGAAGATATTATCAAGCGTGAAGATTTTACTGTAAAGTTTATTTATGATACTTTTGAGATGGATAATGAACAAGAACTTCTTATGCAAGATGCATCTCCAATTATATTAAATAGTGAGACATTTGAGATGTTCCCAATTGGTATTTTTATTTCTGTTGCAGAAAAAATAAATTTATCTGCAACTTTTGATAGAATTTTAATTGAAAAAGTGTTAAATTATTTGAAATATGAAAAAATAAAGCACAAAATAGCGATAAACTTATCAATGAAATCTCTCACTGACAAAAAGTTTTTATCATGGCTTGAAGGACTTTTACTTTATAATGATATTGCAAAAAGTAATTTAATATTTAGTGTTACTTCCTACAATGCAAAAGAGAATTTAATAAAATTCAAAAGTCTAATAGAGGTAATACACAAATTTGATTCACAAATATTATTAAAAAGATTTTCTCTTGATGATTTTGCTTTAGAGGAACTAAATGATTTAAAAATTGATTATATCCGTTTGAATAAAGATTATTGTACAGATATAAATAATGATAGAGTAAGAAAACATGCTGTAAAAAATATTATTTTATATGGAGAGATGAATAATATATATGTTTTAGGTGATATGATAAAATCTGATGAAGATTATAAAACTATGAGTAGGTTGGGATTATATGCAACAAGTAGATAAAAAAAGAGTTCAAGTGAAATATTTCTTTATAGTATTAGTAAGTATTTTTTTTATTTTTGGTTGTAGTTCTAAAAATGAGTACACAAGTAGTGTAAGAAGTTTTGATAAAAATATAACAAAAGACCAACTTTTACATGCAGCAAAAAGAGTATTTAAAATTACTGATGAAAATGCATTTATAATTGATTCTTACAGAAATGAGTTAAATGTAACTAAACCAAAAGCTGCATATAAATTCTATACTATGGATATACAAAATGACAATTTTAATTTCAAAGTAGATGATAATGAAACTAAATCTATGCTTGATGCAACAATTTCAATATCAAGAACATACGGTATAGAAGAGGAAAATAGACATTATATAAAAGAAGATAGTTTTACTTATGAATTGTTTTGGGATAGAGTTGAGTATTTATTGGGATTAAAAGAAAGTTGGAGAGAGTGTAATTATATTGTTGATAATGGTTTTATGTGTGATATTGTAGATTTAGATAATAGTTGGTTTACTGATAAAAATTTAATTGATTTAAATACAACAAAAAGTGATAAAAAAGTTACAAAAGAAACTATAAATCTAAGTAAAATTTATGCAAAAGACACCTTAAAAAAGTCACAAAAAGAGTTGACAACTGAACTTTATATGATAAATAAAAATAAAAAAGCACCAATTGGAAAAGACTCTTTGTCAGATAAAGACACTTTACCAGATACAGGGAAAGATGATTTTGTAAAAAGTTATAAACTTCCTGTTGCAGACAATCTAGATACAAATGCAACAGTAGAAACTAAGAAAAAAGCTGATCATTTAAATAATGAAAAAATAGAAGAGATAAATTTAGATAATAATAGTACAAATAGGTAATATGATGAAAAAAGTTCTATATATAGTATTGTTTATTTTTTTATCTTCTTCTCTTCTTAATGCAGATAAAATTATCAATGAAAAACAATTTTTTGAAAAAGTTTTTCAGGAAGCATTGGCTGGTGATGTGGATGCACAATTTAATATAGGATTGATGTATTATGAAGGTATTGCTATAGAAAAAGACTTAAATCAGGCTTTTTTTTGGTATAAACAAGCAGCGGAAAATGGAAGTGTAGAAGCTCAAAATAATTTGGGTTATATGTATGAACATGGCATTGGTGTAGATAAAAATCAAATAGTAGCTTTGCAGTATTATAAAATGGCAGCAAGCAGAGATTATGTTGTTGCACAATTAAATTTAGCTTTATATTACGAAGCGAAACAAAATGACAAATATATGGATATCGCTTTATCTTGGTATAAAAAAGCTGCAAAGAATAACTCTGTAGTTGCTCAAAATAATTTAGCAAAGTTTTATTATTTTGGAAATAATGTAGAACTAGATTATAAAAAAGCTTTATACTGGTATACACAAGCAGCAAATAGAGGAGATTCTTTAGCTCAATTTAATTTGGGAATGATGTATTATAGCGGTGAAGGAACAGAAAAAAACTATGATAAGGCATTAGAATTACTTCAAAAATCTGCAAATGCTGGAAATATGTATGCGCAATCAAAATTGGGAGAATTTTATAGAGCAGGAACATTGCCTGATCAAGATTATAAAATAGCAATGGATTATTATCAAAAAGCTGCAAAACAAGGTGACAACTTATCCCTATATTATATTGGATATTTTTATTACTATGGACATGGAGTAGAAAAAAATACAAAAGAGGGAATCAAGTGGATGCATAAAGCAGCAGATAATGGATACAGCCATGCAAAAAGTTTTTTAGAAAGACATGGGTATAAATAATTTAGTGGAAACAAATAGAATATTCATACAAGAACATGAACCATTAAATTTTACATTTAATCAAAATAAATATGATTTTATTGTTGATGAAATACCAAGTATTCAGTTTGCAAATCAGGGTAATTTTTTGATTTTGAAAATCAAGAAACAGTATATGTCAACTTGGGAATTGTTAAACTATATTTCTGAGACATTAGATATAGATGAACATCTCATAGGATATGCAGGACTTAAAGATAAAAATGCAACAACTACACAGTATATCTCTATCCCTATGAATAAAAGCCGAGACATAAAAAACCTCAATAGTAAAAATATTCAAGTGGTGGAAACTTTTAAACATAACAATAAATTAAAAATAGGTGATCTTTATGGAAACAGATTTAAGATTACATTAAAAGATATAAAAGTAGATGAATTACCAAAAATCTACCAAACAATTTCTCAAATCCAAAAACATGGTATGCCAAACTATTTTGGATATCAAAGATTTGGGCAAGAGTGCAGTTTTGAAAAAACAAAAAGAGTTGTATATGGAGAAGAAATAATAAGTGATAAAAAACTGAATAAATTTTTAAAATTTGCATATCAAAGTTATTTTTTCAATTCATGGCTTCGCAAAAGAGTAGAACTTACTAAACAAAAAGGTGAAAAAAAGTTATCTTCTCTTGATGGAGATGTTTATAACCTAAATGATAAAACAGTGATTACAGGTTTATTACCAGGTAGAGATATAGTAAGAGCTAAAAGTGACGCTAGAGTTATTGAAGAGCAATTTGATGATATATTTATCCATGAAAAAGGGTATAGAAGAGATGCATGGATAAAACCACTAGATATTAAAAATAAATTTAGAGAAGAACAAAATTCATTAGAATTAGAATTTATTTTACCTAAAAGTAGTTATGCTACTGTTTTTATTGAAAATATAGCAAATAAAAATTTTACTTACTAAACAAGAATAAACTAGATTGTTTGTTCTTGTTTTTTGAGTTTTGTATCTAAATAAAATGTGCCAAAAGGTATAATTGACATTAAGAATGCAAATAGATTAAATTTTATATTCCATTTTTGTTCACTTGAAGCTTCATACTGTAAATATAAATATCCCATCCAAAGTGCTCCATGAATCATACCAACAATCTTAGTTGCTATTAATATTCCTAACCCATATTTTAATGGCATAGCAATAAACAATAATATTAAAAATGAGTACCCCTCAATTTTTGCTATTTTTCTAAAAGTTTCTTTTTTTGTATTCAATTGTATATCCTTTTTTAAAACAAAATCATAGTCAAAAAAGCTACATATAAACTTAAATTTTGAAGGTAAGTTTAACATAATATTAACTATATTATAACTATAAGTTATCACTAGATGAATTCTACTCTATTAAAATAATCGTTTTTTTAGTAAAAAAAATAAAAATAATATTATTAACTTAAGTAATAATATAGTATTTTTTGATAAAATGTTGCTTTTTATTAAAAAAATAATCAGAAGGAAGTTAAGTGTGTTTAAAAATTTAATTCTAAGTACATTAATCAATGTACTAATAGTAACTCACCTAACAGCTTCAGATACTTTAGTTATTGAGGGTACAGGTGATTCTCAAGAGCTTTTGCGTGCATTAGCTACAGCATATGAAAAAAAACATTCAAATAGTTCTATTATAATACCAAATAGCATAGGGAGTAGTGGTGGAATTCAAAAAGTAATTAATAATCTCTGTACAGTTGCTAGAGCTGCTAGACCACTCAAGGTAAAAGAGAGAGAAAAAGGATTGAGAAGTTTTGTTTTTGCTTATTCTCCTATTGTTTTTGCCATAAATGGTGATATTAAAGAAATTTCACTTACAGAGAAAAATATTCTTAATATCTTTGACGGAATTATAACTACCTGGGACGAACTGCCTAATGTTGGTTTATCTGGAAAAATTTATATTATTAATAGGGAAGCGGGTGATTCTTCTAAAACAATATTAGAAAGATATATTCCAAAGTTTAAAGATGTTCAAAATGAAGGAATAACAGCATTTTACACACAAGAAGCAATCAGATTATTAAATAAATATAAAAATACTATAGGTTATTTACCAGTTGTAAGTACTAAAAACACAAATCTTACAATAGTTCAACTAAATGGAATATTACCAACTTTAGAGAATATCAAAAATAATAAGTATAAATTAGTAACACCTTTTAGTTTCGTCTATAAAGGTGAACTAAAAGGAGTGGCAAAAAAATTTAAAGAATTTTTGAAGTCTGATGAGGCAGTTGCAATTATGTATGCTTATGGGGTAATTCCAAATTTTTAAATCTAAGATGAAAATAGGAACAACTCTTTTTAAAAAAATTTTGATATTAATCACTGTGGTGTTAATATTATCGTTGACAGTAGCAATGAGTATAAATTTTTATATGGCAAAAAACCATTATGATAAAAATTTAGATGATGAAATGCTTTTTTTGAGTGCTTATTATAAGAAAGAATTAAATAAATGTATAAAAAATAAAATCAAAAACCTTGAAAATATACTAAATAGTAGAGAATTTGATGTATATGGATACACTCTACAAGATAAGTTAATTAAAGAACTTTTTAAAAATTATAGTAATATATTTCCTAACATATATTTTCTAACACAGCAAAATACAATTGTAACTTATGATGAATCTACCGAAGAAAGTTTTTTGGCAAAAAGTACAGAATTAGACTTGGAAATACTAAAAGAGAATCCAAATGAAATTCTTGTTTCAGATATTCACTATAATGAGTTATTAAAAAAGCCTGTTATTACATTTTCTATTTTAAAAAGAAATTATTTTAATGAAGATATAGGAATTATTTTTGCTATTGTTCCTATAGATAATTTTGTGAATAAATATCATATAAAGTTAAAAAAACACTTTACAATAAGAATTGTTGATAAAAACAGATATATTGCAAGTTCATCAAAAAGTGGAGAGGTAATGACAAAGTTGCAAATAGATAATAATTTACAGCAAGAGGGAAAGTTCCATGCAAAAGTTATGGAAGAAGATTCTTGCTCTTATTTAATTAAAGCTAATTATGGTGATATAATTATTAGCTATCCTCATAAAAAATTCCATGAATTAGTGAACTCATATATTTTAATAAATCTATTGATTTATGGAGTTATCATAATTATTGCTTTTATTATAACTTTTATATTTTCTAGAAGTCTAACTAATCCACTCAAATTACTTTTGGATAAAATATCAGAATATAGCCAAGGTAACTTTGATAAAAAAATAGAATTAAATACAAATGATGAAATAGCAGTAGTTACTAATTCTTTTAATCAATTAGGAAAAGAATTAGCAGATAAAAGAGCTGAACTTTTAGATATTAATAAAAATTTAGAAATAAAAATTGCAAATGAAGTTAAAAAGAATATAGAAAAAGAACATCTTCTTATGAAAAAGTCAAAACTAGCATCTATGGCAGAATTAATGGATGCAGTTGCTCATCAATGGAAACAGCCATTATCTGTAATAAGTATTACTTCTAGTAATTTAAAACTTCAAAATGAACTTACAGGGAAACTTTCTACAGAACTTATTAATAAAATAGCAGATAGTATAGATTTACAAGTAAGTCATCTAGTTGAAACAATAGATGAGTTTAGAAAGTTTTTTAGACCAAATGAGAACAAAGAAAGAGTATCCCTTAAAAAACTTGTTAAATCTGTCCTTGAAATAAATAGTAACTTATTAATATCAAATCAGATAAAAACAGTAGTAAATGTAGATAAAGAGATTAAGTATGATATTTTACAGGCTGAATTTAAACATGTATTTATAAACTTTATTAGTAATGCAAAAGATGCTTTTATAGAAAATAAAATTGTTGATAGAAAACTAATATTTAGTGCTTGTGAAAATGAATCAAATATAGTAATTACAGTGACTGATAATGCTGGAGGTATATCAGAAGGTATAATAAACACCATTTTTGATGCAAATATAACTACAAAAGAAAATACTCAAGGTACAGGTATAGGATTATATATGTCAAAACAAATTGTAGAAAAATTAAATGGTATAATAACAGTAGAAAATATTGAATTTAATACCAATGAAAACAAACAAAAAGGTGCAAAGTTTAAAATTATACTGCCTAAAATCTAAGGGTGTTTTAACATTGAATTAACATTATTATCATATAATAAATTATGAAAAAATTATTTCCTTATATAACAGTTTTTGTAATTGTGATGGTTATTGTGTTGTTGTTTGTTTCAATGTCAACAAGTCAAAATATGACAGTAGTTTATACGGGAAATGTTGAAAAAAAACCTATTAAAATAGTTTTAAATAAATTTCAAGATAGTGACTGTGGTATGGTTATAGATGATATGACTTACGCTTCACAAGTCATTTCACCTTCAGGAAAAACATATTTTTTTCATGACCATGGTGGTATGGTTCATTGGCTTGCAAATAAAGTCTTTAAAGATGATGCTATAATTTGGGTGATGACAAAAGATACAAAAAAATATATTGATGGAAGAACTGCTTGGTATAGTAGAACAGATGAAACACCGATGTTTTATGGTTTTGGTGCTTATGAAAATAAAAAAGATGATTTCATAGATTTTGAAACTATGTCTTTACATATGTTAAGAGGGGAACACCTTGGCAATCCAAAAATCAAAAAAATGCTTTTAGAGGGACAAAACTAATGGAAGCAATTGATATAATAAGTATCATAACGATTGCATTTTTAGGTTCGTTTGGGCATTGTATTGGAATGTGTGGTGGCATTGTTATTGCGTATTCTAGTACAAAGGTACAAGATCAATGGAGTAAGTCACAACAGTCAATTGCTCACCTTCTTTACTCTTTTGGGCGAATCTTAACCTATTCAATTTTAGGGGCAATTTTTGGATACTTGGGTGGAGTTGCAACATTTTCTAATACAGCAAATGGTGTTTTGTGGTTAGTTGCTGGAACTGCAATGCTTTTAACAGGACTTTCATTACTTGGGAAAATTAAATTTTTAACACTCATAGAACACTCTTTTTCAAAATCAACTTGGTATCAAGAAAATTTTAAAGCACTTTTAAAAAGTCAAACATTTTTTAGCTTCTTTTTACTTGGTATGCTTAATGGACTTTTGCCTTGTGGTTTTGTGTACTTTTTTGCAATCACAGCTGCTAGTACTGCTGACCCTTTGTATGGGGCAATGGTGATGGCTATTTTTGGTTTGAGTACTATCCCTGCATTGTTTAGTTTAGGTTTTTTTGTAGGACTTTTTAAACAATCAGGATTACGAAATATTATGATTAAGTTAGCTGCAATTTCAGTAATACTTTATGGAAGTTACACTATTTATAATGGATATGATTATTTAGTAAGTCCAGATAGAACTGTTTTAGAGTGTCATTAACTTATATTATGAGAAAGATGTGATTTATTCTAGTGCATTAGCTCAAATCCTACTGATCATTTTAGCTTTGTTTTTATTTATAGAAACAATTAAGTGGATAGATCATATTTTACTTTTAAAAAAACTCAAAAATATTCCTTTCCCTAAACATTATCAAAAAGTTTTAAATCAAATACCTTATTATAATTTGTTAGATAAAAAAACGAAACTAAAGCTTCATTATAAGATGTTGGTTTTTATAGAAGAAAAAGAGTGGATAGGTATGAAAAATGATGTAACTTTTGAGATGAAAGTTGTAATTAGTTTTTATGCTTGTTTAATGATAGTAAATTTAGATGAAAAAAGTTATGAAAATCTGAATACTATTTATGTGTACCCTTATGAATATATTCTTGATGAAGTAAAAAGTTATGACGGTATTTATACACAAGAAAAATCAATATTAGAGGGGCAAAGTACAGGTGGAGTTGTTCTTGTATCATGGCATCATGCAAAAAAAGAGGCATATCACTTTAAAAAGAATAATGTTATTATTCATGAATTTGCTCATGAATTAGATTTTGAAGATGGTGTGGCAGATGGAGTTCCCATATTAGAAAATATGAAATATAAAAGCTGGGCAAGTATTATGTTTCAGACTTTCAAAACTTTAAATTCAAAATCATTAAAAAATAGATTTTTAGGAAAATACAAATTATTTGGGCATTACGCAGCACTCAATGAGGCAGAGTTTTTTGCAGTTTCAAGTGAGTTGTTTTTTGAAAAACCACGACAACTGCAACACGATTTTCCTATTATTTATAAACAATTAAAAGGATTTTACAATATTGATACTGTAAAATTATTTGAAAAAGGAGATAACAAGGATGTGTAAAAAGTTATTATTAGTTTGTTTATTCGTTATTTCATCTTTTAGTTTTGATAAAATATACTTTTTACCAAACGAATCTGTACAAGTAGAAAAAGAGATAATAGATTTAATGAAAAATGCACAATCAACTATTGATATAGTGATGTATAATATTGATTATAAAAAGTTTGGAAAAGTTCTAAAAAAAGCTAGTAAAAATGGGGTTAATGTAACAATAGTGTATGAAAAATCAAAATTAAAGTTTCATAAAAATATAAAGCTTCTTAAAACAAAAAGAAAATTACATATAAAACTAGCTATAATCGACAAAAAATTTGCCATCTATGGAAGTGCAAATTGGAAAAAAGAATCATTTGAAGAAAATTATGAGATTATAAATATCACAAATGATAAAGAAAAATTGAAAAAGTTTCAAGAAATTATTGAAATAATAAAAAGGGAAAATTAAATGTTAGAATTAGCAATTGGAGCATACTGTATATACTTTTTAGTAAATATATATACATTATTTATGCAAGTAGATTATGTGCAAAAAGCAAAAAATCAAGATGCAGTGATATTAACTGATGCAAAATATAAAATTGCAGGAGAATATAGTGTAGAAAACAATCGCCTTTCAATGGCAAGCACATTGTATGAGTTTGTATTGTTTTTTATGTGGATAAATTTTGGACTTGTGGCTCTTGATGAAGTTACAAATAATTTTGATGGATGGTTAAAAGCAGTTGTTTTTATTGATCTATTTATCATAATTAATTGGTTTTTAGGATTGCCGTTTGAGTTGTACAAAACTTTTAAACTAGATAAAAAATATGGCTTTTCTAATATGACACCAGCTTTATATATCAAAGATACTATTAAAACAGCAGTATTATTTTTAGTTTTTGGAAGTTTAGTAATTGCAGGGCTTAGTTGGATAATAGAAACTTTTCCATCTTGGTGGGTATATGGTTTTGTATTTATATTTGCAGTGATTATTTTGATTAATATGGTTTATCCACTTGTTCGAGATAAAATGTATGATAAATTTAGTCCATTAGAAGACAAAGAATTAGAGTCTAAAATCAATGCTCTTTTAAGTCAAGTTGGCTTTAAAAGTAGTGGTGTATTCAGTGTTGATGCAAGTAAGCGAGACAATCGTTTAAATGCTTACTTTGGAGGACTTGGAAGTACAAAAAGAGTAGTACTATTTGATACTTTAGTTGAAAAATTAACTCACAATGAACTTCTTGCTGTTTTAGGGCATGAATTGGGGCATTTTAAAAATGGAGATATTTTAAAAAATATTGGTATCATGGGATTTGTAATGTTTGTATTTTTTGCTCTTTTTGGTAACCTTCCTGAGGAGTTATTTTTACAATTGCACTTAAATAATGAGCCTTATGCAATTATTATATTATTTTTGATGTTTAGTCCTATCTTGTCATTTTTCTTAATGCCTTTAATCTCTGCAATAAGCAGACACAATGAGTATGCAGCAGATGAGTTTGGTAGTTCACTGGCTACTAAAGAAGATTTAGTAAATGCTCTTTTAAAATTAGCAAATGAAAATAAATCATTTCCACTTTCTCATCCAATGTATATCTTTTTCTTCTATTCTCATCCTCCATTAGTAGAAAGACTTAAAGAGTTAGGATATGAAGGTGCCGGCATAGGGAAACTAACTAAAGATAATGAGGCATTACGAGAAAATCTTGAAGAGTTATAAACAGATAATAAAAGAGTATAGTAAAGAATTAAGAGAGGTTACTCATATCCCTGCAAAAGAGGTGGAGATACTTCTTTTGCATCTTTTAGAAAAAAACACTATATGGTTACATCTTAATTATGATAAAGAGTGTAGTTGCGAAGTTGAACTAAAAAAACTAGTACAAAGAAGAGCACAAGAGTATCCACTAGAATATATCACTAAAAAAGCAAGTTTTTACGGAGAGATGTTTGAAGTACAAGAGGGTGTTTTAATTCCACGACCTGAAACAGAGATACTTGTAGATAAAGCACTAGAAGTTATAAAAGATATAAAATCACCTAAAATATTAGAAATAGGAGTAGGGAGTGGTATCATCTCTGTTATGTTAGCCTTACTTGTTGAAGATATAGAGATAGTTTCTGTAGATATAAATGACAAAGCTCTAGAGTTGGCAAAAAGAAATGCTATAAAACATAAAGTTGAAGATAAAATTACTTTTATAAAAAGTGATCTATTTACTAATGTTCCAAAAGAGATAAAGTTTGATATGGTAGTTTCAAATCCACCTTATATTGCAGATGATTATAAACTTCCAAAAAATGTAAAATTTGAACCATCAAATGCACTTTTTGGTGGAAAAGTTGGTGATGAATTATTGAAAAATATTATAGATACAACATTGAATAAAAAGATTAAATATTTATTATGTGAGATGGGTTATGATCAGAAAAAACCATTAAATAAATATGTTTCAGAAAATTATAAAATCAAAAAAATAGAATTTTATAAAGACTATGAAGACTTTGATAGAGGGTTTTTATTGCAGGGTTGATTGACTTTGACTCAACTTTATGATATAATACTTCTACTATAAAAATAGTAATATATAATTAAATATTAAGAGGTTTATAAAAATGGCAAAAAGTTTATATGAAACACTAGAAATTAGTGAAAATGCAACAGCAGCAGAGATAAAAAAAGCTTACAGAGCATTGGCAAAAAAATATCATCCAGATATGAATAAAGACCCAAAAGCAGAAGAAAAATTTAAAGAGATTAATGCGGCTTATGAAGTTTTAGGGGATGAGCAGAAAAAAGCTCAATATGATACACATGGCGATGATATGTTTGGTGGTCAAAATTTTCATGATTTTGCAAAAGGACAAGGTTCTGGAGTAGATATTAATGATATTTTACAACAAATGTTTGGTCAAGGAGCAGGTGGATTTAGTCAAGGTGGTTTCTCTAGTGGAGGAAGTTTTGGCGGAAGTTCTTTTGGAAGAGGGGGTTTTAGTGAACCTGACTTAGATGTAAGTGCAAATCTTACAATAGATTTTAATACAGCAGTTTTAGGTGGTGTAAAAAATGTCTCAATAAATGGGGAATCGTTTGATATAAAAATTCCAGAAGGAATTAGCGATGGTCAGAAAATAAGAGCCAAAGGGAAAGGGCGTCAAGCTCATGGATTTCCAAGAGGTGATTTAATTATTACACTTAATATTCGTCCAAATGATGAGTATGAACGAGATGAAGATGATCTTATTAAATCTTTTGATATTTCCTTAAAAACTGCATTATTTGGTGGAAAAGTAGTTATCCCTACACTTACAAAAGATATTACTTTGAAAGTACCTAAAAATACAAAACAAAAACAAAAATTCAGAGTGAAAGATTTAGGTGTTTATAATAGAAAAACAAAAGAAAGAGGGAGCTTATATCTTCAAGCAAATATAATATTACCAAAATTAGAAGATTTAGATGAGGATTTAGTAAAACAATTAGAAGAAAAATTGCCTGAAGGATTATAAAATGTCTTTTGGGAAATCATATTGTGAACCTGTTTACCTCATAAGTGAAGTATCAACGATACTCGATATTCATCCTCAAACTTTGCGACAATATGAGAGAGAAGGACTAGTAACTCCTAGTCGAACAAGTGGAAAAATTAGACTTTATTCTCAAGAAGATATAGATTATATTAAGTATATTCTTATTCTTACAAGAGAAGAGGGGATTAATATTTCAGGTGTAAGTAAAATATTATCGCTAGAAGCAAAAATAAAAAAACTTGAAGTTACACTTTTAGAATTACAAACAAAAGGACTTAGTGAAGCTAGTAGTAAAGCTTTAGTTGTGAAGAAAAGTCAATATGATGTTATCGTTTTTGAGGAATAAGCTTAGCTTTCTTTTGCTAAGCTATATTTAATAGAATAGCCTCTCATAAGTGGAGGGAGATCGTATTGACTTTCACTATCTTGTGCTGATAGTCTTGTGTTGATACTCGCATTGCTTTTTTGTGTTGTTTTTGTTGATTCCTCTTCATGTGGTTCTTCAGGAGAATCAAAACCCGTTGCAACAATAGTAATTTTAATCTCATCAACTGCCAAGTTATCATCAGTTGTTGTACCAAATATTATTTCTGGATTTCCAGTAAGAGTTTCATTAATATGCTCCATTACATCACCTAAAGCAAACATTGAAACATTTGGATTTACTGTCCAATGTATCATTATACCTTTTGCACCACTTAAAGAAATTTCATCTAATAAAGGAGATTTTACAGCTTGCTCTAGCGCTTTATGTGCTGCATCTTCACCTTTAGCTTTCCCAATTCCCATAAGAGCTATACCTCTATGTTGCATGATAGTTTTTACATCAGCAAAATCCACATTAATATCATCGCTACCTGGTTTTAGAATAACTTCACTCATACCATTAACAGCTTGGTATAATACATCATCAACTACTTTAAAAGCATCTTTCATACCAATATTTTCTTCAACAATATGTCTTAGTCTATCATTTGGTATAATGATAATAGAATCACTTACTTTTTTTAACTCTTCTAAACCTAAGTTTGCTAATCCAGTTCTTTTTTTACCTTCCCATTTAAAAGGTTTTGTTACAACAGATACTGTTAATGCACCTACTTCTTTAGCAGCTTTTGCTATAACAGCAGCAGCACCTGTTCCAGTTCCACCACCAAGTCCAGCTGCAATAAATACAATATCAGAATCTTCTAAAGAGTTTTTTATCTCTTGATAATTTTCTAAAGCAGAATCTCTTCCAATATCGGGACGCATACCAGCACCAAGTCCACGAGTAAGTTCAATACCAAGTTGTATTTTTTTAGGAGCTTTTGATAAGTTTAAAACTTGTAAATCAGTATTTGCAACAATAAGATCAATTTTATGAGTTCCCTCATTTATCATGTGGTTGATCATATTACAACCACCACCACCAACACCAACAACAGCTATTTTAGCTGCATTTTGTTCTAGTACTTTTGATGGTTTTTGAACTTTTATATTGCTATGATCAAAAAGATTTTCATTCATTAAATCCACCTTGCCATCTTATCTAATACGGAACCAAACAAAGATTTTTTTACCTCTTTTGGCTTGCTGTTTTTAATATCTTGAATATTATTTAAAGAGTCACTATTTGTATGGGTATTGTTTTTTATCTCTTGAATATCAGACATAGCATTAGCATCTTCATTTGTTTTTTTTGTTTGCATTTGTACAAGATTTGTATTGCTATCAAGTTCAAATACATTATCACAATCAAGTTCATATAATAACAATCCAACAATTGTTGACATTGTAGGAATGTTGAAATTTATATACCCATTTTGGATATTTCTTGGATTTGAAATCCTTACCGGAATATCTTTAAATATTTGAGTTGCTAACTCTTTCACACCTGGTATATAAGTCATTCCTCCTGTTAGAATAATACCACCATCAATACTTTCAATGGCAGCACTATCAACTAGTCTATCATATATTATTGAGAGTGTTTCTTCTATTCTTGCATGTATTATTGGTTGAATTTGTTCTAGTGATATCTCTTTTGATTCTGACTCATTTCCAAGGAGAGGAAGTTTTACCTTTTTTATACTATTTTCATTTTCACTATCTTCATAAGGTAAGAGTGTAGCATATTGTTTTTTTATCATATTTGCTGCACTGTATGGTGTATGGAATGTTGAAACTATATCATGGGTAATATTTTCACTTCCCACAGGCAAAAAGTCATTATAGATAATAGTTGAACCTTTTTGTACAACAAACTGACTTGTTGTACCACCTAGATTAATAACAGCAGCTCCTAGTTTTTTTTGATCATCATTGAGTGTTGCTATGGCATTTGCATAGCCAGATAATACAAATTTATCAACTTCTAAATTTACTTGTTTGAGGGCATTTCTCACATTTGTTAGAGATGTTTTTTTCGCTGTTATGATATTAACAGATACCTCAATTCTAGAACCATTCATATTTAATGGATTTGTGATAGTTGTTCCATCATCAACTCTAAAAAAGATAGGCAATACATGAATCACTTCATAATCTGAGATTACTTGAGCATTGTATAATGCCATTTTTAAAACTTGTTTTATATCATTGTGTGTGATTTGTCCACTTGGGATATTTACTACACCATTGCTCATAAGTGTTTTTGTATTCGCTCCACTTATAGAAACAACAGCTTTTGATGTTTGTGTCCCTGAACTATTTGTAGCAGTCGCCACTGCATCATTGATACATTGACTCGCTTTGTCAATATCAACAATGTTTCCTTTTTTTATACCTTCACTTTTAGTTTGACCTACACCTAAAATATTTATTTTATTACTATAATCATTTGAAGCAACAATTGCAATTATGTTTGTTGTACCAATATCAATAGCTAAAATAGAATTATTCAAATATTACTCACTTAAGTATGATTTTACATCATATTTATTTTGTAGTTTTTCCAAAAATGCAGTTGTAATTGTATTTATTTTTGCACCTTGAATTGAAGACTTCACTATCTCTATATTTTTTTCATCAAAATCTGGCATTATTGTATCTGTGATTTCATATAAGACAACTTTTGATCCTAGATTTAGAGAATTAGATTTTGTAGGTGATTTAAAAATTGCTTGTAAAAGCTCAGACACTTCATCTTTCGTTAAATCTGCTATTTCAATATCTGAAGCTCTTGTAACATATCCTATATCTTTCCCTTTGAAGTTTTGAAGTTCTTTTTTTGCTAACTCTTCTAGTTGTTTATTTTTCTCTGAGATAATGTAGTCTTTATTAATTTGTGACTTTACATCTTCAAAAGGTAAAACTTTAGGTTCCACTTTTTTATTTAATTTCACCACATAATAGTTGTCATCTTTTAATAAAGGTTTTAAAATTTCATTGTTTTGTGCAGTAAAGACTTTATTTAATTCTTCTTGAGGTAAAAATTTAGAGTCATCATAAATAGTAACTTTTTTTTGAAATTCAATTTTTTCTTTTTTAAGGTTAAGATACTCTCTTAAAGCTTCTTTTTTCATCGCTTTTATATCTTTACCTTCAATATTCTCTACTTTAAAGTAACTAATATCGTATCCTTTAGGAGATTTATAGTTATCTTTGTTTTCTTCCCAATATTTTTTTAGTTCATCAAGTGTTGGTGTAATTTTTATCATATCATCATTGATGATTTTTATACTAACTTTATCTTGACTAAAAAGTAAACTACCAATATTTTTAATCTCATTTTCTTCTAAATCTATATTGAATATTTTTTGTACTTTTGCTATGAGTAAATCTTTTTTAAGTTGTTCTTCAAATTCTGATACAGTACGTCTATTTTGTTTTAGAACACTTATGTAGGTATTTTTGTCAAATTTTCCATCTTTCAAAAAAGATGGTATTTTTACTAACTCTTTAGCCACTTCTAAATCTGTAGTCATAAGACCCAATTCATCAGCATAATTAAGAAATAAGTATTTTTGAATCACTCTTTGTAGAGCCATTTGCTCTAGTTTAAATTGTTTTGCTAACTCTTGATTAAAACTTTTTCCAAGCATGTTTTGGTACTGAGAATAGAGATTACTATATTCAGTTTGTAAGTCTGCTAAAGGGATCTCTTTATCCCCTACAACTGCAACTGCACTATCTGACTTTCCATAGTTATAACTACCCCAACCAACAAAACCAGCACCAACAAAAGCTATTGTACTGACCCAGATTGTTACAATAAGCCATTTTTTGTGTCTTTGCATCCATGTTATCATATTATTATTATCCTATTTATATTTGATTAAATTTTCAATGATTATACTATTTTATTAATTATTAATATCTGAAAGTGTATATAAAAATGAATAATATATTAATTAATTAATATTATTTATCTTTGAATCATCATAGGGATCCATGTGAATATTAATAACCCAATTCTTTGTATTATCAAGAGTTTTAATTTTTTCTTCTATTCTATCACTCGCTTTGTGTGCATCCATAAGACTTATAAGACAGTCAAATACTAAATGGACTTCAACAAAGTTGTCGTTTCCTGCTGTTCTTGTTTTTAGAAAATGATGGTCATTCACTGTTTTTTCATTGTGTATAATTTCTACAATTTTTTCTGGAACATCATCTTCCAAAGCTCTATCAAGAAGCACTAATATTCCCTCTTCTATAAGTTCATAAGCACTATATATAATATAAATAGAGATTGCACCCCCTATAACAATATCAACTATTTCATATCCTGTAAAGTAAACAGCAATGATTGAAAACAGTACCGCACCATTGACCCATACATCAGTTTTATAATGAAGTGCATCCGCTTTTATAACCATATTGTTTGTTTTCTTTGCAACAGCATTTAAATATGCTACAAGCCCTATAGTTATAAAAAGTGATATTATCATCACGATAAGTGAAACATCTAAATAAGAAGATGTTTCATTCGAAAAATATTTTTTAACTGCTGTATAGAGAAGGAAAAGCCCAGACATTGAGATAATTACACCTTCAATAACACTTGCAAGTGCTTCAATTTTCCCTCTACCATAATTAAATTCATCATCAGCAGGTTTTTCAGAATTAGTAATAGCAAAATAGTTAAATAGTGATACAAACATATCAAGTATACTATCAACAGCACTTGCTAATACAGCAACAGAACCACTTAGAAGCCCAACTGCAAATTTCATCAACGTGAGAAATGCAGCTACACTACTAGAGACTACCGTTGCTTTTTTCTGTAAAGTCATTTGTTATCTTCTACCTCTTGAGTCTCTATTTCCACCGCTTCTATTTCTATCTCTACTATTGTTATTTCTACTTCGACTTCGTGAACTTCGACTTCGGCTTCCACCTCGTCCACCTCTTGAATCTCTACCACCACTTTTTAAAGCTCTTTCAAGTAAAAATTCAATATCTTTTTTCGATTTACCTATAGTATCTTTCCCTTTAATTTTAGTTTGATTCATAAGGATAGTTGCTAATTTATAAGTGATACTTGATAAATCATATTGTTCTTTTAATTGTTCAACAAGTTCATAAACTGCTTCATCAATATCTTGAGTTGCAATTTTATCTTTTAATGCTAAAACTGCTTTGTCTTTTACAGATGCTTTATTAGGAATAATTTTACTCTCAATATTTGAACCTACATCTTTTTGAATTTTTTGTAAGCTTCTAAACTCTGCTGGAGTTACGATTGAAACTGCACTTCCCTCTTGACCTCCACGACCAGTTCTTCCTATTCTGTGAACATAGCTTTCAGAATCAAATGGAAGTTGGTAGTTAAATACATGTGATACACCTTTTACATCAAGACCACGAGCTGCCACATCTGTAGCAACCAGAACTTCTAATGTATCACTTTTAAAAGCACGAATTACCTCTTCTCTTTGTCTTTGTTCCATATCTCCATGAAGACCTTTAGCACTATATCCTTGAGCTACAAGAAAAGTAGAAAGTCTATCAACATCTCTTTTCATTTTACAAAAAACAATCGCTTTTGATGGGTTTTTGAAATCAAAAAGTCTGATTAAAGCGTCATCTCTTTCATATTCTTCAACTACATAAAAAGATTGTGCAATTTTTGTATTTGTCATCTCTTGTTTTGTAACAGTGATAAATGATGGTTCATTTAATATTTTTTCTGCAAGTTTTTTAATAGGAAGTGGCATAGTTGCTGAGAACATTAAAGTTTGTTCTCTATTTTTTAGATATTTAAATATCTCTTTAATATCATCTAAAAATCCCATATCCATCATCTCATCTGCTTCATCTAAGATTACATATTTTGGGTTGATGTTAATTTGTTTTTTAGAAAGTAAGTCTAAAAATCTTCCTGGAGTTGCTACAATAATTGAAGCATTTTCCACATGTTTAATTTGTCTTGCGTATGCAGTTCCACCATATACTGTTGCAGTTTTTATATTTAAAAACTTTCCAAATTTAAATAGTTCATCACTTACTTGAATAGCAAGTTCTCTTGTTGGTACTACAACTACCATTTCAACTTTTCCAGTACATTCCATCATATTTAAAATTGGAAGACCAAATGCTGCTGTTTTTCCTGTACCTGTTTGTGCTTGGGCTACTATATCTTTTCCCATAAGTACTTGAGGGATTGCCTCTTCTTGAATAGGACTTGGTTGAATAAATCCTGCTGTTTCTATAGCTTTGTTAAGCTCTTGTTTTAGATTAAAATCTGTAAATTTCATATTTTATTAATTACCTTTGTGTATAAATACGGTATCTTTAAAATAAAAACTTAACCTATTTAAGTTTGCTGCAAAGATTCCCTATATTTATGCGATTCTATCCAAAAGAAGCTTAAAATCTAGTTTAACAAATATTTAGCTATAATTATTGTATGCAGGGATATATAATCAACATAAATAATGTAAAAGATGAAGACTTAATTGTTACCATTTTGACAGAAAATAATCTATATACAACTTATCGTTTTTATGGTGCGAGACACTCGATAATTCATGTGGGATTTAAAATAGATTTTGAGATAGAAACAAATTTAAAAAGTACAATTCCTAGACTTAAAGATGTTATCCAAATAGGATACCCATGGATACTAAATCCACGAAAATTATATTGTTGGCAAAGATTTATAAAACTATTTTATCCACATTTGAAAGATGTAGAAGAGATAGATGAATTTTACTTTGAGCTACTCGATACATTAGCCCATAAGATGGTAAAACAAAATTCTAAAAGAGCTATTGTAGAAAGTTATGTATTGTTATGTGAATATGAGGGAAGGTTACATACTGAATATGAATGTTTACTTTGTGAAGAAAAAATTACAGAAAATATATCACTTGTACGAAGTTTTTTACCTACACATGCAAAGTGTAGTTATAGTAAAAGCTTTTCTATCGAAAAAGTAAAAAAACTATTTGAAGAAAAAAGTACATTACTATTTAATGATGAAGAGATTGAATATATCTGGAACATATTGCTACAAGGTTTATAATTTTTTAATATAAATAACTTTTTTTATGATATTAAGGCTATAATAGTTTAGTATAAAAATAAGGGTTTGTTTATGGATATGTTTGATATTTCAATGTTAGTTTTATGTTTTTTAATTTTTAATTGGTATGTATATGATAAGTTTGTTCAAAGAAAACATCAATTATTAAAAAATTATCCAATAATTGGTAGACTTAGGTATGTACTAGAGGAAGTCAGAGAACCTTTTCGACAGTATTTTGGTGATGAGAAATTTTATGAATCAAAAGATAAATTGGATTGGGTTTATAAAGCTGCAAGGGATTTACCTAATTACTCTTCATTTTCACCAGCCCAACCATTACCAAAACCGAAATTTTTGTTAAAACATTCAACAATTGTTTTAAATGAAGATGAAGTTGATAATGATTTTAGTGTTACTTTTGGGTCTAAACGAAAAATTCCTTTTGTTACAAAATCTATTTTAGCAAGGTCTGCTATGAGTGATGGTTCTATATCTCCAGAAGGTACTAGGGCTTTTGTAAGAGGTGCATATATGGGAAATTTTCCTATAAATACTGGGGAGGGAAGTTTAACGAGTAACTTTTTTATCACACATGTAAACTATGATGCAAAATATACAACGATAGTTAAAGGGACAAAAACTCAAATATTTATTAAATCAATAGTACGAAAACTATTTAATGGATATCAAGCTTCAAGAATATATAGAAAAATGGTTTTTGGAAATCATCCTGAAGCAGAAACTTATGTATTTGATGAAAAATCAAAAAGATTTCATAGACCAAATTGGGATGCACCATTAGAAAATTTTCCTACAGAAGTTCCATCTGATATGCCAGATACTATTTTTCAGATTAGCTCTGGATTATATGGGGCTAGAGATAAAGATGGAAAATTTGATCCTCTCAGGTATCAAAAAACTATGAAATTTTGTAAAATGACTGAGATTAAAATTGCCCAAGGTGCAAAACAAACTGGTGGAAAAGTTATTGGAAGTAAAGTAACTGAAGCTATTGCATACTATAGAGGGGTTAATCCATATGAAAATTTATTTTCTCCGAATAGATTTCCATACGCAAATACAATAGAAGAACTTTTTGATTTTATAGGTACACTACAAGAACTTTCAGAAAAGCCAGTGGGAATAAAAATTGTAATCTCAGATACAAATAATATTTTGCCAATAATCAATGAAATGAAAAAAAGAATTGAAAAAAATAACAGTGCTTATCCTGATTTCATAAGTATAGATGGTGGAAGTGGTGGAAGTGCAACTGCTCCTATTGAACTTATGGAAAGAATAGGGCTAAGTGCCAAAGATGCTGTTTATTTAGCAGATAAACTTCTTAAAGAAGCTGGAATTAGAGATGAGATAAAATTAATAGCAAGTGGAAAAGTATTAACTCCTGATGATGTGATTATTTTAATGTCATTGGGAGCTGATTTTATACAAATAGCAAGAGGTTTTATGATGAGTGCAGGGTGTATTCGTGCTAGGTACTGTTCAGGTACAACAGGGAGAAAATGTCCAGTTGGACTTGCAACTCAAGATAAAACTTTACGAGGAAGGTATCTTGTATATAAACATTCAAATTATATAAGGGATTATCATAAAAATATTTTAAAAGGTGTTAAAATGGTATTGGCTGTTATGGGATTAAAAAATGTAAAACAGTTATCAAATAACAATTTAATGTTTATAGACAAAAATTTAAAAATTCATGATAACATTGATGAAGTTTTTGAAAAAAAATTAGATTTTTGTACAAGTAATGAATGTATAATTTAATTTATTAGTATTGTTATGATAAAATAATAGCAAATTTACATTCATAATATGATAATAGGGAGAAGATAAAATATGGGTAGAGCCTTTGAGTACAGAAAAGCAGCGAAAATGAAAAGATGGGGAAATATGTCAAGAGTATTCCCTAAACTAGCAAAAGCAATTACAATGGCAGCAAAAGGTGGAAGTAGTGATCCTGATACAAATGCTGCATTAAGAACTGCAATACAAACAGCAAAAGCACAAAACTTACCTAAAGACAATATTGAAGCAGCTATAAAAAGAGCAAGTGCCAAAGATGTAGCAAATATGGCAGAGGTGAACTATGAAGGTAAGTGGCAACATGGTGTTCTAATCTTTGTTGAAACAGCTACAGAAAATACAGCAAGAACAGTTGCAAATATAAAAACAATTTTTAATAAAAATGGTGGTTCTTTAGTGCCAACAGGTTCTTTAGAGTTTCACTTTGATAGAAAAGCTATTTTTGAGATGAAAACTCCAGATATGGAGATAGAAGATTTAGAGATGGAATTAATTGATGCAGGATTAGAAGAGATAAAAATAGAAGATGATGAAAATATCTCTATTATTGCAGATTATACAGATTTTGGAAATATCTCAAATAAACTTCATGAGATGGAGTTAGAGTATGAAAAAGGGACACTATCAAGAGTTCCAAATGCTCCAATTGAAATTACAGATGAAGAGATGGAAGAGTTATCAGTATTGTTAGAAAAACTTGAAGATGATGATGATGTACAAAATGTTTACACAAATTTAGAGTAGAAGGAAAATTTCAAATGGCAGATAAATATAGATTAGTTACAAGAAGTGATATGGATGGTTTGGTATGTGCGGTTATTTTAAAACAGTTAAATCTTATTGAAGAGATTAAATTTGTACACCCAAAAGATATGCAAGATGGAAAAATAGAGATTACACCAAATGATATTGTTACAAATCTTCCTTATTGTAAAGAAGCTTATATGGTATTTGACCATCATGAAAGTGAAACGATAAGAAATGAAAAAGCTGATAATCATTTTATCATCCCTGATGCTCCAAGTGCAGCTAGAGTTGTATATGACTACTATGGTGGTAAAGAAAAACTGCCAAATGTAAGTGAACTTATGATGGCAGCAGTTGACAAAGCAGATGCTGCTCAATTTAGTGTAGATGAGATTTTGCATCCTGAGGGGTGGGAACTTTTAAGTTTTATTATGGATTCAAGAACAGGTCTTGGAAGATTTAAAGAGTTTCGAATCTCAAATTATCAACTTATGATGGATTTGATTGATTATTGTATTGACCATGATATTGATGAGATTATGCAACTTCCAGATGTTGTTGAAAGAACTGACCTGTACAAGCACTATGAAGATCAATTTAGAATGCAACTTGAAGAGTGTTCTATTATGTACAACAACTTAATAGTCCTTGATTTAAGAGAAGAAGAGGTTATTTACCCTGGAAATAGATTTATTATGTATGCTGTAAACCCAGAAATTAATATCTCTATTCATGTATTAAATGGTTTTCAAAATCAAAATACAGTTTTTGCAATAGGAAAATCAATAGTAAATAGAAATTCTAATACAAATATCGGTGAACTGTGTTTAAAATATGGTGGTGGTGGACATACTGCTGCTGGAACTTGTCAAGTTGCAAATGAAGATGCGGAACGAATTTTAGAAGAGTTAATTGAAGCTATTACAAACGACGGTTAATTTTTAATTAACTGCCGCTTTGATTGCATTGATGTAGCTTTTATTTGAAAGATTGTTATCTTTTTTATAGGCTATATCAAAAGCAGTTCCATGATCTACAGATGTTCTTAAAATTGGTAGATTTAAAGATATATTAATACTCTCTTCAAAATAAAGTGCTTTTAATGGTGCTAATCCTTGATCATGATACATTGCTACAAAATATTTATATCTACTTCTTGTATGTGGAGTAAATGCAATATCTGGAACTTGAAGTTCAAATTTTGAATGTAACTTTTTATTCACAATATTTATCGCTTTATTTATTTTTTTTTCTTCATTGCCTAAAACTCCATTGTCTCCTGCGTGAGGATTTAATCCAAGTACAGCAATAGGCTCTTTTGGTTTTCCTACTTCATTATAAAAATCTGTTAAGAAACTAACAAGTTTTTGAGTTTTTATATGTTTTGGTACATTTTTTAGTGGAATATGTTCTGTAAAAAGTGCTACATACATCTTTTCACATCCAAGCATCATGATGGCATCTTTTTTAAATATATCTCTCAACATATCTGTATGCCCAACATAATTGATACCAGCTTTATTCCAAGACTCTTTATTTATAGGAAGTGTACATATTGCATCGACTTTATTAGACTTTGCTAGACTTATACAGTTTATAAAAGAATTATATGAGAATAACCCAGAATCTTTTTTTACAATACCTGGATTTATATCTGTTTTTTTATATTTTCCATAGATTTTAAAATCATCAGGAATAGTTAGACTTAGTGTTCTTGCAGCTTTTTTTAAAAGTTTTTTATCTATACAATATATTGGATTACATAGTTTTGATACAACTGAATGATTTTCTAAAGCTAGTTGGATACCAACTCCGTTTATATCTCCAAGACTTACTGCTACTTTTTTTAACATATTATTGTACTAACTCTTTCATAGAAATAATTGCTTTTTCAAGGCCTGTAAATATACTTCGAGCGATAATGCTTTGACCAATATTTAACTCTTCAATCTCTTTTATATCTGTCATATATTTTACATTTTGATAATTAAGACCGTGACCAGCTGCAACTTTTAGTTGTAAGTTTTTTGCGTATTTTGATATCTCATCAATATCTTTAATACTTTTATGAAATTTTTCTGTAAGAATATCTCGTGGTAACTCTAACTCTTTGATAGAGTGATGTGAATTTTGCAATCCACCATAAAGCATTGCAAATATATTTGCAAAACTTCCAGTATGAAGCTCTATCCACTCCACATTTAGCTCTTTTGAGAGTTCTATCATCTGCTTTGTTGGGTCTATAAATAAAGATACTTCAATATGATTTTGATGAAGTTTTTCTATTGCTTTTTTGAGTTTTTTCATATTAGAAGCTAAATCAAGCCCACCTTCAGTGGTTACTTCATCTCTATTTTCTGGCACAAGTGTTGCTCTGTGCGGTTTGAGTTTACAAACTATATCTATAATATCTTCGTTTATACTACACTCTAAGTTTACAGGAAGTGGAGATAATTTGATGATATTTATAGCATCATCATCGTGTATATGTCTTCTATCTTCTCTTAAATGTATCGTGATTTGATCCGCACCACTTAGTTTACAAATCCCAATAGCATCAATAATACTTGGGTCGTTTATCTTTCTAGCTTCTCTTAAAACAGCAATATGGTCAATATTTACACCTAATAACATTTAAATACCTTTTGTGTAGTTTTTTTGTATTTTATCAAATATATTCTAAACTCACACCATTATCTTCATAAAATATCTCAGCATTAAAGATATTTCCCCTTTGTGATTTTAAATTAGTTAGTTTTAAACTATCCCCTTTAAAGAGTCTTCGTATTTGTCTAAATGTTAAAAGCTTATTCATAAATTTAGCCCAAACTATTTTTTCACAAGAGTTACACTTGTATCCACCATTTATCTTAGTTACTTCGCCACCACATTGGCATAAAAACATTGTTGTAGATTTTGTATCATCATCAAATATTAATTCAACTTTTCCCTCATTTAAAAAAGCTTTTGTATCAAAAAGGTTGTTTGTATTTGACTTAAAACCTTTAAGCATGATTGTTTCACCTTTAAAAAGTTTTTTGACTTCTTTCTCTTTAAACTCTCTTTTAAAACTATATTTCCAAACTTGAGCTTTACAACTATTACACTCAAAAAGAGCATCATGTATTATAACTTCTCCACCACATTTACATCTTGATAAAATCTCTTTTTCCATAATAACTCCTTTGTATTTATAATGAAATAATATCAAAAAAATTAAAGGTGCTTGAAAAATATTGCATATTGCAATTTTAATAGTTTATTTAGATTCTTTTACATTATAAAATTTTTTGTAGGGGAAGATATGAAGCTTAGTGGAGTTGAAAAGATTACTGAAAGAAGTGCTATTGTTCCTAGAACAATAGCAATAGATTTTAAAACTTATTGTGTTTTCATTTTTATTCTATCTAATATTTATAATAAACTATGCACAACTATAGGGAATAAATTGGAAATTTCTACCATCAAACAGCCCTTTATCACTTAGTTTTATCTCTGGGATTACCAAAAGTGCCATAAAAGACAAAGTCATAAATGGAGCACTTAGTGGTGAACCCATCACCTCTTTGACAAACTTATCAATCTGCTCATATTTTGAAGCCACCTCATACCCATCTTGGTTACTCATTATCCCTGCAACATTAAGGGGCAACACCTCACTTTGTTTTTTAAACACAGCACTAATCCCCCCTTTTGATTTAATAATCAAGTTTACAGCCTTTGCCATATGCTCATCATCTTTACCAACTACAATAATATTATGGGAATCGTGAGCAACACTTGAAGCTATCGCTCCATCTTTTAATCCAAAACCTTTTACATGGGCAATACCCTTGATCAAACCATCCTCATAGCGATTGATAACAGCTATTTTTAACACATCTTCATCATCTTTATTCAAAACTTTTTCATAGGTGATCAACTCATGATCAACAACTTGAATCACCTCTAGTTTATCACTCTCTTTTAGATAGAAATCATCAGCTTTTTTTGGTGTCGCATTAAATTTATTTATAGGGGTTTCATCTTGATGTTTTAAAAGTGTTTTACCCCCTTTTGCTACTAACTCTCCATCAATATAAGTTTTTAACACTTTAAACTCTTTTAGATCCTTCACCTCAATAAAATCAGCTTTTTGTCCAACTTGTAAACACCCCACATCTAAATTGTAATGCTCAATTGGGTTTAAACAAGCTATTTGCAATATATCAAACAGATCATGCCCTAATGATATTGCCCTTTTAACTAAAGTGTTAATATGCCCCTTAACTAAGTCGTTTGGATGCTTATCATCACTACAAAACATTAAGTTTTCGTAGTGCTCATCAATGAGCTTATGAAGTGCTTCAAAGTTTTTAGCAGCTGAACCTTCACGTATTTGAATCTTCATCCCTTTTTGTATCTTCTCTAACCCCTCTTCATACGTAAAAGCTTCATGGTCTGTTGATATACCAGCATTAATATAAGAACTTAAATCATCCCCACTAAGAGCGGGTGCATGACCATCAATTGGCTTATTAAGCTCTTTTGCTATTTTTATTTTTTCAAGCATATCCCTATCTTTAGAAACGACACCAGGATAGTTCATAACCTCACTTAAATATTTGATTTTAGGGTTATTTAAAAGGGTTTTAATAGCTTCCCCATCCAAAATATCACCACTTGTCTCAAATGGTGTTGCTGGAACACATGGGGAAGCACCAAAATAGAATTTAAATTGTGTTTTATCTGAATTATTCAACATAAACTCAACCCCTTCTATCCCAAGAACATTGGCAATCTCATGGGGGTCACTCACTGTTGCAACTGTTCCATGAACCACTGCAAGGCGTGCAAATTCACTAGGTAATAACATAGAGCTTTCAATATGAATATGGGCATCAATAAATCCAGGAAGAATATAAGTATCACACAATTGATCAATAGGTTCTATTGAACTTATATAAGAATCTTCAATCTTTATTAAACAAGCTTCAATCTTACGCGCTTTTATATCAACTAAATTTGCTTTAATCTCCATAAATACTCCTTTAAAATAGATAATGATTCTAATTGTAACATTTTTTACTTTTTAAATGTTTTACATAATGTCTATGATATTGGGGTCATTCCATATCTCCAATGGATAAAATATCAACAGACCCAATCAAGAACTTCTTTGTCATAAATCTATAGAAACTATTATGATATACACAGATATCCTTAAAGAGCTAAACAAAGGCGAAGATTTTTAATAATATAAATAAAATTATTATAATCCACAATTTAAAACCATTTAACCATATTTTTGATATAATCGCGACAATATAACTGTAAGGAATTTTACAAATGAGTTTTATAGAAACTAGAGGAAATGATGGTGTAAAACCACAAGAAGTTGAGTTTTCAGATGCGATATTAAATCCAAGTTCATCTTTTGGAGGGCTATATGTACCAAAAGAGATCCCTGTTTTAGGGGAGGAGTTTTTAACAAAACATCTAAATACTAGCTACAAAGAGTTAGCTTTTGATATTTTAAAAGCATTTGAGATAGATATTGATGATGATACTATCAATGAAGCTTTGGCACTGTATGATAAATTTGATGATAATAAAAATCCATCACCAATTGTAAAAATAACAGATGACCTTTTTGTAAATGAACAATATCATGGACCAACAAGAGCTTTTAAAGATATGGCTTTACAACCATTTGGTCATATCTTAAGTGCTATTGCTAAAAAAAGAGATGAAAAGTATCTTATATTAGCTGCAACAAGTGGTGATACAGGACCAGCAGCTTTAAATACTTTTAAAAACAAAGAGGGTATTAAAGTTGTATGTTTATATCCAAATGGTGGAACTTCAGATGTTCAAAAACTTCAAATGATTACAGAAAATGGGAAAAACCTCAAAGTCATAGGGATAAATGGAAACTTCGATGATGCTCAAAATGCTTTAAAAAATCTACTGGCAAGTGAGTCATTTAAAGATGAATTACAAAAAGATGGTATTAAGCTTAGTGCCGCAAATAGTGTGAATTTTGGAAGAATTATATTTCAAATAGTGTATCACTTTCAAAGTTATTTAGAACTTTTACGGCAAAAAGAGATTACACTTGGTGAGAAAATATATATTGATGTTCCAAGTGGAAACTTTGGGAATGTACTTGGTGCTTATTATGCACAAAAAATGGGGTTACCAGTTGAAAAACTACTAGTATCTTCAAATGAAAATAATATATTAACACAATGGCTTACTACAGGTATTTATGATATTCAAGGGAAAAGATTGCAGTTGACTAAATCACCTGCAATGGACATTTTAAAGTCATCAAATATAGAGAGAGTTATCTATGATATTTGTGGAGCTGAACGAACAAAAGAACTTATGGAAGACTTGAATACTAAAGGGAGTTTTGAACATACAAAAGAGGAACTTGAAGTATTGCAACAATATTTTAGTGCTACATTTAGTGATGATGCTTATGGATTAAAAACAATTAAAACATTTGCAGATGAGGGGTATTTAATGGATCCTCATACTGCAACTTGTATTAAAGGGTATGAAGAGTTACGAAAAGATAAAAATCTTAAAACAGTGATATACTCAACAGCTGAGTGGACAAAGTTTTCTCCAACTGTTTTAAATGCTTTAAATGAAAATGATGAAAAATATAGTGACAAAGAAGCTTTAGAAACTATCTCAAAAAAATTAAATTTAAAAATTCCAACACAAATAAAAGAACTATTTAGTCGTCCAATAATACACGATACAGTGATAAATATAAAAGACTTAGAAAAAAAGATTATTGTTTTTTTAAGATAAAGTGAAATTGTAACTTCACTTTATCTTTTGAAGAGTTTATGATTGTAGTTTTTTTGCCACTAATTGATTTACCACTTGCGGATTTGCTTTTCCACTAGTAGCTTTTAATACTTGACCTACAAAAAAACCTAAGAGTTTATTGTTTCCAGCTTTAAACTTCTCTACATTATCTGGATTTTTTTCAATTATCTCATCAATAATAGGGGTAATAATAGTTGGATCACTTATTTGAACTAATCCTGATTCTTCTACAATCTTTTCTGGGTCATCTCCAGTTTGAGACATTTTTTCAAATACTTGTTTCGCAATTTTATTTGAGATAGTTTCATCATTAACCATTTTTACAAGCTGTGCTATTTGTTTTGCATTAAACTTTATTGTGGCTGATTGATTCTCTTTTATTGCTCTTGCTACTTCATTTGTTACAATATTTGCAATAGCAATAGGACTATGAAGAGTAGCTAACACCTCCTCATAAAAACTAGAGAGGAATTTATCTCTAGCAAGGGTATTTGCTACTTCATTATTTAGTTTATATTCATGAGTATATTTATCAAATAGTAGCTGTTCAGCTTCACTCATAGGAGTTACTTCTCCATCTATTTGTACTTTTTTGGTTTGAGGTTTGGTTTCTCTTTTTGTTGTATTATTCTTTTTTGCCCAAGAGTCTTTTAATCCTACTATTTTATTAAATACTGGATTTTCATCAATATAATCAATAGGATCTGTATAAAAATAACCCTCTCTTTCAAACTGAAATCGAACATCAGGTTTTTCATTTATTACAGCAGGTTCAATGAGAGCATTCTTTATCACTTTTAAAGAATTTGGGTTTACATCTTCTAAACCTTCAGGCGCTTCATCTTTAAATAATCTATCATAAACTCTTACTTCTACTTTTTTATTCTTTTTTGCATCTACCCATTGAATAGCACTTTTTACCTTGATACCACTTGTGTCAGTTCCACTTTTTGAATCAGGATGATATTGGGCTTTTATCTCTACGATATTGCCATTAGCATCTTTGATAACCTCTTTGAAAGTGATAATATAAGCATGCTTAAGTCTTACTGGCTGAGAAGGGCTAAGACGAAAATAATCTTTTGGAGGATTTTCATTAAAATCTTCACGGTTTATAAAAATCTCTTGAGAAAAAGGGAGTTTTCTACTTCCCTTTTTAGGTACATCATGTGGGTAGTATGAAGCATCTATCTCTTCACTTCCTTCATAATTTTCAATTGTTACTTTTAAAGGATTTAATACACACATAACTCTTGGTACTTTTGTATTTAAATCATCTCTGATACAAAACTCCAACTGTGCAACATCAACCATTGAGTTTGCTTTTGCAATTCCTATTTGGTCACAAAAATTCAAAATAGATTCAGGAGTATAACCTCTTCTTTTGTATCCAGCTATTGTTGGAAGTCTTGGGTCATCCCAACCATTAACTTGGCCACTAGTAACTAACTCTAAAAGTTTTCTTTTACTCATAACTGTATAGTTGATACCAAGTCTAGCAAACTCATATTGGTAAGGTCGTGGAGGCTTTAAATTTAAAGTATCAAGAACCCAATCATAAATATCACGGTTATTTTCAAATTCAAGTGTACAAATAGAGTGCGTTACACCTTCAATATAGTCAGATAAGCAATGTGCAAAATCATAGAGTGGATAGATAGACCATTCATCTTTTGCTCTAAAGTGATGTGCGTGTCTGATACGATAAAGAATAGGATCTCTCATTTTCATGTTGGAAGCAGACATATCAATTCGTGCTCTTAATACATGCTCTCCATCTTTAAAATCGCCATTTTTCATTCTTTTAAAAAGGTCTAGGTTTTCTTCTATAGTGCGTTGTGCGTATTTGCTTCTTTTCCCAGCTTCTGTAACTGTTCCACGATATTCACGCATCTCCTCTTCATTTATACTATCTACATATGCCTTATCCATTTTGATAAGCTCTATTGCAAAATTATATATTTTAGAAAAGTAATCAGAGGTAAATCGAACATCTTCATGCCAATGAAATCCAAGCCATTTTACAGCATCTTTTAAAGCTTCAACATATTTTGTATCTTCAGTTGTTGGATTAGTATCATCCATTCTTAGATTACAATATCCTTGATAATCAGCTGCAATACCAAAATTTATACAAATAGATTTAGCATGTCCAATATGTGGGAATCCATTTGGTTCTGGGGGAAATCTGGTAACAACTTTGTTGTATTTCTTTTTTTTTAAGTCTTCTTCAACTTTAACGCGTAAAAAGTCTTTGCTCTCATTCATTATTAGTGAACCTTTCAATTATGAAATTTTATAAGTATTGTTTTTTATATAAACTAGATTAATTTAGAAAATAATGATTGTAAAAAAATCTCTAAAAACTGTAATCCAAAGATTAAAATAAGTGGAGCCATATCCATTCCACCAAATACTGTAGGTATAACTTTTCTTACCATTGCATACGCTGGTTCTGTTAGCCTATATAACATCTGAACAATTGGATTGTATGGGTCTGGTTGTACCCAAGATAAAATAGCTGAGATAATTATCACCCATTTATATAAAGATATTATAGTTACAAGTAGTGTAGCAAATGCTACGATTAATGAATCAATCATACAATTTCTCCTAAATAATTTTTAATAAGTGGATATATTTCACTTAAGTCTGGACCACTTTTTACCCCTGTTAAAGTAAATCTAAGTGGTATAAGTAGCTTTTCTTTTGTTAAATCTGTGTGTTGTATAATATATTTTTCAAAGTCATCAAATTGGTCTATAAAAGGTGCTTGTTGTAAACACTCTTTTAGAATTTTCAATTCCTCTTCAAAATCGCTTACACTCCCTTTTTTAGAAAATATGGTATCTATTTTCTCTTTTATTTGTTTAATTGTAGAACACTCTTCAAGATATATTTTTCCTAAACTTCCAATATCTTTATCCGCATATCCTAAAATCTTTGATAAGCGTAACTCATCCATAGTTTTTAAATGTTCTTTATTGATAAAATCAAGTTTAGTTCTATCAAATTCAACTGAATCTTTTGATATTTTTTGAATATCAAACCATTGTTCCGCTTCCTCAAGTGTGAATATCTCTTTTGGAGTATTATATCCAAGAAGTACAAGATAGTTTGCAATAGCAACTGGTAAATATCCCTCTTCAATAAGATATTTTACAGAAGTATTATCATTATTAGGTATATTTTTTTTAGTTTCTTTATTGACAATATGTGGCAAACTGATATAGTGAATCTCTTTTTTATATCCTAAGGATTCTCTTATATGAATCTGTTTTGGTGTATCTAGAAGATAATCATCCTCTTGTATAACCGTAGAAATATCTTGTAACATATCATCAATAGAAGATGTAAAGTTTTGTGTTGGTGATTTATCATGATTTAAAATAATAAAACTATCCATATCAGAAGGTTCATAGGAAAAATCCCCTTTAATAAGATCTGTAAATTTTATATTCTTTTCTGGTTTTTTAATTCTAACTACAAAAGGTGCATTACAATTAAATTTTGTTTCATCACTAATAGTTTCACAAAAGCCACTATATCTGTAAGGTTTTTTCTCTTTTAGTGCTATTTGTTTGTCTTGTTCTAGTGCTTCATCACTACAAAAACAATTAAAAGCTTTTTTATCTAGTAAAAGTTTCATAGCCATTTGTGTATGGTATTTAATATTTTCACTTTGGTAAACAACTTTTACATAATCTACACTAAAAAGTGAAAGAAGTTCAAGTATCTCTTTCTCTTTTCCCTCTATATTGTGTTCTTTATCTGTATCTTCAACTCTTATTAATAACTCTTCATTTGATTGTTTCGATAATATGTGACTAAACAAAGCTCTTCTTAAATCTTCTATATGCATATCTCTTGTTGGACTTACTGCAAACCTTAACATTAATTTTTTTCCTCTTTTAGCTTTTTTGTGACTATTGCAAAAGATAATTTTTCTATCTCTTTATGTGTTTTAATAAATGAATTTAATTCATCTAATGAAAGATTTTCAATGAACTCTAATTCTTCTTGTGGATACTCAAATGACAGCCCCTTATAATAAAGGTGAAACGCTCTATTTAGTCTTTGTGAAAATGTTTCTGTTCTTAAAGGTTCACTTCCACTTAGAAAGTTTTTAGCTGCATCTAGTTCCTCTTGGGTTACCCCATTTTCTACAAATTCTTTAACAATTGTTCCAACCATAGCTTTTGCTTTTTGTGTATTATCTAGTTTTGTTTGTAAATATCCTGTAAAATTTGCGTGTGATTTATTATTTTTAATATTTCCATAAGCACTATAAGCAAGACCATTTTTTACCCGTATCTCTTCCATTAGCCTACTACCAAAACCACTACCACCTAAGATAAATGAAGCTACTTTTGCTTTATAACTCTCTTGAGAGTCTGAATCTATAAAAAATGGACTAGAAAAATAGATATAAGACTGTTCAGTTTCTTTATATATTATTTTGTCTTCTAGGTCTCTTGAAAAAGCAATTTTATTAAAGTTTGTTTTCCCTTGAGATTTTAGATTTTTTAAAATAGGCTTGATATCAGAGACAAACTTTTGGAAACTAATATCTCCTCCAACAGCAATAATAAGGTTATCAATATTTAGAGTATCTTTTAATCGTATTTTTACATCTTTGAGTTCTATTTGATTTATTGTTTTAATAGTCCCTGAACTTGTATGTTCTAAAGGGGTGTTTTTGTAAGTAATTTGTTTTAAAATTGAAGAAGCAACATAGTCAAAATCATTCTCTTTTTGTTTGAGTTTACTTGATTGTAATGTTTTAATTTTATCTAATGAGTTTTGTGTAATATTTGGGTCAGCAAGTAATTGAGCTAAAAAGTGTAAAGCAGATTTATATTCACTTGTTAAACAACTTACTTCTATAACAAAAGTTTCAAAACCAGTAGAAGTATGTATAGATATTGCATCGTTTTCTAATTTTCTAGCAAAATCCACTGCACCATCTTTTTTTGTCCCTTCATTAAGTAGTTGAGATACTATATTTGTGATACCAGCATTTTTTTCATCTTTTATATATCCACTATTAGTAAATACTAATTGTAGATTAAATATTGGAAGATTTTTGTTCTTTTCAAAAATAGTTGCAATTTTTGCATTGTTGTAGTCTATTTGTTTTAGTGTCGCTGACATTAATATTCCTTGTAAAATAAAAAGTAAAAAGTAAAAAGTAAAAAGTTTTTTATAAATCAAATTCTTTGAATGTGTCATTTTAAAATCTTTCTAAAATAGTATAAGCAGTATCTCTTTTTGCAGGGTTTTCCCCAATATCTTTGATTAAGTTAATCATCTCTTGTTGATTCATGCTGTTTGCTACACCTGCTGCACTAACAACATTTTCTTCCATCATCGTACTTCCTAAATCATTGGCACCAAATTTGAGTGCTAGTTGTCCTATGTAGCTACCTTGTGTTACCCAAGAACTTTGAATATTTGGAAAGTTATCTAAATAAAGTCTGGCAACTGCAAGAAGTCTTAAGTATCTATTTGAACTTTGTGCTGGGATATTTGGTAACTCTTCTGCTAGTTTTGTATGTGCTGATTGAAAGCTCCACATTATATAAGCTCTAAATCCACCAGTTTCATCTTGTAGTTGTCGTATCTTATCCCAATGATCAATTATTTGTTCATCGGTTTCAACTGTTCCAAACATCATAGTTGCAGTTGATTTTACATCTAATAAGTGTGCTTGTTTATGCACTTCTATCCAATCTTTTGTATCAAGTTTTTTTGGAGCTATAATATCTCTTACATCATCATTTAAAATTTCAGCACCAGCACCAGGAATAGAGGCTAATCCTTTTGCTTTCAGTCTTGAGAGTACCTCTTTATAACTGATTTTTGAAACTTTTGAAATATAATCAATCTCAATAGCACTAAAACCGTGTATTGTAATAGTTGGATATTTATTGTGAATATGTTCCACTAAATCTTCATAAAAATCTATTTTGAGTTTTGGATGAACTCCCCCTTGAAAAAGTATTTGGGTACCACCAATTTCTAGAAGTTCATCTATTTTTTTGTCAATCTCTTCATAGGTTAAAATATAAGCATCATCATCTTTTGTGTGACGATAAAATGCACAAAATTTACAATCAACCCAGCAAATATTTGTATAGTTTATATTTCTGTCAATTACAAAAGTAGTAATTTTTTTAGGATGAAGTTGTTCTTTTCTTTGGCTTGCTAACTTCCCTAATTCAATTAAAGAAGTATTTTGAATCAACTCTAAAGCTTCTTTATTTGAAATTCTTTTGTAAGTTGACATCTTAAAATGAACTACCTAGACTAAATTCAAAACTTGATGTTTCATCATCAGGTTCATCATCAAGTGGTTGAGAGAAGATAAACTGAATTGGACCAACAGGTGAATTCCAAGATATAAATGCACCTGCACCAGATCTTTCTATATCATCAAAATTGTCGGCACCTACCATTCCGTAATCATAAAATAATCCCCATCTCATTTTTGCACTAGGAATCATAGGAAAACTTAGTTCAAAGGCATTTGAAAAGAAGTTTTTATATGGATTATTTGCTTCATCAGCAGATTGGAAAGCATATGATTCATACCCTCTTAAACTTTTAGGACCACCTAATGCAAAAGACATGTTATTTGGAATAAGACCATTGTCTATTAAAATTTTGATATTATTTTTGTATCTAAAAATCACATCATAATCTATTAAATCTTCTAATCCATAAAAATATTTAAAGTAAGTATTGCTTAATCCATATTTAGCATCACCACCAATACCTGCAAATTTGTAACTAGTACCAGCAATAAAACCTTCTCTTGGTAAATAGTAGTCATCGGTATTATTAAAACTAATATATGGAGTTACAGCACTTGTAATATAGTCTTGGTTTTCAGATGGAAGTAGTTCATATGTAATGGAAGTATCTGATATCTCATAATTTACACCAACTCTAGTGTGTCTTCCTATTGATTTTGATACACCAACTAATATACCTGATTCACTAGTATCTCTATCTCCATATGTTGAAGTATAATTGTCAATTTCAGAGTCTTCATTATAAACTTTTACAGTACCACTATATTCACTATCTCTTATAGCAGGATTTGTTAATGCAATAGAAAGGTCTGTATTAATTTTTGAATAATCAATAGAAACTCCTAGATCCATACCACTTCCAAAAATATTTTTATCACTTACTGAAGCATTTATCATCCAACCTTCATAACTTCCATATCCTCCACCTAATATTAGGTTACCAGTTGGTGCTTCAGTTACATTTACTATTAAATCCATTTTATCAGAACTAATTCTTTTTTGTTGAATCTCTGTTTTTTCAAAGTATCCTGTTCTTTGCAGTTTATTTTTTGAGTCTTTAAAATCTGTTAAGTTAAAAAGATCACCAGGTACTAAATAAACATCTCGTCTAATAACTCTATCTAGTGTTCTTGTGTTTCCTGAAATTATTACATCATTTATATATACCTTATCACCTGGAATTACATTATAAACAATATCTACAGTATTATTTTCTTTATTAGGTTTAACATCAAAATTAACTTCAGTAAAAGCATACCCTTTATTGGCAACTTGTGTTTTAATATATTCTTGATCTTTTCTTAGTTTACTAATATCAAAAGTATCAGTCTTTTCTAGTTTTAATTGCGGGTAAATTATATCACTTTTTACAATATCTTCATCTAAATAGATAATAATATCATTTACCTTATATTGGTTTCCTTCTGTAATAGTATATTCAACTTGTGCAGTATTTGCATTAAAATCAATTTTCGTAAAAGCAGCAGTTACTTTTGCATCTAGGTACCCATTTTGTAAGTATAATTCTCTTATTCTTGGACTATCCATTCGTAATTGTTCAAAGTCTATCTCTCCATCATTTTGTCCAAAGAACCATGTAAAACAACAATCCTCTTCTTTATTGGCAATTACTGTTTCTATATCACTACTATCAAATACAGTTGCACCTTTATATAAAACCTTTTTGATAATAATCTCTTCACCTTTATTAACATTAAATTTTACAACAACACTTGTTTCAGTTGTTGGTTCAACTTCTATTTCAACTACAGAGTTAATATATCCATCTCTGTCAAGAGCTGCTAAAAGAGCACTTTTTGCTGCCTCTACTCTTTTTTTTGTATACATTGCCCCTTTTTTAATGTTCATAGAAGTATAGAGTACTTCTAGTTCATCATCTCTTGTTTTATATCCAGTCATCTCTAGTTGAGAGATAAAAGGGTATTCTTTAAATTTAAAAACTAAATTATTTTTTTCTGTAGATACAGAAATATCTTGAAAATAATTAAAGTTATAAAACTTAGTGATAGCTCTATTGATCTCTTCATTAGTAAAATGATTTTCTTTTTCTAATTCAATAGTTTCTAAAGCAACCTCTTTTGATATTTGTGTTAATCCTTCAAATTGAATATTTTCAAATGAACCATCAGCAAATAACAATGATACAGTAAGTGTAGATAATAATATAAGTTTTTTAAACAAATTTTTTCCTTAATAAAAAATAGACAATAAGTTTAGCTAAAAGATGATTATAATATATTTAATCTACTTTAATCTGTGTGCAAAAGTATAAAGTACAGGGAGATATATAAGATTTAATATTGTTCCCCAAGCTAGTCCAAATCCAAGAGCAATAGCAATTGGTTGAAAAATCACTGCTTGTCCAGTTGCAAAAAATATTAGTGAACTCATCCCAATAAGTGTCGTGATGGTTGTAAGAACAATTGGTCTAAACCTTTTTGTAGCTCGTACAAACACCTCTTCAATAGTTTGTGCCTTTTTTAAATAAGTCATCATAATAATACCATCATTAATAACAACTCCTGCAAGTCCTAATGCTCCAATAATTGATGGCATTGAGAGATTCAGTCCTATAATTTCATGCCCAATAAGTACCCCTAAAAATGAAAAAGGAACCACTGACATTAAAATAGCAGTTTCTCTAAATGAATTAAATAAATAAAGCATAGAAAGCATAATAAGAGTTAAGGCTAAAGTTGCAGCTGCAAGCATATCAGAAGCTAACTCTTTTTTCTTTTCGGCTTCCCCTTTGAGTACTAATTTAACACCATCTTTTTTAAATTGATCTAATAGTGGTTGAATCTCTTCCATTACTTCTGTAGAGGTGATGATTTTCGTATCTACATTTGCATAGATGTAAAAATTTTTTTCGCCATTATCTTTTGTAAGCTGTTCAAATGATTTTTTAACAACAAAATCACATATTTCACTAAGTCGTACAGTCCCATTATCAATAGGGAAAGGTGTGTTCTTAAATGTTTCAAAATCATCTTTATTGAGTGATTCAATCTTAATATCCAACATATCTTTTACATCAAATGAAACAGATTTCTTTTTTGTTAGATAAAGATTTGATAGATAAGTTCCAATACTTGATTCTGTAATACCTAACTGTTCACCGTAAGAGTTTACTTTTAATTTAATCTCATCAATACCAAATTTTGCTGAGTTCGCAACAGATTTAGTCCCTTTAATAGATTGTAATTTGACTGTTAATTTTTCTAATGAATTGATAATTTTATCATTATCATCAGATACAAGACCTATTTTAATATCAGCTTTTATTGGTCCAACTTTTTTTTCTAATGCTGCAATTTCTGTAAGATTAAATTGCTCTTTGTAATTCTTTTCTTGTAGAAATTTTGTTAATTCTCTTGATATTTCTTGTGATGTTTTTGTTCTACTTCTATCTTCATGACTATAATAAATACTTAAAATAGGAGTGATATATTTATCTAAAAAGTTATTTGCTTGAAGTTTTTGGAGTTCCACTGTCATGTACATTACATAAGGAAATTTTTCCGTATTATTTCCACTATCTTTTCTGTAACCAGCTCTTGAGTCTATACTTTTAATATGATATTGCTCTTTTAAAGCTATTAAATCAGCTTCAATTTTTTTAACTATCTCAAAAGACTCTTCCAAAGTTGTATTTTGATTTGCTTTTATTGATATTTTTATGTCGTCTGCATCAAAGCTTGGAAACATTTGAAATTTAGAATTTTTTACCATAATTGCTGTTAGAAGCGGTACTAAAATTATAAATATCACTAAAAATGATTTTTTCCATCTCATAAAAAAATGAATAATTTCATTATATGATTTGTTTAGTAGTGACCAGTCTGTTACTTTTGCACCACTTTTAAGTGTATGAGCCGCATGGATAGGTAAAAATATAAAGGATTCAATGAGTGAAGCTACTACAAGTGCGGAAAGTGCAATAGGGATAAGTCTCATAACTTCTCCCATAGTTCCACTTATCATTAACATTGGTAAGAAAGAGAAGAGGGTGGTTATACTTGCAATGGTAACAGGCTTTACCATCTCATTTGCTCCTGCAATTGCAGCTTCTTTAGGTTCCCATCCCTCCTCAATGTGTTGTTGAATATTTTCACTAACAACAATAGCATCATCAACGACAATACCAATTGCAATTAAAACCCCAACAAGAGAGATAAGGTTAATACTATAACCAAGTAGATACATATAAACTGCAGCAATTACAAATGATGTTGGGATTCCTATAAAAATAATAAGAGACATTCTTGCATTTATGAGTAACCATATGAGAATAACAATAGCAATAATTCCAATTAAAATATTAGAACCAACAATATCTAGTCTCTCTTTTATTCTATCGCTGTTATCATCACTAATACTAATATTGATATTTTTTTGTTTAGGTTGTACTTTTTGTATAAGTTTATTAATATCTTCAGATATTTTCATAGCATTTGCACTATCAAGTTGTTTTACGGCAAGAGAAATGGCATTTTTCCCATTAAAAGAATAAAGAGTATCCGAATCTTCATATCTTTTTTTTATAGAGGCAATATCACTTAAATAGAGTGTAGCATTTGAAAGTCTAATCATTGTATTTGCTAACTCGTTTGCTGTTTTTGCACCATTGTATGTAGAGATGTAATAATGTTTTGTAGCCCCTTCAATTTTTCCAATAGGGAAAATATAAGATAATGTACCAATAGTATTAAATAGTTCATTTTTATCTATATTGTACGCTTCAAGTTTTTTATCATCTAAAAGTATTTCATAATACTTATCACTGTCTCCAAAAACAGTAACTTCACTAATACCACTAATAGTTAAAATTTGACTCTTAAAGTCATCTGCAAATTGTTTCATCTCATCTACACTATATCTGTTTGAAGTAAGTGATATATTGATTAAATCTCTACTCCTTTCCATCACGGTAACAGAGGGTTCATCCATATCACTAGGAAGATTGCTTTTAGTTAAAGTTACTGCATCTTTAACTTTATCAGACATAGCATATCTATCTTTTCCCTTTTGTAGTTCTAAGATAATAGAAAATTTCCCAGGGCTTATTACTGTGGTTGTTTCAATAACCCCTTCCAAAGACTTCACATTGTCTTCAATTTCGCTTACAGCCATCTTATCTAAAATATCAACACTCGCACCACTGTAAGAACCACTAATAGATATCATATCCATATCAAATGTTGGGAATATCTCTTTTGGCATTTTGATATATGACCAAATACCAATAGCAAAAATTAAAATAAACAGTACATAATTCATTCTTGCATTATCAACAAAAAATCTTAAAAATTTTTCAAACATCTGTTTCCCTAGTGTAAAGATATGATATTTTATTCAATATCTATTAATGTTATATTAATACTATTTGAGTACTTTTTTAATACTCTCTTCATTTGTTATATCTTCATCATATTTTACAATTAGAAGTTTTTCCGTATTATTAAGATACCACTCATCAATTCCTGCTAGTGTGTCTAATGAGACATACTTGTTTTCATCACATTCATCAATATCAATATAGAGGTTTTTCTTTTTTAAAGGATTTGGTAAAGTGAAAATCAAAAATAACCATACAATAGAGATGACTACTATAAAAATAGAAATGTCATGTAAACTTTGTATAAAAGTTCCATCAACTTCTTTTAGGTACATTCCACCTACAAAACCACCTATAAAAGTTCCTAAATAACCAAAAGAGTTAAATACCCCTAATACTTTTCCTTTTTCATGTACTTTAATATATCGAGTTGTTAAACTTTGCATAATAGGTTCATGCATATTAAATCCAATAAAGAATATAACAATACCTATTAAAAATAATATTTGTGTATGAGCATATCCAATAAAAGAAAATGAGAGTGCAAAAAATACAATACCTATTAGAAGTACCTCTTTGTATTTTCCCTTTTTTTCAGCAAGAATTGCAGCAGGACCCATAGCTAGTACACCTGCAATCATTGCAGGTAGATATATTTTCCAAAGGTCAGTTAGCTCCCAATCAAATGATTTTGTAAGAACTATTGGAATAATCATAAAAGCAAAGGTCATCATCCCTTTTTGTAAAAAGTTTGTAATATTCATTTTAATCAACTCAGGTTTCATTAAAAAAGCTGTTTTACTATGGTTATGATAAGTGTGAGTTACATGTGGAGCATTTGGTACAAGTTTTATTAAAATAAATATAGATGCAATTGCTAAAAGAGCCGTAAGATAAAATAAACTTCCAATGCCAGCATACGCTCCTATAATAGGTCCCAATAACATTGCTAATGCAAAACTAGCTGCAATACTACCACCCATTAAAGCCATAGCCTTAGGTCTTTGCTCCTCTTTAACTAAATCACTAATCATAGCAGTTACTACAGCACCGATTGCTCCAGCACCCTGAAGAAATCTTCCAAGAAGAAGTGTAAGCATATCTGTAGCAATTGCACAAAGAATTGAACCAATAGCAAAAAGTAAAAGACCCATAATAATAGTCTCTTTTCTCCCTAATTTGTCACTTATAATTCCAAATGGAACTTGAAAAATCATTTGTGTTATGGCGTAACCACCAATTACAATACCAACTAAAGTAGTTGTTGCACCTGGTAAACTCAAAGCATATACCGAAATAAGCGGTAGTACGATGAAAAGTCCTAAAAATCTAAATGAGATAATTAAACTTAATGGCATAATTGTTTTAAACATTTTTATAAGCCTTATAATAAATTTTTGCGATTATAGCTAAATATAAGTTAATTGGTTTAAATGTAAATGTTATTATGTTAATATTTTAAAAAATTATTTAGGATAGGTATGAAAATAGTCTTAGCATCATCAAATAAAGGTAAGATAAAAGAGATACAAGATTTGTTACCAGAATATGAGGTGGTTACATATAGTGAAATATTAGGAAAATTTGATATTGTAGAAGATGGAAAAAGTTTTAAAGAAAATGCAATAATCAAAGCAAAAGCAGTGATGGATAAACTTCAAAAAATTGAAGAAGATAATTTTATTGTTATTGCTGATGACAGTGGAATAACAGTTCCTGCTTTAAATAATGAACCAAATATATTTAGTGCTCGATATGCAGGTGAAAATGCAACTGATCAAGAAAATAACAATAAATTAATTATGAAACTAAAAGAGAAAAATATTCAGAAAACTCCTGCATATTATACTGCTTGTTTAGCTATAGCTTATAAAAATGAGGTTTTTACAACACATGGTTGGATGTATGGAGAGGTTACAAATAAAATGATGGGAGAGGGTGGGTTTGGATATGATCCACTATTTATTCCTAAAGGATATGAGACTACTTTGGGACTTCTTGACTCAGATATCAAAAAGAAAATAGGGCACAGAGCAAAAGCTTTAGCCTTAGCAATGAAAATAATTAATATAATTTTAAAATAAAAAGCTAATTTTAGATATAATCTCGTCCATGAGTAAAAAAGCAACCAAAAAAGATATAGAATTTATAAGGGATAAGTTTTTAGAGCATTACAGTGATGCTGTTACAGAGCTTAGTTATAATAATGATTACGAACTTTTGATTGCTATTATTTTATCAGCGCAATGTACAGATAAACGGGTAAATATTATTACCCCAGCACTTTTTGAAAAGTATCCATCTCCAAAAGAGTTAGCACGAGCCTCTTTAGAAGATGTAAAAGAGTTGCTAAAAAGTTGTAGTTTTTTTAATAATAAAGCAAAAAATATTATCTCTATGGCAAAATCGGTACAAGAATTGCATAGTGGAGAGATACCACACGATACAAAAAAGCTCATTAAACTTGCAGGTGTTGGGAATAAAACTGCAAATGTTTTTATGATTGAAGCAGATGGAGCAAACTTAATGGCTGTTGATACTCATGTGTTTAGAGTTTCTCATAGACTAGGCTTAAGTGATGGTAAGACAGTGGAGCAAACAGAAGAACAATTAGTTAAAAAACTCAAAGAGGAATTGCATATTTTTCACCAAGCAATGGTGTTGTTTGGAAGATATATTTGTAAAGCTGTAAAACCTGACTGTGAACACTGTTTTTTAACAGAAGTTTGCAAAACAAAAAAAACTTTTAAAGTGGGATGATAATGCGATTGATATTTGGAATTTTACTATTACTACTTTCAACAACTAGTTATTGTGATGAATCATTTGATGAATTTGAAGATGAATTAAAAGTTGAAAAAAGAATAGACCCTTTAAGTGGCTATAATAGAGCAATAACTGTCTTTAATGATAAAACATACGAGTATGTTTTATCTCCAGTTGCAAGAACTTATGGAGATGTTGTTCATGAAGATATTCGAAAAAGTATTAAAAACTTTTTTCATAATTTATTGTTTCCAGTTCGTTTTGTAAATAATATTTTACAATTTAAATTTGAAAATACACTAGAGGAAACAGAACGATTTGTATTAAATAGTACTCTTGGTTTTTTTGGATTTTTTGATGTAGGGAAAGAACATTTTAAAATATTTCCACACAATGAAGATTTTGGACAAACTTTAGGATATTGGGGAGTTGGGAGTGGTTTTCATATAGTGTGGCCTTTTTTAGGTCCCTCAAACTTGAGAGATAGTATTGGATCTTTTGGTGTTGATTCGTATTTGAATCCAACTTCATATTATGAAGATAGAGCACATAATTTAGTGAATAATTACAGAAGTTCAGCAGGTATAAAATTATTTGAACAAGTAAATAATATCTCATTTAGTTATAAACAATATGAAAATATGAAAAAAGATGCCGTAGATTTATATCCTTATCTAAGGGATTCCTATGAACAATACAGAGAAAAACAAATAGAGGAATAAAAAAGATGAAAATTATAAAAAAATTCATTGTAGTTTTATTTACAACAATTCTTTTAGGAGAGTGTTTGTATGCAAATGAGCAAGAGCAGTTAAAAGAACTTTTTTTACAAAAAATACACAAAGTAACTACTATCGTACAAGATGAAACATTAAGTAAAGATGAGAGAAATAGTAAAATAGTTGCGCTTCTTACCCCTACATTTGATTTTGAAATTATGGCTAAGTTGAGTCTTGGAAGTCGTGAATGGGTTAAATTAAATCAAGAACAAAAAGCAAAATTTGTAGAATTGTATGTTGAACGAATGAAACAGTCTTACTCTTCAAAACTAGATGCTTATAATGGACAAGTTATAGAAGTAACACAAATTAACCAACCAAAAGATAACAGGATAGAACTAATTACAAATATTGTAAACACAGAAAGTAAATTAGAAATAAGTTATAAATATTATAAACCCTCAAAACAAGAAGAGGGAAAAGATGCTTGGCTTATCTATGATGTAACTATTTTAGGAATTAGTATTTTAAAAACAGATAGAGCTCAGTTCAGTGAGTTTTTACAAACAAAAACTATTGATGAACTTATAACAACATTAGAAGAATTTTAACCCAAAATGATAGAAAGGTTGTATGATAATCATCTTTTAAAATTTCCAAAATTATTTTTATCGTTACTTGTTTTATGTATGATACTTATAGGAATGAATGTTCCTAAATTAGAGATAGATGCAAGTGCCCAAACACTATTACTTGAGGGAGATAAAGATTTAGAATTTACACGAAAAATTGGAAAAAATTTTGTAGCAAATGATTTTTTTTTAGTAACTTATACCATAGAAGATTATCTACTTAGTGAAGAAAATTTAAAAAATATTGAAAATATATCTAATGAAATATCAAAACTAGAAAATGTTCAATCTATAACTTCAATTCTTACAGTTCCTCTTTTACAATCACCTCCTCAACCTATTGATGAATTGGTTAAAGATATAAAAACATTACAAAGTAAAGGTGTTGATAAAAAACTAGTAAAAAACGAGTTTTTGCAAAGTGCAATATATAAACAAAATCTTGTAAGTAATGATTTTCATACAACTGCACTTATGGTGAATATAACAAGAGATGAAAAATATGCAACACTTATAGCAAACGAAGATAAATATATAAAGTTAAAAAAGCAAAAAGAGCTTACAGAGTTAGAACAACAAAATTATCAAAATATAAAAATAGAGTTAAAAAAATATAGAGATATCTTACGGATAAAAAATCACAATTTAATAGTTCATATTAGAGATATTTTAACAAAATATGAAACAAATACTGATGCTAAACTTCATTTAGGTGGAGCAAATATGATTGCAGACGATATGGTTGAGTTTGTTCGAAGTGATCTTAAAGTTTTTGGTATAGTAATTCTTCTTTTATTGATTGTGATACTTTATATGTTATTTAAAGAGATACGATGGGTATTTTTGCCATTATTTATATCAACTGTATCAATTATTATTACAAGTGGATTATTTGGAGCGATGGGTTGGGAAATTACAGTTGTTTCATCTAATTTTATATCACTACAACTGATTATGAATATGTCATTAGTTGTACATCTCATTATAAAATACAAAGAACTTATCACCTTACATCCAACTCACACACAAAATCTTTTGGTATTAAATACTGTATTATCTATGGCAAAACCTTCTTTTTTTGTTGTTATTACTACAATTGCTGGATTTAGTTCTTTAGTGTTCAGTAATATTTTACCAATTATCCATTTTGGATGGATGATGAGTGTTGGGATTATTATATCTCTTCTTACTACATTTATACTATTTCCTATTTTGTTATCTTTTCTTGGTAAAAGTAAAGAGGATAGATTTTCTAAAGCAGATATACCGTTTACTTCAAAAATTGCAAATGTTGTGTTTGATTATAAAAAAACTATTTTATTTGTTACAATCATAGTTGTGGTATTTTCTATTACAGGAGCAATGAAATTAAAAGTTGAGAATAGTTTCATTGATTATTTTAAAAAAGATACACAAATTTATCAAGGAATGCAACTTATTGATCAAAAACTTGGTGGAACCACACCTTTAGATGTAGTATTAACTTTTAAAGACAATAGTGATGAGATAGATAAGATAGAGGTTCAAACAGATGATATGCTTGATAGTTTTGAAGATGAATTTGAATTAACACAAGATGATAAAGAAAAGTATTGGTTTACAGCTTCCAAAATACAGAAGATAAAAAAAATACATCATTACCTTGATTCGTTAGAACCAATAGGAAAAGTTTTATCAATAGCAACCTTAGTAGAAGTTGGAAAATCTTTAAATGATGGAAAAGAGTTAGATGGAGTTACATTAGCACTTCTAAATAAAGAGTTACCAGCTAAATATAAAGATGTAATACTTTCTCCTTATGTAAGTATTAAAAATAATATGGCGAGAATTACTACAAGAGTCATTGACAGTCAAGTTGGATTGCAAAGAGATCAACTCTTAAAAAAGATAAATAAAGATATTTCAGAAATGACAAATTCTGATTATGAAGAGTTTAGAGTATCAAATCTTTTAGTGATGTACAATAATATGCTCCAGTCATTGTTCAATTCACAAATTAAAACAATAGGGGTTGTTGTAATTATATTATTTGCTATGTTTTTATTATTATTTAGAGATTTTAAAATAGCTACTGTTGCTATTATTGCAAATATGGTACCAGTGGGAGTGATTTTTGGATTTATGGGATGGATGGATATTCCTCTAGATATGATGACGATTACAATCGCTGCAATTAGCATAGGGATTGCTGTTGATGATACTATTCATTATATTCATAGATTTAATATAGAGTATAATCAAATAAAAAATGTTAAAAAATCTATAATAAATGCCCACAAAAGTATTGGAAGAGCGATGTTTTATACATCTACTATTATAATCATCGGTTTTTCTATTTTAGTTTTATCTAATTTTATTCCAACTATATATTTTGGACTATTAACTATGGTTGCTATGTTTATGGCTATTGTTGCAGATTTGCTATTGTTGCCTGTATTACTAATGATAACAAAAAGAACTAAGTAGTTTCTTTTTGTTATTGTGCAAGTTTATTGAAGTAGTTTCTAATCTCTTTATGAAATAGGAATCTCTTCTTTTATAGTAAGTCCAAATCCATTAAGTCCAACAAAAGAGTATTTCCCACCGCTTGTTAGAAGTTTAATATCTTTTATCCCTAGAGCATTTAATATTTGAGCGCCTATACCAAAGTCTTTCATTGTTTCTTTATTTTCATGATTATTATTTAAAAAAATTAAAACACCACTTTTACTTTCTAAAAAATTAATAGCTTTTAACATAGAGTTTAATTTATCATCATTTAAAAATAAGTTAATATCAGATTCTACATTGTGAAATTTTACTAAACTAGTCTCATCTACTGAACCAAATATAATTACTGTATGCTGATTATTTAAATGGTCTTGAAATATTTTCTTTTGTACTTGATGTGAAAAAAATGTAATATCTTCTGTTGATAACTCTTTGACTAAACATTCATGAGCCATTCTATACTCAACTAAATCAGAGATGTATATTTGTTTCATATTATGTTTTTTAGCAAAAACATCAAGATCATCGCGTCTAGCCATTGTTCCATCATCTTTCATTATTTCACATATTACAGCTTCTCCAGCAAGACCAGCAAGCTTACATAAATCAATACTACCCTCAGTGTGTCCTGTTCTTACTAATACTCCACCATCTTTAGCAATTAAAGGGAAAATATGACCAGGTCTTACTAATTCAATTGCACTACTAACTGGATTTGCTAATATTCTAATTGTATCATCTCTTTCCCCCGCACTTATTCCTGTACTTGCTTTTGCACAATCAACAGAAACTGTAAATGCTGTTTCATAAGATGATGTATTACTTGCAACCATTGGGTTTAAATCAAGTCGTTTTGCAGTTTCTTTTGTAACTGCTACACAAATCAATCCTTTTGCATGACTAGCCATGAAGTTTACTTTTTGATCATCACTTAATGCTGCTGCATATACTAAGTCCCCTTCATTCTCTCTATCTTCATCATCAAGCATTATTACCATATTGCCTTTTTTGATCTCTTCTATTGCTTCTTTTACTCTTTGTATTGCTGACATAATATACTCTGCCTTTATTCTATTTATTTTTATGATTATAACACAAATTTTAAAATTTATCCTAAAAGTACTTGACATATATGTTTTTTTTTACTATAATTCCAGCACTTAAAAAGAGATACACTATTTGGGGTATCGCCAAGCGGTAAGGCCGTAGCTTTTGGTGCTACTATTCGGGGGTTCGAATCCCTCTACCCCATCCACTTTTTAAAGCAATATACATATCGCGGAATAGAGCAGCTTGGTAGCTCGACGGGCTCATAACCCGTAGGTCGCTGGTTCAAATCCAGCTTCCGCAACCAATTCAATTTCTTTTAAAAATCAAAAGTTATTTTACTCCACTTATTTTTCAATTTATGTGAAAAGTTTTGCCTCGTTAGTCAAAAAAAATAAGGAGAAAAAATGTCAATAAGAAATATTACAAAAGAAGAAAAATTAGAAGTTTTAATAAGACTTTTAAAATCAAATGAAAATTTTGAAAATGCTTGTTCCAAATCTGGACTAAGTTCACAAATTGCTAAAACTCTTTTAGCACAATAATCCACAATTTAATAAAAGGTTAACTCACGAACCTTTATTATCTATATCCTCTTTATGGTCATCAATATAATGTTTAATAGCATCTTTTATATTTGTAAGTTTATTTGGATTACCTTGTAAGTTTTTATAATGATTTGAAATCTGTTCATTTTTTTCTAGTTTTAAATCGGCTATTTTTGAACACACCTGTAAAAACACTTCATAAGGGACATCATCTCCTCTTTTTAAAAAATAAATTGCTCTTTGTAGTGATACAAATGGGTTAAGACTTACCCTTTGTAGATGATTTATTCTTGTATTAATATAGTTTACAAATTCCATTCTCATATCACATTTTTTTATACTAAATAATCTTTTGGTTGTATTATATGTACATTCAAATGCTATTTTTGTTGAATCAAAATCAAACCCATCTACAAGCTCTTTTAAAGTAGCATTCTTAAATCTTTCTCTAAAAACAAGTTGATAGATATCATGCTTATATCTATAGGTATAAGAGTTGTTTTCATATTCAAAATAGTCTTTATTCATGGCATTATTAATAATATCACGATCTTCACTAGAGGGGAAAAACATATCAAGATCTGCAAATCTATCTGATTTTAGGCACGAACCTGCAAGATAACAAGTTATTTCCTCTTTTTTTATATTGTCAATGATTAATCTTTGAAAAAATTCATTTAACTTTATAACAATATTATCTAATCTATAGTCTAGAAGAGATGCTTGTTCGTATGAAAGTAATTCTTCATAATCTTTCCAAAATTCATATACCATAAAAAGACTCCATATTTGATATAGTTAATTAAAATAGGTAGATTTTAATTAAGAATAGTTATTATACAATGATGTAAATTATAAAAAGGCGTTCTATGAGAAAAAAAATTAATATTTTAATTATTCTAGTGTTCAGTATCATAACATTAAATGCAGACAGTTTAAGAATTGAGCCAAAAGAATTATTGAAAGAGATTGCGAACTATAAAGTATTGGATGTAAGAAAGGAAGAAAATTTCAAAAAAGGACATATCCAAAATGCTTTAAATTTTCCTATTAGTTTAACATATGAACACCAATCAATAAATGGAAAAATCACAGACCCTATTAAAATGCAAAATATTTTACGAGACTTAGGATTAGATGTTGATGATCAAGTTGTTGTGTATGATGATGGAACATTTTTTGATGCAGCGAGACTTTTTTGGGTACTTGAAGTATATGGATTTACAAATGTAAAACTTTTAAATGCAGGTTTTGATGAATGGGAAGTTGAAAGCTATCCTGTATCTACGGTTACAAAAAAAGTTAAAAAAAGTGATTATATTGTAACAATAAACAATAAAAGACTTGCAACAAAATTTACAACACAAATAGCTACAAAAAGTTCTACTCAAGTAATTATTGATGCAAGAGGGTACGATGCTTATATGGGGAAAGTATCATCAGCTAAAAGATACGGGCATATTCCAAAAGCTATAAATATTCCAGCAACGCATAATATAAATAACCAACAAGCAACTTCAAAACTAAAAACAAATAAAGAATTACAAAAAACATATAAAGATATAAAAAAAGATAAAAAAATTGTACTGTATTGTGCGATTGGTCGTATCTCTACTACAAATTATTTTGCTATGAGAGAACTTGGATATGATGTTGCGAATTATGATGCTTCTTGGAAAGAGTGGGGGAACGACTTTAATCTACCAGTTGAAAAGCTAGTTCAAACAAAATAAAAGTTGAGTTATGTGGAATCGTTTTAATATAAAATTTCAACTTATTATATTTATGACAATTGTTGTAACAGTTGTAGAGGTAAGTACACTGTTTTTTGTATATAATTTACAAAAAAAAGAGAATCAAACAAATGCTATTTTAGAAGTTGAGGCTATCACAAAATCACTGAACAATGACCTTTTAAAAGTGATGTTAAATCCAAATGCAGATATGTTATCAGATATTACTTTTAGATTAACAGCATTTAAAAAAATAGATGGACTGATTTTGTATGATGAAGCAAAAAATGGGATTTATAAATATGCTAAAGATAAAAATATAAAAATGAAAAAAGATGAAATATTTTCTAAAAATATAATATTTACAGATGAACATCTTTTTATTAAAAATGAGATTCAAGCAGAGGGATACACTTTTGGTTTTTTACTTTTAGATATTAATCTTTCTTTTTACAAAGAAAAACAGATTCAAACAACTTATACTATTTTAGCAATATTTCCTTTTGCTCTTTTATTTGGATTTATTATGAGTATATTTTTAAGTAAAAACTATACAAAACCTTTTATCAATCTTTTAAATGCTATGAAAAGAAGTAATCCTACAAATAATGAGATTATAAAAGTAAAAACAACTGCAAACAATGAAATAAAAGAACTTTTTGATGGTTTCAATACTCAAATGGAACAAATTGCAACAGCTTCAAAAGAGCTTCATTATCAAGCTACACACGATCAACTTACAAATATTTATAATAGATTTTATATAGAAAATGAGTTACAAGAGGTTTTAAAAAATCAAAATGAAGAGGGATACAATCTTTTATATATAGATTTAGACCAATTTAAACTTATTAACGATTCAGCTGGTTATCAAGCAGGTGATGAGCTTTTAAAAATGGTAGTAAGTGATTATCAAAATATATTGCCAAAGTATGGGGTTTTTGGAAGAGTTGATGGTGATGGGTTTATGGTTTTACTTAAAAACTCTACTTTAGAAAAAGGGAAAGTTTTTTTAGAAAAGAGTTTAAAAAGATTAGAAGATTTTAGATTTTCCCATAACAATGAGACTTATAGTATCTCTGCGTCTATTTCCTTGATACATTTTGAGGCATTTCAATACACTTTAAAAGAACTTTTAAAAGCAAGTAATAATGCACTTTATAGTGCAAAATCAAAAGGGAGAAATAAGTCACATATATATGATATTGATGATAATATTACTCAAAGATTTAATACAGAGATTCAAACAGCAAAATTTATTAAAGAAGCTTTGAGTGAAGGTCCTTCACGATTTGAACTTTTTGCACAAGATATTGTACCACTTCAATATGAAACAAATAAAGTAGGTTATGAGATACTTATAAGAATGTGGGATAGAGATGGTAACTTTGTTTCTCCAGATAATTTTTTACCAGCAGCTTCTCGATATCAACTTATGACAGAGATAGATATATTTGTACTTTGGACCTATCTTGAAACGGTTACAAAAGATAAAAAGCATATTGAAAAACTTCATAGTGCTCATATAAATCTTGCAGGTTCAAGTTTAAACAATCCAGATTTTCAAGCAAAAGTAAAAGAAGCAGTTGAACACTTTGACTTTCCGTGGGAGAAGTTGGAGTTAGAAGTAACAGAAAGTTCAGCAATAGGAAACTTTAATAGAGCAAATGAGTTTATACAATGGTTAAAAAGTAAAAAAATAGGTTTGGCACTTGATGATTTTGGTACAGGAATGGCTTCATTTGAATACTTAAAAAGTTTGCCATTTGATGTGGTAAAAATTGATGGAAGTTTTGTAAAAGATATGCATAAAGACCCTATTGATAATGCAGTTATACGATATATTCAAGAGATAGCACAACTTAAAGGGCAAGAAACAGTTGCAGAATATGTAGAAACAAAAGAGGATGTAGAAGCTTTAAGAGCAATAGGTATCACTTATGGGCAAGGATACTTTTTAGGAAAACCAAGATCATTAAGTTCTTGGTTAGAGTAGGGTAGCTACTCTAGTTCAAGTTGCATTAAATACATATCATTTAATGATACTATATAAATAAACCCTTTAATAAAGGGATTAAACACTTTGAAATATTCAAAATACAACCTAAAACTCCTTTTTTATACAACCTGATAAAAAAATAAATACAACCTACTTATTAATTTTTATATATTTTCCCCATTATAATATAATTATGGAAAAAGTTAAGATTGACAAAAATGTATATGAAAAATTGTTATTGGTTTATAAAAAGATAACACAAGAACATTTAACATATAAACAAATAAGACGATTACAATATTTAATTAAAACAAAATTACCAAAAGAAAAAGTAAAACTCTATGGTTTGATCAACCACTACAAAAATACAAAAGACACTTACCTTAAAGTGTTTTTGTATAACCTATTAAATGATTTAGAAGATTGAATTAGTATCTATTCCACTACAAACTTCACACATTTGTTTTAATATTTCTTTTTTAGTTCCAAAAAGTTTATATCCACCAACATAATTTTCTAAATCTTGTTTAGTAAGTTGATTGATATAGTTTTTGTAAGTTGAATTAGTATCTAAACTACTATAATTTCCATTGTATATTGTATTTAATAACTCCTCTATCATTACTACTTTTTTATTTACTTTAATTTTACTCATAAATTATCCTTTCTAATATATTTTGATTATTTCAAATAAGTGTTTTTTTCTATTTATTTCAATATTCCAACTCATAGGATTTACCATTTTAAAAATATTGTGTCCCTCTTTTAAGATATTATTTACCCAACATAACTCTATAAATATGTGTTTATTTAGTTCTATTTGTTCAATCACATAATCTTTTTTAAAAAATGGAATATTTTCAGGTGTTTGAACTAAAAATAAACCTACTGTATGTTCTGGTGGTATATCTGATAAATGTTCAGTTTGAACAAGTTTATAATTTTTGTTAAACCTATCTTTGAGTAAAGTTTCTATTTCATTTATTGTTAAAAAAGTATCAAACATTATAACCCCTTTGTTTTTTTATTTCTAAAAACTTTCTTTTTAATTTCAAAGTGTCTATTGGTTTTGTCTTATAATATTTCTTAATACCTTTCTTTACTAACTTTAATAATGGTCTTTGTGTTTTGTCTAGGTCTTCTATTTTATCCCAAAAATCTAAATAAAAATAAATATCTAATATATCACTTATAGGTGGGTGGTTAAAATATTTTTTGTTATAGTCTTTATTAAACTTTTCTCTTGTATGTTCATTTAACATTATTAATGACCAAAGAAGATATTTATTATATGTTTTTAATTTATAAGGTCTTAATCCTAACATTTCAATATATTCAGAATAATCATAATTGTCCCATATTTCATCTATTTGATTTTCACTATGAGTATATATAAAATTAATTCTACCCCAAAAACCAATATGATCTCCAATTTTTCTTGAAAAATTAGGTTGATACTCTTTAAATAAATCTACTATTTCTAAATCTGTAAGTTCTATAATTTCTTTAAAATCTGACATTTGTACTCCTTACATATATTTTCTTACATATTTTTCAGGAACAACAATACATTTTCCATATATATCACTAAAACAAAACAACTGTGTCATAAGTTGATTATATTCATTTTCTAATCTACCATTTTCATTACAAATCATAATATGGTTATGACTAATTTTGTGAAACTCAATATATTCACAATTTAATAGTTTTGTTAGGTTTTCTAAACTCAAATACTTTTTAATCTCTTGTTTTGTATTAAGTTCTATTCCACAATTCCAAATTACACTACTATTTTCTTCAACAAAAAATACTTTATCTTTTCCAAAAAACTGTTCTTCATTTTCTTTCCAAACTTGATTTTTACTACCATAACTAATAAACATTTTAATAACTCTCTTTCTCCCAATACTATGGGACTATAAAACAATTTCATACAATATGAAACAAACAATAAATTGGTTTATAGTGGATATATCCATTCCACTTGATAGGGTTGTGGAATATTCAAATGACAGAATTATAGACACAACAATATCTATTTTTTAACAATAATAAGTAATATTTGATTTCAAAGGATTATTTAAAGTGGTGTTGAATAACAAAACTTACCACTTTGACTTTATTTGATAAGAGGTTAAAGTCAAACCTTACACTTAGTTAGATTTTATAGGTGTCTTCTAAACCTATGGGATTTATCCCTTTTTCATAAAAATTAGTTCTTAGTTCCAAATTATGAAAAAAGTATAACACAACTAACCTTAAATTACACTTAATGTTATTTTAAGTTTTATTATGTTATGTGCTAATACAACTTAACTTTTACTTAAAATTATACTTTTTACTAATAAATAAAAACTAATGTTTAAAAATCCATATTTAAAAACTTGATTTTTGATTTTATGAAAAAATCTAAATGTTTTTAAATTGAATAGTATTTTTAAACTTAATCAATGTTTTTATTTTTAGTTAGTAAAGGGGTTTATCCCTTTACTCTTGACTAACTTATAGAAACTGTCCCCAAATATTTTTTTAATTTAATGTTCACATTTTTATTTTTTTAGTTTATACTCCAAAAAAAGAGGAGTTAATATGAAATTGAACAAAAAAATATTTAATTTAGTTAAAAAAGATACATATAGAATAAAAGATATTGATGATTTTAAAAGAACTATCAGTATAGATTACACTTTAAAAAATGAAAAATTATTAAAATATACTATTTATAACTTACTACCACTAAAAGATAAAAATAGTAATAAATATTCATTTGATTTTGGATCTTTCAATAAGTATCTAAAACCATTAGATAATAAGTTGGTAGTTAGTGATAATGATAACACTTACCTAAAAAATATTGATGATAAAAAAGTATTAAAAGATTTTTCAAAAATGAACTATTTACAATATATGAATGAAGATAAAAATAGTTTATTTATCACTTTTACAAATCCATCAAAATATCATTTTTACAAACACAAAACTAAAAAAGGTAAAAAAAGATTGGTTTCTAATTCAGAATGTAAAAGTCTAACACTTGGAGAAACTATTGAAAAATCATTTATCAATATGAATAAAATTAAAAGAGAATATTATAAATTGGTCAAAAAATATTTAAAAAGAAAAAAGTTAGATATTGGATTTGATTTTGTATCAGTATTAGAAAATCATAAAAATATGTCTATACATAACCATAGTGTTTTTTATGTGTCAAATGAACAGTTAAAAGTTTTTAAACAATGTTATAGAACTATCAAAAAAAGATTTAAACTCAAACAATGTAAGTTTATTGTGTTAAATAAATCTAAAAGTAGTTCTTACCTTATGAAATACATGTTGAAATATGATAGTGATTTTTACAAACATTATAGAAGATATTTTAGTAAATATAGGTTTTTTACTTCTTCAAAGGTGGGTATAGTTCCTCAAAAAATCATAGATATTACATATAATCATTTAAAAAAATATCAAAAGTCCATATATTATGAATATAAAAATAGTGATAAACCTATGGTAGTTTCACTTGTAGAACATATTTTAGATAATTATATTATTGAGTATGAAGATAAAACAGTAGAAGTAATTAAATATCAAAAACTACAACAAAAAATCAATGAAGATTTTAATAGTTTATATGAATGTCATTTATTGGACTTAGACCAAATAGAACAAATGATATATCAAAAATACAAAGATAATGAGGAAGTGTTGGATTATATAGACTATAAAAATGATACAGTCAAAGAATTAAAAAAAATAACTGATAAAAAAGGAAATGTTATCTATGAAAAAAAAGACCTTGTTATAGATACAAATAGACTTAAAAGGTTGAATATATGTTAGATAATTTAAGTAATAAAGAATATGAAAATGTCATTAGTTTTTTAATGAAACTTTTTAAAGAAGATAGAGAAACCATAGAATGGAACTTATCTTTTAAATGTTATGAAAATGAAATCAAAGAATATTTAAATGATAGATAAAATAGAAGATAGTTTATTATCTAATGTAGATAATTATGAAGATAAAAACAATGAACTTGGAAATAGGGTCAAACAATATACCTTAGTAAATAAGTATTTTGATAATTTTCTAAGATTTAACAAACAACTTATCATTAGGGATATTATTATCTATACTTTAATATTTAGTATCTTACTTACAATAAAGATTAGTTATTTTAATTTACCTAAAGGAACTACAACTATAAATATACTTATTGATAGTTGGGAAAGTTGGTTAGAAGTAGTTAAATACTTAGGTAATTTATTTTTAAATAGTTGGGGAGATAGAATAAATATTTTTTTAGAACAAATGGAAGTAAGTCAATATTTAAGTTTTTACCCAATACAGAAGATTGAAATTATAAGTCATATACCTACATATTTTTTTAATATGATATATTTTTTTGAGTTCCTATTATTTATATATTTTTGTGTAGTGATATATCAGTATTACACCCAAAAACAGTTATTTAACTCCACTTTATTATATATGTATATCCCAAAAATATTTTTGATAGATTTTTATTATAGAGATGATTTAGGTTATATATATGTTAGATTGTTAAGACACCAAAAAAATAAAAATATATTCTCCACTCAATCAAAAACAATTATTAGTAATCTGTTTGATATTGATTTAGATAGTTTAAATAGTAAAGATAAAATTGAATTGGATTTAAAACCTATGAAACTATTTTTTTTGTGGGATTATTATAGATTGTCTTATAGAATAAATGAAGTTAGTAGTATAAAAGAAGATACAAACAAAAAACTTAAAAAACCAACTAAAAAAGATATTAAAAATAATGATATTGAAGATAGGGTTAGTGAAGTTATAGAAAAGGTAGAGGATAGTAATAACAGTGAATTAGAACTTTTAGAATTAGAAAAATTAGAGAATATTCAACTATAAATAAAAAAACTCTAATTTTTTCTTTTATACTTAAATTGAGTGGTTTATAAAACACTTAATACAATATAAGGAAATAAATATGTTTATGGAAAAAAAATTAAGTATAGTGGGAACAGTTATAGAAGTTCAACAAGTGAAAGAATACACAAATAAAGAAACAGGTAAAACAACTCCTCAATCAATAAGATTATATTTTAATATGTTAGAAAATGGAAGACCAAATATATTTTCAATCAAAGTAAAAGAAATTACAGATATTGAAGATCAAGATCTTTTAGGGTTAGTATCTAAAAAAGTTCAAATTGATAATGTTGAAGAAGTAGGATTTAAAGAAAAATACTACTCTTGTTTCAAAACTGATATAGGTATTATCAAAACTAAATAAGGACTATCCTATGGAACAAAAAAAATTAGTTTATATCAATGAAATATTAGATAATAAACTAATGAGAAATGGTATTAAGGTTAAATCCCTTTCTACCATTGATAAACTCAAAATAGTATATTCAAATGGATTTAATCTGTTTGATAATTTTGAGACTAAAATGGTTATAAAATATCTTGAAGAAAATCAAGATACTAACCTTGATTATCTAAGATATTATTTTAGACATAATCTAATAATGAATAGTTTTTAAACTTCACTTGTTTTAGATAAATGAATATATTGAGTGTCTTTTTCCTCTTTTTTATCAAAAATATAAGGATTTAGTTTTTTACCACATTGGATTTTAAACCACTCTCTACCTCTTAAATCAAACTCTTCTTTTGTTGTTTTTGTTTCCCCAATAAAATATAAAGTTCTTTCAATTTTTCCACTCATAGGGTCTTTTTCTTCTTTGATATATCCCCAATCTGGATTATGGTTTCCAATAGGTGTAGGAATAAAAAACTTACTTGGTAATTTCACAAATAATTTAATGGTTGGGTCTTTTAAAAACTCTTTTGTAAAATCTATCTCATTATTACTATCAAGGACTATACTATCATATAATGACTTTTTCTTTTTCTCTTCAATGTTTGGTATATCTTCAATACTGTCAATATCTAAAACCTTATTTTCAGGGACTTTATGAAAATCACTAAATAAAGATTGGTCATAATATAATACTTCTCCATCTTCATTTTTTAACTCTTCATATTCAATACCATTTAATAAAAGTTTTGTTTTTTCATTATTGATAACTTTTGAAACTTGATATATAAAATCTTGTGGATTTCTAACAAAATCTTCTAATAAATAATCATCTAACTCACTAAGTATTTTTGTAATACTGTTGATTGTTAGATTAGTTTCTTTTTTTAGTTCCTCTACTAAATCAGGTAATTCTCCAATATAACCATCAGTATTGATAATTCCACTATCTGTTCTATCTCCTGTAATACCTGTTTTTTCATTCATAGATATATCAAATCTTTCAATCTGATATACAATCTCATTTATTTCTACTGTATCATTGATTTTTTCAATACATTTTTTAATTAAATCTTCACTATCAAAATTGATTTTATATCTTGTTTTAGTTGATATTTTTTTCCATAGTTCTTTAAACTCTTCACTATTAAAAATATCTTCTTTAAGTTTGATAACACTTCTTTTTTTATTCCCATTATCAGGGGTAATTTTCTTCTCATTTTTAAAGAACTCATTTTCATATTCAGTTTGTAAAGTAGATACAAACTCCTCATAACTTTCATTAGATATTACAGATAAAACATTGATATTTTTATCAAATATCCTATTACCCTCACTATCTACACTAAGTCTTAATCCTCTTCCTATCTCTTGTCTTTTTTTAATATCTGATTTTGTTTCATTTAGTGTTGTTATTTGAAATACATTTGGATTATCCCAACCCTCTTTAAGTGTTGAGTGTGAGAAGATAAAACAAGTTTCTTCCTCAAAAGATAAAAGTTTCTCTTTATCTTTCATAATAAGGTTATAAACCTCTTTTTCAAGTTCTCTATCTGACTGATTATTTTTTAATTCATCCCTATATGTTATTTCTCCACTTTTTTTATTTACCTTTTTAGAAAAATATCCATTATGAACTTTTGATTTATCTTTTGTTTTAAAGTGGTCATATTCTAATTTAACCTCTTCAAATACTCTTTCAAACTCTTCTTTAATCCAACCATTATTTACATAGTTATCAACTCTATCAATAAAGAAAAGGGATAATACTTTGATATTTAACCCTTTATCAAAAAACTCTTTTTGTTTTTCAAAATGAAGTCTGATAGATTTTTCTATTTGAAGTTTTTGAATATCCTTTTTTGAACCATCATTATCTTGTCCCTGTGTAAAGGTTAAGTGGTTTGAAAACTCAATCTGATTAGTAGAAGTAGATATATTTTGTAGTTGATAATCTTTATATATATCATTCTTTGTTTTTCTGTCTAATCTATCTCCTTGTCTTAGGGTAATAATATCAGTAAAAGTTTCTCCATTCTTTTTTACAAAACATTCTATCTCTGTAAAGAAAGGTTTGTTTTTATTGTTATCTTTTCCTACCTTTATAACTCTAATATGAGGTTTATTGAAGTTAAACTTTTCTTTCATTGATATAACTTCAATCTTCTTAACCAATCCTCTTTGATAACTTTCATAAGGAGATAATCTATAAAGTAAATTATAGTAATTTTTATGTGTTCCACTAAATCTTAATGTAAAAAGTGGGTTAAGTTCTCCAATAGATTTTTTACTTAATTCACTTTCCATATTTTGTGGTTCATCAAGTATCACAACAGGTTTAGTCTTTTGAATATAACTAATTGGTGTATCTTCAAATCCATCTAAATCATTTTGTTTAATTACATTGGTTTCTTTATTAAAAGAGTGTAATGTCATTACCATTATATTTATATGTGTATCTCTTCCAAAAGATTTAATCTGATTAGGTTTTTTACTATCATATTCATAACAACTTGAAACTATATTTGAATATAGATTTTCAAAGTGGTCTTTTGTGATTTGGTAAGTTTTTAATACTCCCTCTTTAATAGAAATAGAGGGAACAATAATTATAAACTTACTCCAACCATATTTTACATTTAGTTCAAATATAGTCCTAAAATAAGTATATGTTTTCCCTGTCCCTGTTTCCATTTCAACTGAAAAATCTAAACTATCATTTCTAAGTTCAAAAGGGATATTATTTTCACTTTGTATCTCTTGTAAATTGTTAAATATTCTATTCTTATCTATATTTAGATTATTTCCAAAAGTTCCATACTCTCCAACTAAAAGGGGTAAATCTTTTTTAGGTGGTTGTCCCTCAAATAGTCTTACAATTGAGTTTATAGGTGTAAGTTGAAACTCTTGATTACTATCAAACTTAAACTTCATTTTATAGTGTCTTTAATTGGAATGTATCTTTTAAGTTATCTTTATCACTATCACTTAAAAGGTGGTCTATACAGATAAATAATGTATCATTAGAAATACCCATAAACTCTTTTTTTAGTTTAATATCAATATCCACTTTGTCAAATGTGATATAAAACTTTTTATCTTTTTTAACACTATCAGTAATTTTATAAACTGTATAAGGGTCTATATTTTCAACTAATTCAATTTTACTATTTAAGTTATATCCCTCTTTGACAATATTTTCATAAATAATATCTTCTTCTTTGTAATTATCAACAAATCTTTCCTTATAGTCATTAGTTCCACTTCTGAAATATTGTCTTAATTGTTTAATTACCTCTTCTTTATTATCTCTATTAACATTGATTTTTTCATTGATTTTATAGTTTGAATTATCAAGTTTAAATACTTTAAATCCATCATTTATAGGTTGAGGATTATCTCCATAACCATTTATAACTCTTCTAATTCTTTCTTTTGTAATTTCACTAATTACTGTTGGTTTTTTAAGATTTGTTAAATAGTCAAAAGACACTTTTTGTTCTTTATTAGTTGGAGACAATGGTTCTTGTAATTGAACCAAAATAAACTTTCTATTTCCTCCATCCTCTTTATTCATTTCTAAAACTGTTTGACCAGTTGTTCCACTTCCTCCAAAAAAATCCAAAACAATATCATTAGTATCTGTGGAAGTAGATATTTGTAAGATTTTTCTTATTAAATCTTTTGGTTTAGGATTATTAAATACTTTTTCCCCTAATACATTTTTCAACTCTATTGAACCTTTTTTATTACCATCTAATTCTGTCCATAAGTTTGAAACTTGTTTAGTCCTATTTTCAAGATAATATTTTACATAAGGTGTTAAAATACCTTTATTATTCTCTTTCCATACAATTAAGTCTTCCTTTAACCATTGATTATATTTTGGTTCTCCAACTCTCCATCTACTTTCATAACCTGTTGGACCAATAGGATAAACAGTATCTCCATTTGGGTTTTTAATACCATAATACATAAATGGTCTATCTTCTCTTCTATCTGAGTTTCCTGTTTTTCTCAGTTGAAGTAAAGAATATTTTCCTTTACTATCTTCTTCTTTAAATCTTAACTCATCTTTTTCAGATAAAGGAATACCTTGTAAAACATAATCCTCACTTTTTTTATAAATTAATAAATAATCTAATGAAGACCCAACTTTACCACCATCTTGTCCTGTTGTAGTTCCTGTTCCTCTTGATATTAAACCAACTAAGTTTTCTTCTCCAAATACTTCATCACAAAGTCTTTTTAAGTTATCAACCTCATTATCATCAATAGAAATAAATATTACACCATCATTTTTTAAAAGTGTTCTACTTAAAAGAAGTCTTGGGAAAATCATATTTAACCATTGAGTATGTCTTCTTCCCTCTTTGGATTTTTTAGATTGTGTGTCTTCTCCATTTATTTTTTGACCTGTAATTTCTAAATAGTTATCCATTGGAGTATCAAAACTATCAGGGTAAATAAACTCATTTCCTGTATTATAAGGGGGATCAATATAAATAACTTTTATTTGACCTCCATCTTTTCCATAGATTGGTTGTAAAAGTTTTAAAACTTCTAAGTTATCTCCCTCAATAATGATATTTTCTCCAATATCAGGGTTTAAACTATCTTTTTCTATATATTTTAAAGTTCCATTTGATGGGGTTTGAATAGTTTTATAACAGTTTTTCTTTCCTACCCATTCAAACTTATAACTTTCACTATCTGTTTCAACTTCATTACCTAAAATAGTTTTTAATTTATCAAAATCTATTTTTCCATCACTTACTATATCAGGGAATAACTGTTTTAACTTTTCAATATTATCTTTTACTATATCATTACTTTCTAATTCAACTATATTTTCACTCATAAATTATCCATTTTTTAAATAGTTTATATTTTATCTTAATAGTATTAATGTATGTTTTAAAATAGGGATATTTTATACTATTTAGTTATATAATCTCTTTTTCTCAATCTCAAACTCTTCTTGTGTGATAAAACCATTTTTAACCATATCTACTAATTCTTTTAATTTCTCAAAACTAGACGTATTGTCTGTTGTGTTATTAGGTTCATTTTTTACTTCTGTTTCAGTTATTAAAGTATTAAATCCTTTAAATAATTCATTCTGAAATATAGTCAAATCCTCTTTATAATCTAAGTGTGATAAATTAAGATAATGTTCTGTGATATCAATTGATTTATGGTCTAATAACTTTTTGATTTTATATACACTAACCCCACCAATTGCGAGGTTAGTCGCGACACTTCTTCTTATAGTATGGTAATTTACCATATTATCTCTTTCAAGATTTACATTTCTATTTATACCCTCATTGAATAGTCTATTCATTATATTATAAACTTCTCTTGGAATAAATGTAAGTGGATTATTTTTTCCTACTTTTTTTCTTGTGTATTCACTATTTGGTTGTAGTAAATAATCATCATCATTATAAAATTGTAGTTTCTTTTTAAACCATTCAATGGAGTCTTTATTAATTGGTATTTTGTATTTTGAATTATTTGATTTATGATTGATTAAAGTTATTGTTTGATTTTTAAGATCAATATCTTTTTTCTTAATTGTTAATACAGAACTAGACCTACCCGCTGTAATAACCCCTAAATAAGCTGCTGTATAGATATTATAGTTAGGTTTTCTTATTCTTTTATATGTCCTATTACTATCACTTCTTTGTATTTCAACTTCAAGTGGTTTGTTCCATTTTTTACACTCTTTTAAAAATAATTCAATCTCTTCTGTACTTAATACTCTTGTTCTCTGTCTTTTATCATTCTTAATGTCTATTTTTTCAAATACATTTTCCCCTTTAATATAATCATTTCTAATCATTGAATTAATGGCTGTTCTAACAAATACCATAATATTATATTTTGTTTTTAAAGAAAGGTTTTGATTTAATTCAGTCTCTAAATAATTATTGATTTTTCTTCTTGTTATCTCTTTAAACCTCATAGTTCCAAGACTTGATTTTCTAACATTTTTATTATATTGTAATATTCTCCTTTTGATACCATATAATTTTTTCTTAACTATTGTATTACTATTAAACTCTTCTTCACTTAATCCAGAATATAGTTCTTTTAATTCTCTAACTTTTCTATTATAAAATCTTTTGTGGTGTAAATCAATAATTTCATTTAATGTAAAATGTTCAACCCTCAAAGTTTCATCAATATTATCATTTTTCTCTGTTAGGATTTGTTTAGTTGTTTCATTTTTTAGTAAATCTTCTGTAATACTTACAGTATATTTTAAATTATTAGTTGTATGTTCTCCACAACTATATATTTTTTTTCTTTTTGATTGTTTTGTCAATTTATCTTTATATGAATAATAATAGGTAATACCATTTTTATTTTGTTGATAATAATAACTTGGGATTTCAGTTTTAATTAGTTTCATAATTTACCTTTTTTTCAGATAATTTATTCTACCTTTAACCTACTTAATTATACAACTTAATAAAATAAAATATACAACCAAAAATATAAAATTGATATATTTATATAACTTAAATCCCTTTAAATAAGGGATTTTATATTACTCAAGTTCTAATGACATCAAAAACATCTCTTCACCATCTAAAATATCCAGTTGGGTACTTTGACATTTTGGACAGCAATATTCATTTTTTTCTAATTCACTAGTTGTCTGACATTCATTACAGAGTATTTTTACTTTTTGTATATTGATAATAAATTGAGCATTATGACAGATTGTTTCCTCTTTAAAAGTATCAAATGCAGTTTGCAATAAGTCTGGTTCAACTCCACTCATAACACCAATTTTAACTACTACTTTGGTTACCTTTGTAGCATTATTTACTTTTGCATTCTCTTCACAACTGTCTAAAAGTGATTGTACAATACTATATTCATGCATATAGTTATCCTTTTTTTATTTTAAAGGCTATTATATCAATAATTAATAAAAAAATATGTAAACTAGAAGAAAAAATATTGGTGTAAATATGATAGACTTTTCAAAGATACTTGATATTGTTACTTTACTTGGTGGACTTGGTATATTTTTGATTGGACTTATTATTATGACTAAGGGGTTGCAATCTGCAACTGGAGATGCGTTACGGAATATAATGTTGCACTTTACCACTAGTCCTTATAGTGGTGCTTTAAGTGGTGCTTTTATGACTGCAATGTTACAATCATCAAGTGCTACAACAGTAACGGCTGTTGGTTTTGTTGGAGCTGGTATTATTACTTTTTCACAATCCCTTGGTATCATTTTTGGTGCAAATATAGGGAGTACATTTACTGGTTGGATTGTGGCTGTTTTTGGATTAAAGTTTAGTCTTGGTACTGTTGTTTTACCTTTTATTTTTTTAGGGGCTATATTAAAACTTTTTGCCAAAGATAATATCTCCTCTATTGGTTTTGCAATTGCTGGTTTTGGGCTTATTTTTGTTGGTATTGATACGATGCAAGAAGCAACAAAAGGTTTTGAAACTATTTTAACTCCTGAGTTATTACCTGATGATTCAATAACAGGACGCCTTCTTCTTGTTGGAATTGGTATTATTGTTACGATGATAACACAAGCTTCAAGTGCAGGAATTGCTGTTACTTTAACGCTTCTTTATGGAGGTGCTGTGAACTTTGAACAGGCTGCCGCTTTAGTTATTGGTATGGATGTAGGGACAACAGTAACAGCTGCAATGGCTACCATTGGTGGAAATATAAATGCTCGAAGAACAGGCTTTTCTCATGTTATTTATAATCTTTTTAGTGCTATATTTGCTTTTATGTTTATTACCCCTTTTATGGGAATTTTGGAATATATAGAACCTGAGTTTATTGAATTAAATGGTGAAATCGCTTTGGTGGCATTTCACAGTTCCTATAATATAATGAGTGTTTTGATTATTTTGCCATTTACGAGTACTTTTGAAAGGTTTATTCAAAAAACTATAAAAGAAAAAGGTAATTCATTTATTAATACTTTAGATGAAGAGTTACTCAAAGAGCCACAAATGGCACTGAATATTTTATTGCAAAGTGTTCTCAAAGAGTATATGGCAATTTTGGGACATATAAGTAATATTATAGATGATAAATCCAAATATAATCGTATGAATATAAAACAGATACAAAGAGTACTAGATGAAACTCATCAGTTCGCAGATAAAATACATATTCATAACAAAGCTACTCCACAATGGGATTATCTCATTGCTATTATACATATTATTGATCATCTTCAACGATTACATGAACGATGTGAAGAGGAAGAAGAAAGAGTAGTGTGTGCGAAAAGTATTGAGCAGCTACAAACTCTCATAGAACAATTAGATACTATTGTTGTAGATACAATAACAGTTCAAGAAACAAACAAATGGAGTGATGTTGTAAAAAGTAGTCAAAAATTAACTAATAAAATAGAAGAAATACGGCAAAGTTATAGGGAAGAGGTAGCAAACCAAATTGCAAGTGGAGAGTTAGATGTACCAGATGGTTCAGATAGGCTAGAAGCTATACGCTGGTTGTATCGTGTGAGTGTACATATTTCGCGTATTAACTATTACCTTCACCGAGCCATACTCATATCTGGCAAATAAAATTTATAGATGTATTCTTTCATTCATTTTAACAATATGAACTTTTTCATCTAAATTTGTTTTGACTTTTTGTTTGAGTGTTTGAAGTTGTTGCGTGTCTCCATGTATAAGGTATACACAATATATATCTTCAATGTTATCAATCCATTCTAAAAGTTCTTGTTGGTCTGCATGAGCAGAAAACCCAGATACATAACCAACTGTGGCTTTTACATTTACATCAACACCAAGTATCTCAATATGATTATTTCCACTAGATATTTTGTCTCCTAAAGTACTTTTTACTTGAAATCCAACAAATAAAACAAGATTCTTTTTATCTCCTAAATATCTAATAAGGTGATAATTAACTCGTCCACCTTCACACATACCACTACCAGCTATAATGATTTTTGCCTCTGTATGAGTATTTATTTGTTGAGATTCCTCTTTACTGTAAGTATGGCTTAGTTCTTCAAAATCAAAAGGGTTTTCACCTTCTTTCATTATTTGCATAACTTCTTCAGAAAAAAGTTTTGGATAATTTCCAAATGTTTTTGTTACATTTATTGCAAGTGGTGCATCAAGAAAAACAGGGATATTTTTAAGTTTCCCCTCTTGACTTAGCTGTTTTAGAAGATAAAGTATCTCTTGGGTTCTTTCCAATGCAAAAGAGGGTATTACTACTGTTCCTCCATGATTTAAAGTTTCTAATATTTGTTTTCTAAAACTTTCAATTGAAATACTTAATTCCGTATGTAAAGATGAACCATAAGTAGATTCTACAAAGATATAGTTTCCTTTATCCCAATACTCTAACGGAGCTGTAATAACTCTTTCTTGTTGTCCTATATCTCCTGAAAAGATAGCACTTTTATCTATCCCTTCATCATTAAATTCAATCTTAACACTAATAGAACCTAGAATATGTCCCGCATTTTTAAAAGTGATTTTAATATTTTGGGCTAATACCATAGATTCATCACATTCTAAATAGGTACCAAAATACTGTAATGCAGTTTCAGCATCAGCAGTTGTATAGAGTTTTTCTTTTTTCGTTTCTAGTATTCCTGCTGAATTTTTAAGCATTAATTGTGCTATACTAGCTGTTGCTTTTGTGGTGATGATTTTTTTGTTAAATCCTTCTTTTACTAAAAGAGGAATTCTTCCTATATGGTCTAAATGGGCATGTGTTACTATGAGATAATCTATATCCTCTGGATTAAAACCAAAAGGTTCAAAGTTTAGTTCACTCTCTTCACCTTGAAACATTCCACAATCTATTAAAATATTAATTTTCCCTATTGTCAGTAAATGACACGAACCAGTTACCTCTCCTGCTGCACCGTATGAAGTATAATATGCCATTATTCTATATCCTTTTTTACTTAGTTTAACAAATTCTTGGAAGTAATTCACCTGTTGGTGTATCTAAAAATCTTGATGTTCCATAAGAACTATTTAAAACAACTTTTTGTAAATATTTATCGGTAACTTTACCTATAATTGAAGCATTTTGATTAAAGTTTTTTAAAACTTGAAGAGCTTTGTCTTTATCTTCTTTTTTGATAGCCAATACAAATGTCCCTTCATTTGCCAAAGCAGTAGGTTCAAACCCTAACATCTCACAAACACCATTTACTTCATCACTCACTGGAATTGAATCTTCATCTACTTCTATACAAATATTTGATTGTTTTGACCATTCATTTAAAACAGCACTTACTCCACCTCTTGTGGCATCTCTTAAAGCTGTTATATTTATATTGACATCTATGAGAGTTTTAACTATAGGGTAAAGTGAAGCACAATCGCTTTGTAAACTACTGCTCATATCAATTCCTTCACGAGCAGTAAAGATTGTAGCTCCATGGGCTCCTATATCTCTATTTACAAGTATTATATCATCAGATGTAATATTATTTGAACTAATATTTGCTTTTGTTATTTCACCAATTCCAGTTGTATTTATGATGATTTTATCAATAGTACCTTTGGGCATCACTTTTGTATCACCACTTACAACTATTGCACCATTTTTTTCTAATTCTTCTTTCATCGAGGTAACAATAGTTTTTAAATCAGTTACTGAAAAACCCTCTTCAATAATTACACTACAAGTAAGATATTTAGGTTTTGCCCCCATCATTGCTAAGTCATTACAAGTTCCACAGACAGCGAGTTTTCCTATATTTGCACCATTAAAAAATAAAGGACTCACAGTAAAGCTATCTGTTGAAAAAGCAAGTTTTCCATCTTCTATTATTGCAGCATCTTCACTTTTTTCTAAAATCTCATTTTGGAAAGCTTTATAAAAAACTTCACTTATAAGTTTATTGTTCTCTTCACCACCGTTACCGTGAGCTAATTTTATTATGTCCATGAGTTATATCCATTTTTTATAGTGTATTTTTCTATGTATGCTACTGCTTCTTCTATATCATCTGTTATAAGATAAGTTGATAAATCTTTTTTCTCTATATATTTGTGTTTTAACATTACTTTAAAAAACTCTTCAAGAGGAGTGAAAAACTCTTTCCCAAACAATACTATAGGAAAAGCACCCATTCTTTTTGTTTGTACTAAACATAATGCTTCTGAAAGTTCATCTAAAGTACCAAATCCTCCAGGCATAACAACAAAAGCCACAGAATATTTGATAAAAGTTACTTTTCTTGTAAAAAAGTATCGAAATAATAAAGATTTTTTTACAAATTTATTGATTTTTTGTTCATTTGGTAATTGGATATTAAGACCAACAGATATTTTAGCTCCTTTATTTCCAGCTTCCATAATACCTCCACCACCACCTGTGATAATTGCAAATCCCTCTTTTGATAGCCTTTTAGAAATTTTATAAGCTTGTTTGTAGTTTGGATCATCTTTAGAAGTTCTAGCACTTCCAAAGATAGATATAGCAGGTGGTAAAGTATTTAAATCTTCATAAGCATCAGTAAAGTCACTTAGTATTTTAAACATTCTCCATATATCTTTTTCTTTATTTTTATTGTCTAAAAATTCATTTTCTAATTCTGACATTAATTACCTTTTTTTCTAGTTTTTAATTATCTATTAATAAACTTTGTTTTAAACATATCTTTTAAAGTATTGTTTAAACCGTTTGAATTGAACATTATAAGTTCTCTATAGACTCTTTGTAAATTTTCTGAAGCAAGCACAGACTTTCCACCTATTAAAATCATAGAAGTTGTAACAATATCTTGTACCAAATTAAATAATTCAACCCTCAAAAGGTCTAGTTCGTAAGTATCATTTGAAGTTACAATTTTATCTTTAAGTGTTTCAAGGTCGTAAGTTGCTTTAGAGGCAAATTGTTTATTTTTTGATTGTAAAATAGCAGATACTGCTAATCCATATAAACAAAAATGGACAGTTTTTGAAGCTGATTTTTCTTTTGTATAATTTCCTATGGAATTGGATGAGATTATATCCTCATCTTTTACAAAAAAGTCTTTAAGTTCTATATTTACAGTATTAAGAGCATATGCTACAAAAGTATCATCTGCTTCACCTATAGTAAAACCAGTTTGTGGCTCAAATTTTGTCATAGCTTCATATTCAAAACTATCATTATGAAATCCTATAAGTAAAGTGTCAAATATTTTATAACCACTAGCCCAAGTTAAAGTTCCATTGAGTTTAAAGCCACCTTCAACTTTTTCACCACTTATAACTGTAACTGGTGCACGAAGGTGGTTAATAGATATTCCACACCTTTTATGAAAATAACATTCTCTTTTGTGATAATGGTTTTTTGTCATGATATTAAAAGATGCTAAAATTTGTATAGTTAAAAAAGATAGAGTACCAGAGATACTAGAAAGAAATGTAAAAAGTTCTAGCTTGTAACTGTCTTGTATGCTTTTTTCAAGATGTGTTATATTTAAAACACCACTTTCATATACTATATCAAAAAGTTTTTGTAACTCTTGATAATCTACATCTGCTTTATTTGCATCAAATTTTTTTAAGTCAATGAGTAAATCAATGAGTTGTTGTTTGTATTGTTTTAAATTCATCTATTTTTTACCTTATTATCTGTTTAGGCTTTTGCTATATTTTTTTTGGTCACCACTTGAACTTTGAATAGGATATTTTATCTCATTTTTCCCCATTTTATGATGAATTGCATCTTCTAAGTTAATATCTAGTTTCATACAAAGACGAATAAGATAAATTGCAATATCAGCAACTTCCTCTTTTGTATGTTCTAAAACTGGTTTGGGAAGGTTTAATGAGTCATCAAAATCAAGCCATTGAAATATCTCATTGAGTTCACCAACTTCACCAGTTAGTGCCATGACAAGGTTTTTGGGATTGTGGTGAGAGTTCCAATCTCTATCATCACTAAACTTTTGTATTCTTTGTTTTATTTTTTCTAAATCCATATTTATATCCTATTTGGCTAATGTACATCTTCTACCGTACTTGTACAAATAAGAAAGATCTCGTAATTTACTAAAAGAGTTTTGTGTTTATACTCTATTAGAGAAAACTATTCACTCTTTCTTAAAGTAAATTACCATATTTATAATAAGCAGCACAAGCCCCTTCGCTACTTACCATACAACTACCTAGTGGAGATGATGGAGTACAAGCTGTTCCAAAAACTTTACAATCAACTGGATTTGCTTTCCCTTTGAGTATTTCTCCACAAATACAGAGTTTATGGTCATCAATAAGTTTTGTAGGGAGAATATCAGCATATTTTATTTCAGCATCTAAAAAGGCATATTCATCTTTTAGTTTTAAAGCACTATTAGCAATATCACCAATCCCTCTCCATCTAAAATGTTCTCTTCTTTCAAAATATTTATCGTTGAGTTTTTGAGCTACAAGGTTTCCCTCTTTTGAGACACTTCTGCTATATTCAATCTCAACTTCACATCTATTTTCGTTGAACTGTTTTAAAATCATCAAAACAGACTGCATCACATCAAGTGGTTCAAACCCACTTACAACTACAGGTTTTTTGTAGTTTTGTGCAAACTCATCATAGATTTTACTTCCACTTATTACACTCACATGAGATGGTCCTATAAAAGCATCTATAGTGTTTGTCTCATCATCAAGTAACACTTTCATAGGCTCTGGAACTGTGATATGATTGATATGAAAAAGTATATTTTTTATATCTTTTTTTATAACTTGATTTATAAGAGCTGTGGTCATAGGTGTTGTTGTCTCAAACCCAATAGCAAAAAATATGATAGTTTTATCTTTGTTTTCATTGGCAATTTTAAGACAATCAAGTGGAGAATATACAAATCGTACATCAGCACCTAAGCCTCTTGCATCTTGTAGGTTTCCATTTGAACCAGGTACTTTTATCATATCCCCAAGTGTTACAAGTATCACATCATCTTGCATAGCTAAAGCATAAGCATGATCAATTCTCTCTTTTGGCATCACACACACAGGACACCCAGGTCCATGGATAAATTTTACATTTGTTGGTAAGAGTTGATTTAGACCAAACTTCATAATAGAGTGTGTATGACCACCACACACCTCCATAATATTTATAGGTTTAGTGAGTTTTTTTGCTTCTTGTGAAATAAGTTTTGCATAAGATTTAATAACCTCAGGTTGTCGAAAACCATCATATAGATCTTTTAGGTTCAGTTTCATTAATTTCCCCTATTAGGACACTCATCATCTTCTAAAATAGCTTTCTGCCTCTCCTCTTCATCCATGGCTGTTAAAATCTCTTGATAAGTTTCTAAAGAGGCTAGGGCATCCTCTTCATCAATTTTATTCATAATAAAACCAATATGAAGTAAAACATAATCCCCAATATTTACATCTCCATCTTCCATCAAATCTAAGCTGGCATCTCTTGATACACCCATTGTATCAACTGTAGCCATATTATTCTCTTTGTCTATTTTTGTAACTTTACTTGGTATTGAAAGACACATATATTATTTCCTTTTATCTCATTATCTCATATTTTTTTTAAATTCTATCCATTGAACCACTTTTTTTAAAGACTCTTCATCTTTAGTGTTTATCTCGAGTATATCAACATTTGGTTTGAGTCTTCTTGCCTCTTTTTTTTCATGTTCAATATCATAGTCAAAATGTGGTAGTAAGTCAGTTTTAGTAATCAAAACTAAATCTGCACTTCTAAACATCACTGGATATTTCTCTATTTTGTCATTTCCTTCAGGAACTGATACAAGTACAATATTTAAGTGAGTACCCACATCATAAGAAGCAGGACATACAAGGTTTCCTACATTTTCTACAAAACATACATCAAGATCTTCTAAGGGCATATCATGAAGTCCCTTATGTACCATAAATGCATCTAAATGACAAGCTGAGCCTGTTTGTATTTGGTGTGCAGGTATTCCTTTTGCTTTGAGTCTATCGGCATCTCTTGAAGTTTCTAAATCACCCTCAACAACACCAAACTTAAAAGGTGCAATATCTGCTAACTTTTCTAGTAGAGTTGTTTTTCCACTTCCTGGGCTTGACATAAGATTTATTGCTAATACATTATGATTGTCAAAGTGAGCTCTATTGTGAGCTGCTTCATGATCATTTTTGTCTAATATTTTTTTGATTACATCAACTGTTTTTTTATCATTTAACTGTGGGTTAGAGTGGATATTATCCAACTTTTCATCTCCATGATGGTGATGGTGGTGACCCTCTTCATCATGACTATGACTATGTTCGTGGTCTGTTATACTACAACCGCAATCTTTACACATATTTATTTCCTTATTTTAAATTATTTTTCCATACACTATGGCATGAGATACAGTGATTTGATAGCTCAAATACTTTTTGGTTTATCTCTACCCAATCATTATTATTGAGTGCATTATTTATATTTTGACTACTTGAATGTAGTAGTTTATCATAAGATAGCAATGTTTTTTTAAAATTACCCTTATCTTTATCTTTTACTATTGTCCACGGTTTCTCTTTTGGTGCGGGATGGTTGTCTATCATCCATGTACCCATTTTTACTAACTCTTTATTTTGGTTTACAATCCCTGTTTGCATCATCTTGTATGCTTCACCCATCCTTTGCATCATCTGTTTATAACTCATATCAGATTTTTGTTTTGATGCAACTAAGTTTTCTACAGCATTTGCTGCATCTGTATTTTCTAAATGGGAGTGGTGAAGAGGTCCATTGATATTTTCTCCTATCATCACTGCATGAGAATGTGGTGTTAGAAGCATATTACCTCCAACAATAACAGATATGATACCAACAGTTGCAAAAACTCTTCTAATGTTTTGAAGATTATTAAGTAAATTTTGATTGATATAGAGTATGATAATCCCTAAAGATACAAAAACTACACTCACACCTAATACAAACATTAAGATTAGAAGAAAATCAACATTTTGACCCTCAATAAGACCTAAAGTTATCAACATGCCGCGAACTCCACCAATACCCATCAAAGCACCTATTGTAAAAGCAGAAGCAGTTGAGTTATTATCATGTTGATGGTTTTTCCCAAACCAAATATGGATATGATCTTTGCCTTGGTGATTGTGAATTTTTAGTTGAATTCTATTTGTAAACACCATAAAAAGTATGTATATTCCCATACCTAAAATCACTATAGAACTTATCATATCACCATAGTCTGTGATATATTCAGGGAGATTGTAATATTGTAAAATCTTTGCAAATAAGAAGAGCATCACACCATGTCCTATGGCAAATGCTATTGTTATTAACAGGGTTTTCTTTTTTGATTTACCTATTGAAAAGTCTGCAATTGCAGTAAGATGGTCAGGTCCAAAAGCATGTAAAATACCATACCAAAATATTAATAATAAACCTAATTCCATCTTACTCTCTTTTTATTAGTTATTAAAAGCTACTTGCACTTTTTTTGAGTAAAGATATGCTACAGCCATACCACTTAAATGAAGTATTAAAGTTGAAGTTGAAAATCCAACCATATAAGCTATAAAGTTTCCTGTTGAAAACTCTGCACCATGGGCAAAACCATGAAACATACCAAAAAATGCAACTATCGCTACAATAGTACCAATAGGAAGCTTAGAAGCAAATCCAATAAGTCCAAATACAACAGCAATAGAGATTAAAATTCCCTCTTCCATACCTATAAGTGATACTCCATTGTATCCAACAATTGCAGCTAATACCATTGCCCCTATAAATGCAATAAGAGTTAAAAACCCTTTTTGTGTAGCATAAAATGCAACCATACCAACACCAACCATTGCAAGAATATGGTCAAGTCCACTTATAGGATGAAGGAATCCACTCATAAAACCACCGTGTTCAAGCATACTTGTATGACCAAAAACCAAACTAGATAATAGCAACATTAATCCTAAAATTTTCATAAATACCCCTTTTTTATATCCACTTTGTGAATTTATATTCATATTTTGACGAAAAGAATTAAAGAAAATATAAAATAATCTATTTCTTCTATACTTTTGGGACTAAAAATGGTAGAATACAACATGAGATGTCCATACTGTAACCATAGTGTTACTTATAAACTAAAAACAGGTCAAGAGAAGTGTTCAAAGTGTAAGAAAAAATTTAGTTCAAAAAAAATCCTTTTAGAACAAAAAATTTGTCACTCTTTTTGTATCAATAAAACTATCAATGAAACAGTAAAAGAGTTCAATCTAAATTATATAACTGTTCAAAAAAGATATATGAAATATAGAGAATATATCTCTTCATATTTAGAAAAAGAGTATGAAAAATATGAAACAAAAGAGTATGATGAATATGTATATTTACCTAAAAGTAAAAAGAAAATAAAAGAGAATATTTTTGATGCACAAAACTTTTTAACCTTCTGTTACAACGAAAATAAAGTATATAATCTCCTTATGCCAAATCTAAATAGATATAAACAACAGTTTCAAAGTGATAATTTACAGGAGCAATATTTTAAGGAGTTTTCCCGTTTTATGATGTTTAATAAAATTGCAAAAATCAAAAAACGAAACAATCCTATAGTACAGTTTTGGAATTTTTTAGAATTGTATATTTTAAAATATAAAGGGATAAATCAAGAGAATTTTTATTTTTATTTAAAAGAGTGTGAGTTTAAGTTTAATTATACAAAAGAGAAGCAAGAGGAGATACTTTCTAGTTTTTACACTAGATAATATCTTATTTTTTATCTACCTCTTCCCAATCAAAAATAAAACACATAGGGAGTTGCTCTTTTTTATGAAGATAAATTGCCGTAAAATATCCAGAGATCATAATAGATAAAATAGCAAGTACAGAGGCAAAAGCCAATGTTGAAAGTCCTGTTAAACCTTGTCCTACAGTACAACCAATAGCCATAACTCCACCAACTCCCATCAAAGCACCACCTATCATACTACTTTTTAATTTACTTGTTTTAATATTTGAAGTACAACCAAAAGAGAATTTTTTATTTATTTTTGACATAAAGAATGCTCCTATTAATACACCTAAAATAACACTAATAGTAAAATTAAGTTCATTTACTTCATAATAACTAAATAACTCCAAAGTTTTTGCCGTAGGATATACAAAAGTCATACTTGTAAAACTTACAGGTCTCTCTAGCTCATCAATTCCAATTACTCCAGTTACATACCAACCAAATGTTATAATCAAACCTATTAAAAAACCATCTTTAAGAGATAAAATTCTTTTAAAACTTTTTGTTAATAACCATAAAGCTATTAACAATGGAACAACAATCAAATATATACTTACTTGAGTATTATCTATATAAGATGATAGTTTTAGTAGAGTTTCATTTGAACTAACTTGAATAATACTACTATGTAAAATTCCTTTTGTTGTTGCATAAGCAAATATCCCGATGAATATAACAGTAACAAGAGAGTTTGAATCACCTTGTGCAAATTTGATGAGATGTCTACTACTACACCCATCAGCAACCATCATCCCAACCCCAAACAATGCACCACCTAAAATAATTGAGAAATAATTTATATTATCTCTAAAATAATTGGTCTGTGTTAAATCCAATTCATAATATAGAGATAGGGCATAGGTAGATAATACTGTAACAAGTATAGCCATAACTACAGATGAAGCTCTTCTTGTACTATTTGTTAAGATATAATCTTTAATTGACCCACTAAAACAAAATTGATTTTTTTGTGCTAAGAGACCAAACACAAGACCAATTAAAAAGCCTAAACTGTTTACTATCTCATATATTTCATAATTTTCTATATCAAACATAGAATTCCTTTTTGATTTTTTATAGTGAAATTATAGCATCTATTTTTTTCATTGTCAAGTAAATCACTATGATTACTTGACAATGAAAAAAAATTAAGTTAATATTTCGTTTTTTAAAGGGGATTAAAATGACAAATACATTACCGATATTACTAAAAGAACAAAAAATTTTATTGCTTGGTGCTGGGAATGTTGCTTTGCAAAAAGCAGAAGTGCTACACCAAAATAAGATACAGTTTAAAGTGATTGCAAAAGAGGTGAAAAAAGAGATATATAGTTTATGTGAAAATATTCAGATAAAAAAATTCACAATAAAAGATATAAAAGACTATCACATAGTTATAGATGCAACAGGTAAGAGTAAAGTAGCAAAAAAACTTTTGCAATATAAAAAGAAACATACACTTTTACTTAATGTTGTAGATGTACCTAAATATTGTGATTTTTATTTTATGGCGTTAACAAAAAATAGACCATTACAAATTGCTGTATCGAGCAATGGTGCATCACCAACAGCTGCAAAATATTTTAGAGATGAGTGTGAAAAAATTATCCCAAAAGATATAACCTCCTATTTGGAGAAAAAACAAAAACAACGAGATGCTGGAATTATTGATGTAAAAGTTACAAAAAAAGAGCTTATTAAAAAAAACACTCAAGTATATTTAGTGGGATGTGGTTTGGGTGATGTTGAACTTTTGACCATAAAAGCATATAAAATAATTAAAAGAGTTGATGTAGTTTTGTATGATAATTTGATTAGTGATGAGATTATGAATATAGTTCCAAAATCTGTAAAAAAGATATATGTAGGAAAACAAAAAGGTTTTCATAGTAAATCACAACAACAGATAAATGAACTAATAATCAAATATGTAAAGAAAGGTTTTAAAGTAGCAAGATTAAAAAGTGGAGATCCATTTGTATTTGGAAGGGGTGCTGAGGAGTTAGAAAGTTTAGTAAAACTCCATATACCGACACAAGTGATTTCTGGAATTAGCTCCTCTATAAGTGGCTGTTCTGCTGCTAGTATACCTATAACGGCAAGGGGTTATGCTGCTGGTTTTACTGTTGTCTCTGCACACTTACAAGGAAATAGTGTAAATTTAGATTGGGTAGATTTATTAACAAAAAAGAACCATACAGTAGTAGTATTGATGGGATTAAGTAGAATAAAAGAGATTATTGAAGAATCAAAAAAATTAAATATAGATCAAAATAAACTTTGTGCAATAGTATCTAATGCAAGTAGAAAAAATCAAAAAGTAGTAGTAGGTAGTTTAAAAAATATAGAAAAAAAGTCTCAAAACATACAATCTCCAGCAATTTTAGTTTTTGGTGATGTAGTAAAATACAATAAAATTTTTAAAAATAATAGATAATTTAGAATTAAAAGCCTTAATAATGCCTATGAATACTGAATTCATAGTGATACAGTAGAGTATACTCTAGTAAATAGGTAGATTTACTTGACATTAAAATAAAACTGTGATATACTTCCGCCAATTTTTGGTTATAAACCAAAAAAAGGAAATAAAATGGAAGAAAAAGCTTATCGCTCAATCGTTAAAACAATATCGTGGAGAGTTCTGGGTACTCTTGATACTATTGCAGTTTCATATTTTATAACTAGTAGTTTTGTTATGGCTGCATCAATTGGTTCGATTGAGGTGGTGACTAAAATGTTTTTATACTATTTTCATGAAAGAGGATGGAATAAAATAAGTTTAGGAAAAATTAAACAACCCGATTATCAAATATAGGAAAAATGATGAAAATAATAGATGAATTAAATAGTAGATTTGAAACACTAACTGCCCAAGAGGTATTAGAGTATTTTTTAAATGATACAAATAGTGTTGCACTATCTTCTAGCTTTGGGGCAGAAGATCAAGTATTAACCCATATGATGTTAAGTATTCAAAAAGATGCAAATATTTTTACACTTGACACTGGTCGTTTGCCTTATGAAACATATAGTGTGATGGATGAGACAAACTTAAAATATAATATAAAAGTAAAAGTTTACTTTCCAAACCATAGCAATATAGAGAAGCTTTATCAACAACAAGGGATTAATGGATTTTATGAATCAATTGAAAACAGAAAAAACTGTTGTTTTGTACGAAAAATTGAGCCTTTACAAAGAGCTTTAAAAGATGTTGATATATGGGTTACTGGTTTAAGAGCAGAGCAGAGTATTACAAGAAAAGATATGCAGATGTTTGAATATGATACTCTTAATGATGTGATAAAGTTAAATCCACTTATTAATTATACTGAAAAAGAAGTATGGGACTATATAAAACAAAATAGTATACCTTTTAATAAACTTCATTCACAAGGGTATCCAAGTATAGGTTGTGCTCCATGTACAAGGGCGATAGAAAAAGGTGAAGATTTAAGAAGTGGTCGATGGTGGTGGGAAAACCCAGAACATAAAGAGTGTGGATTACACAAAAAATAAAATAACAATAAAGTCAAACTTTCAATTTGAACTAATTGATGGAGAAAAAAATGATAAATACAGAAAAACTAACACATTTAAAACAGCTTGAAGCGGAATCAATACATATAATTAGAGAGGTGATAGCAGAATTTGATAATCCTGCAATGCTTTATTCTGTTGGGAAAGATTCAGCAGTGATGTTACATCTTGCACAAAAAGCATTTTATCCAGCAAAGTTACCTTTTCCTTTGCTTCATGTGGATACAAGATGGAAGTTTAAAGAGATGATTGAGTTTAGAGATAAGATGGCAGAAAAACTTGGATTTGAACTTCTAGTTTATACAAACCCAGATGGTATAGAACAAAATATTGGACCATTTTCACACGGAAGTGCTGTTCATACAGATATTATGAAAACAGAAGGTTTAAAACAAGCACTAAATAAATATAAGTTTGATGCTGTGTTTGGTGGTGCTAGACGAGATGAAGAGAAAAGTCGTGCAAAAGAGAGAATCTACTCTTTTAGGGATGAAAACCATAGATGGGATCCAAAAAATCAAAGACCAGAACTTTGGAATACATACAATTCAAAAGTAAAAAAAGGGGAATCGATACGGGTATTTCCTTTATCAAATTGGACTGAACTTGATATTTGGCAGTATATATATCTAGAAGAGATTCCTATAGTGCCTTTATATCTTTCAAAAAAACGACCAGTGGTTGTAAGGGATGGAGTAAAAATACTAGTTGATGATGAACGGTTACCTTTAGAAGAGGGTGAGGTTCCAACAGAAGAGTTTGTTAGATTTAGAACATTAGGATGTTACCCATTAACAGGAGCAGTTGAATCTACAGCTACAACACTTCCTGAGATTATTCAAGAGATGTTATTAACAAAAACAAGTGAGAGACAAGGGAGGGTTATAGACAATGATAGTGCAGGATCAATGGAGAAAAAGAAAATTGAAGGTTATTTTTAAAAAATTCTTTAGCAAAAAAAATGTGTTATGTAGGTTTATCTCTTTTAGTATGAAAGTGGATTAAAAAAAGTTAAAAGATAGTAGATATAAAAGGTATTTAAGATGTCAATTCAAGAGAAAAAAATTGCAGAGGATATAGAGAGTTATTTAAAAGAGCATGAGCATAAGCAATTGCTTAGATTTATCACATGTGGTAGTGTTGATGATGGAAAATCAACACTTATAGGGAGACTTCTTCATGATTCAAAGATGATATTTGAAGATCAACTAGCAGCTATAAAAAATGATAGCAAAAAAAGTGGTACTACAGATGGTGAGTTTGATTTAGCACTATTAGTTGATGGGCTTGCTAGTGAAAGAGAACAAGGGATTACAATAGATGTAGCGTATAGATATTTTGCAACAGATAAAAGAAAGTTTATTATAGCAGATACACCAGGGCATGAACAATATACAAGAAATATGGCAACGGGTGCTAGTACAGCTGATTTGGCCATTATTTTAATTGATGGTAGATATGGGGTGCAAACACAAACAAAAAGGCATACTTTTATTACCAAATTATTAGGGTTAAAAGAGCTTGTAATTGCTATAAATAAGATGGATTTAGTTGATTTTAGCGAAGAGAGATTTAATAATATAAAACAAGAGTATATCTCTTTTGCAAAAGAGTTAGGGGTAGATGCAAATTTAACCTTTATCCCTATCTCTGCTTTAGATGGTGATAATGTAGTAAATAAAAGTGAAAAGTCACCTTGGTATAAAGATGAGACACTTCTTGAAGTTTTAGAAAATGTGGAGATAGCAAAACAAAGAGATTTGACACATTTTAGATTACCTGTACAGTATGTTAATAGACCAAATTTAGATTTTAGAGGTTTTTGTGGAACAGTTGCCTCAGGAGTTATAAAAGTTGGTGATGCGGTTACTGTATTACCATCAGGGAAAAGTTCATTAGTAAAAGAGATAGTTACTTATGATGCTCTTTTAGAGTATGCTTATACTCAACAAGCGGTAACTCTAGTGTTGCAAGATGAGATAGATATATCTCGTGGAGATATAATAGTAAAAAGTGATGAACAACCAGACCAAGGAAAACTATTTGATGTAAAAATTGTATGGATGGATGAAACTCCTCTAACAAAAGGGAAATCATATTATATTAAAAGAGCATCAACCCTTACAAGTGGTTCAATAGATAGTTTTTATTATAAAACAGATGTAAATAGTTTAGAAGAGGAAACAACAGATAGTTTAGAACTCAATGAGATAGGTTTTGCAAAACTCTCTTTAACTCAAACAATAGCCTATGACTCTTATGAACACAATAAAACGATGGGGAGTTTTATCATTATAGATAGAGTAACAAATAATACAGTTGGAGCAGGGATGATTGTAGATAAGGTTCAAGAAAGTTCCAATAATGATAGATCTGACTACTCCCTTTTTGAAGTGGAGTTAAATAGTTTAATAAGAAAACATTTTCCCCATTGGGAATCTAAAAAAATAGTATAGGTAAGATTATGAAAAAAGAGAATGCAACACAAAGAGTTGAGAGGATAAAAAAACAAAAAAGTGGATTAGATGTTTTGGCAGATATAAAAAGATATGCCATAACCAATGAGCCAATAGATCCAGAAGATATAGATAGGTTTAAATGGTATGGATTGTATACACAAAATAAAAACTTTCAGGATAAGTCTGATGAAAATCTTTATTTCATGTTGCGGGTAAAGTTGGAAAAGGGGGCAATGAATCTACAACAAATGAGAGTTGTTTCTGAAATTTCAGAAAAATATGGAAAACAAACCGCAACTTTTACAACAAGACAAGATATACAGTTTCATAATATATCTGTACAAAATTTACCTACAATTTTTGAGAAGTTAGAAAAAGTGGGATTAAGTACTGTATTTGCTGCAGGAGATGTACCAAGAAATGTCGTTTCATGTCCTGTATGTGGAATTGATCATGATGAAATAGTTGATGTAAATAATATCGTAACTTCTGTAAATGATTATTTTAGAGGTAATAAAGAGTTATCAAATTTACCACGAAAATATAAAGTAGGTATTAGTGGTTGTTCTAAACATTGTATAGGTCATGAGATTCAAGATCTATCTTTTAGTGCTGTTAAGTTTGAAAATGAGATATTATTTGACCTTAGTGTTGGTGGAGGTTTAGCATCCAATAAACAAATAGCAACACATCTAGGATATGTAAAACAGAACAATATTTTACAGATAGTAGAGATAGTTTCTTATATATATAGAGATTTTGGATTAAGAGAAAATAGAAAAAAAGCTAGATTGGGACATCTTGTGGATAAGCTAACAAAAGAGAAGTTTAAAGGTCTTTTAGAAACAAAGTTAGGTTTTAAATTAGAGCAAAGTACTATTCAAAACTATACACCTTATTCAAAGCGGGAACATTTTGGAGTTCATAAGTCAAAAAAAGAGGGGTATTCATATATAGGGTGTGCTATAAATGGTGGAAAAATAGGGGCAAAGGGTTTAATACAGTTAGCAAATAGTTTGGAAAAGTATCAAGCAACTACTATAAAAGCAACAAATACACAAAACTTTATAATTACAGATGTTCCAAATAAAAATATACAGCAGTTAGTTGAAGAGCTAAAAAAAGAGAATATAGATGTAAATCCTAGCTCTTTTAAAGCTAGAACAATATCTTGTACAGGGATAGAATTTTGTAAGTTTGCTATAGCTGAAACAAAAAATCAAGCAATAGAGTTAGCACAATATTTGGAAAAAAAGTTTCCTGATTTTAATGAAACAGTATCAATATCTGTAAATGGATGTCCAAATTCATGTGCTCACCCTCATGTAGTTGATATAGGTTTATTAGGAACAAAGTTTAAAGATGAAAATAATGATACAGTTGTGGGATTTGAACTTATAATGGGTGGAAATTTAGAGGGTAATAAATCTTCATTTGGTGAAAAAACAAAGTTAAAATTAAAACCTTCACAACTTAATAGCGTAGTGGAAAAGATTATTTTAGGATATCTAGACTCTAATATAGATGTTTTTAATCAATTTGTAAAAGAAAAAGTTGGTGATGAGGAGTTTATTAAAAGCTTATTGAATAAAAGTGTTTAAGGTGTTTTTTTAATAAAATAAAAGCTATTTTTATTTAATCTTATAAAAACCTATAGAATTACTTGACATTAAAAAAGAACTGTGCTATAATTTTACAACTTTAAGATAAAAGGAATTTAAAATGGCGATAGTATCAACTAAAGGTGAGTATGGTTTAACAGCAGTACTTATCTTAGCAAGACAAAATGATGGAGAGCTATTACAAACAAAAGAGATTGCTAAAGCGGGGGATATTCCTCAAAATTATCTTGAGCAAATTTTAGTAGTTCTTAAAAAGTCTGGTTTAGTGATGAGTATTAGGGGAGCTAATGGTGGTTATAAATTAGCAAAAGACCCTAAAAATATTACAGTATTTGATGTATTACAATCTCTTGAGTGTTGCTTTGCACAAACAGATAGTAATACTAAAAAAAACATTTTACAACCTTTTTGGGAAGATACAAAAAATAAAATAGAGGGTATCTTTCAAATTTCAATAAGCGAACTTGAAGAGTTTTTAGAAAAAGATTCTTCAAATTTAATATATTATATATAAGGAGATAGTATGAAAATAGCACAAAATGCAACACAGTTAGTTGGAAATACACCACTTGTAAGAATAAATAAATTCTCAAATGAAACAGGGGCTGAGATTTTGGGTAAATGTGAATTTATGAATCCAACTAGTTCAGTAAAAGATAGAATCGCTTTAGCGATGATTGAAGCTGGTATTAAAGATGGGAAAATAGATAAAGATACAGTAATTATAGAGCCAACAAGTGGAAATACAGGTATTGGTCTAGCTATGGTTTGTGCTGCTAAAGGGTTACAACTCACTCTTACTATGCCTGAGTCTATGAGTTTGGAGAGACGACAACTTTTAAAAGCATTAGGTGCTAAGATTGATTTAACAGAAGCTGCAAAAGGTATGGGTGGAGCGATTGCAAGAGCTAACGAATTGATAAATGAGGTTGAAAATAGCTTTATGCCTCAACAATTTAATAATCCAGCAAATCCAAAGATGCATAGAGAAACAACAGCTTTAGAGATACTAAATGATACAGATGGAAAAGTAGATATTGTAGTTGCTGCTGTAGGAACAGGTGGAACTTTAACAGGTATCTCAGAGGTGATTAAAAAACATAATCCAGATGCTTATATAGTTGCAGTAGAGCCTTTAAGTTCAGCAGTTATTTCAGGGGAAAAAGCAGCTCCTCATAAAATACAAGGGATAGGTGCTGGTTTTATACCAGAGGTTTTAAATCAACAAATATTTGATGAGGTGATTAAAGTAGCTGATGAAGATGCTTTTGAAACATCAAAACAATTAGCAAAAAGTGAAGGTTTGTTGGTAGGAATATCTGCAGGTGCTAATATATGGGCTGCAAATAAGATAGCTTCAAGAACTGAAAACAAAGGTAAAACGATAGTAACAATTCTTTGTGATACAGGAGAAAGATACTTAAGTACAACTCTATATTCATAAGAGTTGTCTTAAATTTTAAAGGGAAATGATGATAAAAAGTAATGATGTTTTTAGACCATTTATAACAGATAATAAAAGTTTTGAATATATAAGTGAAAAAGTAATTGGTTTAAATAAAAATAAATATTTTGATTATACGGCTTCTGGCTTAGCATTTGGACCAATAGAGGAGAGGATGCAAGAGGTTTTAGCCACTTATGCAAATACCCATTCAGATTTTGCAAGTGATGCTAAAACAACCTCATACTACTATGATATTGCTCGTGAAAAGATTAAAAAATATCTTGAATTAGAAGATGATTTTGTTCTTCTCCCTTGTGGTACTGGGGCAACGGGAGCTATTAAAAGATTTCAAGAACTATTGGGATTATATATTCCACCTGCTACAAAAAATAGATTTAAAATAGATGTAGAACAGGAAGATAAACCACTTATAATTGTAGGTCCTTTTGAACATCATTCAAATGAAATTAGTTATAGGGAAGCATTATGTGATGTGATGAGAATACCGTTAGATAAAACAGGTAATGTAGATTTAGAAAATCTAGAAAAAGTATTAGAGGAAAATAAACATAGACAAATCATAGGTGCTTTTTCAGTTGCTTCTAATGTAACGGGAATCATCTCACCTTATGAAAAAATATCTGAACTTTTAAGACAATACAATGCTATTATAACTTTTGATAATGCAGCAGCATCACCATGTCTAAACCCAAATAGTAAATTGTATGATGCAGTTTTTCTTTCCCCTCATAAACTTTTAGGTGGACCTGGTACTTGTGGATTGTTAGCAATACGAAAATCCCTTATCAATGAAAAAGAATCTCCTACATTTGCAGGTGGTGGAACAGTAGCGTATGTATCAAAAGAGGAACATATTTTTAACAGTGATATTGAGATAAGAGAAGATGCAGGAACACCAGCTATTTTACAACTGATTAAAGCAGCTTTGACTTATCAATTAAGAGATGAGATAGGAATTCCTAGAATACAAAAAAAGAAAGAAGAATTATTTGAAATTTTAAATGATGGTCTCGCCATGCTAGAGGGGTACACCATCTATGGACAAAATAAAAATCACAGAAGTGTAGGAATTTTGGCTATTAATTTTCATGGTGTTACCCCGTATCAATTATGTGAAAAGTTATCGCAAGAGTATGGAATACAAACAAGAGCAGGATGCAGTTGTGCTGGTCCTTATGGTCATGACCTATTTGGTATTACAGAAGAAAATAAAACAGATGAAAAACCAAGTTGGTTAAGAATAAGTGTAAATTACACACATAGTAAAGAGGATATTGAGTTTTTACTCTCTTCACTACAAAAATCAATAAAAGAATTGAAGGAAAAATAAAATGAATAAAGAAACAATAGCAATCCACCACGGATATGAAAAAGACACTCAAGGTACAACAGCAGTACCAATTTATCAAACAACAGCGTATGCATTTGATAGTGCAAAACAAGCATCGGATAGATTTTGTTTACAAGATTTGGGAAATATATATACAAGATTAACAAACCCAACAACGGCTATATTAGAATCTAGGTTAGCTGAAATTGAAGGAGGGGCAAGTGCAATAGCTACTTCAAGTGGACAAGCTGCTATTTTTTATGCAGTTTCAAATCTTTTTGAATCTGGGGATAATATCATTATCTCAGATAAAATTTATGGGGGAAGTGTAACACTTTTTAAACATACAATGAAAAGATTTGGTTTAGAAGCTAGAGTATTTGATTTAGATGACCCTTCATCTATTGAACCACTTATAGATGATAAAACAAAAGCTATATTTTTTGAATCATTATCAAATCCACAAATTGCAGTTGCAGATATAGATGCTATTAGTACAATTGCAAAAAAACATGGAATAGTATCTATTTGTGACAATACAGTTGCAACACCTTATTTAGTAAATCCAATTGCACATGGTACAGATATAGTTGTTCATAGCTGTAGTAAATATATATCAGGTCAAGGGTTATCACTTGGTGGTGCTATTATTGATAGAGATGGTTTAACAGAGTTTTTTAAAGACAATCCAAGATACTCACACTTTAATACACCAGATGAGAGTTATCACGGATTAGTATATACAGATTTACCATTTCCACCGTTTAATCTTAGAATTAGACTTGCTCTTTTAAGAGATATTGGAGCAACACCATCACCGTTTAACTCTTGGTCATTGATACAAAGTTTAGAAACATTGAGTTTAAGAATTGAAAAACATAGTTCTAATACACTAAAAGTTGCAAAATTTCTAGAATCACATCCTAAAGTTTCAAACCTTAATTATCCAGGATTGGAGTCTAATAGTTATCATAACTTAGCAAATAAATATTTTAAAGATGGATTATCTAGTGGACTTTTAAGTTTTGAAGTTGCAGATAAAGAAACAGCGTGGAAAGTACTGGATAATACAAAAATATTTTCAATAGTTGTTAATATTGGAGATTCAAAATCTATTATCACACATCCATCTTCAACAACACATCAACAAATTCCATTAGATGAACAGAAAGAAATTGGTATCTCTGAAGGGCTTATTCGATTAAGTATTGGGCTTGAAAATGTTGACGATTTGATTGAAGATTTAAAAATAGCACTTGATGCATAAAAGAAAATAAAATGAGTAAAAAAGTTGTAGTTGGTATGAGCGGAGGAGTTGACTCCTCCATGACAGCCTATTTATTACAAAAAGAGGGATATGAGGTTGTTGGAGTTTATATGAAGCTTCATAACATGGTTGAAAATTATCATGAAAAAAACATAAACTCAGGGCAAAAAGTTGCTACTTCTTTAGGAATAGAATATCATATTTTGGATTTAAGTGATAGGTTTAAAGAGGAAGTTTATGACTATTTTGTATCAGAATACGAAAAAGGTAATACTCCTAATCCTTGTGTAAAATGTAATCGTACTATCAAGTTTGGTGCATTATTAGATTTTACAAAAAGTTTAGATGCAGATTATTTAGCAACTGGACACTATGCAAAAACAGATGGAAAATTTATCTATGAAGCAGATGATAAAACAAAAGATCAAAGTTATTTCTTAGGACAAATTAAACAAGATGCTTTGCAATATATTTTATTTCCTATGTCAAAATATAAAAAAGAAGATATTATAAAATTGGGTTCTACAATACCAGCAATTAAAGATATAGCACAAGGAAAAGAGTCTCAAGAGATATGCTTTGTAGATACAGTGTACACAGATATTTTGAAAAAACATCATACTATAGATAATGAGGGAAAAACCTTAGATACAAATGGTAATGAGATAGGTCATCACAAGGGTTATATGCACTATACTATTGGAAAAAGAAGAGGGTTTTATGTTCATGGGGCACATGAACCACATTTTGTTAAAGAGATAAATCCTCTTGATAATACAATAGTTGTATCTAAAAAAGAGGAACTATATATCACGAGTGTAGCTTTAGAAAATCTCAATTTATTTATAGATGAAATTGAATTTGAGTGTACCATAAAATTAAGATATCGTACTACAAAAATAGCTTGTATCATCACTATCAAAGATAATAAAGCAATTGTGAAGTTAAAAGAACCAGCATTTGGAGTTGCTTGTGGACAGGTAGCTGTTTTTTATCAAGATGAAAAAGTCTTAGGAAGTGGTTGGATAACAGAGACATTTTCACATTAGAAAAACTTAGTTAATTATAAAAAAATATGATACAATAATCTTCAGTGTAAAGTAAGATGGTTGTAACAAAGTAGTTACATTTAAAATGGGAATTTTAAGGGGTGATGATGAAAAAAATTAGTAATGTGATAAGTTTAATTATATTGTTAGTTGTGTTGACAAGTTCAAGTGTATTTGCAGTTTCGAGTGTAGAGCAAAAAAGATTTGATATACAAGCAGCAGTATCTGTTAAAAAGATTATTAAAGAAAATAATTTAGAGATAGTTGATTATGATTATGTTTTAAAAGCAGTTGACAAGGGAACTAGAAAAAGTGCAAAAGCTGTAATAATTGATGCTCGACCTTTAAAAAAGTATCAAGTATCTCATATCCCTAGTGCATTATTATTAACAGATACAAAATTTGATAGTATGTACCAAACAGTTTTGGGAAAAGTGGATAAATCAAAAGAGATTATAGTATATTGTGGTGGATATAAATGTGTAAAATCACCTATTGTTGCAGTTGAACTTTTGAAAAAAGGGCATAAAAATGTAAAAGTATATATTGCAGGAATGCCACAATGGAAAACAAAAAATTATGTAGAGATTGATACAAATGTTGCAAAAGCAATATTTGAAAAAAGAAATACACTTTTTATAGATGCAAGACCTTGGGCTAAATTTTTTGGAAGTACAATTATAGGAAGTTTAAATACTCCAGATACAAAATTTGATAAATATGTAGGATTTATGCCTGCAAATAAAAAAACACCTATTGTAACTTTTTGTGGTGGATATGGTTGTGATAAATCCCATATAGTAGCAAACAAACTAAGAGTTTTAGGGTATAAAAATATTAAAGTTTTAGCAGCAGGATTTCCAGCATGGAAAAAAGCAGGTTATCCAACAACAGGTGGGAATGTTAAAGCTACAAAAAAACAAGCTACAAAAAAAGCTAAAATGAGTAAAAGTGGTAATTTAATGTTAGGTGCAGATACAGGGACAGTTGATGGAGAGTGGTTTATTAAAAATTATAAAAAACTACCAAAGTCTGTTACTTTAGTAGATGTTCGTTCAAAAGAAGATTTTAATGCAGGAACATTACCAGGTGCTATTAATATTTATGTTGGGGATAAAAAAGCACCACAATTTGTAGAAGCTCTTCCAAAAAAAGGTGAAGTTATTTTGTTTTGTGGAACAGGAACTAGAGCTATCGAGGGAAGAGGTTATATTGAAGAGATGAAAAAAGATTTAGATAGAGTTTTTTATCTTGATGCAAATATAGATTGTAATAAAAACAATGAGTGTAAAATGGAAGCAAATGAGCCTATAGGTATTTAATAATTTAGATAAAAATTGATTAGATAGACATAAATCCCACCATTATTTGGTGGGATTTTTATTTGTATTATAGCTTCTAATATAGAGAATACTTCTTTTTTATTGGGATACTTTTTATGTGTGAGGAATAAGTTTTAAATGCAACTAAGTTGCATTTAAAACTTATTCGCTAATATTCTAAAATAAAATTTACATTTCCAAAATAAAAAGAAGAATAAATTATGAATATAGATTTTCAAAAATCAGGTGGATTAGTACCTGTAGTCACTCAAGAATATGGAACAAACGAGATATTAATGTTAGGGTATATGAACGAAGAAGCTTTTCACCTGACAGTTGAAACAAAAATTGTTCATTACTTTTCACGAAGTAAAAATAGAATATGGAAAAAAGGTGAAAGTAGTGGACATATTCAAAAACTACTTGATTTAAGAGTTGATTGTGATGAAGATGCAATTTTAGTGATTGTAGAACAAATAGGGAACACAGCTTGTCATACAGGTGCAAAGTCTTGTTTTTATAGGTCATATTTTGGCAATACTATTCCAATAATTACTCAATCAAAAATAGCAAATTTACCTTCAAAATATGGTGATTTTAAGATCAAAGCCTACAAAGATGGAGTACAAGAGCATCTTGCAATTATGAGTAAGAATTTTTCTGATATAGATGTACCGCAAGTTAGAATTCACTCTGAATGTTTAACAGGTGATACCTTAGGTAGTTTAAAATGTGACTGTAGTAATCAACTGAATCTTGCTTTAGAACTTATCTCAAAAGAGGGTGGACTTGTAATATATCATAGACAAGAGGGACGAAATATAGGGCTTGTTAATAAAATAAATGCGTATCATCTTCAAGACCAAGGGTACAATACAAAAGAAGCAAATCTTATGTTAGGTTTTAAAGAGGATGAGAGAGATTATAGTATTATAAAAACTATTTTTGAAGATTTAAATATATCTAAAATCAAACTTATCACCAATAATCCTGCAAAAATAGAGTTTATTGAATCTATTGGTATTGATATTGTACAAAGAATTGAAGCGATTACTCCTGTAAATATCTATAACAAAAATTATCTAAAAACTAAACAAAAAGAATTTGGGCATTTATTAAATATAAAGGGTTAGCTATGTTAAACGAAAAACAACGAGAGAATTTTAAAAATCTACTATTGGTACGAAAAAAAGAGTTATTGATGCAAACCACATCAAGTCGAATTTTAATAGAAGAACTTCTAAGTGAAAATACATATGATGATATTGATTATGCTGAAGTTTCAAGTGATAGTTATAATTTAAATATTTTAAAAGATAAACAGATAGAAGAGATAAAAGAGATAGATATTGCACTGCAAAAAATTAATAATAAAACATATGGGACTTGTGAGATGTGTGATGAAAATATAGGGGTAAAAAGATTAAAAGCAAAACCACATGCAAGGTTTTGTGTCCATTGTAGACCAATATATGAAAAAACTTTGTTATAATTCTAAAATAGTAAATTATTTTATGGAGCTTAAATGGAAAATTTAAGAATTAAACTTAGAGACCTTGTTGTAGATGTGATGATACCTGAATCAGAAGTTTTTTTGGAAGAGTTGCACAAAGAAGTAGAGAATAAAACTGCCAATGAAGATGATATGGAAGCAATCAAAGATATGGAGTCATTTTTAGTAGAACTTCAAAATATCGTCACTGCGATTGATGAAGATAATATGAGTGATGAAGAAGTTCAAGTGGTATATGAAAAAATAAGTACTATGTTAGAGGAGCATGAAGAGGGTGAAAATTAAATCTATTTAATTGATTTTTTGTTATTCAAATAAATATTTTATGAAGAGTATGAAGAGTATGAAGAGAGTAAAGAGTAGTAGATTTGACCTAAACTAACTCCACCATCGTTTGGTGGTATTTTTTCATTTATGTAGTATTTTTTATTGTGTATTTTTAACTCTTGTAGCACTTTTTCCAAAAGAGTTTTGTTTTGAAACACACCTCCACTTAATAAAATATCTAAATCATATTGCAAAGATAACTCAATAATAATTTTTACCAAAGTATTTATAAGCATAGTGGATAAAAGCTTTGAGTCAAAAGAGTTATTTAAAATAAAATCTACTATTTTTATATCTATTATTTTATTTTCTATAGTATATTCAAAAGTTACATCCGATTTTTCATTATAATATCTTTCAATATATAATCCACTCTCCCCCTCATAGGATAAAACTTGGGATAGGTTACAAAACGAGGCAACAGCATCAAATAATCTTCCAACAGAACTAGTCTCAAAGCAGTTTAGATTTTTTTGGTAGCTTTGAAAAAGTAATCTTATCTCACTTTGTGAAAAAGTTTCTAAAAGTGGTAAATCTAATTTTAAAATATCTTCTAAATTAAAATGCTCAAATAAAAGTGCTAATGCAACGCGTCTAGGCTCTTTGATAGCTTTTGTACCACCTAAAAGTTTGATAGGTTTAAAGCTGTATTCTCTTATATCATTTATAAAAATATCTCCACCCCAAAGTGTATCATCTAAACCATATCCAGTTCCATCAAAACTAAAACCAATATAACTCTCTTTTTGTAAGTTGTGTTCTGCTTTGACACTATAGATATGAGCTAGATGATGTTGTACCTCAAAAAGTGTAATATTTTGTTGTTTTGCCCATTTTGTTGTCTCATAATTTGGATGTAGATCGTGCACTATAATATTTGGTTCAAAATCATAAAATCTTTTAAAAGTTTCAATAGTTCTTGTAAAGTATTCAAACGCTTTAATATTATCCAAATCTCCAATATGAGGGGAGGTGATAATAGTATCTTCAAAAGCTATGGAGATGGTGCTTTTTGCATTTGCTCCAACTGCAAGAATCTTTTCTTTTATTGTAAAAGGTAGTTTTGTTACTTTTGGTGCATATCCTCGTGCAAGGCGTAAAGTTTGTATTTTATCATTAATGACTTGGATCACACTATCATCAATAGCATTAATTATATCACGATTAAAATCAATAATAAAATCAATAAAAGGTAACTTTAATTCAATCTCCTCTTTTGATATAATGATTGGTTCCCCACCCATATTTGCACTTGTTGCAACTATAGGAGTTTTAAGATGTTCAAAAAGCAAATAGTGTATAGGGGTATAAGGTAAAAAACAACCTATTTTAGTGATATTAGGAGCAATTAATTTACCAATAGGAGCTGTTGAAAGTTTATCAAGTACTACAATTGGAGCCTCTTTTGAGATAAGAAGTTTCTCCTCTTTATCATTTACTTTTGCTATAGATTTGATTTGGCCTAAATCTTTACACATGATGGCAAAAGGTTTTGCTGGGCGATTTTTATAGTTTCGTAACTTTTCTATCACATCATCATTGTAGGCATCACAAACAATATGAAATCCACCCATACCTTTAATAGCACCAATCTTTCCCTCTTGGATTAAGTTGGCAGTTTTTAAAAATATCTCATCTTCTTTACTGCTTACAACTTCATTTTTAATAGTGAGTGTTAATTTTGGACCACATTCTTTACAAGAGATTGGTTGTGCATGGTATCTTCTATTTTGTGGGTCTTCATACTCTTTTTGACAACTATCACAAAGTGGAAAATCATACATAGAGGTATTAACTCTATCATACGGTAAGGTTTTGATGATACTATATCTAGGGCCACAGTTTGTGCAGTTTGTGTTGAAATAGTTATGATACTTAACTTTCTTTTTTATATCTTCAAGACAATCATTACATACTTTTATATCAGGGGAGACGAGGGTGGTTTTACTGTTTGAATTGTTTGTTTGAATGATCTTAAAAGTTGTTTCATTTTCTAAACAAATAGGGTGTTTTTCAAAACTATCTATATGTGCAAGTGGAGGAAGTGAATCTAAAAACTCCTCATCAAAAAGCTCAATTTTTTTTGCAGTTCCTTGAAGCTCTAAGTTCACACCATCACTATCGTTTGATACAGTTCCAGTAAGGTTAAATTGGTTAGCTAATTTATAAACAAAAGGGCGAAATCCAACACCTTGAACAACACCTTTTATTTTGTACCTATATCGAACCATCTATTAACCTTTTTATTAATAGGTGATTTTATCATAAATTACTTATATATCATCACACCACGGAGCTGGTTCACCTACTGTTTTAAATACTGGATTTTGAACAGAGGCACATACATCAATAGCTAGATTTTCTAAGCCACCATACGCACCATAACTTATCTTTTTCTCTTGATTTACATCTACGAAAGCCACTTTTTTCTTAATAGCTGTATATAAACTTCTCCCACCTGCAAGAAGTATATCAACACCGTGTTCATCTATAAGTTTAGCTTGTTCATTTGCTGGAACTTTCATTAAAATAGAGACATATTTTTTTGCTATTTCAATATCCTCTAAAGTAGATTTTCTAATACTTGTAGCAACTACTTCAATCCCTATATCTTGTAAGGCTGAAGCTATTGACCAAGATTTATTTCCACCTGTATTTAATATAGCTTTTTTACCTTCAAGAATTTTTCTATATGGAAGAAGTCTTTTCTCTAAGGCTTCCTCTTCCTCTTTTATCACTTCAAGTGCTTTTTGTGTTAACTTCTCATCTCCAAAGGCATTGACTATAGACATAATTGCATTTGTAGTGTCGCGTTTACCATAAAATGAAACAGAGATATGTGGAATACCATATTGCTCTTCCATTTTTCGCACCAAAGTTATAAGAGATTTTGCACATACTATTACATTGAGTTTTGCCCTATGTGCCATTTGAATATTTTCTATTCTCCCATCACCAGCTAAAGTAGAAACAACTTTTATACCAATTTTTTCTAAGATTGGAGTATATTGCCACATATCACCTGTAACATTGTATTCTCCAATAAGATTAATACCAAATGGATGTATCTCTTTTGGCTCTTTTTTACCTATAAGTTGAGAAAGTACAGCTTCTCCCCCTAGACGGCTTCCTAGGTTTTTACTCCCTACGAATCCAGGGGAATGCACTACTACGATTGGAATTTTATATTTTTCTTCCATCCTTTTAGATACATTATCTATATCATCGCCAATCATAGCAGTAACACAAGTTTCATAAACAAAAACTGCTTTTGGAGATTTATTTTCACAAATGTAACTAATGCTCTCTTCTAGTTTTTTGTCTCCACCAAAAATAACATCATTTGTTGTTACATCGGTACAATATCCTAATGGTACATTATTTTCACCTTCCCAGCTAGTAGGTGTAGCTCGTGTTTCCCAACTAGCACCTTGACAAGTTGCTGGTGCATGTACTAAATGAACAGCATCAGCATAAGGGAATAGGGCAATTTGCGCACCTTCAAAGGCACAACCACCACTTGTAGCTCCTGGTTTTGGTTTGTCACAGCTTGATTTCTTTTTATCATTGTGTGAACAGGCTGATTCGTTTAAAAGTTCTCTAATTTGTTTTTTGTTTACCATCATTTTTGTACTCCGCTAGTAGTATTATATATATGTATGCATAAGATATTCCATTAGTTTTTTAAATAAATTTAGAATGTTATGTGAGTGTTATATCTCATTGATATAATTTTACATTGGTAATACAACATAAATTTAGCATCAAGGTCATAATTTTATTAAGGATATTCAAATTCATGGAGTCTCCTAAACTCATACACAGTATTAACTAAACTAACTAACTTTGAGTATCTTTATAAACATTGTGACTTTGATGGTATATTTATGCAAAATGATATACAATTGGGAAGTTTTGTATTGAATCAAGAAAGGATAATGATGGAAGATATTTACGATATAGTAATCATTGGTGGTGGTCCTGGTGGAATTGGGTCTGCAATTGAAGCGGAAGTTTATGATATAGGTAAAATACTTCTTATCGAGAAAACAGGAAATCACTCTAATACAATTAGAAAGTTTTATAAAGATAATAAAAGGGTAGATAAAGACTGGAAAGGTCAAATCACAAAACTAGAGGGTAATGTTGATTTTTTTGATGGTACTAAAGAGAGTACATTAGATTATTTTGATTCATTATTAGATAAAGAGAAGATAGATACTCTTTTTTATACAGAGGTTGAATCAATAGAGCGAAAAGAGAAACACTTCGATATTGTGACAAATAATGGAAGCTTTCAATCAAAAAATGTAGTGGTAACTATTGGTAAAATGGGAAAACCAAATAAACCAAGCTATAAAATACCACCTTCTATAAAATCATTCGTTAATTTTAACCTTGATAAATGTGGTGAAAATGAGAAAATACTTGTTGTTGGTGGTGGAAACTCTGCTGCTGAATATGCTTATGAGTTAGCTGAACATAATAATAATGTAACTTTAGTGTATAGAAAAGATAAGTTTTCAAGACTCAATCCTGAAAACGAGAGAATACTATATGAGTATAATGGACAAGAGCTTTTAAGACTTAGAATGGATACAGATATAGAGTCTTTAGAAAATCATCATGGAAAAGTAAAGGTAAATTTTAATGATGGTTACTATACTGTTTACGATAGAATTATCTATGCTATTGGTGGAACTTCCCCTGTAGATTTCTTAAAAAAATGTAATATCTCTATAGATGAAGAGGGGATGCCTATTTATAATGAAAACTATGAGACAAATGTAAAATGTCTTTATGTTGCAGGAGATATTGCTTTTAATAGTGGTGGTTCTATTGCTATTGCTTTAAATCATGGGTATTATATTGTAAATAATATTATTAGAAAAAGAGCCAAACAATCAAAATAGATTTTGATTGTTTGTTTTATCCCATAAGATAAACAATAGCAGGGATTGTTACAAAACTAAGTATCATCCCAATTCCTAAACTTCCAAGTCCTAATTTTTCATCAAAACCTGCTCTAATAGCAATAATAGTTCCTAGAACCATAGGTGGCATGGCGGCTTCTAAAATAGATACTTTTATCGCTAAATCAATTTGAAAAAACAGTGTGGATATAAGATATAAACTAAGTGGTATTAAAACCATTTTAATACCAAGAGTTAATCCTATATCTCTTACTTTCCCTTTAATAGTTCCTAAAGTGAATTTCATCCCAACTGCAAATATAACTATAGGAACTAATGTTACCGATATTTGTTCAAATAGCCCTACAATTAAAGTTGGGAAAACAATAAGTTTTGAAAAAAGTGCTAATATAAAAGCAAAAGTTGGTGGAAAGGTAATAATTGACTTTAAAATATGTTTTGTTGATATTTTGTTTGTTTTATCTGCTAATGCAAATATAATAGGTGCAAAAATAGACATTAAAACCATAGTTGCAATCTGGTCATAAAAAATTGCAAGACTTAAAGCATCTTCCCCATAATATGATTGAACAAATGCAAAACCTAAAAATGAGGTGTTCCCAAATCCTACAGAGACAGCCATCATTGCTGTTGTGTTGTTATTTATTTTAAATATTTTTGCTGCTAAAAAAGTAAAAAGTATTCCTAATGCAAAAGCACAAAATCCTATAAATATCACTTTAAATATTGAACTATCAAAAACTAAAAAATGTATTTTATAGATAATAAATATTGGAAATACAAAATATAAAACAAAATCAACTAAAGAGTTTGATATATCACCCTTTAATTTTCTAAAAAAATATCCACTTAAAAAAATAAGAAGTATTGGTAAAACTTCAATCATAACTTTCCTAAATGAAACTTATATCCAAAGTCTATCAAAGTTTCTACACACTCTTTGGGTATTTTTTTTCTTAAACGCATCACTAAAGTTCTAATACTATCTGTTGTAGTAATATCACCCTCCCATACATAATCAGAAATTTGGTTAAAACTAAGAACCTTCTCTTTGTGTGTAATAAACTGATGCAATAAAAGAGTCTCTTTTTTTGTTAGTTTTACCTGTGTCTCATTATTAAAGAGTTCTCTTGAAGAAATATGGTATGTAAACTCTTTATTAAGGTGAATAACTCGTTGATCTAGCTTACATAGTTTTTCTATTTTTACCTCTAGTTCATCTATAAAAAAAGGTTTTTTAAGATAATCATCGCAACCAAAACCATAGGCATCTTTGATTGTATCAAGGTCAATATTAGAACTTATTATCAAAATAGGTATTTCACTATAGGTTTCTCTTATCTCTTTTAAAATATTTATCCCATCTAATGAAGGAACATTAATATCTAGTATAAAACAATCATAACCCCCATAAGCATTTTCCAAAGCTACTAAACCATCTTCAAAAGCATCTATAATATAACCTTTTAACTCTAGTCTTTTCACAATAGAGTTATTGAGTCTTTGATTGTCTTCTAATAACAATACTTTCATTAGTTAATCTCCTCTTTGTCACTTGGTAGTTCAATGATTAATGCTGTTTTCTCTTTTGATTTGTCAAAATATACTTTACCATTCATTTTATCATTGATAAGTACTTTACTCATATAAAGTCCTAGTCCATTTCCTTTACTTTTTGTACTGTAATAAGGCTCAAATACTTTCTCTTTCTCTTCCTCTTTTATACCACAACCATTATCTTTTATAATTATTTTAATAGTTTCATCAATAGATAAAATAGTTATATGGATTTTACCTTTGAAATCTTTACCTTGAGATTGTTTTTTTGCAATAGCATCTTTTGCATTATTTATAATAGTTATTAAAACCTGCATAAATTCATTTTTGTATCCATAAGCAACTAGTTCATTTTCTTCAAATGAAATATCTAATGTTATATAGCTATATTTTATCTGTCTTTCTAAGATATTTAGTACTTCATCAAAAGCATCTTTGATATAAAAGTGTGATTTTTTTACCGATGGTTTTAAGAAATCTCTAAAATCTTTTAATGTTTTTGACATATATTGAATCTGTACCATTGAATCGTTTACAAAAGTGTGTATATCATCTTTACTTATTTGAGCTGTTTTATGTTGCAACTCTAAATCCTGTACAATAGCAGACATCTCAACAAGAGGTTCGTTCCATTGATGTGCAATAGCACTAATCATCTCTCCAATTTCTGCTAGTTTTGATTGTTGAGCCAAAAATGATTCGTGCTGTTTCTTCTCTTTTTCCACTTTTACAAAATCTGTAATATCATGTAATACAGTTAAAATACCTTGAATATCTCCATTAAGATTGTGATAAGAGTTTTTACTAACCAGCATAGTTTTTATTTGCCCATTTGGTTTATGATAATCCATCACATATTCACTTACTTTTTCATTATTAAGAAGTTTCTCTTCAATCCTTTCATGGGCTGCTAAAAAATCCACATGATCTTTAAAAAAATCAAACATTGTTTTTCCAATAATTTCATCTTTTGGTTTCCCTATAAACGAGCAAAAAGCTTCATTACATCCCATATATTTTCCATCTTTATCTTTGTAAAATATTGGGTTTGTAATAGTATTGAGTAAAATTTCAATAAAACTCAGTTGTAGTTTAAACTCATTTTTCGCAGCTCTTTTTTGAATAAGTGAAATTATAAGCATAATTATAATGATAACAAAAACTATAAAAACAACAATGACAATATATATTTGTACTTTATAAGTTTCATAAAAATCAAAAGGTTTGTTTTTTATAATAGAATTTTTTGGAAGCTTCTTTTTATCAATATTAAATTTTTTTAGCTGATTATGATTAAAAATATATCTATTTGGACTCTCTTCTATAAGATTTATATTTTTTATATCTTGACCTGCTATTATCTCTTTTGCAATATTTGCTGCATATTGTCCTTGTTCGTAAGCATGGGTTAAAAAACCACCAACTAAACCATAATCAATATAAAAGTCCCAAAGTCCATATATAGGTACATTTGAGCTTTTTTCAATCTCTTGTAATCCATCTTTGAAAGTAAACACTTTTCCTGTTTCATCTTTAAATAAAAGCATAAAAAGTATTACTGAATTTTTATCTAATGTTGCAACTTTTTCTTTAAGTTGTGAAATTTTAAATTTATCTATATATTCAATATTTATTTTGTTTTTATATTTATCATAAACTTTGAAAAATTCTTTTTTCATACCCATGCCTGTGGTTGTTGTGTCATTGAGTACTAGAAGCTTTGAAATATTTGGGTGTAATTTTAAAATCAGTTCCATATTTTTTTGAATATCTACCTCTTCAACTACCCCTGTTGATCTATCTTTTATATTTGAGTTGTTATACCAATATTTATTAAAATTGTTTATACCACAAAATACGATTGGAGTTTTTTGAAAGATCTCATCGTGATATTGATTGAGAAAATTTAAAGCATTGTTATCTGAAGCTATTATAATATCAAACTTTTTATTGTGATATTTTGTTTTGTATAAATTTAGAAGTATTTTTAGATAGTTTTCATTGTATATTTTTTTTGTATCCATATATTCTGTAGTAATTCTTGTATCTGTATTTTTAAAGGCATTATCAACTGCTTTTGATACAGAATCTGTCCATTCATACCCTTTATGGTATGAATGTAACAGTAAAATATCGTTTCCATAACTTAATATTGATAATAATAAAAATAATACAAGTTTATTTTTCATAACTACATTGGTCAAGTAAATATAAGATAGAACTATAATCAGCATCTGCATGATGACTGAGTCCTATCTCACAAGTTTTACTTGTACTAAATCCTCTCTTTGTATCTGGTTTTACTTGGACTTTTAATCCACTTAATGCTGATTTATTGAGTTCTGGAAAATTAAATCCTCTATCTCCTGCAAATCCACAACAGTTAATATTCTTAGGAATTGTAACATCATTACTTAATATCTTTGCTAATTCCTCAAATTTCTCATTTAAATTCATTTTTTTAGAGCTACAAGTTGTATGAATTACTATTGGTTCATCTGTTTTTTCTATCTTTAACTCTGGCAATAAATAATTCACAGAAAACTCAATTGGTTCATAAACTCTAAGTTTCATATCTTTTAAACCGTTCACAATTCTGTAAGTACATGGGGAATTATCACAAAGAATTGGATATTCACCACCATTTGAAGCTTCTAAAAGTTGTAATAAAAGATTTTCTAGTTGTTCATCTGCCTCTTTTTTGAAACCTTTACTCTCAAAAGGGACACCACAACAAAGTGATTTGTCATTTTTTGGATAGATGATATTATATTTTGCTTTTTCTAAAAGTGACTCTACAACCTCATTAATATCTCTTTTGTCTTGTGATTTTTTATTAGCTCCAAAAGCTCTATTAATACAACTTGAGAAATAAACAACATTTTTATTATGATTTTGTATCTTTTGTGTTTTTCTATAAGAGGCAACTTTTGGCATATAGTCAAACCAATAAGGGAACATAGGGATTATTTTTCTAATATTTCTCATACCAGTTGGTTTAATTACAGACTCTAAAATATTTAATAGTTTAAATCCTTGTCTTACAAAAAATAAAACCTCACCATAACTATTTGCAATAAGAGCTGAGAGTTTTTTTGATAAGTTTGAGTTTGCTTTTTCTCTAATGTCTTTTGTTAAAGTACCTGTATTTATCCCAACGGGACAAGCTGTAGCACAAAGACCATCAACTGCACAGGTCTCTTCTCCATCATAATTATATAGAGTTTCTAACTCTTTATAACTATTGTCATTGTTGTTTTTTAATCTTTGTATCTCTCTATTTACTGCTATTCTTTGTCTTGGTGTCAAAGTGAGATCTTTTGATGGACATATAGGCTCACAAAAGCCACACTCTATACATTTATCAGCTATCTCATTAAATGCTGTCATAAATTTGAGATTTTTTAGATGAATTTTTTTATCATCATTGATAATAACACCAGGATTTAGAAGATTATTCTTATCAAAAATATTTTTAATCTGTTTCATTAAAATATAAGCATCTTCTCCCCACTCCATCTCTACAAAAGGAGCCATGTTTCTCCCTGTACCATGTTCTGCTTTTAAACTCCCTTTGTATTTAATAGCAACAAGTTCACACACATCATCCATAAATGACTCATATCTGTTTATCTCCTCTTGTGTTGAAAAATCTTGATTAAATACAAAGTGAACATTTCCCTCTAAAGCATGACCAAAAATGATAGCTTCATCATAATGGTATTTTTTAAATAACTCTTGAAGCTCAACCACTCCAGAAGCTAAATCTTCAACACTAAATGCAACATCTTCAATAATGGTAGTTGTACCACTTTCTCTCATAGCTCCTACAGTTGGGAAAGTCCCTTTTCTAATAGCCCACAGTTTTCCATACTCTTTAGGATTATCAAAAAATAAAGCTTCTGATACTAAAGTAAAGTTTTCAGATAACTCTTTAACTTTCTCTATCTTATCAGTTAATTCATCTTGTGTTTGTGCTCCACACTCTACTAATATAGCAGCTACATTATTATCAAGAAGTTTATAACTAGGGTCAATCCCATCTTTGTTTTCAACACTTCTAATACTCGCTCTATCCATAAGTTCAGCTGCATTAACAAGCTCTTTATGGGTTTTTAAATTTGAAACAAATTTACAAGCTTCATAAATATCTTGAAATAAAATAAGAGAAGATGCTTTAAAAACAGGTTCTTGCACTGTATTATAAGTTATAGAAGATATAAACCCTAAAGTTCCTTCACTCCCTATCATTAAATGTTTTATAATATCAATCTCATCATCAAAATCAATTAATGCGTTTAAGCTATACCCTGTAGTGTTTTTAATAGAGTATTTTTTTACTATTTTATTATACAACCCTTGATTGTTTTTAATATCTTCTACTAACTGTTTAATTTGCGTTATTAATAACACTTTACTATCTAAAAAGTTTTGTTTTGAGTTTTCATCACTTGTATCTAAAAGAGTACCATCATTGAAGATAATTCTCATATCTTTAACTGTTTTATAAGAGTTTTGATCAATTCCACAACACATACCACTTGCATTATTTGCAGCTATACCACCTATTTGGGCAGAGTTGATACTAGCAGGATCTGGACCTATTTTTTTACCAAAAAACTTTAAAGCTGTATTTGCTTGTGAACCTACAACCCCTGGTTGTAATTTTATCTGATTGGCTTCATTTAAAACCTCTATTTTTCTCCAACCAAGTGAGCAAACTACAAGTATTGAATCTGTAATTGCTTGACCAGATAAAGAGGTTCCAGCTGCTCTAAATGTCACAGGTAACATATCTTTTGAGGCATATTCCAAAATAGTTTTAACTTCAGTTTCATTAATAGCTTTGATAACTATTTTAGGGATAAGTCTATAAAATGAAGCATCAGTTCCATAGGCTAAGGTATGGATAGGATCTGTAAAAATCCTATCATTTGGTATTGTATTTATTATATTTTCTTGAAATTTATTATATTTGTTGTCTAACATATCTATCCTTTTCTTTTTTTCTTTTTGTTGTATTGTTATTAAGAAAAAATTCTATTCAAGTCTGGGTACAGTATATATTTTTTGTTGTGGATTATCTATAAAAAAGCACATCTTATCACACTGTTTAAAGATAATATTTATAACTAGTTTTAAACAGTGTTTCATAATAATCTATCCCTCTAAAGTAGCTGACATACCAAATATCTCTGGGTAAAATGCAACAATTCCTAAAACAACTATTTGGATTAAAATAAAAGGTAAAACACCTCTATATATTTGCCCTGTAGTTACACAAGATGGTGCACATCCTTTGAGATAAAATAAAGAGAAACCAAAAGGTGGAGTTAAAAATGAAGTTTGTAAATTCATTGCAATTAAAATTGCAAACCACACAGGATTGATCCCTAATGTTTCAGCTACAGGGAGTAAAATAGGTACGATAATATATGATATTTCAATAAAATCAATAAAAAATCCTAAAATCAAAATAGCAATCATTGTAAAGATAATAAATCCCCATTTTCCATCTCCAGGGAGTGATAACATAGCATGTTCAACAAGCTCTTCTCCACCTGTGTAAGAAAATACCATAGAAAAAGCAGTTGCACCAATTAAGATACCAAAAACCATAGAGGTTATTTTTACAGATTCTAATGAAGCCTCTTTTACCATTCCTAGTGTAAATGTTTTATATACAAGTGCTAATAATATTGCACCAATACACCCAACAGCAGCAGATTCAGTAGGTGTAGCAACCCCTGCAAAAATAGAGCCTAACACTAAAATAATAAGTGTTAAAGATGGGATAATATCTACCAATGCACGAATCACTTGTTTCTTTTTTGAACCACGACTTGGATCTTTAGGAATCGCTGGTGCCATATCTTTATAAAAATATGAGATAATTAATATAAATAAAATATATGCTCCAACTAAAGCAAGACCAGGACCGATAGCTGAACTAAATAGATCCCCAACAGGTACTTGAAAAACATCACCTAAGATAATTAAAACAATAGATGGTGGGATAATTTGCCCCAAAGTTCCAGAGGCACAGATAGTTCCCGTTGCGAGTTCTGTTTTATATTTATATTTTAACATTACAGGAAGTGAAATAACCCCCATTGCAACAACAGAAGCACCAACAACACCAGTTGAAGCAGCTAATAGTGTACCAACTAAAACAGTAGAGATAGCAACACCACCTCGAATCTCACCAAATAAAAATCCCATTGATTCTAATAACTTTTCAGCAAGACCTGTTTTTTGTAAAATTATTCCCATAAATATAAACATAGGAATCGCCATAAGAATAGTGCTTTGCTGAATTGAAAAAATTCTATAAGGCATATAATCAAACATCGAGATACCCTCAATCCAACCTTCACTTAAAAGTTGCATTAAAGCTATCCCCTCATCACTATTTGTAAATATCTCTGCAAAACCTGCATAAATTCCAAAAAATACAGAAACAGCTGCAAATGTAAATGCTACTGGAAATCCAAGAATAAGCATAAACAATGCAGTAAAAAACATTACAATACCAATCATTTTGAATCCCCTTTCTCATCAATATCAACAATATGATGTTTATGTAAATTTAATTCATCTTGTAAATGAGTAATATCATCTTTAAATGAGATATTTTGGATAGGATGTAAACCTAAATAAACATTGAGGTTTTTTATAAAAAAACCTATAGTTGTAATAATAAGTAAAATAAAAGATAATGGAATCATCGCTTTAACAATCCATCTATAATGTAATCCACCTGGGTCTCCACTTATCTCCATAGATTCAAAAGCTTCATAAGCAAAACCAACTGAAGTTAAACTTATCAAAATAGCTATAGGTAAAATAAATATAACTGAACCAACCATATTTATCATCGCTTTCTTTTTATCATGAAGTTTGTCATAAACAAGATCAACTCTTACATGACCATCCTCTTTTAAAGTATACGCAATACCAAGCAAAATAACTATTGAAAAGAGGTGCCACTCTAACTCTTGCATACCGATAGAACCTGATCTAAAAAAGTATCTCATAATAACATCATAAAATACATTTAATATCATAAGCACCATTGCAACTGCTGTAATAGTTCCAATAATATCAGCAAACTTATCAAAAATGCGTTCTAGTTTTAATAACATAAAAAATCCTTTAGGGTTTGATAATTAATGTAAACATAATTAATTATATTTATATTAGTTATCGTATATTTTTATTCTATCTCATAAGTGAGATAGAATAAATTGATAACTATTATAAGTTATCTTTTAAGTATAAATAATCAGACATTTTTGTCCACTCTCTTGCTTTCTTTTGATAATCAGCTTGTGAATCTAAAATCTCTTTTAAGAAAGGGTTGTCTTTTGTTAGTTCAACTCTTAACTCTTGATTTGCTTTTTTCATAGCATCCATAACTGGTTTTGGAAAAGTTTTTATCTTAATATTTGGATATTCTTTTTCAATCTTTGACCAAGCAACTGCACTCATATGATAGTTTTGAATATACATATCATAAGCACTTACTCTCATAGCAGTTACTAAAATCTCTTGTAGATCTTTTGGTAATTTATTGAATTTTCTCTCATTTATTAAGTATTGTGCTTCAAATCCTGGTTCATGCCATCCTGTATAGTAATAAGGTGCAATTTTATGAAATCCCATATTGATATCCATACCAGGTCCAACCCACTCTAAAGCATCTATGTTTCCTCTTTCAAGTGAAGTATATAACTCTCCTGATGGGATATTTGTAACAGTTAAACCAAGTTTTGCCATAACTTCTCCAGCAAATCCTGGAATTCTCATCTTAAGCCCTTTTAGGTCATCTAAAGAGTTAATCTCTTTTCTAAACCAACCACCCATTTGATTTCCACTACTTCCACCTGGGAATGATAAAACTTTATATTTTTTGTAAGCTTTTTTCATAAGCTCCATACCACCACCGTGATAGAACCATCCATATTGTTCAGGTGTAGTCATACCAAATGGCATAGTACTAAATGGTAAAAGATTGATATCTTTCCCTTTCCAGTAGTATGATGCTGAGTGACCCATATCATATTGACCACCTTTAACCATATCTAAAATACCAAGTGCTGCTTTATGTTTGTTTGAGGCATCAACTCTAATTTTTAATCTACCATCACTCATCTCTTCAGCAATTCTTGCCATATTTCTTGGTGCATCAATAAATGGTGACAATGTTGGTCCCCAAGTTGTTGCAAGTTTTAACTTATATACTTTTTTTGCCATAACATCTGTTGCAACTCCTGCAACTAATGCTGTAGCTAAAAGTAACTTCGCTGTTTTACTCAATAACTTCATCTTTTCTCCTTCATGTAATTGATTTGTAATCAAGATATTGTAACAAGGGGGTATAACAAAGATATAACAAAAAAAGCTCTTTTTGTTATTTATCAATAATATATTTATGGAATAGTTATTGCATAAATATTTTTATATTTTAATGAATAGGAGTTATAATATGTTAGCTATTCCAATCGATACAAAAGAATCAACAAAAATCTCAAAACTTTATGGTAGAGTGCCTTATTTTGCACTTCTTGACACAAATACAGGAAACTATTCTATTATTTCTAACGAGGTAAAAGGGGAAGGTCCCAAAAGTGGAGATTTTTTAAAAACAAAAGGTGTGAGTTCTACAATTTTTTATTATATGGGAGAGGGTGTTTATAAATCATTTTGTAAAAATGGTATAGAGGTATATACAGCTGACTATAATGAATATACAATTGAAGAGATATCTACAAATTTATACAATAACAAACTAGTGAAATTATCAGGTGAAAACTATAAAAAGCTTTTAAACCCAGGAGAGGGTGAAACTTGTAGTTGTGGTTGTGAGGATAGTAAATAAATTATGGAAGTTAAAGATAGATATGTAACGTTTAACAATATAGATTGTTATGAAAATGCCGCTTTAGTTCTTGATGTTATGAATGAATTGTTTACTTTAAAACCTGAAAGTAAAAATGAACTATGGGTTAACTTTATGGATAAAATTCCTACAAACTATAGAGAGGTTTGGAGTAAAGGGGAGGAGAAAGATACTTTATATTTAATATGTGCAAATGTATTTTATATCCATGATCTTTTTGAAGAGTATGATTTTGAAAAAGGGACAGAGTTACTTGACCAGATTGAACTAGAGTGTTGCTAAAGGCAAAATATGAAAGATTTAGAATACTATATGAATTTAGATTATCCTATTGAAGTATATCCAGGGGAACATGAAGTTGGAGATGCTTATTTAGCTATCTATACCGATTTTGATATTAAAGGTTCTAGTGAAGATTATGATGAAGCTATAGAGATAGCTCGTGGGAATTTAGAAAAACATATAAAAAAACAATTAGAGTTGGGAAAAGAGATCCCAAATCCAAAAGAAGGAATGAGATTTATGTCACATAGAGAAGCATTAAAAGCGTATAGAGAGAAAGATTTTGAAACAGCATTAAATATTTGGACAAAAGAAGCAGAACTTAAAAATGACCAAGCTATGGCAAATATTGGTTTGATGTATCTAAAAGGTGAGGGTGTTGAAAAAGACTTCACAAAAGCAAAAGAGTGGTTTGAAAAAGGTGCTTTGTATGAAAATGATTCAGCAACTTACAATTTAGCACTTATGTATCAGTCTAAAATTGGTGTAGAAGAGGATGAAGATAAAGCGATAGATTATTTTAGGGTTGCAGTGAAAAAAAATCATCAAGGTGCAAACTTTCGATTAGGATTATTACTTTTAAAAGATAGAACAGATGAAGAGAGAGTAAGAGAAGGTTTTAGTTGTATGCTTAATGCAGCCCTTTCTGGACATCCTATGGCAGTAGCACAAATGGGTGGAGTAGATAAAGAACCAAACAAACAAGCACAGTTAAATAAATTGTTTCGAGCAAAATCTTATGAGGAACAATATGAGATAATAGCAGATGCTCTTGATAGATTTATTCGACCTATTTTGGTAAAAGATGGTGGAGATATGATGATACTTGACTACCTTAATGAACCAGATATCCAAATAAGACTTGCATATCAAGGTGCCTGTGCTGGATGTAGTTTAGGTGCAACAAGTACTTATGATATGATTAAAAATACATTATCTGAAATTATTGATGAAAATATACAGATATATATAATTTAAGGTTGTAAGATGATGCCAGAACGAAGTGACCAAATAGCGAAGCTCAAAATAGCATTTGCATCAAAAGATAATATTCATGTAAACCAGCATTTTGGTTGGTGTGAGATGTTTTATATTTATGAAGTTTCTGAAGATGATTATGAGCTTATTAGTGAAGTTGATTCTTCATTAAAGTTTGATGATGAGGTAGATAAATTAGAGTATAAAATAAATTGTCTTGAAGATAGTGATATAATATATGTATCTCAAATAGGACCAAAAGCTGCCAATATGGTACAAAAGTGTGGTATATATCCTATGAAATCATCACATGAGGGTGAGAAGATAGAAGATGTGATACAATCATTGCAAAAAATGATTCAAGGAGATGCTCCTCTTTGGTTAAAAAGAATACTTTTAAAAAACTCAAATTAGTAACCATTCTTTAAAGATTATTACACTAGAATAATCAAAAGTAAGTGGAGAGTGGTGGTGTATAAATATTTTATTATTATTTTATTATTTGTAAATATTATTTATGCAGAAACAATTGATACTCTTCTTAAAGAATATGAGATAAATACAGATAAATCTTTAAAAACAGTTGATGAAAAATTAGGTCATGTGACAATTTATTCACAAAAAGATTTAAAACTTATGCAATATTCTACGATTTCTGATATCTTAAAAGAATTTCCTATAAGTAACTCTAACAAAAACAAACTAGGTATATCAAATCTCTCCTTATCCGGAACAAAAACAAATGTAAGTGGTTTTTTTAGATTTTTTATAAATGACCATGAAGTTAGTTCTACTTACACACAGTCTTCAATGTCGTGGCTAAATTTACCAGTTGATTTAGTAGACCATATCGAAGTATATAGAGGGAATAGCTCTTTTGCATTAGGCAGTGATACGGGAGTTTTTTTTATACGGATATATACAAAAGAACCTTTAAGAGAAAATGGTTCAACAATTACAGCAAATATAGCTTCTCACGGTTCAAATTCACAAAGTGTTATGCATGCAGACAGTTTAGGAGATGGTTGGTCTTATTTGGCATATTTTAACATGACTAAAGAGAAAGATAATACAACTTATAAAAATGAAAAACTAGAAAATGACCTTCAAAAAAGATATTTTTATTTTAATGTAAAAAAACAAAATTCTCATATAAATTTTGGATATACGGATGTAAAAAGAGATAATTATATGGGATATTCTATAGATGCCAATCCTGATAGTGGAGAGATAAAAGCAAAAGATTATTTCTTTGATTATATACAATATTTTTTAAAAGACAAGTCGTTAAAAATAAAACTTGCCTATGATTTTAATCAGCTACAATACAGTGAAAAAGATAGTAATGGTATTGAAATTTTACCAGTAATAGATATAACTAATCCTTTAAATACTTCACCAAGAGAGTATTATCAAGATATAGAGTTTAAAAAATATAGTGGTTTGCTTTCTAAAACATTTTCATCACAAAATAATAATTTTGTTATTGGAACAACATTTCAAAATAAACAATACATAACGAAACAAAATAGCATAGTAAATAATCTAGGGATTCAAAGTGATGTTCGAAACCCTAATCCTTTTGACGAAGAGAGTATTATCTCTTTATATATTCAAGATGACTATAAGTTCAATGATAATTTTTTATTTATAACCAATGGGAAATGGGATAAATTTTACAGAAATGGTGGATTAGATGATATGAATTCTGAACACTATAGAATAGGAACTGTCTATACACCTTTTGAGAATTTTGGACTGAAAGGTTTTTATACAAAAAGCTCTTTGTCACCTACTTTTTATAATATAGATTTTGCCGATATTAGCGATTCAAATAGTCGTAATATGAAAAGTCAAATATATAAGTATTATAGTATTGAGGGTGTTTATGCCAATGAAAAATCACGGTTTAGTATTTTATATACAGATGTAAATGTTGAAAACTTTATTTACTACACACCCGTTGGATTTCAAAATATAGATGACCACATAATAAAAACAGAAAATTGGGTTTTTGACTATACTTATACATTATCAGAAAAACATAAACTACAATTAAATTACTACAGAACAAAATTAAGTGAAAACTTAACAAATTCAAATAAGGGTGGATACCTTAAATTTATGGGAGAAGTTGGGAAGTTTGATTATTTTACTTCTCTTATTTATAAAAATGGATATCAATACAAGACAGTTGTTGTTGATGATAGTTATAATCTCAATTTAGGAGTTACATATCATTTTTCAAAAAATTTATCTTCTAGTTTAAAGGGTGAAAACCTTTTAAATAAATCTACACAATCACTTTATAAAGATGGTTTATTTGATACGGGAACAAATTTTGCTTTAGATGATTATCAAAAAGAGATAACACTTAGTATGAAGTGGGTATTCTAATGAAAATACTTTTACTACTATATATAATCATCTCTTTTAGTTTTAGCGATCAATATGTTTTTTTAATTGACAAATATGATAAAGAGATAGAACTTGAAGCAAAGATAGTCTCTAAAATTGCTCTATCTTCAATAGTAGAATCAAAAAGAATTAAGTTATTTATTCCTAATATTTCAAAACAAGAAAAAGAGATATACTCAAATTATTTTGATTTAACAGAAGATTGTAAAACAGCAAACTTTATTTTTGATAATAAAGCTGGATTTGATGGAGAATGTAAAAAATCAAACAAATTGTTTTTTACAAATAATTATAAAAGACTTATAGATGATGATAAGTTTTATGGAGCATTTTTTTGGAGTAAAAGTAGACCAAATATTGTTTTTATTAAACAAAGGTTAGAAGAAAATAATGTAAAGTTATCAAAAGAATATTTGAAATATATAGAGGATATGAATGAATAAAAAAATTTTCAAAAATACTTATTATTTTTTTATTGCTATATTGACCTGTGTTGTTTTTGTCTTTTTTTTACTATATACAATACTTAAATATGAAAAAAACATTGAAAAAGATATGTTTAAAGTTGCTACAACTGATGTTCTTCATATTACCGAAAACAAAGCAAAGCATATAAAAACTATGTTAAAAGATAGTAATAATTATATAGCTGATATAAAAAAAGATTTAAAACTTCAAAAAGAGATAGAAACTCACTTAGAAAATCTTATTACACCTAATATAAAATATGCTTATTTACTGTACAAAGATAAAAACAATATTTTCAGGTTTATAGCAGATGGGTCTTCTATTGATCAAAAGGCGATGATCAATCAAAAATTTGATATAGTAAGTGATAAATGGTTTAATCTTTATAGAACAAAAAAGCCTACTGTTATAGAACATTCTTTAATTAAAAAACTTTCATTGAGTTATTTAGTACCTATTTTATACAAAGATGATGTTCAGCTGATTGTAGTGATAGATTTTTCCATAGATAAATTAGAAAAAATTAATAAAATTATTATGATGATGAAAAGTGGATTAATTTTTATTCTTACAATTATTTTTATATTCTTAGTTATCTTTGTTACACAGTATGTGAAATATAAAAGGGTTAAAAAACAATCATTTACTGATAAACTAACAAATATTTATAATAGAAATTATCTTTATGAAATACAAGATGATATTAATTTAGACGATTATATGATAGCTGCTTTAGATATTGATTACTTTAAAAAAGTAAATGATATTTATGGTCATGATGTTGGAGATATAATACTACGGGAAGTGGGAAATATATTATTGCATACAATTAGAATTGATGAAGATATTGTTGTGCGTTATGGGGGAGAAGAATTTGTGATTTTTATAAAAAACAAATCAGAAAATAGTAGTATTCCTTTGAATGTAATTCAACGAATATTCACTAATATTAAAGAACACAAGATGTTTATTAATCAAGAAAAATATATTCATATTTCAGTTTCTATAGGTGTTAACACAACACCAGGAGAATCTAAAAACTTTTTGGAAGCTTTCAAATTAGCAGATTTAGCACTTTATGAAGCAAAAGAGAGTGGAAGAAATACAATTAAAATTTATGATAAATCAATTTAATATTTTCTTCTTTGTTATAAATATCTCTTTTTGAGATATATATGATTGGTATACTAATACTTCAACTCCCTTTTTTGTAACATTTAAAAAACTTTTATAATATTTTTCATCAATTTCACTTGCTATTCTAAATGGAAGTTCTTCTGTCCTTTGAATAATATAAAGCATAACAGCTCTATGCCCTTCTTTAACCATCTGAGCTAATTCATTGAGGTGCTTTTCGCCTCTTGATGTAATAGAGTCTGGAAAAGCAAAACTTTCACCAATTTTGAGAGAAACACTTTTCACCTCTACGAAACATTTTTCATTTTCCTTTTCAAGCAAGACATCTATGCGACTATTTTGTCCATATTTCTGTTCAGGTTTTAAACTTGTATAATTCTGTAATTCTTTTATTGTCCCATTTTGTATAGCTTCTATGGCTATTTTATTTGCTACATTTGTGTTTGTACATATGTAATGGTTATACAATTTTGTAAGTTCGAGTGTATATTTCAGTTTTCTTTTTGGATTGTCGTGAAAACTTACCCAAACATCACAGTTTTCTTCAATAGTGGAGGTCATAGCACCACTATTTGGTACATGTGCTGTTATAATTTCCCCATTGTTTAGTTGTATATCAGCTAAAAATCTTTTATATCTTTTGATAAGTTTTCCTGCTTGTAGTGGCTCAAATTTCATTTTACTTTATCCTTATTACTATTGTAGTACTATATCTAAATAAAATAATCTGGAACTTTACAAAATGGACAAAATTAAAAAAATACTAGAACCTTTAAATTTATTGTATTATGAGTATGACATTGTATCAAATACCCTTTTTGTTGACAAAAATGCTCATAGAGAAAATGCTTATCAAGAGATGATAAAAATTACATATACCTTATCTAAAAATGAGATTGATTTTTTCATTGATGAACATAAAGATATAGTTATATCATGTGAAGATAGGTTTTTTGTGAGATTAAAACAAAGATTTAAAAATATTTTAAATGGGATTAAAAATAGTAATAAAAAAATATATTTGTTAAATGATAAAAATATAAAACACACAAAAAGTATTCCTGTTATTGAGATAAAATATAAAAATCAAAAAATAGATTTGCAAAAATATGATGCACTTATTTTTACATCAAAAAATGCAATTAAAGCATTAAACAGTATGGACACAAGCTGGAAAAAGATACCAGCATATGTAATTGCACCACAAACTGCAAAAATAGTAAAATCTTTTGGAGGGACATTACAATTAGTTGGGAAAGAACATCATGGAGATGAATTTGCAAATGAAATTGCAAGTGAACTTGAGGGTAAAAATGTTTTATATGTAGGTGGTGCAAAAATTGTCTCTAATTTAGTAGATATTTTAAAAGAAAAAAATGTCAATTGTGAAAATTTAGTTATTTATGAAACAGTATGTAAAAAGTATAAAAAAAAGATAAAAATACCAAAAAATTCTATCATTATTTTCTCTTCTCCATCTACAATAGAGTGCTTTTTAAAAAATATTAAATGGGACAAAACATATACGGCAATTAGTATAGGACACACTACAGCAAAATTTTTCCCAGACTATATAGAACCTATACTTGCAGAAAATACTTCACTTGAATCTTGTGTTAAAAAGGCTCTTGAACTAAAATAGGAATAGTTATTGCATAAGAGTAACTATGAAACAAGCAGTACAGATAAAAAAAGACATTTTTTATATTGGGGTAAGTGACCCAGATATCAGAACATTTGATATTATTATGAAAACAGCAAATGGAACCACATATAATTCTTATTTACTCAAAACACCAGAAGGTGTTGTGATATTTGATACAGTGAAGTACGAATTTCAAGATGAGTTTTTCAAAAAACTAGAATCTGTTTGTAAATATGAAGATATAAAATATATTGTTATGCATCACTTAGAACAGATCACAGTGGTGCACTACCCGAACTTGTAAAACGAACTAATAATCCAAAAGTTTTCATCTCTCCAATGGGACGACCTATGTTAAAATCACTTATCAAAATAGATGACATAAATCTTGAAAATGTTTGGACAAACAAAGAATTGACAATTGGAAATAAAACAATTCAGTTTTTAAGTACACCAAACCTTCATTGGCCAGAAACAATGAGTAGTTATTTAGTTGAAGATGAGATATTATTTAGTGGAGACGTATTTGGAAGTCATTATTTTGATGATAGATTATTTGATGATTTAGTTGGTGATTTTGATTATGCTTTTAAATACTATTATGAACATATTATGAGACCCTTTAAAACAGATGTTTTAAATGCCTTGAGATTATATGAAAAATGTAAAATTGATATTATTTGTAATCTTCATGGTCCAATTATTAGAAACAATCCTCAAAAGTATATGGATAAATATGCAAAATGGAGTAAAAAAAGTGATCTACAGCATGGGAAGAAAGTAGTTTCAATCTTTTATGTAACAAGTTATAAAAATACTAAAAATATGGCACAAAGTATCTATGATGGGATTGAATTCAATGAAAACTTAATCGCAAATATATATGATTTAACTGCACTTGATGAACAAAATATGATTACAATTTTAGAAGAGAGTACAGGAATAATTATAGGAGCTCCTACAATCAATGGAGATGTTCCAAAACCAGTTTGGGATCTTTTGAGTTGTATGATGTTGTTAGAGAAAAAAGGTAAATTTGGCGGTTGTTTTGGTTCCTATGGATGGAGTGGCGAAGCTGTTGATATGATGAATGGAAGATTGAAAAATTTAAAATTTAGAGTTCCATTAGCACCTATGAAAGTTAAACTTATCCCAACAAAAGAGGAGTTACTCGATTGTTTTGATTTTGGAGTTGAGTTTGGTGAGGTTGTAAATGGTAAAATGATGGAGATGACATTATGAGTATAAAAAGTAATACACCACCAAATATATTGGAAAAAAAAGTGATACTTTTTTTACAACAATATGCAAAAAATGAAAGAGCCAAAGATATTATCTCTTTACAAGTTGCACAAACATCATTGATGGAAAATCACCTTTATCAAGATTTAGGATTTAAAAGTAGAGTAGAGATGGGGAAGTTTATGAAACAACACTTTCCTCTTTTAGCACAAAAAAAACCTCAAGATAAACTGTGGAAAAAATTTATATACGATAGTATAGGTGAGATAGCTCCAGCATGTGAAGATTGTAAAGATCAAGAGACTTGTTTTGCTTGTAAAGTTTCACAATAAACATTAATTAATAAAAGGAATATAATATGGAAGTATACTTAGATAATAACTCAACAACACAAGTAGACCCAAAAGTACAGAAGGTGTACTGTGATAGTATAGAGAAATTTGGAAATGTAAATGTAATATATAATAAAGGTATAGAGGTAAGAAAATTACTAAATGATGCCTATGATACATTATATGAAGGGATAGGTGCAGATGATGCAGATGATATTATTGTAACCTCTTCAACAACAGAAGGGAATAATACAGTAATAAAAACATTCTTGAATAAGTTTCTAAAAGGTGATAGTAAAAATCATATCATCTCAACAGTAGCAGAACACTCAAGTATAAAATCACCCCTAAAATATTGTAAAGATATGGGGATGGAAGTTACTTATATCGGAACAGATGTAAATGGACTTGTAAAACTAGATGAACTAGAAAAAGCAATTACACCAAATACTTGCCTTATCTCAGTTCTTATAGCTTCAAATGAAACAGGTGCAATTCAAGATATTAAAAAAATATCTGAAATAGCAAAAAAACATAATGTGTTCTTTCATAGTGATGGAGCTCAAGCTATTGGTAAAATGAAAGTAGATGTAAGAGATTTAGGGGTAGATTATTTTACCTGTTCAGCTCATAAATTTCATGGACCAAAAGGGATAGGATTTCTTTATATAAAAGCAGGTGCTCCTTTTACAACACTTATCCATGGTGCAAAAAATGTAATGGGTGGAAAAAGAGCAGGAAGTTTGTATAATAATGGTGTTGCAGCAATGGCAAAAGCAATAGAGTTGTCAAATATCAATCTCTCTTTCTTAGATCATACAACACAGAAATTAAGAAATAAACTTGAAGATGAACTTCTTAAAATACCAGATACAAAATCATATGTGCCAAGAGTAAAAAGATTGAAAAACCTTGTTGCAATATCTTTTAGAGGTGTTGAAGGTGAAGCGATGCTTTGGGATATGAATGAAAAAGGTATCTATATATCTACAGGTTCAAGTTGTTCAAGTGAAGATTTAGAATCAAGTGCAGTTGTTGAAGCCTTAGGTGAAAAAGTTGAAATAGCAAATGCAACAGTTATGTTTGCACTAAGTAAATTTACAACAGAAGCTGAAATTGATTATGTTATTGAACAAGTAAAAATAGCAGTTGCAAGAATTAGAGATATATCTATGACTTATGCTAAACAGCAGGCCTTTTCAGTACACTTACACGATTAATAAGATATAAAAAGAAATAATACAAAGGAAATAATATGGCAAGAGATGAATTAGTAACAGGAAATGTTTGGGAACAATATAGTAAAAAAGTACAAGATAGAATGAATAACCCAAGAGCATTGGGTGAGTTTACTCAAGAAGATGCAGATAAAGCAAATGCAAAACTTATCGTTGCAGACTTTGGTGCTGAGTCTTGTGGTGATGCAGTTAGACTTTACTGGCTTGTAGATGAATCAACAGATACTATTATAGATAGTAAATTTAGAAGCTTTGGTTGTGGTACAGCAATTGCTTCAAGTGATGCTATGGCAGAACTGTGTATTGGTAAAAAAGTAGATGATGCTATCCATATTACAAATACAGAAGTGGAAGCATTTTTAAGAGATGAACCAAATACTCCAGCAGTTCCACCTCAAAAAATGCATTGTAGTGTTATGGCATACGATGTAATTCTTGAAGCAGCAGCACAATATAAAGGTGTAGAGCGTTCTGATATTGAAAATCAAGATATCGTTTGTGAATGTGCAAGAAAAACAAGAAAAGATATTGTTGATGCAATTAGAGAATATAATCTTCAAACAGTAGAAGAGATAATAGAAAAAACAACAGCAGGTAGCTATTGTAAATCATGTATAAGACCAGGTGGACATGAACCAAAAGATGTTTACCTTGTAGATATTTTAGCAGAAGTGAAAGAGTCAATGGCAGGTGAGAAACTTACAGCTGCAGCAGATACAACACAAACAGGTGAAAATTCATTTGATAAAATGACAATAGTGCAAAGAATAAAAGCAGTAGATGCAGTAATAGATGAATATATAAGACCAATGTTAGTTATGGATGGTGGAGATATGGAGATAATTGATATAAAAGAAAATACACCATACTATGATATCTATATAAGATACTTAGGAGCTTGTGGAAGTTGTGCTTCAGGAAGTACAGGAACATTGTATGCTATTGAATCTACATTAAAACAAAAAGTGGATGAAAATATTAGGGTGTTACCGGTTTAGAAATTTTAGGAAATTTGATAAAAGGATTATTATGAGTTATATACCTTATGTAGTGGAACAAAGTGGAAGAGGGGAGAGAAGTTATGATATCTACTCTCGTCTTTTAAAAGATAGAATTATTATGTTAAGTGGTGAGGTAAACGATCAAGTTGCTTCAACTATAGTAGCACAACTTCTATTTTTAGAAGCAGAAGATCCAGAAAAAGATATCTATCTTTATATCAACTCTCCAGGTGGAGTTATCACAAGTGGTATGTCAATATATGATACTATGAACTATATTAAACCAGACATATCAACTATATGTATTGGACAAGCAGCTTCTATGGGTGCATTTTTATTAAGTTCTGGTACAAAAGGGAAAAGATATTCTCTTCCACATAGTAGAATTATGATACATCAACCACTAGGTGGAGCACAAGGTCAGGCTACTGATATAGCTATACAAGCCAAAGAGATTTTAAGGATTAAAGAGGTTTTAAATAGGCTTTTATCGGAACAAACAGGGCAAGATATAAAAACAATTGAAATTGATACAGAAAGAGATAATTTCATGAGTGCAAAAGAGGCTTGTGAGTATGGGATGATTGATAAAGTTATAGAAAAAAATAAATAATTACTATGTTGTATAATATATATACAACAAACTACTTTTAATTTATTTTATTTTATGTCATTATTATTTTGTTAAATTAATAAGAAAAAAAAGGGAGAGAACAAATGGGGAAATTTGTAAACAGTACAGAAGAGTTTTTTAAGTTTTGTGAAGAGAATGAGGTTAAATTTGTAGATTTAAGATTTACAGATATTAAAGGTGCATGGCATCATTTAACTTATATGTATAGTGCAGTAAATGAAGAAAACTTAACAAATGGTATGCCTTTTGATGGTTCATCAGTTGATGCATGGCAACCAATTAATAAATCGGATATGATTTTAAAGCCAGATGTAGAAACAGCATTTTTAGATCCATTTACAGCAGATAGTACAGTGATATTATTTTGTGATGTATATGATATATATAAAGGTGAATTATATGAAAAATGTCCAAGAAGTATAGCTAAAAAAGCATTAGCACATGCAGCTGAAATAGGTATTGCAGATGCTGCATATTTTGGACCAGAAAATGAATTCTTTATTTTTGATGATGTTCAATTTTCAGATAATATTAATGAAGCTGGATATAAAGTAGAGTCATCTGAGGGTGAATGGTCAGATTCTTATGAATTTGAAGGTGGAAATATGGGTCACAGACCTAGAACTAAAGGTGGATACTTCCCAGTACAACCAACAGATTCTATGGTAGATTTAAGAGCTGAGATGATGCAAGTTCTTGAAGAAGTTGGTTTAGAAGTTGTTTTAGGACACCACGAAGTTGCTCAAGCACAAGGTGAGATTGGTATCGTATTTGGAGATATCATTACAGCTGGTGATAATGTACAAAAATATAAATATGTTTGTAAAATGGTTGCACACTTAAATGGAAAAACTTGTACATTTATGCCAAAACCACTTTATGGTGATAATGGTAACGGTATGCACGTACACCAATCATTATGGAAAGATGGTAAAAACCTTTTCTACAAAGAGGGTGAATATGGTAACTTAAGTGAAGCAGCATTAAACTATACAGCTGGTATCTTTAAACATGCAAGAGCAGTTGCTGCATTTACAAATCCATCAACTAACTCTTACAAAAGATTAATCCCAGGATTTGAAGCACCTTCAATTTTGACTTACTCTTCGCAAAATAGATCTGCAGCTTGTAGAATTCCTTATGGAGCCGGTGAAAAAGCGACAAGAATTGAGATGAGATTCCCAGATTCTACTGCTTGTCCTTATTTAGCGTTTGCTGCTATGATGATGGCTGGTCTTGATGGTATGAAAAGTAAAGATATTCCAGTTGGACCAATGGATGAAGATTTATTTGAATTATCTTTAGCTGAAATTAGAGAGAAAAAAATCCCTCAAATGCCACATACATTAAGAGGTTCATTAGAAGCTTTAATTAGAGATAATGACTTTTTACAACCTGTATTTACAAAAGAGTTTATTGATACATATCAAAACTATAAATTTGAAACACAAGTTTGGCCAGATGAAGCTAGACCAACTGCATTTGAATTTATATCTACTTATTCTTGTTAATTCTATAATTAGCAAAAAGTATTTTAAGGGTGATAGGTTTTCCTATCACCCTTTTTTAATGGTTGAGAAATATTACAAAAATGTATAAAATATATACAAAATAAGTGAATGAATACTACGAAAAATATGTAATAATTTTCATACAAATATCTATATTGGTATTAAATAAAAGGAGAAAGAAATGGAAAATTTCAATGATGTGAAGTTTATCTTAGATGGATTTTTGTTTGTTATTTCAGGTATATTAGTTATGTGGATGGCAGCAGGGTTTGCGATGTTAGAGGCGGGTCTTACAAGATCAAAAAATAATGCAACAATTCTTACAAAGAATATAGCGCTATTTAGTATTAGTTGTATGATGTATTACTTTGTAGGTTATGACTTAATGTATGGAGATGGTGGAGCATTTATGGGGAGTATCTCAGTAGTAGATATGGCAAATGCAGCAGATGCAGCATACCCAAAAGCATCAGACTTTTTCTTCCAAGTAATGTTTGTTGCAACAGCAGCTTCAGTAATTAGTGGATCAGTAGCAGAAAGAATGAAATTATGGCCATTCTTAATCTTTGTAGTATTATTAAGTGGTGTAATTTATCCTCTACAAGGTCACTGGACATGGGGTGGATCAGAACTTGGTGGTATATTAGCTGGATTTAGTGACTTCGCTGGTTCGACAATCGTTCATAGTGTTGGTGGATGGGCTGCGTTAGCAGGTGTTCTTATCATTGGTGCTAGAAAAGGGAAATATACAGCAGATGGTAAAGTAAAACCAATTCCAGGTTCAAACTTGACTCTTGCAACATTAGGTACATTCATATTATGGATGGGTTGGTTTGGATTCAATGGTGGTTCACAATTAGCTTTAGGTTCAAAAGATGATATCACAGGTATTGCAATGGTTGTTGCAAATACAAATATGGCAGCAGCAACAGGTGCAGTAGTAGCAGCACTTCTTACTCAAATGCTTTATAAAAAAGTTGATTTAACAATGGTGCTTAATGGTACATTAGCAGGTCTAGTTTCTGTAACAGCAGCTCCAGATGCAGGTATGATATATGCAACAGGTGTAGGTGCAGTTGGTGCTTTAATAGTAGTTCTTGCAGTTCCTTTCTTTGATAAACTTAGAATTGATGATCCAGTTGGTGCTTTAAGTGTTCACCTTGTAGCAGGTATCTGGGGAACATTAGCAGTTGGTTTATTTACAGAAAGTGCAACATTTATAGCACAACTTAAAGGTGTAGTTGTAATTGGAGCATTCGTATTTATCACATCTTTCATAATCTGGAAAATACTAGATATGGTAGTTGGATTAAGAGTAGATGAAGAGACAGAGATAAATGGTTTAGATATTCATGAAACAGGTCTTGAATGTTACCCAGAATTCAAAAAAGCTTAATAGAAAGGATAATAGATGAAAAAAATAGAAGCAATAATAAAACCTTTTAAACTTGAAGATGTAAAAGATGCATTAAGTGAAGCTGGTATTACAGGTATGACAGTAACAGATGTAAAAGGATATGGGAGACAACAAGGTCACTCAGAACTTTACAGAGGTGCAGAATATATAGTAGACTTCCTAGCTAAAACAAAATTAGAACTAATAGTAAATGATGATGAAGTAGATAATGTAGTAAAACTTATCTCAACATCAGCAAAAACAGGAAAAATTGGTGATGGTAAGATATTTGTTATGGGTGTAGATGAAGTAATAAGAATAAGAACAGGTGAAACAGGAAATGAAGCTGTTTAGTATTTGTTACTAATTTCTATATATTAAAATTAATTTTTAATACTCTAAAACTCCTTGAGGTTTTTCCTTGGGGAGTTTTTTTATTTATATACAATAAAGAAAACAATCACAATTTTGTATTTAAGTAACTAATTATAGTTACAACTATATTAAGATGGATATAACTATTTTATAAAACTGTTGTATGTTCTGTTTGTTTTACATTATTAATATCAAAATAGTAAAAATTGTAGATAAAAATCAAAAATGTTTTCTCCAAAATAGTAAAAATAAAAAGTTATTATTTAAGACAAAAATACTCCTAAATACTTACAATCCCCTTAACTAAGCCAACTAAATAAAATTTTAAAATTTATCTTTTAAATTTATCTTTGTGGAACACTATGTGCAATATATATCTGTGATAACAAAATTAAACAAAAAAGGAGTCAATATGTCAGAATTAAGACAAATTGCATTTTACGGTAAAGGTGGGATTGGAAAATCTACAACATCACAAAACACACTAGCGGCTATGTGTCACTATTATGGTCAAAAAATATTAATCGTTGGATGTGATCCAAAAGCGGATTCTACAAGACTTATTTTACATGAGAAAGCTCAATCAACAATTATGCAACTTGCATCAGAAGCTGGTACAGTTGAGGATCTTGAATTAGAAGATGTATGTAAACCAGGTGCAGATGAATTTCACCCAGATAATGAAGAGATAACAGAAGGTTACATTATGTGTACAGAGTCTGGTGGTCCTGAGCCAGGTGTTGGTTGTGCAGGTAGAGGTGTTATTACAGCTATTAACTTTCTTGAAGAAGAGGGTGCTTATGATGACGAATTAGATTTCGTATCTTATGATGTTCTTGGGGATGTTGTTTGTGGTGGATTTGCTATGCCAATTAGAGAGGGTAAAGCTCAAGAGATTTACATTGTTATGTCTGGTGAGATGATGGCTATGTATGCTGCTAATAATATCTCAAAAGGTATTTTAAAATATGCTAACACAGGTGGAGTTAGACTTGCAGGACTTGTATGTAACGCTAGAATGACAGATAAAGAGTACGATCTTGCTAAACATCTTGCAAAACAAATTGGAACACAAATGATTCACTTTGTACCAAGATCAAATCACGTTCAAAGAGCTGAGTTAAGAAGAATGACAGTTGTTGAGTTCTCACCAGCTTCAGATCAAGCTATGGAATACAAAGAGTTAGCAAGAAAAATTATTGCAAATGACTTAAAAGTTATCCCAGCTCCACTAGAGATGGATGATCTTGAAAACTTATTAATGGAATTCGGTTTAGAAGAAGAAGTTGATGAAGAAAACTTAGGTAAAAAAGCAGAAGAAGCTTAATAATTACTAAAAGTTAAAAGAGTTAAATCTTGAGGTCAATACCTCAAGTATAAAACAAAAAATTAAATAAACAAAAAATTAAATTAAAATAATAGGAGAAAATTATGTTTGTATGTGGTTATCATTTTCCAGCGAGTGAAGGGAACGATGTAGCTTTTGATAAAGTTATCGAAAAAGTAGAAGAGGGTATTGATGCAGCAGGTAAAACTGTTACATTAACAAGTGAAACAAGAGAAGGTGTTCAATTAGAAACATTAGAAGTTCCAGCAGGAACATTTGCTCACACTGCATTTGTTGATTATTACACAAATACAGAAGTTGCAGCTAAAGATGATTTAAAAATGGTTTATTACACAAATAAATACCAAATCTCTGAAATATCTAAATCAGTAGATGGTGATGTTACAAAAGCATTATGTAAAAAACTAGATGATATGAACCTTTACAGAGTTAAAGTAGCGTAATCAAGTTAAAAGTTTAAGAGTTAAGAGTTAAGAGTTATACTCTCTTAATTCCTCTTTCAAAAAAGAAAGGAAAGTTATGGCAAACGAAGAATTAGAAGCTTTACAAAAAGAAGCTATCGAAGAGGTACTGTCTGTTTACCCTGCAAAAGCTGCAAAAAACAGAGCAAAGCATTTAGGTGTTGATACACCAGAAGGTGTTAAAGGTGCTTGTGATAAAACCAGAAGTAACAAACAAACAGTTCCAGGTGTAATGTCTCAAAGAGGTTGTGCATACGCAGGTTCTAAAGGTGTTGTTTGGGGACCAATTAAAGATATGATTCATATCTCTCATGGACCAGTAGGTTGTGGACAATATTCAAGAGCGGGTAGAAGAAACTACTATATTGGAACAACAGGTGTAGATACATTTGTAACTATGAACTTTACTACAGATTTTTCTGAAAAAGATATTGTATTTGGTGGGGATGTTAAACTTAAAAAAGCTTTAAGTGAAATTGATGAATTATTTCCATTAAATAATGGTATTTCAATTCAATCAGAGTGTCCAATTGGTCTAATTGGTGATGATATTCAAGCTGTTGCAAAAGTACATAAAAAAGAATCTGACAAACCAGCAATCGCAGTTTCATGTGAAGGGTTTAGAGGGGTTTCTCAATCACTTGGTCACCATATTGCAAATGATATGATTAGAGATGAAGTTATGCCAGATGCAAGTCATAGACAAAACTTTGAGTCAACTGATTATGATGTTGCAATTATCGGGGATTACAACATTGGTGGAGATGCTTGGGCTTCAAGAATTTTACTTGAAGAGATGGGATTAAGAGTTATTGCTCAATGGTCTGGAGATGCTACATATAAAGAGATGGCAATCGCACCAAAAGCAAAACTTAACTTACTTCACTGTTACAGATCTATGAACTATATTTCAAGACATATGGAACAAGAGTTTGGTATACCTTGGATGGAATATAACTTCTTTGGACCTTCTAAAACAACTGAGTCTTTAAGAAAAATTGCAGAGTTCTTTGGAAAAGAAATTCAAGAGAAAACAGAAGCTGTAATTGCTAAATATACAAAAATGACTGATGAAGTTATTGCTAAATATAGACCAAAATTAGAGGGTAAAAAAGTTATGCTTTATGTTGGTGGATTAAGACCAAGACATGTTATTGGTGCTTACGAAGATTTAGGTATGGAAGTTATAGGAACTGGTTATGAGTTTGGTCATGGTGATGATTACAAAAGAACAAAAGAAGATCTTGAAAGATCAACAATTATCTATGATGATGTTAATGAGTACGAATTAGAAAAATTTGTTCAAAAATTAAAACCAGATTTAGTTGCATCTGGAGTTAAAGAGAAATATGTATTTCAAAAAATGGGATTACCATTTAGACAAATGCACTCATGGGATTACTCAGGACCATACCATGGTTATGATGCATTCGCAATATTCGCAAAAGATATGGACTTAGCTATGAACTCACCAGTTTGGAGTCATACAAAAGCACCATGGGACAAAGAAGAGGTAGGAGCTTAATATGCAAGACGTAAATAATATAGTAAACGGACAAAAGCTGTTTTTAAAAGAGGAATACCAAACTTCTTTAGCAGCAAAAAAAGAGTTTGAAGGTTCAATGGGTTCAATAAATCCTGCGAAAGTTGAAGAAGTTGCAGAGTGGACTAAATCTTGGGATTATCGAGAAAAAAACTTAGCAAGAGAAGCTATTACAGTTAATCCTGCTAAAGCTTGTCAACCATTAGGTGCTATTATGGCTGCTTTAGGTTTTGAAAATACAATGCCTTATGTTCATGGTTCTCATGGATGTGTTGCATACTTTAGATCATACTTTACAAGACACTTTAAAGAACCAACACCATGTGTATCTGATAGTATGTCAGAATCAGCAGCGGTATTTGGTGGATTATCAAATATGAAAGATGGTTTAAGAAACTGTAATGCTATGTATAAACCAGAACATATTGCTGTATCTACAACATGTATGGCAGAAGTTATCGGTGATGATTTAGGTGCTTTTATTATTGGTGCTAAAGATGAAGCAGAGGGTGAGTTAGATAATATTGAGATCACTAATGCTCACACACCTTCTTTTGTTGGGTCACATATTACAGGTTATGATAATATGATGAAATCTATGCTTGAGCAATTAAGTATTGGTAAAGAGAATAGAGTTGTTGAAGAGGGTAGAATTAACATTATCCCTGGTTTTGAACCTTACCTTGGTTCTTTAGCAGAAGTAAAAGAGATAGCAGCATCATTTTCTGACAAAATAGTTATGTTAGGTGATCATGAAGAGCAATGGAATACAGGTGCTGGTGGATATAGTTTATATGCCGGTGGTACTCCTTTAGAAGTTGCAAAAACAGCTATAAATGCAGAGACTACAATCTCATTACAAAAATACTCTACAGTTCAAACTGCTAAGACTATTAAAAACAAATGGAAACAAGGTTTTGAAACTTGTAATCCAATAGGACTTGCTGGTACAGATGAATTTGTAATGAAATTATCTGAGCTTACAGGGAAAGAGATTCCAGATAGTTTAAAAACTCAAAGAGCTCAACTTGTAGATGCAATGCAAGATTCTTACCCATATATGCATGGTAAAAAGTTTGCTATCTATGGTGATCCTGATTTCTTATTAGGTCTTGTTTCATTTATCGTTGAGATGGGTGGTATTCCAACTCATGTATTATGTAACAATGCTCCAAGAAAAGGTTGGGAAGCAGATATGAAAGCTGTTATAGAAAAATCTGATTGGTCTGAAGATTGTAATATCTGGATGGCAAAAGATTTATGGCACTTAAGATCATTAATGTTTACAGAACCAGTAGATTTCTTAATCGGTAATGTTTATGGTAAAGAGTTATATAGAGATACAAAAACTCCTTTAATCAGAATTGGTTTCCCAATTTTTGATAGACATCACTTACATAGATACTCTATGAGTGGTTATAAAGGTGCTTTAAATCTATTAACATGGATTACAAATTCTGTTCTTGATGAATTAGATGAAGAGACAAAAGATATAGGTAAAACAGATTATTTCTTTGATTGTGTGAGATAATTGCAACAGTAATTTCGAAATTTAAAGATTAAAACTAGAAGATTTTCTTCTAGTTTTTTTTAGATATTCATTATGTATTAAGTTATATAACGATATTATTTTTTTGTGGTTCTAGCGAATTTTTTTTGAAAATCGTTATATACCATTATATATAAGGACATAAAGTGGAATTTTCATCATCTTTAACAATATTTAACAGTGACACACCTCTTTTATTAGAAAAAAGAATTAAATTAATAAGCTATATAGAAGAAGCAGGCTCTATTAGTAAAGCTGCAAAGCAAGTACCCATGAGCTATAAAGCTGCATGGGATGCTATCGATGCCATAAATAACCTTTGTCCAACAACAGTTGTAGAAAAATCTACAGGTGGTGTTGGAGGTGGCGGAGCTAAAGTAACACCTTATGGTAAAAACTTAATTAAAACATATTCAACCCTTAAAAAAGAACATGAAAAGTTTTTATCACAATTGACAAAGATGACAGATTTTAACACAGGAGCCCTTAAATCATTAGAAAGGTTTTCAATGCAGATAAGTGCTAGAAATCAAGTACAGGGAACTGTAGAACATATTGAACGGGGAAAAGTAAATTCCTCTGTGTATTTAAAATTAAAAAGTGGTTATACCTTAGTAAGTGTTATAACTAATGGAGCTGTAGAAAATTTAAGTTTAAAGTTGGAAGATGAAGTTGTAGCTATTTTTAAATCAAGCTCAGTGCTTCTTACAACAGATTTAAGTTTAAATATAAGTGCAAGAAATAAATTTCAAGGGACCATTACTAATATAAACTTAGGAGAGATTAATAGCGAAGTATTGTTAGATATAGGTAATGGCGATAAAATTGCTTCGGTTATTACTAAAAATGCTACAGGAAATTTGGATTTAAAAGTTGGTGATAGTGTGAGTGCTATTATAAAATCATCTGATGTGATGATAGGAAAATAAAGGTATAAAAATGTTAAAAAAAGTAATTATTGGAAGTTTATTGTTTATTGGATCTTTGTATGGAGGAACTATTAATATTGCAGTTGCAGCGAATGTGAGTTATGCTATAGATGATTTAAAAGCAGAGTTTAATAAAATTTATCCAGATACAAAAGTAAATGTTACACTTGGAAGTAGTGGTAAGCTTACTGCACAGATTAAAAATGGAGCACCTTATCAACTATTCATGGCGGCAAATATGAAATATCCTAAAGCATTATTTTCAGATGGTATTGCTACAACACGACCTCTTATATATGCACAAGGTAGTTTGGCATATCTAAGTAGTAAAAAGCAAGATTTTTCAAAAGGTATTAAACTTGTGGAGAGTTCAAAAATAGGTAAAATTGCAGTAGCAAACCCTAAAACAGCACCATATGGTAAAGCAGCAGTTGAAGCTATGAAAAAAGGTGGAGTTTATAACAATGTAGTAGGAAAATATGTATATGCTGAATCTATTTCTCAAACTGTTTCTTATGCTGTTACAGCTGCAGATATTGGTTTTATTGCTAAATCTTCACTATATAGTCCAAAAATGGCTCAATATAAAGAGGGTATAAATTGGGCAGATGTGAATCCTAAATTATACACACCAATAAATCAAGGGATAGTTGTTCTTAAAAATGGAGAAAGTTCACATGAAGTAGCTGCATTTTATACATTTATGTTGAGTGCAAAAGCGAAAAAAATATTAAATGACTTTGGATATTTAGTACCATGAGTAGTTTAATTGCAACAGTATTACAAGTTGATAATTGTGATAGTTTGCATATAGTAAAGTTTGACTGTAGTGGTCAAACTTTATCTATGATGAGTTTAGATTTAAGCCAAAGGGTACAAATTGGTACAAAAGTAAAGCTTGTAATCAAACCATCACATATAGCAATTGGGAAGAATTTTACAGGTGAAGTGAGTTATTCAAATAAATTAGATACCACGATACAAAATATAGAAAATGGGCAACTTTTAAGTAGTGTGAAATTAAATTTTGTTGATACTACTTTGGAGTCAATCATTACACTAAATTCATCTTTAAAAATGGATTTAAAAGTAGGGGATAAAGTGACAGCTTTTATAAAAGCAAGTGAATTATCAATAGGTGAGATTTGTGATGATTGAGATATTACAAACTATAGAGTTTGAACCATTTTTACTCTCTTTTAAGTTAGCAGCTATCACTACATTGATACTTTTTATTATTAGTGTACCATTAGCTTGGTATCTTTCCCAAACAAAATCAAAAATGAAACCATTTTTGGAGAGTTTAACGGCACTTCCTATTGTGTTGCCACCATCTGTTTTAGGGTTTTATATCCTTGTAGCACTTTCTCATAATTCACCTATTGGGGTGTTATTTGAAGATATTTTTGGAATAAAATTGGTTTTTAATTTTACAGGTTTAGTTGTGGCTAGTTGTTTTTACAGCTTGCCTTTTATGGTGCAACCACTTCAAGGTGGATTTGAAAGTATCAATAAAAATATGCTTGAAGCTAGTTATATTGCAGGTAAAAGTAGATGGGAAACTATCATAAAAGTTGCCTTACCAAATATCAAACCAGCATTAATGACAGCTATTATTGTGACATTTGCTCATACTGTTGGTGAATTTGGAGTTGTATTGATGGTGGGTGGAAGTATCCCAAGCGAAACAAAAGTTGCTTCAGTTGCTATTTATGAATTTGTTGAAGTTATGGATTATACAAAAGCTCATATCTATAGTGCAATTATGGTAATTATTAGTTTTCTTGTGCTGTTAAGTGTATATATCTTTAATGGTAAACAAAAAAAGATTGGATTTTAGATGATAAAAATAGATATAGATAAAAAACTTCATGGTGCAAATGGAGAGATGGATTTAGTGATTGATCTTAATATTGCCCAAGGTGATTTTGTGGCACTTGCAGGGCAAAGTGGAAGTGGGAAAACGACACTTTTAAGGATACTAGCTGGTTTAGAAGATGCTAGTGGAACAATAAAAGTTGGTGATGAAATTTGGCTTGATGGGAAAAAATCTCTACCATCTCAAAAAAGAAAGATTGGTTTTGTATTTCAAGATTATGCACTGTTCCCAAATATGAGTGTAATTGAGAATTTACTTTTTGTTAATAAAGATAAAAAATTAGCAGATAAACTTTTGAATATGACAGAACTTCATGAATTGCAACATAGGTTGCCAAATACTTTAAGTGGTGGGCAAAAACAAAGAGTGAGTTTGTGTCGAGCTATGATGAATAGACCAAAGTTATTATTGATGGATGAGCCTCTTTCTGCACTAGATCCTACAATGAGAACAAAACTACAAAATGAGATATTGACACTTCATAAAGAGTTTGGAACAACAACAATTATGGTTAGTCATGACCCAAGTGAAATTTATAGATTAGCTTCTAGTGTTGTAATGTTAAATTTTGGAAAAATTATAAACAATGGGACACCAAAAGATGTACTACTTAAAACAAGTGGTAGTCAAAAATTTTCATTTGAGGGGGAGTTGTTAGATATAGTAAAAGTAGATGTGATAAATGTGGCTATTGTTTCAATTGGTCAGCAATTAGTTGAAGTAGTAGTAAGTGATGAAGAGGTAAAAAGTTTAAATATAGGTCAAAGTGTAAATGTAAGTACAAAAGCTTTTAGCCCAATTATAAAATAAATAAAAATAAAAAAATTTAGCTATCGTTGTATAGTTAATTATATAAGGAAAAAATTATGGTAAAAAAAATAGTATTAAGTGTAATAGCTTTAGGTGTTGTTGTAAATGCGACTAATTTAAAAGTAGCAGCTGGTGCTGGATATAAAAAACCTATGATGGATCTGATAAAAGAGTATGAGAAAAGTGGAGAGAAGATTGACGCATTTTTTGGAAATATGAAACAAGTTAGTACTCAAGCAACACAGACAGATATTGCTTTGATTGTTGGTGATAAAAGCTTTTTATCTAAAAAAAGCAAGTTAGATTTTAAAGGATATTTAGAAGTTGGTGTAGGAAAAGTTGTAATTGTTTATCCAAAAGGTAAAAAGATAATTTCTGTAGATGATTTAACAAAAAAAAGTGTAGAAAGAGTAGCAATGCCTCAACCAAAAAAGGCTATCTATGGTATCGCTGGGGAAGAGTTTTTAAAAAATGCTAAGTTGTATGAAAAAGTAAAAGATAAACTTTATGTAGTTGCCACAGTTCCACAATCAATGACATATACTATTACAAATGAGGTAGATGCTAGTATTGTTAATCTTACAGCTGCATTAGTAAATAAGAATAAAATAGGTGGATATATAGAGGTTCCACAAAAATATTATAAACCAATACAGATAGTTGCTGGGAAACTAGAAAGTTGTAATACAAAACAGTGTAAGAAGTTTCTGGATTATTTATCAACACAAACTGCAATTGATATATTTAAAAAATATGGTCTGTAATGGATATAGAACTTACACTTATAACACAACCATTACTTCTAAGTATTAAAACTATTAGTGTAAGTGCTATATTATTTTTACTATTGGGTGTCCCATTAGCTTATCTACTCTCAAAAGAGAATTTAAGGTTTAGATGGTTACTTGATACTATAGTTACTATGCCTCTAATATTTCCACCGATTGCCGTGGGCTTTTTTCTCCTTTTGCTTTTGGGAAGAGATGGAGCATTAGGGGCATTTTTACAAAAGTTTGACATTAGTCTAATATTTAGCTTTTCAGGAATTGTTATAGCTGGTTTTATAGCAGGATTACCTCTGATGGTAAAACCACTTCAAGCAACTATAGAGCAGTTCCCAAAGCAGATAAAAGAGGCTTCTTTTATCAGTGGGAAAAGTGAAGTAAAGACATTTCTATTCATTGTTTTGCCAACAATAAAAAATTCTCTTGTGGTTGCACTATTAATTGCAACTGCAAGGGCATTAGGTGAAGTTGGTATCACTTTAATGTTAGGTGGGAATATAGTTGGAAAAACAGACACCGTTTCTTTAGCAATTTATAATGCTGTTTTTGATGGGGAATATGACTTAGCTATGATATTAAGTGGTATTTTAGTTGTAACTTCATTGATATTTTTTATTAGTTTAAGTATTTTACAAAAAAAAGAAAAAATCATATAGTTTATTTAGTACCATCATTATGCTATTTTTAAAGCATCAAGTGTTATATTAGTTCAATTGCAAATAAATTTTAAGAAATAAAGGGGAATTATTGATACATTTTACAGATAATGAGTTAGAACAGTATATAAATGAAGATATACCATATATAGATTTAACAACACACCTACAGTCCGTAGATAATAAAAAAGTAAGCTTAGAGATAATCACAAGAGATGATATAATAATATCTTGTATAGATGAAGCGTGTAGAATTGTTAAACTTTTAGGTTGTGAAGTTGACTACTCTTTAAAAAATAAACAAAAAGCAAAAAGTACCGATACTATTCTTCAATTTAGTGGAGAGTATAATGATGTTCATAAAGCATGGCGACCAGCACAAGTATTATTAGAATATAGTTGTAAAATGGCAACATATACATACAATATGAAACAAAAGATAATAGAAGTAAATCAAGATTGTGAACTACTAACTACAAGAAAAACTTTCCCTTTTAGTAAAAAGTTTTGTATTAAATCTATCATAACAGGTGGTGCAATGCCACATAGGTTGAATCTTAGTGAAACAATTGTTTTTTTTGATAATCATCGTATAGTGTATGAAAGCAATCAAGAGTTTTATGACAATATAAAAAAATTTAAAACAAAAGTACCAGAGAAAAAGATAGTAGTTGAATCAGATAATATAGATGATGCGATACAACTTATGCATAGTGGTGCAGATCTACTTCAAATGGATAAAGTTACAATTGATACCTTATCAAAAATTATTGAATATAAAAATAAAAATTTTCAACATCTCAAAATATTAGCTTCAGGTGGTATAGATATGAACAATGTTCAAGAGTATGCTAAAACAGGGGTCAATGGTATAGTTACAAGTAAAGTATACACTTGTGGTATGGTAAATATTGGGACAAAAATGAAACTGTTAGTTTGATACTACAGTTTTATTTCTCCCTATATTTTTAGCTCTATAAAGTGCTTCATCCGCTCTTGCTAGTGTAAGTTCAATATTGTTATTATCTTCATTACTAAATTGCGCTACACCAATACTTACCGTAAATTTTACTTCTGTATCAATATGCACAATAATAGATGTTTTTTCTATATCTTTTCTTACTTTTTCTGCTACTTTATAGGCATTGTCAAGATCACAATCTTGCAGTAGCATAACAAACTCTTCTCCACCAAATCGAGCAACAATGTCACTTGTACGAACTTCAGCTTCAATTATATGAGCAACTTTTATAATCACTTCATCTCCAACTAAATGTCCGTATGTATCATTGATATTTTTAAATTTATCAATATCAAGAGTAACAAGACTAAATGGAATATTATCATTTCTTTGAGAGAAAGATTTTATTTTTTTTGACTGTTCTGAAAAATACCTTCTGTTAAAAATTTGAGTTAATGGATCTCTATGAGACATATCTATTAACTCTTCATTTGCACGTTCAAGTTTTTGATTGATTTCACACATTAAAGTATTATCATAGATATAGATACAAATATATTTTTTTTCTATATCATAAGGAAGTATTGTAATATCTTGTTGCATAGAGTCAAATATTGTATTAGTAACATTACTTACAGGGATATTTATAAGATATCTATTTGTATTGAGACTTAAAAATGAAGGATTGTTTGTTACTAAAACAGTTTTAGCTTTTCTTTTAAGTTTTTTTTCATTCACATAGGGAAAATAAGTACAAAAATTTTTATTAAGTATATCTTTCTCTTTAATTTTTGTAAATACTTCAAGCCACTTATTCCATGCTAATACATTGAGATTTTCATCGAGAATTATAATTCCATTATTAACAGTATTAAAAATTACATTTTGATTTATTTGCATTATGAACGCCTTATTTAAAGATTATTTAAAGCATTATCTAGTGCTTTTTTCAAAAAAACAGAAGATTCTTTTTTTGTTAACATCATCAATTCCCCTTTTATATTTTGCTCTTCAAAATTTAATTCTGTTGAGATAATAATAACATGACTATATTCTCCCGCAAATCTTTTATCAAATTCATCTATTGAATTTATTTTTGTAATATGTGGAGCACTAAATGAGATAATAGTATCTACCAAGGTTGCCAGTTTCCCCGAAGTTGCAGAGGATAAAATATTTGTAATCTCTAATATTATATCTCTAATCTCTGTTTCATCTATTTCATCCTCTTCTAAATCAAACTCTCTAGCAAGGTTTATACTTGAAATTTCATCAATGATAAAAATATTTTCACCAGATAAGTAGCCATTAATAAGTTGATTTGCTACATAGTATTTATTTTTACTTAAAAGTTTTTGATTGAGGTGTTCTACTAAATCATTGGATGAAATAGTATTAATACTTGGAATACTTAATGTTGCAAATTTTCCTATTATCTCTGAAATAGCAGCTGTTGCAGCACCATAAGAGATGTTCATAAGTTCTTGTAAACAATCTTTTTCATTTTCATTTAATTTAATTATATTATTCATTATATTAATCCTAGAGCTGTTAACATTTTTGTGAGGTTTTCTTGATTTATCGGTTTTTTTATAAATCCAATTGCACCATTTTCTTTTGCCTTTTGCATTGATAATTCTTGTATATCTGCACTTATTACAATAATTTTTGCATCGGAATCAAAGGTACAAATCTGTTTAATTGCTTCAAACCCATCCATAACAGGCATAGTCAAATCCATAAAACAGATTGCAGGTTTATTTTCTTTATAACAATTTACAGCTTCTACACCATCTTGAGCTTCGCGTATTTTAACATTTTCGCCAACTATTAGCTTCAAGTTTTTTACAGCCATTTTTCGTGCCATTTTTGAATCATCTACCACCAAGTACATAATGACAATCCTTACTTATTAATTTATATACGATAACATAAAATTACTGAAAAAACTAATTAAATTATTTTTTGGATATTTATTTGTTCTAAATTGATAAAATTTGTGGAATAGTATTTGCATAAATATAACTAATATAACTCAACTTTAAAAGGAATCTAATGGAAACTTATATATTGCCAATTATACTTATATCTTATACTGTTGCAATAGTAATTTATACTAATAAAACTTATTCTAAGATAGAAAGGAAACAATAAATATGAAAGTAGCAACAGCAGAAAATACATTAGAATTCGCAAAAAAGTTTTCACACTATAAAGATTTTTATACTCAAAGTAATGGTTTGATATTTTCTAAATTAGGGTTAGGTACTTTTAATAAGGAGCCTTACAAAGAAGAAAATTATGTGTTTCACTATATTGCAGGGGTAAAAGAAGCTATAAAAAATGGTATAAATCTTATTGATACAGCAAGTAACTATAGATATGGACAAAGTGAAAAAGAGATTGGTGTTGCTTTAGATGAATTATATAATGAAAATGAGGTAAAAAGAGAAGATTTAATCATCTGTTCAAAAGGTGGTTTTATTCAATTAGATTATCCGTTTCCTGAAAATCCTTATACTTGGATAGAAGAAAATATTATTTCTAAAAAACTTGCTACAAAAGATGAAATTGAGTTAGATCAACATTGTATGACTCCAGATTATTTAGAGTGGTCATGTAGAAAAAGTATTGAAAACTTAGGTGTTGAGAGTTTAGATATATTTTATCTTCACAATCCAGAGATGCAAATACTAAAACTTGGTGAAAAAGAGTTTTATAAAAAAATTGAAAAAATATTCAAAAGATTTGAAAAACTAGCTGATGAGGGACTTTTTAAATATTATGGTGTTGCTGTTTGGAATGGTTTTATGTCGGAAATTAATGAAAATATTGAGATTGAAAAACTTGTAGAATGTGCAAAAAAAGCGGGTGGTGAAAATCATCGATTTAAGTATATCCAAACTCCTTTTAATATGGGTAAAACCACTGCTTATACAACCCAAACACAAAAAGTAAATGGTGAAAAATGTACTATTTTACAAGCTGCTTATAGATTGGGTTTAGGGGTTATTAGTAGTTCAAGTTTATTACAGATGAATCTTTTTAAAAAATCTTTTACTGCTGAAACAGGGGTAATACTCGATAATAGTATGACTTTAAAAAGTGATATCCAACTTGCCTTACAGTTTGTACGATCAACCCCTGGTATTGTAAGTGGACTTTTTGGTAGTAAAGTACCTGTAAATATTAAACAAAACTGTGAAATCTCAAAAATAAAAGCAGTGCCAAAAAGCAAATATGATTTGCTCTATAGGCTGTAATATATGATTTATGATGTTATTGTTGTAGGTGGTGGTATTGCTGGGCTTATGGCAGCTATCGAAGCAAAAAGTGATAGTTCTTTAAAAGTTGCCATTGTCACTAAAGGAAACCTTTTTAAGTCGAATAGTAGTTTAGCTAGTGGTGGTATTAATAGTGTTTTGGACAAAAATGATAAAGAGGGTATCTCAAAACATATAAATGATACTTTAAAAGGTTCTTATGGCTTAGCTGATAAAAAAGCAGTAACATATATGTGTGAACAAGCTCCTTTGATAATAGAAAAACTCTCTGATTATGGTGTTGAGTTTGATAAAAATGAAGATGGAACAATCTCACAAAGAAGTTTTGGTGGAGGAAGTAGTAAAAGAACCTGTTATGTAGGTGATAAAACTGGTTCTGCTATAACACAAGCACTTATTAAAAAAGCAAAAATTGTAGGTGTAGAGTTTTTAGTAAACAATTTTGTAATGAACATTACCAAAATGAACAATAAAGTAAGTGGAATAGTTGTAATACGAAGATTTGATTCTTCTGTAATGGTGTATCCTGCAAAGTCTGTAGTACTAGCTGGTGGTGGTTATGCTGGATTATATAGAGGATTTAGTACAAATGCTCAAGATTATACAGGAGATATTCTTTCTGTTGCACTGAGAGCTGGATTAGCTTTAAAAGATATGGAGTTTGTACAGTTTCATCCAACAGGTTTTATAAAAACAAGTTATCTAGTAAGTGAAGCTGCCCGAGGTGAGGGTGGTTATTTAGTGAACAGTGAAGGTGAGCGATTTATCAATGAGCTTGAAACTAGAGATGTGGTTAGCCGAGCTATTTCAAAACAAATTGCAGAAGGTAAAAAGGTCTTCATAGATTTAAGACATTTAACCCCTGAACATATTGAGTCAAAATTACCAAGTTTACAAAAAGCTGCATTGATGCAAGCAGGAGTTGATGTTACAACTGAGTTATTACCAATCAAACCAGTGGCTCATTATACTATGGGTGGAATTGAAGCAAATATGACTAAAACAGCAATTAAAGGTTTATTTGTTTGTGGTGAGTGTGCTGTAAATGGGATACATGGAGCAAATAGACTAGGTGGAAATTCATTATTAGATGGTGCTGTTTTTGGTGAACTAGCAGGAAAAAATGCTCTTAAATATAGTAAAAATAAAGAGTTTTTACCAATTGATTACAATATTGTAGTAAAAGATCAACAAAAAGTTGACTTTATCTTTGATCAAGATACAACAAAAAACTTTAACTCTATGAGGATTTCTGTTGGGAAAACTATGTTTGAATTAGCTGGAATACATAGGGATAAAAAGAGTCTATTTAAAGCATTAGATTATTTGCAATATTTACGAAGAGAATCTGGAACTTTACATTGTATAGATAAAGGAAGAAACAATAATGTAGAGTTAATCTCAATTTTGGAACTACAAAATGCTCTTGAGATTGCACAAACCGTTGTCTTAAGTGCAAGAAAAAGAAAAGAGAGTAGAGGGGCACATCATAGAGATGATTATACGCAACTCAATGATGAATACAAGCATAGTATATTAGTAAATGAACTAAAAAAAGGTTTTTACAAAGTATGGGTACAAAAAAATAACCTTCTAGGATATTTAAGAAGAGCTATTGCAAATAATAACTAGGAATGATACTTGCATATAAGATATAAATACAAAGGATAATTTATGGCAAAAGTGATGTTAAGAGAAGCGAATGATGAGATTTATTTTTATATAGCAAAAAAAGATATGGAAGAGACTATAGAAACAATTGAATTTAGTGATGATGACAATTGGGGTGGAGAAGTAGAATTAAGTAACGGTGAAACTTGGTGGATACAACCAGGACCAAAGAATTTACCAAAAGAGGAAGTTTGTAAAAAAATAGCAGATTGATTATAATATATACATAAGAGGTGTTTATATTTTGTATAAACAAGGGTATAATATGACAAATATTATACGAATTGGATAAGTAATGAATAGTGAAGATAGTTTGATACAAATAGAATTAAATGTTTTGCAAGAGATAGCTTCGATTATAGCAGATTCTCGAGGGCAAATTGTAGAGTCTTTAGAGAAGTGCCTTAAAATCTTAAAAAAGAATTTGGATTTGGAAAATTGTGTTATCTATAGATTGGAAGATGATATGTTGAATATATTTGCTTCTGTGGATTTTAATAAGCATCAAAAAATAATTTCTGAATATAGATTAGGGGAAGGTGCTACAGGATTAGCTGCAAAAAGCATGGAACCAGTTGTTATAGAAAATGTACACAACGATATATTATTTTTAAATAAATCTGGGAATAGAAGTAACGATACAATTTCTTATATTGCAGTTCCTATGATTGTAGAAAATGAAACAATAGGTGTCTTAGCAACAAATCTAACAAAATCTACCAAGATTGGTTTTGATGATACTGTACGAATATTATCAATAATTAGTTCACTATTTGCTCAAAGTATCCATTCATATTTCGTATTAGAAGATGAGAAAGAGAAGTTAAAAGATCTTAAACAGTATTATAAAATGGAGTGGGATTCAAAAGTGCATAATTTTGGTGACATAATTGGCGAGAGTAAGAAGATGAAAGATGTTTATAGAGTAATTGAAAGAATTGCTCAAAGTGATGTAACTATTTTAGTGCGCGGTGAAACAGGAACAGGGAAAGAACTCGTTGCAGCTGCTATTCACAAAAGAAGTCGTAGAGCAGATGAACCGTTTGTAAAGTTAAACTGCGCAGCAATCACAGATAGTTTACTTGAAAGTGAACTCTTTGGACATGAAAAAGGTGCATTTACAGATGCAAAAGAGACACGAAAAGGGAGATTTGAACTTGCAGATAAAGGAACTTTATTTTTAGATGAGATAGGGGATATTAGTGCAAGTGCTCAAGTAAAACTTTTGAGAGTTTTACAAGAGCGAGAGTTCGAAAGAGTTGGTGGTAGTAAAACAATTAAAGTCAATGTAAGACTAGTAGCTGCAACCAATCGAAATCTTGAAAAAATGGTAAAAGATGGGGAGTTTAGAGAGGATTTATACTATAGATTAAATGTAATACCAATAGATTTACCACCTTTACGAAAAAGAGGAGAAGATATAAAACTTTTAGTGAATTTTTTCCTTGAAAGAGCTGTGAAAAATCATAAAAAAGTGGTAACTATTACAGAAGAAGCGATGGATAAACTTATGGGGTATCCATGGCCAGGAAATGTAAGAGAGATGGAAAATACTCTTGAAAGAATAGTTTTGATGGGCGATGAAAAAGGGATTAGTGCTGCTGATATGCTTTTACTTTTACCAGCTTTAAAAAACGAAAAACTTATTGAAGAATACAAAACAATTCCTATGGAAAACAAAACACTTGATGAACTAGAGTGTGAAGCAATAGGAAAAGCACTAAAAGAGTGTGATAATAATCAATCACGAGCAGCGGAGATGTTAGGGATAACAGTACGACAAATAGGTTATAAGGTGAAAAAATATGGACTTTAAAATAACATTTAAAAATAAACAATACGATTTATGTGATGATTTTATAGATATAGGTTACATGGCTGAAAACTTTGAAGCAACAAATACAAATGGAGAGAAACTAGAGGTACGAAGAAGTCATAGTGATGGCTCTATGAGTTTATTTATCTCTTTTCCTGATATTAGTGATGATTTTAGTCAAGAGATTTTGAAGCTAGATGAATTTATGAGTAATATTCAAGTACCTATTAAATGTTATTTTATATTTAATAAAGAACTAGAAGATGCAACAGAATTTAATAATAAACTGAAAAAATTTGAGATGCTTTTAGATAGTGAAGATGAATTTGGAAATATGTATGGAACTAAAATTGTAACAGGTGATATGGAAGATAAACTTACGAAAGCTATGTTTCTTATCTCTAAAGATGGAGCGGTATTTTTCTTGGATATGCCAAATGATTTAGAAAAAGAGTTTGATTTGGATAGATTGCAAGTAGAACTAAATAAAGCATATGTTACATATACGGGGGTCGGTTGCCACTAAAAAGCTTAAATTAGTACTTATCATACCACCCAATAAGCACTAAGATAAAGTTCGATTACCTAAAGGTAACCTTCACTTTATCTTAGCACTTCTTGGACGATAGCATAAGCATTACTTCAAGCTTTTGGATTGATTATTTTAAACTATACTTTCAATATTAATAATTAAGTTCTATTTAATAAGTTAAGGAATACTTCTTGCAGTTCTATTACTATAAAATAAAGAAATATATTGGATAAATATGGAAAACATAAAAGAAAAATTAATAAGTGGTGAACTGGTTCCATTTTTAGGTATGGGTGTATTTGAAGGTGTAAAATCTACAGATGGTGTACAGTTGCCATTTGATAGTGATAGTATGGTACTAGCCCTTAACAATGGCCGAGCTATGAGTGCAAGACTTATGTATGAGTATACAAGAGCTGCTATGAGTTTAGAACAACGAAAAGGTAGAGAGTTTATCATCCAAATGACAAATCATATCTATAGTTCAAAAGAGTATGAGCTTCCATATGTATATCAAGTATTAAAAGAGATAAAACCAAAATATCTAATAGATACAAATCTTGATGATAGTGGTTGTAAAGTGTATGAAGATGTAGAACATTTTATGATAACTGGTGTTTCTAGAGTAATGGGTGGATATGACAGATTTGTAATCTATAAATATGATTTACCAACAAAAACATACAACAAAATAGAAAAAGATGAACTCAATGATTCTATCCCAATTCTTTTTAAACCTATGGGGTCAACTATTCCTGATATGGATTTTATAGTAAGTGATGCTGACTTTGTTGACTGGCTAACTGAAGCAATGGGTGGATATGCTATTCCTCCATTTTTAAAAGAGTACAAGAAAGGTAAATCATACCTATTTTTAGGGATAGATTTTAGTCGAGATACTTATAGAATGGTTGCAAATGAGATAACACTAGGACTTGATACAGGGATAGTGGTATCAAACAAAGAGGAACATAGTAAAAAAGAAAATAAGTTTATCTCTACACATAACTTAGAGTTAGTACAAGAGGATACAAATAGTTTTTTAAAGGCTTTATAGAAACTTCTTAAATCTTTTCATATAAAAAGCAGGCAAATAGTTGCCTGCTTTTTTTTTGCATTTTTTAGTTTTTGTGACACTATATGTGACATTGGTATGGTAAAATATTGCAGATAGAACTTTAAAATTAATATGACAAAATGCAATATTTTTTAATCGAAGTATATTTTTGTGATACTATAAACAAAAATATAAGGTATCTTGGATGGATAAAATAACAGATATATCAAAAGAGACTATTAAAAATATGATTTATACCATAAGAGGTCTGCAAGTTATGCTTGATAAAGATTTGGCAGAACTTTATCAGGTAGAAACGAAAAACTTAAATAAGGCAGTAAAAAGAAATAATGAAAGGTTTCCTGAAAACTTTAGATTTCAACTTACTCAAAATGAATATGATAACTTGAGGTTCCAATTCGGAACCTCAAGTTTGGATGATTCTTTAAGGTTCCAAAATGGAACCTTAGAAAGTCAAAGAGGAAAACATACTAAGTACTTACCCTATGTCTTTACAGAACAAGGTGTCGCAATGCTTAGTGCAGTTCTGCGAAGTACTATAGCTATACGAGTAAGTATCAAGATAATAGATACTTTTGTACAGATGAAAAAGCTTATATCTCAAAATAGTTTGATATATCAAAGATTGGATTTACTAGAACAAAAACAGTACAAAACTGATGATAAAGTAAATATGATATTAAATGCAATAGAGGACAAGTCTATAAAACCAAAGCAGGGTATCTTTTATGATGGACAGGTTTATGATGCTTATATCTTTGTAGCAGATCTAATCAAAAGTGCAACAAAAAGTATAATACTTATAGATAACTATATAGATGAAAGTGTATTGACTTTGTTGTCAAAAAGAGAGGAACATATATCAGTAACTATTTATACAAAAAATATAACAAAACAGCTACAATTGGACTTAGAAAAATACAATACACAATATCCAAAGATAGAATTAAAAAAGTTTATAAGTAGTCATGATAGATTTTGATACTTGATAAAAAAGAGGTGTATCATATTGGAGCTAGTTTAAAAGACTTAGGGAAGAAATGGTTTGCTTTTTCAAAGCTTGAGATGGAAGCTTTTGAGATATTGGCGAAGTTGGAAAGGGAGTAAAGTTTGGAACTTGTTTATTTATGGGTTGAGGATTATAAAAATATTAAGAAGCAGGGGTTTAATTTTTCTCCTAGGTTTGAGTGCAAATATGATGAGAATACAAATGAACTTATAATTGATGAGAATAAAGATTATGCAAGTATTTTTCCTGAAAATATAAATATCACTGCTATTGTTGGGGAAAATGGGAGTGGGAAAAGTAGCCTTTTTGAAATACTATTAACTGGTTATAAAAAAATAGAAGGTTCTATTTTAATACTAATTAATGATTCAAGCAATTTTTTTTATTTATCAAATAATATAACTTTACAAAACGTACAAAAATATAATAACAATTTATTAATGACATATTTTTCAAATAAACTTAGTAGTATAGAAAATAAAAAAAATATTCCTGAAATAATAAAAAATCATGTTCCTAAAAGGTTAGAACAAGACTTAGCAAAATTATATAAGGAGTTATTTAAAGATGATTACTTTTCAATATATGAAACAGAAGTTGGATTGTTTACCTTAAATCTTCAAGAGATTTTATATGAAAATTCAAATATTTTTAGAAATATAGATAAAAGAGTTTATTTTTCACATTACAAATATCAACTTGATTTCTCAATTCTTAGAAAAAATATTGAAAATGATAAGTTTTATATTAAAGCAATTGAAAATAGTAATAGTTATCCTGTAAGTCAAATGCTGAAATTTATAATTATTTCAAGATGGAAATCTTCTTTTATTTTTGGAAAAGAAGTGAATATATTAATTAAAAAAAATAGAAGTATATTTAAAAAAAATGATTTTACATTAGATGATTATTCAATGATAAATAATCAATTTAATAATAAGTTTACCAGAATAGATGAATATGATATAGAAAATATAGAAAAGTTTATTCAAAAATTTCAACATAAAAAAAATTATATATGGATTAGTAATAAATTTTACAAAATTAATGAAAAAGAGGAGCATATATTTTTTAGTTATTGGAGGTTCTTCTTTTATTTTAGTATTAATTTTTACAAAGATAAGGAAGAAAAAATTGGCTATTTGTCTCTAAGCTCTGGAGAAAGAGAATATATAAAGTTATTAGTTAATTATATATATATGTTTACAAAAAGTGACAAAAATTTTTATTTTTTTGATGAAGTTGACTTATCATTACACCCAAATTGGCAAAAAAGATTATTATATGACTTAATATACTATATGGAAAAATTTAATAGTAATAAAAAAATTCAGTTGATATTTTCTACACATTCTCCATTTTTATTATCGGATTTACCAAATGAAAATATTATATTTTTAAAAGATGGTCAACAAGATAATGATATAGATATAGATACTTTTGGAGCAAATATACATACTCTTTTATCTCATGGTTTTTTTATGAAAGATGGGCTTATGGGAGAGTTTGCTAAAAATAAAATAAATGATGTTATTAAAGTGTTAAATTCTAAACAAAGAGTATCTAAGAAAAGGCAACAATATTATAAAAATATTATATCTGTAATTGGAGAGCCTTTTTTAAAAGAAAAACTTTTAAATATGTATAGTAATAAATTTCAAATATCAAAAGAAGCAAGAATAAGACAATTAGAAAATGAATTGGCAGAATTGAAAAAATGATTCAGTTAAAATTTAATCCTACACTTTGTAATCAACATTACAATATACTTGAAGAAGAATTGGCAGAGTTGATAAATAAATTAGCTATTGATAAAAAGATTACAAAAAAAAGAAAAAAAAGTGATGGAACTTTTGAAAGTTATATTTACTTGATCTTAACACCTTTGTTGATTACTTTTATGAGAAGTTTAGATTTAAAAATGTTATTAAAATCTAAGTTTCATAAAGAGATAATTAATGAAATTGGAAAATACTCTAAAGTGACAGATAAATATAAACTATTATTTTATATTTTTGTTGAACAAGGATATCTAAAGTATTTCACAAATGGTAATAATTCAGCTAATTATTCAGCATATACATTTGTAGAAAAACTAGATGTAAATACTTGTCCTTATTGTAATAGAAACTATATATTTGTAGTGAAAAAAGGTAAGTTGAGACCTGAAATTGACCATTTTTACCCTAAAACTGTTTATCCATATCTTGCACTTAACTATTTTAATTTAATACCATCATGTCAAACTTGTAATAAAACAAAAAGTGATAAAGTAAATTTTAATTTGATAAATCCTTATGATATAGACAGGACTGATTATAAATTAACATATAAACCTAAAAGTATAAATTTTGCAGAAGTAGAAAGAAATAAATACGATTTTAGTAGCTTTGAAATTGATTTTATCTCTACAAATGAAAATATTAAAATATTTAAACTAAAAGAGTTATACAAACAACACAAAGATATTATTCTTGAACTTTTGATAAAAAAAGCATATTATCCGAAAAGTTATGTAGAAGAACTAAAAAATTTTGGATTTAGTGAAGATGAAATTTATAGATATTTGATGTGTAATTATAAAAAAGATGAAGACCTACATAAACGACCACTTAGTAAACTCATAAAAGATATAAGTGAAGAGTTAGGATTGATATAAGAAGTAAAATAAGATTTATAAAACTCACGGAATGATATTTGCATTGAAATAGTAAATACCTTCTAAAGGCCTTATAATGAAACAAGAAGAATTAATCTGTGACTTTTGTGGTAAAACAGTCAAAGAAGTAAATAAAATATTTAGTGCAGAAAATGCACATATCTGTAACGAATGTGTAGAAACCTGCTCAATGGTTATGCATAAAAGTGAACTCAAAAAGGCAAAAGAGGAGTTCCAAAAGGGGCTTTCTGTTCCTACAAAAATCAAAGAACACCTTGACCACTATGTGATAGGGCAAAGTGATGCAAAAAAAGTACTCTCAGTTGCATTATATTCACACTATAAAAGAATAGATAAACCAATTTTTAAAAATGTTGAGATAGAGAAATCAAATATTATGCTCATAGGTCCAACAGGAAGTGGTAAAACACTTTTGGCTAAATCGTTGGCGAAGATTATGGATGTTCCATTTGCAGTTGCAGATGCTACAGCATTAACAGAAGCTGGATATGTGGGGGAAGATGTGGAGTCTATCCTTTCACGACTTTTAGCATCTGCTGATTTTGATGTGGAGCGAGCGCAAAAAGGGATTATCTATATAGATGAGATAGATAAAGTTGCAAATAAGAGTGAAAGTGCAACAAGTGGTAGAGATGTAAGTGGAGAGGGTGTTCAGCAAGGATTGTTGAAAATACTTGAAGGTGGTGAGGTGTATGTTCCTATAAAAGGGAGTCGTAAAAGCTCAACTACTGAGACAGTTTTATTTGATACTACTCATGTGCTTTTTATCTGTGGTGGTGCTTTTGTTGGATTAGTTGGTGATGAGGAACAGAAGAAAAAACATAGAAAAAAAGTGATGGGATTTATGACTGAAAGTTTTGCAGATATTACTGATGATGTTGAATCAAAAGACCTGATCTCTTATGGACTTATACCTGAATTTATAGGTAGAATACCAGTTATTGCAACACTCAATGAACTTACGACAGAAGACCTGATACGAGTTTTACAAGAGCCTAAAAATGCTATTATTAAACAATACCAAGCACTGTTTGAATTAGACGGTATTGATTTAGAGTTTAGTGATGATGCCTTAGCAACAATTGCAGAACTTGCACAAACAAAAGGTGTGGGAGCAAGAGGGTTACGAGGTATTATAGAAAAAATTATGTTGCCACTTCAATATGAATTACCAGCTAGGGAAGATATAGAAAAATGTATCATAACAAAAGATTTTATTGAAAGTAAAGAAGATGTGATTTTAGAATACATAAAAGATAAAAAAATATCTAAAAAAGAAAAATAAATGGATGATTTATCTGCAGCGTATGAGTGGGCAAAAACTTATCAATTTGATGAGATAGAGTTACATTATTGTACACTTTTAGCACTTCAGATTTTTGATGGAGAGTGTAATATGGACTATGATAATTATACACTTTTTATCTCTGTCTATGATGGGATTGCAGAAAGAAACCATACCCCTTTTGATAAAAAAATTCATCAAATTATTGAGCTTTCAAGAACTGATGATCCTTTAAAACCTAAAAAAGAATATGTAGAAGTTATCCACAACTTGCGAGTTGCAATGATGGAAAATATGGATACACTATCTATGACAAAATTCAACCAACTTGTTTGGGACAATCAAAACTAATATCAAGAATTGATACATATCAAGCCTTTTTGTTTTTATTTCTACTATAATTTTGAAATAATATAAATACAAAGAGAGACTTTATGAAATATCCAGATTTTTTTGACACAATAGAGACAATTACTATGCAAGATGCATTATCAAATTTTTTAGGTACATTTGAAGATGGTATAGTAGAGTTTAGTTACTTAGATGTAGTAAAAAGTGCTGGGCATAGTTGTCCTACAGTTGCAGGGGCTTATTTGATGGCACAGATGGGTTTAAAAGCTCTATATCTAGGTGAAATACCACAAAGGGGAGAGATATTTGTCTCTTTTAGCGAAGATTGTGCAGAAGGAGTGGCAGGGGTAATTGCAAATGTCTTTACTCAAATAACAGGTGCTACGGAAAAATTTGGATTTAAAGGTATTGGTGGAAATTTTGTACGACATGATTTAATGAAATTTAATGATATAATATCTTCAAGCGTAAAACTACAAAGACTAGATACAGGAAAATCAATAGAAGTAGTTTATAATCCAAGTGTAATCAATACAAACTCTCTTCAATCTCAACTTATGGAAAAAATACTGAAAAAAACTGCAACACAAGATGATAAGATATTATTTGGTAAAATTTGGCAAGAGAAAGTTGCAGATATTTTTAAAAATAAAGATAAGGTGATAACAATACAATGACTCCTATAAAAGTACAATATATTTTTAGTGGTAAAAAACAATCATATAAAATAAAACAAAAAGAGTTTCAAAGTGCCTATCTCAAACGCAATGCTTATGAAACTGTTTATATTGGAACTGAAGGGATAAAAGAAGATTGCCAAGTAGATAAAAGATATCATGGAGGAGTAGATAAAGCTCTTTTAATAGCCTCTACAAATCATTTTAAAACATACGAAGAGGAGTTTTGTGAAACTATAGATGAGAGTATATTTTCTGCAAATATTTTAGTAAATAGATTAGATGAAAGTAGTGTTTGTGTAGGAGATGTTTATAGTATAGGCTCTGTTCAATTACAAGTTACACAGCCACGACAGCCTTGTTGGAAAATAGGGGCTATTTTTTCCAATAATATTTCAAAATTCATCAAACAAAATGGAGCCACTGGTTGGTATGTCAAAGTGTTGCAAGAAGGTTCAATCAAGCTTCAAGATGATATGAAGTTGTTAACGAGAAAAAGTGATATATCTCTAAAAGAGATGACACATTATTTAGAAACAAAAATAATAGAAAAAGATATTTTTGATCAATTATTAGATGCAGATTTTGTAGCACAAAGCTACAAAGATGATATAAAAAAATGTAAAATAGTATGAAAACTGAAAAATTTAAAAGTGAAGTCAATACATTACAAACCTTTTTAGAAACATATTGTTGTAATAAACACAAAAATCAAACAGAAGTAGAAAAAAATATAAGATATAAAGAGTTGAAATTTTCAACGACACTATATCTTTGTGATGAATGTCTCTCTATGTTTGAATATTCACTAGAAAAACTACAAAACTGCCCACATGAAGAGAAACCAAAGTGTAGGCAATGTCCAAATCCCTGTTATGAAAAAGCACAATGGAAAAAACTAGCCAAAATTATGAGATATAGTGGTATAAAATTAGGATTATTAAAACTGAAAAATAAATTTTTTTCTTGACCTCTATGATTATATTTGCTACTATTGCATTATGATAGAAAAATTAGAAAAAGTAGATTTATTTAGCTCGTTAAATCATGGAGAGTTAGAAAAAATCTCATATATAACTACTATAGAAAAATTCCAGAAAAATAATATTGTATTTTACGAAGGCGATAAGCCAGAGTATTTTTATCTTATGATTAGTGGTTTTTCTAAGGTATATAAAGTTGATCCTAAAGGTACTGAAATAGTATTGCATAATTTTGTTGGAACTACTCTTATTGCAGAGATGGCAAGTATTGAAGGATTTAATTTTCCCGCTACTTGTATCTGTATGGAAGATTCAACATTTGCTTTAATAAAAAAAGATGCGTTTTTGCAAATATTACAAACAAATGCAAATATATCTTTTCAAGTAATGAAGTCTTTAACAAGAAAAATTAAAGGGATGGATGGACTTTTAAATAGAAGTCTTATCTTTGATGCAACTACAAAAGTAGCTTCTTATATCTATGAGAATCCAGAAATATTTAAAAATAAAAAAAACAAAATTATTGCTACAGAACTGCATATGACCCCAGAAACACTTTCTCGAATTCTTAAAAAACTAAAAGAGTTGAAGATTATAGATAAAGAACAAACTTTATTAGATAAAGATAAATTAGAGATGTTTATTAACTTTTAATTGCAATATGCCATGAAATAACTCTTTTGAAATATTATTTGCTACAATAGTATATAAAATGATACAAGGGTTATATTATGAATATATGTGGCGTAGAGATAAAATCAAATTATGCGATACTAAGTGTAGTAGAGAAAACTGGCGAAACAGCAAATTTTATTGATTTAAAAATTAAAAAATTAGTATTAGAAAATGACGAAGAACAAAATAGTATACTTACATTCAAAAAGAATTTTGAAAAATTTATAAAAGAGAATCAAGTAGAAAAAATTGTCATCAAAAAACGTTCAAAAAAAGGAAACTTTGCAGGTGGAGCTGTTACTTTTAAAATAGAAACAATTTTACAACTCAATGATTTATCAGCAGTGGAGTTTGTGTCAGGACAAGCTTTGAGTAAATTTGAGAAAAAAAGTGAGATTGAATACCCTAAGAGTTTAAATAAATACCAAGAACAAAGTTATCTTTGTTGTTTGGTATAAATAAAATCAATTAGTAAGCATCTCTACAGCGATGATTTAAACCTTTTTTGTATGATTGGTATATCTCATCAACACTTAAGTGGGTTTCAAACATCATTAATATTTGTTTGAGAAAATTTATAGGATATTCAACATAATGTCCTCTATCTTCACTATAATATTCTTCAAGTGTTTCATGCATACCTTTATAAATTTCAGGATATTCATTTTTAAGTTTTTCAAGCTTTTTGGCAGCTAAACGTAACTTATCATCAGTAAATTCACCGCGTTCATTTATATCTTTTCTTTTTTCAATATATTCTATAAGGTCTTTTTTATTCCGAATATAATCTGAAAATAAATCAATAAGTCTCATCTTTTTGTTATCCTATATATATTTTATACTTATAATAGTATAGCATAATTCACTTGAATAATATAATATTATTAATTTATTTTATTGTAAATAATTTCTATAGGTAAAGTGATAACTATTTCAGAACCTTTGTATTTTTTGTGTTGATATTCAAAAGATTTATTGTTCGCTGTGATAGTTCCATTCATCCCCTCTACAATAAACTTGTACGTCATACTTAGTCCAAGTCCTGTCCCTTGAGATTGGTGTTTTGTAGTAAAGTACGGTTCAAAAATTTTATCAACTATATTTTCAGGGATTCCATTTCCATTGTCTAGAATTTTTATTACTGCTGTATTCTTTTCAGAATAAGTTGTTAGAAATATCAATCTATCTTGTTCTCTATTCTCTTTTAACGCATCTTTAGCATTATTGAAGATATTTATAAAACATTGCATTAATTCATTGCTATAACCATTTATTTTAATATCTTTTTTCAAGTTTAATATGAGTTCTATATTGTTTGTTTTTAAAGAACCCTCAATCAAGTGGATAAAAGAGTTGATGTTTTCTTCTAAACTAAAAATCTCTTTTACTCTATCCCCTTTGATAAAGTTCTTAAAGTCATCAATCGTTTTAGATAAATATTGAGCATTGTCATTAATTGCATCACAAATCTTGTTGAACTCTTCATCTTTTAAAACTTCATATCTTTTTTGTAGCTTCATTCCTGTCGCACCTGTTGATATTATAGAAAGTGGTTGTCTCCATTGGTGCGCAATGTTTCCAATCATCTCACCCATTGCCGCCATTTTTGATTGTTCTGTAATCATTTTGTCTTTTTGAATAGCTTTGCGTTTATAGTTTTCAAATCTTTTTTCAATGGCATAAGATAAAGATAAAGATAAAATTATAATGATAAAAATAATAATTAGTGAAACTAAAATTATTGTACGAATCTCTTGTTTGTTTTGTTCTGTTAATTCTTTTTTCCTATTTTCAATAAGTAGATTTAAATCATTGGTATTAAAACCAGAACCTATAGTCCAACCCCAGTCTTTTAGTTGCACTACATAAGAAATTTTGTTAGTTTTATTTGGTGGGAGCAGATATTCAATAAAGCCATTTCCTTTTTTTACGTTTTTAATAATTTCTTTTACAATATTGAAATTATTAATTTGTTTTTCTGATAGTTTCTTTTTACCTACTAGTTTTTTATTCTTGTGTGCTAAGATAACCCCCTCTTTATCGAGGATAAAAATATAAGAGTTCTTATGATAAACATATAATGACAACCGTTTAGTAATAGATTTTTTTATAGTTTCTTCATAGTCTTTTACATATTCACCTGTTCCTATATACCAATTTAAAGGTTCAAAATATTTACTAAAACCTATTTTTTCATAGTGTTCTTTCATATCATTTGGTTTATGATACCACCATGTTAAAAATCCCTCTTTTTCTTTTTTTACGAGTTTAACAATCTCTCTATTTACATACATCCCTTTTGTATCTTGAAAATTGTAAAAACTTGTTCCTTCAAACTCTCTCTTTATTGGCATTAATATACATTCGTAATTTAAAGTACTATATATAAAATAATAACCTCTCCCATCGTTAAATCGAATATTTACAAGAGCATTTTTAATAATATCTTTTATCTCTTTTGCACTTTTTGTATCTTTATATTGATTATAAATATTTGTAGCTATGGTATGTGCCATATAAACTTTTTCTTTGATATTTTGTTTGAGCTTTTCTTTTGTAAGTTTTTTTTCGTTTATTAAGTTGTTCCGTACTTTTAGTACTTCCTCTTTTAAAATTTTTTTTTCATTTTTTAAATATATCTCTTTGGTATTTTTAAGTTCATTATTTAGGGTTAAATTATTTATGTATAAAGCAACAAAAATGCCTACAATTGCAATAAATGTTACTACAGTTAATGGGATAATTTTTATAAAAAATAGTAGCTTCTTCTCATCTTCATTATTCATATTTATATTACTTAATTTGTTATTTATCTAATTGTATCTTTTTTAAAATATGATTGTACTTATAAGTTTGATGTTATTATTGATAAGACTTATAAATAATAGGATTTTAATTGATATGGCTCCGGCACCTGGGATCGAACCAGGGACCAAATGATTAACAGTCATCTACTCTACCGCTGAGCTATGCCGGAACTTGTGTTAGTTTAAAAAGAATGTTTCTTTTTAAGTGGCGAAATTATAGTTAAATATTTCACTTTTGTCAATTAAAACTAGCTTAAATTATGATATTTTATAAAACTTCACATTGTTGTTGATAACTTCATAGACTTTTTTATTTTCTAATAGAGTTTGCAGTATCTCTTGAGAGTTTTTTGTAAAGATATTTTCTATATCATCTTGTGTTAAAGGTCTTCTTTTGAGTAGTCTTAAAATTTCGTTTTCATTGTATTGCTCTTTTGTGATATTTTTATCTCTGTGAGCAATAGTTACTGGAAGATTTTTAAAGGTATTTGCTATAGAAAGTAGGGCTTCATAACTTACAGGCTTCACATCGTAAGCAGGTGGTCTATCTATCGTACCTATATCTACTCTATCTGGTTTGATAAGTTGTAAGGCTTCAGATATCTTATGTATCTCTTCTTGGCTATCGTTGAGAGTTTTTACAAAAAGAGTTTCTGTAATAAGTTGTTTTTTGTATATCTGTCTAAATGTTATCATCCCATCTACTATTTTACTACAATCTATACTATCATCTACTCTATCAAGTTTTTTAAAACAAGATAAACTCACACAATCAAGTGAAAGTTTTACTATATCTATTTTGCTTAGAGTTTGTTGTATCTTTGGTTCATAAACATTTGCACCGTTACTAAGTATGAGAGTTTTTATATCACCTTTTATTTTATCTACTTCATCTATAAGTGTTGAAAGGTTTGGATAGAGAGTTGGTTCACCATTTGCAGTGAATGTTATCACATCAATATTTTTATGATTAGCAAGAGCAGTTTTAAGTTCAGAAATTATCTCTTCAACTTCTAATATTTCAGTTTGTTTTGATACTGTTTTGGCTTTGTCGAGTTCACAATATAAGCAGTCAAAGTTACATTGTTTTGTATTAGGAGAGAGGTCGATTCCTAGACTCATCCCAAATCTTCTTGATGGGATAGGTCCAAAAATGATATTAGTCACTATTTTTTACCGCTTACTCTTTGACATTCACTTACAAAGTGTTTTGCATTTTCAACTGGAACATCAGGTAAAATTCCATGACCAAGATTAAAGATATGTCTTTTACCTTCCATAATATTTTGGATACCCTCTACACACTCTGTAGTTGCTTCTTTTGAGTATAGTCTACAAGGCTCCATATTTCCTTGAAGAACATATCTATCACCAAGCTTTTCTTTTACCATAGCCATTGGAGTTCCCCAATCTACACCAAAAACATCAAAGTTTCCATATACAAGTCCACGCTCTATAAAAGAAGCAACACCTTTAGGAAACATAATAATTGGTGTTTCTGGATATTTTGATTTTAGATAATCTGCAATATCAACCATATATTGCCATGAGAATTCATTGTATTTTGAAGGTTCAATTGCTGATGCCCAAGAATCAAATATTTGAACAACATCAATACCAGATTGAATTTGTTTTTCCATATATAGTTTTACTACTTCAGTTACTTTTCTTAATATTTTATGTAATAGCTCTGGATTTGAGTACATCATTTTTTTACAAATATTATATGTTTTTGTCCCTTGCCCCTCTATCATATAAGTAGCAAGTGTCCAAGGAGCACCTGTAAAACCTATAAGTGCTTTATCATCAGCTCTTGCATCTAATTGCTCTCTTAAAAGTTTGATAGTATCATATACATAAGTTAATTTTTTAGCAGCTTCTTTCCCACCAAGGAGTCTATCTACATCAGCTTCACAAGTTATTGGGTCACTAAATTTTGGACCTTCACCTTTTACAAAAGATAAGTCCATACCCATCTCATCTGGTATTACTAAAATATCACTAAATAAAATTGCAGCATCAACACCAACTATATCAAGTGGTTGAATTGTCACCTCTGCTGCTTTTTTTGGATCATGACATAGGTTTAAAAAGTTTCCAGCTTCAGCACGAACTGCCATATACTCTGGAAGATATCTTCCCGCTTGTCTCATCATCCATACTGGTGTATAAGGTGTTTCTAGACCTTTACACGCATCAACAAATATTTTTCCCATAAAGTTTCCTTTTTATTTTTTAATTAATAGTGAATTTATAATTTAATTTTAGTTGGTGTAGATTAATAGATTTTTCAATCTATTAATGTTTTCCTACTTTTCCTAAGAAGTACAATCCAACTGACAGTGCAGTGATTGAAAGTGCGAAATACAACATCTCTAAAGGAGTTGCAAAATTTGTATGTAAAACTCTTTGAAAAAAGCTCACAACAAGTACCATAACAATAACTTTTGCTATTTTATCTTTTAATTGATCAAGAGAGTGAATAGCAAGTATTTTATTTGCATTTTCTTTCTCCATCGCTTCATCAATCTCTGATACAAAAAGTTCATATAAACCAAAGGCAAAGATGAAAAGTACAACCGCAATTAAGTATAGATCAACAGCACCAATAATACCAGCAACTATATCTTCGTGAAAATGCTCTGGATGTGCTCCTGATAGTATAGTTTTAAAAGAATATACGGCAACTTCCCAAATATCAAGAGATGCAACAACAAAAAGTACTATTGCACCCAAAAGTCCAAATACAACTGCAAGTACAATTATAAATCTACTTCTCCAAATGGTACCTTCAAATAATTTTTCAATCATTTTTTATAATTCCTCTTCCTGTAAATCTATCCATTTTAAACCAATTCTTACAGCATTTGTTGCAGCTCCAACTCTTACTTGGTCAGCAGCATTAAAAATATGTACAACATTTGCTTCATAAATGTCTTTTCTTATTCTTCCTACAAAAGTAGTATCTGTATCTGTTGACATTATTGGCATTGGGTAAATATTGTTTGCTACATCATCTGCAACTTCTACATTTTCAAAGTTGTCTAAGGCACTTCTTACTGCATTTACATCAACATCAACACTATCTTCAAATCTTATTGTTATAGACTCACTATGACTTCTTAAAACAGGAACTCTTACACAAGTTGCTGCAATTGCAATTTGTTTTTTCATAATTTTTTGAGTTTCATTTACCATCTTCATCTCTTCTTTTGTAAAACCATTTTCTTGGAATACATCAATATGTGGTATTACATTTAGAGCAATTTGATGTGCAAATGCTTCTTTTTTAGTATCATCTAGTTTGAAAGCAAAAAAGTCTTGCATTTGTGTTACTAACTCTTCCATCCCTTTTTTCCCAGCACCACTTGTAGCTTGGTAAGTTGATACATCAACTCTTTTGATACCATACAGCTCATCAAGTGGTTTTAAAGCTTGAACCATTTGAATCGTAGAACAATTTGGATTTGCAATAATTCCTGTTTCTCTCCATAAAGCAATATCTTCAGGATTTACTTCTGGAACTACTAAAGGTACATTTGCATTCATTCTAAAGTGACTTGTGTTATCAATAACAACAGCACCACCTTCTACAGCAAAATGTGCAAATTTTTCAGAGATACTTCCACCAGCACTAAAAAATGCAATATCAACTTCATTTTCTTCAAAAACTGTATCTGTAAGTTCTACTACAGGATACTCGTTTCCAGCATAAGTTATATTTGTACCTACACTATTGGCACTTGCTAGTGGTAATAATGTACCAACAGGGAAGTTTAGTTCTTCCATAACTCTAAATAACTCTTCACCAACTGCACCAGTAGCACCAACTACTGCTACATTATATTTCAAACTCATTTTATTCATTTTCTCCATTATTATCAGTGTTCAATAAATTTCTTTCTTCTAAATCAATTCCAGCCATATCATCAGCATTTTGAATATCTAGTTCATCATCTTTTTCTTTTGGACATTTTGCGATACTTACAACTCTATCTTCTTTATCAACATTTACTATAGTTACACCACTTGTATTTCTACCAGCTTTTCTTATAGTATTCATATCAACTCGTATCATTTTCCCAATACTTGTAAGTGCCATAAGGTCTTGGTCTTCATCTACAATTACATTTCCAATTACAGTTTTCCCTGTTTTTGGACTTAGTTTCATAGAAATAACACCAGAACCAGCTCTATTTGTAAGTCTATATGCTTCAACTTCTGTTCGTTTACCTACACCATTTTCACTTACTGTTAGTAACTCTTGTTGCTCATTTTCAATCACATCTGCATCTACCACATAATCTTTAGTATCTTTAAACTTGATACCTCTAACACCTCTTGTAGTTCTACCTTGTGTTCTTGTTTTTTCAATCTCAAATCTTATCACTTGACCAAGAGCTGTAAATATCATAAGGTACTGTGATTCTGGAAGTGTTATTTGAGCTGTTACAATTTCATCTTCTTCATCAAGAACGATTGCTCTTACACCGTTACTTCTTATATTGCTAAATTCACTTAAGGCTGTTCTTTTTACTACACCATTTTTTGTAAAAAATGCTAAAGATTTTGTTGCATCAAAGTCTGTTGTAGGGATAATAGCCATAATCTTTTCATCTTCTTTTAAGTTTATAAGATTTACTACTGCTTTCCCTTTTGCAGTTCTTCCACCTTCAGGAATTCTATAAACTTTTAACCAGTATAGTTGACCTAAATTTGTAACAAACATAAGTGTATCATGTGTATTTGATACAAAGAATTTTTCTATAAAATCATCATCATGTGTAGTAACAGCAACTTTCCCTTTACCACCACGTCTTTGCATCTCGTAAGCTTTGATTGGAACTCTTTTTACATAACCATTATGTGTGATTGTTACTACCATTGGTTCATTTGGTATTAAATCTTCAATATCAATATCATCATAACTGTCTTCAATCTCTGTTCTTCTTGGTTCAGTATATTTTTCTTTTGTTTCTATAAGCTCTTCTTTGATAATGATGTTGAGTTTCTCTTCAGATTTTAAGATAGATTCTAGTTCAGCAATAAGTTCTAATAATGCTCGAAGCTCCTCTTCTAATTTCTCTATTTGAAGACCTGTAAGTCTTCCTAATCTCATATCAAGGATAGCTTTTGCTTGAATTTCACTTAAATCAAATCTAGCAATTAATTTTTCACTAGCTTCAGCATCATTTGCACTTGCACGGATGATTTTAACTACTTCATCAATGTTATCAACAGCAATTTTTAAACCTTCTAAAATATGAGCTCTAGCTTTTGCTTTTTCAAGCTCAAATATTGTTCTTCTAATAATTACAGTTTTTCTATGATTTAAGAAGATATTTAAAATTTGTGGAAGATTAAATATTTTTGGTTCTTTATTATGAACTGCTAAAAGAATAATCCCAAATGTTGTTTGCATCGGTGTTTGTTTGTAAAGGTTATTTAAAACAATCTCACCCATTGCATCTTTTTTCAGTTCGATTACAACTCTTGTTCCTTCTCTATCTGATTCATCTCTTACTTCACTAATACCCTCTATCATTTTCTCTTTTGATAGGTTTGCTATTTGTTCTACAAGTCTTGCTTTGTTTACTTGGTAAGGAAGTTCATCTATTACGATTATCTCTTTTTTCCCTTTTGTCTCAATATGATGTTTTGCTCTTATTTTAACTTTTCCACGACCTGTTTTATAGGCATCTGTAAAACCTTGTCTTCCAAAGATAGTTGCCCCTGTAGGGAAATCTGGACCTTGTATATGTTCCATAAGTTCAGTAGCATCTGCTGTTGGATTATCTATAAGGTGAATAAGAGCATTCATCACTTCTGTTGGATTATGTGGTGGAATTTTTGTAGCCATACCAACTGCAATACCCTCACTACCATTTACAAGTAGGGTAGGCATTCTTGTAGGAAGAACTGAAGGTTCTTTCCCTGTATCATCATAAGTTGCTACATAGTTTACTGTATCTTTATCTATATCTTTAAGTAAATCTTCACTTAGTTTTGTCATTCTAGCTTCTGTATATCTCATAGCAGCAGCATTATCCCCATCAACAGAACCGAAGTTTCCTTGACCATCTACAAGTGGCATTCTCATTGCGAAGCTTTGAGCCATTCTTACAAGTGCATCATAAACCGAACTATCTCCATGTGGATGGTACTTACCTATAACATCTCCAACAATTCTCGCAGATTTTTTATATGGTGTTCTTGAACTCATATTTAGATCATGCATTGCATAAAGGATTCTTCTATGAACTGGTTTTAAACCGTCTCTAGCATCAGGTAAAGCACGACCAATAATAACACTCATTGAGTAGTCTAGGTAGGAAGCTTTTATGCTGTCTTCTATTTTAATATCAACTATATCTTGTGATTCGAAAAGATTTTCCATAAGTTATTTATACCTTTTTGTGAAATTGATTTATTGTATCGAAAGAATGCTTAAACAATAAAAAAGGTCAAGTTATAAAACTTGACCTTTTTTATTTGACTTTAAGTAAAAACTATTTGTTTTTATGTTCCATAATCATAGCATATGCTTGATCTTTTAATTTTAGTTTTTCTTTTTTCATTCTTTCAATTTCAGAAGCATCAATATGATCAACTCCACCAGCTTCTGCTTTGTCTAATTGATCGTGTAACTCATTATGCTCTTCAAAAATTTTTTTGAAGTGTGCATTTGTTGTTTTTAACTCTGTAACTATATCTCTATATTCGTGAAACATATCTATCCCTTTAGTTTAATTTGTGCAATTGTATCTAAAAAATCCTAAGGGAACATTTAGAGAAAATAGATTATTCTACAACTATTAATAAAAAGAGTAAAAGAATGAGTAGTTTAGAAAAATTAAAAAATGTTGCAGCTGATAAAACAATACTATACATAGAGAGTGATAAAACATTACAAAAAAATTTTGGAGTATATTTACAAAAAATTTTTAAAAATTTTTACCAAGCATATGATGGACAAGAAGGTTTTATACTTTTTTTAAAAGTGAAGCCAGAAGTTATTATAATGGATTTAGACTTGGAGAAAAAAGACTCAATCGAGTTAATAGTAGATATACTAGAACTTGATCCCAATATTAAAATTCTTACGGTAAGTTCAAGCAATGAAAACTATTCACTGTTACAATCTATTGATATGGGTTTATCAGGAATGTTACTGAAACCAATTAATTTTGCACAACTAGCGGATAAATTAATAAGCTTTCTTCCCCCTGTCAAAAAAGTAATTCCCATTCAAAAAGAAAATTCTATTAAAAAACAAATTGTAAAACCTATTGTAAAGCCTATCTCAAAACAGGTGCAATCTAAAATAGAAGTGAAACCAGTAGAAAAAGTACAACCTAAAAAAGAAGTGAAGTTAGTAGAAAAAAAAGTTGTTAGAAATCAAGTTCAAGAACAGTTGTCTCCAAAAGTTGAAATTACAAATAAATCACCAATTATTGAAAAAGAAAAAAAAGAGATAAATCTTCAAAAAAAATCTCCTGTTGAACCAAAAATAGAGATTAATATACCTAAAACTTGTATGGAAGATATACAAAAGTTGCATAAAAATAAAGAGAGTATTATGATGATTAATACTTACAAAGGTATAACGATACAAAATAAGGGAGAGTTTGTAAATTGTAATGATAACAGTTTTGAGTTACAAACAACAGTAGCACAAATAGTAGCAGCAAATTATGAAAAACATGTTGTTTTAAAAGTAGAAAATAAAAACAAATATATTTTTACTAATATTATTAATATAGATTTAAAAAACAATAAATTACAACTTGTAAAACCAAAATATATAAACTATCAAAGAAGAGATCCTGGAGTTTTAAGACTAACAGCAGATAAAAGTTTTAAAGCAACAATGTTTTTTAATAAAACGCATATTGATTTTAAAGCAAAACAGCTCTCATCACAATATGTATTATTAACTACAGATGCCTTGGAACTTGACATCAAACCAAATATGCAGTTAGACTTAACTTTTGGTTTTGAGATGGCTTCACCAAGTGTTTTAATAAAAGAGAAAAAATTTACGAAAATATTTGCAAAAGGGGTAGTGATTCGTGTTGATAAAACAAGCAGTGGACTTCATATTGCAATGTCTATAGAGGTACAGAAATCAGGTCAAAGTAATTTTACAAAATATTTAAAACAAAGAGAAAATGAAACAATAGAAGAGTTGAAAAAAATTATAAAAAGATAAAGCATTGGAAAAAGTTTTAAAAAAAATATTAATCAAAACAAAAAAAGCAATATTTTCACAAAAGATAGGAAACAATACCTCTAAGTTTAAAGGGGAAGGATATGACTTTGTTGAACTACGAGAGTATGAAGATGGAGAAGATATACGCAAAATAGATTGGGTGATAAGTGCTAAAATGCAAAAACCTTTTGTAAAAGTTTTTTTGGCACAAAGAGAATTAGATATTAATATAGTTCCAATATTAGGGGGAAGTGTCCATTTTGGAACCTCCAGATTAAAACAAGAAGTCATAGCAGAAGTGTGTGCTATTATTGGATATAGTTCTTGCGCCCAAGGTGATACTTATAGCTCGTTTATAGCAAATGAGTCAGTAGAAATACAAACAAAAAGAACAAAAAAACTTCTTACTGTTGATGCTATGGTTGAAAATATCTATAACTATAAAACTATAGGGAAAAAAGTAAATTATGCAGAAATAAGTAACCAGCTTTTTCAAAAAATAAGGAAAAAATCAATTATATTTATAATAGGTGATTTTTTTAATACAGAAAATTTAAACTTGAAATTATTAGCAAAAAAACATGAAGTTATAGCTATAGTTATACGAGATAAATTTGAAGAGAAACCATCTCTTATGGGAAGTGTTAATTTTACAGATCCTCAAACATTTCAAAAATTTGATGGGGTTTTAAATGCTAATCTTATTAAAGAATATGAAAAAAATATACATAATAATGATGAAAAACTCTATAAAAACTTTAAAAGTAACGGCATTGAATTTATTAAAATATATACCAATGAGAATATATTAGTCAAGATGATAAAGTTATTTAAATAAGAGAATTTATTATATTAGAGGTGTTATTTTTTGAGTGAAAATAAACTTTGCTCCATCTTCTGTATTTTGTGCTGAAATAGTTGCATTATTTTTTTTAGCAATTTGGGAACTCATATAAAGTCCAATTCCTGTTCCATGAGAATTTTGTTTTGTTGTGATATTTGCTCTGAATATATCTTTCAATACTGACTTGTCAATGCCACCTGCATTATCAATAACTTCTATGATATTTTCTGTGTCATTTTGTATAATATTTATGGTGATAATTTTTTTCTCTATGTTTGATTCTAAAAAAGCGTCTTTTGAGTTATTGATTAAGTTAAGTATGATATGTTTAAATTCATTTTCAATCCCCACAATAGAGTAATCATCAATAAGATTGATTTTGGTTGTAATAGTATTTTTAATGAGGTCATCTTTGATTAAAAAAAGTACTTTTTCAATCATCTCTTTTACATTGAATTTGATTTGTTCTTTATTGGGTCTAAAAAAAGTGCGAAATTCATTGAGAGTGTTGTTCATATGTTCAACATATTCTGCTGTTTTTTCTTGAAAATCATCCATATATTTTTGATCTATATTACCTGATTTGAAGTCATAACACATCATATCGACTTGAAGATTAATCAGATTTAGTGGTTGTATCCATTGATGTGCAACTGCATCAATCATCTCTCCCATAGCAGCAAATTTTGATTGTTCATAAATGATTTTTTCTTTTTCTTCTGTTTTTGCAATCTCGTTTTTTACTTTTTGTTCTAAGTGTTTTTGATAGTCATCTAGCTGTTCATTTGCTTTGAGTAGTTGCATTTGCATTTTATCACTTTGTTTGATTATTTTATCAAGTCTTTCACTTTTTTTCTTATAATCTTCTAGTAATGATAGTAAATCTTCTTTAAAGATATTATAATCTTTTTCTAAAAATCTACCAATATATTTTGATTTGTCTTTTTTTTCGTTCATATTTTTATCCCCACTAAAGTAATATCATCATTTCTCATCTCAGTTGCTTGGTATTCATCTAAATTATTCAATAATATGTTTCTTTGTTCACTTAATGGTTTGTCTTTATGATTTTGTAAAATATTCATAAATCGTTTTTTACCAAAAGGGAAAGATTTTTCACCTCCATTTTGGTCTAAGTATCCATCAGTTGTTAAATAAAAGCTCATTCCCTCTTTTACTTTAATAGTATGTTCGATAAATTTATAATCTGAATCTGATTTTTTATATCCTATAGAATGTCTAGAACCTTTTATAGTTTGTAGTTTTTGATTCTCATCAAAATAAAATAGTGGTGTTTCTGCACCAGCAAATTTTATAATGTGTTCTTTTTTATTATAATATAAAATAGCACCATCAAATCCTGCATTACTAATACTATTTGCATCATTTTGTTTTAAAAGATGTTTCATACTTTTATTAAAAATAGACAATATTTTTGCTGGACTAACTACTTCATCACTATTAATGATTTTTGATGTTATTTGTCTCTCTATAGCTTTTACTAACATAGTTACAAAAGCACCAGGAACTCCATGCCCTGTACAGTCAATCACCATAAGCAAACACTCCTCATTGGATTGTAACTCTTCAAAGAGATAAATATCTCCACCAACTACATCTTTTGGGTGCCATATTGTAAAGTAGTCTTGAAAAAAGTTTGTAAATAAGGTATTGTCAGGAATAAGTGTTTCTTGTATCAAATACGCATATTCTATGGAGTCTCTTGTGTGTTGATGAATCTCTTCAACTTCTAGTTTTGCAATCGCTAACTCTTTGGTTCTTTCCTCAACTTTAAGTTCAAGGTTTTTGCTTAAATCTTCTACTGCTTTTTTATCGGTTATATCTATTCTTAATGCACTGTATCCTATATGATTACCATCTGCGTCATAGTCTGGTTGAAACTGAGATTTTACCCAGTAAAAGCCACCATCTTTTTTTAGGTTTTTTACCTCTGCTTCAAAGGACTCTTGTCGTTTTAATTTTTCCCAAATTTTTTCAAAAACTTCTTTTGGCATATCTGGATGGCGAACGATATTATGTGGGTGTCCCAAAAGTTCTTTTTCTGAATAGCCACTAATTTTACAAAAAGCTTCACTAGCTTGTGTGATTATTCCTTCTAAGTTTGTACGAGAAAAAATTACATTTTTATCAAAAGATTTAAATAATATTTCTAGTTCTTTTTTTTGTTTTTCTAAAGCTGCTGTTTTTCTAGTTACTAGCTTTTGTAATCTTTTATTGTTCCAAAGTAAAAATAGGGTGACTATTAATATAATTCCAAATATTTTTAACGCTAAGTCCCAATCTGTACTTGTGATAACTTTTGCTGTTTCCCATTTATCATGAACTACATTGTAGGTTGATTTAGGAATAGATTTTACTGCTTTGTTCATAATTCCTAATAAAATTTTATCATCTTTCCTTACTGCAATAGAAAGGTTATATTTAGAGTTCATAAATCCTGCAATTTGAAGGTTTTTTAATCCATATTTGCTTTTATAGTAGGCAAATACAGGTAATGTTGAAAGGGTAAAATAAACATCACCATTTATGACATCTTCAAAAGACTCTTTATATCCTTTTGATTCTTGTATCTGTATATGAGGGTATTGTGTTTTAAGCTGTGGTATAAGTCCAGAACCTTCTTTTCTAGACATTGATTTATTAGTGATTAAATCAAAATTTTTTACTAGTGGTTTATCTGCTGTTGTTATAATTGCTAAATCATAAATCAAATAGGGATCAGTAAAGTTAGCAAACTTCTCTCTTTTTTTTGTAACTACAGCAGTGGGTAATATATCACATTTTTTTTCTTTAAGATACTCTTGCGATTGTATCCATGACTCTGTTTGTATAAAATTATATTCTAAGTTTAATTGCTCTTTGACTATGTTTAGTAGGTCTATTGAGATCCCTTTTGCTTTTTTATTCTCATAAAACTCTAATGGTTCCCAATCTGTGTTAATACAAATATTTATTTTTTTTATTTGTTGTATATAGTCTAATTCTTTTATTGAAAGTTCATATTTATTTTTAATTTTTTTATTTTCCCAATCTTGATCTCTTAAGTAAGAGAGCTCACTTTTAGGAATTGTTTTAAATGCTTTATTGAGTATGGAATTGAGTGTAGGGTGTTTTTTGTTGATTCCAATTGACACTTCACCATATCTATCATACACAGTTTCAACAATTTTTAAATTGTATTCCTCAAGTTTTTTTTCATCTACAAAGTATACTAACATTGCATCTGCTTCATTTGTTGATGAAAGTTTTTTATATATTTCATGTATATTTGCTATTTGAATTGTTTTTGTGGAAGGTGACTTTTCTTTGATCATGCTTTTTGTGATTGAATCTGATTTTAAATAAAGAGTTTTATCTTTTAAGTCTGCAAAAGAATTGATTTCAGTATTTGATTGTTTTGTTATTAGAAAAGAGGGAGTAAAATCATATGCTGGAGTGTAATAAAACTTTTTTTCTCGTTCTTTACTCCAACTAAGCCCCATGATACCAGCAAGTTCATCTCCTTCAAACGCTTTTTGATAACCTTTTCCCCATATATCATATTTAATAGGAACAAGGTTTAGACCACTATATTTATTGAGTAGTTTCAAAATCTCTATATGTAAACTATTCCCATTTTTATCATGTGGCCAATATGTCATAACACCTATTCTTGTTATAGGATGATTTTCTAACCATTTTTTTTCTTCTTGGGTAAGTACAATAGTTTCTTTTTTTACTAGTTCCATCCATTTTGAAGAGATTTTAGAAATTTCATCTTTTGGTATTTTTGCCATAGCTTTATTTATAATAGTCGCAAGAATTGAATACTCTTTTTTTACACCCATATAGAGTTGAGAAGAATCTCTTTCTTTTACTATATTATTTAGGCGAATTTCAGAGATAAAGTTTTTTTCTAAATTATATGTTGTTGAAGGATTGTCTCCAATATAAGCAACTGCTTCTTTAGCCACTACAGATTGTAAACATTCTTCAATAGAGTCTTTTTCAATGATATGAATTTTAGGATAATTCTTTTTTATCCACGAAATTAAAGCATAATCTTTTACATTAACGATTGTTTTATCATTTAATTGCGTTAGTGAATATAAGTTTTCATATTCATTTAAAGTGTAATAATATTCAGGGAGTTTTATATACGAATTTGTAAAAGTAATAAACTTTTCTCTTTCTTTATTTTTATTGAGTGCAGGTAACATATCAATTTTACCATTTTTAATATCTGCTAATAGTTGACTCCAGCTATTTGCAATATGATACTCAATGTTAAACCCTGCATATTTAGCTATAAGATCTAGAAAATCTTTTGAAAAACCACTATAGTTTCCATTGTCATCAATAAAGTCAAATGGTGCCCAATCTTTTTCAGCCCCTACATGGATAGTTGAGTGTTTTTCTATCCAACGAAGCTCCTCTTGAGAGAAATTTATATTTGATTGATTTGTGTGTTCTATAAGTAAATTAACTTTTCCAATAATCTGTTCCATATAAATAATATCAGCAGTAAAATAGTTTTTATCTTTAGGAGACAATTTAAAATCTTCATTGATTTTGTATGAATTACCATCTACTGTATATGTAAATATTGTTTTATTGTTAAAAGAATCAATAATTTCAAAACTTTTAATATATTTTTTGTCTTTTAAATAAGGAAGAATTGTATATTGAAGGTCCTCAATATTTGATTTATGTAAGTTATATGCTGACATGTTTGCTAAAATAGAAGCATCTTTTTGAGAAGCGAAACTTGAAAGTGAAAAAAATATTATGAAAAAGAAAGCAAAGAATTGTTTCATTTATATCCCTATGTATTAATTATTTTGTTTATAAATTTTTTTGTTCAAAAACAAATTTTGCACCATTTTGAACATTTTCCACTTTTAAAGTACCATTATGTTTCGTTGCAATTTGACTACTCATGTATAAGCCTATTCCAGTACCTTTTCCCTCTTCTTTTGTTGTTGTATTAGCTTTGAAAACATCAGCAATTAAAGTTTCAGGTATTCCTCCTGCATTATCAATAATTTCTATTTTTTTTGATGAGTTATCAGAAAGTAAAACAATATCAATTTTTCTATCCTTTATATCATTGTCATTAAAAGCATCTTTTGCATTGTTAATAATATTTAAAATAAGATGTTTAAATTCATTTTCTACACCTACTAATGAAAAATTTTGCTTATCATCTAATTGAATAGTAATATTGTTTTTTATAAACTCATCTTGTACTAATAATAAAACTTTTTTTATCATACTTGTTATATCAAAGTTTTCCACATTTTTATTTGGCCTAAAAAAAGTTCTAAATTCATTTAATGTATCAGTCATATGATTTATATGACCAAAAATATTTTCTTGAAATTTTTCTACATATTGTTTATTGACAAGTTTATCATCAAAGTCATATCCTAATATATCTACTTGCATATTAATGATATTAATAGGTTGTTTCCATTGATGTGCTACTGCATCAATCATTTCCCCCATGGCGGCTAATTTTGATTGTTGAAGGAGCATTTTTTCTTTTTCTTCTCTTTTTTTTATCTCTTCTTCAACTTTAATTTCTAGTGAGTTTTTGTACTCATCTAGTTCTTCATTGAGTCTTAGCATCTCTTTTTGTTGATTATCACTTTGTTTAATAATTTTATCAAGTCTTTTTGTTTTTCTTTTATAGTCTCGAAGTAATTTTTCTAAGTTGAGTTGGAGTGAATGGTAATCAGAAGTTAAAAATTTTTCAATATATTGGATAATTTTATCACTTTGTGTATTCATTCTGGGAACCTTTTTGGTAATGTTATAATAAATTCAGCACCATTATAATTGTTTTCTTCATAAGTATAGCTTACATTCTGTACTTCAATTGTCCCTTTCATACCATGGACAATTAGATTATATGTCATATGTAGTCCAAGTCCAGTACCTTGACTTTTGTGTTTTGTTGTAAAATATGGCTCAAATATTTTGGATATTATTTTTTCATTAATACCACCTGCATTGTCTTTAAAATGAATAGATATAAAATCTTTCTTTTCTTTTACTGAAATAAAAAAAAGTTTCTCTTTTATTTGCATTGTTTTGAGAATATCTCGTGAGTTATTATAGATATTTATAAAACATTGAATAAGTTCATTTTGATAATTTTCAAGCTCAGCTTCATCCTCATTAGTTATAATTATTGAAATATCATGGTTTTTTATAGAGGGTTCAATAAGATGGAGAAATTTTTTTATAGTTTCTTGAATCTCAAAAAGAGTGGATTTTTTATTTCCTTTTATAAAATCTCTAAAATCATCAATTGTTTTTGATAGGTACTGTGCATTTTCATCAATAATAGAGCAATTTTCAATAAGTTGATCTTCGTCAAGTTGTCCAAATTCTTTTTGTAAAAGCATACCAGTTGCTGCTGTTGATATGATCGATAATGGTTGTCTCCACTGGTGAGCTATATTTCCTATCATCTCTCCTAACGATGCCATTTTTTCTGCTTTAAAAAGTTGCTGTTGTGTTTGTTTGTTTTTTTCAACCTCTTTTTCTATTTTATTTTTAAGGTTTTTGTTTATATGTTTTAATTTTTTTGTTTTATTTTTGACTTTTCTTTTTAAAATCTTTTTTTGAGAGAGATTAAAATAGGTAAAAAATGATAAAAAAGTAAATAATATTAAAGATAAAGCTCTTATATACAAAGTATTATTGATAGTTTCATTTATAAAGGTATTTTCTTGATAAGCAACAAGCCATGCAATCACTTTTTTATCTTTGATATTTTTAATAGGGTAAAAAGAGATAATATGTGATGCTTTCTCATATAACTCATAAAAATTAAATTTCTCATTTTTTTGTATTTGTTGTGTGATAAAATCTTTATTTTTGTGTAACATCTCTTTATAATGGTCAAAGTGTTTTGCTATTCTATGCCCTTTCATTTGAGACATCATATAATTTTCATTTTCATCACTTTGTTTATAGGTGGAAATAAAATCATCACTTTTCCACGCTCTTACCTCGATCACTTTTTTATCTACAATAAAGTGTGTATGGATTTTACTAATTCTTGTTAACATCTCTTGAATTAAGTCACTAGAAAAGGAAAGTTCTACTGCTGATAAGTAGTTTCCTTTTTCATCAAAAATAGGATATACATTTCTAAAACCATGAGTTGTTTTACCTTGTTCTAAACCTCTTATTACATTATGTTCTTTGTTTACATAAGTATAGCTATATCGAATTTTAGATAAATCATCATCAAACTTTAATGGTTTGTGAAGTCTTAAGAATGTTACATTATTAGGTAAGTTAAATTGGAATTGTAAAACACCTTGTAGTGTTGCTATTTGATAGTCTTGAATTAATAAGTCATAGAGTTGTTTTCTTAATATTATTTTTTCTTTTTTTGAGGCGTGTAGTGCTTTTTTTAATATTTCAATCACACCTTTTTTTGAAATAGTTGCACGATAAACTGCATCTGCTGTGAGTGTTTGATGATATATTTGTAGTTCATAGTGAATCTCTAGCTGATGAGCGACACTTTCTAGTGTACTTCTTATTCTCTGTTCTTGATTTATGGATGTTAGCTTATATACTACCGCATTAGCTAAAATAAATAATAAAAATATAGCAGATATAATAAGTTTATTTTTCATAATAACTATCATAGCATAAAGGGAATAATCTTCCAATGATTTTTGTGTTATAATAAATTATGATTAGACTATTTAAAAACAAGAGTATTAACCAAGTTACTAGAATTACATTGGTCTTCACTGCATTTATAACGTTGTTCATAACAGTATTGTTGTTTTTAAATACTTATAATGAACATCTAAAAGAGTTAAAAAAGATTGAAAGTGATTATGTTAAGTCTCAAAAAAGTCTTATTAAAAATGAAACAATTAGGGCAGTGCGGTTTATACAATATAAGTATAATAAATACAAAGATGAACTCCCCATTACACAGATAAAAAATCAAATTGTTGAAACAATAGAAACCATGAGAGATGTTAGAAATGGAAGTGGATATATATTTATTTATACTTTTGATGGAATAAATGTAGCAGACCCTATTTTAAAATACAATGCAGGAAAAAATCTTATTAACTTTAAAGACCCTAATGGAAAACTTGTTATTAAAGAGCTAATTGATATTTCAAAGAGAGAAGAGGGTGGCTTTGTTGATTATTTATGGAATAAACCAACTACAAATAAACTCACAAATAAAATATCTTATGCAATATCATACGAACCATTTCAATGGATGATAGGGAGTGGAGTATATCTTGATGATATAGAGAGTGTATTGTTACAGAAAAAAAGAGAATACAAACAAAAAATGTTTGAATATAGTATACAAATAATGATGTTTGCAATTGCATTATTTTTAACAAGTATGGCTATATCGAAATATTTTACTTTTTTAATACAAAAAGATATTGAGAATATCAAAAATACATTAAAAAATGTTTCAATAAATTATGACAATATTGATTTAGAAAAATTAACATTTAGAGAGTTTGAACATATATCTTTTAATGTCAATCTAATGATAAACGAATTAAAAGAATTAAATCTCAATTTAGAAGAAAAAGTTGAAGATAGAACTGAAAAATTACAAAAGTCAGAACAATTTGCTCATCATTTAGTTAAAAAACAAGATAAATTTATACAAAATGCAATTCATGAGATAAATACCCCTTTAAGTATTATTATTGCTAATATTGATTTATTTAAATTAAAATATGGAGAAAATGTATATCTTTCTAAAATAGAAGCGGGTTCTAAGATTATTCATAATATTTATAATGATTTGTCATATTTAGTAAAAAAAGATAGGATAGAATATAAACCTAGTACTATTGACTTTTCCGAATTTTTGAAACTTAGATTGGAGTTTTTTGAAGAGATAGCATTAGGTAATAATCTAAAATTTGAATTTTCCATTGAAGATAATCTTTTTATTTATTTTAATGAAACACAGCTGCAAAGGATATGTGACAATAGTTTATCAAATGCAATTAAATATAGTTATGAAAATACAATTATTTTTATATCATTGATAAAACAAAATGATGTTATACTTTTGTCAATTAAAAATGATGGTAATACTATAAATGACTCTTCAAAATTATTTGAGAGATATTATAGAGAAAATGATGTAAGAGGTGGATTTGGTTTGGGCTTAAATATAATAAAAGATATTTGTGATAGTAATAATGTAAATATAGATGTTAAATCAGAAAATAATGTAACACAATTTACATATAGTTTTCAATTAAAATAGAAAGTATATAGATGAAGATTTTATTACTTGAAGATGAGTTGATGTTACAAAGTTCTATATTGGAATACTTAGAAGCTTTAGGGCATAAATGTATTTCATACGCAGATGGATATGATGTTGAAAATGATTTAAAAACTACACAATATGATCTTTTATTATTGGATATTAATGTACCTAATATTAATGGAATAGATTTAGTAAAAGGTATTAAAAAAAATAATTGTAATACTCCTATTATTTTTATTAGTGCATTAATAGATATAGAAACAATTACTCAAGCTTTTGACCTTGGTGCAAGCGATTATATAAAAAAACCTTTTCATCTCAAAGAGTTAGCAATACGAGTACAAAAAATTTCAGAACAGATGGACAATACTAAAAGAGAGCATATACTCTTAAGTCCAAATTATAGTTATCTAAAAAAAGAAAATAAATTATTGTATAACAATGAGGTCCAAATACTTACAAAAAAACAGTATAGTATTATAGAATGTCTATGCAAGAATATTGGTACAATTATAGATTTTGATATTTTTAGAGAATATGCATGGGCTTCTGATCTTGTAAGTGATGCCACAATAAGAGCAGAGATTAGTAGATTAAGAAGAGTATTAAAAGAAGACTTTATCCAAAATCACAAAGGTGTAGGGTATAAAGTAGATAGGTATGTAATTTTCCCTAATTAAAACTATATGGAACATTTATCTTTTCTTTAAGTAATTAAAGTATATAATTTTTAAAATGAACAGCGGTCATTTATTTTTGAAAGGTGTATATGGCGATAATAGTAGATAAAGTTCAAAAAAGAAAAGATATAGCACTTTCATGTATTGAGTTACTTCTTGAAAAAGGGATAAGAAAACTAACTGTTTCTGAAGTTGCAAATCAAGCGGGTGTTTCAAAAGGGAGTATTTATGATTATTTTGAAAATAAAGAAGATATTGTTTTTGAAATTATTAGAATTGATATAGCAGCTTATCAAGACAACCTTTATTCTCAAATTACTCCAGATATAACAACTAGAGAAAAGATGTTTTTATTATTTGACTTTTTACTTAATGATAATGAAATGTTTGAAAAACATCAAAATTTATATAAAGAGTATATAAGTATAAATCTTGGAACTGAAAATGAATCTATGTGTGAGTTTAATCAAGAGTGTTCAAATTTTTTTAGAAGTACTATAGAAAAGTTAATAATAGAGGGAATCAATAAAGGTGAAATCATTAAAGATTCTTTAAAGCTAGTAAGTGGTTTTTGGGCTTTGGAAAAGGGATTTTTAATGATATATTGGACTGAAAAAAAAGATACAAAAGAGGAACTCAAAGAGTTCATAAATACAATGTTTAATTTAATAGAGGTAAAAAAATGATAAAAAAAATGTTTCCATTAGTTGTAATTCCATTTACAATATATGCACAAGATTTAAGTAAGTTAGTTGAAGAGTCTTTTCAAAATCAACTTATAAACTCATCAAAATATGGTGTAGAGTCTGTAAGAGATCAATATGAAAGTGTACAAAATACATATTTCCCAACAGTAAGTGTCGGTGCATATTATAATAAAGTAAGTGAAGAAACATCATCGGCACCAGATAATACAAAAGCTGGTTGGGCAAATATTAATTATGTTGTTTATGATGGAGGAGCAAGAGGTGCTACAAGTGATGCATTAAAATCTTCTATAAATAGTGCAAATGAAAATTTAACAGCGTTAAAAAATAGCACAGCACTGCAAGTAACAACATATTATTTTAACTATTATTCATTACAATCGCAAAAAGAAGCAAAACTTAAAGAGATAGAACAACTTAATGCTCAATATAAAAGATTAAAAAGATTTTTAGATGTGGGGACTACTACAAGTGATGAGGTTGATAAAATTGTTTCAAGGGTACAAAGTGCTACTGTAACTTTACATGAGATTGAACTTCAAATACAAACTATTGTCCATAACTTACAATATTTAACAACAAAAGATGTAAAAATAGAACCAGGTTCAACAATAAAAGATGTTGTTCTTAAAGAAGATAGTTTAAGAGCTGATATTAAAGCTTTAGAGCATGATATGAATGCACAATTATCAAGTGCAAGAAGTAGTAAAAGTTCAAATTATCCAATTTTGAGTTTAGATGATACTTATACAAACTATGATTTTGATTATGATAAAAAAGCATATCAAGATGCTGTAACAATGGATGAACAAAATGTACTGAAACTAAGTTTATCTTGGAAAATATTTGATTTTGGTGCAACAAGTAGAACATATGAGAGTAATTATAAAAAATATTTAGCACTAAAATCACAATATGAGTATGAAAAAAACAAAGCTAGTATAGATTTAAAACTTGCTGTAAAAGCATATAAAATAGCAGGTTTAAAAATACAAGCAGCACAATCAGCTTTAAAAGCAGCAAGTAGTACATATAATACCATTGAGAAAAAATATCAAAATGGTTTAGTAGATAATGTTGCATATCTTGAAGCGTTAAGTGAAAAATATTCTGCTATTAGTGTATTGAAATCTTCACAATTTGATTTGGAAGTTAAAAAAGCTAATATAATATACCACAGCGGTAAAAATTTAGAAGATTATATCCAGTGAAAAAAGTTTTAATTTACTGTTTTTTATTATTATCAGCTCTTGATGCTCAAGAGATATATGCCACATTTCAAGTTGTGGCAAAACAAAGTGCAAATTTAGCATTTAATAGTAGTGGAATAGTAGATGAAATTTTTGTAGATGTTGGGAGTGTTGTAAAACAAAATGAAGAATTAGCAATATTAAAAAATAAAGATATTAAAGCAATGTTGCATATATATGAAACAACACTAAAATATGCTAAAAAAGATTATGAACGACAATCACAAGTTCAAGATTTAATTGATGAAGCAAAATTTGATAATTATGAGATGGCTTACGAAGAAGCGAAAGCACAAGTTGAATATCAACAATCCCTTCTGGATAAAACAACTTTACGAGCACCTTTTGATGGTGTTATTATCTCAAAAGAGATTGAAAGTGGCGATGTAGTAAGTGGACAAGTTATCAAAACTGCTTTTAAAATACAAAGTACTAAATTACGAAAACTGATACTTGAATTTGATCAAAAATATCATTCTTCTGTAAAAATTGGTGATATATTTACCTATAAATTAGATGGAGATGATACAGTGTACAAAGAAAAAATATCTAAAGTATATCCTTATTCTGATACTTCTACCCGAAAAATAAAAGCAGAAGTAATAACAAAAGGTTTAATGGTTGGATTATTTGGAGATGGTTATATCCAAGTGAAGTGATAGTATGATTAAAACACTTTATTTCTTACTCTTTTTATCAACTTTTTTAGTTGCAAATGATATGTCAGATTATAGTAGTGGATTAGAATATTACAAAACAAAAGAGTATAAAAAAGCATACCCTATAATACTTCAAGAAGCTAAAAAAGGGAATAAAGAAGCACAGTATCTCTTGGCAAGTTTTTATGAAAAAGGCTATGGAGTTCAAAAAAATCTCTCAAAATCTATATATTGGTTTAAAAAAGCCTCTTCAACCTATTCATATATTTTAAACAATGAAAATAATAATACAATTACAACTAAAGATGAACTCATTGAGTACAATGAAAATACAGAAGAGCAAGCTGGATTACAATTTATTTTTAGCAAAATGGATTTAAGTTCTCCCAATGTGAAAGATGAAGTTGGAAAAATAGTTAATAAAAACTTTGGGATTTTACCTTATCACTCAAACTATATTCTACCAATTTCATACAATAAAAATAGTTACAAAAAAAGATATTCAACTTCACAAATCAGTACAGAAGAATATGACAGTAATACAGAAGCAGAATTTCAATTAAGTATTCAAAAGAATTTGAGTTATAATCTTTTTGGTTTGAATGAATATATCTCTTTAGGATACACGCAACATGTATGGTGGCAATTATATACAGACTCTGCACCATTTAGAGAAACAAATTATACACCAGAAGTGTTTATGATGATTCCAACCTCTTATGATATAGATAAGCTCAATAATCTTAAAGCTGTAAAATTTGGATATAGACATCAATCAAATGGACAAGATGGTTATCGTTCAAGGTCTTGGGATAGGTTATTTTTAGCAACATACTGGCAATGGGATAATCTATTTTTAAAAGTTGAAGGGTGGTATCGAATTCCAGAAGATGAAAAAAGTTCGGAATTTTATAGTGGAACAAATATCAATGATAACGGAGATGATAATCCTGATATTCTAGATTATTATGGATATGGTGATATCGATATAAAATATTTATATGGAAAACACCAATTTGGATTAATGGTAAGAAATAATTTTAAATCAGATGATAACAAAGGTGCAGTACAGTTTGATTGGTCAGTGCCAGTTAATGATTCTAAAAATACCTATTGGTACATAAAAGTATTTAATGGATATGGGGAAAGTTTGATAGACTATGATAAAAGTAATACTAAGATAAGTTTTGGATTTTCTTTTTTTAGAAGTTTGTTTTAAAAATATTAATTGTATTTCAATTAAAAATCTACTATACTTTCAAAATTAAAAAATAGGGTAACAAATGGGAAGAGCAAACAATTCAAGTGTTGATACAACAAAAGGTGATAAAATAGCACAAAAGATGAATGTGTATAAAAATAATCTCAAAGCAGGATTTTCACCAGAGTCAGCTGTTGCAAAAGAGCAAGTGGTTAATGCGAGAAAAGGCGTAAATCTAGAAGCTGCAAAAGCGAAAAAAAAGAAAAATGCAAAACTAGCAAAAGCTGCAAAGAGAAAAAATAAAAAATAAAAATCTCTTAACAAATTTCACTAATCCATATTACAACATCTTCTAAAATTTGTGAAAATGCTGTGTTAAACGCTTTCACTCCTCCATAAGCATCTAGTGTTTTTGTTTCAATAACTGATGAAAAGGTTTTTGAATGGATCACTTCATTTGAGTTATAGTCTATCAATGAGAGGTTGATTATAACTTTTACATAAGATGATTTTGAATCTTCACTAAAATATTGTTTAAAATCTATTATGTTACTTTGAAGAATATAATCATCTTTTGTAATAGACTTATAGTTTTGTACACTTTTAAAAATATCTAATTGATTTAACATATTGGTTAAACTTAATGTAACCATTTGATTCACAGGAATACTCCATTGTGATTTGGTAAAAGAATATTGTTTGTATTTTCCTAAAATATAATTCATATTACTACTTCTAAGAGTACTATCACTAAAAGCTTGAAGTACTTTTAATGTTTTGTTCTTACATTTTTTTGACATTCCATTTTTTTGGAATTGTTTTATATCCATTTTGTATTCTGTAATATAGGGTTGTTTTACACTACAACCTGTCAATATTGTAATTATGATAAATAAACTTATACTTTTTAACATTTTTTACTCCCCTGGACCTTTTTTAATCTCTTCAGTTTTAAATAAAATATCAGCTGGACTTCTCTCATAGTTTTTGATAGCTTCTTCTAATTTTATCATTAAAGTTTCCATTTGTATTAAAGAATTATTCATATTTGGAATAGTCTCTTGTGTCATATCTTTTAGGTTAAATTGACCACTATCTAACAAAGTTTGTACTTTAAACATAGTTTCTCTAACAGATAAGTAACTTTTTTGAATTGAGTTCATAGATACTGTTACATTATTTTCAAATTCTACACTCTTGTTTACTAGCTTATCAACTTTTGGAATTGTAAGTTCAACTTTTTGAGTTATATTGTCTGAGTTTTTAATTGTATTTTGAAAATGTTGTATAGTAGTTTCATCTAGTATTTTTTCTAATCCTTCCATAAAACCAGAAGTTTTTTCAAGAAGAAGAGAAACTTGTTCTTGATTTTCATCATTTAATAGTTTTTCCATTTTCGACAATACATTTAGTAATTTGTTTGAAATTGTACCCATAGATTTTTCAATATTATCAAAAAGTGATGGAACTGTTTTAATAATAGGATATTTTTCACCCTCTTTTGCTTTTAAAAAAGGAGCATTATTGTCTCCTAAAGTAAGGTTTATATAACTAAGACCTGTGATACCTTGAGAGGTGAGTTTTGCTACTGTTTTTTCTTTTACAGGTGTTGTTTTTAGAATTGTAATTACAACTTCAACTTGTTCGCTATTTTTAGAATAAACTTTAATACTAGTAACTTTCCCTACATTTATCCCCCTATACTTTACAACGGAATCTACATTTAAACCTAAAACTGATTCATCAAAAAGGACAATATATTTTTTTGTTTCATCTTTTTGTTCAGGTTTTAATAACCAATAAGAAAAACTAAAAATTAAAAAAAATCCAATAATAGTCAAAAAACCAATTAATGTATAGTTTACTTTATTATTCATTTAAATATTACCTCCAAAAAACTTATTTACAAATTCACTATTTACTGAACTAATATTATCTAAAGAACCCTCATAAACAATTTTTTTACTATCAATGACTGCAAGTCTATTCGTAGTATTACGAATAGATTTTAAATCATGTGAAACCATAACTATTGTTAATTTGAGTAAATCTCTCAAATTTAAAATCAATTTATCAAAATCCCGAGCAGAAATTGGATCGAGCCCACTTGTTGGCTCATCTAAAAACAATAGTTTAGGATCTAAGGCAAGTGCACGGGCAAGTGCTGCTTTTTTTCTCATACCACCACTTATTTGAGATGGATAAAGATTTGCATCTGATTGTTTTAATCCAACTATATTTATTTTAAAAGTTACTATCTCATTTATCATTTTATCGTTTAAGTCTGTATATTCTTGAAGAGGCAAAGCGATATTTTGAGCAAGAGTTAAAGAAGAAAATAGGGCACCAAATTGAAATAAAACTCCCCATTGTTGTCTCAAATTTTGAGCTTCATTGACTTCAATATGATTTAAAGATTTTTCTAGGATATTGATAGTTCCACTATGAACTTCTTCAAGCATCACCATTTGTCGTAATAAAGTTGTCTTTCCACAGCCACTTGGACCTAAAAGTCCATATATTTCCCCATTATTAACAGTAAAGTCTAATCCATCATATACAACCTTGTCTCCAAAAGCAGCTTTAAGATTTTTTACTTCTATTATATTTTTCATTATATACCTAGATTTGTAAATATTATAGAAAATATTGCATCACAAATGATAACTGCAAAAATTGATTCAACGACACTTTTTGTTGTATTAAACCCTATACTTTGAGTGTCATTTTTTACCATTAATCCACGGTATATTCCGATAGAAGCTATTAAAATAGCAAAAAATGGACCCTTCCCAATACCAATTAAAAAATGTTTTACATCAATAACATTACTAAATCTATCCAAAAACAGATCAAAACTAATTCCTAAATCTAAATTTGCGATTATCATACCACCTAAGACAGCCATAATATCAGAAACAAAAATTAAAATAGGCATCATAATTATAAGTGCAATAACACGAGGTAAAACTAAAAATCTAAAAGGGTCAAAGCCCATTGTTCTCATAGCATCTAACTCTTGTGTGATTTTCATAGCACCAATTTGTGCTGTATAAGAAGAACCACTTCGTCCTGCAATTATAACAGCTGTTATAACAGGTGAAAGTTCTCTAAGCATAGAAAGACCTATCATATCTACTATAAATATATTTGCACCATACAAACCTAATTGATTTGCAGATTGATAGGCTATAACAATACCGATGAGAAAACTACTCAAGCTAATTATAAAAAAAGCTTTGATTGCACTTTCATTCATCTCAAATAAAATCTCTTTATATCGTATTGTTTTAGGTGACTTTAAAATATATAATAAGTTTAAAAATAGTTCACCAAAAAAAGATAAAAATGCTACAAATCCAAGATAGTATTTATATGTTTTTTTCCCAATATATTTGATTGTATGATCTTTGTTTTTATAAAGAGATACTGTATCATGTTGTTTTTTAGTTTTTATAAGATTTAAGGTATCTAGTATATCTTGATTTGTTGTATCTATTGTTACAGTTATATTATTTGAGGAAATTTTATCATGTAAGATGGTTATAAATATAGCTGAAGCAGTATCTATAAAAGTTAAATCTGTTAAGTCAATAACTGTGTTTTTGAATTTTGTTAAGTCAATATCATCGATTAAAATTTCATATTTATTTATATCATATAGAGTAAACTCTCCTTTAAAGATAAGAAGGAGAGTATCACTTTTATAATCAATCTCAAAAAATGAAGTTCCCATAATTAGACCTTTTTAGGAGTTTTACTTGAGTATTTTTAGTTTGATTTACTAAACTTTGCTTTTATTGACATAACTAAATAGAAAAATAATGGTATAAAAATCACCCCGATAACCATAGCCGCAATCATCCCACCAACAACAGTTGTTCCAATGATATGACGACTTGCACTTCCAGCACCTGAACTAAGTGCAAGTGGTAAAGTACCAACAATAAATGCTAATGATGTCATAATAATAGGTCTAAACCTTAATTTGGTCGCTTCAATTGTAGCTTCAATTAAACTCATACCAGAATTGAGTTTCTCCATAGCAAATTCAACGATTAAAATAGCATTTTTAGCACTCAGTCCCACGAGGGTAATAAGTCCAACTTGAAAGTAAATATCAGATTCAAGACCTCTAAAATAAACAGCAACAGCTGCCCCAAATATAGCAAATGGAATTGAGATAATTACTGCCATTGGGATACTCCAACTTTCATATAAAGCTGCAAGAATCAAAAATACAAATAGTGCAGCATATACAGTCGTATAATCTGGTTCATTTTCTAATTTCTTTTCTTGATAAGTAGTACCCGCCCAAGCGATTGTATATCCGTCAGGTAAAATAGACTCGGCAATCTCCTGAATAGCTCGTGTTGCATCACTTGAAGCAAACCCCAAACTAGGACTTCCTGTTACTTTTGCAGCATTAAACATATTAAATCTTTGAATAACACTTGCATCAACTTTTCTCTCAATATGGATAAGTTCACTAATAGGGATTAAATTTCCTTGGGTGTCTGATTTTACAAAAGTACTTTTGAATTGCTCTTGTGTTGCTCGATATTGAGATTCAGATTGAATGTTTACATGGTATGTTCTTCCATATAAATTGAAATCATTTACATACCCTTGTCCATAAGTTTGTTGTATTATTTTAAAAATACTACTGACTGAAACATCCATTGCTTTTGCTTTATCTCTATTTACTGTTAAAAGATATTGTGGAATGTTTGTATTTAAAGTTGTTCTAACACCTGTAAGTCTAGGATCAGCTGATGCTTTCTCAATAATACTTGAAACATAACTATTTAAAGTAGCGAGATCTCCACCAGTTCTATCTTGTACCCACATCTCAAATCCACCAGTTGTACTCATACCTCTAATTGGGGGAGGATTTACTGCTAAAACAAAAGCCTCTTTGCTTGTCCCAGCAAATTGACCCATAAGTTTTCCTGCAATCGCTTGTGAGCTTTGAGAAGCTAGTGGTCTCTCATCCCATGGTTTTAAAAGAGCAAACATCAAAGCAGCATCAGTCTTATATGCAAATGTAGTAATATCAAGTCCTGTAATATTTGCAGTTGCTTTTACATTTGGATTTGCTAAAATTTGTTTTTCTATTTCTGCTGTAATCTTACTAGACTCCCCTAAAGAAGTTGATGGCATCATAAAAGCAAATACCATTAAAGCCCCTTTGTCTTCACTTGGAACTAATCCATTTGGTGTAGCTTTCATAATTGAATAGGTTGAAAAAAGCAATATAGCAAATAATCCTAATGATAAAAACCATAATCTTATTGTTCTTCTAGTAAGTCCAATAAATACAGTTGTTAACCAATCAAAAAATTGATTAAATTTTCTAATAGGATAGTATGGTTCAGGTTCATGTTCTTTAAGGAAAACAGCACAAAGTGCAGGTGTAAGTGTAAGAGCTACAAAACCAGAGATAACAACAGCCATAACAATAGTAATGGCAAATTGTTTATACATAACCCCTGTAAATCCACCGCTAAGTGCAGCGGGGATAAATACAGCAGAAAGAACAAGGATAATAGCAATAAGAGGTGTAGTAAGTTCTTTCATCGCTTCTATTGTTGCATCTTTTACATTGAGTGCTTTTGTTCGTAAGTTTCTTTCAACATTTTCAATAACGATAATGGCATCATCAACAACTAACCCAATAGCCAAAATCATACCAAATAATGTAAGTAAATTTATAGAAAAACCAGCTGCATACAATCCAGCAAATGTACCTATAACAGAAACAGGAATAGCTAAGACAGGGATAATAGTAGCTCTAATATTTCCTAAAAAGAGATAGATTAAAATAACAACAAAAATAATAGCTTCAATAAGTGTTTTTACAACTTCTTTGATTGATTGTTCTACAAATAGTGTTGCATCATATGGAACATTGTATTCTAAATCTTCCGGAAATTTTTTAGCAACCTCTTTCATAGTTCTATCTAACTCTGCTGACACCTCAAGTGCATTTGCTCCAGGAGAGAGGAAAATACCAACAGGAATCATAGGATTTGTTGTAAACTTTGCATTTGTATAGATATTATCAGTTCCTAGTTTTACCTCTGCTACATCACTTAATCTTAGTGTTGATCCATCTGGATTTGAACGGATTATGATATTATTAAATGCTTCAACATTTTTAAGACGACCTTCTGTCGTAATTGTATAAGTAAAAGGGGTAATCTCTTTTATCGGTTCACTACCAACTCTACCTGTTGAATATTGGTTATTTTGGCTACTTATTGCAGCGTCAATATCATTTGAAGTTAATCCATAAAAAGATAACTTAGCAGGGTCAACCCAAATTCGAATAGCATAATCTTTTGCTCCAAAAACTGTAGCATCCCCTATACCTTTAATTCTTTTGATATCATCTAATACATTTATAGTAATATAGTTTGAGATAAATGTTGTATCATTTTTTTGATTTTTTGATGTAAATGCAAGTACTTTTAACATATCAGGTGATCTCTCTTTTACACTGATACCTTGTCTTTGTACTTCACTTGGAAGTGAAGACAATGCTAATTGTACACGGTTATTTACATCAACTTTTGCTTGAGCTACATCTGTACCTACTTCAAATACTACACTTACACTCAGTGTTCCACTTGGACTAGCTGTTGATGTAAGATACATCATGTTATCCACACCATTTATGGCATTTTCTAATACTGTAGAAACAGTTTCTGATAATGTTTTAGCATCAGCACCAGGATAAGTTGCTGATACATTGATTTGTGGTGGTGTTACCCCTGGATATTCTTTAATAGGGAGTATATTAATAGAGATAAGCCCCGCTAATATTATTAAAATAGATAGAACAGTAGCAAATATTGGTCTATGTATAAAAAATTTTGAAAACATCTATGTCCTTTTTATTTGTTGATTATTTTATCTATTGTGAATGCTTTGCCTGGTTTTACTTTAAAGAAATTATTTACAACAACTTTATCTCCACTTTGAAGTGGACCTCCAACAATTACATATTTATCACCTGATTCTTTTCCTAAAACTACAGGTTTTACTGCTGCTTTCCCATCTTGCTCTACAAATACAATTTTCCCCATAGGATTTTGTAAAATAGCTTTTTGTGGTACTGTTATTACATTTTTTTGTACAATATCAGCAAGTACAACTCGTATGAAATTTCCTGGCATTAAAAAATTATTTGGGTTATCAACAATTGCTCTCATTTTGACAGTTGAAGTATTTTGGTTTATATTGACATCTATAAAATCTATCATACCTTTATATTGGGTTGGTTTATTATTCACCTCTACAGTTACTGCTATTTTGTTGTTTTCTGGTAATGCCCACAATCCACTTTTAATATTTTTATAGTCACTTAAAGGCATTGAAAAATCTATGTAAACTTTTTCATTTTGTGTAATAGTTGTTAGTTCTTGTGGTGGATTGTTTGTAACTAAGTCTCCAATATCAACTTTTTTTAAACCAACAATACCATTTATAGGTGCTTGTACACTTGTATAATCTAAGTCAATTTTTGCTTGAGTTAATTTTGCCTTTGCTAGTGCATAAGAAGCTGTTGCTTGCTCATATTCTGATAATGCATCATCTCTTTTTTCAACACTTACTGATTTTGTTTTATAAAGTCTTTTTATTCTTGCCCAGTTTCTTGAAGCATTATTCATTGAAGCTTCATTCATCTGTACAGATGCAGTTGCTTCAGCAACTTTTGCTTTATAAATATCATCTTCAATTTTGTACAGTAAATCACCTTGGTTTACTTTTTGACCCTCAGTGAAATGTTTACTTTCTAAAACACCTAAAACTCTTGAAAATACTTTGATATTTTGAAAAGATTTTATTTGAGCGGGATATTTCAAACTAATTGGTAGATTTTGTGCTTGTGGTACAACATATATATCTGCTTTAGGAGCTGGCATTTTTTTTGCTTCTGGTGCTGCAAAACTTATACTTTGTAGGGCTAATAGAGATACTACTGATACAATAATTGATTGTTTTAACTTTTTCATTGTTTTCCTTGAATCTTTAATTTTATTTATTGTTGGTTATAATTTTAAATGACTGCGAGTCATTGAGATGAATCATAGTATCAATTTGCTGATTTATTGCTTAAATAAATAGTTAAGATTGTAACACTATTAGTTTAACCGTATATATCAATAATTATTTTAAACTATAGTTGTTATTAATATAAAAAAGGTAGTATTTAAAATGTCAAATCAAAATTTTATAAGAAACTATCCTTATATATTGGCCGTATTTATTTTTATTTTTTTTACACTATTGGCTTTTAATCCAAGCGATAGAGCAGTTTGGATTGTAGAAGTTATACCTGTAATTGGTATATATTTGTTATTGATGTTTACTGTTAATATATATAGGTTTACAAATATATCATATACTTTTATAGCAATAGGGTTGTTTTGGCATACGATTGGGGCACATTATACTTTTGCAAATGTCCCTTTTGATTTAGTTACAGATATGTTTAATTTTCAAAGAAATCATTATGATAGGGTAGGGCATTTTTTGGTTGGTTTGTACGCATATCCTATAGCAGAGTTTATGAGAAATAAAATAGAAACAAAAAAAATAGTGGCAATATTATTTGCACTATTTTTTATTATGAGTATCGCGTGTGGATATGAGATAGTTGAGTGGATATATGCAGATATTGAGAGTGGAAATACTGGGATAGAATTTTTAGGTTCACAAGGTGATAATTGGGATGCCCAAAAAGATATGTTGGCAAATACACTTGGGGCTGTTGTTGCACTGAGTTTGTTTTACTATTTGAAAGTTGTGAAAGTTAAGAGTTGATATAATGGGTTTTAAAAAAAATATTTATATTTATATTTATAAAATATAGAAAAGTTTTATAGATAATAAAGGATATGGAAAATGAATGAAGTTCAAAGAGAAGAAAAATTTAGAGAATGGCTTAAAAAATATAAAAATTTATCTGATAGTACTTGTGTAAATTATAGTAATAGATTAAAGAATAAAATACCTCAAAAATTAAAAGCAATTAATTTTAGAGAAAATGAAAATAGTTTATATACTTTAAGTTTACAAGAATTGGAACAAATTAATCTTTTATTTATAAATAATCAGTATGGATTACAAGAGTGGAATCGAACACCAACTATTGGTTCAGAGGCTTTGAATTCTTTAAAATATTTAATTGAATATTTAAAATCTAATAATATAAATACACACAAACAATCTATAATTAAGAATGATAATAAAAGACAACCACTCAACCAAATCTTATACGGCCCTCCCGGGACAGGAAAAACATATAATACTATAAATAAAGCTTTGGAGATTATTGATGGTGTTGCACCAGATGATAGGGCAGAAGCAAAAGCAAAATTTGAAGAGTATAAAAAAATGGGGCTTATAGAGTTTATAACATTTCATCAAAGTTATGGGTATGAAGAGTTTGTTGAGGGGATAAAAGCTGATACAAAAGATGGTGAGATTAGTTATGATATAGAAAGTGGAATATTTAAAAAGATTTCTTTTAATGCACTAATATCAAATGTTTTATTAACTAGAGATAGCATGAAGACACTTTCTTATGATGAAATATATGAAGGATTACTTGAAAAAATAAATAAAAAAGAAATTATTTCACTTGAATTAAAAACAAAAGATTTAATTTATATTGTAGATATAACTAAGAATGGAAATATAAATTTTAAACATAATGGTAAAACAAAAAAATATTTAGTTTCAAAAGAAAGATTAAAAAAGCTTTTTGATTTTTTTGATACTCGAGAAAAGTTTATATCTATTTCAAATATAAATGATGAATTTAGAGATGTTATTGGTGGATGTAATTCATCAGCATATTGGGCAGTATTAAACTATATACATCAAAATAATATTGAAGAAGAATTTGAGGAAATAGATATTGAAAATATGTCTACAAAAGAACAAGAAGAGATTGTCAAAAAATACTTAGAAACAAAAAATAAAGAAAGAAGTAATAAAAGTGAGTTGAAAAATTACATTCTAATTATAGACGAAATAAACAGAGGAAATATCTCCAAAATATTTGGAGAGCTTATTACACTTATAGAGCCATCAAAAAGAATAGGGGCAGATGAAGAGATAAGGGTCAAACTTCCATATAGCAGTGATCAGTTTGGAGTACCACAAAACTTATATATCTTAGGAACTATGAATACAGCTGATAGAAGTATCGCTTTGATGGATACCGCTTTGAGAAGAAGATTTGATTTTACTGAGATGTTACCTAATTTAGAAGTGTTAGGTGGGATTATGGTTGAGAGTATAGATATAAAATCTCTTTTAGAAAAGATAAATAAAAGAATAGAATACCTATATGATCGAGACCATACTATAGGACATGCTTATTTTATGAGTTTAAAAGATAATCCAACACTTGAAGAGTTAAACAATATAATGAGAAATAAAATCATCCCACTTTTACAAGAGTATTTTTATGATGATTGGAAAAAGATACTATTGGTGCTTAATGATGGGTTTATTCAAAAAGAATCTTTTGAGGTAAAAAAGTTATTTGAGAGTATAGATGATGATTATCAAGACGATGAAAAAGTAAAATATAGTATATGTAGTGATTTTATAGAAGAATCATATATAAAAATCTATGGTAAAATAGAATCATAATACAGAAGGAGAAACAATGCAAACAATGAACTTAAAAATAGAAGATAACTTTTTCCCTCAATTTCAGGAGATGATAAAAAACTTTGTAAAAGAGAAAAAAGTAGAAGTTGTAGAAGATGAAGAGTATGACTTTGAAAACAACTATCCAGAAAATGTAGTAGTCAGTAGTGTAGACGAGGTAAGGCGAAGAGTATATGAAGCTGAGAAAAGAATAGATGAAGGTGACTTTATTACAGAAGATGAGTATGAAACTAGGATGGATAAATTTTTTAGTGAAGAGTTAGGTATTAAAAGATGACAATCATTAAAGATAAGCTTTTTGAAAAGCAACTCTTTAATATCTTATACAATATTGCAAAAGATAAAAAAACTGCAGCTAAAAAATTTGAGCGAGAGTTAAATACGATGATAAAAAATATTGTCATATTTCCGTATAAATTTAGAGCATCATACTATTTTGATGATGAAGATTATCGTGACTTGATATATCGTGGATACACTATAATCTATAAAGTTGACAAAGAAAAAATATTAATATTAGAAATATTTAAATGGCAAGAACGATAATATTAAAAGAGTATGACTATCTTCAAATGAAAGATAGCAGTCAAATAAATTATCTAGATGAAAAAGCTTTTCTAAGTTTGGAGAGTTTTATACTTCAAAATGAGCATACTCAATATTTAAAAGTAACCACAAAAAAAGGGTATGGAAAAATAATTAAAGCACAAAACTATTGTGGAGTGATACAGATAAAAGATGGAACAATTATAGAGATAGTTCCAAAAATAAGTGAAGATACAAATAGTGACAAATCAAAAGAGATTTTACTGAAGATGTTAAAAACCCTTAAAAAGTCACCATTTAAAAATATCAATAAAGCAAATTTAAAATCATCAAAGTTACCACTTTTAGAGCTGTTTATCTCTATGTTTTTAGATGAGGTATCAAAGCTCATACGAAAAGGGATAAAAAGTGATTATATTCAAAAAGAGGAGAATTTAAAATATCTCAAAGGAAAATTACAAATCAATGAACAGATAAAACAAAACTATATTCATAAAGAGAGGTTTTATATACAGTTTGATGAGTTTCTTAATAATCGAGTAGAAAATAAACTTATCAAAACAACTTTGGAGTTTTTGTATAAAAAATCAAAATCAAATAGAAATCAGCAACTCATACGGGAGTTTCTGTTTGTATTTGATGATATAGAGATTTCTCATTCTATTAAAGAAGATTTTACAAAAGTAAAACTCAATAGACAGATGAAAGAGTATGAGCAAGTTTTGATATGGTGTAGAACTTTTTTACTTGAAAATTCTTTTAGTCCATATAGTGGAAAAGATATTGCATTTGCACTGTTGTTTGATATGAATATGTTATTTGAAAGTTATGTGGGGCATTATTTGAAAAAAAAAGGCTTTGAAGTAAATCTGCAAGATAGGGGTAAATACCTTGTTGATAGTCATAATAAATTTGCTCTAAGACCAGATATAAAAATAAAAACGAAAGATAAAATTATCATAGCAGATACAAAATGGAAAAAAATAGAGAATGAAAAAGATATTTCACAAGCTGATATGTACCAACTATTTGCTTATGGTAAAAAATATGATGAGGTAAAAAAGCTTTATATTATATATCCAAAGTTTATGAAAACTCAACCAAAGTTATCATATAAATATGAAGATAGATTGCCATTAGAAATTATATATTTTGATATAACAAAAAGATAAAAAAGGGAAAAAGTGGAAAATAAAAAAATAGATGAGATTATCTCTCAAATTAAAGTATTAGAGGATGAACTTTTTGAAGAGTTTCAAAAAAAAGGTGGAGAGTTTTATTATCGTATAGAGAATGAAAAAGCTAAGTTTCAAGAGAGAGTTATAAAAGAGGGACGATCGAAGATTATTAGTTCTATTGAGTACCTTTCCTCTTTTCCACTAAAAGTAATACTCACTATCCCTTTTATCTGGGCAATGATTATCCCTATAGTTATCACTGATATTTTTGTAACAATATATCAAACTATCTGTTTCCCTATTTATAAAATTCCAAAAGTGAAAAGAAAAGATTATGTAGTGATGGATAGGTACAATCTTTTTTATCTTGATAAAGTGGAGAGAGTAAATTGTTGGTATTGTGAGTATTTTAATGGTGTGGTTGCTTATGTAAGGGAAATTGCAGCACGAACAGAACAGTTTTGGTGTCCAATAAAACACTCAAAAGGATTAAAAGACAAACATTCAAGATATGATAACTTTTTTGATTTTGGAGATTTCACAAAATATAGAGATGAGTTAGAAAAAAGACGAAGTGATTTTGAAGATTTAAATGATATTTCAAAAGATAAAAAGGGAGATAATTAATGTATAAATTTGCAATCAATAGACCCATAACTACTCTTATGGGTGTATTGACTTTTATAGTTTTTGGACTTATCTCATATAAAACAATGCCTATAAACCTTTTCCCAAATGTTGATTTCCCAGTTGTGACAATTCAGACAGCTTATAATGGAGCAGATGCAAGTACCGTTGAGACCAAAATCACAGACAAAATCGAAGAGGTTGTAAGTGGAATAGATGGTATTGATAAACTTATGTCAAATAGTTATGATGGGTTTAGTGTTGTAACTGTACAGTTTGAACTTTTTAAAGATTTAGATGTAGCTACAAATGATGTACGAGATAAGATAGGTTCACTAATACTTCCTGATGAGGCGGAAAAACCTGTGGTGAAAAAACTTGGAGCTACAGGTGCTGTTATCTCACTATTTGTCTCTACGAAGAAAGGTGATGCTACAGCTTTAATGCGACTCTCTGATGAGAAATTAAAACCAAAACTTCAAAGGATACAAGGGGTAGGTGAGGTGAATATTGTAGGGTATCAAGATAGAGAGATACGAATCTATATCAACCCTTTTTTGCTTAATAAATATGACCTAACACCTTATGAATTGCAACAAATCATAAGTAGTCAAAATATCTCACAAGGAGCTGGAAAGTTAATCAATGATGCCCAAGAGGTTGTTATCAAAGTTGAAGCAGATGCATTAAGTGTGGAAGAGTTATCTAATATACTTATAAAACCAGGTATAAAATTAAAGGATATTGCAAAAATAGAAGATGGATTAAGTGATAGTAGTAGTTTCTCTTCATTTAATGGAAATCAAGGTGTAATGCTTGAGGTAAAAAAAATATCTGGAGAAAATGTACTTAATATTATAAAAGAGGTAAAGAAAGTTTTGCCAACCCTTGAAACTATTGCAGGAGAAGATTACACAATACAGTTATTGCAAGATCAAAGTGATAAGATAATGGTAAACATTAATAATGTAACTTTTGACCTTATTTATGGTTCAATTTTGGCAATTATTATTGTGTTTTTCTTTTTGCGAAATTTTACGGCAACTTTTATCTCTGCTCTTGCAATTCCAACATCTATTATAGGTACTTTTGCAATTATTGATTGGCTTGGATATGATTTAAACCGTTTGACACTTATTGGTCTTACTTTGGCTATTGGGATATTTATAGATGATGCTATTGTTGTTATTGAAAATATTACAAAAAAACTTGAAGATGGAATGGAGCCTTTTTTAGCTTCTGTTGAGGGGATTAAAGAGGTAGCTTTTTCTATTTTGGCTATCTCTTCTGTTTTATTAGCAGTATTTATCCCTGTTGCTTTTATGGATGGAATTGTAGGGATGTTTTTTAACTCTTTTGCTATGACTGTTGCTGCTGGTATTGTACTATCTTATTTAGTTGCAGTTATGTTTATTCCAGCGGTTGGTGCTAGAGTTTTAAATGCTAGTGAGAGTAGATTTTACCATTTTACTGAGCCATTTTTTGTGAAGTTAGACACAACTTATGTGGCTATTTTAAGACAACTATTACGATTTAAAACACTCACTATTATTTGTACTATTGTTTTACTTGTTGCTTCAACTAAACTTACTGTTGGTATGGATTTTATGCCTATGGAAGATAATAGTGAGTTTCAAGTATTTATTAAAGCACCCGTTGGTACAAGTTTAGAAAATATGAAGAAGAATATACAACCTTTAGTTGACAAAATTGAAAAAGACACAGCAGTTGAATATAGTGTAATCTCTATAGGATACAATAGTGCAAAAGAGATACATAAAGCTAAAATATATGTAAAGATGAAACCAAAAGAACAAAGAGTTGGTATAAGTCAAGAAGATATGGTTGTAAAATACACAAATGAATTTAAATCAATCAAAAATATGACTATTACAGTTGAAGATTTGCCACCTTTTGATACAGGAAGTTCAAATGCCCCTGTACAGATAGTTATAACAGGAGATGATCTTGAAGTATTAGAACAAACCACTACAAAAGTTATGGAGATGTTGAAAAATACAAAAGGATTAGTTAATATTGATAGAGATTATGAGAGTGGAAAACCTCAGATAAAAATCAATATCAAAAGACAAAATACCCAAGTTGCAGGGGTAAGTGCAAATGAGATAGCAGGGATACTATCAAGTGCATATAATAGTGATAGTGCAATCTCATTTTATGAAGAGAAAGGGAGACAATTTGATATAACACTTCGTTTTGAAGATCAATATAGAAAATCAATAGAGGATATGAAAAAGCTACAAGTACGAGCTCAAAATGGAGAGTTTGTATCACTAGAGGGGTTAGTTACTTTCCAAGAAGATACAACAATAGCTTCAATAAATAGATTTGATAGAGAAAGAAAAGTTTTAGTAACAGCTGGGTTATTTGGTGATAGTTTAAATAATGTTGTAACAGCCGTAGATACTAATATAAAAGAACTTTTACCGAAAGGATACAACTATAGATATACAGGAGATATTGAAAATATGGCAGATACAGCAGCTGCATTTGGTGGGGCTGTATTGTTAGCTGTGATTTTAATTTATTTAATTTTAGCAGCGTTATATGAATCTTTTTTACAACCTTTGATTATTATGGTTTCTATGCCTTTATCTTTTACAGGAGTTATGGTTGCTTTATATTTAAGTGGTAATAGTTTTAGTTTGTTTGTAATGATTGGTATAATCTTACTTTTAGGTATGGTTGGGAAAAATGCGATTTTAGTTGTAGATTTTGCAAATAAAGCAGTGGAAGAGGGTATGAATGTTGATGATGCACTATTAAGTGCAGGAGAAAAAAGACTTCGTCCTATTTTGATGACCACTTTTGCAATGATAGGTGCTATGATTCCATTGGCATTTGGTACAGGCGCAGGGAGTGAGTCAAATGCTCCTATGGCATTGGCAATTATTGGAGGACTTATTAGTTCAACGATACTTACATTGCTTGTAGTACCTGCTATGTATAAATTTATCTATCCAATAGATAGGTATTTACGAAAATTTTATGAGAAAGGAAAAGTTATATGATAGATAAAAAATATGAATTTGTATTGTTCGCATTTGTGATGGCAGCTTTTATGGCTGGTTTTATGAGTTTTATTGTAACTCTAATTAATATCGGATTTGTTGATGGTATATTTTGGTTTTGGATAGAAGCTTACTGGAAAGCATTTTTAGTGGCATTTCCTACTATTTTTGTTGTAGTGCCACAGGTAAGAAAAGTAGTGGCACTATTGGTTAAAGATTAGATAGTATATTACTATTTAATCTTTACAGTGTTTGTTTTTTCATTTCCTAATAAGTCTTTCCAATACATTTTTAAAGTATCACCTTTTTGGGCATCTTTAAATTTAAATTTTACATACGGATTTCTTGACAAAGTTTGACTTGTACTAGCTTCAAATACAATTTTATCACCTACAGAACCTAACATATTGGTAATATAGTTAGCAGTTTTACCGAGTCTTTTTGCTTCTGTTTGACTTAACATAATATGTTTAGCCATCATCTTTACAATTACAATATCGTTTTTCAGTTTTGCTTTTATTCTCATAAACTCATCCTTTATTTATAATAAAATATTATACCAAAAAAAATAGTGTAATTTGTTTATATTTCGTTAAACTTTTATTAATAAAAATTTCTTATAATTATCATAAATTTTTAAAGGATATAAATGAAAAGAATTATTACAAAAGATACAGCAACATCATTGACAACAGTTGTGTTCACGGTTATAGGGATAAGTGGAGTTATGATGTTTTTTCACTTTTTTGATAACTATGTAAAAGAGATGCATGAAATATTAGGATTAGTATTTGTAGTAGTAGTATTTTTCCATGTTTTTTTTAATTGGAAAAGTATGAAAAAATATTTTTCTAAAAAAGTTTTTTTAATCTCTTCAATCATAATTTTTCTTGTTAGTTTAGGTTTTGTAGCAAATGCATCAACAGGTAAAAGTAGTAAGGGGATGATTATTAAATCAGTTTTATCTGCACCTATTGAAGATTCAATAAAAGTTTTAGGTTTAGATATGGATATGGTAGAATTAAAATTAAAAAATGCAAATATAAAATTTGAAGAGGAAGCTACACTTACTCAAATAGCAAAATCTAATGATATTTCACCTTTTAAAATTGTAGAAATAATTAAAGAATAAAGAAGTTGCATTATTTTTTAATTGACTATAAGTTATAATTTCCAATGAATAATAAAGTCAAACAAAATTTACCAAAAGGTTTCATAGTTATATTAGCTATGCTCACATCTATATCTCCACTTGCAATTGATGTGTATCTTCCTTCTTTTACACAAATTTCAGATTTTTTTTATACCTCTATTGATCAAATAGAGGTAACATTGAGCATCTATCTTATAGGTTTTGCACTAGGGCAATTGATTGGTGGACCACTTTCTGATAGGTATGGGAGAAAAGTATTTATTTTTGCAGGTTTATCAATTTATATTTTATTCTCTTTTTTTATTAGCATCGCTTCAAGTATAGAACAACTATGGATATTTAGATTTTTCCAAGCTATAGGTGGGGGATTTGCTGTTGTAAATACAAGTGCAATTGTACGGGATCTCTTTCATGGGAAGGAGGGTGCAAAAATATTTTCACTGATCTCCATGGTTATGATGATAGCACCAATGATTGCACCAGTTATAGGGGCTACTATATTACACTTTTTATCTTGGCAATATATTTTTGTATTTTTATCTTTATATACTATGGCACTTCTTTATTTTGTGATGAAATTACCAGAAACCTCTCCTAAAATAAAAAATAAAAGTATCTTTACAAACTATATAATTATTTTGAAAAATAAAAATGCTATTTTATTAATGCTTGCAGGTGGATTTGGAATCTCTGCTTTGTTTATTTTTATTACAAAAGCCTCTTTTATATATATGGAGTATTATAAATTAGAAAGTATCTATTTTTCTTTTTTATTTGGACTAAATGCTTTAGGAATATTAGTAACAACAAAGTTAAATATAATGTTATTAGAAAAACACTCCTCTTTAAAAATATTTTTATTTGCAATGATTGCCCAAATAGTTATTGCAATTGGTTTATATTTTTTATCATCATTAAATATATTAGTAGTTATGATTGTTGGGTTTGTACTTTATATATCTACATTAGGGTTTGTTTTTGCAAATGTAATGTCACTTCTTCTCGAACACTTTAAAACAATAAGTGGAACAGCAACTGCATTAAATGGCGTTGTAGGTTTTGGAATCTCTGCAATAGTTGGCTTTGTTGCTAGTTTGATTCATGATGGTGGACTTAATAATATATTTTATCTTATGATAAGTACATCATTTATATCTTTAGTAATATTACTAATTCTAATACAACGAAAGAAAAATATTAGATAAAAGTTTCCAAAAAATTTCTAAAATATGTTTACTATTGTAACATATGAAAAATTTTATTATACGAAAAGTTACAAATAACATAAATTGCTACTTTAATGCTACGCAGTATCCATACAATCAATTTGATATAAAAAAAAGGAGATTATTGTGGATAAAGCGATGGTAGAAAAAATCAAAGCAAATCCTTCTTATCAGAAACTTATTACTGAAAGAGGTGCATTTGCTTGGAAATTAACAATTACGATTTTAGTGGTTTATTATGCATTTATATTATTTATTGCATTTAGCCCTGAAACATTAGGAGCTAGTATTAGTGGAGGACTAACAACATGGGGGATACCTGTAGGTGTAGCAATTATTGTTTTTGCTTTTGTATTAACAGGTGTGTATGTTCAAAGAGCAAACAGTGAGTTTGACGATTTAACAAGTAAACTTAAAGAAGATATTGCTAAGGAGATGAAATAATGTTGGGTAGAATTTTATCTTTATTATTTATTAGTGTTGCTGTAGCATTTGCAGCAGGTGCTGATTTGGGAGCAGGAACAAAAGCTGAAGAGTTAAATGTACCAGCTATTATTATGTTCTTTCTTTTTGTTTTTGCTACACTTGGTATTACTTACTGGGCTTCAAAGAAAACAAAATCTGCAAGTGATTTTTATACTGCTGGTGGTGGTATAACAGGTACTCAAAATGGTACTGCAATTGCTGGAGATTATATGTCAGCTGCATCTTTTCTTGGTATTACTGGAATGGTATACTTAAAAGGTTATGATGGACTTATTTTCTCTATTGGATTTTTAGTTGGTTGGCCTGTAATTTTATTTATGATTTCTGAACAATTAAGAAATCTTGGTAAATATACATTTGCTGATGTTACTGCTTATAGATTACAACAAAAACCTGTAAGAATTTTAGCTGCACTTGGTTCAATTTCAGTTGTTATCCTTTATCTAATCGCTCAAATGGTTGGTTCTGGTAAACTTATTGAGATTTTATTTGGATTAGATTATGAGTTTGCAGTTGTTTTAGTTGGTATGTTGATGATCCTTTATGTTGCTTTTGGTGGAATGCTTGCAACTACTTGGGTACAAATTATTAAAGCTATTTTATTGCTTTGTGGTACAACATTTATGTCAATTATGGTTATGGCACAATTTGGATTTAGTTTTGAAGAGCTATTTAGAACAGCAACTGAGATTCACTCAAAAGGTACTGAAATTATGAGCCCAGGTGGACTTGTATCTGATCCTGTTTCTGCAATCTCTTTAGGTATCGCTTTAATGTTTGGTACAGCTGGTCTTCCTCATATTCTTATGAGATTCTTTACTGTTGCTGATGCAAAAGAAGCTAGAAAGTCTGTATTTGTTGCAACTGGTTTAATTGGTTACTTCTATATCCTTACATTTATTATGGGATTTGGTGCTATTGTACTTGTTCTTGGTGCTGAAGGTGGAACTTATTTAGCTGAAGATGGTCATACACTTAAAGGTATGAACAATATGGCTGCTATTTGGCTTGCACATGCTGTTGGTGGTGATTACTTCTTAGGGTTTATCTCTGCTGTTGCTTTTGCTACAATCTTAGCGGTTGTATCTGGATTAACACTAGCTGGTGCATCTGCTGTATCACATGACCTTTATGCAAATGCTTTTGCAGATGGTAAAAAAGTTGATGAGAAAAAAGAGATGAAGGTATCTAAATATGCTACTATAGTTATTGGTATATTAGCAATTGTTTTTGGTATCGCATTTGAGAAACAAAATATTGCGTTCGTTGTTGCCTTAGCATTTACAATTGCTGCAAGTGCAAACTTCCCAGTATTGTTTATGTCAATCTTCTGGAAAAAATTAACAACAAGAGGTGCTGTAGTTGGTGGATATATAGGTCTAGCGTCTGCCTTAATTCTTGTAATATTAGGTCCTGTTGTATGGACTCAAATTTTAGGGATGGGTGAAGCATTAGTTCCATATAAATTCCCAGCTGTATTTAGTGTACCTATGGCATTTATTGCGATTTGGTTCTTCTCTATTACAGATAGTAGTGATGATGCTGCTAGATGTATTGATGAGTTTGATGCTCAAAATATTAGATGTCAAACTGGTATTGGTGCAGATAGCGCTGTTAACCACTAAAAACAGATGAGACAAAGTTTAGTTAGAGTTTAAAATCAAATTTAAGCCCCTTTAAATAAGGGGCTTTTTTTATGTAATTTGTATTATGATTATATAAGAAAAGAGAAGGAAAATATATGAGTCTTTTAGAGATAAAAAGTTTTATTAAAAATATAAAGCCTTTTGATAATTTGTTAAATAATGAACTTGAAGAGATATGTAGTCACTTAGATATATTGTATTTCAAAAATGATGAAGAGATTTTATCACCAGTTAAAAATGCTAAATTTCTTTACTTTATTATTAAAGGTGTAGTGCAAGAAAAACTTGAAGACGAGGTACTTTCTGTATATTCAGCAAATGAATATTTTGATCCAATTACACTTATAGAAAATAAAATAAAAAGTAGTTTTGTAACAGTTCAAGAATCAATTTTGTATGCCTTACCAAAAGAGATATTTCTAAAATATATGTATCAAAATAATGCATTAGAGAGTTATTTTTTCTCTACCATATCACAAAAACTTAATTCAAGTATGCAAAATGAAGAGAAAAAGAAGCTTTTGGATTTTGCTATGTCAAAAGTTGAAGATGCTTATTTACAAAAACCAATTTATATAGATGAAAGAGAAACAATATATGGTACAGTTGTTCAGCTAACTTCAAACAAAATTCAATCAATTTTAGTTAAAAGAGCAGATGGGGAGATAGGGATAGTTACAGATTCTAGTTTTGTAAAAAAAGTTGCTTTAAAACGGATGGATTTAGATGGACCTGTGAGTCAAATCACAACCTATGGACTAAAATATATTGAAGCGACTGATTTTTTATTTAATGCTCAACTTCAAATGGCAAAACACAATCTTAAAAGACTTGTTGTAAAAAAAGAGGGTGAGATTATTGGGATATTAGATATTGTGAGTTTAAGTAGTTTTTTTGCTTCTCATACACATTCAACAAGTATGTTAATAGAAGAAGCCAAAACAGTTGAAGAATTAAAAGAAGCAAGTAGTAAATTTATACGAACTATTAGAGTTTTATATGAAAAAGGTGTCAAAGTAAGATATATTTCGAAACTTATTTCTCAACTTAATGAGAAGTTATTTGAAAAACTATTTGAACTTACAGCACCAGAAGAACTTAAAGAGAAATCAACTCTTATAATTATGGGAAGCGAAGGACGAAGTGAACAAATTTTAAGAACAGATCAAGATAATGCTTTGATTTTAGCTGATGATTGTACTATGGCTTATGATGATATTATGAAGTATACTCAAACTTTCACAGAGCATCTTGTGACATTTGGATATCCTCTTTGTGATGGAAATATAATGGTATCAAATCCTTTTTGGGTACAAAATATTACCAAGTTTAAAGAGATAATTTTTAATTGGATACATAAACCAAGTGAGGAAAACTATATAAATTTAGCAATTTTTTATGATGCAGTTGCAATTACAGGGGATAAAAGTTTATTAACAAAATTAAAAGAACACCTGTTTGTTATTTGTGAAAATTCACCATCATTTTATCCATATTTTGCGAAACCTATTATATCTTTTGAAACACCTTTAGGATTGTTTAGTGATTTTATTGTTGATAAGGATTTGCATAAAGATGAGTTAGATATTAAAAAAGGTGGCATTTTCCCTATTGTTCATGGGGTAAGAACTTTAGCAATAGAAAAAAGGCTTCAATCTACTAATACTGTTGACAGATTAAAAGAACTGAATGATTTAGAGATACTTGATAGGGAATTTACTGATGAAATTATAGAGTCATTTAATTTTCTTCTTACATTACGATTAAAATTTAGATTAGAAAAAATTGATAAAAGAGAGGAACTTGACAACTATGTTAATCCTTCAAAACTCACTATTCTAGAGAAAGACTTATTAAAAGATAGTTTTAAAATTGTCAATAAATTTAAAAAATTTATCACATACCACTGTAAATTAAATATGATAAGTTAAAAAAATGTTGCAAAAAATAAAACAATATTTTAATAAAAAAAATTTAAAAGATAGTAATTATAGTTATTTATTTGAACCTTATGAAGGGGATGAATATGTATGTTTTGACTGTGAAACGACAGGATTAAACCCTAAAAAAGATGAAATTATCTCAATTGGTGCAATTATCATCAAAGGGAACAAAATAATGCATAGTAAAAAGTTTGAAAGATTTGCAAAAACTACCAAACCTTTAAATAGTGAAAGTATTAAAATACATCATATTAGAGAGTGTGACATTCAAAATGCACTTGATATAAATGATGTAATTGTAGATTTTTTAGAGTTTATCGGTAATCGTCCACTTGTGGGATATTTTTTAGAATTTGATTGTGCAATGATTAATAAATATATTAAACAAAATTTAGGAATAACACTCCCAAATAAACAAATTGAAGTTTCATCACTTTATTATGATACTATGATTCAAAAATATCCAGAAGGGAATATTGACTTGCGTTTTGATGTAATTATGAATAAATTATCTCTTCCAAGACTAGGAAAACATGATGCAATAAATGATGTAATTATGACATCAATGATCTTCTTAAAATTAAAATAAATTTTCTAAAGAGAGTAGTTTGTGATTGAGAGCTTTTTTTTGTTACATAAGGTAACGAAATTTTTTTTTTAATCTTTTGAAGCTATTATATTTTAAAATGCTATTAAAATGCTATATAATAAATTTATAATAAATGATAAAAAATTTAGGAGAAATGGTAGTGGAAAATATTTTTAATCCAATTAAATCAAAGTTCAATGAGCCTTTGATAAAAAATATGTGTGAATATAATGAATTAATGGATGAGTTTAAGACTGATTATGAAGGTACTTGGGCTTCATTTGCAGATGAAAAGATTGACTGGTTTAAAAAGTATGATACGATATTAGATGAGAGTAACGCTCCATTTTATAAATGGTTTTCAGGTGGACAAATGAATGTTGCACATCAATGTGTGGACAGACATCTTAATACAAAGAAAAATAAAGCAGCTATAATTTTTGAAGGTGATAATGGTGATCAAAAGATATTAACATATCGAGAGTTAGCCTATGAAGTAAATAAAACTGCAAATATGTTCAAAAACAAATTTGGAATTGTAAAAGGTGATAGAGTTGTAGTATATATGCCAATGATTCCAGAAGCGGCTGTTACTATGCTTGCTTGTGCAAAAATAGGTGCGATTCACTCTATTGTATTTGGAGGGTTTTCTGCTGAAGCTTTAAGAGATAGAATTATAGATGCTGAAGCTAAATTAGTTGTTACTGCTGATGGTGCATTTAGAAAAGGGAAACCTTATATGTTAAAGCCAGTTGTTGATGAGGCTTTAAAAGAGGGTTGTGAATGTGTTAATAAAGTGTGTATAGTTGAAAGAAATCAAGAAGAAATTACATGGGTTGCAGGGAGAGATTATTCTTATAATGAACTTATAAAATCTGAATCGTCTGTTTGTGAAGCTGAACCTATGGAATCTGAAGACCCACTATTTTTACTTTATACTTCAGGATCTACAGGAAAACCAAAAGGTGTGCAACACTCAAGTGCTGGATATATTTTATGGGCACAGATGACTATGGAATGGGTATTTGATATAAAAGACAATGACACTTACTGGTGTACAGCTGATATTGGTTGGATTACAGGGCATACATATATTGTTTATGGACCACTTGCAGCTGGAGCAACTACAGTAATGTTTGAAGGTGTTCCAACTTTCCCTGATGCAGGACGATGTTGGAAAATGGTTGAGGAGTATAAAATTAATCAATTTTATACAGCACCAACTGCAATTAGACTTTTACATAAAATGGGTGCCGATGAGCCAGCTAAATATGACTTAAGTAGTTTAAGAATTTTAGGAACAGTTGGTGAGCCTATTGATCCACCTGCATGGAAATGGTACTATGAAGAGGTTGGTGGAAGCCAATGTTCTATTGTTGATACATATTGGCAAACAGAAACAGGTGGACATATGATATCTCCACTTCCTGCTGCAACTCCAATAAAACCTGCTTGTGCAACTTTCCCACTTCCTGGAATTATGGCAGAGATTATTGAAGAGGATGGAACACCTACCGAGATAGGGGAAAAAGGTTTTATGTGTGTAACTAAACCTTGGCCTTCTATGATTAGAAATATCTGGAATGATAGTGAAAGATTTGAAAAATCTTACTTTGGTGACTGTAAAAAAGATGGAAAACCAGTTTATTTTACAGGTGATGGTGCTATGATGGCTGATGATGGTTATATTACAATTACAGGACGTACAGATGATGTAATAAATGTATCAGGTCATAGAATGGGAACTGCTGAAGTTGAAGCAGCTGTTAAAAAACATAATAATGTAGCATCAGTTGCAGTAGTTGGGAAGCCACATGATATTAAAGGTGAAGGAATATTTGCTTATATTGTTTTAAAATCAGTTCCAACAAATGAAAACGACCAAACAGCAGATGAATTTGAGCTTATGAAAGAGATAAATGGTATGATCAAAGCAGAGATTGGTGCTATTGCTCTTTGTGATGATATGGCATTTGTACCTGATCTTCCAAAAACTAGATCTGGAAAAATTATGAGAAGAATTTTAAGAAGTATTGTAAAAGGTGAAAAAATCACTCAAGATACTTCTACACTAGAAGATCCAAGCATCGTTGAAAAGATTGAAAAAATTGTAAATGGATAACTACAAATTGATTACAATATAAAAAAAAGGGGCTAGGAATAGTCCCTTTTTTTATGGAATATAATATATAATTAAAGTATATAAAAGGGGAAGTTAATGACTATAAAATATGCTGGACCAAGACCAGTTATCTCACATCATGGAATAGATTTCAAAGATGGTAAAGAAGATAAATATGTTTATCTTATAATTGCAGTACAGATATTAAAAGCAATAGATAAAGACTACGAAGAAAAAAAATCGTACAGTTATGATACAAAAACAAAAAGATTTACAAATGATGAGTTATTGGAGATTATGCTTTCTTATGAACCAAATCTTAAAGAAGCAGTGATTCAAGAAGAGATTCGATATGAAGAACATTTAAAAGATGAGATAGCACAAGTAAATTCAAGATCAGATTTAAAAGAGGTAGAAAGAGAAACTTGGATAAATAATTTAAATATAATGCAACCATATAGAATCCAAAGAGCAGTAAATAAAATCTATTATTTACATTGTATTGAAGATATTGCAAAAGTGATAAAAAGAGAAAGAATCAGAGAGATTGATACACCTTTTTATGAAAAATATTGGCATGTATTACAAACTATTCAAGGATGTTTGAGCCAAGGGAGAGACTCAGTAGGAAGCGAAATAAAAGTTGAAACAACTGATGATGGAATGATTGCTAAAATGTTTGTTAACTATTAATAAAATAGCTAATAAAACTCATAATTATAATAATAGCAAAAATAGTTAAAAGTATTTCAGGTACTTTTACTGTGGGGTTTAGTATTCCACAGTAGGGGCATCTTCTAGTTTTTTGTTCCACCTCACTTTTACAGTTTCTACAAGGTTCTAGATTTTTTTTTGATTTTTTAGACATTATGTGTAAATCTCATCAAGTAAACTATCTACAAAATTATCAGGACTGAACTCCATTAAATCATCTGCTTTTTCTCCAATACCTATATAAAATATTGGAAGTTCTAATTGATTTGAGATACTAAAAAGTGCTCCACCTTTTGCTGTACCATCTAGTTTTGTAACAATAATTCCATCAATTCCTACAATCTCATTAAATGCACGAGCTTGTGCAATTGCTGTATTTCCTTGTGTTCCATCGAGTATCATAAGTTTTTGATGAGGAGCACCACTAAAAGCTTTATCACATGTTTTTACAATCTTTTTTAATTCATTTGCGAGATTTGTTTGAGTTTGCAATCTTCCTGCTGTATCTATAATCACATGGTCAATATTTTTAGAAATAGCAGAGTGTATAGTATCATATGCAACTGCACTTGGATCATGTCCATGTTTTGTTTTTATAATAGGAACTTCTAGTTTATCTGCCCAAGTTGAAAGTTGCTCAATGGCAGCTGCTCTAAAAGTATCTCCCGCACCAAGAATAACACTTTTCCCACTGTTTTTATACATATTTGCTAGTTTTGCAATTGTTGTTGTTTTCCCTGCACCATTTACTCCAATAATAAGCTCTACAAATGGTTTTGGCATATTTGAAGTATCTATGATTGGTGCATGCTCAAAAAGCATCACAAGTCTATGTCTTAATTGAGGTCGTGTGATAAGTTCAGGAAGTCCATCCATCGCTTTTTCAATAATCTCATATTCCATATCAGATTCAATTAAAATCTCTTCAATTATATCAAAAGGAATTTTTTCTTTTTTTTGCGGAACAATTGATTTAATATTTGAAACTGTTTTATTGAGTGCTCGAGAAAGAAAGCCACTTTTTTCAGTGCTTTCTTCTTGCGTTTGAATCTCTTTTGGTTCTTTGTGTTCTTTTTGTTGTTCTTTTTCTTTTTTCCGAAAAATTCCGAACATTTATTTCATCTCTATAGTTTGTTTTATGTCACTAAATAACATCTCTTCAGGTTTCATACCAATATACGGTTTCATAAATTGTCCTTTTTTATTAAAAAGAACCATAAACGGAATTGAACCACTTGGATTAAGGTCACTTACTGCACCAAATAATTTTGAGTTATCAGCACCTGTTACTATTGGATAAGTTACAGAAAATTCTTTGATAAAACTATTGAGTTCCTCTTGAGTATTTAATCCTCCACCTCTTTTCCCAACATCTATTGCAATAATTTCAAAATCATTTTTAAGTTCTTTTCTAATGTTTAATAGATGAGGAATCTCTGCTTTACAAGGTGGACACCAAGTTCCAAAAAAGTTTAATAAGATAACTTTATTTTCATATCCAGTAAATACCCAACCCTCTTTTTTTGCAATAATTTTTAAATCTTTTCCCTCTACAGTTTTTAAATTAAATACTACTGATTGTTCTTTTACAGTTCCTTCTGCAATTACACTATCATCAATTTTTTCTTTCTCACCACATCCTGTAAATAGTGCTAATGTTAAAATAGTTAATATTGTTATTTTTTTAATCTTCATTTTTGTCTCCATTGGTTAAAATATAAACTGGATTTTATCCTAAAAAGGCTTAGAAATGTCAAAAAGTACTAAAGAGGACTTTAGAAAGTACTGTTTAAATAGATTACAATTTTTTAGTAAAAAAGCAAGAATAAAAAAAGATAAAGATATATGTTCTAGAATTTTAAGTGTTATTAACTTTTACAATCCTAAAAATATATTATTGTATATACCATTATCAATGGAAGTAGATGTACAACCATTGATAAACATTTTAAGAAAAAGAAGAGATATAGAAGTTTATGTTCCTTATATGCAAGGGAAAACATTTGTTCCTGTAAAATATAGACTACCATTAAAAAAAGCTAGATTTGGTATAAAAGAACCAAGTTATTCTAACTTTAGAAATGGGAATATTACTCTTGATATGGTTATTGTACCCATTGTAGGAATAGATGAAACATATAGACGGATAGGATTTGGTGCAGGAATGTATGATAGATTTTATGAAAAATTACAAACCAAACCGATAACTATATTTACTCAACTAAAGCTTTGCAAATCTAAAACAGTAGTAACTTCTAAACATGATATAAGGCCAAATTTTATAATTACAACATAAAGGTTTAAAAATGGAAATTATTATTATAGTTTCTGTTGTAGCAATATTTGCATCAATTATCAGTTTTTTTATAGCAAATAAATTACATAATGCAAAATTTGATATATATACAGAAAAGGCAAAAGCAAAAGCAAAAGTTATTGAACATGAGGCACAGTCTCTATTAAAAGAAGCAAAAAACAAAGCAAACCAAGATTTTGAAAGAGAATTTCATAAAAAGAAAAAAGAGTTAGATAAGAAAGAGTTAGAGTTAGATACTTTAGTAGAAAAAGAGTTATTAAAAATTAAAACAGATAAAGATATTATACACAATAAAAAAGCAGAAGTACAAGCTTTACAAAGTGGATTGGAAAATCTAAAAAAAACCTATGAAGAGAAAGTAAAAAAAGTAACAAAAATACTTGAAAATGCAAGTGGACTTACTCAAAAAGAGGCAACTACTCTTATGTTAGAACATGTAAAAGAGGAAAATAGAGCTACAATAGCTTCTTTATTTAGAAAAGAGTTTAAGCTGGCAAAAGATGAATCTGTAAAAGAGATTAATAATATGCTTTCTCATGCAGTGACAAGATATGCTGGAGAATTTGCAGCAGAAAGACTTATCAATCATATCCCTCTTCCTGATGAAGAAGCAAAAGGTAAGATTATAGGAAAAGAGGGGAGAAATATTAAAGCACTTGAATTTTGTTTAGGTGTTGATATAATAATTGGAGATATTCCAAATACTATAACAGTAAGTAGTTTTAATCTCTATAGACGAGCAATCTCTACTAAAACTATTGAAGAGTTATTGAGAGATGGAAGAATACATCCTGCTAAAATAGAAGAGGTTTACAATAGTGTTAAAAACGAATTTGATAGTAATATTACTAAAGAGGGTGAAGATACTATTTTAGCTTTAGGTATAACAAATATGCATAAAGATTTAGTACATTTAATAGGAAGATTACGATATAGAGCAAGTTATGGACAAAATGCCTTAGCACATACTCTTGAAGTTGCAAACTTAGCTGGACTTATAGCTTCACAATTAGGTGGAGATACGATATTAGCAAGACGCGCTGGGATTATGCACGATATTGGTAAAGCACTTACTCATGATATGCCAGGTAGTCATGTGGATATTGGTGCTGATTTATGTAAAAAACTTGGAGAGCCTGAAGAGGTTATCAATGCAATTTATGCTCATCATGGACATGAAGAAGCTACAAGTATAGAATCAGCTGCTGTGTGTGCAGCAGATGCTTTAAGTGCAGCACGACCAGGGGCAAGAAGAGAAGTATTAGAAAGCTTTTTAAAGCGAGTTGAAGAGATAGAGGCTATTGCAAATAGCAAAGATGGTGTTACAAAAACTTATGCAATTAATGCAGGAAGAGAATTACGAGTAATAGTAAATGCAACTCTTGTAAATGATGATGAATCTGTTCTTCTTGCAAATGAAATAGCAAATGAGATAGAAGAAAAAGTACAATACCCAGGTGAGATAAAAGTAAATGTTATAAGAGAACTTCGTTCTGTTGGATACGCACGATAGTTGGGTTTAATGATATAAAAAAAGGGAAGCTAATATTAGCTTCCCTTTTTTTGTAGTTATGACTCTTTATTTTTTAATAGTCATAAGATAGTTGATTACTGTATCAACAAAAGCATCATGCTTTCTCTCTTTTAAGTATGCAATATAAAGTTTTCTTTTCATTTTAACATCTGGTAATCGTGCTTCAAATAAAATTTCATTTTTTACAAAGTCTGCAATAGCATGTGTAGATACTATAGAAGTTGTAGGTGTAGTATCTGTTGAACTATGAAGTACAGTTTGTACAATTGCAGTTGGTGATGATGCTTCACTTACTATTTGAAATGTATCACAGTCTTGAAATCCTATTTGTTCTAAAGATTCTTTAAATACACCTCTTGTATGTGAGTTTGGATCTCTACAAACCCATTTATATGATTGTAAGTCATCATTTTTAACTCTTCTAGGAAGTTTTTGATTTGAAAATATTACTATCTCATCTTCTAACCATTCTCTATAGATAATACCATCTTCAAAAATAGGTGATTCGATAAGTGCCATATCTATTTTTTTGTCTTTTAGTTTTTCTATAGCTTCTGCACTATCTGATACTGTTACACTTACATCATTATTGATTTTTTGTTTAATATCATTTAAAAATGTAGGTAAAATATAATTACCAATTGCATTTGAAGCACCAAAAACAAATGTAATATCTTTGTTGATTATTTTAAGAAGTTCTTTTTCACTATTGGAAATAACTTTCTCAATTTTTTGTGCTATATGGTAAAGTTTTTCACCTTCTTTAGTAAGTCTAATACCATTTTTCTTTCTATCAACAATAGGAGCATCTAAATAGTTTTCTAAAAATCTCATTTGCTGAGTAACCGCTGGCTGTGAAATACCAAGTTTCGCTGAAGCTTTTGAGAATGACTTCTCTTTTACAACAGTTAAAAATGTATTTAATTTCGTAAAATCAGATAACATAAAATATACCTTTTAAGTTTTAATAATAACAATGATAACATAAAATAATAAAAATAAAAATAAATTATAAATAAAAGTAATATAAAATATACAATATAGTTTCGTTTTGTGCTGCTTTTATATTTTTATGCTATAATTATAGTATATTAGATGAAAGAAGTATTATGTTATCTACTTTAAATGATTCCCAGAAGATTGCAGCACAGCATATAGATGGTCCTTTACTTATCCTAGCAGGTGCTGGTAGCGGTAAAACAAAAACAATTACTACAAGACTTGCTTACCTTATATCAATAGGAATTGATCCCGCTTCAATTTTGACTTTAACTTTTACAAATAAAGCAGCAACAGAGATGAGAGAGCGTGCTTTTTCTCTTATTGATAATATCTCATATCCTCCATTACTTTGTACTTTTCATAAATTTGGACTGTTGTTTCTAAAATTTAACATAACACAGCTTAATAGAAAAAATAACTTTGTTATCATTGATACAGATGACAAAAAAAGAATACTCAAAACAATAGACAAAGAAACAACTACAGCAGTATTAGCTTCAGAGATATCAAAATTTAAAAACTCAATAGTAAGTGTAGATGAAGCAAAAGCGACAGCACAAGATAGAACATATAAACAAATAGCAGATGTTTATGAAAAGTACGAAAATTATTTAGAACAAAATAATCTTGTAGATTTTGATGACTTGCTTCTTCTTACTTATAAAATATTGCAAAGTAATCCCCAACTTGCTAAAGAAACAAGTGAACGATATAAGTATATAATGGTAGATGAGTATCAAGATACAAATGAACTCCAATATAAACTTCTAAAAAAACTGTGTTGTGAACATAACAATATTTGTGTAGTTGGAGATGATGATCAGTCTATTTATGGATGGAGAGGTGCTACTATTAAAAACATCCTAACATTTAGTGAAACTTTTAATGATACTTTAGTGATAAAACTTGAAGAAAACTATCGTTCAACCCATAAAATACTTTTTCATGCAAATGCTTTAATAGAACATAATAGAGATAGACTAGGGAAAAAACTCGTTGGAACACGAGAAGAGGGTAACTCTATAAAAATCTATGAATCAAATGATGAAAATGACGAAACAAGAAAAATTGTCGATGATATTAAAAAACTTATAGAAGAGGGTGAATCAGCAAAAGATATTGCAGTATTATTTAGAGTAAATGCTTTAAGTAGGGCTTTAGAAGAGGGACTTAATAGAACAAATATCAACTATAAGTTAGTAGGTGGTTTGAAGTTTTATGAAAGAGCTGAAATCAAAGACTTAATAGCATATTTTAGAGTTATAACAAACTCAAATGACAACTTCTCCATAAAAAGAATTATCAATAAACCAAAGCGTGGAATAGGAAAAACAACAATAGATAAGCTGGAGTTAGAATCTCATGACAAAGCAAAATCTATCTTTAGTATTATAAAAGAATATTCACCAGATGAATTAGGGGCAATAGTTGGGAAGAAAAATAGCCGTACACTTAAAGTATTTATGGCATCAGTTGAAGATCTTCAAGACATTTTACTAGAAACAAAAATGCGATTTATTGACCTTTTTGAAGAAACTTTTGATTTTAAATCAACCTATGCAAAAGTTATAGATGCAGATGATAGACTAGCAAATATTGATGAGTTTTATGGATATTTACGAGACTTTTTTATTCAAAATGTTGAACTTAATTTAGAAGACTTTTTAAATGAGATTTCATTAGAGAGTGCTGCTGATACTATAAACGATGAATATATCTCTCTTATGAGTATTCATGCTAGTAAAGGCTTGGAGTTTAAACATGTGTTTATCATAGGATTAGAGGAAGGTTTTTTCCCAATTGTTGGTGATGGAAGTGATATAGAAGAGGAGAGAAGACTTGGATATGTAGCTATTACTCGTGCGAAAGACAATCTAACTTTGAGTTTTGTTCATAGTAGATTCTACAAAGGGAGACGAACTCAACTTACAAAAAGTAGGTTTCTAACTGAATCAGACTTAATCAAAGGAAGTCTTACAATTCAAAAAAATAATGCTTATAAAAAAGATGATTTAGTAAAACACAAAATTTTTGGTATGGGTAGAGTCGAGAGTGTACAAAAAGCTGGGAAAGATTTGAAATTGAAGATTAATTTTGGTGGAAATCGTCGTGATATTCTATCAAGTTTTGTGGAGAAGATATAGTTGAATAGATTATTTGTTGTAAAGAAACCTGTATTTATAAGTTCAAATTTTTATTTGAATAGAATAAAAAGAAAATATAAGACAAAAAAAGCTGGCTTTAGTGGTACTTTAGACCCTTTTGCTTGTGGTTGTTTGATAGTTGCTTTTGGGCAGTATTCTAAGCTTTTCAGATATTTGAAAAAAACTCCAAAATCATATCGTGCTACTATTTTTTTAGGAGCAGTTAGTAACTCTTTGGATATAGAAAATGTAGAAGTTACGAATATAAATCCAACAAAATTTACAGAAGATAGTATAAAAGAGAAGTTAGAATCTCTTAAAGGTATTTTAGAGTATCTACCACCAAAATATAGTGCAAAAAAGATAGATGGTAAGCGAGCTTACAATCTAGCTCGTGATGGTGTAGATTTTGATATGAAAAAAATCACATCTGAAGTGTATGATGTGAAGTTTATAAACTATTGTCACCCCTTTATAACGTTTGATATAATAGTTAGTGAAGGAAGTTATATAAGAAGTATGGCTCAAATACTTTTAGAAAGGCTTGGGGAGGTTGGAACTTTGTCATACCTTGAAAGACTTCATGAAGGGCAGTTTTATTTTAATAATGAAAAAGCTTTAAATCCTTTGGAGTATTTGGACTTACCTTTGAATAACTATACAGGGACAAAAGAGTGGTTTGATTTAGGAAAGAAACTTCATATTGAGTATTTTGAGACAAAAGATGATGGGGAGTATCTGATTGTATTTGATACATTTTTTTCTGTTATTGGTATAGAGAATAATGAGCCAAAATATATCTTAAATAAGGTACTTCTATGATAGAAAAAAAGTCTTATGCCAAAGTAAATATCTTTTTAAAAATAGCTGGTCGTAGAGATAATTATCATGAGATAGTATCAAGATTTGTAAGAGTGCAAGGTCTTTATGATATAGTAAGGTTTGAAAAAGGTGAGTTTAAAGAGTTTACTTTAGAGGGTGATTTTGGTTGTGAGACGAAGAAAAACACTATTTATAAAGCTTATCAAGAATTATACAGAATGTATGAGAATATAGAAGAAATATTTAAGAACTATAAAGTAGTAGTCGAGAAGAATATTCCAGAATTTGCAGGGCTTGGTGGTGGAAGTAGTAACTGTGCTGTGTTTATGATAATGCTTAATGAACTTACTGGGTTAGGATTATCAAAAGATGAGTTAGCTACAGTTGGAGCAAAAATTGGTGCGGATGTTCCTTTTTTCATCTATGAATATGATAGTGCAAATGTAACGGGTATTGGAGAAGTTGTAGAAAAGTTTGATGAAGAGGTTTTGAATATAGAAACATATACTCCTAAAATAGAGTGTAATACGGGAGCTATTTTTACAAAATTTCGTGACGAGTTTTATAAAGAGATTTCAAAAGAAGATGCTACAAAATTATTGAAAATGAAAAGTACAGATATTTTAAAAACTTTATCCATAGAAGAAGCCAATGATTTATATGCACCAGCTTCTAGTGTCTATCCAGAACTAAAAATTTACGAAAATAAAAAAAACTTTTTTAGTGGAAGTGGAAGCAGCTTTTTTCAACTAAAATAAAAACTTAACAAACTGCAATATTTTTATAGCTAGATAAATTTTTCTGCTATAGTCTCTATAGAAAAACAATATAAATGTTTAGGAGGTAAAATATGGATAATAGTATCAAAATATTTGAAGATAAAAAAGTTCGTACTCAATGGGACGAAAATCAAGAAAAATGGTATATTTCTATTGTAGATGTAGTTGCTATTTTAACGGAGAGTGTAAATCCAGCAGCATACTGGCGAAAGTTAAAGCAACGATTGAAAGAAGAAGGTAATGAAACCGTGACAAATTGTCACGGTTTGAAAATGCAAGCATTAGATGGCAAAATGAGACTTACAGATGTTGCGGATACAGAACAGCTTTTTAGACTGATACAATCAATTCCATCTCCAAAAGCAGAGCCTTTTAAACTCTGGTTAGCAAAAGTAGGGCAAGAGAGACTTGATGAGATGAGTGATCCTGAACTTAGTATCGATAGAGCATTAAAACAATATTTGGAACTTGGATATAGTGAAAACTGGATAAATCAAAGACTTAAAAGTATAGAGATACGAAAAGAACTTACAAATGAGTGGAAAAGTAGGGGAATTCAAGAGGGGTTAGAGTTTGCAACATTAACTGACATCATCACAAAAACTTGGGCTGATAAGACAACAAAAGAGTATAAAGTATTAAAAGGACTCAAAAAAGAAAACTTAAGAGACAATATGACAAATACAGAACTTATCTTAAATATGCTTGCAGAAGCTTCCACAAAAGATATTTCAGAAGCTACAAATCCAAAAGATTTTCAAGAAAGTAAAACGGTAGCTTCACAAGGTGGAAATGTAGCGAAATTAGCAAGAGAAGAGTTAGAGTCAAAAACTGGGAAAAAAGTTGTCACTAGTATAAATGCTAAAAATATCTTAGAAGAGCAAAAAAAGCTACAATAAACTTAACAAATTGCAATATTTTTAATCCAATCTAAAATTTTACGGTAAACTTTTTCTATCAAATATATAGGAGAAGTTTATGAAAGCTATTAATCAACTCAACAATTTCGATAAACCAAGAGAAAAGCTACTTAAAAAAGGTGTCAAAGTTTTAAAAGACTATGAGCTAGTAGCGATACTTTTAGGAAGTGGTATTAAGGGGAAAGATGTATTTAAACTTTCCCGTGAGATAGTGAAACTTTTTGAAGATGATTTTGATGGTTTGAATTTAGAAAAACTTCTTTCTATTCATGGGTTGGGAACTGCAAAAGCTACTCAAATAATATCTGCCATAGAGTTATCCAAACGATACCTTATCAAACAAAACAAAAAAATAACAAGTGCTGATGATGTATATGAGGAGCTTAAAAGCTACAAAGATAAAAGACAAGAGTATTTTTTGTGTTTGTATCTTGATGGTGCAAATCATCTGTGTGAAACAAGAGTTATAACTATTGGTACTTTAAATCAAAGCTTAGTACACCCAAGAGAAGTTTTCTCCCCAGCTGTTGAGAATAGATGTGCAAGTATCATAGTGGCTCACAATCATCCAAGTGGAATATTAAGTGCAAGTCGCGAAGATATAGAAGTAACAAAAAGGCTTCAAAAGTCAGGGAAGATTCTTGGTATTGAGCTACTTGATCATATTATATTTACCAGGGAAGGATTTATGAGTTTAAAGGAAGAGGGTGTATTGTGATGTATGATGATAAAAACAATAGACTGGACAGCTGGAACGATAAGAAAAAACAGATTAATGGAAAAATAAATATAAATCATAAAAAAGATGGAAGTGTTAAGTTTAGAATACAGCCTTGGAGTTTGTGGTGGTTTGAAGTTGGAGAAAATATTGGTAGTGAGACTAGTTGTCATTTTTCTAAAGAAAAACTGACTACAATAAGACCTTGTATCGTAATATCAAGCAATAATTTTAATCATACTACTTACAATAAAAAAGTTATAGTGATGCCGCTCACTTCTAAAAAAGAGAAGACAAAAATAAAACATTTTCATTATGAATTAAAATCTGAAGTTTATAAAAGTTTTTTTGATAAACAAAAAAGAATAAAGTATTTAGGGCTAGAAAAAGATTCCCTAGTAATATGTAATGAAATCAAAACAATCGATACAAAAAGATTGGAAAGTTTGATATATCCTGAACTTAAAGCAGAAGATATTCAGAAAATTAAAGAGTTTATTAAAAAATATTTAGGGATATAAAAAAAGGGAACTTTAATAGTTCCCTTTAATTTAGCCTGACCTAAAAAGAAAATCTTTTTAGCGGTAGCTTCACGTAAATGAAGTAATTTATTTACCCCACTTAAAAAAGTGGGTCGTCCCGAAGGATAATTGTAAGTGTATTATAGCACACAATGGTTTTTAAGTCAAATAGTTGGATAGTTGTTGTAAAATAAATACTTTAATAATTAAATATAAAAAGCTAAAAATGACAAACAAAGAATTAAAACAATTAGAAGATAACTTGTGGGCATCAGCCAATCGACTTCGAGCAACTGGCGGTATCAAATCAGCAGATTATGCAGTGCCTGTTCTTGGGCTTATATTTTTGCGATTTGCAGATAATAAATATAGTATTTATGAAGATGATATTTTAAAAGAGTTTGAGAAAAACAAAGGCTCTAGGGCAGAGGAAAAGATAGAGAAAATAGCTATACGAAAGTGTGGATTTTATCTTGCTGAAAAGTCAAGATATGACTACCTTTTAAATCTTCCTACTTCACAGAGTCTAGCCAAAGCTATCAAAGATGCTATGGAAGATATAGAGTCTCACCAAGATGAGAAGTTTCAAGATATTTTACCAAAAGATGCTTATGCGGATATAGAAAAAGAGAGTGCAGATATTTTACCTGAGCTTTTGAAGTCTTTTTCTGATATCCCTAAAAATGCTAGTGGTGATATATTTGGAAAAATCTATGAGTATTTTTTAGGTAAGTTTGCACTAAGTGAGGGGCAAAAGGGTGGAGAGTTTTTTACTCCTACTTCTGTAGTACGATTTATCGTTGAGACTATTGAGCCATATAGTGGGAAAATTTACGATCCTGCTTGTGGGTCTGGTGGTATGTTTGTACAGTCTGCAAACTTTTTAGAAGAGACAAAACACAAAAGAGAAGATATCTATGTATGTGGTCAAGAAAATGAAGCCGCAACTGTAAAACTAGCAAAGATGAACCTTCTTGTAAATAACTTACGAGGGGAGATAAAAAAAGTAAATTCTTATGAATCAGACCCTTATGATAGTCAAGGTAAATTCAATTATGTTATGGCAAATCCTCCTTTTAATATTAAAACAGTGAAAGAAGCTACGGTGAAAAATGACCCTAGATTTACCAACTATGGATTACCAAAAAATAAAGGTAAAAAAGATGACAAAATAACCGATGCAAACTATCTTTGGATATCTTTGTTTGCTACATCTTTAAATGAGACTGGAAAAGCTGGTTTTGTTATGCCAAACTCTGCAAGTGATGCACGAAATAGTGAGTATGAGATACGAAAAAAGATAGTTGATAGTGGTATTGTTGATTGTATGGTGACGATACCTTCAAATATGTTTTATACTGTAACTCTTCCTGCAACTCTTTGGTTTTTTGATAAGTCAAAAATAGGAAACGATAGAGAAGACAAAATCCTTTTTATAGATGCTAGAAATGTATACAAACAAATAGACCGAGCCCACAGAGAATGGAGTGAAGAAAATATCCAAAACCTAAGCTCAATAGTGCGACTCTACCATGGAGATACTCACAGATACCTAGAACTCATATCAAAATATATACTAAACCTAAAAGAGTCTTTAGATGGTATAGACGAGCTTTTTAGCAACTATCAAAACAACTACGACACTTTGATAAATGTTTTAAGTGCATATAAAAAAGATAGTGAAAAAAGAAGAAAAGATAAAGAGAAAATCAAAGCTTTAAAGGACTCAAAGCTTTTAGAAAAACTTGATAGTTTAAAAGCAAAAGGAAAACTTGAACTCTTGTCTTTACAAGAACTAATATCATACGATAGTACTCTTCAAGACAATAAAAAACAAAAAGAGTTTAGCCAAAATACAAAAGAGATAGTAGAGAGCTATGTAAAACTGCAAAAAGAGTTCAATGAAGAGTATCATCAACTCATAGATATCTACAAGCAAAGTGATAAACTCCTCAAACTAAAAGCAGACTCAAAATGGAAAGAGTACGCACTTGTAAAAGCAGATAAAATACTTGAGATAGTATTTTCTGAGCTAAAAGAGAAGATAGAGCAGATAAAATACTGGTATGAAAATATCTCTTGGCTTCAAGATAAGTTTCCAGATGCCGTGTATCAAGATGTAGTAGGGCTTTGTAAAGTAGCAAATAAAGCTGAATATGTGGAAGAACACGACTACTCTTTAAATGCTGGAAGATATGTGGGTGTGGCACTTGAAGATGATAATTTAACTCAAAATGAGTTTAAAGAGTTGATGAGTAAAAAACATCAAGAGCTACAAAAACTTAATAGTGAAGCTAATGAATTAGAGAATCTAATTGATTTAAACTTTCAAGAGGTGTTTTAGGTGTCTTGGAAAGAAGTGAAATTAATTGAAGTTACGTCATTAATTGGTGATGGATTACATGGGACACCAGAGTATGATGATAGGGGAGACTACTATTTTATAAATGGTAATAATTTAGAAAATGGTAAAATTTTAATTAAAAATGATACAAAAAAAATCACTCAACAAGAATATTTTAAGATTAAAAAAGATTTGAATAATAGGACAATATTTGTTGGAATAAACGGAACTTTAGGTAACGTAGCGATATATAATAATGAAAAAATTGCTTTAGGAAAAAGTGCTTGTTATTTAAATATAAACAATGATGTTGATAAAAAATTTATTTATTATTCATTACAAAGTGTTTTTTTTCAAAATTATGCAGAATTATTTGCTACAGGTGCAACAATAAAGAATTTATCATTAAAAGCAATAAGAGATTATAAATTTAAAATTCCACATATAAAAATACAACATAAAATAGCAAATATACTCTCAAACTACGACAATCTAATAGAAAACAACAACAAACGGATAAAACTTCTTGAAAATATAGCTGAAGAGCTTTATAAAGAGTGGTTTGTAAGACTTCGATTTCCAAACTATGAAAATACAAAAATAGTTGATGGTATTCCTGATGGGTGGGAAGAAAAAATTGCAAATGATTTTTTTGATATTTCAATTGGGAAAACACCACCAAGAAAAGAGTCTCAATGGTTTGTTGATACAAAATTTAATGATAATGTTAGATGGGTTTCTATTAAAGATATTGGAAATAGTGGAATGTTTAATTTAGATAGTAATGAATATTTAACAAATGAATCTATTTCTAAATTTAATGTTAAAGTTGTACCAAAAGGGACAATACTACTTAGTTTTAAGTTAACTATTGGAAAAATTTGTATAACTACTTCTGATACTGCAACTAATGAAGCAATTGCTCATTTCCAATTTAACAATGAAAATGAATTTTATAGAGAATATTTATATTTGTTTTTTGATAATTATCAATTTCAACTATTAGGAAATACTTCTTCAATTGCAACAGCAATAAACTCTAAGATTATAAAGGCAATGAAAATTATTATACCTCCTCTAAATTTAATAGAAAAATTTTCAACAATAATAAAGCCATTATTTGAAGAAGTTTATACTTTAACATTAAAAAATCAAAACCTAAAACAAACAAGAGACCTACTGCTACCAAGACTTATAAGTGGTAAATTAGATATTGAGGATTTAGAGATAGTTTAAAAGGAAGACTAATGGCATATATAAATGAAAACAAGATAGAAGAAGCGGATATAAAATTTCTTGAGGGCTTAGACTATAGGCATATCAATGGTTGGAAAGATGAGCTTATAGGACGAGATTCTTTAAAAGAGGTCGTGCTAAAAAAAGAGCTTCGTAACTCTTTAGAAAAACTAAATCCCACACTTCCTTCTAAATGTTTTGATGATGCCATATCAGAACTAACCAAATCAAGAGTAAGCCTTGGTGAACTAGAAGCCAATAGTGAAGTATATAAACTCATAAAAGATGGTGTGCCCGTAACTTTTACAAATACTAAAGGCAAAGAGGAACATACAAAAGTTAAAATCATAGGCTTCAATGAAGATGATAAAAAACACAATAAGTTTTTAGTAGTCTCTCAACTCACCATAGAGTATCAACGCTCAAATGGAAACAGAAGACCTGATTTGATTTTATATATCAATGGTTTGCCTATAGTGATGCTAGAGCTAAAACGAGCAGATATTAAGATAAAAACAGGCTACGATAAAAACCTACAAGACTACAGAGAAGATATCCCCCAACTTTTTTACTACAATCTTTTTGTTGGTATCTCAAACGGACATCAAACAAGACTAGGAAGTTTCAATGCCCCATGGGAGCATTTCTTTACATGGGCAAAACTCAAAGATAATGTAGATGATAAACACCAAGACAACCTAGCCCTAATAGAGCAAAAAAGTATCCACGAAAAACCAAGACTTTCACTACAAATACTTTGTGAAGGATTGTGTAATCGTGATAATATAGTTGATTATCTTGAAAACTTTGTACTGTATCATAAAAAAAGAGTAAAAGTCATAGCAAAAAATCATCAGTTTTTAGGGGTAAATAAAGCGATAAAAAACTTCCAAAAAAATGATGATGGAAAACTAGGAGTTTTTTGGCATACCCAAGGAAGTGGTAAGTCATACTCTATGATATATTTTTCGCAAAAGATACGAAGAAAAGTAGTAGGAAACTGGTCGTTTTTGATTATCACCGATAGAAATGATTTAGATGATCAAATCTTTAAAAACTTTGTAGATACAGATACTATAAAACTAGCATCAAATGAAAACAGTAAACATAATGAATACAGAGCCAAAGGGAACAGAAGTAGAGCTCAACTGCATAAAGCTCTCACTCAAAATAAAAGCTACTATTTTTCCACTATCTTTAATTTTGGCATAGAAAAAGGGAAAAGATATACTCAAAAAAGTGATAGAGATGATTGGATAGTGATAGTAGATGAAGCACATAGAAGTCAGTATAAGAGTCTTGGCGAGAATATGAAAATAGCTTTACCAAATGCTAAGTTTATGGCATTTACCGGAACACCAATACTCAATAATAAACTTACAGAACAGTGGTTTGGAAACTATGTATCAGAGTATAACTTTGCACAAAGTATTGAAGATGGAGCGACTGTACCTCTTTTTTATAGAAAAAGTGTACCAAGTGTTGAACAAGTGAATGATAAGCTTAGCGATGAAGCGATGGAGATACTAAATGAGTATGATATAAATGAAGAGCAAGTTAATAAACTAAACCAAGAGTATAGTACACTCTTTGAAGTAGTAAAAAGAGATGATAGACTTGATGAGATAGCAAAACATATTGTAAAACATTTTCCCCAGCGTCTTGATGTAAGAGATGATGAGGGCAGAAGAAAACCTATGAAAGCTATGGTTATCTCTATTGATAAATTTACAGCAGTACGAATGTATGAAAAAGTACAATTAGCTTTAAAAGAGGAACAAAAAGAGTTAATACGAGCTAGAGCAAAAGCAAAAGGTGAAGAGAAAGAGAAAATCCAAAGAATACTTAACTTCATAGAAGAAACAAAGATGGCAGTAGTTATCTCTCAAGAAGGAACAGATAAACAAGAAGAAGAGAAGTTTTCTGAGCAAGGTTTAGATATAAAACCACATAGAACACTTTTAAATAAACTTGATGGTGATGGAAGAGATATAGAAGACTATTTTAAAGACCCAAATAATCCATATAGGATAGTATTTGTAACTGCTATGTGGATGACGGGATTTGATGCTCCTAGTGTATCTACACTTTACCTTGACAAGCCCATGAAGAACCATACTCTTATGCAAACTATAGCAAGGGCAAATAGAGTTTATGAAGCTAAGAAAAATGGGATGATAATAGACTATTTTGGAGTATTTAGAAATCTGAAAAAAGCATTGAGTGATTATGCTACTGGTTCAGGAGATAGTAACGACCCTGCAGATATGCCAGTGAAAGAGTTTGAAGAACTTCTAAACTTTTTAAATGAATCGATACAAAAGTGTAAAGAGTTTTTGCTAGAACTAGAGATAGATGTGGATAAAATCCATGAGATAGGAGAGCAAGGTTTTAAAGAGATAGAGCTATTTAAAACATATGCAGACATACTTTTAAAAAGTAATACTACAAGAAAAGAGTTTAATCTGTTTGTAAATACTATATCGAGTCTTTATGACTCTGCAAAACCTGAGGTATATGACTACCCAAATTTAAAACAAGAGCGAGACCTCTTGATTTATCTAAAAGAGATAGTCAATAGAAAACTAGACCGTGATGAAGAGATAGCAAAAGCTAGAAAAGATATTGATGCTTTACTTGATGCAAGTATTCAGGGAAATAAAGATTTAGAAAAAGATAATAAAATCACTATCACAGGTTATCGACAAATAAATCTTGGTCAACTAGACTTTGCAAAACTAAAAGAAGAATTTCCCAAAAAAGCATACAAAAATACAGAGTTTACAGACTTAAAAGAGTTTATGGAAATCAAACTAAAACAGATGATGGCAAGAAATAAAACAAGAGGAAATTTTTTAGAAGATTTCCAAAGCATAGTAGATGACTATAACAATGGTAGTGTTGATGTAGAAGAGGCTTATGAAAGAGCTATGCAGATAGCAGAATCTTTAAGCCAAGAGGAACAAAGATATATAAAAGAGGGCTTTAACAGTGAAGAAGAGCTTGAAATATTTGATTTACTAAAAAAAGATAAACTTACTAAAGACGAAGAAAAATCAGTAAAAAAAGCAGCTAAGAGTTTACTAAAAATATTCAGTGATAAAAAAAGAGAACTATTTGTTTACAATTGGTATAAAGAGAGACAAAAACAAGAAGAGGTGGAGTATACAATAGGTCAAACACTCGACAAAAATTTACCAAAATCTTATGATGCTAATATCTTTAGAGAAAAAAAACAAGAAATATTTACTCATATTTTTAATTTAGCAGAAACTGGAGATGAAAGGTATGTTGATATCTCCAGTAGTTTAAATAATAGTGAATATGGTAACTTTTATTATGCTAATGGTTCTTTAGCAGCAGATATTAGTTCATCTTATGGAGATAAGTAAATAATGTTAGAAGAAGTAAGTCAAAGTAACATTTTAATCTATCAAAATGAACAAGGAAATATCAAAGTTGATGTGAAGTTTGAAGATGAATCTATTTGGCTTACACAATCTCAAATATGTGAACTCTATGGAAAAGCAAAATCAACCATAAGTGAACATATAAAAGCTATCTTTGAAGAGGAAGAACTGGATGAAAATATGGTTGTTCGGTTTTACCGAACAACCACTCAACATGGAGCAATAGAAGGAAAAACTCAAACAAAAGAAGTTAAACATTATAACCTTGATATGATTATAGCTTTAGGCTTTAGAGTTCGTTCAAATACAGGTACAAAGTTTCGTGTCTGGGCAAATACAAAGTTAAAAGAGTACATCACAAAAGGTTTTGTACTTGATGATGATAGATTTAAAAATGGCACACAAATGAGTTATTTTGATGAACTCCAAAAAAGACTTAGAGATATACGAATATCAGAAAAGTTTTTCTATCAAAAAATCAAAGATATCTATATGACAAGTATAGATTATGACCCAAAAGATGAAAAAACAATAGAGTTTTTTAAAATAGTTCAAAACAAACTTTTATGGGCTATCTCATCTCAAACAGCAGCAGAACTAGTACATAATAGAGTAGATATAACAAAACCACTTTTAGGTATGCAGTCCTTTGATAAAGAAAGCAAAAATATCACTAAAAAAGATGTAACTATTGCAAAAAACTATTTAAATGAGGAAGAGATAAAACTACTTGGGCTTTTAGTAGAACAATACTTGGCTTTCGCAGAAACGATGGCATCTCAACAGACACCAATGTATATGAAAGACTGGATAAGTAGGCTTGATATGATTTTATCTATGAATGGTAGAGAACTTTTAGATAATGCAGGAAAAATAAGTCATGCTATAGCAAAAGAGAAAAGTGAGCTTGAATATCAAAAATATAAAGAGCAAGAGAAAGAGATACAAAAGATTGAAAGTATAAAAGAACTTGAAGAGGATATAAAATATTTAAAATAAGTTGTAAAATCTTAAATTATTATGCTATAATACACAAAATATTACGGAAAGTATAGAGGAAAATAAAATGGTATCTTATGCAACAAATGAACTTATCTCATCATCTGACTTTGCTAAGAAGTTTGGTACATACCTCTCGCAGATAAAAGATGATAGTGTAGAAAAATTAGCAATACTCAAAAACAATAAAGTAGAAGCAGTCCTTATCTCAAAAGATGAGTATGAGAGTATGAAAGAGGCTTTAAAATTGATGGAAAGTCAAAAAATATTACATTCGGTAAAAAAAGGTTTGGATGATATAAGGCAAGGTAAAACACAATCAATAGATAAGTTGTGGAACGAGCTTGATGATTGAGTATAGTGATAACTTTTTAAGAGAGGCTAAAAAACTATCTAAAAAGTTTAAATTACTCAAAGATGACCTTAAGTCTGTAGTTAAAAGTATAGAAGAGGATAATGATTTAGGAGTATCTTTAGGTTATAATTTATATAAAAAAAGAGTTTCAAATTCATCTATACCTACAGGTAAAAGTGGAGGATTTAGAGTAATTATCTATAAGAAAGTTGAAGATAAAGTAGTTTTAATTTCTATATATTCAAAAACCTATAAAGATACTCTAAGTGATGATGAGTTAAAAGTAATATTAAAAAACTATATGGAATCAAAGTAGTTAAAAGAGAAAATAATGGCAAAAAAAGATAAAAACAAATCAAAACCAAGAGAATTTTTAAATAAAAAAGTATTTCATGATTATGAAGTAAGTGATGTGATAGAAGTAGGGATTGTACTTGAAGGTAGTGAGGTGAAGTCTATCCGTGAGGGTAGGGTGAATATAAAAGATGCTTTTGTGCGTATTATAAAAAATGAGATGTTTATTTTAAATATGCATATAGGTGCTTTAGAAACTACACATACCACTTATAGACCAGCTGAAAATAGAGATAGAAAGATTTTACTTCATAGAAAACAGCTTAATAAATTTTTTGAAAAAGTAACTAAAGATGGTTATACTATTGTTGTTACAAAGATGTATTTTAATGCTAAAAATATGGTAAAACTCAATATTGGTATAGGTAAAGGGAAGAAGCTTCACGATAAACGGCAAGATTTGAAAGAGAAAGATATGAAAAGAAGTACAGCTAGAATTTTAAAAGAATGGAATAGATAATGGAACAATTTAAAAAACTCAAATTTGGTATTGTAGGTCTTGGGCTTATGGGTGGTTCATTTGCTAAAGTTATCAAAAAGTATAACTTGGCAACTGAAATTGTTGGATATGACCATAACCCTGAACATCAAAAACAAGCTTTAGAGTTAGGACTTGTAGAAAAAATAGTTGCTATTGATGAGCTTTTAAAATGTGATATGATAGTTCTTTGTATCCCTGTAGATGCAATCGTTGCTTTTATGCCAACATTAGAGGGAATTGATAAAAATACAACAATCATAGATTTTGGGAGTACAAAAAAGCTTATTGTTGATAATATTCCAGCTTCAATAATGAAAAACTTTATCCCAGCACATCCAATGACAGGAACAGAAAAGTTTGGTCCACTTGCTGCTATAGATGGGTTATATGAGGGGAATACAATTGTTTTATGTGATTTAGACAGTCGTGATGAACTTCATAGTAAAAGGGTATTGGATATATTTAATGCTATTGCTATGAGAATTGTACATATGGATTCAAGTACACATGATATACATGCGTGTTATATCTCACATCTACCCCATGCTATCTCATTTGCACTTGCAACAACAGTTATGAGTCATGAAGACCCACAAAATATTATCTCACTTGCTGCTGGTGGATTTAAAGATATGAGCCGTATTGCTAAATCAAGTCCAAATATGTGGACAGATATTTTTAGACAAAATCGAGACAATCTTTTAAATGCCATAACAACTTATGAAAAACAGATGGGACAAGTAAAACAGATGCTTGAAGAAGAGGATTATGAAAATATTCATAAGTGGATGGAAAAAGCAAATACTTTGCATGATATTTTATAAGTAGTTGTTCGTTTGAAAAACTCTATGGTACTTTTGGAGTTGATCTTTAGTATTGTATTGTTTTCTATTATTGGTTTAATTAGTACAAATATAAGTTTGAATTTGTACAAAAAGAACCATACCAATAGGTATTTAACTTTTTCAAATCTAACACTTGAAACTACTAGGTTATTTTTAGTGAGAAATGGTGTTGAGAATATCTCTTTTGATGATGAAGAGTTGTACTTTAAAACTGATTTATTACTAAAAAATGTTTCATCATTTCAATTGCTAAAAAGTGGTACAATAGCTACTGTTGATATCTGTATTGATAACAATAGTATTTGTCAGCAATGGAAGATAAAGATATGAGAGAAAAAAGAGCTTTTAAAAGAAAGCAAGCTTTTGCACTTTTGATTACTATTATATTGGTTGTTTTGATTAGTTATTTTTCTTATAGTATAGTTGAAAGTAATACTTTTTCATCAAATCTTAATAAACTCAAATATCTTCATCTTCAAGCAAATATTCATCTTGATTTTGTCAAAGAATATATAGCTTCACACTCGCAAACTCAAATAGATGCTTTGAGTTTAGGTGATGAAAGGTTTGATGTATCTACCATCTCAAAAGATAACAATGGAACAGTAGAATATAATATCGCTATAGAAACAAAAGATGATACACCAATAAGATTAAGCGATAAAATTATAAAATAAAACTAATTTAGAAAAAGGTAACACAATGGATAGACTCTATGCTCCTTGGCGAACACAGTATGTATCAAAAGAGGAAAAATGTATTGAAGGATGTGTTTTTTGTCATATTGCTAAAACATTTGATGACGACAAAAATTTAGGGGTATTATATAGAGATGAGGAGTTTTTTATTGTGATGAATAAGTATCCATATTCCCCTGGTCATTTTATGATAATACCAAATTTTCATACAGCAAATTTAGAAGATTTGGACGAAAAGGTTTTTGCAAAGATGTCACTCTATGCTCAAAAAGGTGTAAAACTTTTAAAAGAGGTACTCAATGCAAAAGGGGTAAATATAGGTATGAATCTTGGGAGTGCAGGAGGTGCAGGAATTGCTGAACATATCCATATGCACTTAGTTCCTAGATGGCGTGGTGATACAAACTTTATGACAACAGTTGGAGAAACGAGAGTATATAGTTCTGATATGAATGAAATTTATGAAATGTTAAAAGCGAAAAGTGACAGTTACTTTAGATAATCACAGTTTTGAACTGATCCACAGAACTAATAAAAAGATAAAACGGATAAGTCTTGCTTTAGAAAATCAAAATGAGATAGTGGTTAAGACACCTTTGAAGTTTAAATCTCATATGATAAAAGAGGTTGTGTATGAACATAAAGATTGGATTTTACGAACTATAAACAAAGTACCACCTAAAAATAGTTTTGATTTTGTCTCAGGTGGAGTGGTGCCATTTTTAGGAGAAAATTATCCTATAGAATTAGTTGAAGATGAAAATATAAAAAATGTGAAATTCACTTTTGAAAACAACTCTTTTTTAGTACAACACAATAAAAATAAGCAATCTTATGATGATTTTATTGCTGGATTAAAAAAGTTTTATCAATATAATGCTATTAAAGTAATAGATCCTATTTTTGATGAGTGGTGTTTTAAAACAAAACTTTATCCTAATAATATTAGCTATAGATTTAACAAAGGGCGATGGGGAAGTTGTAGTTTTGAAAATAACATCTCTATAAATTATAAACTTTTGCAATTTGAAAAAAAAGCTATAGAATATGTAGTTCTTCATGAATTATGTCATATTGAGGAAAAGAACCATTCTCAAAGATTTTGGAATTTGGTGAGTTTGTATATGAGTGATTATAAAAAAGTTGAGAAAATTTTAAAATCTAAATTGTTTTAGTCTTCTAAAACTCTTAAGTCTTCTAAGCTTGGAAGTTTTGCTATCTCTTCGTTTATCTCTTCTTCAAAGTTTACTAACTCTTGTGACTTTCTTAAGTAAGCCAAAAGTAATTCAGCTGTGCTAAGATTTTTTTCAGTTGTAAGGAACTTTTTGAGTCCATCTTGAAGTTTATCTTCTGGGTCTTCACCAATATCTACAGTATAAGCTTCATTGTTGATATGAAATGTGATATTTTTCACTTCTATTTATCCTCTTGTCTTAATCTGTTGTTGATTGAGAGAATTAAATCCTCGCTTTTTCTTGTTAATATATCATTTTTTTCTTGGAGTTGTTCTAGCTTGTATTTGAGTTGTCTATTTTCTTGGAGAAGAAAGTTGAACTCTTTTGTTACTTGTAAAACTTTATTTTTTAATATATCAATTGTATTCATTTGGTTATTTTATCTAAAAAAACTTGAATTAAAGCATCACTTAAAACAGTAGTATGTATTTTTACATCTTTCTATTAAAGCTATAACCATCCATAAATCGAAAAGCAATAAGATTTTCTAAAATAGCAAAAAGAACAATAAAATTAATAAAAGAACTTCCTCCATAACTAAATAAAGGCAAGGGTAATCCAACAACAGGTGCAAATCCTATAACCATAAGTATATTGATACTCATATTTAGAAATAAAAGTAGGGCTAAGCCACAGGAAAATACACTAATAAGGAAATCTTTTTTAAAATGCCTATGTAAGAGTAAAAGATGGATAATAATCAAAAGATACAAAAACACCAAACCAATAGAACCCATAAAACCGTATCTTTCAACAAATGATGCAAAAATAAAATCACTTGTAGCAATAGGCAAAAATTTTAGTTGTGTTTGTGTAGCTTCACCTTTGTCTTTCCCTATTATTCCACCTGAACCAATTGCAATAAGTGATTGTTTTACATGATAACTAGGCTCTTCACTTATAAAGTCATGAATTCTTTTCTTTTGATAATCTTTGATTAAATAGGTATATATTATTGGCGAACTAATTCCAAGAATAAGTACAATACTAGCAAGAATTTTCCAATGAATACCCAGTAAAAATAAGACACCATATCCTACAAAAAGTAAAACTAAAGCAGTACCTAAATCGGGTTCTTTCGCGATAAGAACAAAGGGTAGTAGAATATAAAAACTAAAATATGTAAAATCTTTGAGTCCATACCCCTCTTTTGGTGGTGGTTTATTTGCTACTAAAAATCCTATCATAAGTAAAAATGCAGGTTTAAATAGTTCTGATGGTTGAATTGTTGTATGTATAATAGGTATCTCTATCCATCTTGTAGCACCAAGTTTGGTTACCCCAAAAAATTCAACTAAAAGAAGTAAAAATATCCCAAACCAATAAATAAAAGGTATAAATCGCGTAAGATTTCTAAAAGGGATTATAAAGATAATTGCAAAGGCAATAAGTGAAAGAGAAAAATATATGAGTTGTTTTTGAGCAAGTACTTCATTTGTTTCTAAAATAAGATAGTGAGATAAAAATGCTAAAGGTAGTATGAGTACAATTAGTTCAAAGTTAAAATGAGAAATTATCCGTTTATCAAAAAAATATACCATAGAAGAATGCTATCGAAATTTTAGTAATAGTTTCATAAATATTTTTTCAATAATATACTAAAAATTAGTTAAAAATTGTTTCTATACTTTCCTCTTTTGAAATAAATTCAATAGAGTTCACTTTATTGTTTTTAAACTTAATAACACTCAAAGCTTCATCACTTTGTGGAAATATGGTATTTTCTTCATACATTAACATAAGTTTGTATTTGTAATCTCTCATTTTTGGTAGAGCAAAAAGTGAAGTAACAAATGATGGCATACTATGAATATCTGAGATATATACAATTTTGTTCTTTTCTAAAAAGTCATTTTCCTTTTTTTCTAAAAAATCGTTTACTTTGCTTGATGTATCTTTTGAAAATGAGACTAAAAATACTTCGCAGTCATTTGTATTTATTGTATGTATTGTGTCAAACTGGTCAGGAAGACTCAATGGTTTTAGAGTGTCACCAATTTTTAAAACATCTCCTATAAGTAATATTGCTGTACAAGTTATAATCATTAAAATTTTCATCATCTATTTTTCCTTATTTTTTTGTATAAATTATTCGGAACAATAGCATTAACTTTTATAATATAGGCTTTGAAATTAAAACTATAAGTATTATCTAAAAATTCATATTGTGTTCATATTTAATGATTATAATTCTACTAGACACATACAAAGGCTATATTTACGGTAAGTAGAGAATATTAACTAAAATCAAATAACTCCTTTCCTCTTACACATTAATTACACTAACTAAAAAATTACTAAAAACCAGATGTAGCCTTGTAAGTGTTATGACAAATAAGTTATACTTACATAGAGAAGTTTGAAGGATATTCAAGTATGAAAATATTAGTAGCAGAAGATGATATAAAAATCTCCTCATTTTTATCAAAAGGATTATCAGAAGAAAGTTACATTGTAGATTGTTGTTTTGAGGGTGAAGAAGCTTTATATTTGATTGAGACTAATAGTTATGATTTGATAATTTTAGATTTGATGATACCAGTTATTGATGGTGTAAGTTTGTGTAAAATAATAAGACAAAAAGATATTAAAACACCAATTATAATGCTTACGGCAAAAAGTTCAATAGAGGAAAAAGTGATAGGACTTAATAGTGGTGCAAATGATTATATGTCAAAACCTTTTTCATTTGATGAGTTAATTGCACGAATAAAAGTACAACTGCGAGATGGAAAGTCTCTTACAAATATATTGAAAATAGCAGATTTAGAACTTGATAGTGATAAAAAAGTGGTAAAAAGAGCAAATAAAAGTATCACTTTTAGTTCAAAAGAATATATACTTTTAGAATATCTAATGATGAATAAAAACAAAATAGTCACTGAAGAGATGATAAATAATTCTTTATGGAATATGGATAAAGAAACAGCTAGTAATATTATCAATGTGTATATTTATAGATTACGAAAAAAAATTGATAAAGATAATGATGTGAAACTCATACACACAGTAAGAGGAATGGGCTATAAAATAAGCCAAAATAATGAATCTTAAAAATATAAAAACACGCCTACTTTTTTATTATTCAATAGTTATTACATTAATACTTTCTATTTTTTCAACTATACTTATAATACAATTTTATAAACAAAACATAAAAACAGTTGACAATCAACTCATAACTGTAATCAATGAGATAAACTACAATCAACATTTTTATACACCTTTTGATGATGAAGAGTTTTTAATTCAAAATTTTTCTATTGTTATATATCAATATAAAAATGGAACATTTCATAAAATCTCTTCAAATCAATCAAAAATTGATATTAAAAACTTTGTTCCTTTAAATAAAGGTGAATATCAATCATTTACAACAAAAAATGAGATACGAGTTATACGATATAGAAGTGATAAAAATGAAAATATCACTATAGAAGTTGCTACAACATTAAAAGACAAAGTAGAACCTGCAATGGTGCATTTAAAAGATATTTTAATGGTTTTAATACCTATCTTATTAATTCTTTCTATAATATCTGGATATTTTATCATTAAAAGTTCGTTGTATCCTGTAAAAAAAGCGATAGATGAAGTAAAAGATATAGAGTCTCATAATTTAAATAAGCGTATTTCAACATTAAGCGCAAATGATGAGATAGAAGAACTCATCACCACTTTTAATTTTATGCTTGATAAACTTGATGATTCTTTTTCTAAAATAAAAAGATTTTCAAATGATGTCTCCCATGAACTTAAAACTCCACTTACAATCATACGAGGTGAGATAGAATTGGGGTTGCGAAAAGATAGAACAAATGATGAATATAAAGATATTTTAAAAAGTACATTAGAGGAAACAAAATCTCTTCAAGAACTTATCAATAGTTTACTCTTTTTGTCAAAATCTAATAATAAAGAGATAGAACAACAGTTTACTGATGTAGAATTAGATGAGATTATCACAGAAGTTATAGCTCAAAATAAACAACTTATTGAGACAAAAAATATTAAGTTTTATTTTCATCATTTTGAAAATATTATAGTTCAAGGGCATCCTTTGTTATTGAAAATATTGATTGGAAATATCATACAAAACTCTTTGAAGTATTCACATAAAAATTCTATTATTGATATCTCTTTAACAGCGACGAAACTTCTAATAAAAGATTATGGTGTTGGGATAAAAGAGGAAGATTTAAAAAATATCTTTGATAGGTTTTATAGGGTTGATAATGCAAGAAGTGGGAGTGGAAATGGTCTTGGATTATCTATAGTAAAATCTATTGCAAATATTCATAATTTTGTTTTAGATGTAAAAAGTGAATATGAAAACTATACCTTATTTACTATCTATTTTAAAGGAGAAAATTTTGAAAAATAATAAAATGATTATACTTTATGCAATAGTAATAGTTTCTATTTATCTTTACTTTTATACATCAATAGCAATCCCCTCTTATAAATAAAAAATATTTAAAATATTCATATTCTATTCATAATATTCAATTACAATTTTATAAATTTAAGTTGAAAAAAAAGGATAAAAGATGGAATATATTTATATTGAGAACTACCTCAAAATAGCACAAAGTCAAAAAAAAAGTTTCTTAGAGTTTATTAATAAATCAAAAGATTTTCAAGTATCAAATCAAAAAATTATATTTTGTGAAGAGTCACTGCTAATTGGATTTTTAGAGAAGTCTAGTATCAGTAAAGCGTATGCTAATTTTAAAGAGTTTTTTAAAGATATTAGTGAGATAAAAGTTGATATTATCTCAAAAACTATCTCAAAATCAAATCATACGATACTCACATTTTTAAATAATAACAAACAATTAAGAATTTCATAAAAGGGACAATGTGAAAAAAATAACTAAAGTTTTAATAGCAAATAGAGGTGAAATAGCCTTACGAATTATAAGAGCAACACAAGAGTTAGAGATGAAAAGTGTTGCTATATTTTCAGAAGTTGATGTTGAAGGTGTTTGGGTACGAAAGGCTGATGAGTGTTATCCTATTATGGGTGATCCTGTAAAAGCATATTTGGATTATGATGTGATAATATCTATTGCGAAAAAAGCTTCATGTGATGCTATTCACCCAGGATATGGATTTTTAAGTGAAAATGCAGATTTTGCAAGAGCTTGTGAAAAAAATGGAATTATATTTATAGGACCAAAACCAGAACATATTGATCTTTTTGGGGATAAAATGGCTTCAAAAGTAGCTATGAAAGCTGTAGGAGTACCTGTATTAGAAGGGACAGATGAACCTATAGAAGATAAAAAAGTTGGTGCAAAGATAGCTGCCCAGATTGGTTTTCCTGTTATTATAAAAGCTGCTTTTGGTGGTGGTGGAAGAGGTATGAGAATAGTTAAAAATCCAAAAGACTTTTATGATTTATTTGATAGTGCTGTTAACGAATCGGTAAAATATTTTGGAAGAGGGGAGGTTTTTATTGAAAAATTTGTTGAAAACCCTAGACATATTGAAGTACAAGTTATGGCTGATAAATATGGGAATGTTGTTCATTTAGGTGAGAGAGATTGTTCTATTCAAAGGAGACATCAAAAAGTTATCGAAATATCTCCCTCACCTAGATTAAATCCCCAAACAAGAAAAGAGCTTTACAGAATAGCTACAAAAGCTATGTTTAAATTAGGGTATGAAAGTGTAGGAACAGTTGAGTTTTTAGTTGATGAGAATGATACTATCTATTTTATAGAGATGAATACAAGAGTACAGGTGGAACATCCCGTTACTGAGATAACAAGTGGAGTTGATATAATACAACGAATGATAGAGATAGCCGAGGGTGATAAACTAAAGTTTTTACAAGAGGAGATTAGTTTTCGAGGATATGCAATAGAGTTTAGAATAAATGCTGAAAATCCACAAAAAAACTTTATGCCATCAGTTGGGACTGTTGAAACATATCTCACCCCAGGAGGTCCCGGTGTTCGACTTGATTCAGCACTTTATGCTGGATATAAAATACCATCAAACTACGACTCAATGATAGGGAAACTTATCGTTTGGTCTTTGGATTGGGAAGGTGCAGTGAAAAAAGCAAAAAGAGCTTTAGATGAGTTTTATATAGAAGGTTTTCCTACAAATATAGTTCTTCATAGGCAAATAGTACGAGATATAGATTTTATAGCTGGAAATTTAAATACAGGTTACCTTGATAAAAAGCTTGAGATATTTAAACTTAGTGGTGAAAAAACCATTAAAGAAGAAGAGTCGAAAATAGCTAAAATAATGACTTTTATTAAAAATCTAAAAGTAAAGAATATAAAAGTGAAACACTAGTATCGCATACTATTTTATGTATTGATTTGATTTTTTGTAATTATACAGTACAATACAAAATTATTTCTAAGGTCAAATCAATATTATGAACAGTAAACAATTTATACCAACTCAAGAGATTAGACTTGATCTCTTTTTATCTGAACAACTCAATGTTTCAAGAAACCAAATAGAACAACTTATCAAAAAAGGTTTTGTTCAAGTTCAAAATAAACAAAAAGCAAAAAGTGGACTCAAACTACAAGTAGGGCAAGAAGTTACTGTAGAGTTTCCCGAAGTTGTCAAAGAGGAAGCTTTAGAAGTTGATTTTGATGTTGAGATCATTTTTGAAGATGATTATTTTATGGTTATTAATAAACCCTCTGGTGTGATAGTGCATGGAGCTCCTAGTGTTCATGAAGCGACGCTTGTAGATTGGTTAAAGAAAAAAAATATTTCACTTTCTACAATTAGTGGAGAGGAAAGACATGGGATAGTTCATAGAATAGACAAAGGGACAAGCGGTCTTTTAGTAATAGCAAAAACAAATGAAGCACATGAAAAACTTTCACGCCAACTAGAAACAAAAACTATGGGACGATACTATTTAGCTATCACTGATTTGCCTTTAAAAGAGGATATAACAGTAGATAAACCAATAGCAAGAAACCCACATAACAGACTAAAAATGGGTATAGTTGAAGGTGGAAAAAATGCAAAAACTTCATTTGCAAAATTAGCACCAAGTCAGAACAATAAGTATGAATTAATAGCGGCAAAATTATACACAGGTAGAACACACCAAATTAGAGTTCACTTAGAATCTTTACAAAGACATATTTTAGGTGATGAGTTATATGGTTTTAAGGGAAATTTAGATAAGCTTAAAAGAGTTTATTTACATGCCTTTAGTTTATATTTACAACATCCTATAACAGGCGTTGATATGAATTTTACTACAGGTTTACCAGAAGATATGCAAGAATTTTATAATAAAAACTTTAATAAGGAAGAGAATGATGGGAAGATTTGCCAAGAGTTTGTTGTTAGTAGGTTTAGTACTATTAATTAGTGGATGTGAGCAACAATTAACCACACCAATAAAACCGAAAATAGATGAAAGCTTACCAATGGTTGAAGCAACAAGTATCCGAACGATTCCAGATATAAATGCAGTAGCATTAGAGTGGAAAGCTATAGATGTAGCAAATGTTGAGGGATATTATATCATCAGAGCAGATGTGCAAAAAGGTGGAAAGTTTCAAAGAGTTGCAACTGTTGAAAATAAATATGCAACACATTATCTTGATAAAGGCTTAATGGCAAATAGTAAGTATGCCTACAAAATATCAATGTTCACAAACAATGATATGGAATCTCGAGCAAGTAATACAGTAGAAGTTACTACACTTCCAGTTTTAGAATCGGTAAGTTTTATCCAAGCAATTAGTGAATTACCAAGACAAATCAAAATTTTATGGCGACCTCATAGTAATCCAAGAGTTGCAAAGTATATTATAGAAAAAACAACACCTGTAAAATCAAAATGGGAAAAACTCGTAGAGATTGAAGATAGATATAATGTAGAGTATATTGATGATGATTTAGGAGACAATGAGATTTATATGTATCGTGTTTTAGTAGAAACATTTGATGATATAGTATCAAGTCCAAGTGCAATAGTAAGTGCAACAACAAAACCTTTGCCAATGCAAATATCAAAATTAGAAGCAACACGAGATTTACCAAAAAAAATACAACTTTCATGGGGGAAATCAAAAACAGAAGATGTTGTTGAATACAATATTTATAGAGCATCAAGTGCCAATGGTTTTTTCAGTAAGATAGCAAAAGCTAGAGTTGATCACAATAGATTTGATGATATAATTCAAGAAGATGGTGAGATATATTTTTACAAAATCACAACAGTAGACAAAGATGGTTTAGAAAGTGATATTAAACAGATGAGTCCAATTATGGGATCAACTTTATCAAAACCAAATGTACCACAAATAACACTTTCTCAAATTCAAGGGAATAAAGTGATATTAAACTGGCTTTCAACAGATGATAGAACAGTTTCATACAATATTTATAAAACAACAAAAACATCTTTTGTATCATCAAAAGAGAAACTTATCCCAAATGTGCAAGGGTTAAGATTTGAAGATCCAGATGTTGTAAGAGGCGTAGAATATAGTTATTCGTTACAAGCAATTGATGCGTATGGATTACTTTCAGATAAAACTGCAAAAGTGTCTACACTATTACCAAAATTGGCAAATGAGGTAACAGCAGATTAATGCCACACCTTTTATTAAAACCTCACGATAATATACAAACAAGTAATGATGGACACTTTAAGTTTATCGCTACTTGTGAATATGATAAAAAGATTTGCGCTGTATATAATAATAAAGAGTTTCTACTCACAAAAGTTGTAAAAAATGGAAATGATTTAGTAAAGTTAGATAATGCTACTAGGTTAACTCCTGTTGACTTAATGAAAACTGCATTGAATGATTATGAAAAAGTTGCAAATACAGAAGTGCTTTTCTCAAATGTTAACTCCATGTACAATAAAGTAAAACCAGAAGATGGGTATCTAAAAGATATAAATTATTTTGTTGAAGAGTTTCAAACGAATAAAGAGATTTATGTAGAGGTTGGTTTTGGAAGTGGTGTTCACCTTTTGCATCAAGCAAAAATGAATCCAGATAAAATTATCATAGGTTTAGAGATACATTATCCATCAATAGAACAAGTTTTAAAACAAGTTAAGTTACAAAATATAGAAAATATTTTAGTGATAAATTATGATGCACGATTATTTTTAGAATTTTTAAAATCAAATAGTGTAGGGAAAGTTTTTGTACATTTTCCCGTTCCTTGGGATAAAAAGCCTCATAGACGAGTTATGAGTGTAGAATTTATTGAAGAGTGTATGAGAGTTTTAAAAATTTATGGTACTTTGGAACTTAGAACTGATAGTCCTAATTATTTTGAATATTCTACTTCACTTTTAGAACATTTTCAAGAGTATAAGCATGAGATATTAACAAATCAAGATTTAGATGTAACAAGTAAATATGAGGCAAGATGGAAAAGACAAGAAAAAACTATTTGGGATGTTAAAATAGAAGCAAAAGAGAAATCTCCAGAGGTAGTTTTAGAAGGTGATTTTAATTTTCCTATTGTGTATGAAAAAGAAGATTTAAAATCAAAAATTAAGACAAAAGCAGTAATTAAAGAAGACTATTTAGTACATTTTGAATCTATTTATGATATTGAAGATAATGGTATAAGTGGATTATTGATAAAAGTGACTTTTGGAAGTTTTGACAGACCAGTTGCTAAGTATCTTCTTTTGGAAAATGGAAATATGAGATATTTTCAAGGCGATCCTATCATCACACGAGCGAACTTAGAATCGCATAAAACAATATTGGAGATTCTTAAATGATATTAGCTAATAATATTACATTATCTTACGACAATAATAAGAATATTATAGAAAATGCTAATTTTAATATAAAACCTAAAGATTTTATTTTTATTAGTGGTTCTAGTGGTAGTGGAAAATCTACACTTTTAAAAGCTTTTTATGGAGAGCTTTATATAAAATCAGGACATCTTCTTGTAAATAAAACTGATTTGTCAAAAAAGAATTATAATAAACTACTTACTTTGCGAAAAGATTTAGGAATTGTATTTCAAGACTATAAACTTATTAAAAACTATACTATAGAAGATAATATAATGCTCCCTTTAAAAGTACATAACTATGATGATATAATTTGTAAAAATCAAGTTAAAAAACTTCTTAAGCATGTAAAACTCAGCCATAAAGTTGGTGCATATCCAGAAGAGCTAAGTGGTGGAGAGCAACAGAGAGTTGCAGTTGCTAGAGCTTTAGCTCATAATCCAAGTATCATATTTGCAGATGAACCAACAGGAAATCTTGATGACTATTCTTCTGATGTAATATGGAAACTTTTAAAAAATGCCAATGAGATACTAGGGATTACGGTGGTTGTTGTAACTCATAGAATACCAACAGATTTGGGTGTAAAGTATAGAAGATTTAATATCGATGATGGAGTTGTTTATGAAGCTTCTTAAGTCATTTTTATCTTTTACTTTCCCTTTGATTATTATGTTGTTTATATTTTCTATTTATTTACTTGTTGATAAAGTTGTAGATAGTTATAAGAATAGTATTGCAAATGATTATGCAATTGTTGTTATTACAAATACTCCTTTTATAGATATTGATTCTTTAGCTGATATTAAAGTAAAAGATATTGAAGCTTTAAGTAGAACAAAAATCATAGAAGGTGTAAAAGAAAATTTATCGAGTTCATCATTGGATTTATTGAATAAAAAACTACCATATTTTTATAAAATACATTTGGAAGAGTTTCCAACTACAAGAAAACTAGCTCAGATAAAAAAAGAGTTGAAACAGATGACAAATATAAAAAGAGTTGAAACTTTTTCAACCGATCATAATCAGATTTATTCACTTCTTGTATTGATACAAGATATTGTATTTATACTCTTTGTAGTTGTTTTAGCTCTTTCATTACTTCTTCTTTCAAAACAGATTAAGATATGGTTTTTTGAACATAATGAACGAATATCTATTATTCAACTCCATGGTGGCTCACTTATGTATAGCTCGAAGCCAATTGTAAAAACGATTATATTAAGTGCTATTGTTTCAAGTATTGTTGTTATTTCACTACTTATAGTTGTTGTTAACAATATCAGTTTTTTTGTGCAACCTGAGATAATATCAATTATGCCAAAAATTATTCATCTTGAGTTTGAGATTTTTCAAATCTTTTTATTATCATTTATAATTCCATTTATAACTTTTTTTGGATTATTGGTTCAATACAAATCAAAGTAATGATTAAAACACTCTTTTTCTTTTTATTATTGTTTTCTTGCGTGGAAGCTTCTGTGCAAGATATTGAAAAAAAAATTAATAATAATAAAAAAGAATTTAAAGATATTGCTTCAAAAAAGAAAAATATTAATAATAATATTTCATCATTAGCAAATAAAATAAATGAAGAAGAGGAAGCTTATGAAAAAATAGTTTCTGTTTTAGATACAACAAATACGCAACTAGTATTAAATAAAATGAAACTTTCAAGTGCAAAAGGGAAAATAGAAAAACTTCAAAAAGAATCAGAAAGATTAACAAAAATAAGAGAAAAAATAGAGAAAGATGTAGTTGATTTTGTAATTGAACGATATGCAATGAGTATGGGGATAGAACAAGCCAATAAAGAATCTCTTAAAGATGTAATAGGGAAAGAGGTGTATACTTTAGTATTTGATAATAATCGACAAGAGATTTTGGACATAAATATAAATTATCTAAAAGTAAATAATCAAATAAGAGAAAATGAAAAAAAAATAAATGATATAAATAAATATCTTGAAGAACAAAGTAAAGTAAAAGATAGATATAAAGATTTAGAATTAAAATATGAAAAAAAATTAGAAAATTTAAAGAAACAACATAAGAGATATCAACAAAGATTGCAACAAATAGTGAACAAGCAAAATAAAATAACTGATTTACTTGGAAGTTTAAATATCCTTAAAAAAGAGGAAATTAAAAAAGAAGAGATAAGAATTAGAAAAGCAAAAGCACTAGCAAGAAAAAAAGAAGCAGCTCGAAAAAAAGCAGAGGCAGCCAAACAAGCGAAATTAGCAAAATTGAAAAAAAGTATAAAAAAAGATGTGGATGTACCTGCAGAAAAAACAAAACAGATAAAATTTAAAAAGAAAAAAGAATTAGAAAATGATATAAATGTAGAGGTGCGAAAAATAGGTTCTTCTGCAAAAGGGATTAAAATATCAAAATACAATGGTGTAAAAACTATCGCACCACTTAAATCTTATACAGTAGTAAAAAAGTTTGGAAAATATTATGATGATGTGTATAAAATGGAACTTTTTAATGAATCAGTATCTTTAAAAACAAAAATACCAAATGCAAAAGTATTGAGTGTATTTAAAGGACAAATTGTTTATGCAAAACAAAATTCTGGTCTTTTAGCTAATGTTGTTATTGTAAAACATAGTAATAGCCTTCATACTATCTATTCACATCTTGATCAAATATCTCCAACATTAAAAGTGGGGAAATGGATACCTAAAGGATATGTTGTAGGGAGAGTAAGCGATACATTAGAATTTCAAGCAACAAAAAATAGTAGATATATAGACCCAATGAGATTAATAAAATAAAAGAGGATAAAAATTAGATGAAAGCATTAGCACTTTTTAGTGGAGGATTGGATTCTACATTAGCTATGAAGCTCGTAGTAGATCAAGGTATAGAGGTAATAGCAGTAAATGTAAATATAGGATTTGGTTCAACATCAGATAGACGAGAGCATATGCAAAATATGTGTGACCAAATAGGTGTGCAACTAGAAATTCTTGATTTACGAGAATTATATTTAGATGAAGTTCTATTTGACCCTAAATATGGGTATGGAAAGAACTTTAATCCATGTGTTGATTGTCATGGTTTTATGTTTCGATATACAGGTCAATTACTTGAAAAATATGGTGCTAGTTTTATGATAAGTGGTGAAGTGATGGGACAACGACCAATGTCTCAAAGAAAAGAAGCTATGGAAAATGTAAAAACATTGAGCAATTACGATGATTTAATTATTCGTCCACTTTGTGCAAAACTTTTAGAGCCATCTAGACCAGAAATAGAAGGTTGGATAGATAGAGAAAAACTTCTTGATATCAATGGTAGAAATAGACAAAGACAACTAGATTTGGCAAAAGAGATAGGACTAAAAGATTTTGAGTCACCAGGTGGTGGGTGTTTACTTACAGATATTCAGTTTAGTAAGAGACTTCAAGATTTTGTAGATCATGATACTTTAGAAGTTGACGATGTAGACACTTTAAAAGCAGGGAGACATTTACGACTTCCTGATGGTGCAAAACTGATTGTTGGACGACATCAAGAAGATAATGAAAAATTAAATAATACAATAAGTAAAAAATACTATAAAGTTAGAATTACAGATGCTGTTGGACCTTTAAGTTTACTTGAAAAAAAAGCAAGCGATGCTGATAAAGAATTAGCAGCAAGTTTTATTGTAAGTTATGGGAAAACAGAATTAGATAAAGAATATACAGTTTCTTTTTATGATGAAAGTGAAGAGTTTACTCTTAAAGCTCATAAGTTACCTACCAAAGATGAAATAAGTAAATATTTAATCTAAGTTACTACACAGTTATTACACATTAAAATTGTATTATTAGAAAAAATTATACAAAGAGGAAATCGTTATGAGTAAAAAAACAAAATTAGTAGGAGCTCTTTTAGGAGCTGTAATATCTACAAGTACAGCATCTTTTGCTGCTGGTTGTGGTGCAGGTAAATGTGGTGCTGGTTCTTGTGGTTCAAAAAACAGTGAGATGAAACAAAAAAACTGTGAAACAAAAGAGTGCGAAGAGAAAAAAATGAAGATGGATGCCTCTGCAAAATGTGGTGCTGGTAAATGTGGTGCTGGTAAATGTGGTGCAAGTGCTAAAGAAGAGATGAAAAAAACAAAATCTGCAAAATGTGGTTCAGGAAAGTGTGGATCATAACCTAAGTTATGAAAAATATTAGTGGTTGTGGGTTAGGTTTAAGAAGAGAATTTTTTGATGAAATTGATTTCAAAAAGAACTCTTTCTTACCTGACTGGTGGGAGATTACTCCTGAAAATTGGATTGATATACCTATTTGGTATCAAGAAAAATTTGAGCAAATAGCAAACTCTGCACCACTTGTAGCACATGGTGTTTCTCTTTCTTTGGGTGCAAATACAAGACCAAATAAACAATATCTTAAAAAACTAAAAAATCTTTTGGATAGATATGATATTAAATATTATTCTGAACATATAAGTTACTCTTCATTTGATAATTTACAACTACATGAACTACTTCCTGTGCCACTTACTTATAAAATGATAGATATATTAAGTGATAATATTAAATATACAGAAGACTTTTTAGGAAGAAATATCTCTATTGAAAATGCTACTTATTATCATGCTTTAGAATCTGAATTAAGTGAGAGTGACTTTATCAATGAGTTACTCCATAAAAGTGGTGCTAAGCTTTTATTAGATCTGAATAATGTATATGTAAACAGTATCAATCATAGTTATAATGCAAAAAAGTTTATTAAAAGTCTTGATTTAGACAAAGTATCTTATCTACATATTGCGGGACATTATTTTGATGATAATGTACAGATGCTTATAGACTCTCATGGAACAAAAGTGAACTATGATACTTGGGAACTTTTAAAATATACTTTAGATAAAATAGATGTATCCCCAATGATTGAAAGAGACAATAATATTCCACAATTACAAGTGATGGAAAAAGAGTACAAGAAAATGAAAAAAATATACAATAAAAGAAAAAGCTGTGAAAGAGCATAATTTACAAAAAAACTTTATAGAGCAAATTACAGGGAAAAAAACTGTAAAAAAAGACTCAATTGGGGTATATAAATATCTTGTATATAATAATTTTTTTGATGTAATTAGTGGTTCTTATCCTCAGTTTTATAAAGTTATTCAAGCTAAAAACTTCAATAAAGAGTTTGAAGATTCTATTTATCAATTTATTCAAACTACTCCTAGTTCTTGTTTTATTTGGCAGATGCCAAATGAGTATAGAAAATTTTTGAAAGCTACAGATTTTTTTAAAGATTTGCAGTATAGAGATGAGTTACTTTATTTTGAATATAGTGAATTGTATATTTTTATGCAAAAAAAGTCTAAGAAACAAAGAAAAACATTTTCACTGAAAAATCATTATAAACTTTCAAACAAAGTGGTACTTAAAAAATATAAATATAACTTTTTAAATATGAATTTAGAAAAGAAACAAAAAACTTATACTTTGGGATATTATGATTGTAAGCTACAAGAGGTAGTATATAGAGAGATAAATATCTATATGTATAAATTATTAAAATCTATAACAAAAACAAAAACACTCAAAGAGAACTTAAAATCATTTATGAAAACAAATAGTTTGAGTTACAAACAATATAAGGAAGAATTCGAAATAGCATTGGGTGAATTATATAAACAAAAAGTAATTGTATGAAAATTCTTTTACTTGAAGATGATGTGATACTCAATGAACTTATAGAAGAGTATTTAGTTTCACTGAACTATGATGTTGTATGCTTTTATGATGGAGCAGGTGCATTGGATGCTATTTATGAGGGAAGTTTTGATTTGTTGCTTTTAGATGTGGGAGTTCCTTTAATTGATGGATTTGAAGTTCTTACACATATTAAAGAGATGAAGATTGAAACACCAGCTATTTTTATAACATCTCTCAATACAATTGAAGATTTACAAAAAGGTTTTGATATTGGTTGTGATGATTATATAAAAAAACCTTTTGAACTTAAAGAGTTAGAGATACGAATTAACCATATCAAAAAGATTAAAAAAATAGATTGTTTTGAGAGAGTTACTTTATCTACAAAAATTCAATATGATTTTGCAAACCATACTATACAAAAAGAGAATGAGACGAATGAATTGTCTAATAAAGAAGCAAAAATATTTGAGTACTTTATAAAAAATAAAAATAGAATCATAAGTATAGAAGAGTTAGTATCAAATATCTGGGAATATGACACTACACCTTCAAATGCAACTATCCGAACTTATATTAAAAATTTACGAAAAATATTGAACAACGATATGATTGTAACAGTAAAAGGGATAGGATATCGTTTTGAGAACTGAAGAGAAAAATATACTTATAAAGTTTATTCTTTTGTATTATATCTCAGCATTTATTCTTTTGGGTATTATTGCTGTATTGGTCTTTAAAATGCAGTATAATATGACACATAATCTAACAGTCTCTCATATGCAAAATACAGCTTTCAAAATATCCTCACAAATTATAAACGCACAGATGCAAAATAGAAAACTAGAGTTTAAAACTTTATGTAACAACAATGATGGCTATATCTTTGCAACGTATGATAAAGAGAAAAAGCAACTTTTTGGTGGTATTAACGCTACAATAGATTTTTCAAAACAACACTATATAGAAGATGATTCAATCCTTGTTGTAGATAAGAGTGCTTTAGGACATCTTGGTGTTGATTTTGTTGTGGTTAAAAACAATGGTTTTCAACAACTTATAAATGAACTATATCTAAATGTACTAATAGGTTTTTTAATATCTTATTTTATAATGTGTGCAGTAGGATATAAACTTATCAAAATGTTTATGAAACCAATTCAAAATGAGAGAGAAAGATTAGATAACTTTATCAAAGATACAACTCATGAACTAAATACTCCTATTACTGCTATTATGATGTGTGCAAATAAAGAGACTATTGAAAATCCAAAAAATATAGAGAGAATATATCTTAGTGCAAAAAGGATTTCTGAAATCTATAAAGACCTTACTTATATGTTTTTTCAAAAAGAGAATAAAAAGAATATTCAAATAATTAAGATAGATAAAATAATAGAAGATGAACTAGAGTATTTCAAACTACTAGCTGCTAAAAAGCATATAGAGATGGAAACACAACTAGAAGTAACTTCAATAAAGATCTATGATGAAGATTTCAAAAGAGTATTTAGTAACTTAGTATCAAATAGTATAAAGTACAATAAAAGAGGTGGAAAAGTTTTTATCACTCTTAAAGATAAAATACTCACTATTAAAGATACAGGGATAGGGATAGGTAAAGAGAAACAAAATAATATATTCAAGCGATATTATAGAGCAACATCACTAGAGGGTGGTTTTGGTATGGGACTTAATATTGTTTATAATATAGCAAAAGAGTATGGACTTACAATAGATATGCAATCTGAACTGAAAATTGGTACTACTTTTGTTATTCACTTCACTTAAACTACACATAAACTACACGCAAAACAAGTAAACTTCTTCTATATACAAATAGAAAGGTTTAGAAAATGAAAAAATTACTTTTAGGTTTAACAGTATTGTTACTGAGTGTTTCACTCTATGCAGAAACAGTGGATCAAAATGGTGTAAAAGATGGTTATGAGGTAAGACTTTATACAGAGAAAACACCAATAGTTGGGAATAATGATTTTTTTGTAACATTACAACAAAATGGAAAAGATATAGAAGGTGCAAAAGTAAAAGCAAAGTTCTTTATGCCAGAGATGCCAGGTATGCCATATATGGAGTATGAAGATAAAGCAACAAAAGTTGGCAATATATATAAAATGACTATTAATTTTAGTATGGGTGGAACATGGCAGTATCATCTAAAATTTAAAACAAGTGATGAAAAAATACATACTGTAAGAGGTAGTGTTAATCTTTAACACTATATTATGATGTTAAAAAATATACTTATAACTTCACTTTGTTTCTCTTCGTATGTTGGTGCTATCACTTTAGATAATCTTCTATCTTTAGCAAAGAATCAAAACTATACACTACAAGAGAAAAACAGATCTATAGAGAAAACACTCTATGATACAAAGCTTAGTACCATTTGGGAAAATCCAGTTTTAGGGATAGGGGTAAATGATATACAGCTTGATGATGTGGGTGCAAGAGATTTAGAAGCTATGCAAACACAATATATCACATATACACAAAGTATCCCTACAAATGGTAAGTTAGATTTACAAAAAGATATAAGTGTATATGATACTAAAATAAAAAGCTTACAAAGAGATGATTATATTTTGAAGTTAGAATCTATTGTTAGTAATTATGCTTATAAGATAACTATAGTAGAAAAGAAGATAGAAGTATTACAGAAGTATATACAAAATATTTATAAACAAAAAGAGATTGCAAATGTATTGTATGATAATGGAAAGATAAAACAAGGCGATATTGTAAAACTTGATTTGAAGCTCTATAAGTTGGAGTTGAAAAAAAACAATTTTGAATATCTTAAAGAGAAGTATTATATAGCAATAGAGAACCTTGTATATGCAAAGATAGATACTATAGAGTTACCTTTGGAATATAAAGATACTATAAATATACAATATGATACAACTCACCCTTTTGTAGCTTCAATAAAAGAACAACTCAATCAAGAGAATAAAAAAATACAATTTGAACAAAGTAAAAAAATAGATGATGTGAAGTTTACTGTAGGGTACAATCAAAGAGAAAAGTTTGAAGATTATCTCTCTATTAATTTCTCAATACCTTTAGCTATACAAGGGAAAGAAAATCTTCAAGTTGCAAAACAAAAGATAACAAAACATCAAAAGATGGATACTTTAGCCATAGTGGAACAAAAATTTAAAACTGATATTAATGATTTATCAAAAAAAGCTCAAAAGTCACAATACAATCTATTAATAATTACCAATAATTTATTGCCACTAAATGAAAAACTTCAAGAACTCTATGAGTTACATAGTAGTACAAATATGATGGGTAGTATAAGTATCTATGAAGCGGTAAATGAAAAATATGAATTAGAGCTTATGCAATATGATGAATTAGAAATTTATTTTGATGCTATTTCAAAGCTAAGATATTATGATGTAGAAGGGGAAACAATATGAGACCACTATTATTGGTATTGTTTATAGTATTAAGTATAAATGGAAAAACTTTAGATAGTACACAAGTATTCAATAAAACAACAGTAAAAGTTACAAAACAAACTATTGGACTATCAAAAGAATTTTATGCTGATATAGTACTTGATGAAACAGATATAAAAGATATTACACTACGGTTTGATGGTTTTGTTCAAGAGCTTTATAAAGAGAAAAACTATAGTTATGTAAAAAGTGGAGAAAAATTATTTAGTATCTATTCAAATGAAGTATATACCTCACTACAAGAGTTCATCTCTACAGACTTAACCAATAAAAGAAGATATAAAAGCTATATGGATAAGTTTAAAAATATGGATATAGATACAAGGCAAATTAAAACTGTACTAAAATCAAAGAGGATGAAAGAGAATATAGATATATATTCCCCTTATAGTGGCTATATAATTACAAAAAATATAAATCAAGGTAGTAGTGTAAAAAAAGGGCAATTAGTTCTTCAAGTAGCCTCTATGGAGCAATTATGGGCTATAGTAAAGGTGTATCAAAAAGATTTATCGTATATAAAAAAAGATATGAAAGTAAAACTTTTTGTTGAAGGTGTTGGCGTTGTAGATTCAAAAGTTGATTTTATCTATCCCTTTATAGATACTAAAACAAAAACTATAGATGTTAGAGTAGTAATAGATAACAAAGATTTAAAAATCTATCCAGGGATGTTTGCAAAAGCAAAAATCTATGAAAATACTAAAAAAATGTTAGTTTTACCAAAATCAGCTGTATTTACAAAAGCAGATCAACATTTTGTATTTATTTCTAGTGGAGATCAATTTGAACCAAAAGAGATAGTTGCTAAAAGAATCAATACAGATCAATTTGAGGTGATAAGTGGATTAAATGAAAACGATGAGGTGATAGATAAAGTTATGTTTTTACTTGATAGTGATGCTATAACAAATGGATTGTACAATAACTCAGAAGAAGATGAAGAATGGTAGAAAATATAATAGACTTTAGTGTCAAAAACAAATTTTTAATACTCATTTTTACCTTTGTATTACTTATAGGTTCAATATTTGCTCTTAAAAACACTTCCCTTGATGCTTTACCAGACCTTTCCCCTCCGCAAGTTATAGTACAAGTAAAATGGGGTGGGCAAGCACCTAAGCTTATAGAAGAACAGGTAAGTTATCCTTTGGTTTCCGCACTCTTATCTTTAAAAGATATTGAAACAGTACGAGCTATGAGTAGTTTTGAAAATAGTTTAATCTATGTTATTTTTAAAGATGGTGCTGATTTGTACAAATCAAGAGATAGAATACTTGAAAAATTAGCTGAGATCACCCCTAGCTTACCAAAAGGTGTTGAGGTAACCATGGGACCAGATGCTACAGGAATAGGGTGGGCGTATGAGTATGCTTTGCAGTCTGATACAAAAAGTTTAGGGGAGTTGAGAACTCTTCAAGATTATTTTTATAAGTATGCACTTTTAGGAGTGGATGGTGTAAGTGAAGTAGCTTCTATTGGTGGATTTATAAAAAACTATGAGATAACTATAAATCAAGATAGATTAGTACAGTATGATATATCTATTGATGAGGTAAGAAAAAAACTAATCTCATTTAATAATGATACAGGTGGAAGACTAATACTTGAAAATGGTTTTGAACATTTAATAACTGCAAGTGGATATATTAAAAATATTGCACAAATAGAGGATATTACACTCAAAGTCAATGGGACAACTCCTATAAAAATCAAAGATGTAGCACAAGTAAATATCACCTCAAAAAACAGACGAGGAATGGCAGAACTCAATGGTCAAGGGGAAACTGTAGGTGGTATTGTAGTTGTACGATTTAAAGAAAATCCATACAAAGTGATACAAGCTGTTAAAGAGAAGTTAAAAAGCTTGAAAGTTGATGGTGTAGAGGTTATAGAAACTTATGATAGAAGTAGTTTGATAGATAAAGCAATATCCACACTTACGCATACTTTATTAGAAGAGTCGATTATAGTACTTATTGTTACTGCTTTGTTTTTATTTCATTTTAGAAGTTCTTTAATTATCATCATCACTTTACCAATTACAGTTTTGTTTACATTTTTATTGATGTATCTATTTGATATAGGGTCAAACATAATGTCTTTAGGTGGTATTGCTATTGCTATTGGAGCGATGGTTGATGCAAGTATTGTGATGGTTGAAAATGCCCATAAGTATCTCCATAAATTAGAATTAAACAAAGTTGCAATCACACCAGCTAAAAGGGTAGAAACAATTATAAAATCTGCCAAATTTGTGGGGCGTCCTATCTTTTTTGCACTTTTGCTTGTGGTGGTCTCATTTCTTCCAATTTTTGCACTACAAGGGCAAGAGGGGCAACTTTTTACACCTTTGGCATTTACAAAAACTTTTGCTATGCTTGTTGGTGCAATACTCTCTATTACTTTAGTGCCTATTTTGATGATATATTTTATAAAAGGCAATATAGTTCCTGAAGAGAAAAATTTTATAAATAGATTTTTTCAAAAGATATATTTGGTTTTATTGAAAGTTGCATTGAAACTACGATATGTTGTGATAGTTTTTTGTCTCTTTTTTCTTGGTTTTTCATATTATTTATACCAAAAACAAAATTGGGAATTTATGCCTATGATGAATGAACACACTTTTATGTATATGCCTGTAACTCCTTATGGAATAGGGGTAGATGAATCAAAAAGATTAACCCAAAAAACAAATCAAATCATCAAAAGTTTTCCAGAAGTTGATACTGTATTTGGAAAAGGTGGACGAGCAGATACAGCAACAGACCCAGCTCCATTAGCAATGATAGAAACAATCATCACTTTTAAACCAGAAAATCAATGGCGAGAAGGTATGACCTACAAAAAACTTATGCAAAATTTGGATAAAGCGTTGCAAGTTCAAGGACTTATCAACTCATGGACATATCCAATACGAGGAAGAATAGATATGCTTCTTACTGGTATAAGAACACCTTTGGGTATCAAACTTTATGGAGATGATCACAAAACATTATCAGATATTGCATTGAAAATAGAACAAAAGTTAAAAACATCAAAAAAAACACTCTCAGTCTCTTCTGATAAGATAAATAATGGTTATTATCTCAATATCGATATTAATAGTGAAGCGTTAAGTCAATATGCAATTACAAAAGATGATATACTCAATACTATCTCTTATGGAGTAGGTGGGGCAAAAGTATCCACTATGTATGAACAACTAGAAAGATACCCTATAAGTTTACGATATGATATAAGTGCAAGAGAAGATATAAATCAACTCAAAAATTTAAAAATCAAAACAAAATATGGATTTTTCCCATTAGAAACTTTTGCAACTCTACAATACCAAATGGGTGCCTCAGTGATAAAATCTGAAAAAGCGATGAATGTAAACTTTATCTATATCACACCACAAAATGATGTATCACCGCAAGAGTATAAAGAGATAGCACAAAAGCTTTTAGAAGATATAAAACTACCAGCTGGATACTATATAGAGTGGGCAGGTCAAAGCCAGTATCTTGAAAGTGCTATGAAAACTTTGACTTTTATTATCCCTTTGACTTTTTTATTGATATTTATACTTATCTATTTTGCTTTTAAAAATCTATTATATACCTCTATAATATTTTTTACACTACCTTTAGCATTAGCTGGGGGAGTTTGGTATATAGAGTATCTTCATATAAATATAAGCGTAGCAGTAATAGTAGGGTTTATAGCACTTCTAGGAATAGCAGCAGAAACCTCAATTGTAATGCTCGTATATTTAGATGAAGCTTTGAGTGACTTTGATGCAACAAAAGAGAAGCTTACAATAGAAAAATTAAAACAAATAGTGATAAATGGTGCAGTTCTAAGACTTCGTCCAAAACTTATGACAGTATTCGCAATCCTTGGAGGACTAATTCCTATTATGTATATAAGTGGAGTGGGAAGTGAAGTTATGCGTGCTATTGCTATTCCTATGATAGGTGGTATGACAAGTTCTGCATTTTTGACACTTTTTGTTATCCCTGTTATTTTTTATACTTTAAAACAATATAAATTAAAATAAGTGTATAATCTCGAACTTTTCAAAAAGTTCGGGTAGCTCAGGGGTAGAGTCCTTCGTTGACATCGAAGTGGTCGTTGGTTCAAATCCAATCTCGAACACCATCATATCTAATAAACTTAATACCTATATCTCTTATATAATTTCATTTTTAATCTTGACCTATATCAAAGTAAAAAAACGATAATTATCTTAGAATACTGAGATAAGGAATTAAAAATGTTAGTTGATAATTATGATAGAAAAGTCGATTATTTAAGAGTCTCTGTTACACAAAGATGTAATTTTCGCTGTCAATACTGTATGCCTGAAAAACCTTTTGAGTGGACCCCTAAAGAGGAACTACTATCTTATGAAGAGATGTTCAAGTTTATAAAAGTATCCATAGACCAAGGTGTAAAGAAAATTCGTATTACAGGTGGAGAACCACTTGTAAGAGAAGATTTAGACAAATTTATAAAGATGATTTGTGATTACAAACCAGACATAGATATAGCACTAACTACCAATGCTTTTTTACTTAAATCACAGGCAAAAAAACTTAAATCTGCAGGTCTTAAAAGAGTCAATATCTCTTTAGATTCACTAGAAAGAGAAACTTTTTGGTATCTAACGAAAAAAGATGCTTTGCAAAATGTACTTGACGGAATTGAAACTGCATGTGATGAGGGGCTGATAGTAAAACTCAATACTGTAGTGATAAAAGACATAAATGAACATAGTATCCAAGAGCTTTATGAATATGCTAAACAAAAAGGTATTCAGATACGATTTATTGAGTTTATGGAAAATGAAAGTGCTTCAAGTGTCTTAAAAACTGTTCCAAGTAAAGAGGTACTCAAAAAGCTAGGACAAAAACATCTTATAGATGAACTTGAAACAGAAGAAAATTCAGCAGCAAAACTTTACAAAGATGAAAGTGGTTATACCTTTGGTATTATAGAGCCTTATGATGATAGCTTTTGTAAAAGTTGCAATCGTATAAGACTTAGTGCAGAGGGGGATTTGATACCTTGTTTGTATTTTGAAGACTCATTAAATATCAAAAGTGCTATAAAATCAGATGAAAAACTAGAACAAGTTTTAAAAGAAGTTGTTAAAAATAAACCAGAAAAAAATAAATGGTCACATAATACAACAAATACACTAGATACGAGTTCTGAAATTTCTAGTCGTGCTTTCTATTTTACAGGAGGTTAAGCTTTTTTATTGATATATATCAATGAGGAATCTTTTCAAATCTGATACACTTTTTAAAATTATTAAGGATAAACAATGATTCCACAAAATGCAACAACTATTGAACAAGTAGGTGCAACTGTACCTTTTTATGAGTTTGTACAAGATGGTATAAAATTTTATGGTTTTGATACAAGTAAAACGCCACCACCAGAACCTATGGTAAATGCAATGATAGGATTTAAGCTTTTAAAAGAAGGTGAAAAACTTATGATGATAAATCACAAATCACCAGGGGGACTTTTTCCTAAGGTTGAGGGTGAATTTGATTTTGAAGAGACTACTTTAGAAGATGGGCGAGCTTGTGTTGTTTTTAGTAAAAAAAATGAGATAAATCAAGCTACTGATTTTTCTCAAAATAGTTGTAATGGTTAAAAGTGTAGCGTTTAATCATGGCTATTTCACAACAATTTGCTCCACCATTTAAGCTAATAGCACCTTTTTTTATCATCTCTTTGGTGATATTTATAGCTGCTATTATTTTTTTATTTGGATATGATGTAACAAATATGGCAATTACTGATAATTTTGTATTGTCTTTTGTTCATCTTTTCTTATTAGGCTTTGTGATGATGGGGATATTTGGTGCTATGGCACAGCTTGTCCCTGTTGTTTTAGAAGTAGAACATTTTGCAGTTGAATTATATTATGTAATATATCCTTTGCTTTTTATAGCTACTATTATGATGGTATTTGGATTTTATAACTATCCTTTGCTCTTGTCATTTGGAGGAGTTATAGCTTTTATATCTTTTGCTATATTTTTATTTGAAACATTTATGACTCTTTTAAAAGTAAAAAAACAAAGTTTTGTCTCTTTGAGTGTGATTATCTCTAATTTATTTTTACTTTTTGGACTTATTGCTGGGCTATTAATGGCATTTGGTTTTAGTGGGTTTATAAGTGTAGATTTTCAAAGTTTATTAAGAATACATATTTTTCTTGTATTTTTTGGATATGTTGGAGTTACTATTATGGGAATGAGTTACATACTTATTCCTATGTTTTGGCTTTCACACTCTTTTGATGTGCGATTTTTACATTATGGTATAGGGATATTATCTAGTGCTGTAGTTGTTGTGGTATTTGGGGAGTTATTTCATTTTGCATCATTCTTTGCGGTAGGATTTATTTTGTCTATCATTGCTTTTAGTTTGTATCTTTATGAAATATATTTGATATATGCTACAAGAGTTAGAATGCAAAAAGATATATATTTTTATTATATAGTTTATTTTATGATTAGTTTTTTTACATCTATAGTTTTGGCAATTAGTTATTATTTTATAGACAATGAAACTATCTTGAAGCTTTTTAGTTTTGTAGTATTGTTTGGTGTTGTAAGTTCATTAATCGTAGGGCATCTGTATAAAATAGTTCCTTTTTTGATTTGGTTTGAGAGATTTTCTCCACTTGTAGGGAAAGAACAAGTTCCAATGTTAGCAGATATGGTGCCAGAACGAAGTGCAAATTTTACATTTTATTTTCATCTTGTAGGATTTCTTCTGGTGTGTGTTAGTTTGATTTTTGGTTTACAAGATATTTTTAAAGCGGGATGTAGTTTTATGGTTATTGGGGCAATATTTTTACTAAAAGATATTGTATATATGATAAATTTTAAGGGGTAAATAATGTACACTAAAGAAGAAATTTTTAAAGCAGTATCAACTGTAAATGATCCAGAAGTAGGGTTTAATCTTGTGGAGATGGGACTTATTTATGATGCTACTTGTGATGAAAAAGGTGATGCAAAAGTAGTTATGACACTGAGTACAAAAGCTTGTCCACTACATCAGATGATAGTTCAATGGGTAGAAGAAGCAGTTTTACGAGAGTTACCAAAGGTTGAAAATATAGAAGTTGAAGTGGTTTGGGAACCTGTTTGGAATATCTCTATGGCTACAGAAGAAGTGAAACAAAAACTTATAGGATAGGTTTTTGAAAAAACTTTATGGAAAAAACGGTGAATGCCTATTTGGAATTGGAGTTTAACACTTTCTCAATTATTAATGTTTTTGAAGGGAAATTGGATGAAGCTTTAAATATATAATTTAAAAGTTCACTTTCTTGTTCCAAAATTTCTTAAGTTTTATGTAACTTTACACTTTTTACTTTTTGAACACTTTTAGGAACATAGAAAACTATATATGCGTGCTTCGTGTTCTAAAACCTAGAGGTTTAGCAACTTAACACTTACAACAACAAACTAGAGCTTAAGCGATTAATTTACTTGTTTGTTGCTCTTGTTAGGAATTTTTTTACACGGGCTATTTTGTGAACTTGGTCGTTAGCCACTTTGAAATATTGCTACTGATAAGGTAATAATTATACTTATTATACTTATTATTATAGACCATATAGCAATATTTTTTGATTTCCTCGCTATTACTAGACTTTCAATATCTCGATTATCTCTGTTTTTTTCTCGAGATTCTTCTTTTGAAGATAACCATTCGTTTGCATAAGTATGCTTTATGCCTTTGGATAGTTCTCCATTTTTAGATAAAGCTTTAACTGCAGGAACTCCAAGCCTCTCGAACTCTGTGAAACATTCTCTTTGATACGATTTAATTGCTTTTGATTCTTCATCTCGGTCTATAGATACAAAACCAGCAGAAATGTTCTTCTCTATTATTTTTTTGATAACTAACCAATCTTCAACCCTTATAGAGTTTTCACCATTTTTTAATATAAAATCAACCTCGTGGAATTTAAAATCAGTTGGTTGAATATCTTTTGCTATGAGAGTAATACTTGACATAAATTAATACCTAATTATTTATTGAATATACATTATATACAAGATACCCTGAAAATTAGTAAACAACATAGACTATATGTGTTGTATATCAAAATGTCTACAAATACTGTAAATAAGGTATTTTTTTCTAAATCTTATTAAAAAAAACAGTGAAAACTGAGATTATTCTTAAATAAATTTTAAGTTTATGATATTCTTTTTATGTATGATTAATATGGATATTTAAATGATAATAGTACATATTATATTTATATTAAAGTGATATCGTAATAAACCTGCAAATTTTTAAATATATTAAGAGGAGTAATGTGGACAGAAAATAAGTTTAAAAACAATTCCCACAACCTGTAGGTTTTGGAACTTTCTTTGAAATAAGATTATCAAAATAGTATAGAAAAATAGTTTTAGTGTTACGGTAACTCCATAAACTTAAGACTATAAGTTCCTTGGAGTCTTTTTTCAATACTTTGTTTATAACTTTTGCTAATGTTACCAAAAGACAATATCTTTTCTAATAATTCTTTATATTTTATAGGATCTCTAAATGCTTGATTTGCTTCTAAGATAGAGATCTGTTTGTTTTGTGTTGTTGTGATTTTTATAGTATCATTTTTCCGTATTCTTCCAGTTTCTAATACACTATAGTACCATCCAGTATGACCAGTATCATAAATATGTTTCGTGAAGTTTTTATTTTGATGTTTTTTTGAGATTTTCCAACAAGGTTTTCTTGGTTGAACTACTTGAAGAGTTACCTCTCCTATTGTGTGAATATCTCCTAAAAATACATTTGTTTCATGAAGTCCAGAGATAGTTAAGTTTTCACTTAATGCACCTTTTGGAAGTGAAAAAAGACCTAAATAATGTTGCCATTGGTAATAATTTTCCAAACTATTTGCAAACACTGCTTTTTCTATCCCTCCATGATTTTTTGTATCGGATACTTCATCATCTTTAATTCCATTATTAAAAACTTCAATCTCTTCAACACTATCTTTAAAAGAGCCTGTTTCCCAATCTGATAGTTTTTGTACTTTTCCAACTTGTAGTGAATAGATATATGGGTTCATCAAACATCCTTATAAATTTTGATAGAATTATAAATAAATTTTGTTAAATATTTATTGACTCTGGTCAATGATATGATTTATTTATAATGATATACTTCTAAAAATAAAAAGGGTCAAAATGTTATATTTAGGAATAAAACTTATTCATATATTTTCAGTATTTATTTATGGAGGTTTCTTATTTACAGATAACCTTTTTTTAGCAAAAATGAAAAAAGATTTAACTACTGATGAACACTCAAAAATACGAGAGTATTTTATGCAATATGTGCGAAAAGTTGTGCCAAAAGCTTTGGTTGTTGCTGTTGTTTCAGGTATTTATTTATTGTATGTAAATTTTGGAGCTATTGAAGAAACAGGATTGTCAAACTTTCAAATAGTATTAGGTATCAAAGCATTTTTAGGTCTATGGCTTGGAGTTCGTGGAATTCTACAAGTATTTTTTGGAATACAACCTTTGGTTTTCAAAAGTCATTTAGTACCTTTTATACTTGTAGTTATTATCATCTTTTTATCACAACTTATGTTTAGTGTTTAGTAAAATACAACTTCACAAGTTTTTCTAATACTTGAGATACTTCCTCTTCATCACTTAAAGATTGAACAATAGAGTGAGTACAAGCTTGGTAAGGATCAAATCCTTGTACTATAAGTTTTGCCGCATACACCAAAAGTCTCGTTGAAACAGCTTCTTGTATATCAGTATCGTCAAGTTTTCTTATATCATCTGCTATTGAGACAAGTTTAATAGAAGTTTGTTTATCAATACCACTTTCTTTTATAATAATCTCTATTTCAATATCTTCTTTTGGGTAAGTAAATTCCAAAGAGATAAATCTTTGTTTTGTGCTTGGTTTCATACCTTTTAAAACATTTTGATAACCAGGGTTATAAGAAACTACTAACATAAAATCAGGATGTGCCTCTATAACTTCCCCTGTTCTATCAATTGGTAAAACTCTTCTATAGTCTGCTAGTGAATGTAATACAACAGTTGTGTCTTTTCTCGCTTCAATTATCTCATCAAGATAACAAATCCCACCTTCTCTTACAGCTTTTGTAAGTGGTCCATCTTGCCAAAAAGTACCGTTTTCATCTATTAAGTGTCGACCAACTAAATCAGCAGCACTTAAATCATCGTGACAAACTACTGTATATACTTTTCTATTTAATTTTTGACCCATATACTCTATAAATCTAGTTTTCCCACATCCTGTTGGACCTTTTATAAGAACAGGTAAATTCATCTTCGCAGTTGCTTCAAAAAGCTCCACTTCATTGCCTTGTGCTACATAAAATATATCTGACATATTTTTCCTTTATTTTGTTAAGTTTATATACACCTCTGGTATAATTTTTGGTAAGTTTTGACCATTTTTTACAATTGCAAAACCGTTTCTTCCAAATAAGTAACCAAGATATTCTTTTGCTTCTAAATCTATAGTGATACAAAAAGGTGTAATCCCTTTTTTTTTCACCTCTTCAATAGCTTTTTTTGTATCTTCTATCCCGTATCTTCCATCATATCTATCTTCATCATTTGGTTTTCCATCACTAATGATTAATAATAATTTATTTCCAGATTGTTGTTTATCTAATATCTTCGCAGACTCTCGTATGGCAGCTCCCAATCGAGTGTAATAAAATGGTTGCATACTATCAATTCTTCCACGAATAAGCTCATTATATTTGTCTTTAAAATTTTTTATAATATTAAAATATACTTTTTTATTTTGTAGTGATGAAAATGAATAAATAGCAAACTTATCATTTAATTTTTCTAACGCTTCACTAAAAACCATAAGACCATCTTTTATCACATCTATTATTCTAACATCTTGAGTGATACCACCTTCAGTGGAGAGCGAAACGTCAGCTAATATTAGTGTAGCCATATCTCTTGTTTTTCTCTCATATGTAGTATAAAAATTTTGATGGTGCATAGATTTGTTTTGATGCCCTTTATAATCTATCCATGTATCTATATTGATCTCATCACCATAAGGCAATCTATCATTTTTGATTCTATCAAGCTCTAGTAAATCAAGTTCTGATTGGATTTTTTTTACAGTTTTTTTTAATCTTTTTGGTAATGCTATTGGTATAACATTTATCGTAACTTGTGGTTTTATACGAACATAATTTATCAAATAATTATTGCTCACATAATCCCATTCATCAATTAAATGACCTTTTCCTAAAGGATAGATTTCTCTATCATCTGAAGCTATGTCTAAATCCATCTTGATTCTTGAAGCTAAGTTTGCTTGTTTTTTCCCTAAAGTTATCTCATCTAAATCTTCTGCATGATACAAAGCATTGTCATCAAAACTATCATCTTCCATTCTATCAACATTTACTTGCTCAAAAATACTCATCAAAGATTCTGGCAAAAAAGCCAAAAAGCCATCTGTTTCTTTTGTATCATCTATTTGATTTGTCTGTTTTTTCATCTCTAAAGTATCTGTTTTTTCTTTCTCTTGAGCTCTTTGTAACTCTTCTTCGCTCTCTTGATTGCTTTTTTTATTTTTAGAGACTAAAGATGGGTATATCCATAAAGGATTTGGATAGTTATTTAGTAAATCTTCATTTTGTTTTAAATCAAAAGACTTAATAAACTCTAACTGTTCAAATTGTGTACTTAAGTATTGTGTTGCATATAAATAAAACTTATCAAAACCACTGTATCTATTTTTTAAATATAATGTTGCTGTACTGTTTTGTTCTATTATATTTGTATCATTTATAGTAACTTTTGACATCATAGCTACTAGCCAATAATATAATAGTTCATTGTATTCTTTATTTGGAAAATATGCAAAAGATGCAGGTAAATATATTGATTTCTCATCTTGCCAAGGAAGATAAAACTCTCGTCCAAGAAAAGATATTTTTTCTAAAAATGTTCTTGAAGTATCTATAAATTGTTTATCAGTAGTTTGTATCTCTTTGGCTTTTTCACCACCCATTAGGTGATGAAAAATAGTAAGAGATTTTGAAATATCGGTTAAATAAACTCTATGGCTTTCATGGAATTTATTTACTTTTTTATTTAAGAATTTATCCCAAACTTTACCAATACTCTCTTCAAACTCTAAAAAATAGTTAAGCATAATCTATTTTGCTTCCTCTTTTACAAAGAAACTAGCAAAATAAGTAATAAGTCCTGCAAATACCAATACACCAAAGAAAGCACGAACAGTATAAACTCCAGCAATAGAAGCTTGTGACTCCATAAAACCAATAAGTTCAGTTCCAACTCTTTGGTCAAGAATTTGAATAATACCTGCTGTTGTAAGTGCAAGTGTAAGACCTAACATACCAATATTCATCATCCAAAAAGATTTTAACTCTAAACTTTGTGCTTTTGCACAATTACCATGAGGTCTTCCTCTTAAAATAGGCATGGCATAAGATACAATTGTAAAGATAATCATAATATAAGCACCATAAAAAGATAAGTGACCATGAGCAGCTGTTAGTTGTGTACCATGAGTAAACATATTAACAGGTGCTAAAGTATGCATAAATCCCCAAACTCCAGCTCCTAAAAATGCCATCACAGCAGTTCCTTTTGCCCATGTAAGTGCGATCTTATTATCATGTTCTATTTTTCTATCTTTTGCCATTGAAAAAGCAAAAAGTATCATTAAGAAAAATGGCAACGGTTCAGCAGCAGAAGCAATAGAACCAATCCATAACCAATATTCAGGTGCACCCATATAAAAGAAGTGATGACCTGTTCCTAAAATACCAGAAACCATAGTCATAGCAATAATTAAATATAACCATTTATCAATATGCTCTCTATCAACACCAGTTACTTTAATAAGTACAAATGCTAATATAGCACCAAGAATAAGTTCCCATGTAGCTTCTACCCATAAATGAACAGTAAACCACCATAAAAATTTATCAACAATAAGATTTTCAGGTACATAAAATGCAATTAAAAAGAATACTGCAAGTCCTACAAGTCCTGTGATTAAAACAGTAGTGATAACAGTTCGTCGCCCTTTTAATACAGTCATACCAGTATTAACAATATACGAAACTACAACAAGTACAATACCTAGTTTTGTAGGAAGAGGTTGTTCTAAAAATTCTCTACCCATAGTTGGAAGTAGGTTGTTAAAAGTAAGTTCTGTTAAAGTAGCATAAGGTACAAATAAATATCCTAAAATTGTAGCAACACCAGCTGCTGCGAATACCCAAAAAGTAATTATTGCTAATTTAGGACTCCAAAGTTCTCTTTCTGTTTCTTCAGGGATTAAGTAGTAAGTAGCTCCCATAAAACCAAAAAGTATCAGAACTATAAGTAAATTTGTATGAACCATTCTTAATACATTAAAAGGAATTAATGGAAACAAAAAATCTCCATACAAATATTGTATTGCCATAAGCAAACCAAATAAAATCTCTCCAGCAAGAAGAACCAATGCAAAAATAAAATACGGTTTTGCGACCGCTTGTGAACTATATTTCATAAATTTCCCTTAACCTTCAATAGTTGGTGGCCATTCATTGGCATTTACTTTTGATGTCCAGATTAAAAAATCTGATAAACTATCAACCTCTTCAGTACTCAAATTAAACTGTGGCATTTTTCTTCGATGTGGAGTGTCAAGAGGCTGTGCTGCCATCCACCCTTGCATATAGCCTTTAAAAGTTGCTTCATCACTAGCACCTCGTCTATTAAATACATTCATAAGTTCTGGTGCATAATATGCCCCTTCACCAATAAGTGTATGACACCCTACACAGTTGTTTTTCTCCCATAGTGCTTTTCCTGCAACTACAGATTCTGTCATATTAACTTGATTTGAGCGTTTTGGTATTTGTTGTACCGTATCAAAAGATAAACCCAAAAATATTAATAATGCGAATAATCCACCACCATAATAGATATTTTTAGCCATACTTTTCGTAATTCGTTCAGTCATAAATAACCCCTTTTTTAAATTCTACTTTAAAGTAGTATATGAAATAGTAGCAAAAGTATTTTTAATTCTATATTAAGGTAGTATTTAAATAAACTATATTATCATTCACTATGAAAAAAGAAAAATTACAATACCCATCTGGAGATTTTTCCATATGGATTATCATATATATAGAGCTAATTACTTTTGGGTTATTTTTTATTGGATTTGCCTTTTCTAGAAAAGAGCAAGTAGAAGTTTTTAATTCATCTCAACTTCTTTTAGATCAAAGATTTGGCTTTGTAAATACTATTTTACTTATTACAAGCAGTTATTTTGTCGTTAAAGCAGTTACTATTATCAAAACTATAAATACAGAAGAAAGTTTTCAAAAAGCTTCTGTTTATTTACTAGGAGCTATTGGACTTGGAGGAATATTTTTAATTATAAAAATCATTGAATTTAGTGATAAATATTCACAAGGGATAAATTTAAGTACAAATAGTTTTTTTATGTTCTATTTTATCTTAACAATATTTCATTTTATGCATGTGATTTTAGGAATGATAATTTTATACAATCTTTATCTAAATACTAAAGAGGGATTATATACAAAAAAAGAACATAGAGGATTAGAAACAGGAGCTTCTTATTGGCATATGGTTGATTTACTTTGGATTGTTTTATTTCCATTAGTATATATAATAAGGTAAAATATGGCAAAGATTACAAAAGTATGGATAGGGTTACTACTGTTTACATTGTTTGCATTTTTATTGGGATGGTTACAAATAATTGGTAGTTTTTTAGTTTTTGTATTATTAATAACAACTTTTTTTAAAGGTTATTTAGTGATTGAATATTTTATGGGCTTAAGTGAAGTTCGGTTAAAATATAGACTTATCCCTACAGTTTGGTTAGGAATTATTCTATTTTTTATAGCAATAGCATACTATTAAAATTTTAAAAAAGGACTACAATGAAACTTAATAATACTTCTCAATATGCAATTAGAATAGTGACATTTATAGTACAAAACGGTTCAAAAAATAAATATAATGCAAAAGATATATCAGAAAAACTTTCAATTCCATATAAATATCTTACAAAAATTATGACTCAATTAGTTGAAGCAAATATTATAGTTTCTACAAGAGGTAGAGAAGGGGGCTATAGTATTGAAAAAGAGTTATCTCAAATAACAATAGGTGACATACTTGAAGCAGTAAAAGAAAGCTTACATCAAAAAGAGTGTTTACTTGGGAATGGACCATGTGACCAAAGAAAAAAGTGTGTCTTACACGATAAGTGGACATCTCCTAAAAAAGCTATTTCAGATATGTTTAGAAATACAACTTTAGAAGATGTAATAAGTTAAGGATTATTTTCCTATAAGAGTAGCAATATCTTTGATATCAGATGCACTTAAACTTTTTACTTGCCCAGCCATAAGACCTTTCATCGCTCCACCATAAGTTCCATTTTGGTATCCTAAAAGAGAACTTTCAATCTCAGCTTTTGTCATATCTTTGATAATTTTACTTTTCCCTAAAGCAACTTTTTCTCCATTTGCACCATGACATCCTACACATTTTTTATATGCAGCTGCTCCATCTGCTAACGCTATTGTAGATACTAATCCTACTAATAATCCAATTGAAATAATATTTTTCATTCTAAATCCTTTTTTTGTTTATAAAATTCTATTAAAAAATTTCTCATTTATCTTTGACTTTGGTCAATTTTGACATATTATTTAGATAAATCTATTATCAGATCGTTTTATTTCTACATCTTTATTGGTTGCTTTCATCCATCCTGACTTTGTAGTATCATCAATCTTATCAAAGTTTTCAATATATGGTTTGATATCTAAAAGTGGAGTACCATCAAGTACATCTATCCCTTTAATTGTTACTATGTTTTCTTCTACACAAATAAGCTCTACTACACTTAACCCTATTTGGTTTGGATGTAATGGCGTTCTTGTAGAAAAAACTCCTCTTGGTGTATTTGTCTCATCATTAAAAGGGATGACGGTTAGTTTATGATTAAAAACTTTATGAAAATAGTAGATTAAGTAGATATGACTAAATCCCTCTAAATCTTTTAACCCCTCTTGATACTCTTTTTTAAACTCTATAGTTGCATAAGTATCTTTTGCCCCTCTTGGTTGTATAGGCATATTTTCAAGAGTACAAAAAGGTGATTGTATAGTGGCAATTTGAGTAAAATTTATATTCACTAGTATCTCCTTTTACTTTTTTGGTGTTTTATGTGATGATTTTTTGATTTTTTGAATTAATAAAGTAGAGAGCTTGTATAAATTCAAAATTAGTTTTTTATTAAATTTACCCAAAGGTTTTGGATAATGTCTATGGGAAGGTATATTATTAACAACAACCGCAATAAAAAATAAAATCAAACTACCAGATAAAACAGGTACAAAAATATAAAAATATCCCAAGTTGTGAATACTCTCAGTTCCAATAACTGCAATTAAAGCAGTTGCTCCTCCCGGAGGATGAAGAGTAAGTGTTAGTTGCATCACTAAAATAGATGTTGCAACAGCAAATGCAGAACAAAACCAAATATTTCCTGCAAACAATTTATACGAACTTACACCAATAATAGCTGATAATAAATGTCCTCCAATTAAATTTCTAGGCTGAGATAAAGGTGAATTTACAGCTCCATAAATTAAAACAGCACTTGCTCCAAATGAGCCAATTACTAAACTCATATCTGTATCATTAAGTAGATCAAAATGTATAAAAGATATAACAAGTATTCCTAAAAATGACCCAATCCAAGACCAAATGACATTTTCTTTTTCAAGGGGTTCTGAGTTGATTTTTTTAAATTGTTTTAAGAATTTTTTCATTTGAAACCTTTTATTGTATTCTTCAACTTTAATAATAATGATTTAGAAAAAGTTATTTGGAATTATTTATTTTGTGTAATATTATAAAATTCTTTTTTATTTGTCTTTGACTTATATCAATAGATAAAGAAATATTTTTTGTTAAGATGTTCTTGTTATAAAGTAAATTGCAAGGATGTTAATGAAATCTATTTTAAATATCTTTTTTTTGATTATGATAACTTCTGTCTCGTATGGAGACAGTTATAGTAGATTACTTTTGTATGGCAACTGTATCACTTGTCATCATGAAACAAAAAGTATCTCAGCACCCTCTTTACAAATTATAAAACAAAGATACCATGAAGTTTTTGAAGATAAAAAAGAGTTTGTGAATTATATGGTAGATTGGGTTTATAAACCATCACAGGAAAGTTCAATTATGCATGATATGATAGATAAATATGAGCTTATGCCAGAGCTTGGATACGACAAAGATACTTTAGAAAAAATAGCAACATATCTTTATGAATTACAATAAATAGCAAAATTTTTGATATGGGTCAATTTAAAAACACTCTAAAAAAGATAAAATTATTCAAAATTAATAAAAAGGATGCAAAATGGAAGGTTGTGGAACAGGAGCTTGTCTATGTAGTGGTGGTGCAGTAGAAGATTCAAATAAATCTGTACTTCCAGAGTCAACAGTAGATTTTCATAAAATAAAACAAGAAAGTGGCACACACTATTGTTTTGAGGGGATATATCTTCAAAAAGATGAGATATTGCACAATATCCAAATAGGGCAAACTTTATTACAAAGTAATGATTGTTTAGTAGTCTCTTCAAATAAGACTTTAAAGCCATTTTTAGAATTAAATGATGGATATACGGCAAAAGAGTGCTTTTTAGAGGACAAAGTTTTTTATACAGTAGTATCTTGTATATGATTGTTTGTTGAAAATAACTTTATAGCTAAGCAAAGGATATAATAATGTTGGAAACAGTTCGTTATAAAGAGATTATACAAAATTATGATTTTACTTCAAAAGATAGAGAAGTTTTAAAAAAGTTTAGACCTCTTTTTGCACAAAACAAAAATAAGTTTTTGGATGGATTTTATCACTTCATATTTAGTTTTGAACATGCAAAAAAATTTATTAAAGATGATTCGATTTATGTAAAACATAGATATGAGATAGGGAAATGGTATCTCTCTCTTTTTTGTGGAAATTATGATGAAAAATATTTTCAAAAACTTAATATTATAAGTGAGGTACATGTTAAAATAGGTTTGCCCCATCATTATGTTAATGCTGCTTTTAGTTATGTAAGAAGATTTTTAAAAGATATTTTAATAGAAGAAAACCACCTTGAATCTATAGCTTCTATTGATAAAATTGTTGATATAAACCTTGATATTTTAACAGTGACTTATTCTCATAATGAACAAGCTAAACTTATAGATGATATAGTTTTTATCAGAAATAGTATTTCAGACAATAAAGTTATTCCGTATTATCAACCAATTTATGATGCAAAAACTTTAAAAATCTCAAAATATGAGTCCTTGATGAGACTTGAAAAGAAGAACTCAACAGAAGTAGTTTCTATTTTTTCTTATCTTAAGACGGCAAAAAATATTAAAATTTACGATAAACTCACACATACAATGCTTTCAAAAGTTTTTGAATATATGAAAAACAAAGATTGTGAATTTAGTGTTAATCTTGACTATGAAGACCTCAATAATAGTAAACTTTGCCAAAATATTATTCAAAAGGTAAAAAAATATAATTTTAAAAATAGAATTATTTTTGAGATAGTTGAGAGTGAATTTATAGATGATTTTACAATAGTAGAAAAGTTTGCAAAAGAGGTAAGAATGCTTGGTGCAAAAATAGCTATTGATGATTTTGGGAGTGGATTTTCAAGCATGGAAAATATTTTAAAACTTAAACCAGAGATTATCAAGATTGATGGAACTCTTATCAAAAATATCAATAACAGCGATGATTCTAAAGTGATAGTAAAAAATATTATCTCCATGACAAAAGAGCTTGGTGCTTGTAGTGTAGCAGAGTATATTTATAATAAAGAGGTATGTGATATTTGTAGAGAGTTAGGGGTGGATTTTTTACAAGGTTTTTATTTAGGAGAGCCTTCTTCTGATATATAAAAAAAAGAAGAGCTTAGTTTCTTTTTTATAGTAGCCTTTATCAGTACAATTGATAAAAGCTACTTAATTCTTAAAAGTATCTTCCCATATCTTAACAGCCAAATTACAAATAAAACTATCCATATAAATGAGCTAACATATAAAATATTCATAAAAGTATTGCTTTGTGCTACAAATAGTAAAGAAGCTATGATTCGACTTATTACAAGTATTTGTGTTAGAACAAATAAAAATATAGTAATCTTATCGGCAAATATCTTTTGTGCAGGTACTGCATGACCCATAACTACACGACTTCCAAACCCTATTAAAAGATTGGTTACAAAACCTATAGCAAAAATATGAAGTGATAATTTTAAAGAATACACTTCAAAAATAGACTCAACAAATAAGGAGATAAACCCAATCTCAAGCCAAATAAATGATAAAACTAAAATTGCCAAAATAGGGGGTGTTTTTTTATATATATTAAGATTGATAACAATATATCCAAAATATATCATTGATAAAAAAGCACTTAGCTTAAAAAATAAAATCATCTCAAATTGCACTGCAATACCTAATGAAAACAGTAATAAAATAGCAATTTCCAATAAATATTTAGGTTTTTTCCAAAGTGGTATACCCATTTGACCACTATAAAAAGCAGGTATCATTTTTTGTGCAACAGTAAAAACAAGGGTTATAAGATATGCAAAAAATATAAGTTGTGAGAGATTTTGTGAAAATAAAATTTCACATAGTAATAATACAGCACCAATAAAAAGGAGAAAGTTTAAAACAATAGATTCTTTTTTTGCTATTGATGTTCCTTTTTTTATAGTTTGATAAAAGATAAAATTTATATAAAAAAGTATAAGAGATGAAGCTATTTTCCCTAGAATTTCAAATCCCATAAGTGTTACTAGCATACTAACTTGTAATATAATCCATGGGAGTAAATAGTGTTTTTTATCTATTATTTTAGAGTGGGTATATTTTGGAATTACGGTTATTAAAAAACCTATAAAAGCATTGGTAAATACACCGTAAATCAAGCCAAAACCATGAATAGTAGTAAATTCTAAGCTTATTGTTCCATTTAAAGATAATATTGTTAATCCCATAATTATTATCGCAAATAATACACTCGATGTAAAAAATAACTGGTGTGGTTGAGAAGTGAATTTTTCAATCCAAGATTGTTTAACAGGAATATGATTTTTTTGAGTATGAAAAGTCATGAGAAGCCTTTAATGTTAATATTGTATGTAAAATTAAAAACCAAAATGTATTTTATAATATGTTTAGGAGACTTACTTAAAAGTGTTTGGTTTTTAATTTGTAGAATTGTATAGTTATTTGAAATAAAAAAACATGACTTATGTCAATTGCATATAATTACTTATTGGATATACTCAGATATCAATTAAAATGGGGTGGTACAAAAGTGTTTTTGATGTTGAAAAAAAAACTTATCAGTTTACATAATAGATATATTCCTGCATTAACATTAATTGCTGTTTTTTCTACACTTGCATTTATAAATGTACAGGATATTATGCATTCCATCGAAAATGATGGTAAACTTATTAATATGAGTGGTCGACAAAGAATGTTATCTCAAAGTATTGTATTAAATTCACAAGAATATATAAAAACAAAAGAGATGAAAGTTCATAAAATTTTACAAGATGAAGCTAATTTGATGCACAAAGAACATCAATATCTAATAAAAAACCCACTCTCCTTAGAACTTCATACAATATATTATGATGAAAAATTAAATAGAGATATAAATAATTTTTTAGCAAATGTTAATAGGATTTTATTGACAAATGAAGAAAGTTTACTCCCTGTATTACAACATGATTCTAAAAATATATTACCACGATTAAATAAAGCTGTTGAGCTTTATGAAAAAGAGAATAAAGAAAAACTTATGGTACTTAAAGATAAAGAGAAGTATCTTTATTTTTTAACACTTGTAACACTTCTTTTTGAAGCAATATTTATTTTTTATCCAGCAAGTAAAAAGATACAAAAATCTGAGGAAGAACTAAAAATTGAAGTGTCTAAAAAAACAAAAGAGCTAGAAAATTTAAATCAAAATCTTTTGAAAAAAGTTGCAGAAGAGGTTGAAAAAAATCGAGAAAAAGAGCAAAAGTTATATGAACAAGAGAAAATGACACAAATGATGGAGATGATAGGAAATATTGCTCATCATTGGAGACAACCTTTAAGTGTGATTACTACAGCAACTAGTGGAATGCAACTACAGAAAAAATATCAGACACTTAATGATGAATCTTTTGAAAAGGCAACAGCAAATATACTTCAGCAAAGTGAAAATTTATCTAAAACAATTGAACAATTTACACACTATATTAATTTAGAAAATATACAATCTTCTTTTTCTTTAGAAGAACATCTTACGGAAACTTTAGACATTGTAGATTTCACTTTAAAAAATTTTGGAATTGAATTGATAACAAATATTAAGCAAAGTGATATAGAAATATATTCAAATAAAACACATATCTCACAAGTATTATTAAATATAATTTATAATGCAAGAGATATTCTCATTGAAAGAAATATTAAAACTCCTAAAGTATACATAACCTCAGAAAAAATTGATAATAATTTTGTGATTTGTATTGAAGATAATGGTGGGGGAATTAAAGAAAACGATTTAAAAAAAGTTTTTGAACCATATTTTACAACAAAGCATAAATCAATAGGCACAGGATTAGGACTTAATATTTGTTATTCAATTGTAACTATTGAACTAAAAGGAAATATTTTTGTTGAAAATAGTTCTAGAGGTGCTTTGTTTACTATTCTTCTACCTACTAGTCTCTAATTCTTTGTTTAGTTATTTTTTTAAGTTACATTAAGTTAATTTGGTATAAAGTTTAATAATTATTAAACTTGACTAAGGTCAAGATAATTAATTGCATATAGTGATAGAATTTGGATGTTTAAGAACAAACATATATACAAGGAGAAAAATATGGCACTTTCAAGAAGAGACTTTCTAAAAAGTTCAGCTGCTGCATCTGCTGCTGCTGCTGTTGGAATGAGTGTACCAGCTGAGTTAAATGCGGCTGCTAATACTGCTGAAACAGGTTGGCGTTGGGATAAGGCTGCATGTAGATTCTGTGGTACAGGCTGTGGTATCATGATGGCTACAAAAAATGGTAAAATAGTTGCTGTTAAGGGTGACCCCGCTGCACCTGTTAATAGAGGACTTAATTGTATTAAAGGTTATTTTAATGCAAAAATCATGTATGGTGCAGATAGATTAAAAACACCATTATTAAGAGTTGATGCAAATGGAAAATTTGACAAGAATGGTAAGTTTGCACCTGTATCTTGGGAAAGAGCTTTTGATGAGATGGAAGTTCACATTAAAAAAGCACTAAAAGCTAGTGGTCCTGAAGGGGTAGGTGTATTTGCTTCTGGACAATATACTGTTATGGAAGGGTATGCTGCTCAAAAGATGATGAAAGGTGGATTTCGATCAAACGCTTTTGATCCAAATGCAAGACACTGTATGGCATCTGCTGTTGTTGGTTTTTATCAAACTTTTGGGATTGATGAGCCAAGTGGTTGTTATGATGATATTGAGCTTACAGATACAGTTGTGTCATGGGGTTCAAATATGGCAGAGATGCATCCTATTTTATGGTCAAGGGTTACAGATAGAAAACTATCAGATCCAGATAGAGTAAAAGTTGTAAATATCTCTACATATAGACATAGAACATCAGATTTAGCTGATATTGAGATTATCTTTACTCCAAATACTGACCTTGCTCTTTGGAACTATATAGCAAGAGAGATAGTGTATAACCATCCTGAGTCTATTGATTGGGATTTTGTAAATAAAAATATGATTTTTTGTTCACAACCTGTAAACACAGGGTATGGAATGAGAAGAAGTGATGAAAAATCTATTGTTGATGGTAAATATACAGACTTAGAGATGGAAACTATCTCAAAAGAGATGAAAAAAACTATCTCTGAAGCTGAAGCACCTGCCTTGGAACCTTTTGGATATAAAGAGGGGCAAGAGATGGAGAATAAACCAGCTGGATTAAAACACTGGGAGATCTCTTTTGAGGAGTATAAAAAATTCTTAGATCCGTATACACTTGATTATGTTGCAAAAATATCAAAAGGGAATCCTGATGAAGATATTGAAGAGTTTAAGAAAAAACTTCAAGCTCTAGCACAACTTTATATTGAAAAAGGTAGAAAAGTTGTAAGTTTCTGGACTATGGGTATGAATCAACATACAAGAGGTACTTGGGTAAATACACTTTCTTATAATGTTCACTTTTTATTAAATAAACAAGCAAAACCAGGAAGTGGTGCATTTAGTTTAACAGGGCAACCAAGTGCGTGTGGTACAGCTAGAGAAGTTGGGACATTCTGTCATAGATTACCAGCTGATATGATGGTAGCAAATCAAAAACATAGAAAAATAGTAGAAAATGTTTGGAAAGTTCCAGAAGGGACAATCAATCCAAAAGGGCATCAAGATATTATGAGAATTCATAGAGATATTGAAGATGGTACTATGAAATTTGCATGGGTAAATGTATGTAATCCTTATCAAGATACAGCATCTGCAAAACATTGGATTAAAGCAGCACGACAGATGGATAATTTCATCGTAACATCTGATGGGTATCCAGGTATTAGTGCAAAAGTATCAGATTTGATTTTACCAAGTGCTATGATCTATGAAAAATGGGGAGCATATGGAAATGCTGAGCGACGAACACAACATTGGAGACAACAAGTACTTCCTGTGGGTGACGCTATGTCTGATACTTGGCAATGGGTAGAGTTGAGTAAAAGATTTACAGTAAAAGACTTATGGGGTGAACAACCAATCTTAAGTTCAGGTGGAAAACAAACACTGCCAGATGTTATAGCAGATGCTAAGAAAATGGGATATAGTGAAGATACAACAATGTACGAAATTCTTTTCTCAAATGATCGTGCAAGAGCTTATGAATTAGATAAAGATGATCCAATCCAAAGAGGATATGATAACTCTGAAGGTTATGGAGATAGCAGAAATGTTGTTGGTAGTGATGGAAAAGTATTTGATGGGTATGGTTTCTTTATTCAAAAATATCTATTTGAAGAGTATGCATATTTTGGAAGAGGGCATGGGCATGATCTTGCTCCATTTGATGTTTACCATAGAGTAAGAGGTTTAAAATGGCCTGTTGTTGATGGAAAAGAGACACAATGGAGATTTAATGTTAAATACGATCCATATGCTGCAAAAGCTGTTAAAAAAGCGGGTACAAACAATAGTCACGCATTTTATGGAACATTAGCAAAAGCATTACCATATGGTGATCTTAACGGTATACAAGATAAAACAAAAAAATCTCTTAAAAATAAAGCGAAAATTTTTGCAAGACCATATATGGATCCACCGGAAGTTCCAGATAAAGAGTATGATACATGGTTATGTACAGGTAGGGTACTTGAACACTGGCATAGTGGTACTATGACTATGAGAGTTCCAGAACTTTATAGAGCAGTTCCTGAAGCATTGTGTTATATGCACCCTGAAGATGCTAAAACAAAAGGTCTTAAACAAGGTGGACTTTGTTGGGTAGAATCTAGAAGAGGTAGAGTAAAAGCAAGAGTTGAAACTAGAGGGAGAAATAGACCTTCAAGAGGACTTGTATTTGTTCCATGGTTTGATGAGAAAGTATTTATCAATAAAGTTTGTCTGGATGCAACTTGTCCACAATCAAAACAAACAGACTTTAAAAAGTGTGCAGTAAAAATTTACCAAGCATAGATTTCAGTGATTAGTCTTAATGACTAATTACTTTATAAAAAACAAAAAGTAAAGATTATGAAAGAAACTATAACAGAGCGAAGAAAATTCTTTTTAACAATTGCACGAGCTACAGGAATTGCTGCTTTAGGTGGATTGGTTTGGAGTGCTTATGTAGATGAAGTAACAGCAAATTCACTTATGTTAAGACCTCCTGGGGCTTTGGATGAAGATGATTTTTTAAAGACTTGTATTAAGTGTGGTATGTGTGTAGAAGCATGTCCTTTTGATACATTAAAATTAGCAACACCTGGAGACAATAAACCAATAGGGACGCCATATTTTACACCAAGAGATGTACCTTGTTATATGTGTACAGATATCCCTTGTGTTCCTGTTTGTCCTACAGATGCTTTAGATATAACTAAAGTGAGTAAGCCAAGTGGAGATTTAGATATAAATAGTTCACAAATGGGTATCGCTGTTATTGATACTAAAAACTGTATTGCATTTTGGGGTATTCAGTGTGATGCTTGTTATAGAGCCTGTCCACTATTAGATGTTGCTATTAAAATAGAGTATGAAAAAAACGAAAGAACAGGAAAACATGCTTTTTTAAAGCCAGTTGTTGATAGTGATTTTTGTACAGGTTGTGGTATGTGTGAACATGCTTGTGTAACTGAAAAAGCTTCCATTTTTGTACTACCAAGAGATATAGCTTTAGGAAAAGCTGGAGATTACTATATCAAAGGTTGGGATAAAAATGATGAGAAAAGATTAGAAAGTGCAACAAGTCAAACAACAAAAACTGAATTAAGTAAAGACAAAGCGATAGATTCATTAAACGATATGGGGGGACTTTTAGATGATTAAGAATAAATATCTTATTTTAAGAAGGATAACTCAAATAAGTTTAATGACACTCTATTTTGGAGCGAATGCGTGGGGTTGGACTTTTATTACAGGGAATCTTAGTTCTTCATTGATTTTAGGAACTATCCCTATGAGTGACCCTTATGCTGTATTACAGATGTTTTCAGCTGGGGCATTGATTGCTTCAAATGTGTTTTTAGGAGCTTTAATAGCAGTAGTATTTTATGGTTTAGTTGGTGGTCGTGCATTTTGTTCTTGGGTTTGTCCTGTAAATATAATCACAGATAGTGCAAATTATTTACGAAGAAAACTTGGTTTTAATCAAATACAAAAAAGACAACCAGCAACAAGAAATATGCGATATTGGGTTATTGGATTGAGTTTAATAATATCTGTTGCTTTTGGAGTGACCGCTTTTGAGTTTATCTCTCCTATATCAATGGTACATAGAGGTATTGTTTTTGGTATGGGATTTGGATGGGCTGCTATTGTAGTGATATTCTTATTTGATCTTTTTGTTTTAAAAAATGGTTGGTGTGGACATATATGCCCATTGGGTGGATTTTATTCACTTCTAGGAAGTTATAGCTTAATACGGGTAAAGCACCAAGAGGAGAAGTGTACATTATGTATGAAGTGTAAAGAGGTTTGCCCTGAAAATCAAGTATTGTTTATGGTTGGAAAATCAAGTGAACAGGTTTTGAGTGGTGAGTGTACAAATTGTGCAAGATGTATAGAAGTTTGTGATGATGATGCTTTAAATTTCTCAATAAGAGATTTAATAAATCAAAAAACTAAAGGAGATGAGTTATGAAAACAATTATGAAAATTAGTCTAAGTATGGTTGCTGGGTCTGTTTTGTTTTTTACAGGATGTAATAATACACCCCAAAAAGCTACAGAGGTAAAACCTGCTAAAATGGTAAGTGAAGAGTCTTTAGGTTTACGAAAAGTTGATCTATATAGTGAAAATGTAGTAACACCTGATGAAACAAAATATAGTAAAGAATATGCAGGAAGTGGAAAAGTTATTGCAAGAGCATTTCAAGATGCACCACCTATGATACCACATGACACAGAAGGTATGTTACCAATTCAGATTGATAACAATCAATGTGTAGGCTGTCATATGCCAGAGATTGCTGTAGGTATGGGTGCAACACCAATTCCTAAGTCTCACTTTACAAATTTTAGACCACATCATAAATTTGATGGGAAAAAGTTTGAAAAAAGTATAGACAATATGAAAAATGAGATTGCAATAAAAGAGGAACAAACTTTAGTAAATGCAAGATTTAACTGTAGTCAATGTCATGCACCACAAAGTGAGGGGCAACTTGTAGAAAATACATTTAGTCCTGAATTTACAAGTGAAGATGGAGCTGCAAAATCAAGCTGGAGTGGTTCTAAACTTACTGAAGGTTTAGATACAATTTTAGGTGAATAACTGTGGATAGAAGAGAACTTTTTGGTTCTCTTTTTTCTTCAAAATCTAAAGAGAAAAAAGAGATAATCGTAAGACCTCCATATTTTTTAGATGAAGATTCTTTTCTTAAAGGGTGTGTAGAGTGTGATGGGGTTTGTAGCACTTTTTGTGAAGAGAAGATTATAGTAATACAAGAGGACAAAACACCAAAAATAGATTTTTCACTTGGTGGATGTACCTATTGTGATGCGTGTGCACAAGCTTGCCCAAACGATGTTTTAAAAGTTGCATATAAAAGTAATATTGAGCAAATTGTAGAGATAGATATATTGAAATGTATGAGTTGGCATGGTACAATGTGTTTTAGTTGTAAAGATCCTTGTTTGGATGATGCAATAGAGTTTTTGGGGATATTTAAACCAAGTATAATAACTAACAAGTGTACATCATGTGGTTTTTGTATTGGGGTATGTCCAGTAGATGCAATAACAGTTAAAGAAAGGGTAAAAGATGGCAGTTAAATTTATATCATATGTTGATGAGGATAGTTTAGGAAATTGGTTTATAAAACTTACAGATACACTTGAAGATACAACAGTAATCTGTAAAGATCTTGAACAGTACAAAATAGAGATTGAAAAACTTGGTGCTAAATATGCAAACGATATTGAGGTGGTGTGGAATAAGTCAAAAACATTATCTCCTAAAAATTACCAAGATTTAAATGAGAAGATGGCTCAACTACAAAAAGAGTATAAAGATGAGATAGATAAGATTAACGAAGAGGTTTAAGATGTATAAAAAAGTATTATTTTTAATTATAGTATCTGTGATAAATCTTTTTGCTATAGAGAATATAACTCCAACTAAATCATTTAAAACAACAGGGACAGTACAAAGTATAGTATATGAAAAAGATAGATTATACGCAGGAACTGATAATGGTACAGTAGAGATTTTTGATACCGTAACAAATAAAAAAATAAAAACTATCAAAATACCAAATATAAAAGATTTTATGGGGGATGAGATAGCTTCAAAAATATACTCTATTGATAAACTAGATGATAAAATAGTTATAGTTTCTCAAGGGATGAAAGGATACAGAGAGATCTTTATTTATCAAAATGAAAAATTAGAAAAAATAATCGGGATTGAAAAAAAGATGTATCTACAAAAAGTAGCTTTTGTCTCATCTGACCTTATTATATTTGGACTTTTGAGTAATCAAATCGGTGTTTATGATATTAAAAATAAAAAACAGTTATACCTTATACAAGTGAGTGCATCTTCTTTTTCACACTTTATGATAAACGAAGATAAAAAGTTTATAGCTCACACAGATGAGAGTGGAAGGGTAAGGTTAATAGATGTAGCTAATGGTCAGGTAAAACAGGAGATAAAATCTCTTAATCTTGATAGAATCTACCAGTTAGATTATAAAAAAGGGGTGGTTTTAACAGCAGGACAAGATAGAAAAGCTGCTGTTTATACCCAAAACAAAACATATAGTTTGGATTTTGGTTTTTTGCTGTATGCATGTGCCTTAAGCCCAGAGGCAAAAAAAGGGGCAGTAGCTTATAATGAGAAAAATGAAGTTTTAGTTTTTGATATCAAATCAGAAAAATATCTGTACAACTTAAGTGCCCAAGAAGCAACATTGACACAGATACTATTTACAGATGAAAATTCACTTTTCGTAAGTAGTGATAGTCAAACAATAAATTATTATAAATTAAAATAAAGGATTGAAAATGAATATTTCAAGTATAGTAGTACAAACAGTACCTAAGTATCTAGAGGAAGTAGTAAAAGATTTAAAAGCTTGTGAAGTGTGTGATTATCATATGCATGATGAAAAAGGGAGAATTATCGTTACAATTGAAGGCAATGGAGTAAAAGAGGAGCTTGAAAAACTTAGGGTTATTGAAGCTATTCCTCATGTTGTTGCAGCTGATATGCAGATGGCTTATAGTGAAGATGAACTGAATGAACATATGGAGATACTTGATAATGCTGATGCTGTACCAAAAATGTTAAATGATGATGATTTGGACTTAGATAAAGTTATCTATAGAGGGGATTTAAAAAAGAAAGACTTAGAAGGTTTTGCTGCTGATTTTGATAAAGTTGATTAGTAAAAAAGGAAAAGTATCATGGAATATAATACAAGTGAATTTTTAATAGAAACAATTGTTCCAGAAGATGAACTTATCATCTCTAGGACTGATTTAAAAGGTGTGATTACATATGCAAATGAGACTTTTGCAAAGATATCTGGGTACAGTATGGAAGAACTTATAGGAAAACCACATAATTGTGTAAGACATCCCGATATGCCAAAACGAGCTTTTAAAGATATGTGGAATAAACTTCAAAATCAACAACAATGGAAAGGTGTTGTAAAAAATTTACGGAAAGATACTGGATATTATTGGGTACATGCTACAATTAGCGGGGTTTATAAAGATGGTAAACTTGTAGAGTATAAATCTATAAGAGTACCTATTTCATATGAAGAAAAAGTAAAATTCCAAAAACTTTATGATAACTATAGAAATAGAGATAAAGAAAATATTAGAAGAGTAATATATAGCTAAAACTTTAGCTATTCTGTTGATTTACAATTTGTAAGTAATTTATCTAATTCTTCTTTTAACCGTTGCAATTTTTTTGTAGATTTTAAAAGATCTTCTGTTGATTGAATAACAATATCTTCACTTTTATCTAGTTGTTTAGAAATTTCTGGTCTATTTTCTAGTTCATCAATAATATTACTAAACTCATCTGTTAAGCTTTCTAGTTTATCAGATGCGAGTTTTGATTGTTCTAAAGCAGTTTGGGAATAATTCATCGCACTAGATACTTTATTTATAAAGCAGTTAAAACTATCTGCTATCTCTACAAATTCTGTTTCCCCTTTCATATCTAAAAGTTCCATATCTTCCAAGTCAGTAGAGCTTATTTTTTTAGATTTTTCTATAAATTCCCTTGCATGGGATTCAATTTGTCGTAACTGTATTAGTGCATACAAAGTAAAGATAAATAATAAAGAAAAAGAAACATATTGAAAGTTTTTGATAAAGTTTGTTTTTTCTTCTATATGTTTGGTATAAAGATTTACAACAGTATCTACTTCTTTTAGTAGCTTGGTATTTGTTTTGTGAAAATATTTTAAAATAGAATTAAGTTGGTTTATATCATTATTTATTAAAGCAGTTTTAAAACTCATTGTATTTTTTTCAAAGCCATCCCAAAGGACTATAACTTTTGCTATTTGATCACTAATATCTTCTGTTGGTGCAGGGGAGATACCTAAAAGAGTATTTCCATCTTTTAAAGTTTTTAGCCCGTGATTAAATTCTGATATTGCAGTGTCTAGTTCTGAAAAATCATTTGTTTTATACTGGTAGAGATAAAAAATATTTTTAGTAATGTTTTGTGTTAACATTCTTTGTTTTCCCGCAATATTAACTATAGTAGCATCTTTTATATTTTTTTGATTTAGATAAATTGTGATACTAATGACTGTAAAAATAGTTAATATTAAAAGAGATGCTAAAATTTTTATCTTTTGACTGACACTGATGTTTTTCATTGTTATACTCCTAAATAGATACTATGTAACTCTTCTATATTTTCTATAGTGATGATACCTTTATCTATAATTATAGTTTGATTTCTTACGAGTCTTTTTAAAACTCTTGAAAGGGTTTCTGGCTGAATATGTAGCATTAAAGCCACTTGGTTTCTTTTGAGTTGATTGAACATCTCTAAATCATTAGTAAGCATGAACGCTACTTTTGAAGTAGCATCAAATACCAATTCTCTATTGACGATACATTGTAATTGTTGATTTTTATGAATAATCTCTTCGATAAATTTTAAGACAAGTTCATTTTCAAATAAAAATAAGTCCTTAAACTTTTTAAAATCAATGGAAAGCATTAAACTATCTTCTACAAATTCTGTATTTGAGAAACACCTTATTTGATTATTATTTAAATTTGATAGTTCTGATATCATACTATTAGGATAAATATAATAAAGAAATATTTCATTATCATACTTATCAATTTTATAAACTTTTATAAGACCTGTAATTAAAAAAAGTATTTTATCTATTGAATCTGATTCGTAGTACAAAATAGAATCTTTTTCAAATTTGGACAAATGTGAAATATCAGCTAGTTTTTTTAAGGAATTATCATCTAAATGGGCAAAAAGATTAATTTTTTTAATTGTTTCTGTCATATTTGTCATAATTATATCCTATCTTTTACTTTGCATTATTTTAATATCATATTATAAGAGAATATTAATGAATTATGCAACTTTTTGAGAATTTTTCAGAATTGTTTTGTTTTTTCTCCCTATCTGGTGTATGAAATGTGGTTTATTTAGGAAATATTAATTTATAAGGGAATATAATAATCCTTATATTTAAATAAAGAGGATTATATTCTATGGATAAAAAAGTTTTAGTAGTTGATGATAGTTCAACAATGAGAAAAATTATTAAGAATGTTTTAATTGAACTCAATATTGAATCAGAATATATTACAGAGGCTGCTAATGGTGAAGAAGCTTTTGAAAAAATTAAAACAGAAGATTTTGATATTGTTTTAACAGATTGGAATATGCCTAAGATGAATGGGTTAGATTTAGTTAAAAATATTAGACACTTCCCAAAAAGTGCCAAAACTCCTATTATTATGATAACAACTGAGGGGTGTAGAGATGAAGTTGTTGATGCGTTAAAATGTGGTGTAAACAACTATATTGTAAAACCTTTTAATGGAGAAGTTTTACGGAATAAACTTCTCCCAATGTTAGAAAAACTGTAAGCTATTGCTTATATTTTTTTTCTAATTTTATAGTAAGTAGTGCTAAAAGAAGCACCACTATTGTAATAAGGCTAAAAGAGAATATCTCATTTTGTAGATTTTCCAATGTTACCCTTTTGTATTAATTCACAGTACTCTTTTGCATGGTAGCTAATAATAATATCTGCACCTGCTCTTTTAAATCCTATTAAAGTTTCTACCATAACTCTTTCATAATCAATTAATCCAGCAGCTCCTGCATTTTTTAGCATAGCATATTCTCCACTAACATTATAAATAGCCAATGGTAAGTTTGAATTATTTCTAATATCTCTTACAACATCAAGGTACGCAAGAGCTGGTTTCACCATTAAAATATCAGCACCTTGTTTCTCATCTTCTAGAGATTCTTCAAGTGCTTCAAGTCTATTTGCTGGATCCATTTGATACATTTTTCTGTCTCCATGAGATGGAGTTGATTCTGCTACATCTCGAAATGGTCCATAATAACCACTTGCGAACTTTGTACTATATGCCATTATTGGAAGATTTTCATACCCATTTTCATCAAGTGCTTTTCGTAAAGTTTCAATAATTCCATCCATCATACCACTTGGAGCTATCATATCAGCACCAGCTTTAGCATGTATTAATACTTGTTGTGCAGAGAGTTCTAGTGTCGCATCGTTATCAACAGTTGAATCTTCGTTGAGAATTCCACAATGACCATGATCAGTATATTCACAAAAACAAAGGTCTGTTACTACAAACATATCAGGGTATTCTTTTTTAATAGCTTGTATAGTACGACTTATAATGCTTTGTTCACATAGACATTCACTTCCTACACTATCTTTTACATCAGGAATACCAAATAAAATAACACTCTTAAGCCCAAGAGTTCTAATATATCCACACTCTTTTACTATCTCATCAATTGACATTTGAAATACACCTGGCATAGATGATACTTCGTCTTTAATTCCTTCCCCTTCTCGTACAAAAAGTGGATAGATGAAATCATCACTAGTAAGTGTAGTTTCTTTTACTAAATTTCTCAAATTTTCATTAATTCTTAATCTTCTAAATCGTTTAAACATCCTAATAAACCTTCTATTATATTTTTTTAAATTGTAACAAAGTGATACTTATAGTAATGTTTAAAACTAAAGAATCACTGTAAAACATGCACCTTCATTTTTGTTTTCAACTATAATTGAGGCACGATGTTCTTCAATGATTTTTTTTGCTACATTAAGTCCAATACCAATACCAGAGGATTCTTTTGTACTTGTAAAAGGTTCAAAAATATTTTTTTTGATTTTATCATCAATTCCTCCTGCATTATCACAGATTACTACATGAATATTTTCTCCAACATTAGAGATAGATATATTAATTCTTCTATCATCAAAGTTTTCTACTTTTATAAGTTCATCTAGGGCATTATTTAAGATAATTGTCCATACTTGTTCAAGCCTTTGTCTTTGCCCTTTTCGCATAAAAACATATTTTTCTTTATCAGAAGTTTCTAGATTGAATAATTCATCATTAATATAAATTTTTGTTATAAGTTTAGAACGATTATAACTCATACGAAGCATTGTAATTATAGTTGCGTAAACATTAAAATTTTCTGTTTTTTGTGGTGTTATTTGTGACATCTCTCTCATTGATTCAACTATCATACCGATTCTGTTAATTCCACTTAACATTTTTTGATTATCTTCTAATAAACTTTGTTTAAATTTATTATCAGGCATATCTTCGAGGTCAAATTGTATCATCTCATTTGTACCTTTCAAATAGGTTAGGGGAGTATTTATCTCATGAGTGATACCTGCTGCCATTTGTCCTATTGTTGAAAATTTTGTATTTCTTATAATATCTTCTTGGTGTTCTGTATGTTGTTTTTTGAGTTGACTGAGAGCTTGTTGGACTTTTCTTTCAAGGGAATTATTTAAAAGATTAATTGCAGAGTTCTTTTTCATAACCATAATAGTAAAAAGAAGAATAATTAAAGCAATGACTATAAAAACATAAATATAAAAGTAATAAAGTTCAAAAAAACTATTTTCATCTTTTATAATTATAGGATTAAATTTTTTAAGAGTTCGTATTTTGATATTAAATTTCTCAATATTTTTATGATTGAAATATATTCTATTCTTTTCTTTATATGTAAATCCTAAATTTTCTAATGTTTCACCATTTAAATATTTTAGAACATTTTTTCCAACAATTTCTCCAGAAATTTTCCCAACTGTACAATTACCACCAAGGATATTAGTATTTGGTATATTTAAATAGGTATTTGTATGTATTAATATGGGATTAGAATATTGTAGTGATAATGCTTGAGCTGCTTTTGTTGCATCTATATGGGTGTCGTATTGTTGAAATCCTGAAAATACCAAAAGCATCATAACAGAGTGATTATCATAGTTTTCTAATTGAGAGAAAACAGTATCAATATTTTCATCATTAATATAGATAAAATTTATGTTTCTTATATCTTTATACTGTTCTTTATACTGAAGAAGCTCTTTTTTTGCAGTGACTGAATTGTCACTAATTATATATACAGTTTTAAGCCTTTTGTCAATTGTTTTTGCAATTTCTAAATTAGAAAGGGGGTCTTTTTGTTCGAAAACTCCTGTATATATTTTTTTATCAAGAGTTGTTGCAAGAGATAAGTTATTTATTCCAGAAAAAAATATTTTGCTATTTGGAAATAAATCATTTTTATATTTTATTATAAAATTTAAAGCATTGTCATCTGTTGCTATAACTATATCTAAATGAAAATCATTATATTTTTTTTTATAATATTGATAAAGAACTTTTTCATATTGGTCTGTCATTTTAAAAACTTTAGTATCCATATGTTCTTCAAATATTTTTATATTATCATTCTGTTTTAATGTTGAAATCATTATCTCAGACTGTTCTTTTGTCCAATTAAAAGTGGATGAGTATGAATGGAGAAATAATATATTTTCAGCAAATGAGAATATTGATAAAAAAAGTAAAAGATATATTTTAGGCATATTCTCCCTTAATGATTAATAGTTCAATTTATGTTTAAAGGTTAAACAAATTATTTATATTTTTTAGGTATCATACACACTTTACAATAAATATACAATATTAGAATATAGGAATTAGGATTTTATGAATATAGAAGTTTCAAGTGTTGCACAGTTACCCACAAAACATGGAGATTTTTTAATACAATCTTTTAAAGAAGGTATTAAAGAGCATCTTGTCATATATACAAAAGAGCTAGAAGCTATACCTACAGTTAGAATCCATAGTGAATGTTTAACAGGAGATGCAATAGGAAGTATAAAGTGCGATTGTCAAGCACAATTAAATTATGCACTTGATTTTATAGCAGCAAATGGTGGTATGGTTATCTATCTTCGCCAAGAGGGACGGAATATAGGATTGCTTAATAAAGTAAATGCTTATTCTTTACAAGACAAAGGTTTTGATACAGTTGAGGCAAACCATCAATTAGGTTTTGCTTCAGATCAAAGAACTTATGAAATTGTTGATTTTATTTTTGATTATTATAAAATAGAAAAAATCAAACTAATGACAAATAATCCTGCAAAACTCAATGGTATAAAAGTAGATATAGTTGATAGAGTTCCCGTACAAGTTGGAGAAACTCTTCAAAATAAAGAGTATCTTAAAACAAAAAAAGAAAAGATGGATCATCTTTTTAATTAGGTAAGATAAAGTGTTAAAAAATAAATGTAAAGAGGTTGGGCTAGAGTTTGATAATTTGTTTTATGAACGATGTGAAAAATTTATCTCTTTGTTGCAACAGTGGGGTACAGTACATAGTCTCTCTGCTCAGTTGAGAAAAGAGGAGATAGAGGATAATATTATTGATAGTATCTATCCTGTGAAGTTTTTAAACTCTTTTGAAACATTAGCTGATATAGGAACAGGTGCTGGGTATCCAGGTATGTTACTTGCAATCGCATATCCAGAAAAAAAAGTATCTTTAATAGAACCAAGAGCAAAAAGAGTAGCATTTTTGAATTTTGTTAAAAGTGCTTTAAAGCTTGAAAATGTTGAAGTGGTGCAAAATAGAGTTGAGAATTTATCACCACAAAGTTTCGATCTTATTACAAGTAGGGCAGTTACTAATACAACTTTGCTATTAAGTATTACAAACAATATATCTTCAAAAAATACTGAATATCTTTTTTACAAAGGGAGTATTTGTAATGAGGAGATAGAAACTGCCAAAATAGAAAACTATGATGTGATACAAAAGGGCGTTCATAGAAACTATTTATATATAAAAAGAAAAGGGTTATTTGATGATATTTAAGATTTTGGCTGTGTTAGCTGTATTATTTTTAGTTTATATTGTATTTTTTAAGAAAAATAGAGAAGAGAGCTTAAAAAATAAAAGAGATGACACATATAAAGAGATTAGTGATACTCTTGAGGAGTGTCCTACATGTGGTACTTTTGTCGCTAAAGATGAGGCGATACTTAGCAATGGAAAGTATTTTTGTAGTCGAGAGTGTTTAAAATGATTTTAATCGGTGACCCTAATATCGAATATGAAAATATAGAAAAAATAGCTTCAATAGAAGATATAAAACAATCAACTCCAAATGGAACAGTACTTTTTGATTTTGATTTTGAAATATTAAAATATACAAAATTAAATGATATAAATAGTGCAGTGACTGTACATAGTATAAAAGAAGCTATATATGCAAGTAAATTAAGTGCAAAATATATTATTCCAAGAATAAATATTTTAGTTCAGGTACAAAAAATAGCTGATAACTATATGTTTGATAGTAAGATTTTAGCAGTTATAGAAAATAGTGATGAGATAGAAAAAATAGCATTTGATGAGATAGATGGTGCGATTTATAAAGAGTTATTATGAAAGAAGTATTTGATATAATCGTTTGGATTGGATTGGCATATGTGTTATTTATATTTTTAAGAGGTATGAATGAAACACAAGTAGAAAAACATAAAAAAAGATTAGAAGAATCAGAAAAACAAGATAAAGATAAAAATAACCAAAAGGAAGATAAATAATATGATAAAACCATTATTAGTAGAAATTTTAGTTGAAGAGTTACCAGCAATACCATTTTTAAAAGAGTTACCAAATATTGAAAAAAAATGGTCTGATATTTTAGAAGCAAACAGTTTACTATGTGAGTTTAATTTTTATTATACACCAAGAAGATTAGTCTTTTGGCACAGAGAATTTGCAGTAGCACAAAATGATATAGAGCAAGAACTATGGGGAGCACCACTTGCTATTGCATATAAAGATGGAAACCCTACAGGTGCCGCACATGGATTTGCAAAAAAATGTGGTGTAAATGTTGAAGAGTTACAAACTGCTTCTAGAAATGGACAAGAGTTTTTATATTTTAAACAAACAGTAAAAGGGAAAAATTCTAGTGAACTTTTAAATACTATGGTAAATGAATTTATCTCAAAACTGAACTTTGGTAAATCTATGAGATGGGCTGATAGAACTGATAGTTTTATAAGACCAATTAGAGGGCTTAGTATAGTTTTAGGTGAAGATTTAGTTGATGGTGAACTTTACGGTGTACAATCTACAAAAACAAGTGCTGCACATAGAATGGTTTCTTATGAACCATTTAGTTTTGATTTTGCAGGTGACTACTTTTGTAAGCTTGATAAACATGGAGTGATTTTATATCCTAATGAGCGAAGAACAACTATCTTAACACAAATGGATGCAATAGAAAAAGAGCATAATATTGCTATTGAAAGAGATGAAGAGTTATTAGATGAAGTTGTTGCAATTACAGAGTATCCAACTGCACTTATTGGCTCTTTTGATGAAGAGTTTTTAGAGTTACCTGAAGAGGTGATTATAGGTTCTATGAAAGAACATCAAAGATATTTTGCAGTGTATAAAGATGGTGAAATTACAAATAAATTTATTGTAGTTTCAAACTCATATACACAAGACTTCTCACAAATTATTGCAGGAAACGAGAGAGTTTTACGACCACGATTAGCTGATGGGATGTTTTTTTGGAAAAATGACATTAAAAATGGACTTAACAATGAAGGGCTTAAAAAAGTTAGCTTTGTAGAAGGTTTAGGGTCTATTTATGATAAATGTGAAAGGGAAGCTTCTATAGCACAATTATTAGCAGAACAATTTAATATGGAAGATAAGAAAACTTTATTAGAAGAAGCTGTGATGATTAGTAAAGCAGATTTATTAACCGATATGGTGTATGAATTTACTGACTTGCAAGGAACAATGGGTTATTACTATGCAAAAAAAGAAGATAGAGATGAATTAGTATGTACAGCACTAAAAGAACAATACCTTCCAGCTGGTGAAGAAAGTGCAACTCCTTCAAATACTTTTAGTTGTGTGGTTGCTTTAAGTAATAAACTAGATAATCTTATGGGATTATTTAGTGTTGGTATGATTCCAACAGGGAGTCGTGATCCATTTGCACTAAGAAGAGCTGCCTTAGGATTGTTTAGAATTGCTATTGAGCATAAGCTTCATATTAATATAGATTCAATCATAGATAATTCAATAGAAAAGTATCCTGACTTAGATAAATCTCAATTGGTTGAATTTTTAAATGAGAGATTATATAAACTTTATAATCAAGTAAATCCAAGTGTTATCAAAGCAGTTTTAAATAGTGATGGTCAAAAAGACTTATTTAGTATTAGTTTAAAAATAGAAGCTTTAAATCCAATAGTAAATAGTAGTGAATTTAAAAGTATGAGTGATACTTTTAAAAGAGTTGCAAATATTGTAAAAGACTTAGATACCACTGCTACTTTAGCAGTAGATGAATCACTTTTTGAAGATGAACCAGAGAAGGTATTATATAAAAAATATAACGATGTAATATCAAAAGTGTATACTACATACGATGAGCAACTTGATGCACTATTTGCTTTAAAATTAGAACTTGATAACTTCTTTGACAATGTGTTTGTAAATCATGAAGATGAAAAGATAAAAACAAATAGAAAAAATCTTATAGGTATAGTTTATAACTCTTTTAAGGCAATTGCAGATATTAAAGAGATTACTATATAAAGAGTTTATATGAAAAACTATGACTACATTATAGTTGGTGCTGGGATTTGTGGTTGTAGTACAGCATATGAGTTATCTGCTCATACAAATAATATACTTCTAATAGATAAGAATAGCGATGTGGCACAGGGTGCTTCGGGAGCTGCTGGAGCTTTTTTGTCACCACTTTTAGGAAAGCCAAATTCTTTTAAAAATTTGGTTACTACTGCTTTAGAATATAGTTCAAAGATTTATCAAAAATATTTTTCAACACATATAACAAATTGTGGAACTACTCGAATACCAAAAAATATTGAGGAAGAGAAAAAGTTTCAAAGTTATATTCCTTATATGGATTTTGATTTTACACAAGATAAAGATGGCTATTTTTTCAAAATAGGTTCAGTTGTAGATAGTTTTGGTATTTGTAAAAGTATGACAAAAGATATTCAAACAAAATTTAATTATGAAGTAAATAGTTTAGAATATAAAGATGATGTTTGGATAGTAAATGATAAGTTACGAACAAAAAATATTATTTTAACAACAGGATATGACACAAAACTTTTAGATGAGTTTTATATCAATATACGAGCAGTTTGGGGTAGAAGGATAGATATTAAAACTTCTACAAAAGTACCTTATAACTATCATAAAGCTTGTTCTGTATCTAAAAGTACAGAAGATGAAGATAAATATTTAGTATCAATTGGGGCAACACATCATAGGGATAGAAAAGGAGTTGATGATATAGAACAAAATCATCAAGAACTTTTAGAAAAAGCTAGTGATATTCTAAATCTTGAAGATGTAGAGATAATAAAGGATTATTGCGGTGCAAGAGCTAGTAGTATTGATTATTTTCCAATGGTTGGAAAAGTTATTGATAGTAGATGTACAATACAAGAATTTCCATATTTAAAAAATGGTACAAATGTAGAATCAAAAAGATTTATAAGATATGAAAATTTATATATACTTAATGGTGTAGGGGGTAGGGGATTTGTACTTTCTCCTTATCTTGCAAAAAAATTAGTTGATAATATTGTAAAACAAGAAGAGATAGATGATAATATAAAAGTCGATAGGCTGTTTAAAAGAGAAGTTAGAAAGATAAAATAAAGGAAGAGAACTATGAAAATATGGACAACTGTTAAGTTGATAGTTATTAGTTTAGTTGCATTAGTTGCACTAACCTTTTTAACAGTAGAAGCCCCTAAGAAAATAGAAAAAGTAACAATGGATATTGAAAATTTACCAAAAAGTGTGGAGTTGATAGGTTTTGAAGATCAAAAGTTTAATACAAGTAGTATTATAAAACCAAAAACTATTATTTTTGTAGGAAATCATGAATCAATAATTTTAGCTAAAACACTTGATGAGATGTTAGGGTTAGATGATGGAAAATTTATTATAGTATCAAATATCTCTGATGAACCTTGGTTTATAAAAAGATGGCAAGCCCATACACAAAATACAAAACTCAAAGGAGACAAACATCTTCCTTGGATATATGATAGAGATGGAAGTATAAGAAACTTTTTACAAGTACCAACATCAGATGCTTTAAAGTATTTTGTTTACAATGTAAAAGAAGATGGGAAGATAGAAAATATGTATATTGGTAAAGTAAAAGTTGGAGCCACAAATGGAACAATGAGTCAAAGCGAGATAAAAATGAGTTTAGAAGAGGTTGTAAATAAGATTAAACAGTTTAATTATTAGAAGAGATTTACTCTTCTAATAATCTATCTTGCATAGTTTCTATGGCTTTTTCTAAATGTTTTGTTTCTAGTCCAAATGCTTTTGCTTTTTTGATACCAGCTTCTGCAAATTGGTCTCCTAGTGGGTCTGTTATATTACAGATTGTTTTTACTACATTGAGTACTTGAACCTCTTTTAAATAGTTTTTAGGACAATTTTCTACATCATCTGAATATTTAATCATTTCTACGAGAGAATCACTTAAATTCCAATGTTTAAAAATTGACGAAGTAACTTGTGTAGAAGTTACACTGAAAAACTCTTTTTCAATTGCAGATATTTCAAGTGGATTTTGATGAATTCTTTTATAAAATTCTTTATTTACTTTGTCTTCAATAGCAACACCAGATAATACAAATCTTCCAGTTTCTAATAAAAATATTGGTAAAAGAAGTTCCTCTTTTAAAGTATTGTCTACCTTCTTCATCCACTCTTTTAAGAGATTTGATGAAAGGTTTGCAACAGACATAAATCTATCAGCATTGATACCATAAGCACCTAAGTCAATATCTAAAGCATTTTTAATAGCACTACCAAAAGCAATAGATAAAGTGAAGTTTACACCTAAAAGATGTATTGCACGACTTGCTGTTTCAACTTTATTATTAAATCCAAACATAGCTGAATTTGAAACTTTTAGCAGGGTTGCTACAATTAAAGGATCTTGTTCTATTATTTTTTCTAAAACTTCTAAATCTTTATTTGGTGATTTTTTGAACTCCTCTAAATCAAGTATAGTTTTTGGGAGAGGTGGTAAAGAATCTATCTTTTTTGATAAAATTTCAGTCATTGAAATATCCTAAATTATTTTTTTGTATCTTCATTATACTACAATATAACTTATACTTTTTTAAGGTATTTTGTTAATATCATAATTTTCACACCATTCACTCTACCTTCAATATGCTCTGCATCATCATGTGGCAAAGATATATTTCTTACAGCAGTTCCTCTTTTAGCAGTAAATCCAGTCCCTTTTACATCAAGGTCTTTAATAATACTTACTGTATCTCCAGCATTTAAAGTAACACCGTTACTATCTTTGTGTATAACTTTATTTTCCTCTTCAAAAAGTCCCTCTTCTGCCCAAGCTTTTACATCATCTTCAAGATACATCATATCTAATAGGTCTTGATTATTTAGTGTTTTTAAAACTCTATATGCTACTACTTTAACTGCATCAACTTCACTCCACATACTATCATTTAAACAGTGCCAGTGTGTTTCATCTAAGTTATCCATATTTTGTAGTTCTTCATGACATTTTCCACATGTTAAAATTGCTTTATCTACACTTCCATCACTTGGGTTTACCTCATAAACTTTTAAATCTTCTGTTGAACCACAAAGCTCACAAACTCCACCACTTCTTTTGTTTAATGTTTCTTCTAAACTCATATATTGATTGCCTTTATATTAATTTTTCGGTATTATAGCGAAAAGTGAATAAAAGGTTTAGAAATGGAGTACAGATATATAGGAAGAACAGGTTTAAGAGTTACACCAATTTGTTTAGGAACTATGAGTTTTGGTTCTTGGAGTGATGAAAAAGAGTCTTTTAAAATTATGGATAAAGCAATTGATAGAGGAATTAACTTTTTTGATACAGCTGAAATATATCCAATACCACCAGATGCAAAATATATGGGTCGTACTGAAGAGATTATAGGGAAATGGCTCAAAGGGAAACAAAGAGATAAATTAATCATTGCTTCAAAAGTAGCAGGTGCTGCTAATGGGTGGTTTGTACCACCTACAAGACATGGAATGACTGCTATTGATAAGTTTCATATTAAAAAAGCTATTGAGGGGAGTTTAAAGCGTCTTGGGACTGATTATATAGATTTGTATCAAATGCATTGGCCAGATACTATTGTACCTATTGAAGAGTCACTTAAAGCTTTTGAAGAGTTGGTGCAAGAGGGGAAAGTAAGATACCTAGGAACTTCAAATGATAGTGCCTATGGATTAACAAAAGCAAATGAAACATCGAAAAGATTAGGAATAAGTAGATTTGAATCTATTCAAAATAATTTTTCTTTGAATAATCCACGATTTTTAGATGAGTTGGCAGATGTATGTAAAAAAGAGCAAATATCGCTATTGCCATATTCCCCAATTGCAGGTGGTGTTTTAAGTGGAAAATACAATGGAAAATTTTATCCAGAGGTTGCAAGGTATTCAGACTATTTAAAAAGTGATAATCCTAGAATTAAAGGACAAGCAACACGATTTGTAAATGAAAAATCACTCTTAACAACTGCAAAATATATTGAAATTGCAAAAGAGTTAAATATCTCACCTGTAACACTTGCTGTTGCTTATTCAAAACAGTTTGATTTTGTTGCATCAACTATAATAGGTGCTAGAACAGTAGAGCAGTTGGATGACTCATTTGCTGCATTTGATGTGAAATTAAATAGTGAGACTATGGAAAAAATAAAACAGATACAATTAGAAATCATGTATCCTATGGGGTAATTTTCTATTAATTAAACTAAGTAAAATAGCTTAAAAAAAGATATTTTACTTAGGTGCTAAATTTAGGGATTATTTTATTGGATTAATGCCATTGTGTTACACTATCTATACTTTGTCTTGATTTCCCTCTTGGTTCATTTTTTCTATATCCAAAGGGTACCATTACAGAAACACCATATTCATTTGTATCTATCTTTAACTCTTTTGCTATAAACTCATTTGCTAATTTTATATCAAATCCTTCAGTTGGGCAAGAATCTATCCCCATAGCAGCAGCTCCTGTCATCATATTTGCCATAGCTATGTATGTTTGTTTACTAGCCCAATCAAATAATGCTCTTTGATTTTCAAGTAGGTTAAAATCCTCTTTTTGGAATTTTTCATAAAATTGTAGGTACATCTCTTGTACATCTTGGGGTAATTCTTTGTATGCTAACATATCTTTGATATATTGTTTATCATATCTCATACTATTTTCTTTTCTTGCTAAAATTATTACAAAATGACTAGCTGTTAAAAGTGTTCCTTGTGCTCCCCAAGTGAACTCTTTCATCTTTTCTCGTAAAGCTGTATCTTGAACAATCACAAATCTCCAAGGCTCAAACCCAAATGAACTAGGACTTAAAATTCCATATTCTAAAATAGTATTAAAATCCTCATCACTAATTTTTTTTTCACTATCAAACTCTTTTGTTGCATGTCTAAATTGCATCGCTTCCATAAATCTTTTTTCCATAATATTCCCTTTACTGTATTTTTTGTAAGTAATGAAAGTATAATGTTGATTTACTTAAATTTACCTTACTTACTTTTATGTAAGTAATGGAATTGTTTTATTTAAATTTATGATAAGTTGTTAAAGAATATATCCCATAATCCAACCAAGAGCAAAACCAATAAGGTGAGAATACCAAGCAATTGGCATCCCTAAAAGTAGTGGTGCAAAAGAGATTAGTAATACCCATACTATTATCCCTTTTCTCTGATAAGTATCTTTAAGTGCAAACCAACCAAGAAGTACACTAATAGCACCACTAGCTCCCACTAAGTTTGCCCAATCACCTGTAATATACATATACGCTAAACTTCCAATAGAGGTCAAAATTCCACCTATGAAATAAAGAAGTAGAAATTTAGGAATACCAACAATTCTTTCTATAACATTCCCAAATTGATATAATACAAACATATTCATCATTATATGTGCAATACCACCATGAACAAACATTGTTGAAAGAAGTTGATAATATAGTGAATTGGTGAAAAAGTAGATATTTAATCCAAAATATAAAATACCATTATAAATACTATTTTGTATAGCAAACATAATAACATTTAAAAGAATAATTATGTTTGTGACAGTTAAAATTCTATTTTGCATCTTCTGCCTCTTTTTTTATTGGAGTGTTGAGTTTATGGGAAAGTGCGATTTGTTTGGCTCGTAATTCTAAATATTCTTGATGTTTTTTAGCTTGGAGTTCTTTTTGCTCTTTTGCTTTTTGTGCAGGAACTATATAAACATTGTAAAAAATCACAGAGATACAGATTGTTACAATAGTTACGATAGCATAAAGATTATTTAAAACTACACTTTGACTTCTTTGAACTCTATACCCATCGACTTGTAGTTTTTTTATCTCTTTTATTCTATCTGTATTCATTTTATACTAAACCGTGTTCAAGTACCTCTTCAACTTTTTTTACAGCTATAATTTCCATATTTTCTTTTACTTCACTAGGGATATCTTTTAAATCTCTTTTAAAGTTTTTTTCTGGAATTAAAACTTTTTTCATCTTCGCTTTGTATGCTGCAATTAACTTTTCTTTAAGTCCACCAATTGGAAGAACTTTTCCTGTTAGTGTTACTTCACCTGTCATTGCTAAAGTTGAATCTATCTTTCTATTTGATAAAATTGATGCAATAACTAAACTCATAGCAATACCTGCACTTGGTCCATCTTTTGGAGTAGCACCTTCAGGGATATGCATATGAATATCATAGTTCTTAAATGTTGCATTTTTGAGTTTTTTCTTATCTATCAAACCCTTTACAACACTATGTGCAATTCTAGCACTCTCTTTCATAACATCACCCATATTTCCAGTAAGTGATAAGTTTCCTTTTCCTGCAAACTTGACAGTCTCTATTTTTAAAACATCTCCACCAACACTAGTCCATGCTAAACCATTTACAACTCCTACACTATTTGTTTTATCTGCAGGATCTATCTCAAATACTGGATTATCTAGATACTCTTCTATGTTTTTTGTATTGATTGTCACTTTTTTTAAATCATGATTATATACAAGTTCTTTGGCTGCTTTTCTATAAAGTTTACTAAATACTCTTCGTAAATTTCGTACTCCAGCCTCTCTTGTAAACTTTTCAATGATAAGTTCAATAGTTGGATCACTTAAATTTACTTCTGTTTTTTTCAAACCATGCTTTTTTAACTCTTGAGGGATAAGATAGTTTGAAGCAATGTGAAATTTTTCATTTGGAGTATAACTACTGATATTTATGAATTCCATTCTATCTCTAAGTGGAGCTGGAATTTTACCCGCATTATTTGCAGTAGCTATAAAGATACATGAACTTAAATCAATCTCAAAGTTTAGATATAAGTCTCTAAAAGCGTGATTTTGTTCTGGATCAAGAATTTCAAGCATCACAGCACTAGGATCTCCCCTATGATTTGCTCCAATTTTATCAATCTCATCTAACACTATTACAGGATTCATTTTTTTTGCCGTTGTAAATCCATGTACAATTCTTCCTGGCATTGAACCTACATAAGTTCTTCTATGACCTCGTAGTTCATTGACATCTTCCATTCCTCCTAAAGCTATCCTTACAAGAGGTCTATCTAAGGCACTTGCTATTGAGTTTGCTAATGAAGTTTTACCAACTCCTGGAGGACCTACAAAACAAAGAACTGTACTATTATCTTTGCTTGTTTTTATCTCTCTTTGCTCAAGAAGTTGTTTAACTGCAAAGTATTCTATGATTCTATCTTTTGGTTCTTTTAGTGCATAGTGATCAATATTGAGTTGATCTTCTACATGTTCTACATCAAACTTTTCTTTTGCTTTTTGACCAAATGGTATCTCTAAAACTGATTCAATATAAGATTGAAGAGTAGAAGCATCACCACTGTCTGGATGTATTCTACTAAGTTTATCTATTTGTTTTTTTGTCTCTTTATATCCAGCTTTTGGCATATGAGGTTTTAAAGCTTTGAGTTTTTTTCTAAACTCTAAAATCTCTTTATCTTTACTGTTATCTCCACCAAGTTCTTTTTGGATAGTTCTTAGTTGTTCTCTTAAAACATAATCTTTTTGATGTTTATCAAGGTTTGTGTTTACTTTTTTATTAATCTCGTTTTTTAATTTAAAAGTTTCTATATCTTGTTTGATATGTTCTATTATTCCTAGAAGTCTTTTATTTATATCTGTTTCTTTAAATAATGTATATGCATCTTTATTTGAGATTTGTATTACAGAAGAAACTAAATCGGCAATTCTAATTGGGTCACTACTTTCTTGTATTGTTTTGATTAAATCTGCTGGGAATTTTGGATTTAATTTTGAAAGTCTATTTACATTTGATTTTAATACTTCTAAGAGTGCTTTTATCTCTTTTTCATCGTATGGAAGGTTTGGCAATACATCAACAATAGCTATTAAAGGTGAACCACTTACTACCTCTTTTATTTCTACTTTTTCTAACCCTTGAAATAATACTTTTACTCTCCCATCGGGTAAAGTAATTTTTCTCATAATATTTCCAACAACAGCTACATTGTAGAACTCATTGGCTGTTTTTTCTTTACTTACTGCTACAGTTATAAGTTTATTATTATTTATAGCGTACTCAACTGCATTTATATTTTGTTCATCATCAATAAAAATAGGTGCAATCATAAAAGGGTACAAGAACATAGATTGTTCTATAAGGATAGGTAGTCTATCTGGGAAACTGTCGTAATCTGCTAATTTCATAGTTTATAATTCCTTATTCAAATATAGCTCTGTACCAAGGTACATTTATATCCTCAATACTTTCTATATCTTTCCAATTTTTTGAAGCTTTATTTTCATAAAATTCTTTTGCTACTGGTTGGTCTATTCTTCCATAGAGTTCAGCTATCTCTTTATCAAATAATGAACGAGCCATAAGAAGTCTTGCTTGCATTGTTTGTACTAAATGTACGTATTCAGAATGAGGATACTTTTGTAAAAACTCATTTGTTTTGATAAGTGTTTCATCCAAAAGGTTTTGTTCTCGATATTGACTTTTAAATGCTAAAAAATTAGATTTAATTTTTAGGTAACGAATATAATCAGCATCTCTTTTTAAACTAAATCTTTTAAGGTATTCATCAAGATAATAGTTTGCCATAGCATACTCTTCCTCTTCCATATGTGCTGTAGCTATAATCATCATAGCTCCTGGAATAAAAGGAGAATTTCTGTGTTCTGATTCTAATGATGTAAAAGTATCATCAGCACCATCAAGGTCGTAGCTAGATATTTGTTTTATCATTTTATTGTACCAGTAAATTGCTGGTTTATTGTATTCTTTTATTTCGTTTTTTTGTCCACATCCTATAAAACTATATGCAACTGTAGCTAATAAGATTAATTTAAAAATTTGTTGTTTCATTATTATCCTTTTAAAAATAAGATTTTATCCAATAAATCCAAAATGAAAGTTAAAATAGAAAAAATAATTCAATAAGATTAATCTGTTATAATACTTTTATGACAATAGAAGATAAAATAAAAAACAAAAAAATTAAATTGACAAGTGCAAGAATAGCTCTTATAGAGATATTTGAAAATGCAAAAAAGCCTTTAAGTTACGAGGATATAAAGCTTCATATCTCTATGGATAAAGCAACTTTTTATAGAAATATTTCCCTATTTGAAGAGGAGGGGATAATTGATTCTTTTGAATCAAATGATAAAAAAAGATATTTTGAATTAAAACTTAAACCCCACGCGCATTTTGTGTGTACAGAATGCAATAAAGTAGAGTGTTTAGAAAAGTTAGATATTAAACTAGATGGATATTTAATAAATAATGTAATCGTAAATGGCAAGTGCAAAACTTGCCTCTCTTAAACTAGATCTCTTCGTCTAGTTCCATTTCGTCAATCATAGCTTTTATACCTTCATAAAGCTCTTGACACTCTTCTTTTTCTAATTCTCTATTTTCAATATCTTTTAAAATTTCATTAAAATCATCTCTCATCTCATGCATCTGAGCTAACTCTTTGTTCAACTCTTCACTCGCATCTTTTTTTTCTGCAATTTGTTCAAATATATAATCAATACTATCTTCAATATCAGGTAATACTACAGTTTCTATCAGTTCTTTTAATTGTACATCACATTTTTTCATTATTTGCCTTTGTTTTTTACTCTTTGGATTGTATCAAAGATATTATAATATTATGGTATAATTATTACAATTAAGAGACAAAAAAGGATAGATTATAATTTCAATAGATCAAACACTACAAGAACAATTTTCAACATTTTATAACAAAAACAATTTTAAAGATATGGAACAAGCTATCGAGTATTTTACCGTGTTTGGTGGAGTTGATGAACAAATAGATACAACTATTCCTATAGAAAAGCTAATAGAAGAGTTGATTTTAGATGAGTATAAATATTATAGAAACCAAGTAGCTGACCTTTGCACTTCTGATCCATTACTCCAAGCTATTTTAAGTGGAGTTGCATTAGGAGATAGAAGAACAAACTCTGCATTTAGAAGAGCACAAGTCTCTTTTAAAAATGGTATGGAGTGTGTAGATGAGCTTCGGGATATGGGTGTTTTAAAAGTAGAGTCAACTATGCATCATCTTACAAACCAAGCAAATCAAGGTGATATATCTAAAAAACTCATCATCTCCACACCTTTTTTAAGATTTTGGTTTGCTTTTATATCACCAATATTTAAAGGGATACGAGATGGGGACTATAAAGAGTTTTTCACAAATTTTAAAAATCAAAAAGAGGAGTTCCAAAACTATATTTTTGAGCAACTTTGTCATGAGTATTTGGAAAAACAATTTAAAGCTGATGATTCTATTTATTCACAAGGAAGATACTGGGATGATGAGGGTGAAGTGGAACTAGTAGCCAAAACAAACTCTGGTAAAATCATTGCAGGGTCTTGTAAATATACAAATACAAAGATGAAGAAATCAGTTCTGACAAATCTAAAAAAAGAGTGTGAAGATATTCAGCTTCCTGTAGATATTTTTGTACTTTTTGCAAAGAGTGGATTTAGTAATGAACTAAAAAGTTTAAAAAGTGAAGAGTTGCGACTTTTTACAGCAAAAAGTTTGAAAGCTCTTATAATATAATGCATTTAAGTGATATTATAGGTATTATAGGGGTAACTTTTGTCCTTATCACATATTTTCTTTTACAATTTGATAGGATAGATTCGAAAGGTTTTTGGTACTCGTTTTTAAATCTTTTTGGTGCAATATTGATAATGTATTCACTATTTTTTACTTGGAATTTGGCTTCTGCTGTTATTGAAGTATTTTGGATAGCTATTAGTATTTATGGTGTTTGGAAATGGTATAAAAGAAAAAAGTTTAAGTAAACTTGATTCGAGAATAGGGATTAGAATCCCTATTTAGTAATAGATTACTCTTTCCTCAAATAAATAATCCTATATAACATAGGAACATAATACAAATTCAAAATCGTAGCCCAAAGTATCCCAAATCCTAACGCAACTGCCATAGGTTGCAGTATAAGTGATTGACCAGAAGCAAAAAACATCAAGGTACTAAGACCTAAAATAGTTGTAAGTGAAGTTAGAAGAATAGGGCGAAGTCTTAAAAGTGCGAATTGTTTCATCTCTTCTAGATTTTTTGCTTTTTGAATAAAATCCATCATAATAATACCATCATTTACAATAACCCCAGCAAGTCCTACGATACCAATGAGACCAGGCATAGTGATATTTAATCCCATGATAAAATGTCCTACAAGTACACCTAAAACAGAAAGTGGAATAGTGCTTAAGATAATAAGTGATTTTACTAAACTATCAAACATCCACACCAAAGAGATAAAAATAAGTATTAAAGCTATAAAAAAAGCTTGTCCCATCTCCATTTGTATCTTTTTGTTCTCTTTCTCTTCCCCTTTGATATCAATGGTTACATTATCTCTTAATTTATCTAGTATAGGATTGAGTTGTGTGTAGAGTTCTGTACTTGTAATGCCATCTAGTGAAGCTGTGATAGTTTGTATAGCAGTTCCATCTTCTTTAAATATTTGGCTTAGGCTTGATTTTGTTTTGAAATCAACTATATCATTTAAAAGTACTTTTGTATCACTATTTGGTACTGTTATTTCAAAGTTATCTAGACTTTGTTTAATATCTTTATTGACACTTTGAAATACAATATCAACTATACCACTATCGTCATACATCTTTGAAAAACTACCTTTAAAATAATAGGGTTTTAAAAGATTTACAACATCAGTTTCCGTGAAACCAAGAGATTGACCATAAGGGTTTATAGAAAATTTTAAATCAAGATTTCCAAGAAGTACATCATCTGCTACATTTGTAACCCCTTGTATATTTTCTAGTGTATCTTTTGTTGTTTTAATAGCATCACTTAAGGCTTTGTCATCTTTGCCACTAAAACTAATCTCAATATCATACTTTACTATCCCAGCACCTGGAACATATACTTTGAGTTCATCAAACTCTTTTTTTATATCACTATTTTCTATAAGTTTTGAGATATTATTTGAGATAGATTTTGCTGATTCAACTCTTGTCATATCTGTATCATCATATTTTGGGCTTAAATATGGATTGATAAATTTATCAAATACATTTTGTGGTGCTCTTTCTTGAAGATTTACAAATATTTGGAAATAAAACTCCTCATTTTGAGGGAGTTGTTTCCCATCTAGTTTCATACCTATAACGGAACTAATACTATCTATCTCATCTCCTAGTTCAAAGTTTTCAAGTATCTTTTTTTCTAGTTTATATATTTTCTCTTCAGTTTCTTTTATATCGTATCCCACACCGACACTTCCATTTATATACACTTGAGTTGTATCAAATTCTGGCATAAATTCAAATTTTAGTAGTTTTGCAAAACTTATTGTTGCAATAATGATAAATAGGGTCAAAATAAGAGGAGATAGGTATTTCCACTTTAATACAAAATCAAGAATTTTTTTATATAAGTTTTTATTCCACACCCAGATAGTTTCTGATTTCTTTTCATTGTGATTTACTTGTAAAGTATGTTTTGCATGAAGAGGTAAGAAAAAAAATGCTTCTACTAAAGAACTCAAAAGAAGTATAGAAATCATAATAGGTAATATCCTCATAAATACACCAGTTTCACCACTCATAAGTAAAATTGGTAAAAATGCAAAGATAGTTGTAGCAGTTGCTGTTAAAACAGCTGGATACATCTCAACAGCACCGTCTAAAGCAGCAGTCATTTTATCTTTCCCCATCTCTAAATGTCTATAGATATTTTCCCCAACAACAATAGCTTCATCCACAAGCATACCAAGAGCAAGTAAGGCTCCTAAAAGGGAGAGCATATTAAGACTAAAGCCAAGTTGTTCAGCTCCAATAAGCCCTATCATAAAACTTGTTGGTATTCCAACTGCAACTACAAAAGCTATTCTAATATTTATAAAGAAGAATAGGGCAATAGTAAGTAGTATTAGACCAAAAAGAATATTTGATACTACAGTATTTAGTCTATTTTTTATCCAAACAGAGGTATCTGTATAGGTGTCAAACTTAATGTCTGAATAGTTTTTTTGTTCCTCTTTTAGCATCTTTTTTATCTCTTTAACTAAAGCGATACTATCACCTGTTTTACTTTTATTGACACCTATTGAGATATTTTTTTTTCCATTAAAATGTGAGATAGTATCTACATCTGCTAGTTTATATTCAACTTTGGCAATATCTTTAAGATAGATAGTTTGATTGCCAATTTTTATAATCATCTGTAGTAGTTTTTGAATATCTTTTTCCCCATTTTGACTACTAAGATAATAGTGAGTTCCTTTATCTTTGATTATTCCAGCAGGAAAGATAGAACTTGTAGAGGCTATGGCATTTATTACCGCATTTTTATCTAATTTAAATGCATCTATTTTTGCTTCATCAAAAGTGATAAGCAGTTCCTTGTCACTATCTCCCCAAATTGTAATATCACTTAAATCTCCAAGCGTATTGACTTTTGCTTTAATCTCATCTGATATTTGAAGCAACTCTTCATTTGATTTATCTCCAAACACTGCGATAGTAATCAAAGGAAAAGAGTGAACAATTTCTTTTACAATTGGTTCATCCATATCACTTGGTAAATCAGAACGAGTTTTTGTTACGATATCTTTTACATCATCAAGAAGTTTTGAAAGGTCATTTCCCTCTTGTAAGTCAATTCTTATACTAAAATAGCCTGTTTTTACAACCGTTGTAATTGTATCTGCTTCACTTAAGTTTGCAAGTTCATCTTCTATTTTTGATACAGCCATAAGGTCAAGGATATCACTACTAGCACCCGCATAAGTTCCTGTAATAGAAATAGCATCAAGATTTGATGGTGGAAATATCTCTTTTGGTATTTTTAAGTATGAAAATACAGAGAGGATAAATATAAAAAATAGGAGCATATAATTAAGTATTGGTTTTTCTAAACCAAATTTTATAAGTGATTTTATCATATTACATTATACTCGATATAATCTTATCTATATCTAATTTTTCTTTCATAGTTTTGACAAATGTGTTAATTGTTTGTTTCTTATAAGTTTGAAATTTTTCATCATCAAACAAACCATGTACAAAAGTTCCTTTGATATTATCCTTCTCAAAAAACAGTGGATATTTTTTACTAATGCCTTGGTGTATCTCAAAACCTTCGTAAGTATTCTTAAACATTCTGTATAATTCTCTTTTGAGCACTTTGTCATTTTGAAACACAATATCATCATCAATAAAACCTAATCCAACTTCTATTGTTGGGGTAGTATTTTCAATGCAAAGTTGATCAATAATCTTTTCAAACATCATCTCATATCCACCACAAATGCCAAAAAGTTCTACTTTTGTATTTTGTAGTTGTTTAAAAAGACCATTGTTTTTTAACCACTGTAAATCTTGAATTACTAGTTTTGTACCAGGGAGTATTATTAAGTCAAATCTATTTAAATCTATATTAGAAGTTACAAATTCTAAAGAGATAGTTTCATCTGCAATTAATGGTTCAAAATCATTATAGTTACTCATATGTGGATAGTTAATCACAGCTACTTTTTTTGTAGCATTTTGACAGTTTTGGGTAAAGTTTTTTAAACTAGCACTATCTTCAAATCCGAGATTAAAAGGGAGATATGGTAATACTCCTAAAACAGGTATCTTAAAATCCTCTTCAATGATTCTTACACCCTCATCAAACAGACTCATATCTCCTTGAAATTTATTAACAATGACACCCATAACATTAGATCGTAATTTTTCAGGAAGCAGATTATAGACACCCCAAATAGAAGCAAATACACCACCTTTTTGTATATCAGCAACGAGTATTATCTTAGTCTCATAAGTATCTGCTATATAAATATTTGATAAATCTTTATCCATAAGATTGAGTTCTACAGGGCTTCCAGCACCTTCACATATTACACAGTCATATTTTTTATTAAGATATTCAAAACATCTTTTTACAACAGGTTTCAACAAATCCAAGTCTCTATAATATTCTCTTACATCTTTGTCGTGAAGTACTTTCCCTTCAACTATAAGTGAAGCTGAATTTCCATGACCTGATTTAAGTAATACAGGATTTAAGTGATAAGAAGTTTTAACACCTAACACTTCTGCTTGAAAGTGTTGTGCTATCGCTATCTCACTATTGTCATCACAAACTTTTGAATTGTTTGATACATTTTGTGCTTTAAAAGGGACAACACTATATCCTAACTCTTGAATAATTTTACCTATAACAAAAGTAAGTGTTGATTTTCCTGCATCTGAAGATGTTCCAAAAATACTTATATTTTTCATAATATCCTTATGCAGAGTTGATTTTTAAAAGTTTACAATATTATCTGTATAAATATACTTATAGTTCCTCTTGAGGCAAGGGTTTTGCAAAATAGTAGCCTTGATAATATTCACAACCTAAAGTTAAAAGTTTTTCATACATCTCTTTTGTTTCTACACCTTCTGCTATAACTTCAAAACCAAACTTACTTCCAATGCCAAGGATTGCTACTACTATTGTTTCATCATTTTCATCTGTTAATATATCATCTATAAAGGATTTATCAATTTTTAGTTCATCAATTGGAAGCTTTTTCAAGTAAGATAAAGAGGAGTAACCAGTGCCAAAATCATCAATAGAAAGTGTTAAACCTAATTTTTTAAGATTATGTATTTTTTCAAGAGCTTGATCTGTATTTTTGAACAGTAAGCTTTCTGTAAATTCTAGTCGTAATCTATTTGGTACAATATTGTATTTAAAAATATTATTTTCAATATTTTTTGCAAAATTATCTTTTTCAAATTGTTTAATACTTATATTTACTGATACTCTCCAATCTTTTTTTATTTTATCTTTTTCCCAACTACTTATGAGCTTTATTGATTCTTCTATCACAAAGTTACCTAGTTGTAAAATAAGATCACTCTCTTCTGCGATTGCAATAAATTCAATAGGACTTATATATCCTAAGGTTTTATCAGTCCATCGTAACAATGCTTCTACACCAGTTACTTTTTGATTGCTATTAAGTTGTTTTTGGTAATGTATTTCTATTTGATTATTTTTGATTGCTTTTCGTAACTTTTCAGTAATGATTGTTTTTCGTTCTATCTCTTTTTGAAGTTTTGGATCAAAAAAGCTAAAGTTATTTTTCCCTTTATCTTTTGAATGATACATGGCACTATCTGCGCGTTTCATAAGTTCATCAAAAGTGATAGTATCATTAAATATTGAGATTCCTATGCTTGCAGTAAGTTGATAGTCTATATTTTCAATTGTAAGTGTTTTTGATAAGCGTTTTAAAACATTATTTGCAACAGTTCTTATACCTTTGACTGCTGTATTTTTGTCCACATTTTGTGTATCAATAAGGATAATAAATTCATCTCCACCAAATCTTGCTACTGTATCGTATCTTCTTATTGTTTTAGATAGTCTTTTAGCACACTCAACTAGTATCATGTCTCCTATAACATGCCCTTTTGTATCATTAATATTTTTAAAATTATCTAAATCAATAAACATTAGTGCAGCAAAGTTTTTGTTTCTGCTATTTTTATTGATAAGTCTACTTGCTCTATCTTCTAGTAAAGCTCTATTTGGAAGATTTGTTAAAGAATCATAATAAGCAAGTTTTAGTATCTCTTCCTCTTTTTCTTTAATCTTTGTTATATCCATAACAGCAGATACCCGAATAGTTTCTCCCTCAAGCTGTATATCTTTTCCTCTTAAAATAGCAGGAAACTTTGTCCCATCTTTTCTCAACATTACAGCTTCATAAGGTTCTTGATTTTTGTTGTTGATTACTTTTTTTACATGATTTATTGATTCATAAGCTATAAACTCAAATGCGTTTTTACCTATCATTTCTTTCTTATCATAGCCAAATAATTCAGGTGCAATACTGTTTGTTTTTATACATTTTTTATCTTCATTATATATTATCAAGCCCTCAATGGTAGAGTTAGATAATGCTTCAAATGTTTCTATATTTTTAGTTTTTTGTTCAAGAATTTTAAGTTCTAATTCTTTTTGTTTGGTGATATTTATCCCAATTTGAATTTTTACTTTTCTATCATTTATAAGGGCAATTTTATCACTGAAAACATAATGTTTTTTATTGATACTATTGTGATGTTCCCATTTGTATGTTGCACCTATTTCTTTCGAATAGTTATCGTTTATAAGATTGCAATTTTCACAAGGTAGTTCCTTGTCTTTTTCTAAAACACTATAACAAGTTTTTCCAACTACATTTCCAAATTCTTCAATACAATGACTATTTGCATAAAGTATTTCATAAGTTTCTACATCTATTATATTAATAATTGCATCTAACTCATCTACTATAAACTCTAATGCTTTTATTGACTTTAAACTATCTAAGTCTTTTTTTACCATTAATGGACCTTTATAACGTAATTATAACAATACAATTTTGTTGTTAACGACCTGTTAATCTCATTGTATAATTTATTATTTTTCTATTGCCTAACAAGTAAAAATGTAGCAAATATACCATCTTATACATATTTATAAGAATAAATACCTTTATTCTACAATATTGTATTTTGGAATTAGCTTTAATGGTTAAAAATCAAATATTAGACAAAACTATAGAATACTTTTTATTTGATGATTTATTTTAGAATAAATATAAGCAAAAATAGTTAAAAGTATATACAATCCACCTATAAAATAAAGTTGTTCTACTTGTGTAGTATATTCATAATAAATAATTAGTATAGTCCCAACTGCTAATCCTATCATCGCTAAAATAGTTATAAAAAGTGATGAGTTAGTTTGTTTATATATTTTAAAATTAGCATAGGCTGTGAGAAATGAAACTAATAAAAAAGTAACACTTCCAAACTCTAAAATTACTTTTAAATTTCCCATAAGAATTAAACTAAATGCAAATATAGTCATTGATATTATAGAATATATTGGAATATTGTTTTTTCTTCTTGTTAAAAATCGAGGAAAATATCCATCTTTTGCAATAACAGATATTTGTCTTGAAGCACCAAATAATGTTCCACTTATTGCACTACTAGTAGCTAACAATGCACCAATGATAACTAAGTCAGTTCCCCAATGTCCTAAAATCTTATCTGCACCAGCTGCTAGTGCATATTCTTGATTTTTGATAATATCTTCAAAAGGGATTGTAAGAATTGCTCCTAAAGATAACACAACATATATTGCAATAGCTAAAATCATAGCACCATAGATGGCTCTTGGGATATTTTTTTGTGGATTTTCCATCTCATTAACTGCATTTATTACAAGCTGGAATCCTTCAAAAGCTACAAAAGTAAGTGAAGCAACAATAAAAATAGATAATAGTGTGACATCATCATTGTGTTCTAACAAAGTAGGAAGAGAGGTGTTTGCATTGTTAATAAGTACAAAAGAGATAACAGTAAGGATAATAAGTTTTGTATAAACCATCAAATCTTCTATTTTCCCCATCCCTTTAACACTCCAAATATTTATAAGTGTAAAAATCAATATTATAATACCCGCTAGCCCTTTTCTTATCCATTCAATATTTGCAAATTCAAATCCACTTATTGCATAAGAGGCAAAAGTATAAGCATATAAAGCTAAGGTACTAATATAACCAAAAATAACCCACCAACCAACAAGTGAAGCACCAAAAGGGGAACTAGGAAAAGTTCTTTTATAAAATGAATATGTAGCACCTTCATCTTTATAGTAAATCCCAAGTTTAATATAGGAGTAAGAAGCAAGCATTGCTAATATTCCACCAAGTATAAAAGCTAATGGAGTAAATACTCCTATTATAGATACAGATATACCCAATACAGTAAATATCCCTCCACCTATCATACCACCAAGTGCAATAGCAATGAGTTCTAGTAATCCAAGTGATTTACCTCTTTTTCTATGAACATTTAAAATGTGCATAACAATATTCCAATATTTAAAAATAGTATCTCTTGTAACTCTATAGTAAATCCTAAGGTATCTCCATTTATAAAACCTAAATGTTTTTTAAGTCTAGTAAGGATAAATTTTGTTATAAGACTAAAAGGGAGAAAGATAAGCTTTATATATAGTGGAGTTTCAAATGAATTTTTTAAGCTATTGATAAAGTGGCTTTCTTTGTGATATTCTAAATCTAAAGCAAAAAAAAGTGAACTTCTACTTAATACAAAAGCTAAAATGATACAAATAAAGTGTTGATAATACAAAAGATATGAAAGTGCTAAAATCTTTAAAAGTACAAAACAAAATGTTCCAATAGCCCCAATAGCACCAACTTGTGGCTCTTTCATTATCTCATAAACATCTTTTTTACTCAAAGATGCGAAGTATCCATCAATAGTATCGCAAACTGCCTCAAGATGAATAAATCCATACAAAAAAAGGTAAAGAATAGAGACAAGAATTGCTTTGTATAAAAGAGGTAATGGTAACAATAAAAATAATCCAATAGTTATAATAGAAAGCAATAACCCAACGAAAGGCAAACTAAAAATTACACCTTTATAGAAGTTTTTATTTGCCTCAAATTTACCAACTTTTATAGGTAGTATTGAAAAATAGGAGATGCCATATTTTAAACCATCGATCAAATCTTTCATTTAAGTTGTATCTCCAATCCAAGTTTTACCTCATACACTTCATCACAAAATGATGCTAACTTTTGCCCAATGATTCCACTTAAATCAACATATTTACGACTAAGAGTATCTAATGGAATGACACCAGAACTCACATCATTGAGTACAAAGACAATATTTGTATCTTTTTTACTTAAGGTTTCAAGTTGTTCTAGTAAAGTTGTTTCATCTTCCTTAATATTATTCAAAATCCACATAGATACACAATCAACAAGATATGTTTGTCCATCTTCTATAACAGCAACTAAATCTTTTGTCTCCTCTATAGTATGAAACTTATCAACTCTTTGAAGTTTGTGTTGTTCAACTCTTTTGTTCATCTCACTATCATTATAACTATTATCATAAGTTGCTATGTAGTATGGTTTTTTTACTTTTGCTAGCTTGATAGCTTTTTGTTCAGCTAAGTTTGATTTTCCTGATTTTTGTCCGCCAAAATAGAGTATTTTCATCTATAGTAAGAACTCTTCTACTTTACAAGTTATTTTTTCTTTATCCAACCCATTTAAAACTCCATAAGCTAAAGCAGCTCCAGCTCCAACTCCCTCTTTTGCTTCACCTTCATCATAGAGTTTTAAAGCAGGGTGATTTGATAATGAGAAGTCAAAATCTACGAAATAACTATTTATATCAAAAGTTAGTAACTCAAGAATAGCTTTTATATCACTGTTTTTATCTTGGACTACCCATTTTGTAGTACACAAACTTAGATTTGAAGTGTCAAATTCTGCTCCCATCATCTCTAAAATTTTATTTACTATTAAAAGTACACATGCCATCTGTGTTCCACCTGCTAAAATAAGTGGGATTTTGTTATTTAATCCTAATATAAAACCAGCATTAAAGATAAGCATATTATCAGATACTTTACCTAATATAGTAAATATATCATCATCTTTTGCAAGATTTTCCAAAGCTTTTTTAATAGTAGTTTCTCTTATATCGTTAGGAACATTTTTAAAACTACTACTAAACATATCATCACAATTATAACCCAATCCTAAAGCGGTTGCTTTTGCTGTAGTTGTACCACTTGGAACTGATTCACCTAAAATTATATAATCATTTTTACATTGATAATTTTGTCCAAACTCTAAAGCTTTTTGGAAAATAGTTTGTGCATCTATATTTGCATTTGTATCTATACTTCCACTTGGATCTATATCAAAGTTGTGTGTTGTAAAGTATTGTAGTTTGGGAGTTACTTCAAGACCTAAATTTAAAAGTTCAATATCATTATATGGGTGTAAAAGATGGATAGCTCTAGTTATTAAAGCTGGAGTTGGAACACCTTTAGCAGTGGCTGCAATATTATCAAGACTTCGCACCTCTCCTGTAGTTACAAATTCACTATCAAGAGTAGGGGTTAGGTGTATGAGTCCTGGAATTCCAGCTTGTGTGATTCCTTCTGTTTTAGCGGTATTGGTGTTTGAAAGAGCCAACATAAAAGTTGCCCGTTTTCCTCTAAGATTTTCTATAAAGTCAATATTTCCTGTGATATTTTTAATCATAATTTCCCTTGAACTAAATGTGATAGGAATTATGCCACAGAACCATTTAGGAGTAGATTTATTATTGCTGTAACGAGTAAAAAATCTTAAATTTTCATAAAAATTGAAAGTTATAATTAGCACTCTGTATTGACAAGTGCTAAAAAATTTTGTTATAATTTTTCTGAAGTTAAAAAGAGACATTTAACTTAATTAATATTAAATAAAAAGGAACTAGTACATGAAAAATAAGATAATCTTATCCGCAATTGGATTGTGTTTGGCAAGTAGTTTAAGTGCAACAAGTTTGTTTAGTGACAGTTTTAATACTAATTTTGACAAAGAGATAGAAAAATTCTTCAATGAAGATAGTTTTTTTGCGATACCTTCTTCAAGATATAAGATAAATATACTTAATAGCACTTATCCAAAGATGAATTTGTTTGAAAATGACAAAAAATATACTTTTGAATTTGAGTTAGCAGGTATTGATAAAGAAAATATAAAAGTATCAATAGATGAACATAATATACTTAAAGTAAGTGGTGAAAAAAAAGAACTTACAAAAGATGAAAAGAAAGATATGGTAAGACAGGAGAGATTTTATGGTTCATTTAGTAGAAGTATCTCTTTGCCTGATGATATAGATAGAGAAAAAATAGCAGTAACACATAATAATGGTATTTTAAAAGTAGTTGTAACCAAAGATAGTAAAAAGATTAAAAATAAGGTAAAAATACTCCCTATAAACTAATCTTCACATTATGGAAAAAGAATTATTTAACTTTTTCCATAATCATCATAAACCAAAAATATCTCTAACTCTTTTATAAAATCATCATCTAAAGTGGCATAAGCAGTTTCAAGTCTTTCTAGTCTATCAAATAAGCCTTTTCTTTTTGAGTTTTGTATATCTCTTATAATATAGTGATATCGTATTATATTTTTAGTCCAATCACTCAAGAAAAACCAGTTTTTCACTATTTGGTAACTTCTCTCTTCGTGGTCTGTAAAAGAGTATTCCCCTACTAATATATCTTCATCATCTTGATACGCTACAAAAGGTTTCCCTATATCGTGAAAAATTCCAGCAGCTAAAAACTTAAAATCTTTTGCTTTTATAACTCCCCAAATAACTTTTAATGTATGTAGAAGTACCCCATATTTATGGTAATGGTTTTGTTTAAATAATAATGTTATCCAAAATACTTTTGAGAAGATTGAGTTATTGATTGTTGAAGATTTCATAAAAGAATTGTATCTAAACTTTTATAATGGTAGAACTTTACCAAAAGAAAATATTGCTTCATTGTTATCACATACCCAAACAACATCAAAGGTTGGTTCCTCTTGTGGCATTTTCCCAAATCCATCTGTAAAATACAAAAAGAGTGTTATATTGTCTATATTTTCGTCACAGTATTTAAATGTCTCTTCAAAGTTTGTACCTCCACCACCTTTGATGGTGTATTCTAGCTCATCTCCTGCATATAAAATATGATGCTCTTGTACTTTTGCATCTGCTATTAGTAAATCTATCTCAAAATCAACAAAACTATTCATAATAGACTCCACTTCACTTAGAAACTTTCCTAAAAGTACCCCATCAATAGAACCTGAACTATCTATAGCAATAACAAGTTTTGTTCTAGTTCCACTCAAACTAGGAAGAGCCATATCTTGTGAAATATACCGTTTATTTGGGGGAAACAACGCGTAGTCAAATTTAACACTATTTTCTATAATAGTATAGAGTTCATCTTCCCAAGATATAGTTGCATTGTCTAAATGTGGTACTAATATCTCAATACCAAGTGGTAAATCCCCTTGAAGTTTTGCTTTATTTAAAAGTTGTTGATTTAGATCTTGGGTATCAACTGGGTCTTGATCGTATTCATTAATCTCTGGCATTTTTTCATAACGGATATTTTCCACCTCTTTTGGGGTATGTTTATCTTCATCAATCTCCTCTTCAAGTATTTTATAGATAGCTTCACTACTTAAAGTGTCAAATCTTTCATCATAAAGTAAAAGTTCTGGTAGTTTTAGTCCATTGTTCACTAAAAGTGAGTTTATAGCATAATCTTGAGCCATAGTCCAAAGCCAATCCATGCGACCCTCTTTTCTATTTTCATATCCTAATGTTTGGTGCATAGCTGAGTTTGTAAGAAGAAAACTCAACTCTTCATCATCTAAAGAGTTTATATAATCATCATTGTATTCAAAGTTTTCAGGAGTTGAAGCAAAGGTTTGTATATCTTCGTTTAGTTTTGGTTTTTGTATAGCAGAGACTGAACCAAAGTAGGGCTGTTCTAATAAAAGATTAGCTTTGACTTGTTTGATTCGTTGCTCAATTTGATTCATGTTAATTTAATAAAAATCTATGCTCATCTACCCAACTTTTCCATGCTGGGCTACTTTCCACATCTATGTCATCTTTTTGCATATCTCTAACTAATAATATAGTAAATTCTCCATCAAGTTTCAGTGAAAAATGCAAAACATTTGTAAGGTTTTGTGTTGAAAAATTATCTTTAAGAGCATAAACAATTCCTACACAAAGAGCATAAAGTGCAGAGTTTTTTGTAGGTATTTCTACTTCATTTCCCGCTAATATATCTTCTATATTTGGGAGTTCATGCATCACTTTACTATAGTTTAAAAACTCTTGGGCAGTATCTTTTCCTATCGCACCACTAATTACATTTTCTAGGAGTTGTTCTTTTACATTTGATTTAAGTATATCATTTACAAATTTCCAACTTCTAGGAGTGGCAAATGATTTACTTTTACTTTTTGGGTCAAACATAAAAAGGTCACTTGGTTTATAACTAAGATAAGAGATGATTTTTTTATCCATATTATTTTTATAAGCCCAAAGTTTCCAACTCTCAAAATCCAAATCAAAGTTTAAGTGTACAAATCTATTTGCCAAAGGTGTAGGCATACGATAAGTAACTCCTCTATCTGTTTCATAGTTTCCAGCAGCTATGATAGAATAGTTTTGTGGCAAAGTATATTCACCTATTTTTCTATCTAATATCAGCTGATAAGCAGCGGCTTGAATAGTAGGTGGTGCAGAGTTTATCTCATCTAAAAAAAGTATTCCAAATTCAGTAGAGTCTGTATCTGGTAAAAATTCAGGCTTAGCCCATACCGCTTTTTTTTCCTCTTTTGCAAAAAAAGGAATCCCTCTTAAATCTGTAGGGTCAAGAAGTGAAAGACGTAAATCTATAAACTGCATCTCTTTTTGCTGGGCTATTTGTGCTACAAGAGATGACTTCCCAACACCAGGACTTCCCCATATGAAAGTGGGTATTTGTGAATCAATAAGTGGTATTAGTGCTTCATTTAAATCAGTTGCTATCATATTTTATCCATAATTATTATATATGTATGGATTTTAGCAAAGATGATTTAAAGTTTTATAAAATTTATTTTAAATTGAAATAGGTAAGGTTACAGAAAACTGTATCTTACTTATTTCCCTTTGAACTCTTTATTGTTTGCATTGTCAACGATAGTATTTGCGATAGTTTGTGTTTGTGTGGCAATATTTTTTGTATTACTTGCAACTATTGCATTTTTTTGTGTTTGTTGGTCCAATAAATTTACAGCATCATTAATTTGTACTATTCCCACTTGTTGCTCTTTTGTTGCATTTTCAATATTTGAAATAAGTTCAATTGTTTTTGTGATACTTTGGTTGAGTTCTGAGTAACCATCAATCATTTTATTTGCTATATTTTTTCCATCATTTGCTTTCGTAGTTGCATTTTCTACAAGTTTTTTTATCTCGTTTGCAGCTTCTGCAGATCTTGAAGCTAGGTTTCGTACCTCTTGTGCAACAACTGCAAAACCTTTTCCAGCTTCACCAGCAGTTGCAGCTTCAACAGCAGCGTTTAAACTTAAGATATTTGTTTGAAAAGCAATTTGGTCTATCACATCTATCGCTTCATGTATAGATATAACTTCATTATTTATGGCATCCATAGATACTGTTGTTTGACTTGCAAGTGTTTGTCCTGTTTGCACAGAGTTTGTTACCTCGTTTGCATAGTTTGCCATCTCTATTACATTTTCTGTATTATTTGACATATTTGATGTTATCTCTTCTAAGGCTGCAGCTGTTTGCTCCAAAGAAGATGCAGCTTCATTTGAAGAGATATTTAATGTATCAACATCGTTTAAAAGTTTAGTTGAACTTTCTTGCAGGGTTAAACCATTGTGTTTATTATCTACTAACATATGAGTAATTGAAGTTCCTAAAGAATTTACCCCATTTGCAAGTTCTAAAAGATGTTTTTTGATACCATGAGTGTCAACTGTATTTAAATAGTTATAATTAGAATATTCTTCTAATACTTTTAAAACATTTCCAATATTATTTTCAATATTATTTGCCATTTTATTAAGTAAACTTGTTAACTCTTTAAGTGCAGGATTTGATGTACTTACAGTAACTCTTTGTGATAAGTCTCCATTTTCAAATTCTGCTAACACAGCGATAGTTTTATCTATAGTTTCTCTATCTTCATCAATTTTTATTTTAGTTCTATTGATATTTTCATTGACAATTTTTGACATTTGACCAAGTTCATCATCTCTTGTATCATCAAGTGGAGTGACATTGTCAGTTTCCTGATTAAGGTATTGAAAAAATCCACTTATCCCTTTTTCAAAAGCTAATAATGGTTTGTTAAATACATTTTTTATAACAAAAATAATTAGTAAAATTGAAACAAGAGATAATATACTTGATAAAACTACAAATTTTATAATAGTTGCAGTTAAAACTGTAGTATTATTCTTTTCAAGTTTTTCAATTTGTGAATAAACATCATCTACATAAATTCCAGTTACAAGTGTCCAGTTTATTTCTGGAATATATTGCGCATAAGCTATTTTTTTTAATATTTTCTCTGTTTTTGGTTTTTTATAATGGTATGTTATAAATTTATCATTTGAACCACTTTGGATAAGTGCTTTTCTAAAAGCAAAACCTTTTATATCAGGAGCTGTAATATCAGTTTTTTTACCATTTAGTTTAGGTTTTGTACCATGAAATGCAAAGTGAAAATTTTCACCTTTTTTTTCATAAGCAAAAAAATACCCACTTTTATTTGATAAATATCGTATATCTGAAAGTATATTTATTATTTCATCTTTTGCTTCCTCTTTGTTATCATATTTTGATAAAATAGAATCTATTACGCTTTTTGCTGTTAATATTTGGTTTTTGATTAACTGTTGTTTCTCTTGAATCATATCCTTTTCATAAAATTCTAACATCTTCTCGTTGCTAGAGATAAAAGTTAGTAAACTTAAGATACCTACAAGTGTCATGGATATGACAAGTGGTAATATTGATGTAGCTAATAGCTTTGATTTTAGAGTGTTCATATTGTAATTCCTTTTGAAGATGAAATTATAATATAACTTAATAGCTTATTTATAGCATTTTATAAAAAGGTTGTCTCTTCCCTTTTGCTTCTTTGTAAACATAAAAAAGTCACTAGTTCTGTAATTAAAAAGATGAAATAATTCTTTTATATATAGTTGTAAGTTATGTAAATATTTTAGTAAAGATGATTTAAAGTTTTATAAAATTTATTTTGTTATATACTTTCTAAGTATATTTAACATTAGGATTTGAAATGGATTTAGAAAATAAAATAGCATTAGTAACTGGTGCAAATGGTGGATTAGGTGTTGCAATAGTAAAAGAGCTGTTAGAAAAAGGTATTGAAAAAATATATTGTGGTGTAAGAGTTCTAAAGAGTGAAAAATATTTAGAAACACTATCTGCTAAAATAACTTTAATAGAACTTGACTTATCAAATACTAAAACATTAGAGAATAATTTAACGAAAATAGAAAACATAGATTTACTTATCAATAATGCTGGGGTAAATAGTGGGAAAAGAGTATTTGATGAAGAAAATAGTGACTTTACTATCAATGTGAATGGTACTCTCAAAGTAACACAACTTTTAGAAAATAAGATAAATAAAGATGGTGCAATAGTAAATATCACATCTATTTTAGCACTTTGCAATCTTCCTATTATGGGTCTATACTGTGCTTCAAAAAGTGCTTTACACTCATTAACTCAAGCAATGCGTGCAGAAATGAGTTCAAAATCTATCCAAGTATTAGAAGTGTTACCAGGTCCAATAGATACAAAAATGACACCAGACGAAAGCATGCCAAAAGCATCTCCAAAAGACATTGCAGTAGAGATTATAAAAGCACTAGAAACAAATCAAGAAGAAGTGTATCCAGATGATTTTGCAAAGTCTATAAAAGAGGGACTGGAAAAAGATCCAAAAGGTGTAGAAAAACAATTTGCTCAATCAGTTGGACAATAAAAGATAAAATAAATTTTTTATGAAAATTAAAGATGAGATATTGAGATGAAGAGTTGGTTTAACTTTTAAAACTTATGTTACTTTAAAAGAGCTTGATAATTAAATTAATAATATTACTTGCTTTTTTCTAATATCTTTTTCATCTCTTTATCAAAATCTGATTCTATTTTTTGAGTTTTATTAAACTCTTCATATTCACTAAAGGCTTTTTGTTCTGCTTGGCTTCGGGAGATTGTGCCATTGTTTTCAAGTACTTTATACTCATTGAAGTCTAGAAATTTATTGACTGAATGAGATAAGCTTTCCATAGTAAAAGTTGTATGATTTTTTATAATTCTTTCAATATAATCAAAATATCCACTTATGGCACTTTCTAAATCTTTTATCTCATCAATACTAAGATAGTTTTTTGCTATTATAGTATCAGATTTTAAAACTCTTCCCTCTGGTGAATTTTTCCAAGTTTGAAGTCCCATAAATGGTTTTGTTTTGTCTGCATTTTTATAAATTATCTCAGCTGATGTTTGTCCATTTATTGCAAAGTAAAATTTATTTTGAACGGTTGCATAAAAATCTTTTGTAGTTTGAGAGTTTTTATCATAGTCTATACTACACTCTGCAAATATATCTGTGATTTGTTGATATATGCGTCTTTCACTTGTGCGAATTGAACGAACTCTTTCAAGTAGTTCTTTAAAATAGTCTTTTCCAAAATAGTGACCATTTTTCATTTTGTCATCATCCATAGCAAAGCCTTTGATGATATACTCTTTTAATATTTTAGTAGCCCATATTCTAAACTGTGTAGCTTTTGAAGAGTTTACACGATAACCAACAGATAAAATTGCGTCAAGGTTGTAATATTTCACTTCTTGTGTTTGGGTTTTTCCCTCTATTGCACCGTGTGTAGTGGTATGTTCCAAAATGGAACTAACCTCTTCTTCAATTAACTCTCCACTTTCAAATATGTTTTTTAAATGCTTTGTTATAGCTGGTCTTTGTACACCAAAAAGTTCTGCTATTCTTTTTTGAGGTAGCCATAAAGTTTCATTGTGTAGATATGTTTCTACTTTTATGTCATTATTTGGTGTAGTGTATAGTAAGAAGTCGGTTAGTTCATCTTTTAGTGTTAGTTTATTCATATTATTCTCCGTACTTTTTATAATCATAGCATTTAAAATTTAGTTTAGTACAAAATATGTCATTTTGCAATGTTCCTTTTTGTTATCTAAAGATATAAATCAGATAGTATCCATATAAGTATTTCGTTTAAAATTATTATTATTCTCTATTATTCCTAAGTTATTCTTTGAAAATTCTTTGTAAGTTTGGTTATTTGATACAAGGGTGTTGTATCTTGTATCTACTTGAAGTTGCATAAGAATATGGATAGGGGTATTGCTATTTTGACTTAGTGCCTCGTTGAGTTCATGGATATTTTTACTATGTAGTTTTGTTAAAATCTCTTTTGGTGTAGCTTGATTGTATCCAAGGCTTAGATTTATATCTCTATCATCTTGAGTTATTAGCTGTTCAAAAATAGTAGTTGATAAGTTTTCGTTGTGTGCTATTGTTATGTTGTATATTTTGTCATTTAGGGCTAAAAATTCTTGTATCTTTTCTTCATTACAGTTTGAATTTTTCAGTAGATTTATATTTGCATTTTCTAGATTCTTTTCAAATAGTTTTTCTATTTGATTTGAGTTGAGAGTAGGGTTGGATGAAAGATAAATATACTCAACTTCATTTAAATTTGATTTTTGTAGTTTATCAAAAATAGTATCATCTAGTATGATATGTTTTAAAAGTTCAATTTTTAGTTCACTGTTTTGTAGTATGGTATCAATATTTTCAAACTCAATATTGTTTGAAACAATGAGGTTTTTTATAATGATACTATCATCAAGTTCAAACAGTTTTGTTTTAAGTAGTTTGGACAGTGATTGGTTTTGTGCTAAAAATTTTAATTCTTCTTTGTTATTATTTTTTAGTATTTGTATCAATATAGTTTTGGGTGTGTTTGGATTGAGTGCTACTACCTCTTTTAGGGTCAAAGGTTGATTTGCTTTTGCATTTTTATCACTGATAGAGTATTTTGGCATATTAAAAATAGTCTCTAAAAGCTTTTCATTTGTTGTTTCTAAAGCTGTGTAGTAGATACCTATTGGGCTATGTTGGATATTGTGATTTGATTCAACTAGGCTACAAAACCTTTGTGTAATAGCAGTAGCTACATCTCTGTTTTCATCGTTATCATAGATACCTGTATCTTCCCAATCATAATACTTAAGAATTTTTACAAAGATCTCATCACTAAAATATCTATTTTTTAGTAAGTTTATAACTCTTTGTTTCTCTTTTGAGATTTTAATAGCCATCAAAATAGAATCTATATCTAAGTTTTGGCTAAACTCTTTTTCAATCTCTTCAATAGTATAAAGTTCTTTTCCCTCTTTGCTCAAAAGATAAAACTTCTCTTCGTCATAAGTTGAAGTCATATATCCTTGAATTATAGTATCAGCTTCATTTACGCTTTCAACTATCTGAGCTTCATTTTGTATAAAGTATTTAAGCAGTTCCTCTTTGTCTATTTTTTCACCACGACCAGAAAAAAATATCTTTTTATTTTTTATATTCATTGAGTATCATTTTATAAAAGTCTATTATCATCATAGTTGTTTTCTAGTATTTTTGTTATTTTTTTATGATTTGTACCACATAGATATAAGGCATTGAAGTTATTGTTTTTTATATAACTAAATATCTCATCTTCATTATAATGTACAGTATTGATAACTTTGATATTAGCATAACTATAGTGTTCTTTTAGGTATTCTATCTCTATATCACAAATATCTTTATCTTCATTGGCCAAAATAAATCTATTTGTTTGTCCAAATTGTACTATTTGGTTACTTTTATTGATAAAAAGTGGTTTAAAAAGGGTGATGTTATTGAGTTTTTTTAAGTCTACTTTATATTCAAAAAGTTCAAGTTGTTGGAGCAAATCATTGATATATACTGTTGGTATTTTTATCTTATCAAAAAACTTGTCTTTATAAGAGAATGAAGTTTCAAATAAAGAGTGGCTAGTAAGATTTTGTACATTATAGATTTTATTTTCCAAAGACAATACATCTGCCCCTATAGATTCTAAAAAGTCTATATTTGTACCAAAAATTATTTTATCTTCAATGATACTATTTAAAAGTTCAAAATCTGAAGATAAATTGTCTTTTAATGTAATTACATAAGACAACTCTTTTGATTTAAAAGTATTCAGAAGATTGAAAAATACTTTATTTGTATGGATATATTTTATATTGTATTTGAGAAGATTAAATCGTAAAATATTAGAGATTGCTTTTTCTAAATCATCTGTTTTAATCCAAGCTATCTCATTGTCTACAATAGAAGTTTCAAATTGATGAATGATAGCAAAAGCACCTTTTTCTATAGCTTTTGGTATATCTTCTTTGTTTGTTGCAAAAAAAGCATCACCTTCATTTACTTTTGAAAGGTTTGTATGTATCTGTGTTACAAAAGATATAGAGGGTGTATTAAGAAGTTCCCCCTCTACTATATCAGTGAGTGCTGTTATTTGCATATTTTAAGTTTCTAGCTTACTTTAGTTCCAGCAACTTTATTTGCTTCTGGTCTTAATAGATGAAGCCCATTTTCATCTTTGGCAGCTAAAAGCATACCCTCACTTATCATCCCCATAAGTTTTGCTGGTTTTAAGTTGGCTACTACACAAGCTTGTGTTCCTACTAAGTCTTCCGCACTATAAAACTCTTTGATACCTGCAAGTATTTGTCTTGGATTAGTTTCACCTACATCAACTTGTAGTTTTAGAAGTTTTTTTGATTTTGGAACCTCTTGGGCTTCTAATATTGTACCTATTTTTAAAGTTGTTTCAAAAAACTTGTCTATGGTAATAAGGTTATCTGGTTCTTCCTCTTTTTCTTCTTGTTTTTGTGCCTCTTTTCGTGGTTTTTCAACTACTGATTCTGTTTTTTGAACTTCTGCAGTTGCTATTAATTCCTCTTCAATTCTAGGGAATAAGGCATCTATTTTTGTGATAGTTGTATCAGCTATTAACTCTTTATTTTTTAGAAGTTTGTTATAGTTTTCTGTTGATATTTCAATACCTAATGAAGATGCTATTTTACTTATTTTTTCTGGCATTACACTATCAAGAAGTAGTGAAACTTTTGCCATAATATTTGTAATAAGAGCCACTAAAGCCATAGCTTCTTCTTCTCTGCCATTTTTCATCATAGTCCAAGGTTCGTAATCTCCTATTGCTTTGTTTGCAATAGTTAATACTTTCCAAATCTCTTCAAGGTATCTATTGATTTGCATATTGTATATAAGTGGTTCTGCATTTTCTAACAGAGTATGAACATCATCTAATTCTTTTTGATGATATTTTGCTACATCTTTACTTGTAACTTCAAAGTCGAAATATTTTCCACTCATACCTTGAATTCTATTAAGAAGGTTTCCTAAATCATTTCCAAGGTCTGAGTTGATTCTATCCATTAAAGCTCGTTGAGAAAAGTCACCATCTTGACCAAATGGTACTTCTCTTAGTAAAAAGTATCTAAAACTATCTAAGCCATAAGCATCAGCAACTTTTTTTGGATCAACTACATTTCCTTTTGATTTAGACATTTTTTCACCATCTCTTGTCCACCAACCATGAGCCGCAATATGATCAGGTAGTGGAAGTTCAAGAGACATAAGAAATGCTGGCCAAAAAATAGAGTGAAATCTTAAAATATCTTTCCCTACAAGATGTAGTTTTGCAGGCCAATATTTCATATCTTTTTCGTCTGTTCCATATCCAAGTGCTGTGATATAGTTCAAAAGGGCATCAAGCCATACATACATTACATGTTTGTCATCATTCATAGATTCTGGTAGTTTTACACCCCAATCAAAACTTGTACGAGAGATAGATAGGTCATTTAGCCCACCACTTACAAAGTTTACTATCTCTTTTGCTTTTGATTTTGGTAGTATAAATTCTGGATTGTTTTTATAAAGTTCTAAAAGTTTATCTTCATAGTTAGATAGTTTAAAAAAGTAGCTCTCCTCTTTTACTACCGTTGTAGGTTTACCACAGTCTGGACATCCCTCTCCATCGATAAGTTGTGCATCTGTAAAAAATGTTTCACAACTTACACAATAGTTACCTTCATAGTGACCTTTGTATATATCACCTTTAGCATACATCTTCTCAAATGCTTTTTGAACACCAATTTTATGTTGTTCATCTGTAGTTCTTATAAATTTATCATAAGAGATATCGAAGTCATCCCATAGAGTTTTAAACTTTCCACTTACTTCATCTGCATATTCTTTTGGTGTTTTACCACGCTGTTCTGCACTATCTGCTATTTTTTGACCGTGTTCATCAGTACCTGTTAAGAAAAAAGTATCATACCCCACTAATCTTGAGTATCGAGCTAACATATCTGCTATAATTGTGGTGTAAGCATGACCTATATGAGCCACATCATTTACATAATAGATAGGTGTGGTTATATATACTTTTTTGCATGAATCTGACATTTGTATTCCTTGAGTTTCTTTGTTCTTTTATATTAATATCCGCGATTATATCTAAAATTTTTTTATAGATTGATGAAATAGATATTATTTGGTATAATATATTAAAAGGGGATAGTTATGGATGTAAATACAATAGAAAAGTTACTTGTAGACTTAGTACGGATAACTATATTTGATAAATTAAATAACCAACAAACACTTAAAAAAGAGGAGTTTTTAGAAAAATTACCAAACTTTTCTAAAAAGGGTGCAACTTTTGTTACCCTTACCAAAGATGGTAACTTACGAGGTTGTATTGGTTCTTTGGTACCACATACTACATTGTATGAAGACTTGACAACAAATGCTAAAAAAGCAGCATTTGAAGACCCTAGATTTCCACAACTTTCAAAAGAAGAGTTTGAAAAGGTCAAGATAGAAATATCACTAATTGGTCCTATTCAAAAAATTTCTTATACTAATTTTGGAGATTTAAGAACAAAAATAAAGCCAAATGAACATGGTGTTATTTTAAGACTTGGAAATCATCAAGGAACTTTTTTGCCACAAGTATGGGAAGAACTTCCAGATTTTGATAGTTTTATGGTTCATTTATTTCACAAAGCTGGACTTGACCCTAAGACGATAGAAGAGGCACCTGAAATATTTGTTTATACTGTTGAGAAAATAAAGGAGCAGTAAAATGGAATTTTATAAACGAAGCTCAGAAGATAAGATCACTTGTCTTTTGTGTGGACACTACTGCAATATCAAAAAAGATAGTGTAGGAATTTGTAAAGTTAATAAAAATATTGGTGAAAAAATTGAGTGTTTGGTATATGGTTATCCAAATGCAATGAATATTGATCCAATTGAAAAAAAACCGTTGTACCATTTTTTGCCAAAGACGCAAACTTTTTCAATAGGAACTATAGGATGTAGTTTTCATTGTTCTTTTTGCCAAAATTGGCAACTTTCTCAAACAGATAAAATAAACAAAAAACAATATTATTCACCACAAGATATAGTAAAACTTTCACTTCATTATAAATGCAAATCAATATCATATACATATAATGAACCTACAATATTTTTCCCTTATATTCAAGATATAGCAAAACTAGCACATAAAAATGGACTCAAAAATATTATGGTTACAAATGGATTTGAATCAACAGAGGTGACATCTGCTATGGTTGGTTTAATTGATGCTGTAAATGTTGATATAAAATCATTTGATGAAAAATATTATAAAAAAAATCTTGGTGGAAAGCTTGATGTAATTTTAGATAATCTAAAATTTTTTGTAAAAAATGGTATCCATACGGAGATAACAACATTAATAGTTCCTACTCAAAATGATAGTGATGAGGAGATAGGGCAGATTGCATCTTTTATTGCAAATGAATTAGGGGATGATATCGTGTGGCATATTTCAGCTTTTCATCCTGACTATAAAGAGATGGAAATTCCAAGAACATCTATCGATACTTTAAAAAAAGTAAGAGAGATAGGATATAGTAAAGGACTAAAAAATATCTATTTGGGAAATGTAGGAGGATTAGTATGAGTGAGCGAAAACTAGCGGTATCAGGTACTTTTTATCCGCAAGATAAAAATGAAGTTATAAGATATATAGAGCATTTTAATAAAGTGTTAGAAGAAAATAATATCATAACAGATACAAATATAAAACCTCGTGCGATGGTTGTACCACATGCAGGATATATTTATAGTGGGTTTACAGCAAATATGGCATATAAATATATACCAAAAGAGATTAGAAATATTATTGTAATTGGTCCATCACACAAGTTTGCTTTTAGTGGTGCTAGTGTTGCTTTGTATGATACTTATCCTACTCCTTTTGGGGATTTAAAAATCAATAAAAAACTAAGCCAACAGCTTATTGATAAGTTTGAGTTTTTAGGTTTTAATGAACAAGTTCATTGTGAACATTCAACAGAAACACAATTTCCTTTTATTAAATACTATAAGAAAGATGTAGAAGTTATAGAGATAGTGTATAGTGATAGTACTTTTCAAGATATTGGAAAAGTTGTGGAACTTCTTTTGGATGATCCACAGAATTTAGTTGTAATCAGTACTGATTTAAGTCATTTTCATACTTTAGAGGAAGCAAATGCAAAAGATTTTATTTGTTTAGAAGCGATACAAAAGCAAGATATGAATTTATTTGAAAATGGTTGTGAAGCTTGTGGTATGATAGGTGTAAAAGCAATAGTTACAGTTTCAAAAAAATTAAGTTTAAAAACAAAAATTTTGGATTATAGAACAAGTGCAGATATTACAAAAGATACCAATAGTGTAGTTGGATATTTAAGTGCTTTATTTCACTAAAAGAAACATAAGTGGAATTAATAACTAATTATGTATAATTGCTTATGATTTATAATATATTACTAATTGATGACAGTCTCTCTTATCAGCATACTACAAATATTTTAGAGATGCTCCATGATAAAACCATTTATTATGGGCATAATCAAGATACGATTACTAAATATATTGAATCATATAATATTCATATTATCATTATAAATACTAACTATTTTGACTTAGAAGTATTAGATGAGATTTTATCAAAAAATGAAGAAAAATTTAGTGAATTACCAGTTTTGATTGTAGGTGAATATGATAATATTGAGAAATATAAACATCTTTTAGTTTATGATTTTATAGATATTGAAAAGTATGATACTCTTTTATTAAATAAGATAAAATTTTGTCAAATATTGTATAAAAAAGAGTTAGAACATGAAAATAATATTCAAAAAATACTTTATATGGATAATCTTACGCAACTTCCAAATAGGGCTAAGTTAATACATGATGTACAAAATACAGAACTAGGTATAAATGCACTAGCAGTAATTGATATTAACTCTTTTAAAGAGATAAATGACTTTTTTGGACATAGAATTGGTGATGTGATTTTAAAAAAAGTAGTAGATGTTATTCATGAAATGACAAAATTTGTAAGAAACAAAGTAATTTTGTATAAGTTTTCAGCAGATGTTTATTGTTTAGCAAATACAGGTTTAATGAAACAAGACTTTAAAGATATGGTAATGTTTATATTGGGTTCTATTGAGAGTAATGTTATCTATGAAGGGGAACATGAAATAGATATACGAGCAACCGCAGGGATAACATTTTCTCCAAAAAACAATAAACTCATTACAGCAGATTTAGCTCTACATGCCGCAAAACAACAGCATAAAAATTATTTAGTTTTTTATGAAGAGCTTGATAATATAAGAGAATATGAAAAAAATATGTTATGGACTAAAAAACTTAAAAAAGCTATGGATAGTGATAATATCATTGTTTATTTTCAACCTTTAGTGAATAATAAAACAATGAAAGTTGATAAATATGAATGTTTAGTAAGAATGTTGGATGAGGGAAAAGTTATAGCTCCATTTTTCTTTTTAGATGTTTCAAAAAAAGCAAATCAATATGCAAATATTACAAAAATAGTTATAGAAAAATCATTTAAAGAGTTTGAAAATTTGGAGTTTGAATTTTCAATTAATGTTTCATATGAAGATATTCAAGATACTGAGTTTATAGATTTTGTTAAAGAAAAACTTGAAAAATATGATGTGGCAAGTAGGGTAGTGTGGGAAATTTTAGAAGATGAAGGTATTAAAAACTATGATCTTTTATTTGAATTTATAAAAGAAGTTAAATTATTCGGATGTAAAGTAGCAATTGATGATTTTGGAAGTGGATATTCAAATTTTGAACATCTTTTAAAAATGAATGTTGATTATCTAAAGATAGATGCTTCTTTGATACGAAATGTTGCAAGTGATGAAAATAGTTATAAAATAGTAAAAACAATCATTGAATTTGCAAAAAGTCTTAATCTAAAAACAATAGCAGAATATGTTGAAAATGAAGAGATTTTTAATATTACTAAAGAGTTAGGGACTCACTACTCCCAAGGGTACCACTTCTCTGCACCTATCCCTAAACCTGAAATAGAATCTTTTTAGATATTTAACTTTTTTCTAAAAATTGTTCTATTTGCGTAGCTATTAGATCAATTGGTTGCTTTGCATCAACTCTTAAAAGATCAATTTTAACTTCTCCCATGTTGTTTATCATCTCTATAGCATTAATCATTCTTTGTTGAATCTCTAGAAGATAAGCACTTCCTCTTTTTTCTATACTATCTTGCTCTTTTTGAGAGAGTCGATATTCTAACTCCTCTTTAGACAACTCAAGAATGATGATTTTGTTTGGCATAGCACCATTTAAAGCCATAATATTTAAACTAATTGCTATCTCTAAAGGGGCAGTTTTTGCATAAGCTATACCACTTAAAAACCCTCTATCACTAATAACAATTTCATCTCTGTGTTTTTTTACTATTTCAAAACTATGTTCCGCACGATCTGCTAAAAATAAAAACATCTCTGCGACTTTTGATTTAGCTTCACCATTAAGTACCATCTCTCGTAGTTTTGATCCTATTTGTGTACCACCTGGTTCTTTTGTAAATATTGCTTCTGGATATTTTTGTTTTAAGATATCCAGTTGTGTTGATTTACCTGCTGTGTCAATACCTTCTATTATTACATACATAATTGTTTTACCTCTTTATCTAATGTATTTAAAATTTGATTTGGAACTAGATGATCATATCTACCATTAAATCGTATAAGCTCCCTTACAACTGAAGAACTTACAAAAGCATTTTCTAATGCAGGCATTAAAAATACTGTATCAATATTTTTATCAAGGGAACTATTTGCATATGACATTTGAAGCTCATATTCAAAGTCTGTGTTTGTTCTTAAACCTCTTATAATATTATACACATTTTTCTCTTTTGCAAAATCAACAATAAGGGTATCAAAAGATTCAACAGTAAGCCCATCTAGCTCTTTTATAGTCTCTTGTATAAGTTTTACCCTACTATTAAGATTAAACATTGGTCTTTTTGATGTAGATGTTGCAACTGCAATAATAATCTCATCGTATATTTTTAATCCTCTTTTAATAATATCCATATGACCATTGGTAATTGGATCAAAAGTTCCACTATATATAGCTCTTCTTTTTGTGTGTTGTGTCAAGATTACTCTCCCCATCTTTTAAATAAATCATGTTCTATATGAAGTAAATCAAGCCATTTTCCTATGATAAACTTTTCCATATCTTCTAAAGTTTGTTGTTTGCTATAGTAGCCTATTACAGGCGGTGCTATAGCTACACCTAATGAAGACAATTTTGCCATGTTTTCTAACTGAATAGTATTGTATGGCATCTCTCTTGGTGCTAATACTATATTGCGTCTCTCTTTTAGCATTACACTAAAAACTCGTGTGATAAGTGTATCTGAAATTCCAACAGTACACTTTGCTAAAGTATTCATACTACAAGGAACTACAATAAAAGCATCTGTTTGAAAAGAACCAGAAGATATAGGAGCACCAAGCTCTGTATCATCATATAAAGTAACATTTTCTTTTAATGTTATAGCTTTATAACTGTTATTTGATTCTAGAGATAAAGTATATTTAGCACTTTTTGATAAAACAAGAAAAACTTCTATCTCTTTTGGAATAAATTTTAGGAATTTCAACCCTAACTCAACCCCAGAAGCTCCTGATATACCTATTACTAATCTCTTTATGCTTTTTTGATGATTCAAGTTTTTGCCTTTAATTTTTTGTATTTTATCTAAAAAGCTCTTTTGAACAAATTGTTGGAGATATTTTAACAATTCTTAATATTAGTTTAAGAATATAAATGATAACATTTTGTATAAGTTTTAAATAGATACTAATAGAAAATGTATTATTATTACTATTTAAATAATACAAAATATATAAGGAACTAATCATGAAAAAAGTTGTAAGTTTTATAAGAGTAAATAAAAATAATGATGAATATACAGATGCACAAGCAATAGGAATTGCAAAATATATTAGAGAGAAGAAATTACAATTAGACAAGAATATTGAAGTTGAAGTGAATGTTCCAGATGAAGAAGCAAATATCTATAAGATACTAGAAACTTGTAAAAATGGATGTGTTGTTGTAGTTTATGATATAAATGTGTTTGGACGAACTACTGCTTCAATATTAAAAAATATCAAGTATTTATTAAGTCATGGAGTAAGAATTATTAGTGTGTCACAAAATTTAGATTTTGTGAGTAATGATGATATGTTAACAAAAATGATTTTAGGTGTTATTGGTATGACTATTAATCTTGAAAAAGATTTAATGAGTTTACGAACAAAAGAAGCTTTAACTGCAAAAAAACTTGATGGTGTATCTTTAGGAAAACCAAAAGGAACAATTCAAAAATCAAAATTTGATCAACAACGAGAAAAAATTGAAGAGCTGTTAAGTGTAGGTTTAAGTGTAAGAAAAATAGCAAAAGTTTTAGGTTACAATAACCATATTGGATTGAATAATTATGTGAAAAAAAGAAACATAAGAGAAGATGTATTTGGTGATGATATACTAGCAAGTTAATTGAAAAAAGCAAAAAATATAAGCACTTACTTATAATTAAAGAATTTATTAAAGAAAATTAGGTTATAAATCCATTAAATTTAATTATAATAGGAAAGTGTAAATGTCTTTAATGATAACAGATGAGTGTATTGCATGTGATGCTTGTAGAGAAGAGTGTCCTAATATCGCCATAGAAGAGGGAGATCCGATATATATTATAGATTCAGATCTATGTACGGAATGTGTAGGAAGTTTTGATGAACCTCAATGTATAGAAGTTTGTCCAGTTGATTGTATTATTTTAGATCCTGATAACCAAGAAACAATGGAAGAATTACAATTTAAATTTGATCAATTAGAAAAAGAAGACTAAATGGCAAAAACAACAACCATCATTGATATTGGTTCAAACTCAATGAGGATGGTTGTTTTTAAAAAAACTAGTCGATATGCTTTTCATTTAATTAACGAATCAAAATCAAAAGTAAAAATTAGTGAAGGATGTTATGAAAATAATGGTAACCTTCAAGACCTTCCAATGCAAAGAGCTTATGATGCTTTAAAATCTTTTCTTAATATTGCAAAAAATCTAAAATCAAGAAAAATATTGTGTGTAGCAACTTCTGCTTTACGAGATGCTCCAAATGCAAAATTATTTTTAAATCGAGTTTCAAAAGAATTACAACTCAATATAAAAGTAATTGATGGACAAAAAGAGGCTTATTACGGTGGAGTAGCTACAGCAAATCTTCTCGAGTGTAATAATTTTGTGACAGTTGATATTGGTGGAGGAAGTACCGAGTTTGCATTTGTTAAAGAGAAAAATATTGTTGAAACTATCTCTTTAAAAATTGGAACAGTGCGAATGCAGGAGTTGTTTTTTTATAAAAATGACTTTGAAGGTGCAAAAAAATATATTATAGAACAAATTGAAGATAATGAAGAATTATTTACAAGCAATTATTCATTGTTTGAAAATATTGTTGGGTTAGGTGGAACAGCAAGAGCTTTGAGTCGCTGTGTAATCCAAAATACCCAATACCCAATAGATACTCTACATGGATTTACTTATAGTGTAGAAGAAAACAAAAGTATATTTGAAAACATTGTAAACTATAAAAATAAAAAAGAGTTAAAACAAATAGGTATTAGAAAAGACAGATATGATACTATTGCTACTGGTACTTTTATTTTTAAAACAATTCTAGAGTATTTTAAAGTAAAATATGTAATTACAAGCGGAGTTGGAGTAAGAGAAGGGGTATATTTATGTGATATACTGAGAACTTCACATCATAAGTTTCCATCAAATTTTAATCCTAGTGTAAGAAGCTTATTAGACAGATTTGTTGATGACCAAACTCAAAGTGCTTATTTAGGAAATAATGCAAAAAAAATATTTGAAATTTTAAAGCCATTGCATAATCTTGAATCAAAATATAGTTCAATTTTAGTAATAGCATCAAAATTACAACTCATTGGACAATCGTTAAACTTTTATAAAACACAAGAAAACTCTTTTTGGTTTATTTTAAATGGATTAAACTATGGATTTTCACATGAAGAGAAAGTGTTGATTTCAATAGTTGCCAAATATAGTGGGAAAGCTCTCCCTAAAAAGGAAGATATAGCCCAATTTAATACTTTACTACCATCTCTTGATACTGTTCAATGGTTAAATTTTATGATGACTTTAAATTTAAAACTAAATGCAGAATACGGTAAAGTAAAATATGATTTTACCCTCGAAAACAATATATTAAAAGTGAGTTCAGAAGATAAAAATCATCTTGTTAAAAGTGATTTGATTAAGATAAAATCACCAGAAGATATAGTTTTAGAACTGGAATAGAATAAATAAAGGTTTTTTATTGATAGATTATTTAATATATTTACTTTATAAATTTTTTAAATTTATAGTTTTATTGCTTCCTAAATTATTAGTTAAATTATTTCTTGATGGATTGGCAATATTATTATATATTTTTGATAAAGAGCACAAAAAATATGCAAAAGCAAATTTAGACTTTGTGTATAGTAACAGGTTATCTGAAATAGAAAAATATACCATAATAAAAAAAAGTTATCAAAATTTGGTTTATAATCTTTACGAATTTATTGAAAATCAAACATTAGATTTAGAGGGTTTTGAATCAAAAATAACAGTAGAGAATGAACAGTATATTTTAGACGCTTTAAAAAATAAAAGAAAAATTATATTAATAACTGCACATTATGGTAATTGGGAGTATGGTAATACTTTTATTCCATTGAAATATGCTCCAACTACAATGGTTGGAAGACCTATGAATAATAAGTACTTAAATGATGAATTAGATAAAACGAGAACTAAAAATAATACACAAATGCTTTCAAAAGATGAAGCAGGGAGAGGGCTTATAAAGGCTTTAAAAAACAATAGGATATTAGGTTTAGTGATAGATCAACATAATACAGCAGGTATTGATGTTGATTTTTTTGGACATAAAGTAAAACAAACAGATTCCTCTTCTAGGCTTGCTGTAAAGTTTGATGCTCTTATTTTACCTCTATTTTTCACTATGGATAGTTTTGGAAAATATACAGCAAAATTTTATGAACCACTTGAGCCATCTAATTTTAAAGGTGAAAATAAAATATTTGAGCTTACACAAGCACAGGCCAATATAATGGAACAACATATATTGCAAAAACCTGAACAGTGGTTTTGGCAACATAAAAGATTTAAACAGTACAATAGTGAAATCTATGAATAGCCAAAAAAAAGTATTAATTATAAGTGATGGGAAGATTGGACATTTAAATCAATCAATCGCTTTTTGTAAACTCAAAAATTTAGATTATGATGTTTTTGAGATAGAAGCTTTCTGTAAATTAAAAAAACTTTTTTCTTATCTTTTAGACTTCTTAGATCTATATATTAACTTTCACCATTATAAAAGTGATAATAAAAAATATGATGCTATTATCTCGACAGGTTCATCAACATACTATACTAATAAATATATAGCAAAAAAATTAGATACAAAATCTATTGCTATTATGCTACCTAGGGGGTTTAGGTATAGTGATTTTGATTATATAGTTGCTCAACAACATGATAATCCACCGGTTTTAGATAATATAATAACAATCCCATTTAATTTATCTATTAACACACCAAAAGGGTATATTAAAAAGACTGAACAACAATCTTTAGCTATAATATTAGGTGGAAATAATTCAATTTTTAGTATGGATGTAGTAAATATACAAATAGTATTAGATAAGATTTACAAAAAATATCCAAGTCATTTAAAATATATAACAACTTCAAGAAGAACACCAAAAGAGATAGATAAACTACTTGAAAAGTATAAATTTGATTATGAGATAATTTATTCAAAAAATAGTAAAATCAATCCAATACCAGATTTTATAGATATTTGCGATGAGCTTTTTATAACTATAGATTCAACATCAATGTTAAGTGAAGCAAAAGCAAATAGTGATGCAAATATCCATATAATACAATTAGAAAGTAAAAAAAAGAATACAAAATTTCACAAGTTAGCTAAAAATGTTGAAGATTTTCAAGGAAGATTTGATTATATACCATATTTAGAAAAGGTTGTTATTTGAGAGTTGTTCAAATAGTTCCCGAGTTAAATGAGGGTGGAGTTGAAAGAGGTGTGGTAGAACTCTCTCGTGAATACACAAAAAAAGGTATAGAATCTTTTGTGATAAGCAATGGGGGAAAACTAGAAACTCAAATAGTACAAGATGGTGCAAAGCATATTAAGTTTGATGTTTGTTCTAAAAATATTTTTACTGTATTCACAAGAATTTTGCAATTAAAAAGAATTTTAAAAGATATATCTCCAGATATTATTCATGTACGAAGTAGAGTTCCTGCATGGTTAGTTTATTTTGCAAATCAAAGCTTAGGTATAAAAGTGGTTAGCACCGTTCATGGTTTTAATAGTGTTAGTTTTTATAGCCGTATAATGACAAAAGCAGATGCAGTAATTTGTGTGAGTGGAAGTATAAAAGAGTATATTCAAAAAAACTACAATACAGAAAATAAAAAAATCACCATTATTGCTAGAGGGATAGATTTAGAACTTTTTAATCCAAAAAATGTTGATGAAGCTTTCATAAAAAATTTTACACAAAAATTTTCTTTAGAAGATAAATTTATTGTTTCAAGTGTCGGTAGAGTGACACAACTAAAAGATTATGAAACTTTTATAAAGGCTATCTCTATTGTAAAACAAACTATTCCAAATATTAATGCTTTGATTGTTGGAGGGGTAAGGGATGACAAACAAGAGTATCTCAACTCATTAAAAGAGTTAATAAAAAAGCTACAGTTAGAAAATAATATTACTTTTACAGGAAGTCAAAATAGAATAGAACAAATTTATGCCTTAAGTGATATAGTCGTAAGTAGCTCAAAAAAACCAGAAAGTTTCGGAAGAGCAGTAGCAGAAGCAATTGCTCTTAATACCCCAGTAGTAGCTACAAATCATGGTGGGGTTAAAGATATTATTAGAGATGGTGAAAGTGGCTACTTTTTTGAAGTTGGTGATGATGAAGGATTAGCAAAAAATATTCTTAAATCACAAAATTTAAACTTCGATGGGTATAATTATATATCTAAAAATTTCAGTTTAGAAAATATGGTAAATAAAACTATTGCAGTTTATGAAGGAGTTATAGGATAATATGCGGATAATACATTGTGCCCCTTTTAATATAGTGACTAAAACTGGTGGCTCACTTTATGCAAATCCTATTAAAATATCTCAAGGACTCATTCGGAATAACCATTTTGTCCATAATTTTGATTATAGAGACACTTCAAGATATATGTCTTTTTTTCGAAACAAAAAAAATGGTATAAAAAAGATGAATCAATTTTTTTTAGATTTAGTTGATGATATTAATCCTGATCTAATAATTTTTGGTCATGCAGAGTTGATTGAAGAGGAGACTTTTAGTAAGCTAAAACAAAAAAAAATTAAGATGATTTATTGGTATAATGATGTGCCAATACAAACATATTTTAAAAAAATAGCACAATATTTTGAATTTGTTTTGACTACTGCTGGTGGAGAGTTTATTAGTGAACTTAAACAGTACAATAAAGATGTTTATTTCTTGCCAAATTTAGTTGATGAAAATGTGGAAAGATATAAAGGGTATAAAAACAATGCTTTTCAAAGTGATGTTGTATTTACAGGCCGTGCAGATAAAGAGCGAGCTGCTTTGATAGAGTATCTAAATCAAAACTTAGACTCAAGTATAAATACTAAGTATATAGGGTTTGATAAAAAGTCTGTTGTAATTGGTGATAAATATCTTCAATCTTTAGCAAACTCAAAAATATCTATAAATCACAATCGAGATTTTACATTGAAATATGAATGGTATAGTTCCGATAGACTCTTTCATATTTTAGGAAATGGCTCTTTTGCTTTAAGTACAAAGATTATAAATGGGGAAGATTTTTTTGAGGATAAGTTGGAATATTATAACTCCTATGAAGAGTTAACATCTAAAATAGAGTATTATTTAAAAAATGGAAAAGAGAGAATAGAAAAAGCAAAATGGCTACGAGAAAGAGTTCATACCCTTTTTAATTCACAACGAGTTTCTCAATATATTTTAAATTTATATAATCAAGATATAAAACAGTTACAAACTTATGAGTGGTACAAATGATTAAGTATCTATGCAGACACAACAAAGATTATTCAAGATTTAATATAATTAAACAATTTACTAAAGATTTAGATTTAAAGAATGATATTTATATACTTCTCCCTTTCTCAAAAAATCAGTTTTTTAAAAACTTTTTCAAAAGAGATAGAATAGTTAATGATTTTTTTATATCAAACTATGATACCTATGTATATGATAGAAAAAAGATAACTAAAAAAAATCCAAGAGCGTGGTGGAAATATTTTCAAGATTGGTTTAATTTTAGATTTTCAAAATATCTTTTAAGTGATACACAATCACATTTTGACTATTGGGAAGAGTTATTTGGAAAATTTTATGGAAAACACTTTGTTTTCCCAGTACTTGCTGATAGAAATATTTATTTCCCAAGTGAGCAAAAAATAGAGAATGAAAAAATAAAAATACTTTTTTATGGATCTTTTATACCACTTCACGGTATAGATGTTATCTTAAAAGCATTGAGTCTAATGGAGCAAAAAGGGATTGAGTTTGAAGCTAATATTATAGGAAGAGGACAAATGTATCCAGAAATGAGGAAACTCAATGAGACTTTAAAGTTAAAACAAGTCACTATGAATGGTGAAGTTATAACTGAAACAGCTTTAGCTTCAGAGATAAGGGAACATGATATTATCCTTGGGATATTTGGTGAAAGTACAAAAGCTAAAAGTGTTGTGCCAAATAAACTCTATCAAGCAGTTGCTAGTGCTAAAACAATAGTAACAATGAAATCAGAAGCTATTAATGAGTTTTTTGACAAAGAAGACCTCGTTGTTTGTGACAATAATCCAGAGCAACTTTCAGCTAAACTTATTGAACTAATTGAAAATAAATCGTTACTAGAAACTACAGCAATAAGTGGGTATAATAAATTTTTAAAAATATATACAAATACAGAAAAAGATTTCGAAAAGTTTATTAAAAAAATAGATAGAGGATTATAAAATTTAATTTATGAATATATTAGTGATACGATTTACATCTTTAGGTGATTTAGTGACTCTTGAACCAGCATTTAGAGCTATTCGATATTTTTTTAAAGATGATAATATATCATTGTTAACTACAGGTGTTGGAAAAGGGCTATATCAAGATACTGATTATTTTGATGAATATTATATCTATAACGGTTTTTTTAAAACTATTAACCAATTAAGAAAACAAAATTATGACTTAGTTATAAACTTACAATGTAATAAACCATCTCACTATATATCTATGTTTTTAGATAAAAAGAAAGTTGTGAATAAGTCTTATAATTTAATAGAAAAACTTTTAAATATAAAAGTAAAAGTGAAATCAACAAAAGAAATTATTGAAGATACAAATTTAATATCTCAAAATATTATAGATGATTATTTTGAACAAAATAAAACATTGATAAAGCTTCCTACTAATAGTAGTAACAATTTGATAATAAAAGAAAAAGATAAAAAATATATAGCGATATCTACAGGGACTAGTCCTAGATGGCTTAGTAAAAAATGGGGTGTTGAGAAATACAGTGAGTTGATAAAAAGATTAGTAGATGACTTTCAAGTAGTATTAGTAGGAAGTGACTTAGAGCTTGAAGATGCAAATTATATATTAAGTCAAGTGGAGCAAAAAAATATACAGTCATTTGTTAATAAAACAAACTTAACACAATTAAAAAACTTATTAAGCCAGGTTGATTTATACATTGGAAATGATAGTGGACCATCTCATATAGCAGCAGGTGTTGGTACAAATACAGTTACAATCTTTGGCTCAACTGATGTGAAGCATTGTGTAAAAATTATTCCATACAGAGGGGAACATCTTTGTATAAAACCAAATGACGATATAAAATGTCATCCATGTTATAAAACAAAATGTCCTACAAATATGGAATGTATGGAAAGTATTAAAGTTGAATATGTATATAATGAGGTTTTAAAGTTACTACAAAAGGGAGATGATAAATGAAAGGGATAATATTAGCAGGTGGAAGTGGAACAAGACTTTACCCAATTACAAAAGGGGTATCAAAACAATTAGTCCCAATCTATGATAAACCGATGATATACTATCCTCTTTCTGTTCTTATGCTAGCTGGGATAAAAGAGGTTCTTATTATCTCAACACCAGATGATCTTCCACGATTTGAAGAGCTTTTAGATAATGGAGATAATATTGGGATGAAGTTCTCTTATATCGTACAACCAAGTCCAGATGGACTAGCACAAGCATTTCTTTTAGGGGAAGAGTTTTTAGATGGCGATGATGCGTGTTTAATCCTTGGTGATAATATCTTTTATGGTCATGGACTTTCACAGCTTCTTACTCAGTCAATTAAAAATGTAGAAGATGAAAATAAAGCAACTGTATTTGGATACTATGTAAAAGACCCAGAAAGATATGGTGTAGCTGCCTTTGATGAGGAAGGTAATGTTACAGATATAGAGGAGAAACCTACAAATCCTAAGTCAAATTATGCTGTTGTTGGATTGTATTTTTATCCAAATGATGTAGTAAAAAAAGCAAAAAAGATAAAACCAAGTGATCGTGGTGAGTTGGAGATAACTACTTTAAATCAAGAATATCTTAATGAATCGAGACTAAAAGTAGAGCTAATGGGTAGAGGATACGCTTGGCTTGATACAGGAACACACGAATCACTTTTAGAAGCAGGACAATTCATACAAACAATAGAGAATAGACAAGCACTTAAAGTAGCTTGTCTTGAAGAAATAGCATATGAGATGGGATATATAAATAAAGAGAAACTTTTAGAACTTGCAGAGCCTTTGAAAAAGAATCAATATGGGCAATATTTAATAGCAAGAGCTAGTCAAGGTAGAGGAATACGATAATGAATTTTATAAGAACAAAAATACCTGATCTAGTTATAGTAGAACCACAAGTTCATGGAGATCATAGAGGATATTTCGTAGAAACATTTCGAGAAGATAAACTTATTGAATTTTTAGGATATAAGATAAATTTTTGCCAAGATAATGAATCTAAATCTTCAAAAGGAGTTCTTAGAGGACTTCACTATCAGCTACCACCTCATGCACAAACAAAACTTGTACGAGTTATCCAAGGAAGAGTATTGGATGTAGCAGTTGATATTAGAAAAAACTCCCCAACATTTGGAGAACATGTATCAGTTGAATTAAGTGCAGATAATAAAAAACAACTATTAGTGCCAAGAGGCTTTGCTCATGGTTTTGTAGTTCTTGAAGATGATACTGTATTTGCTTATAAAGTTGATAACTACTATAGCCCTGAATGTGATAGAGGTATTGCTTTTGATGATGAGAATTTAGATATTGATTGGATTTTAGGTATGGAAGAATTGCAATTATCAGCTAAAGATAAGATACAGCCCAGATTTAATGATGTAATACATGAAAATCTTTTTGAATTTAATGAAGATTTATATAAGTAGTAGTAGTGCTTATTTCATTTTATTTTATTAGTTTAATTTTTTTATTTACAATATTTTATTATCTAGATAAAGTATTCAAATTTACAAAAAATGTGGAAAATTCAAAATTTATACAATTGGATGGATTAAGAGCATTTTTGGCATTATCTATTGTATATCATCACTCTATAATTGCATATAGTTATTTTATAACTGGGGAGTGGAGTTCTCCAGGAAGTAACTTCTATGCACTACTTGGTCCAATTTCTGTTTCAATGTTTTTTATGATAACTGGTTTTTTATTTGGATTTAAATTGTTTCAAGATGAGTTTAATATTAAATACTTTCTAGGTTCAAGGATTAGAAGAATAGTTCCATTGTATCTTTTTTCTGTATTTATTTTGGTCTTCATTGTCTTTTATATCAATGATTTTATTCTAAAAGAAGATTTTGTTTTATTACTTGAAAATATACTAAGATGGGCATCTTTTAAATTTGCTCACTTTACCCCAATAAATCAAGACCCAAGAGTATTTGAGATTCAAAGTGTATACTGGACTTTAAAATGGGAATGGAAGTTTTATATAGCTTTACCTTTTTTATTTTTATTAAGAAAGACATTTTTTAAAGATAAAAATATATTATTTATATCTGTATTACTTGTGATATTCTTTTTTTATAAATATATATTTGTATTCTTGTTTTTATTGGGTGTTTTAGCCTCTGTTTTATACATAGAAAAAGTTTATATTAATAAAATAATTTTAAATACTTTGGGTATTATATCACTAGTTATAATTTTTAGTTTTTATAATACTACTTATCTTAAGGTACCTGCAATACTAACAGCTATTCTTTTTTACAGTATAGTTTTAAGTAATAATTTTGCATATATTTTAAATGGGAAAATTTTTAGATATTTTGGTACAATAAGTTATAGTATATATTTATTACATAATATGGTAGTTTTTATTATTTTTTATATAATAAATATTTATTATAAAAGTATTGCTAGTATAAATATTATTGAATATGGAATAGTTGTCTTTATAGTAGTGGTCATTACATCTATCACATCTATGTTTACATACAAGTTTATAGAACATAAATTTTATAAAAGGGGATAGTTTGAATATATTGATTATAGGTTCTAATGGACAATTAGGTTCTGAGTTTAGAAATTTAGATGAACAATATAAAAATTATGAATTATTTTTTACTTCAAGAGATGAACTTGATATACTTGAAAAAAGTAAAATTGTTGAATATATTGAAAAAAACAATATTGATGTAATAGTAAATTGTACTGGGTATACAGCAGTTGATAAAGCAGAAGAAGAGGCAGAGCAAGCTGATTTAGTAAATCATATAGCAGTTGGATATTTAGCTAAAATAGCTAAAAAAAAAGACATAAGTTTAATACATATATCTACTGATTATGTTTTTAATGGAAAAAACTACAAACCATATAATGAAAGTGATGAAGTATTACCAAATAGTGTATATGGACGAACAAAGCTTGATGGTGAAAAAATTTTGCTGAAAATAAACCCATCAAATTCTATTATCATAAGGACATCATGGGTATATTCAAGTTTTGGAGCTAACTTTGTAAAAACAATGTTAAAATTAGGCAGAGAAAGAGAAGAATTAGGTGTTATTTATGATCAAGTTGGGACACCAACATATGCATATGATTTAGCTAAAACAATTTTAGATATAATACCTCATTTAGAAAATAAAACTGTTGAAATATACAATTTTTCTAATGAGGGAGTTTTATCTTGGTATGATTTTGCAAAAGAGATTATGAAAATGGCAAAAATTGATTGTAAAATAAATCCAATAGAGACATATGAATATCCAACACCTGCTATGAGACCACATTACTCAGTATTGAATAAGTCAAAAATAAAGCAAAAATTCAATATTGAAATCCCTTATTGGAAAGATAGTTTGGACAAGTGTTTAAAAATTTTAGGAGAACGGAAATAGATGTTTAATAATAGTAATAAAACAATATTAGTAACAGGGTGTGCAGGATTTATAGGTAGTAATTTCGTACCATATTTTTTAGATAAATATGAAGGGTATAATATTGTTAACTTAGACTTATTAACTTATGCAGGAAATTTAGAAAATCTAAAAGAATGTGAGAATAATCCTGAGTATAAATTTATCAAAGGTGATATTTGTAATCGAGAACTTGTAGAGTTTATCTTTAGTGAATATAATATACGAGGTGTTATCCATTTTGCTGCTGAATCACATGTGGATAATAGTATAAAAAATCCTGGAGTATTCGTAGAAACAAATGTAAATGGTACATTTACACTACTTGATGTAGCACGAGAATATTGGATGAAAAAACCACATACTTATAAAGAAGCATATACAAACTGTAGATTTCACCACATAAGTACAGATGAAGTATATGGTACTCTAAATGAAACAGACCTCTTTACGGAAGAGACACCATATTCTCCAAACTCTCCTTATTCTGCATCTAAAGCATCAAGTGATATGATAGTAAGATCTTATCAAGAAACTTATGGGCTAAATACAGTTATAACAAACTGCTCAAATAACTATGGACCAAAGCAGCACGATGAAAAACTCATACCTACTATTATAAGGAAAGCACTATCAGGTGAGAATATCCCTATCTATGGAGATGGAAAAAATGTAAGAGATTGGCTTTACGTACTTGATCACTGTAAGGGGATAGATACGGTATATCATAATGGGGAAATAGGAGAAGTCTATAATATAGGTGGAAGAAATGAGAGAACAAATCTGCAAATTGTAAATACAATTTGTACAATACTAGATACAAAAATTCCAAAAGATGGAAGCTATAAAGAACTTATAACTTTTGTAGAAGATAGAGCAGGACATGATAAGAGATATGCTATTGATGCTACAAAACTAGAAACTACTTTAGGCTGGGAAGCGGATGAAAATTTTGATACGGGTATAGTTAAGACTATTGAATGGTACTTAAATAAATATTATAATGCTAATCCAAAAAGTAATGAAACTATATAATTTTTAAGAGAGTTTTTTATTTAATTCCATTTTAATAATAATTGATATAAATATAGCGTATAAAAACATAAACTCTTTAAAAGTGAACATACTAGCAGCCATACCGGAGAATAGAATAGAAAATATTAAAACATATCGTATATAAATCATTTCTTTATCAACTAAATGTATTTTAAGTAAATTATAAAATATGATTAAGAATAGTAAAAATCCAATTATTCCATATGTAACCAATATTTCTAAAAACGTATTGTGTAGAAGTCCTTTTTGTTTAGTAAACACAGATGTTTTACCGAAATATATTTTTGTTTGTGATAGCACAGTATCTTGAATATCCCCAATGCCAGTACCTATTAATATACTTGTTTTATTTAATAATTGAGGCAAAATTACATAAGATCCAATTCTTACACCTATGCTTGTATTGAAATTATTGTTTTTATACATATCTTGAATATTATTGACTCCTTCGTTCACTCTTATATTAAAAGTATTGCTAAAATTATAAGCAGTAGTTAATACTATAAATATTGTCGTTATAGATATTAGAATATGTTTTATATTTTTTCGTTGATAAACTAGTAAAAGTGAGAATAGCGTCATTACCATTGCAAACTGTCCAGATCTGCCAGAAGATAGAAAGAGATTAATTGTCATAGTTATCACAAAAATTATTGCAATAAAATTAAAATAAATAGTATTACTTTTAACAAAAAATACTTTGTAAAGACTTAGTAATATTGCAAATGAAATGTACACACTATACGGTATGTGAGATACTTGAAAAGGTAAAGGATTAAAAGAATTACCATAAACATGAAATCCAAATATATTGTCAATGAGACCAAAAAATATTCCATATGAAATTAATTCATTAACTATCATTGAGGATATAAATACAAATATGATTTTTTTAACTAGTTCAGCATTTTGTGCTGTAGTAATAATCAGAATTGGAATAAAAAAATATATTATGCTAACTTCTAACCATTTCATACCATTATTAAAGTTTTCACTCCATAGTAAAGATAAAGAGATATATCCTAAAAATAAAGCAATATATTGGAGTGTTTTAGAGGTCTTAAAAATATTGAGAATATTTTTATAATCAGCACTAATTAACCATAAAAGTAATGTAAATAGGATAACTTTTTTACCGAGATACGGTTTAATTGGTGCAACAAAGACGAATAATAGGATAAAGTAGTCTATACTTTGATATATTTTGATTCTTAGATTTTTATAGTTTATATTCATATTATACTTTTTGATTAAATTTACAAAAGACATTTTATCTCAAAGATTATAAAATATACGTTAATAAGTTTACCTATATAACTAATCTTTAAAGCAATTTTAGATAACATGATACATTAATAAATGGTGGATTAATGGAAGAAAAAAATTTGGTAACAGTAGGTGTAGCTCTTTATAATCATGAAAATTATATTGTTCAATGTTTAGAGTCAATTGTCAAACAAACATATTCTAATGTTGAATTAATTGTTATAGATGATGGATCACCCGATAGTTCTTATGAAGTAGCTAAAAACTATTTAGAGTCTCAAGAATATAATAGCAATTTTATAATTCATACTAGAGCAAATAAAGGGATGTGTAATACTTTAAATGAGATAGCAAAGTTATCTTCTGGAGAGTATATTTCATTTATTGGTTCTGATGACTATTGGTCATTGAATAAAATAGAAGAACAAGTTCATTTTTTAAAAAATAATCCGAACTATGCTTTAGTACATTCAAACTCTATAAAAGTAGATGAAAATGACAATCAAATAGGTACTTTGGATATGAGTGGTAAAAAAAACAGTGGAGATCTATTTGAATCCATAGTACATGGGAAAGGTGGTATTAATACACCTTCTCACCTATATCGAACTTTTGTTTATGATACTATAGGATACTATGATCCTATTTTAAAGTTTGAAGATACAGATTTTTGGCTTAGGCTTACAAGAAACTTTCAAGTAGGATATATAAATAAAAACCATTCATATTACAGGTGGCATGGTGAAAATCTCAGTGATAGTAAAAATAAGTTAAAATTTTATAATGATGAAATTATAAAAATATTTAAAAAAAATATTGATGATAAAAAGTTAAAAAAATATGTCGTTTCTAAAATGTATAGAAAATCATTTCTTAGAGCGTTGAGAACATTTGAATTAAAATATTTTTTTATAAATTTGAGCAAGTTTATATTGTGTAGATTTTTTAATAGATATTAATGGAGTATTATGAAAGTTCAAAATATACTAATTACAGGTTCAAATGGTTTTATAGGGAGAAATCTTAAAAAAAGATTATTGAAAGAAAAGAAAATAAATATATTTGAATTTAATAGAAATGATAGTTTTAATGATTTAGAATGTATAATTAATAAAATTGACTTTATCTTTCATCTTGCAGGTGAAGTTCGACCAAATTCTAGTGATGGTGAATTTATATCGAGTCATAATTTATTGACTCAGAACCTTATAAATATTATTGAGAAAAATAACTTAAAAATCCCTATTTTATTAACTTCTAGTAAGCATGCCTCTAATCCAAAAAATATGTATGGACAATCAAAACTTGAAACAGAAGATATAATAATTCAATATGGTAAAAAACACAAAATTTCTGTTAAGATATATAGATTATCACATGTTTTTGGAGAAGGGTGTAAACCAAACTACAATTCTGTAATTACAACTTGGATATATAACAGCATAAATGATTTAGAAATTAATATATTTGATAGAGATATATCTATGCATTATATTTATGTGCAAGATGTAGTTGATGAGTTTATAAAAAGAATTGATGAGCATAAGATTGAAAAAATATATTATGAGATAGATAATTTTTATGATACAACTTTAGGTGAAGTTATAGACTATTTAGATGAGTTTAAAATAAATATTGACAATCCTAATTATTCTATAAAAGATTCTAATAGTTTTAAAGAAAAATTATTGGGCGTATATAAAAAATATGTCGTACAGAATAAATAGATAGATGCTCTTTAACTCATACGAATTCATATTCGCATTTTTACCCCTAACATTTTTTATATATTTTTACCTAAATAGTAAAAGATATACAGAAGCAAGTAAAGGTTTTTTAGTATTTGCAAGTTTATTTTTTTATAGTTGGTGGAATATAGTATACCTACCTTTAATACTAAGTAGTATGCTTTTTAACTATATAATAGGAAATATACTTAATGGTAATAAACAAACAAATAAAAGTAAAAAAGAAATAAATAAAAAAACAATACTTACAATTGGTATAATAGCAAATGTAGCATTATTAGCATACTTTAAATATGCAGACTTTTTTATAACTAATGTAAATTTTATAACAGATGGAAATATTCCTACATTAAATTTGGCATTGCCTCTTGCAATATCATTCTTTACTTTTCAACAAATAGCATATCTTGTAGATAGCTATAGAAAAGAGACACAAGAGTATGACTTCTTAAACTATGCACTATTTGTAACTTTTTTCCCACAACTAATAGCAGGTCCTATTGTACATCATAAAGAGATGATGCCACAGTTTGCTAGTAGATGGAATAAAGTAAAGAACTATAGAAATATAGCATTAGGTCTATTTATATTTTCTCTAGGATTGTTTAAGAAAGTAGTAATAGCAGATACCTTTGCAATATGGGCAACAAAAGGGTTTGATATATCTCAAACACTTACACTTTTTGAAGCATGGATAACAAGTCTATCTTATACTTTCCAATTATATTTTGACTTCTCAGGATATACAGATATGGCAATAGGAGCAGCACTATTATTTAATATAAAACTTCCTATAAACTTTAATAGCCCATATAAAGCATTAGATATACAAGATTTCTGGAGAAGATGGCATATAACACTATCACGTTTTTTACGAGATTATATCTATATACCACTTGGTGGAAATAGAAAAGGAAACTTTAGAACTTATAATAATCTATTAGCAACATTTGTAATAGGTGGACTATGGCATGGAGCAGGGTGGACATTTGTATTTTGGGGATTTTTACATGGAATGGCACTTGTAATACATAGAGCATGGAAAGCTTTAGGCTTTACTATGAATTCAATATTAGCATGGTTTATAACCTTTAACTTTGTAAATATAGCATGGGTATTTTTTAGAGCCAAAGAGTGGGAAGATGCAATTAAGGTACTTAAGGGTATGTTTGGATTTAGTGGGGTTGTGTTTAGTGATAGATCTGTATATAAATTTGAATTATTAAGACCTTTTGTTGAAGCACATGCTGAGAATTTTGGTAAATTAATGTTTGGGAGTAAACCTATATCATTTATTATTGTTGGATTATTTGTGGTATTGTATTTTAAAAATTCTATGTTTTATTTAGATAATTTTTATGTTTCTAAAATAAGATTAATTTTTTTAAATTTTATTTTACTTTATACTTTACTGAATATGAATAGCATATCAGAATTTTTATATTTTAACTTTTAAGGTTTAATAATGAGTTATAAAAGATTTTCACTAATTACATTTTTTATAATAAGTGTGTTTTTTGTCTATAATATCTTATCATGGAATTTCTTTACAAAAAAATTAAATCATTTTAATGTGGATAATGTCACTTATATTATTGGTGATTTAGCTAGAGTAGGTTATATATCTGATGAAGGTCTTCATCAAGTAAGAACTATCAAAAATAATTTTCAGTCTAGACATGTTGATATAAAAAATTATAATTTTGAAGCTGTAGATTTTATGACTATTGGTGATTCGTTTTCTAATGGTGGGGGTAATGGTAAGAATCCTTTCTACCAAGATTATTTAGTAAATAAACTTAATGTTAAAGTATTAAATTTAAGGCAATATCCTACAACAATAAATTATATTGAAACTATTTATTTATTGGGGAATAGTGGTTTTTTAGAAAAGTCAAAAACGAAATATATTGTTTTGGAGATGATACAAAGAGATTTTTTTACTAATTTTATAAAACCAATCGATAAAAATATTAATATTAATAGTATAGATATTCTGAAAAAATATAAAAAAACTGAAAATATATATGAAAATGTTCATAAGCTTAAAGAAAATACTCAATTCAGGATTAGTGATTATTTAAATATAAATAATGGTAATTTTAAAAGTGTTTTTTTCCCATTGTTATATAATTTTTCGGAAAAAGCATATTTCTCAAAAGTACACATGGTTAAATTAGAAAAAGAATTTTTTAGTTCAGATGTAGCTGACACATTACTTTATTATGGAGATGATATAAAATCAATAAAAAGAAATACTCAGAATAATTTAAGTTTGATTAATGAGATATTGAACGATTTGTCAAAATATTTAGAAAAAAAAGATATTAAGCTTATTGTTATGCCAGGACCTAATAAATATGATGTATATTCAAAATATATTATAAATAATAAGTATCCTTTAGATAACTTTTTCTCAATTTTTCAGAAATTAAAGAAAAATTATATTTTTGTAGATACCCAAAAGATATTGGAAAAAGAATTGGCAAATAATGTAATAGATTTATATTATGTTGATGATACTCATTGGAGTTACAAAGCTTCAGAAGCAGTTGTGAATGCATTAAATCAAGCAATAAAAGAGAACCCATCTAATGCTCTTTAACTCATACGAATTCATATTCGCATTTTTACCCCTAACATTTTTTATATATTTTTACCTAAATAGTAAAAGATATACAGAAGCAAGTAAAGGTTTTTTAGTATTTGCAAGTTTATTTTTTTATAGTTGGTGGAATATAGTATACCTACCTTTAATACTAAGTAGTATGCTTTTTAACTATATAATAGGAAATATACTTAATGGTAATAAACAAACAAATAAAAGTAAAAAAGAAATAAATAAAAAAACAATACTTATAATTGGTATAATAGCAAATGTAGCATTATTAGCATACTTTAAATATGCAGACTTTTTTATAACTAATGTAAATTTTATAACAGATGGAAATATTCCTACATTAAATTTGGCATTGCCTCTTGCAATATCATTCTTTACTTTTCAACAAATAGCATATCTTGTAGATAGCTATAGAAAAGAGACACAAGAGTATGACTTCTTAAACTATGCACTATTTGTAACTTTTTTCCCACAACTAATAGCAGGTCCTATTGTACATCATAAAGAGATGATGCCACAGTTTGCTAGTAGATGGAATAAAGTAAAGAACTATAGAAATATAGCATTAGGTCTATTTATATTTTCTCTAGGATTGTTTAAGAAAGTAGTAATAGCAGATACCTTTGCAATATGGGCAACAAAAGGGTTTGATATATCTCAAACACTTACACTTTTTGAAGCATGGATAACAAGTCTATCTTATACTTTCCAATTATATTTTGACTTCTCAGGATATACAGATATGGCAATAGGAGCAGCACTATTATTTAATATAAAACTTCCTATAAACTTTAATAGCCCATATAAAGCATTAGATATACAAGATTTCTGGAGAAGATGGCATATAACACTATCACGTTTTTTACGAGATTATATCTATATACCACTTGGTGGAAATAGAAAAGGAAACTTTAGAACTTATAATAATCTATTAGCAACATTTGTAATAGGTGGACTATGGCATGGAGCAGGGTGGACATTTGTATTTTGGGGATTTTTACATGGAATGGCACTTGTAATACATAGAGCATGGAAAGCTTTAGGCTTTACTATGAATTCAATATTAGCATGGTTTATAACCTTTAACTTTGTAAATATAGCATGGGTATTTTTTAGAGCCAAAGAGTGGGAAGATGCAATTAAGGTACTTAAGGGTATGTTTGGATTTAGTGGGGTTGTATCTTTAAATTTTTTGTCTCTAATAAATAAGAATGAATTGTGGAAGTTTTTAATTATATTTATTATTATTTTATTTTCTAAAAATAGTATGGAGTTTATTAACCTCAATAAATTAGATAATAAAAAAGTATTATTTTTGGCTATATTGTTATCATGGTCAATTTTGAGTTTGGGAAAAGTAAGTGAATTTTTATACTTTAATTTTTAATAAAAAAGTATCATCTAAAAAAGCTGTAATTTTACTATTTACATTATTCGCATTTTTAATGAGTATTGTTGCTACAATTAATTATGTTGTTGATCCGATGTGGATATTCCAACATAAAAATTATTTCAATGTCAAACAATTAGATTTTGATGAACGACAACAAAAAACAAATTATTTGTATTTTAGAAATCAAGATTATGATAGTGTTATTTTAGGTAGCAGTAGAACAACATATCTTAACTCAAATCAATTCAGAAATAATTTTGGAAAAACATATAATTATGCAGTAAATGCAATGAGTCCCTATGAATATGAAATATTTTTAGATAATTTCGATAAAATTGTGGGTAAGCAACCAAAGAGTATTATTTTGGGATTGGATTTTTTTGGAAGTAATAAAAATAGACTGGTGAATAGCTATAAGAAAGATTATTTATCTAACTCAAAGGATTATTTATATAAATTAAAAATGCTTTATAATTTGGATATTTTACAATATAGCATATCAAATATTCGAGAAACTTTTAGAAATAAAAAAGCACATTATAATAGTAATTTAGTTAAAGAGATTGATGTTAGAAAAGATAAGAAGTCCACATTAAAAGATTTTATACCTTATGAGTATGATACAAAACTCTTAGAGTATTATAAACAGCTATTGGAAAAATATAAGGGGACTAACTTTATTATTTTTACCCCTCCAGTTACTATTGAACAGCTTATAAGAAATCATAAAAATGGTTTAGATAATTATTATTTTCAATGGTTAAGAGATTTAGTTAAAATATTTAAAAAAGTTAACCATTTTATGTATCCAACAGCTTTTTCTAAAAACTATTCAAACTTTTATGATGCTAACCATTTTCATCATATTTCTGGTAAAATTATAGCAAATAAAATTATTAAAGGGTATAATAAAAAGAAAGTAAAAAATGGTATTGTGTTAGATAATAAAAATATAGAGAAATTTATTAGAGATTATAAAAAAATGATAAATGGAGTAGGAGCGAATAATTAAACATAAAGTATTAGTAATCGGGAAAGACAATCATCTGGGTTGGACAACTCATGTATATGAAGGTTTTTCACAGTTAGGTATTGAGGTTCATTGTTTTTATATCAATAAATTAGATTTTAAATATAATATTTTTAAAGTTGCAAATAAAGTTGGCATTAATATACAACCTCAAATTATGCAGCTTGAATTCATAATAAAAAATTTTAAACCTTCTGTTGTTGTATTTGTAGGTATTTTTTTTCTCCCTTTAGAGTTGGTGATATTGTGTAAAGAAAAAAATATTGTAGTTACTGCATGGGCTGGGGATAGTTTTGGAAAAGAGCAAGAAAAGTTTAACGAATATATAGATTTTTTGTATGTTTCAGATAGTGCAATGTTATCTAAAGCAGATGAATGTGGATTTAAAAATCATGAACTTTTACAATTTGGATATAACCCTAAATTACATTTTGACCATGACATGAATAGAGAAAACTTTATAAATTTTATAGGTTCTTATACAAAAGATAGAGATGATATCTTTTCTTATTTAACAGATTATCACTTACAAATTGAGGGTATTAACTGGGATAAACTTCAATCTCATTCAAATAAATGGAAAATTAGAAAAAGAAAATTGAATCAAACTGAAGTAGTGAATATTTATAATTTAACTATAGGAACACTGAATGTTGCACAAAAAGAGAATGTTGTAAATATGGTAAATATGAGAACTTTCGAAGCAATAGCATCGGGCAGTTGCATCTTAAATGATTATGTGAAAGATATAGAATTGTGTTTTGAACCAAATAAAGAAATTTTAGTGTATAAAAATACAGATGAATTGTTAGAATTTGTTCCAAAAGTTTTGTCAGACAAGAAATATGTAAAAAATATTGTTCAAAGTGGAATGAAAAGAATGCAAAGTAGTGGATATACATACAAAGATAGAGCAAAATATATTTTGTCAAAAATAATTTAAAGGTAAATAATGTTAATTTCTGTAGTGATATGTACATATAATGGTGAAAAATATATAGAAGAACAATTGCAAAGTGTGATACAACAATCATATGAAAATTTAGAGATAATTATTAATGATGATTGTTCAACTGATAAAACTTTGGAGATTGTAAAAGAAGTTCAAAGCAAAGATAATAGAATTAAAGTGTATCAAAATGAACATAATCTTGGATTTAATAAAAACTTTGAAAAATCACTTCAATATCCAACTGGAGAATTGGTTACTTTATGTGACCAGGATGATATTTGGGAGATTGAAAAGATAGAAAAACAGTATATCTTATTAACACGAACAAACTCCTCTTTAGTATACTGCAATGCACAACTAATGGATGCAAATGGAAATGATTTAGGCAAAAATCTTTTTACACAACTTCATGTTACACCAATTAGTGGAGATACTCAATTATCATTAATATTTGATAATTGTATATCTGGTAATACACTATTATTTAAAACAAGCCTTATAAATAAAATATATCCTATTCCAGAAACAATCTTTTTTGATAGATGGATAGGCTTTGTAGCTTCTTATGAAGCTACTATTGCTGTGATTAAAGACCCATTAATACATTATAGACAACATGGTGGAAATGTTACAGATGTTCTTAGGGAGAAAAAAAAGAAAAAAACTATCAAAATGAGAATTGAAAAAAGAGAAAAAGCTTTTGATATCAAAGTGGAACAGTTTGAAGACTTTCTGTCTTTTTTTGATAAAGAAAAAATTAATAATAAAAATACAAAAATTATAAGAGATATATATAGTGAACTTAAAAATTATAAAAGTTATTTTTTTAATTTTAAATTATTTATGATTTATTTAAAAAATAAAAATCAGATATTCCAAATAAAGGATAATAAATTAGCTGCTATGTTGAAATTTTCATGTGGAATGAAGATGTATAAAGTATTTCCTTTTTTGTAATTGAGTGAAGTTTAATTGAAGTATAAATTATTTATAAAAAAGTTTATTAGGTATTTTTCACTTATCTCTGTTAGTATAGTTTTAGTTAACTATGTTGTTGATCCTTTATTTACATTTAAATCTACTAAAGATATTAATATTAAGCAGAAAGACTTTAATGAGCGAATTCAAAAAACTAACTTTTTATATTATATTGATAGTGATTTTGATTCAATATTGCTTGGAAACAGTAGAGCAACATATATTAATACTCAAAATATAAATAAAGAAAAAACAGGAAGAGTCTTTAATTATTCAGTAAATGCAATGTCTGTGGAAGAATATGATAGTGTAATTCAGAATTTTATTCAAATTACTAAAAAACAACCTAGAACTATACTTATAGGTGTGGATCCATTTGCTTTTGGGGAAAATAAAAGTGAAGATTTAGCAGTAGGTCTTAAAAATAATAATGACTTTTTTTATCCTTATAGAAGTTTGTTGTCATTAGACTTATTTAAAATATCTCTTAAAAACATAATAACTACTTATAAACTTGAGAATAATATTTATGATAGGAAGCAAAGATTTTATGATAAAAACTTATTGAAAGGAAGTCAAAAGGTAAATCAAGTTTCAAATGAAAGATCTATAGTAGTTTTACAAAATTCATGTATAAGAATTAGTCAAAATAATAATTTAAAACTCTTAAAAGAATTAAAAGAGAAATATGACAAAAGTGAGTTCCTTGTTTTTACAATGCCTGTGCATCAAGTTATATTTAACAGTATAATGGAAGATAAAAAGTCGTATTTTTTATGGTTAGAAGATTTAGTAGATACTTTTGGAACAGTTTATCACTTTATGTATGAAAATAGTATTTCTAAAAGTTATTATACTTTTTTTGATGCATTTCATTTTTACCCTTATGTAGGGAAAAAAATTATAGAAAAAATAAATAATAATACAACAGATACAAATGATAATTTTGGTATTATTCTAACTAAAGAAAATATAAAACAACAAATAAAACAATACGACAAAGGACTATAGATGCTCTTTAACTCATACGAATTCATATTCGCATTTTTACCCCTAACATTTTTTATATATTTTTACCTAAATAGTAAAAGATATACAGAAGCAAGTAAAGGTTTTTTAGTATTTGCAAGTTTATTTTTTTATAGTTGGTGGAATATAGTATACCTACCTTTAATACTAAGTAGTATGCTTTTTAACTATATAATAGGAAATATACTTAATGGTAATAAACAAACAAATAAAAGTAAAAAAGAAATAAATAAAAAAACAATACTTATAATTGGTATAATAGCAAATGTAGCATTATTAGCATACTTTAAATATGCAGACTTTTTTATAACTAATGTAAATTTTATAACAGATGGAAATATTCCTACATTAAATTTGGCATTGCCTCTTGCAATATCATTCTTTACTTTTCAACAAATAGCATATCTTGTAGATAGCTATAGAAAAGAGACACAAGAGTATGACTTCTTAAACTATGCACTATTTGTAACTTTTTTCCCACAACTAATAGCAGGTCCTATTGTACATCATAAAGAGATGATGCCACAGTTTGCTAGTAGATGGAATAAAGTAAAGAACTATAGAAATATAGCATTAGGTCTATTTATATTTTCTCTAGGATTGTTTAAGAAAGTAGTAATAGCAGATACCTTTGCAATATGGGCAACAAAAGGGTTTGATATATCTCAAACACTTACACTTTTTGAAGCATGGATAACAAGTCTATCTTATACTTTCCAATTATATTTTGACTTCTCAGGATATACAGATATGGCAATAGGAGCAGCACTATTATTTAATATAAAACTTCCTATAAACTTTAATAGCCCATATAAAGCATTAGATATACAAGATTTCTGGAGAAGATGGCATATAACACTATCACGTTTTTTACGAGATTATATCTATATACCACTTGGTGGAAATAGAAAAGGAAACTTTAGAACTTATAATAATCTATTAGCAACATTTGTAATAGGTGGACTATGGCATGGAGCAGGGTGGACATTTGTATTTTGGGGATTTTTACATGGAATGGCACTTGTAATACATAGAGCATGGAAAGCTTTAGGCTTTACTATGAATTCAATATTAGCATGGTTTATAACCTTTAACTTTGTAAATATAGCATGGGTATTTTTTAGAGCCAAAGAGTGGGAAGATGCAATTAAGGTACTTAAGGGTATGTTTGGATTTAGTGGGGTTGTGTTTAGTGATAGATCTGTATATAAATTTGAATTATTAAGACCTTTTGTTGAAGCACATGCTGAGAATTTTGGCAAATTAATGTTTGGGAGTACTTCTATATCATTTATACTTGTTGGTATTTTTGTAGTGCTATATTATGATAATGTTGTTCAATTATCTCAAAAAATAAAGTTTAATTATAAACTTTTATTTTTATTATTAGCTATTGTAATTGGCACGCTTTTTAATATGTCCAGAGTTTCAGAATTTTTATATTTTAATTTTTAAGGGTTTTAATGAGTATTAAAAAATTTGTATATATTTTTATATCAGTATTAGTAGTGTTTGTTTTATATAATTTTATAGTTTGGAATTTGTATACTGAAAAATTACTTGGGGAAAAGGTTCTGGAGATTTGGTTAGAATGGGTTATATTTCTGAATTAGCAAATCCAAAAGAAAAAAAAGAAACATTACCTATAAAACATCTTGAAGCAAGTGAATATAGTGGAAGTCAAGTAGATATGATAACTATTGGAGATTCCTTTTCAAATGGTGGAGGAGGTGGACTAAATCCATACTTTCAAGATTATTTAGCAACTAAAACTGGAATGAATATTTTAAATCTTTCAAATTATCAAGAGAAGACAAGAAGTTATATAGAAACTGTATACCTTCTTGGAAATAATGGCTTTTTAGAGCAAAAAGGGGTGAAATATATCCTTTTAGAGTCGGTGCAGAGAAAAGTGACGCAAAGATTTGTAACACAAGTTAATAAAGAAATAAATGATAAAATTGAGAATATAAATAAGTTTTATAAGTTTAATACTCACAATGTTCTAAGTAGCAAAAGAGTAGAGACAAAAAATGTAAATTATGTACCGATAACACCATTTATAAATAATGGAAATGTAAAGTTTGTACTTTATAATATTCTTTATAATTTCTCAGATAACGGATACCTCTCTCAGGTATATAAGACAAAAATTAGTAAAAATTTATTTTCTCTAGGTGATAGAGATCTTATATTTTATAAGAATGATTTGGCAAGAATAAATCAAAGTAATATAAAGAATTTTGAGATTATAAATAAAAATCTTAATGAACTAGCACAATATTTAGAAAAAAAAGGTATAAAGCTAATTTTTATGCCAGCAGTTAATAAATTTGATCTCTACTCAAGTTATATAGTAAATAATAAATATCCTCATGATAAGTTTTTTGAACTTTTTGAAACGATGAAAAAAGAGTATATTTTTGTAAATGCAAAAGAGGTCTTATCTAAAAAATTGGAAGCTGGAGTAAAAGATGTATTCCATGTAGATGATACACATTGGTCATATAAAGCTTCAGATGCAATAACAGATAAAATAGTTAATTTAATTAACAAAAAGGAATATAAAAATTGAAACAATTTTTTAAACAATATATACCATACTACAAAAACTATAAGATGATGTTCTTTTTTGCCGTTATTGGGATGATTATGGTCTCAGTAGGGACTAGTGGTTCAGCATATGTAATTAAACCTGTACTTGATGAGATATTTATCAATAAAGATGAGCAGATGTTACAACTACTCCCTTTGGCAGTTATATTTTTGTATGCTTTAAAAGGGATTGGTAAGTTTATACAGACATATTATATATCTTATATAGGGATGGATATAATTCGTATAATAAGAGATAAATTTTTATCTCATATCCTGACTCAAGATTTAAAGTTTTTTAATAGTAAACATGGGGGAGAACTATTAAGTAGGGTAAATAATGATATAAATATGATACAGTTTGCAGTCACAAATAGTATCTCTGCACTTATTTTGGAGTTTTTTACAATTATAGCTTTACTTTTTGTAGTGATATATCAAAGTCCTATGTTGGCTTTTTATGGTTTAGTTGTGTTGCCTTTGATTCTTTATCCTCTTTCTTTACTAGCAAAAAGGATGAAAAAAATAGCACACCAATCTCAAGAGAAAGCCTCTATACTTATGACAATATTGGGTGAAATATTTAATAATATAGAGTTAGTTATAGCAAATAATTCTCAAAAGATACAAGTAAAAGAGTTCTCAGTACAAAATGAAAACATGTTTAAAATAGGTATGAAAGGTGTTCGAACAAATGCTTTAATATCTCCATTAATGGAAATTATAGGTGCTATTGCTGCTGCAACTGTTATTGTAATAGGTGGTAAAGAGGTTATAGATGGGAATTTAAGTGTTGGTGCATTCTTCTCTTTTATGACTGCTCTTTTTATGCTTTATACACCTATAAAAAGAATTTCCAGTATATATAATCAGTTCCAAAATGCAATCGCAGCAAATGAAAGAATTAATGATATATTTAATCAAACTGCAGATATAAAAGAGGGTGAATCAAATTTAGATTACACTTTAGAAACAGTAAGTTTTAAAAATATTGGATTAAAATATGATGAAAATACAATTGCATTGCAAGATATAAATCTAGTAGCGAAAAAAGGTGAAAAAATCGCATTAGTTGGTGATAGTGGTGGTGGAAAAAGTTCACTTGTAAATTTAATTCTTCGATTTTATGACCCATATCAAGGGGAGATTAAATTTGATAATAAAAATATAAAAGAGTTTACATTTAAAAGTTTACGAGATAATATAGCTATCGTTACTCAAAGAGTTTATATCTTTAATGATACAATTGCTAATAATATTGCCTTTGGTCATAATATAGATATAAAAAGGATAAAATCAGTCCTCAAACAAGCTCATGCGTTAGATTTTGTAGAAAAATTAGAAGATGGGATAGATACAATTCTTGATGAAGCAGGTTCAAACTTAAGTGGTGGTCAGAGACAGCGAATAGCAATAGCAAGGGCTTTATATAAAAACCCACAAATTCTTATTTTTGATGAAGCTACAAGTGCTTTAGATAATGAATCAGAGTCTATTATTACAAAAGTTTTAGATGAAGTAAGTGCTAATCGTATCACATTTGTTATTGCACATAGACTAAGTACTATAAAAAATGCAGATAAAATAATTGTATTTAAAGATGGAAATATTGTATGCAAAGGTAATGAGATAGAATTATTAGAAAAGTGTGATGAATATAAAAGATTACATAATCTAGCTTCAATGTAAAGGATAAAATATGAAATATAGCGAATATGATTTTAATAATAAAACAATTTTAATAACGGGAGCAGCTGGATTTATAGGTAGTAGCTTAGCATTTTATTTTCAAGAAAATTATCCAGAAGCTACAATTGTAGCATTTGATATGTTTAGAAGTGGTGAAACCTTTTCAAATGGAAATCTTAAAAGCTTTGGTCATTTTAAAAATCTTCTTGGATTTAAAGGTATTGTAATAAGTGGTGATATTACAGATAAAAAAGCACTAAAAGAGTTAGAACACAATTATAAATTTGATTTTATATTTCATCAAGCAGCTATTTCAGATACAACAGTACAAGAGCAAGATTTAATGATGAAAACAAATGTAAATGCTTACGAGGATTTATTGAAAATAGCTATTAATCATGGTGCAAATATGGTTTATGCTTCTAGTGCGGCGACTTATGGAGATAGCGATAGATTTGAAGTTGGATATGAACAACCTAATAACGCATATGGATTTAGCAAAGTTATGATGGATAATGTAACTTCTGAGTATTTAAAAAAAGATTTAGATATCTCTGTAGTTGGTTTAAAATATTTTAATGTATATGGTCCCAGAGAGTTTTTTAAAAACAAAACTTCATCAATGGTGGTTCAATTTGCTCATCAAATACTTAAAGGACTTGCTCCAAAACTATTTGAGGGAAGTGATAAAATACTGAGAGATTTTATCTATATAGAGGACATTATACAAGCAAACATAAAAGCATGTACTCCTAAGAAATCTGGAGTTTATAATGTTGGAACAGGAAAAGCTCGAAGTTTTGAAGATATTGTAAATATTTTACAAAAAGAGTTAGACATAGACAATGGAAAAGAATATATTCCAAATCCATTTATTGGTTCATATCAGTTTTTTACACAAGCAAATATTGAAACGACTAAAGAAAACTTAGGATATGCACCACAGTATGAAATGGAAGAGGGTATAAAAGCATATATTCCTGAAATAAAAAGATTATTTAAAGAAGAAGTGAAATAATGGAAAAAATAAAAAACCCAAATATATTAGTAATAGGTGATTTAATGATTGATCACTATTTGTGGGGTAATGTAAATAGAATATCTCCAGAAGCTCCCGTACAAGTTGTAGAGGTACAAAAAGAGACAACAGTACTTGGCGGTGCTGGAAATGTAGTAAATAATCTTGTAGCTCTTGGCGCAGATGTTATGGTGATTTCAGTAGTTGGTGAAGATAAAAATGCTGAAGAGATTACTCAAATGCTTGAAGATATAGATGTGCGACATTATTTAATCTGTGATGAAAATAGAAAAACTACTAAAAAAAGTAGAATTTTAGCCTCTCACCAACAAGTAGTACGATATGACCATGAATCAAAAGAAGATATTTCAGAAGAGAGTGAAGCTCTTATAACAATAGGATTATTGAATATTATAGGACAATTTGATGTTATTTTAGTATCTGATTATGGGAAAGGTGTCATAACAGATTCTTTAATGGCAAAAATAAACTTTTGTGCCTCAGGAAATGACGTAAAAGTATTAGTTGACCCAAAAGGTGATGATTATACTAAATACATTGGTAGTTACTTATTAACACCTAATAAAAATGAAGCAAAATTAGCTACAAAAATAGATATAACTGATGAAGAAAGTTTAAAAGAAGCATTAAAAAAACTTCACAATACGGCTTGTTTACAAGTTCCAATGATAACTTTAAGTGAAGACGGTATTGCAATACTTGATGAAAATAATAATGTGATAAAAAAACCAACTATAGCAAGAGAGGTTTATGATGTAACAGGGGCAGGAGATACAGTATTAGCAAGTTTAGGATATTGTCTTGCTCAAAATGATAATATAATTGATGCTATAGAATTCGCAAATCTTGCTGCTGGAGTAGTCGTTGGTAAAATAGGAAGTGCAACAGCCACAGTAGAAGAGATTGAAGAGTATAAAAGTACTCTTCATAAAAGCAGTATAGAGTCACATATTAAGACTTTTGAAGAGATTTCAAATATTGTAGAAAGATTAAGAGCACAAAACAAAAAAATAGTATTTACAAATGGTTGTTTTGATATTTTACATAAGGGGCATGTTCAGTATCTTGATAAGGCAAAATCATTTGGTGATGTATTGATTTTAGGTTTAAATTCAGATAACAGTGTTAAAGCTTTAAAGGGAGAAAATAGACCTATAAATACTCAAGATGATAGAGCATATATACTTGCTGCTTTAGAAAGTGTTGATTATGTAGTAGTTTTTGATGAGGACACTCCTTTAAAGCTTATACAAATTGTTGAACCAGATATTTTAGTCAAAGGTGGAGACTATGAAGGGAAAGCAGTAGTTGGAAGTGATATTGCCAATGAGGTAAAACTTGTACAATTTGTAAATGGTAAAAGTACAACTAAAACTATTGACACAATACTTGGAAAAGTATTTTGATTTATAAAAAATACAGTGTTGTAATAGTTAAAAATGACTATAAGTATTATAATAAATATTAAGGTTGAGAGATGCTACTAAAATTTAAAAAATGGTTTCCAAAAATTAAAAAATCTGCTTGGATAGCACCAAGTGCAGATGTGATTGGAAATGTAAAAATAGGTGCTGATAGTTCTGTATGGTTTGGAACTGTTATTCGAGGGGATGTTCATAAAATAAGAATCGGAAAAAGAACTTCGATTCAAGACTTGTCAATGGTTCATGTAACACATTACAAACAAGAAGATATGAAAGATGGTCATCCTACAATTATAGGTAATGATGTAACTATTGGACATAAAGTTATGCTTCATGGATGTACTATAGAAGATGGTTGTCTTATTGGTATGAGTGCTACAATTTTAGATGGAGCAGTTATCGGAGAAGGTAGTATTGTGGGGGCACATTCTTTAGTAACTTCAAATAGAATATTTCCTCCTCATAGTTTAATTATGGGAAGTCCTGCTAAAGTTATAAAAACATTATCTGATGAAGAGGTAAAAGGATTAATTGAGCATGCGGCTCGATATGTTGAGTTTAAAAAAGAATACTGTTAAACTGAAATAATAAGAAGAGTTTATTCTCTCCCTATTATGTAGTACACATCTTTATCATCAACTTTTTTGATATTTACTTCATATTTATCACTCCAGTTATGAAGAACTTCTGTAAACTCTTTTATTATTGCATTATTTTCCATATTATCACATTTTATTTTGAAGTACGGAGCACTATTTGAAAGTGCAATATATCCGTTCATGTGTTTTAATTTATCATTTAAACTTATAATATGTTTTGAAAATTTATCAAAATTTTTTGTATTTTTTATAGCTGTTTTTGTTTGGTCTAAAGTAGTATCTCCATGACCTAAATTCAGTTGAGTTACAATTACCTCTGGTGTAATATCAATATGCATATATTTTCCTTATTTTTTATTTTAAAAGTTTAGTTTAGCTAAAATTAGCAAAAAATAAAATAGGAACACTATGGAAATCATACCATTATTTCAAAAACTGTTACAGTATAAATCAATTACACCAAATGATGCAGGTATTTATGATTTCATAGATGAGTACTTGGGAAATGAATGGAGTTGTATAAAGTTAGATATAGAAGATGTTACAAATAGATTTTATTATAAAAAATTCTCACAAAGTTCTGAACATCTTTGTTTTGCAGGACATATTGATGTGGTTCCTGCAGGTGAGGGGTGGAGTGTTGATCCTTTTCAAGCTGATGTTGTTGATGGTATTATTACAGCACGAGGTACTCAAGATATGAAAAGTGGAGTGGCTAGTTTTTTATATGCATGTAAAAATACAAAAAAGTTTGATGGAACTTTATCTATACTTTTAACGAGTGATGAAGAGGGTGATGCTATAAATGGTACAGTAAAAGTTTTGGAACATCTACAAGAGATAAACTTTTTACCTACTTCTGCTATAGTTGCAGAACCAACTTGTGAAGAGATATTTGGAGATGCTATTAAAGTAGGGCGTCGGGGTAGTATCAATGGTTATTTAGAAGTCAAAGGGAAACAAGGACATGCTGCATATCCAGAAAAAACAATAAATCCTATTCATCAAATAGCACCTATTTTGTTAAAAATAGCTGGGTATAATCTTGATAATGGAGATGAGTTCTTTTCTCCTAGTCAACTGATTATCACAGATATAAGAGCTGGTATGGAGGTAACTAATGTAACTCCAAATAAACTTAATATGATGTTTAATGTACGAAATTCTACAAAAACAACCCAAGAGACAATTAGAAACTATATAGAAGAGAATTTTAAACACTTAGATTATACTTTACGCCTTACTCAAGGCTCTTATCCTTTTGTAACAGATGCAAACACTCAAGTTGTAAAAAATATACAAAATAGTATAAAAAATATTTCTAATATTGATACAAAGTTAAGTACAGCTGGTGGGACTAGTGATGCACGCTTTTTTGGGCAGTTTAAGATACCTACTGTTGAGTTTGGTGTTATAAACGATACTATTCATGCAGTTGATGAGAGAACGAGTATTATAGAGGTTGAAAGATTATGTAATATTTTTGTTGATCTCATAAAGAATTGGAGATAATATTGATTAAAAAATTGTTTTTCTTATGTTTTTTAATTGTTTCAGTAATAGAAGCGGATTCAAAATTTTATAAAGAAAATCTTGATGGTTTTGGATTTTGTGCTGCTAATTTTTTTATATTATCAAAGTCAAAAGATACAGAAATAGCAACTGCCTATAAAAAAGCTGAAGAGTTAGCTTTGAAGTTTGCAAAACTATACTATAAAGAATTATATAAAAAAGAAGCAACAAAAAGAGAGATATCTAAATTAAAATTTATCTATTTGTCGAGGTTAGAACAAGAATATAAAAATTTTAATAATTTGTCTAGTACTACTTATAATAAAATTGGCAAATGTGAAACTTTTATACAAATTATTCTTCGAAATCAAGAGAATATAGAATCTACATATATTAAAGCACAAAGTAATGTTGTAACAAAAAGACGATTTTTAGAGACAATTGCTTTTACAAACAATGCATCAATTGATATTCCTAAAGAAAAAGTTTTGATGCTTTATAAAAATTGGTATGATACTAAACCAAAAAGAAAAAAGATTACGAAAATATTGCCAAACAATCTACAGTTTATGAAGAAATAAAATTATATTTAGAAAAGTGGTACCGCTGACCGGACTTGAACCGGTACAAGCATAGCTTACCAGATTTTGAATCTAGCGTGTCTACCATTCCACCACAGCGGCACTTTTGAATTGGAATTATAGCAGAGATATCTTTAATTATTGATAAGTTTTTTTTGATTATTCTGTTTTAGTAGCATCTGATTTGTCATATATGATTTAAGATATTTTTCTATCTCTTCTTTGACCATATAATTTTTATTTTCATCAAAGAAGTTATAAAAACCAAATTGTTCAATAATGAAATAATCAATTTCATCTAGGATATTTTTATCATTTTCTTTAAACATTACAACTTTATTTTTAATATTTTCTATTAGTTCATTTTTTTCTTGGAGAGATTTTGTTTGAGTCTGTATTGTATGCAGTAAGAGTTCTCTTTTATTGTAAAGTTCCTCAACTTTTGAAGTTTGTGGTTTCATAGTGAGTTCTATCTTCTTATCTATCATCTTATCTGCATAGTAGATGAACTTCGCGTAGGTTATATAGCCTTTTTTCTTTACTATATTGTCTTTGTCTGTATTGATATCTTCTAAAAGATACTTGAGATTATCATCTGATATTTGTTCTATTCTAGCTATTGTGAACTCTTTGTGGAAGTCTTCATTGAAATCCATCATTTGGTTTATAAGTATTCTATAAAACTCTTGTTGTTTTCTAGTCATTTTCTAATACCTCTGCATCTATTATCTCTTCACTTTGATATTGTATCATATAATTTCCATCTACACTATCTATTTTAAAAAGAAGTATCTCCTCTTTGTTAAAATCTGGATGCATAACTTTTTGCCAACCAATACCAGGAATAGTTTTACCCTTCCAATAAAAATCATCAAGCCAATTTATCCCTTTTTCAAACTCTAACCAATCTTTAATTCTATCACTTACATCTTTAGCTTTTCTAAAATCCCATTTGTATTCTTGTTTTTCTTTTGATTTTTGTGATTGCTCTCGAGGTTTAAATTGTTTGTGATTGATACACCAATTTTCCCATACTTTTTCCCATGAAATTTTTAAATCACCATTAGCAATATAATGGTTTTTGAATTTTGTAAATTCTAACTCTCTATCTTTTTTTGCAAGATAATTTTTTGCTATTTCTAAAAAGTTATTTTTTAATTCAAGCTTCTCATCAATAGTAGTTTTAATAAGATGATTTTTATATTTATTTTGGTTGAGTACCCATCGTTTCCAAACTGCTTCCCAGTCACTATTTATAGTACCTTTGCTTTGGTAATAGAGTTTAAAATTCTCAAAAGTTTCTTCAACATTTTGTATAAATTTTGACTTAGCAAATTGTTTCATTTCATAATTCAAAGAAAAATTATTTGGTATACTTTGAGATTCATTTATTTGGGTTTTTACTCTGCTTGGTTTCGTATTATCATTTATGAGTGATTCACTAGATTTTCCTGAATCAATTCCAAATTCACCACTGCAAATATTGTTATTTGTAGTGTTAGAAATAGGGATAGCGTAGTTTTCTTTTTTAATTCTTATCTTTTCAAATATCTCTTCAACTATTGTGTTATATCGTATCTCAAGAGTATCAATATCTAAAGAAAAATCAAATTTATCTATCTCATTAGAAAATTTTTTTTTGATCTGTGTTTTGAATTCTTCCATCTACAATTTATTTAAAAAGATTTGTTGGACTATTTTTGAGTTTTTGAACTTCTGCACCTATATCATTTTGTCTCATAAAATGTTCACCTATTAAAAATGCATCAGCACCAGCTTCACTTAACTCTTTTATAATCTCTTGATTACTAACACCACTTTCTGCAACTATAATTTTTCCATTTGGTATCATTGGTATTAGTTCATGGCAAAGATTCATATCCATCTCAAAAGTTTCAAGATTTCTGTGGTTTATTCCAATAATATGTGCACCACAAGCCATAGCTTTCTTCAAATCTTCTTTGTCATGAATCTCTACTAGCACTTCAAGACCAAGATGCAAAGCATAATCATAAAGCTCTTGAAGTTCTTTTTTGGTTAATGCTTTAGCAATAAGAAGTATGAAGTCTGCACCATAAGCTAGAGCTTCAACAATTTGGTATTTATCTACAATAAAATCTTTTCTTAAAAGTGGAGTATCAACATATCTTCTAATACCTGTTAAATATTCTAAATCACCTTGAAAAAAATGTGGTTCTGTTAAAACAGAGATTGCATTTGCTCCATTTTTACTATACTCTTGAGCTATTGCTAATGGATCAAAATCTTCTTTTATAATCCCTTTGCTTGGACTTGCTTTTTTGACTTCAGCGATAATTCTTATTGGTTCTTCTTTTGTTGCAGTTAAATATGGTTTTACATCTCTTGGAGAGTATGGATTATAAGCTAAACTTCGCCCTAACCAATCCATACTATACTTTTCTTTTCTTATTTTTAAATCTTCTTTTGTTTTTTTGATGATATCATCTAAAATCATATTTTTATTTTTCCTTTACACATTGTTTAATTTTTTCCCAGTGATATTTTATCTCTTTATCTGAAACTCCAGCTGCTACAACGACTTTTGACATTATTCTATATGCTTCTTCACATTGTTTATTTTTATAGTATCCCCAAGCTAACGAGTCAAGATATGCAATATTATTAGGTGCAGTTTTTAATGCTTCTTTTACTAAACTAATCCCTTTTTTTATATCAATATCAAAATCAATAAGTAAATATCCATAATAGTTTTGATAACTAGCATTATTTATCCCACTACTTAAAGCTAACTCAAAATTCGCAATTACATTTGGCATAACCTTTCTTTTGTCAGTGGCTAGTTCAAATCTATACATAGCAATTTTCCCTAAAAGATCAGGTTTTCTCGTTTTTTTATAGAGTTTTTTTGTAAGTTTTAATGCTTTTGTTAGTTGTCTATCTCTATAGTAAAGATTAATAAGTTTTGTTTGATCAATTCCTGTATCTTCTAAAAATTTTATAGCTTTTTTTATATCTTTTTTTTCTAAAAGTGAGATAATGAGATTTTGGATAAACAGGGTTGTTTTTTTAAGTTCGGGGTTGTTTTTATATTTTGTATACATTCTATTTAAAATAGAGATCATACCATCAACATTCCCTTGCTCTTGATAAATTAACATAAGTTTATTACACACTTGAGCAGAGCAACCCTTAGTTTGTAAATAAGTCTCAAGATATGCTAATGCCACATCTTTTTTGTCAAGATAGCTATAAAGAATATTTGTTAGCTGTATAAGAGTTTTTTGATTTTGATTAAGTGCATAAGCACTTTCATAGTACTTAAGAGAGTTTGCATATTCTTTAGAAGAATAGTAAATATTTGCAATTAGTTCATAACTTTGTGAGGTTTGAAACTCTTTTATAAGTTTTTTAGCTTCTGTAATTGCTTCTTTTGTTTTTCCTAGAGAGTGTAACGAAACAATAATTTGGTGCCAATAAAATTCTTTGTTTTTTGGAAATTGTTTTATTGCTATTTTTGAAAGTGTATACATTTGTTCAAATTGTTTGCTTCTAAAACTATATTCGATTGATTTTTTTAGATAACTTTCTTTATTTGTAGTTTCATAAAGTTTATTATAAAATTTAAAACTATTTTTGTAATCAGAATTTTTTTCACTATCAAGAGCTAACATTATATACAAATCTTCTTCAGGACTACTTTTTACAGTATTATTTTGATTTGCACAGCCAATTGAGCTTAGTAATAATATAAACAGTAATACGATTAATCTACTATAGCTGGACATTCTTCTTTTACCTCATTTATATTCTTTTTAAAATATTCCCAAAAAGGGAATGTTTTACATTGACTTGGTCTTGCTTCATATACACTACACTGTTTTTTCTCTAAATCAAAGAAGATACAAGCATAATTATTTTGTGAAAGTTGTTTCTCTTTTATAGAATATTTATATCCTACTTTTAACAGATAGTTTAGTCCAAGTTCTTCAAGTGTAATACCTAGATACTTTGCTAGCTTTTCACACTCTTCTTTTGTTATCCAAATATATCCAGATTCACCTATACAGCAATTACCTTCGCAACTACTACACTTATTTTCATCGAATTTATAAGGGTATTCTTTATGCTCTATCACTTCGGTTCTTTTTATTAATTTTAGGTTTTATTATACTAAAATATTACTTATATCTCACATTTGATACTATGAGTATTGCATTTTTTATATATTTCATTTATCTCTTCTTGAAACTCTCCATTTGCTTTAAACATGATAAGTGGTGGAAGAATTTTGAGTTTTGATTTTGAATTTTTTCTTCCCATTATCATAACTAAACTGCCTTCTTTTTTTGAATTTGGATGTAAAAATTGAAGTGATTCTATATTGAGTTTATTTTGTTTTGATAGAATCATTATGTTATCTAACTGTTTTGCATCATAACAAAAGAAAAACTTCCCTTGTGGTTTAAGTAGTTTTGTTCCTTTAGAAATAAGTGTTTCTAGAGGTAAACTATCACAATATCTAGCGATTTTTAAACTTTCATTTTCACTTTTTATCACATCACTATGGTAAAAAGGTGGGTTTGAAACAATATAATCAAACTCTTTGTCAAAATTACACTCAATAAAACTTTCTTTAAAAAGAGTATTATTTACCGCATTTATTTCACTATTTTTTTGTGATAAAAACTGAAAACTATTTTGTATCTCACATTGATTTAATAGAAGTTTCGGATAGTTTCTTGCTACTAGTAAACCTAATATGCCACTACCACTTCCAATATCAAGAAGTTCCCCTTGTATATTTTTATAATGTGCTAGGTTTATTTGTATAAAGTTATATAAAAAATGGGTATCGCTGTTGTAGCAATACCCATTTTGTGGTTGATAAAGAAGAAGAGTTTTAGTGTAACTCGTCATTTAGTTTAACTTCTCTTGTACTTCTCATAACTATATATTGACCTGTTTGAGAATTTTGTCTAAAGTGAAGACCATTTAGTCCAGCTAAATCAGCAGCTTTCATTAAGTTTGATAATTTTGCTTCTGGATTAGCCTCTTTAATTTTTGCTATTTGTTCATCAGTAATAGCTATTTTTGTTCCTGCAAATACAGATAATCCACCATCAACTATACAACCATCACCTACAGGAATACCAGTAGTTGAGTTTGCACCAAGAAGTGTGTTTTCTCCTATAGAAATAGGATTTCCATCAGTTCCCGATAATACTCCTAAAATTGAAGCTCCACCACCAACATCACTACCACTTCCAACAATTGCACTTGATGAGATTCTACCCTCAACCATAACAGGACCTAATGTTCCAGCGTTAAAGTTAATATATGAAGCACCTGGCATAACTGTAGTTCCAGCTGCAAGCTGTGCACCAAACCTTACTTTTGATGTATCAAGTATTCGAGTATTATCAGCAGGAATAATATGACTTAAAAATCTTGGGAATTTGTCTACCATATCAATCGCAGGATATTTTCCTGTAAGTTTTAATGTAAGTTCATTTGCTCTTAACCAATCAAGTTCGATAGGTTTTCCATCTGACCAAGCTACATTGTGAAGTAGTCCAAATGCACCATTTAGGTTTGTTTTTCTTAAAGGAGCTTTTCCAGATGAAAGAGCATACAGTTTTAAGTAAGCAGACTCTACACTTTCAGGATTTGTATCTTCAAAAATAAATACTACTTTAAAATCATCAGGTGTTAAGCCTAACTCTTTTGGTAGTACAGAAAGAGTAGAGATAAGTTGTACATTTTTATGTTCCTCACCTTTTGCTTCAGGTAAATAAGGTCTAAAAGATTCTATACAATTTACAATAAAATCATCAGTAATATCTAAAACAAGTTCATTTTTTGTTGTATCTATTTCAACTCCAGAGGTTTTAAAAGCATCCATAAATATAGCTGCACTACCGAAGTTTTCATTCCAGTTTACTACAGGATATGTTGCTTGTAATATTTTATTTTTATTTAATTGCCCTCTATCTACTCTTGCAACTCCAAAACCGATTGGATTTTTGTACCAAGATTGTGATTGTATCTCTTCAACTTTTGTTTTAAATTCTTCTTTTGTAAAAATCATAATTTTATTCCTTGATTATATTTTTTGTGATTATATCTAATCGCTAATTAAATAACAAATTAAAACTAATTTAGTTAGAATCCATTAAAATTTTAGGATGTATTATAATTATGGAAGAACTTATACGAGATTGGGGATATATTATACTTTTTTTATACTCTTTTGGTGGAGGCTTTGTGGCACTTGTTGTTGCAGGTATTTTATCTTATAGTGGGGAGTTAAATATTGTTATTGCTATGGTTGTAGCTGGAACGGCAAATTTTATTGGAGATCAGTTTTTATTTATAGTTGCTAGAAATAATAAACATCAAGCAAAAAAAATGATGGAAAAACATAAAAGAAAGATAGCAATGTCTCATCTTCTTATGCGTAAATATGGTACATGGGTTATATTTTTTCAAAAGTATATTTATGGGATAAAAACACTTATCCCTCTTGCTATGGGACTTACAAAATATGATTATAAAAAGTTTATCTTATTTAATGCACTGGCAACGATAGTTTGGGCACTAATAATTGGTGGTGCTTCATATTCATTAGGTGAGCTAGTATATACATATATTGATGAGATTAAGGCTTATGTTCCTTTTGTTGTAGGGGCTATAGTTTTAGCTGTATATTTTTTGTTTAGAAAATATAGTAAATAGTTATACTTAAACTATAAATTTTATTATTTTTCATCATTTTTTTTAGATTTAAGCACTTTCATAATGATTGTAAAAAGAATAAACATTACAAGTATTATAAGTGCACCATTTGAGCTTATTTGATTTAATATTAATATAATCTCTTTTAAAAAGTATGTCCAAACTAATGTAGCAAGAGATGTTCCTATAATAACTATAGAGATAGTTTGATAATGTTTTATACCTATAAGAAAACCAATAATTGCACCAACTACAGGTCCTGTCATCCAAAAAGGAAACCAAACAAAGATAAATAACCCATATCTTCCATATTTATCAAACATATTTTGGTATTTTATTTTTTGTTCTTTAACTTTTGAAAACATATCTTGTAAAAATGTTATTTTTAAAGACTTGTTCCAGCTAAATACAAAAAGTGGATATATTATCATAACCAAAATAGACTCAATGATAATATTATATATAACAATAACTAAGTCACTCAAGTTTGCACTATAACCATAAGAGATACCAGCTGCCCTTCCAAAAAAAATATTAGTTGCTGTCATTGCTAAAATACTATTAGCATCTTTTATAGAAAATAGATATATACTTAAAGTACTGACTATATAACAAAGAAGTAGTATAGCTCCAAATATTAGTATCTTACCCTCTTGTGTTTGATATAGTTCATTTAGTTTTAGCATATTAAATTATTTTAACCTTATTTTTTTTTCTATTTCCATTATTGCGATTAGAACAATTGCAATGCAGAGTAAAATACCCCATATTTCAAAATTAATAGGTTGGATATCTAGTACAGATTGCATAAAAGGATTATACATAGATAGTATGTGTATACCTTGTGCAAAGAGAATAGAAAGCCATAAAAATTTGTTTTTACTATGATCGATTTTAAAAATGGAGTAATTTTCTGTTCTAGAGTTAAAAACATGAATATTTTCAAATAAAACCATTAAAAGTAGGGTGATGTTTCTTGCCATATCTTCACTATAGCCAAATTGAAGTAGGGTATAAAAAACTATAAAGGCAGTTATCCCCATATATAGTCCTCCAACTACAACTCTACTAATCATTGTTTTGTTGAATATAGATTCTTCTGGGTCTCTCGCTTTTCTTTTTAAGATTTCAGGTTCAGCTTTTTCAAAACCTAGTGCTACATCTTGAATACCATTTGTTACTAAATTTAACCACAATAGTTGAACAGGTAAAAGTGGAATTGGAACAAATAAAAGAATAGATAATAGTATAAGTACAATTTCTGCAAATCCTGTAGATATAAGAAGATGTATAACTTTTCTTATATTATCATAAGCAACTCGTCCCTCTTCGATACCATTAACTATAGAGCTAAAAGAATCATCTGTGAGTATTAAATCACTTGATTCTCTTGCTACATCAGTACCACTTTTCCCCATAGATATACCGATATTTGCATATTTAAGTGCTGGTGCATCATTGACACCATCTCCTGTTACTGCTACAAAATGACCTAAGTCTTGAAAGGTTTTTACAATTATTTGTTTTTGTTGGGGTGAAACTCTGGCAAAAACTCTTTTTTGTGCTATGTGTTCTTTTTGTGCTCCATTTTCATACCAATAGGAGATCTCTTCACCATCGATAACTTCATCTTTACTTTTAGCAATTCCTAGTTCACGTGCTATAAAAAATGCTGTATTTGGATGATCCCCAGTGATCATAACAACTTCTATACCTGCTTGAGAAGTGGTATTTATAGCATCTTTTACACCATCTCTTAATGGGTCAATAATAGCTGCAAAACCAAGATAGTTATATTCCGTTGTTGCAATATCCTCTTCAAAACTTTCTTTATAAGCCAATGCAATATTTCTAAAGCCTTTGTCTGCCCATAAATCAACTTGTTTTATAATGTCATCATATTGTTCTTTTGGAATATCACATTTAGACAATATAACTTCAGGAGAACCTTTGATAAAATGTATTTTCTTATTTTCTATGTTATATGTCATAGCAGAAAATTTGTTTATAGGTTCATAAGGTAGTTTATCTATAGCTATATTTTTTTTATGCAATTCAATAAGTGATTTATCAATACTAAGAGCATATTTTGCCAATGCAACATCTACTTGATCACCTAAAAATTCGAAAGAATCATTTTCAATATGAAACTTTACTTCATTACATAACAAAGAGCCTAATAGTACATATTTATCTATATCTTCTTTTGAACTATATGCTTTTTGAGGGGTAATAAAATATTCTACTGTTAATTCATTTTGAGTCATCGTACCTGTTTTATCACTAGCTATTAATGTACAAGAACCAAGAGCTTCAATAGCAGAAAGTTTTCGTACTATTACATTTCTTTTACTCATAACAGAACTTGCAACACTTAAAGCAACAGTTATAGCAACTGGTAAACCTTCAGGGATAGTTGATACTGCAACTGCAACGGTAAGAAAAAATATCTCTTTGAGTTCTATTTCGTTATAAATTCCAACAAAAATAATCATTATGACAACAGTACCAATTATTTTGGCTATATTGAGAGAAAATTTTTCTATTCTTACTAGAAGTGGAGGTTTAGATGTTTGAGATGAAGAGAGAAGTGTAGCAATCTTCCCAACTTCTGTTTGTTGCCCTATATCTGTAACTATACCAGTTGCTCTTCCTTTTGTAACTATGGAACCAGCATATAACATATTTTGCCTATCTCCTATAGGTATATTGATATTATCAGATATATAGTTTGCATCTTTCGTTGTATCTATAGATTCTCCAGTAAGTAGTGATTCATTTACTTGTAAATCAATAGTTTCTATAAGTCTTATATCTGCTGGTACTTTTACACCTGATTCAAAGAATACAATATCTCCTATGGTTAAATCTTGGCTAAGTATTTGGGTATGTTTATTGTCTCTTAATACAACAACATAAGTTTTGAGAACTTTTTTCAGTGTATCAGCTTTCATACCTGCATTATATTCTTGATAAGTTCCTATTAGTGCATTTATAAGTAAAACAGCCATAATAAAGCTAGCATCAGTAAATTCTTTTATAGAAAAAGAGATAATAGCAGCAATAAGTAAGATATATATAATTGGGCTTTTGAATTGTTCAATAAAAATATCTAATATAGTATCTTTTTTTGTAGTAGGAAGTAAGTTTAATCCATAGCGTATATTTCTTTGATGAGCTTCACTAGTAGTGAGTCCATTTAATGTACAATCCAAATCAGCTATGGTATCTTTGACGCTTTTTGTATAAAACATAAATTAACACCTCTGATGTAATTATACCAAAACTTAAAAAAATGACAACATAATTAGTTTTAAATGCTATGAATATGCCTACTCAAAGAATTTTTAATTCAAAGATAAATATTGTTACTATTTATAAACCCTTATATGTTATAATCACACTTAAATGACACTCATACACACAGCACTTCAAAGTGAAGCACAAACTTTTATAGAAAAATATAAACTTCTAAAAACAAACTCGAATCCAAAAATATATGCTAGTGAAAATATTATTGTACTTATTGGTGGCATTGGGAAAGAGAATAGTTATAATTCTTTAGAATATCTTTTTGAAAACAATACTATAACAAAAGCTTTGAATATTGGAATTGCGGGTTGCAGTGATACAACTATAGAAATAGGGGAATTGTTTTGTACCAATAAAGAGTTAGAAGATATAAATACTATGAGATGTAAAACAGTTGATACTCCACAACTTCCTTCTAGTGTAACCCTAAATACTCTTTATGATATGGAAGCCTCCTATTTTTTAGAAGTGACAAAAAAATACTTAGATGAAAAAGGTATTTACATCTTTAAAATAGTATCAGACCACCTTGACAATACAATTCCAAAAAAAGAGTTTGTGAAAAAGCTTGTTTTTGACAAATTTAATCTTATTCAAAAATATGTTTAAATATCTCTCAAAAAAAGCATTTACCCTCTTTGAAGTGCTTATCTCTTTGGTTATTCTTGGAGTTGTTCTTGCTAGTGTTTCAAAACTCTTTGTGAAAAATGATGATATAAAAACTTACTATGAACTTCAAAAAATAGAGAATAATTATATAGAAACAAAAACTATCCAAAATAGTGAAACTATAAAGTTTAAACACAATTAAACTGGCTATAATTCCATCAATGAAAACAATACAAACTGCTACCCTTTTTGATTTTACTTGGTTAATGTTATTAGCCGCAATTTGGGGAAGTGCTTTTGTGGGTATCGAGTATGCACTTACTGGTTTTGATCCATTTTTTGTGGCTTTTATACGGATATTTTTTGCAGCACTATTTTTGCTTTTTTTTGTATATTTTAAGCACTTGTCCTTTCCAAAAGATTTTAAAACTTGGATGGTACTTATTTTAATAGGTATTTTAAACAATGCAATGCCATTTTATCTTATCTCATGGGGACAACAGTACATTAGTGCAGGAACAGCTGCTGTTATGTTAGCTATGGGACCTTTTGTAGCTTTGATACTTTCTCATATCTTAACCCATGATGAGAAGATAACTTTTTTTAAAATGGTTGGGGTTATATTAGGATTTATTGGGGTATTTATACTTTTGGGTGATGATTTTTTAAAAGGAAATCACGATAGTTTATATGGGAAAATAGCATTATTATTTGCAGTTCTTGGATATATAAGTTCTGGTTTTCTAATACGAAAAATATCACATATTAATACTATAGTTTGTTCAACTTCTATGTTTCTAACAGCAACTATTATGATGGCACCATTTTTGTTTTTTGTGAGTTTTGAACCTATGGATATTTTTAGTTATCCCTTTTTAACTATTGTATATTTAGCTATTGTTCCAACAGCAACTGCTTCACTTATACGGATAAAACTTGTGCAAAAAGTTGGGGTGCAGTTTATGTCTCAAGTTGCTTATTTAATACCTTTGTTTGCTATATTTTGGTCTTGGGTATTTTTTAATGTTGTACCACCTATGGTTGTATATGTGGCGATGGCTTTTATATTTGCTGGATTGTTTATACGAAAATTGAACTTTTCAGTACCATTTAGATAAAATACAAATTCAACTTTAAAAAAAGGGCTAAAATATATGGATAATATCTACTCACTAAATATTGAACGAGCAGTTTTAAGTTCAATAGTATTTGACCATGAGATTATTGAAGATATTTTAGGTGTTTTAAAACCTTCAGATTTCTATCTCCCTGCTCATCAAAAAGTATTTGAGGTTATGGAGGTATTAAATCATGCCGATATGCCTATAGATGAAGACTTTATACGAAAAAGAGTAGATAACAAAGAGGTAAGTGATAGTGTCTTAATAGAGATACTTTCAGCAAATCCTATTTCGAATATAATGTCTTATGTAAAAGAGATAAAAGATGGTGCAGTTAAAAGAGAGTTAGCAACACTAGCAACAGAGATAAAAAAACTTACAGTTGAAGATAATATTACAGCATTAGAAGCAGTTGATCAAGTACAAAATCAACTTTACAATATCACTATGGATAGTGCAAGTAGTGATCTGAAAAATATGCAAACTGTTATAGAAAATACACGAGAGCATATACGAAAAATGCAAGAAAGAGGTACGAGTTACCTTACTGGGCAAACAACTGGATTTATAGCTTTAGATAAAAAAACTACAGGATTTAATGCTGGAGATTTGATTATTATAGCAGCTCGACCTGCTATGGGGAAAACAGCTATTGTTTTAAATACAACACTCCAAAATCTTGAGCGTGGTGATGGTGTAATATTTTTCTCATTAGAGATGCCCGAAACACAACTAATGATAAGACTTTTAAGTGCAAAAACTGAAATACCTCTTCAAAATGTAAGAAAAGGGGAATTAGACCCAGACCAAGCAAAAAAAGTGGAACAAGCTTTTCAGGATTTAAGTACAAAAAAACTTTTTGTAGATGATGGTGGAAGTGTAAATATTAACCAACTAAGAGCTAGAGCAAGAAAAATAGCTCAGATTGAATCAAACAATATTAAACTAATAATCGTGGATTATTTACAACTTATGAGTGGTACTGGTGGGCAAGATAGACGGCTTACAGTTGATGAGATAAGTCGTGGGCTAAAACTACTCGCACGTGAGATGCAAATACCTATTATTGCTCTTTCTCAGTTAAATAGGGGATTAGAAAGTCGACCAGATAAAAGACCAATGTTAAGTGATATTCGAGAGTCTGGGGCTATTGAGCAAGATGCTGATATTATTATGTTTGTTTATAGAGATGATATATATAAAGAAAGAGATGAGCAAAGAAAAGAGAAAGAGTCCTTAGATAAAGGGGAAGATCCTCCATATAAAAGTGCCTTTATAGATAAACCTATTGAGGAAGCTGAGATAATTATAGGAAAACAAAGAAATGGTTCAATAGGAACAATCAAATTAGATTTCCATAAAGAACTTACAAAATTTAAAGATAAAGAAGATCCTTATAGTTCAGCTCCTGAGATTACTAGTTATGAAGCTGTTTCAGACTCTTCAGTTGATACAAATATTGATATTCCAGAGGGGATGGAACCTTTAAATACACAACAAAAGCCCCCTGAACCACCATCAAATTTAGATGTTGATATCCCAGATATTTTTTAAGGAGAAGTTTTGAGTAAATATATACTTTTTGATACAGAAACAACAGGTGCGGGAGATGATGACAGAATCATCCAAATAGGTGGAATGATAATCAATAGTAAAACAGATATAGAAGTATATGATGAACTTTGTAGTGCTCCACTTGATATAAAACTCGAAGCTATGGAAGTTCATAATATAACTCCTGACTTGCTTGTTGGAAAAGCACCGTTTACCCAAACAACTTTTTATAATAAGTTATTAGAATTAAATAATAAATCAAACTATCTTATAGCACACAATATTAATTTTGATTTAGGGATGCTTCAAAAAGAAGGATTTGTAAATCAGTTTACACTTATAGATACTTTACGATGTGCAAAACATCTTTACAGTGAGCTTCCATATCATAGATTGCAGTATATTCGGTATGCATTGGAGTTATATAAAACAGAGCAAAAAGAAGCAGATGATTTAAATATCACTATCAAAGCACATGATGCTATTGGTGATGTTTTGGTTATGAAACTTTTTTTACGACAACTAGTTGTTCGATGTAATGAGATATATCCAGATTTTAATACTATGGAAAAGTTAGCTGAACTTACTAACACCCCTGTATTTATCAAAACTTTTAGATTTGGAAAATATAAAGGAAAAGATGTACTTGATGTTGCCAAAAATGATATTGGATACTTACAATGGATGCGTTCTAATATGGCTGATTTGGATGAAGACATGAGATACACTTTAGATAAAGCGATAGGTGCTTAAAACTTTAACTAGAGAATATCTCTAGTTTGTAAGTTTGTTGCTAAGTTTTTTAATATCTAAGATAGTTAAAAGTTGATTATCTCCATTTTGTTCAACGGAAACAATACTTTGAATTAATGCACCACCAGTAATAAGGTTGTGTTCAAGTGGTTTTAGTTTTTTTGTTTCTATATCTATAATATTTTCTATTTTACTTACTAAAAGTCCTACAAAATGATGTTCTTGACTATCTTCATAATCTACAATTACTATCTCATTATAGTTCGTATCAACGGGTTCTTTAATGAAAGATGAAATATCCAGAACACTTACTGCCATTTTTTCATGAATAATAGTACCTTTAAAACAATTTGTATCATCAAGATTAATTGCAGTTTCAAGTTCATCTATACTAACAGCACCAATCACATCTTTACAATAAGAGCCTAGATATTTATTTCCTATTCTAAAAGTAGCAATCTCTTGACAATTATCATCATTTGCAGTAACCACTTCATTGCTAAGTGATTTTGATTTTGATATTTCTATTGGTATATTTGCTTCACTTATATATGAAAAGAAAAAAGAATAAACATCATTTTTATAATCATCACTTCCGTTTTTAAATTCTCTATAACCATTTGAACACTTTACACCTATAGTGTAAAACTTATTATTTAAAGTGATAATTTCACTATGTGTTTCACCATTTTTAAGATTGAAGAATTTATCATCAATATCTAAATAAGAACCAACTGTATACTCATCTTTTGATGATGAAATGATAGTTTTATCTTTTGTTGCAAATACACCAAATACACCATTTTTCACTTCATCTTTTACAGTTCTTGGCATAGATTCATCTATCATAGCTTTAAATTCAACTTCTGAATCAAAGACAATTCCAATTCCTCCCACAATAGTATGGTCATCTTTTTCTGATTTTATAGGAGCATTGTAGATATAAGTTGCTTTATTATCATATAAGTCAGTTATCTCAAAATCAGAAACACAGTATTTTGAAGAATCTTTTATTTGTAATGTTTTGTTTGACCATATAGTATCTAACTTTTTACCCAATAGGTGTTTTTGATTATTTTGAGATACAGAGATGATAACTCCATTTTTATCATAAATAAAAAGATTTGTATATACTGTGTAAAGATTATTTATATAGCTTAATGTTGCAGAAAGTGTTTCTTTTTGACTATCTGTAATAATTTCATTGTCTAAAATAGTTCTAAATTCTGAATTTAATGCCCACCATCTACAATCATTAGCTCTTTCATAAAGGTTTCTATCCATAATATCTATCATCAAAGAAGCTATAGAGACAGTATCATTAAGTATGATTGTTTTGGTAAGATTAATAATTGAAGATTTAAATATATTTTTTGTCTCTTCTCCTGTTTTTGCTATCTCATTAAGAAGTAGTCTTGAAAAACCTTTGTCAGAATTACTCTCTTTGCTTTGTGATACATTTCCATTCCAAACTGCACGATTAAGGTTTTCTTGAATTTTATTTGCTTGTATTGGTATCTGTTTTAGTTCATCTGAAAAACTATCACCATATTGTAAGATTGCCTGAAGAATATCTTCTGATATTTCTAAATTATTTTGATCTTCCAAAAAAGCATGTTCCAGTGGAACCATAATATGTCCACACCAATCTAACCCTTTAAATCCTTGATAACCATTAGTTAAAGCTGTTTTACTAAGGTAATATCTTCCACCAAAAGATACGATTTTATGCATACCTTTTGTTGCTATTTCCATTTGAGCATTGAGAGGAATTTGGTATTTATCACTACTTGCTATGACATATCCATTTTTATCTAATAAAGTAAGACATTCTTGATTTTTTTTATCAACAAGATTGTTAAATATACCTTTCATCTCATCTGTAAATTTAAAACAAAGTGCTAATACACCGATAACTTCTGAGTTTTTTTCATTTGTTTTTGTAACTTTAGATGAATATACTAATGTTTTTTTATATTTTGGAGAAAAATCATGGTATTTATATGTTTCTACATAATCTTCATGTGTAGTAAGAGTTAAGTTTATAATCTCATCATTTGATTGTTTGATTTTTGTATCATCATCTAGATTTACTAAAATATTTCCATGGATATCCATCAATACTATATCAAAATAAACACTGTATTTTTTTATATATTCTTCAAATCTATTTTTAAGATGTAAAATATTATTTTCATAAGATTCATCATATTTTGATACTGTTGTATTTAAAAAGTCTCTTATATCTTCATCAGTTGCTAAAAACCCAATATCAGCTGTTCTCTCAAAAAGATTTCTTATAACAATATCAACTGCAATTTGTGCTTTTGCTTGCATTTGTCTAGATGTTTTTTTGATAGTTTCAATACTCAGATGATTTAACAATTGTTCTGTTAAGTTTGCAAAACTCTTTTTTGTGGAGTTCATATCAATATTATTTCCACCAAGTTGCCCCATAATTGTTAGGTTATCCCAACTTTTTTCTAATAATTGTAGATTTTCTCTATAATCTTCAACTGACTCCATATGTTTAATATAAGGTGCAATATTATCAAATATTTTTAATCCCTTATAGATTTTCAAGCTTTTATTAAATCCGCTACTACTCACTTGTTACCCTTTATCTTTTAAATTATTTTAATGTTGGATTATATAAATTTTATCACTTAAAGTAAACAAAAATGCTGTATATAAACTAAACATTTACAATTATGTAAAAAATTATTATTTTATAAAAATAAAGAAATTGAAAAGTAAAAAAAGTATATTTAAGAAGAAAAAGAGGTATTTGTAAAATATAGAAAGAAGACTTGTTATTATATAAAGTAGGAAAAATATTAGAGGTGTATGTGTCTCTATTGGCGTTATATGATAATTCATTAGATAGATAATTGCAGAATCTAATAAATTACCAATTTGAAAAATATGTAATAATGCAACCAATGGATAAAAAATAGTAAATAAAAGAGTAAAAATAGGGGAGAATAGTTGTTCTATGGTAGTAGTGGGAAAAAAGTAATGTACAATAGGATTCATCGCAAGATATATCCAAAAATTAAATACTATAAATTGTAGATATTTATTGCTATTTTTAAAATAATGTAGAAATAAAAATATGTAAAATACACCTGCTACACTAAACCATAAAGAGAGGGAAAATAAAAGTTTTGGAAAGAGGGCAATTATAAATAGTACTATGATAAATAATGTTTCAAAAGAGAGAAGTTTAATATTATTTCGTAAAAGAAATAGGGCAAATACAAACATCACAAAAGCTCTTAATAAAGATGGTACTAAGTTCACAAACAACAAATAGATGAAAAGAATAATTGTAACAACTAACATAATATCAAATCGTTTATTTCTATATGGAAAATACTTTTGATGAATATTATTGTACAAAAGATGTAAAATAAAATACAATACTAAACTCATAACTCCAAGGTGAAATCCTGATATAGCAACTAAATGTGATACCCCAAAGTAAGAACACATCTCACGGATATTTTTATCAACAGGTGTCGCTAAAAATAGGGCATTGTAAAAAGAGGCGATACTTTTGTTTGGGTGTTGTTTCTCTATAAAGTTATAGGTAGCTATTTTATTAGTAGAGGTTTTTAGTATAGAGATATTAAAACTTTTTGCATAAAAACCTTTGAGATATTGGTAAAAGTTTATATTATTTGTCAAAAGAAATAGATTTGTATTTTGAAGTATAGAGTAGGGGGTATTTTATTGACAGAGGTAAATAATGTAAAATCATTTGTAGTTATTTTTAAAACATTGTATCTGTCTTTCTCATAAATATTTACTATGGTACCTTGGGTTTGAAAAACTTCATCTTCTATAAAGTTTTGATATTTTAAATAGTTAAAAAAAAGATTATAGGAGAAAAGCAGAAGAAGAAAAAAAGAGAGATAAAGTCTCTCTTTTTTGTTTTTAAATAGAGGCAAATGCTCCATAAAAAAAGGTTATGTTAATGAAGAAGTTTGATATAGGTGCATTAACCCGTCATAGAAGTCTTCAGATTTAAATTCATCTATTACCCCTGAAGATGTAGATAAATTTTGATATATTTTCTTTAAAGTTGCTTTTCTTGAAGGATAAAGTTCACTTAAAATTATAGCTGAAATCTCTTTTCTCATTAAAATAGCAGGTGGGATAATACCTAATCTAAAAAGTTCCATGATTGATTCATTGTGATATTTAACATGATGATGACTGCCATGTGGACAAGCATTTGTACTTACTAAGGTAGTACATTTATCACAATATACAAATTCACTTAAAATCTCTATTTTTATATTAAGTGTTTCCAATGTATCTACAATAGATACAAATTCATTATGATCCCAATATGCACCTAATCCTCCATGATTTTGACCAATAATAAGTTTTGTTGCACCATAATTTTTTGATACTATGGCATTGAGTGTAAGTTCATTTAATCCACCAAAAATATAGGTATTTTCCAAAGGCAACAACAATACTCTATCTTTTGGTAAAAAATTATCAACAAAATATTTTAAAGTTTGGTATCGTACTTTATAGCTCAACTTCCCATCATCATGATAAGGTTTTTGCAAGAAGATGATAAGAAGATCACATTTTACTAAAGTTGTTCTTATAAGTCTTTCGTGTACTCTATGAAAAGGTTTTCCTGATAAAATAATAGAAGATATTTTTTTAGCTTCAAGGTTAGCAATAGTTTTTTCTGTTTTTCTGATATTATTTTTAATATCATCAAAATTAATTGTATAGTCACCACAAACAGCTAAGTTTCCTAATCGTCGATAAGTGTCTTTTACACCAGGATGTTCAGGATTGTTTGTTCCATAGATTTTTTGTATTCTTTCATCTTTATTTATCTCAAATACTTCATCAACTGTAAGTGTTCCACACTCTTGATTATCGCAAATTAATGTAAGAATTTCCCCTTTTTTAGTATCTTTAAGAACCGCATTATTTCTTTTTCCTGCTGGAGACAAAATAAAAGAAAAAGGGAAGATAGAGTCTTTATAAAAGCCAGTTTTATTTACCTCTATAGATTCTTGACTATTCATTAATTTTGTTACAGGTGTAAGTAAACCATCTCTAGCCATAGCAAGAGTTGCTACAGCTTCCTTATCGATATAAAGTAGTTTGTTTGAAGTATTCATAGTATTTACTTAAATGCTGGTTCTAAAAAAGGAATAATTTGTTTTTTTCTACTTAAACAACCTTTGAGCCAGAATTGATTATTTTCAATTTTAATATCCCATGCTTTTTCTACAACATTTGGAGATTTTGTAGCTACTAGAATTTGTGAACCCATAGCTATAATATCTGTTAAAAGTAGTAAAACTGTGTCATTATCTTCCTCTTCTCTTAAAGCTTCAATATCAGCTATAAGGTCATCTTTTATCTCATCAAAGATTGATAAATCAACAACTTCAAGTTGTCCAATACCAACTTTATGTCCATACATATCGAAGTTTTTAAAATCTCTTTTAACTAAATCTCTTGTAGGAACTCCTTCAACTTGTGATTTTACTTTGAACATCTCCATACCAATATCTTTAAAGTTTTCAATACCAGCTACAGAAGCAAGCTCTTTACAAATTCTAGTATCTATTTTTGTACAAGTTGGAGATTTAAATATTACTGTATCACTTAAAATAGCACACATCATAGCCCCAGCTAAATTTTTAGGAATTTCAACTTCATAATAATCAAACATCTCTTTAATGACAGTATTTGAACAACCAACAGCTCTAATCCATACATCTAAAGGTCCAGCAGTTGTTAAACCACCAAGTTTATGGTGATCAGCAATTCCAACAAGGTTTGCCTCTTTTAAATCATCAGGACCTTCAGTATAGTTGTTATAATCAACCATAAAAAGATCACAACCAGCAAAAGATGTTTTAAGTTCAGGTGTTTCAAGATTAAATTTTTCTAAAATATATGCAGTTTCGGGATTGATATCACCTTGTCTTACAGCTTTTGTATTTTTTCCTAATTTCTCTTGTAAATAAGCCATTGCAATTGCACCAATTATACTATCGCTATCTGGTATTTTATGTCCACATGTATATAACATTGATCATCCTATATTTTAATTTTTGTTATTTTATTATAGTTGGAGTAAAAATATGGTTAAAGCTTATTGTTTATGGGTAAAGAGATAGTGAATTTTGCTCCATAATATAAAGTATTTTCATAATTAAATTTCTCATTTGATGCAATTATACTACCATTGAAACTATTTTTAATTATTTGATAACTCATATAAAGACCAATTCCTGTACCTATACTTTGATGCTTTGTAGTAAAATAAGCATCGAATATTTGTGGTAAAATAGCACTACTTATCCCTCCACCATTATCTTTTATGTTTATTATAATATTTTCATCAAGAGTGTCAATATCTATAAAAATAAGTTTCTTATCTAATTTTTGTGAGTTTAAAACATCTTTTGAGTTATTAATAATATTGATTATTACTTGTAATAGTTCATTTTCATTTCCAATAGTTTCTGCATCTTTAATATTTGTAATAATATCAATTCCATGACTTGAAAAGTTTTTACCAAACATCTCAATTGTTTTATTTACAATTGTTTTTATATTAAATTTTTTATTTATTTTTTTTGGATTTATAAAATTTTTAAAATCATCAATAGTAGTTGATAAATAAGTTGCTGAATTGATAAGAATATCTAAGTTTTTTATCTCATCTTCTTTATTGAAGACATTATATTCTAATTTGAGTTTTATCCCACTAGCTACCGTAGTAATAATACTTAATGGTTGTCTCCATTGGTGTGAAATATTTGCTATCATCTCTCCTAGTGCAGCCATTTTTGATTGTTGTATTAATAGGGACTCTTTAGATTTTAATTCTGTTAAATCCAGAACAGTTGTAATTCGTAAATGTCTATTGTTTTTCACAAAACTACTTCCTCTAATAAAAGCAGGGAAAGTGGAACCATCAGATCTAACTGTATGTATCTCATAGGGGTTTTTATAGTTGTTTTTAATATTCATTTTTGCAACTTCAAGATATTCATCTGCAACAAACTCTAAGGCATGTTTTCCAATTATTGCTTCTTTGTTTGGATATTTGTAAAGCTTTATCGCTTCATTATTGACATCGATGCAATATCCATCTTCAAAGATAAAAACACCCTCCATAGTAGAATCCAAAATATGTCTTATTTCGTTGTATGATTCATTGAGTTTTACTTTCGAGTTATTGAGCTCTTGAGTTCTTTGTACCACTTTATTTTCAAGGCTTTCATTAAGCTCTTGAAGCTCTTTTGTTTTTTCTTTAACTAACTTTTGAAGTGTTGTGTTTGTTTTTTTTAGAAGAATTTGTCTATATATAATAAAAATTACGATAATAGTTATTGCTAATAAGCCTTGCCATAAATAACTATAGTTAAATTTCTGTTCATATTTTATCGCAATCCATTTATTTAAAATTGTTTGATGAGTTTTTTTTGATATATGCTCTACACACTTATTCAAAATATTAAAAAGTGTTATATCATCTTTTCTAACTCCAATACCAAGTTCCCAAACTTCATCAAATTTTCCAGCTATTTTTAATTCACCTGTAAATTCTGTTTGAAACATATAACCAACACTGGCTAAGGTACCTACATAACCAAATAGCTTATTCTCTTTAACTTGTTGAAGACCATCTTGTATATTTTCTACTTCTATTAAATTTAAATTAGGATATTTGTTTTGTAACAACTCCAAAAAAGCATAATCTTTTGGTATTCCTATTTTTTCATTACTTAGTATTTTTAACTCTGAGACAAAAGAAACATCATGAGTTGTTGCAAGTACTAGAGGTATTTTTAAATAGGGTGTAGTGAAATTTAAATATTTACTTCTATTTGGTGTTTTCATAACTAAAGATAAAATATCACACTTTTTATTTTTAGCATATTCAATAGATTGTGTCCATGTCTGTGTATTGATAAGAGAAATCGGAATATCAAAATTTTCTCGAAACATCTTAAAATAATCGGCAGTCATTCCTGTATATTTACCATCTTCTAAAGCTTCAAAAGGCATCCATGATGGATCTATACACATCGTTATAGTTTTTTTCTTTTTGAGGTATTCTCTCTCTTTTTTAGTTAAAAAATCTATGGCTGTATCTTTAGTTTCTAGTTTATTACTTTGTTGATTTATCCATTTTGAAATTATAATATTTTTCTCTTCATAAGACAGAGAATCTAATCCTTTTTGCAATAGATTTTGTAATATTATATTATTTTTATTAGTAAAAAAATGTAAAGATGCTGCTTTGAAGTCAGTTTGATATATTGGTTTTAAATCATAAATGAAATTATTTTTCAAAAAACTATCAATTCCAAATTGTGTATTAAATATAGCATCTACTTGATCTGTCAAAACCATATCCACTGATTCTTTTAATGTTTTTGTTTCTATAATTTTTATTGTTGGAAATTTTTCTTTGATTTTATCAATTGCTCCATAATCTTTCACAATAGCAATGGAGCCATTTTTTAAATCTTTAAATCCTGATATATCTTTGTTCTTCTTAACATAAAGCTGATCTTTCATATCCATATACGCTTGTGAAAAATGCCCAAAAGACGCTCTTTCTTTAGTATAAAAAGTGGTTGGTAACAGATCAATTTTATCATTTTTAAAGTCATCTAGAAGTACACTCCAAGGATTTTGGATATAGTGAGTTTTTAGATGTAGTTTTTCCATAACTTTTTTTAAAATATCAAAACCAACCCCAGAAAAATCATTGAGTTTTTTATCATAATATGTTATTGGATACCAAGGTGAAATACCAACTTTTATAGTGTTGTTATTTATCCAATCTTTTTCCTCAGATGAAAGTTTAATTTGTCTTGGTTTATTTTTATATACAAATTCATCAATATTAATTTTGTGCTTAATTAGTCCCATAAGATTATAAATATCTATCATTCTTTGTATTTTTTCTTTTTGGATATCACCTAATTTATCTGTTTTATAAAATGCAAGTTTTTTAAGAGTATTTGCTTCATAAAGTAAATGTTCTTTTGTTTTATTTTGAGTATTGTATTTTTTGAAGATAATATTTACTGTTTCTTCAATATTATCAAAAGCATATTCCCATCCTTTTATAGATGCTTTTTGAAAATCTTCTACTAAATCAGGATTTTGATTTAATAACTTTTTAGAGGTAAATAATATATTATCATAAAAATCAAATTCATAATCTTTAGGATCCCATATATTGTATTGTATATTTTTTTTATCTAAGTAATAAAGTTCATTTGTACTATAAGCAGAAAGCACATCCACATTACCTTGTATGAAATTATTTACACTATATGTATATTTTGTATTAATCATATCTTTTGAAGTGATATTTTGTGATAAAAGCATACTTTTTATTGATACTTCTTTGTTTTCATCATTTGTAAATGTACTTATAGTTTTGTTTTTTAAATCTTCTATAGATTTAATATCAGATGATTTTAAAGTTACAAGTATGTGTGGGGAGGATTGTAAAATAGCATTTAATAATACAATATCATCTCCATTTGAGCGATTTAGTATTAAATCTGGATATCCTACACCAAATGTACTTTTTCCCTCTACAATCTCTTTTGAAATATTTATATTATCGGTATATTCTTTGAATGTTACATCTAGTCCAATATCATTATAAAAGCCTTTTTCTTTTGCCATATAATAACCAGCAAACTCGAACTGATGTTTCCATAAAAGTTGCAAAGAAACTTTATGATTGTCTATCCCAAATAAATTAGTGATAAAAAGTAAAATTAATAATATTTTATAATATTTCATATTATATAATACCTTTTTTAACTTGAAAAGTTTCTAGTTGTTTTGATGTTTTTGGCTACTACTATCTCTTTTTGTTTCTCTTTTCTACGGGTATCTTTTTCTACAAAAATTTTCTTTCGTGTAAGAGGGTCTATCTCCGTATAATACATCACAGCAGAATAAGTTCCAGGAGTAGGGGTAAACACTTGTGCTTGTTCTGGATTCATTTTTAGTTCTTGTGTAGTAAAGCGTTTAAGCTCATGCATATCTTTCTCTTCACAGCCTGGATGTGCTGCAATCAAATAGTATGTTAAAAATTGTTTTTTCCCAGCTTCACGGTTAAGTTTGTCATAGAGTTTTTTGAAGTCAACAAGGGTTTGTTTCCCAGGTTTTCCCATAAGGTCTAGTACATGTTGTTCTGTATGTTCAGGTGCTACTTTCATTTGTCCTGAAATATGATCATTTACAAGTGCTTTGAGATAATCATATCCAAAAGCTTTATCTTCAGTGATAAGGTCATATCGAACACCTGAAGATACAAAAGCTTTTTTAACTCCTGGTATCTCTTTGACTTTCTTGTTCATCTTCATCACTCTTGCATGATTTGGTTTCATAGAGTCACAAAGATGTTTTGAATCTACACATCTTTGGTGATCACAAGTTCCAAGTTTGAGTTTTTTGTCACACTCATAACCATACATATTTGCAGTTGGACCTCCAAGATCTGAGATAATACCTTTGAAGTCTTTATACTCTTTGAACTCCTTAACTTCATTTACAATAGAAGTTTCACTTCTCGTACGGATGGTTCTGCCTTGATGGACAGCAATAGCACAAAAGTTACACTCACCCCAACACCCATGATGAGTTTGGATAGAGAACTTAATAGTTTCTAGACATTTTACCTTTCCTTGTGGTCTATGATATGGATGTAGCTCACGAGTAAAGGGTAGGGCAGAGACTTCATCCATCTCTTTTTCATTGAGATAGTCACAAGGTGGATTTTGTATAGCATATCTAGTGTCTACCTTTTGGCAAAGTCCATTTGCACTTATTGGGTCATTATTGTCATAAAAAAGGTCAAAAAGGTCTATATATTTTTCTTTATTTTTTAAACATTCATCAAAACTAGGAAGCTGATGATAAGATTCAACAGGTTCTTTTGAGATGTAACAAATACCTCTAATATCTTTATAGTCTTCACCTTTATCAATTGCTTGAGTGAACTCTTTTAATGCAACTTCTCCCATACCATAGATTATTATATCCGCTTTACTATCAAATAAAATTGGTTTTTTAAGTTTATTTTGCCAATAATCGTAATGTGTCACTCTTCGCAAAGAGGCTTCAATACCACCTAATACAATTGGAACAGTGTTTTTAAAGTATCTTCTAATGAGATTTGTATAAGCAAGAACTGCACGATCTGGACGTTTATCATTTTTTCCACCGGGAGTATAATCATCGGTGTTTCTAAATTTTTTAGTTGCAGTATAGTTTGCAACCATAGAGTCAATACTTCCACCACTCACACCCCAATACAAACGAGGCTCTCCAAGTCGTTTAATATCTTCTTCGCTGTTGATATCAGGTTGTCCAATCATACCAACTTTATAGCCAAGTTTTTCAAGCATTCTTCCAACAACCGCAACACCTATAAAAGGACTATCTATATAAGCATCTCCACTTACAAGTATTACATCACAGGCAGACCAACCAAGTTGATTCATCTCTTTTTTTGTTGTAGGTAAAAACATATTTCTCTTTTTGTTAAATTTTTTCAATTATAACTAAAGAGTGGGTATGAAAAGCTTAATTGTGTAAAGTAGGTAATGAGATAAAAGATATATGATTATTTTAAAGAGGCAAAGTAATTATCGTTTTAGCTCCAATATACTTTTTACCATTAAAGTTATATGTTTCATTATATGTTTCAAGAGAACCTTTCATATGGGTAACTATTATACTATAAGACATGTGAAGTCCTAGCCCTGTTCCATGTGATTGGTGTTTTGTGGTAAAATATGGTTCAAATATTTTATCAATAACATCTTCAGGGATACCTCCTGCATTGTCTTGAAAATGTATAATGACAGAGTTGTTTTCAATTTTTTCTGAAATGAAAATATATCTTTCATTTTCTGGATTGTTTTCCACTAATGCATCTTTTGAGTTGTTAAAGATATTGATAAAACACTGTAGAAGTTCATTTGGAAAACCTTCTACTTCAATATTTTCATCAAGGTCAAGTACTACTTGAATATGATATTTTTTGATTGTTGCAGCAACAAGTTTGATAAAACTATCAGTATCACTTTTTAAATTAAATAAAACAGGTTTTGAATCCCCTTTAATAAAGTTTCTAAAATCATTTATAGTTTGTGAAAGATATTGAGCATGGTCATTGATAAGATTACAAGTTTCTTCAAAGTTTTCATCACTTAAGTTTCCAAATTGTTTTTGGACTAACATACCAGTAGCTCCACTTGATATTATTGAAAGCGGTTGTCTCCATTGGTGGGCTATGTTTCCTATCATTTCACCCATGGAAGCTAATTTTTCTGACTTGAAGACTTGTTCTTGGGCTTGTTTGTTTTTTTCAACTTCTTGTTGAACTTTTAACTCAAGTTCATTATTGATTTTTTGTAGCTCTTTTGAGTATTGTATAATACTGTGCTGCATGTCATTGAGTGCAAAGGAGATTAGTCCTATTTCATTATTTTGATTATCAAATGGTATATTTATATTTTTATCAGGAGAATAACCTTTTAATAACTTTGCAATTTTTCGCAGAGGGAAAAGAAGTTTTTTTACATACAAACTAAAAAGTAAGAAAAATATTCCAAATAAGAAGAGTACTTTGATTAAAAGAGTTCTATTTTTATCTATAAGTTCTTTATAGTTTTTACTAGAATATGTAAGGACTAAAGTTCCTATCTTTTTTTTAGAATTCGGTTGAAAAATAGCATTTTTAACGATAAAAGAGTCATCAAGACTGTTTTCAAACTCTTTTGATTTTCTTTCATTAATGAGTTTATTTCCTTGGAGTACTTGCACTGATAAAATATTTGGATTAGTAATAAGTTGTTTTGTTACTTGATCAATTCTATCATTAAGATTTAAATAGATATTTACAGCAATAAGTGGTTCAATAGTACTTAGCACTAGTTTTGCTTTTTCCATCTCTACATTATAAAAAGCTTCTTTATTGATTTTTTCAAAGAGATTAAAAATAAGTAAAATTGAGCTTAGAGTTGCTACTCCAATTAAAAAAACTATTTTACTCGAAAGTGAATTTATTTTTCTATTCATTCTTCAACTCTAGGTACATTAGTAATTAAACCAGCATATAAATTTTTTGAATCTAAAGTATTATAATATAGTATATCTTCCTGATTAGCATAACCTTTATCAATAAATCGAACCATTTGCAGTAAAGCATCTACAAAATCTATTTTTTTACTATAGAGATTTTCTTTTTCAAGATATAATACTGTTGATTTTTCAATCACTAATGAAAACATCAAACCTTTTTTTAGATTACTTATATCGTATGAAAAAGAGATAATCCCTTTTTCTCTGGCAATATTGGCAATTTGTTCAATATGTTCTTCTAAGTTTAGTACATAAATTGCAGAAGCTTTTGTTTTATATGAAAAACTTTCAAAGTCTACCAAGTTTATTTTATAGTCATATTTATCTAGCTGTCCTTTAAAGTTTTTATTTATAAATTTTTCAATAGATAAAGCAGTGTGATGATCAGTTTTATTATAAATAATAGTGTAAATTATTTTGCCATCAATAAGTTTATCTTCTATTTTTTTATCTAAAAGTATAATTTTAGGGAAAATAGAAGCTTGTGCTTTAAGTACTAAATCATCATAGTTATATCCAAAAGCTATAGTAATAAGAGTTAAATAAAGAAAAAGTATTTTTTTCATCTAAAACTCCTTTCTTATAGTTACAAAAAATGTTCTACCTTCTTGGGTATAATCTTCTGTGTAAGTATTTATAGTAGATGGATAGACCACTTTAGCATCAAAAATATTTTTTATACCAATTGTAACATCATAGTTTTGTTTATGATTTTTATAGTTGAGTGTGGTATCTAAAGTAGTATATGCAGGCACTTTATTACGAGTATCATCTGGAATTCTATCTTTTGAACTTACATATTTCACAATACCACTAAGTGATAAAGCATTATTTAGATTATAAATATAATACCCTTTAGCCAAATGATGTGCGACATTTGTAAGGTCAGTTTTTACACCTGTATCTTTTATCTTTGAAGACCCTGTTACATATGAATAATTTAAATACAACTTATCAACGGCAGTAATATGCCCAGAATATTCAAGTTCTAATCCATATATATCAGTATCTAAAACATTTCTATAGACAGGATTTTCTGTTGAATTATATATTTGATCTTGATTGATTAAATAGAAAAGATTTGTTTGTAAATATGTGTCACTTGTGAACTTTTTAATATAAGCTAATTCAAAAGCATCTACTTTTTCTGGTTCTAGTTCTGTGCTTCCTTGTCTAGCATTATTGTTTTTTGTAAACATCTCTTGCCATGAGGGATTTCTATGTGCACGAGAATAACTTGCTTTAAATATATTTTTTAAGTTTTGTTGATATACCATTGAAACTCTAGGTTCAAATCCAGCATCTTTATAGGATGTTTGTTCATAATTAAAACCATATATGAAATTAAGATTATTACTATATTGGAATTGATCTTGTAAAGAAAATATCTGCACATTTCGCTTTGCATCTTTATCAAAAAATGGAAAAGTATCTGTATAATCAACAAGTGCCACATCACCTGTGGTCCAATTTGATAACTTTGAAGTCATCTCTATTGTTTCTTCTTTGAGTATTCGATAACCAGTAGTTATTATATGTTGGTCAAATCCACTATATGTTAAATAAGAAGATTGGTACATTGTTCGCTGTTTAGCTAAATGTTCTCCATATATACCATCTGGAAAATTAACAGTATTAATTGTACCGTCAATGCTATATTGGTAAGCATCCATAAATTGTAAACCATTAGGAGCTAATTTAGCTTGAGAATCAAATGCATCATATTTGACCCCAGCTTTTATATCAATATAAAAATCATCAATATTTTTTCCATATCCTAATTCAAGGTAATAGTTTGGTATTTTTACTCTATCATCATCTTGAGGTAATGAGCGGTTGATACCATATGCACTTCCTTGTGTATGATCAAGGTAACGTCCTTTTACTGTAAAGTCTTTGTATTTAAGATTAAGACCTAGTGAATAATCTTTGTTCCAAACTGGAGCATCACCTGTTTGAGATAAACCTCTATTGTTATATAAACCAGCAATACTCATAGACCCTGTTGAATAACCATCTGGACCAGCGTAGAGTTTTTTGTCATCTTGTTGGTAGTAAAAGTCTATTGTAGCATCAAGGTTTTTTGTTTTGAATTTTTTTATAAAACCACCCATTCTATAATCGTCTGAACCATATTTAAAGACAAGTTTATCATTGGATTCAAAATCTGTAAAATCTTCAGCATAAGTTATGATGTTTACTGAGCCAGCATAGGCATTAACACCGTTAGTTTTGCTTCCTGGGCCTCTAACAATTTCTATTCTTTTTATCATCTCTATTGGCATTTCGAGGTATTCTGAGTATGAATCAAAAAAGAGGTTATTTACTAATACATCATCAATAAAAAGTTTTGTTTGACCATACCCAAGAGAGTTTGAACCACGAAAAATAGGAGTTTTATTATTTATATTATCAGTAGTCATATCTACCCCAGGAGCAAGAAGAAGTGCTTCTTTTAGATTAGATACACCTAAACTCTCCATCTCTTTACCTTTGAATACAGTTATGATATAAGGTTGATAATGTTCATTTTGTTTTGTAATAGTAGCAACAGTGTTAAATCGATTTAAATCGTTAGAAATAGAATTTAAAATATTACTATTTTGAGCATGTAAGTTTGTAAAGCCAATAAATGAAAGTGAAGCAGTAATTAAAATATTCTTGAGTAAATTATGATGCATACCACTCTCCTGCAATTATATTTAACCTTTAAGGAATTATTTTACCATAGAAAAACTGTTTTATTACTTGAATAATTATTTATTTATGGAAAACAATTAATTTTAGCTTCAAATAAACCTGATAAATACTACAATTTAATAACATGCTCAGGATTAATCTCTCTTTCTAAATCTAAAATAGAGATTTTTTTATGTTTTAGCCAATATCTTTCAAGTTGTGGATTCAGTTTTTCAAGTTCTTTGACAAGCATTATGCTCGGATACTTAAATTTATCATACTCTTGTTGCAGTTCACCAATAGGTTGATATGGAATTTTAAACATATTGACAAGTTTGATAAATTTTTGCTCCATCATTCCATAACAATACTCAATACCATTTTCTTTCATCTTTTCATACACAAGACTTTTTGCTAAAGCATTTAGAAATATTTTTGTTTCTCTCATGTTTCGATGTTTTGGGTCGATAAAAATTCTAGACATTTCCGCAAGTTTATCTCTATCAAATTGATATTTTGACTGTGTTAAATCCAAAAACTTTTCCGTAGGATATCCGATTGGTGAGTGGTGGATTAGTCGTACTGTAGCACAAATTTCATTTTCGTAATTCAAAATGGCAAATTGATCACAGTAGTCATCATAAGCATCTTTTTCTTTTCCATTGATATTAGATTTAATCCAGCCTAACTCTTTATGCATAACTTTGTATCGAAAACGATGAACTTTATCTAAAGTCTTTTTATCTGTTACATAAATAAAATGATATTTCATATTAACCCCTAATGTCACTCTAATATATTCTTTTGTTGTATGCTCTCTCTTTTTATAGTATAAAGGCTAAACTACTTTTTCTAATGCAATATCTAAAGCATTTATAATATGTACACCTGAACCATCATTTTTTACATAGATACTATTACTTCTTTGTACAGCATCTACCTTATTGATTGTATTTTGATAGGAAAAACCACTTTGTATCTCACCTAAATATATTGCACCAACATTTAAATCTACAAGAGAGACAAGTTTGTTTTGTCCTTCTTCATCTATTTGCCAGACTTTTAGTTTATTAAATACTGAATCATTTTCATCTATCCAGTTGTTATGATCGTCATCATATTGTGATAGTTCACCAAATCCATCATCAGTTTGTGGACCGAAAAGTTCACTTCCATTATCTATTTTTCCATTTCCATTTTTATCAAAACTTAAGAATCCTGCACCTTTCTTTAGAAGAGGAATAAGTTCATTTTCTCCATCATTATTAAGGTCAAATTCAAAGTGTAGTTTTGAGATATTATCAAATGGATTACTATCATCTCCATAGTTTATAACCAAGGGGTCTTGTAAGTTTTGATTTCCTAGTTTTAGTTCCATACTATGTGCTTCATAGAGTTCTTTTGAAAAAGAGATATCTAAATCCATAGTATAGTTTTCATTTGGTGTTTGTATCTCTAAATAAGTATGAAAATCTATAGTTTGTTTTTGGTAGTATTCCTCTTTTGTTTCAATCAAAATTGCACTATTTTTTAAAGCTTTTTCATCACTTATCTCTTGAGGATAGTTAAAAATATCATCGTCACTTCCAAAGAATATACCCATAATATTTTCTATAACTTGTTTGTTGAGTTGTTCTTTTGAACACATCTGTTTTTCATAACTGTATATTGCTTTTTGTGATGATGTTTTTTTAGACCTGAAGTCAGTGTTTAATAATACTTGTGTAGCAGTATGTGCTTTTTGTCTATTCTCCTCTACTTGTGCAAGAAAGTCATATTCAATATCATATTTTACTACAGAAGATGAATGCTCATATTGAGTTTCAAGGTTTGATTCCATAAGTATATTTGAATTTTCAATTTTCATCTTCTATCCTCACTTTTATAGTTATTTATTAGTTGAGAGTATTTATTGCCATTTATTTTTAGGTGGAATATACTCTTGTATTGCTTTTAGTAGTTCCTCTTGCTTGTCTGTTTTAATTAACATATCTGAATACTCTTTTTTTAAAAATTTTGCATCACACATACTATCAATTAATTCAAATAGTTTATCATAAAATCCATTTATATTTAAAAAAGCACAAGGTTTGTGATGAAATCCAAGTTGTGCCCAAGTCCAAACCTCAAAAATCTCTTCTAAAGTTCCAGCACCTCCAGGAAGTACTACAAAAGCATCGGCTAGTTCAGCCATAGCAGCTTTTCTTTCATGCATATTTGCAACCACTTGTAGCTTTGTTATACCTGTATGTGCTAACTCTTTTTCTTGCAGTTGTTCAGGAATCACTCCATACACTTTTCCACCATTTTCCATAACAGAATCAGCGATAACTCCCATAAGTCCTACATTTCCACCACCATAAACTACATCTATGTTATTTTGTACAAAAAACTTCCCTAACTGTTTTGTAGCATTTGTATATTGAATATCATTTCCACTACTTGAACCACAAAAAACTGCTATCTTCATTATGTTATTTCCTTTTGTATATTTATATTAGATAAGAAATTTTACCTAAAGGCACCCAAGGTAAAAATTAAATTTTTCATATACTTTTTAGAAAAAGAAAATAAATATACATAAAAAATGTTATGTTATTTATTCTTTATGAAGTCTTTAAATAAGTACTTTTTCAAATCAAATATTTTTTAAGTTTACTTCTATTTTATAATACAATTTCCTCAAAGAGAGTGTAAACATAAGGATGTATAGTTTCCAGAGGAATAACTGTAATAAAACAACATATAGTGAAATGATAAAATAATTGTTATTTAGATATAATCCAAAAAAAGTAAAAAAGGTTTTTATATGTTAGTAGCACCAAGTATATTAAGTGCAGATTTTGGAAAGTTAAAAGAAGATGTAGAAGCTATTTGTGATGGTGGATGTGATTTAGTACATGTGGATGTGATGGATGGACACTTTGTGCCAAATCTTACAATTGGACCAGTTGTGGTAAGTGCTGTGGCAAAAGCAGCAACAAAACCACTTGATATTCATCTTATGGTTGAAAAGAATAGTTTTTTTGTGGACTTATTTGCGCCATTAAAGCCTGAATATATCTCGTTTCATATTGAAGAGGAAAAGCATCCACATAGATTGATTCAAAAAATAAGAGGTTTAGGGATAAAACCAGCTATTACTTTAAACCCACATACTCCTCCTGAAGCTATAGAGTATTTACTAGAAGATTTAGATATGGTACTTCTTATGTCAGTAAACCCAGGCTTTGGCGGTCAAAAGTTTATACCATCTGTTATAGAAAAAGCTACAAAATTAAAAGAGCTTATAAATAAAAGAAATCCAAACTGTTTAATAGAAGTTGATGGTGGGGTCAATAACAAAAATATTCAAGAGCTAAAAGATGCAGGGGTAGATATAGTAGTTGCAGGAAGTTATGTGTATGGTGCATCTGATTATAGTACTGCTATAAAAAGTTTACAAATATAGGGTTTTTATGAGAATTAAAATTTGTGGTATTACAAATCTAGAAGATGCACTCAATGCTGTTGAAGCAGGTGCTGATGCATTGGGATTTGTATTTTATGAAAAGTCCCCTAGATATATAAAACCAGAAATAGCAAAAGATATCATTTCACAATTACCACCTTTTGTTCAAAGTGTAGGATTATTTGTCAATGAAATACCAGCAAAAATAGATTTTATAGTAAGACAAACACAACTTAATATTGTACAAACACATTTTGATATTGATGAAAGATTTAAAAAACATTTGCAATCCAAGTATCTAGAAGTTATAAGAGCCAAAGAGAAACAAGATATACTCAATCTTGATAAAAATAAATATTATTTAGTAGATGCTTTTGTAGAGAGCTATGGAGGTGAGGGTAAAAGACTTGCTTTAGATTGGTTTGATGAAGTAGATTGTTCCAAACTCATCATAGCAGGTGGCTTAACAAATGATAATCTTGAAGAGCTAAAGGATTATAATTTTTATGGCGTTGATGTAAGTAGTGGTGTTGAATTATCTAAAGGGAAAAAAGATAAACAAAAAATCATAAACTTCATAAATAAAGCCAATGAATTATTTCAATAAACTTCTAAGAAAACTTAAAAAAGCACCTTTAAGTATTGATGAATTTAATTTCATATTAGAAAAGGGTGATACTGTTTTTCAAAGTGTAGAGTTGGAAAAGGAACTACTATTTTTAAATGGTTTTCCTCTTAATTTTACAGAAGAATATGTAACTTTAAAAACAACAACAACTAAAATAGAAGATCAAACATTTTGTATAGTTGATATAGAAACATCAGCAGGCAATGCAAAAGATGGACAAATAATAGAAATCGGTGCTATAAAATACAAAAATAATCAAATTATAGAAAAGTATGAATCACTTGTTAATACTAGAGAAATACCAAGAAAAGTACAAGAATTAACGGGAATTATTCCAGAAATGACATTTGATGCACCAACTATAAAAACAGTACTTGAAGAGTTCAAAATATTTTTGGAAGATGATATATTTGTAGCTCATGCTATATCTTTTGATTATAAATTTATCAGCGATAGTATGAAAAAATATGATTTAGGTGAACTTTGTAATAGAAAGCTTTGTACTATTGATTTATCTGAAAAACTCATTGAGTGTGAGAGATATGGTTTGAAATACTTAAAAGAACATCTGAATATTGATGATGAAAATCATCATAGAGCTTATAGTGATGCTTATTGTACAACTATGGTTTTAGAAGAGTGTTTAAATCTTTTGCCAAAAGATATAGTGTATAGTGAAGAATTAATAGATTTTAGTAAATCTGAAAAAAAATAATATTATTCAAAAAAATTATCAGGGTCTATATTAATATAAACAATACTGAGCATATTATCTTGGGAAGTGCAAGAGATTTCAAATATATAATCTTTTTCAAAATGACATGACTGGTCACTATTAGTTGAACCAAATATTGAGATATAATGTGCAATATTTTCAATATTGTATTTATAAATAACTTGTTTAGAAAAAGTATCTAAATCTATTTTATGGGGATAAGGATTATTTGTGGGTATAAGAAGTTCAAACCATAAAGATTGAGAGTTCATTTTCTCAAATTCAAAACAATATTGATCAATAAGTTCATCTGTATCAAAATGCTTATGTCCTATATATCTAACCTTAATATTTGTCGGATTTATAGTATCTAGAGAATGAAATATTCTAGTTATAATATTAACTAATCTACTTATATATCTTTGTTTTTCCATTTTATACACATTCCACTTTAAAATAATTTTTTAACAAAAAAGGTGGGATAATAGTTGTAATAATTATCACGAATATAAGCATAGCATAAATATCATTTGGTAAAGCCCCATTAACTCTACCCATCTCTGCAAATATAAGTCCAACTTCACCTCTTGGAATCATTGACATCCCAATAATGGCATTATTCATAAAACATTTCTGATATATAAAAAACGCAGCTATAAATTTACTAACAAATGCTAAGACTATAAAAGATAAACTCATAATCCAAAAAGTAAGTGATGTAAAATCTATAACAGTTAAATCAACAGAAAGTCCTACCATCACAAAGAAAATCGGGGTAAACATTTGAATAATAGGTGTCATATCTCTTTTTACTTCTTGTAGGAGAATTTCATTGGTACCTAACATTGTACCAAAGGGGAGGAAAAATCTTCTAGAAAGTGCAACACCAGCTGCAAATGAACCTAAAATAGCAGGCGCTCCCACAAGATGAGAGAGATAAGAAAAGAGTAAAATAAGAGAGATTATAATAGTTGGGAAATAGCCTGGGACCAAATGTCGTTTATGATATTTATGAATCATAAAAGATAATAGTTTTGCTAAAATTGGTGCAAGTAATAAAAAGATAAAAATCATAGCTGTTACAGAAAGAGTATGGTCAAAACTCGTTTCATGGGATAATGAATAATCATAAATAAAAACAAGTAAAATAATACCAATAATATCATCAATAACAGCAGCACCTATAACAATTTGAGCAATATTCGTATTTTCCATATGTATATCTTTGAGTACTCTAAGAGTAATACCAATACTAGTTGCTGTTAGTGTTCCTGCTATAAAAAGAGATATAGTAAAGTCTAATTTAAAAACATAATAAGCGAGTGCTAGACCAAATATAAAAGGTAAAACGACACCTAATACAGCAACAATAAATGACTTCATTCCAGCACTTTTTAATCTTTGGAAATCAGTTTCTAATCCAACTTCAAACAATAAAAGTATAATACCAATTTCTGCAAGTATTTTTAAAATTTCATTTGGATGAACAATATCAAAAACTGAAGCTCCAAGTAAAATACCAGCAAAAAGCTCACCTAAAACAGAAGGGATACCATACCTTGCAAATAACTCTCCTAAAAATCTAGCAACAATAAGGATAAGAAAAAGTGTCAGAAAAAAATTATGAATTTCCATATTATCCCTTTGTTATTATATTATTGTGTTAAAAGTTTAACAAGCTTGTCTTTATTTTCACATAAATTACCATTTTTTGAGATCAATAATAGGTCGTTTACTTTTCCTTTATTTGATTGTATTTTTGCACTGTTTATCTCTATTCCAAACTCATCAAACGCACGAGCAATATAACTAAATAAGCCTTTTTGATCTTTTGTATGGATTGTAAACTGTGCTAAATCTTCAGTGTGATCACAATCTATAAAAATCTCATCTTTTTCTATAGTTGGTTTTTTGAGATTGATTGTTTTTGACATATCAAATGAGTTTTTAATAATATCTTCCACAAAAGGTATATCTGTTTCATCTAAATGTTCATCAAAAACTATTTCAAAAAACTTTTTATCATCGTATAGCTTATAAATTCCCATAGAGTTAATGTTTAAAAATTGCAATTTACCTAATAAATACCCAAGATTTAAAGGGACAACTCTTGTTATCCTTATTTTTAAGTTATCTGTAGTAAAAAGTTTAAAGTCAAAATTATCTATCTCTTTTGCACGAGTAGCAATCTTAATAATATCTTCTGCTTTATATTTCAAAAATAGTTGATTTGACTCAATATTGAGAATTTTCTTTTTCATCATAGGTGGTAATACTTCAAAAGTTTTACTTTTTTGTATAGTATTTTCTTTTGCTGCTCTTCTACTACTTACTTTTAACAACTCTTCATTATCGTATGCAGGTATTGTTTGAAGATATAGCTCTTTTAAAAGTGATGCAGTTGAACTTTTATAGTATTTAGAATCTACAGAGTTTATATCAGCATACGTGACAATAAACAATAGTTCTAACATCTCTTGAGTTTGAATAATACCGGTAAAAGCTAAAATAGTTTTTTGTGAATAGATATCTTCTGTTGTTGCGATTTTAGACATTATATTATGATATCTTATAAGTGTAGATACTTTTGCAATATCTTCATCACTCATATTTATAGATTTTGCGAATTTTCTAAAAAGATTTTGTCCTACGATATGGTGGTCTCTTCCTCTCCCTTTACCACAATCATGAAAAAGTGCAGCTAATTTTACTAGATATTTTTGATTGTAATTTTGTTTTTCATACATTTTTTCAACAAAAGGGTCTTTTATATTTTGTATATGATAGAGCGTTTGTATACTATGAATATCAACGGGATGTTTATGATACCCATCAAACTGAGGTTGGTGTATGATTTTTTTCCAAGTTGGTAGTACCTCAATTAATAAACCACTTTTATACAGTAAATCAATTATTGGATAAAGGTTTTCTCTTTGCAATAGTGTTGCAACTAGATGTTTTGTTGCTGTATTTGTTTTTTGAACTACTATTGTTTTTGAGGTATTATAGATATAAGAGATATCAAAATTATTAACATAGTTTGGTAGAGATATCAATTCTTTTAATAAATAATTTAATTTTTTTGGTTTAGCATGAAATGTTGTATAAAGTGTATTATGACAAAGATATAAATCTTTTTTGATTCTTCTTTGATAGAGCTTTTGTAGGTTTGTTGGATCAAATAAATATCTACTAATAATTCTTTTTATCATTACAGATGTAAAACCATGAATTGTATGTAAAGACTGAAAAAGTTTTGCCATACATTGTCTATCTTTTGTTAATCGTATAGTATTTTCAAAGCCAAGTTTTGTACTAATTTCTGGTAATATATCAAATGTAACAGTATCAAGTTTCTTTTTTGCACATAAATGTAAAGCATTTCTAGTCATAAATATATATTCTAATGCTATACGATATTTTTTGTATTCTTCTTCGGTAAATAGAATACCAGATAAATCTTTTGTACTAGATACTCCAAAAGTGATATTTGCCATCCAAAAAAGCATATTAGATTCTCTCATTCCTCCATACCCATCTTTGATATTTGGTTGCATTACAAGTGGATATTTTTCTAGTCTTTTTTTATGTTCTTGAAGTTTTTCTAGTACAAACTCTTTTTGTTCAAAATGTCTGATATTATTTAGTTTACTTTGAAATTTGAACCAAAGATGTTTTGAACCATATATTAGCCTCGATTCTAATATAGAAGTTTTGATAGTTACATCTGTTTTTACAGCTTCTTCAATTTCATCTATTTCATGCACACGACTACCAAGCTTTAAACCACTATCCCAAGAAAGCGTCATAAACTCTTCCATAATTGGCTTAATATTGAAACCTTTTACATCATCATATAAAATCATAATATCAATATCACTATAAACACACAACTGTTCTCTTCCAAAACTACCTAAGGCTATGATACTCATAGGTATATGATTTGACATAGGGAGATAAATGCCAAAATGTTTCCGTAAAAGGTATTTATAAATTACTTTGATAAAACCATCTATCATTTTTGTATGTTTTACAAAAAAATCTTTCCCACTTGATTGCTCATATATTGTATCAAGTGAATTAAGATAGTTTTTTATTTCACACTTAATAGCTTTTGCTATTTGAAAATCTTCTGCTTTGTTTTCTATAAGTTCTTCTATTTTAATATTTAAATATGTCATAATATTATTTTAGCATAATTAAGTCAAAAACAGTTAAATATTGCTACAATAAGAAAAAAAGGTGGATGGAATTAGATATGGAAAATTTTAACGAATACTTTAATAGACAGATACAACTTTGGGGAAAAGATACTCAAAATAGTTTACAAGAGAAAAAAATAGCCATAATTGGTTGTGGTGGATTAGGAAGTAGTTTAGGTATAGCGCTTGGTAGTTCAGGAATAGGGCAAATTGATTTAATAGATTTTGATGAAGTAAGTGTTCATAATATTCATCGACAAATCGCTTTTAAGTTAGATGATGAGGGAAAAAGTAAAAGTGAAGCTTTAGCAAAACTGATTAGAAATAGGTCTCCTTATGTGGAAGTAAATAGTTTTGATTATGATTTTGATACTTTTAGTGTTACAAATGAAGACTATGATTTAATTATTGATGCAACTGATAATTTACCAGTAAGAGGAAAAATAGATCAATTTTCAAAAGATAAAAATATCCCTTGGTTATATGGAAGTGTTGAAGCTTTTCAAGGACAAGTGTGTTTTTTTGATAAATCTTCTTTTAATAGTGTATTTAATATATCAGATCACAAACCAGCAGGGATAACAGGACCAATTGTAATGAACATAGCTTCTTTACAAGCAAATATAGCCTTGCGTTATTTAGCTGGATTACCTATAAAAAAAGATTTTTTATATTATTGTTTTTTTGATGAAGAGGGGGAGTATACAGTACAAAAATTTAACCTTCCAGCTTAATTAAAAAAATTACTAATAATTTTTCAAAAAGAAACTTTTAAGCAACTTACCTTTTGTTACAATAAATTTATAAACAAATATAAGGAGTTTAGTCATGTTAAATGTAAAAGTAGGTAACGGTGAAATTCAAAATCTTGTTGAAGCAGGGGTTATAAAAGTAACTTCTGGTGATAAGATACAGGTGTCTGTTGATGAAGGTAGTTCGTACCAAGTTCTTCTTTCTGATAATCAGTCTGATGTAATTTTACAAGTAACAAACTTAGATGGTTCAACATATGGTGTTGTTCTTGAAGGTTTAGCATCTTTATATGAAGCTGGGGATGTTATTACTCAGTTGTTATTAGATATAAATGGTGAAACAGTAACAGTTGCTGGTATGGCTGATTTACTTGGTGCATTAGATGCAACTGCTGCTGGGGCTGCACTTTCTCAAGGGAGATCATTTGCAGAAGACAATCCAAATATTGACCCAAATAGAAGTGCTGCTGAAGATGGTGATCAGTTGCGTTCTGATGGTGGTATTAATGCACTTGGTGTGGATATTGAAGCAAATGAACAACCAGTCGTTTCTGATGTATTTTTAATACAAAATGAGATTCAAGGTGTTGAAGCGGCTGGTGATTTAAATATTATTACAGGACAGCTTACAGCGACTGATCCAAATTTTGGGGATACACATACTTTTAGTATGGTAGCAGGAACTTTAAGTGTAACAGATACAAATGGTGTTATTACTCTTTTAGATGATTCTGTAACAGCTGTAGTAAATCCAGATGGGACATACACAATAAGTGGTGATTTTAATGATTTATCTGATGGTGAGATTGCGACTGTTACATTTGACTATATAGCAACTGATGCAGGTGGATTATCAAGTGAACCAGCAACAGTATCTTTTGCTGTAACAGGTACAAATGATATACCAGTTGTTGAAGCTATAAATGTAAATGGTCCTGATTTATGGAGTTTAGTTGCAGAAGGCGCTACATTATCGACAGTAGAGTCTTTGGCAGAAATGGGTATATCAAATGATGGCTCTATTCCACAAGATGGTTCAGCTATTAAGTTTACTATTCAAACGGAGGCAAATGAACAAGTTAGTTTTAATTGGGATTTTTTAGATAATGACTGGGGGACAGGTAGTTATAATGATTTCTCATTTGTAGTTATTGATGGAAATTTATTTACATTAGAAGATAGTTTAGATACAGATATTAGTGGAAATACAGTTTTATCTCATTTATTTGATACAAGTGGTGTTCATACATTAACTTTTGGAGTAATGAATTCTGGAGATACTGCATTTGATTCTGCACTAAATATAAATTATATTTCTGGAGGTAAATTAATCAATGTTGAAACTGTAGGTACTGCCTCTTCTTCAAGTATGGTTTTTTATGAAACATCTGACAGTATTGATATTTTAGGTGTAGATGATACACAAGATGAATCTAGTAACTTCTTTACTGGTGCACTAAGCGTTGCAGATGATGATGTTATGAATGATGGATTACATACTTTTCATGTGCTTCAAGATGATCAAAATAATAATATAGTAGAGGTATCTGGAACTACTGTTATAACTGCTGATGATATAAGCGTAGGTACAGTTCAAAATCTTGATGGAACTTGGAACTATACTATAGATGGTGATTTTTCTGCACTTGCAGCTGGTGAAACTGCAACTGTATCTTTTCAATATTATGCTGATGATACAAGAGGTTTTGATGGTACAGATGGGATTAATGAAAGTTCTATATCTGAACCAAAAACAATCACTGTAACTATTACAGGGACAAATGATCAGCCAATAGTTGATACTGTAGTACTTGGTGTAGATGAAGTTATTTATGAAAATAGAGATCAAAATGAAGAAGATACTAATAATGATGGTATCTTAAGAAATGATGAAGGAACTATGACTGTATCTGGTGACCTAACTGTTTCAGATGAAGATGTAAATGATACACATACTTTTGATCAAGTTGCAAATTCAGTGCAAAGTGATAATCAACTAATAAATCCTCAAGATTTAAATGTTGTTGTAAATTCTGATGGTAGTTATTCAATGACAGGTGACTTCACATCATTAGCAGCAGGTGAAACTGCAACAGTTTCATTCTTATATACTGCAACAGATAGCGCAGTAGGAAGTGGAGAAAATAGTACTTCAGAACCAAAAATGGTATCAATAACAATAACAGGGACAAATGACCAACCAGTTGTAGAATCAAAAGTATTTGATATTAATGATGCTGAGTTTGGAAATACATATTATGAAACACATGATAATCGAGATATAAGTGGAGTTGATGATACAAATGGAGAACATGGATCAGATAGACATAGTGAACCATTAAATACTTTGATGGGAACACTTTCAGTATCTGATCAAGATATTACAGATCAACATCATTTTTATGTTGTAGATACACAAGGAAATTATACAGAAAATGTATGGACACTAGATGGAGATTTAGACTTAAAAGATTATGTAAGTATTTCATCTAATGATGTTAATCCAAGTCAAATAGATATTGCATCTATAACATTGGCAAATACAAGTAATTGGCCATTTAGTAATAACTATTTTGATTCAGCAGACCAAATAGGCTTTGAAGTAAAAGGTGATTTTTCTTCATTAGCAGCAGGAGAACACGCAACAGTAACATTTAGCTATGTTGCAGTGGATGATTCAGGAGTTGGTACAAATGGAGAATCAAATGTATCAGAACCAAAAACAGTAACTCTTACAGTAACAGGGACAAATGACCAGCCTGTGGTAGATAATGTTGTAATGGGTGTAGATGATACTATTTATGAAACAAATGGTGAAAATAATACGCAAGATGATGTTACTACAGAAGTTTTTGGAACATTAGTTGCTACTGATAATGATTTAAATGATACACATGTATTTAATGTAAGAGATTATACTGCAAGAGATTATTATGGACAAGGGCAGGGTGGACCTGGTCAACATGGAGACCAAGGAGATATTCGATTTGATAATGTAGAGTTTTTCCGAAAAGGTTCTAATAACGGTGCTCAAACCATTAAAATGATGGTAGATTGTACAGATGTACAAGTTGGTCATATTGATGTAACAAAACTTACATTAATGAACAATAATGCTGGAGATAGTGAAGTTGATTTTAAACTAGAGGGTAATTTTAATGCATTGGCAGCAGGGGAAACTGCAACAGTTACGTTTGAATATATTGCAAATGATAAAGAAGGTTTTGGACAAAATGGTGATAGTAACAATGAAGCATCATTATCTGAAGCAAAACTTGTAACTATAACTATTACAGGAACAAATGACCAACCAGTAGTAAGTGATGTTACTGTTGTAGCTGATGAAACAATTAATGTAGATATGGATGGAAATTCATTCAATGGAACTACCACAGTACTTACAGGTTCGTTTATTGCGGCTGACGATGATGTAAACAATTCTCATGAGTATATAGTTACAGGACTTCCTGAAAATACAGGAAGTGAGATAGTCATTGAAGGAGTGAGCTATTCTGTTGTTTCGGTTCTTGTTGGAAGTACCAATACAGAAACAATTCAAAATAATGCATTAGTTGCATTAAGAGTTGTTGGATCAGACGAAGTTACTCTTAATGATATTAAAAACCTATCGATCCAAGTTGATGGAGATAATTTCACACTAAGTGGTGACTTTGAAGGACTACCTGCGGGAGTAACTTTAGATATAAAATTCCAATATGTAGTAAATGACTTAGAAGGATTTAATGGAACAGATGGATTAAATGAAACTTCTCTAAGTGAGACTGCTTGGGCAACAGTAACTATAACAGGAACAAATGATGTTCCAACAATGACAGTTGATAGTGGAAGTGTAGTAGAAGATTTACTTCTTACAGTGAGTGGACAAGTTGAAATTGTAGATGCAGATGCTGGAGAGAGTGAAGTTCAAGCAGATAGTATAACAGGAACATATGGTGATTTTGTTATTAATACAAATGGAAACTGGACATATGTATTGGCGACAACTGGTGCAAGAGCAGAAGCAGTTCAAGCTTTAGGAGAAGGGCAAACTGTTCATGAATCTTTTAATGTGACAAGTGAAGACGGTTCACTTACAAAACAGGTTGTTATTAATGTAATAGGACAAAATGATGCTCCAGAGTTAACATATGAAGCTACAGATGGTATTAATGGAATAGGTATCAATGAGACACAAGCAGGTGAATTATTAGGTATCTTAAGTGTAGATGATGTAGATGATACGCCTGCAATTAACGGCTTCAGTATTACTGGTAATGATGCTTCATTGGTTGAAGTTGTTGATAATAATGGAGTATTTGAACTTCGAGTAAAAGAAGGTGCAAATATTGATTTTGAACAACCAAATCATCAATTAGATATTCTTATTCAGTATTATGATGGCAATGATTATAGTGCGGCTCATATGGTAAATGTAACTATTAATGATATAACAGGTGTAGTTACAACAATACCAGCAACAACTTTATTTAGTCAAACTTTTGATGGACATTTCAATAGTGAAGGTTGGAACTTATCACATCTTGGTATCTCTGAGACAGGAGGCGTTTTAGGAAATATTAATCATGATAATGTTGTTGTTTCAAATACTTTTGATTTATCATTACATGCTGGTGAGAGAGTAAGTATAGATTTTGACTTAAATTATGGTGCAAATGCGTCACTCTTTTCTAATAGAAATTGGGAAGGAAATGATACCTTTGAAGTAACAGTTTCAGATGGAGATACAACATCAACTTATACCTACAGCCCTGATGGTAGAGGTGATTTACCTATATCGTTTGAAACAGAAGTTCCTTCAGATGGTCAGTTAAGTATAGAACTTACTTCATCTAATACAACTGGTAGAGAATATTGGTCAATAGATGATTTTAATATTACAACTCAAGAGCAAGAGGTGTTAACTTTTGATAGTAATTCTCAAGGTGAGATAGATATTGCGACATTATTAGACCAATCAAATGACTTTAAAGATGAAAATGGCAATGATGTTTCAAACCCTGATTCTTTAGATGAGATAGATATTTCAGATGGTAGTCATATTTTATCAAATCTATCAGTTGAAGATTTTATAGCTATGAGTGATGATGATAATACATTGAAAATTACTGGTGATACTGGTGATACAGTACAACTTAACAGTGATGAATGGTCACTAGCTGAAGATCATAGTGGCACAGGTAATATTGGTCATGTTGATTCAGATGGTGACGGTTTTGTTGCTTATACTAATTCAAGTGATGTTGGCGGTGCAGGTGCTGAGTCATTGCAGTTATTAATTGATGATGATATAAATGTTGATATGGTGTAAATACCATATCAATGTTATAAAAAAAGCCTCATATTTATATATGAGGCTTTTTTTATAAATTATGTATGAAAATTTATTTTAAATAATACCCAACTCCAGGATTATTTTTAATAATGTTATTCCCTATTTTATCTCTGAGTCTTTTCATTAAAGACTTAAAAGCAGAATCACTTACAAATTCTTCACCCCAAATATAAAACTCGATCTCCTCTTTTGAAGATATTTTACCCTCTTTAGAGATTAGCAATTCGAAAAGACGTGATTCGTTTTTTGTGAGAGATATGGTGTTTGTACCTTGTTGAATTGTTTTGTTTATATAATTATACTTAGACTGACTATCTAGTGGAATAATTATATTACCACTATGTAGTATTGACTTAGCTGCTTTATTTAAAGGATAAATAAAGCTACTTGTAGAGAGAGGTTTGACTAAAAAGTCAATCGGTTGTAATCTTATAGCATCAAACAGTACCTCTTCTTCTTTATGGAATGTAGTTAGAATAATAGGTATAAATTGATTATATTCTCGAATCTCATGCAATAATGATAATATTGAATTATTATCATTATCATATACTTCACTAATAATTATATCAGGATGCTTTTCATTATATATCTTCATAGCTTTATTAAAATTATTTGTATAATAAATATCTTTAAATAATATTTTTAAAGTGTTTTGTATAGTTTTAGGTACATTGTCTTTATCATCTATATATAAAACACGGACAACTTTCAAAACATTTTTTAATGAATCTGTCATATAAATACCTCCTTTTTTTTAATAATATACAAAATATGTGTTAATAATGTGTTAAAATTACATATGTTCATAAATTTTTGAGCTTTTCTCCCTTTTTAACACATTATTAACACTTTTTTTATATAATATTGTATAAACAAAAGGAAAGGGGTTATTATGAGAAAATTGAAGTTATCAAAAGTTTTAGCTACTGTGTTATTTTCGTCAAGTTGTGTTTTGAATGCAACAACTTTAAATGATGCTGTAGAAAATTTATTAGTTGTCAATCCTGAAGTAGAAGCTATCAAAAAAAATAATGAAGCATATAAAACATATATTGATGAGGCGAAGGGTAACTATAAGCCAGTAGTTGATTTAGAAGTTATTGCAGATACAAAAAAAACTAAATCAAAGCTTGATGGTACAGGGAATTGGGTAGACGAATCACAAGAGGGGTTGGATGGTCAATTAAATCTTGAGCAACTAATTTATGATGGTGGACTTACTCCAGCACTAGTTGAAGAAACTAAATATAGATATGAAAACAATATGTTAACAAATAGTGCTTCAGTTGAAGCTGTTGTTTTAAGTGCTGTAACTGCTTATTTAGATCTAGTAAAGTATGAGGAAAGATTAGAAATTTCAAAAAACAATATTAAAATACATGAAAGATATTTTGAAACTGCAAAAGAAGCAGAAAAAATTAGTGGTGATGCTCTTGATACAGTAGAAGTAAAAGCAAGATTACATCTAGCAAAAAAGAATTATATTGAGGAATTAGATAATCAGCAAATAGCTCAAAATAGTTTTAAAAGAATTGTTGGACAAGATATTAAAGATAATGTTTGTTCACCAACAACAAATGATTCATTAATCCCTGATTCTATTGATACATTTGTAAATAATGTATTGGCACAAAATAATACAGTTTTAGCTCAAATGGCAAAAATACAAGAACAAAGAGCTATTATCAATCAAGAAGAATCAAAATATTTACCAACATTGAAGTTCAATTTAAATGGTACTTGGGATGATGATTACATTACATCGAATACTGAAAAAAAGATTTATAGTGCTAATATTGTATTAAACTATAACTTTTATACAGGTGGACAAGATAAACAGTCTAATTTAAGAGAAAAATTATTTTTAAAAGAATCTACTAAAATTTTGGATAGTAAAAGTGACTTAGTTGTTGATGAAGCTACTTCAGCATACAATTCATATAAAATATCAAAAGATAAGATTGAAGAACTAAAAGGTTATGTTTCAGCAAATGAAGATTTATTGCAAATATACAAAGATCAATTTGAAGCTGGAAATAGAACATTTGTTGATGTTTTAGATATCGAATCTGATCTTTATGATGCAAAAATTCAATTGATTGATGAAGAAGTTAAACTATCAGAGTTGTATTACACTATGTTATCTTTAACATCAAATTTACAAGATTCAATAGTATCACAACCAAATATCCCTTGTAGTGCTAAAAAAGCATCTCAAAGTAGTGAAAATACAATAAAAAAAGAAGATGAATTAGACGAATTAAAAAAATCTTTAGAGTAAGATCTGTTCTAAAATAAAAAGGATACATCTTGGATGACCCAAAAGATGAAAATATATTAGGAAAAGATTTTGAAAAAATTTTAGATTCTAGAGAGGTAGATACCTTACTAGAATCTTTGCTTTTTCTTTCTAAATACTATGAAAGACCCGCCTCAAGAGAGTCCCTAACTGTAGGTTTGCCTATTCATGCTACAATTATGACACCTTCAATGTTTAGCATCTCTGCTAAGAGAATAGGACTTATTACAAAACCAGTAAAAAGAGAACTTAAAAAACTTGACAAGTTAGCACTACCCGCAATAATGCTTTTGAAGAATAATAAAGCTTGTGTTTTACTTGAAATAGATTTACAAAAAGAGAAAGCTTTAGTTGTATTTCCAGATATTAGTTTAGGTGAAGTCTGGATTGATATTTCTGAATTATCTCAAAAAAGTGAAAATAGTGTTGATGCAAATAAAAATATAATATTAATAAAACCAGCTTATAACTTTGAAAAAAGAATTGATAGAGATGTTATTATCGATGAACCTAAAAAGTGGTTTTGGAATGTAATGAAAAAAAATATGGGGATATATGGTTTAGTAATTATTTCTGCTATATTTATCAATATTTTTGTTATATTTATCCCTCTTTTTACTATGAATGTATATGATAGAGTTCTCCCTAATAAAGCAGTGGACACTTTAACTGTGTTAGTTGTTGGTATCTCTTTGATTATTGTATTTGATTTAATTTTAAAACTAATACGCTCCTATTTCTTGGAACAAGCTTCTACAAGAGCTGATGTAAGGATGTCAAGTATTATTTTTGATCAATTATTAAATATTAAACTTGACTCAAAACCAGCTTCAACAGGGTTATTTGTGAGTAGGTTACAATCTTTTGAATCAGTAAGAGAATTTTTTACCTCGGCAACTGTTGCAACACTTGTTGATATCCCTTTTGTATTTTTATTTGTTGCAATAATATTTTATATTGGTGGCAATTTAGGATATGTTTCTTTAGTAACAATGGCAATAGCATTAGGTTTTGCTTTATTTATGCAAAAACCAATTAAAGACACTATTTTAAAATCAGCAAAAGAGGATCAAATAAAGCAAACAACACTTACAGAAGCTGTTACAGGGTTAGAGATTATCAAAAGTGTAAGAGCTCAAAATAGAATGAGAACTCATTGGGAAAAATCGTTGAGTCAAACTGCATATTACGGAAATAAGTCTATACATCTATCTCAAATAGTTACTTATGTTACGGGTTCTATATCTCAGTTTTCTAGTATTGCAATTGTTGCTGGAGGTGTAATGCTAGCAAGTGAAGGTGAATTAACAATGGGTGGAATTATTGCAGCGATGATGTTAAATAGCCGTGTAATAGCTCCAGTATCACAAATAGTTGCAATGATAATTAGAATTGATAGAACCATGTTATCTTTAAATAATATTGAAGAAATAATGAATATGCCAGTTGAAAGGCATGATTTAAAACATTATCTAAGTAGACCAGATTTAGATGGAGATATTGTATTTAAAGATGTATATTTTAATTATAAAGATAGAAATTTTGATATTCTTAAAAATATCAATTTACATATTAAAAAAGGTGAAAAGGTAGGAATTATTGGGAGAGTTGGTTCTGGAAAATCAACAATTGCGAAGCTTATTTTAAATTTATATGAACCAAATAAAGGGTCAATACTAGTTGATAACACTGAAATACGACAGATAGATCCTGTTGATTTAAGACACTCAATTGGTTATGTTCCTCAAGAACCTTTTTTGTTTATGGGAACAGTTAGAGACAATATTACAATTGGTGATTCTTATGCTACAGATGAAGAGATACTAGAAGCTTCTAAAATAGCTGGAGTACATGAAATTTTGAGTAAGCATGAAGCTGGATATGATTTAATTGTAGGAGAAAGAGGAGAGGGACTCTCAGGAGGTGAAAGACAAGCAGTAACCTTAGCAAGAGCAATAATATCAAAACCAAAGATTCTTATTTTAGATGAGCCAACTAACTCTATAGATGAACTTTCTGAACAAAAATTTAAACAAAACTTGAAGAAAGTGATAGAAGATAAAACAGTTGTAGTGATTACACATAAACCTTCTATTTTAAGTTTAATAGATAGGTTAATTATCCTTGAAGATGGAAAGATAATTGCAGATGGACCAAAAAACGAAGTAATATCGAAAATGAATGGTGGCAAAAGTATTAAAGCAAAGGTATCTCATGCTTAGAGAACTTTATATTTTTATAGGGGTCGTAATAGTAGTTTGTTGTGTACAGGTTTTAAATTATTTTATATTTTCTCCTAAAAGTGTATTTGATTTGTTGTATGTTCAAGTTTTAAATATAGGGGTATTTAATATTGGATATATAATCTTATGTATATATTGTATTATATTTATTATACATTGGGTAATTGTCAATCCAATTATGTGGTTATTAAGTTTATTTGAAACAAATGAAGATGTAAATTTTGTAAATACTTTATATGCTCAGTCAAATGCAAAAATAAAAAGATATACGATACTTTTATTTGTAATAATTACTACTTTTTTTTCTGGTGCTATTATTTGGGCTTATTGGGCTGAAATAGATGAACTCGCAAGAGGAGAAGGGAAAGTTATCCCATCTGCAAAGATACAAACAGTACAATCTTTAGATGGTGGTATTATTTCTGATATTTTAGTGAAGGAAGGCTCTTTGATAAAGCAGGGGCAACCGCTTATGAAAATTGATACAACAAGATTTAAAGCGTCACTTGATGAAAACAAAAATGCACTAGAGGATTTAATAGCATCTCAAATAAGACTTTATGCAGAAGTTGATATTAATATTAATAAGCCTTTACCAAAGTTAGTTTTTAATGATAAAAAACTAGAAAAATATCCTGATATAATAAAAATACACCAAGATATATTTAAAACGAGATTCCAAGAACTTAAAACAACTGTTTCAATTTTAGAAATGCAAACTAGACAGAAAAAACAAGAACTTGTAGAGTTAAAAAGTAAGAAAAAACAGTTAGCAAAGTCTCTGAAACTAATGGAAAAAGAGATGGATACTATTGAAAAATTAGTTGCTAGGAAGTCTTTATCAAATATAGAATTTATAGCAAGACAAAAAGAATATAATAATATATTAGGTGATTATGATGCAACAAGACTTTCAATACCAAGAATGGAGATTGCAATTAGAGAATCAGCTGAAAAAATTCAAGAAAAAGTAAATATTTTTCGATCTGAAGCAGCAAAAGAACTTCAAAAAGTAAGTTCTGAAATTAAAAGATTTGAATCAAAAGTTATATCTGAAAAAGACAAACTTGATAAAACAGTCATATTGTCACCTGTTGATGGGATAGTTAAACAAATTCACTTTAATACATTAGGAGGAGTTGTTAAGTCTGGTGTTGATTTAATTGAGATTGTACCAAACAGTGAAGTTTTACTAGTAGAAGCAAAGATAGATCCTAAAGATATTGCATTTATTAATCCTAGTCAAAAAGCAATAGTAAAAATTACGGCATACGACTTTTCAATATATGGGGGACTTGATGGAAAAATAGTTGAAATATCAGCAGATAGTATAAAAGATGAAAACAGTAAAGATGGTAAAACATACTATAAAGTTGTTATAGAAACAGATAAAAACTATCTAGAAAAGGACAAAGAAAAGTTTTCTATTATCCCAGGAATGGTAGCTAGTGTAGATATTGTAACTGGACAAAAGTCTATTTTGGATTTTATTTTAAAGCCTATATTGAAAACAAAACAATCTGCATTGCATGAAAGGTAAGATTTACAAAAGCGATTTAATTTAGAGGGGATTTAGACCTAGAAACTACTAACCAATTTATAAGTATTTTCTAGGTAAAATACCCGAATTTTATCTAAAAAAACTCAAGGAAAATATAGAATGCCAAAAAGAGAAGATATTAAGTCTATTTTACTTATAGGATCTGGTCCTATTATTATCGGTCAAGCATGTGAGTTTGATTATTCAGGAACACAAGCTACAAAAACATTAAAAGAGTTAGGATATAGAGTTGTATTGATTAATTCAAACCCAGCTACTATTATGACTGACCCAGAGTTTGCAGACAAAACATATATAGAACCAATCACAGAAGATACAATTGCTCAAATAATTGCTCTAGAAAAAGTTGATGCTATTTTGCCAACTATGGGTGGACAAACAGCACTTAATGTAGCAACTTCAATGTATGACAAAGGTATGCTTGAAGGGATAGAGTTTTTAGGAGCTCATCCAGATGCAATTAAAAAAGGTGAAGATAGACATCTTTTTAATGAAGCAATGATTAAAATTGGTATGGACTTACCAAAGAGTGCAAATGCTTATACTGTTGAAGAAGCTATAGAAAAAGCAAAAGAGATTGGTTTCCCTGTTATCTCAAGAGCTTCATTTACTCTTGCTGGTGGAGGAAGTGGTGTTGCTTACAACATGGAGGAGTTCGAAAAACTTGCAAAAGAGGGTATTGATGCATCTCCAATAAATGAGATTGAGATTATGGAATCTATGCTTGGTTGGAAAGAGTACGAGATGGAAGTTATTAGAGATAAAAAAGATAACTGTATTATCGTATGTTCTATAGAAAATGTAGACCCAATGGGTGTTCATACAGGAGATAGTATCACTGTAGCACCTGCACTTACTCTAACAGATAAAGAGTATCAAAATATGAGAAATGCCTCTTTTGCAATTCTTAGAGAGATTGGTGTTGATACAGGTGGAAGTAATGTTCAGTTCTCAATAGACCCAAAAACTGGAAGAATGATAGTTATTGAAATGAATCCAAGAGTTTCACGAAGTTCTGCACTTGCATCTAAAGCTACAGGGTATCCAATAGCAAAAGTTGCAACACTTTTGGCTGTTGGTTTTACTCTTGATGAAATTGAAAATGATATTACAGGAACAACGGCATCTTTTGAGCCTGTTATTGATTATGTTGTTACTAAAATTCCTCGATTTACATTTGAAAAATTTCCAAAAGCAAACTCTACACTTACAACTGGAATGAAGTCTGTTGGTGAAGTTATGTCTATGGGGGGAACTTTTAAAGAATCATTTCAAAAAGCACTTTGTTCACTTGAAACAGGGCTTTGTGGATTTGACCCAATTAAAAGTGATTTAGAAACAATTAAAAAAGAGATTCGAAGACCAAATTGTGATAGATATATTTATTTAATGCAAGGTATGCGAGAAGGTTTAAGTGATAAAGATATTTTTGAGTTATCAAAAATCGATCCATGGTTCTTAAATCAGTTTAGAGAGATTCACAATATGGAGTTAGCAATTGTTGAAAAACAATCTAATACACTAAAAGATGCAGAGTTTTTAAGAAGAGTAAAAACTTTTGGATTTAGTGATAAGATGATTTCTAAGCTTATAAATTGCAAAGAGAGTGAAGTATATGATGCAAGAAGATCTCTTGGGGTGAATTTCCAATATAACGAAGTTGATACTTGTGCAGCTGAGTTTAAAGCTCTAACACCATATCTTTACTCTACAACAAATATTTCTTCATTACCACAAAAAGATAAAGAGCAATCTGATAAGAAAAAAGTTATGATTATTGGTGGAGGGCCTAACAGAATAGGGCAAGGGATTGAGTTTGACTATTGTTGTTGTCACGCATCGTTTGCTTTAAATGAGATGGGTGTTGAGACTATAATGTACAACTGTAATCCAGAAACTGTATCGACAGATTATGATACATCAGATATTTTATATTTTGAACCAATTGATTTTGAACATGTAAGAAGTGTAATTGAAACAGAAAATCCAGATGGTATTATTGTTCATTTTGGTGGACAAACTCCTTTAAAATTAGCAAATGAGATAGATGATTTTGGTGGGAAAATTATTGGAACAACAGCAGAAGTGATTGACTTAGCAGAAGATAGAGAAAAATTTTCTACATTTGTTGAAAAAGCAGGACTTTTACAACCAGATAATGGAACAGCAGTTACAGTTGAAGAAGCTTTAGATATAGCAAATAGAGTAACATATCCAGTTCTTGTACGACCATCGTTTGTACTTGGTGGAAGAGGGATGAAAATCGTTTATAATGATACTGAACTTAGAATGTATATGGATGAAGCGGTGAGTGTATCAAATGACGCACCAGTACTTGTGGATAAATTCCTTGATAGAGCGATTGAACTTGATGTTGATTGTATCAGTGATGGAACTGATGTGTATATTGGTGGAGTTATGCAACATATTGAAGAAGCTGGTATTCATTCAGGAGATAGTGCTTGTAGCTTACCTCCAATTAGTTTAAATGAAGCTATTTTAAAAGAAGTAGAAGAAAAAACAAAAACTATGGCACTAGAACTTGGAGTTTGTGGTTTGATGAATACTCAATATGCTATTCATCATGGTAAAATTTATCTTATTGAAGTAAATCCTAGAGCTTCTAGAACAGTACCTTTTGTTTCAAAAGCTACGGGGATTCCTTTGGCAAAAGTAGCAACGAGAGTTATGTATGGACAACCTTTAAGAGAAGCTTTAAAAGTATATGATAAAGATGAAAAAATAGTAAATGTAACAAATGAAGAATCACCAAATCTTTTAAAACCAATGTTAAAAAATCATGTTGCGGTAAAAGAAGCAGTTTTCCCATTTAATAAATTAAGTGGAGCAGACCTTATTTTAGGTCCAGAGATGAAATCAACTGGTGAAGTAATGGGTATAAGTAGTGATTTTGGAAAAGCATTTGCAAAAGCACAAAATGCTGCTAAAAACTTTTTACCACAAAAAGGTGGAAAAGTATTTATTTCATTAGCTGATTTAGATAAAGAGTTTGCACCAAAAATCGCACTAGGACTTGAAAACTTAGGATTTGAAATAGTTGCTACTGGTGGGACTTACGATATTATTAGTGAAGCTGGAATCCCTTGTGAAAAAGTTTTAAAAGTAAGTGAAGGGCGACCTAATATTACAGACTCTTTAATGAATAGTGAGATTGTAATGGCTATAAATACAAGTGATGGAAAAGAATCTAGTAAAGATGATGGTGAACAGATACGAAGAACAGTATTGCGAGTAAATGTTCCTTATTTTACTACAGTTTCTGGAGCATTAGCTAGTGTGGAAGCTATAGAATCACAAAGAGACATTGCTGGTTTTGCTCCAAAATCAATACAAGATTTTCTTCAACTTTCATAGGTGGATTGAACAGTGGATAGCAGTTTAGTATATTTAACTCAAACTGATACCACTGTGGGGTTTTTATCCTCAGATAATAAAAAATTATCTACAATTAAAAAAAGAGATTTAAGTAAAAAAACTCTTAAAGTTGTAGATAGTTTTGAAACTTTAAAACAAAATGTTCGTGTTCCGAAAAATTTTAGAAAAGTTGTGAGAAATGCTAAAAAAACTACTTTTATTTACTCAAATAAAGAAGCTTTTAGAGTAGTTGATACAAGTTCAGAACATCACTTTTTTTTAAAAAAATTCCATTCCCTTTATTCAACATCTGCAAATATTACACAAGATAGTTTTGATGAAGAATATGCTATTCAAAATGCTGATGTTGTTGTTTATGCTAAAAAGTTCAAAGAAACGACTCCCTCTTCTATTTATAAGCTTTCAAAACTAAAAAAGAAACTCATTAGATGAAATCTTTACAATATTGTGTTGTTATTATTAGTGTAATATGTTTTCAATTAAATTTATTAGCAGGTCAAGAGATTAAGATAAATTTTAAAAATTTAGATACTGAAAGTCTTATTAAAATAACTTCAAAAATAATACAAAAAGATATACTTATTACCTCTAAAGTAGAAGGAAAGGTAAATTTTATCTCAAATCGAAGTATTAATAAAAAAAATATTTTAGATATATTAAAATATGATTTACAATCAAAAGGATTTTCTCTTGTAAATAAAAGAGATATGTTTTTAGTTGTTAAAGATGAAAATTTAGTAAAATATAATAAGAAAAAACCTCTTAATACTCCTATTGTATCAGTGATTCCTATAAAAAATATTGATTCAAAGGTGGTGGCTCAAATTGTAAAAGATATTCTAATAAATCAAAAAAATGTGCACAATCCATACATCTCTTTAGATGAACAAAATAATAGAATAATAATTTATGGGTTACAACAAGATATTGATACAATTTCTAATATTATTGAACAGTTAGACACTCAACAGCAACAAGTGTATGTAGAAGCTAAAATTATAGAGATAAGTGAAACAAAAACACAAAATATTGGATTAGAATATGGCTTAAATGGTTTTTATTCTACTGGTTCTTCTTTAAATACTTTTAATTCCTCATTAAATTCTTTAGGAGAAGTATCACCTTTGAGTTTAACACAATTAAGTAGTTATGGATATAGTCCTGCAATACTGAAAAGTTCAATAGCTTTAGGTGCAACTATAAATCTTCTCAAAGAAAATAAAGCTTTAGAAGTGGTTAGTGAACCATCTATTTTATGTGTCAATAATCAAGAAAGTTCAATATATGTAGGAGAAACGAGATCAATACCAACTGGTACAACTGTGGGAACTACAACTACAACAAATTATGAAAGAGAAGATATTGGATTACGATTGACTATTAAACCCAGATTATCTACAAATAATAAAGTAACTTTAGATATAAAAACTATTATTGAAGATATTAAGTTAGGGACAACAAATTCCATACCTGATACAAATAAAAAAGAGGTGATAACTACAGCTATTGTAAATAATGGAGAAAATGTTATCATTGGTGGTTTGATAAAAAATAAAATGGAAACAAATGAGTATAAAATCCCACTTTTAGGAGATATTCCACTTTTGGGCAATTTATTTAAAAGTGATTATGATTATGAAGATAAAATAAATTTAGTAATAATAGTAACACCTTATATTGTTCCAAAATCAAAAGACTTAACATATATTACACAACAATTAGCACAATTAAAAAATATAGAAAATAACTATATTAAAGAATTAGAAAAGAAACTAAGTAAGAATAAATTAGAAATAGAAAATAGTGAACAATTTCATTATAATAAAACAGAAGATATATTATATAAATAAAGAGAGAATATGGATACAAATAAAAAAACATTAACAATAATAGATACCTTTGGGTTTCTTTTTAGAAGCTATTTTGCACTACCACCATTAAAATCAAAAACAGGTTTTCCTACAGGTATGCTTACAGGATTTACAAATTTTATAGCAGGGATAGGGAAAGATTTTCAAACGGACTATCTTATATTTGCTCTTGATAGTAAAGGAGATACTTTTAGAAAAGATATTTATAATGAATATAAATCACATCGTCCAGAAGCACCTGAAGACTTAAAAGCACAATTGCCAGTAGCAATTGACTTTATAGAGAAGATGGGATTTACAACAGCTTCAAAAGTAGGGTATGAAGCAGATGATATTATAGCCTCACTTGCAACTGATGGGAGAGACTTGGGGCTTAATGTAAGAATTGTGAGCCATGATAAAGATTTATATCAACTCATTGGTGATGGTATTTTTATGTTTGATCCTATGAAAAAGAAAATAATAAGTAGCGAAGATTGTTTTGCTAAATATGGTGTATATCCAAATCAGTTTATAGATTATCAATCTTTATTAGGAGATAGTGCTGATAATGTTCCTGGAGTTAAAGGAGTAGGGGCAAAAACAGCAGAAGCATTAATTCAACAATACAATGACTTAGATAATATTTATGCAAATATAGACAATATAGAGAAACCAAGATGGCAAAAATTATTAAATGAAAATAAAGAGATGGCATATATTAGCAAACAACTTGTTACTTTACATGATGATGCACATTGTTTAGATAGCTTTGGGGATTTAGAAAAAATTGAATTACCAAAAGAGAATCCTATATTAAAAATAGCTGATACACTTATGGACTATGATATGAATAGAATTATAGATAAAGTTCATAAAGATGGGTTAAACTATAAAACAACTATACCTAAAGGATATGATACAACTAAAATAGAAGAACATAAAGAAGAGGTTTTAAGTTGTGAGTATATTTTACTGAATGATGCAAAAACATTATTTGAAGTTATCCAAAATATACCAGCTAATTCTCTTGTGGCATTTGATACAGAAACAACAGCAATAGATACGAAAGAAGCAAATATCGTAGGTTTTTCTTTTTGTTATGAATCTACAAAAGCGTATTATGTACCAATTGGACACTTTTATTTGGGGGTTGAAGAACAAGTTTCACTAGAAGATGCTAAAAAAGTTATTGAGTTACTAAATAAATACAAGTTAGTTTTACAAAACTATAAATATGATAAACAAGTTATAAAAAATAATTTTGATATTGAATTAAAACTTGAAGCAGATACCATGATTATGGCTTGGTTACTTGATAGTGATAAACCTGTAGGGATGGATAAATTAGCACAGAGACTTTTAAATGGATATAAAACAATTGCTTTTAAAGAGGTAGTTAAAAAAGGTGAAAACTTTTCAAATGTAAATATACAAGAAGCCTGTAAATATGCTGCTGAAGATGCTTTTATTACTTTAAAACTGTATTATAAACTTCAAGAGCTTTTTAAACTAAATGATGAAGAATATCTTTATAAAATAGGAAAAACTATAGAGTTTCCATTTATTAGTGTACTTAATAATATGGAAAATTTAGGTATTAAAGTTGATGTAGAGTTTTTTAAAAGTTTACAAGCTAAAAGCAAAGAACATTTAAATGAATTGACAAATGAAATATATAATCTAAGTGGTGAAACATTTAATATAAACTCTCCAAAACAATTAAGTATAGTTCTTTTTGAGATTTTGAAACTCACACCTCCTAAAAAAACTGCAACTGGATATAGTACAAATGAAGCTGTATTGGTGAAGTTAAAAGGTGATCATGATGTTATTCCAAAGCTTTTAGAATATAGAGAAGCTTTTAAATTACACTCAACTTATATTGAACCACTTTTGGAATTAGGACTTAAAAATGAAGATAATATTATCTATACATCTTTTTTACAAACAGGAACAGCAACAGGAAGATTAAGTAGTAAAAATCCAAATTTACAAAATATTCCAGTACGAACAGAAGCAGGAAGACAAATACGACAAGGTTTTATTCCAAGATCAGGATATAAACTTGTTGGTATTGACTATTCTCAAATTGAGTTAAGACTTTTGGCACATTACTCAAAAGACCCAGCACTTCTTGAAGCTTTTAATAATAACTTAGATATTCATTTGCAAACAGCTGTGAAAATTTTTGGGGAAGAGAAAGCAAAAGAGAAAAGAAATATTGCTAAATCAATTAATTTTGGATTATTGTATGGTATGGGTAGTAGAAAATTAGGAGAACAGCTTGGTATTCCTGCAAAGGAAGCTAAGACTTATATTGATAGTTATTTTGAAAGTTTCTCAACAGTGAAAGATTTTCTACAAACCATTCAAGACAATGCTATGCAAAATGGTTATGTAAAAACATTACTTGGAAGAAAAAGACGATTTGACTTTGAAAATGCAAATGGGATGATGAAAGCTACCTATCAAAGAGAGTCAGTGAATACCGTGTTTCAAGGAAGTGCTGCAGATTTAATTAAACTTGCTATGATAAAAATAGATATGAAATATAAAAATAGTGAAGATTTAAGAATGTTACTACAAATTCATGATGAATTGATTTTTGAAGTTAAAGAGGAACAGTTAGATAGTATTAACGATAAAATAACTTATATTATGGAAAATATTTATGAACTTGAAGTGCCTTTAAAAGTTAGTATTTCAGTAGGAAATAATTGGTCAGAATTGAAATAAGGAGTGATTTTACACCCCTTTGACAAAAATAATTTTTTTTGATATAATAACAAAAAAATAACTTTGGTGAGGTTAATATGATAAAAAAATTGCGTAAATTAAGTAATATGAACATTTTATGCATTACTAATAATTCTAAACTTAAATCAGATATTAATACTAATTTGAGCGAAGTAAAAAATTTAATATTTGTTGATGATATTCATGAAGATATATCTGATATTTTGTATGATGTATTGTTAGTGGATTTTGATTTTGAGACCTCATTGGATATTATGAATGAATCAAAAATATCCAAACCATCTTTAGCAACAATAGTAATACTAGAAGATTCCTCTGAAAGCAATATTATTAAATGTATTAATGCAGGTGCATATTCAATATTATCTCCTACTTGTGCTTTTACTGATTTAAAGCTTTCTGTTACAATGGCATTAAACCAATCAAAAAGAGTTGATAAAATTACATTGGATCAAGATGTGTATTATGATTCATATAGAGAAAGATTTTATGATAAATCAGGAGAGATATCTTTTACAAAATTTGAATTTCAGGTATTGCGTCTATTATTAAAAAATCATGCAAGAGTAACAAGTTATGATGAGATTAAAGAAAAAGTTTGGAAAGATAAAAAAATGAGTATCTTTACAATGCGAAATATTATTAATAAAATTAGAAATAAAACATATTATGGTATTATCAAAAATGTTTCATCAAATGGGTATCAAATAGATACACCAAAATAAATAGTAATTGGAAAAAATATAATGGAAGAACAAATAGTATCTAAAGACGAATTAGTAGAGATGTTTTCTTTAGGTGTTTTAGAAGATCATGAAACACGAGGTTGGTTACTTTACGAACAAGAGATTCAAATAATAGCTTTACATGAAACTGATCCAAAATATATGCAAGATGTAACAAATGCAGAATATTATAAATTATTACCAGTGAAAAAATAGATAGAAGGAATTAGAGATATGTCACATTGCCCTTTTTGCAAAAAAAAAATAGCTATGAGCAAAGCGTTTTGTTCAAGAAGTTGTAAGGAAAATTATTTTCAACTTATAGCTATCCAAATACCTAAATTATTTTTAAAAAGAATTTATGTATTTTGCAGTAAAGAAGAGAGAGAAAAAGAGATAGAAGAGTTTGCTTCAAGACATAACTGGAGACTTGATTTATTGAAAAATAAGATTGAAGATGAAGCTTTAAGAATGGGTTATGTGGATGACCCAGATCTTAAATAGTTTTACAGTTCTTTTTTATTAAAAAATAGTAAAAAGCTATACAAAGTATAGAAAAACTAAAAGATATTAATATCCCCATTGTAAGCCAATCTGTCCCCCATAAAAATCCCAACTGAACATCTGGTTGCCTAAAAAGTTCAGAAATAATTCTCATAATAGAATATAAAATAAGATAAAGTACAGCAATTTGACCATTAAATTGTTTTTTTGTTCTTACTAAAAAAAGCACAGTAAAGATTACAAACCCTTCTAAAAAGGCTTCATACAATGCTGAGGGGTGTCTTAATATACCATCAACATATATTCCCCAAGGAACATCAGTAACTCTTCCTATAAGTTCTTTATTTAAGAAATTTCCAATTCGTCCAAATATATATCCCAAAGAGATAGCAATAACAGCAATATCTGTTATAAATAAAAATGATATTTTATATTTTTTACAAAAAAGATAAGAAGCAGTAATAAAACCAATAACTGCACCATGATAACTCATACCTGAAATTCCAATGAAACTACCATCATTTCCAAAAGGGTTAAATATTTGCCAAGGATGAGTTAAATAATAAGTTGTATTTGGGTCATAAAAAATAATATAACCAATTCTAGCACCTAAAATAACACCAAGTTCTACCCACCAAATATAGCTATCAAGAGTATCTTTTGATATATCTAAATTATCTTTTTTTATAATCCAATGAGCTGCATAAATGGCAGTTAGCAATGCTAAAGCATACATAATTCCATACCAATGTACACTTAGTCCAAATAGATTAAATGCTACAGGATTAAAATGGCTATATATATGGTTCCAGTATTCCATATTACAGGGCGTCTGCTATGAGTTCAATTGGATTTTTAAAGACAACATCTGTTTCTGTTCTTCCTAAGCTATCTGTAATTTGCATACGACAGGCGCTACACTCAGCACTTACTATATTTGCTTTTGTTTTATTTATCATGGCTGCTTTTTTAACACCAACTGCTTTTGCAATGTGGTATTTTTCACTTTGCATAGTAACTCCACCAAATCCACAACACTCATTGGGGTCACTCATCTCATCAATTTTATAGTTTTGTTCTATTAAATTTCTAGGTTCTTTAAATACATTTTGCATTTTTTTTGCATGACAGGGATCATGATATGTTACAATCTCTTGCATAGACTTACCATTTGTTTTAAGAAGTTCTACAAGCTTGGTATTGTTTTCCAGCCATTTTGTTGCCATAATAACTTTTGGTGCAAGTTTTATGGCTCTTTCTTTCCACTCTGGTTGATCATGTAAAAAATGTGCCCAATCAGTATTTATCATAGCACTACAAGTAGCTTCTGGGATAATAATAGCATCAACATCATCAATAAAAGTTTCAAAATACTCAATATTCTTTTTTATAAGATAATCAACAGTATCAAAATCTCCTGTAAAATAAGCAGGTGCTCCACAACAAAGTTGTTTTTTAGGGATAAAAGCATCGATTTCAAGTTTTTCTAAAATTTTAAGTAAGCTTTTTCCTATATTTGTATAGGCATAATTTCCCATACATCCAATAAAAATAGCTACTTTTTTGAACTCTTTTTTTTCTTTGTGATTGATAATGTTTTCAGGATTCGCATTTAGAAATGATTTTTTATCTGCAAAAGGTAGTGTTCTATCTTTTATCATCTCAATTGGGAGGTTTAATCTTAGTTTTCCACTTTGTTTTTGTGCATCTATTTTAAGACCACAAGTTTGAAATACCCATCCCATCTTTGCCATTAAATCCATGATTTTACGGTGTCGTAGAAGGAAGAAAAAAGCTCTTTTATACCAAGTAATACCATATTTTTTAGCTATATCTGATCTAACTTGCTCTATAATCATATCTGTAGGTAAATCATTTGGACATACTTCAACGCAGTTCGTACATAAAAAACAACTTTCAAAAATATCTTTTGCAGTTTTATCTAATTCTAATTCATCACGTTTATAAGCACCAAGTAAATCTATAAACCCTCTTGGAGAGGTTGTTTCATCTTGATTTACATTAAAGATAGTACATACAGTTTTACATTTACCACATTTGATACAATCATCACTAATATCTGTATAGTTGAATTTATTATTTACCAATTAAAAATCCTTTGGTTATTAAAAATGAATTTTACCTAAAAAAGCTTTAATTAAAACTCTCTATTAAATCTTCAAGTTCTAGATATCTTTCCACTTTTTCTTCATATTGTTTATTTGTCTCATCAAGCTCTTGACTTAAAGCTACAAGTCCTTTTTGTTCATAACAATTAGAATCCATCATACACTCGTTAAGTTCTTTTATTTTTTGTTCTAGTTCTTCAATTTGAGTTGGTAAAATTTCATAGTCTCTTTTGTCATTATAAGTAAGTTTTGTTTTATTATTCACTTTAGGTTCTTCTGTCGTTACAACCTCTTTGGTTTTAACTTGAACATTTTGTTTTTCTATCTCTTGTACATATTTGGCATCTTTTTCATCTTCTAAATATTCACTGTATTTTTGATAACTCTCTTCTAAAAGACCATTACCTTTAAAAATATACAATTTTTTTGCAATTTTATCCACAAAATACCTATCATGACTCACAAAAATAAGGGCACCTTGGAAATGCATCAAATATTTTTCTAAAATATTAATCGTAGGAATATCTAAGTCATTTGTAGGCTCATCCATAATAAGTACATCAAATTTTTTTGTAAAAAGTAGGGCTAAGGCAATTCTATTTTTTTCACCACCACTTAATACACCTACTTTTTTCTCTAAATATTCTTTTGGAAATAAAAAGTTTTTTAAGTAACCATAAACATGCATATTTCTACCATCGTTTAACTCAACTCTATCTCCACCATCTGGACAAAATTGGTGCATAATAGTTTGGTTTTCATCAAGCATCTCACGATGTTGGTCAAAATATCCTACTTTAAATTCTCCTTTTTTGAAAGTTCCTTTATCTAGTTTAATTCTTTCTAAAAATACCTTTAAAATAGAAGATTTTCCACTTCCATTTGGTCCAACTATTGCTATCGTGTCTTTTTGTAAAATTCTTGCTGTAAAATCTTTGATGAGGGGTTTGTTTCCTAAAGTTAAATAAACATTGTCTAGTTCAAAAAGCATTTTCTTTTTATTTTTTGTATCCCCATCATTGAAAGATTTTTGTTCTCTTTCTATATCTAGTTTCATTTTGTTTATTTTTGCTGGATTAGTTTTTACTTTTTCTTTTAATGCAAAATAGTTTTCTTTCCGTAAAACATTTCTTTTTCTTCTTGCTGTCACTCCATGTTGCATCCAGTGTGCTTCATCTCTTAATTTACTTACCAAGTTATCATGTTCTTTTTGAAGATGTATAAGGTTTTGTTCTTTTTGAGTTAAATAGTCTTTGTATCCACCTCTATATTTGGTTAATGTTCCATCTTCTATTTCAATGATATTTGTAGCAACATTATCTAAAAAATATCTATCATGTGAGATAAAAAGTAGAGTAAAGTTTTCTTTTAGAAGAATAGTTTCTAAAAACTCTACCATATAGACATCAAGGTGATTTGTAGGTTCATCTAAAAGTAAGATATCTGGTTTTTTTAAAATTAAACCAGCTAGCCCAACTCTTCTTTGTTCCCCTCCACTTAAAAGTGTTACATCTTTAAACTCATAACTTTTTAAATCAAACTCTTGTAATACTCTTTGAATTTTATTGTCTAAATCCCAAGCATTATGATGATCTAAATATGTCATATAGTGAGCTTGTTGTTTGATAAGTTCTTCATTTTCATAGTCTGTTGCTAAAAGTTCAGAAATTCTGTCATATTCTCTTTGAGCAATTTTAAGTTCTACTAGTTGTTCTTCAATAGCATCTCTTACTGTTTGTCCAGATTTGAATTTTGGTTGTTGATCTAACATCTCTATTTTTATAGATTTATCTATTGCAATATCACCACTATCTGGTTCTATATCTTTTGTAATAATTTTCATAAAAGTAGATTTACCTTGACCATTTTGACCAATGATTGCTACTCTTTGAGATTCTTGTAAAGTAAAATTTACATCTTTTAGTATTACTTTTATATCATACTGTTTATTTATTTTTTGTAGGTCTATTAGTGCCATATAGTTTGTATATTCCCTTTGGGTATTCTTGTGTTTGAATAGGAATTATAACTAAAAGTCACTTTGTAGTTAGTTTTAGTTATAAAATAAATAGAAAGAAAAGGTATTTTACAAAAGAGAAATTATTAGTAATCTCTCTTTTTTCTCATTCGTGAAAGCTCTTTTTGTACAGAGATATTTATATCATCTTTTGGATCAAAATTTAATGAATAATTTCTATCATCATAATCTACACTATTTAGTACAATTTTAATAGCTTCCATTCTTGCTTTATGTTTGTCATCACTTCGTACGATATTCCATGGGGCACTTCTTGAGTGCGTTCTTTTTAACATTTCATATTTTTTTTGACTAAATTCATCCCATAAATCTTGAGCTTGAAGATCTACTTCACTAAGTTTCCACTGCTTTAATGGATTTGTTCTTCTACTTTCAAATCTTGCAAGTTGTTCAGCTTTTGATACACTAAAGTAAAGTTTTACAAGAATAATATCTTGTCTTACAAGATCATGTTCAAAATTTACAACATCTTCCATAAAAATTTCATATTGATGGTCTGAACAAAAGCCAAATACTGGTTCAACCATAGCTCGGTTGTACCAACTTCTATCAAATAATACAACCTCTCCACCTGTTGGAAAATGTTCTATATATTTTTGAAAAAACCATTGCCCTTTTTGTGTTTCTGTTGGTTTACCAAGTGCAACTACTCTATAATGTCTAGAGTTCATAAATCTGGTCATTCGACGGATTGCTCCACCTTTTCCACTTGCGTCTCTACCCTCAAATAATATAATCATTTTTTTACCAGATTTTTCAAGGTATTTTTGCATTTTAATTAGCTCTATTTGATACTGTTGCATTTGTGCATTATCATATACTTTTTGAATACCTTCTTGTAGAGTTACTAAATCTACTGATTTATAGTCACCTAAGATACTTTTAAGTAAGGCATTTTCTTTCTCAAGATTTTTCATCTTTTTCTTTTCATCTTCTGAAGGTGGAGTAGCACTTGTTTTTGCAACAGCAGTTGTTACTTTAGGTACTTTTTGTGCCACTTTTGTATTGGTTTTAGTTGTTTTAGTACTTGTTGAAAGACTTTGTTTATAATCTTCTAATAATCCATAAGCTTTTAAATCTGTTAAATTATCTGCTTTATCATATCCTAGTACTTTCATATATCTTTTTTTATTTAATTGAAATCTTGCAATATATTTTTTACCAAAAGTAGGGTGAGATACTTTTGATTTGTATAATCCTGTGTAACTTGTTCTCTCAAAATCGTTTAAATTCATCTCTTATAAAACCTTTGCAAATGTATTTTGTGCTTCCATTAGTTCAATCTCTTCTGAACCACTTATTACAATATCTTTATCTTCTTTTGCACTTTTTCCTTTTGATTTATTAGGATAATCAACCCTATTTAAAATATGTTTTATACAATTAATTCTTGCTTTCTTTTTATTATCACTTCGTATAATAGTCCATGGACAAGTATCAGTATTTGAAGCCATAAGCATAGAGAATTTTGCAATAGTGTATTTATCCCATAATTGTTGAGACTCTTTATCAACAGGGCTTAGTTTATATTGTTTTAAAGGATCAGTTTCTCTTTTTGCAAATCTTCTAGATTGTTCATCTTTTGAAACAGAAAAATAAAATTTTAGAAGTATAATTCCAGACTTTACAAGCATATCTTCAAACTGAGGAACTTCTCTTAGAAATTCATGATGTTCCTCTGGAGTACAAAATCCCATTACAGGCTCCACACCACCTCTGTTGTACCAGCTTCTATCAAATAGCACTATTTCTCCAGCAGAGGGAAGGTGTTTCGAATATCTTTGAAAATACCATTGTGTAGTTTCTTGATCGCTAGGCTTTTCTAAAGCTACAACTCTTGCACCTCTTGGGTTTAAGTGTTCAGTAATTCTTTTAATTGTTCCACCTTTCCCAGCAGCATCTCGTCCTTCAAATATCATAAGAACCTTAAGTCCTTTATCTTTAACATGATTTTGGAATTTTAGAAGTTCTATTTGTAATTGGGTAAGCTCTTTTTCATATTCAAGAGTCTCTTTTTTAACCCAAATTTGTACTTTATTACCTTTTTCTTTGAGTTTTTTTCTTTCTCTTATAAAGTTATCTGGTTTATGAATATCATTTTCATAAGTATCTAATTCTTCACTATCTTTAAATTCTTCATTTATAATATTTCTATTTGTACTCATTAAAGAAAACCCCTTTTGTTTGTTTATAAGGATTATTATATCTTATTTTACTTACAAAATGATTACATCAATTAAATTAAGTATTTTTTAGATATTATAAAGTATGATTAACAATAATTTTTTAAAAATGCCTCAAGAGATTAAATATTTGGACACATCTTCGTGCTTAGATAATTTATATTTTTATACCTATCACAATAGATATCTACAAAAACTTCAAAAAATGAATCCAGATAAGGAAGATCCTCATTATATTAGTACTTACAGTAGTTTTATAGGAGAAGTTTTCGAAAACGTAATTTATGAATTGCTCTTACAATATGCAATAAAAAATGAAGATATAGAAAAATTTGTTTTAAAAGGTCCACATCAAGATAATTATGAAAATATGAAAAATGGTTTGATGATTGATAAGAATTCACAAATTGTTTATAAAGCCGGATATAAAGATGTAACTGAATTTGATGCTCTTTTTTTTACAAAAGATAGTGTTTGTTTTGTTGAAAGTACAATTGTCAAAACCACAACTAGTTTACGAAAAAGATTAAAAAAGAAAAAGGCATTATTAGAATTTTTATTTCCAAAATTGAAAGTGAAAGCACTTATTATCTTAAGTGAGGGCGCAATGGGAGTAAATGTATTTCCTTCGTATTGTAGAGTATGGGTCACTAAACCTCTTAATGATGATAAATTAATTGATGATTTAATAAATAATAAAAATTCAAAAGATAAAATATTTAAAGAGGTTAAAAGTAAAAAATTAATTCATTCTCATGATGTAAAAGTTGCTCCATTTAAATATTTTGATAATTTATTGTGGGTATTAAAAAGCTTACGAAAAGAACATAAAAATATATTAGATTTTAAATTTTTAGAATCAAAGAAAATTTCAAAATATTTTGAAATTTATAGTAAATTTTATATCGGACATCTGAGCAGTGATACTTTTGTTCAATTATTAAAGTATTTAAATATTACTATTATATCTGAAGATATTGCACTAGATAGGATTCAAGATGATCAAATAATAGTGACTATCGAACAAACAAAAGATGGATATAGTTTAATATACTATTTAAAAATTATTAACGATAAATTAAAAAAATTAGAGGTTAATGGTGAAGAGTTAATAGTATCTAACAAAGACCCAAAGGGTTTTACTGCTTCAGAAACAAAATATATGAAATTTATTTTCAAAAAATTATATAAACTTTCTCTTTCTGATATTAAAAATTTACTTACACAAAATGGTTTTAATTAAAAATATGTTACAATTTTGTATCTAGATAGTTCGGGATTTACCTTTATTTTTTGGGTCCGATACTGTTTTTATACGGTTAATTGTAACTACAGCGGTGTGTAGTGCTTCCCACTCTTGGTTAGAGATGGTGATTGTCGCTCCTGAAGTTGTATTCTTAACTGTAGCACTTTGGCTTTTAGGGCCACCTTAAGGTTAACGGCTATCTTGATTTCTCTTTATTTTCATACAAGCTCTTTTTTATTTTACAATACTTATACATTTTGGTAAAGAATTTTTTAGAATCTTATAAGAATATCTTTGAATTTTTGTTTTGTGTTAATTGTTCAGAATACTAGTGAAAAAAGTATATTTATAATTTATATTTTATGATAGAATGCTTGTAAATTTTGATTTTTATTAAGTTGAATTTTGCTATACTCTAGATTAATAAACATAATTTATAGTATATTAAGGAACTGAAATATGAACATTTTAATACTTGGAAGTGGTGGTAGAGAATATTCTATTGGACTTGCAATCTCAAAAGAGGATGAAAAACATAATATTACTTTTTGTCCAGGAAACGGTGCTACAGATAAAATTGGTAATAATATTAATATAAAAGACTATAATGAACTAGCTTCTTGGGCAAAAAATAATCATATAGAACTTACAATAGTAGGTCCAGAACAACCACTTGTTGATGGAGTGGTTGATATTTTTAAAGAAGAAGGTCTTACAATATTTGGACCAAGTGCTAAAGCTGCACAGCTTGAAGGTAGTAAAGTATACATGAAAAATATACTTAAAAAATACAATATCCCAACTGCTGCATTTATTGAGACAGCTTCAAAAGAGGAAGCTTGTAATTTTATAGATAATATGCCTAATCTTCCTATTGTAGTAAAAGCTGATGGTTTATGTGCCGGAAAAGGTGTAATAATAGCAACGTCAAAAGAGGAAGCAAAAGAGGCAGTTTCTGGAATGTTAAGTGGTGAAAGTTTTGGAGATGCCGGTGCAAAGGTTGTAGTAGAAGAATATCTTGATGGATATGAACTTTCTATTTTTGCTATTTGTGATGGTGATAATTATGTTGTATTACCAGCAGCCCAAGACCATAAAAGAGTAGGTGATGGTGATACAGGACCAAATACAGGTGGAATGGGTGCGTATGCTCCAACACCTCTTGTAAGTAATGAAATTTATGAAAAAGTTGAAGAAAGAGTTATAAAACCTACCTTAGCAGGTATGAAAAAAGAAGGAGCACCATTTGAAGGTGTACTTTTTATAGGTGTTATGGTGGTAAATGGTGAGCCAATTATATTAGAATACAATGTAAGATTTGGAGACCCAGAGTGTGAAATACTTATGCCACTTCTTGAAACACCAGTGAGTGAACTTTTTTATAAGGGAGCTACAAAGCAACTAGATAAATTAGATATTAAAATTAAAAATCAGTATGGTGTTGCTGTTGTAATGGCAAGTGCTAATTATCCTTATGGAAGTAGCGCACCTGCTGAAATTATTGTTGATGATATTCATGATGAAGTATTAAAAGAAAATTCACATATCTCTTATGCAGGTGTTACAAAAGATGGTGATACTCTTTTAGCTACTGGAGGTAGAGTTCTTTTGTGTGTGGGGTTTGGTAATGATATTCAAACAGCAAGAGATAGAGCGTATGCTCTTTGTGGGCAAGTTCATTTTGCTGGTAAAAAATGTAGAACAGATATTGCTTATCAAGCTTTAGAAAAGTAGAATGATTTATGGAAGAGAATAAAATCGAAGTAGATAATTTAGAATTAGCATCAATGGGAGCTAGAATCAAAGCTTTTGTGATTGATGACTTATCTATTACACTCCTGGTATTGATTGTTTTATGGGATAGTGTTCAAGCCACAAATGGAGATTTCATAGCAATAATGACTATACTGAATGCTGCTTTTTTTCAAATTGTTTTTATAAAATTTATATATCAAACATTCTTTATTTGGTATTATGGCGCTACAATAGGAAAACTCATATCCAAAATAAAAGTTATAGACTTTGATAATTTTGGTAGAGTATCGTTGGTGAATAGTGCATTGAGGTCTGGTGGAAGAATAATTAGTGAGATGATTTTTTATATTGGTTTTATAATAGCATATTTTACTGATTCGAGACAAACTCTTCATGATAAATTTGGGAAAACATTGGTTGTAAATGTATAGAGTAATATTAATATTTATCTTTATTTTTCAATCTTTTATTTTTGCAGTTGAATTTACAGATGAAAATATACAAATAGTAGCAAAAAATCTCAATACAAAGAATGATATTATTACTGCAACGGGTGAAGTTGTCGTTTTTTCTCAAAGTTATTATATAACAGCTCAAAAGCTTATTTATGATAAACAAAATGCTACAATAGAACTCTTTGAGGATGTAAATTTAATTAAAAATAATCAACATATTAGTTTTTCACAATATTTATTTATTGATAATAAAAAAGAGCTAAAAAAATTGAAACCAACGTTGATGTTTGATAATAAAAGTCAGTTATGGTTTAATGCAACAGATACAAACTCAATAAAGAGTAGATATAATTTTGATAATTCAATATTATCAAGTTGTGATTGTATTGATCCTGCATGGAGTGTAGGTTTTACTAAAGGTGATTATGATACTGAAGAAAACTGGGTTAATACCTATAATACGACTTTATTTATTAATGATTTTCCCATACTCTATACCCCATATTTTGGATTTTCTACTGATAAAACAAGACGAACAGGTTTATTAGCACCTACTATAGGAATTTCAAAAGATGAAGGGTTGGTCTACGCACAGCCCATTTATTATGCTCCAGTATTAAATTATGATATTGAAATAATTCCACAAATAAGAACTAGTAGAGGTGGTGGGTTATATTTTAATTATAGATATAAAGACTCTCAATATTCTTATTTACAGTTTGAAAGTGGTATTTTCAAAGAAACTAGTAGTTATCAAAATGAACAAAATCTAGTTAATAATAAACACTATGGTACAAGTTTAAACTATACAAGAACAAATCTTTTTTCAGATAATGATAATAATACAGATGGACTTTTGATTGATTATGAAAGTATGAATGATGTTGATTATTTAGATACTCGATATGACAATGATACTAGCAGTTATACTGACAAGTTTTTAGAGTCTAGTATAAAATATTATTATAATACAAATGCTTATTATGGTGATATTGAAATGAATTATTATGATGATTTATCTAAAGATAATAATGATGAAATTATTCAAACATTGCCATCTGTGAATCTACATAAATATTCAAATAGTTTATTATTTGATCGGTTATCATATTCTTTAGATACTAAATTCACAAGAGATACAAGGGATATTGGAATAGGTACAAATACTACACAAATTTATATTCCAATAAGTTACAGTTTTTCTTTATTTGATGATTATTTAAATATATCTTTATCTGAACAAGTAAATTATACAAATGTTGATTATACAAATGATAATGAGCTTTATGATAGTGTTAATTATGCATCAAGTAATCATGTAATTTCTTTGTATACTGATTTAGTAAAGCCATATGATAGTTTTATTCATACATTAAAAATAGAGGGTACCTATACAAAACCAGAAATAATGAAAGAGGAGGGGAGTATCTATAATTCAGATTTAATTGGAGATACTCAAAATGATGCATTGTCAGCTTTCCCCATTTCAGGAATAGAGGAAACAATAGCACTTGGACTCTCACAATCTTTTTATGATAGGGAATCTGCACAAGAAATAGTAACACATAAAATAAATCAAATATATTCATATAATGAATTAACAGAAAAATATGAAAAAGGAAATTTAGAAAATGATTTAAGAATCTATTTTCAATACGGTTCTATTGCGAATAGGTTATTTTACAACTATGATTTAAAAGAGATAGTGTCATCTGTTTCTAGTTTGAAATTAAATTATGAAAATACTTTTGTAAAGCTCTATCATAGGTACAAAAAAGATAAAACCACTTTTTTAAAAGATGAGTATATCACTTATGAATTAGGTTTTAACTTTTCTAAATATTATAGTGTTGCGTATAAAGAAGAGTATGATATTATTGAAGATATAAGTAGAAAGAAACAATATATATTTGCAATTAATGAAAAATGTTGGGCTTTGAGTTTAAAATATGTAAATTCTTTAGTTGCTACAAATAGTACAACAAGTGATACAACAAGACAAGATATACTTTATATAGAATTAAATTTAAAGCAGTTGTTTAATTTACAACAGAATTATAAATTAAAACAAAGGTAAATATTTGATAGTAGATAATATAATTTTCAAAAACAGGCAAGAAGCTGCACATATGCTTTATGATGTTTTACCTACAACAGATATGAAAAAAGAGCAATGGATTATTCTTGCTATCTCGGCTGCTGGAGTACCAATAGCAATAGATTTAGCAAAAAAACTCAATGCTCAGTTTGATTATCTTTTTACGAAGAAAATATATACAAAAAATAATAATGAATGTGAAATTGCTATTATAACAGAAACACAAGATATTGTCGTACATGAAGAGTTGTTGCGTTCTTTTTCTTTAGATTTAGAAGATATTTATGACGAATCAAAAGATATGTATTTAAAAGATATTCAAGAATATAAAGCTAAGTATAGAAATAGTTCAGATATAATAGATTTAACAAATAGTAATGTTTTACTGGTTGATGAGGGTCTTAACACAGGACTTACTATGATGGCTTGTATTAAATCTGTGATAAGTAAACAAGCAAAATCAATTTGTGTTGCAGTACCTGTTTTGCCAGAAGTGACAATTAATGATATAGAAACTATTGCAGATGACTTATATTTTGTTCAAGCACCTGCACATTTTGTTTCAATAGATTTTTATTATGAAAAATTAGAACAAATTGAATTAGAAGATATAGAAAAATTAAAAGATAATTATATAAAAGGAAAATGATGTCAACAGTATGTGAATTAGAAATAAATAATGCAAAAGAGGTTTTTGAATTTGACAAAGTAGCAAAACAAAGTAACGGATCAGTTTTAATGAGTATTGGAAACACAGTAATTATGGCTACCGTTGTGTCAGAGTTCGATAATCCAGTAAGTGAAGATTTTACACCTCTTACTGTGCAATATATTGAAAAAACATATGCAGCTGCTAAGTTTGCTGGTGGTTTTATTAAAAGAGAGGGGAAACCAAGTGATTTTGAAACATTAACTTCAAGAGTTATAGATAGAAGTTTACGACCTTTGTTTCCAAAAGGATATGTTTATCCTACTACAATTACAGTGATGGTTCTAAGTGTAGATAATGATGCCGATTTACAAGTAATGGCACTTAATGCTGCCTCTGCTGCATTATTCACATCTGATATTCCTGTTGAAAGATCTGTATGTGCAACAAGAATAGGAAAAGTTGATGGAGAGTTCATTATCAATCCATCATTAACACAAATGGAAGATTCTACTTTAGATTTGTATGTTGCAGGTACGTCAAATGAGATGTTAATGATAGAGATGAAAGCTATATCTTCGCAAGAGATGGTTGAAGTAGATATTGAAAGTTTTACAAAAATTCATAATATTAATGATATTAGTGAAGAGGAACTAGTTAAAGCGATAGGAATCGCTTCTAGTGTTATAATAAATACTAATAAAACATATGAAAAAAGTTTTGAATTTGCAAAAAAAGAATCTCAAACTGTTGATTTAATGCAGATGAATATAACTAATGATTTGTTAACTCATGTAAAGAATAATTATTTAGAAAAAATACAAAGTGCTATAAAAGTTATGGCAAAAAAAGAGAGATATAGTGGACTTAATGATATATCTAAAATAATAGCTACAGATGATTATTGTGTTGAATATGGTCTTGAATTAAAGGATATTAGAGAAGCAGTTGAGCTTGTAAAAAAAGAGATTGTTCGAGATATGATAATAAATGAGAATCTAAGAGCTGATGGTAGAGGATTGAAAGATGTTCGAAAGATTACGATTGAAACAAACATTTTACCATCAGCACATAGTAGTTGTCTTTTTACAAGGGGTGAAACTCAAGCTTTAGTAGTAGCTACTTTAGGAAATAATAAAGACGCTCAAATGTATGAAGTCCTAACAGATAAAGATGTAAGAAATGAAAACTTTATGGTTCATTATAATTTTCCAGGTTTTAGTGTAGGTGAGGCAAAACCAATTTTTGGTGTAAGTAGAAGAGAATTAGGTCATGGAAATTTGGCTAAAAGAGCATTAGAATCTTCTATAGATAAAGACTACACAGATACAATTAGATTAGTTTCAGAAATATTTGAGTCAAATGGAAGTTCTTCAATGGCAACAGTTTGTGGAGGTTCTCTTGCATTAAAAGCTGCTGGTATACCTATATCTTCATTAGTAGCAGGAGTTGCTATGGGTGGTGTATTTAAAGATGATAAACATGCAATACTTACTGATATTATGGGTTTAGAAGATCATGATGGAGATATGGACTTTAAAGTTACAGGAACTACAAATGGTATAACAGCACTGCAAATGGATATTAAGCTAGGCGGAATTTCATTAGACGTACTAAAAGAAGCATTGGAACAAGCAAAAGAGGGTAGAGTTCATATTTTATCATTGATGGAAGAAGCTGTAAAAGAAATAGTTCCAAGTGATGCTTTGCCCTTAATAGAACAATTTAGTATTGACCCTACAAAAGTTTTAGCAGTAATTGGAAAAGCTGGTTCTGTTATTAGAGAGATTATTGAAAAATGGGGAGTGTCAATAGATTTAGATAAATCTAGTGGGGCAGTAAAAATAACAGGAAATGATAAAAAGAATATCTTAGGTGCAGTTGAACAAGTAAAAAACATATCTTCAAATGCAAAATCTTTTCATAAAAAAGAAGTAATTAATTTTGAGAATATTTATAATATTGATGATGTGTTAGAAGGTAAAGTTGTAAGACTTGCAGATTTTGGTGCTTTTATTGAATTACCAAAAGGTGGAGAAGGTTTATTACATATATCAAAAATATCTAAAAAACGAGTTAATAATATTAAAGATGTATTAAATGAAAATGATGTAATAAGTGTAAAAGTATTAAAGGTCTCTAAAGATAGAATAGAGCTTATCTCATCGGATTTTTAAGGCTTTTTTTTAGATTAGTTTAAACTAAGTTTAGTTATAGTTATCGATATAGAGACTATTTTAAATTCATTGAAGGGAATAAAATGAAATTATTGATTGTAGATGATTCTACTATGTTAAGAGATATGCTGTCATACGCTCTAAATGAGGGTGGTTACAACGATGTTGTTGAAGCTATTGATGGTATTGATGGATTAGAAAAGGCAAAAAGTGCACAGTATGATTTAATTATCACTGACATTAACATGCCTAATATGGATGGATTAACATTAGTAACAGAACTTCGTAAACTTAATCAGTATTCAAAAACTCCTATCTTGGTTCTTACAACAGAAAGAAGTGATGAAATGAAAACAAAAGGTAAAGCTGCTGGTGCTACAGGCTGGATTGTAAAGCCATTTGTTCCTGACCAATTGTTAAAAGCTGTAAATATAGTTTTAACTAAATAAAAAATAAAATAAAAAGGTGTAATGATGTCTGGATTTGATATATCAATGTATAGAGATATGTTTGTTGAGGAAGCGGAAGAACTTTTTGAATCAGCAGACAATGTACTATTAGAAGCAGAAAATAATGGTAGCTTAACTGATGAAGAGATGGGACAATTATTTAGAGATGTTCATACACTAAAAGGAAGTGGTGCTTCTGTAGAGCTAGCTTTTTTTGCAGAGTTTACTCATGATGTTGAAAATATGATGGATAAGCTTAGAAATCATGAAATTGTATTTATCCCTGAAATGGCAGGAACACTCATTGATGGTCTAGATGTTATGAAAGAGATACTCCAAATGGAGTGTAATGATGAAATGGATAGAGATAAATTCACTGAGATGACATCTGAACTTTTAGTTACTATTAGAGCATATATAAATGGTGAAGGAGCTAGTTCATCAGAGCCTGCGAAAGAAGTTCCTGCAGAAGAGGTAAAAACATCAGAACAAGCTAAAGAAACTTCCTCTTCTAGTTCAAGTGAATCATGGGGCTTTTTTGGAGAGGAAACAGCAACTAGTTCAACAGAAGATATTATAAGTGATGAAAACTTTGGTTTTTTTGATGAAGCTGAAAAAATTACACCTCAGTCTAAAATTGAGGAACCTGTAAAAGCTGAAGAACCAAAAGCGGAAGAGGTAAAAACTACACCTAAAGCTACTAAACCAGCTGTAAAATCAGTAAAAAAAGATGAAGCTCCTACAAAAAAAGCAGCTGCTAGTACAATTCGAGTTAATTTAGATAAAATCGATTTGTTAATGAATAACGTAGGAGATTTAGTTATTACGAATGCTATGTTGACACAATATAGTACTACAATAAAAGAGAGTAAAGTAAGAAATTCAGTATTAGAAAGACTTGAATTACTAGAAAGACATATTAGAGATATGCAAGATTCTATTATGAGTATTAGAATGGTTCCTATGGAATCTATTTATTCGAAATTTCCTAAAGTAGTAAGAGATATATCAAAAAAACTTAAAAAGAAAATCGAGTTTAAACACGAGGGTGATAGTGTTGAAATTGATAAGGCAATGATTGAAGGTTTGACAGATCCTTTAATGCATATTATAAGAAACTCTCTTGATCATGGTATTGAAATGCCTGAAGATAGAGTTGCAGCAGGAAAAGTAGAAACAGGTACCATTTTGATTTCTGCAGAACAAGCAAATGGTCAGATGATTATAACGATAAAAGATGATGGAAAAGGAATTCCAGCAGAAAAAGTTGCCCAAAAATCATTTGAAAATGGTTTAATTGATGAACAACAAATGGCAACAATGACAGATAATGAAAAAGCCATGTTAATATTTGGAGCAGGAGTAAGTACTGCTGAATCAGTTACTGATATTTCAGGGCGTGGTGTAGGAATGGATGTTGTTAAAACAAATATTACTAAACTTGGTGGTGTTATTAATCTAGATACGGAAATAGGTGTTGGTACAACAATTACTATTATGTTACCACTAACACTTGCTATTCTTGATGGTCTTGATATTGCTGTTGGTGACGTAAAATATATTTTACCATTAAGTGCAATTGTAGAATCATTACAACCAACATCAGAGATGATTAAAAGAATTGGTGATGGTACACAAGATTTATTAATGTTACGGGAAGAATTTATACCTGTTGTACGATTACATCAATTATTTGATATAGAGCCACAACATACAAAACTTGAAGAGGGTATGTTAATTGTCGTAAAATCAGGAACAACTAAGATTGCAATGTTTATAGATGAGTTTTTACATCAACATCAAGTAGTTGTAAAACCACTTGATAAAAATTTCAGAAGTGTTGAAGGTATCGGTGCTGCTACAGTTAGAGGTGATGGAAGTATTGGATTAATTATTGATGTAATGGGTATTATAGAAGCTCAAAAGAAATCAGAATCACTTCATGCTGATCATAGAGCACCTCGTAAACGTACTTTAGCTGCTTCTTAAGTACTAATGTCAAATACCCAAGAACTGTATAGCAAAGTCAAATCTATACTTTATTCTCTTACAGGAATTACACTTACAGAGAATAAAGAGGTTATGATTGCTAATAGACTAGATAAACTTAAAAGAAATACTGCCTATGTAGGCAATATTGAAGATTTATTAAATAAAATAGAAGATGGTGAATATACAAAAGAATTTATTAATACATTTACTACAAATAAAACACACTTTTTTAGAGAAGATTTTCATTTTGAAGATTTAAAAATAAGAGTTTTACCCGAATTTGATAAAACAAATCAAGAGATTAAAATGTATTGTTCTGCTGCTTCTACTGGCGAAGAGCCTTATTCTATGGCTATGACAGTAAAAGAATTTAGTAATACAATGAGAGCTTCAATAATTGCTACTGATATAGATACAGATGTTTTACAAACTGCTGCGAATGGAATATATCGTTTTCAAAAAAGTTCAAAAGAATTTCCTGAGTGGATTAAACCTCAAAAATATTTTAAAAGAAGAATTCAAAAAAATCTAGCAGGTGATGAGATTCTTATTAAAGTAAATGATGATTTAAAAGATATGATAACTTTTGGGCAAATGAATTTAAATGATGAAGTTTATCCTTTTAGTACACATCAATTTGATGTGGTTTTTTGTAGAAATGTATTAATATATTTTTCTATTGAAGATCAAAATAAAATACTAAAAAAACTTTTTAGAACTTTAAAAGTGGGTGGTACACTTTATATAGGTCATTCTGAAAATCCTCACGAATTAATTAATTATACAAAAAGAGTTGGTCAAAATATTTTTGTTAAAGTTAAGGATATAGAATGATTACTCTTGGTCATAAAGATGGATCAATAGAAAAGATTTCAAGTACTAGAATTACGCAAATTGTAAAAAGTATGCCCACCCATACAATAATTGGTGGAGAATTTGCAGTGGTTGCAGATAGTGAAAATGTTGCTTTTAAAACTTTACTTGGGTCTTGTGTTGCTATAATGTTTTATGATAAAGTTAAAAAAATAAAAGGTATGAATCATTTTCTTCTCCCTGATACAGAAAACTCTAATGAAGATATGAAATATGGGCTTTATTCTGTTGAGGCAATGCTGAATGAAATGTATAAGTTAGGGTGCAATAAAACAAATATGGCAGCAAAAATATCAGGTGGTGCAGATATTATGAATATGCCTTCTTTTGCAAAAAGTATTGGACATAGAAATGTTGAATTCGCACATACTTTTTGTCAATCAGAAGGATTTCGAATAATATCTGACCATACAAGAGGAAATGCTGGTAGAGTAATACTTATGGGGGATAGGTTTGAGACATTTATCAAAAATGTTGATAATAAAAACACATCAAATGAAGTTATTGCTGAAGAGAAAAAACTTCAAAGAGAGATTTCTGTTAGACAACCTGCAACAGCAGAATATATAAGTGGTACAGGAATATTTAGTGAAGATTCTAAATCTGAAGCGACGATGGAAATGGAATTTTTTTAATAATGAGATTGGAGTAAAAAATTATGTATACGGTACTTGTTATTGATGATTCTGCTTCTATGCGAAAAGTTATTAGTGATTTTATAAATTCAATTGAAGATTTTGCTGTTGTAGATACGGCTGTAGATGCTTATGAAGCTAGAGAAAAAATAAAACAACTAGAACCAGATTTAGTAACAATAGATATAAATATGCCAAAAATGGATGGTGTTACATTTTTAAGAAATCTTATGAGACTTCATCCTATGCCTGCAGTTATTATTTCAGGAGAAAGTGTTCGAGGAAATGATATTTTTGATGATGGTGCGGTAGGTTTTGTCCCTAAACCAGCCTTGGGTGAGTCAATGAGCTCATTTAGCAGTAGAATTAAAGAAACATTACTAAATCTAACTTTTTTACTTAATAAATATACTCTTAAAAAGCCAAAACCTATTAAACCAATAGAACAACAAGTGAAAAAAGCACATATCTCAGAAAGTTTAGTTGAGGAAAAGGTTCATCCTGACAAAATAATCAAAAATATGCCAGCACATATGCCCGGAGCAAAAATTATTGGGATAGGTTCATCAACTGGTGGTGTTGAGTCATTATTAAGAGTTTTTAAAAAACTTCCTTCAAATCTTCCCCCTATTGTAATTACACAACATATACCATATGGGTTTTCTAGCTCTTTTGCTCAAAGACTTAATGATCATTCAGATGTGATTGTATCTGAAGTACAAGGGGAGACTATACTAGAAAAAGGTCATGCTTATCTAGCTCCTGGAAATATGCATTTGGTGATTAATAAGAAAGGTTCTAATTATATTGCAACTTTACTTGATGTTGTTAGAGTTAGTCGTCATAAACCAAGTGTTGATGTTATGTTTAGAAGCTTAAACAACAGTGCAGGTGGTGGTGCTATGGCTGTAATGATGACAGGTATGGGAGATGATGGAACAATAGCTATGAAAAACTTATATGACAATGGGGCTTATACTATTGCTCAAAATGAGGAAAGTTGTGTAGTTTTTGGTATGCCAGCACAAGCAATTAAAGCAGGAGCAGTAAAAGACATATGTCATCTTGACGATATTGCTCAATATATTGTTGATTTTTCACAAGGGAAGAGAAAATAGTATATGAAATTAAATTATAAATTATTAGCATTACCTATTATTGTTTTAGTAGCACTTGTTTATATTAGTTTTATGTTTTCATCTGAAATTGAAAAAATGAAAAATCAAATTGATAATATATATTTTGGAAATTTTATCCCTGTTCACAAGCTTCATATTATTAAAAGTGAATATAAAAACCTTATAAATAAACCGACCTATATTACAAAAAGTAAAAATGTAATTTTAGAAAATTGGAATTATTATAATTCCCAATATAAAACGATTCAAGAAAGAGATGTTGTTAATAAAATAAATAAACAAGTGCACAACTCTTTTAAAAAAAAGAATATACAGTTTTATGATTATATGACAAAACAAATTGATCTATTAATACAATATGAAGTCTCATCTGCATCGTTACAGCGTAAAGAATTTTTAGAAAAATATGAAAGTGTTAAAAGTTATCTATTTTATAATCAAATATTTATTATTATCTCTATTGGTATTTTTATTTTGATTACCATAATTAGTACTATTAAAAATCATAATAAATTAGAGTATTTGGTAAATAAATATAAATCTGATTCTATTACAGATGGATTAACGGGACTTTATAACAGAAAATATTTTGATAGTATTTTAGATGAGACTACTATAGTTAGTTATGAAAATAGCTGGGAAAGTGCTTTTGTTATGATTGATATTGATTTTTTTAAACAATATAATGATACATATGGACATGATGCTGGAGATATTGCCTTAAAAACAGTTTCAAATGTTTTAGATTCATTATTTAAAGATGAATATGACTATGTATTTAGGTTAGGTGGAGAAGAGTTTGGTATTTTAATTTTTAATATCAATAGACCAACTTTAGAAAAAAGGTTAAAGGTTTTACAAAATGCGATTGCAGCACAAAAGATCAAACACAGTGCAAGTAAAACTAACTTTTTGACTTTGTCTATGGGTGTAGTTTTAATTGATAAAAATATTTATCATATGTCTAGGACAGATATATATAAACTTGCAGATAAAAAACTGTATCAATCAAAAGAGTATGGAAGGGATCAATACACATTATGACATTTTTATTTAACAAAGATAACCATTTTAATTTAGCGAATATTGTTACATTTTTTAATATAGCTTCAGGAATATTGGCAATTTATTTTTTAACACATGGCGATTTTTTTGCGGCAGCTTTATTTGCTTGGCTTGCAGGTGCTTTTGATATTATAGATGGAAAAATTGCTCGTAAATATAATTTATCGACTCAGTTTGGTATTCAATTAGATTCTTTTGGGGATTTTTTATCTTTTGTTATTGTACCAGTTATGTTTATATTTTTTGGCGTTATAGATGGAAAAGAGATAGAGTTTTTAAATACTACATTTGTAGCTTTTGCTTTTATATATTATGTAATTTCTGGATTAAGAAGATTAATTCAATTTAATATTAACTCTGATGAAGGGGTGGTAAGCAAATATTTTACAGGTATTCCAACTCCATTGGGAGCAATTTTATTGTGGTTCGTATATTTAGGATGGATTTATGAACTTATCCCAAGTGAAAACATAGTACTTTCTTTGATGATTATTATAGGATATCTTTTAAATTCAAAAGTAAAAATACCACATCCTTAATTAACAATATTAAGAAGTGATATTTTAAGAAGCAGCCAAAAGCTTAATATTTTGTTCTGTTTTGGCATTTGCTTGAGTATCAACCACAGAACCTTGTAGTTTTTGGATAACTTGTGGTTCAAAATTGCTACTTTCTACTGCAAAATTAAACTTTTTTATCTCTGGCTGTTGTTCTTCTAGTTCTTGTTTTTGGCTAGTAAATAGCTCTTTAGATTGCTCAATATTATTTAATACTTCACCATTTGCAACTTCGTTAATTGCTTTTAATCTTTCTCTTTGTGATTCTACCTCTGCAAATATCTCTTCACTGCTTAAAGGTGTTGCACCTAATATTCCATCAAAATATACTCGACTTTCTTCAGCCTTATTTGAGTAAATAGAAGTTGAATCCCCTAATGTAGTTATACTACTTGATAGACTATTAAAATTATCCATCAAGTTTTTAATTTTTGGTTGTATATCATTTAGTGTTTGGCTAGTAGAACCAGAAGTAACTGAAGATATTGATTGTTCAATTTCATCTGTTATATTAAGCTGCTTTGACACCACTGATGTTACATTTAATAAATTTGATATTTGTTTAACATTATTTATCAAATTATTTGCAAAAGAAGAACTTTGATTTTGGAGCTCTACCCTATCAATTTTTGAAGGACTACTAGTAGAATCTAATTCACTCTTATTTACATCTTTCACTTGTTCTAAATCAGACTGAGCAACATTTGATAAATTTAAACTATTTAACGAATTTAGTTCCATAATAATAACCTCCTTTTTTATTTTGTTACTTATTATACACCATTTTATGTTATTCTTTTCTTAAAATTAACTTAAATTTTATATTTTTTTTAAGATTTACTTAATTTTTGTAGTTTTATACTCTTATCAACTCTTAATATTCATTTAGATAAAATCCAAATATTTTTAAAGAAAGAGAAGTTTTATGAGTTACAAATCAAATAATACAAGTGAACAATTAACAGGTTCACAAATCGTAATAGAAGCATTAAGACGGGAGAATACAGAAGTTGTATTTGGTTATCCTGGTGGTGCTATAATGAATGTATATGACGAAATTTATAAACAAGACCATTTCCAACATATACTTACAAAACACGAACAAGCAGCAGTACATGCTGCAGATGCATATGCAAGAAGTAGTGGTAAAGTAGGTGTCGCAATTGTTACATCAGGACCTGGATTTACAAATGCTGTGACAGGATTAGCTACTGCTTACACAGACAGTATCCCAATGGTTGTAATTAGTGGACAAGTGCCAACAGCTGTTATTGGTACAGATGCTTTTCAAGAGATTGATGCTGTTGGTATTAGCCGACCATGTACAAAACACAACTTTTTGGTTAATGATGTAAAAGATTTAACAAGAGTTTTAAAAATTGCATTTCATATAGCAAAAACAGGTAGACCAGGTCCTGTTCATATTGATTTACCTAAAGATGTGAGTGCAGAGTTGGCAGATTTTAATTATGATCAAGAGTTTGAATTACCAACTTATAAACCAAGTACAAAAGGGAATGTTAGGCAAATTAAAGCTGCTTTAAAACATATAAGTGAATCAAAAAGACCAGTATTATATGTTGGTGGTGGAGCAGTTTTATCAAATTGCTATGAAGATATAAGAGCTTTCGCACATCAGGCAAAAATACCCGTTGTTGAGACTTTAATGGCTCGTGGTATTATGAGAAGTGATGATGAACTTTTATTTGGTATGCTTGGTATGCATGGTGAATACGCTGCAAATATGGCTATGAGTGAAACAGATATGATTATTTGTTTGGGAGCTAGATTTGATGATAGAGTAACAGGAAGGCTAGATGCTTTTGCTAAAAAAGCACACGTTGTTCACATTGATATCGACCCAGCAAGTATAGCGAAAATTGTAAAACCAAATTATCCTATTGTTGGTGATTTAGCTATAGTTATGAAACAAATTTTAGAACATACTAAAGATTTTGAATTTAATGACTATTCTTCTTGGATTGAAAAATTACATGGATATAGAAAAGAACATCCATTAGCATATCATGAAGATAGTGATAGATTAAAGCCACAATGGGTAATCCAAAGAACAGGAGAACTTTTAGGAGATGATGCACTTATCTCTACAGATGTTGGACAACACCAAATGTGGACGGCTCAATTTTACCCATTTAATTATCCAAGACAATGGATGACAAGTGGTGGTTTAGGTACTATGGGAGTAGGGCTTCCATACGCTATGGGGACAAAAAGAGCTAATCCTGATAAAATATCTGTTAACTTTACAGGTGATGGTAGTATTATGATGAATATACAAGAGATTATTACTTGTACTCAGTATAATTTACCACATATAAATATTATTTTAAATAATAACTATTTAGGTATGGTTAGACAGTGGCAAACTAGATTTTACGAAGACAGGCTTTCTGAAACAACTTTAGATATACAAGCAGATTTTACAATGCTTGCACAATCTATGGGTGGTGTAGGATATAAAGTACATACAAAAGAAGAATTTGATGCAGCATTAAAAGATGCAGTAGAATCTAATAAAGTTGCTATGATTGAAGTTATTATAGATAGAAGAGAAGAGGTTCTACCAATGGTACCAAATGGACATGCTTTAGATGAGATGCTTTTACTAGAAAAAAGCCAAGGAGAGAAGTAATGAATAACTTTAAAGATTTTTATAGCAAAGAGGAAAAAAGAGAAGTTCTCTCAGTTATTGTTATCAATAGAGAGTCAGTTTTAAGTAGAATTGTTGACCTTTTTTCAGCTCGTGGATATAATATAGACTCTCTAACAGTAGCTCCAATTCCTAATAGTGAATATTCAAGAATTACAATTATCACTGTAGGGGTTGCAAGAGTTATTGACCAAATTGTCAAACAACTTAATAAACTAGTACCAGTTTTAAAAGTTATTGAACATAAAGATGCAATAGAGAAAGATACAGTACTAATAAAAGTCCCTGTAGAAGAGAACTTAAGTGATATAGACGTAATAGCAAGAGCTTATAATGGAGCTATTCAAAATGTTACACATGATGCTGTAGTTATATCTGCAACAGATGAACCACATAGAATAGAAAATTTTATAAATATCATGGCAAAATACAAACCAATTGAGATAGTAAGAAGTGGTGTTGTAGCTATGGAAAGAATATAATTAATAGTGAAAAGTTTACAAGAAATCTGTGAAAAACTTTCAATATCATGTAATATTGATAAGAGTATTACTGGTTTAAATACTTTAAAAAATGCTTCCTCTTCGGAGATATCTTTTTTAGAAAATAAAAAGTATAAAGATGATTTATCTCTTACAAAAGCTTGTGCTGTTTTTGTTACTGAAGATATGAAAGCGTTAGTCCCAAATGATTGTATAGCACTTATTTGTGAACACCCCTATCTTTCATTAGCATATGCCAGTGCTTTTTTTGCTCCAAAACTTATAGAAAGTGATGGAGAAGAAGCAATAATTGGTAATAATACAACTCTTATGACAAATGTACATATTGGAAAAAATACTCGAATAGGTGCTGATTGTACTATAATGGCGGGTAGTTTTATTGGGGACAATGTAACAATAGGAGATAATACAATTATTTATCCAAATGTCACAATTTATAGAGATTGTGTAGTTGGGAAAGATTGTATTATTCATTCTGGTACGGTGATTGGTGCAGATGGGTTTGGCTTTGCTAATACAAAAGATGGCAAATATATCAAAATATACCAAAATGGAAATGTTCTTATTGGTGATGATGTAGAGATAGGTTCAAATACATCAATTGATAGAGCAGCCTTTAATTCTACAATTATAGAAAGTGGTGTAAGAATTGATAATTTAGTACATATTGCACATAACTGTATTATTGGGAAAGGTTCTATTATTGTTGGTCAAGTGGGACTATCTGGTTCTACAAAATTAAATGAATATGTTATAATGGGCGGACAAAGTGGAACATCTGGGCATCTTGAGATAGCACCTTTTAGTACTATTTCTGCTAGAGGTGGAGTGACAAAATCTATTAAAGAGCCAAAAAAACAATGGGCTGGTTTTCCACTTATGGAGCATCGAGTTTGGTTAAAATTACAAGGTAAAATTCAAAAATTATTAAAAGGATAAATAATAGCTACAAAAATAATATCTATAACAGTAGCCTTTGTGCTCATTTTTTTCTCATACTCTATTTTTGTTACTGACACAAATAGTGTAGGGAAAGTTGGATTTTTAGTTTCAACATATTCAAAAGAATATTTAGGATATTTATCATATATATACTTACCTATTTTATTATATCCTCTATATAAATATAATTTTTCACATATAGAGAATCCAATCTCTAAAAGTATTGCAATATTCATATTATCTATTTCAATAATTGTATTACAATCATTAGTAATTGATGGCGTAATGTCTGGTAAAATTGGTAATTATATTGTAGGATATTTATCTCCTTTTATTGGCGTTGCAGGACTTTGGATAGTATTTTTAATAGGAATGTTTGTATCTTTCTTTGTTCTTCTTGAATCTAGTTCTGAAATTATTCATGAAAAGTTTGTTACTTTTAAAAATTCTTTTTTTGAGTTTTTTAAGATAACATATCCTACAAAAAAAATAAAAAAACTACCTCAAAAGATGCAAAGAGCCCATGAGCAAAAAGTTACTGTTAAAGAGGTTGGTGATACTGCTGAAATAAGTATTTCTGAAGAAGATGAGATATACTCCCCTTTACCTCAAAAAGAGATAGAACCTATTGACTTTGAGATTAAAGAGGAAGATATTACACCTATAAAGATCTCTGAAAATTTAGAAAATATTGAAGTTGAAGAGAAATTACCAACTTTAGAAGAGATAATAGATCAATCAGCCAAAGAGAAAGAAACAACAAATAAAAATAGAATTTTGGTAGAAGAATTAGAAGAGAATAAAAAATTATTAGATGATATAGAAGTAGGAGATTCAGTGAAGCCAAAAGACTTTAAACTGCCACCTACGGATATTTTTTACCAACCTAAGCATGATACAAAAACAAAAATAAATGAAGCATATATAGATAAAAAGATACAAGATTTATTAGAAAAATTGAGTATGTTTAAAATAGATGGAGATGTTGTAAGAACATATACAGGACCTATTGTTACTACTTTTGAATTTAAACCTGCACCAAATGTAAAAGTCTCTAAAATATTGAATCTTCAAGATGATTTAGCGATGGCTCTAAAAGCGACAACAATTAGAATTCAAGCTCCGATTCCTGGGAAAGATGTTGTTGGTATTGAGGTACCAAATGAAGAAACAGATACTATTTATATAAGAGAGATACTTGAAAGTGATCTTTTCCAAAAAGCTTCATCTCCGTTAACTATGATTTTAGGAAAAGATATTGTTGGAAATCCTTTTATAACAGATTTAAAAAAATTACCACATCTTCTTATTGCAGGAACTACGGGAAGTGGTAAAAGTGTTGGATTAAATGCTATGATTTTATCTTTATTATATAAAAATTCTCCAGATAACTTAAAGCTTATTATGATAGATCCAAAAATGTTAGAGTTTTCTATTTATAATGATATTCCACATCTTTTAACACCAGTGATTACTAAACCAATGGAAGCTATAAATGCTTTAGCAAATATGGTTGCAGAGATGGAACGACGATATGCAATGATGGCAGATACTCGTACGAAAAATATTGAAAACTATAATGAAAAAGCAAAGAAAAATGGGTATGAACCATTTCCTTATATTGTAATTATTATTGATGAGTTAGCAGATTTAATGATGACAAGTGGGAAAGAGGTTGAGCTTTCGATTGCAAGACTTGCACAAATGGCAAGAGCTAGTGGTATTCATCTAATAGTTGCAACCCAAAGACCATCTGTTGATGTTGTAACAGGTCTTATTAAAGCAAATCTACCTAGTCGTATTAGTTACAAAGTAGGGCAAAAAGTAGATAGTAAAATTATCTTAGATTCCATGGGTGCTGAGTCGTTACTTGGAAGAGGGGATATGCTTTTCACACCTCCTGGTATGAGTGGTTTAGTTCGTATTCATGCACCTTGGAGTGATGAAAAAGAGATAGAACAAGTTGTAGAATTCTTAAAAAATCAAAGAGAAGTACAATATGATGTGAGTTTCTTAAAAGAGAAAGCAGAAGAGGGATTTAGTTCTAATTCATCTACTACAAGTGTTGGTGATTTAGATGAACTTTATGAAGAAGCAAAAGCAGTAGTTATTCATGACAAAAAAAGTTCCATTAGTTATTTGCAAAGACGATTAAAAATAGGGTATAACAGATCTGCAACAATTATAGAGCAGTTGGAACAAACCGGAGTATTATCAGAAGCGAATGCAAAAGGGAATAGAGAAATATTGATTTAATTTTATATAAATTAAATCAATATTGTATATGGAATTATTTTTCGTAAAACTTATTTGTATAAAGTGCATCGATAAGTTGTTTTACACTTCCTACTGATTTGGCAAATTTTCTATCTTGATCATCATTTAGATTTGCTTCAATCACTTTTTCAGCACCTGCAGCACCAATCATAACAGGAACTCCACTTACTACATCTTTATATCCATATTCACCATCAAGCATTACAGCACAAGGGTAAATTTGTTTTGTATTACTTAATACTGCTTCAACCATAATTGCAGTTGCTTTTGCAGGTGCATAATAAGCACTACCATCTTTGAGTAAGCTTACTATTTCGGCTCCACCATTTTTTGTTTTTTCAATAATTTCGTTGATATCTTCCCATGATAATAGATCAGTTAAAGGAACTCCTGCAACAGTTGAAAATCTAGGAAGTGGAACCATATCATCTCCATGTCCTCCCATTACAGAACATCTAATTTGACCTGCACCATATCCAAGTTTTTCATATACAAAGTGAGCCATTCTCGCACTATCTAAAATACCAGCCATTCCAAGTACTCTATTTCTCGGCCAACCTGTTTCTTTTAGTGCAACATAAACCATAGCATCAAGTGGATTAGAAACTGGGATAATGATAGCATCAGGAGATGTTTTCTTTAAAGAACCCATAACATCTCTCATGATTTGGGCATTTTTAATAAGTAAATCATCTCTACTCATACCAGGTAATCGTGGACTTCCCGCAGTTATAACAATAACTGCACAGTCTTTTACATCTTCAATAGTCTCAGCAACGGTAATAACAGTGTGTTTTCTAGCAGCTTGTGCTGCTTGAGATAAGTCAAGTGCTTTCCCTTTTGCTCTATCTACATTATTTGCTCGTAAAATAATTTCATGACATGCTCCTGTCATTGCTAAACTATATGCTACACTAGAACCAACATTTCCAACACCAACAATGGCAACTCTTTTTCCAACCATATAGTCTCCTTTTTAATGTGCTAAATATTAAGTGCTAAATAGTTAGTTTATAGAGAACTAGATACTTAGTACTTACATAATAGCACTTTGTGAAATTTAATTTGTTATTATATTGTATAAAAGATTAAAGATTTTAAATAGATACTTTAATTTTATCGAAAATTATTATTTAGTTACAAGAAGTAATAATACTTCTTGTAAAATAGCAATTATATATTATCTATAATTGTATTTAATGTTGCAGATGGTCTCATCGCAGCTTCAGCTTTTGCATCATCTGGATGAAAATATCCACCAATATCTTGTGCTTTACCCTCAACAGATAAAAGCTCTGAAATAATTTTGTCTTCATTTTCAGTTAATGCAGCTGCAACAGGAGCAAACTTTGCAGCTAACTCTGGATCATTACCTTCTGATAGTGCTTTTGCCCAATATTGTGCCACATAAAAGTGAGAAGCTTTATTATCAGGCTCTCCACATTTTCTTGAAGGTTCTTTAGAGTTATCTAAGTAACTGTCATTGGCAACATCAAGAGCAGTTGTTAGTGCAGCTAATTTTGAATCTGAATGTTTATTTCCTAAGAATCTTAAAGACTCAGCAAGTGCTAAAAACTCACCTAATGAATCCCATCTTAAATGACCCTCAGCTAAGAATTGGTCAACATGTTTAGGAGCAGATCCCCCAGCACCAGTTTCATATAATCCACCACCAGCTAATAATGGAACAATTGATAACATTTTTGCAGAAGTTCCTAATTCTAGAATAGGGTACATATCTGTAAGGTGATCTCTTAAAACATTTCCAGTAACTGCAATAGTATCTTTACCCTCTCTTACTCTTGCATTTGTAAATCTTGTAGCAGATGTAACATCCATAATTTGAATATCTAAACCATCAGTATCATGCTCTTGTAAGTAAGTATTTACTTTTTTAATCATTTGGGCATCATGTGCTCTATTTTTATCTAACCAAAAAATAGTTGGAACATTTTCTATTCTTGCTCTTTCAACAGCAAGTCTTACCCAATCTTTGATTGGAATGTCTTTTGCTCGAGACATTCTCCAAATATCACCAGCTTCACATTCATGACTCATTAGAACATTACCAGCTGCATCTTTAACTTCAACAGTTCCAGCTTCACTTAGTTCAAAAGTAGTTGGATGAGAACCATACTCTTCAGCTTTTTGTGCCATAAGTCCAACATTTGCCATTGAACCCATTGTTGTTACATCATATTGACCATTTTTAACACAATCAGCTACCATTTCTGCATGAAACATACCATAGGTAGAATCTGGAATAACAGCTACACATTCAACTGCATCACCATTTCTATTCCACTGCTTTCCACCTTCTCTTACAACTACTGGCATAGAAGCATCAATAATTACATCATTTGATGCATTAAAGTTAGTTGTTCCTTTATCTGAATCAACCATTGCTATTTCTGGATTGTCAGATTCTACAACTGCTTGAAACGCTGCTTTGATTTCAATCTCTTTTGCATGACCTGCAATTTTCTTTTCTAAATCTGACATACCTTGATTTGGATTAACATTTAATTCTTTGAATGTATCTGCATATTTATTAAATACATCTTGAAAAAACACTTCAAATGCATGACCAAACATAATTGGATCAGATATTTTCATCATAGTTGCTTTTAAGTGAATTGACCACAATACACCATTTGTTTTTGCATCTTCAATAGTTTTAGCAATAAATGTTCTTAAAGCTTTCACTGACATATATGTAGCATCAATAATCTCTTTATCAAGTGTATCAATAGAAGCTAATTCTTTTCCATTTAAAGTAATAGTAACTTTTTGTCCATTGTCTATAGTTACTGATTTTTCATTACCATAAAAATCTCCGTTACCTTCCATATGAGCAACATAAGCTTTAGAATTTTCGCTAAATTGCTTTAATCTATGAGGATTTTTTTGAGCAAATTTTTTAACTGCTTTTGCAGCTCTTCTATCTGAGTTTCCTTCTCTTAATACAGGATTAACAGCAGAACCCAAACAAGTACTATATTTAGCTTGTAAAGCTTTCTCATCATCATTTACTGGATTTTCAGGATAGTTAGGAATATCATATCCTTGCCCTTGAAGTTCAGCAATACAATCTTTTAATTGACCAACAGAAGCAGAAATATTTGGAAGTTTAATAATATTTCCATCTTCTTGTAAAACAACTTTACCTAATTTAGATAATTCATCAGGTGCTAAACCCATTGCAGCTAAAACTCTACCTGCAAGTGAAATATCTGAAGTAACAACTTCAACTCCAGCAGCTTTAGTAAAAGCATTTACGATTGGTAATAATGAGTAAGTTGCTAAAGCTGGCGCTTCATCAATTTTAGACCATATAATTTTTGACATATGTATTCCTTTTTATATTTAATTGTAGAGAAAGTGTAACACGAGTTTCTTGTATCGAATTTAATAAATTAATTTAGAAGTGTTGTAAATTAATTTTTTGTTACAAAAATACACATAATTTTGATTAAAAAATATATATGTTACAAAAAGTAATATAATAAGACTCTAATTATTACTTCCACAATGCTTTCAAATCTCTTTTAAATACTGATTTTTCTGTTGTTACTTTTTTTTGTATTGTTTTTTTGGTTGTTTTTGTAACAGTTTGTTTCTTTTTTATATTTCTATTGTGTCGTTGAACACTTCGTATATTTTGAATATGCTCTTTATAAGAGGAAGAAAAGTTATGGCTATCTCCATTTTTAGACTTCATAAAATAAAGATAGTTTGTTTTTGTTGGAAAAATTGCTGAACGAATAGCTTCAAACTCTATGGCACAGACAGGGTTTTTGGGAACACTTTGTTTTTTATATGTATTATAATCACTGGTGTCATTTTTAATCATTTGGGGTGTTATCTTAAGATGTGAATATTTACCATAATTCAAAGTGCCATCCATTTGTAGCCTCATCCCTTTATTAATACGATTATGAATTACACTTGAGATAAGATGCATCTCCTCTTTGGATGCTGATTCCTTTTGTATAATAGATGCAATTGTTACATATCGATACCATTTGTCTCTATTATATAGTCCAAAAATCTTTTGACTTAACTTTTCATATTTTTTATCTGTAATATCAAAAAGATAGTCAATAAGTTCCTCTTCATTCATACCTATTGGCAAGTGGTAAGTATCTGCAATGATATTTCCATCAAGTCGATAAGCTTTTTGAGCATAGATTTCAAAAAGCTTATTGGTTGAAATATTTAATGTTTTTGCTAAATCTTGTAAAAAAAAGTAATATGTTTCCCCTGGAATTAAAGTGATTTTTTTCAATGCTGCTTTAGATGTAGTTAATCTGTACAAAAATTCTATTTTTGACATTTTAGTTGTTTTTAAATCAATCCAACCACTTTGTGGGTAACCTAATAGCTTAATAGCTATCTTATCAAGAGTATTCATATCATAATTATTTTTATCTAAGTATGTTACTATATAATTAGTACTCCCTTTGGGTATATAAATAACTCTTTTTGTATTCACTTCAAGTGTCATATAAAAACATATAATGATAGAAAAAACTAGGATGATATCGGTAATGGTCAAAAATATATTAGTAATCTTTGCTATTTTAATTTTATTTTTTTTGATGTTGGTAATCTCTTTACTTAATGGATTTAAGATAGATAACATATCTTTTAAAAACATTAATATACAAGGTTTGTATTTAAAGTATGATAAAAAACTCATAGTAGATACAAGAAATATTTCAATTGGTTATCAAGGAAATACAAAAAGTGTAGATATGAAAATTAAATTTTCTATAGAAAGTTTTTATGATAATTATTTTGTAGAAGTTTATGAATATGTTTTATTTGAACCTTATTTAAAAGCATCAGGAAAATTTGTAGTTGATTTAAATGATATATCACTTGAATCAATACTAAAAGACACCGAGATTAATGATTTTGCTTTACAGTTTAATAATAATTTAAAGTTTATAACAGCTGACAGTTGTTATGTAACTTTTAAAAATAATAATTTTTATTTTACTTTTAATAACCCTATATATGAAGGGGTTAATTTAGATGGTAGTAAAGCTACAATCTTTGATTTAGACAGATTACAACTAGAACTTACATCGCAAGATAAACTTAAAAAACCACTTTTAGAGCTTCTTAGTAACTATAAAATAAATCTTCCTCTTATTCAAGAATATGGTAAAAACAGTATATCTACAGAGCTTTTAATACCTTTTGATATTAAAAAAGAGTTAAAGGTACAATCAAAAATTGAATTAGAAGATTCTAAAATATATCTTTATGAGATCCCTTTATATACAAAAAAGTTTGATATATTTTTAGATAATAATATTTTAAAAGCTTCAGGAACACTCTATAAAAAAAGTGATGTTAATAACTCTTTATCTTATAACAGTGATGTAGTATTTGATATTGATTTTAAGAAAAACATTGTAAGTGGTAATTTTATCACTGAAAATAGTGCTTTTGAGGATATAACTTTAGAAGATATGCAAGGTAATTTTACTCTTGATTTTAACAGTAGTTTTTTTTCAGATATTAAAATTGCAAAAGGAAAACTTACTATACAAGATGAGGAGTTTGATGCAAGTAACTCTTTGATTAAGTATAAAGATAGTGAAAAGAAATTTTATTCAAGTTTGTACTTGTCTCATAAACAACAACCATATACACTAAAAATAGATGATCAATTTAATCTTTCTGATATAAATTCTACAGGGAATATAGAGTTTACTTACAATACTAAAGATATAACACTATTTTCAAATACATTAGATTATAAAGCGGACTATAACAACAATACAAATATAGAGTTTTTATTTGAAGAGTTAGAGGGGAGTTTATTTGAAAATAATTTGATAGTAAAAAATGGAAAATTTCATTATACCAATGACTTGTTAAGTGGGGCTATAGGAAGTTTAAATCTTAATAATAACTTGATACAATTTAACACTCAAGAGTTATCATTAAAATATAATAATAATTTAAATGCAAATTTAAATCTTGATATGAATAATTCAAAACTCTTAATTTCTAATATTGATTTAGGATTACAAAGTAGTAAAATTAAATATACAAAAGATAATTTAGAATTAAATAATGTTATTTCAAACAAATACCATAACTCAATAATAGATACAAATATTGATTTAAACAATAAAAATATAAGTGGAAATATTCAAATATCAAAACCTAATGAAGAGAAAAAAGACATATTGACTTATGGAATAAACTATAAAAATGAAATAACAGCAAATATACCAAAAATAGGATTTCAATTAAAACAAACTCAAGATAATGTTATAACTGCTTCAGCTAATAAGTTATCATTAATTGATGATTATTTTGATTTTATTGGGTTAGATGCAAAAAGTAAATTTCTTTTGAAAAAAGACAATGAGGGTGTGACGAATATTAATTTAGAATATATATCTATTATTCTTGATGAATATTATAATAATATGTTACAAAAAGATAGTGAGAAAAAAGATTTAGACCAAAAGATAAATATATTTTGGAAAAATAGTTATGTAGAATTTAATAAATTAAAATTTTATTTTGATATATTAAATTTGAAAACAATACAAGATAATTTACATTTAGAATTAGATAAAGATTTGACACACATAACAATTGATAAAATTAATAATAATACAATTATTAAGTCAAAAAAAGTAGATGCAGACTATGTAAATTTAATATTTGGGGAAAAGATTTTAAAAGATGGATATTTAGATCTTTTTGTCACAGGTGGTTATGGAAAATATCAAGGGGATATTAACTTTTTTGATACAACAATTGTTCAAATGCAACTTGTTGATAATTTATTATTATTTTTAAATTCGGCTCCTGCATTGATAAATCCATTACTAGTGCTTCCAACTGTGTATAGATTGACACAAAACAATTTTGAGATAGGGGGCTATTATATTGAAGATGGATTAGTGAAATTTAATTATAATTATTTGAATAAATATTTAGATATTTATTCATTAAATACTAATGGAAAAATTAATGATTTTAGTGGGGATTTGCGTTTAGACTTTTTGGAAAATAGTATTGAGGGTAAGTTACAAGTATCTACATTAAAGGATTATGCCAAAATAATTAATAATATACCATTAGTAAACTTTTTATTTTTAGATAATAAAGGTCAATTTTCTATTCCTGTATCTATTGATGGAACTATAACAGACCCTAATTATAAGATTATTAATATAGAAAAGAGTAAAGAGTAGTCATACTATTTAATATAAAATTAATAATTAAACATCTATAATAACTATACAAGTAAATAATAAGGAGTATATCATGGGTATGAATATAGATTCTTCATATGTAAATGCTTACAATGTGAATAATGTAAGCGCAAGTTCTGTAGAGAAGCTTAGTAGTGGTTTAGCTATAAATAAAGCTAGTGATGATGCTTCAGGACTAGCTATAGCAAGTCAGTTAGGGGTTCAAAAAAGTAGCCTTTCTCAGTCTATAGAAAATACAACAAGTGGTATAGCTGTAGCAAATATAGCACAAGGTGGAATATCAAATCAACAAGATATATTGCAAGAGATAAATACCCTTACCTTACAAGCAATGAATGGTACAACAAGTGCTGAAGGCAGAGATGCTATATCTGAGCAGATTGGTAAATATATTGAACAGTATGATCAGATTGCAAACTCAACAACATACAATGGTGAACAATTATTAAAAACAACAGGTGAAGTTAGTGATGATATGTCTATAGTTGGTGAAGATGCTATTGTAGAGATCTCAAAAGCAGATACAACCTCTATCTCTGATTCATTAAAATCATTTTTAAATGATTTTGCAACAGATCCAAATGCTAGAGAGGGGATGTTAGATGCTGTTAATCAAGGTATGACTGAACTATCATCTTATGCAAGTGATTATGGAAGTGCTTCAAATCAGTTGGAATCTATGACTAGAAATTATATGACTCAGGAAACAAATACTGCTCGTGCGCAATCAACGATTATGGATATTGACTATAGTAAAGAAGTTTCAGATTTTAGTAAATCAAATCTGTTAACACAAATTGGTTATATGATGCAAACACAAGCGAATGCTCATCAACAAAGAAATATTGCGTTGCTTTCTTAATTTATGAAAATTGGAATAATACTCTTTTTATTAGGGTCTGTAATGACCCTATATTTTTCTAAAATAAAAATTGAAAAAAGATTTTTAACGGAGATTGCAATAGTTGTTGGGATTGTATTATCTATATATGGATTGATTTTGATAGTTCAACCAAAAGAAGATAATTATGTTAAATTTACTAAAACAACTATCTCTAAGCCAGATACAAACACTACTAAATAATACTAACCTATAAAAATAATCTTTAACGAGATAGATTTATGTTACAATGATTAAAATTCAATAGAACATAAAGGTTATTTTTATATATGTCATTCAACTCATTAGGTTTATCAAAACCAATTTTAAAAGCTGTGCAAGAGCAGGGCTATACAACTCCAAGTCCAATACAACTCCAAGCAATACCAGTTATTTTAGAAAGAAAAGATATTTTAGCAGGAGCACAAACAGGTACTGGTAAAACAGCTGGTTTTACACTTCCTATATTAGAACTACTTACACAAAAGCCAATCAAAAAACAAAATTTTAAAGTAAGAGCTTTAGTTTTAACTCCAACTAGAGAGTTAGCAGCACAAGTGGAGCAAAATATTGAAAACTATAGTAAATACTTACCAATCACATCAGCTGTTGTTTTTGGAGGAGTTGGGATAAATCCACAAAAAGCAAAACTCAAAAAAGGTGTAGATATTCTTGTGGCAACTCCAGGGAGACTTTTAGACCTTGTAGGGCAAAAAAGTATTGATCTTTCTTCAGTAGAGTTTTTGGTTTTAGATGAAGCTGATAGAATGCTTGATATGGGATTTATCCATGATATTAAAAAAATACTTGCAATAGTTCCTACAAAGAAACAAAGCTTACTTTTTTCAGCTACTTTTTCTACTACTATAAAAAAACTAGCAGATGAGCTACTTCATACTCCAACACTTATTGAAGTTGCAAAAAGAAATACATCAGCACAAACTATCAAACAAACTATCCATTTTGTTGATGATAGTAGAAAAAGAGAGTTGCTATCCCATTTAATCAAACAAGGTGATTGGCATCAAGTTTTAGTTTTTACTAGAACCAAGCATGGTGCAAATAAACTTACTAAACAACTTGAATCAGATGGTATTAGTGCTGCTGCAATTCATGGAAATAAAAGTCAAGGTGCAAGAACAAAAGCACTGTCAGATTTTAAAGATAATACAATACAGGTTTTAGTAGCAACAGATATTGCAGCAAGAGGGATTGATATTGATCAACTTCCTCATGTGATAAATTTTGAACTTCCAAATGTACCTGAAGATTATGTACATAGAATAGGGCGTACTGGTCGTGCTGGAAATGAAGGAGAAGCTATCTCTTTAGTGTGTGTTGATGAACATCTATTTTTAAAAGATATAGAAAAACTTATTAAAAAAGATATACCTAAGGTTTTAATAGAAGGTTTTGAGGTAGATAAATCTATCAAAGCCAAACCTTTAAGCAAAAGAGGGCAACAACGCTCAAATAGAAATGGTCGTTCACAAAAACCACAAAGAAGAAGTGGCAACTCAAATAGTTCAAACAAACAAAGAACACAAAGAAGATAAAAAATTTATTAATTAGTGAAGTTATATACACTTTACTAATTAATAAGACTACAACTTTATTGTATACTAATCACTTAATTTTTTTACACACTAAAAGGCAACAACAATATGACAGATACAATTAAAGTATTTAATGCAAATGAAAATAATCTAAAAAATGTAAATCTAGAAATTCCAAAAAATAAACTTATAGTCTTTACAGGATTAAGTGGAAGTGGAAAATCTACTCTTGCTTTTGATACACTTTATGCAGAGGGGCAAAGAAGATATATAGAATCTTTAAGTGCTTACGCTAGACAATTCTTAGGGAAAATTGGAAAACCAGATGTTGAGAGGATTGAGGGGCTTACACCTGCAATTGCTATTGATCAAAAAACAACATCAAAAAATCCACGAAGTACTGTTGGAACTATCACTGAAATCTATGATTATTTAAGACTTTTGTATGCTAGAGTTGGGAAACAACATTGTCATAAATGTGGAGAACCAATCTCTCAAATGTCTAGTAGTGATGTTATTGACCAAGTGTTAAAACTACCAGAAAACTCTAAAATAGTTATACTTGCACCACTTATCAATAGAAAAAAAGGTACTTTTGCTGATCTATTTGAATCTTTACGAGCCAAAGGGTATGTAAGAGCACAAGTTGATGGTGTAATGATACGACTTGATGATGAGATAGAGCTTGGAAAATCACAAATGCATACTATTAAAGTGGTTATTGATAGAGTTGTTGTTAAAGAGGAAAATAAAGAGAGAATTGCACAAGATGTTGAAAAAGGTTTAAAAGAGGCTTTTGGGGAACTTGAAGTGGAAGTTCTGAACCATGAGGAAGTAGAGTGTGAAAAACATATTCACTATTCTGAACATATGGCTTGTTTTGATTGTAAAATCTCTTTTGAACCACTTGAACCGTTGAGCTTTTCATTTAACTCCCCTAAAGGTGCTTGTACCTCTTGTGATGGTTTGGGGATACGATATACTCTTGATATGAAAAAAGTTATTGATGAAGATTTAAGTATTGATAATGGTGCTATTAAAATCATTTATGGTTTTAATAAAGGGTATTATTTTAAGATGTTAAAAGCGTATTGTGATGCTGCTGGGATTGATACTACTGTTCCTTTTAATACACTTGATTCTCACGAAAGAGGGGGGATTTTAAATGGTGGTGTTGAAGATGCTGTTTTTACTTGGAAACGGCATAAACTTACACGAAAATGGGAAGGGATTATTAAAATAGCCTATACTATGGTAAAAGACGAAAAAGATATGGAAGCTTTTATGACAGAAAAAATCTGTGATAGTTGTGGTGGACATAGACTAAAAGCTCCATCATTAGCTGTAAAAGTTGCAGATTCAGGAATCGCAAATATTTTAGATATGCCTATTGAAAAATCACACACTTTTTTTCAAGATGAGAAAAACTTTGAGTATTTTAATGAACAAGAACAAATGATTTCAGCTCCTATTTTAAAAGAGATAAGAGATAGAATATATTTCTTATATGATGTTGGTTTAGGATATATTACTCTAGGAAGAGATGCTAGAACTATCTCTGGTGGAGAAGCACAAAGAATACGGGTCGCTAGTCAAATAGGCTCAGGACTTACAGGTGTTATGTATGTTTTAGATGAGCCATCTATTGGACTTCATGAGAGAGATACTGCAAAGCTTATTAAAACTCTTCGAGCCTTACAAGAAAAAGGGAACACTGTTATAGTCGTAGAACACGATAAAGAGACTATGGAAGCAGCTGATTTTATAGTAGATATTGGACCAAATGCTGGAAAATTTGGTGGTGAGGTTGTATTTGCTGGGACTATGAAACAACTAATGAAAAAGAAAACATTAACAGCACAATATTTAAATGGTACTAAAGAGATAAAGTATTATGAAAGAAGAGCGCAAGAAGATTTTATCGAGATAAAAAATGTCAATCTTAATAATATTGTAAATCTTGATGCAAAAATACCACTTAAAAACCTTTGTGCTATTACAGGAGTAAGTGGAAGTGGAAAATCTTCACTTATACTACATACACTTTTACCTGTAGCAAAAGAGCTTTTAAATCGTGCTAGAAAAGTAGATAAAGTAGATGGTGTTAGTATCGAGGGGTTAGAAAAGCTTGATAAGGTTATTTACCTTGACCAATCTCCAATAGGGAGAACACCAAGAAGTAATCCTGCAACTTATACAGGTCTTATGGATGATATTAGAAAACTTTTTGCTGAAACAAAAGAGGCAAAACTAAGAGGGTACCAAATAGGGCGGTTTAGTTTTAATGTAAAAGGTGGAAGATGTGAGAAGTGTCAAGGTGAAGGTGAAATAAAAATCGAGATGCACTTTTTACCAGATATTATGGTGAAATGTGAAGATTGTGATGGTGCTAGATACAACCCTCAAACACTAGAGATACACTACAAAGGAAAATCTATCTCAGATGTATTGAATATGTCTGTAGAGGAAGCTTTTGAGTTTTTTGTAAAGGTACCAAAACTTCATGCAAAACTAAAAACTCTACTTGATGTGGGACTAGGGTATATAACACTAGGTCAAAATGCAATTACTCTAAGTGGTGGGGAAGCTCAAAGGATAAAACTAAGTAAAGAGTTAAGCAAAAAAGATACTGGAAATACTCTGTATATCTTAGATGAACCAACTACTGGGCTTCATTTTGCTGATGTTGATAGACTTACTAAAGTGTTGCACCATCTTGTTGATTTAGGAAATAGTGTAATAGTGATAGAACATAACCTAGATGTAGTAAGAAATGCAGACTATGTTATAGATATGGGATATGAAGGTGGAGCAAAAGGTGGACAGATAATTGCAACAGGAACACCAGAAGAGTTAGCAGCTACTCATAAAGAGACACTGAGTTATACAGGGTATTATTTAGAGAAAGAATTATAAGAGAAAGGATAAAAATGTTTAAAGAATTTATATTAGATGATTTTGAAAATAGTGCAAAAAATTTAGAAGTTTTAATAGATGAAAATAAAAAAAAGTTAGAAGAGTTACTTCAAATAGAGGATAAAACTTATGATAATTTTGTAGTGCCATATCAAATAATGGGGGAAAAATTAGAGCAGTTTTGTACGCCAATTTTTCATATAGATAGTGTAAAAAATAGTGAAACAACACAAAAAGTCTATAATGAGTGTTTACCTTTAATCTCCATTTATGGTTCACAGTTGTCTTCAAATGAAAAGGTTTATAGTGCTTTTAAAGATATACAGTATAACTATAATAGCTCTTTAAATATAGAACAACAAAAAGTTTTAGAAAATGAGATACGAGACTTTGCTCTTGGTGGTTGTGGCTTAAGTGATGAGAAAAAACAAGAGTTAGAGAAGATAAATTTAGAACTTAGCGAACTAGGAAAACAGTTCTCACAAAATCTCCTTGATGCAACAAATGCTTGGGAGATGATAGTTGAAAATGATAGTGATATAAAAGAGATCCCAAAGAGTGATTTAGAAGCTGCAAAATTTACTGATGAAGATGGAAAAGTAAAATATAAATTTACACTACAAATGCCATCGTATATTGCTTATATAACTTATGGAACTTCAAGAGAAAAGAGAGAAGAGCTTTATAAAGCATATCAAACAAGAGCGCCACAAAATGGACAACTTATAGAAAAAATACTAAAACTTAAAGAGCAAGAGGCAAATCTCTTAGGATTTGAGAACTATGCAAAACTCTCACTTGCTACAAAAATGGCACAAACAGAAGATGATGTAATCAATTTCTTGTATGAGTTAGCAAAATACTCACAAGACAAAGCACATGAAGAGTTAGAAGAGGTTAGGGTACTTGCTAGCAAAGATGGACTAAATGACCTTCAAAGCTATGACTTGGCTTATTATAGCCAAAAACTCAAAGAGGCTAAGTATGATATAGATGAAGAATTTTATAGACCATATTTTGAAAAAACAAGTGTGTTAAATGGTTTGTTTGATTTCTTACATAAAATATTTAATATTAAGTTTACTATTGTAGATACTCCAGCTTGGGATGAAAAAGCAACTGTGTATGAGATAACAGAAAATGGAAAACCAACAGCGAGACTCTATGTTGATTTGGAAGCTAGAAAAGACAAACGAGGTGGGGCTTGGATGAATAACTGGCATTCTCATAGTCTTATTGATGACAAACATCAACTTCCTGTTGCATATATAGTATGTAACTTCCCAACTTCAAGTGAAAGTTCACCATCACTTTTACGACATAGTGATGTTGTAACACTATTTCATGAGATGGGACATGCTCTACACCACATATTAAGTAAAGTAGGGCAACCATTTGTAAGTGGAATAAATGGTGTTGCTTGGGATACAGTAGAGTTCCCATCACAATTTTTAGAATACTTCTCTTACGACAAAGATGTATTAAAGATGTTTGCTAAACATTACCAAACAAATGAGGTGTTAGAAGATGTTGCGATTGATAAATTAATCAAAGCAAGAAATTTTCAATCATCACTAAGTACAATAAGGCAAGTTGAGTTTGCACTGTTTGATTTTAAACTCCATCAAAAGTTATACAATGAAAAACAAACACAAGAGTTGTTAGATAGTATTAGAGATGAAATAGCTGTTATAAAACCACCTAGGTATAGTAGGTTTCAAAATGGTTTTAGCCATATTTTTGCAGGGGGATATGCAGCTGGATATTATAGTTATAAATGGGCTGAAGTGTTAAGTGCAGATGCTTATTATCTGTTCATTGAAAATGGGGTTTTTAATGAACAATTAGCTTCAAAATATAAAGAAATTATATTAGGGAAGGGTGGAAGTATGGATATGAATGAGTTATATTACCAATTTGCTTCTCGTAAACCCGATATAAAGTCTCTACTAAAAATTGATGGAATTATCAGCTAATTTTGGTTATTATTTGATGATAATTTACATAAGGATTTTAAATGCACGATAATAATACAGTTCAGCAATTAAGTGATGCACTTACAGAGCTTCTAGATGCCTATGACAAGTTAAAACATGAAAATACTAATTTACAACAAGAAAATACAAATAAAGATAATAAAATCAGTGAATTAGAAGCTAGAAATAGTGACTTAGAAGAGCAAATAGAACAATTAACAGATACAACAGAACAACATACAAATGAAATAGATACTATGCTTGGAAGAATAAAAACAATATTAGATAATGGTGGTCAAACTACAAGTGAAGAGCCACCTGTGGAAGATGTTGAAGAAGAAGTTCAAATGAGTTTTGCCCAAAGTATGGAACAAGATGAGAATGAAACAGTTAGCATAGCAGAAAGTGAATTATCGATACAAGAACAAACAACTATTGATATTGAAGAAGAAAAAAAGCCAAGCACAAGTTCTGATAAAGAGATAGACCTTGGAAGAATGCAATCACTATTGAATGGGTTTAATAACTAATTGATTATTGCACTTGATAAAGATTTAGTGTATTCTACTTTTAATGTGGAGATGTTTGAACAAATAGCAACGGCTACTCAAACAATGGCTCCCTCAATGATAGAATATTATTTAAGTGATTTGGCTTCAAATAGTGAAGAATCTTCTTATATAAATAAATCAGAAATACAAAATAGTATTTATCTTGATGAATATATGTTATATATAGATTATAGTGATAATATATATTTAGAATTTACAGAAAAGAATAATGATTATGAAACAGAATCACTGTGGTAAATAAAAATCATAAGGAGGAAAATAGATGGAAAAGAAATACATTATATGGATCATGTTAGGATTGGCTGTTGTAGGTGGTCTTGCGTATACTGCTATGAATCCGACTTCTTATAAGCATCCTATGCAAAGATAAGTAATACAGAGTCCTTGATAATAGGGCTTTGTTTCTTTTATGTATAAATTGTAAAGAATTTATATTATGTTAACCAATATATAATATCCAAAGAAGAGTACAAAACTTTCAATCTTCAATTTAGTGAAAATGAAAGTTTTACGAGAAAGTATATGTTATTTTAAAACTATTTCAACTCTTCTATTTTTGTAGTTTGATTCATTTGGTTTTGTTTTAACTAATGGATTTGCATCACCATAGTATTTTACAGTGATTAATGTTTTATCTATACCATTTGCTATAAGTTCATTGGCTACAGTTTGAGCTCTGTTTTTTGAAATTTTTTCGTTTATTTCATCACTACCTGTGCTATCACTATGTCCTATACAAGTAACTTTGTGAATAGTGTTTGAAGAGATTGTTTTTGCTATTTCTTTTATCTCTTTAATTTGAGTTTCTGTTAAGCTAGAACTTCCTGTATCAAAGAAGAAATAGTAATTTTTAAGTTTCTTAGGAATAGCCTTTAAAAGATCCCCATATTTTGAAATTATCTCTTGTTCATTTAATACTGTGTCATTAATTGATCCATTATTATTGATTTCAAGTGCTGTATATGGTTTATCTATTATATGTTCCACACCCTTATTGTCCATTAAAGATATAGCCCCTACTTTACCATCTTCTTCAGGTAGAAGGATTACTTTTACTTCATCACCTGTATTACTTGCAATCCATAATCCTATTGCACTTACTCCAAAGGCAACACCATTTGAGACACAACCTGTTAGTAATCCTATAGTCATTATACTAAGTATTATATTTTTCATTTATCCACTTCCACTATAAAACGTGTTCCTCTTATACCAATACTTGCTGATTTAGCCTTGATTTTCATTGCATTAGGATTTATTTTTGATATAAGCCCCGTTATACAAGACATACTCCCTTTTGCTAAGTTTGATACAAAATTTACTTTTTTTTCATTTGGTTCAAAAAAATACTCATTGATTGAAAATTCGGAATTTGAACCAATTGAGATAAGTGTATTATCTTCAAAAATAATCCCAACTAAACCACCTACTGCTGTTTTTATTGTATCTTTTTCATAAATATTATCACCAACTTTTAAAGTAACAGAACTTTTGTCATCTTTTATACTGAGAGCATCTCCTTGGACAGATTTTACTAATCCCACAGGTTCTGAAGCTAAAATTATTATAGGTAAACCTATAGTTAACATTATTTTAAATAAATTCATATTTTACCACCCTATATAACAAACATTGTAACACAAAATAACACAAAGAAGAATCAATTTTCATATGTTATCTTTTATTTTATCATCGGTTCTTAAAACAAGTGTAGTTTCAAATCCTTTCGTAGGATGCTTCGGTATTAAAAGGGATAAACTAAATGAACTTAATGCAATAAGTGAACCTATTAAAAAAACAAGTGTATGAGAGTACAACCATAATAGTCCCAACAATATAGGCAATATTACTGCTGCAATATGATTAATAGTAAAACTAACAGCACTAGCACTTGCTATATCTTTAGGATCTGCAATCTTTTGAAAATATGTTTTTAAAGCAATTGCAAATGAAAATAAAATATGGTCAACTATATACAAAAAATAAGCAATATAAAGATTATCAACAAAAGCATACGATGTAAATACTAAAAATAATCCTATATATTCAAATCTTAGTGTAAATCTTTCCCCAAACTGCGCTATAAACCGCCCTATTTTTGGAGCAAAATAGATATTTAATATTGAGTTTAAAAGTAACAGCAACACCATATTGTGTATATCTACTCCAAATTTCTCTACAAGTAAAAAACCAGCGAATACTACAAATATTTGTCTTCTAGCACCTGCTAAAAATGTAAGAAGATAATACAACCAATACTCTTTTTTTAGTTGTATCTTTTTCTCTTGAACTACATCATCTTTGAAGTGCTGAAATCCAATCCATGCAACTATGGAAATAATAGTGGTAACTCCACCAAAAAAGAGATATACCCACTTGTACTCTACACTATAAAATTTCATCATAATATAAATAAGAGCAAATACAATGAGTGCGGTGACTGATTTTACTGCTGTAATTTTTCCTAAAATTATTGGTGCTTGTTCTTTGGTAAGCCATTGTAATGAGAGAGATTGGTTCAGTGTTTCAAGATAATGAAATCCTATGGACATAACTATTGTAGTGATATAAAGTTCTAAAGCATTTGGAAAAAATCCAGTTAAAGCAGTACCAATACCAAGTAGCATCATAGAAATAAATGCTAATCTTTGTTGAGCAACAATTGCTATGGCTAATACAACAGTAAAAGCTAAAAAGCCAGGAATTTCTCTTAGGCTTTGTAAAATTCCTATTTGGCTACCATCAAAAGAAGCCACTTCTATAACAAAGTTATTTAATAAACTCATCCAAGCAGAAAATGAAAATATCATTGATATAGACAATAAATAAAGTAATGCTACTTTTGATTTAAAAATATTTTGTAGCATACTTATTGGATAAACTCTACTATATCCTCAAAAGGTTCTCTTTGTTGTGTTGATTGTGGATTTATTCTGTATCCAAGTGGTAACATCATAGAGAGTTGGTATTTTGTAGTGTCAAGTTCTAGTACTTTTTCTACATTTTCTTTTTCTAATCCCTCAATTGGGCAAGAATCAATCCCTATCATTGCAGCTGCAGTCATCATATTTCCAACTGCAATATATGTTTGTCTTGAAGTCCACGAATATATAGTATCATCACTTGGTAATACATCTTTTAAATGATTTGCATAGACACCCATATAGATGTCTGTTTTCTCTTTTCCTAATGCTCGTCTTTCAAATCTTTTTCTAGGTATTCCAGATTCTACTTTGAGAGATTCAATAGCACTTAATACCACTATAAGATGTGAACAAGATGTTATTTGTACTTGATCCCAACAATATGGACGAAGTTTCTTTTTAAGTTCATCATTTGTCACAACTAAAAATTTCCAACCCTCCATACCAAAGGATGAGGGTGATTTTCTAGCAACCTCCATAATAAATTTAATATCTTCATCAGATATCTTTTTTGTTTCATCAAATGCTTTACAAGCATGTCTAAAATTCATAGCTTCCATAAATTTAGTTTTCATATATTTTCCTTTTTTTATTAATCAATCATTGTTATAGTATCTTCAGAAGTAGTTATCATACATAAAAATTGATAATCTTTTCCATAACAAGCTTCATAATAATGTTTTACACCAGCAGGAATATAGATAAAGTCCCCTGCTTGGGCATGAATAGTTTCCTCTCCTACAACCACTTTAGCTTCACCACTTAAAACATATTGTTGGTGTTGGATAAGGTTTGTATGGTTTGGCATACTACCACCCTCTTCTATTTTGATTTTTCTTACTAAAAAATCTTTTTCCTCTTTTGGAGATAATACAGCTATCTGAGCTTTTTGTGTTTTTGGTATATCATTTTTTAAATAAGTATCACTATTTTTACAATACATTATAAATCCTTTTATATTTTTAGAATTATACTACAACTTTGTTGTTATTGAAATATAATATATTTTAATATTATTAAGACTTATTTTTAATATAATAACTTAATAAGTTTTATTTTATTTTTGATATAATAGGGTCATATTTATTACAGAGGAATGTTTTTGTTATTGAGGTTGTCGTTTATTATTTTCTATTTTCTGCTAATTTCAATTAGTGCAGAAACTATACAAAAAAACGAACAAAAAAAGGTTCTTGTACTTTTATCAAATAATATTACAATGCCTTGGATTAGGACTTTTATCCAAGAACTTAAAAAAACAAATCAATTTGATTATTATATAGAATCGATTGATAGTTCTAGATTGAGCAAAAACTATAGTGATGATGCTTTAATCAAACACCTATTAACAAAATATCAAGGTATAAAATTTGATGCGATGATTGCTCAATCAGATCAAGCATCTCTATTTTTAGATAAATATAAAGATAAATTTGATCCAAATACACCTATTGTATTTTATACAAGTAGAAAAGATATTATTAAAAAAGATGAAAACACTTTGATTTTTAGTAATGATTTAAAAGAACTACCTATTAAAACAGCACAGATAGCTATAAAACAAAATCCAAAACTTAAAGATGTTTATATTATCAAAGGGGAAAACTTTATGAGTAATTTTCAAACAAAAGAGTTTGAAAAAATATTTAGTAAGTATCCCAATATAAATCTTAATATAATTGAGAATTTTTCAATAAAAGAGTTAAAAGAGAAATTATCAACTATAGATACTAAAAGTGCTGTTTTTTTTACCTTGGTTTTAAAAGATAGATTAAAACATAGATATGTACCAAAATTTTTATTAGAGGAACTTACTAAAGTTTCAAAAGCTCCAATATACTCTATGTATTTTACTTTTGTAGGTTCAGGAACTATTGGTGGACACATGATTAATGCACAAATGGTTAGCTTAAGTATTATAAAAACTTTAGAAAACTATTTTATAGAAAACTCTTTTAGTCACACAAATGATTTTTTATTTTCAAAAACATATATAGATTATCAAATTGCACAAAAATTTAATTTATCTGATTTATCAAATATAGAGGAGATAACAGTTGTAAATAAACAAGTATCTTTCTTTAAATATTACAAAGAGGAGATTATATACTCGATTTTATCTATATTGTTAATTATATTAACACTGCTTTATTTTTTATTTAAAATAAATAAAGAAAAATATAAACAAGAGCTACAAAGTAACAATAAATTAATAGAAAATAAAAAAAAGATTGATAAATTACAAAAAAGATTTGAGAATATGTTCAGAAAACACTCCTCTATTATGTTGCTTATTGAACCTAAAAGTGGAGGTATTATAGATATAAACGATAGTGCAATGAAATTTTATGGATATGAATACGATGAAATTGTGGGAAAATCAATGCATACTATCAATATAGAGTCTCCAGAAAAGATAAAACAATATAGACTTAATGCCAATGAGTTAAAGAAAAACACATTTGTATTTAAACATAAATTAAAAAATGGCACAATCAAAACAGTTGAAGTAAACTCATCACCAATAGAGATAGAAAGTGAGACAATATTGTTTTCTATAGTTAAGGATATAACAGAAGTTAAAAAACTTCAAGACCAAGTATTAGAACAAAAAAAAGAGTTCGAATCTATATTTAATTATGCGCAAGATGCTATAGTGGTGATTGATTTAGAAACAAAGTTACTAAATTTTAATGAGGCATTTGTAAAATTAGTAGGATATTCTAAAGAGGAATTATTAGATAAAAATTTTATAGAATTTATATCATTAGAAGATAGAGAAAAAAACAAACAAGCTATTAACCAAGCGATTAATTATGGACATTGTTTAAATGTTGTGCAAAACTGCATAGTTTTTGATACAAAAAACATTACGATTAATATGAGTATCTCTTTATTACCAAATAAAAATAGACTGATACTTATCCTAAAAGATATTACGGCACTTAAAAAGCTTGAAGATCAATCAAAATTAGCTTCAATGGGTGAAATGATTGGGAATATTGCTCATCAATGGAGACAGCCACTTTCTGTGATATCAGCTGGTGCATCTGGCTTAAAATTTCAAAAACAAATGAATACTCTTAGTGATGAAACTTTCAATAGCACATGTGATACGATAAATGACAATGCACAATACTTATCAAATACTATTGATGATTTTAGAAATTTTATAAAAGGTGATTTAACTCAAATTCAATTTAATCTCAAAAAAAATATAGAAAGTTTTCTTAATTTAGTAAACTCCTCAATAAAAAAGTTTTCTATTCAAGTGATATTAAATGTAGAAGAAGATATTGAGATAAAAGCTCTACCAAATGAATTAATTCAATGTTTTATTAATATATTTAACAACTCTAGAGATGCCTTAGTTACAAATGTTAGTGAAGATGAAAGATACTTTTTTATATCACAATATAGTTTTGATAATAAAATAACTATTTCATTTAAAGACAATGGCGGAGGAATCTCGTCAGATATAATATCCCATATCTTTGAACCATATTTTACTACTAAACATCAGACACAAGGTACAGGGCTTGGTCTTAATATGACATATAAATTAATTGTAGATGGTATGAAAGGGAATATTGTTGTACATAATGAAGAGTATCAATATAAAAATAAGAACTACAAAGGGGCTTGTTTTACAATAACATTAAATAAATAAATTTTTATTTTTATTTTCTATATTGATTAATTAGCATATCGTTAAGTTCTTTATTGTTTTCATAGTCATTAAACAATGTTTCATATTGCGAATAAAAATTATTGTACAAAAAACTATATTCAGAGTTTTTATTCTTATCTTTTTCCTCTTTCCCAAAATCTAACATTGAATTAAAATGACTCATAATATCAAATTGCATCATAGAAGTTGTAAACTCTTTTTCTAATTTTTCTTGTTGGGCTTTTATATCTGGGTCATCAATCATCTCAATAATACTTTGGCGTAACAATGCCCCCTTTTGCAATGAATCTGTTTGGGTGTCTAAAGAGATATTTTTATGTGTAAATAGATTAGCAAGATAGTTTACACTTTGTTCTTCTGACATATTATTTACTTGATTAAATATACTTAAGGATAAGTTTAAATCACTACTAAAATGTGTTGCCATATATAAGTTTCTTATGTTTTGTTGTGTCTCTTTTGAACCATAAAAAGATTGTAGTTCCTCTAGTGTCATATTTTGAGTATCTTTAAAAGATATTGTATCACTAGAAAGATTCAGAGTTGTATCTTTTGAATTAGGTATTGTAAATTCAATATCATGGTTATTTACTTGTGTATCAGAATTATTTTTTGTAATATTATTATATTGTGTAGTGATAACTTTATCCATGTTGATACTCCCCCTTATACACCAATTATATTACTATTATATCAAAAAGATGTCACAATGCCGTCACAGTTTTATAATATAACTATGTTAATACTCTTTTTGATGTATCATAAACAAATTCATAATATTCATTTCCATTAAATGAGAACTCTTGTATCACTTCAAGTCCTAATTTTCTTTTATGAGCTTCATATGATCTTGGATTTATTTTATTTACAAAGGTTACAAGTATCGGATATCTTTTAGACATAGACTCTAAGGCAAAATCAAATAGTTTTTCTAGTAAACCACTTCCTCTTATGCTTTTATCTATACAAACAGGTCCATATTGATATGAATTGTCTATAGATAGTGTAAGACCTTGAAAGGTTAAGTTTGGTAAGTCTTTTATCATAAAAGCAAACATAGCCCACTTTGACCAATACTGCCAAGATGCTGACATAACATATCCTAAAACTTCATTATCATCATCTTTTGCTATAAAGATCCCCTGCTCTTGTGTAATAATATCGGCTAATTGTTCACGGTCAAAAGATGTAGTAACAAAACCATCTTTTTTATCCTCTTCTTTTATACTATCTATTTGGTATTTATTATGGAGTTTTAAAATACCATCTATATCACTTAATTTGGCTATTTTTAATTTCATATTTTTCCCTTCATACTTTTTATAGTTAAATTATCTATTATTTTATAACTATTTTAGGGGTGATTTGTAAAATAACATCTTTTTCCATCTTTTTCTCTAACTGTTTTTTTAACATATTATATTCAAAATCACTAAGATGGGATGCAGATATAATATCCAGATCAATAGTAACATATTTTGCTGTTGAGTTTATATTGTGTAGTTTTATCTCAATGTTTTTATTATTGATTGTAAGTTTTTGTAAGTTTTTTATTTTTTCATAATCATTGCTTTGAAGTATCAATGAATAAAATGAAAAAATTAATGGAATAGATACAATTACTAACATAATCATAGAATATATAAGACTTTTTCTAGCTCTATGAATAGGGGCAAATCCTAAAATAATAAAAGTTATTGAAGCAGCAATAATCATCCCAATAAAGTTTGTAAGAAATAATAAAAAAGAACCGTATATTATATCTATATTTCCCCACCCTATTCCTATACCAGTTACAGCTAGTGGTGGCACTAAAGCAACAGCGATTGCAACTCCAGCTAAAGATTTAGCAACCTCCTCTTTTGACATAGCATAAGCCCCAGCAATTCCAGAAAAAATTGCTACAAAGAGATCTAAAAGGTTTGGATTTATTCTTGAACTCATTTGTGTAGTTACAATATCTAAAGGTAAAAATAGTGTTAAAATAGCAGAAAAAAACAAAGCACTTATTATTCCAAGTAGTAAACTTACAGTACTATTTTTGATAATATTTTTATCACTTCTTACTGCACCCATTGAAAGAGAGATAATTGGTGTCATTAATGGAGCTAAAATCATAGCTCCAATAACAGAAGGGGTAGAATCTTGGAAAATACCCACTGTCGCTAAGAGTGTACTTAAAATCATAAGTGTAATAAAAATAGAAGAAACTTTTGAACTTTCCCTTAATGAACTAAGAGCATCTTTCATATCCTCATCACTTGCTTTTCTAAAAAAAGGAACTTTCCCTTTTATGAGAAGTTCATTTATCTCTCCTTTTGGTAAGTGATTTATATTTATTTGTTCTTTCTCTTCTATCTCATTTTTTTCATCTATTGCATTTTGAAATTTTCTACCATAACTTATTTGAAGATTACTTTGAAAAACTTCAATACTTATATCTTCTGCACTAAGAGGCGTATCATCAATAGAAAAATCAAAAGGTTGATTACTAGATATTTTGAGTTTTTGGGAACTAATAAAACCTATATCTTTTGGTAGTTTCCCTAATGAAAATTTATGATATAAAAATACAACAATAAGATAATAAATATAAGAAACTAAACTAAATGGAGCTATTATAAAAGCGTTGAGCCTTCCATCATGAAAAGAGGAGTTGCCAACTGTTTTTAAGGTATTAAAAATAGTATAATCTTCTAAAACTAAAATACCACTAGCAACAGTTTGTTTTTTATTTTCTTTAGCCGTAGTGAGTGTTATGGTTTGGTATTTTAGATTTTTTAGATTGATAAAAAAATCTTTAATATTTTCATAAAAAGATGTTTTAAAAATATTTTTTTGTAAGTTTTGAACATTTCCAATAGAGAGTTTTTTAAATACTACCTCACCATTACATAAAAGTATTTGATCATTAACTCGTAACTCTTCATTGAAACTATCTTCAATAGCTTCATAAATGTCTTTTGATATTCCATATCTTAGTATAGAATCTGTTGATTTGTCATTTGGTAAAATCGCTATATTTATAGTGAGTTCTAAATGCTCTTTGATAAATTGTTTGATTGAATTGTCATCAAGATATAAAAAATAGATATTTTGCTGATTAAAATCAATATTTTCATCATTTGGTGATATTAAAATAGTTTCTTTTTTATAGTGATCTTTAAAAAATTGTTTTAAGTCTAATAGTACCTTATCTTCTAATTCATTTGTAAGGAGATATATTTTTTTGTATTTGTTTTTCATTATACTTTCTTATTATAAATATTGGGAAGTTCCCAGTTTTGGTAAAAAGCAATTAATCTTAAAACTACACCAAAAATAAAAACAATTGAGATATAAAGAAATTCTAAACTATTACAATAATTTAAAATATAGATTATTACCCCAATGATTATAGAAACCATAGCATAAAAACCACCTTTAAGTATATAAGGTATTTCATTTATAAGAATATCTCGTAAAATACCACCACCAACAGCAGTGATAAAAGCTAAAATAACGACTCCAGAGATTTCATAACCACTATTAATAGCAATCATAGCTCCAGAAATAGAGAAAGATGTAAGACCAATACTATCTGCTACTATAAAAATAGGTTTTCTATCATATGCTTGTTTTTTATGAAAATTAAGTAATATAAGTATATTCACTATTACAAATACTATGAGTATTGGGTAAATAGTTGTGAGTGAAATAGGTGCGATACCTACGATAGTATCTCTCATAAGACCACCACCAAGTGCAGTTAAAAAAGAGACAATAAAAATACCAAGCAAATCAAGATTGTGCCTTACTGCAATATAAAAACCACTAAAGGTAAATGCAGTAATACCTATATATTCAGCAAATTCTAAAATCATTAAGAGAGTTATATCTTAATGTGATAAAATTTGTTTTAGGAAAAGTTTCAATCTATCACTTTTAGGATTATTAAAAAATTCTTCAGGAGTATTTTCTTCAATGATTTGTCCCTCATCCATAAAAATAACTCTATCAGCCACTTTTTTTGCAAACCCCATTTCATGAGTTACACATATCATAGTTTTATCCTCGTTTGCTAATTCCATCATAACATCTAAAACTTCACTAATCATTTCAGGGTCTAGTGCTGAAGTTGGTTCATCAAAAAGCATAATTTTTGGGTTTGCACACAAAGCTCTTGCTATTGCTACACGCTGTTTTTGCCCACCACTTAGCTGATTTGGGTATTTGTCTGCTTGGTCTGCAATATTTACCCTTTCTAAATATTGCATCGCCATTGCCGTAGCCTCTTTTTTTGGCATATGATGTACATGCATTGGTGCTAAAATAAGATTACTTAAAATACTTAAATGTGGAAAAAGTTCAAAGTGTTGAAATACCATCGCTACTTCACTTCTTACTTGTTTTATCTTTTTTACATCATCTGTTAAGGTAGTTCCATTAACTATAAGCTCACCCTCTTGGAATTGCTCTAAATAGTTCATACATCTAGTAACAGTAGATTTTCCACTCCCACTTGGTCCACAGATAACTACAATTTCACCTTTTTTAATCTTAAGGTTAATATCCTTTAAAACATGAAAGTCACCATACCATTTATTTAAATTATTTATCTCTATTATATATTCTTCATTCATCTATTAAACCTTACCTATTATTTGTATTAAATCTATCTTCTAATATCATACTATACTTTGACATTGCATAACAAATTATCCAATATACAAATGTAACAAAAACATATCCTTCTGTTTCCATACCTAACCAATTTGAGTCATTTGAAGTTAAATGTACCATTGAAAGTAAATCAAATAATCCAATAATCATCACTAAAGAAGTATCTTTAAATAACTCAATAGAGATACCAACTAGATTTGGTAATGCTACTTTTAAAGCTTGAGGGAGTATTACAAATATCATTTTTTGCCAATACCCGAGACCTAAAGAGTCAGCAGCTTCATATTGCCCTTTGGGAATTGACTGGAGCCCTCCTCTTACAGCTTCTGCAATAAAAGCTGATTCTATCATAATTATTACTATTAAAGCTCTTAAAAGTTTGTCAACTTCCACTCCATCTACAAAAAATAGTGGTAATAAAACAGACCCCATAAAAAGCATAGTAATAATAGGAACACCTCTAATAAACTCTATATAAATTACACTTAAATTTTTAATAATAGGTAATTCTGATTGTCTCCCTAAAGCCAATACAGTTCCTAAAGGGATAGAGATAACAATACCAACAGAAGCAATAATTAAAGTAAGTAATAACCCACCCCATTTGTCTGTAGAAATATCTGCAAATCCAAAATAGCCACCTTTGATTAATACAAAAGCTATAACAGGATAAATGAAAAATATAAATGCTTTTTGTGTAAAAGTACGCGCAATATATTTAAAAAATATTACAGTAAGAAAAAATAATCCAAATACAATATTTACTCTATATATCTCTTCTTCTGGATAAAAACCATAGATAAACATATCTATTTTTTCTTTTACATATATCCAATTTGCCCCTGTTCCTGTTGCGTCTGCTTTTGTCGTACCTAAAAATGAAGCATTGAAAATTGCCCAATCTAAAAAAGGTGGTATTATCCAAAATAAAAACAAAAATATCACTATAGTTTGAACAATATCTGCAGGTGTTGCAAATAAATTTTCTTTCATCCAATGAAATGGACCTCTTAAGTTAGAAGGAGCTGGTCGTGCTGATTTCACATCATAAGTTGCCATTATCTCTCCTTTATCTCTAGTTTTTTATTAACAAAATTTAAAATTAAAGAGACAAATAAACTAATAGATAAATATACTGCCATAGTCACAGTAATTATCTCTATTGCTTGTCCCGTTTGATTTAAAACAGTACCACTAAAAACAGTTACGATTTCTGGGTACCCTATTGCTGTAGCTAAACTAGAGTTTTTTATAAGATTTAAATATTGTCCTAAAATAGGTGGAATAGAAATTCGTATAGCTTGTGGTAGTACAACCAACTTTAATGATTGATAGCCATTTAATCCAAGTGAAGCAGCAGCTTCTTTTTGACCTTTTGTTACAGCCTCTATTCCACTTCTTATGGCTTCTGCTATAAGTGAGGCTGTATAGATACTTAAAGCAAAAGCAAGTGCTAAGAACTCTGGACTAAAACGCATCCCTCCACCAAAATTAAATCCTCTAAGTGCAGGACTATCAATGATGACAGGTGTATCTACGATATTAAATACTACTAAAGGAATCCCTACAAGTATTATAATCATCCATGGCCAAAGAGTTGTCTCAGTTCCAGTTTCTTCAAACTTCTTATTTGCCCATTTTACAAAAAATATAGCAATTGCAAAAGCAAAAACTGTAGCAATTATAACAATGTTAAAGCTATCTTGTAAAATAGGTTTTGGTATATATAAACCACGATTGTTTAAAAAAGTAGTTGCAGCAAGAGCTAAACTTTGTCTAGGACTAGGGAGTGTCGCTAAAACAACATTGTACCAAAATAAAATTTGTAGTAATAAAGGTATATTTCTAAAAAATTCTATATATGCTAAGGCTACTTTTGAAACAATGTAATTTTTTGAAAGTCTAGCAACTCCTACTAAAAGACCTATAATTGAAGCAAACAAAATACCAACACCAGATACAATTAATGTATTGATAAGTCCTACTAAAAATGCATCAAAATAAGTTGATTTTGTATCGTTATAGGCTATAGGAGTTTCTGAAATACCAAAACCTGCCACATGATTAAAAAAGTCAAATCCTGTTGTAATTCCTCTATGGTCTATATTATAAAGTAAATTTGTAATAATATACCACAAAAATAGTACAAGAAGTACTACAATTATAAGTTGTGATAATATATCTCTAAAAAGCTTATTGTTTAAAATTGCCACTTTATTCCTTTTTGTAATCTTTGAAAGTAATTGTGATCTATAAATCAACAAAAAAAGATATTTAACTATACCTCTTGTTCTTGATTTATAAATAAAAAAATAAAACTTAAGAAAAATTCTTAAGTTTTATAAAATAATTATCTAAATGGAGGTGAGTATTGTAGTCCACCTTTTGTTGTCCAAAGATTATTTAGACCTCTACTAATTTTAAGTGGAGATTTTTTACCAAGATTTCTCTCGAATGATTCACCATAGTTTCCAACTTGTTTTACAATATTGTATGCCCAGTTAGAACTTAGTTTTAAGTCTTCTCCTATTTTACCTGATACTCCAAGAATTCTTTGTATCTCTGGTACTTTAGAAGTTTTCATCATTGTATCTACATTTTCAGTTGTGATACCATATTCTTCTGATGCTTTCATAGCATTTAATGACCATTTAACAATATTAAACCACACATCATCACCTTGTCTTACTAGTGGACCTAATGGCTCTTTTGAGATAATATTTGGTAATACTTTATAATCATTTGGATTTTTAAACTTTGTTCTTAACGCATATAATTGAGAAGCATCTGAAGTGATAAGGTCACATCTTCCAGATTCAAAACCTTTTGATACTTGATCTGTTGTATCATAAGTGATTGGGCTATATTTCATACCGTTTGTGTTGAAGTAATCTGCAAGATTTAGTTCAGTAGTAGTACCTGCTTGGATACAAACAGAAGCACCATCAAGTTGTTTTGCACTTCTTACACCTAGTTTTTTAGATACTAAAAAACCTTGACCATCATAATAAGTAACTCCAGCAAAGTTAAGACCTAAAGATGAATCTCTAGATACAGTCCAAGTTGTATTTCTAGATAAAATATCTATCTCACCACTTTGTAGTGCTGTAAATCTCTCTTTCGCAGTTAATGGTACAAATTTTACTTTTGTAGCATCACCTAAAACAGCAGCGGCAACTGATCTACATACATCTACATCAATACCTTTCCATTTCTTATCACTACCAACTTCTGAAAAACCAGGAAGCCCAGTATTTACACCACACTTTAGCACATCAGCTTTTTTTACATTTTCCAATGTTCCAGCAGTTGCAGTAATACCACAAAGTGCTATTGCTGTAAGTGAAATTTTTAATAATTGTCTTCTCATTTTAACTCCTAAATTTTAAAATTATAAACATCAATATTCTATATGAAATTATTAAAAAATTAAATAATATATATGTATATTTTATAAACAGTTATAAAATTCTTGAAATATGTAACATTTTGTTACAAAAAATATTATAAAATTCATTTAAATTTAAATATAACTTAAATTATAAATTTTATTTTTCTTTGTTTTGTTTTTCCCATAATACTATTTTTTTATCTTCTAAAAGAATATGGCTGATTATATCTCTATCAATTATTTTTGCTAGTTCTCTCTCAAAAAGAGAATCTTCCATATCATTGATTCTTTCTAGTAAATTATTACAATCTTTAATAATATCATTGTGCATACTTAGGTGATCGCTGTAGTGAGGATACTCAATATTTTGCATATAAGCTTCTTCCTCTTTGAAATGAATTTTTATAAAATCATAAAGACGTTTAAGAACTTTTTTTATTTTTTCCTCTTTTTTATCATCTTCAACCTCTTCAAAAGCATCATTGAGAATTTCAAACATCTCTTTATGTTCCTCGTCCATTTGAATATTCCCTGTTTCATAGGACTTAAGCCAATAGGTTGACTTTCTAAGTCTTTTAAGAGAAAAATTCCATATCTCTATTCTTTTATCTTCTTTAATAATATGTCTTATAAAATAATCCTCAATAAAATCATAAAGTTTTTTTTCTATCTCATCAAGTGTAAGTTCATTGATTTCGTAGATAAACTTATGAAGATTATCTAAAAGAGCTTTATGAATTTTCTTATGTCGGGGAAGATCTGGATATTCAATCTCAGCCATAAAAACTTCTTCATTTTTAAAGTGAGTACCAATATATTCATAAAGTGAATGGACAATAGATTTTAATTTTTCTACATCTTCTGTATTGTTTTTTTTAGCATTGAGTGCTTTTTTTGCTATCTCAAAAAGTTTTATGTGTTCATTATCAATTCTGTAGTTTCCTATACTGTAATCAGATTTCCAAATAAGTTTGTTTTGATCAATTGTTTTCTTCATATAATATTCCATTTTTTATTAAGCTTTTGCAATTTGCAATTTTACTACAGAAACCTTAATTCAACTATTTTTATCTAAGTAGCGATATAATTCATCAATACAATTAAAAAAGAGTAAACATGGCACAAAAAGATAAAATCAAATGGGATAAAAAATACCAAAACACTCCTGCTTTACTACAGCATAGGGAACCAAGTAAAAAGTTAGTTCAAATCATAGATAAAATACAAGGTACAAAAGCTCTTGAGGTAGCTTGTGGAACAGGGAGAAATTCAATTTATCTTGCTAAAAAAGATTTTGAAGTAGAAGCTTTAGATATTTCGCAAGTAGCACTAGATACTTTGAATACTCAAGAAGATAAAAATATAACCACTAAACTTATAGATTTAGATGAATATACCCCTCCTTTAAATAGTTATAATTTTATAGTAATGACAAATTTTTTAGATAGAACCCTTATTCCTAAGCTTCTACAGGCACTTAAAAAAGATGGAATTCTTTTCATTGAAACTTATATGGATCATAAAATAAATGAAAAACCAAGTTCAAATCCAGAATTTTTACTAAAAGCAGGAGAGTTAAAAACATTTTGTGATGAAGATTTTGAGATATTAGAATATGAAGAATTTTTAAATGATAGTTATGAACTTTATAAAATGATGAAACAATCAATTGTTGTAAGAAAAATAAAATAACTACAATGTTAGATTACTCTTATCCACTCTTTAGACCACCAGCAGAGGCAAACAACTTAATACTGCAAGTTACTTTAGGATGTAGTCACAACAGCTGTAGTTTTTGTAGTATGTATAAGTCAAAAAAATATAAAGTAAGAGAATTAAAAGATATTTATAATGATATAGATAGATTGGCTTTCAATTATCCAAACGCTATCAAATTATTTTTAGCTGATGGAGATGCTCTTTCTTTAAACACCTCTTTTCTTTTAAAAATTTTAAAATATATTCAAAACACATTTCCAAAAATAAGAAGAATATCCACATACGCATCAGCTCAAAATATTTTATCAAAAACTACAAATGAACTAAAAGTGTTACAAGAAAATTATCTCAATCTTTTTTATTATGGAGTAGAAACAGGTGATGATATTTTATTAAAAAAGATTAATAAAGGTGTAACAGCTCAAGAGATTATAGACTCACTTAATATGGCAACAAGTGCTAATATAAAAGTATCCAGTACAGTTATCTTAGGACTTGGTGGTATTGCTTTTTCTAAACAACATATAAAAAATACAGCAAATATAATAAATAATACAAAGATAAATTATCTCTCTACGCTACAACTAGGACTTGAAGATGATGTCAAGGAGAACTTTTACAAACACTTTGATTCTTTTACTCCTCTTAACGATATTGAGATACTCAATGAACAAAAAGATTTATTGACACAATTAAACCCTCAAAATAAAGTAATATTTCGTTCAAATCACGCATCAAATGCATTACACTTATCAGGAACTCTTCCAAAAGATAATAAGAAACTCATAACACAAATAGAAGAGGCTTTAGAATACGGTGACGATGCTTTAGTTCCAAAAGTATTGAGAGGATTTTAAATGAATGATAAAAATAAAATATTTAATTTGCTAGAAAATATACCAAAAACTTCAAAAGATGAAATTTTTGAGACTCTAGTATTAAATGAGAATGTAAAAATAGAAAGAATTATATCGTATGGGCAAACGACTCCAAAAGATTATTGGTACGATCAAGACCAAGATGAGTTTGTATTAGTCATAGAAGGGAATGCAAAAATACTTTTTGATAATGGAACTATTTACAACTTACATAAAAATGATTCATTAAATATAAAAGCCCATCAAAAACATCAAGTGATGTATACAGCTAATCTTACAGTATGGTTAGCTGTATTTACAATAAATTAGTTTATAAATTTCTACATTTAACCATAAGTACAATATTAAAAAATGGTACAATTTTGTCATCAAATGATTTGAATTCTACGAAGATGTAATGCTTAAAGGGGATTTTAATTGAATGGCTCCGGCACCTGGGATCGAACCAGGGACCAAATGATTAACAGTCATCTACTCTACCGCTGAGCTATGCCGGAATGTTTTTGGACGAGAATTATAGTGAATTAACTATTAACTATACCTTAAATATTTTCCTATTATGAAAATTTTTCGTAGAGTTCCTCTACATACTCTTTTGTAAATGATTTAACATTTGATTTATTGTTAAGAAGTTGTTGTTTTATATCTTCTAACTCCTCTAATTCAAAGTATTCTAGATAGTTTGGGTTTATATCTATTGAGCTACCATCTACACTTATAAGCTGTTTTATCTCTTCTATGAGTTCTAGTTTATTTGTATCAGCCATATTATGCAAACTTTTTTAATATTTGATCTAAGTAGAGTTTCATTTTTGGTTCTCCAAAATCATCTTCTGCACATTTGCAACAACCACAAGCAGTTCCTGCATCTGTAAGCTCTCCTATCTCTTCAATAGTTGTAGCACCTTGCTCTTTGATAGCATGAACTATCTCTCCAAGTGTCACTTTTCTACAAGTACATACTTCGTAACTAAAATTAAAATCAGCCATATATTACGCTTTCTCTTTTTTGATTAGTTCGTATGCTTCATTTATCTCTTGAAGTTTTTTGGTTGCTTCATCAATAATAGATTGACTAGCCCCCTGCCCTGTGATAATATCTGGATGATTCTCTTTTACTAACTGTCTGTATTTTTTCTTAATAGTTCCTGCATCATCACTAGCACTAACTCCTAATATCTCATACGCTTTTTCTAGTGAAAATTGTTTTGTATTTTGTTTTTGTGCATAATATTGTTCAAACTGAGCTATCATAGATTCTAAGTCAGCTTTTTTTATCTCCATTGCATTTGCTATATCTTCTGTAATCATAAACTCAGTTTTAGAAAAATCATTATCAATAAATGCGAGATTTAAAAGATATTCTAATACTTTTAATCTTTTGTGATATTCTCTTTTTGTAAGTTTTAGATATTTTTGTGCTACCTCTATAGTGTTGTCAAAACTATTCATCTCTTTTTTATAAATAGCTTTTAACTGTTCTCTTATCTCATGACTATTTTCAAAATGATTTGAAATATCTGTAAAGGTATGGCTTAGTATTTCAGCTTCTAGTTCACTTACTTTTCCATCTGCTTTAGCAACTTTTGCCATCATAGCTACTAAAAGTCCAGCTTCGTGTTCTTCTAAGTTTCCGTTGAAGGTTTGTTTCCCATCTACTTTTATATGTTGAAAGTCACTACTTTTATATCCTCTTGTTAACATATAAAAAACAAATCCCACGAGTGCTAGTATCAACAATTTTATCATTATTATTCTCCAAATTTTTATTATCTTAAATTATGTGGAATTTTATCAAAAATTAGGTAAAATCCCAGACTAATAATTAATAAAAGGTATTTATATGTTTGGTATGGGTTTTATGGAGATTTTTTTAGTCCTTATTGTTGCAATCATTGCTTTGGGTCCTGAGAAGTTACCTGGTGCATTGGTTGAAGGTGCCAAGTTTTTCAAAAAAATAAAAGGTGAACTTAGCGATGCAAAATCATCTTTAGACAAAGAACTTAATATGTCTGAGTTAAAAGAAGATGCAGAAAAACTAAAAGCAAGCGTGTCAAATATTCAAAATATGGCAAATATAGATTTAGATGATATTGCTACATCAGCAGAACCAAAACAAGTAGAACAAAAAGAGACACCTTCTACTGATACGAAAAAGTCAAAAAAAGAGAAAATATCACTAAATAAAGACAAGGAAGTTTAATGTTTGATGATTTAAAACCACATATAGCAGATTTAAGAAAAAGACTTGTTATATCTGCTGCTGTACTTTTTGTAGCATTCTTTGCTTGTTTCGCTGTGTATGAACCAATCTTAAACTGGATGATGGTACCTGTTGAAGCAGTATTGCCAGAGGGTTCTAAAATGGTTGCTATTGAAGTACAAGAGACTTTCTTTACAGCACTTAAAGTGGCTTTCTTTAGTGCATTTTTAGTTTCACTTCCTGTTATTTTATGGCAAATGTGGCTATTTTTAGCACCAGGGTTATATGACAATGAAAAAAAACTAGTTATCCCTTTTGTATTAGGTGCTACTGTTATGTTTTTAATTGGTGCTTCATTTGCATACTATGTTGTTGTACCTTTTGGATTTGAATTTTTGATTAACTTTGGTAGTACAGTTGTATCTGTTATGCCAAGTATTGGAAAATATGTAAGCTTTTTTACAAAACTATTATTTGGATTTGGATTAGCTTTTGAGTTACCTGTATTTACATTTTTCTTAGCAATTATAGGACTTGTAACAGATAGAACCTTAAAAGACTTTTTTAAATACGCAGTTGTACTTATTTTTATAGCTTCTGCTCTATTAACACCACCAGATGTTATTACTCAGTTCTTAATGGCTGGACCACTTATCTTACTTTATGGTGTATCAATTTATATAGCAAAGGTATTTAATCCTGCTGATTCGGAAGAAGAGGAAGAAGAATTTGACGAAGAAGAGGTAGAAGAAGATACTAAATAGTATGTTAGACCCTTTAAAAACATCAAGTTATGACTACAACTTACCAAATGAACTAATAGCTACTTATCCAGTAGAGCCTGCAGATGAAGCGAAGCTATTAGTTTATGATACTCTAAAAGATACTATTACCCATACTACTTTTAAACATCTATTAGATTTTATTCCAACAAATACAGAAATCTTTTTTAATGATACAAAAGTGATAAAAGCTAGAATATTTGGGCATAAAGAAACAGGTGGAAAAATAGAGTTACTTTTTAATAAACCTTTACCAAACAATCAGTATTTAGTTTATATGAGAGGAAAAGTACTTGTTGGAAATATTATAACTTTTCCTAACAACTTAACTGTAGAAGTGTTAGTGTTACAAGAAGATGGCACAAGAATAGTAAAGTTCTATCAAGATAATATTGAGCTAGATTTTTTATCTCTTGTAGAAATTTTAAATACTATAGGACATCTACCTCTTCCCCCTTATATTAAAAGAGAAGATGAAGAATCAGATAATACAAACTACCAAACACTATTTGCAAAAAACTATGGTGCTGTTGCAGCTCCAACTGCTTCATTGCACTTTTCTCCTGAGTTATTGGAAAATCTAAAAAATAGTTATCATACAAATTATGTAACTCTTCATGTGGGAGCTGGTACTTTTAAGCCAGTTGAATGTGAAGATATATTAGAACATCCTATGCATAGTGAGTTTTATGATATACCTGAAATGTCAAAAGAGATTTTAGACGGGGATAAAAAAATATTAGCAGTAGGGACAACAGTCACAAGAACAGTTGAGTATTACAATGACACAAAACAACTTTCAGGAGAAGCAAACTTATTTTTAAATCCTCTTAATCAACCAAAAAGAGTTAACTATCTTCTTACAAATTTTCATTTACCAAAGTCAACACTTATTATGCTTGTAGCATCATTTATAGGATTAGAGAAAACCATGAAGATATATGATGAAGCTATAAAAGCAAAATACAGATTTTTCTCTTATGGTGATGCTATGTTAATAGTTTAGATATTTACAAACTGTTTTTTATAAGTAACTACTTTTTTAAGATAGTTTCTTGTCTCAATATAAGGAAGTTTTGTTCTTAGCGTAGAATATACTTCAGAAGGTGTTTTTTTGTTGATGAGTGTTGTTGCTTTATTTTTATTACTATTAAAAGTTTTTAGAACATTTCCACTTCCTGTATTATAAGCACTGATTACACAATACTCTCTTGATATAGGATTTGTTATACCTTTAAGATAATTTTTTTCTAGTATTTGGATATAGGCACTTCCTAATTCTATATTGTTTGTAGCATTAAATAAATAAGACTTTGTAGGTGTCCAAGTTTTCCCTTTCGCATGTTTATACGCATCTATACCAGCACTTGTAGGAACTATTTGCATAAGTCCAATTGCACCTACTCCACTAACTGCAAATTGGTTGAAGTTGCTCTCTGTTTGGATAATTGCATATACTAGATTTTCACTTAACTGATATTTTTGTGCATATTTTTTTACTATTGGTTTAAATTTAGCAACTCTTATATCTCCATGATCTTTTACCATTGGAATATTTACATAGGAAACTTTTACTTTTTTCCCCTCTTTTGTAATAGTTTTTTGTTGAAAGTTATTTTTTGTCAAAATATCTGCATATCTATTGGCTCGCCAACTATATCTTATATCTTTATTTTGATCATCTTTCACTTCACCTAACAAATAAGGAGTACCTCCAAGCTTGACAGGTTCTGAACCAAATAAATCAGCAGCTCTAGGATCATCAGGAAGTAATAAAGTTGTAACTATAGCCTCTTTTAAACTATTTTTAGAATTTTGGGTATCAATAGTTTCAACTGTAACAATTCCTTTGTCAAAGTCTATTAATGCCCTACTTTTATAGTTTTGCATATATTTTACATACTCTTTTTTTTGTGGTATTTTTACATTATCAACACCCCAAAATTGAGAAATATTATTTTTAAAATCCTTTAAAAAAGCGTCCATAGCTTTTATATCAGACACTAATTTTGTTGGATTTGTCGCATAGCTCGTTACTTTTGTTTTTGCAAGGCTTTGAAAAGCTACAGTTGGATTTTTGCTTAGAGCTACTGTTGTAAGTGATTGAATGTCACTTGTAGTACAACCTACAAAAAAAAACAGTGTAAAAAAATATATAAGTTTAGTCTTCAAATTTATTCCATCCCGTAGATTTTGAAAAATCAATCATATCTATATTTATTGAATTTGGTTTACTAAATGTGATATTTTCTAAAATACTATCTTTATTATTGATATCTACCTTATATGTTTTTATTTCGTAAATATGACTATCCATTTCCGATGAGACAGCTTCAATAATTATCGAAATTTGTAGATATTGAATATCGTTTAAATAAAAATCTTTATTAATATTTAAAAGTTCTTGTAGACTTTTATTTAAATGCTCTTTGGTTTTATCTGTATTGTTAATTTCTTTGTTAAGGTCAATTATTAGTCGAGTAACTAAATGCTTATCCATAAATGGAAAAAAATCTTTTTTAGGAAATAACTCAATATTGTTTAGTGAATTAAAATCTTCAGAGTCTTTAAAAGGAAGCCTCGCATATACTCTAAACTTACAGCTAGTTATTTCAAAATTTGTTTTATTATATAGAGATATAATTAATTTATTATCATCAATATTTATCTTTTTTTTAAATTGAAAAAATATAGGTTTTGAAAAGTATTTTAATAAAATAGTAGATGTAAAAACTAAATTTATAATTACAGATATTACTTTTTGTAAAAAACTTATTGATTCGTATTGAAGAAGTTTTGCTTTAATAATATCGTCTACATTAAAACCAAAAGATTGATATAATGAAAATTTAAAAATATCATAAATTGCAATTTTTTCATTAAATAAAATAGAAAAATAGAAAATAAAAAAAATTAATGAAAAAGTAAAGAAAATTAATAAAAAGAATAAAATTAGCTCAAAAAAACTATTTTTATAAATAAGATCTTTAAAATTTGAATTGTTTGAGGTTGGGTGACTATTCAATAGTTATTTCCTTAAAATAATTTGGTATTTCATTGTGTAATATCTCATCAATCATATAAGCAAAAGGTTGATGAATATGTGGAGCTCTAGGAAATATTCTATCATTAACCCAATGTTTTGACCAATTTTGTGTTGTTGTTACAAAAGTATTAGCAAAATTTTGTATAGAAAATTGATTTTCTAACTCAAGACAACCTGAAATACAAACATCAACATAAGATTGAATTATTGGAAAATGAGAGTTTGGTTTTTGTGGATTTTTCGTAACATATATCCAGACTTTATCATTTGTCGTAGGATTAATTTGAGATTTTATAAATTCAATATCTGTGATATTAACAGATTCTCTTGTGTATAAAAACTCTCTCAAATCTAATGTGTCAAGTAATGATTCTGAAACTTCAAAGATAATACAATTTATTTTTTTGTTTTTTTCTCTATTAACCCCTAAATAAGTTGTCGATAGCGAGTGTTTTTGATTTTCTATTGCATTCCAACTACGGGTATAGTTAGATAAATAAATAGGCTCTATATATGTAACTTGAGGTAAAGTTCTCCTAAGAGAACTTATATTCATTAAAGAACCATACCCTATAACATAATTTCTAGTTTCCACCTCTAGTGTGACCCTCTATAATAAATCTTAAAGCATTTAATCGGATAAATCCTTCTGCATCTTTTTGATTGTAAACATCATCTGCTTCAAAAGTAGAGTGAGCTTCACTAAAAAGTGATTTTGGAGATGTTCTTCCAACTACAAAAACATTTCCTTTGTAAAGTTTTAGTCTCACTTCACCCTCTACATTTTTTTGTGTTTCATCAATAGCTGCTTGCATCATTTTTCTCTCTGGGCTAAACCAATAACCGTTGTAGATAAGCTCAGCATATTTAGGCATCATACCATCTTTCATATGTGCTTCTTCTCTATCTAAACAGATTGATTCAATAGCTCTATGAGCTTTAAGCATAATAGTTCCACCTGGAGTTTCATAACAACCACGAGCTTTCATCCCTACATATCTATTTTCAACAATATCAATTCTCCCTATACCATGAGTATTTCCATAATCATTTAATTTTTTAAGAAGTGTTGCTGGGCTTAACTCTTCACCGTTTATAGAGATTGGGTCACCATTTTTATATCCAATTGTGATATATTCTGGAGTATCAGGAGCATCAACAGGGTCTGTTGTCCATAACCACATAGAATCTTCTGGCTCTGCATTTGGGTTTTCTAAATGTAACCCCTCATAAGAGATATGAAGTAGGTTTGCATCCATTGAGTATGGACTTACAGCTGGGTTTCCATCAGCATCAAGATGTTTTTGAGCTATCTCAATTCCATGTTTTTTAGCATAATCTAAAAGTTTTTCTCTTGAGTTTAAATCCCACTCTCTCCATGGTGCAATAACTGTAATATCTGGATTTAATCCTAAATACCCAAGTTCAAATCGCACTTGGTCATTTCCTTTTCCTGTAGCTCCATGGGAAACTGCATCAGCACCCATTTTGTTTGCTATCTCTATTTGTTTTTTTGAGATAAGCGGTCTTGCAATTGATGTACCTAAAAGATATTCACCCTCATAGATTGCATTTGCTCTAAACATTGGGAATACATATTCTTTTACAAACTCCTCTTTAATATCAAGTATAAAGATATTTTCAGGTTTAATCCCATGTGCAAGTGCTTTTTCTCTTGCTGGTTCTACCTCTTCACCTTGACCTAAGTCTGCTGTAAATGTAATAACTTCTGCATTGTACTCATCTTGAAGCCATTTTAAGATGATACTTGTATCAAGTCCACCACTGTACGCTAAAACTACTTTTTTTACTTCTTTTTTATTCAAATTGTACTCCATATATAGTTGTCTTTATTTTGTAGGATTATATCTAAAATATGTTTAAATATCTAAAAAAAGAGATAACTCATCTGCTAACATAAAATCATTTGAATAGATTCTATTTTCTTTTTTAATTATCTTATTTGCAGCTAATAATTGATTTATTTTTTTGAGCTGTTCTTTATTGAACAAATGAAGTTCTACACCAACAATGCTTCTAAATCCTAAAAGAACTTTTTCTATAAGTATGTCATCACTGGTGAGTTTCTCTATTTCATCATACTCCAAAGGATTTTGAATATAGTTTGTTATATCTTTTGGAGTATAAAATCGTTTATTATCAATACAACCAACCGCACCACTTCCTATTCCAAGATACTCTTTGTATTGCCAATATCCAAGGTTATGTTTACTTCTAGCTTCATTATTCAATGCAAAGTTTGAAATTTCATATTGTTTAAAACCCAAACTTTTTAATTGTTCAAATAGATATTGTGCTAAACCTATATTTTCAACTTGAACATTACTTTTATTAAAAAATTTTGTACCCTCTTCGATAGTTAAACTATAAGCACTAATATGGTCTATTGGTAACGATTTTATGATTGATAAGTCATTTTCTAAAAGTTCTTTTGTATCGAGTTTTGTATCATAGATAATGTCACAGTTTATATGTTTAAAACCAACTTTTTTTGCATTTTTAATCACTTCTATTGCTTGTGTTTTATTATGATTTCGTCCCAAAAACTGTAACTTGTTTTCATCAAAACTTTGTACACCAAAACTAATACGATTAATTCCTATTTCGTGTATTTTTTCTAGCCAAGGTAGTGTTGCAGAGTTAGGATTTGCTTCAATTGTAATTTCATATTTTTTTGTAAGATATGGTTTTATGATTTCAAAAATGTCTTCATATTCATGCGGATCAATAGTACTTGGGGTTCCTCCACCTATAAAAACTGTTTCAATCTCTTTTTGTTGCAGTTGAAGTTCATGTTTGAGTTGTATTTTAAGTGCTTTCATATAATCATCTTTTAAACTATGCAAACTAGTATAAGAGTTAAAAGCACAATAAAAACATTTACTATCGCAAAATGGAATATGTATATATAAAAGCATATTTAAAGCATCCTTGTGATATCATCGCGATATATAATATCACTTCAAAGTTGATATTTCTTAAAATTATAAGGTAAATTATTTAATGGAAGATAAAATCCAAAAAAACGACGATGTAGTCCCCTTAAAAACTATAAACAAAAAAAAGAATTATAGACCTAATGTTGCTGCAATAGTTTTATCATCTTCCTATCCTGCTCGCTGTGAAATATTTATAGCTTCTAGAATAGATGTGGAAGATGCTTGGCAATTTCCACAAGGTGGAATTGATAAAGGGGAAACTCCCAAAGAGGCTTTACATAGAGAACTAGAAGAAGAGATAGGTACAAATGATATAGAAATAATAGCTGAATTTCCTGAGTGGGTAAGCTATGATTTTCCACCGGCAGTTGCTTCAAGAATGGCACCTTACGATGGACAAACACAAAAATATTTTTTAGTAAAATTAAAAAAAAGTGCAAAAATAAATATAAAAACAGAAATTCCAGAATTTAGTCAATATAAGTTTGTAAAAACAGAAAAACTACATGATTATATTACTTTTTTCAAGAGAACTGTCTATAAAAAAGTATTAAAATATTTTAAACAAGAGGGATATATTTAAAAATGTTAAGAGTATTAAAGTTTGGTGGTACAAGTGTAGGTACCCTAGAAAGAATTCAAAATGTTGCGGAGATTATTAAAAAATTCCGAGATGCAGGTGATGATATAGTTGCTGTTGTTAGTGCTATGAGTGGAGAAACAAATAAACTTATAGAATATGCAGAAAACTTTAGTAAAACACCTAATGAGCGTGAATTAGATATGCTTCTTAGTTCAGGGGAAAGAGTAACAAGTGCTCTTTTGTCGATAGCTTTAAATGCACAAGGGTATAAAACAACTTCAATGAGTGGAAGAGAAGCTGGTATTCTTACTACTTCAGAACACACATATGCACATATTGAGACAATAGAAACAAACAATATGAAAAATGCAATTAAAAATGGTAAAATTATTATTGTTGCAGGGTTTCAAGGTGTAAGTATAGAAGATAATAGAGTGACAACACTAGGTCGTGGTGGAAGTGACTTAACAGCCGTTGCTTTAGCTGGAGCTTTAGAAGCAGATTTATGTGAAATTTATACAGATGTAGATGGTATTTATACTACAGATCCAAGAATAGAGCCAAAAGCAAAAAAATTAGATAAAATATCTTATGAAGAGATGTTAGAGTTAGCTTCTTTGGGGGCAAAAGTTTTACAAAATAGATCTGTAGAGATGGCAAAAAAATTGAATGTCAATTTAGTGTCAAGAAGTAGTTTTACACCTGAAATAGAAGGTACATTAATAACAAAGGAAGAAAATATAATGGAAGCACCAGTAGTTAGTGGTATTGCACTTGATAAAAATCAAGTAAGAGTTGGTATGTATGGAGTTGTTGATAAGCCAGGGATTGCTTCATCAATTTTTACGGCACTTGCAGATGCAAATATAAATGTAGATATGATAGTACAGACTGTTGGACTTGATAATAAAACAAATCTAGATTTTACTATACCAACTTCAGATGTTGAAAAAACAAAAAAAGTTATGGAAATTTTTAAAAATGATAGTAATAAAATAGACTACAATGATACTATTTGTAAAGTTTCTATTGTGGGTGTTGGGATGAAGTCTCATACAGGCGTTGCTTCAAAAGCATTTACAACACTTGCAAATGAAAATATCAATATACGAATTATAAGTACAAGTGAGATAAAAATTTCTATGATTATTGAAGAAAAATATGCTGAATTAGCGGTACGTGCTTTACATGATACATATGAGTTAGATAAGTAAGGTTTCTTGTGCAAGAATTTACGAACTGGACTGTAGATATTATAAGGAGTGATAAGCTTTTGGGTGCTTGGTTGGAGGAAAGAAAGTTTGACTGGCTTCCTTTGGTATCTCAAACTATCACAAATATAATTGATAAAAACAAATCAATATTAATTATTACAGATGATGAACATGATTGGTTTATGCGATATGTTTTAACAAATATCAATAAAAAGAAACTTTCTCGACCTTATTTTCCATTTTATGCTTTTAATTCCTTTCATACAAATATTGATGATGTAAAAACAGAAAATGATATACAATTAATTCATGATATGCTTGATACCTCTTTTCCTAATGGATACTTTTTTTGGTATATAGGAAAAAGTAGAAGCAAAAGAGCAACTTTAGCAAAAATATCGAAACAACCATTTTTATGGCTTATGGATGAAGAGTTATCAAATAGTTTTTATCTTGATAGTAATGATGAAGCTTTAGATATACGACTATTAAATATGTATAGACTTTTTAACAAAACTTTAGACGCTGTTCTTTGTGCTCAAATAGATGTAACAAAATGATAAACAAATCGACTCTTTTTATTGTAAATGATATTGATAAGTCACTTGAAGAGATAAGTGCTAACTTACCTAATCATTCAACTAGAATTATTCGAAATGAAACAGAAGGGAAAAATGAATTTTTAATAGATGAAGCCAAAAAAGCCATCAAAGAAGCATATATAGCTACAAGTGAAACTAAGTATATTCTTTTATGTGGAACTTCGTTTGGAATACCTGCTCAAAATTCACTTTTAAAAGTACTTGAAGAACCACCTAAAAATATTATATTTATAATAATCACTATCTCAAAAAGCTCACTTCTTCCAACAATTCTTTCAAGGGTAGAAGTAAAGTATCAAAAAACAAAAAAAACAGTGCAAGAGTTTTCTCTTGATTTAAAAAAATTAGAATTGAAAGATTTGTATAAATATCTCAAGGAACATCAACGAATCAATAAAAATGAAGCAAAAGAGGTAATTGAGTCTATTATTTATTCAATAAATAAAAATGGAATTAAACTAAACGAGAAACAACTTCATAGTTTCAGTAGTTCTATGAAATTACTTGAGTTAAATTCACGACCAATCAATGTTTTAACTTCCCTACTTTTAAATATAATGACTAAACGGTAAAATGGAATTTTATAAGTTAGATAATCCAAGTGATATTGAAAATACTTTAAAGCTCTTTCAAACTGTAGGAAGTGATGACACTGGCTGTAAAATTATCGCTAAAAAATCAAAGTCACATCTACTTTATATTAAAAATATTCATGTTGGTGCTGCAAATATTTTAAAACAAGATGCCTTATCAATTGGAGCTGATCTTCTTGTCCCAAGAGGTGTTATTGTTGCTCAAGAGAAATATGTAGATGTAATACTTGTAGGAACTACAAAACATTTTGAAACTCTTGCTCGTAAAGAATTAGCACAACCATTTGGTTTAAAAGAGTTAGCAAATGAATTAAAATCATTTGTAAATAGTAAATATTCTCCAACTAAAATAATGGGTATTATAAATGCAAATGATGATAGCTTTTTCGAAAATAGTAGATTCTTGGGAAATGATGCTATAGATAAAATAGAAACTATGATTAAAGATGGTGCAAATATTATTGATGTTGGTGGTGTTTCTACCCGTCCTGGAAGTTCTTCAGTTGATGAAGAGGAAGAACTCTCAAGACTTAAGCCTATTTGTGACCTTATTAAAGAGAAAAAACTTTATGAAAAAGCTTTATTTAGTATAGATAGTTATACACCAAGTGTAATAGAATATGCTTTAAAAAGTGGCTTTACAATTGTTAATGATATTACAGGTTTATCAAATGATGAAGTTGCAAAAATAGTTGCAAAATATGATGCAACAGTTGTAATTATGCATATGCAAGGAACTCCTAAAGATATGCAAAACAATCCAAGTTATGAAGATGTTATGGTTGATGTAGATAGTTTTTTTAAAAGAAGAATTCAAAAAGCAAAAGAGTTTGGAATTGATAAAATTATACTTGATGTTGGTATTGGATTTGGAAAAACTTTAGAACATAATTTGATTTTATTAAAAAATATGGAACATTTTAACCATTTTGGTTATGAAGTTCTAATAGGAGCTAGTAGAAAATCACTTATAGAAAAAGTGATACCAAAGACACCAACACAAGAAAGACTACCAGCAACTCTTGCAATACATCTTGATAGTGTACGAAAAGGTGCTTCAATCGTGAGATGCCACGATGTGAAAGAACACTATCAAGCTATTAAAATACAAGAAGCGATAGATAATATGTGAGATTTGTAAAGAGTAATTAGTCTTACTATCTTCTATGCTTATTATTTTGTTTATTGTTTTTTTTAGTATATTGTTTTTTTTGAATTACTTTTTTCTTTTTAGTATTTTTATATTTAGTATTCTTATCATAATAGTGACCATAAATCACCTCATTTTGATTTCTAAATTTATGTTTTTTATTCCACTCATTCCCTTTGGTATAGGTATATTTTCTATAATGAGCATTACTAGGTTTAAAACTTCCTTGTCTTTTTAGCCTATCTTTATAGGTATATTTACTATTATAAAGAAAGTAGATATTGTTATAAAAATAACCCTTTTTATCAAAATAACCAAAATAATACCCATAGTTATCAAAATAACCATATTTTTTATAGTTGAAATTTTTATATTTTTTATCATACATATGATGATCATTTTTAAACTTTACTACAATATTTGGATTAGCAAAAAGCGTTGATGCAAAAACAATCAAACTAACTAATACTATCTTTTTCATTTAAAATCCTTTGTTTTTTATATATAATAATAGAATATTTATCTTAATGCAATATAACTATATATGAATGAGAAGATTATCAGAAACTAATGTATATTAGAATCTAGGTATTTATTGTATATGCAAAAGTGTTATTTAAAGAACTCTAAAAAGTAAAATCTTTTCCTAAATAGTGTTCTCTTACTACTGTATTATCTTTTATCTCTTGTGCTGTTCCACTTGCTAATACAGTTCCAGCTTTCATAACATAGGCTTTGTCACAGATTTGTAAAGTTTCTCTTACATTGTGATCTGTTATTAAAACCCCTATTCCCCTTGAAGTTAGCTGTTTGATAATACTTTGTATATCTTTTACAGCTATTGGGTCAACCCCTGCAAATGGTTCATCAAGAAGTAAAAACTTTGGATTTGAAACCAGTGCTCTTGCTATCTCAGTTCTTCTTCTTTCTCCACCACTTAAAGAGATACCTTTTCTTTGCCGTATTGGTTCTATATTAAATATCTCCAACAACTCTTCTACCCTTTCCCATCGTTGTTTCTTATCATCTATAGAAACTTCAGCTGCTAGCATAAGATTTTCTTCAACAGTTAAGTCCTTAAATATTGAAGATTCTTGTGGTAAATATCCAATACCTCGTAATGCTCTTTTATGAAGTGGAAGATGTGTAATATCTGAACCATCAAAAGATATACTACCACTTGTAGGTTGTATAAGTCCACATATAATATAAAAACTTGTAGTTTTTCCAGCACCATTTGGTCCAAGTAACCCAACAGTTTGACCACTTGTGATCTCTAAACTTATATCATGTAAGATTTGTGTTTTTTTTATCGTTTTAGCGATATTTTTTACTTCTATTTTATGATCCAATTATATACTCTCTTTTATCATTTAATTTATTTATCTTTACAACTAATACCTCAAAGCCATAATCATCTAAAATCTTTTTTAAATTCTCATCACCCCACTCTACAAAATGGATACCATCTTTTTCAAACTCCTCCAACAATCCTAAGGCTATAAACTCTTCTAATGTTTTGTTATAAACATCATAATGATAAATATTATTTGAATAAACAGATTGAACTGAAAATGTAGGGCTTGTAACTTCATCATCACATCCAACAAACTTAAGATATTTTTGAACTAAAGTTGTTTTTCCACTTGCTAAATCACCTTGCAATAATACAATAATATTTTTTTCTTGAATTAATTGAGATAATTCTTCTATCACATTATGAATATTATTTAAACTTACTATCATTGATTATATTTCGTTGCTTACTTTAATAATTTGATTTAGTTTTTCTATTGCTTTACCGCTATCAATAACATCTTTTGCCATCTCAATACCCTCTTCTGTAGAATTAACTTTTTGATCTACTAAGAGTGCTACTGCCGCATTTAAAAGAACAATATCTCTTTTTGCCCCAGTTATAGAACCATCTAAAACACCTCTTGTAATTTCGGCATTTGCAATAGCATCCCCACCTACAAGTTCTGATTTTGGATGTAAATCAAACCCATATTCTCTAGGGTCTAAGATAAACTCATTAAAATTACCTCTTTCAACAAAAGCACAATGTGTTACATCACTAATACTAATCTCATCCATACCATCTGCTGAACTTACTACCATTGCTCGTTTTGTATTTAACATTGTCAGTGCTTCAGCTATTTTAGCGACATACTCTACATTAAAAACTCCAATAAGTTGTTTATGAACACTTGCAGGGTTTGATAATGGTCCTAAAATATTAAAAATAGTACGATGTTCTATTGATTTTCGTATAGGCATAATATGTTTCATTGCTGGATGATGATTGATTGCAAATAAAAAGGCAAAACCAGTTTTTTCAAGCATCTGGATTTGTTGCTCTTGTGTAAGGTCAAGATTTAATCCTAAAGCTTCAAGCATATCCGCACTTCCACTTTTACTAGTGATACTTCTATTTCCATGTTTTGCAACAATACAACCACAAGCTGACATTAAAATGGAAACAGTTGAAGAGATATTAAAGCTATAACTTTTATCTCCCCCTGTCCCTACATTGTCTATAAGCTTTTCTTGTAACGATTGCTCCACAACTAAAGGGATCATATGATCTCTCATTGCAGTTGCAGCAGCAGCTATCTCTTCAGGTGTTTCACCTCTTTCATAGAGTTCAATTAGATACTCTTTTACCTCTTGTGCACTTTTTCTATTTTCAAATATATCATCAAATTTTAATCTGGCTTTATTGAACATCTTTTCCCCTATAATTTTGTTACATATTCAGCTTGGCTAGCTTTTGGTGTTGATTTTGTTCTTGGTATTTGTAATACTTTAAATTTATCTGTGTATTCAAGATATTTCACCTCTATAATATCACCTATTTTTACCTCTTTTGCCTTTTTTACAGGTAGTTCATTGATAAAAACAACTTTATGTGCCAACATATCTTCAGCAACGGCTCTTCTTTTAGTAATATTCACTGCGTTTAAAAATTTATCTATTCTCATGGGGTTAATTATATCTTATTAATTTTAAACTATCTTGGATAAAATACAAAGAGTAGAAATTAGGAGTAGATTTTGATTGAATTGATAAGTTTAGGTGGTATTAGCATAGTTACAGTTGGATTTTTAGTATATAAAAACATAAAATCACAAAAAGAATATAAAATATCCCAAGAAAATATACAACAAAAAGAACTGCATATAGCAACACTATTAGAAAGAACAGCAACACTAGAACAACTTAATAGTAAATATTCTTTGTTGGAAGAACAGTATAAAGATCAAATAGAGTATATAACTACTTTAAAAGAGGAAAACTCAAAATATAAAACATCTTTAAATATTAAAGAAACGAGAGTTTTAGAGATTGCAGAAGAGTTTGCTAAATTAAAAACTGTTTTTGAAACTTTACAAACAAACTCCACAAAAGATAAAGAACTTATTTCCCAGCTACAAACACAACTCAGTGAACAAAAAAATGCTATGGATGAAAGAGTTAAAGATTTTCAAGAAAATGAAGAGAAACTAAAAGTTCAGTTTAAAAACCTAGCAAACGAGATACTTGATACAAACAGTAAAAAATTTGCAGAACAAAATACACAAAACCTTGGTTTAATACTCAATCCTATGAAACAACAAATTCAAGACTTCAAGAAAAAAGTAGAAGATGTGTATGATAAAGAGGCAAAAGATAGAGGAATGTTATCAGCTGAATTAAAAGCACTAAAAGAGTTAAATCAGAAAATGAGCCAAGATGCACAAAACCTTACAACTGCTCTTAAAGGGGAAAATAAAACCCAAGGAAGTTGGGGTGAGATGATTTTAGAAAAAGTACTAGAAAATTCAGGATTACGAGCAGATGAAGAGTATATACGAGAAGTTACTTTAAAAAATGAAGATGGTGATAGATATAGACCAGATGTAATAGTAAATCTTCCAGCAAATAGACAAGTTATAATCGATGCAAAGACATCTTTAACAAATTATGAGCAATATACATCTACACAAGATGTATTAGATAAAAAGGGGTATTTAGATTTACATATAAAATCTATAAATACCCATATAGATTCACTTTCAAACAAAAATTATGAAGAGTTAAAGGGGGTTAATACTTTAGACTTTATTTTTATGTTTATCCCTATAGAGAGTGCTTTGATGGTAGCTATGGAAAGTGATAAAGGTCTATTTGACAAAGCTTTTAAAAAGAAGATTGTGTTGGTTTCCCCTACTACACTTTTAGTTGCACTTAAAGCAGTTGAGAATAGTTGGAGATATGAAAAACAAGCACAAAGTACAACAGAGGTTATAAGACTTGCAGAAAAACTTTATAATAAGGTAAGAACCTTTGTAGAAGATTTTGAAAAGGTTGGAAAAAATTTAACACAAGCACAAAAATCATACGATGATGCCTACAAAAAACTCTCATCAGGAAAAGACAATATCGTAAGACAAATAGAAGTTTTCAAAGAAAAATCAAGCATAAGCCCATCAAAACAGATAAACCAAGATATTGTTGATAGTGCTATGGTTGATAGTTTAGAGTAGTTAAAATAAACTAGCTTGTGTCATTTGAACTCGGTTTGATTTTAAAAGGCACTCAGGGCTATCATTTTTTACACTATTTACTAAATCCCCTACTTCATTTATAGTTATGATATCACTACTACACGGTTTAAAAAGCTTATTTAACTCCATAAAAGAGCTATTTGTATCTAGCCATTTAGTCCAATCTTTTTGCTCTAAAACTACTGGCATTCTATCGTGTATAGAGGCTATTTTTTCATTTGGTTCTGTGGTGATAAGTGCTGTAGTTAATAGAATTTGACCAATTGAATTATCATACCATTGTTCATACACACCAGCAAAGGCAAAATAGTTTTTCTCTTTTGAATTTATGAGATATGCAATACTTTTTTTCGTTTCTCTATCTTTTATCCACTCATAGTATCCATTTACTGGGATGATACATCTTCTTTGTCTATATGCCTCTTTAAAACTTGCTTTTTCATAGATAGTTTCACTTCTTGCATTGATATTAATACTACTTCTATCTTTTGCCCATGAGGGTATTAGTCCAAAGTGTCCATAGGTATAGTCTAAAGTGTTTGTAAATATTGGGATATTTATAGTTGGTGCTATATTGTATTTTTTATTTATCACTTGAATTTGGTCATTAAAGGTGCCAAAAGTGTTGTAGATATCAGCTTTAAAAGAGCTATCATCGTATATTGCTAGTCGTCCAGGCATTGTTTATTTTTCTCTAGTATTTCGTAGTATTGCTCTCTTGGTATCTCTTTTGCACCCAAGCTTTCAAGGTGTTTATTGTGTACTTGACAATCTATAAGTTTGATTTTGTTTTGTGAAGCTTGTTGACATAAGTGGTAAAAAGCTACTTTTGAAGCATCATTTACTTTACTAAACATACTCTCTCCACAAAATATTTCACCAATGAGTAAACCGTATAATCCACCCACAAGCTTATCTTCAAGATAAACCTCTATAGAGTAAGCATATCCTAGTTTAAAAAGGTTTGTATATGCTGTGATAAACTCATCACTTATCCAAGTGTCATCTTCATGTTTTCGTTTGATATTTGCACAGTTTTTTATAACCTCTTCAAAGTTTTCATTTGATTTGACTACAAAACCTTTGTTTTTGATACTTTTTCGTAAACTTTTTGATACTTTTAGTTGCTCTGGATAAAGTATCATCCGTTTGTTTGGACTAAACCAATGGATATAGTTATACTCATCTATAAACCAAGGGAAAAGTCCATTTTGATAAGCATTTATGATTCTTTGAGGATGAAAATCCCCACCAACTGCCACAAGATCATCATTCATCATATTAAGTGTTGGGAAAGTAAAGTTACCATCATCTAATAAATATATTTTTTGTTCTGCATCAAGTAGTTTCATTGAAAGAATACTATCTCAAATTTTCTAAAAATTAAGTTATAATCATAGTATGAAATTTTTTGCAGATTGCCACTTAGGAAAAGTAGCTAAGTATTTGAGAATATTTGGCTTTGATACATTGTATTTTCAAACTATAGAAGATGATGAAATCATCAATATAGCAAACAAAGAGAATAGAATAGTGCTTACAAGTGATAAAGAGTTATACCTAAGGATAAAAAAGAAAGCTTTGTATATATATCATGGTAAATTTGAAGAACAATTAAGAGCTATATTTAAGCATTTTGATTTGTATAAAGAGATTAAACCTTTTTCTATATGTATTGAATGTAATGGTAAATTAGAAAAAGTACCAAAAAATGAAGTGATTGATAATATAGAATTAAAAACACAAATATTTCATGACAATTTTGAAAGATGTACAAAATGTGGAAAAATATACTGGAAAGGGGATCATTTTAAAAGAATGAAAGCATTTGTTGACAGCTTTTTAGAAAAATAAATATAGATTAAATTGCTTTTATAAAAGAATAGATATAATCTACTTATGCAAGATTACACAACAAAACTAACAACTCATAGAGAATTTTATCCAATACTTGACCTTGACTGGTCTGTTGAGAGTGATAGAGGTCGTATCATCTCAGCACCCTCTTTTAGAAGATTACAAAAAAGAACACAAGTTTTTGCACTTGAACTTAATGCGGCTATACGAAGTAGGCTTACACACTCTCTTGAAGTATCTCAAACTTCACGATTTATCGCTAAAACTATTTTGAAAAAACTAGATGATAAAAACTTAAAAGAGATGGAAAATGCTTTTGTATCAACAGCTGAGATGTCAAGTCTGCTTCACGACATAGGAAATCCACCGTTTGGTCATTTTGGGGAAACTGCTATAAATGAGTGGATGGAACGATGTTGTGATAAGTATTTGATGAAAATACAGGGGGATATTGCACTTAAAAATTTACTAAAAAAAGATTTGTCCTCTTATGATGGAAATGCCCAAGCTATAAGAATCATACACAAACTTCAACGCCTAAATCTCTCATATACACAAACAGCTTCAGTATTAAAATACACAAGAGGTGCTTTTGAAGATAAAAATAGTGATGAAACACTCTCTTATTTAAAAAAGAAGCCTGGGTATTACTACAGTGAAAAAGATTTTGTAGATAATGTTTTAGATACTTTACAAGTAGAACATGGTCATAGGTTTCCTCTAACATATATTATGGAAGCTGCTGATGATATATCTTATTTGAGTGCTGATATGGAAGATGCTGTGGATAAAGGTATTTTAACTTTAGAGAAAATTTACGAGCTTATAGTTCATGAAACAAAAGTGGTCAATGAAAAATATGGGACAAATACAACAATGCTTTTAGATGTTGTAGAGACAAACTACAAAAAAGCAAAAGAGAGAGAAGATGAACCATATCAGTTCAATATGTTTCTAACCTTAACACGAGCACAACTTATCTTTAGACTGGTAAATTATGTGTCGGACTTGTATATCAAACATCATAAGCAAATCTTTGATGGCTCTTTTAATAGTGCATTATTAGAATACGACAAAGCACACGAATGTTCACAAGCTGTAGAGGTACTTAAAAATATCTCATACAGATATATCTATACACACAAGCAAGTACAAGCTTTGGAGATAAAGGGATATGCTATTATCCAAGGGTTATTTGATATTTACGCACCACTTTTAAAGCTTACTACAGAAGAGTTTGCACTTTTAGTAGCTGACAAAAGGGTTGATTGTCTAATTTGTCAAAACCTACTCTCAAGACTCTCACCAAAACATCTTGTAGCGTATAAAAAAAGTATAAGTGGTATTCGTGATACTGATAATTATAAACTTTTAGAATGGTACTACCGAGCTAGATTAGTTTGTGATTATATCAGTGGTATGACAGATGATTATGCTTTATTTGAGCATCAGTCATTGAGTGCGTAAAGATTTTAAAATAGATATTGTTATTTAGTTATTATATCTGTTTTGGTACAATTTAGTTTATAAAACTTTAGATTGTATTGTATAAATTTAGAGTTGTGTTTTAGAGATTTAAATTGTTGCTTTTGTAGTCTATTTATGATTAAAGTGACATTTTTGGATATTAATAAGTAGTTAGTAATATAAGGGAACATAAATGGCAGAAGTAGCTTTTGACTTAACTATATCAGAATTAATATGGATGGGCATAGAACCTAGTAATGCACACAATTTAACTTCTACTTTATATCCAGATGAAGAGTTAATTTTAGACGAAACTAATCTGCAAGATTGGATAAATTATATTATAAATTTTGATCTTTCAAAATTTAATATTTTTTGCCCAAATGAAGTTTTTATAGATTATGAAGATGCAATTAAGAAAATTAAAAATAGTAATAATATTTGTAAGACAAATATTTATATAGATGGTTCAAATTTAACAAAATCTTTTCAATATCTTAAAGAAGAAGTTGAAGTTAAAGATGAAATAAAAATTAGAAAGATATCAAGAAAACCAGAAAATTATAAAAAATCTGACAAAATAGATGAAAACTATGTAAAGCATTATTTAGCATGGTGTATATTATCTGCAAAAACCAATAATAGAGAAAATATATTTGTTGAAAACATATTTTTTGTTATGTGTCCTGTTAATGATGATATTATGAACTATATGAATATAATAAAAGATAAGTTTGGATTTAATTTAATTATTGCCGAAAAGAATGGTGATAGATATGGCTCATGTTCAGACGAAGACTATATATTAAAAAATAAAATCAGTTCAGATTTAGAAAATGATTTGTTTGATATGGCAATAATTTGTACTGGAGATGCTAATAATAAAGATGGAGAAAGTTTTACATCTATAGCTAATCGAATACAAGATAAAAATAAGAATGTACAGTTTACATCATTTGGTTTATCAACAAGTAAAAAAATAAAAAATAATTATGACTTTTTTGATTTGAGTGAAAAAATACTTTTACCACGATATGGTGGAACGGAAGTATTAATTAAAGATGATGATTACTAACAAATCATTGGAGAGAAATAAATTACCCTGCGGCTAATTTATTTCTCAACTCAACCGTTAGACTACTAAAGGAATATTATGAATAAGTTTATAAATTTAATGTTTACAATTTTCTGGATTATTGGTATTTATATTTTTGCCACCTTAATCTATAAAAGTACATTAACAAATGATAATGCACTATATATAAGTGCAATAGCAATTCTAATTTCATCATTTCTAGCTTCGCTTAGTATGATAAAATCAATACATAATTCTAAACTTATTGAAAAGTCTAAAATTGAGAAAGAAAAAGAAGTTCTTATTTTACATTTTGAATATTTATTATTAAGTAGTTTAGATAAAATCAATACTTTTAATACTAGATTTCAATCAGATTTAAAACGAATGAAGTCTCCAAACTGTGGAAATGATGAAGTACAAAAAGTATATAATAACTATTTTATTTCAAATATTATTGAATCGTCAACACAATTAAATAATATTAAAAAAGAACTTGAAAATCCAGATTTATATAAATATATTGAAGATGGGAATAGATTACTACTTGTCCATATATGTATGGAATTAGCAAATTTTGAGCAAATTTTAAATGCATTAAAAACAACGCAAGAACATTTATCTTTAACATTAATAGATAAAGTTAATCCAGATATTAATATGATTACTAAAAAAATAATATCATTAATAAAAATACAAAAAGAAAATTTAGAGGAAAATCATCCATCTGAATCTCTATGTACTATAGATGAATATGAAGAACAAATAAACAAATAAGTCTAACAAAACCTTGGAGAGAAACAAGCTAAAACTGCGAAAATATCAAGCTTTTAAGTGTCGCATTGATATACTTGAAAGATTAAATATAAATGACGTTAGTTTAGCTTGTTTCTCAAGTCAAGCGATATACTTAAAACTAAATCTTACTCATACCCTCATCATCTATTTTTATTATATTATCTTCTACAAGTTTTGTTAAAGCTCTTTTATATGCTTTTTTACTTATACCAAATAGGTCTTTGATAGTATCTGCATCTGTTTTATAGTTGTATGGTAGGTCATTGAAATTTTGTGCTAATACATCAAGGATTTTTTTTGTATTTATATCATCTGCATTGCTTTTTCCAATAGGTTGTAGTGATACATCTACTTTCCCATCATCTCTTATATTTTTAATATAAGCTGTCAATTTTTCACCCACATTTACATCACTAAAAATCTCATTTTTGTATATCATACCTTCATAAGTATTATTGATGATAACTTTATATCCCATAGGAGTTTTAGCAAAAAGGAGGATTTCTACTTCTTGATTTTTTTCTAGCTTTTGTGTATCTGAACTTAAAAATGAGGTGATTTTTTCGACACCTATAAGTCTTGAAGTTTCTTCATCTTCTATAATTCGAACAATTCTCATATCCCCTACTCTAAAAGGATTTTTTTGTCTGTTTTTCGGTACAAAGAGATCTTTTAAAAGTCCCCAATCTATAAAAGCACCAAAAGAAGTAGTATCTACAACTTTTGCAAACATAAATTGGTTTTTCATACCATAAGGTGTTTGTGTAGTAGCTACTAATCTATCTTCACTATCTGTATATATAAATACATCTAGTTCATCATCTACTTGCATCTCTTTTGTAACATAAGCATTTGGTAAAAGTACAACCTCTTCATCTTGTGCTTCTAAATAAATACCTGGCTCTGTTATTCTGTTTATTTTTAGGGTGTTGATTTCACCTAATTGTATATGTTCGTTTATCATAAATAGATTATACCTAAAAATAAGTAACTATTGGGTAAAATCCACTTTATGAGACATTTAAGAGGTTATTCGAAACGATACTTTTCATTAGCAATTATTGCTATGTATTCTACAATGTACAAACTATGTACAATTGATGCAAACCATCAATACCATCTTAAAGCCATTGAATATCAAGAATACAAAACTTCTCCACCTTTTTTAATTTATAACTACACAATATAATTTTAAATGCAACTAAGTTGCATTTAAAATAAATACTATTACAATCTCAGTTAATAAATGCAACTTAGTTGCAATAAAAGGAAAAAAATGAAAAAACTAACAATAAGTATAATCGCAGCAGCTTCTATAGCAACAACATCAGCATTGGCACATTTCCAAATGCTTTATACACCAAATACAGCATTAGAAAAAGGGCAAACAATTGAGTTAAAGCATGTTTTTACACATCCATTTGCAGATGAACATACGATGGATATGGCAGGTGTAGAGGAGTTTTATGTTATTAATAAAGAGAAAAAGAAAGATCTAAAAAATACCCTTAAACCAATCTCTTGGAAAGGGAAACATAATGTTGGAAAAGCATATGAATCAGAATATAAAGCAAGAAGAATGGGAGATCATATGTTTATTATGGTTCCAATTCCGTATTATGAAGCGAGTGAAGATGTTTATATCCAACAAATTACTAAAAGTGTAATTAATGTAGCAGGTACACCAACTGATTGGGATGCAGAACTTGGTCTAAAAGCAGAAATAGTACCTTTAACTAAACCATACTCAATCTGGGAAGGTGGAAGCTTTACAGGTATAGTAAAATCTAATGGGAAAGTGGTGCCATATGCAGAGATAGAAGTGGAATATATTAATAATACTCCCGATATGAAAAATAATGCAATGGGAAAAAATAGAGTTGAAGCACCACAAGACTCATTTATAACAATGGGAATAAAAGCAAATAAAAATGGAGAGTTTACATTCTCAATTCCAAAAGCAGGATTTTGGGGATTTTGTGCCTTAGGAGCTGGAACAGATAAAGAGTATAAAGGGAAAGAACTTTCTCAAGATGCTGTTATTTGGGTTGAAGCAAAGCAAATGAAATAAGGGATTAATATGCATATTAGTGAAGGGGTATTATCAACAGAAGTTATTGTTGTATCAACAATCATTTTGGCTCCACTTATTATTAATAGTGTACGAAAACTACACCATGAAGATATCTCAAAAGTAGCACTTATAAGTGCACTATTTTTTGTTATATCGACAGTACACCTCCCTATAGGGGTAACAAGTGTCCATTTTATGATGCTTGGCATTATCGGGATTATGCTTGGTTGGCATAGTTTTACGGCTCTTTTGATTGCTTTACTTCTACAAGCGTTGCTTATAGGATTTGGAGGGATTAGTTCATTGGCTGTAAATACTTTAAATACAGGAGTTGGAGCGATGGTTGGATTTTATCTCTTTAGAATACTAAAAGATACTTTTCCTCCTACTGTAGTCTCTTTTTTAGTAGGCTTTTTACCTGTTTTGGTAGCTGCTATAGGGATAGCTGTAGCACTACTGTTTAGTAATGGGGAGTTTTTATCAGTTGCAAAAGTTGCTCTTTTGGCACATTTTCCTTTGGCTGTTGTTGAAGGTGTTATTATGATATTTTTATTTAGAACATTACAAAAATATCAAATTAAAGGATTAAATATATGAAAATTTTATTACTTTTTCTATCTCCACTTATCTTATTTGCACACTCTTTAAGTGTAACTGCATCTTATGAAAGTGGTGAACTTTTTGTCGAGTCTTATTTTGGAAATGGAGATGCTTGTAAAGGGTGTGGGTTTACAGTTACACATAATGACAAAGAGTTATTCAAAGGAAATTTAGATGATGAGGGTGTATTTGAAAATAAAGTAGCTTTTAAAGCACCTTTTGGAGTTCATATTGATGGAGGTATGGGACACTGGGCAGATGTAGAGATCGAAAAAAGTGAAACAGAGGAACTCTCCGATATAGTTAATAGTTCAAATGCTACAATGAATAGTATTGATGAGACAAAAATAAGACAAATTATAAGAAGTGAGCTTAACAAACAAAATACAAAAATTGAAACTATTGTCAATAAGCACAAATCAAAACTTGAACAACTCCTTGTTGGACTTGGATATATTTTAGGAGTATTTGGTTTATGGCAGTTATTTGCAAGACGCTACCAAAAATAGACTATTCTATAGGGGTTCTTTGCGTACTCTTTTATAGTTTTTTTATAGCTACAGCTCAAACTCTTGATCTCCTTTTATTATTACCTATTTTAGTACAGGCAATAATTTTAAATGGAGATTTTAAAACTATCTTTTTTAAGGTTCTAAAAGTAAACCTTTTTATAGGGGTCACTTTTTTAATCCTTTTTCTTGAGGGGAAAAATGAATTAGCATGGCTCGTACTTATAAGAGCAAATCTTATTTTATGGTTTACATTAAGTTTTAATTTTGATGGATTTAAACTTTATGGAGGATTACAAAATTTAAAAGTTGCCAACAACTTTTCTTTGGTCTTATTTTTTACCATCAAATATATTGAGGTTCTCTTTTCAACTATTTTACGACTTAAAGAGGTACTTAAAATCAGAGGATTTAATGGAGGAGTTAATATTAAAACTTTTAAAACCTATGGGGATATTTTAGCTTTTATGCTTTACACCTCTATAAGTAAAATGCAAATGGTTCATGATGTAATTCATTTACGAACCAAAGATGATAGGCTTTTACCTGCAAGTAAAATAAAATTTGAAGTAAATGAGATATTACTTCTTAGTACAATATTAGGAGTAATCTTTGTCTATTATATTAAATAATCTTAAAACTGATGTTTTTGAAAATATCAATTTAAAGTTAAACAATAATGAAAAAATAGCCATCATAGGACAAAATGGGGTAGGAAAAACTACTCTACTTCGAGCTATTTTAGGACTTGAAAAGTCAACAGGAGAGATATCTATACTAGAACAAAAGTTAAAAAATCTTAATGATTTTAAAAAAATATACCCACATGTTGGATATCTTTTTCAAGATAGTGATGATAGTTTTATCACTTCCAATGTGCTTGATGAAGTGGCTTTTAATCTTTATAATAAAACAGGAAAGTATGAAAGCTCTTATGAAAAAGCGTTACAACTTCTAAATGAATTTAAAATAAGTGATTTAAAAGATAAACTTCCAATAAAACTCTCAGGTGGTCAAAAAAGAGTTGTTGCCATTTGTGCATGTTTGATAAGTAATCCAAAAATACTGCTTCTTGATGAACCGACAAATCATTTAGATAAAGATATGTCCAACATCGTAGAAAAAAAACTAAAAGAGTATAATGGAAGTATTATTTTAATCGCACACAATATAGAGTTTGCAAAAAAAATAGTAGATAAATTTTATAAATTGACAAAAACAGGTCTTAAAGAAGTGAAAGTTTAAAATAAAAATAAGTTATAATTATAAATTAAAGAGGAATTATGAAAAGATATAGACATTACAAAAAAGATAAAGCGATTATATTATCAGTATTTGGTTCAGTAATAGAACAACAAAAATATTTAGAATTAAAAAAGATTATAGAGAAAGAGTTTCAAAATATTGAGGTATTTATAGCTGTAAGTTCAAGAATGGTTTTAAAAGACCTGATAAAAAAAGGATTTAAGTATAAAAACTTGGCTCAAACTATGGCAGATGTGGATATGTTAGGGTATAAAAATATTATCGTAGCATCTATAAATCTCTTTCCAGCTTGTGAGCATGAATTATTGAAAAAAACAGTTGAAGGTTTTAAAAACTTCTCTTTTGCAAATATTAGATTATCAAATGCAATCCTTACTCGGACAAAAGATACCACCCTATTTCTAAAAGAGCTTGATGAGACTATAAGTAAAAAAGATACTGCAAATCTTTATGTGATACATGGTACTCCAAAACTAGAACTTGGTGGACTTGAGTCAGTTGCATACAGTGCAAAATATCTTGAACAAAAAAGAGATTTAAACTATGCTTGTTCATTAGAGGGTGCTTTCCCATTTTTTGCTATTAAAGATGAACTTATAGCAAAAATGAAAAAAGATAGGGTAAAAAAAGTGCAAGTTGTACCGATGTTACTTGTAAGTGGTAATCATTATATAAAAGATATGGTAGAGATAAAAGATGAGTTAAACCAACACTTTAAATCAAAAATAGTAAAAAGTATTACAAAAGATGAAAAATTTAATTTATTAGAGATACCAACTGTAGTAAAAACTATAATAAATAATATAAAAGAAGAGATAATAAAACTTGGGCACTAAAAACAAAACAAAACTATATATGGTCTCTTTAGGACCTGCAAATTGGGAGCTTGTCACTATTCAAGCTTTAAAAGCACTACAATCTTGTGGTGCTATATGTATCCCTACAAAAAGTGAAAATCATAGCTTTCAAAAGTCTATCACTTATAAAATTGTCAAAGATTTAATGGATCAATATGGTTTTGACAAACCAATTATCCCTATATATTCCCCTATGAATTTTAAGAAAAAAGATTGGCAATATCAAGTAGATTTGATTCAAAATGGTATAAAAGATTATAAAAGTGTATCTTTTGTAACTTTAGGAGATGCTGCTGTTTATAGCACTGTGTATTATCTACTTGATATTATCAAAAAACAAGATAAAAAGCTTTATAAAAATAGTAAAGTTATTGCAGGGGTTACCTCTTTTTCTTATGCTTCAGCAAAAGTCAAAAAACCACTTTGTTTAGGTGATAATAGATTTGAACTAATCCCTTTGATTGGGAAAGAAGTTCCTAGTACAAAAGTATATATGAGACCAAAAATTGGTATGAAAACTGATGATATAAATGAGAATGGGACACTATACACTTTTGAAAATTTAAACTTTGAGGGTGAAAATATCCAAAAAGGGAAACTAGAAAAAGTGCGAAAATATATGACACTAATGATAGATTTTATAAAAAGAGAGAAATAATGGAATTTAAACAAGAACAACCACCTATAAATATTGGTGCTGATATATCAGTTAGATCATTTGAGATGATTGAAGAGGAGCTTAAACAGTATCCAAAAGCAAAAGAGTTTGATAAAAACCAAATAGAAGTTATAAGTAGGCTTATACATACTACTACTTGTTTTGAAGAGGTATTAGAAAATATTTGTTTTACTGACAATGCTATACCAAGAATACAAGAGCTTTTAAAAAATAAAGCTAAAATAATAGTTGATGTAAATATGATAAAAGTGGGTTTAAGTGATTTTTATCTAAAACAATATGACAATGAAGTGGTTTGTTATATAAACGAACCATTTACTTACGAGATGGCAGAAAAAAATAAAACAACAAGAAGTTACGCTGCTGTTGTAGAAGCTATAAAAAAACATAAAAATGAACCAATGATACTTGCTTGTGGAAACGCCCCTACTTTTATCTATGCAGCGATTAATACACTCATTGATGAGGGAGTTGACCTTAAAAATGTGGCATTATTACTCTTTCCTGTAGGCTTTGTAAATGTTGTAGAGTCAAAAGATTATGGGAAAAGATTTTGTGAACATTTTGATATTCCTGCTGTTATTATGGAGGGGAGATTTGGTAGTTCTACTATGACAGTTGCTACTTTACATGCCACATATAAACTTATCAAAGATTTTGATGGCAAAGATAAATATAATGGAAAATAAAACTTACAATACTATGGGAAGTGAAGTGCTTGAGGGATTTACCTGTAAGCCAAAAAAACTAGACCCAAATAAACCTATTATGTTTTTTAAAACACAGATTTTTATTTGCGATGGTGAACGATGTTCAAAAGCACAAAAAGATGATGATTTAGCTGGAAGATTAAGGGGTATTTTAAAAGAGTTAGAGCTTCACAAAGGAAAAAATCGTATAAAGATATCAAGAACAAATTGTTTTGGTGCATGTAGATTTAGACAAGTTGCTGTAACTTTTGAAAATACTAAAGCAAATGGTTACTTAGAAAACAACAATATTTGGCTAAAAAATATTCATAAATTTGATGATACAAAATGGAAAGAGTTGTTTTTGGATTTAAGTACAAACAGATCACTTGATAAGTTATCTTATGAACAAGTACCAATGAACGAGCTAGAAGAATAAAATATGGGTAAAGAGGTATATTTAATAGGTGCAGGTCCTGGTGATATTGAGTATTTAACTATAAAAGCTGTATCTATATTAAAAGAGGCTGATGTGGTTTTGTATGATGCTTTAGTTGATGAAACTTGTTTTTTATTTTGTAAAAGTTATGTTTTGCGGGTAAATGTAGGGAAAAGAAAAGGGAACCATAGTAGAAGTCAAGATGAGATAAATGAACTGCTTGTAAAACATGCTAAAAGTGGGAAAAAAGTGGTAAGATTAAAAGGTGGTACACCTTTTGTATTTGGTCGAGGTTATGAGGAGGTAAGAGCATTGCAAAAAGCTGGGTTTGAACCTGTAATTATATCTGGAGTATCTGCATCAACAAGTGTCCCAGAAAGCTTTATGATACCACTTATTGATAGAAAGTTTAATGACTCTTATAGAACTATTACAGGGCACAATATAAAAGTATTTGATGAGATAGTTACCTCTTATCACAAAAGGGAAAATCTTGTAATTATGATGGGTGTTCACAATCTAAAAACAATCGTAAAAAATCTTTTATCAAAAAATTTTCCTAGTAATGTTCCACTTGCTGTATTAAGTAAAGGGACAACTGTAGATGCTAATATCATAAACTCTAGCTTAGGTGAGATAAGTGTACAAGATGAAGAGTTTTTTGAAAGTGTGAAAGAGTTAACCCCTGCTATTATATTTATAGGTCATACGATAGATGCTACCAGTTATATTAACTAAAAAACAAAAAGTTCTTATAGTAGGAGCTGGTCGTGCTTGTGAGATAAAACTCAAAGTTTTATCAAATCACCCTTGCCATATTACAGTTGTAGCAAATGAATTTTTATCTCAATTAGATACAAGTATCACAAAAATAATCAAAGATTTTTATCAGTTGGAGTATGATTTTTTTCAAGAGTTTGATTTGATATATATTGGTATTCCTCTTCACTCTACAGTTATGGTGGAAAAGCTTTTAAAAACAAAGATGGTAAATGTTTTATCAAATCCAAATTTGAGTAATTTTATCCACCCTTGCACTAGAGATGATGGGGATATTATGGTAAGTGTAAACAATATCAATAAACCTAATCCTAAAAAAGCTTGTAAGTGGGCTAATGATTTTATAGAGTATAAAAATAGATAATTATGAGTCAAAACCAACTAAAAAAAGGGTACACAACAGGCGCACATTCCTATATGGTATTTAGGTCTGCATTGAACTGTTTTTTAGCCACAAATGAGTTGTCAATCTCAAAAACAAATAAGATGGATAATGATGATTTAGATGTGACAAAAGGGTGTGAGATAGTTGTAAGTATCACTCAAAAAAGTGATGACTTAGAATTAAATAGTATCTCTCATACTCCATTAACTTATACAACTAGAACAAATAAACTTTCATTGTATGCTGGAGTTGGTGTAGGTGTTGTTACAAAAAAAGGTTTAAAAATTGCACCAAATTTTCCAGCTATTAATCCAGTTCCAAGAGATGCTATATTTGAAGCATTTGAAGAGATAACACGAGAGTATGAAAACTTGGACTTATATTGTAGTGTAAGTGTAACAGATGGTGAAAATATTGCCAAACAAACAGCAAACTCAAAAGTTGGTGTATTGGGTGGAATATCTATTTTAGGGACAAAAGGGGTAGTAAAACCAATATCAAGTTCCGCATATATAGATTCTGTAAAAACAGAGATAGAATTTGCAGTAAAAAACGGATATAAAACACTCTATTTTACCCTTGGAAACTCCGCTGTAACAGTAGCAAAAAAACATTCAAGCCAAGAGGCTATTATAGAGATTGGAAACTTTATCTATGAGTCTATAGCTTTAGGGGTAGATTTGGATGTTAAGGAGATAATTTTTTTGTGTGGAATAGGAAAAATGACAAAAGTATATCAAGGGTTTAAAAATACACATAACCGTTTTGGAGTAATAGATTTTAAACTACTTCAAAAAGATATTCAAGATGAGTTGAACTATAAAGTTGATATTGAATCAACTTTAACAGTAAAAGGGATATCTGCTGAGCTTGAAAAAGTTGGACTTTTAGAACAATTTTATAAAATGATAACACAAAAAGCAAATCAACAAATAAAGCTTTGGCATAAAAACTCAAATGTAAAAGCGATAATATTAGAACAAAAGGATCTATTAGGATGGTAACAATTATTGGTAATGGGATGGGTGATTATACCTTTGAAAATATAGATTTAGATATATCTTCTTACGATACAATAGTCTGTGATAAAAACTTCAAAGAGACAGATGAAAATATTATAAAAGGTGGATTTAAAGTAGCACGAGATTATATTTTGGAAAACTATACAAAAGAGAATATCCTTTATGTAGTTACAGGAAGCCCTTTTTTCTTTAGTGCTGGTATCTTAGTAGCTAAGAAACTTCCATTTGATCAAGTAAAAATTATAAACAATACCTCAAGTAAAGTATATATGCAAGAAAAATTATTTATAAATGATAATGATATTGATACAATCTCTTTGCATGGAAGAGTCAATATTGATCTATCAAAATTTTTAACAAATAGCTATACATTTATTTTGTGTGATAAACTAACTATCTCTAAAATACAAAATGCTCTCAAATATTTAAAACCAACAGATATCGAGGTTACTATAGGTTATAAGCTTGGATTTGAAGATGAAGTTATAGAGCAAATCAATCTTTTTGATATGAGCTATAAAAGATTTAATATAGAAAAAGAGCCTTATGTACTTCTTATAAAAAGACTATTTACCCCTAAAACTGGATTAAGTGAAGATTGTGATTTTGATACGCAAAGAGGGATGATAACGAAAAAATACAAACGACAATTATCATTACAAAACCTAGATTTAGAACCAAACCAACTATTATGGGATATAGGTGCTGGAAGTGGAAGTTGTGGTATAGAAGCTTATACAAGATATAAAACAAGAACACTTTTTTTTGAAAAAAATGAAGAGAGAGTGACACATATTAAGAAAAACATAACAGCTCATCATGTTGTTGATTGTGAACTTTTTGTCGGTGAAGCGCAAGATAAATTTGAAAATTTAGAAGAAAATCCATTACGAATTTTTGTGGGTGGTGGTGGAGAGGAAGTTATTAAAAAACTTCCATATCTTTATGAAAGATTAGAAAACGGTGGAATAATGTTGATAAATGCAATAACTCTAAAACATCTTAGCTTAATGAATACAATTTTAAATCAATCAAATATAGAGTATGAAGTACACTCAATAAGTTTAACTACATACAAAGGAAAACTTGATTTAGTAGAGCCAGAGAGACAACTGTTTCAGATAAAAATTATAAAAGAAGAGAAGGAGTTAGTATGATATATTTTATAGGAGCTGGTCCTGGTGACCCTGAACTTATAACAGTAAAAGCTATGAATATACTTAAAAAGGCTGATGCTGTACTTTATACTGGTTCATTAGTACCAAAAGAGGTATTAAGTTGGTGTAAAGATGATGCACTTATAGTTGATAGCCAAGGGATGAAATACCCTGAAATTTTTGAGTTTTTGTACGCTCACAAAGATAAATTAGTTGCTCGTGTTCATACAGGTGATCCATCTATCTATTCAACTATTGCAAAACAGATTGAATACCTAAAAGAGCAAAATATAGAATACTCTGTAATACCTGGGATTACAGCAGCCTTTGGAGCAGCTGCTAGTTTAGGTATTGAGTACACAATCCCAGGGGTTTCTCAAACAATTATACTCTCAAGAGTAGAGGGTAAAACTCCAAACCCAGAAAAACTAGAAAATATATTAGCTTGTAAGAACTCATCTTTAGCGTTTTATCTATCAATATTGCTTATAAAAAAGCTTAAAAAAACAGCTTTAGAGATGGGATATAGTGCTAATACCCCTTGTTGGGTAGTTGAAAAAGCTACATGGAAAGAGGAAAAAGTTTATAAAGGGACAATCTCAGATATACAAGAACAAGTAAGTCATATCAAAGGTGTAGCTTTAATTCTTTTTGGTGATTACTTAAATCAAAAAGAGACAGAGGAATCTCATCTTTATGTAAAACCATTAGTAAAAGAGTCACTTAACTTAGAGGCTAAAAAGTGTTAAAAATAGCAATAATATCAATAAATCAGCCAAGTTTAAATAGTGCAATAGAACTCAAAAGCTGTCTAGGTGAGTATAAGGTTGATATTTATGGTAAAAAAGATTTAGAACATAATCTTGATAATCTTATAACTTATGAGAAAATTGATACTGTTTTAGAAAATGGTTGGAAAAAATATGATGCTATTATCTGTATTTTAGCTATGGGGATAGTTGTAAGAAAAATTGCACCACTTCTAGAATCAAAAGCAACTGACCCTGCAATCTTAGTGATGAGTATTGATCTATCAAAAGTGATACCACTTTTAAGCGGTCATATTGGTGGGGCAAATGAGTTAAGTGATCTAATTGCAAATAAAATAGATGGTTGTATAAACTTTATCTCAACTGCAACAGACCAAGTAAAGGTTTTTGCTTTTGATATGTTTGCCAAAAAAAATGATATGAAAATAGAAAATCTCAATAGATTAGCAAATATCTCAAATAGACTTATCAATAAACAAAAAGTCAAAGTATTAACCTCTCAAACTCTTTTTGAAACTATTGAAAACAGAACAAATCTAGAGTTAATAAGCGATGGATGTGACGAGAATACAGTTATTATCAATCCTTTTGGCAATAGTGATAATTTACACTTAAAACCTAAAGTCTATCTAGGAATTGGCTGTAATAGAGATACATCTTTTGAAGATATAGAGAAAGCTTTTTTATGGTTTATAGATAAATATAAACTACAAAAGCAAGATATAAAAAATATAGCTTCCTTTGAAGCTAAAAGTGATGAAAAAGGGCTTTTAGAGTTTGCAAATAGATACAACTTTGAGATACTTTTTTTTAATGAGAAGCAAATAAATGCACTAGAAGGTGAATTTAGTCCATCACAAGCAACAAAGTTTTTTGGTCTAAAAGGTGTAGCTGAACCATCAAGTATATTAATCTCAAGATACAAAGAGTTAATCATACCAAAAGAGGTTTTTGAAAAGAAAATAACAATAGCAGGAGCGATTTAATATTATGAAAAAATTATATATAGTAAGTAGTGGAGCTGGTGGAATACACTATATCACACCAGATGCAAGAGCAGCGTTAGAAGAGTGCGAAGTGGTTGTATCTTATACAAAATATGCAAAAGAGTTAAGCGATTTATTAGAAAATAAAGAGGTTTATACTTCTGGTATGACACATGAGATAGAGCGATGTAATCAAGCTATAGAGTATGCAAATAGTGGTAAAACAACTTGTATCATTTCAAATGGAGATGCAAATGTATTTGGTATGGCAACACTTATTGTAGAGCTTATAGATGAAAAAAACCTATGGGATGATATAGAACTTATCTCACTTCCTGGTGTTACCTCTTTTTTAGCAGCTGCTGCTAAAGTGGGAGCTCCTGTATCTGGGGATTTTGCTATTATCTCTTTGTCAGATAGACTTACAGATATAAATCTTATAGATAAAAGGGTGAAATCTACTTTAGAGTGTGACTTTGTACTAGGTATCTATAATCCAAAATCAAAAAAAAGGATACAACCTTATCAAAACTTTTTGGCAAGATTAAATGAAGTAGATGAAAAAATAGCTATCATAGCTCAAAATGTAGGAAGAGATGATAAAGAAAATATCACTATTACAACAACAACAGAGCTTATAGAGCAAGATATAGAGCATGAAAAAGTGGGGATGAATACAATAATAATAATTTGTAACTCAAAAACAAAACTTACTTCAAATGGTCTAGTATTAACCCCTAGAGGTTATTTGAACAAATACGATACTACTGGTGAATTAAAATAGATGTTAAACCTTTGTATAAGTGGCACATCATCAAATAGTGGTAAGACGATACTCACAACAGCCCTACTTTATCACTACAAAGAATCGGTAAGACCATATAAAATAGGTCCTGACTATATTGATCCTCAGTTTCATAAAAAAGTGTGTGGAACTTCTAGTGTAAATCTTGATAGTTTTATTATGAAAGAGGATCAAGTTCAATGGCTTTATTCCCATTATAGCGATAAAAAAGTATCTATACTTGAAGGTGTTATGGGATTTTATGATGGGGATGATAAGGGGTGTAGTGCTTATAGTATTAGTAGATTACTAGATGTTCCAACTATTTTACTTCTTGATTGCCGTGGTAGTTATATAACTGTAAGTGCAGTTTTGCAAGGATTAAAAACTTATAGAGAAGATAATACTATAAAAGCAGTTGTTCTAAATCATATCTCTTCAAAAATGCACTTTGAACTTATCAAAAATATTATCAATAAGGATCATAAAGATATTATAGTGCTTGGGTGGATTCAAAAAGAGCTTCAAAGCTTAAGTGATACCCATCTTGGACTTGATTTAGAGGATTTAACTAAAATTGAAACTATTAGTAAAGAGGTATTAAAAAATATTGATCTATCTTTACTTGAAAGTTTTGCACAAAGAGATAAAGAGTTAACTGCAGATATTTACCCTTTTAAGAGCTTAGAGAAGCAAAACAAACATTTAGCCATAGTAAATGATGAAAACTTCTCTTTTCTTTATTATGACAATCTAGAGTTCTTTAAAAGTATATTTGAAAAAGTAAGCTTAATTAGTGCAGTAAAAGATCAAGAGATACCACAAGATGCTCATATGGTTTATATTTGTGGTGGATATGTTGAAAGCAATAAGGCTTATGGCAAAATAAAAGATTCAAACAAATTTAAAAACTCCCTTATTAAACATAGTAAAACAAAGAAAATATATGCAGAGTGTGCAGGGCTTTTATATCTTGGAAATAGTGTTGATGAAAAAAAGATAAGTGGTATTTTAGATGTAGAATTTACACTAGAAAAAAGATTTACAAGGTTGGGATACTATTACAATGAATCTAATATAAAAGGTCATAGCTTCCACTATACTAAAGCAGTAACTGAAACAAAAGGTTTTGATATACTGTCTAAAAAACCAAATGGTAAAGGAAAAGTTGGTAGTTGGGAAAATGAAGATAAAAATGTGTTTGGAACTTACCTACATACTATGTTTAGAAATAATATTGAGCTTTTAAAGGATAAGTTTCTTTGAAATTCAACAACCAACAATCCCAAATATTAAGTGATATAATTCTTCATAGAAGAGATGTGCGTGGCAATAACTTTTTAAAGAAAAAAATCAAAAAGAAAATTATATCAAAGATACTTCAAGCTGGGCTTCATGCACCCTCAGTAGGTTTTTCTCAGCCCTGGAAGTTTGTTGTAATTGAAGATAAGAGTATCAAAAATAAAATCTACAATAACTTCAAAAAATCCTATGAAAAAAGTAAAAAACACTTCAAGCAAAGAGAACTTTATAATAATCTAAAACTTGAAGGTATCAAAGAAACACCTCTAAATATCGCTGTATTTTATAAAAAACCTACAAAAAAAGTTTTAGGACAAACAAGCTCACAAAAGATGGGGGAGTATAGTGTTGTTTGTGCTATTCAAAATATGTGGCTTATGGCTCGTAGTCTTAATATTGGTCTTGGTTGGGTAAGTATCATCAATCATAAAAAAGTGCAAAAAACACTACAAGTAAGTGATCAATACAAACTTGTAGGCTATTTGTGTGTAGGATATACAAAACAATTTTTAGATACACCTGAGTTAGAAACTTTACAATGGGAAAAGAAAAAAGAGTTTGAAGAGGTTGTAAGTTGGGTGTAAAGATAAAAATTACTCAAGATGATTTACCAAAAAAGTACAAAGATTTTCCACTTAAAGAAACAACAGATGGAGTTCAAAGTAGTGTATACTTATTGGGGAGTAAGTATGTACTAAAGATTTATGATGAACCAAACTATAATATTGAAGATGAAATAAAGCTGTTAAATACTATTAGTAGATTAAGAGTTATACAATATGTAGAACAATTAGCTATCAAAGGGTATCAATGTATAATTTATATACAAATAATTGGTCATAGTATATACAAACCAGAGATAATACATATAAAACAGACTGCCCTCTTCCTTAAGTCTTTTCATAATAAAACAGCAAATTTAGTATCAAATAACAGCAATATTTATGATATAATTACCCTAAAAGATGTAATCATTAAAAGGGGTATAAGTATATTACAAAACTATATTGATAATATTAAGATAGAGTTACAAAATGATGGGATAATACATGGAGATATTTTCCCTGATAATGTAAAATGGGAAAATGATAAGTTAAGTGGGGTGTATGATTTTAGTGAAGCTTGTAATGGGGATTTTGTTTTTGATTTAGCTGTTGTTGCTAGTTCTTGGTGCTTTGATGATAATCTCCTTAACTATAATAAGCTTGATGCCCTACTCTGCTCTTATGAATTAGATATGCCAATAGAGAGATTTAAAGAGTATATAAAATATGCTTTGGTATATTATGCTACAAAAAGATACTTAGATAATAGAGATTATCAAGAGTTGATAGATAGATTGGAAAATATATGAATTTTAAACATGGTGGAGATATAAACGCTTTTGCATCACAAATAGGTTGTAGTGTTGATGAAGTGATTGATCTGTCATCAAATATCAACTTCTTAAAGCCAGAGATAAACTTTGACTTTAATAATTTAGATATCTCTGCATATCCTACTTATGAGTCACTTTATGACTCTATTTCTAAGCTTTATAATATTGAAAGTTCTCAAATGGAGCTTTTTAATGGTGGTAGCAGTGCTATTTTTAGTCTATTTCGCCTTTTTGATGCAACCACTGCAAATATCTATAGTCCAGCATATTTAGAGTATAAAAAAGCAGCAACTACCCTAAACTACAATATCAACTTAATAAATCGCTTCATAGAACTTCACAAAGAGGTTTCTTCTGGCTCAATAGTAGTATTTGTAAACCCTAGTACCCCTGAGGGGAGTTTTTACGATATAGATAAGCTTATGGACTCTTGGATGAAAAAAAACTGTACTATTTTGATTGATGAGTCATTTTTAGATTTTACCAATCATCAATCTTGTATAAAATACTTAGAAAAATATGATCAACTCTATATACTTAAATCTATGACAAAGTTTTATAGTAGTGCTGGTATCCGTCTTGGTATTGTAGTTTCAAATAATCAAAATATTGAAAAACTAAAAATTAAAGAACCTCTTTGGAAAATATCACAATTTGATAGCAACTATATACAACAAGCTTTGAAAGATACGAACTTTAAGAGAGTTTCAAAAGCTATTACTATTACAAATAAAGAGTATTTAGCCAAAATAATGAAAGATTTTAAATATACACAACATATTATATCTTCATCAGCTAATTTTATTTTGGTACAGTTAAAACAAATAGATGCATCTACCTTTCAAGAGCTTTTAAAGCCTTATAAGATTATGGTAAGAGATTGTTCAAACTTTGATTTTTTAGATAGCAGTTTTGTACGGATTGCTGTAAAAAGTCAAAAAGATTTAGAAGTTTTAGAAAAGAGCTTAGAAAAAATTGCACTTTGAACTAACACTTATTGCTTATATCATAGATAGAATTTTTGGAGAATTCCAGTTTCTAAAGCATCCTATTGTTTTAATGGGTGACTTTATTAAATTTTTTGAAAAATATTTTTATAAAAATAGTATTTTTAGAGGTGCGTTGCTAACTATTTCCCTTATAGTAGTAGTATTTACCATCACTTTTACTATAGATTATTTTATAGATAATATTTATATCTTAGCTTTTTTATCTTCTTTTGGGATAGCTTCCAAGATGTTGTATGAGAGTGTAAAAGATATTATTACTAATCCTCAAAATATAAAATACCTTGTAAGCCGAGATACAGAAAACTTAACCAAAAGTGATATAAATAAAGCTGCTATAGAAACTTATAGTGAAAACTTAAGCGATGGTGTTATTGCTCCTTTATTTTATCTTTTATTGTTTGGAATAATTGGTTTATTTGTCTATAAAGCTATAAATACACTTGATTCAATGGTTGGATATAGAGACGATAGATATGAAAAGTTTGGAAAAGTAAGTGCTATTCTTGATGATATAGTAAACTATATTCCATCAAGGATTACAGCCCTGTTAATTGCCATTCTTTTTTTAAGTCAAAAAGCTTTATTGAACTTTTATAAATATGGAAAACTTCACGAAAGTCCAAATGCTGGATATCCTATTTCAGCTATGGCATTAAGTATTGGGGTAAAACTTGGTGGAGATACCTCTTATTTTGGAAAAGTAAAATCAAAGCCCTACTTTGGTGATGGAAAAAAAGAGATAGAGGTAGCTGATATAAATAAAGCATTAGTATTTAGAGATAGATTTGATAGAGTTTTTATCATAATTTTAATTCTATTCATAATTGTATAAGGAAAATGAACAAAAAATGCAAAAAATAATAACATTCATAAAACAACAAATAAACTTAGAAGAACAGTATATAAAAAATATCATCACTTTACTAGAAGATGGCAGTACAATTCCATTTATAGCACGATACAGAAAAGATCTCACAGGAAACGCAACAGATGAAACACTTCTTAAGTTTCAAGAGCTTTATGAGTACAATCAAAAACTACTCAAAAGAAAAGAGGATATAGAAAATATCTTAAAAGAGAAAGAGAGCTTAACTTCAAAAATTCAAGAGCTTTTAAACAACGCTACAACTCTAAAAACACTAGAAGATATCTATGAACCATACAAAGGGGTAAAAAATTCAAGAGCAGACACTGCAGTTAAAAATGGACTTGAACCACTTGCAAATATAATATCATCTATGAGATACACAACAAACGAGATAGAGCAAAAAGCGAAGCAGTTTTGCAACAAAAATATCGCTAATACAGAAGAAGCTATCAAAGGGGCTAAAGATATCATAGCATTAAGATATTCTCAAGATATTAAAACGAAAGATGGAGTGAGAAAAAATATCAACTCACACGGAATAGTTACTACAAAACCCACAAAAACATTTGAATCAGATGGAGTTTATAAAGACTTAGCAAATATATCACAAAAAGCTACATATCTTAAATCTCATAGACTACTTGCAATATTTCGAGCTGTCAATGAGAAACAAATAAGTTTAAAAATAGAGGTTGATGAAAACTATCTTATAGAGGGTATTAAAAAATACAGAATACCAGCTTGGGCAAGTAGTTCAAGTATTTATGTGCAAGAAGCTTATATAGATGGACTAAAAAGGATAATACTACCTAGTTTAAAAAGGGAATTTATCTCTGAACTAAAAAATAGAGCAAGTGGTGAAGCTATTGAACTTTTTGGTAAAAATCTAGCAGAACTTCTTATCTCACCACCTTTGGTAAATCAAATCATTTTAGGAATTGACCCTGGGTTTAAAACAGGTTGTAAGATGGCAGTCATAGATAAAGATGGAAAATACTTAGATAGTGAGGTGATATATCTTTTAAGCCAAACTCAACAAAAAGAGTCTACCCAAAAGCTACTAAATATCTTAAAAAATTACAAAGTATCTGCTATAGCTATAGGAAATGGTACAGCTTCAAAAGAGACAGCAACTTTTGTATCTCAAACTTTGACACAAAACCATTTGAATATCAAATACGCAGTTGTAAGTGAGATAGGAGCTTCAGTATATTCTGCATCTAAAATAGCACAAGAGGAGTATCCAAATCTTGATGTAACGATAAGGGGAGCTATCTCTATAGCCCAAAGATTAAGAGACCCTATCTCTGCACTTGTTAAAATAGACCCAAAAAGTTTAGGAATAGGACAATACCAACACGACTTAAATCAAAAAGAGTTAGCAAAGAAACTGGCAGATACAACTGTAAGTATAGTAAATAAAATTGGTGTAGATATAAACTCTGCTTCTTATAAGCTTTTATCTTATGTATCCGGTATTAGTGAGAAGTTAGCTAAAAATATTATTGAATATAAAGATACTATTGGAGGGTATAACAACAAAAAAGAGATACTTAAAGTGAAAGGTCTTGGTTCTAAGGCTTATGAACAATCTGTTGGTTTCTTTAGGATAAAACAGGGTGATAGTTATCTTGATAACTCAGGTATTCATCCTGAAAACTATGATGTAGCAAAATTTGTAAAAGAAAATTACAAATTAGAAGAGATATCAAATGATGATATAAAAACCATAGAAACTAAATTTAGTTGTGGTATAGAAACACTCAAAGATATTATATTAGAACTTAAAAAACCAGGATATGATATAAGAGAAGAGTTAGAGCAAATATCTTTTTGCCAAGAGGTAAAATCACAAGAGAAGTTGCAAGAGGGAGATAAAGTCAATGGAGTAGTAAGAAACATCACTGATTTTGGTGCATTTGTAGATATTGGTCTAAAAAATGATGCCCTACTTCATATCTCTCAAATATCAAATAAAAGAATCTCTCACCCAATGGATGTTTTAAGTATCAATCAACAACTAAAAAATATCCGAATATCTAATATAGATAGAGAAAAAGGTAGAATTCAGTTGAGTTTGAAAGAGTGAGAATAAAAAGTTAATCCATCTTCCCAATAGCACAAGATACAAAACTCTTAGCTTTTGCACCTACATTTTGTAGTGTTGAAAGCTCATCATCAGCTAGTGGGTATCCTAAACTTCTAAGTTTTAGTTTTAGGTTCTCTTTTTTATCATCTTCAAGTTCTAAAGTTATCTCTCTCGGTTCTTTTTCTAGGTTTACTTCAACCTCACCAAACTCATCTTTAAGTGCTTTTTTAAGTGTATTTGCACAACCGCCACATTTTACATTTTGTACTATAAATGTTTGTTTCATTTTTTATCCTTTTTAAAGTTTGTAAATTACTGATATTAAAATCATACTATACAGAAATAATGTTAATTGTTTATAATATTTTATATGGGTATTATTTTTTAATTTTATCCCAATATAAACACCAAGAAGTGAAGCAATTCCAACTATAGCACCTTCACCAAAGTGCATATTGCCAGTAAGGCTTAAGCTAATAAAACCAGCAATAGAACTAAATATTACAAAAAATAATCCTAAAGATGCTGCATCTTTAAGATTATAAAGCATATACCCTACAAGTATAGGGGCTAATATAATAGAACCACCAATACCAATACTCATAGCAATCACACCTATAATAAATCCTATAACTATTAAAATAAATTTATTTCTTCTTCTCGTACCTGTTGGAGCTTCTAATGAGGTGGCAGCAATTCTATAAATTGAAAATATAATTACTATAATAAAAAGATATTTTAGATAAATCCCAGGTACATTTGGAACTATAAATCCACTTAAACTTCCACCAAGAAAACCACCAATACCTATAGTTACACCATCTTTTAAAATTTCTTTATTTTTTCTACTATTTAAAAAACTTCCATAAATAGAGCTAAAAATCATCTGCATAATTGAAATAGCAACAGCACTTTTCATCTCAAAACCATATAATAATAACAATGGAACTAAGACAGTTCCTCCACCTACACCAAAAAAACCTGACATAAGTCCTGTGAGGATTCCTAATAGTATAAGTGTCATAAAAGCAGTTATTCCTCTTTTTTCATAGCAGTAATAAAGTTTTCATAAATATCTTCTAACTCTCTATCTTCTCGTGATACATCTATACCATCATGCTCTTGAACAGCGTGTTCAAGTACTGCAACCCTTTTAAGTAAATAGGAGAACATCTCTTTAGAAATATCTGGTAAATCATTGTGATCAAGTTGTGATTTTTCAGTACAATCACAATCTTTTCTTCTTACAATTCTAGCTGGAACTCCTACTGCTGTTGAGCTACATGGTACATCTTTAACCACAACTGAGTTTGCTCCTATTTTACAATTTTCTCCTATTGAGATATTTCCCAAAACTTTAGCACCACTTCCTATTACACTATTTTTACCTATGGTTGGATGTCGTTTTCCATGACTTAAGCTTACTCCACCCAAAGTGACACCTTGATAAATCAAAACATCATCTTCTATAATAGTTGTTTGTCCAATCACCACACCAAAACCATGATCAATAAATACTCTTCTTCCAATTGTAGCTGCTGGGTGAATATCAACATTTGTAAATAGTTGAGAAACACCACTAAAAGCTCTTGATAATCTTCTAAAACCCTTTTTATAAAGTCTATTTGAGATTCTATAATTTACAATAGCCCAAATACCTGGGTAATTGAAAATAAGTTCAATTTTAGAGTGTAAGGCTGGGTCATTTTTTCTTGGAACTGAGAAATCCTCTTTTATTAAAGTCCATAAACTCATATTATTTGTATCCTTTAGATGCTATTGTTTTTAAATAGCTATTATCATTTATAAATTCCATTAAAATATCTTTTAGTTGTTCATTTTTTGTTGAAGATAATAATCTATCCAAAATATCTTGTGAATTATAATCCAAATCATCAAATATTTCAATAATACTTTGAGATTTAAGAAACTTATCCTGTTTCATAACACCATCTTCAAAAATAATATTCACTTCAGATGGTGAACTAAAAAGATTATGTTTCATACCTAATATATCTTGATATGCACCAACCAAGAAAAATCCTAAAAAATAATCCTCTTTTGTAAGATCAATATCATGTAGATACAAAGGTTTTCTTGAATCAAACGGTATTTCACCATCACTATCACAAGTTATATCCCAGATATTTGCACTTCTTGTTCCTTTTTTATCAAGATGAGACAATGGCATCACTGGAAACTCTTGATTTATCCCCCAAAAATCAGGTAAAGATTGGAATATAGAGAAATTTAGAAGATATTTTTCTTGAATTTTATTATCAAGATTTCGTAACTCTTTATCATTTCTATGGTCTTTTAAATTTATCGCTTTTTTAATAATCAGATGAGTTAAAACTTCCGCATTACTTCTATCATTTAAATCAACATATCCCAAATCAAAAAGTGTCAAAATAGACTCAAGATGTTCTAAACTATCATGCATATACTCTTTTGCATTTTCATTATTTATATCTCTATACAAAAGGCTTAACTCTTCTATAATTGGAGGATTTTGCTCTTTTAATCGTAAATTTGATTCATTATATTCACTTGAAAAAAGTTCTAATGTTGGTGCAATAAGTACAGAACTAGGAGCAGATATAAATCTTCCTGATTCTGTAAATATATTTGGTACTTTTACACCATTTTTTGAAGCAATGTCATTTAAAGTAAACAAAACATCACTTACAAACTCTTTTAAGCTATATTGGGTTACTTTTTCATAGGCAGAATATTCTATAGCTAAACCACCCCCAATATTAATAGCATCAAGTGAAGTAGCTCCCATTTTGATAAGTTCTGTATAGATATGTCCTGATTCTTTTAGGGCTTTTTTTAAAGGGGCGATTGTTTCCATCTCTGAACCAATATGAAAATGTATCATCTTAAGAGTTTCTACTAAATTATTTTTTGCTAACATATCAAAAGCTTCAAGAATTTCTGTAGAACTCAATCCAAATTTTGCGTCAATTCCACCACTTTTTGCCCAAGTACCACTTCCTGAACTATGCAATCTTACTCGAAGACCAATACTTGGACAAGGAAGTTTAAGTTCATGATAAACTTCAATAATAGTTTCTAACTCATTGAGCCCTTCTATAGTTAAAGTGATGTTGTGCCCTTGGTTTTTTGCAATAAATCCAAGAGTTATCATCTCTTTGTCTTTAAACCCATTGACTGTTATAGGAGCATTTTTATTGTTATATGCCATTGCAAGTAGTAGTTCTGCTTTACTACCCGCTTCTAACCCATAATTGAGGTGAGAACTATTTTCTAACATTGGTAATATATAGTTTGGTAATTGATTTACTTTTAATGGGAAAACTGCATAAAACTTTGAACTATAATTGTTTTCAGTAATTGTATTGTTGAATATGCTATAGAGTTTTTCTATTTGTTTTTTTGTAATATGTGGAAATCTTAAAATTAAAGGACCAGTATTCCCCTCGTCTCTTATCTCTTTTACAATCTCTATTAAAGCAGGTTTTGATTCATAGTTTAGTCGTACTACATCATTGTCAATTATGAAGTTATCATCACCCCAAATATCTATACCATATCTATTCAATATACTGTCCTTAAAATAAAGTGTGTATTATATCAAATAAGGATTTAAAAGCGATTTATTTTTTATTTCAAAAACACTATTAACAAAAAAAGCCTTACTATTTCTAGTAAGGCTTTTGCTTTTTTAAATTAATGTCAGTTTTATTATTCTACCATAGCTTTTAAGTCATCGTGTGAAACTTTGTTGAAGTTTAGATATCTATAAACTTCATCACTCATCTCTGGTTTGATTTTATTTGGAACTATCTCCATATATTCAGCTGCTGTTGGTAGTTTCCCTTTTAATGCAACAACTGCTGCAAGCTCTGCACTTCCAAGGTAAACTTGACTTCCTTTTCCTAGTCTATTATCAAAATTTCGAGTTGATGTTGAGAATACATACGCGTTTTGTGCAACCGCAGCTTGATTCCCCATACATAAAGAACATCCAGGTATCTCCGTTCTAGCACCTGCCATACCAAATACTGAATAATATCCCTCTTCTTGAAGTGTTTTTTCATCCATTTTTGTTGGAGGACATACCCATAGTTTTGTAGGAACTTGCCCTTCCCCTCTTAAAACTTCACCTAAAGCACGAAATAATCCAATATTTGTCATACAAGACCCAACAAATACTTCATCAATTTCAGTTCTAAGTCCAGATTCATGAATCTCTGTTAGAGTTTTAACATCATCTGGATCATTTGGACAAGCTAAAATTGGCTCAGTAATTTTATCCATATCTATCTCTATTACAGCTGCATATTGTGCATCACTATCAGCTTCAAGTAATTCAGGGTTATTTAACCAATCTTGCATCTTGTCTCTTCTTCTTTTCAAGGTTGCAGCATCTTCATACCCTTGTGCTATTAACTCATCAATGAGAACAATATTTGATTCTAAATATTCTGCAATTGGTTCTTTGTTTAGTTTCACTGTACAAGCAGCTGCACTTCTTTCTGCTGATGCATCAGATAACTCAAATGCTTGCTCACATTTTAAATCTTCAAGACCTTCAATCTCAAGAACTCTTCCAGCAAAAATATTTTTCTTACCTTTCTTTTCAACAGTTAATAACCCATCTTTAATCGCTTGATGAGGAATTGCATTTACCATATCTCTAAGTGTAATACCTGGTTGCATCTCACCTTTAAATTTTACTAGAACTGATTCTGGCATAGTTAAAGGCATCATACCAGTAACTCCTGCAAATGCAACAAGTCCAGATCCAGCAGGAAAAGAGATACCAATAGGAAATCTTGTATGTGAATCGCCACCAGTACCAACTGTATCTGGTAAACACATTCTATTTAACCATGAGTGAATTACACCATCACCTGGTCTTAAGATAAAACCTTTTCTTTCTGTCCAAAATTTTGGAAGAGTGTGTTGTAAGTTGATATCTGCTGGTTTTGGATAAGCAGCTGTATGACAAAATGATTGAAGAACAAAATCAGCACCAAATGATAGAGCTGCAAGTTCTTTTATCTCATCTCTGGTCATTGGTCCTGTTGTATCTTGACTTCCTACTGTTGTAGCAATTGGTTCACAGTAAACACCTGGTTTAACACCCTCAATTCCACAAGCTTTTCCAACCATTTTTTGAGCTAATGTAAAACCTTTTCCATCATCCTCGGGTTGATCAGGAGTTAAAAACATATCAGATGGACTCATACCTAAAGCTTCTCTTGCTTTTGCAGTTAATCCTTTGCCAATAATAAGTGGAATTCTTCCCCCTGCTCTCATCTCATCTGTAATTGTATTAGGGTTTAATTTAAATGTAGAAACAACTTCTCCATTTTTTTCAATAACACCTTCATAAGGTTTTACTGTGATAATATCACCTGTTTCAAGATTATCAACATTTGCTTCAAGTGGTAAACATCCTGAATCTTCCGCTGTGTTAAAGAAAATTGGAGCAATAATTGAGCCAATTACAACACCACCTGTTCTTTTATTTGGAACACCTGGAATATCTCTTCCCATATGCCATTGTACAGAGTTAATACCTGATTTTCTACTTGAACCAGTTCCAACAACATCTCCAACATATACTAATGGATGTCCTTTTTCTTTAAGCTCTTTCATTGTATCTAATGGATTTTCCATTCTTGAACCCAACATTGAGTTTGCATGAAGTGGAATATCTGCTCTTGTAAATGCTTCACTCGCTGGAGATAAATCATCTGTATTTGTTTCACCTGGAATTTTATAAACAGTTAAAGTAATCTCTTTTTCTAGTTCTGGTTTATTAGTAAACCACTGTGCATTTGCCCAAGATTCAACTACCTCTTTAGCTTTTGCATTTCCAGCATCCATTAAAGTTTTTACATCATTAAATGCATCATATACTAAAAGTGTTTTTTTAAGTTGTTCTGCTGCTATGGATGCAACTTCTTCAATTTTAAGTGCTTCTACTAGTGGTGTTACATTAAATCCACCTAACATAAGACCTAAAATCTCACATGCTTTTTCTTTTGAGATAGCTTCACAAGTTACATTTCCTTGAACTATATCATTTAAAAATGCTGCTTTTACATAAGCTGCATCATCAACACCTGCTGGAATTTTATTTATAAACATATCTAAACAATAATCAACATCAATAATTGGAGATGCTTTTAATAACTCAACAAGCTGTGCAACTTGTTCTGCTGTTAAAGCTAATGGTGGAACACCTAGCTTTGCTCTTTCTTGGGTATGTGCTTTATAATCTGTAACTAAACTCATAAATCAAGTCCTTATAGTAAATTTTATTTCAATTACAATTCTAGCTAAAAACACTTATGTTCTATTTGTATTTAAATAGTTTTTATTTTAAGTGGTATATATGAGTAAAATTGTTACATATAAAATTATATAAACTACCAAAGTAGGTAATAAAGTAACACTTTAAAAAATATTTCTTTAAATACTTTCTCTACAGAGTGATTTTAATGCTAAAATTCTACAACTACTTTCTAGAATTGCTACTTTTTTAACTAGATTATTCATATCTCTATCATAAACATACACACCTACTCCACGGATTACTATAACATTGTTGGGTGTTTCTTTTAGTAATGTTGGAACTTCTATAAAGTTTCTATCATACCAAGTATCAAAATCACCTGGGTCATATACAACTATTTTATCAAAAGTTGTTTTCCCAAAATAATCTTCACATTCTATAGTATCATGCTCTAAAGCATAAGCTGTAGTATATGGTGGCATTCCACAAGAGATATATTTTGCTTCATGTATCTGGGTATAAATTGCACTATGAATGATAGCATCAACACTTGCCAAATCCCAGCTATAGTCATGAATATTCATAGAAAGTTGACATAGTGTTGCTTCTGCTATCTCATCAAAGATTGCATCTTTTTTATTGATTATAAATCTATGATGGTCGATTTTTTTTGATATTGAACCATGGTAGATACCAAAAAAGTTTTTTCTAAATAATGCAAGTGAAATTTTGGCTAAATGTTCAACTATTTTCTTATCAAGCATACTGTAAGCACCTTTAATTAATATTTTGATATGATACCAAATCAAAACATTAAATAGGATTAACCCTTGCAGCAGAATAAAATACCACATATACCAGTACTTTTTAACGAAGTTATTGACACCTTTAAAGATTTAAAAGATGGTTATATTATTGACTGTACTTTAGGATATGGTGGACATTCAGAAGGAATTTTAGAATCAAATCCAAATATTAAACTTATTTGTAATGACCAAGATGATGAAGCTCTTGAATTTTCTAAAAAAAGATTAGAGAAATACCAAGATAGAGTTATTTTCAATAAAGGGAATTTCAAAGATGTAATAGATAGTTTCAAAGATAAAAATATAGTTGGTATTTTAGCTGATATTGGGGTTTCATCTTTACAGCTTGATAAGAACGAAAGAGGTTTTGGATTTGATGGTGATACTTTAGATATGAGAATGGATCAAAACCAACACTTAACTGCTTCTGATGTGGTAAACCACTATTCACAAAATCAATTAGAAGATATTTTTAGAAACTATGGAGAAGTTAAAGAGTATAAAAAAGTAGCTTCACTTATAGTACAAAATCGCCCTTTTAGTAGTAGTAAAGAGTTAGCCCAATTTTTAAATAAAAATATGTATAAAGGGAAACTTCACCCAGCAACACTTCCTTTTCAAGGTATTAGAATAGAAGTTAACAATGAGTTAGGTGTATTAGAAGAGTTGTTTGATAAAATAGAGAGTGCAAACTTTCACGATACAACTGTAGCTATTATCTCTTTTCACTCACTAGAAGATAGAATAGTAAAAAACTATTTTAAAAAATGGACTCAAAAGTGCATCTGCCCTCCTCAAGTTATGAGGTGTAGTTGTGGAAACAACCACCAAAAAGGGAAAGTGATTACAAAAAAACCAATTATCCCTACACCACAAGAGATTAAACAAAATCCAAGAAGTAGAAGCTCAAAAATGAGGATATTTAAATTTGACTCCTAAAAAAGCACTATTTATAGTATTTTCTGCACTTATTATCACATTAGTTTTTTTTATGCCAAAGATATTTTTACAAAATAACATTTACTATGTAAGTAAAGATATAAATAAACTTAATGCTCAATATATCTCACTAAAAGAGGAAAATAAGTTTTTAAAACAACAACATGAAGATGCGTTATTTAAAAACCAAATTACCGATAGTTTAATTTTGGAAAATTTTTATAAAAATGGAGATGAGTAAAAAAGGTATTTTTTAATTACACATCCACTACTGTTCTATTTCTCCCATCACTTTTTGCTTTATATAAATTATCATCAACTCTTTTTAAAAATGAATTGATATCATCATCTTCTTTTATCTGTGATACACCTAGACTTACTGTACATTTTTTCACTATATCAAATTCATAATTTTCTGTAATCTTTCTAATGTTTTCAGCTGCTTTAAATGCTCCATCAATATTTGTATCAGTGCAGATAATCATAAACTCTTCACCACCCCATCGTCCAACAATATCTGTTTTTCTACATTGTTCTTTTAAGATGTTAGCAAATTTTACTAAAACCTTATCTCCAGTTAGATGTCCATAGTTGTCATTGACTAATTTAAACTTATCTATATCTATTAGTATCAGTGAAAATATAGCTTTACTCCTAAGAAATCTATTATATTCTCTTTCTAAGTTATTATCTATCACCATTCTATTATACATTTGAGTTAGTGTATCTGTTTGTGAAAGTTTTTCTATTGTTTTTTTATCTGTAATATCTTCAGAAATAGAAGTATAACTTACGATATTATTTTGATCATTATAGTTAGGTAAAATAGTTGAATGTATCCAAAAATATTCTTTATGTTTTGTCAGATTATGAAAGTCCCCATCCCATATAAGTCCATTGGTGATTTTATTCCACATCTCTTTATAAACATTCTCCTCTAAATCCCCACTTTTAAATATTGAGGGTGATTTACCTATAAGTTCCTCTTTTTTATAACCACTTATATCACATAATGCTCTACTTACATTGATTATTTTTTTGTTTTTATCTATATCCATTGTGATAACATATTTATCAATAGTATCCATATATCTTAGGTTTTTTTGATAAACTTTATTATAATCAATATAAAGCTTTGAAGTAGGTACAGAGATAACTAACCCTATAATAATTGCAGAGACAAAAATAATCAAAGCTACAGAATAAATATACACAAGGTTTTCATTTGAAAGTTTGTTTACAAATTGCTTGTTTACTTTAAGTATGATTTTTATCTCATCTATATTTTGAAAAATGGATTCCATAGAGTGAATATGAGTATAGTTTTCAGTATGATTATTTAGTTCATAAGGGTAGTCATTTTTAAAATTATAGTTCTTATTTAGGTATCTACTCCACTGCTTGTTATCATCAGAACTAAGTAAATAGTTTCCCTCTTTATCTATCATTGATATCTCAAAATTTGAAAAAGATTTAATAAATTTATCTAATTTACTCATATCTATATTTACAATTAGAATTCCATAAAAATTACCTTTGTAGTAGATGTTTTTTGAAACTCTAAATGTTGGTTTATAGGGTTTTTCTATTATATTGTTTTCTACATTTAAATCAAACTTAGAATACCAAAAAAGCTTGTTACTATTAAGGATAGTTTCTTTAAAGTAATAACGATCTGCTTTGTTTTGCAAATCACTATTTTTAGTTACATAAACAATATCTTGTTTATTATCTCTATTTACTCGAATAACCTCTTGACCATTTTTATCTAAGTACCTTAATTGAAAAAAGTTTTTATTGTTGTTAATACTATTTAAAAATAATGAAATTACATTTTTTTTGTCACTATTATTTAAAAGATAATCTATAAATATATCATTTTTTTGTATTGAAGATAAAGAGTATTCACCATTTTCAATTAGTGTTTCAGAATAAGAAGATATTTTATTATAGTTGTCCTCAGCACTTTTATTGATAACTTTTACAACTTCATTATATTTATATTCATAATTAATGTAAGTTGTAACTGATGCAATTAAAACACCAAAAATTAAAAATAAGAGAATATTTTTTAGATATATTTTTATTATTTTATTATCAGTCATACTGTTTCCTCTATTTGAAGTAAAAATAAAATTGTAACTAATTTAATATAAAATAACTATAATACCGTCTAGATATTACACTTTGCAATATCTTCAATAACCATATATTTATCAAACTCCTCTTCACTTAAAAGAGCTAATTGTAAAGCCGATTGTTTTAGTGTGAGATTGTTCTCATAAGCAAACTTTACTATTTTTTCAGAATTTTTGTATCCAATATGTGGATTTAATACTGTTACACTCATAAAAGAGTTATCAAGGTTCTTTTTTATCTGTTCTTTATTGACACTTAATCCATCTATACATCTTTTACTAAATGAATTTATCCCATCAGTTAAAAGTCTTATAGACTGTAAAAGGTTATAGATAATCACAGGTTTAAAAACATTGAGTTCAAAGTTTCCTTGACTGGCTGCTACACTTATGGTTGTATGATTTCCCATCACTTGAACAGCAATCATAGTTATAGCTTCTGCTTGTGTTGGATTTACTTTTCCTGGCATGATGGAGCTTCCTTTTTCATTTGCAGGAATTGTCAACTCCCCTAGTCCACATTTTGGTCCACTACTAAGCCATCTTATATCGTTGGCTATTTTCATTAAGTTTGAAGCTAATCCGTTTAAAGCACCACTTAAAAATGTTTCACTATCGTGAGAGGTGAGAGAATGAAATTTATTTGGGTGAGAGATAAACTCAGTTTGGAGTAACCTATTGAGTTCATCACAGACTTGTTGTGAAAAGTTGGGTGGGGTATTTATCCCATTTCCAACTGCAGTTGCTCCTATTGGAAGTTGATTGATATATTTTAGTGTATCTTTGATTTGTGACTTTGAGTGTTCAAGCATAGATATATATCCACTTAATTCATCACTTAAGAAAAGTGGTACTGCATCTTGAAGATGTGTTCGACCTACTTTTACAATCCCTGCAAACTCTTCTTGTTTTACTTGAAAACTATGTATAAGTGTATCTATAGCTTTTAAAAGTGAAGGTATTTGAAGTGATATTGCTATTTTCATAGCTGTAGGAAAAGTATCGTTACTACTTTGTGACATATTTGCATCATCGTTTGGCTGAACTATTATACTTTTATCTATTTGAGAAGCTCTATTTGCTATTACCTCATTGAGATTCATATTTGTATGTGTTCCACTTCCTGTTTGCCAGATATGCAAAGGAAATTGCTCTAAATGCTTATTTTCAATTATCTCATCACAAACAGCATTTATAAGTTGCGTCTTAGAGCTATCTAACTTTTTTGAGTTGTTATTTACTATTGCGCAACACTTCTTCAAATAAGCGTATGCTTTGATAAACTCATCTGGCATAACTTCTACACCAATATTAAAATTAGTTAAACTTTTTTGCGTTTCATCTCCCCAAAGGGGTTTGCTGTTTTTATTTTGAGTATTCATAATAGTAGTCTATACCCAATCAAATAAATTACTACTTAATAGAAGTAGCTGTTAAAAATATATAATCTTTTCCTGTAATCGTTACTCTAAATTTCTTTTGTTGGAGATATTTTTTACAAAAGTTTACATCTTTGTAGAGGTTTGAGAGTTCTGAATAGTTATAGTTTTTCACCATTGCACCATATATCATCTCCCTATCAATCCAACGACAGTTTGGAAATCCCATTATCATAGCACCATCTTTTTTTAGATAGTTTTGTACGATACTCATAAAAGTTTTATTAAAATTTATATTGCTACTTTGAAGTGTGCCTATTGTGATAATTAAATCAAATTTACCTAAATCCAACTCTTCAAGTTTGTTGATATCTGCTTGGAGAAATGTTGTATTTTTATCATCTTTAAAATCTTCTTTTGCTTTTTCTATAGCTGAAGAACAATAATCAATGCCAACTAATTCAAGGTTTTGATAATGAGAAGAAAATTCTTTAATCACTCGAAACTCTTCACCACTATTAACACCAAGATTTAAAACTCTCAATCTATTACTAATATTGACACTTTGAAGAGCTTTTAAATAGTGTATTATAAAACTTGGTTGAGATATTTTATTGATAGTTGCAAAAGAGGAATCAACTCCATATTTTTTTTCAATATCATTGGGACTGTTGTGAAAAGAACTATTTTTATTTAACTTTTGTAGCGAAATAATATAGCAATCTTCTTCTGTTTTAGGAGGTAGTAGTTTACAATATAAACTTTGTGCCAAATCAACAAGGGACTTAAAGTCAACCTCTTTATCTAAAAGTCTAAATTCAAAAACTTCCCCACCTTCTAAAGTTTCTATTAACTCTTGTAATATTTGAAAATCTACAATAAGATTTTTCAATGAGATTTTTAACATCTATTTTTATGTGTCTTTTTTACAATTATAAAACTATTTATACCATTGTTGTATTCATATTTTAATTCGAAGTCATTAGCATCTAAAATATTTTTTATTATATATAAACCTAAACCAAAACTTTGATTTGATTTCACATCATCACCTTTAAAAAAAGGCTCAAAATATTTTTCTAAAGGATATTGTAGTTGTTTCCCTTCATTTTTAAATACAATCTCATCACCTTTTGTTTCTATAGTTACTTTTTTATTTGAAGAATACTTAATACCATTGTCTATTAAATTTTTTGCTGCTATAGAAAATAATTTAAAATCAACTTCTATTTTCATATTTGTAAGATTTACAGCGACCTCATTTTCTTCACACATTAAAATATCTATAGCATCATCAACAATATCTTCTAAAAAATATGGTTTTTTCTCTATCTCTTTTCTAGAAGATATGAGTTCTTCAATAGTTGCAAACTCATTTATCAAAGACTCTAGTCTATAAAATACTTTTTCCATTTTATTTTTATTTTCTTCTGTATTTTCTAGTTGAGTGATAAACTTCCCTTTTATAATAGGAGTTTTAAGTTCATGCATAATATTTCTTATAAATATATCTCTAGATTCTTTTAAAAGCTTTAGTTTATTTGCTGTTTTATGAAACTCATTTGAAAGCTGTGATATCTCATCTTGATGTTCTGTAGCACAATCTATATCAAAATTTTCATTTGCTAGATGTTTTACTTTGTCTTTTAATATGTTGATTTTAAGTAGTTTTTTTAGAGTCAAAAAATAGAGCAATATAAATAAAGAAACAACAAGTAGTGCTACTATAAATAATGTTGTTTTATTATCAGGTATCTCAATATTGTCTTTAACTAAAGCATCTAATCTTGGTGTTTGAATATGTGCATAATATTTCCCATCTAGTTGCAACAACTCTATCATAGAGTATCTTTTGTGTTTATCTTTCAATATTTTCATATCTTTATTATTTAATAGTCGTTCCTGCTCCTGTTTATCAACAATTAAAGAGAAGTCCATTTTGTTTAGATGTTCTACTAAATCTTCTGTTACAACTCCACCCTTGCACTCTCTTAATACAGTTTTTGAAACATCCATTGATCTTTTAAACATAAAGTCTCTAGTGCTTTTTTGTGAATTTTCATAGAGTATTATAAAACTTATCAACATAAAAAATATTGATACTATAAATGTAATAGTGATAGTAAATAAGATTGAGTTTTTGTTTATTTTCATTCTACTAGTTTATACCCCATACCTCGAATTGTAGTTAGATACTTTGGATGTTTTGGGTCATCTTCTATTTTATTTCGTATTCTATTTATAATAACAGCTATAGAACCACTTTGTTCATCACTATTAAATAATTCACTATTTTCTAAAATATCATATCGTGAGATTATAAACCCTTTTCTTTTACACATAAGTGACATTATTTGATATTCTGCTTGTGTAAATTTAATGTAGGTACCATTTTTAGTTATCTCTTGCTTCTCTTCATTTAATAGAAATATCTCTTCTGTTTTGGAAGATATTGGTTGTATCTCTTTATTATAGCGTCGCAAGATTGTTTTAATACGCACTTCTAATTCTCTTGGGTCATAAGGTTTTGGGAGGTAATCATCAGCACCAAGTTCTAATGCTGTAACTTTATCAGTTATATCACTTCTAGCACTTGATATTATTATTGGTATATCATATTTAGATACAAGCTCTTTACAAACCTCTAATCCATCAAGCCCAGGGAGAGTAAGATCTAAAATAATCAAATCATACTCTGTGTGACTTATAGATAAAGTACTTAATGCTAAAAACGGATCTTCAAAATTCGTAACTTCAATATTGAATTTTTTTAAATACTGTGTAAGAACATCTGCTAATTCAAAATCATCCTCTACCATTGCAATTTTTATCATTACAATTACCCTTTTTCATCATTTTATTTTTTTTGTTATGTTTCATGATTTCTCTCATATCTATCATTGTTTTTAAGTCTTTCTTTTGAGAGTCATCAAGTACTGCATATACTTTTGCTATAGTTTCTGCTCTATTTTTAATCTTAAATTCTCTTTTTTCTTTTGAGATTTTTATAAATTTTTCTTTATCAAAACTGCTACTTGTAAATGCATCACTTTGTTTTGGCATATTTTTACGAGATGATTTAACTATATCTTTTATTGTTGCTCTTTGTTTATCTGTTAAATCAAGTCTCATAACCATATGAGTAATACTACCTTTGTTTTTAAAAGATGAATGTTTTTTCATCATTTTACACTGAGGGTGACCTTTTACACCTTTATTCATCTCCCCTTTTTGACACGATGCAAAAAGTGATGTAGTTAGTAATGTAGCTGCTGCTAAACTTATAATTATTTTTTTGTTCATTTTGAACTCCTTATATTTGATATGTAAAATTATAAGGTATAGAGGTTAATGCTTATTAAATTAATTATTAACCACTTATTAATACAAAAAAATTTAGTTTAAAAGTCCAGATAAACTTTGTGATAAAATAGAACCAGTCTCTTCTCCACCTGATTGTGTCGCATAATTAACAATAATAGGGATAATAGTTTGTACTAAAGAAGGTTCAACACCTAAAGCTTTTAACGAACTTGTAACCATATCACTTGACATTGCACTATTTGTTAAAGAGGAAAGCATAGACGATGTTCCACTATTTCCTAAACTATTCAAAACAGGAACATCTTTTGTTACCGTTGAATATTCATCCGTTGTCATATTTGACTTTGCATATTGCATAAGTGTTCCTACTGTACCAGTTGCTTGTGTTGTAGAAAGGTTTGTTGCACCTGTTATACTACTTAATAATGAACTTGATGTAGTATCGTTAGTTTGTGTTGTTGTAGTTGTTTTTTCTTCTGCTGGAAGATACTCTTTTACTGCATCAAAAAAACCACCATATAAAAAACTAGTACTTAATAGTACAATTAAACTTATTTTTTTCATCTATAAACCTTGTATTTTAATTTTAGAGATTATACTATAAATTATTTAATCTTGTATTTTAAATGAATACTAATTAAATTTTATTTTCCTGCCCTATTCTATAGAGTGCAAAATCATACTTAATAGGGTCAGTTATATCAAATGCTTGTAATTTTTCAGTTATTAATAAAGCTGATTTTAAATCATAAGTTTTCCTACTGAGCAACCCAAGCTTTTGAGATACTTTAAAAGTATGTGTATCAAGAGGAAGTATCAAATCTTTTTTATTTACATTTTTCCATAAACCCATATCAAGATTATCTTCTCTAACCATCCAACGCAAAAACATATTGTATCTTTTATATGGAGAGTTTCCAATATGTTTAATCATACCTTGTTTATCTCGTTTTGGTTGTGTACCGATTAAAAATTTGTACCCTTCACTATAATACTCATAAACTTCTAATACACTTTGTATAATTTGTGAAATACCTTCTAAAATGTTATTCTCTTTATCATACCCTTTTTTGAAAATATTTTCTAAACTATCTTGTTGTTTTAATCGTTTAATTGCTATAAAAAAACTACTTATATCTTCACTATTTTGAAATCTATAATAATGGTTTTGTAACTCTTTTTGTATAATATCTTCACTTTTTTCAAGAATTGTGAAATCAAATGAATTTAAAAATTCTACTATTTTATTTGCATTTCCATAAGCAAATAATGCACATATCAAACTAATATATTCATCTTCATATTTTTTTGCAACCATCAATGGATCTGGTTTTTCAAAACTCAATTCACTTTGAGAGTTTCGCATCTTTACTTCTGTATCTAACATCTCTTTTATATCCATAAGGTATAATATCACACTTCAACTTAGTTGATTTGATTTATAAAAAGTTACTTGAAGGATACAACTTGCATTATAAAACAATACTTATTACGGGATGCTCAACAGGGATAGGACTTCAAACAGCCTTGTATCTGAAACAAAAAGGATTTCAAGTATTTCCAACTGCTAGAAAAGAAAAAGATGTAGAGAGGCTAAAAGAGCTAGGATTTGATGCATTTGTATTAGATGTTACTAAGAAAAAAACAATCAAAAAAACTTTAGAACAGATACTTGAAATCACAAAAGGCACATTAGATGTTGTATTTAATAATGCAGGATTTGGACAACCAGGTGCAGTAGAAGACCTTTCAACAAAGGTATTAAAAGAACAATTCAAAACTAATGTTTTTGGACTTCATGAGGTTACTATTCAGGTATTACCAATTATGAAAAAACAAGGATATGGAAAAATTATTCAACATAGTTCAGTATTAGGAATAATAAGTTTAAAATTACGAGGTGCTTATAATGCTAGTAAATATGCCATAGAGGGACTTACTGACACTTTAAGACTTGAACTAGAAGATACAAACATACAAATTACAGTTTTAAATACGGGACCAGTCACAAGTGATTTTAGAAAAAATGCTATTTTAAAAACAAAAGAGAATATTGATATTGAACATTCTAGATTTAAAGAGGTATATTATAAAAACTTAAATGCAAAAAAAAGTGAAGTACCTTTTAATCTACCAAGTAGCGCAGTAGCAAAAAAAGTTGAAACAATTTTAATATCACAACAGATAAAACCTAGATATTATATCACAAAAGCTACTTATATACTTGGCTTTGCAAAAAGACTTCTTTCTACAAAGCTTTTAGATAAAGTATTAATAAAAATTTAATACTCTGTCTTATCTCCATTTTTAAGTAACTCTTTTTTAAATCTTACTACTTTATTTCTTCCTGTATCTTTTGCTTTATAAAGACTCAAATCTGCATACTTTATAGCTTTCCAAATCTGATCTGTATCTTTAGGAACAAAAGAGTATCCAACACTTAAAGTTTTTGAGAAACTTTCATTGTTGAAGTTAAATACAATCTTAGCAAACTCTTGGTTAATCTTTTTTGCTAATTCATAAGCACTTTCTTCAGTTGGATCTCTTAATATAATCACAAACTCTTCACCACCAAAACGGATAATAAAATCATTTAAACCAATTAACTCTTTCATAGTTTGTGATAGTTTTTGTAAAATAGCATCTCCTGCATCATGTCCATAAGTATCATTTACCATTTTAAAATAATCAATATCCAAGAACATAATCGCATAAGTTGTTCCTTTATTTATCTCTGCTGGCATAGAGTTTTCAATAAAGTCATCTAAATATTTTCTATTGTAAAGTCCAGTAAGACCATCTACTAAGCTACGCTCTTTTAAAATATCCATAAGAATTCTACTCTCTAAAATAGGTTTCGTCTCTTCTAAATATTTTTTTATAATACCTATTTGATAATTTGTATGTTGAACACTTTCTTTATCATTACAAACAATATGTACTGTAATACTTTTTTGGTCATTTATCATAAATGGTATACATAAATATTCTTGTCCATCTTTACATTCAGCGGCTCTACAAAGTTGAGGGAAGTTTTTTGAAACAACAACCGTATCAGTTCTCTCTGCTCGACATAACTCTTTGACATTTTTATCAATAAAACAACAAGGTTCCATCCCCTCGCTTTTAAATACTATAGTTCTATTCCCTTTAATTAAATCATTTTCAAAAATACAAAAATTCTCAATTTTTAGTCTATCTCTTAGTACTTGTGTAAGTCTATAATAGATGTCATTTTTACTAAAATCAGTTTCTATTGTTTTTTTATAAGTATATATTTCTGATATATCCTCAATAATTTCTTGAGCACTAAGAAGCTTATCATTATTGACATTCGTTGATCTATTATGAACAAAAGATGTTAAATTACATTCAATCCCTGTAAGAACAGTTTCAAGTTTTTCTATTGTTTCATTGAGCCATTTAAAAGCCTCTTTATCTTGTTCAATCTTTGCGCCTGTTGCACGAATTGCATAATTTCCTTCATGCACTTTTTTCAGTACATATATCATCGTATCAAAAGAAGAGGTATAAGGTTTTATTTTTCTACTTATAAAGATTAATATTAAAATTAAAAAAAGTGCAGAAGTACCAATAATTTTAAGAAGAATTACAATACTAGAAATTCTATCATCTTGTATATCAAATTCTAAAGAGATAGCACCTAAAACTTCTCCTTCTTTAGCATTATGACAACTTAAACAATTTGGCTTATCATGAGAAGATGCAACATATGGAATAGTAATTCGTAGTCCTGCACTTTGTAGTGTTTCATTGATTTTTATTTGTTCAACTGCATTTTTTAAAACATATTCATCTATTTCATCTCGTGGAGGCATTTTTGCTTTTCCATCATTAAATTGATTATTTAAGCTTTCAGATCGTACAACCCAAAGACTCTGAATCCCTTCTACTTGACTCATGCCTGTCAAAAAAACATCACTTTGATGCATATTTCCATTTATCATATGTGCGGTCAGTGATTGTTTTACAGTTTGTGCTGCAAGATAAGCACGTTTTTTTGCACCTTCATAGCTGTTTTCTCGTGAGCCTAGAGCAACAAGAACTACGATGATAACAATTAGTGCTGAAACCATTGTAAAGATGATGAGTGTTATTTTTTTATTTGACTTCATATAAAAATCCTTTTAATTGAGAAAATTATAACTATTTGATTTTATCCAATAATTATTAAAACTACTGTTTAATCTATCAGTTTAATATTTATTTATAACTAAATAGACTATTTCACTACATTTTTAGAGTTTGCTTTATGCTGTAAATAATCAGCAATTTGCATCAAACAAAAAGTGATAATAAAGATAAACAATCCAGGAAAAAAACTCACCCACCATGCTATCTCTATTACCTCTTTCCCATCTGAAAGTAAACTTCCCCAGCTCATTTGTGGAGGGTTTACACCAAGACCCAGAAAACTAAGTCCAGATTCTGCTAAAATTGCACCCCCTACTCCAAAAGTAAATGATACTAAAAAAATAGGTGCTAAAAGTGGTGCAAAATATTTTAATATAATTTTTACTTTTGAAACATTTGCAAGATTGAGAATTTTTATAAAAGGTTTGTTTGCTATGGCAAAACTTTCACTTCTAATCATTCGAGCCATTCCCATCCAACCAGTTATAAATAATACTATAATAAGAATAGTAATATTTGCTTCCATATAACTCACAAGTGCTAAAAGTAGGAAAAAAGTAGGAAAAGTAAGAAACAAATCAATCACTACTGTAATAGTTTTATCATAATATCCTTTAAAATACCCAGCACTAATACCAACAATCAAGCCAATCAATGAGGCAATAGTGGCACTAATAAAACCTATTATAAGTGAAGTTTGTCCACCGTTAAGTATCCTTGCAAATATATCTCTGCCTAATCTATCTGTTCCCATAATATGTTCAATACTTGGATGTAGCAAAATAGAGTTAGGATTTAACTCATAAGGAGAAACTGTATAGATAAAAGGGAGAAAAAATACACAACCCACAACAAATAGTAGGAGATAAAGAGCAAACTTATACATGATAGTATGTTAAAGCACTTTTCCCAAATTTTTTTGTTTTATGTTTTGTGAATTTTCCTAAAGTTTCTGGCATCTCAATTGTTGAAAGATGTTCAAATGTTACTAAGATTACATTATCATTTGAGATATTTTTCACTATTTCATATGTCTTGTCATATATATTTTCCATACCATCTCTAAAATCAAAAGGTGGATCAATATACACTATAATTTCATCGCTACTATTTTTTAATTGCTCTAAAATCAAAGGTGTTTTATCAAAAGTGTCACCAAAAATTGCTGTTGTGTTATCTTTATCTATACTTTCACAGTTTCTTGTAAGTACTTTATATGAATTTCTATCAAACTCACAAAAGTAACTTTGTTTTGCACCACGACTTAAAGCTTCTAAGCCTATTGCACCACTTCCGCCAAATGCTTCTAGAAATATTGTATCTATAATATCAAATTGTAATACATTAAAAAATGATTCTTTTAAGATAGATTTTGAACTTCTTGTAACTTCTAAAGAGGGTAACTCTAATATTTTATTTTTATATTTTCCTGCTATTATTTTTGATGTTATTTTAGTTTTTTTCATATTTTATTACTTTATTCTTTCCTGTTCTTTTTGCTTGATACAATGCTATATCAACATTTTTTACAAAATCATCTCTTGTATTTTCATTTGCTATAAACTCTGCAACTCCAATACTAATAGTTATTGGCAGCTTAATATTTTCAGGTTGATAAGCTTCTACATTTTTTCGTAATTCATTTGCTATTCGTGAAGTTTCATCTATTGAAGTTTCTGGCAATAAAACCATAAACTCTTCCCCACCCCATCTAGCTGGATAATCTGTTGCTCGTATACTGCTTTTTAAAATATTTGCTAAGTCTATTAAAACTATATCACCAACATCATGTCCATAAGTATCATTTATATTTTTAAAATCATCAATATCAAACATAAGTATTGATAAATTATGTTGATATCTATTTTCTCTAATTATCTCTTTTGAAAGCTCTTCGTTAAATTTTTGTCTATTATAAAGCTTTGTTAAACTATCATGTGTTGCTTTATATTGCAATTCATAAGTATATTCTGTGAGTTCAGTTACATCTGTAAATGAAACAACATAATGTTTTGTTTCATAAAAAAAAGTTTTCACATCAACTCTAAGTATTTTTTCTTCATTGAGAGAATTACGCATACAAACAACTCTTTTAATATCATCAAACTTCATAATTTGTGATATCCAATCATCTTCTTTTGTATGGAAATATTCCTCTTTTTCTATAAAAAAACTATTTATTGGTTTATCATTTGCAATAAATTGTTCGATTGTATCACAGGCAAAAAACTCTAAGAATGTTTTATTGGCAGATGAAACTTTATACTCATTAAAAACAAGTATCATATTTTCTTGAGAATCTAAAATAGAACGCAACTCTAAGGTTTTTTCTTCAACTTCAAGTGAAAGTTGTTTGTTTAAAAACTCCAATTGGTCTTTTAAATATTTAGGTTCAGCCGCAATACTAATTGTATCAATTAAATCGTCTATTTTTAATGGTTTTGTAACATAACCTCGAACTCTTAAGTGAATAGCTTCTTTTAAAAAATCAGCATCACTATGTGCTGTTGTTATTACTGCAGGTATCGTATAATCAATTTCATGAATAGCTTTAATCATCTCTAGTCCATTCATCTTTGGCATATTTATATCTGTTACTACAAGATCTATATTAGATTCTCTATCTACAACACTATTATACTTTTCAAAAAGTTCCACTCCCTCTTTCCCATTAGCAGCTTGTACTATTTTTTTAAAAAATTTACTTAAAATATTTGATGTTAATGATCTAACATCTTCTTCATCTTCAACATAAAGTATTGTAATGTTTTTTAGAAAATCTTTATTCATATTCAATCCCTAGTTACTCTCAAAAATTGCTAAAGCATTAGCAAGGTCTTCTTTTGTATCAATTCCGAAGCTTTTTGATTCTACTTTTACCATACTGATTTTTTTGTCATTAGATATTGCTCTTAATTGCTCTAATTTTTCAGTTTGTTCCAAGATAGAAGCTTCTAATGAACAAAATTCACTTAAACTTTTTTTTGTAAATCCATAAATACCAAGATGACCTTTATATTTTGTATTATTGTAATGATCTCTATGATAAGGTATTTTAGCTCTTGAAAAATATATGGCATCATTATCATCATCACAGATAACTTTTACATGATTTGGATCATCTGCCATTTCAGAAGTTATCTCTTTATAACAACTAACCATTGTAAACGAATTTGACTGTAACTTTTTTACTTCATCAATAACTGCCTGAACCACTTCAGGCTCTATAAATGGTTCATCTGCTTGTACATTTACAACAACTTCATTATCAGAAAGCTGTAATATTGTAGCTGCCTCATTAATCCTATCTGTACCACTTTGATGCTCATCAGATGTGATAATTGCTTTTATATTAAACTTTTTTGCTAACTCTATAACCTCATTTGAATCAGTTGCAATAACAACATCATCTAATTTTTCTACTCTTTTAGCAGTCCGTATAACCATCGGCAATCCCAAAATATCAACTAAGATTTTATTCTCAAATCTACTACTATTGAGTCTGGCTGGTATTATTATCATTTATTATATCCTTTACACTACTTTATTATATCAAAAGGAGCTGTAGTATTAGATTTATTTTTATATATATTTTAAATTTTAAAGAAATTTAAGTGGTATTAATACACTTTGACGCTCATGAAAACCTATATGGGGAATTTTTAAATTTTTGGTATTGATTTTTTGTTTGTTGAAAAAAATTATATCAATATCCAAAGTTCTAGGAGCATCTTTAAAGCTTCTTTTTCTTTTAAATCTATTTTCATATCTTTGAAAAGCCCTTAAACACTCAAATGGACTTAAATTTGTTTGTAATACAATTAAAGCATTTAGAAAATCTTTTTGTTCAAGATAACCAAAAGGTGGATTTTGTAAAATAGGAGTTGTTTTCTTTATAAAAAACCTTTTGTCTTGTTGCAACATCAAAAAAAGTTTTTGAAATATTTTTATAGTATTTCCAATATTACCACCAATGCCAATAGTTACAGTATTAGCTTTAGAAAGCTTTTTTGAACTGCAATATGGATAAATATTTGAATAATAAAGGGTTAAATTAGATGATAGTTTCTGTTTCACTTTTTTTATCCTCTTCATTTGATATACCATATATAAAACTAAAAATTTCGGCAACTGCTTTATAAAGCTCAACAGGTATCTCTTGATTCAATTCTATTTGACTTAACATATTAACTAAATCTTCATCTTTTTTTATAGGTATTCCATTTTGTTCTGCTATTTTTATAATATTTTTAGCTGTTTCTCCACTCCCTTGCGCTGTAACAAATGGTGCTCTATCTTTTTCTTTATCGTATTGTAATGCCGCTGCTTTTTTTACAGATTGTTTATCTATCATTTTAAGCCTTTATATCCAAACCAAAACTAAAACTATTGTCACTATTCCCATAACTGTTTTGAATTGATGTTTGCTCACTACTATTGATACTAAAAATATTTAAACTCTGAATTAACAGATCAATGTTGTTTATCCCTATACGCAATTTTTGCAAATTTTCTTGTACTGTTGTTTTAAACTCTTCTTGCTCTAGACCAATATTGATATTAATATTTTTTTTATTATCTAAAACCATTAAAATTTTAAGGTCACCATGCTCTTTTAAAGTTAAGTTAATTTGACAAGAAAAACTATCTTCACTATCTTTGTTAAATCGTATGTCAGCATCTTCTATACCATCTTGCAAAAAAGACAAATAAGTATGGGTTGAATTTGTTGAATAAGATAATAACTGATAAAAGTCAATCTGAGTATTTATTTTATCAATAATAGTTTTAAGTTCCTTATTAGCTGGTTCGTTTGAATTCTGTATAAACTCTTCTATCACTGCTGATGTCATTTTTAAATCATTGATAAAATTCGCTGTTTTACTTAAATTATTCTCGAATAATGCTTGAGGTAGAGTATCAATTTTAGACTGAAATATTTGTGAATTACTTAAGATATTTTGTAATGTGTTTTGTTGTTTAGAAGCACTATTTGTTGTGAGTGATTTAAATAATTCCAAGGTATTTGAAAGATCATTTTTGATACTTTTTGCCGTATTATTTTGTTCAACTAAAGGTGTGATTTTTGATTCTATAAGTGTAAAAATATTTTTAATTTCTGTAGAACTTTTATTTGTGATTTGTTCTTTAAGGTTTACAAATAAATCTTTAATTGTAGTGATAATATCACTTTTTACAGTTGGAAAATTTGTTGTTTGCAAAGATGGCATTTTTGACTCTAAATTTGTTAAATTTTGTTGCAAAGTGTTTATTTTTGTTTCTAATGGCAAAAAAGATTGTAAAGCTTTTTGAGAATTTTGCTCCCCTTTTACATTCTTAAAATCTCTTAAAAGTGATTCTATAGCATTCTTCACTTCGAGTTTTATATCCTTTGGTAAAGTACTATTGGCTTCAAGTGAAGTAATTTGTGTTTGGAGTGTATTTGTAGTTATAGAGCCATTTAATACTCCCAATTGCTCTTTTAACTGTGACTTTAAGCTATCAATATTATCCATTTTTAGAGTTTCATATTGTATTGGTATTTGTCCTGTTTTTAGTATTGTTTGTTGCAATGTTTTTATTTCTGATTGTAGTTTGTTAAGTAAAGAGGATTGATTTTGAGGATTTGTTTCTACTTTGATACTCTTTATATCTTTTAAGATATTTTCTACTGCTGTTTTAATTTCAAGTTTTAAATCTTTTGGAATAGTTGTTGTAACTTTTGAAGAAGTTGTAATATCTAGTTGTCCTTTTAACAAAGAGATGAGTTGTTCAACATTTTTTGATAAAGGTATTGTTTCTTGTGCTAACTTTGATTCTAAGAGTACACCACTATTTGATATATTAGTTTTTATCATTTTCTCATCTATATTTTTTATATCTATAAGTGATGCTTTTAAACTAGATAATTGAGTTTCTAATTTACTACTTGTTAAAGGATTAGTTTGTATGTTTTTTATAAGTGTTTTAATATCTTCTGTAAGGTTTTGGAAACTAAAATTTTGTTTATTGTTTTGGAGAAGTGAAGTGATATCTTCTTTACTATTTGACCCTGTTGAAATATCTTTCAACAAACCAGATAAGATAGTTTGAATACTCTTATCTTTTGCAACAGCTCCCATATCAATTTTTCCATCAACACTTAAACTATCTAATTTTTCCTTTACAACAGAATTCATATTAGGAGATAATAGATTTAATATACTTGCTGTATTAATATTCACAAAATCCCCTTATGTTACATTTATATTCAATTTATTTTAACATTAAAATGTTTAACATTAAGGGCAGCACTATAATATATCTGATATAATAGAAGATATTATTATATTAAAGGAAGATTATATGTCACTAAAAGAACAATTAAAATTAGATTTAAAAGATGCTATGAGAAAGAAAGAGATTCTAAGACGAGATACAATAAGAGCAATAAATACAATGATAAAGCAAATTGAAGTAGATCAAAGAGTTGATTTAAATGATGAAGAGGTTATTAAACTTATTCAAAGAGGAATTAAACAAAGAGAGGAAGCTATTACTCAATTTAGAGAAGCTTCAAGAGAAGATCTTGTACAAAACGAACAAGACCAAATAGATATTTTTGCGCTCTATTTACCGAAGCAACTAACAGATGATGAGTTAGAAACAATTATTCAAACTATAATCACTGAAGTTGGTGCAACTACTATGAAAGATATGGGGAAAATCATGACTCCTGCAAAAGCAAAAATAGGTGGAAGTGCAGATGGGAAAAGAATTAATGAAATGGTAAAAAAACTTCTAGGATAAACAATGTCAGATTCAATTTCAAAAATTTCTAAACAAGCTTTATTAAATCTCAAAAAAAACAATAAAGACTTTACCCCAACGGAATATTCAAAAGAGTATTGTAAAGTAGCTAATGAACTTAATTTATCTCAGAAAGAATGTAATTACTTCAAAGAGTTACTAGCAAAAATATCAAAAGAAGAGATTACACATAGTAATATTCAAAATATAGAATCAATAAATGACATTATAGAGGTACTCCTCCTTCGATCTCCAAAAAAGAATATAAACAAAATGTCTGAGCTTATGCAAAGTTCATTACAACCATCTATCTCTTTAAGCATTAATGATGATTTAAAATCTTTTTGTATTAAGATAGGAGATTCACCTTCATTAATTTTTGAAGAATCAATTCAACAAGAGATGGAAAAGTTTATTGAAAAAAGATTTGAAGTTGATAAAAAAATTGTAGCCCAAAAAACAGCAGATATAGCAAGACTTATTAGTTTGATGAATAAATACCTTAGTGATGCAATAGATAGTAGCAAGTCTGGTTCAAGCAATGTTTCAGAGATAAAAGATGAGATTCAATCTATTAAAATATCAGGCTCAACACAAGATGAACTCAATCAATTACAAACAAAACTTGTTCAAGCAGCAATTACTATAGAAAATGAGATGAGTAGTGTAAGTAAAAACTTAGAAACTGGAAAAACAGAAGTTGTTATTTTAGAAAATAAAGTAAAAACACTAGAGAGAGAATTAGCTGATGCGAAGTTACGAAGTACAAAAGACTTTTTAACAGGTACACTCAATAGAAAAACATATGAAGAAGAGATTAAGAAATTTGAAAATGAATTTATACGAAAAGGTCAAAACTTTGCAGTTATTTTCTTTGATATTGATCACTTTAAAAATGTAAATGATACTTATGGTCACGAATGTGGAGATATTGTTCTTAAAACATTTGCTTCACTATTATTAAAGCTTACTAGAGATTTAGATATTGTAGGAAGATATGGTGGGGAAGAATTTGTTGTGGCACTTCATTATAATGACAAATCAGAATTAGAGAAATATGTTTCTAGAATCAAAAGTGTAATTACGAAAAATAAATTTATCTATAAAGAGCATAAATTAAAAATAACTTTTAGTGCTGGAGTACAAATTAGAACAGAGAACAACTCTATTTCAGAAACTGTTACAAATGCTGATAAACTACTTTATAAAGCGAAACAAACAGGGAGAAATAAAGTTATTTTTTGGGATGGGAAAGAGATTTAAAACTTTATTCAGTATCTAAATCTTCTTTAGAAAAAAATGTATTCGGATGAAAGTTTTCAAAAGCAGCTTTCATAGAAACAAATATTTTTGGATTTTCTTCTTCTAGTTTTTCTAAAAGTTTTTTTGTACTTTCTCTTGCATGTGGCATTTTTATATCCATTCTCATAGCAGGACAACCTTCATCACCTATTACATCAACACAGTTTTCTTCTGCAAAAGCTCTTAATTGTCTCTCTCTACACATAATAAGCGGTCTTATAACCATTAATCCATTTTCAGCTTTATACACAGGTGGCATACTTCGCATACTTCCATTATAAAAAAAGTTCATAAAAAAACTCTCCATAGCATCATCAAGATGATGTCCAAGAGCTAGCTTATTAAAGCCATTTTCTAGTGCATGGGTATAAAGATACCCTCTTCTCATTCGACTTACAAATGAACAAAAAGAACTATTTTTTCTAATCTTTTCTTTTGAAATTTCAAATATTTGAGTATCTACTATCTCATGATTTATATCATACTTTTTACAATGATCTGCTAAAAACTGAACTTGTTCACCCATACCATAAGTGATTGTAACAGCTTTAAACTCAAAATTAAATGGTGCAATTTTTTGCATTCTTTTTAAAGTATGAATAAGAGTAAGTGAATCTTTACCCCCACTAAATCCAACAAGAATTTTATCACCTTCTTTTATTAACTCATATTTTGCATTTGTTTGTCCTGCAAGTTTTGTGATTTTTTTACTAACTTCTAATGACATAATTCTTCTCTTTTATATTTTCTTCTAAATTTTTTCTTGCTCTATACAGTAAGTGATCTCTTGTATCTTGTTCATAAAAGTGTGCAATACCACAATTGAACCTTACAATTAATTTTGTATCTATTTTTTTAGCATGTAATAATCTATTTACTAAATCTGTAATATTTACATCATTAGAATTAGGTAAAATCATATAAAACAACCCACTATTTTCATAATATATTACATCTGTTGTACGAATAGTACTTTTAAAATGTTTTTTAAATGCTCTAAGTATTAACTCTTTTTTAGCTTCACTATTTACTTGCTCTGTAAAACTTTTATAATCATCAATTCCAACAATAGCTAAAGAAAACTTTCTTCCATATCTTTTTCCTAAAGCTATCTCTCTATCTAAAACTTGTTCAAAACTATACGAATTTTCTTGTATTTTCTCACATTGTCCATTTAGAATATGATTTTCTCTTTCAAACAATGTTAATTTTCGTTCTAATTTAAATATCTCATGTTTCGCTTGGTCTAATTCTTCTTGAATAGCAATGAGTTCTGTTGTACTTTGACCTTTGATCTCATTAGCTTTTTGTGCATGAGATGTAGCTTGAGTAATAATATGAGATTTTAATTTTTTTAATTTTGATTCTTCTCTATTTTTTAATTCTGTAACATCAACAATAGTTAAAATACTATATTGTGCATCTTTTAAAGGAAGTATCTGTCCGCTTACAAAAGCTGGAAATAAACTATGATCACTATATCTTTTTAAAAATATATCATAATAGCTTTCATCACTATCTTCCATAGTTCTAAAAATATCTTCTTGATAATCTACAGGAATAAGATCTTCAATACTTTTATAAAGTATATCCTCTGCTTTTGCATCAAACTTATTTAATGCTGTTTTATTTATAAGGACAATATCATGTTTTTGGTCAATAATAATTATTGACTCACTAACATAATCATATAATTCTTTTAAATCTAGTAACTCTAAATTAATATTTTCCATGCTAGGCCTTTCCTTTTGCACTTTGTATTTTATTTACATAATCATAATTTATAGTAATCTTTCTATCTCTGGGTAAATTAATAGCTAATGTTTCTACTATAGTATTAAAGTCATCAAATAGATAATTAGACATACTTCCTGGTATTGGATTTATCTCATTTAAATACACTTCATTATTTAAAACAAAAAAATCACATCTTATTAAAGAACCCTCAAAAAAAGTATTATATATTTTTTCAAAATTTTCTTTAATTTTTTCTTCTATATTTTGGTTAATATCTGCACTTATAATACTTTGTGTTCTAGTAAAATCTAAATATTTTTTATCAAAATCTAAAAATTGCTCTTTTTGTGGCTCTTCAATAATTGAAAATTCATATTTATTACCAATTTTAGTACCAGCAAGGTTGTATTCTTTAATTCCAGAGCAAAAAGGCTCAATAATTATCTCATCATCAAATTCAAATGCAACATCAAGAGCATAATCTAATTCCTCTTGAGCATTTACTATCGACACACCAATGCTACTTCCCAACCTTACAGGCTTTATAATAACTGGAAATTTATCTATTGTTATTGTATCATTTTTTGTAAAGTATTGAAAATCTATAGTTTTAACTCCACAACTATGAGCATAAGATTTTGTTAAATATTTATTACAACTTACAACACTTGCTTCTATTCTTGGTCCGATAAAAGGTATATTATAAAATTTAAATAAACCAGCTATTACTCCATCTTCTCCATCACCACCATGAACAAGATTTAATGCTGTATCAAATTCTATTTTTTCTCTTCCAAATAATCTTTTTTTTGTAAAACCATCATGATTTAACTGTAATTTATCAAATTTTTTATAATCACCACTACTAAATAGACTTGATTTTATTATATCCACTGGGATAAGATAAAATTCTCTATTTTTATCTATAAATATATATATTAGTTCTTTGTTCAAAACTTTTTTCATTGTTATTGCACTAACGATACTTATCTCATGTTCAAAACTTTGGCTACCAAATATTATTGCTATCTTTTTTTTAATTTTCATCTTTTTTCTATTTTTGTAATTTTTTTAATGCTTCTTTTACTAATCCTGCTGTATCTGTTGATGCAGCATTACTTAACGCCTTGTTTATCTGTTCTTTTTTAAATCCTAATGATTCTAAAGCCATAACAGCTTCAGAAGCACTTTGATTGAGACTTCCCTCTACGCTTGATGAAGAAACAACAAAACCACTAAGTTCTACGAGAATTCGACTTGCCCCTTTTGGTCCAATCCCAGGAACCCTTTTAAGCATACTAATATCATTCATCTCTACTATCTGTGCAAAACTTGTTGGGGTAAAGGTACTGCAAATTGCCATTGCTACTTTCGGACCGACACCATTTATTTTTATAACAGTATCAAATAGTCTTTTCTCATCAATATCTAAAAAACCATAGAAATTATTACTCTCTTCTTTAATTATCTGCGTCGTGTGTAACTTAATAGTATCACTAATAATTGCTGCACTACAATTTATAGATACAAATACCTCATAAATAAGACCATTAACATTTATATGAATAAATGTGGGATCTTTTTTCTCAATTTTTCCTTCAATTCCTACTATCATTTATTATATAGAGTCCTCTAATTGTTTATTTATTTGTTTTATACTACCATACATAAGCTTTATAATAAATCAAATAGATTTATGGATTGGAATGAAAATATGCTAAAAAAATTCACTATTCTCTATGCTGAGGATGAAATTGAATTAAGAGAACTTATATTCTCTTTATTGAAACCCATTGTAAAAAAAATATTTTTAGCAAAAGATGGGCAAGAAGGGTTAGAACTCTATCAAAAAAATTATAATGAGATAGATATTATTATTACTGATGTAAATATGCCAAAATTAAGTGGTCTAGAGATGTGTGAAAAGATACGATTACTTAATAAAACAATTCCTATTATTATAACAACTGCTCATAATGATAATGATTTTTTACAAAAATCTATAGAATTAGGGGTATCTCGTTTCGTTAAAAAACCTATAGATGTAAATGCTTTAGTACAAATTATTCAAACTGTACTTGAACCAATTTTATTAAAAAAACAATTAGACTTAGAACATAAGCAAAATCTAGAACAAATGGTTATAAATGCAAAGTTTAGTGCTACTGGAAAACTTGCAGCTGGAATAACACACGAAATTAATACACCACTTACCTATGTAAAAGCGAATATTGAACTAATAGGATATGATGTAGAAGATTTAGAAGAGAGTGCAATTAAAGAAAGTTTAAAAGCTTCTTTAAAAAAAGTAACAGATGGGATAAGTAGAATGGAAACTATAATGAATTCAATGAAAGAAGTTTCCATGCAAAAAGTTATTAAACATGAAGATGTTAATGTTTATTCTACATTAATTACAGCAGCAACTCTTGCTTGGAATAAAATAAAACATCTCACACCTTTATATATAAATGGTGAACCATTTAATTTAGATACTTCAAGAGATACTTTTAAATTTTTTGCAAGTGTTCAAGTTCAAAGGATTGAGCAAGTATGGATTATTATTATAAATAATGCATTAGATGAATTAATTAAAATTGAAAAGTTTGAAAAGAGAAAACTCACTATAGATATTACGGAAAATGAAGAACATATAGTAGTAAAATTCAAAGATAATGCGGGTGGTATTCCTGAAGATATTTTGGAACATCTATTTGAACCATTCAAAGGTTCAAAAGATTCCTCAGGAATGGGAGTAGGACTTAGTATTGCAAAAAAAATTATTGATGACCACAAAGATGCTACAATACAAGCTTACAATGAAGACGATGGGGCAGTTTTTGAAATAACTTTTGTAAAAGTAGATTTTAATAAAAATATAGTAAAATGTACAAACTAAAGTTTTAGTATAAGGGTGTAAAATGAAAAAAATATTAATAGTTGATGATCAGCTTGATATAATTGATGTGCTTGAAAGGTTTCTTTTGAAATCTGGAAAGGTAGAAGTTACAACAAATTCTAATCCTAAAGCTGCCTTAATAGATATAAAAAATAACAATTATGACTTAGTACTTACAGATATAATGATGCCAACACTTAGTGGTGTTGAGATATTAGAAAGTATCAAAAAAATAAGTCCTACTATTAAAGTTATTATGATGACAGCATATGATACACCACTTAAAAAAGACAAAAGTGTTAAGCTGAATTGTGATGGGTATATTACAAAACCTTTTACAGATTTAAAAAGTGTTGAAAATGTGATATTTTCTGCTTTAAGTATTTAGAAAAAAAGGGGAAGTTATGAATTTTATTAATAAATCGATAAATAGAAAGATTATTTTTTGGATGTTTATACTTATGACTATAAGTAGTATGTCCGTTTTAATTTCCACTGTTACTAAAGTAAGTGAAGACAACATCATCAAAACAAAAAGCAATTTGGAGATGCTTAATAGTGCAATGTTTCAAAGCTTAAGAAATGCTATGAATACAGGAGATCCTGTACAGATTAAAAAAGCAGAAGAGGAAGCTCGTGCAATTCAAGGTGTCCAAAAATTAACAATAGCAAAAAGTAAAGCACTTATGGAGATGTATGGAGATGATACACCTTATACAAAAGATACAAATATATTAGAAACATTTAAAACAAAAAAAGAACATATGATAGAGATAGAAAATGAAACTGTTCATAATCTACGAATGATAAAACCAATGGTAGCCACACCAGATTGTTTAATGTGTCATGTAAATCAAAAAGAGGGAGATGTTATTGGTGTTATGGATTTAACATTTTCTTTAGAAGATTCTGATAACAGTTTAAAAAGTATTATTATAAATATTATTATAGCTTCAACACTTTTAGGTTGGATTACAATAGGGATTGTCTTTTATGTGGTAAGAAGTGCTACTAAACCTATTGATGGATTAAAAGAGGGATTCCAAAATCTCATTGATTCAACTGAATTAAAAGATGATTTTAAACTTGAAATTAAAACAAAAGATGAAATTGGTGAAGTTGCTGAACTCTTTAATCAATATATGGAAAAAGTAAAAGCTGATTTAAAACAAGATGAGATAGTTATCAATGAAACAAATGATGTTTTACAAAAAACAGCAAATGGTTTTTTTGTATATGAAGTAACATCAACGGCTTGTAATCCTCATGTAGAAGCGATGAAATCAAATCTTAACTTTATGATTAAAAAAGTCAAAGGCACTTTAGATAAAATAAATATTACTTTGAGAAACTATAGCCAATCAAAATATGATTTTAAAATAGATGACCAAGGTATTTATGGTGATTTAGGTGCTGTAACTGCTGGTATAAAACTTGTAGGAAATAATACTTCTGAAATCTTAGCAATGATCATGAATACTGGTGAACAGTTAAACGATAGTACACATACACTTTCTGATGCTTCTGCTGGACTTTCATCTTCTTCAAATACACAAGCAGCTTCACTAGAAGAAACATCTGCTACTTTAGATGATATAACAGCTAAAATAAAAGGAAATACTCAGAATACAAGTAAAATGTCACAACTTGCATCAAATGTAACAGATTCTGCATCAGAAGGTGAAAAATTAGCTATCTCTACTTCTGAAGCTATGGAACAAATTGTAAATGAAGTAAGTGCAATTAATGAAGCAATAGAAGTTATAGATCAAATAGCATTCCAAACAAATATTTTATCTTTAAATGCAGCCGTTGAAGCTGCAACTGCAGGGGAAGCTGGTAAAGGATTTGCAGTAGTTGCACAAGAGGTGCGAAATCTAGCTTCAAGAAGTGCTGAAGCTGCAAATGAGATTAAAAAACTTGTAGAAAATGCAACCCTCAAGGCAAATGATGGGAAAGAAGTATCTATTAATATGATAAATGGATATAAAAAACTTAATGATAATATCACAGATACTACAAACCTTATTAAAGAAGTTGCTGATTCTACGCGTGAACAACAAAACTCAATCATACACATTAATGATGCGATTAATGGTCTTGATCAAGCAACGCAAGAAAATTCTAGTGTTGCAAATAATATATCAACACTATCAAATAATATTGAAGATATGTCAAATAACCTTGTAAGTGCAGCTTCAAAAGCTAGTTTCTTACAAGAAACAAGAGGACAAGTTTGTGATGTAGATTTGATTTATGATATTGCAGACTTAAAAGTAGCCTTATTTAACTACAAAGATGATGTATTTACAAGACTTGCAACAGACAATAATAATAAAATAGTTGAATTTAAACTTCTTGATGAATGGTTAGATAAATATTTAAATAATCATCCTACAATAGACCAAGAAATTATTACAAAACTCAAAGATATGAATAAAAACCTTTATTCATATCTAAAACAACTAATGGAAGCAAGTTCTAAAAAACAATCAAATAGTGTTATAAATGATTTTGCAAAAAAAGTAGAAATTGAATCTATGCGTATTTTTGGAACACTCAATCAAATTAAAGAATCAAAATGTAAAGGGGAAAAATAATGAAAATTCAAAATATGGATATTGTTTCACAATTATGTGAGGTAATTGAAGAATCAGAAACTATGGCTAATGAGGTTATGGATCACTTGGATATTGTATTGGAAAAGTTAAATGTACTTGAAGAGAGTAAAAATTTAGCGAGTGATATAGATTCTATTAAAAATAATATTTTCATTACTTTAGAGTCTATGCAAGCACAAGATGCTCATAGACAAAAAATAGAACGTGTAGTAAATACTATTGACCCAGATAATGGAAAATTTGCACAAAGTGCAAAACATATTACTGGGGATACAAATGACAGTGAACTTGTAGATGACGATGAATTAGCCGCATTAATTGCTGCAGCTAATGCTTAAAAACTACAATTATTAGTGAATCAATTCACTAATAAATTCTGTAGCATAACTCCCTTTAGGCAACTCAAAATTTAATTCAAACCAAGCTTTTTCCTCTTTATATTCGCTACTAATCTCCGAAGGGAAAATCCATGCAAATCTTCTTGCTCCATTTTCTTTTGTTTCTTTAATAAACTCTTCTTCAAACTTCATAGCATCTTCAATAGCTAGTTTAGTTTTTGAACCACTTAGTAATCCAGTAGGTACTCTATCTCTATTATAAAACTTCTCTGCTTCCTCTTCTACATTTTCAATATAAAATATTTTCCCATAAGGATAATGGTTAAAAACATCACCTTTTAAAACTTTAAAAGGGTGTTTTTGTTTTTGTAACTCTTTTATTGTTTCTACACTAAGTTGTAGCTTATCACTTATCTCACTAGCTTCAAAATTATCTATTATTTTACTTATCTCTATTCTTTTACTTAACCATGAGTTAAATAAGTATGATTGATAAGCGTTTATATACATTTGTCTTAGTTTTCTATCTCGAACTTTTAAAGTACCAGCGATTACAGCTTCCCCTTTTTTATAATTATCTCCATCTAAGCCAAACCGTTGAAATCCAAAATAGTTTGGCATACCAAAAGTTGCTATCTCTTTTAAAGCAGCTTCTAATTTCATTTTATGAAGTGGTTGGACTCGCTTTAATCGTATAAAAAAATGATTTCCTTTTAAATGCCCTATTCTAATCTTATTGTTATGGTATGTTTTTTCTAAAATTTTAATTTGTGGGTGTTCAAATTTATCTAATATCTCTTCATATTTTCTATGTACAGAGATATATTGAATAGTCATTGCATTTTTGTCTTTCAATCCTGCATAGCCTATATCTCTACTTTTTACACCTGTGTAATCAGAAAGTATTTGCAACATATCCCAAGTAGCCAAATCCTTTTTTCGCACCTTTAGTATAAGATGCTCACCCTCCCCTGTAAATTCATACAATGGTATCTCTGTAACAACAAAATCATCTTTACTTTGTTTAAAATATACTTCTATATTACTATGATTTAAATAGTATTGTTTTATCATTTTTCCTCTTTATTATTTAAAATGGTGATTTTTACATTCACAATGAAACTCACCTTTGATTGCTTTTGCAAAAGTATTTAACTTTATATCATACTTTTTTGCTATTTTATTTATTTTATTTATATTCTTTTTATCAAATGTAAATAACACTTCATACTCTTCTCCACTACAACCTACCTCTTTAGAAATATTTGTAAAAAACTCAAACCCTACTTTATTTGTTTTACTCAACCTTTCAAGTTCAAAAAATAATCCATCTGAAATATCCATTGCACTATTAATATAAGGAGCTATTTCATAAAAAAACTTTGCATTTAATTTAGGTTTGATAAATTTTGACTTTTTACTAATTTTTTTACCACTCATTAAAAGTTCTAAATCTTTTTTTACAGTTCCTAGTTCCCCTGTATAACAAACTATATCATCTATATTTGTTCCCGTACGCAAAACTGGTTTTTTTGTCTTTGAAATGATTGTTATAGAGATATCAAGCTTTTCATTTGAAATAGTATCTCCACCTATTATCTCTATATTAAATTCTTCAGCAACTGACTTAAATCCACTCGCCAATTCATCTAACTGTTTTTTATCATAATAAGAAGGGATAGCTACACTTAAAAGTGCATATTTAGGCTTAGCATTCATTACAATCGCATCACTAATATTAATCAACATAGCTTTTTTTGCTATTTGTTTCAAGCTCATCCAAGATGTTTTAAAGTGAACATTTTCAAAGAAAGCATCCATACTATAAACATATCTTCCTACAACAGCACCATCATCGCCAATAAATTTTGATTTAGTAAATTGATTTATAAAATATTGTTCTTTATTTTTTATTTGACTCATAAAGGAGATTATAACATTTTATAGATATAATATTGACTATTTTTTCAAAAAGGAAGCAACAGTTGGATTATTTAAAAGTTATAGGTAAAAAGAAATTAAATGGAAGCGTAAAAATTAGTGGGGCAAAAAATGCAGCCTTACCCCTTTTGGCTTCCACAATCTTATCTTCAAATAGTATAAATATATCAAATTTACCAGATGTAGTGGATATTAATACACTACTAAAACTTTTAGAGATGTTGGGTTCAACTTACAATAAAAATAATAATATTTTAACAATAGACTCAACAACTATAAATCAAACAAAAGCTACATATGATATAGTCAAAACAATGAGAGCTTCAATCTTAGTGCTTGGACCACTTTTAGCACGGTTTGGACATTGTGAAGTGTCACTTCCTGGAGGTTGTGCTATAGGTCAAAGACCTGTTGATTTACACCTAAAAGCCTTAGAGCAAATGGGTGCAACTATTGAAATAAAAAATGGTTACATAGAAGCTAAAGCTCCAAATGGACTTAATGGTGCAACAATAGTATTTGATAAAATCACAGTAACAGGTACAGAAAATATAGTTATGGCAGCAGCTTTAGCTAATGGTGTTACAACTATTGTAAATGCAGCAAGAGAACCAGAAGTTGTACAACTGTGTGAAGTATTAAAAGATGCAGGTCTTGATATAGAGGGAATTGGGACAAATACAATTAAAATAATAGGTTCAAATCAAGAGCTATTGCCTTTTAAAGATTTTAAAATTATCCCTGATAGAATAGAAGCTGGAACTTATCTTTGTGCAGGAGCTATTACAAACTCTATTTTAAAAATTGAAGAGGTTGAGCCTTCTCATTTGGAAGCTGTTTTATCAAAACTAGAAGAGATGGGATTTTCAATATTAATAGAAGAAAATACCATTACAATACTTCCAGCAAATAAAATAAAAACTGTTACTATAACCACAACAGAATATCCTGGTTTCCCAACTGATATGCAAGCACAATTTATGGCACTTGCAACTATGGCTGATGGAGTAAGTATTATTGATGAAAAATTATTTGAAAATCGTTTTATGCATGTAAGCGAACTTATAAGAATGGGTGCAGATATTACCCTAAATGGTACAGTTGCAAATATAAAAGGAACTCCAAAAGAACTCTACGGTACAGATGTAATGGCTACAGATTTAAGAGCAAGTAGTGCTTTAGTTCTAGCAGCTCTTGTAGCAAATGAAGAAACCAATATTCATAGAATTTATCATCTTGATAGAGGTTATGATAAACTTGAAGAAAAATTAACAAATCTAGGTGCAAATATCACTAGAGATAAGGAAGATTAATAATATGAGACATTTTTTAACATTAAAAGATTATTCAAAAGAGGAGATTAGTGAGATAATAAATCTCGCAGTTCAAATCAAAAAAGAGACAAAAGAAAATATCTTTAAAAAATATATGCCACACAAAACATTAGGTATGATTTTTGCTAAAAGTAGTACTAGAACTCGTGTTAGTTTTGAAACAGGTATTTATCAACTTGGTGGTATTGGATTATTTTTAAGTTCAAACGATATACAACTTGGTCGTGGTGAGCCTATTAGTGATACAAGCAGAGTAATTTCTAGAATGGTAGATATGATTATGATAAGAAATGATTCTCAAGAGGAACTTGAAGAGTTTGCTTCATACTCAAAAGTTCCTGTTATAAATGGTCTTACAGACAAATATCATCCTGTACAACTTATGGCTGATTATCTTACAATAATAGAAAACAATTTGCAAGATAATTTAGTTGTAGCGTATGTTGGTGATGGAAACAATATGACCCACTCATGGCTTATGTTAACAGCACAAATGGGATTTGAACTTAGAATTGCCACTCCAAAGGGGTATGAAGTAGATAAAGATATCTATTTTGAAGCGATGCAAATTGCTAAAACTACAGGAGCAATAATCACTACAACAGATGACCCAAAAGAAGCTATAGAGGGGGCTACAGTTGTTACTACAGATACTTGGGTATCTATGGGACAAGAAGATGAAAAAGAGAAAAGAATTGAAGATTTTAAAGGCTTTATGGTAGATGAAGAGATGATGAGTTTAGCAGATAAAAAAGCAATATTTTTACATTGTTTACCTGCATACAGAGAATATGAAGTTAGCACTGAAACTTTTGAAAAACATAGTGAAGTTATATTTAGCGAAGCTGAAAATAGACTCCATGCACAAAAAGCAATTATGGTTTGGCTTGATAAAAAAAGAGATGAGAAATAGATGATTGATTTTAGCAAATTTACAAAATATTCACGACCAGGACCTAGATATACAAGTTATCCAACAGCTCCTGAGTTTCATACAAACTTTACTCAAGATGATTTAATAGAAAAATTCAAATCTCAAAGTGATGATAGACCACTATCTTTATATATCCACATCCCTTTTTGTAGAAGTGCCTGTTATTTCTGTGGTTGTAATGTAATATTTACAAGTAAAGAAGATAAAAAAGTTAAGTATATTGAGTATTTAAAAAAAGAACTCAAAATATTAGCACAACATTTAAATACAAATAGAACAGTAACTCAGATGCACTTTGGTGGAGGAACTCCAACTTTTCTAAGTGCAGATCAACTAAAAGAAGTTTTAGATGCTATTAGAGGAACTTTCCCTAACTTTAGTAACGATGCTGAAGTATCTTGTGAGATTGACCCTAGATACTTTACAAAAGAACATATGGACGTGTTAAAAGAAGCAGGAACAAATCGTGTAAGCTTTGGTGTACAAGATTTAGATCCAAAAGTTCAAGAAACGATTCATAGAATACAACCTTTTGAAACGACGCAAAATGTAGTAAAAATAGCAAGAGATGCAGGGATTAAATCTATTAATGTAGATTTAATCTATGGCTTACCACATCAAACAAAGGAAACTTTTGCTAAAACTATACGGGATATAGTAAAACTAGACCCAGATAGATTAGCTGTATTTAACTATGCACATGTACCTTGGATGATGAAAACACAAAGAAAATTTGATGAAACAACATTTGCACCACCTTCAACAAAACTAGAGATATTAAAAGATAGTATAGAATTTTTTGAAGCAACTGGTTACAAAATGGTGGGTATGGATCATTTTGCAAAACCACAAGATGAACTTTTTAAAGCGATTCAAAAAGGTGAGTTACATAGAAATTTCCAAGGATATACTACTAAAGGTGGTGCTGATTTAGTTGGTATTGGTGTTACTTCTATTGGTGATGGTGTTGATTATTATGTTCAAAACTTCAAAGATTTAAAATCTTATGAAGAGGCTATTGATGCTGGAAATCTACCTGTCTTTAAAGGATATAAACTCAACGATGATGATATGTTAAGACAATATGTTATTATGGAGTTGATGTCAAACTTTAGTTTAGATATTAAAAGAACTGAAGAAAAATTCAATATAAACTTTAAAGAGTACTTTAGTGATGCTTTAACTGCTCTTGAAGAGTTTAAAGATGCTGAACTTCTTACTATAAGTGATGATAAAATAGAAGCCAATTCAACAGGTGCTATGCTTATAAGAAATATCTCTATGCCTTTTGATGCTTACTTAAACAATATTCCTGAAGATAAAAGAAGATTTAGTAAAACTATCTAAAAACTCAGTTAAAATCCCTAATAGGATTTTAGCTTATTTATCTTTCTTTCAACAATAAAATTAAAATACTTATTACAAATTACTCAAAATTAAAAATATTTATGTGTTTTAAATTCTTTAATCAAATTTTCGCTATAATCCAACAAATTACGAAAATAATATTATAACAAGGGAATATTTTTGAGAACACATTATTGTACAGATGTAACAGAAACAAACATAGGTGAAACAGTAACAGTAGCTGGTTGGGTAAACAGTAGAAGAGATCATGGTGGTCTTATCTTTATAGACTTAAGAGATAAAGGTGGACTAGTGCAACTAGTGTGTGATCCAGCTGATAATAAAGAGGCTTGGGAAGTTGCTGAAAATGTGAGAGATGAGTTCGTTTTAATAGCTACAGGAAAAGTAAGAGCTAGAGGTGAAGGATTAGAAAATCCAAACCTAATCACTGGTAAAATAGAGATAGTTATAGATAACTTAGTGATAGAAAATAGATCAAAGCCTATGCCATTTGATTTAAATGATGAAAAAGTTAATGAAGAGATAAAATTAAGAAATAGATTTTTAGAGCTTAGAAGTACAAAATCTTATGAGATATTTAAACTACGATCAACAGCAAACATAGCTGTAAGAAACTGTTTAAATGAGATGGATTTTTTAGATGTTGAAACTCCTATTTTAACAAAATCAACTCCAGAGGGAGCTAGAGATTACCTAGTACCTTCAAGAGTTCACAATGGTGAGTTTTATGCACTACCACAATCTCCACAACTTTTTAAACAACTTTTAATGGTATCTGGATTTGATAAATATTTCCAAATAGCAAAATGTTTCAGAGATGAAGATTTAAGAGCAGACAGACAACCTGAGTTTACTCAAATAGATGTTGAGATGTCTTTTTGTGACCAAGAAGATGTTATCAAAGTAGCTGAAAAACTTATCCACGATACATTTACTGCGTGTGGTAAAGATGTACCTACAACATTTCCAAGAATGACATACAAAGATGCTATGGAGCAATATGGGTCTGATAAACCTGATATGAGATTTGGTATGGCTATGGTTGATGTTGATGATATTTTTATCAACTCTACAAATGAGATCTTCTCAAATATTGCAGTAAATTCAACAAAAAATAGAATCAAAGCACTAAAATGTCCAAATGGAGATAATATCTTCTCAAAAAGACAAATGAAAGGTTTTGAAGACTATGTAAGAAAATTTGGAGCGAGTGGTCTTGGATACTTCCAAATGAAAGAAGATGGATTAAAAGGTCCATTAACTAAGTTTTTTAGTGAAGAAGATTTAGACGCTATTATCAAAAGAACTGAACTTGAAGTTGGAGATGTAGTATTCTTCGGTGCTGGTGACAAGAAAACTGTACTTGATTATATGGGAAGATTTAGACTTTACTTAGCAGAGCAAATGGATATTATCCCTGCTGATGCTTTTGAGTTCTTATGGGTTGTTGATTTCCCTATGTTTGAAACAATTGATGGAAGAACAAAAGCTTTACACCATCCGTTTACTATGCCAAAATCGTTAGATGATGTATCTGACTTAGAAGAGATTGAATCTATCGCTTATGATATTGTTCTAAATGGTACAGAGCTTGGTGGTGGAAGTATCAGAATCCATAAACAAGAGATTCAAAATAAAGTATTTGAACTTATGGATATAAGTAAAGAGGAACAAAGAGAAAAATTTGGTTTCTTACTAGATGCACTAGAATTCGGTGCACCTCCACATGGTGGTTTTGCTTTAGGTTTTGATAGAATGATTATGTTGTTATGTGGCTTAGATAGTATTAGAGATGTTATAGCATTCCCAAAAACACAAAAAGCACAATGTCTTCTTACACAAGCACCAAGTGCTGTAGATGAAGAACAATTAAAAGAATTGGCTTTAAGAATTAGAAAAACTGAAGTATAGTATTTTTAATTAATTTTAAGAAGAAAAGGTAAGATGAAAATCTTGCCTTTCTTTATGTGTTAAATATAGGACTGCAAATGCAAACAGAACAAGATAAAGAGATACAAAACAGATTAGAAAATGCAGGAGATGGTTTACCAAAGCTTGATGCAATATTTTTAAAAAACATTGGCTTTCCTATACTTAAAAGTGTTATTTCGTGGAATAGTGCTATGAGATTTTTTGAATATCAAGGAGATACTATCTTGAAACTAGTAAAAGAGTTAGATCAAGATAAATTATTCCAAAAAGTTTTAATACCAAAGATATTTGGAATTGAAGACAATTCAAGGTATTACTCCCCTGCAATGGTATTGTGGCATCTGATTTATGTAGGGGAAACACTTCAAAACGGTATTGTAGATTTAAGTAAAAATGAAAAAATAGATTTTACTGTTAAAATAGAAAATTTTAAGCCTTTTGTAGAAATTGATAAAAATATAGTTGAACTCTATGAAGATTTTTTAAAAAACTATAGAAAATTTATTGAAGCAAATATTGAAGACAAGTATATCAACAATTGTCATACTCACCCTTGGTTTGGATGTTTAAATCCACATCAATGGTTAGTGATGTCCTCAATACATCAAATGGTGCATTGTAGACAAATAAAACAGATACTTAAAAATAAAATCTAATGTCCTATTTTATCTATATTCTTGAGTGTAGTGATGGTAGTTTATATACAGGAATTACTACAGATGTCACAAAACGACTAGAGGAGCATAATAATAGTGACAAAGGTGCAAAATACACAAAAACACGCCGCCCCGTAAAGTTACTATATCAAGAACCATCACTTAATAGAAGTACTGCTTCAAAAAGGGAATATGCTATCAAAAAACTTACACGATTACAAAAAATCCAACTTATCAAAAAGGGTAGCTAATGGATATAATAAATTTTAAAAATATCAATATAGGCTATGATGAGAAAATCATCTTACAAAATCTAAATCTAACTATCAAACAAGGTGAACACTGGGCAATACTTGGGGCTAATGGTTCTGGAAAATCTACTTTAATGAAACTTATCCAATCAGAAATTCATCCACGATTTGACAAAAATTCTACAAAAGAGCTATTTGGAATGTCACACTATTCACTCTTTGAACTAAGAAAAAAACTCGGGGTAATAAGCAATGATTTACACTATTTTTTTCATGATAAAGTCTCTTTTTTAACAGGTTATGAAGTGGTACAAAGTGGATTCTACAGTAGTTTTAGTATCTTTAAACATCAAGATTTTACTAAAGAACAACACAAAAGAGTTGATGAGACTTTAGAATTTTTAGAGATAACACATCTCAAAAATAAAAAAGTAGCTACAATGTCCACAGGGGAGTTAAGAAAATGTATCATTGCTCGGGCACTTATCCATAAACCACAAGCATTTATACTAGATGAACCAACTGTTGGACTTGATATAAAAGCACAAATCAATTTTTTGAAGATGCTACAAAAACTAGCAAAAGAAAGTTCTATTATCTTAGTGACACACCATCTTGAAGAGATTTTTGAAGATATTACAAATATAGCTTTAATACACAATAACAGTATTTATAAAAACGGTATCAAAGAGGAGATTCTTACAAGCGAAAATCTTTCAACTATTTTTGACACAAAACTCAAAATCAATGAAAAGCACAACAGATACTTTGTGGAAGAGGTTTATGAGTAGTTATTATCTTTTAAACTTCTCATAAAACCAATAAAAAGCAAACATAAGACCAGGAGTTTTTGCTTTTGTCTCATCAAAAATAAAAGTTTTAGACTCTGAAATTGAAACAAACTCTTTTTCTATATACTCATCATTCACTCCCCCACCCTCACTCACTTTCATATTCTCATCAATTTTTGCAAAAAATAGATGCTGCTTAGCGCCACTTACTCCAACATTTGTAAAAAAAGAGCTAATTCTTTCTATTGTGTCTATTTCTATTTGATACCCACACTCCTCCTCTATCTCCTCTTGTGCTATTTCAACAAGTGAGATATCTTTATCTACAATACCTGCACATAATTCGTAAGTAAATCTATACTTATCATGATTCATAAATACAGGTGCACGAAATTGTTTTACCAATAAAAAAGAATCTTTTGTTGTATGGTATAAAAGTATTGCAACACTATCATGTGACTTTACAGCTTCCCAACTCTTAGGTGTTTGATTTATGCTGTAGTTTAGCCGTACAGGTTTTACAAATGATGGATTTATAAGTTTTGTAATTTCAAAGTTTTCTATTTTTAAATTATCCATTTTTTACCTATTTAATTTTATTAATGTATAATACCAAATCAAAACTTTTAAGGGTATATTTGACTTTAGAACAAAAACTTCAAAATCTCCCAGCACAACCTGGAATTTATCAATACTTTGATAAAAATGGAAAACTTCTCTATATAGGAAAAGCAAAAGTTCTTAAAAATAGAGTTAAAAGTTACTTTAAATTCACTCCAACATTAGCTCCATCAGATAGATTGGGTCCTCGTATCTATAAAATGATAACAGAAGTTGACAATATGCACTATATTATCGTAGATAGCGAGAATGATGCACTTATACTTGAAAACTCTCTTATAAAGCAGCTAAAACCCAAATACAACATACTTTTAAGAGACGACAAAACATTTCCATATATTTACATAGATTACAAAGATCAATTTCCAAGACTTGATATAACAAGAAAAGTTCTAAAAGGAAAAAGTATCAAGTATTTTGGCCCTTTTAGTAGTGGTGCTAGAGATTTACTTGATAGTATTTATGAGATAGTTCCATTGGTGCAAAAAAAGTCTTGTATTAAAGGTGGTAAAGCTTGTATGTTTTATCAAATACATAAGTGCCTTGCTCCTTGTGAAGGAAAAATTACAAAAGAGGAATACTCAAAGCTTATAGAAGAGGCTTTAGAATATATCAACAACAAATCTAAAATCATAGATAGCCTTACAAAAAAAATGGAACTCTATAGTGAACAGTTTCGCTTTGAAGATGCTATGAAGATGAGAGATAGAATACAAACTATCTCAAAATCACAAATTAAATCAACTTTAGACTTCGCATCCAATGAAGACCTAGACTTATTCGCTGTAGAACTAGGTATAAATAAAGCAGTTGTAATAAAAATGTTTATACGAGATGGAAAACTCATCTCAACTATTCATAACTATGTAAATATCACAGAAATTACAACTGTTGATGAGATATACAAAACTGCTATTGTAAACTATTACAACGAAGAGTTACCAACTGTTCCTTCAACTATATTAATAGCAGATGAAATTGAAGATACAAAAGAATTAGAGTCTTTTATAGGAACAAGATACAATAAAACTATCTCTATAACGGTGCCCAAAATAGGGATCAAAAAACAACTCACTGTTGTGGCAAAAAACAATTGTGTAGAGCTTTTAAAGCTAGATAAAACAAATACAAATAATATCATCTATAAACAACTACAAGAGCTATTTAACCTATACAAAACACCAACACGCTTTGAATGTTATGACAATTCACAAATGATGGGTCAAGCAAAGGTTGGAGCAATGATTGTATGGGATGATGACAAGTTTTGCAAAGAGGATTATAGATTATACAATCTCGAAGCTTTTGATGAGTATGGACAAATGAAAGAGATGCTTACACGAAGAGTAGAAAGATTTCAAGAAAACCCACCACCAGACCTATGGATTTTAGATGGGGGACAAGCTTTATTAAATCTTGCCTATGATATTACTCAAAGTGTTGGGGTAAATTTGGATATTGTTGCAATTGCTAAAGAAAAAGTTGATGCGAAGGCTCATAGAGCAAAAGGGAGTGCAAAAGATATAATCTATACAAAAGATCAAGTTTTTAAACTTGAACCATCAGATAAAAGATTGCACTTTTGTCAACGCTTGAGAGATGAATCTCATAGAAGTGCAATAACATTTCACAAAAAACAAAAAAGAAAAGAAGACAAACAAATCTCACTTTTAAATATTCATGGTATTGGTGAAGCAAAGGTGAAAAAACTTTTAGACTATTTTGGAACTTTTGAAGAGATTTATAACTCTAGCTTAGAACAATTATCAGATGTTTTAAACCTAAAAGATGCCAAAATTATTCAAGAATACCTTAACAAAAGGGATTAGAGAATTTTCATCTTTTTCAAAGTTATTCACACGCTATTCACATAAACAAATAAGCTTAAAATATTATAAAATTAAATCAAAATTTAAAGAAATATAATAAAAGTTTATTAATAATTTTTTTTCACATTAAAAGTTATAATCCCTTAACAAAGGGCTTTATAAAGGTTTTTAATTTTTCTTAATCTATTTAAAAGAAATGTTAATTACTATTAACAAGCTTTTTTATTACAAAAAAATCCCTTAGCTAAGGGATTTAAAGAGTATATAAAATTCAGTGATGTGAAAAACTTAAATTTAATATATTTAGTGTAAAATAATATATAATAATTGAAAAAAAGGATAAGTAATTTTACGAATAGTATTTTTAATAATTATAGTTTTTCTTACACTATCAAATTGTGCTTATTTTGACGATGCAAATAAAGCTTTAGAAGAACAGAATATAAAAAAAGCTCTCTCTTTATACAAAAAATCAGCCGCAAATGGAAATGATGAAGCTATTTTTATTCTTGGAAAACTCTATTACAATGGAAAATACTTAAAACAAGATTTAGATAAGTCTCTCTATTATTTTGAGAAAATATCTGCTTATGGAAATAAAAAAGCAAAATATAATACAGCAATTATTTATGCAAATAAAAACTACAAAAATCACAGTTATAGAAAAGCCTTCAATATTTTTTTAGAATTAGCACAACAAGGGTATGAAAAAGCCCAAAATAAAGTAGGCATATTTCTTTTATATGGGTTAGGAATAGATAAAGATTATAAAATGGCTGTCAAATGGTTTGAACAAGCCTATTTTGAGCACAACTATAAACCTGCAAGCTGTAATCTAGCTGTTATGTTTGCAAATGGTTATGGAGTATTTCCAAATTTTGGAAGAGCTAAAAAACTAGCACAAGAGGGATATGAGAAAAAAATCCCAACTTGTGTCAAAGTTTATAAAGATTTTAGACTATACAAATATCCAGAAGATAAAGGATTTAAGAGTGGCTATTATAAGAACTTTTAGAATAAAGAGTCAACACTAAAGAAGCTATGGGAACTATCAAAAACCCAAACATATATGAAAGTATATGGAGATAACCATTATTATTTAAGAAAAAGAAACATATTATTAAAAAAACATAACCAGAAAGTCTATATAAAGATGCCATTCCACTAAAACCTGATTTAAAGTTTGCAAAATAGTTTTGCTTTATAGGTTTCATAGCCTCTTTTATCTCCTCTTTTGTATATTCCTCTTTCTCTTTTGTAGTTGCTACCTCAGGAGAGTATAAATCATATTTATCATCCATCTTATCAAGTTCATCATAGTTGTCATCTTCATTGATATGATTTTCTACCTGTGATTCTACATTTTTTTTATAACCATAGTATGAACCCATAGTCACAAGAAGCGAGCTAACAAAAGCTAATTGAGTATTCAAAAGCCATTGAAATTGACCAAATACTGCACAAATAATTACAACACTTAAATCAACTATTAATAATATTTTGAGAGTAGTCAAGTTCATTAATAATTGTCGTCATCATCTTTTTGGTCGTAATAACCATTTTTCTTAAGATGAGCATATTTTGGGTCATTAGCCAGTTCATCTAACCCTTTTTTAGCTTTTTTATACGCTTTATATACATTTAAAATAGCTGCTGCAATACCATATGCTACACCTAGCCACAATGTCCAAGTATATCCAGTCCAACTTTTAAGTAGTAATCCAATCCCTACCCCTAAAGCAATAGCTACAACAATAGAGATACCCAAAGACATATTGTCTAAAGCCTCTATCTTATCTCTATGTTTTGGAACCTCTTTTTGTTCAATAGTTTCTTTATTTTCTTCCATCATAAACCTATTTGATGTAAGTACAACAATAATCAGTAATCTCTACTACTTTGATATCAAAACTAGAGTTTGCTGGTACTTCAAAATACTCGCCACCTACAATAGTTTCTTTGTTTCCATCATCTGGAAATTCAACTTCAACTTTTCCTGCTAATATCTCCATATGTTCAGCAAGGTCTGTACCAAATGTATAACTTCCTGGCATCATAATACCTAATGTTTTTCTACTACCATCTGCTTCGATAACTGTTCTACTAGTAACTTGTCCATCAAAGTATAGATTTGCTTTTTTTGTAATAGTAGCATTGCCAAATTCACCCTCTTGTTCTTTTGCAACTTCATAATCTACAACTTTAGTTTCTATGTTGTTTTCCTTTAGAAAAGCAACTACAGGTAGGTGTTTTTCATGTACAGCATAGTTTGCTAAAGCTTCTTTATTATCAAGAATAACTGTTAAAGATATATCAAAAGCTCTCTCACTTTCGGCAAAATTTATACCAACTTCTAATGCTCTTATAAAGTCAATCTCATCTTTTAGATTATTTAATTTTTCAATAAAAAAATCTTTTTGTGTAAAGTTTTCTGGTAATTTAAAAAAAACTATATGTTTTATCATTGTATGTTCCTCTATAATATTTTTGGGAGTATATCAAGTTATCACTTAATATATAAAATCAAACTCCCTTTAAAATATTTGTGATAAAATTATTTATCTTATAAAAAAAGGGGTCAAAATGTTAAAAAAACTATTGTTAGCAACAACACTAATTTCATTTGCAATAGCTGTAGAAGTGACAAAAGTATGGGAATCAGAACCTATACTAAAAGTGCCAGAGAGTGTCTTACTTGACAGTAAAAACAACCAACTCTATGTTGCAAATATAAACGGCAAACCAACAAATAAAGATGGTAATGGTTTTATCAGTATTTTGGACCTTGATGGAGAAGTAAAAACTTTAGAGTTTTCAAAAGGTTTTGATGCACCAAAAGGGATGGCAATATATGAGAATAAACTCTATGTGGCTGATATTGATATTCTAAGAGTAGTTGATTTATCTACTGGAAATATTATCAAAAATTATCCTATAGAAGAAGCAAAGTTTTTAAATGATGTAGTTGCTACAAAAGATGGAATTATCTATGTATCGGACTTCTCTGGAGCAAACAAAGCTATCTATAAACTTCAAAATGGAAATCTAACAAAATGGCTCAATAGTGGAAATCTTTTAGGTGAACGACCAAATGGTGTATGGATAAAAGATGATAAACTTATCATAGGAACAAAAGAGGGAACTATCTTTAGTGTAAATCAACAAAACAAAAAAATATCAACTTTTAAAGACAATATTGGTGTAAATGGTATAGATGGTATTCTAACTTTTAATGACAATAGCTATATCACTTCAGATTGGGCTGGAAGAGTTTTTATCTCAAGTAAAACAGAGACTGAACAAATCATAGATGGAAGTGCAGATAAAATCAATGCTGCAGATATTTGGTACGATAGGGAAACTAAAATATTGTATATCCCAACATTCTTTGATAATAGAATTTTAGGATATAAAGTCAAATAAGAAGTGAATCTTTTGATTCACTTTTAAATATTATGCTTTTCTACTTTTTCCAATAGAATCCATCGTTTTTAAAGCATGTACTACATTTATAGGTGTTACTTTCATAGGTTCATTATGGATAGTTTCTCCTTCGGTACAAGTGAGTATTGCTGCTTGAAGTAACTCTTCATCACTCACATCTGTAAGCCCAATATCAGCTAACGTAGTTGGTAAACCTATTGATTCACAAAAGCTAAATACTTGATCAATAATCTCACTACTTTTATCTGTTAAAATTAAAGATGCCAAAGTTCCAATCGCAACTTTTTCACCATGAAAATATTTATGTGTTGGTGCTAATGCAGTTAAACCATTATGAATAGCGTGTGCAGAAGCTAATCCCCCACTTTCAAAACCAAGTCCACTTAATAAAGTATTTGCTTCAACAATATGATCAAGTGCAGGAACTACCGAGTTTGCATCACAAGCTATCTTTGCTTCAACCCCATATTTTAATAATGTTTCATAACAAAAATTCGCTAATGCAAATGCTGTCATTGAACCCACATCGCCACTCATATTAGCAGCAAAATTTTGTTGACAAGATTGTGCTTCAAACCATGTAGCCATCGCATCACCCATACCAGAAACTAAAAATCTAGATGGTGCTTCTGCTACAACTTTTGTATCTATAAGTACTAGATCTGGATTTTTTTCTAGTATTAAATATCTTTTAAATTTTCCCTCTTTTGTATAGATAACTGCTAATGCACTACAAGGTGCATCAGTAGAGGCTAAAGTTGGAACTACTACAACTGGTTTTTCAAGGTCATGAGCTACTGCTTTTGCTGTATCTAAAGTTTTTCCACCACCAATACCAATAATCACATCTGCATCTGTTTTTTTAGCTGCAGTTACCAATCTTTCAATCTCCTCATCAGAACACTCCCTTTGGAACTCCTCTATTGATACATCAATACTTTTTTCCATCTCTAATTGAAACTGTGGCAATAGATGTTTATAAGCAGATGGGCTACATATAAGCAAACCATGAGTAGCTAACCTTGAAACTTCTTCACCTAAATTTTTAAGAATATCAGCACCTTGTACATAACGACTTGGAAATAATGTTGTGGTTTTCATCTATAATTTCTCCTACTTAAAATATTATGATTAATCAAAGGGTATATTTCCCTTAACCTATTTATTGTATTAGTTTTAACGATAACGGTAGAATTTTAGTTAATATAAGCTTAAATGTACAAATATTTTTTACCAAAAAAAATATTTTGTAGTTGAATTGTAATCAAGAAATTTGACCAAAAATATTAGCCCTATCTTTGGGGTAGAAGAGAAGATGAAAAAGGGTTTAGAAACCCTCTTTAATATTATAGTAAGCCCATCACTTCATCAGCTGCTTTAATAGTAGCATCTATATCCGCATCAGTCATACTATCACAAATAAATCCTGTTTCATATTGACTACAAGCGAAGTAAAAACCACGTTTAAGCATCTCATTGTGAAACTTTGCAAATCTCTCAAAATCACATTTTCCAACCTCTTTCATATTTGTAGGGGTATCTTCACAAAAGAAAAATCCAAACATACTTCCTCTTGTATCTACTTGAAGTGGAATATTGTGTTTTGTAGCAACTTCTTTTAGTCCATTAGTTAGTTTTACCGCTTTTTCATTAAGTCTTGCATATATATCTTTATCTGCTTTTAGTTTTCTAAGACTCACTAATCCTGCTGCCATAGCAACTGGATTTCCACTTAATGTTCCTGCTTGGTAGATTTTTCCATCTGGGCTTAGTTGTCCCATAATCTCTTGTCGTGAAGCAAAAGCACCTACAGGCATACCAGCACCAATAACTTTTCCAAATGTTACTATGTCAGGCACAGTTTTAACTATCCCTTGTGAACCTTTTAAACTTGCTCTAAATCCACTCATAACTTCATCAAAGATAAGTAATGCACCATTTGCATCACAAAGTTCTCTTGCTTTTGCCAAAAACTCTTCGCTAGCAGGAACTAATCCCATATTTCCAGCTATTGGTTCTATAACGATACACGCAATATCACTTGACTGCTCAAAACATTTTTCTAGTTGTTCGATATTATTGTATTCTGCTAGTAGTGTATGTTTTGTTAAATCAGCTGGAACCCCTGGAGAACTTGGAGCACCAAATGTTGCCATACCACTTCCAGCAGATACAAGTAAACTATCACTATGTCCATGATAACATCCCTCAAATTTAATAATATCATCTTGTCCTGTTACTCCACGAGCAAGTCTAATAGCACTCATAACTGCTTCAGTTCCTGAACTAACAAATCTTACTTTATCAATATTATCAAACATCTCAACAATCTCATTTGAAAGTTCTGTTTCAAGTTGGGTTGGTGCTCCAAATGAAAGACCTTTTTTTACAGTCTCTAAAACTACATCTTCTATATCTTTATCACAATGTCCAAATATAAGTGGTCCCCAACTTTGTACGAAGTCTAGGTATTTGTTTCCATCAATATCATACATAAAACTCCCCTCACCTCTTTGAATAAAAGGTGGTGTTCCAATAACTCCTCCAAAAGCTCGCACTGGACTATCAACTCCACCAGGGATAACCTTTTTTGCATCTTCATAAGCTTGTATACTTTTTGTGAACATTATATTTCCTATCTATATTTATTTGAGGCGATTATATCAAAACATTACAAAATCAAAATTAAAATAGAGTGTTTTAATCTACTTTTCAATAAAATAGCAAATATGAAAAAAAATATTTTTATCGCTCTTATAGTGGCTTTTGTAATATCACTTATTTTACATTTTATTGTATTTGATTTGGTCAACAAAAAAATAGCCAATGCAAAACTAAGCTACCCCACCACAAATATAAAAAAGAAGCCTTCACCTAAAAAAGGGTTCTCAAATGTTAAATTTGTCAAACTTAAAAAAAAGATACCTCAAAAAAAAATAGTAAAAAAACAAAAACCTATTATCAACAAAGAAGTTAAAAAGATTTTAAAACCTATTAAAAAACCTATTGCAAAAAAAATCTCAAAACCAAAAGCAATTCAGCTCCCAAAAGTACAACAACCTAATTTAAAAAGCTTTTTTACAGTTTCAAAAGAGGATTTGAAAAGAATTAAAGAAAAGAAAAAAAAGATAGAGAAACAAAAACAAGAGATATATAAAGAGATAAATGAGATAAAAAAATTAGATCGTGTAACACAAAACTATATCAAACTTTATGGTGACACCTACTTTACACTTTCAAAAGAACAAAAAACCTATCTCAAAAACAATCTAAGTAGAATAGGTATGATAACGCAACGATATTTGGTATACCCTGGTTTATCCATACAAACACGACAAAGTGGTACCAATGTAATAGAGTTTATTCTTCATCCAAATGGAGACATCTCCAATGTACGGATTACTGATAGTTCAAACTATACAGCACTTGATAAGAATACTGTAGAAACTATTGAGTTAGCCTACAAAGATTATCCAAAACCTAGCGAACCTACTCGAATAAAAATCTATGTACGGTATATAATGTACTAATGAGAATATCACTAATAATACCAACATATAATCGTGCTAAACTAATACAAAGTACCCTACTTTCAGCACTTAATCAAACTGTCAAACTAGATGAGATACTTGTGGTTGATGATGGTTCAACAGACAATACAAAAAAACTCCTAGAACAATATGATATAAAATATATTTTTCAAGAAAACAAAGGGGTAAGTAGTGCTAGAAACAAAGGTATAAAAGAGGCAAAAAATGAGTGGATTTGTTTTTTGGATAGTGATGATATTTGGGAATCAAATAAGATAGAGAAACAAATAGCTTATCATAAACAAAATCCTCATATACTTTTTTCCCATACAGATGAACTGTGGCGTTTCAATGATAAAATAATCAAACAAAAAAAACATCAACTCAAACCTAGTGGATATTGCTTCAAAGAAAATATTCCAAATACACTCGTAGGTGCATCAACTGTGATGTGTCACAAATCTATTTTTGATGATATTGGTTTATTTGATGAAGAGTTAAACGCTTGTGAGGATTATGATTTGTGGTTAAGGGTTTTAGCTAAATATGAGTTAGGTTTAGTAGATGAAAAGCTTATCACAAAAATTGCAGGGCACAAAGGGCAACTCTCTTTTGAAACTCCACTAATAGATAGTTTTAGAGTAAAAGCTCTTCAAAAACATCTTAAATCAGAGTTTAAAGATGAAGTAAAAGATGAGCTAATTAGAAGATGTGATATTATTATCAAAGGTGCTATGAAGTATGGAAATACAGAACTAAAAAACTATTATATCAACTTAAAAGCAAGTTTGTGATACCCTTGCAAAACTAAAAATAATAATTTAATAAAATATATTGAAACACTATAAACAAGACAAGGAAAAGAGTTAATGGCAAATATTCAAAGCCTAAGAGGTATGAAAGATATTATAGACAATGAGAGTGAACTGTTTACATACTTTATTGAAAACTGTTCAAGAATTGCTAAAAAATATGGATATAGTTATATAGAAACACCAATTTTAGAAGAAACAGCTTTATTTAAAAGAAGTGTTGGAGAGAGTTCTGACATCGTAAGTAAAGAGATGTATCAGTTTATCGATAAAGGTGACAATGATGTTTGTCTTCGCCCTGAAGGAACTGCTGGGGTTGTAAGATGGTTTGTTCAAAACAAAAAAGATAGAGCTGGTGGAGTTCATAGAGTTTTTTATGCTGGACCAATGTTTCGATATGAGAGACCTCAAAAAGGGCGATTAAGAGAGTTTCACCAATTTGGTTGTGAATCATTTGGGGAAGCTAGTGTTTATGAAGATGCTACTATTATTTTGATGATAAATGAGATTTTATCATTTTTTCAAATTGGATATAAACTACAACTAAACTCATTAGGTGATAAAAACTGTATGCCACAATACAAAGAGAAGCTAGTATCACACCTCAAAGAGTTAACACTTTGTGAAGATTGTAATAGAAGAATTGAAACAAATCCCATACGAGTACTTGATTGTAAAAATGAATCGTGTCAAAATCAACTAAAAGATGCTCCAAAAATCACAGATAACCTTTGTGAAGATTGTAATAGTGACTTTGAAAAACTAAAAAATATTTTAGACAACAATGGCATATCTTATGAAGTAGATTCAAATCTTGTAAGGGGACTTGATTATTATACACAAACTGCATTTGAGTTTGTAAGTGATAATATTGGAGCTCAAAGTGCCATAGCTGGTGGTGGAAGATACGATAGACTTGTGGAGTTTTTAGGTGGAAAACCTACCCCTGCTATTGGTTTTGCTATTGGGGTTCAACGACTTCTTGAACTTATCGTTATGGAACAATCAAAAGAGGAAGTTCTCTATATAGGTGCCATGAGTGAAGAGGCTCTGAACAGTGTATTTTCTTTAGTAAACAAAAAAAGATTAGAGGGGAAAGTGATTACAGATTATAAAAGTAGAGCTTTTTCAAAACATCTTAATAATGCTCAAAAACAAGGTGCTACAACAGTTGCCCTAATAGGTGAGAGTGAATTATCCAATGGAACTGTTTGGGTAAAAAACTTAAATACTAAAGAGGAAACAACTATAAAAATAGAGGATTTTTAAATCCTCTATTTTTATCATTACTTAACTAATAAAAGTTAAGTATTTAGTACTACATGCCCTTTTTCTATCTCTAAATTTTGTAAAAGTTCTTCTACTTTTTTATGTGTTAAAAGCTCTTCAAATTCTGCTTCATTTTTAACTTCAAAAATATATTGTTCATTTAAATTTATTGCTTTTTCTAAATCTTCTATAGCATTATCTATAAATCCCAATACACTGTATACCTTAGCTCTTTGATAAAAAGCAGACGCATAAGAGTCTTCTATCTCTAAAGCTTGGTTTGTTAAATTTAATGCCCAATGAGCTTCCCCTAAATCTAAAACAGCATCCGCTTTATAAACTATTGCTTCTATATCATCAGTTCTAATTCTTAAAATCTCATCATATATCTCTATTTTCCCATTAAGGGTAGTTTCTTGAGAAGCTCTCATCCATAGTGAGTGGATAGTATTGGTCTCTTCAATATCTTTTTGATTTTGAAATACCTGCTTTGACCTTTTTTCTAAGTCTTTTTCAATAGTATGCATCCGCAACTCATATTCATTTATCACGGAAGAAACTTTACTATCAATGATACTTTCTATTTTGCTATTCATATCTTTTATCGATGTCCAACCAACGATTACCAACAAAGAAGTAGCAGCAGCTAAAATATAAAACATATTATTAACAGTAGCAGTAGCATAATTAATAGCATTACTTGAGATCTCAACCTCTTTTTTTGCTAGTGTTTTATGAAGATCCACCTTTAAATCACGATTTTCATCTCGTAATTGTTTTATCTCTTGCAAAATATAATTCTCTACAAAAGGGGTATAAAGAGGTTTTTTTATATTATTTATATCTGAAGCAACATTTTCATCAGTTGTATTTGCAAATAATGTTACACATATCAATAGTATCATACCATACTGTTTCATCTTCTATCTCCCCATCTCTTTAATAAATATGAGGTACATTCTAACACACATAACCTTACGCTAGATTGTTTACTCTTTGTAGGTATTTACTATATTCCCAAAATCATTAGAAAAACCACCATTCCCAAATAATAAAGATATCAATACAATTAATACTATAACAATAGCTGAACTTATTGCAAATATTTTTAAACCTCTATCTTTATCTTTTGGATCAATTATTTTATCAAAAATAGAACTTTTTTCTTCATCTGAATGTTTTTTTCCTGATTTCAAACTTTATCCTTTTTCTTTTTTTAAATAGTTATCTCAAAAAAAGCCAATGACTCTTTTTGGTCGTCATCATACTCATCTAGTTTATTACTTTTAATTTTTTCAGTAACAAACTGTTTTACTTTTTCCCTTACATCTTTTATATCATCAACTTCAACAAAACCATTAAACCCCATTGGATGATCATTGAAAGTAAGTGTACCTTCACAATTTTCTTCTATAAATTCTGCAAGTTCTCTATATGTGAGAAAATCAAACACACTAGCATTCCATCCTATATTTTCCAACTCATCATCACAAAAAAAATCAATCCCTTCAGTTGGATGGTCATGATATAAATACTCTTTTGCTTTTTTAGCTACTAAAGCTAGATACTCTTCTGGTTTTTCTATTTCTACTTTTTTCAACCCTTCTCCTATTATGGTATTACAATATCTTCTTCACTATTCTTTTTTTCAAAATAATGAGCATATATATTGTTATCTAGTATACTTTTTGTAAATCTTGTTTCAAATTGTTTCTCTTTTGAAATGTATTTTTCACTCCCTGAAACCTTAGAAACAATATCCCCTGTATAGTCTAAAATAAAAGTGTTACTACTCCCATCATACAAAGTTAGTAGATAAAAATATTTATCCTCATTTGTATAATAAAATATATCTGCCCTATCAACTTTGTTATGAGATACCAATTTTAAATTTTTTATTTTCTCATTTAAAAAATCTTGATACAATCCATCTGCTAATCCTACCCAAGTATATTGTGAATTGAGTTGAATATATTCTAAATGAAATGTTTTTTCATCTAAAACAAAACCTTTTGAAACAGCATGGTTTGATTTATGTTTTTTTTCATTTAAAAGGTCTATTTGAAATGATTGATTGTTATTGTTAATTGTTAACTTATTGTCACTATGAACTAAATAAGGCTGAACACAACCACTAAGTATAAATAACAAAGGCAACGCTAGTAAATATTTCATAAAAAATCCTTTTTTGTTTTATGATATTCTTTTTCCCATAAAAAAAGGGTTTCTAAAAAATATTAGAAACCCTTTATAAGACTGATTAAATTTTTATTAAAATGCTTTAGCCATAACTCTATTTAATCTTTGTGTAAATGATACAGAATCTTTAATCTCCATACCTTCAGACATTTTTGCTTGATCTAATAATAACCAAGAAACATCTTCAATCATAGCGTCATCTGCACAACCATTTAGTGATTGAACTATTGCATGATCTGGATTGATTTCTAAAATTGGTGCTGACTCTGGCATCTCTTGTCCCATTTGTCTAAACATATGAGCCATTGAAGCCATTGGATCGTTAGGGTCATTTACAACACAAGATGGTGAATCTGAAAGTCTATTTGTAGTTTTCACCTCTTTGACTGATTCTCCTAATACTCCTTTGATTTTTTCAACGATTGATTTAAATTTTTCCTCAACCTCTTTTTTCTCTTCTTCTGTTTGCTCCGCTTTTGGTGCTTCACACGATGTAATATCTTTTAAATCCCACTCTTGGTATGCACCAATTGATGGAGTGATAATCTCATCTATCTCTTTATCATCAAGAATTAAAACTTCTATATTATTTTTCTTGTATGCTTCTAAAAGAGGTGAGTTTCTAAGAACTTTTTCATTTTCACCAACAATATAATAAATAGCTTTTTGTTCACTATCTGCTCTATCTTTGTATGCAGATAAACTAGTCATAGCTTCTGCATCATTTGTTGACTTGTATCTAATAAGCTCTAATATTGTATCTTTGTTTGTGTGGTCTTGGTAAACACCTTCTTTTAAAGGTCTATTATATTCAGCTATAAATTCTTTGTATTTTTCTTCATCTTTAGCTAGTTTTTTAATCTCTGATAATATTTTTTTCACTGAAGATTGTTTAATATTTGCCATAACTCTATTTTCTTGTAGTAGTTCTCTACTTACATTTAATGGTAAATCTTCACTATCAATAATACCTCTAACAAATCTTAAATATGTAGGTAATAATTCTTTTTCATCATCTGTTATAAATACTCTTTTTACATACAGTTTAACCCCTGGTTGGAAATCTACTCTATACATATCCATTGGAGCTTTTTTAGGGATATAAAATAATGTTGTATATTCACTAACACCTTCTGCTTTAGTATGTACACAAGCTATAGGGTCTTCACTATCGTGAGAAATTGTTTTATAAAATTCATTATAATCTTCAGCTTTTAATTTTGCTTTTGGTTGTGTCCAAAGTGCTGTAGCTTCATTGATTTGTTCTCTTTTTTTCTCAATAGATTTTTTAGCCTCTTTACCTGCTTTTTCATCTTCTTCACTTAACTCTTCTGTTACCTCTTCACTATAGTTTAAGAAAATTGGGTAAGCAATATGGTTTGAGTATTTTTTAACTATTGATTCAACTCTATGTTTTGAAGTATAGTCACTTTTTTCTTCCTCTTTTAGTTTGATATAAATAACTGTACCTGATTCATCTTTCACACAAGGATTTAAATCAAAACTTCCAGTTCCATCACTTGTCCATTTGTAAGCTTGTTCTTCTCCTGCTTTTTTAGAGATAACATCAACTTTTTCCGCCACCATAAATACAGAGTAAAAACCAACACCAAATTGACCGATTAAGTTGCTATCTTTTTTTGCATCACCACTAAGAGCTTCAACAAATGATTTTGTACCAGATTTTGCAATAGTACCAATAGATGCTATTAAATCCTCTTCATTCATACCTAAACCGTTATCAGCAATAGTAATTGAATTGTCTTCTTCATCTATTTTTATATTAATCTGACCTTTAAAATCAGCATATTTTTCTTTTAAATTATCTTCTGTAAGTCTTACATAGTTTAGTTTATCAATAGCATCACTTGCATTTGATACTAATTCTCTTATAAAAATCTCTTTATTTGAGTATAAAGAGTGAGTCATAAGTTGTAATAACTGCCCTACTTCTGTTTGAAATTCATGTTTAGCCATATTTTATTCTCCTAATTATTAATTGTAATATTTTCTTTTTGAAATGAAATATTAACATAACTTTATAAAAGAAAGCTAAAGTTTTAAGAATAATTAGCACTTTTGTAATGCAAGTGCTAATTTATTGAAAATTTGACTACTTTAAAAGTCCTGGAGTTGGTGTTTTTGATTTCTTAGGAACTTTAACATAAAAGCCACATGTTGTACTATTACATGGTGGAACTGTACCACTATCTCTCGCGTTATCAACTAAAAATTTTTGAAGATCATCTCTCCTTTTTAAATAATAATTTGATTTTAGTTTTTTAATAGCTTTTTTATCCTTTAAATGTGCAGAATAAAGTCTTTTCCCACTATTTTCAAAAAGTTCTGTCCACTCATCACTTGTTCTTTCTTTTGCTACATAATATGCACTACCATGACATTTTTTACAAGTTTTTTTATAGTTTGCAATAGCTGCATCTTCATTGGCACTCAAGTGCAAAAATGGCAAAATAAGTGAAATTCCTAAAAATAGCTTTTTCATAAAATTCCTTTAATATAATAATTACTTATACTAACAAAAAAATATTAACACTTATATTAAAATAAGAATCCAACATAAAATATGAAGCATTATACTAAACATAACTGCAGTAGAACCAATATCTTTTGCAGTTTTTGCTAAAGGATGAATATCTTTTGTAACCAAATCAACTACATTTTCTATAGCACTATTAAGTAACTCTACAATCAAAATCAAACAAGCAGTAACAACTAAAATGAGTTTGTACATTAAGGCTATATTCACGAGATAAATAGCACTAAATATAAATATACCCAAAAATAACTCTAACTTAAAAGAGTTCTCTGTTTTTAAAATATGTTTTAATCCAGATAATGCATATTGTGTATTTTTAAATAAATTATATTTCGGTTTGTTGTTCATCTATATCCTTTTGAAAACATATCTTATTTATATCCTCTTTAAAAAATAGATAAAACAAAATTATAAGAGTAGGAATAATAAGTACTAAACTCATAGTTGTAGTAAAACTGAGTATAAAACCTAAAACAATAAATGTAAATATATATAAAAGTAAATCCATTTTTCACCTTGTTATTTATAGTTATAATTTTTAAAAATTGGATTGTATAAGATATAAATGAAATGAAAATGAATTTAGGATATAATTATTCTTATGAATACAATTGAAGCAATAAAACAAAGAAAATCAGTACGATCTTTTTTAAAAAAAGATGTTGAATTAGAAAAGATAAAAACTATACTTGAAACTGCAAAACACTCCCCTTCTGGAGTCAATATGCAACCTTGGTGTGTAGCAGTTGTCAGTGGAGATAAAAAAAGAGCTATAGAAAACAAGTTGATGGATGCTTTTAAAGATAAAGAGCCCCAAAGAATGGATTATAACTATTACCCACTTAAATGGGAAGAACCTTATAAAAGTAGAAGAAAAGAGACAGGTCTTTTGATGTATGAAACTTTAAATATCACAAGAGAAGATAAAGAGCAACAATTTAGACAATGGCTTAAAAACTACACCGCTTTTGATGCACCTATAGTTTTATACTTTTTTATTGATGATTTTTTAGAAAAAGGTTCTTATTTAGACTATGGTATGTTTTTACAATCAATTATGTTAAGTGCTACGCAACTAGGTCTTGGTACTTGTACACAAGCAGCACTTGCACAATATCCTGATATAGTAAAAAAAGAGTTAGGTATTGAAAATAATAAAATACTTTTATGTGGTATGGCTTTAGGGTATGAAGATAAAGAAGCTATAATAAATAGCTACAGAACACCTAGAATCGCTCTAGATGACTTTGTAACATTTCATCAATAAAAGAGATAAATAATGAACGAATTTAAAATATTTAATAAAAGTGTAGAGGACTATCTCACAAAAGAGATGTTAACAATGATACTCTATCCACTTCTTGGAAGTGCGTTAGTGTTGTATATTGTATTTTTTTCAGCAGCAAGTTTTGGGCTTGATAGCTTAGAAAATGCTCAAATACAAATAGAACAACACCAAACACAAGTGGAAAATGGTGAAGTTATAGAATCACATACAACTGAAAGTTATACAGGAAATAGTATCTTAGATTTTTTACTAAAATATACTGTAACATCTTGGATAGTAAGCTTTTTGGTCTATACTATTGGACTTTTTGCTATAGGGTATCTCTCTATTTTTGTATCTTTAATTATTATAGGTTTTTTAACCCCTAGAATTTTAGCTATTATCCATAAAAGACACTATGAAACACTTCCTATAGAGTCAAATTTTAGTATTATTGATGGGATTGGAAAGATTATCAAAACAGCGCTTGTGATGATATTATTACTAATACTATTAATCCCTTTTTATTTTATACCTTTGGTAAATATTATAGCTATCAATCTACCTTTTTATTATTTCTTTCACAAAATGCTTCACTTTGATATAGGATCAACTATCACCTCAAAAGAACAATTTGTACAAATTTATTATAACGATAAGGGTGGTATGAGACTTCGTACAATATTTTTATATACTATCTCATTGATACCATTTGTAGCTTTTTTTATCTCTGTATTTTATATCATCTATTTAGGTCATGTTTATTTTACAAAATTAGAAAAGCTAGAACAAATAGAAAACAACTAGTTTTTTTTAGTTGTTTTCGCTTTATAAAATGAAGATAGATATATCCCTATAAAAATAAATATCATCCCCAATATATGGTAAATTTCTAAAACTTCCCCTAAAAATATATACGCTAAAAATGCTCCAAATAGTGGCATCAGATGTGTAAACTGTCCTGTTTTTGAAGCTCCTATTTTATCTATCCCATAGTGCCAAAAATAAAACGATAAAGTAGATGCAAATACTGACACATAGATAAAAACTAAATAGTTTGCACTCAATAACTCTATCTCATGTGATAACTCATATCCTTGATAAAAATAGATAGGTAAAAGGGCTATAAAACCAAAGAAAACAATTACAGCAAAAAACTCAACATCACTAAACTCTTTTGGTTTAAACTTCATCAACACAGAATATAAAGCCCAAATTAAAGATGAAACAATAACCCAAATATCCCCCTCATTAAAGTCTAAATATACAATATTTTTAAATTCACCTTGCAAAATCAAAAATAGTACCCCAAAAGTTGAGAGTAAGATTCCTATAGTTTGACTTATGGTGATATTTTGATTGAGTATAAAAAAGGATAAAACTAATATCAAAATAGGGATACTAGAGTTGATGATCAAAGCATTTGTAGATGTTGTCATAGATAATCCAATATACAGCAAGGTATTAAAACTACTAATTCCCAAAATAGATAAAAGAAAAACTATCCAAAAATTTTGTTTCACAACTGTATATATTTTCAAATAGTTTTTTAATAAAATAGGAGAAACTATAATCAAAACAAAAAGCCATCTAAAAAAAGCCAATTCTAAAGGCTCTATATCATCTTTGACAAATCTTCCTAATACAAAGTTACCAGACCAAAAAAGTACACAAAGTACTAAAAAGCTATAGGTTTTAACCAAAACCGTAAACTTCTGGAAAGATTATAATAGTGATCAATACAGCAATTTGTATCAAAATAAAAGGGATAACCCCTTTATAAATCTCAACTGTTTTCACTTTTTTAGCTACACCTTTTAGGTAAAATAAACTAAATCCAAAAGGTGGCGTTAAAAAAGATGTTTGAAGGTTCATAGCGATAAGTATTGCAAACCAAATAGGGTCAATACCAATTGTATCAGCTATAGGTATTAAAATAGGTACTATAATATATGATATCTCAAAAAAATCTATAAAAAATCCAAGAAACATAATAACAACCATAGATAAAATCAAAAATCCCCATTTCTCTCCAGGTAGACTTAACATAAACTCCTCTACTATAGCATCAGCACCTGTATAAACAAACACCATAGAAAATGCAGTTGCACCTACAAGAATTGCTATAACCATCGCTGTTACTTTTACAGTTTCAAGTGCTGCATCTTCAAGAAGTCTCCAACTAAAGGTTCTATAGATAACAGCTAATAATATAGCCCCAACAGAACCTACTGATGCAGATTCTGTAGGTGTTGCAATACCTGCAAAAATAGAACCCAATACTACTAATACAAGAAGTAAAGGTGGGATGATAGCAAAAATAGCATCTCTTATAGCATGATCTGAGATGGGAGCTTCTATGATAGGAGCTAAATCTTTTTTGATATTTGTAATAATCAAAATATATAAAATATAAGACCCAACCAAAATAGCACTAGGGATAATAGCCGCTTTAAACATATCTCCAGCTGCTTGACCAAATACATCACTTAAAATAATAAGAATAATAGATGGTGGAATAATCTGTCCCAAAGTACCAGCTGCACAAATAGTTCCAGTTGAAAGCTTTTTGCAATACCCGTATTTAAGCATCACAGGTAAACTAATAACTCCCATAGCTACAACTGAAGCTCCAACAACACCTGTTGATGCAGCAAGTAGTGAACCCACAAGTATAGTACTAATAGCCAATCCACCACGCACTTTACCAAACAATGTCCCCATAGATTCTAAAAGTCTTGCAGCAAGTCCAGACTTTTCCAAAATTATACCCATAAAAACAAATAATGGTATCGCCATTAGAAGTTTATTTGTCATTGTTGAAAATATTCTAAAAGGCATCATAGAGAACATAGAGAAAAACTCTTCTCCCACCTCTAAAAAAGTTCCACCATCTGGAAAAACTTCAAAAAAAGCTGCTATAAAGCCAAAAATAATAGATATAGCACCAAAGCTAAATGCAACTGGATAACCCACTGCTAAAAGTAGCAGTGCTGTAAAAAACATATATACACCAATCATTTTTTAAGCTCTTTTAAAATAATTATATTTTTTAGGATATAAACAACTCCACTAAAAACTAAAAAGATAAATCCCAAAGGTATCATAGCTTTTATTATCCATCTATGGGTTAATCCACCTGGGTCTGGACTAATCTCATTTATACTATAAGAATCCATTACATATTCATAAGAACCCAATATAATAAGTAAAGATAAAGGGATTAAAAATAGAAGTGTACCAGTAATATTTATATACGCTTTTGTTTTTTTAGAAAAGTTATCATATAAAAAGTCAACTCTAACATGCGCCTCTTCTTTTAGGGCATACCCTATCCCAAAAAGGATCACTATAGAGAAAAGATGCCACTCTAACTCTTGCATCCCAACAGTTGAATTATGAAAAGTATATCTCATAAATACATCGAACAAAACATTAAATATCATAAGAAGTAATAATAAAGCTATTACCCTTCCAATAATATCTATAAAAGAGTTGAAAAAACTTTCAACTCTTTTTAATCTAGCTATATTTGGTTTATCGTGATGCAATTTTATTTCACCTGCTCTGAAGTTTCTATATAATCATATTCTGATATTTTTGTCCACTCTCTAGCTTTTTTCATATAATTTATTTGTGAAGTGTACACCTCATCAAATAACTTATCTTTTTTAGCATAACTATCCATAACCTCATCTGTTGATTTTTTCATAGCTTTTAAAACCTCTTTTGGAAATGTTTTAACTTTAATATCTGGATACTCTTTTTTCATCTTATCCCATGCTTTTACATTCATATCAAAATTATCATAACCCATATCAGCTGCTACGGCTCTTATTGCTGTTTTTAACATAGTTTTATACTCATCAGGTAGTTTTTTGAACGCTCTTTTGTTTACAAAAAAATGCATCTCAGAAGCTGGTTCATGCCACCCTGTATAATAGTAAGGAGCTACTTTATGAAATCCCATTTTAATATCCATACCAGGTCCTACCCATTCTAAGGCATCAATAGTTCCACGATCTAGTGCTGTATAGAGTTCACCTGCTGGGATATTTGTCACATTTACGCCAAGCTTAGCAAAAACTTCCCCTGCCATACCTGGGATTCTCATTTTTAAACCTTTAAGGTCTTCAAGTGATTTTATCTCTTTTCTAAACCATCCACCCATCTGTACTCCAGTTGTTCCACCTGGATAACAATCTATTTTAAAAGGGTCATATATTTTTTTTGTCAAAGCTTCACCACCACCATAGTAGTACCAAGAGTATTGCTCCATACTATTCATACCAAAAGGTGTAGTTGTAAGAAGTGCTGTACTCATACTTTTACCCTTGTAGTAGTATGAAGATGTATGTCCCATCTCATATTGCTTGTTTTTTACCATATCTAAAATACCTAGAGCCGCTTTATGTTTCTCTTTTCCATGTACTTGTATGATAAACTTTCCACCACTCATCTCTTTAACTAGTTGTGCTAATTTTTGTGGTGGTGTAGAAAGTGGTGTTAAAGTACTTGGCCATGTCATTGCAAGTTTCCATTTGACTTTCTTTGCTGCAAATGTAGGTGAGATTAATAAAGATATAATCCCTAGTATTACAAAAATTTGTGTGATTTTTTTCATTGATTTCCTTTTAAGAGTTTTTTGTAGAAAAAGATTATAATACTATCTCAATAAAAAACATATAAAGGGAACAATAAGAGTTAAAGCACTTCTTTATAAATCCTCATAGCTTTTTATACTCTAAAAGTGTACTAAAAGACTCTATCTCTCTTGGTTCTACTTTTAAAATATCTGCCATAGAACGACTAGCTGATGTGAGTAGATATTCTAAGTTATTATTAAACTGAGCCTCTTTTATCACATATATTTCATCTCCACTTACTTCAAAGATAAATCCCCCTTGTAGTGGCATATGACTTAATACTACTGAATAGTGTCCTTTTATGATTGATTCATTTGTATTGTACATTAGTCCTATGTTGTAGCTATTTGTTCCAAACCCTTTTACAGCAACTACAAGTACATCTTGTTCCCCTGATTTTGCTGAATTAAAAAGATCAAAAAACTCTGCTATATTTTTATAAAATGGTATTTTATGTATAAGTGTATTAACCCACTCCCCTAAAAAGGTATTCAATATCTTTCCAGCAACATAACATAAAACAATAACGCCAATAAATGCAACAAGTACAAATAAAACACTACTTTTATCTGCATTCATACCTAAAAAACTTGCTATGGAACTATTAATTTGAGATAGTTTATCAAAAACTATTATAAACACTACCACAATTGCGATTACAGGTATAAGCCAAAAGAAACCTTGCAGTGAGGTTGTAAAGAAATTAGATATTTTGTTTTTCATTGAGTTTTTTCCTATTTTGATTAAGATATTCTAACTAAAAAAAGTTGAATTACAAAGAGTTGATCTCATCTATAGTATAATGAGTTCCTAGTATTCTATTTATCTCTTCTAATTGACTTGGTGTTACAATATCTACTTCCATCTCCAAATCCTCATCAACAGAGTAATCAATATTATTCGCTGGTGCATACAATAGTTTTCCATCATTAACTCTGTAGTAACCTTCATCACCCAAAGTCCAATATGTATTAAACATCATATCCCTTTACTCAAATTTAATTTGATATTATATATTTATATTGTTTATATCTGCTTATACTGAATTTTAAAACTTCTTAAAACTGTGACGCAGATGTGACAAGTTTTTGGTAAAATATCTTATGAACTTTATGAAGCCTATTTTTGTACTCTTTTTCTTTACTAGTTTATTATTTTCAAATGAGACAATTAGTATAGATAATAGCACCTTTTACAAAGAGATTTTAAGTAAGAGTAAAATCTTTATCGACCATACTCAAAAACTCCCATTTAATGAGATACAAAAACAAACTTTTGTAAAAAATGATTTAAAAAGCTTAAGCTATGGATACTCTCCTAAGTTTACAGTATGGATAAAATTTACACTCAAAAACAATAGTGATACAACTATATCTAAAACTATTGAGTACAATAATCCCCTCACAACTCATATCGAATTTTATAATGAAAATACCATATTTAAAGATGGACTTTTTCAATTAAACTTCCAAAGGGAAAGTGTAAATCCTATTTTTAAGACAACACTTCAACCAAATCAAACAAAAACATACTATATAAAAGCATCTTCACATATCACATCGTTGATAGTGAAACTCAACCTTTGGGACAAAGAGTTGTTTCAAAAAGAGTCACAAAATCACAATATGATACTTGCTATGTTTTTTAGCTCTATGTTGATACTTGCATTTTACAATCTTTGTATATATTTTTTTACAAAAGATAAAAGCTATTTGTATTATGTCACTTATATGTTTGGGGCAATTTTACATCAGTTAGTTTATACAGGGTTTGGAAATATATACTTATTTAGCCAAAACATCTCTATATTTTTAATCTCTATGGCATCTTTAGTAGTGGCTTTTCCATTAGTTGCTTTTGCATTACTAGTAAAGTCTTTTATCAAAACAAAACAGTACCCAATGTATAACAAAATCTTAAATATCTATCTTATAGCGTTACCTTTTTTACTCTCTATCTTTTTTATAACAGATAAATTTTCACCCTATAGAAATATTTTTTCCATAATTTTGTTAGTTTTTTTAATCATGTTAACCCTATATGCTAGTATAAAAAGAAATAGACAAGCTTATTTTGTACTTTTTGGTTGGTTGATGTTTGCTATTGCTTCTTTATTTATGTATTTTTCTAGTATTGGATTTATTGATATATTTGATGATTTTAGATATTTTGTAGAGGTGGCATTAGTTTTTGAGGCATTAGTATTTTCTGTGGCACTTGCAGATAAAATAAAACAATTAGAAGAGAAAAAAAACGAAGCAAATATGGAACTTATTTTAAATCAACAGCTAGAAAAACAAAGATTAGAATATCAAGTCAAAGAAAAAACAAAAGAGTTAACACAAACCCTTGAAGAGAAAAATTTACTTCTAAAAGAACTCAACCATAGGGTTAAAAACAATATGCAAACTATCATCTCTCTTATTCGTCTTCAAACAAATGAGATAGAAAATAAAGATACCAAAAAAATATTTCAAACCACACACAATAGAATTAATGCTATGAGTAAATTGCATGAGCTACTCTATAAGCCAAATCACCTTTATACCATCAATGCAAATATATATTTCCAAAACCTTATAGATGAACTTAAAAGTGGTTTTGAAAATGAAAATATCAAGATAAACTTTGATATACAAACCACTATAAAAACTCAAGATGCAATCTATTGTGGACTTATAGTAAATGAACTTGTAACTAACTCATTAAAATACGCTTTTAAGCAAGATAGTGGGAATATAGAGATAAAACTACTAAAACAATCTGATAACTATATCTTAAGTGTAGTAGATGATGGGAAAGGGTATGATACCACTAATACTAAAGCAAATCTAGGTTCAACACTTATAGACACACTAGCAACAAAACAACTCAAAGGGACAATCCAAAAAGAGACTACTAAGGGTGTAAAAGTAGTAATCACATGGAGTTATAAATGAAAACAAAAATTCTAATCATTGAAGATGAGATAATTGTAGCACTTGATATTAAAAGTGCTTTAGAAAATCTAGGTTATGAAGTAACAACAATCGCTACAAACCATACAGAAGCATTAGAATCTATTAAAGAAAATAAACCTGATATTATTTTAACTGATATCAATTTAGAAAATAGTACAGATGGTATAACTATAGTTAAAGATATACAAAAAGTTCAAAATATTCCAGTCATTTATCTAACTGCATTTAGCGATGATGAAACTATAAATAGAGCTATCCAAACAAACCCTATTGGATATCTACTTAAACCATTTAAAACTAATGAATTAAAATCAACTATTCTTTTAGCCTTATATAAATCAAAACAGCCTTCTATTCAAAATACACCAAATATATATAAATATCTGGGTTATAACTACTTTTATAATGAAGAAAATAAAAAATTGTATTTTAAAGAGATTGAGATAAAATTAACTCAAAAAGAGAGTGAACTTTTAGACATTTTATATAAAAATAAAGGCAAAACTGTAGCATTTGAAACTATAGAGTATCATATTTGGGAAGACTCTACCGTTTCAAATAGTACTTTAAGAACTTTAATATATCGTCTTAGAAGTAAACTAGAATATAAGCTTATAGAGACTATCCCTTTAAGTGGTTGTAAACTTTTGTGACATAACTTTAATTTTGTGACGCAGTTGTGACATCTTTTTGATATGATTTTACTATACAAACCTAAGGGAGCTTACTTATGACTACAAACACGAATTATTCAGAACATGTGTCAATTATGAAAAATTTTAAAATGGCTGATAGCTTTTATGAAGTAAGAGCACCATTTAAAGATAGTTTTGAAGAGATATATGCCCAAGCACAAGAGGAAAAAGTAACCATAACAAATGCAAAAGAGTTTTTAAATTCCCTTTCTAAAGAGGAACTTTCAACTTTACAAAACTATACAAGACTTGTAAATGATATAGATGTGGATTCTTTAAGCGATGAGGGTGCATACAATCTTCTTCTACACCATTATGAAAAATATGATTTTAATAATGATGGTTTCATAGAAAATGGAGAAGCTCAAACAAAATCTTTGATACCTCAATCTTTAGATAATGATACAAAACGAGCTCTTGTTGAAACTTTTAACTCTATGGAATTTGGCGATGTAATGATGGCTTCTCTTGCATTGATGCCACAGACTATTCAATTTGTAGATGGTGAGATTGTCGATACATATCAAAACTATACTTATGAAGATATAGTTCAGAATATTGAAACTTGGTTAAATCCAAAAAATAGTAGTAGTTCAAGTGCTGAGTTTAAAAGTACTATTGGAAATTTTCTTGAACTATTTACACAGAATTATAACAAAATAAAAGAAGATGAGGCAGTTTTAGCTAGCTATACAAAAACAAATACAACAACACCTGTAGATAATATAAGCAATACTCAATTACCTCCTGTGGAAGAAGAAAGTGATGTAAGTGAAGAAGATGATGCACTTTTTAAATCTATCATTGCAGATAACTATGTTTCTTATGATGAGATAAAAGAGCTAACTTACGAGCAAATAGTGCAAATCAAAGATTATGTAATGAATAAAGATGAAGAAAACAACTACATACAAAGAAGTTTTATGGATCATGATAAAAAAGCTGGGATGTTACTAGGAACTACAGCAATCAGTGGTAATGATACTTTTAACAAAGCTATTTTTAATATTGCTAAAAAAATTGATGACGAGAAGATATTTGAGACTTTTATGTACGATATGACAGGAACACAATTTAGTGATAAACTTATGGCTTATCCTGAGTTTCAAGAGATTGACTATTCAGAAGAGTCTCCAAAAGAGTATTTAAGCAAAACTTTAGCTAGCTATCAAGTCAAACTAGATACTACAACAGACGAAGAGATGAAAGAGTTTTATCAAAGTATGATTAATACTTTTAAGGGTCTGACGAATCACTATAAATCTTTACAAGGGGAAAGTTTATATGATAACACAGACCCATTTGAAAAACTAAGAGCATTAGTTGATGATTTAATCTCTGTAATAAAAACAGGCTTTACAGAATCTGAGCTTGAATATATAGAACAATTACTTGCAGAGATTCGTAAACTTCTTAAAGAGAAAGATGAAGATAGTGTAAGTTCAGATGAAGATATAGATAAACAGATAAAAGATATAGAAGATGCCATTTTAGCATTAGAAAAAAGAATATATGGTGTATCAATAGTAGAGATGGAAGGTGAAACTACAGAACAAGAAAATAATGATAGTGATACACAGGAATCAACTGGATTTCATTTTGAAGAGAGATTAAATGAGATAGAACAAAAAGTTAACGATATGAAAAATGGAGATTTAAAGCAACCTACAGACACTTCTAATAAAGAGGAAGATGAGATAGAAGAAGAGAAAGAGTGGTAGGGATAAAAGATATATTGTAACCATACACTGTCATTATAATATCTTTTTGATATAGTTTTACATATGAGAAGATAAACAGAATATTTTTACTTTTAGATTTAAAACCAAAAATTAGATATACTCTACTTATAAATTAGAAAGGAATATGTATGCAACTTTCACAAACTTTAAAAGATATGAATATGACTGATAAATTTATTATCTTAGAACAACTTTGGGAAGATATGAGTCAAAATGTTGAAGATGATAGATTTACTCCACAATGGCATTTAGATATACTTAATGATATTGAAGCAAAAGAGGAAAATGACACACTAAAATTTTCAAACTTTGAAGATGCTAAAAAAAGGCTACAATCATTAGCAACAAAATGAAAATTTTATTAACAAATGAAGCAGAAATTCATATCGCTATTTTTATGAGTCACAAAAAGAGGGATAACGATTCCCTTATGCTATATATTATAAATATGATCAATCTACTATATATATTTATGCAGTTTTAGACTGTAGAAGTAGTCCACAAAATGTAGAATATATACTTCAATAACCACTAAATCTTTTTTATATTATTACAAATTATCAAAACTGTGACACAATTGTGACATCTTTTTGATATAGTTTTGTTAATAAAAAAACAAGGGTAAAATATGGAAATAAACTCCAATTTTGAAATCACTCAGCAATATTTAAACGCACTTCAAAATAAACACTCTACAACTAATAGTTTTGCAGATAGTTTAACAAATCAAACACAAATATCAAAAGAAGAACTTCTCGAACAGTTATCACATATAAGCAATAGTGATAACTTTAATGAAAAAATCTCTTCTACTGCACAAAATATGAGTGAATCAGACTTAAAACTTTTTGCTTTTGTGTTAAATGAATCTACTAATATGAACTATTATAGTCCAGTGTTACTTGGTGGTAAAAATATTGATAAAGTTAACTCTCAAGAGAGTATTGCTATAACTGAAAAATTTGTATTTAACTCAGATGAAGATGCAATTGATTTTATAGATGAGAGCTTGAAACATTTAGAAAAAAGTATTAAAAATAATATTGCACATGAGCGAGATGATGGAGAAAAAATATCAAGAGAGTTTTATAGTACTTTTGAAAATATAAAAACAAACTATATCAAAACTATAGATGAAAACAATGCAGCTCTTGGTATCATGACAAAATATACAAAACCTATATCACTAGAAGAGGCTCAGAAACAAAAGGAGCAAGAACAATTTGATACAGCTATGAAAGAGCATGGACTTGATCCAAAGAAGAACCTAGATGTATTTACATTTAAATTTATGCAAGAGGGATATTCAAAAAATGAAGCGATAGAAAGAACTAGTGCGTATAAAAGTGCTGGTTTAATTCGCGATACAACTTTAGAGGAAAAGTTTGGTGAAACAATTTATAGTTTGAGCTTTATAACTTATAATCCTGAATATAAAAAAGCACTTGAAGACTCTTTTGAAAATATGACTACCCAGCAGATAAAAGGTGTGGTAAAAACCATAAGCTCAAGTGAAGTATTTTCTATCCATGTAGATGAACTTGCCAAAATACTTCCAAGAGATGAAGAGATAGGACCCCAAGAGGTAGCTAGACGAATGAATGAATATTGGAATGATAGATATGGAAGCCAAGAAAAAATGAGTGAAATGTTTGATAAACTGTTACGACAAAACGAAATAAATCAAAAATTTACAACAGATGATCTGACTTATATAGAAGAGGGACTAAATATTTTAATAGATACTTATAAGGAAAATAATAATGCAAGTAAATAATACAACACAAATGGTAAATACACCATCAGGTATAAAAAGCAATACCGAACAATCAGAAACAAATTTTAGTGATATCTACAATAAAAAAATATCTGAACTTGATAAAGATAAGATAATTGATGGACCAATACCTCCTGAGGTAATAGAGCAGATGAGACAAGAATACAAAGACTCTTTTACTGATGAAAGATATGAAGAGATACTTGAAAAACTAGATATAAAAAACCTAAGTGATGAAGATAAAGAGCTTTTCAAATCAATCATAGATGATAGGCATATTAGCTATGACGAGGTGAAAGATCTATCATATGAACAGATGGAAACTTTGAAACAATTTACAGCAACAGAAAAGTTTGATAGCTATAAAGAGATAGCTGTTTTACATACGGATTTTAAAGTTGAGAAATTATTTCAAATTCCACTTATTAGTGATAATAAAACATTTAATAAATCTGTTTTGGAGATGGCAAAAAACTTTGAAAGCGATGAAGAGGTTCGTGACTTTATGGCTATGGTGACAGGGACTTGGAATTTTCCTTACGATGAACCAAATCATATAGACTATGATACACAAGACCCAGATATCGTTTTACGAGATATTATATATAATTTAGAAGAGAAACTTGAAACAACTACAAAAGTAAAAGAGATGGAGTTTTACAAAAATGCTATCAATCTTTATACAGGTTTATTAAACACTTTTGATAAATTATCAGGAGAAGATATGTCAGGTGTGATGAGTGATGAGGAGTATTATGTGAATATAAGAGAAGATTTAATAGAAGATTTGATGTCGATACTTAGAACTGGTCTCACTGTATCTGAAATAGAATCGATAGAGAAGTTAATAGCTGATATCAATAAACTTATAGAGGACTCAAAAGAGCAAGATATCTCAGAAGATACTATCAAAGAGATGATACAAAAACTTAAAAATGATATAGCTAAACTACAAGACAGAATGGGGATACAAAGTGAAGAAAATAGTGAGGGCGATTTAAGTTCGGCAAGTGACAATAAAGAAACAGAAGGTTTATCAGTAGATATGAAAATACTTAAATCAATAGTACAAAATCTTGAGAAAGAACTTACAAAAATAAAAGAGAAAAGCGATGATACAAACTTTACTTCAACTGATGATGAGTTACAGTTAAGAGAATTATTGCAACAAAAGTAAAAAGAGATAATTTATAAAAAGGTAGGAAAGCCCTACTTTTATAACTTTATGAGAGTGTTACTTTTTCTTACACTTTCCATATATTAGAAAATATAAATAATTTGAATCTACTATGTTCTATAATAAACATTAAGTATAATATAACATTAATTATCACACAAGCTAAAAGAGGAAAAATGAATACTATCATATATAAAAATAAACAAATAAAACCATCAAAAGTTATCTGCATAGGGCGAAATTATGTAGAGCATATAAAAGAACTTAACAACGAAACACCTGATACAATGGTAGTATTCAATAAACCAAATTCTGCTATTACAAATAGTTTGCAATATTTCACTCCTGATACACGATTTGAGGGTGAGATTTGTTTTCTCATTGTTGATAAAAAGATAACAGGTATTGGGTTTGGGCTAGATTTAACAAAAGCAAATATACAAAATAAAATCAAAGAGAAAGGTTGGCCTTGGGAGAGAGCAAAAGCTTTTGATGGAAGTGCCGTTTTTAGCGAATTTGTAAAGTTTGATGGAAAATTAACCGACTTAAAACTTGAGCTTTATATAAATGAAAAGCTTATACAGTATGCAACTTATGACTTAATGATATATAAACCAACTCAAATGTTAGAAGAGATTCAAACATTTATGAGCTTTGAAGATGGAGATATTATTATGTCTGGAACTCCTAAAGGTGTAGGAACTTATAATATTGGAGATATTTTTGTAGGAAAAATTTATTGTAAAGATGAACTTATAGTTGAAAATAAATGGATAGTAAGTTAGTACTTACTATCTTATTTTAAATATATTTTTGAGAGTTCAATAACTCCACTTACTATAAACTGTACTGCAATAGCACCAACAATTAACCCCATAAGTTTAGTAATAATATTTTGACCTGTTAAACCTAAATATGTTTTGATATATATTGAATTTCTAAAAATTATATACACAAGAAATGCATTAATAAAAAAAGCAAAAACAATTGCAAGGATATCTAAATACCCCTGGCTTATCTCTTTTAAAATGATAATTGTACTAAAAATCCCAGGTCCAAAAGTAATAGGAATCGCAATAGGTATAATAGATAAATCTTCTTGTACTTTTACCTCTTCGCCCTCTTCTTTTGTAAGCTTTTTAGATTCAGCAGCACCTCTTAACATACTAAGTGCCATTAAAATAAGGACAATTCCACCCATCACTTTTATAGAGTTAGAATCAATTCCAAACATTTGTAAGATAAAGTTACCACCAATTAACACAACAAAAAAAGCAATCACAATAGTTATAGTTACTTTATATGCAATTTCTTTAACCTCTTGGGTTGTAACAGATGAATGTAAAACAGATAACATAATAGCACTAGCCCCAATGGGGTCTAAAATAGCAAAAAAAGTTATAGATTGTTGTAAAAAAAGTTCCAAAAATTGAATCATGACCACCCTTTGCTATTTAATAATAACTGTAAATAAAATAAAATTATAACTAAAAGTTTTTAGCCATAATTTTAAGCCAATCTCGACTAAAATGTTTCTTTATATATTCTACTTTATGAGGAACTGTACATTTTGAACAGTCTTGGTGTACAAATCCATTTGATGATTTTATAGAACCACCATCTTTACTGTTTATAGCACAAGTACTTTTGTTTTCCCCTACTCTAAAGTTTGGACAAGCACAGAGATAACAATTAAGATCTTCCATATCATGGCATTTTTTATTATCTTTGTACAAAGGACAAAAGTCTGGCTCATTGACTACCATATTTTCAAAACTAAAATACTCTATAACTTCATCATCACTAAGCTCTGTAAGCTTCTCTAAGAGCTTTTTATGCTTTATAGCATGTTCTTTATGCCAAGATTGATACGACACTTATCTAGCACCTTTAATAGCTTCTAGTACCTCTTCATAGTTAGGCTCTTCTGTAACTTCTGGAACAACTTGTTTATATACGATAACACCATTTCTATCTACTACAAAAACTGTTCTTGCAAGTAAACCTTTAAGTTTATTGTCAGACATCAACACACCATAAGACTTTCCAAACTCTTTTTCCACATAATCACTTCCAACCTCAAGATTATCTATCCCCTCAGTTGTACAAAACTTTGCACTAGCAAAAGGTAAATCCATAGATATAACAGTTGTAGTACAAATATCAAGTGTCCCAACCTCTTGGTTAAATCTTCTTGTTTCAGCTGCACAAGTTGCTGTATCTAGTGAAGGTACTGAGATGATAAGTTGCACTTGGTCTTTTGCTCCACCAACTTCAATATCTTCTAAATCAGCCCCTACTATTGTAACAACAGGAGCCATATCCCCAACTTCTAGTTGTGTTCCCTCAAGTGTTACTTCTGTACCTTTAAATTTTGTAGATTCCATCATTCTGCTCTCCTAATAATTAATTATTAAGTATTATAGCATAGTCAAATAAAGAGTTAGTGATAAAAAATACCTTTTATTTGTATTTTATATTTATAGATTTCTTTAGTAACATTATTATATTTAACCAGATAATAGACTATATGGATTTATTATTTATATTTTTTACTTTCAATTGTATTGTGTAAACCATCTTTAATATTTATAAATTGTTTGCTATTTATGTTTAAAATATTATTTAATTTTTCATAAGTCCCTATTGATATTTTAATCTCTTCAATTGGTAGCTTTTCATACTTTATTTTAGGGCTTTCACCTATTATTTCAGATAATATTTGAACAAGTTCATTAATGCTAGTAGATACTCCTGTACCCACATTTATATTAGTACAATAGGTAGTTTCTTTTGCCAATTTCATAGCTGTATATAGTGTATTTACAACATCATCAATGTAAACAAAATCTCTAGTTTGATACCCACCCCTTACTATTATCTCTTCATCTTTTATCAATTTATCAATAAAAATAGATATTACACCAGAGTATGGATTTGATCCATCTTGTCGAGAACCATAAACATTAAAAAAACGAAGTCCTATAGAGGAGAGACCATAAAGTTTATTTGCCATAGAACAATATTGTTCCATCAAAGATTTATCTAAAGCATAAGGGGATAAGAGATTATAATTATTCATCTCTTCATTACAAATAGATGAATCCCCATAAATAGCAGATGATGATGCATATATAAGTGGAATATTTAATTTTCTAGCAATATCAATAACTTTTAAAGAACTATCAATATTATTTCTACTACTTTCATAAAAATCATTCACAGATACCTTAACAGATACCTGAGATGCTAAATGAAATATACCATCAATACTGCCTAAAGATTCAATATTTACATTTTGAATCTTTTTATTTATAAATTCAACTTTTGAAATTTGAAGATTTTCTATATTTCCTGATGATAAGTCATCTATAATTATAACTTGAAATTTTTTTTCTAATAATAAATCAGATAAATGACTACCTATAAAACCTGCTCCACCTGTAATTAAAAATCTCATATTATAAGCTTCTAAGCTAAGTTTTTAGAAAGATTTATCAAATAACTTTTCAATTCTATTTTCTTATATATCCCAAATCTATTTATTATAAGGAATTACGCTACTATCTCTTGAACTCTAGCAGCTATTTTTTCTGGTGTGAAACCAAATTTTTCAAAAAGCTCACCAGCTGGTCCACTTTCTCCAAATCCAGTCATACCTATAACTTCATCTGCAAACTTGTAGTACTCCATAGCAGTTGCAGCTTCAACAGCTACTACATAAGTGTTATTCATATCGATAATCTCATCGATATAATCTTCATCTTGCTCACACAATAAATCAAAACAAGGTACAGATACTACATTTGCAAATACACCTTGTTTTTCTAATAATTTAGAAGCTTCAAGACAAAGTGATACTTCACTACCACTTGCCATAAATGTTACATCTGCTTTATCATGTTTAGTTACAAGATATCCACCTTTTGAAACATCACCGATCACTTTAGCACCCTTAAGATTATCAAGTTTTTGTCTTGAACATACAAAAGCTGTAGGGGCATTTAATGTAAATGCAGTTTTCCAACACTCTATATTTTCAGTTGCATCTGCTGGTCTAAATGTATAAAAGTTTGGTAATGCTCTAAATTGACTTAATTGCTCAATAGGTTGGTGTGTTGCACCGTCTTCCCCTACTCCAATACTATCATGTGTCCATACAAAATGTTGAGGGATACTTGATAGTGCAGCAACTCTTGCAGCTGGTTTTAAATAATCACTAAAGATAAAGAATGTTGCACTAAATACTCTAAATAATCCATAAATATTCATAGCATTTGCAATAGCTGCCATTGAGTGTTCTTTGATACCAAAGTGGATGTTTCTCCCTTTTGGAAAGTCCCCAAGACCTTTTAGTTCTGTTTTATTTGATGGTGCTAAATCTGCACTTCCACCTAAAAATGATGGAACACTACTAGCAATAGCATTTAATATTTTATGATTTGAATCTCTTGTTGCCATAGAATCAATATCACTAAAATCAGGATATGTTACTTTAGAAAAATCTGGATTTAAAAGTGCATTTAATGTTTCATTTTGTTCACTTAAAGGTAAATCTTTTTTCACTAACTTATCCCAAGCTTTACTTAATAATGCACCAGACTCTGTCTTGTCAAAAGCAGCTTTAACATCATCAGAGATTGCAAAAGATTCTTCTGGATTAAATCCAGCTTTTGTTTTAGAAGCTCCTAATTCATCAGCCCCTAAAGGTGCTCCATGTGTATGGTGACTTCCTTCAAGTGTAGCAGCACCTTTTCCAATAGCAGTTTTTGCTATGATTATTGTAGGTTTTGAACTGTTTTTAGAATCAGTTATAGCTTTGTCAATAGCATCAAAATCATGTCCATCTATTGTAACTACATCAAAATTAATTGCTTCAAATCTTTTTGCTACATCTTCAGACCAAGCAATAGAGATATCACCCTCAATTGTAATATCATTTGAATCATAGATAAGTGTAAAGTTTGAGATACCTTGATGACCTAATGTTGCACAAGCCTCATAAGAGATACCCTCTTGTAAATCCCCATCACCACAAAAACAATATACATGGTGGTCAATTACTTCAGCTGTATCACTGTTTAAACAATGTTTTGCATACTCAGATGCAAAAGCAAAACCAACCGCATTTGCAATACCCTGTCCCAATGGTCCAGTTGTAATCTCAACTCCACTTGTGTGTCCATATTCTGGATGACCTGGTGTTTTACTTCCTGTTTGTCTAAAGTTTTTTAAATCTTCTAAACTCACATCAAATCCCCAAAGATGTAAAAGAGAATATACTAAAGAAGAAGCATGACCACCACTAAACACAAGTCTATCTCTATTAAGCCATTGTGTATTGTTAGGGTCAACTCTTAAATGTTTGCTAAGAACTGTAGCAATATCTGCTAATCCCATTGGAGCACCTGGATGTCCACTATTAGCTGCTTGTACCATATCTGCTGCTAAAAATCTTATTGTATCTGCTTGTTTTTGTAGTAATTGTAGTGACAATTTTAATCCTATGTTGTGTAATTTTAGGGATTATATCCAATCTTTAGTAAATAGTCTCTAAAAGAGATTATTGAGTTTAATTAATTTCTATTAAATATTTTTATGTTACTATTCGCTTCATAAAATTTATTGCAACATAATAATATAGAGTTGTAACAAAAGGCAATCAATGAAAAACTTAGTGATAGTGGAGTCCCCAGCGAAAGCACGGACTATATCAAAATTTTTAGGCTCTGACTACAAAGTTATGGCGTCAATGGGACATGTAAGAGACTTACCAAAATCAAAACTTGGATTTGACCCCGAAAATAATTTTGAGCCACAGTATATGGTTTCAAGAGATAAAACTAAAGTTATTGCTGATTTAAAAAAACAAATAACAAAAGATACAGTTATCTACCTAGCGGCCGATGAGGATAGAGAGGGAGAAGCTATTGCCTGGCATCTTATTCCCGCTTTAAAAATTCAAAAAAACCCTATCAAAAGAATTGTATTTCATGAGATTACAAAAAAAGCAATTCTTGAAGCTTTGGAAAATCCAAGAGATGTTGATCAACATCTTGTTGATGCACAACAAGCAAGAAGAATACTTGACCGTGCTGTTGGATATAAGCTTTCTCCACTTTTATGGAAAAAAGTAAGATATGGTTTAAGTGCAGGGAGAGTTCAATCAGTTGCTGTAAGGATAATTGTAGATAGAGAAAAAGAGATTGAAGCATTTATCCCTGTAGAATTTTGGAAAATAAAAACTCAATTTAACACACCACAACTAAAAGCAGAACTTGCAAAAATCAATGCAAAAACAGCAAAAGTAAACAATGAAGCTGAAGCTAAAATTATAGAAAACAGTTGTAATGCTGGTCAATATGTGTTAGAAAATATTGAGGAGAAAGAGAGTAAAAGAAATCCTGCTCCCCCTTTTACAACTTCAACACTCCAACAAGAAGCTAGTAGAAAAGCTGGTTTTGGTGTAAAACAAACTATGATAGTAGCGCAACAACTTTATGAGGGAAGTGTTACAATACCTGGTCATACAGGTGGTTTAATTACTTATATGAGAACAGATAGTGTCAATCTTTCAACACTTGCAACTTCAATGGCAAAAGATGTTATTGAAGCAGAATATGGCAAAGAGTATGCACTTAGTAAACCAAGACATTACAAAAGTAAAGCAAAAGGTGCACAAGAAGCCCATGAAGCGATTCGTCCTGTTAATTTAGCTTTAAAACCAAGTGATGTAAAACCGTATCTTGACAATGCTCAATATAGATTGTATAGTCTTATTTGGAAAAGGACAATTGCAACACAGATGGCACAAGCAGTTGTAGCAAATACAACATACAAAATAAGTGCAGGAAAAGATAAAGAATACGAATTTCAATCAAAAGGAACACGAATAGTATTTGCTGGTTTTATGAAAGCTTATACTGAAGGTAGTGATGACCCAGAAGCAGCTTTAGATAATCAAGATGTAATTCTTCCAACTATAAAACAAGGAACTGTTCTTAATCTTGAAAATCTTACTAGTGAACAAAACTTTACAAAACCACCTGCAAGATATACAGAAGCTAGCTTAGTTAAAAAGATGGAAGCTGAAGGTATTGGAAGACCTTCAACATATGCACCAACTATTGCTACAATCCAAGCTAGAGAATATATCATCAAAACAGAAGATAAAAAACTAAAACCAACACTTATAGGTACAGTTGTAAATGACTTCTTAATCGAACACTTTGAACATATAGTAGATCTTGGATTTACTGCACATATTGAAGAGGAATTTGACCAAATTGCTGAGGGTAAAATAGCTTGGGCTGATGTTTTAAAAGAGTTTTATCAACCTTTTGTAAAAAATATTGAAGATAAAGAGGAGAATGCTCCTCGTGCAAAATTTTCAGATATAAGAGAGCTAGGAATTGATGAAAAAACAGGCAAACCAATAACGGCAAGAGTTGGTCAATACGGTCCTTATGTACAACTAGGTACAAAAGAGGACGAGGAGAAACCAAAAATTGCTTCAATTCCAGCTACTATTAGTGTAAATAGTATCACTATAGAAGAAGCACAAGTTTTACTAACTCTTCCAAAAGTTTTAGGACAAGATGAAAATGGAGATGATATTAAAGTAAATATAGGAAGATTTGGTCCATATTTACAGATTAAAAGTGAATATTTTAGTCTAAAAGAGGATGATCCTTATACAGTAGAGTTGCCACGAGCTTTAGAGGTTATAAAAGAGCTTAAAGAGGCAAAAGCAAAAGCACTACTAAAAGATTTTCCAGATGAGGAAACACAGATACTTATTGGAAGATATGGTCCATATATTAAGTCAAAGAAAAAAAACTATAAACTGCCAAAAGAGTTAGATGAGCAAGATATCAAAGCTTTAAATTGGGATGAAGTAAAAGAGATCATCAAAAATCAACCTACAAGAGGTGGAAGAAAAGCACCTGCAAAGAAAGCTACAACTAAAACAGCGACAAAAAAAGCACCAGCTAAGAAAACACCAGCTAAGAAAACTACAACAAAAAAAGCTCCAGCTAAAAAAGCAGCTACTAAAAAGAAAACAGAAACAAAGTAGTGTTAAAAAATATCACATTTGAAGAGAATGGTTTTGTATACAAAGTCATCTCTTTTGATAAAAAAAACAACTCTTTAGAGGTTAATCAATTTGATAAGCAAGATAATTTTATCAAAAAAACAACTCTAAAAATGGCACAAATTCCAAAGAAAGTTAAAAAACAACTCAATCCATTAAAATAAAATTAAGGATAAATGGAATAAGATTCCAAAAATCAAAGGGAAAATATAGATATGAAGATATTAAAAGGTTTTGGAAAAAACTATTTTACACTTAGTGCTATACTTGCATCGTCTGTAGAACAAAAACTACAAAGTCAAGTGTCCTCTATATTTTCTTTACTATGTAAAAATATATCTCAAGAGGAAAAAGAGTTAGAAGAAGAGGAACCCTCTTGTGAACTTTTATTAAACACTTCTACTTTTAAACTAAAACCTTGTCATTGTAATTGTTTTTTTAATCTGAAAACAAGACTTACACTTCTAAGTTATCACTATATCCCAAGATGTCCATACTATACAACTTACTTCGCATTTAGAAGAACTGGTGTCCACCCTCCCCTACTACAACTTTAATTCACACAAATAAAATCATTTCAAAACAATAAAAAATTAAAGGATTAGTAATGTCAAAAAATTACATAGTTGGATTTCCTAGAATTGGGGAACAAAGAGAATTAAAACAAGTACTAGAAAGTTTTTGGGCTAAAAAATGCCCATTTAAAGAAGTAGAAAAAGTAGCAAGTGAACTAAAAAAAAGACATTGGGAACACCAAAAAAGTGCTAATATAGAATATATTAGTTCAAATGACTTTAGTCTTTATGACAATATGCTTGATACTATTGTTATGTTAGATGCTATACCAAAAAGATTTCAACACCTTAAAAATGAAGAGCTTTATTTTGCTATGGCTAGGGGAGATAAATCAAATGTTGCAATGGAGATGACAAAATGGTTTAATACAAACTATCACTACATCGTGCCTGAATTAAGTATAGAAGATACCTACAAACTTAATGCTACAAAAATAATTAATGAATACAATGAAGCTAAAGAATTAGGGATTAAAACAAAAATCAATCTTATAGGACCTATCACATTTTTAGCACTTTCAAAAAGAGTAGATAGAGATGATACTTTTGAATTATTAAATAAAATTCTACCTATTTATGAAGAGTTATTGAAAAAAATTTCTAAACTTGATGAAAGTATTACAGTACAAATTGATGAACCAATCTTTGTCAAAGATAATGAACCAAAAGTGTTAAGTCTTATAAAACTTACATATGATAGACTAGCAACTGTAAGTCAAAATATTAAAATCATTGTTACAACATATTTTGAACACTCAAATGAAGCTACAAAAGTATTAATCAATACACCTATTTGGGGAATTGGATTAGACTTTTTATATGGAACTGAGAACATAGAATCACTGAAAATAATCGCTTCGAGTGATAAAAAACTTATTGCTGGTGTTGTTGATGGAAGAAATATTTGGAAAAATAATCTTGAACACACAGTGGAGTTTTTAGAAAAAATTGTGAAACAAGTAGATAAAGAAAATATTATTATCAGTTCATCTTGTAGTCTTTTACATACACCTTTTACATTAGAGTATGAAGAAAAGATGGATATAGAAATCAAAAATTGGCTTAGTTATACTTATGAAAAACTTCATGAAATTTCTCTCCTATCAAAACTATTTTTTGATGGTATTGATAGATTAAGTTCAAACGAAAAATCTCAATATGAGGAAAATAAAAAAGCAAATCATAGTAGAAAAACATCTCAACGCATTCACAACAAAGAGGTACAAAAAAGAGTTCAAAATCATACAAAACTTCAAAGAGATGGTCTCTATGAAGAGAGAATAAAAATCCAAAAAGAACTTCTTAAATATAAAGATTTAGCAACAACTACAATTGGATCATTTCCTCAAACACAAAATATAAGAAAAGCTAGAAAAGATTTTAAAACTAAACAAATCACTCAAGAAAATTATGAAAATCAGATGAAACAATATATTGATGATTGTGTTGATTTTCAAGAAAAATGTGAACTAGAAATATTAGTTCATGGAGAGCCTGAAAGAAATGATATGGTTGAATACTTTGGTGAACAACTTGATGGATATGGATTTTCTCAAAATGGCTGGGTACAAAGTTATGGTAGTAGATGTGTAAAACCTCCTTTTATCTATGGTGATATTAGTCGTCCAAAACCTATGACTGTTGACTGGATAACATATGCACAAAGTAAAACACAAAAAATTATGAAAGGTATGTTGACAGGTCCTGTTACTATTCTGAATTGGTCTTTTGTAAGAGATGATAAAGCAAGAGATGATGTATCAAAACAAATTGCAGTTGCATTAAGTGATGAGATTGATGATTTACAAAAAGCAGGTATAAAAATCATTCAAGTTGATGAAGCTGCATTTAAAGAGGGGTATCCATTAAGAACTCAAAAAATAAAAGTCTATGAAGATTGGGCTGTTAGAGATTTTAAAATATCTGTCAGCAGTGCAAACAAAGAGACACAAATACATACACATATGTGTTATAGTGAGTTTAATGATATTATCAAAACTATTGAAGCTATGGATGCAGATGTAATCTCAATAGAAACAGCACGAAGTGGAAATGAACTTCTCAAAGTATTTAAAGAAGTTGGGTATAAACAAGAAGTTGGACCAGGTGTTTATGATATTCATAGTCCAAGAGTCCCAAGTGTAGAGGAGATAGTAGCTCAAATTAAACTACTTCTTGAAGTATTACCTAAAGAGCAATTATGGATAAATCCAGATTGTGGTCTCAAAACAAGAAAATGGGAAGAGGTAAAACCAAGTTTAGAAAATATGGTTAAAGCCGTCAAGATTGTAAGAGAAGAGTTACAATAAAATCTAAAAAAGACTATAAAGTAATTTATAGTCTTTTTTTATATAAAGTTTGGTGCATCATTTGCAAAAAGTATAAGGTCACCAATATGAGTTTCACTTGCTAGCACCTCTTGCATCTTTGATTTATCTTCAAGAAAAATTGGTTTTGTATGTTTGATAACTTTATCAAAAAGTTTTGCATTTAAACTTCCTGTGATAATTACTAAATCAAAAACTTTCTCTATAGCATGTGCTAACTCTACATTTGATTCCATATCTGATTCAACAAGACCAGGTGTTATAATAACTTTTCTCCCCTCATGAGTTGAGGCTATTTGTATAGCTTCAAGCATCCCCTCAAGATTTCCATTAAAACTATCATCAAGTATTAGTTTCCCACCTGCTTTGCTTAAATGAAGTCTATGTTCTACTGGTTTTAAATTGTGAAGTGCTACTTTAATATCATCTACACTCATACCAAGTTTTTTTGCCATAAGTATTACAGAAGTTAAATTTATAGCATTAAAGCTACCTAATACTGGTGCATGAAAATGTTCTGTAGTACCATCAAGATTTATATCAAACCAGATACCATTTAAATCACTTCGTGTGATATTTAAATCACTTGGGTATTTTGTGATAGTATCGTATTGTAAAATAGGAACACTATCGTGAACAAAACCATGTACAAGTTTTGGAGATTTGAGTATCTCCATCTTTGTATGGATAATATTATCTAAAGTTTTAAAATACTCAATATGTTGCTCCCCAACTGAACCAATAATAGCATATTGTGGTTCTAGAAAATTAACTATCTCTTCTATATCTCCTGTTTGTCTTGCCCCCGCTTCAGCTATATAGATTTGTGTATCAAGTGGCAAGTCATCGTTTACATCTTTTACAATTCCCCCTATTGTATTGACACTTCGTGGAGTCATATATACATTAAATTTTCTATTTAATACTTGATAAAGATAGTTTTTAATAGATGTTTTTCCATAAGATGCAGTAATAGCAACAGTTTGTAACCCCATTATAGTATGGAGACGCCCTTTTGCTCTTTGTTTATAAGTGATAAAAAATATTTTTTCTAATATTGTAGTGACTATATAAGTTATAAATAACGGTAAAAACAATCCATAAAACTGATGAGAACTCACCATCACTAAAGAATCAACTGCAAAAGTAGTAAATAATAATATTGCCAAAAATCTTTTTACTCGCCCTGTCAAAACAACTGGTCTATCAAGATTTCTATTCCAAATCACAAAACTAGTAAGGTATAACAGATAAAAATAGATACTGAAATAGAGAAAAGGCAAAAGATAAAAAAGGACAAATGGTGTGACAAAATAGATTATATGCCACTGTTGTTTGTGGTGTTTTAAGATAACTCTTTGCAGTTTATAATTATACCACTGTAAGTTGGTAATCATATACCAACCCAAACTCATCACCACTACTATATGTGTAAATATCTCAAAATATTCCATTAACTACCTTATATTTTTTTGTATTATAGCAAAAAATATGTTTTTTTATGATTATGGATTATTTATTGTGTATATTATATTCGCTTTGTTATTGTACCCAATAACTTTACTTTTAATCTGTTCTGTTTTATAATCCACAAAATAAACAGTTGGAACCATTGGTGTTTCAAACTGTTTTGGGTAATTTTTTTCATCTTTATTTAAAATAAGTGGTATATAATTTTTATGCACTTGCGTATTGATTTTTTCTTTTGAGAGGACAACTTTTTCTAGTTTTTGACACCATGGACAAAAGTTTGACACCATTAAAATCATAATATCTTTCTTTTCATTTTTAGCTTTTTCTAAAGCTTTAGTATACTCTAATTGGTAGTTAAATTCATTTCCAAACTCTTTATAATCTTTTGCATAGATTTGTGTTAATAAAATAAATACAACAATAGCTATTTTCATATATTATCTTCCTTGTACTGTTCTGAAAACTCATTTAATAAAAGAAAAACATCATCTAAAAGTTGCTCCTCTATATCCTCATCTGTTTTTTTATTTATTGAAAATTGTTTTCTTTTTTCATAAGTAAGTGCATACACCTCTTCACCATCATCAATTCTTTTTACCTCTTCACCTAGTATTAAATCTATGTTTAAAATCATCATATCATCAATAGCAGTATCATAGATTAAAAAGCCTAAAGCTCTATGTGAATATCCAGAAGTATCTATCTGTAATTGTTCTGTTGTTGTTCTCATCTCACGTAGAATCTCTTCTTTTAATTCCATAGGAACCTTTTGGCTATAATTTTCAACTAACAAATACAATTTCGGTACTTTTGTTAATAAAAACATTGTTTCACCATTTAAAGAGATAGTAGATATAAAAAAAAGTAAAAATATTTTTTTCAATAATTTATTCAAAGATAATCCTTATAGTTTAAGAATCTATAGTTTTCTTAGCATCTAAACTATACTTTCCAGCACCTATAAACATAATAGCTAAGGCAGCTAAAAGATAAAATAAAGCTAATTCAATAACTAATCCACCTGTTTTTCCTAAAGAGAAAAGATCAGAACCGTGAGCTAAAAGGATTGCAGCTACCATATTTATTACAAAAACTAAAGCACTAATTCTTGTAAATAAACCCACAATAAGCAAAATAGGAACTACAATCTCTCCAAAATAAACACCATAAGCTATAAATTCAGGTAAACCACCTCTATCAACTAAAAATTTAATACCATCAATCCCGTTAAAAGCTTTATGAACACCATGAAATAACATTAAACAAGCAACTGTTAATCGCAAGATAAGTTTCCCAATATCCTCATTTAAACAATTACCAAGCTTATTTTCTATACTACACATTTTGTACTCCCTTAAGTTAATAAATAGTTGATATAATACCTATAATTTATTAACAAAAGATTACACTAATTATATTATAATTGCTTACCAATACCTTTTGTAAGGTTAAGAACAAAAGCAAGCCCTTTTCTTGTATCTTCATCTTTTAGTAGTTTTAACATCCCAAATAGTGAAGGAGTTTCATTTTTTGCAGTTTCTCTTTGTGCATATCGTACTGCATTTTCTGTGACAAATCCAGCTGTTGCCATATTATCAATTGTACTTATCATTTTTTCAACCATAGGTTGTGTTGTCATCTCTATATTATCAGATACAACTGCCATGAGGTCAATTAAATTATCTATTCGTCCTGTTTGAACCAACATAGTCATTTTTGCCTCTAACTCTTGCATCTCTTTTGTTTTTACAACTTCTACTTTTTCACTCATAATTTTCTCCTATACCATACCACGAGCTGCTGCCCAATAGATACCTTTATTAAAACCTTTTCTCACAAAACTACCCAATTTACTACAAGGTGTTGGTTGAACATCTTCTTCATAATCATACCAAAGTGGCATACCACAAGAAAGTCCCATTTGAGCAATAGCAATTACTAACCCATCATAACTCTCTGTTGGATAACCATATCTTAGTTCTGATGCGATATTGTCTGCTACAACATCTGTTTGGTTATGGATAGTACCACCAGCTTTTGATACAGGAAGATCAACTGTATCACCTAAAGTATAAACATTGTTTAACCCTTTTACTTTAAGAGTTTTTCTATCAGTTGGAAGCCAGCCTTCATCATCTAATGCCTGTGAAATTCCTGATTCTCTTATAAGTTTTGTAGCAATAAATGGAGGTGTTGACATCAAAATATCAAACTCAATCTCTTCTCCCTCTTCTGAGTACGCAATTTTCTTCTTTGAATCCACTTTATTTAGGGTAAATCCTGTTTTATGTTTAATATCTACTCCATCAAAAATTGCAGGTAAAACTTTTGAAGTTGGCTCTTGTAAAAATAATCCATTTTTCACAGTTTGTGCTTCAGTTGGATATGTATAGATTATCTCAACATTATCTCTCACACCCTTTTCAGTTAAATAATCATGTAACATAATTGTTGTTTCTACTGGTGCAATACCACATTGATGTGGGATATTTGGTGTTTTTGGGAAATTAACAGTAACTAATACTTTTCCACTTTTTATATTTTGAAACTTTTCGGCAAGTTTTCTTGCACCTTCATAAGTATAAAACCAATCACCACCCTCTTTTAGTCCAGGAATTCTTTCTGGTGCTGCTTCACAACCAGTAGCTAATACTAAGAAATCATAATCATATTTTTTACCACTTTTTGTTTTTACATAATTATTATTTGTATTGATTTCAACAGCTTCTTCCACATCAAAATTTATCTCTGACATAAGTAATGAACGCTGTTTTCGTACAAATTCATGACCTTCTGCTTTATGAAAAGCGACATACATAGCACCCGGTCTATAATAATGGTATTCCGAATTAGAAATCATTGTTATCTCTACTTCACCTCTATCAATCTCTGGCATCAATTTTTTTGTAAGATTATTTGCGGTCATGGTACCACCAGTACCACCGCCAACGATAAGAATTTTTTTCTTCATATTGTATCTCCTTTTTTAGTTACATAACAATCGTAACTAAAATTAAAAAGATTACTGTAAGAGATTAATAAGGTTTGTATAAGATTTTAATTGTTATTAAGTTTGTACCCAAGCCCTTTTATATTTTCAATAACATTAGCATAGAGCTTTTTGCGAATTCCTACTACTACCATTCTTATAGCATCAGCTGTTACCGGTTCATCCCAAATACTATTTTCAATCTGTTCTATACTTACTATTGATTTTTTATTTTCAAGTAGTAGTTCAAGAAATAGTACCTCTTTTTTTGTAAGTTTTATGCTCTTGTTTTCTTTTTTAACCACTTTTTGCAAAGAATTATAGTGATAATTTTTCCCTAAAGATATCAAAGTATCTTCACTTTTTTTATCTTGTTTTGCCACATTTGAAGCAATTGCTACTAAAAATTCATCTATATCTATAGGTTTTTTTAAATAAAAATGCACTTCTGACTCTACGGCTCTATTTATATATTCAGGAGTATTAAAAGCTGTCATAACTACTCGTATTGTTTCGGGAGATATTGTTGCTATTTTTTGTAAAAGATGCAAACCATCTACTTGTGGCATTTGAATATCAGAGATAATCACATCAGATGGTTTTTCATTAAAAAATTCTAAAGCTTCCATAGCATCTTTTGCTCCTCTTACCTCTTTAAAATAGATTGATAAAACTCTAATTAACCATTTTAAAGTACTCTCATCATCTTCTGCTATTAGTAAAGTGAGTGACTGTAATTTTGAATTTATTATTTCCATCTATTTTCCTTGTGATAACATTATCGTAAACTGTGCACCATCTTTTTTATTTTTTACTGCTAATAATCCATCCATATGATTTTCTATAATCACTTTTGACATATAAAGCCCTATTCCACTCCCTTTATCTTTTGTGGTAAAGTATGGGTTAAAAATCTTTGGCATATTTTCTTTTGAAATGCCACCACCATTATCAACAATTTCTATTTGTAAGTTTTTTCTATTTTTTTTAATGATAACATCAATTTTTCCATTTTTTATATTATTTGATATTATAGCCATCATTGCATTATGTATCATATTTAATATCACCTGTCGAAACTCATTTGCAAAACCTAATACGTTTAAATTTAACTCTTCATCTACAGTGGTAATGAAACTTATTTTATTGTTTTTTAATTGAATATCAATTAGTCTTACTGCATCTTTGATACTTTTTAATACATTAAAAACCTCTTTAGTTTTAGAGATTTGAAAAAACATACTAAAATCATCAATTGTATGTGACATATAGTTTATCTTTTCCATTATCTCAACTTCTATCTCTTTAAGAAGTTTTATATCAATATTTTTTTGGGTAGAGATATGTCGTAGCCCTTGTATAATAATTCCCAGACTATTTAGAGGCTGTCGCCATTGATGGGCTATCGAATTTATCATCTCACCCATTGCTGCAAGTCTTGATTGGTGGCACATTATCTCATGCTGTTCTGTTCTTTTTGCAACTTCAAGTTCAACTTGTTTTTTTAGTTTATCTTGATATTGCATATCTTCAGTTATATCAGATGTTATCATCAGTATCTCATCTCTACTTTCTAAATAAGACAAAGACATACTAGCATTAAGATGTATTCCAGATTTTGTGATACACACTTTTTTAAACTTTTCTATACTTCCATATTGTATAGCTTTTTGAACTGCTGTTTTTGATGGATTTGCATATTCAGGGGAAGAAAGAGAGATGCAAGATTCACTTAAAAGCTCTTCCATAGTATATTCCATCATATTTTGAAAAAACTTATTTGCATATAAAAACATACCATCTCTATCTAAGATAGAGATTCCATTTGCTGCTAGGTCAAATACAGCTTGAAGTTCCTCTTTTTTTGAGCTAAGATCATATAAACTTTGTTGCAACTGTAACTCTACACTACTATATTTTGTAATATCATGAAAATAAAGTATATTCTCTTTAAGAGTCACATCATACTCTTTGTTATCCCACCATATTACAATTGTTTTACATTTATTTTCTAAAAGTTTTTTTAACCTTTCATATATATCCTCTACAAATATATCTTCAAGTTTTCTGTTTTTTAAAGATGATAAATCTTTTTTATCACCATAACAATCTCTTACTTCACCACTTTTTATCTCTAAAATAACAGTATTTGGTATATTACTTAATATCTCTAGTTTATTATCCATTGTTTTTTAATCATGAAAACATTTAGTTATGTGTTTTTCACCCATCGGTTTTGTTACTAATGAAACTACAATCGCTACAATAATTGAAAGTGGCAATGCAATTATTAAAGCATCAACAAATATTATTTTTCCACTTAGAAGTGAATTTGTACCAAATAAAGCTTGGCAAATCCCTAGCTCTTTTGCCTCTTTAAAATGTACAAACATCAACCAAAAAGAGGAAACAACAAGTCCAACCAACATAGAAGCAATAGCTCCTTGTTTTGTCATCCTTTTCCAAAACAATCCACCTACAAATGCAGGTAAAAATATAGAAGCACATAGAGCAAAAAAGATAGCTGTACTTCGTGCTATAATTGCAGGTTGTTGGTCAAAAGCATACGCTAAAGCAACAGCAAAAGATATCATCACCACAATTCCAACTCTTGTAACCATCGTTGAGTTCATACTTTTTTTACTTACCTGTTCAACTAAATCTCTCCCAACTGCTGTTCCCATAGTATGAAATTGAGAAGATAAAGTACTCATAGCAGCACTAATTAAAGCAAAAAGGAAAATAAACGAAAACCATTTAGGCATAGCATCATTGATAAAGTGTGGTATAACTTTTCCAATACTTCCTGCACTTTGAAGAGCATTTTTTCCCTCATTAAACTCAAAATACCACGCATTTGTTAAAGCCCCAACAATAAAAATAAATCCTGTCATAGAGATGATAAAAATACCACCAATTAAAACAGCACGATTTAACTCTTTTTTACTTTTTACTGTCATAAATCTTACTACAAGTTGTGGTTGTGCCAACACTCCTATTCCCACACCTAAGGTGATAGTTGTAATTACAAATAACCAACCTTGTGAGAAAAACTGAGGCATAGAACTCCACCCCTCAAAGCCCCAAAGCATAGAAAGCTTCATCATAAAATCAGCACCACCTGGCTGTAACTCTTTTAACCCTACATCAGCTAACGGAGCAACAGTTTGTGCCCATACAAGTTGGAGTTTTGTATAGGCTTGATCAACTCCACCAAGAGCATCAAAAGTAAATACTAACAATATAGCCATAGCTACAAACATAATAGTACCTTGCAAAGCATCTGTTAACATAACCCCTTTTAAACCACCTGCAATTACATATGCTGTGATAATAATAGAGAATACAAATAAAGCAACATTATAATCAACTTGAAAATACAATGAGATAAAATGTGTTCCACCTATTAAAACAGCCGTTGCATATAAAGGCATAAAAAGCAAAATAATAATTGCCCCAAAAACTTGAATAAACTTAGAATCAAATCTTTTCCCTAAAAATTCAGGAAATGTATGAGCATTTAGTCTATATCCCATTTTTCTTGTTGGGTTTCCTAAAAATACAAACGCCACAAAAATACCGATAAAGATATTGAAAAAAGTTAACCATAACAAAGATTGACCCAACCAAGCTGCAACACCACCAAAACCGACAATTGCAGCAGTTGATATAAAAGTAGCACCATAACTTAGTGCCATTATAAACGGATGTGTATCTCTTCCAGCGATAAGATAATCTTCTGTTGATTTTGTTTGTTTATATCCTAAAAATCCTAAATACCCAACAACTGCTAAATAGAGAATAATAATTATATTTTCAAATACACCCATTACAATTTCTCCTCTATTTTATCTTCAGATTTAGCCCATGTTTTAGCTTTTTTATTCACACTCTCTTCACCATCTTTATTCCAGTTTACAGCACCATAATAGATACAAAGAAAAGTACTAATAATAGTAAGCCAAAATGCTAGATTTACCCCAAAATCGAAATATTCCACAGTTTTTCCTTTTGAATATAATATAAGAATAGTTTATTATAATATTTATTAAAGCATTTTGAAAGAATATTATAATTGTAACAAATTCCAAATATTTTATAAAATTACACAATTATTGTAAAACTCAAAGAATAAATAAAGTATAATGAGATGAATTTTTAAATTATTAGGAAAGATGAACTATGAAACAAACATTAATGGGAAACGATGCAATTGCTTGGGGACTAATCCATGCAGATGTAGATATGGTTTCTGGATATCCTGGAACCCCTTCAAGTGAGATACTAACAGTTGTTCAAAAAATAAAAGCAAAACTAGGACTTGACACTTATGCCGAATGGGGAACAAATGAAAAAGTTGGATTTGAAGTAGCATATGCAGGGGCAATTGCTGGGAAAAGAACCTGTGCAACCATGAAACAAGTTGGGCTTAATGTTGCTTCTGATGCACTTATGAGTGCTGCATATATTGGAAACCTAGGTGGAATGCTTTTAGTTGCTGCTGATGATCCTGGTTTTCACTCTTCTCAAACAGAACAGGATAGTAGAATATTTGCAAAATTTGCAAGAATTCCAGTACTAGACCCAGCAACTCCACAAGATGCTTATGATTTCACAAAATTAGGTATTGAGATATCTGAAAAGTTTCAAATCCCTGTAATGCTTCGACCTGTTATGAGAGTTTGTCATGCAAGAGAGATTATAGAGATGGATGATGAAACAAACTATACACCAAATAAAGGTGAATTTAAAAGAGATGTTCCAAGATGGGGAGCAGTCCCACGAAAAGATAGATACCCACAAGGGATAGAACAACTTAATAGAATCGAAACTCTCAAAGAGTTTAACTGGGAAACTTTTTTAAGTAAAGAGTTTGATAAATGTAACAGAGATGATCTATTAATAATTACAAGTGGAACTGGATATGGTTTTGCAAAAGAGACTTTAGTTGATACGGGAGTTGAAGCAGATTTAGTAAAAGTTGTTATGCCTTACCCTTTACCTTATCAAAAAATAAAAGAGTATACAAGTAAATATAAAAAAGTATTAGTAATAGAGGAAACTATGCCCTGTATTGAGGAGCAAATAGCTGCTCCAAATCTATATGGAAAAAATACAAATACAACTCACAAAATAGATGAAATGAGCAAAGAGAAAATATTAACAGCTCTACAAAACATAGGTTTCTATAGTGGAGAAGATATCTATGCAATTCCAGCAATGCCAGAAGAGTTTCAAATTCCAGAAGTTGCTCCAAGACCACCTGCACTTTGTCCAGGGTGTCCACATAGAGATATATATTATGCTATTACAAAAGTATTTAAAAAGAAAAAAGCTATATACCCATCTGATATAGGGTGTTATACATTAGCCCTAGCCCAAGGTGCTATTGATAGTATCCTTTGTATGGGAGCAAGTGTCTCTATGGCAAGTGGTTTTAGTATTGCTGATCCTGATAAAACTGTAGTTGCAACCATTGGTGATAGTACATTTTTCCATGGTGGAATCCCTCCACTAATAAACGCAATCTATCAAAATCATAAATTTATATTAGTAATTTTAGATAACTCTACAACAGCTATGACAGGAAGACAAACTACACCTGAACGGTCTCACAAAGATATAGATATCAAAAAAGTAGTTGAGGGTTGTGGGATAGAGTGTCATGAATATATGTATACAAATAAACTTGATGTCACTATTGATTTTTTCAAAGGGATAAAAGAGGTGTATGAAAAAGCAACTGGACCTGTTGTTGTAGTTGCAAGAGAATTTTGTATCTTAGATGCTGAGCGAGCAGTTGATTATGTCCCAATGGAGTTTGCAACAGTTGATGAAGAAAAATGTGTTGCGTGTGATGCATGTACTACGGTGTACAAATGTCCTCCAATGGAATATAATGACGATGGAAAAATAGAGATTGATCCATTTTTATGTGCTGGTTGTGGAGCATGTTTAGATGTTGTATGTCCAACAGATGCTTTTATAGAAGATACAAGTAGAAAGAAGGATAAATAGATGAAATATCAAAGTGTAATAGCAGGATTTGGTGGTCAAGGTGTTGTATTTTTGGTAAAAGTTTTAGCTATTTGTGCTGGAAATAGAAATATTCCATTTTTAGGAACAGAAAACCATGGAATGAGTCAAAGAGGTGGTGCGGTATCTTGCCATATTAAAATTGGAGATTTTACAAATCCTGTAATTGATACTAATCAAGCAGATCTATTAATAGGTTTAGAGTATAGAGAAACTCTAAGAAATCTTAGTTTTCTAAAAACTGATGGGTATGTAGTTTCAAATGATGATCCAAAGTTCCCAGAGTTACCATTTAAAACAGCAAAAGCTGATGCTTTTACAAAAGCAAAAAACAATGAGTTTCCAATTCAAGGGTTAAATGTGTTTATGTTAGGATTAACACTTGCTTCTGTTCCAAACTTTCCATTTTCAATAGAAGAGGTAAAAACAGCAATTACTCAAATGAATGCAAAAGTAGCAGAGCAAAATCTCAAAATATTGGAGATGGGTCTTGACGCAGGAAAATAAGCTTTCAATCGAAAAGTTTTTTGCAACTCAAGATAGATTTGCAAAAGCAAATGGTATCAAAATAGAAGAGATAGATGATGGGTATGCAAAAACTTCTATGAAAGTTGAAGAATGCCATCTTAATGGTGCTGATGTATGTCATGGTGGAGCGATATTTTCACTAGCTGATTTTGCTTTTGCTATTGCCTCTAACTCTTATGGGCAAATGGCACTTGGAATTAATACTTCAATCTCTTTTTTAAATAGTGCAAAAAAAGATGAGATACTCTATGCTACAACACAAGAGATTGATAAAAACCATAAATTAGCAAGCTATACAATAACCATAACAAATCAAGAAGATAAAACAGTTGCAATAATGCAAGGTATGGTTTATAAAAAAGAGAAAAATATAATCACTTAATAAAGGGGAAAAGTGGAATGACTTGGAATAAAATAGAAAGCGCAAGAAGAGAAGATATTGAAAAAGTACAACTATCTAGATTAAAAGATACAGTTGAAAGGGTATATTCACTTACACCATTTTACAAAGAAAAATTTGATGAGATAGGTTTAAAACCAGAAGATATTACATCATTAGATGATATTAGTAAACTACCATTTACAACAAAAAAAGATCTAAGAGCACACTATCCATTTGGATTATTTACTGTTCCTATGAATGAAGTTGTAAGAGTTCATAGCTCAAGTGGAACTACAGGAAAACCAACAGTTGTAGGATATACAAAAGCTGATATGGATGTATGGGATGAAGTGATGGCTAGAGTTTTTACTATGGCAGGTGCAACTAGTGAAGATATTGTACACAATGGGTATGGTTATGGCTTATTTACTGGTGGTTTAGGGTTTCATAATGGTGCTGAAAAAATAGGTGCTACTATTATCCCTGCAAGTGGTGGTATGACAGAGAGACAACTTATGCTTATGCGTGACTTTGGAGCAACAATCTTAGCTGCAACCCCTACTTTTTCTCTTCATATGGCTGAAGTTGCTAAAAAAACTGGTTCAAACTATCTTAAAGATTATAAGCTCAAAGCTGGTATTTTTGGAGCAGAACCTACAAGTAGTGGATTAAAAAAAGAGGTAAGTGAAGCTTGGGGGATAGATTATCATGAGGTGTATGGACTTAGTGAGATTATAGGACCAGGTGTTGCATGTAGTTGTAAAGAGTCTGAGCTTTTACATGTTTTTGAAGATCATTTTTATTTTGAGATTATAGACTCACAAACTGGTGAAGTAAAACCAGAAGGTGAGAGAGGAGAATTAGTTATCACTCCACTTACAAAACAAGCATTACCACTTTTAAGATATAGAACTGGAGATATTACTTCTATTACAAAAGAGCCTTGTAAATGTGGAAGAACAATGTTAAGAATGGAATCAATTGTGGGGCGTGCTGATGATATGCTTATTATTAGTGGGGTAAATGTATATCCATCTCAAATAGAACATGTGATTGCAAATACAGAGGGTGTAACACTCAACTACCAAATAATTGCAGAGAAAAAAGGTCACTTAGATAAGCTAGAGATTCATGTTGAAGTAAGTGATGATATTATGAGTGATAGTTTAGGTGAAATGGCAATTATAAAGAAAAATATACAAAGTGCACTTTTAAATAACCTTTATATCAATGCAAATGTAATACTTGTACAACCAAGAAGTTTAGCAAGAAGTGAAGGAAAAGCTGTAAGAATAATAGATAAAAGGAAAGATTAATGTATAGAATAAAACAACTCTCAATATTTGTTGAAAATAAAACAGGTCAAATAACAGATGTAACAACTATCTTATCACAGAATAACCTTTCGATTAAATCTATCAATTTAATTGATTCAAATGATTTTGGTATCTTAAGAGTTATTGTAGATGATGAACAAAAAGCAAAAAAAGTTTTAGATGATGCTGGTATATCACTAAAAATAAGTGATGTTTTTGCAGTTGCAATTGATGACCATGTAGGAAGCTTCAATGAAGTTGTAACTCTACTTTCATCAAATAATATTAATATAGAATATACATACACAATAAGTAACAACCACAATGGAGCTTTTATATTCAAAGTAAATCCAAATAACTTTAATCAAGTAATAGATATACTTCAAAAAAATAATATTAATATTTTAAAGGAAATCTAAGTGAACCATGATGAGATCATCAAAAGTGACATAGGCTTTTTAAATTTTATAGGTGCGAAACTTTTGGATTTAGATGATGGCTATGCACAATTGGCTTTTGAAGTAAAACCTCACCATCAACAACACATGGGTGTTGTTCACGGTGGAGCTATTGCTACTTTAGCAGATCATACAGGATGGTATGCTGTGATATCACAACTTGACTCTGGATATACAAGTGTTACTATAGAAATAAAAATAAACTATCTGAAACCAGCCAATGGAAAAACTCTAAGAGCTGAAGCAAAAGTAATAAATAAAACAAAAAGAACAGCTTTTGCTACTATTGAGATATTTTCACATGAAACACTTGTAGCATATGCAACTGGTACCTATGCTATCATTGATGAAAGAAATTAATAAACTAATATGCTAACAAACAAAGAGATTAGTAACTATTTTGAAGTACAAGTCAATACTTTATACAATTGGCAAAAAACAAAACCAAAGCTTTATAAATATTTACAAAATGGTGACTATAACAAAGAGCGAAACAACGAGATAAATATCCTTTTAAGTGAATACTCAAAATCTATCCAAAAAGGTTTCACAATTCAAGAGATTAATTTTCTTATAAACTCCACTATAAAACTTATCTCTATGGATGAAGTGAAGAACTTTCATAAATTATTTATCGAAAAAGAGCATGGGAATATCCCTACAAATAGTGATATGATACTCTCTATTTATCATAAAATATTAGATTTAAATATCATTGAGAAGTATATTTTATATAAAAAGATTCATAAAATAAGAGAAAGAGATCACAATACAGATGAAGATATAAAACAATTTTTTCAAGAATTTGTACATTAATTTTTAATATTTTCAAATTAGTTTTACCAAAGTAAGATAAAATACACAATGAATAAAATCAAAACCTTAATTACATTAGTAACTACAATCATACTTACCACAGGTTGTGTGAAACAAGAAGTAGAAACTGCAACAATAAACGACCTAGAAAATATCAAACAAAAGCCTTATCTTTATGTAAAAGATTTAAAACCTATACCAAAAAAGCAACAACTTAATTTTATAAAAGATTTTCAAAATAAATACTTTTATCCATGGCATATAAATAAATTTACATTAAGTCACAAAGAAGCAACATGGGGAAATATATATAGAGAAAAAGAGGTTTTTTCAGAAAACCTAACACCTATCTCTAAAGAATGGTTTGACACCATCATTGATGATGCAAATTTTACCAATTTTGACACATTAAGAAAAAAAGCTATCACTATTAATAATTCACATCTAAGAGTTTTTCCAACTAGAAGTAAATTTTTTTATGACCCTAAACAAGCAGGAGAAGGTTTTCCATTTGATTACAATGAAAACTCGAGTATCAAGATAAATACTCCCCTTTTTGTATCTCACTTGTCAAAAAATAGATTATGGGCTTTCGTGGAATCAAGTGTGGCTAGTGGATGGATAAAAGTAGCTGATATAGCTTATGTAAACAATAAATTTATCAAAATTTTTGAAAATAACAACTATTATATCAACCTCAAAGATAATACAACTATTTATAAAAATGGTTATCCACTGAAAAGTGTCGATTTAGGAACACTCTTTCCTAAAGCAAAAAAAGGTTTCATCATAGCCTCTAAAGACTATAAAAACAATGCTTTTATTAGAGTAATTGATCCAAATAATTATTTTAAAAAGCTAGGGCTAGAATTTAGTTTGGAAAATATTAAAAAAGTGAGCATGGAACTTATTGGTCAAAGATATGGATGGGGAGGACTACTTGAAAATAGAGACTGTTCTTTGATGACAAAAGATTTTTATACACCTTTTGGGATATTTTTACAAAGAAACTCTGGTATGCAAAAAATGGATGGAAAATCAATTGATCTAAGTAGTTTTGATAATGATAAAAAAAAAGAGTTTATTATACAACATGGAATACCTTTCCAAACATTGATATATCTATCTGGTCATATTGTAATCTATATTGGGGTTAAAGATGGTGAGCCTTTAATATTTCATAACATGTGGGGTATAAAAACTATTGATTCAAATGGAGAATATGGAAGAGATATTATAGGAAAAGCTGTGGTAACTACTCTAATACCTGGAAAAGAGTTAAAAAACTTTTCTGATGAATACTCAATTTTAAGTCGTATTAAATCTATAACTATCCTAACACAATAGGCTAAGACTAGATAATATTAAGCTTATTTTCCATTGTCTTACAAACATCATCACTATACTTTAAAAAGAAATAATGATCACTAGGATATGATTTAAAAATACTATCTTTTATAAGAGAATGTATAGTTTTTCCTGATTCTATTGAAGTTGCTGTATCTGTATCTCCCCAAAATATTAAAGTATCTCCTATATACTCTTTAAAAACACTACTAAAATCTTCATCAACTACATTTTTAAATGTTTCATACATATTTTGAGTCATATTATCAACATCTTTACTTCTTAAAAGTTTATTGACTTTTTGTAATCCAAATTTATTAAATATTTTTGCCATACGAATTGTAAGAAGTGTTTTTGCTGATTTTGTCTCTAAGATACCTGCCGTGCTTAAAAGTACAAGAGTTTTTGGCTTTAGATATGTAGCAACCTTTCCACCAAAAGAGTGCCCTACTATTGTGATATTCTCTTTTTGCTCTTTTGATACAACACTATTTAAAAATATCTCCATTATATTTGCATAATCTTTTGTTGTAAGTGTATAATTGCTTTCAGTTTTTCCAAACCCTGGCATATCTATATAGATATGTTTAAAACCTTTGAGTTTATCTTCAAACCCTTTTTTCATAACCTCTTTATTACTTCCCCAACCATGAAGAAAAACTATCACATTTGTTTTCTCATTATTTTTTATTTCATAATTAATTAAAAAATTCTTATCGTAATACTCTATTTGTTTGCTTGCCATTTATATTTTTTCTCCAAAATTTTCGAGTTCATCTTCTATAAAATCTTCTATCTCTTGTATAGATGGTAGATTTATCTTATATTTTGATACAAAAAGATTGTTATCTAGTCCTGCTATAGCGTATTCTACTTTTGTATGGTTTTTATTTGCACATAGAATTAAACCTATTGGAGGATTATCATTTGTGTCATTTATCTCATTTTTATAGTAATTTAAATAAAAATTCATTTGCCCCACATCGGCATGACTAAACTCTCTTATTTTTAAATCAATTAAAACATGACATTTTAAAATTCTGTGATAAAACACTAAATCTATTTTGTCATGTTCATTATCTATTGAGATTCTTTTTTGTCTAGCTTCAAAACAAAAACCATTTCCAAGCTCTAATAAGAAATCTTGTATATGATTTAAAAGTGAACTTTCTAGGTCATTTTCACTATATTTTATCTTTTGTTCTAAGCCAGTAAATTCCAATATATAAGGGTCTTTGATAATCTGTTCTGGTAAGAACTTATCTGAATTTGTATTTAAAGACTCTATTAATTCTTTTTTATCTTTTGATAACCCCACTCTTTCAAAAGTTTGTGAGTTAATCTGTCGTTTTAACTCTCGTACACTCCAATTTCCTTTGATAGCTTCAACCTCGTAAAAAAGTCTTTTAATATTGTCATCTAATTTGATTAATTCTACAAAATGTGTAAAACTAAAAGTTCTTAAAAGTTTATCTACAGGTACTTGTAAAGATTGGTCAGTCACTGTCTGACTAATCTTTAGATTAGCTATTTTAATTTGGTCAGGCAGTGACTGACCAATTTGTTTATAGTTTAAATAAAATTGTCTATATAGTTTTAGATTTGTTTGAGACATACCTTTAATATGAGCTAGTTTTAATGCTAAAGTTGAAATCACTTTATCACCATAATTTGAGATATCAACACCATTTTGTTCATATTCAACAATATAATACCCAATAATCCAGTTTCGTAAAGTAAGTCCACTACTTACACTTTTAATCACATCTTGTTGAATAGTTTGATGTATATTACCTATTTTCTTTGTTAAACGATCAAGAGTTGTATCTATTTGTTTGTTTGCCAAATTATCCCTTTTAAATTTAAACTAAACTCACTACCTATATCTTTTTGAGAATCTATTTTTAAATCTATTTTGTATTTATCACAATAGGATTTCACTATATTAAGTCCTAGCCCTATTCCGCTATGTAAACTATCTTCTTGGTAGTATTTATCAAAAACATGAAAAAGATTTTTTGTATCTATCCCTATTCCTGTATCACTTATTTTTAAAATATTATTTTCTAAAACTATATTTATATGACCATTTGTTTTATTATATTTGATCCCATTTGAGATAAGGTTATCTATTACTTTTTCAAAACCATTTTTATCTGTTTCTATCATAAGTGATTGTGGTTTATAATTTATGTGAATATCTTTTTTTATATCAACAAATTTATCAATAGATTTTGTCACAACTTCATCAATATCAAAACTCTCAACAGTAATATTATCAATCTTTTCTTTAAGTGAGTATTCCATTTGTTTATAGAGTTCTAAGAGATTATCACAAGACTGCTCTATTCTATGTAATCTGTCTCTATTTTTACTATCTTCCTCTTTTTTTTGCAATATTTTTGTATTCATTTTAATAGTTGCAACTGGAGTATTTATCTCATGGAGTGTTTCTTTTATAAGATTTTGTATATCTTTTTCACTTTTAAATAATGGGTGCAAAAGTGACTTACTTAAAAAATAGTAAAAAATGGAAGCAAACAAAAGTAATACAAAAGTTATAGGATAAAAAGTTTCCTGATTAAAACCAAACTTTACTGTTAAAAAATTATAGATTATCAAAGTTAGTAATACTGTAAATACAACAACTATTGTATTTGATATTAAAAAATCCCTTTGTTTAATATTCAATCTTGTATCCAATATTTTTTAAATTTGATATATTAAATATATCTTCTTTGTCAAATAATTTTTTAATATTATTTACATAAACACGAATTGACCCTTCACTATACTCTTCGTTTACATTCCAAAGTTTATTTATAATCATCTCTTTTGATACTATTGAATGATTATTTTGATAAAATAGTTCAAATAAATTTAAAGCTTTCAAACTAAACTTCACAATAGTTCCATCTTTTTTTACAGTTTTATTATCAAAATTAAATTCACAATTTCCAACACTCACAACAGAATGTTTTTTAAATCTTTTGATCAATGAGTTAATTCGTAAAACTAATTCATCCATATCAAATGGTTTTGTTAAAAAATCATCAGCCCCACTTTGAAAACCATCTTTTAAAGTCTCTTTATCTTTATATGAGGTAAGAAAAATAGCAGGTGTTTCATCACTACTAGAACGCAACTCTTTTAATAAATCCAAACCACTTATATCAGGTAGATTTATATCAAGTAAATATAAATCATATCTATTTTCATAAGTAAGTTCTAAAAGTTTCTGAGAATTATTTACATGAGTTACATTGAACTCTCCAAACTCCTCTAAATAATCAATCAAAGAAAGACTAAATAATTCATCATCTTCTAGTAGTAATATAGTAGTCAATATTTATCCCTTAAAGTTTTGAAAAAGCTTCATAGTTTTGCCGTATTACATCATAGGCAATAGTAGAAACACTATTTGCGATATTAATACTTCTTGTTCCATTTGTCATGGGAATATTTACGCAATTATCTCTATTATTCTCAAGTAATTCTAAAGGAAGTCCTGCATCTTCTCGTCCAAAATAGAGATAATCATATGGTAAATAAGAAGCTTCAAAATATGGTTTTTGAGTTTTTGTTGTAGCAAAAAAATGTCTATTTGAGAGTGGATTCTTTTCCCAAAATTCTTCAATATTTTCATACTGATACCACTCTAACTTGTCCCAATAATCTAACCCTGCTTTTTTCACCTCTTTTGCAGTTATATCATTACCCCAACCATATGGTTTAATGAGATGCAAAACTCCGCCTAAAGCAACTACAGTTCTTCCTATTGTACCAACATTACCACTTGTTCTTGGTTCGAGTAATACTATATTTACCATTATCCCTCTCCGTTATAAGATGACCGTTCTATTTCCATATACAAAAACTTTATCTTTTAAAACTAAATCTAAAGCATTTGATAATACAACTTTTTCTACATTTCTCCCAGCATCTCTCATATCTTCCCATGAATATGTATGGTCAATAATTGTAATATCTTGAGCAATAATTGGACCTTCATCTAAATCATCTGTAACCCAATGACTTGTTGCCCCAATAATCTTTACACCTCTTTTATGTGCTTGCTTGTAAGGATTTGCCCCTATAAATGCTGGTAAAAATGAATGATGTATATTTAATACTTGTTTAGGGAAAGTATTCACAAAATTTGATGTAAGTATTCTCATATATTTTGCTAATACTATAAGTTCATAATCATATTTTTTAATTGCTTTTATAACAAGTTCTTCATGCTCTTCTCTACTTAAGTTTTCATGTGATACATATTCAAATGGTATATCAAACTTTTCAACAAGTTGTTTTAAACTATCATGGTTTGATATTACAGCAGTGATATTTGCATTTAACTCTCCAGCCATATGTTTAATAAGCAAATCTCCTAAACAATGCATCTCTTTTGTTGCAAGTATTACTATATCTTTTTTAGTATTATCAGTAAGCTTTATATTCGCATTGTTTGGAAGTACTTTTTTTAAGTCACTTACTAAAACTTTTTTATCAAAACTACCTGTTATAACAGTTCTCATAAAAAACTCATTCGTTTCATTATCAACAAACTCTGAGTTGTTCACAATATTTAAATTGTGTTCAAATAATACTTTTGAAATAGTATATACTAAACCTTTTGTGTCACTTGTCTCAATGAGTAATCTATATTCTTCCATTCATCTCTCTTTATCTATCATTTAATTCATTTAGTCGCGATAATATCATATCTTTAGTTTAAATTGTATAAAATTAGCTTATGATAAGATTGATATTACTACCAAGTTTAATTATAAATTTTTTATTTTCTATTGATTTAGATATAAAACAACTCCAAAAAGAGTTCAAAGAAAATGTCATAGAACTCAATGTTTATCAAAAAAGATTTCCAAAATTTCTTAATGAAGCTTGCCACAAAGAGTATAATTGTTTAAAAAAACAAATTAGAAGACTTAAAAGTTGGGAAAGTGTTCAAAAAGATAAAACACTACAACAGATGCTTACTCGTAAACTTTCAAAAGAGATGTACAACAAAGAGTATTGGGAGAAAATCTTAGAACAATTAAACAAAAAAAATATTCATTTAACCCAAAGTCAATTTATAAGTATCATTGACTTAAGTAATCAATACTTTATAGTTGCTCTTTGGAATAATCAATTACAACAATATCAATATGTAGGGAGAGACTTAATTTCAAGTGGAAATATTCAAAGAGAAGCTGAAGTAAAATATGGAGAAAATCATTATTTAAAAACACCTTCAGGTGTATTTGAAACACAACTTGGTTGGCGTTCAGATGGCAAGAAAAAAGAAGATAATTTCACATTAGGTTATGGAGAAAAAGATAGATATATATTTTATTTTGGAAAACTTAAAACAATAAGATACAACACTTTTGATAAAGACAAAAACAAAATAGATAACCCTGATAAATGGAAACTTATAAGTGATAAACTAGATTTTGCTTTACATTCTCATAAATCTTCCCTCCCTATGGGTGTACCAAATTCACATGGCTGTGTAAGAACAACCGATGAACTCAATAGATTTTTAGACAATAATTTAGTTTTGCATAAAAATGTATTAGATGGCTCACAATGGAAGCACAAATATGCAAAAGCACCAGAATCTCCTGCTTATTTTAATTTAGCTGGAAAGTATTTAATTGTGTTAGACAATATTTAGGATAATCTACTTAAATATTCTCTCATTAAATGTTTTTATTAGTTTTTTGATATAATCGCGATAAATTAAAAATACTTAGGGAAAATATGAGCAACAAATACAATCCAAAAGAAACAGAAGATAAATACTATAAAATATGGGAAGATAGAGGTTATTTCGAAATAGATGGAAATAAATCTATCCAAGAAGATGGGAAAAATTTCGCAATTATGATGCCACCACCTAATGTAACTGGGTCATTACACATAGGGCATGCACTTACTTTTACATTGCAAGATATTATTACTAGATATAAAAGAATGGATGGTTTTAAAACTCTATGGCAACCAGGGACTGACCATGCAGGAATTGCAACACAAAATGTAGTTGAGAAACAACTCTTAGCAGAAGGTACTACAAAAGAGGAGATAGGAAGAGAAAAATTCTTAGAAAGAGCTTGGCAACAAAAAGAGACTAGTGGTGGGAATATCGTACACCAAATGAGAAAACTAGGAGTTAGTCCAGCTTGGAGTCGTGAACGATTTACAATGGATGATGGTTTAAAAGAAGCAGTAAAAGAAGCTTTTGTTCATCTATATAATGAGGGGATGATAGTACAAAATAACTATATGATAAACTGGTGTACACATGATGGTGCTTTATCTGATATAGAAGTTGAACATGAGGAGATTAATGGTAAATTTTACCATATGATTTACAAGTTTGCTGATGGTAGTGGGGAAGTTGAAGTTGCAACAACAAGACCTGAAACATATTTTGGGGATAGTGCTATTATGGTACATCCTAATGATACTCGATATACAAATATTGTAGGCAAAGAGGTATTATTACCTCTAACTAATAGAAAGATTAAAATCATCACAGATGAGCATGTTGATATGGAGTTTGGAACTGGTGTAGTTAAAGTTACTCCAGCCCATGACCAAAATGACTACGAAGTTGGTAAAAGACATGATTTAGAGTTTATCACTGTATTTGATGAAAAAGGTATCTTAAATGAATATTGTGGAGAGTTTGCAGGGTTAGAAAGATTAGAAGCAAGAAAACCTATAGTTGAAAAGTTAGAACAAGAGGGATATATCGTAAAAATAGAGGATCATGTTCATCAAGTTGGGCATTGTTATAGATGTAAAAATATTGTTGAACCTTATATCTCTAAACAATGGTTTGTAAGAAGTGAAGTTGCAAAAAAATCTATAGAAAAAACTTATGCGGGTGAAACACAGTTTCATCCACCACATTGGTTAAATTCATATAGAGCTTGGATGGATGAACTAAGAGATTGGTGTATCTCAAGACAACTTTGGTGGGGACATAGAATCCCTGTATTTACTTGTGAAGATTGTGGTCATCAATGGGCAGACAAAGATGATGAGCCTGAGGCTTGTCCACATTGTGCTAGCAAAAAATACACACAAGATCCTGATGTACTTGATACTTGGTTTAGTAGTGCTTTATGGGCATTTTCACCACTTGGTTGGGGAAATAAAGATAAGATGCAAGAAACCTTTACACCTGAAGATTTAAAAGACTTTTATCCAAATAGTTTACTTATAACTGGTTTTGATATTATGTTTTTCTGGGTAGCTCGTATGATGATGATGGGGGAACATTTCCAAGGGGAACTACCTTTTAAAGATATCTATATGCATGCACTAGTACGGGATGAGCATGGTGCAAAGATGTCAAAATCAAAAGGAAATGTTATAGACCCACTTGATATGGTTGAAGAGCATAGTGCTGATATTATTAGATTTACACTTGCATTTTTAGCTGTTCAAGGTAGAGATATAAAACTAGGTGCTAAAAATTTAGAACAATTTAGAAACTTTACAAATAAATTGTATAATGCAAGTAACTTTTTACAACTAAATGTAGATACTTTCCCAGACCTAGCAGATATTGAGATAAAAACACCACTTGGTAAGTGGATGCAAAGTCGTCTTGCAAATGCAGTTGAGGAGATAAGAGACTCTATAGAAAACTATAGATTTAATGAATCTGCAAGTAGCCTTTATAAATTTGTATGGAATGAATTTTGTGATTGGGGGATTGAGTACTCAAAAGCTAGCAAAGAATCTATTGTAGAACTTGGAGCTATATTTAAAGAGACTTTAAAAATGATCTCTCCATTTATGCCATTTATCTCTGAACACTTGTATCATAAACTTTCTGGTACTACTTTAGAAGATGGTGAGTCTGTTATGGTTATGAACTTTCCAAAAGATATAACAAAAGATGAAGAAGCTGAAGCTATGTTTGCTATTGTTGAGGAAGCTATCACTGCAATAAGAAGAGCAAAAGTTATTATAGATATGGGAAATAGTAAAATCCCAAAAGCATATATCAAATTAGATAATAATATGAATGTAGAGATTATGAAACCATTTATAGAAAAATTAGCAAAAGTTGAATCTATAGAGTTTGTTGTTGCTAAAGTAACTAATGCTATTACAGATGTAAGTGATAACCTTGAAGTTTATATCCCAACAGAGCAAATAGATATGACACCAATTATCAATAAACTTACACGGCAAAAAGAGAAACTAGAAAAAGAGATAGGAAAACTTTCTGGAATGTTATCAAATGAAAGATTTGTAGCAAATGCACCAGCAAATGTAATTGAAGAAAATAAAGCAGGATTATTAGCTGCAAATGAGAAGTTAGAAAAAATAGAAGTAGAATTAAACTCTTTGAGTTAAAAACTTCTTCTTTTCAATATAAAAAAAGGGTGATGTAAAAACATCACCCTTTTTTATATTTCAACTTAATGATAGATAACGATTACAGACCTGTAACGTTTTCTGCTTGTGGTCCTTTTTGACCTTCACCAATTTCAAAAGTCACTTCTTGACCTTCATTTAATGTTGCTCTTTCATATCCGTTGCTATTGATTTGTCTGAAGTGTACAAATACATCTTTTCCACCATCTTTTTGTTCGATAAAACCGAAACCTTTTTCACTGTTGAACCATTTTACTGTTCCGTTTAATAATGTAGCCATTATAATTCCTTTTGTTGTTAAAATTTGCCAAATCTCTAAGGCTGTAAAAATATAATATGAGATTTTTCTTTTAGGTGAATCTATTGTAAACTTAAAGCTATCAATATAAAGCAGTCTAAAGATGTAACTCGAACCATCTTTTTGTAAACGCAGTATATCACAATAAAATATAAAATACAACAATTTTTATAAAATATGTATATTTTTATAAAAATTAATAGCTTGATATTGATACATAATCTACCTCTAATATCAGTTTTAATGCAAATATAGTACAATTGTTCTATAAAAGGACAACTAATATGAAAAAATTACTTGATAATATCTCAAAAGTTTGGATTATCGTTTTTGTTATATTAGTAATCGTCACATATCTATATATTCAACTTACAGCTCCTGCACCTAAAAAAACACTTAGTATTGCAACTGGTTCAATAGGTAGTGATAGTTATGCTTATGCTATGTCATATAAAGCACTTCTTGAACCAGAGGGTGTAAATCTAGAAGTTATCCCTACGCTTGGTAGTTTAGATACTATAGGCTATCTAGACGCAAAACAAGCTGATATTGGATTTGTACATAGTGGAATACTTTTAAATAAAAGAGAATATGACTTTGAATCCCTTGCTAGTGTGTATTATGAACCACTTTGGATATTTTATCGTAATGATGGATATAGTTTAAATTATCTTATTGAAGCTACTGGGAAAAATGTAGGTATAAGTATAACCAATGATGGCACTTATGACTTAGCACAAAAACTTTCCGTATCAAATGGTTTAATAGAAAATGTCAATAGTACTTATATGTATGATGAAGATGCTCTTACTCAACTAAAAAATAAAAAAATAGATATTTTTATAACTCTAGCCACAAAAGATAATCACAATATACAAAATCTACTAGCAGATCCAGATATTGAGCTAATGAGTTTAAAAAGAATTAATGCTTATACGCAAAAATTTGATTATCTTATCTCTTTAAAACTTTATGAGGGGAGTATTGATTTATATAAAAATCTTCCTTCAACTGATGTAAATTTATTAAGCACTACACAAAATTTAGTATGTAATCCAAATATACCAGGGGAGTTAATAAGAATATTCTTAAAAAAAGTACAACAGATACATGGTGAAAAGTCATTTTTCCAAAATGCTGATGAGTTTTTAAATTCAAAACATATTGATACAACTATCAATGATGATGCAGAACTGTACCTTCTTAATGGAGAATCTTGGTTAGAAAAAATATTTCCATACTGGATAGCATCAAATATAGACAGACTTAAACTTTTAATTATTCCTCTTATTTGGCTTATTATTCCTCTGTTTAAAAGTATCATCCCTTTGTATGTTATAACTACAAGAGCAAAAATATATAAATGGTATGAAAAGTTAGATACTCTTAATAGAAAAATAAATAAAGGTGAAAATCAAGATAAAATATTACAAGAGATAAAAGCTCTCAAAGAGGAGATAGAAACAAAAACGCAAGTTCCACTTTCATACAAAGGGGAATTTTACAATCTTATTGTACATCTTGAATTGTTAGAGAAAAAACTTGAAAAAAAGTAGAACCAGAAAGACTATAACTCTTCTGGTCTTCCAAAGTAATATCCTTGAGAATAATCAACTCCTATATCATTTAAAATATTAAAAATAGACTCATTCTCAACATACTCTGCAATAGTTTCAATATTTTGTTTTTTTGCAAATTGGACAATAGTCTCAACAATATTTCTACTAAACATATCATTTTCTATATTTTTTACTAAAGAGCCATCAATTTTAACAATATCAGGTTCAAAATCTAAGATTCTTTCAAAATTAGAGTATCCAGCACCAAAATCATCTATAGCTATTTGAACCCCTTTCCCTTTTACTTCACTTATAAATTTTTTAATCATTGTAAAATCTTGTACACTTTCATCTTCAAGAAGTTCAAATACTATTCGATAAGCATCATCTTTATATTCTTCTAAGAGTTTAAATATTTGTTCTCTTGTTTGCTCCTTTTCTATATCAATTGCTGAAATATTTATAGAAAGTTTTGTGTTAACTGAGTGTAAAATTTTAAAAGTATTTTCTAATACTCTTTGGGTTATTTTATTGTAGTAATTCCCTTTTTTAGATACATTTAAAAAATGAAAAGGAGAAAGTATTTTACCATCTTCATCAATAAGTCGTACTAAAGATTCATACTTTTCTATCTCTTTTGTTTGATTATTAATAATAGGTTGAAAATATGAAACTATATTAAAATTATCAAGTGCTATTTTAACTGTTTTCATCATCTCTAAGTTATCTTTTGCCTCTTTTGAAGCTATAATTGAGGAGTCATTTGAAAAATTCACATTTGTTTTCATCTTTAATGCATTTTCTAGCCCCTCTTTTGCATCTTCATAAAGCATAAATTTTCCAATAGCATAACTAACAGTTACATGTAAATCAAACTCCATATCATCAAATATAAAGTCTGTCTTTTTTACATTGTCTGTAAATTTTTTAAGATACTCTTCTATACTTTGTTTTGTGTTTTCAAAATCTTTAAATTCTGTTAATAAAGCAAAACATCCATTACCTAATGAATATACATTTTCAAAAATATAATTGCTAGGGAGATACGACAGAAGATTATAGGCAAAGTTTTTTTCTACTTTATCAACAGTTATAACATTATAAAATTTTTCGAGCATATCAAATTCATCAATCTGAACTAAAACTAAAATTGAAAGTTCGTTTTCTTCTATCTGTTCAAAAAGATATTTTTTATCATCAATTACAGCATTTAAACTATCTCTAACAGCTACATATTCAACAACATCTCCTCTTATATCTTTTATAGGAGTAATTATTGTTCTTACATAATAAGAACTACCACTTTTTGATTTGTTCTTCACAACCCCTTCCCAAGGTTCCTCTTCAACTTTTATTGTGTTCCACATCTCTTCATAAATATCATTTGTATTTTCATGATGTCTTGTGATACTATGCTTATGTCCAATAAGTTCATCTCTTGTGTATCCACTGATTTTACAAAAGCTATCATTAACATAAGTGATTGTACCTTCTTTATCTGTTTTTGAAATAACACCACTTCTATCAAGAAGTGATAAATACTGTTCAAGATAATATTTTTGATTTTTTGATTCATAATCAAGTTTAAATTTTTCAATAACACTTTCAATAGTTTCAAGAAGTTGCTCTTTTTGGAAAGGTTTTAAAATATACCCATTTACATTAAGCTGAATACTTTGAAGTAAAATATGAAAGTCTTTATTTTGTGAAACAATGATTTTGTAGCAATTACTGTTTATCTTTGTTATCTCTTCTAGCATCTTAATTCCACCTAGCTTTGGAATATCAACTGCTGTAATAACAATATCAATATGATTGTTTTTAAATTTATTTAATCCATCTTCTCCATCTTCCGCAATGAGAATATTATCAAATATTTTAGTTAAAAAATTTGAAATATCTTTTCGTACTATCTGATCATTTTCTACATATAATACTCGGATATTAGGAGAGTATGAATGTAACTTCTTCATTCTTTCTATCATATAAAACCTTACTAAAAAATTTTGTTATCTTTTTAATCATTAATATAATTATATCTTTTTTATATCAAATTTAAACTTTAATGTATTTTATTAATAAAAAATACAGAATTTACATTAATCAAAAAAAATATGAACGATAAAATAAGATTATAAGGGTACAATAATAAAAATAAATTAGGATTAATGATGACAATTAAAACCAAAATACTACTTCCCTTGTCGTTGCTTATTGCAATTTCATATATGATTTTAGGCTACAGAATGCTTTCTAGCAACTATAATTCACACTATGAAAACTTAAAAGACAAAGAGCTTTTACTAGTAAATAATGGTTCAAAATATGTTAATAACTATCTTCAATCAAAATTAGATATTGTAGTTTCACTATCAAATAAAGCAACTCATTTTAATAGAGATACACAACTTGAGGACTTAAGAGAGATAATCAATCTTTCTAAAGATGCAGGTGGGTTTGGTTCTGTTTATATTGGGTTTGAACAAGATGGTTTTATGACAAGATGGAGTGGAAGAGATACAACTCCAGTAAAAGACAACTATGATCCAAGAAGCCGACCATGGTACAAATCAGCTCTTGAATCAAAAAAATCAGGTATCACAAAGCCTTATATAGATAGTGCTACAAAAAAACTAACAATTTCAGTGTATGCTCCAATTTTACAAGACAATACTTTTGTAGGAGTTGTTGGATCTGATATTTTTATTGATGAGATTGTATCAAGTGTTTTAAATATAAATATTGAAGATTATGGTTTTGCTTATTTAGTAAACAAAGAGGGCAATACCTTAGTACATAAAAATACAAAACTTACAAACAAGCCAAATACAACTTTTAAAGCTGTGATGAACCATAAAGAAAAATTTGGTGAAGTATCTGAAAATGGCTTAGATAAACTTGTAGCATTTGCAAATATTAAAGCTACAAACTGGAATCTATGTATAGAGATCGATAAAAACAAAGCATTTAAACCTGTCTATAGTGAACTTACTTTTATTGGTATTATATCTTTATTGTTTTTAGCTTTTACTATCATCTCTTTTTACTTCTTTTTAAGTAAAGTTTTATCACCACTAGCAAGTTTTCAAGAAGGACTTTTAAGCTTTTTTGGTTACCTTAACAAAAAAACAAGTAGTATAAAAACACTTGACACCTCTTCAAATGATGAGTTTGGAAGTATGGCAAAAATAGTTAATGAACATATCCAAAAAACCAAAAAACTTATGGATCAAGATCAACAGCTTATGGATGAAGCAAAAGTTGTTATTAAAAGAGTAACAAATGGTTGGTACTCACAACATATAGAGTTAAGTACGCAAAACACCTCTTTAAATGAATTTAAAAATGATGTAAATAATATGATTACAGCTACTAGAAAACACTTTACTGATATAAATGATGTTTTAAATCAATATACACATTATGATTATACAAAAGAGTTAGTTTTAGATGATATTGAAAAAGGTGGTGTACTTGAAACTCTTATTATTGGGATAAATAAACTAAGAGATTCAATAAATGATATGTTAACCAACAACAAAACTACTGGCCTTACTCTTCAAACTAGTGCAGATACGCTTATGGGAAATGTAGATGTTTTAAGCACATCATCAAATAGTGCAGCTGCAAGTTTAGAGGAAACTGCAGCTGCTTTAGAGGAGATAACATCTAATATAAGAAGTAATACTCACAATGTAATAAGTATGTCAAAATATGCAAATGAGCTAATGAACTCTGCTAATGATGGGGAGAAACTAGCAAATCAAACAACAGTTTCAATGGATGAGATTAACATCCATATCAATGAGATAAATGAAGCAATTGGAGTTATCGATCAAATTGCATTTCAAACAAATATTTTATCACTAAATGCAGCAGTTGAAGCTGCAACTGCTGGTGAAGCAGGTAAAGGTTTTGCTGTAGTTGCACAAGAGGTTAGAAACCTTGCAAGTAGAAGTAGTGAAGCTGCTAATGAGATTAAAAATCTTGTAGAAAATGCTACATCTAAAGCAAATAGTGGGAAAGATATTGCAGATAAGATGATTGATGGTTATAACAGTCTTAATGAAAATATATCAAAAACACTTACCCTTATTGAGGATATTGAAGTCTCAAGTAAAGAGCAACAAAATGGGATAGAACAAATAAATAATACGGTCACAACACTTGATACACAAACACAACAAAATGCAGCAGTAGCATCAAAAACAAAAGAGATAGCAAATAATACTTTAAGTTTAGCAAATACAGTAGTTGAAGATACACAAAAGAAAAAATTTATAGAAAACAATAAAAAAGAATAAGGTTTATCATTAAATGTTATAAAGAGGTAAAAAGGGTATAAACTCATAGTTGTTTTTCAGGAAACTTCGTACCTCGTTTTGATATAATAATTTTCATGGAAGATAAAATAATAAAACAACTAAAACAACACAATTTGCTAAAAGTTATTGATGAACCTCTTGATATATACTTAGAGATTCCACATATTGCCTATATTGAGGTTAAAAAAGAGGACAGTTGTGCCCTACTTTTTACAAATCCTATAGATAAAAAAAATCATCAAGAGTTCTCGACACCTGTTTTGATGAATGTTTTTTGTAATGAAAAAGCAGTTGAGCTTTTTATAGGTGATGGAGATACTATTGCAAAAGAGATTCAAAGTTTATTAAAGATGAAGCCACCAAGTGGTTTTATGGATAAACTATCTATGTTTGGGCAACTTTTTAATCTTAAATCGGTATTTCCAAAACGGTTGAGTTCTAAAGGTGAATGTCAACAGATTATAAAAAAAGGTGCTGATGCAAAACTTAGTGACCTACCAATCCTTACAACTTGGGAACAAGATGGTGGTCCTTTTATCACTATGGGGCAAGTTTATACAACCTCTTTAGATGGGAAGATGCACAATGTAGGGATGTATAGACTACAAGTGTATGATGACCACACTTTAGGGATGCATTGGCAAATACACAAAGATAGCAATCATTTCTTCCATGAGTACAAAAAAGCTGGTAAAAAAATGCCTGTAAGTATAGGAATTGGTGGAGACCCTATGTATATTTGGTGTGGACAAGCTCCACTTCCTATAGGTGTATTTGAGCTTATGTTGTATGGTTTTGTAAAAAAAGAGAATGCAAGACTTGTAAAATCTATCACTAATGATATCTATGTACCACACGATGTGGACTTTGTAATAGAAGGTTTTGTAGATGTTGAAAATATGAGAATCGAAGGACCATTTGGAGATCATACTGGATATTATACTTTAGAAGAGGAGTATCCATTTTTAGAAGTAACTGCTATCACATCTAAGAAAAATCCAGTATTTGCAGCAACAGTTGTAGGGAAACCTCTTTTAGAAGATAAATATATGGGTCATGCAACAGAGAGAATATTCCTGCCACTACTTCAAACTACAGCACCTGATTTGATTGACTATTATATGCCTGAAAATGGTGTATTTCACAATCTAATCTTAGGAAAAATAAAAACAGCCTACCCAGGTCATGCAAGTCAAATTATGCACGCATTTTGGGGTGTAGGTCAGATGAGTTTTGTAAAACACGCAATTTTTGTAAATCAAGATGCACCAGAGTTATCTAGTGATGAGATAATTCCATATATCTTAAATAGAGTAGATGCCCAAGAGTTACTTATCACAAAAGGTGTAGTTGATGCACTTGACCATAGTAGTCCAAAATTTGCAGTTGGTGGAAAGCTTGGGATTGATTGTACAGGTGATGAGATAAGTGAACTTGGTATTGAAGTTTTAGAAGATACCCTACTTTTAGAAAAGATGCAAAATATATCTGCTGATATCAAAGGTTTAAAACAATACTTTACTGATACCAAAAATCCAATAGTAGTAATAAGTGTAGAGAAAAACAGAAGTCAAAAGTACCTTATAGATGAGCTAAAACCTCTATTCTCACATATCAAAATATTAGCAATCGTAGATGAGAAAAACAACACTTTAGATAACCCTTATATGTTAGTATGGAGAGTTGTAAACAATATAGATAGCAATAGAGATATCTATATAGATGGGCATACTATAAGTATAGATGCTACAAACAAAAACTCTCATGATAACTTCCAGCGAAGATGGCCAGATGATGTTGTTTGTACTACATCAGTCATAGAAGATTTAAGAAAGAGAAAGATTATAGATGTGGATGATGAGTTTATTAAGTATTGGGGTATTGTAGAGGAATAAAAGATACTTTTAGTATCTTAAAAGTCTAAAGGTGATTTTATATCGCCTTTGTTTAACTCCTTAACAACATGTGTATAAATCATCGTAGTTTCGATAGATTTATGTCCTAATAACTCTTGTATGCTTCTTATATCTGTACCATTCTGTAATAAATGTGTAGCATAAGAGTGTCTAAATATATGAGCTGTTACTCTTTTATCTATATTAGATTTTGTAACTGCATTTTTTATATTTCTACTTAAAGTTACATCTAAAATATGATGCCGTCTTTGCTCACCACTTCTTGGGTCTGTGGAGATTTTATCCATAGGAAAAATATACTGCCATTTAGTCTCATATTTAGCCTTGGGGAATTTTCGCTCTAATGCATAAGGTATATATACACTACCATAGCCATCGTTTAAATCTTTTTGGTGTAGCTCTTTTACTTTTTGTACTTGAATTTTGAGTTCTTCCTTTATTTTCAAAGGAAGTGGTAAAGTTCTGTCTTTTAAAGATTTACTATCCCAAATATAGATTTTATCAAATCCAAAGTCAATGTCTTTTATACGAATATTTTGTACTTCTTTCATCCTTAAACCACAACCATACATAAGCTTAACCATCAGTTGGTAAATACCTGACATATTTAATATAATACTTTTTACTTCATCTATTGTAAGCACTACTGGAATATGTTTTCTCTCTTGTGCTCTTAAAGCTTGAATATTCTGATCTTTTAACGATATGTTTAAAACTTGCTCATACAAAAATAATATTGCATTGAACGCTTGATTTTGAGTGGTTGGAGATACATTTAACTTAGTGGCCAGATGAGTTAAGAACTGTTCTATCTCAATTTTTCCCATATCTTTTGGATGTCGTTTATTGTGAAAAAGTATATATCGCTTAGCCCAATGCACATAAGTTTTTTCTGTACTAATACTATAGTGTTTAAATCTAATTTTATCAGCCATAATTTCTAATAATTTTTTACCCATAACACACCTCCAAATCAATTTAACAAAATGCAGGTTTATTACGATATTGTCATAATATACATACATAATGTACTATTATCATCGAAATATCGATAATAAACATACATGAAAACTATATCGTAAACTTAAAATATATTTAAAAAATATGACATATTGCAATATTTTTTATAGTTAAATATGCAAGAACACCTTATTTAAGGTGTTTGTCGTTATTTTGATATACGACATTTTTTATGTATGTTATTTGTTGATTTTCAGGCTGTTTTATATATAATGTATGTTCAATAAAGAGTTATCATAAGAAATAAATTTTAAAAGTCTTGACAATTATATGTTATTACAATATAATTACTATATAAATGAATTATATTGGAGTATTAAATGACAATGTTAACAAGAATAGGAAATTCACAAGGTATAAGAATACCAAAGCCATTAATTGCACAAGCACATCTTGAAAATGTTCAAATTGATTTAGAAGTTGTTGAAAATGGATTATTGTTAAAACCAATTTTAACTTCAAGAAGAGAAAATTGGAAAGATAACATTGAAAATATTTTATTACAAAATAAAAATATTGAAGACGAAGCTATAATTGATGAGTTATTAAATGATAATGATTTAGAAGATTATCAATGGTAGATGAAATAAATAGATTTGATATAGTTTTAGTAAAATTAAATCCAACTGTTGGTTCAGAAATTCAAAAAACTAGACCTTGTATTATAATATCACCAAATGAAATGAATGTTTTAAAAACAATTATTATTGCTCCAATGACAAGCAAAGGGTTTAATTTTATTTTTAGACCAAAAATAGAATTTGAAGATAAAAATGGTTTAGTATTATTAGACCAAATCAGAGCAGTTGATAAAACTAGAGTAGTTAAAAAAATTGGTACAGTAGAAAAAAATAAATCAAAAGAAATATCAAAAATGCTTACGGAGATATTTGAATATTAAGATATGATAACAATACACCGAAAAAAACAAGGGTATACTTGCGATAATTTAAAGTTTTATTTTGTAAAGCAACCAAAAAGACAAAGCAAACATCCAAGTAAAATATCCCCTTGTTTTTTGCTTTAGGCGTTAGGTTCACAAACATAAAGGCATAAAAATGATAGATTTATTTTCAATAACTACAGAAAAAGAAAAATTACATCCTAAATATGAAACTATTAAAAATAATTTATTCTTAACTGGAGAACATGATATTTTAAAAGACTGGATTGATGGGTTTGAAGATAGAGATAATAAAATTGTTAAAGAATTTCAAACAACATTTCATTCATCATTTTGGGAATTTTATTTGTTTGCCGTATTTAAAGAAGCTGGATTTGAAATAGATTTTACAAAAAACAGACCTGACTTTATTATAAATAAACCACAAAAAATTTATGTGGAAGCAGTTGTCGCAAACATAAAGCAAGATGGCTCACAAGAAGAACAAAGAACTTTAGACGATATTATATCTATGATAGAACCCGTACATATGCAAGAAAACTTTGATGAAAATTTAAAAGAATCAATTGTAAGGTATTCAAATGCAATTTTATCAAAAAGTGAAAAATATACGGGATATTCAAAAAAAGGAAAATATCACAAAGGTTATTCAGAAGATGAAGACTATGATATAACTGCTCCATATTTAATAGCTTTAAGTGGCTATGAACAAATTAATTATGGTAACAACTTTTATTATGCCATGTTTGCATTACTTTATGGATTATATTATGATAATTTAAATGATAAATATACCAAGAAAGAAAATATTAGAAAACCAAATAGTACATCTGATATACCTATTGGATTATTTTTAAATGAAAAAATGAAACATATATCAGCTGTAATTTTTAGTTCTACCGTGACTTTAGGAAAATTAACATCATTATCAATTTCACAAAGTAAATCTAATTTAAATTTAAATACAGTCTTGTGTATGAGACATGATACAGAACCACCTCATTTTAAACCTCAAATTGTATCTTCAAATAATCCAGAGTTTTTATCAGATGGATTATTTATATTTCATAATCCTTTTGCTAAAAATCCGATAGATAAGACTTTATTTAAAGATACAAATATAGTTAATATAAACTTCAATGCTGATACAGGTATTAAAACTTTTGAAGGAAATAATTTACCAATTGTTTCAAGATTAAACTTATTCGCTGGTGAACAATTTTTTAAAAATTCAATTTATCAAATTGTTGAAAACTTTAACCCAGATTTAGTTTTTATATTTGCAGAAGTTATAGAAGCTATTGAGTTAGTTAATGATGAAAAAAGCTTTGAAGTTTTATTTAACGAGTTAGATGATAATATTGAATTTACAATAGGATTTACTAATGAAAAATTTCAAGAGTATGAAGTTAAAGAGAAAGAAAGATTTTTAATAACTTTTTCACTTGAAAAAAATATTGAAATAAAGTCAGTTGAACAGTTTAAATTGTATCAGAAAATGGGTAAACTAAGATGTTTGTCTTTAGAAGAAGGAACTATAATTGACATTAAAAACCTAACAAAACATAGGAACGAATAAGTAGCCTAGCGGCGACTTATTCGCTCTATTCAGTCGTTAGATAAAGAATGTTTTATAATGTATAAGGAGCATAAAAATGAGTAACATAAATTATGAAGATTATGGCGTTGGCGTAAGAGGCGTTATAAAAGTGAATTCACCAGAAGGTGTTCTAAAGATTACAACATCTGAATTAAAAGAAACATTGATGAGGATACAAGCTGTAAATGTACTTCTCAGGGAAGGACAAAATGTCGCATCACATGTAAATGGTGATGAAGCTTTAAAGGAACTTATTCAAAAGATTTCTGGAGAGATTGAAGTTTTATCACATGAAGCTACCGAATAGTTTTAAAGTATCTAACAAAACTTTGGAGAGAAATAAGTTACCCTACGGGCAAACTTATTTCTCAACTCAACCGTTAAACAATAAAGGAAAATGTAACAATGGCAAAACTAGCACAATATAAAGAAAAACTTTTAGATGAATTTGAACAAAGAACTGATGATTGGACTTTTGGTCACTTTGAACAAAGGTTAAAAGAAGTTAGAAAAAATACTAGCTATCATGATGCAAAAGGTATTATATCTGATGCTCATGATTCAGGGTTATATCCAAATACAGTAAGAAGGTATATTCTTACGAATTACCGTAGTTTTGGTAATGTGAGTTCAGAATTAAATAGTGTTTTACAAGATGTTTATTCAACATTAACGCCTCAGGATAAAAAAAATTGGGGTATCAATTAATGTTTAACAAATCATTGGAGAGAAATAAATTACCCTGCGGCTAATTTTATTTCTCAACTCAAACGTTAAACTATAAAAAGGAAACATACATATGCGATTTGCACATACAAACATAGCTGCAAGAGATTGGAAAATATTAGCAGATTTTTATATTAAAGTTTTTGAATGTAAAATAAAACCACCTGAAAGAGATCTAAAAGGTGATTGGTTAGATAAAGCTATCGGGATTAAAAATGCTAGACAGACTGGAGTTCATTTATCATTACCTGGATATGATAATCCTCCAACATTAGAAATATTTAGTTATGAAAAATTTGTTGATACAATTCCTATGATGGCAAACCAAATTGGCTTTACACATATCGCTTTTGAAGTGGATGATGTAGATGCAATACTATCAAAAGCTTTAGAACATGGCGCAACAAAATTAGGTGAAGTTATTGAAAATGAAGTTGAAGGTGTAGGAATATTAAAATTTACATATTTACGAGATATAGAAGGAAATATTATAGAAATTCAATCTTGGAATTGAATTTCTCAGTAATGGCAAGTTTAACAAAACCTTGGAGAGAAATAGTTTACCCTAGCGGGCAAAACTATTTCTCAAGTCAAACGTTACCTAAAAAACCAAAACAACTTAAATAATTTAACTAAAGTTGTAGCACTTGATAAATCACTTAAAGGAAAACATAAAGGTAAGTTTAGAAAAAGAGAAGGAAACTATAGAATAATATATTTAAAAGAAAATAATTTACTGGTAATTACAACTAGTGATGTTTAAATATTAATATATAATTTACAATAAAAAAGGGTACTACCAAAGTAGCACCCTTTTTTTATATCTACAAAAAAAATTATTTCATTGCAGCTTTAGCTTCATCAGAATATTTATATCCTAAATCATACGCTTTTAAGTTTATTTCATGAACTTTTGCAGGAACTTTTGAAAGCATTACCTCTTTAAGTAACTCTTTATCAATAGCATCCATATAGTTATTAGCAATAGCAAGTGCAACAACAGATTGAGTAATAACATTCCCAACCTCCTCTTTAGCTATAGTAATAATAGGTATCTCTACGATATTCCATTTTTTTCTATCTTCTTCAGTTGCTTCCACAAGATTTGGCTCAATAACAATTGTTCCACCTGGTGTAACACCATCTTTAAATGAGTTATAACTCACTTGTGCAACAGATAACATAAAGTCAATCTCACCATCATTTGCATAAGGGTAAAAAATCTCTTCATCATCTAGAGTAATATCAACAACAGTTGGACCACCTCTTACTTGTGAAGTATAAGTTGCTGTTTTTAATCCATATCCACCAGCTTTAATTTTTGCAGCTGCAAAAATCTCACCAGCAAGAAGAACACCTTGTCCACCAACACCTGTAAATCTCATTAGTTTTCTAGCCATAGTGTCTCCTTATATCTTTTTCTCAAAGTCATCTTGAGTGATAACTTTTCGTTTACCTTGATGTACATCTTTAATCTCTTGGTACATATCACAATATTCTCTAGCTTCAGTATCTTGTTTTAATACACCTGTTGGGAACTTATTTAATTGCTCCTCTTCAGATAATTTTTCAAACTTAGATAATGGAGTAGTAATAGAATCAATCCAGTCTAAGTTTTCCATAGCTGATTGCATTTTATTTTTTCTACCAAGGTTAATATGACAGTTTGACATAACATCAAAGAAACTAAAACCTTTATGTTCAAAACCTTTTACTAAAAGTCTTTCAAGTTTTTTAGGATCTAACATAGTTTCTCTTCCTACAAATGAAGCACCAGCAGCAATAGCTAACTTACAAGCATCAAAAGTTGGGTCAATATTACCAGCTTTTTGAGATACTGTCCACATACCTTGAGGTGTAGTAGGACTTGTTTGTGAATTTGTAAGACCATAGATAAAGTTATTGATCATAATAAAGTTAATATCAATATTTCTTCTACAACCATGAATTGTATGATTTCCACCGATAGCTAGTGCATCTCCATCTCCAGCAACACATATTACATGTTTATCTGGATTTGCAAGCTTTATACCTGTAGCATATGCAACTGTTCTACCATGTGTTGTATGTACTGTATTAAAATCAACATAAGAAGAAAATCTTCCTGAACATCCAATACCAGAAACTACACAAACATCATCTTGTTTCCAACCCATTTTATCAATAGCTCTAATTGTAGCTTTTAGTATAACACCATCACCACATCCCCAACACCATAGTGTTGGCATTTTTTCTAATCTTAAGTATTTATCATAATTAAATGCCATTTTAAAATACCTCCTTAACTTTTGCTACAATCTCATGAGGAGAGATAGCTCTACCATTTACTTTATACAAACCTTCAAGATCTAATCTACTAGAAACTCTTTCTATTTCAGCTGTATATTGTTTGATATTTAATTCTACACAAAGTACATTTTTAATTTTATCAGTGAAATGTTTAATTCTTTCAGCTGGTGATGGCCATAAAGTAATTGGTCTAAATAAACCAGCTTTAATTCCATCTTTTCTTAAATGTCTTATAGCTTCTTTTGCTGCAAGTGATACAGAACCATAAGCTATAATTAAAACATCATTTTCTTCTAAATCATCACACATAAATTCTTCATTTAATTCTAATTCATCTCTATGTAATTCAACTTTATCTTCAAGTCTTTGAATCAAGTCTCTACATGTATTAATCTCTTCAGTTGGAAAACCATTTTTATCATGATGAAGACCTGTAAAGTGATATCTATACCCTTCGAACATAGGATTTAAAACTGCAGGTTGATCACCCTCACACTCATATGGAAAATAATCTTCAGGTGCACCTTCAAATTTCTTTCTAGGTACAATTCCTGCTTTAACTTCTTCTACAGTTGGTATGATCGCTTTTCCATGCATATGACCTAAAGTTTCATCAGTAAGAACAATAACAGGTTGCATAAATCTATCTGCTAAATTAAAAGCACGTACTACTTCTGTATAACACTCAGCTAATGACCCTGCACACAATGTGATTGATTTATAATCACCATGTGAAGGATTTTTTGCTTGAAGTACATCACCTTGTGAAACTCTAGTTGGAAGTCCTGTTGATGGACCACCTCTCATAACATTCACACAAACTAGTGGTGTTTCTGCCATTTGAGCAAGACCTAAGTTTTCAGCTTTTAAACTCATACCAGGACCTGATGTAGCTGTTAATGCTCTTTTCCCTGACATTGCAGCACCTATTACACAACAGATACCTGCTATCTCGTCTTCCATTTGGATTGCAACACCACCAACCTTTGGTAAAAGATCTGAAATTGTATGCATCACCTCACTTGATGGAGTTAGTGGATATCCACCAAAAAACTCACATCCTGCATCTACAGCTGCTCTAGCTGACAGGTCATTACCAGTAGATATTATTTCTCTCGTTGACATTAAATTTCTCCTTATTTCCCGTAATTTTCAGGTAATCTATAATTATTTTCTACAATTGCTGCAGCTCGTGCTTTTGCTTCATCTGTTAGTTTTGCAAATTTAACATGATCTGCTTTTTTGTCTGCAACATATATTGCAAAATCTGGACAATTTAACTCACAGTCATTACAACCTATACAGCTATCAATTGCAACAATATCAATCATTGCTCCTAAAGTAGATGTTGGCTCTGCTTTCATTGACAACACTCCCGCTGGACAAACTGAAACACATATATCACAGGCTTTACATCTGCTAGTATCAACCCATACTTGAGTATTTTCAGGTGCTTTCATTAAAGACATATTTTCCCCTTCATTATTCAATTAAATAGAATATATGATTTTCATACATTACTAGAAGTATCATATCGTATAATGTTTAATTAGTTTTAATATTTATAAAGATTTTTCTATATTATTATTAAATGTTACTATTTGAAGCATATATACTATTCAATATTTTTTTATTTTAAGATTATCTCAACTCTTCTATTGAGTGCTCTACCCTCTGGTGTTACATTTGTAGCAATTGGTCTAGTTTCCCCATACCATTTAACAGATATTCTATCACTATTTATCCCTAAACTTTCCAAATGTTTTAAAACTGTATACACTCTTTTTTTTGAAAGAATTAAGTTTGTTTTATAATCAGCTCTTGAGTCTGTATGACCTTTTAATATAATGTTATAACCAAATGCTTCACTGGCAATTTGGGCATACTCTTGTAAGAGTTGCATATTAGTCATATCTAAGATAAATAAGTTATGATCAAAGTTCACAACTCTTCTTATCTCTTTAGTACATCCTTGCTTATCTACAAATACGCCTGCTGGTGTATCTAAACAAACATCTACTTCATCTTGAACTAAATCATTATCTATATCAAGAGCCATCAAAGAACTAAAACTAAGAAATAGTACAAACATAATATTATTCATAAAAAAACCTTTGTGTATATAAGTTAATTATAGTTATACCCTACTTAAATATTAATTAGTTATTATGTTATATGAATTATATATACTTATTTTTTATTGCATTAATATCTGCAACTATTTTTCCCATGGGGAGTGAAGCTTTCCTCTTATATACCATTTCTATTAATTTAAATATCTATTTTCTTTTTATTATTGTTACTTTTGGTAACTCAATAGGTTCAATTATTAACTATTGGCTAGGATTAAAAGGGGAAGAGTATTTAGTAAATCATAAATTACTTCAAGAAAAATATATTATAAAAGGGAAAAAGTATTTTGATAAGTTTGGAGGATATTCAATTCTTCTGTCTTGGGTACCAATAATTGGTGATCCCATAACATTTGTAGCTGGTATGTTACAATACAACTTCAAAAAGTTTATACTCTTAGTTGTAATTGCAAAAGGTAGTAGATACCTTTTTGTAATTATTAGTTATAAGTTTTTTGTAAACCCTTAAGAGTTTATTAACACATCATATTTTATTTGTAACTCTTTATATACAGTATTATAAGAAGCATTTTTCAACTCTTTTAATACTTCAATCATAACCACATTATCTTCTTGACCATTCCACTCTTTTATATAAGTACCCTCTTTATAGCCATTGTCTTGTCTAAATTTATTAAGAGAATTTTTTCCAATATACAGTTTTTGTAGCCAAGAGAAACTTAGACCTGAGAGTTTACAGCATCTAAAGAATTGATCAATAAATCTTTCAACTCCACTAAACTGTGGCATATTTCCAGTTTCTATAGCAAAAGCGATATATGAAAGCTTTTCGGCCTCTTTAACGATAAGTTTTACATCTATCTCTTCTATCTCTACTGCTTCATAAATACAATGGGTATTTACTAAAGATACAGCTTTTGGGATATTTGTTTCTTGTAAAATATAACTCATTAAAAAATGCCATACATCTACAAGTTCTACATGAAGATTATTTAAATCAGGTTGATCACCAATATTTTTCCAATGTTTCCAAGGTGTAGAATCTATAAGTTCAGCTACCTCCATATGGATACATCTTAACCAATTAATCTCTTTATCATATTTATTGACACCTAATTCCCAATTTGTACCATTTGTATCATCATTGAGTTTCTTTTGTAGTACGAACATCTCTTCTAGTTTTGCAGGAAAGCTTGAAGACTCTTCTAACAATGCAGCAAGTGGTAAACACTCTTCAACCAAAAGGTCTAGAGAGTTGTTGTCTCCTGGTACACTTTGATCACCTTGAAGTAGATGTACTATAAGAGCTATTGTGTAAGGTATCTCATCTTTTTGTTCCCACTCTAATATATCACTAGGTGTAACACCTACATAGTTAGCAAAACTTTCAATTGTAGAAAAACCTAGATTTTTAACAGTTGTTTTTAACTCTTCATATAACAATTCATTCTCCTATATATTCTTCATTAATTATGATACAATTATTTTGTTTAAATTATTTGATTTATAACGCTATTTATACTTTTTTATTCTTTGGTTCATAAAAACTACACTCTACACCACTACTTTGTTTGACTACAGCAGCTGGTAAAGCTTGTGATTTGAAACCATAAGCTCGACACCCATGTGGCTTATTTTTTTCCCAAGTCACATAATAGGATTTACATCGTTGACATATAATTCTTTTATCCATAGCTTATATTATAATTAAATATGTTTTAAGAAGAGTTTATATACAATAGATATAATTTAAAGTAACAAAAACTATAAATTGTAGATTATTCAAAAAAGTGTTAAAAAGTTACATTTTAAGCACTTTCTGCAAAAAGAAACAAATCAAATAAATTTTATAATGTTTATTATGTTAATTTGAATAGATAATAACGATTGAATAAATTTTAGGAAAAAAAATGACAAATAGAAAAGTGGGAATTATTGGTGCTGGTGCTGTTGGAGCAACAGCTGCATTTAGCCTAAGTATGACAGGTACTTGCAACGAAATAATCCTTTATGATATAGATACAAATATAGCTATTGGAAAAGCAATAGATATAGAACAAGCAACTAACTATTCACCAATAGGTACAAAAATAACTGCTGTTGAAACACCATCAGAAATAACAGATTGTGATATTGTTGTTATAACAGCAGGTGTTCCTAGAACTAGAGATATGACAAGAGAAGATTTACTTCTTATCAATGCAAGAATCACAAAAGAAGTAGTTGAAAATGTTAAAATTCATTCACCAAATGCAATTATAATCTGTGTATCAAATCCACTTGATGTAATGTGTTATGTTTGTCATAAAATTACACACTGGGATAGAAACAGAATTATTGGTATGGCAGGGGCTTTAGATAGTTCACGAATGGCTTATCAAATAAACCATCAGTTAGGTTATGGAAGAGCACAAACTAAAGCTATGGTTTTAGGTGACCATGGTGAAAATATGATACCTGTACCTTCACTTTCTTCTATTGGGGGAGTTCCTATTACTGAAATAATTTCAAAAGAAAATATGGAACAAATCATTGCAAGAACAAAAACAGGCGGTGCTGAAATAGTAAAACATCTTGGTACTAGTGCATATTATGCACCTGGACGATGTGTTGCAGTTATGGTAGAAGCAATTTTAAATGATAGTCAAATAGTTATCCCCTCTTCTGTTTTACTTGATGGTGAGTATGGACACAAAGATGTATCAGTAGGTGTTCCAATCATTGTAGGGAAAAATGGTATAGAAAAAATTATTGAATTAGAATTTGATGATGAACTTCAAGGAAAATTTGATCAATCTGTAGCAACAATAAAAAAAGGGATTGATGTGTTAACGAAAAATAATTTTTTTGATACACTTAGATAAAAGTAGCAAAACTACACAAAAAAAGATAAGCACAATTGCTTGTCTTTTTTTTTAGAGTTTATTAACTAGTTTGATGATAATATAAAGTTATAAAAGAATTTTAGTAATGGAGTTTATATGAGAGTAATACAATTTAATGATGTAGTTAAAGCGGTTAGGGACATCATAGTACATTGTGGTACAGATTTACCACAAGATGCTTATGATGCACTAAAACAAGCTATGGAAGAGGAAAAATCACCTGTATCTAAAGAGGTATTGAAACAGATACTTGAAAATGCTGACATTGCAAAAAACGAAAAAAGACCTTTATGTCAAGATACAGGACTTGCAGTATTTTTTGTAAAAGTTGGAGATGAAGTAAAAATTGATGGTGGTCTTTTAAAAGATGCCATTAATAAAGGAACTGAACAGGGATATAAAGATGCATATTTAAGAGCTTCAACCTGTGAACCATTTAGTAGAGCAAATCTAAAAGATACAGTTGGTTATAACCTCCCTGCTATTATCCATTTTGATATAGTTGCTGGAGATAAAATAGATATCGAATATGCAGCAAAAGGTGGAGGAAGTGAAAATGTATCAAGAGCTACTGTATTTCCTCCAGCTGCTGGAAAAGATGGAATTGTAGAATATGTTAAAGAAGTTATTTCTAATGCGGGACCAAACCCATGTCCACCTATTACAGTTGGTGTTGGAATTGGTGGTACTTTTGAAAAAGCTGCAATTAGTTCAAAACATGCACTATTTAGAACATTAGGGACAAAAAATGAAGACCCAGAGATGGATGAACTAGAGCAAAGAATTTTAGTAGAGCTAAACAATCTAGGAATTGGAGCTATGGGTATGGGTGGAACTAAAACTGCACTTGCTGTTCATATTGAAGCAAATCCATGTCATATAGCTAGTTTACCAGTTTCTGTAAATGTACAATGTCATAGTTCTCGACATACACATATCACTATATAAAGGGTAAATAAAATGAGTAAAACATATAATTTAACAACTCCATTGACAGAAGAGCAAACAAGAGAATTAAAAGCTGGTGATATAGTATATCTTAGTGGTGTTATTTTTACAGCAAGAGATGCTGCACATAAAAGACTTGTTGATTTAATAGAAGCTGGGGAAGAACTTCCTTTTGACTTAGAAGGAAGTGTAATATACTTTGTAGGACCAACTCCCCCAAAACCGGGTGATCCAATAGGAAGTGCGGGACCCACTACATCATATAGAATGGATAGCTACTCACCAACTATGTTGAAAAATGGTTCAAAAGGGATGATAGGAAAAGGGAAAAGAAACCAAGAAGTAAAAGATGCTTGTAAAGAATACGGCGGAATATATTTTGGTGCAACAGGTGGTGCTGGAGCTCTTCTAGGAAAACAAATCAAAAGTGCAGAGATAATTGCATATCCAGAACTTGGACCAGAAGCAGTTAGAAAACTTACTGTAGAAAATTTCCCAGTAACAGTAATCAATGATACCTATGGTGCAGATTTATACCAAATGGGACGAGAACAGTACGAGGTAAAGTAAGTTACCTTTGCTTTACTTTAGATGAATTTTCAACTAAAGTAGCAGCTACATTCTCAAGTTAACCATTATTTAACGTAAATTCTTATACACTAAAGTATTAGTAGAAAGGATTTCAAATGATTACTTTTACAAAAATAATTTATAAGTCACTTTTAGTTGCAGTTTGTAGTTTACCTTTATATTCTCAACCTTTAGATGAAACTATCCAAGAGGGTGAAGAACTATTTAAAGAAGCAAACTGTCAGAAATGTCACATAGTAGATGGTGAATTTGACAAAATGAATAAAAAAGTTCAAAATGTTAATAATTTAGCCTCATGGGTAAGTACATGTGACAATTCTCTACATATCGGATGGTTTCCAGAAGAACAAGAGAAAGTAACAAAGTATCTAAACGAAACATATTATAAGTTAAAAAAGTAGTATTTTTGTAACTTTTGATACAATTCGTAACTAATCTTACCTGAAAATACATTTTTTATAAAAATGTAAAAATAGTTAAATCACTATATTGCTATAATTTTTTAAATTCAAATCTTACATAGGAGAAATAATGAATATTCACGAATATCAAGCAAAACAAATTTTTGCAAAATATGGTGTACCAACACCACGAGGTATCGTTGCAAATACCCCAGCACAAGCTGTGGCAAATGCACATGAACTTGGTGGAAACATTTGGGTTGTAAAAGCTCAGATACACGCAGGAGGAAGAGGACTAGGTGGAGGAGTTAAAATTGCTAAATCTGTTACTGAAGTAGAAGAACTAGCAAGTGAAATTCTTCATATGCAACTTGTTACTCACCAAACAGGACCTGAGGGAAAAACTGTAAATAAAGTATATATTGAAGAGGGAGCAGATATTCAAGATGAATTATATCTTGGTATTGTTTTAGATAGAGCTAGAGAGATGCCTGTTATTATGGCTTCAAATGAAGGTGGAATGGAGATAGAAAAAGTAGCTGAAAAAACTCCTGAAAAAATCATCAAAGTACCAGTTGACCCAGCAATAGGTTTTCATGGTTTTCATGGAAGAAGACTTGTTTTTGAACTAGGAATTACAGATAAAAATGAACAAAGAAAATTTATTGATTTTGCAAAAAAACTTTATACTCTATATATGGAAAATGATGCAGAACTTATCGAAATAAATCCACTTATTAAAACAAAATCAGGGGACTTTTTAGCTCTTGATGGAAAAATGGGATTTGATGATTCTGCATTAGCACGTCATCCTGATATAGAAGATATGAGGGATATAAGTGAAGAAGATGCTGATGAAAGAGAAGCTAGTCAGTATGGATTATCATACATTTCACTAGATGGTGAAATTGGTTGTATGGTAAATGGAGCAGGACTTGCTATGGGTACTATGGATACTATTAATTATATGGGTGGAACTCCTGCAAATTTCCTTGATGTAGGTGGAAAAGCAAATGCTGAAACAGTTGCAAAAGGTTTTGAAATAATTTTAAAAAATCCAAAAGTAAAAGCGATATTTGTTAATATTTTTGGTGGTATTGTAAGATGTGATAGAATTGCAAATGGTATTTTAGAAGCTACAAAAATGGTAGATGTAAGAGTCCCTATTATTGTAAGACTTGATGGAACAAATGCACCGGAAGCTGCAGAAATATTGAAAAGTGCGGGTATAGACAATGTTATAAGTGCAACAGATTTAGGTGATGGTGCAAAAAAAGCAGTTGAAGCTGCAGCGGCACAGTAAGGAGTATTATAGATGTCAATTTTAGTAAATAAAGATACAAAAGTAATCGTTCAAGGTTTCACAGGGAAAGAAGGTACTTTTCATTCTGAACAATGTATAGCTTATGGGACAAATATAGTAGGTGGTGTCACTCCAAATAAAGGTGGTCAAGAACATTTAGGAAAACCTGTTTTTAATACTGTGCAATGTGCTGTAAATGCTACGAATGCAACAGTATCAATGATATTTGTTCCACCTGTTTTTGTAGCAGATGCTGTTATGGAAGCTGCTGAGGCTGGGATTAAACTTGCTGTTATTATTACAGAAGGTGCGCCTGTAAGAGATATGCAAGCTGCAAAAGCTTACGCTGTAAAACATGGGATGATGACTATTGGACCAAACTGTCCAGGAATTATAACTGCCCAAGAATGTAAAATAGGTATTATGCCAGGAAATATTTTCAAAAAAGGAAATGTAGGGCTTATATCTAAATCTGGAACATTAACATATGAAGGTGCAAACCAAGTGTGTAAAGAAGGATTTGGTATCACAACAGCTGTTGGTATTGGTGGAGACCCAATTATTGGACTTTCATACAAACAATTATTACCAATGTTTGAAGCAGATCCAGAAACTGAAGCAATTGTTATGATTGGTGAAATTGGTGGAGATTTAGAGATTCAAGCTGCTGCGTATATCAAAGAAAATATTACGAAACCTGTTGTAGCATTTATTGCTGGTCAAACTGCACCTGCTGGGAAAAGAATGGGTCACGCTGGTGCTATTGTATCTGGTGGAGCTGGTACGGCTGCTGAAAAAATGGCTGCACTTGAAGATGCAGGGGTTAAAGTTGTTGTTTCTCCAGCAGAAATAGGGAAAGCTGTAAAAGAGGTTTTAACTAAATAATCTACTATTACTTTTCTATTAAAAAAAGGGTTGCTAAATTTAGCAACCCTTTTTTAATAACACTTAGAAAATATTAATTATTTAATGCTCGTATTTGTTTATATTTTTTATACATAGTTTCTACTACTTTTTTTATCTCTTCAGGAGTTAGCTCTTGATCAAAAGATAATGATATTGCACATCTACTTCTAGTTTCATCATATCCCATTTCTTGTACTATTCTAGATGGTTTTGAAAAACCTAAAGAACACCCTTCCCCATTTGTTATATATATTTTATTTAAAGCCATTGTTCGTATTAACTCTCTTGCTTTTATATACTTTAAACCAAAATGTAAAGAGTATGGCAATGTTCTTTTATGATTCACAAAAAAACAAATATCATCATTAAATATTTCAAGAAGGTGTTCAATAAATAATGGTTTCATATTATTATTAAAATTTTGCTTTTCCAATGCATCATAACATATTTTTAAAGCAACTGAATCTATTTGTCCAACAGGTAAAAGTTCAAATAAATCATTTTTAAATAACAATACTGCTGAGACAGAGAAACCTGTTAACTTATAATTATCAAAATAAATTGCATCACTTAAAGTATCTTTATGTGCTGTTCCATTTGAGATGATTTTTGCTTTTGTATATCTTTTAATTCTTTTTAAATCTATTTTTGCAAAAGTATCCATCACATAAGAAGATAAGAACAAGAAATCTATATTTTTATCTTTTAAATCATAGAGATTTACTGTTCCATCTTTTTTTAAATTAACCCATTGAATTTCAAAACCCAATTTCTCGTATAATTTTGCACCATCAATTACCGCTTGTGTTTCTCCAACACTGACAGCAATTTTTCCCTCTAACTCTAAAAACAATCCTAAAAAACCCTCTTTTAATAGAGAAAATGTTTTTAAACTTGGATATTCAAACTTTTTATAATAACGTAAGCACAAAGCATCAAATTCCTCATTTGATACTAAAGCACTTACACTATAATCATTTGTAATAGTTAAATGGTCAGCTCGTTTGTATTGTAAACAATTTAACTTAACCATCTAATTAATTCTTCCAGAATGTGTATAAACATTCATTTTTCTATCTCTAGCAAACCCAATAAGAGTTATACCATGTTCATTTGCAGATTTAATACCTTGTAAAGTAACAGCAGCTTTTGAAACTACTATTGGTATTCTATGCATTACACATTTTACTACCATCTCCATAGACAATCTACCACTAGCGTATAAAATAGATTTTTTAATATCTTTTCTATCCATAGATGCAAGACCAACAACTTTATCTATTGCGTTGTGTCTCCCTATATCTTCAGCTACATAAAAAGTACCATCTTCTAATACAAGTTCTGCTTTATGTACACAACCTGTATTATCAAACAATACACTAGGGCTATTAAACTCTTTCATATGATGTAAAATCTCTTTTGAGTCAATAGTATAATCTGTATTTACAAATGAACAATTAAATGTTTTCTCTGCATTACCAGTTACACCAACACAACAACCTGAAGTTAATGTTTTCTCTTTAAAAAGATTTTGGTACCCTACTTTACTTACATTTGCTTTGATACGAACTTTTAATCCATCTTCATCAATTTTTACTGATTTTATATCATCATAACTTTTAATAACAGCTTCTGAAAGTAAGAAACCAATAATATGTGCATCTTGATACTGAGCAATACTCATAACAGACAAAAATCTTTTACCATTAAGGTAAAATTCTATTTTGTCTTCTTTAATTACATAATCTTCAAGTGTTTCAATCTCATCTTCATAAACTTTTTCAATAATTATCTCTTTACAGTAATCATTGAGTTTAGTTTTTAGAAGGGAGAAGTTCTCACTTCTCATAGGCTTAGTCATCTTAGTTTCCTTTTATACTATCAATATCAGCTAAAACATCTGGTGCTAATTGTTCTAAATGTTCTCTTGGATACTTTCCTGTAATTAACCCTTTTAAATTCCCTTTTATTGATATTAAAATAGAATATACAAAGTCCATAATAAAGAACATAATTAAAACACTAGAAGCGAAGTGAACATAAAGTAACACTCTTTTAAACTGTATTAAACTAGCATGGGTAAAAGTATCTGGATGTAAAAACCAAATAAGAAAACCACTTGCTAAAAGACCAGTTCCCATAGCTACAAATACAATATAAATCACTCTTTTCATTGGTTTAAATTTTCCAGGTAATATAATCTTTTTCAGTACACTATTACTTGAAAGTAATTTTGCATCTTTAAAAGCTATAATAGTAAGGAGTAACCAAAATGGAAACCATACTAATCCTGTCACTTCATGTAATCCACGTAAAAGAAATGGGATCTCACCACCACCTGAACGCAATGACCATGTGATATTAAATCCTGATATTATAAGTGTAATGATAATGATTACATTTAACCACATCACAGTTCTATGAAATAAAGAGAACACTTGCACTTGATCATCTGGGTTTGTTACTATTGCAGTTTTTCTACCATATTTTGCATACATAAAACAAAATATTGCAATCTCCGCTACAAATACCCACCAAATATATTCTTGTCTCTCGTTACTAGCACGGATAATCTCAGGTGCAATTGTATTATAGTTTGGTCCAAAGGCTGCATTTACCATAGTTTCATAGTTTGAAGTAGGTGGAGTTACAACTCCACTTACCCCTGCTCCTGTGATCATATCAAGGATATATTTTACTAAATATCCCCAATCAAAGATCATCATAAAACCACCCATAATAATAGCAGCTATAGTAAGTCCTAATAGAGTAAAGATATAGGCTTTATTTCTACTAAAAAATGTGTTAGTATTTTCCATAATTATCTCCTACCATCCCATAGGTTCAGTAGCTATACCTTTCCCTTTTGTTGTAGCTCTATATGTTTTAATAAGTGCTACTTCATCTGCATCACCTACAAGTAAAGCTTTTGTTGAACACATTGATGCACACATAGGAACTTTCCCTTCACTAATTCTGTTTTGTCCATATTTCTCGAACTCTTCGTGTGAATTAGTCTCTTCAGGTCCCCCTGCACACATTGTACATTTATCCATTTTCCCTTTAGTACCAAAAGCACCATCTTTTGGAAACTGTGGAGCTCCAAAAGGACAAGCAAATAGACAATATCCACAACCTATACATTTATCTTTATCATGTAAAACAATTCCATCTGCTCTTATATAAAAACAGTCTGTTGGACATACTTGTTGACATGGTGCATCAGCACAATGCATACACGCCATTGATACTGATATCTCTTGCCCTACTATACCTTCGTTTACTGTAACTACTTTTCTTCTATTTACACCAACTGGAACTTCATGTGCTTCTTTACAAGCTACTACACAACCATTACAATCGATACATAGGTTTTCATCACAATAGAACTTCATTCTTGCAAAATCTGGTTTATTATTCATATCTTACTCCTATGCTCTTTCTAGTCTTACCAAAGAACATTTAGTCTCTGGACAAGATGTTTGTTGGTCATAACCATAACTTGTAACTTGGTTTGAACTTTCACCGAAACTATGTGGTGCAGTACCCTCTGGATATTTACTTTCTAAGCTCTCTCCACTCCACATTCCTGAGAAGTTTTGTGGTAAAAATACAGAATTTTCATCAACTCTAAAAGAGTGTTTACATCTGATTTTAATCTTACCTTCACCTGTTCCATAAACCCACATCATCTCATTATCTTTGATACCAAGTTTAGCTGCAAGATTAGGATGCACTTCACCATACATCTCACCAGATAACTCTGCAAGATATTTTGATGCTCTTGTTTCTGTTCCTGTTCCCATATGCTCAACAATTCTTCCTGAAACAATATTTACTGGATAATCTTTTACCCAATTTTGTGCATTTTGTTCAGTTTCATATCGTACATTTGTTCTGTAGTGATTTTTTCTATCTTTTACTGCTGGATATTTTTTCACTAAATCTGGTCTAAATGAATGCAATGGCTCTCTATGTTTAGGAATATTATCAATAAAGTTCCAAACAATAGTTCTAGCTCTTGCATTTCCATAAGGAGCAAGTCCAGCTTCAATTGCATATTTATTTAAAATACCACTATCATCTGTTTTCCAGTTTTTACCCTCAACCGCTTTTTTCTCAGCAGCAGTTAAAGTTATACCAGCTAACTCTTCAATATTTTTATATGTAATTTCAGCATATCCACCATCAACTTTAGAACCAACTGGTGCACTTCCTTTTGCAGAAAGTAAATCAGCTCCATTTCGTTCTGTTCCAAATCTATTTCTAAATCCCATACCACCTTGTGATACTGGTAAATTAATATTATATAAAACAGGACTTCCTGGATGTTCTTCTGTCCAACAAGGCCATGGTAAACCATAGTACTCTTTTTGGGTAACACCTTTACCTTTAAGTGATACACTATCAAATAAGTGCCAATTTTCAGTATGTTTTTTAATACGCTCAGCTGTTCTACCTTGGAAACCAATAGTTTTTAAACTTCTTGCAATCTCATTTGTAGCATCTTCTGGCCAAGTAAATTTATCACCTTTACCCATACCTGCAATATACTCATCATAAAATCCCATTCTTTTAGCAAAGTCAAATAATATCTCTTGATCTGGTCTTGCCTCATAAAGTGGATCTACAACTTTTGTTCTCCATTGTGCACTACGAGCAGTATTTACAACTGTACCACTTGTTTCAACTTGTGAAGCAGCTGGTAAAAGGAACATATTGTCACCTCTTGTTGTAATAACAGCAGCATCATTTACATATGGATCAATAAAGACAACTAAGTCTAGCTTATCTAATGCTTCTTTTACTTTATGTGTTTGTGTAATAGTTGAAATACCATTCCCTATACATACTAAAGCTTTTAAAGGAGTGTCAGCATTATTTGCGGCATTTTCTTTTTCTAAAACACCATGTATCCAAAGCCCTAGACTAAATCCTTTTGATTCCATCATTTTTTTAGATTTAAATCGACCTTTTAACCAATCATAATCTACATTCCATTGTTTCGAGAAGTATTTCCACGAACCTTCACTTAAACCATAATACCCTGGTAGTGTATCAGCTAGACAACCTAAATCTGTTGATGCTTGTACATTATCATGTCCTCTTAAAATATTACATCCTCCACCTGGTTTACCCATGTTTCCTAATGTAAGTTGTAAAATAGAACCTAATCTTGTATTTGAAGAACCGATTGTGTGTTGAGTCCATCCTTGATTCCAAATTAAACATCCTGGATCTGCTGTTGCAAATGCAGTTGTAGCTTGAATCAATAACTCTTTTGGACAACCTGTCACATCTTCTACATGCTCTGGTGTAAATTTTTCACATTCTGTGAAAATATCTTCCATTCCATAAACTCTATCTGCAATAAATGATTTATCAACCCAGTTATTATCTCTAATAAGTCTAATCATTCCATACATAAACGCAATATCAGTACCTGTTCTAATTCTACAGTACACATCTGATTTCGCAGCAGTTTTTGTATATCTTGGATCAATTACAATAATTTTTGCACCATTTTGTTCTTTTGCTTTTAATATATGTTGCATCGCTATTGGATGATTTGAAGCTGGATTTGCTCCGAATATAATAATCGCTTTTGAGTTTTGCATGTCACCTATATGATTTGTCATAGCTCCATAACCCCATGTATTTGCCACACCGGCAACTGTTGGACTATGTCAAATTCTAGCTTGGTGATCTATGTTGTTTGTTCCAAACATAGCTGCAAATTTTCTTATATAGAAAGCTTGCTCATTACTTACTTTAGCTGATCCTAAAAATTGGATTGCATCTGGACCAAATTGATCTCTAAGAGCTGTTAACTTATCAGTTACTTTACTCATAGCATCATCCCAGCTTAATCTATTCCAACTTCCGTTAGCTTTTTCAATAGGATATTTAAGTCTGTTTGTTCCTCTTACCTTATCAATCATATCAGCACCTTTACAACAGTGACCTCCATGACTTATAGGGTGATCTTGAGCAACTTCTTGTCTTACCCATACACCATTTTGAACTTCAGCTACAACACCACAACCTACTGAACAATGTGTACATATAGTTTTAACAAGTTTAGAACCTGGGAATGGATTTTTAATCTCTTCTTCAGTTGCACTTCTTAAAACATTTGTACTAGCAAAGCCAGATGTTGCTGTTACAGCTGTTGCAAGTGAAGCCATTTTTAAAAAACTTCTTCTTCCAAAACTTTTTAACAGTTTCATGTTTTTTCCTTTTTATTTATTTAGCAGCTTGATAAAATTCATGCCAAGCTTGAGTTTTATCGTATAAAATCTCTTTCTTTGTTGAAGTTCCAGTAACAACACCGTTACCAACTTCACCTCCATCTCCTCGATGGTGATCTTCTGAGGTTGCAGCAACTGCAGCAACAGAACCAGCTAACACCGCCGTAGCAACACCAGCTCGTTTGATAAAATTTCGTCTACCGTTTAACTCTTCAGCCATCTTCACTCCTTTAAATTTATGTGGGTCAAAGCCCCCTTAAAAATTATAGAAATTCTTAAGGCGACTTTCACCACCATTCTTCTATCCTAAATTTAAATAGGTTCTCTCCATACTTAAAAAATCACCAAGAATAATCCCTACTAAAGAATAAATAGGTGATTTACTTGATAATAAAGAGATATAAAGTCTTTCAAAGTAAGGATTAACAACCTCTTCAAATAATTTTTTTTGTAACTCTTTATTTGTATCATCGTTACTCTCTTCAAGTAAATATGAAGATAAAGTAAAAATAAACCCAAAGTTATCTTCTGGTGCTTTAAATAAGTTTTCATCTTTTCTGATTTGAGTATTCGCTAAAATATCTCTTACTTTTACCAACATCTCACCACATTCTCTCTCCTCATAATACCAAGAAGCACTTAGTGATATATTTGCACCAAAAGGGACTAGAAATAGATCTTGATACTCTTTATAAAGTATATCCTCTTCACCATTTTCAAGAAGTTCAACAATCTGTTTTGAAACATCACCAACTTCTTCATCAAAAGGGTTTAATGCAATTTGTTTTAAATTCTCAATTATATGTTTTTTACTATTTTTTGTATGTTCCTCTACAAAAAGAAGTGCTAGTGTTTCATATAAAAAGCATCTTGCTTTATCTATACTTTTATTATCCATTTAATAATCCTTGTTTTATCATTAATTTTGCTTTACAATCTTCACAACAGTAAAGTGTTCTTTGTTTTACTGGGTCTGATGCAAAAAGTGGTGCCATCATATCTGCTATTTTTTCAACTGCTTTTTTAGGTGCAAACTCTTTTCCACACTCTACACAAGCAAACAGTGTATCTTTTGCTATAATATTTTCTTTAAACCACATTGGATTTAGCTCTATCTCATCTCGTTTGATTGTTAAACAATCTTTCTCTGGACAAGACACTTCACAATACCCACATGAGGTACAAAGACTTGGATTGATTCGTAAAGTATTATCTCTTGGGTCTGCCACAAGTGCATCTACATTACAAGCCCCAACACATGATAAACATAAAGTACAGTTTGACTCATTAACTTCAACTTTTGAATAATGAATATGTTCACCTGTTTTTACAACACCTAAATCCTCATCACCAACTAAATGTTGTAATCTAAATGAAAAAGTTTCTCTTTTTCTTTGGTTTTTTTGGTTTGTATTAAACTTTGAATTTTCTATAAAAGAAACTTCATTTATACAGGCTTCTAGTTCTTCAACTGTAGCAGCTACTAAAATAGCATCTTTTGAATACTTTTTTTGATAGATTGCATTTAAAATATCTATTGAATCTTTTGTACCTTTTGATAAAAAGTCACTATAAAAAATCACTTGAGAACCAGACATTTGAGTTAATGTAATAAATGATGCTTCATCTAAAAACTTTTCACCTTCAATACAAAGTGGTAAAACTCCCTCTTTTAAATCAACAGTAAGATTTTCTATATCCATTTTATTTGGAATAATCAAAGGGTGTGTATCTGTATAAAAATAGCTCACCTCATATATTGAATCTTTATTAAACATTGCATAATCAATTGCAGCTGTTGGACAAACACTCACACATCCACCACACCCTACACAATCTATATCTGAAAATTCTAAATGTTTAAGTTCATCTATTTTTGTAATAGCTGTTGTAGGACAAACCTCTACACATTTTGCACAGGTTTCATCTCTTCTTTCATGATATTGACAAAACGATGAGTTGTATGTGATATATTTTTTATAGTTATAGTTTTTAATATTTTCTCTTAAAGTTGCAACAGTATCTTCAATCGATGTTGCCAATGGATCAAAAGTACCACTTTGTTTAAGTCCTTCCTCTTTAGCGTCAAACCAAACTATTTGATCAACTTGTAGTAAAACTTCTTTTTCATTTGAAATAACAATAACATCTAAATTTCCAATATGTCCACTTATTGACTTAATATTATCTTCATTAATAACATATAAATCAAACTCTTCTATTTCTATTTGTTTTGCGAATTCTTTTAATTGTTCAGCATTACCAACTGCTAAAAGTTTATTTTCTACTTTTTGTGTATAATCTAAATCTTGAGCATTATCATATTTTGTTACAGCTATATCATATAACTTTGGAACATTAGTCATTTTTTCAGTTAAAGCATCTCTACTATTTTTAATATAAAAATCTATCTCTTTTGCAACCACTTCACTATTTGTCTCTTTTGAGTTTGATACAATATATTTATTGTCCTCATTATCTACAGTAGATGAAACAACATTTATGGCTTCACTTAGAGGAAACTCTAAACCATTTGGGTTATAATATATAAACTCTTGCATCTTTTTCCTTTTTGGTAAAACATATTTGACTATATTTTATTATTCAACCTCTTAACTTACCCTTAAATAGTAAAATTTATTTAAATATTTTATCTATTCTCGTGAAGGTTATCTGTATTAATAATTTTTATTGGTCATATTATAAAAAGTGCTTGTAAATAGGGGAGTTTTTAATTATTTTTTTATTGTTATTATAGTCTAAGTACGATAGAAATAATTTTTTATTTCATACCAATGTACTTATACTATTTAATTATTTAAGCTATTCTTCCAGAATGTGTATAAACATTCATTTTTCTATCTCTAGCAAACCCAATAAGAGTTATACCATGTTCGTTTGCAGATTTAATACCTTGTAAGGTAACAGCAGCTTTTGAAACTACTATTGGTATTCTATGCATTACACATTTTACTACCATCTCCATAGACAATCTACCACTAGCGTATAAAATAGATTTTTTAATATCTTTTCTATCCATAGATGCAAGACCAACAACTTTATCTATTGCGTTGTGTCTCCCTATATCTTCAGCTACATAAAAAGTACCATCTTCTAATACAAGTTCTGCTTTATGTACACAACCTGTATTATCAAACAATACACTAGGGCTATTAAACTCTTTCATATGATGTAAAATCTCTTTTGAGTCAATAGTATAATCTGTATTTACAAATGAACAATTAAATGTTTTCTCTGCATTACCAGTTACACCAACACAACAACCTGAAGTTAATGTTTTCTCTTTAAAAAGATTTTGGTACCCTACTTTACTTACATTTGCTTTGATACGAACTTTTAATCCATCTTCATCAATTTTTACTGATTTTATATCATCATAACTTTTAATAACAGCTTCTGAAAGTAAGAAACCAATAATATGTGCATCTTGATACTGAGCAATACTCATAACAGACAAAAATCTTTTACCATTAAGGTAAAATTCTATTTTGTCTTCTTTAATTACATAATCTTCAAGTGTTTCAATCTCATCTTCATAAACTTTTTCAATAATTATCTCTTTACAGTAATCATTGAGTTTAGTTTTTAGAAGGGAGAAGTTCTCACTTCTCATAGGCTTAGTCATCTTAGTTTCCTTTTATACTATCAATATCAGCTAAAACATCTGGTGCTAATTGTTCTAAATGTTCTCTTGGATACTTTCCTGTAATTAACCCTTTTAAATTCCCTTTTATTGATATTAAAATAGAATATACAAAGTCCATAATAAAGAACATAATTAAAACACTAGAAGCGAAGTGAACATAAAGTAACACTCTTTTAAACTGTATTAAACTAGCATGGGTAAAAGTATCTGGATGTAAAAACCAAATAAGAAAACCACTTGCTAAAAGACCAGTTCCCATAGCTACAAATACAATATAAATCACTCTTTTCATTGGTTTAAATTTTCCAGGTAATATAATCTTTTTCAGTACACTATTACTTGAAAGTAATTTTGCATCTTTAAAAGCTATAATAGTAAGGAGTAACCAAAATGGAAACCATACTAATCCTGTCACTTCATGTAATCCACGTAAAAGAAATGGGATCTCACCACCACCTGAACGCAATGACCATGTGATATTAAATCCTGATATTATAAGTGTAATGATAATGATTACATTTAACCACATCACAGTTCTATGAAATAAAGAGAACACTTGCACTTGATCATCTGGGTTTGTTACTATTGCAGTTTTTCTACCATATTTTGCATACATAAAACAAAATATTGCAATCTCCGCTACAAATACCCACCAAATATATTCTTGTCTCTCGTTACTAGCACGGATAATCTCAGGTGCAATTGTATTATAGTTTGGTCCAAAGGCTGCATTTACCATAGTTTCATAGTTTGAAGTAGGTGGAGTTACAACTCCACTTACCCCTGCTCCTGTGATCATATCAAGGATATATTTTACTAAATATCCCCAATCAAAGATCATCATAAAACCACCCATAATAATAGCAGCTATAGTAAGTCCTAATAGAGTAAAGATATAGGCTTTATTTCTACTAAAAAATGTGTTAGTATTTTCCATAATTATCTCCTACCATCCCATAGGTTCAGTAGCTATACCTTTCCCTTTTGTTGTAGCTCTATATGTTTTAATAAGTGCTACTTCATCTGCATCACCTACAAGTAAAGCTTTTGTTGAACACATTGATGCACACATAGGAACTTTCCCTTCACTAATTCTGTTTTGTCCATATTTCTCGAACTCTTCGTGTGAATTAGTCTCTTCAGGTCCCCCTGCACACATTGTACATTTATCCATTTTCCCTTTAGTACCAAAAGCACCATCTTTTGGAAACTGTGGAGCTCCAAAAGGACAAGCAAATAGACAATATCCACAACCTATACATTTATCTTTATCATGTAAAACAATTCCATCTGCTCTTATATAAAAACAGTCTGTTGGACATACTTGTTGACATGGTGCATCAGCACAATGCATACACGCCATTGATACTGATATCTCTTGCCCTACTATACCTTCGTTTACTGTAACTACTTTTCTTCTATTTACACCAACTGGAACTTCATGTGCTTCTTTACAAGCTACTACACAACCATTACAATCGATACATAGGTTTTCATCACAATAGAACTTCATTCTTGCAAAATCTGGTTTATTATTCATATCTTACTCCTATGCTCTTTCTAGTCTTACCAAAGAACATTTAGTCTCTGGACAACCTGTTTCTTGATCAAATCCATAACTTGTAATTGAATTTGACGACTCACCATACATATATGGTTTTGTACCCTCTGGATATTTACTTTCCAAGCTCTCTCCACTAAATACTCCTGAGAAGTTTTGTGGTAAAAATACATAGTTTTCTGCAACTGTGTAGCTATATTTACATTTTACTTTTATTTTTCCTTCAGCAGTTCCATAAACCCACATCATATCACCATCTTTAATCCCTAAAGAGGCTGCAAAATTAGGATGTACTTCACCATACATCTCACCAGATAACTCTGCAAGATATTTTGATGCTCTTGTTTCTGTCCCTGAACCAAAGTGTTCAACAATTCTTCCTGAAACTATACTTGTAGGATAATCTTTTACCCACTCTTGAGCTTTTTGTTCAGATTCATACCGTACATCTGTTCTATAATAGTTCTTTTTATCTCGAACTGATGGGTATTGTTTTACTAAATCTGGTCTTGGTGAGTGTAAAGGCTCTCTATGTTTAGGGATTTGATCTGTAAAGTTCCAAACAATAGTTCTAGCTCTTGCATTTCCATAAGGAGCAAGTCCAGCTTCAATTGCATATTTATTTAAAATACCACTATCATCTGTTTTCCAGTTTTTACCCTCAACCGCTTTTTTCTCAGCAGCAGTTAGCTTAATACCTGTAAGTTCTTCAACATTTTTATATGTAATTTCTGCATATCCACCTTTTATTTTAGAACCTTTAGGAGCACTCCCTTGTGCAGCAAGAAGATTTTTTCCATCTCTTTGAAGTCCAAATCTAGCTCTAAATCCCATACCACCTTGGTTTACTGGTAAATTAGTATTATATAATACAGGACTTCCAGGATGTTGTTCTGTCCAACAAGGCCATGGTAAACCATAATACTCTTTTGAAAGTGCACCTTTACCTTTTAGTGATACACTATCAAATAAGTGCCAATTTTCAGTATGTTTTTTAATACGCTTGGCTGTTCTACCTTGCATACCAATAGTTTTAAGAGCTTTTGCTATCTCATCTGTAGCATCTTCTGGCCAATTATATTTATCACCTTTACCCATACCAGCAACAAGTTGATCATAAAATCCCAACCGTTTAGCAAAATCAAATAAAATTTCATGATCTGGTCTTGTTTCATACATTGGGTCCATAACTTTAGAACGCCATTGGATACTTCTTGATGTATTAACAATACTCCCTGAAGTTTCCATCTGTGTTGCAACAGGCAACATAAATAAGTTGTTGTCTCTTGTAGTTAATACAGCTGAATCATTAACAAAAGGGTCAATAAATACAACTAACTCTAATTTATCTAAAGCTTCTTTTACTTTATGTGTTTGTGTAATAGTTGAGATACCATTTCCTATAACTACTAAAGCTTTAATTGGTGTACCACCATTATTTTTAGCATTATTTTTTTCTAAAACACCATGTAACCATAAACTTAAACTAAATCCCTCTTTTTCCATAAGTTCTTTAGATTTAAATTGCCCTTTAAGCCATTCATAATCTACATTCCACTGTTTTGCAAAATATTTCCATGAACCTTCACTTAATCCATAATATCCTGGAAGTGTATGTGATAGACAACCTAAGTCTGTAGCACCTTGAACATTATCATGACCTCTTAAGATATTACATCCACCACCAGTTTTACCCATATTTCCAAGTGCTAATTGAACGATTGTTGCAAGTCTTGTATTTGAAGAACCTATAGTATGTTGAGTTAACCCTTGGTTCCAAATAAGTGAACCTGGTTCAGCTTTAGCAAATACTGTAGTAGCTTGAATAAGATCTTCTTTAGGACAACCTGTTACATCTTCAACATGTTCAGGTGTATAAGCTTCACACTCTTCTAAAATCTCTTCCATACCATAAACTCTATCAGCAATAAAAGACTTATCTAACCAACCATTATGTTTGATAAGACGAATCATACCGTACATAAAAGCAATATCAGAACCTGGTCTTACACGACAAAAAAGATCACTTTTTGCAGCTGTTTTAGTATATCTTGGATCTACAACAATGATTTTTGCTCCATTTTGTTCTTTTGCTTTTAAAATATGCTGCATAGCTACTGGATGATTTGAAGCTGGATTTGCTCCGAATATAATAATCGCTTTTGAGTTTTGCATGTCACCTATATGATTTGTCATAGCTCCATAACCCCAAGTGTTAGCAACACCTGCAACTGTTGGACTGTGACAAATTCTAGCTTGTTGGTCAATATTATTTGTTCCAAACATAGAAGCAAACTTTCTTATATAATATGCTTGCTCATTACCAACTTTTGAAGAACCTATAAACTGTACTGCATCTGGACCGAAATCATCTTTTAACTGTTGCAATTTATCAGATATTTTTCCCATTGCATTATCCCAAGATACTCTAGTCCATTTACCATCAACTTTTTCCATTGGATATTTAAGTCTATTTGTTGCTCGTGCCTTATCAATCATATCAGCACCTTTACAACAGTGACCTCCATGACTTATAGGGTGATCAGAAGCTACCTCTTGTCTTACCCATACACCATTTTGAACTTCAGCAACTACACCACAACCTACTGAACAGTAAGAACAGATAGTTTTAACAAGTTTAGAACCTGGAAATGGGTTTTTAATCTCTTCTTCAGTTGCACTTCTTAAAACATTTGTACTAGCAAAGCCAGATGTTGCTGTTACAGCTGTTGCAAGTGAAGCCATTTTTAAAAAATTTCTTCTCTTAAAACTTTTAATTAATTTCATTGTTTCCCTTTTTAATTATTTAGCAGCTTGATAAAATTGATGCCAAGCTTGAGTTTTATCGTATAAAATCTCTTTCTTTTTTGAAGTTCCTGTAACAACACCGTTACCAACTTCACTCCCAGCTCCTCTGTGATGCTCCTCTGATGTTGCAGCAACTGCAGCAACTGAACCAGCTAACACTGCCGTAGCAACACCAGCTCGTTTGATAAAATTTCGTCTACCGTTTAACTCTTCAGCCATCTTCACTCCTTTAGATTTATATGGGTAAAAGCCCCCTTAAAAATTATAGAAATTCTTAAGGCAACTTTCACACCATTTTTAATATTTAAACTAAAATCAAAATCTTTTTATATAATTTAGTAATCATTTTATTGGAAAACCAATTATTCAGTTGAATAATAAAATATATAAAAAATTCATTTTGGTAAAAAATATTTGACCAATTTTATAACTCAAACTCTTAATGTTTACTTAAATTAAACACTTTATTTAAAAATTTAGGTAATTTAGATAAAATCTCCCTATGAAAAAACTTATATTACTAATTCTTATTGTTGCTGTAGCTATTGGATTTCTTTTTTTTAAAGAAAAAAGTTTTGATAATAACATTATCTATATAGGAAGTTCATTGCCTAAAACAGGGACTATAAAGGAACTTGGGAATGCCGTTGAACTAGGTACAAATGCTTATTTTCATCATATCAATACTAACAATCTATTAAATAATAAAAAAATAAAACTTGTAGCATATGAAGACAAATATGAACCTCAATTAACATTACAAAACATAAAGAAGCTCATAAAAGATGACAAAATTTTTGCATTATATGGATTTGTAGGAACTCCTACGGTAAAAAATATATTACCAATATTAAGACAAACTGATATACCATTTATTGCTGCTTTTACTGGTGCTTCATTTTTAAGAGATGATTATTATGAAAATATAATTAATTTTAGAAGCTCTTACCAGCAAGAGATAGAAGAGCAAATCAAATATCTTCATAATAAAAAAGGGTTTACGAAAATTGCAGTATTTTATCAAAATGATGAATATGGTGAAGATGGATATATAAGTGTTGTCAACACTTTAAAAAAATATAATTTATCATTGGTAGCAGAAGGAAGTTATAAGCGAAATACACTATCAATTAGGCATGCATTTCATGCAATTAATAATGCTAAACCAGAGGCAATAATAATGGTTGGTGCAAATAAAGCGAATACCCTTTTTATCAAAAAAGCTAAAAAAAATAAGAATTTTAAAAATACTATCTTTTGTAATATTTCTTTTGGTGATGCAAGTGCTATGATAAAAAAGCTTGATGGTCATACAAAAAATATTTTATTTTCACAGGTTGTACCTAGCTATAATAATTTAGATATACCTATCATTAAAGAGTATCACAAAATTTTAAAAGCGTATGATTCCAACTATGAAGCTGGGTTTATATCTCTTGAAGCATTTCTAAATGCAAAAATTGTTGTAACAGCACTAAAGAATATTAAAGGGAGTATCACTAGAAGTAAGTTTATTGAAGAATTAAAAAAAATTCCACAAAACACTTTAAAAGGATTAAAAATTGAATATAAAAACCAGCAACTTTTTAATAAAGTGTATCTTTTTAAATATGAAAATAACAACTTCATAAAGGTTGAAGAATGAAATTAAATGATATTTTTACATATTTTAATCAATTAAACTTTGAAATTAAAACAAAATTTCTTATTTTTGTTATATCTGGAGGAATGTTCACAATTGTAATCCTTTCACTTATATCTACATTTTCAATAAAGCAAGATTTTGATAAATTATTTGAGCAAAGAACAACGCTGTTTGTTAAACTAGAAAATATGAAAGATGCTTATAAAGTAAATATACAAGATACTCTTATTGATGTAGAAAATAAGAGTATTACATTAGAAGATTCTAAAGAGGTGATTACATTAGCAAAGCAATTGATAAAATCAAATTGGTATGAATATAAACATGAAACTAATAATACAAATACTCCATTAATTTATCTTACTCAATTTATAAAAAAATTTTTACAACCAAATATTTCACATAAAAAAGACCAAGTTTTAAAAATCAATGTCATCAATAATATTGATAAAAAAATTGTATTAATTAATACCATTCTTTCACAAATAAAAGAGAACAACAATAAAGATGATTTTACAAAGCTTTATTTAGAAATTAATGCCATAAACATATATATTACAAGTTTAATTAATTATGATTTATCTTTAGCTATAAAAGAAAAAATAGAAACTCAACAAGTTTTTAATATTATAATTATAGGTTCAGTCATCTCAATAATTTTGGTATTTATTTTTTCAATTGCTCTATCAATGATTTTAATTAATAATTTTAAAAACCTCCATAAGATATTAGAAGTTAATATAGAAAACAAAACAAAAGAGCTGAAAAAACTCAATAATTCTTTAGAAAAAAGGGTAATTCAAGAGGTAACAAATAATAGAAAAAAAGATATTATTATGTTTCAACAAGCAAAACTTGCAAGTTTAGGAGAGATGCTTAATAACATTGCTCATCAATGGAGACAACCTTTAAGTTCTATAATTATGATAATACAAGGGTTTCAAACAAAAATGTCTATGGGAAAATTAACCCATGAATATATGGAAACTAAGGTTCAAGATGCACTTCTTTTAGCAAATAACATGTCCAATACTCTTGATGATTTTAAAAACTTTTTTAGTCCTGACAAAGCAAAAAGTGTCTTTTATTTACATGATTGTGCTGAACATGCTGTAGAATTATCAAAATACTTACTTGATAAACAAAAAATTTGTTTAAAACTTGAGATACGATGTGACATTGAATTAAACACATATTATAACGAACTCTCACATGTTTTTTTAAATATTATCTCTAATTCTAAAGATGCTTTAGCAACAACTACTATAAAACATGATAAAATGATAAAAATAATTATAAGCAAATACAAAGAATATGCAGTTATCCATTTTATAGACAATGGTGGTGGAATAGATGAGAATATTATAGAGCAAATATTTGAACCGTACTATACAACTAAGTACAAAAGTGCGGGTACAGGTATAGGACTTTATATGTCAAAACAAATTATTGAAAAACATATGAATGGTTTTATAAGTTGCAAAAATATTTACCACAAAATAGATGATGTTCATAACGATAAGTGTTCTTTATTTATAATTAAAATTCCAATACAAGGATAGATAAATTTATGGAAAGTAGAAATTTAAATATATTGCTTGATGCAAATATTTTATACTTAGAGGATGATATTGATTTATCAAAACATACCACTGATATTTTAGAAGATTTTGTTCATAAAATTTATAGTGTAGAGACAATAGCAGACGCTTTAGAGGTGATTGAAACAAAAAAAGTTGATCTTATTATATCAGATATTCTACTTGAAAATGAAAATGGTATTGACTTTTTAAGAGATTTAAAAGTTAAAAACATCTCAATACCTGCTATTTTAACAACAGCACATACAGATACAAAATATCTCCTTGATGCTATACAACTAAAAGTAGAAAACTATATTATAAAACCAATTAATATAAAAGAGTTGCTTAATACCCTTCATGATGTTTTACTACCAATTGTACAAAAAAAACAGATACAAAAAAATATTAATATTATTAAAACTATATCTGCAATAACTGATAGTAAACAAGTTGATGTGATAAAATACATTATGAACAATCTTGATAAAGAAAATATACTCATCACTTCCTATAGTGAAATAATAGATAAAATTTCAATATCAAAACCAACCCTTATAAAACTTTTTAAAGAGTTAGCACAAAAAGATATTTTAGTTAAAACAGCTTATAAAACTTATAAATTTAATGAGATTGCGTTAAATGAGATATAAAAGTTAGTTATTTCCAATTAAAAAAGGTTCACAAAACATTGTGAACCTTTTTTAATTTTTATTATATTTTTTTAAAATTATGATACTAAAATAAGCAGATACTAAAATTGAGCTTATTGCAACAGTAGAAGCTAATGCAAGTGTAGAAAGACCACTTAATCCTTGCCCCATAGTACAACCAATAGCCATAACACCACCAACTCCCATTAAAGTTCCACCAACTATTTTAGATCTTAATTTATTTGGTTGAGGAGTTATATTACACGCTTTAGTATAGCTCTTATTTACCAAACTCATCAAAAAAGCACCAATAAAAATACCAATGATAAGAACAACGGAGTTTCTCATCCCTATAAGATTGTAATCAGTGATTGTTTGAAGTGTTTCACCACTAGAATATATAAAAGACAAAGCACTTAATGAGATTGTTTTCTCCATACTTTCAGCTCCTATATAACCTGTAACATACCACATTACACCAACCAAAATACCTATAAGTATCCCATCATAAAGTCCTAAAATCTTTTTGAAATCACCTTTAATTAAAAAGAGTAAAAGCATTGTCAAAACAACTACAACAAAATATATATTTAAAGCAAAATTTGAAATATATGATGAGAGTTCAAGTAAAAAAGTGTTTTGTATTAATGGAAAAATCACAGGGTTTAACACCCCTTTTATAGTTGCATAAGCTGATATTGCAATAAATAAAAGTGCAATAATAGAATAGATATCCCCTTGGGAAGACTTCACCATATGTCTTGCACTACAACCATCTGATACAATCATACCTATACCAAATAAAACACCACCAAATACAATAGTAAAATAGTTGACACTCTCTTTTAAATATGGAGTTTGGGTTAAATCTACTTCAAAATATGTTGTTACAAAATATGTTGTTACAACTGCACTAATCATAGCCATTACAACTGAAGATGCTCTTTTTGTAGAGTTTGTTTCTATATAGTCTCTCAAACCACCACCAAAACAAAATTGACTTTTTTGAGCAATTGCTCCAAATAATATCCCAACAATTAATGCTAAAATATTCACAACTTCATAAACTTCTAGATAATCTTCAAACATCTAATTTCCCTTTATTCTTTTATCACTACACCCGTATATGTTGTTGTTTTAATAGCTTCTAAAATATCACTTTGCTTTATTTTTGATTCATCATACTTTACTTTTGCTGTTTTTGTGTGTAAAGTTACTTTTACCTTCTCTACTCCATCAACTTTAGCTATAGCTTTTTTAACCATTGTTGTACATAATGGACAATGCATCTTATCAATTTTGATATTAATAGTTTGGGCAAAGGTAGCTATGTTTATTAAAAAATATACTACACACACTATAAATAATTTTTTCATTTTTTACTCCACAAAATAAACTGAAAATTCAGGATAAAATAGTAAAGCTAATAATCCTAAACACAATAAAAACAAACCAATATATGTTTTTATTTTTTTACCGTTGCACTCACATAGTACTTTTTTTCTTTTTGTTAAAAAATATATTATAAAAAAAACAATAGAGAGAATCCCAAGTGGGATTCTTAAAAAATCTAATTGTGTTAAAAAAGATAATGAGCCTATAGATATACCAAAAAACAGAAATAAAAATGCTGGTAAACAACAACTAGTTGAAAGTAACGCTGCAATAACAGCTGTTACTATAACTTTATAATTACTAATCTTATAATCTTTCTTGTGAACTGTATTTATAAGAGAAGTTTTTAGCATCGTAATAATCTACAACTTCATCATCCATCTCAGCATAAGGGTAACCAAACATATTTAATGGATACTGTGCCGGTTTTGGATTTAATACAAAATCTCTAGCATAATTAAATGCAACCCAGTTCATCTCCCAATTTCCAAAGAAATATTTTTTAAGATTTTGGATTTTTTTATCATTTAGATCTCTTTTTTCTTGTTTCATAACTTTTGTTACATCTGCTGGATCTGCTGGTACCCAACCTATTCCATTTAGATAAAATTCTGCTCGACAATGTTGTCCACCAGTGATTTTAGCAAAACCTTTTTCATCTGATTTACCACAAGATTTTGATATTTTTGAACTTCCTGCTCTTATACCAAAAACTTCTCGTGCTGGAATTCCTGCATTTCTTAAAAGTGCTACAAAAATAGAACTTACATCTGTACATTTTCCACCAAAAAGTTTTTCTGTTAAAATTCTAGTAGCATCCCCTACTCCACAACCTAAAACTTTCTCATCTCTATACATATTAGCAACAGTCCAATCAAATATTTTTTGACTTTTTTCCAATGGTGTATCATTTTTATCTACTAATGTATAAACAAAATTAGTAATTGTTTTTGAAATTGGTGTATGTGCAGTCCCTTTTATAAACTCTTGAACCTCAGATGGGAAGTTAGTACTTTTAGTTGCTAAGTCAAGATTAACACTTCTTTCACTCATACTTACTGTAAACTTTACTTTCATTTTTCTTGATTTGCTATTTTTATCCCATTTTGCATAAACTAATCTTGTATTATATGGATTATCGTTTGATATAAAACCTTCATCAAAATCACCCTCATAAGAGATATCTAAAACTTTTTGATAATCACTATTTAAAGGTAGTGGAACCCATAACTGTGCTACTTTATCGTTAAGCTCTAAATTAAAAGTGTTTTCTACACTAAATACTCTTGTATCTTTTGTGATACCAAATCTATACATATTTGAATTAGCAACTAATAAATTAGGTGCAATAACTGCTGAACTTGCAAGCAATGTTGCACCTTTTAAAAATAATCTTCTTTCCATTCTTTTCCCTTTGTAAAAAACTTTTTGTTCTTCTATTTTGTTCATAGGAAACCTCCTAAACAAAAGGTAAAGTAAAATATACTTCAACTTAACACCATAACCTATGGCTTGAACTTCTAATAGGAATCATATTAGATTTAGAATAAAAATAAACTTAAATAGTAAAAAATATTTTACCTTTAATTAATAATTAATAAAGTAAAATTATTTATCTAATAAAAAAGGGAAATTATGGAAAGAAAAAATACAATACTTCTAAAGTCAGATAAAGTTGGTGAGGGTGAACTTGGATCAATTTTAATAAAGGGATTTTTAAAAGCTATTCTAGAACAAGAAGAAAAACCAAAAGCAATTGTATGTATTAATAGTGCTGTTTTATTAACAACTGCAAGTGAAGCTAATGAAGTTTTAGCAACTTTAAAGCAACTAGAAGCAAAAGGTATAGATATCTATTCTTGTGGTACTTGTTTGGATTTTTATAATAAAAGAGATGATCTAAAAGTTGGTGTTGTTGGAAATGCTATGGATACTGCAAAAATGTTTCTTACAGAAAATATTGTAACTCTTTAATAAAAAATAGACTTAAAAAGTCTATTTTTTTTGATTTTAAATCTCATGAAAAACTTCATAACCACTTAGTGCTGCACCTATAGCACCTACAAGCTGTGGATGAGAAGCTGCAACTACACTTTTTTCTAACTTCTTCGATAAAAGGTCTACTAAAAAACCATTTAATGCTCCACCACCTGTAAATACAATATATTCACTTTTTATTGCAAACTTTCTTGCCATTGAAGCCAATCTTGAAGCTATTGACTCATGAACAGCAAAACATATATTTGCAGCACTCTCTTTCTTTGCTATTAAAGAGATAACTTCTGATTCAGCAAAGACTGCACACATACTAGAGATAGTAAGCTCTTTATCTGCCTCAAACCCAATTTTAGAAAATTCTTCTAAACCCAACCCCATTCTACTTGATGCTATCTCTAAAAACTTTCCAGTTCCTGCTGCACATTTATCATTCATTTTGAAGTCTATAAATCCACCTGTTTTATCTAGTAAAATCACTTTACTATCTTGACCACCTAAATCAACAACCATTTGAGCTTCCTCTTGAAAAAAATGTGCCCCTTTTGCATGTGCTTTTATCTCACTGATTATAGGGCAAGAGAAAGTATCTTCAATCATATGTCTTCCATATCCTGTTGATACAAGCATCTGTACATTTTTATCTTTTAGATACTCTTTTACTATCTCATCTTGATTTACAATTGTTGGTATCACTTGTGTATCTATAATCTCTTTTTTTTCGTTAATTCCACATATTTTAGTATATGTGGAACCAACATCAACGCCCCAATACATATTAACTATTTGATTTAAATTTCAAGGCTTTATTTTTAAAAGATATACTTTCTAAGAATGCTTCAACTCTAGTTTTAATTTGTCCAGCATCTTCAGGAGAATAATCAGATTCTATAACTAAACATGGTATTCCTGCCGCTTCTAAAGCTTCTGTTACTAAATGAGATTCCACATTATATGTATGACAAAAAGATAAAGTATAGTAGATAACTCCATCAGCTTTTCTATCTTTATACATCTCTAATATTTTATCAATTCTAGGTGTATTAGGTGTAAAACAAGCACAATCAACTGCACTATATCTTTTCATCAATTCACCCATTAAATCATCTTCTGTTTCTATATTATCTAAATCTACATTATCTTTATAGTATCTATGACCAATACATGATTCTTCATTGATAATAGCTCCACCTGAACCCTCAACTGCTGTATGGAGTTTCCAGTTTGGTGGGGCAATTGGAGTTCCAAGTACCATGATTCTTGGTGTATTTTCTTCAAATACTGAAACTTTTTCCTCAACTCTTTTTTCTAACTCATCACAAAGTTCATTTACTTTTTCAGTATATCTTACTGGCTCATCTAAAAATCCCATTTGATTTACAAATAATGCATCTTTTCCACTAATAGGAACAACATCAGGATTTAAACCTCTCAATGAATCCAATCTATTCATAGCTTTTCTTTTTTCATTGATAATTTTAGTTCCGTTAAGCATCTCTTCTAAAGAGAGTTTTTCCCCTGTAACTTCTTCAATATGTTCTTTAAACTCAACAATCTCCTCTTTCCACATCTTTAAATCTTTTTCCCTTTTCATGTGTGGTATATTCATCACGTGAACAGGATGATGTTTATTTAAAATCTCCCATGTTTTCTTTTTTGCTTCACAAGTTGTTTCCCCGTAAATAAAATCTGAACTTTGTGTATAAGCACATGTCTTTTGTAACTTAAAACCATGTGCTGATTTGATCAATGGGCAAATATTTCGTGGAAGTTCTGTTTCTGCATCAGCTATAGTAGCAGGGCTTCCTCCACAAAGACCAAAACAGGCCCCACCAGCACCAACGATAATCTCTTCAGGAACAAATATACAAAATGTTCCAACAGCAGGTTTTTTCTTCTTTTTTAGTTCATTTATCTCAGCAATTCTATCACCTTGAATCTCACTCATAAACCAATCAAAATATTTCATCCCCTCTGGTCTATTTTGTTGAGACATAAATTGGTTTTTATAAGACTCTAAACCCATTGTCATCATTTTTGCATGTCTCTCTACATCTACACCAATATCTGAAAGTAGCTCTTTATGTTGTTCTACACCCATTATATTTCCTTAATTATAATTTTATTTTACATGAGAAAGAAGGAATGTTAGTAATTCTATCTTTAATACATGGATATCTAAACCTTAGACCTTTCAAATAATAAAGTAAGTTATAACTTATTTTATTCTTATAAAATAAAACTATAAAATAATATTAATAAATTTGAGCTTAATGAGTAAAATTTTATTAACCTTTTTATTTTGCAAACTTTAATTTTATTTATACTATACTAATAAGATAATTAGCGTAAGTTGTAGGATATAGGGATATAATCTCTAATATTCTTATAATAATATACAAATAAAGAGTTTTAATGAATAGTCAATATAAATTAACCAAATTTGTACAAGCAGCTGGTTGCGCGGCAAAAATGGGTCCGGAGGATCTAAAACAAACAATTTGCCAACTTAAACCAGATAATGAAAATATACTTGTAGGATTTGAGAATAGTGAAGATGCCTCTGTTTTTAAAATAAATGAAAATGAAGCTTTAGTACAAACACTTGATTTTATAACACCTGTTGTTGATGATCCTTATATTTATGGGAAAATTGCTGCAGCTAACTCATTGTCAGATATATTTGCAATGGGTGCCGATGTAAAAACTGCTATGAATATAGTTGGGTTTGATGCTAAAAACTTTAATCGTGAAGTTTTAAATGAGATGTTGCGTGGTGGAAATGATAAGATAAAAGAGTGTAATGGAGTTTTAATGGGTGGACACACTATTGAAACACCTGAGATGTATTATGGACTTAGTGTGACAGGTATGATACACCCAACTAATATCTTAAAAAATAATAGTGGAAAAATAGGAGACCTTTTAATACTTACAAAACCAATTGGATTAGGGGTATTAACCACTGCTATAAAAAGAGACTTATTAGATATTGAGACAACAAAAGAGGCGATAAAGGTTATGGAGTGTTTAAACTATGAAACATCAAAAATCCTTAAAGAGTACCGTGTAGATGCATGTACTGATATTACAGGATTTAGTCTGTTAGGACATAGTTTAGAATCTACAAGAGAGGATATTACTTATAAACTATACAATGATAATATACCTGTATTTAATAAAGTAGAAGAGCTCATAAAGCAAGATGTAGTTCCAGGTGGTAGTAAAAAAAATAAAAAATACCTAGAAGATAAAGTCTCTTATGCTTCACATATATCTGAAATACAAAAGCAAATTCTTTGTGATGCACAAACTTCTGGAGGACTTCTAATCGCTATTGACCCAAAAGATGCAGAGGAATATTTAAAAAGAATTGAAGATTTCACTTTTGGTTATGCAACAATAGTTGGAGAGATAGTTTCAAGAAAAGAAACACCAATTGTTGTACAATAGATAATATACTATATAAAAATATTTTACTCTACATTTAATCTTCTTTTTTAAAATGGTAAATTTTAATTTACCATTTTTTAATAATTATTTCTTTATAATCCCAAATAAAACTTTATTTTGTATAAAATAATTTTCAAAGGGTACTTTATGTTCAAAATGGATTCGTTGGTCAAAAAGATTAATGTTACACTCATCTCATTACTTTGCATTGGCTTTATAGGCTTAACAACACTTTCAATCTCCTACTCACAATCAATTATCAAAGATCAAGTTCATACACAATTAGAAAAAAGAATTTTTTCTATTAAAAACACTTTGGAGGTGTATGATGATTCATTAAAAGGGATAGCAAATAAACTTTTTGAAGTTTTTGAGTCTCAATTTTCTAATATTGAGATAGATTATTCTAAAACTATTTTAGTAAATAATGTCCAAACACCCCTTATAACTAATAACGGGGAGCAACTTAACCTTAACTTTGACTTTGTGGATAACTATACAAAAATCAAAGGTTCAACAGCAACTGTATTTGCAAAACAAGGAGATGATTTTGTGCGGGTTACTACCTCATTAAAAAGAGGTGATGGAACTCGAACTTTGGGTACATTTTTAGGGAAAAAATCTCCTGCATATAAACATATAATGAATAAAGAGAGATATTTTGGTACTGCAAAACTTTTTGGAAATGATTATATGGCTGTATACAATCCAATTATAAAAGATGGAGAACTTATTGGTATCTTATATGTTGGGTATAACTACACTAAAAGTATGAATAAACTTTTAGAAACACTAAAACAAATTAAAATTGGAACAAAAGGGTATCTTTCTATCTTAAGTACAAAAACAAAAGGGGATGTGATTTTAGACCCTATTCATAGTAAAGAAAATATCTATAAACTACAAGATGATAATGGATTTAATTTTATAGAAACTTTATACAAAAATAACTACGGGTCACTAAATTATACAAATAAAAATAATTTAAAACACATTGTATATCTAGACTACAAAGAGAGAAAATGGAAACTTCTTTTAACATCTGAAATTGATGAATTTTTAGTGGAAAGTTATATTATGAGAAATATCCTTTATGCAATAAGCATTAGTATACTTTTGGTTATCTCTCTTGCTATATTTTTAGTAACAAAAAGATTAATAATATCTCCACTAAACAAACTTCAATCTGGACTTATAGATTTTTTTGCATATATAAATAAAGAGAAAGATAAGATAGAAATCATGGAAGTAAAATCAGATGATGAGATAGGAATTATGAGTCATCTAATTAACCATAATATTAAAAAAACACAAAAAACAATTGAGCTTGACAATCAACTCATTCAGGAAAGTATTGCTGTTTTAGCTGAATTTGAACAAGGCAATCTATCACAACGAGTAATGACAAAAAGTGATAATCCTATCTTACAAGAACTTACCAAACTTCTTAATCAAATGGGCGAAAAAATAGAGATAAATATCAATAATGTACTAACAGTATTAGACCAATATACAAAAAACAACTACCTCAATACAGTTGATACACAAGGGATAAAAGCACACCAACTCAAACTTTGTATTGGTGTAAATAGTTTAAGAGACTCTATTACAAATATTTTAATTGAAAATAGAAAATTAGGAATTACTTTGGACAAAAGTAGTGATATTCTTTTAAATAATGTTGATACTTTAAATCAGAACTCAACAGAAGCTGCATCATCTTTAGAACAAACAGCTGCAGCACTTGAAGAGATCACAACAAATATCTCAAACAATACACACAATATATCAAAAATGGCTGCTTTTGCAGAAGAGGTAACAACTTCTGTTAATCAAGGTCAAAATCTCGCTACAAAAACAACAACTGCAATGGACGAGATCAATCAAGAGGTAACTGCAATTAATGAAGCTATTACAGTTATAGACCAAATAGCATTTCAAACAAATATTCTATCTTTAAATGCAGCTGTTGAAGCAGCAACTGCGGGAGAAGCTGGAAAAGGTTTTGCCGTTGTTGCACAAGAGGTAAGAAACTTAGCTAGTAGAAGTGCAGAAGCTGCAAATGAGATTAAAAATCTTGTTGAAAAAGCTACAACACGAGCAAATTATGGGAAAAGTATTGCAGATGAGATGACAAACGGATATACAACACTCAACAAAAATATTTTTAACACTATTGAACTCATTAACGATGTTGAAAACAGTTCAAAAGAGCAACTTGAAGGTATCCAACAAATAAATAGTGCTGTCAATGCTTTAGATCAAAAAACACAAAATAATGCACAAATAGCACACAAAGCAAAACAAGTAGCTATAGAAACAGACCTTTTAGCAAAAGAAGCTGTAGCAAACACTGAAGATAAAGAGTTTGAAAATAAAATAGAGGTATGATAGTTTATATCACCTCTTTCTCTTTCCACAAAAGTTCCACTTCTATCTTATAAATTAAGGTCAAATAGATTTGACTTTTTAAGTAAAATAATACATTAGATTTGATAAAATCAAGAAGTTTAAATGATATTGTATAAGAGTTCGTGAGGGTCCAAAATATTTTGGTGAGAAGGTGTAGGAATCGAACCTACCGAGGCGTTTACACAAATACCTCCAATCAGGGTTGAAACCTGTGGTGTCCACCAGGATCACATACCCCCCACTAACAGAGAAATTTTACACTATAAAGATTAAATTAAACTGAAAGGGTAAAAATGCTTTTACTTAAGTCTATCCCAAAAGTAGATAAATTTGTACAAAATAGTGCATTTGATAATCTATCAACAAAACTTGTTACCAAAATATCAAAAAAGATTATTGATGATTTACGAATAGGTATTATAAACAAAGATATAACTACTATAGATGAGGAGCTTCTTACTCTAAAAGTGATAAATGAGTATCAAGATATCATCTCACCATCTTTAAAAAAAGTTATAAATGCAACAGGTATCATAGTCCATACAAACTTAGGCAGAAGCCTTATAGCTCCAGAGAGTTTTGAAAAAGTAAAAGATATTGTTACCTCATACAATAATTTAGAATATGACCTAGATAAAGGGAAACGGGGAGAAAGATACTCACATATATCAAAAGCCTTATGTGAACTTTTAGAGTGTGAAGATGTTTTAATAGTGAATAATAACGCGAGTGCTGTATTTTTAGTCCTTAACACTTTTGCTCAAAATAAAGAAGCAGTAGTAAGTCGAGGAGAACTTGTGGAGATTGGTGGTAGTTTTAGAGTTCCTGATGTTATGTCTAGTAGTGGTGCTATTTTAAAAGAGATAGGAACTACAAATAAAACACATCTAAAAGACTATGAAAACGCTTGTAATGAGAATAGTGCTATATTGATGAAAGTTCATAAGTCAAACTACTCTATTGAGGGTTTTACAAGTGAAGTTTCCCATGAAGAGATAGTTGAAGTAGCTACAAAAAACAATCTTATAGATTATTTTGATATGGGTAGTGGACATATGATTGATCTACCATACAATCTAAATCAAACAGAGCCTAGTGTTAAAGAGATAATGAGATCTAATCCAAGTTTGGTAAGTTTTTCAGGAGATAAACTACTAGGGTCAGTACAAGCAGGGATTATTGTAGGTAAAAAAAAGTATATTGAGCAACTGAAAAAAAATCAACTACTAAGAATGTTGCGTGTTGATAAAATCACTCTAGCAATTTTAGAAGATAATATCATTTCACTTTTACTTGATAAAAAAGAGAAAATCCCTACACTTAATATGCTTTTTACCCCTATAGATACTTTAAAACAAAGGGCAACTAAAGTAGAAAATAAAATAAAAGATATTTGTAAATCTACTATTATTGAGACTCAAACATTGATTGGTGGAGGGACAACCCCTAATAGAAAAATACCAACTATTGCTTTAACTATAGAGTTTAAAAATTACAAACCAAGTAAAATTGAAAAACTTTTTAGAGATAAAAAAGTGATAGGACGGATTGAAGATGATAAATTTTTATTAGATTTTAGAACTATTCAAGAATCAGAACTAAACACTGTTATAGCTATAGTAAGTGAAATTTGCGATGTATAATTATATAGTAGGAACTTGTGGACATATTGACCATGGTAAAACAGCTTTAGTTAAAGCACTTAATGGCTATGAGGGTGATACTACAAATGAGGAAAAACAAAGAGGTATCACCATAGACTTATCTTTTTCTAACCTTACACAAGGTGAAAAGAATATCGCTTTTATAGATGTTCCAGGACATGAAAAACTGGTAAAAAATATGATTGCTGGTGCATTTAGTTTTGATGTTGTTATGATAGTTGTCAGTGCAAAAGAGAAAATTATGCCTCAAACTATAGAGCATCTTGATATATTAAATATACTAGGATTAAAAAAAGCAATTGTAGTTATCACAAAAAAAGATTTAGTTTCACCACAAGAGCTTCAAAAAAATACAGATGAGATAATTGAGTTTATCAACTCTTATGATTTTGATATTGTTTTATCAAAAAGTGTCTCTATATTTGATGAAGATTCTATTGAAGAATTAAAAGAGGGACTTTTTGAACTTCAAGCAGATACAAAACCATCTGAAAACTTTTTTAGATATTATGTAGATAGAGTTTTTAATACAAAAGGAAGTGGTACTATTGTAACAGGTACAGTTCTTGGAAACCCTATATCGCAAGATGAGAAAGTTTTTATCTGTGATATAAAAAAAGAGGTAAAATTAAAAGCAATTCAAGTACATGGAGAAGATACAAAAACTGCAAATATCTCAAATAGAGCAGCGTTAAATCTACAAAGTATTGACACAAAACTTATCAAAAAAGGTTTTGTAATTAGTAAAAAAGGCTTTTTAAGAGGTTTTAATCAAGTAGATATTTCGTATAGTATATTAAAAGGGAAAGAGCTTTCTCATAATGTAGTATATTCAATCTACATAGGTTCAAAAAAAATCGAAGCAAGAGTTTTAATATTAGAAAATGGTTTTGCAACAATTAAAGCAAATGAAGATATTTTTTCAATTTATGGTGAGAAGTTAATTATTAGACAAGGGAATACCACTATTGCTGGTGGAATTATTTTAAACCCAATTATAGACCCAATGAAAAAATCACAAAAATTAGAACTTTTAAAAGTGTTGGAAAAAAACAATATTTCAGATGCTTACAAAATATTATTGCAAGTACATAAAAAAGGTTTAGGTTTGGTATCTTCTGCTCAAAGATTTGCCCTTAGTCACGAAGAAGCTTTACGATTTGCAAATAATATGGTGAACTGTTTTATAGATGAAAAATCTTTAGTTATCTATCCAATAGAGACTAAAGAGACTATTAAAAATATTATTAAAAATATCTACACAAAAAATAAATATGCATTACTATCAAATAGCTCTATTGGACTAAGACTTGTTTGGGCAAGTGATACTTTTATAGAGCTTGCATTACAAGAACTGTGCAACGAAAATATACTTACCCAAGAGGGAAATCTATATAAAAATAGTAATATAAAAGAGAATATTGAAGATAAGTTATCTAATATCATATTACAAAGATTAAAAAATGAGGGGTTTACCCCAACAGCTCCATATAATATATATGATGATTTAGATATTGATAGAAAACTTGGCGATAATGTTTTAAAATCACTTACAAAGAAAAAACTTCTAATAAGGATACAACACAACTTATTTGTAGAGGTACAAGTACTCTCTAACTTAATAACCTCTATGAAAAATATTATCAAAGAAGAGGGATATATAGATATTAAAAACTTTAAACAAAAATATAATATGAGTAGAAAATATATGATAGCCTATTTAGATTATCTAGACCAAACAAGTAGTATAGAAAATAAAGAGGGAAAAAGGTATTTAATAATCTAACTTAATTTCTGTATAATGTATACAATACTTCATATATAGGAAATAATATGCTACACCTAGTAAAAATAAATTTTAACAAAATACTGATTGTTCTTTTTTCTTTTTTCATCATCACAATATCATATACAGTTCAAATAGATACTAAAGGCGAATCTATCGTTACAGATTCACTTAGTAGTGCTATAAAAGTGTTTGCTGTAGCAAAAGGTCTCAATGGTGCTATTTCTTTAGCACAAGGAACAGAAATAAATGCAGCAATTTTAACTATTAGTGTAGGTGAAGTACTTGACCCTATTAATGATTTAGTTGAACAGTTTTCGTGGATTATGTTAGCAAGTATAACCTCTCTTGGTATTCAAAAAATACTTTTAAACTTTGTTTCTGGGGATATATTTACAATCATTGTTATAGTCTTTATTGTTATTTTAAATATTTGGATGTTTATAAGATTTTCAAATGATATAAAAATTAGAGATATTTTTTTTAGGGTAACTATCGTTTTGATATTTTTACGATTTAGTATACCTATTATGTCAATGTTAAATAGTTTTGTTTATGAACATTATGTAAAAAATGATTACAATATAGAGATAAATCAAAACTTGATTAATAAATCAGCTGAAAATATTAATAATATCACACAACAAACAATAGAAGATAAACAAACTATATCTGAAAAAGACAATAGTTTAGTTGACTCCATAACACAAACTTTTAATAGTGTCACAAATAATATTTTTAATCTAAACTACTACAAAAACAAAGTAAATGAGTATCAAAAAACGACAGAAAAAACAAGTGATTATATTTTAAATCTTATTGTAGCATTTAGTTTTAAAACCATATTTTTTCCACTTGTTTTTTTATTTTTATTATACCAACTTCTTAAAAGTGTTATAAAAATTGGAAAATAAAAAAGGTTGCTAAAAAGCAACCTTTTTTTATACTTTTAATTTAGATAAATCCCTTTTTCTACTAGCAAGTAGTGTCACAACCAATACTAATGAAGTCAGAACATAAGCCCATGTAGGAATTGGTACAGGATCACCTGTTGCATATGAGTGCATTCCACTAAGATAAAAGTTTACTCCAAAATATGTCATCAATATAGTTGAAAAAGCCCAAGTTGAAGCTACTGCAAATACATAAGGTGTATTAAGTTTTGGTATAAATCTAAGATGAATAACCAATGCATAAAATACAATAGCTACATAAGCCCAAGTCTCTTTAGGATCCCATCCCCAGTATCTTCCCCAAGACTCATTTGCCCAAACTCCACCTAAGAAGTTTCCTACAACTAAAGCAGCTAAACCTAATATAAGTGCAGCTTCATTAATAGCCGTTATATGTTTAATATTGTCATCAATATGTGGTTTATTTGGATCTCTAAAGATAAATAAAACCATTGACATAAATCCAAGCATAGCACCTATTGCTAAGAAACCATAAGAACCTGTAATAATAGATACATGAATTGTAAGCCAATATGATTTTAAAACTGGTACAAGATTTGTTATTTGTGGATCTATCCCTGTAAGATGTGCTGTAAACATAAACACTCCAGCCATAACCACTGTAGCACTTAGTGCCATAAGTGATTTTCTAAAGAAGATAACCCCTGCAAACATTACAGACCAAGCGATATAGACTAAAGACTCATAAGTATCACTCCAAGGAGCATGTCCACTTATATACCATCTATGTCCCATACCAAAAGTGTGTATTGCAAACAACACTGCTAGTATTACAAATATTGCTGTATTAAGTTTTTTTGAAGTCCACTTTTTATTGAAAACAGTTAAAAATGACACTACAAATAAGATAATACCAAGTAGCATATATGCTATTGTTAACTTTCCAAATATTGATAATTCATTAAAAAGTATCTCACTATTAATAACATCTTCTGATGGAATTACATCTTTTCCTATTTTTCTTTGAAACTGTGCAATTAAACCAATATATTTATTTGCATCTTCATATTTAGCAGCAACCACATTGTCAATAAATCCTCTAACCATAAGCTGTACAATTTGTTTATCTTTATCATGAAATTGATCCATTGCATCAATTGGTGTGTACCATTTGGTATTGTCGTGGTTATGCCCATCATCAGGTCGTGGAAAAATATTAAATAAATTTCCAAAATAAACCATATATGCAATATTTAATCGCTCATCAAGTTTTAAAATATCCTTTTCAAAAGTACCTCTTTGATTTGGATTCATTGCATTTACACTGTTAATAAGTTCTTTTAGTTTATATTCACCTTGTGGTGTAAACATTTCAGAAAAAGCAACATACTTTCTACTATCTTCAAGTCCTAATTCTCTTTTAAGTTTTGGAGTTGTTATTTTCAACATTTTTAACTCTCGCCAAACCTCTGGACGAGTAATCATACCTAATACAACTTGATCTGGATTCATACCTAAAAATGAACTTTTTCTTGAGAGTTTATTAAGTATTTCACGATTTAAAGAATCAATAGGTTTCATTCTTCCCATACTTGATTGGGTTACTAACTTACCAAACAATTTAGCAGTTTCTTTTGACTCTACTTTATACTTTTCAAGATACTCTACCGTATCATTTGCATAAGAGGTATTTGTAAAAATTGCTGTTGCAACAAGAATAATTGCTATACTATTAAACTGTTTTGTATACTGAAGAAGTTTTGTAAATCTTGATTTTTTATCAAACATATTCATTAAAAGCCCAAGTGCCAGTAAAAAGTATCCTATATATGTAGGGATTGTTCCTGGGTCTTTATTTACAGAAAGTACAGTTCCAGTTTCATCTGGGTCATATGAACTTTGGAAAAATTGGAAACCACCATATTTTAAAGTTGAATTCATAAATATCCTATAGTCAAATTTAACATCATTTTCCACATCTATAAGTGTTACTTCACTTGCGTAAGAAGATGGAGACATACTTCCTGGATAACGATCTAGTTGAAAATCATTTAATTTAATAGAAAATGGTACAGTTAAAGGTTTAGAACCATAAGTTACTATTACTCTAACATTTTCTTGAAAACTCATATCTCTTACAAGACCTGAATTTCCTCTTTGTCCCACAAGTTTTTCTACTTTTTCCTCATCATCAATTGTAAACTTTACTCCAATTAAATTCATAGTAGCTTTTGCTTTTTTTGCAAACTTGTAATTATCTAATTCAATATTTAAAATTTTATCACCAAACTCAATATCATGATTAAAATAATTACTTCCTATTGCACTAAATTCTTTTTGAAATTCTGCATAATAAGTTTTTCCATTATCAATAATTGTAACTTGTAAATAAGGCTCTAAAGAGATCATCTCATTTTGTGTTTGTCCCTCTTTAATATGCATAATACCTTCATAACCTGCATATCGAGTTATCCCAGCACCAATTAACATTACTACAAATGAGATATGAAAAATAAACTTAGCTTTTTGCTTCCACATTTTTCTTCTATAAATAATACCAAGCAAGTTAATACAAGTAAGCACCATAACTACTTCATACCATATGTTATTATAAACTAAAACTCGTGCCGTTGATGTACCAAAATCATTTTCTATAAATGTAGCAACACCTGCACCTGCACCTAATAAAAATAATAAAATTAACATTGTCCAATATGAAAATAATATATCTGCAAACTTTTTAACTATACTCTGCTCTTGCATAAAGAAATCCTTTTGATAATCATTGTAAAATATCCTTCTTAAAAATAATGAAAGATTATAACAGAACTAGCCTAACAATGTAAATATTATAACAGTAATTAATTGTACTTAATAATATCCTATAAGGTTTGTTTTACATTTATTATAATTCATAAATAATTATTATTTTGCAATTTTTTAAATTTGTATCACTTATTTGTATATTGATTATATTATCAATATCAATTGTATGCTCTTTTAAATATATATTAATATTATTATTAATGTCATATTCACTATTTTTTGAATTTATTATCTTCACGACAACAGAACTTACTTCACTTTTTTCATATTTAAAATCATCTGTTTCATAAGCATTAAACTCTTTTGAATTCACTTTATAATTAAAAAGATTTCCATATGTTGTCCCACTATCATTGCCAAGTAATTTAGCTATCTCTTCAGTAACTTTTTCATTCCAAATACCATTGTAAAATTCGAAAAATTGCTTTATTTCATACTCATTACTAATAATAATCAAATCACCATCATTCGAATTATCTGGAAGATTAGTATCACTATAAATAATTTTTGTCTCACTAATCAAGTCTGCTATTTTCTCAAACTCTTTTTTTTCAATTAATAAATCAATTTTTGATGAAGCAAAACTATTGATTGATAATAATAAAACTATATATAGTATTTTAGTATATAGTGAAATTGTTTTCATTATTTATTTTATTTCATTGTATTTTGTATTAATTTTTCTGATGAAACCATTAAGTATACATTAGCTAACTTTTCATCTTTTACTTTTGTCATCATTGGTTGGTCTGAAGTCATTTTTATTGATACATAAGGGTCAAAATCAACTTGTTTAGTATCTACTTTAATTGCTTCTACTAAAGGTAACTTTGTTTTTGCAACTTTTAATGAATCTTTCCAATTTTTTAAATCATCTTCTGTTAATTTTTTACCATTTTTATCATATACCCAATATATCATTTTATCATGTGCCATTGCTGTTGGTTCATCATAATCATGTATTAATGAACCAATCATTGATTTTATTTCTAATTGTTTTACCGCATTAAATCTTTTATTTATTGCTAAAATCTTGTTATTTTTTACATTTATAGCGATTAATAAATCATCATTTATAAGATACTTTTTTACTTTATCATTATCACTTGGTATGCTATTGCTCTGCTGTTCTTTTTTTAAAGTTGAACCCAGAATATAGCCATCAAGTCCTTTTTTCATATTTTCTACTTTTTCATAAATACCATTCGCACTTAATAAACCTGTACCAAATATAGATACAACCAACAATACTTTCACTATAGCTTTCATAATTTCTCCTATTTCTTATTTTAATATTAAATCTTAAATATTGACACTCAATACTTAATATTTAATATTATAAAATCTTGGGCAAAAGCCCAAAGATTTTATAAATTATTGTTTGTATCTTGCTTTATTCTCTTCTTCAATCATTTTAAGAGTTGCAGGATTACCACCAGTTTTATACCATTCATGCTCAGGTTTATCTAGTAAATCACTAATAAGTTTTTTATACTTATCTTCCATACCAGCCTTTTTAGCAAGTTTTAATACTTTTGGTAAAAACTTATTATAAAAGTGTCTTGATACTTCATACATACCATGCCAATGAGTAAAATCTGGTGCTTGCATTGCAGCTCCATGTCTAGCTCGACGCCCTTCATGATGCCATATCTCAAACCAAATATACCCTATATCATCTTGTTGGAACCCAGATTTCTTCCAAACACCATCTTTTTTCATTTGTTTTACTAGTTCAACACCAGGTTTTGCAAATTTATCATTATATGTATTCACTAAAGAATCAAATTGTTTATAGAAGTTATCCACATGGTGGTCAGAGTGACAAGATGAACAAACTTGTTTCATATTATCTCTTCTTTTTTCCCAAGAAATTACCTCTTTAACTTTTTTCTTTTTCATGATTTTGCTAAGTTTATCTCCAACTCTCTCATAATCTTTAAAAGTTTGCATTGAACCTATTGCTGGAGCTTTTTCACCGGGAATATCTTGAACAGTACCATCTTCAAAAACTACTCTATTCAACTTAACTGATACAGCTGGTCTCAAAGTCCATGAAATTCTATCTCCAACATTATGTGTTCCTTTTACAATAGAACCATTTGATTTTTTATAACTACCCATATGACAAGTAGCACAAGTAGGTGCAGCGTTATAATCTTTACCTAATACCCAAGAACCTTGTTTATGAATATTCATACCACCTGGAACATCACCTTTTGGTGCAGCATAATAGGCAATACCGTGTTTAGACTCTTCATAAATCTCTTTTTGAGGATGATCAGGACCTAAGTGACATTTACCACAATTTTCTGGTTGTCTTGCCCGACTAGAACTAAAGTCATGTCTTGAGTGACAAGCATTACAAGAGCCTCTTGTTCCATCGTGATTAATTCTACCAATACCTGAATTTGGCCAAGTCATCCAATCCATAACTGGTGCACCAGCCTCATTATAAATAATTTTACCGTGTTTGTCTTTTTCAGGTTTAATAATTCCACCATGACATTGCCAACAACCACTTACAGCATCTGCTTTACTATCTGGGAAAGATGCTATAACTTCTGCAAGCATATTATCTAAAGATGCCATAATCTGACCCGCAGTTGCATGGTGAGAGTTTGTCATCTCTTTCACCTCTTTTACATGACAAAAATTACAGTCATTAGGTGTTTGAATTGTTTTAATAAAAGCACCTTCGTGTTCATAACCTAAAGGATCTTTTTTATCTGCTGCATGACAGGTAAAACATCCAACATCTGATACAGCATGTGCTGAGTTTTCATAATGATCAACTAATGACCTGTTTTCTTTCAGGTGACATGTAACACACTTATCATTTGCATCTTTAACACTTTCATGTCTTACCTTTGAAGAAGCCTTTGTCGTAGCATATAAGCTACTCCCCAAACCAACAACTAATACCATAGCAATTAACAATTTGCTTAATTTCATGAGATTCTCCTTTGTAAAATCCGACCATCCTACCACAAATCAGTTCCTAGTGTACAATGAACAATAAACGACATGATATTTACTCTTCACTGCACACTAGTACATATAAACAACTTCTACTTTAAACTAAAGGTTCTTTATCAACTTGAGTTTCCCAAAGTGGGAATATTTTACTTAACAACCACAATGTAACTATGGGAGCCACAAGCATGATAATAGTTACTAAAATACCTTCTTTTTCAAACATTGTTGGATGATATACTGCAAAACCTCTCTCACTTTTTGCCATTATCTGCCCACCTATTACAACATTCCATCTCATAAATAAAACCTGTGCTAAAAGCATAAAAGATATGATGGGAGAGAGTATCATCAATGTATTTCTACTTACATTTTTCAATGACAAAAATCCAAGTACTATAAATGGTATAATTGATAATATTTCAACTTGCATAGTCCAAAACGACCAGCTTAATGGACCATTTAAAGCAGAACTAACATGATGCCAACCCTCCGTACCACCATAAGCATGAACAGATATTTCTATCATTTCAAACAAAAAATCTAATATAAAAAATGCCCAAAGAAGTTTTACTAGTGTTTTAATTGTTTCTGTTTTTATCTCACTTATTTTACCTGTAAATTTTTTTATCAAAATATAAAATAAAATCATACCTGCAATTCCAGAAACAGAAGCAGAAAGTAAAAAAATAATTGGCATAAGTGGAGTAAACCACCACTCTACAGTTTTAACAGCACCAAAGATAAATCCAACATACCCATGTAAACTACAAGCAAGTGGAATACCAATAGCTGCTAATATAAAAGCAACCTTTCTATCTATCTTTCTACCTTCAATAGATTTGTCATTTGTACCTAAAGTTAATATATTGTAAATTGTTTTTTTAACTCCAGTTGATTTCTCTTTTAATAAAATCATTTCGTATCTAAATACAAATAAAATCTCGAAAATTAAAAGAATAGAATATGTCATATAGATATAACCAAACCCTGCCATCATAGATGGTCCACCAAAGTTTGGGGTAAAAAGCATACTCAAAGCTCTTTCAGGATGCCCTAAATGATTTAGAAGTGGTGCTGTTACAAACAACAACCAAGCAAGTGCAAATATTAATGCAAATTTTGCAACTGGCATAAGTGACTGCACATGAAATACATGAGCCAAAGCAGATACTATAAAGGCTCCAGCAACTACTCCTGTAATATATGGGTAAATTACAATCATTAAAGTCCAATGCGCATGTGTATCATTTGGAAATACAAAGTTTAAGGCTTCTACAGCTAAATGTTCCATTACACTACCTCCTCATGTAGATCAATATAATAAAGGCTTGGTTCATTTCCTAAATCTTTTTTAAGAACTTTAAGTCTAGATTTTGAATTATAAATTTTAGATACTTCACTAGATGGGTCATTTAAGTCACCAAATTTTCTTGCTCCCGTAGGACAAGCATTTACACATGCAGGTAATTTACCTTTTCTCACACGATGGTAACACCAAGTACATTTATCAGCCGTTTTCGTATCTTTATTTATATATCTTACACCATAAGGGCAAGCTTGAATGCAATATCCACAGGCAACACAATGCTCGCTATCAACCAGTACAAAGCCATCAGGTGTCGTAAATGTAGCAGCTACTGGACAAACTTGAGTACATGAAGGTTCATCACACATATTACAAAGCTTTGGTACAAAAAATGCTTCTTTTATCTCTTTTATAGTTTTATTAATTGGTATATTACTGTAACCATGTTCTCCACCATCTGGTGAATCTACATACACTTTATTTACCATATCTATAACATATCTTTCAACCCAAGTTCGATACTGACCTTGGGGAACATTATTCTCTTTTCTATCGGCAACACAACAATTGCCACAGCCAATACAAGCTGTAACATCCACTATAAAACAATAATTAGCATTTAAATCCATAGGATTTATTTCACTTTGTGCCTCTTTTTCTTCACCTAAAACTTCACTAAAAAGTTTAGAACTCATTGGTATCATAACCATTAATGAACCAGTAATCGTACCTTTTACAACTTTATCAATAAATGATCTTCTATCATTATCAATAAACTCTTGAGTAATTTTATTTTTCATTGAGTGCCTCCTTTAACGATCTTTGTTTTTTAACATGATTGATATTTTCTAGAGGTGCATGAACGGTATGACATTGATCACAAGTATGTGTTGACTTAACATTTTGCTCACTTAAATGAGTTTTATGATCTATCATAGGAAATTTTTCAGGTCTACCGATAGCTTTTTGGTGACAATTTAAACAAAGAGAAATTTGTCGTTCCCCTTTTTTAGTTGGCATATCTACAAACTTCTTGTTATTTTTTATATGCTCCGCAATGGGCGCGTGACAGGCTTCACAGGCAAGCCTTTTGTGAGATGAGTGTTCTTTTAATTCAAGAACCTCAATATGACATTCTTTACAAGATTCATTGGTACCATACTTCATATCTTTATGAGCTTCTTGGTCTATAAATCCACCTCTGTAATAACCATACTGACCCCAACTATCTGGTAGCATAATGGCTCGTCCTAATAAAACTATACCAATAATTGCAATAAATACTAGTACAACTCTAATCCAAAATTGATTCGGTCCACTCATAAAGTCTCCTTTCTTTAATCAATACTTAATAAATAAATATAGTTTTAAAGTTTATAACTATTCTAATAAAATTTCCTTGACCTAAGTCAAGAAAATTCATGAAATGAAATGGTATTTGAGTCAAAGAGAAAAGAAAAAGATAGAATGAGAAATTCTATGAGATATTAGTTTGTAAATAATATTTTAAATTCAGTACCTTTTAAAAATTTATTTTCGTATGTAAACCCTACATTTCTCACCTCTATAGAACCTCTCATACTATCAACAATCATGGAATAAACCATGTGAAGTCCCAGTCCAGTACCTTGAGATTGATGTTTTGTGGTGAAATATGGTTCGAAAATTTTTGATTGAATTTTTGGATCAATCCCATTTGCACTATCTTTAAAAGATATTAAAGTACCACTACTTTCTTTTTTAATTGAGATAAATATATATCTATTTTCTTCATCTATTGTTTGTAAAGCATCTTTTGAATTATTAAAAAGATTCATAAAACATTGTACTAATTCATTTGGGTATCCGTACAAAGTAATATCTTCTTCAATATCCAATACAATATTTATATGTTCACTTTTAATAGAACCATCTACAAGTTTTAAAAAACTATTAACTGTATCATTAAGTTGAAAATTCATCTTCTCTTTGTCTGCTTTTATAAAATCTCTAAAATCATCTATAGTTTTTGAGAGATACTGTACATTTTCATTGATAATATTACAGTATTCATTAAACTTATCATCTTCTAACATATTATGCTCTTTTTGTATTTGCATACCTGTAGAACTTGTAGATATTACGGATAATGGTTGTCGCCATTGATGAGCAATATTTCCTATCATCTCTCCCATTGCAGCTAATTTTGTCTGTTCTTCAAGAAGTTTATCTTTTTTAATTTGTTCTGTAATATCATTAAAAGTGAGTAAAATATCTCCTTGATTATGAAAATGCGTTGCACTTGTGAGAAAACAACTTTGTGTATTGTTAAAGTCAATTAAGATATGGTGTACTTTCTTTTTAACATTTGCTAGATACTCATACCAAGGTAAGTCATTTATTTGATTGTTTTTAGGGAGAGCTTTTTTATCAATCTCAACAATTAAATTACTAATTGTTTTATTTTTTTCCTTAAATTCTTCGATTGAATTACAATCAAAAAATTTAAAAAATTGTCTATTCGCACTTATAATACTGTCATTTTGTATAACTATAATAATATTTGGATTAATATCTAAAATAGCTTTAATATGCTCTTTTTCCTCTTTTAATTCTTTTGTTCTTTGAACCACTTTTTTATCTAGTGTAACATTTGCCTCATTTATTTTTTTTGTAAAAAAATAAACTAAAACTAACAATCCTACAAAAACTACAAAAGTAACTAAAGTTAATATAATAAATGTTTTATCGGCACTCTTAAAGTCTTTACTTAAAGGGTAAGTTGTAGATAAAACTGCTCTAATATCTCCAACTTTTTCATAAAAGCCATTTGTATCTCCATAGATTTCTATTAATCCTTTTGGTGCTAACTTAGGGTCTGAATGACATCTCATACATTTCTCATCAGTTGGTTTTGTAGGTAAAACATAGTATAAAATAGGCTCGCCATTTTTCTCAATAATTTCACTATATTCATTAATCTCTTGGGTATTAAACTTATGTAAAATTTCTGATTCTTTTTTTGTTGCTTTATTTGAGGTATTTCTAGGATTATCACTGGCAAATCTTATAGTTACAGGACTTTGTTGTAGTTTTCCTTTAAACTCATTATAAAAATTATTAATGTTTTTTGCACTAAATGTTGACGATAATAAAGCTGGACTAAAATATTCCTTATCTACTACACCTTTTTGTTGAAGATGATATATCTCCTCTTTTTGTACTTTTCCAACATAAGCACGAACTGCCTCATAATTAAGAAGCAGCTCATTTATTTTTGCTTTTGCATTATCTACAGCTGTAGCATGTGTATTTTGATGATAAATAAATGTAAGTAAAAGAAAAGAAAAAACTGCAGTAATAACTATATAAGAAAATCTTATTTTATTCAAAAACCAACCTTATTTTATTATTTGAATAATTATAGTTAAAAGCAACTTTAAGAATATTAAAGTAACCTTACATTTCTAATTTAAATTTTATATACAAGTATACATATTAAATTTATAATTTTTTTTCATCTTCCAATTTAAATGATAAAATCATTGCTAAAACTAAAAAAGCAACTGTAAAACTATATAAAAAAGTATAAGAAGATACAGTTAAGACAACTCCTCCTATTATAGAAAAAAACAATCCAAATGATACAATATTTGTTTGCAAAGCAGTATATACAGGTCTTTTATCTTCTGGTGCTAAAATTAAAATAAGATTTCCAGAAGCTATTCTATTTCCATCCATCGCTGTTCCTACAAGGAAAAATAGAAACATATAACCGTAAAGTGAACTATTTATATAAGCTAACAATATAGCAAAAATTGTTGTTGCAATTGTAATTTGGGCTATGAGTTTGTTTTTCCCATGAGAACTTAGTTTTCCCCATAAAATATTACTAAACATTGCTCCTACCATTTGTGCAGTTATAAGCATCCCGATTGCTGTTCCGTGAAGATCTATCTTATCACTTGCATCAATAATTATAAAAGGTAAAGCAAACAAATATGAATAAGCTAAAAGAAAAGTAAAAACTTGTACTTTGAGTTGAGAATCATTTTGTAAGATTTTATAAGCATTTTTCAAAAATTCTTTAAAGGACTTCTCTTTTACAGCGACATTTTCTTTTATAGGTTCAGATAATGTCCCAGCAGCTAAATAACCAAATCCCATTATAAAAGTAGATGCAACAAAAAGTATCCCAAAACTTAAAGGTGCTTCATAATTTGCTAAGATAACCCCAGCAACGGCTCCACTCATAATTGCACCAGCACCTGAAAAGAACTGGCGTATCGACATACTTTTGCCTCTAAATTTATGGGTAAATACTTTTGCAATAATCTCTTTAAAATATATAGCACCAAACCCAGCAGCAAATGAAAAAACAAAAAGTCCAACTCCAATACACCATAAAGTTAGAGTAGGATTTGAATCTCCAATCATCAGTATTGCTATACCAATAAACAACCAAGCAAAAAATCGTGTTACTAAAACTCTTCTAAAATAAGGTAACATTTTAGGATAACTCTGTGCATGAAAAGCAGCATAAAGTTGCACAAGAATAGCTCCACCTCTAAGAAGAGAAGAGAAAAAACCAATCAATATAGCCCCACCGCCAAAATGACTAATAATCAATGGTAAAATTGTATGTGGTTCAGCTATTGTTGTTCCAATTGTGAGAAAAAATCCATGTAAAATATTTTTTTTGTGATCTGATTTTAAATCTTGTGGTTTCAATATTTATCCTTGAAGTTATATTTATTATAAGAATTTATTTTAACATCATTAGTTGATATATCACTTTAAAGTAAAATTAAAGTAGAATTACAAAATGAATTTAAATAATATACGACAAGAAAGAGAAAAATGGCTTCAATGGAAAAATATAATTCCAATGAGAGAAGCATTAGAAAATATAAAAAAAATAGATACTACTAATATAAATATTAATATCAATGAAGATTGGGTAAGTGCTACAAAGAACATATCTCAAAAAGAAACAGAACAATTAGAAAAAAATCTTAAAAAACTTATACCATGGCGAAAAGGTCCTTTTAATATTTGTGGTATAGAAGTTGATAGCGAATGGCAAAGTAATCTTAAATATAATCTACTTGAAAAACATTTTGATTTAAAAGATAAAATTGTAGCTGATGTAGGTTGTAACAACGGATACTATATGTTTAGAATGTTATCTCAAAATCCAAAAAAACTTATAGGATTTGACCCTTCTGCTATATTTAAAACACAATTTGATATAGTCAATCATTTTATTCAAAGTGATATACACTATGAACTCTTAGGTGTTGAGCATCTAGAATTTTATGAGCATAAATTCGATTTCATTTTTATGCTTGGTGTTTTATATCATAGAAGTGATCCTATAGCTTCACTAAAATCTTTAAATAGAGCTTTAAATAGTGGTGGAGAGATTATTGTAGATAGTTTTATGATTGATGGGGAGAATGAAGTGTGTTTAGTTCCTAAAGAGCGATACGCGATGATACCAAATATCTATTTTATCCCAACAGTAAATTGCTTTAAAAACTGGCTTCATCGTGCTGGATTTACAGATATAGAGCTTATAGAAATAACCAAAACTGATGAAAAAGAACAGCGTGTAACCCCATGGACTTTTGGTATGAGTTTGGATGATTTTAGAGATACAAATGATCCAGATAAAACTATAGAAGGCTACCCTGCTCCTAAACGAGCTTATCTAAAGGCTAGAAAAAAATAATGGATAAAAACTATGATGTTGTAGTTATAGGTTCAGGAGCAGCAGGACTCATTGCAGCAATACAATCTGCACAAAAGGGTAACTCTACCCTACTTTTAGAAAAACTTCCCCAATTAGCTTCAAAACTCAAAGCAACAGGGGGAGGAAGATGCAACTTAAGTAATACTCTTGACAATGAAACCTTTATGAAATCATTTGGAAAAAATGGAAGATTTATGAGGGATGCATTAGAGGTACTTGATCACAAAAAACTTATGGAGTTTTTTAAATCAATTGGAGTTGATACCCACATTCCAGATGGTTTTCGTATTTTCCCCACAACGCATAGTTCAAATACTATTATAGAAGCACTAAAGAATAAATTGCTTGAACTTCATGTAGAGATAAAAACAAATCAAAAACTGCAAGAGATAGTTCTAAACAATAATAAAATAAAAGCAGTAAAAACTCTAAACTCAATCTACAACACAAACAAGGTTATTTTAGCAACTGGTGGTTTAGGCTACCCTACTTTGGGTGCAACAGGAGATGGTTATGAAGTTGTAAAAAATTTAGGTCATAGCATAACAAATATCTATCCAGCAATGATGCCACTTCATACAGTAGAGAGTTGGCAAGCTCATTGTACTGCCGATACTATTGCAAAAGTAACTATCAAAGTAGATTCTAAAAAAAATAAAATCAAAAAACTTAAAGCAACTGGAGATTTAATCTTTACAAAAAAAGGTTTAAGAGGTCCAGTAATACTAGATTTTGCAAGAGAGATAACACCACATCTTGATACTTTTAAGGAAGTTCCTATTTTAATCAACCTAACAAAAGGGATGAATGAAGATGCTATTTTACAACATATCAAAAATGAAACCACAAAAAATCTTCAAAGTTCTATAGAAGAACAACTATCAAAACTATTACCTTTAAGCGTTATAAAAGAGCTTTGTATACTTAGTGAAGTAGACTCCACACAGACTTTTAAAAACATCTCAGGAATCACTAAAAATAAACTTGTCAAACTATTAGCTTGGACACCTTTTACTATAAATGGTCATGATGGTTTTGATAAGGCTATGATTACAAGAGGGGGCATAAGCTTAAAAGAGATTAATCCTAAAACAATGCAAAGTAAAATAATCAATGGGCTTTATTTTGCAGGAGAACTTGTTGATCTTGATGGTCCATGTGGTGGCTATAATCTTCAATGGGCTTTTAGCAGTGGATATCTAGCAGGAAACCTACTATAATAATCTATTAACCAAAATTACACTATAATCGCGAAAATAATTTATAATAAAAGGTTTGATATGGGATTAGGTGTAGGTATAGTAGGACTTCCAAATGTTGGTAAAAGTACAACTTTTAATGCGTTAACAAAAGCACAAAATGCGGAGGCACAAAACTATCCATTTTGTACTATTGAACCAAATAAAGCAATAGTACCAGTTCCTGACAAAAGACTTGATGAGCTAGCAAAAATAGTAAATCCTGAAAAAATACAACATTCAACTATTGATTTTGTTGATATTGCAGGTTTAGTAAAAGGTGCTTCTAAAGGTGAAGGTCTTGGAAATCAGTTTTTATCAAATATTAGAGAAGTGGAAGTTATCTTACATATGGTACGATGTTTTGATGACCCTAATGTTGTACATGTTGAAGGTGGAATTGATCCAATTAGAGATTTGGAGATTATAGAAACTGAACTTATCTATGCAGATATCACTCAACTTGATAAAAAACTAGATAGACTCAAAAAAGATTCAAAATTTGATAAAAAAGCTGCTGCAAAACTTGAAATTGCACAAGCTTTAGCTTCACATTTAGATGCCTTAAATCCAGTGAAAACATTTGAAGATAGAGAAGATGAAAACTTTTTAGAACTTGATAAAGAGTTACGCTTTCTATCAAACAAAGATGTAATCTATGGTGCAAATGTTGATGAAGATAGCCTCGTAGATGGAAATGAATATGTACAAAAACTACAAGCACATGCTGATTCTGTAAATGCTGATTTGATTATGCTCTGTGCAAAAATAGAGGAAGAGTTAGTTGGTATGGAAGATGATGAAGCAAAAGAGATGTTAACAGATCTTGGTGTTGCAGAGTCTGGACTAGAAAAAATAATCCACACAGCTTTTGATAAACTAGGTCTTCAAAGCTATTTTACAGCTGGAAAAGTAGAGGTGCGAGCTTGGACTATTCCAAAAGGTTGTACTGCACCAAAAGCAGCTGCTGTTATACACAATGACTTTGAAAAAGGTTTTATTAAAGCTGAAGTTATAGCTTATGAAGATTTTATTGCACTTGGTGGAGAGGCAAAATGTAAAGAAGCAGGGAAACTAAAACTTGAAGGGAAAGATTATATCGTGCAAGATGGAGATATTATGCACTTTCGTTTTAATGTTTAAGTAAGACCTAATCCCTTTTCTTAATATTAGTTTAAATATATAAGTTCTATAATCAACTTATATATTAAACTAAAGGTGAAATTATGCAAATAACTACAAATAGCTACACACAAGCTAATGAAAAAGCAACACAAAATACAAGTTCACAAGATAATTCAAAAACTTCTACAAAAAAAGAGTTATCAGTAGAGGAACAAATTGAAAAATCTGCTATTGAAGTCTCTTTATCTATGAATGCACAAATTATACTTTTCTCTATGGATGCAAGTGATCAAATCAAAGATAACACTGAAGCACAACAAAATATATTGAACTTTCTTTCAGGAAATAGTGATAATGAAAATTTTAATCTTTCAAATACTGGTTATGAGGGAAAACCTATTACTGAATTATCTGTAGATGAAGCAACTTCTTTAATAAGTGAAGAGGGATTTTTTGGTATTTCCCAAACATCGCAAAGAGTTGCTGACTTTGTACTAGGTTTTTCTGGTGATGATTTAGACAAACTTGAAAAAGGGAGAGAAGGAATCGTAAAAGGTTTTGAAGAAGCCCAAGAGATGTGGGGTGGTGAACTACCTCAAATATCTTATGACACCCAAGCAAAAACTCTTGAATTAATTGATGCAAAAATCTCCGAACTTAAAGGGGAAAGTGAAGCTACTGAATAAAAATAGTAACTTTTTTATTTATAACTAATTATTATTTGATAGTTCTTCAGGTATACTTTTATACTTCCAAGAGGAATCAACTTATAATAATTAGGATAGATTATGAAAATTACAGATGAAGAGGTACTTCAATACCATATTGGTGGGAAAATAAGTACTAATGTTACAAAAGGTTGTGATACACAAAAAGACTTATCAATAGCGTATTCTCCAGGCGTTGCCATACCATGTCTTGAAATAGAAAAAGATCCAAAACTAGCATATAAATATACAGCAAAAGGGAATATGGTTGCTGTTATTAGTGATGGTACTGCCGTTTTAGGTTTAGGGGATATTGGACCTCTCGCTGCAAAGCCCGTAATGGAAGGGAAACTTGTATTATTTAAAAAATTTGCTAATGTAGATGGAGTAGATTTAGAATTAGATGAACTTGATCCTAAAAAAATAGTTGATATTTGTGTTGCTTTAGCTCCTAGTTTTGGGGGGATTAACCTTGAAGATATAAAAGCACCTAAATGTTTTGAAATAGAAAAAGAACTTCAAAAAAGAGTAAATATTCCTGTTATGCACGATGATCAGCATGGAACTGCTATTATCACAACAGCTGCACTAATAAATGCAAGTGAACTTGTAAATAAAAAAATAGAAGATATGAAAATTGTTATTAGTGGTGCAGGTGGTGCTGCTATGAGTTGTGCAAATATGTATAGAAAACTTGGTGCAAAAAATATTCTTATGTGTGATAGTAAAGGTGTAATCAATCATAAAAGAGATGATTTAAATGAATACAAAAAAGATTTTATTATCCAAACAGAAGATGAAACACTTGAAGATGCTATTAAAGATGCTGATGTCTTATTAGGTCTTAGTGTTGCTGGAACAGTATCTAAAAAAATGGTTTCACTTATGGCGAAAAATCCTATTATTTTAGTACTAGCAAATCCTACGCCAGAAATTTTACCAGAAGAGATTCTTGAAGTAAGAGATGATGCTATTATTGGAACAGGAAGAAGTGATTACCCAAATCAAGTAAACAATGTACTTGGTTTTCCATTTATTTTCAGAGGTGCTTTAGATGTTCAAGCTAAAAAAATAACAGAAGGTATGAAAATGGCAGCTGCAGTTGCATTAGCAAAACTTGCAAAAGAACCAATACCATACTATGTAAAAGCTGCATATAATGACCAAAATTTAGAATATGGAAAAAATCATATCATTCCAAAACCATTTAATAAAGAGGTTTTAATTTGGGTATCAGCAGCAGTAGCACAAGCAGCAATAGAAGATGGCGTATCAGATATAAAAGATTTTGATATGGAAAAATATAGATGTCATTTAAGAAATATGGCGTATATTGACCATGATGATTGTATGAATACAGACGACACACAAGATTAAATTCTTGTGTGCCTTTTATGAGTTAACTATTCAATAACTCTTTATAAATTTTCTAAAAAATTAATTGCCATTCTTATACCAGCACCACTACCACCAGCACTATTATATCCCCAAGCTTTATCAATAAATGCAGGTCCTGCTATATCAATATGAACCCATTTTTGTTTATTTTCCTCTTTAATAAAATTATCTAAAAACATTCCTGCTGTAATTGCTCCACCATATCTTGTACTTGCAATATTACATATATCTGCTATTTCACTTTTGAGAGTTTTTTTCAAATATCTATTAAAATCAAGTTTAGTTGCTAATTCACCAGCTTTGTTTGCATATTTAACAACACTATCATTAAGCTCACTATTATTTCCCATAATACCACTTGTATATTCACCAACACCTACAACACAAGCACCAGTTAAAGTTGCAAAATCAAAGATATAATCAATATCTTCTATCTCATCTTGAGCATAACATAAACAATCTGCTAAAACCAATCGCCCTTCGGCATCTGTATTTTTCACTTCAATTGTAGTTCCATTTTTTGCTATAAGAACATCATCAGGTTTATAAGCATTACCACCTATCATATTTTCAACAGCACCAACTATTCCATGAACTTCAAAAGGTAAATTCATTGTAGCAATTGTATTCATTATACCTAATACAGCACAACCACCACTTTTATCACTTTTCATACTCACCATAAAATCACTTGGTTTTAAACTTAACCCTCCACTATCATAAGTAAGACCTTTTCCTACTAAAATGATTTTTTTCTTTGCTTTTTTCTTTGGTTTGTAAGTAAGATGGATAAGTTTTGACTTATGTCTACTTGCACGACCAACTGCAAGCATTGCACCCATTCCATTTTCTTCTAAATAATCTTCATCAAGAATTTTACACTCTAACTCATTATTTGTAGCTATTTTAATAGCTTCTTGTGCCATAACTGATGGATAAAAATCATCTGGTGCAGTATTCACAAAATCTCTAACCATATTTACTGAAGTACAAATAGCCACATATTTTTCAAATTCATTTTGTATCTCTTTTGTTATTTCATTCACTTCAATATAGATATTAATATCTTCTTTTTTATCTTTTTTAGATTTATATTTTTCAAAGCTATAATTACCTAACTCAAACCCTTCTATAAAAGATGATAGGTTTTCTTTACATTTAATTATTGCAGATTTATATTTTGTGCTTTTAAGCTTTTTAATTGCAGTTGCTATAGCAATTTTAATACTTTCATCATCAGTTTGGGGTAATCCTACATATAATTTTTTCAACTCAGGAAGTAAAATAGACTCCTCCTCTTCCCCTTTGAAATCTAATATCTCTAAAATATCTTTATCTGTTTTTATTTTTTTATTTTTAACAAATAGTATCTCTATTTCTGTATCAATTTTTTTTGTTGTTAAATTTAAATTCATAATATTTCCTCTTTATTTATTTTTTTCTCTTTTTTTGTTGCAGTTGAAAAATAATATAATATACTTCCACCAATTAAAATTCCAAATGGAACTGCTACATACCAATATTCTTTCGCAATCTCTAACACTTTGAGTATCTCTTCACCAAAATACCATACAGGAATTATAGTCACTGCAGCCCAAACCCAAGCACTCAATATATTTATAAATGCAAACATTTTTGCACTATATCGAGTAAGTCCTATAGAAATAGGAATAACAGTTCTCATACCATACATATATCTTTGTATAAATATTATTGGCCACCCATATCTCTTAAGAAGAAGATGTGCTAATGCAAATTTTCTTCTTTGCCCTTTAAAGTTTTTATGTACATAAGATTTATTATATCTTCCAATATAAAAATATATTTGATCTCCTACAAATCCTCCAAGTCCTGCTACAAAAATAGCAAAAGGCAACCACATATCACCAGTGTGACATAAAAGTCCACCCATGATAAGTCCCATTTCACCTTCTAAAATACTCCATGTAAAAAGAATTATATATCCATGCTCTTGCATTAAATATAAAAATTTTTCATTAAGTCCCTCAACTGGTGCATAATAAAGGTTATACCCAAGATAAGAGAAAAATATTACAATAATTACACTTGCTATTTTCCCTGAGTTTTTTTGTAAAAATTCCATATTCTACCTAATCAAATTTCAAAATATTTTTAGCTTGAATCATATCTTTGTCACCTCGACCTGATAGATTCACTATTATTGTTTTTCCTTGAAATCTCTCTTTTGCTTTTTTAAGATAAGCAATAGCATGGCTAGATTCAAAAGCTGGAATAATCCCCTCTTTTTGACTTAACCAAACAAATGCATCCATCGCTTCATCATCTGTAATATTATCGTACTCTACTGTTCCTAAATCGTTATGATATGAATGTTCAGGTCCAATACCTGGATAATCAAGTCCTGCACTTATACTATGTGCCTCTTGCACTTGTCCATCTTCATCTTGTAAAAGATAAGAGCATTGTCCATGTAAAACACCAGGTGTTCCTTTTTTTAAGCTACAACCATGTTTATCTGTTTCAATTCCAAGTCCCCCTGCTTCAATTCCAATACAGGTAACTTTTTTATCTTCAAGAAAATGACTAAACATCCCTATAGCATTAGACCCACCTCCAATACAAGCAAGTACATAATCAGGGAGTTTCTCCTCTTTTTCTAAAATTTGACTTCGTGCTTCCCATCCTATAATAGCTTGAAAATCTCGTACCATCATAGGATAGGGATGAGGACCTGCAACAGTTCCTATTATATAAAAAGTATCTCTAGCATTTGTAACCCAATATCGTATTGCATCATTCATTGCATCTTTTAAAGATTTACTTCCTGATTCAACAGAGATAACTTTAGCTCCCAATAGTTTCATACGAAATACATTGAGTTCTTGACGAGCTACATCTTTTGCACCCATAAAAACAGTACATTCTAATCCCATTAAAGCAGCAATTGTAGCAGTTGCTACACCATGTTGTCCAGCACCAGTTTCAGCAATAACTTTAGTCTTTCCAAGTTTTTTTGCCAATAAACCTTGTGCAATAACATTATTTATTTTATGGGCTCCTGTATGATTTAAATCTTCTCTTTTTAAATATACTTTTGCACCTATTTCATCACTAATATTTTTTGCTAAATACAAGGGATTTGGTCTTCCTACATATTCCTCTAAAAGATGATTTACTTCAGACCAAAACTTTTTATCAAATCTATACTTTTTGTATTCAGTATCAAGTTCTAAAAGTATTGGCATCAATGTTTCAGGAACATATCTACCTCCAAAAATTCCAAAATGCCCATTTGCATCAGGGTCATGAATACTTGGTTTTGGTATATAACTTGCCATATAAATTAATCCTTTTAAATATCTAGTATACTGTAAACAGGTGAATATTTTTTTACTTTTTCATCCCCTGCCAAAAATTTTAAGTTCATTAAAAAACATGTTTCAACTAAGTTTGCTTTTGTGTCAAGTACAAGTTTAGCAGCAGCTGTTGCAGTTCCACCTGTTGCACATAAATCATCTATAATTAAAACATTTGCATCTACATTATTGTGAAACGCATCAAGATGAATTTCAACTTCATCAAATCCGTATTCCAACTCATATTTTTCACAAATTGTTGTGCTTGGAAGTTTCCCTTTTTTCCTAATAGGAACAAAACCTACCCCAAGTCTATCTGCCAAAGCAGCTCCAAAGATAAATCCTCTTGCATCAAGTCCTGCAATATAATCTAAATTCATATCTTTATATCTAACTTCCAAATGATTCATAAGAAGTTGATAAGCCTCTTTGTTATTTAATAAAGTTGTAATATCTTTAAAAACAATACCAGGTTTTGGAAAATCTGGAATATCTCTAATACTGTTTAATAATATTTCTTTTTGTTCTTTTGTTAATGTTTTCATCTCTAGCCTTTAAAAGTTATCATCTATTAATTGACAAATAGTATGAATAAATAATATATGCATCTCTTGTATTCTTGGGGTATTATCACTAGGAACTACTAAATTAATATCACAAACATCATTCATAGCACCTCCATCTCTACCAGTTAATCCAATAGCACTACATCCCATCTCTTTTGCTAAACTCAATGCACTAATAACATTTTTACTATTTCCACTTGTACTTATACCAATAAGGAGATCACCTTTGTTAGCTAAAGCTTCTGTTTGTCTATCAAAAACTCTATCATATCCATAATCATTTCCAATAGCAGTTAAAGCACTCGTATCAGTTGTAAGTGCAATACCAGGCAACCCTCTTCTTTCAGTTTTATAACGGCCAGTTAGTTCAGCAGCAAAATGTTGTGCATCCGCTGCACTTCCACCATTTCCACATATCAAAACTTTATTACCATTTTTTAATGTTTCTATCACTTTCTTTGAAACTTCAGCAATATCATTTTCCATATTATTTTGAACTGTTTGAATAATTTGTAAATGCGATTCAAACTCTTTTTTTATAGTATCTAACATATATAATCCAATAATTTTTTAAATTTACAAGATTCTATCTAAAATAAGTTTACTATTTTATAATATTTGGTATATCTTTGATAGAATCCACAATATAGTCTGCTTTTGAGTTCTCATCTTCAAACTTATGTCCAGAACGTACTTGTATTGTATTTTTTATATTTGCATTGATTGCAGTTTGGATATCAGAACTTTTATCTCCAACTAACCATGAGTTTTCATAATCAATATCAATTATTTTAGAAGTTTGTTCTATCATTCCAATATTTGGTTTTCGACAGGTGCAATTTTCATCTGGGGCATGGGGACAACAATATACTTCAAGAATATCAATCCCTTTTTCTTTAAATTGTTTTTTCATCCACTTTGTGAGTATATTATATTGTTCAAAATTATAATATCCTCTCCCAATTCCAGATTGATTTGTAATAATTACAAATTTGTATCCTAACTTTTGAAGATATTCTAAGGAACTAAAAACACCATCTATAAATTCAAAATCATCTATTTTATAAAGATAATCTTTTTCAATATTTATAACACCATCACGATCTAAAAAAACTATTTTTTGCATATCTATATTAAATCATAAGTGATATTTCTAACACCAGCATCATAAAGTTTTTGACACAAACTAGTAGATTTTTCGTTAATTGTCACGGTAAGGTTATTAGATACAACTTCAATGATAACACAAGAAGTACCATCTATATTGTATTCTATTTTTTTATCTTCAATATCCCAATTTTTTTCATTGATTGTTACAGAATCTGTAATTTTATCTATAGTACTATTTAACATATATTGTGATTGAATTGCAGTGGTTATAGTATTAATATCTTGTTTAATTGTAGTTACAACTGCACTACTTTTTGTATTTAACAATTTTGGCACTGCAAATGTCGCAATAATACCTAAAACAGCAATAACAAAAATAAGTTCAATAAGAGAAAAGGCTTTTACAAATTTTGAGTTTTTCATTAATTTCCTTTAATATTTGACAATTTTATCTCTTCTAAATTATATCAAACAAATGTCACATCTAATGTCACAAAAGAAAAAAATTTTAAAATACTTAAAATACTAAAAAGTTAAAAATTGATAGCTTTTGCTTAGATTGTGCAAAAGTCGAGATGAGTAAAATCTATCGATTTTACTCCCACTCTATTGTTGCTGGTGGTTTAGAAGATATATCATAAACTACTCTATTAATTCCATCAACTTCATTGATAATTCTTCTACTCATAACTTCAAGTATATCATGTGGAATATGTGCAAATGTCGCAGTCATCCCATCTATTGCGTTAACAATTCTTATACAAGCTGTATTATCGTATGTTCTATTATCACCCATTACTCCAACTGATTTTACATTTAGAAGTACAGTAAATGCTTGCCATGTTTTATCATACCAACCACTAGCTCGTAACTCTTCAAGCATAATTGTATCTGCTTTTCGTAATATAGTTAAATCAGGTTTATTTACTTCACCCATAATTCGAATTGCAAGTCCCGGTCCAGGAAAAGGATGACGACCAATCATTTGTGCAGGAAGTCCAAGTTCAAGACCTAAAACTCTTACTTCATCTTTAAAAATTTCTCTTAAAGGTTCAATAAGTTCAAAAGTCATCCAATCAGGAAGCCCACCAACATTATGATGTGATTTAATTGTTTTTGATGGACCTTTTACTGATACTGATTCTATTACATCAGTATAAAGTGTACCTTGTGCCAAAAATGATATTCCATCATGTTTTTTAGCTTCTTTATCAAATACTTCAATAAAAGTTTCACCAATTATTTTTCTTTTTGTTTCAGGATCAGTCACCCCTGCTAGTTTTGTTAAAAAGTCATTTGAAGCATCAACTGTGATAAGCCCTATTCCTCTTGTAGCAAACATATTTTGTACATCTTCAACTTCATTTGCTCTTAGAAGTCCATTATTTACAAACACTGGAACTAACTTGTCACCAATTGCTTCTGCTAAAAGTGTAGCTACAACTGAACTATCAACTCCACCACTAACACCACAAAGAACTTTTTTATCCCCTACTTGTGTTCGTATCTTTTCAATTTGCTCTTTCGCAAAATTTCCCATATTCCAATTTTTTTCACAACCACAAATATGTTTTGCAAAATTTGTTAACATTTGTGCACCCTCTACACTATGTGTAACTTCAGGATGGTATTGAAATGCATAAATATTTTTTTCTTCATTTGCAATAGCAGCATATGGTGAATTTTCACTTGTACCAATCACTTTAAATCCGCTAGGGAGAGATTCAACTTTGTCCCCATGAGACATCCATACTATCTCTTCATTCGTTACATCATTAAATATAGGACAAGTTGTATCTTCAACTTTTAATTTTGCTTTTCCATACTCATGATGGTCAGCTGGAATTACACTACCACCTAAATAGTGTGCAATTGTTTGCATACCATAACAAATACCTAAGATTGGTAATCCTAGATTAAATATCTCTTTATCTACTTTATATGCATCATCTGCATACACTGAAGCTGGTCCACCACTTAGAACAATTCCCTTTGGACTTCTAGCTTTGATATCTTCAATAGATTCACTAAATGGAACTATTTCAGAATAAAATCCATTACTTCTTAATCTTTTTGAGATAAGTTGAGTATATTGACTTCCAAAGTCTAAAACTAATATTGGTACATGTTTCAAATAAAATCCTTTAAAATTACTATAAATTAGTCAGATTATACCAAAAAAAAGGTAAAAAAAAGGCTAAGGATTTCTCCTTAGCCTTTAATAGAACAAGAATTAGTTATGCACCAATTCCTAATACTATAAATTGTCCATACCAAATTGCTACTGAAACAATATATCCAATTAATACAGTCCAAGAATACTTCATATGAGCACTAAATGTATAAACACCTGGAAGTTTACCCATAACACCAACACCTGCTGCACTACCAAATGAGATTAATGAACCACCAACACCTGCTGTTAGTGTTACTAACATCCATTGTGCATGAACCATATCTGGATTTGCTTTTAGAACTGCCGACATAACAGGAACATTATCAACAATTGCAGATAAGAAACCAACACCTATATTTGACCAAGTAGGTCCTAAAACTTGTGGATCATATACTACTGATGCTAATGCTAACCATCCAATAAAATATAGTACACCAACAGCTGCTAATATACCAAAGAAAAATAATAATGTATTATTTTCTATTTTTGCCATTGCACCAAATACATTAAACTCTGTATTATGTACTTTTTTAAGTCTATATGCATATACTTTTAATAGTGATAAACCAAACATCATACCCCACATAGCTGGTAGATGTAAAACTTGATGAGACATTACTGCACAAAAAATTGTAAATACTCCAAGTCCAATTACTACATTTGCACCTTTCATTAGTTCAGGTTTTTTTTCTGTGGCTGCATCAAAATCAGGAACAGTATTTGGAACAACTTTTGATAATAAAAATGCTGTCACTAAATATCCTAAAATAGATGCTGGGAATAAGAATAAGAAATCTCCAAATGCACCCTTTCCTGCTGTCCATGCCATAAGTGTTGTAATATCACCAAATGGAGACCAAGCACCACCTGCATTTGCAGCAACAACAATATTTATTGCACCAGGGATTAAAAACTCTTTTTTCTCTCGCTCAATTGTAATAAGAACAGTAGAAAGTATTAATGCTGTTGTTAAGTTATCTGCAATTGGAGAGATAAAGAATGCTAAAATTCCTGTAACCCAAAATAGTTTTTTATATGTATACCCTTTTGAAACAAGATTATATTTTAACTTGTCAAATACTCCCATATGTATCATTGACTCAATATAAGTCATCGCTACAAATAAGAAAAAGAATATCTCCGCTATTTCAAGAATAAGATGTTCTACTTGAGTATGAACTAAATTCATATCCATACCATTGAGTGCATAATAAAATGCTACTAAAATAAATAAAAATGTACCAGTTAAAAGTGCTGGTTTTGCTTTATCTATATGATAATGCTCTTCCATCGCAATAAAATAATAACCTACCATAAATATAAGTAATCCTGCAATACCAACCCAAGTCATTGTAATATCTGGTATTACTGAAACAACTTCTCCTTCTCCCCCGCCACTTGCGAATGCTAAAACACTAGCTAAACTAACCATAAGCAGTTTAAACATTATTTCTCCTTAATATAATGTGCTCCTATAGATTTTTTTCGCTCTATGGCACTTTGAATGATGGATTTTGCCGTAAGTAACCTTAAAAAAAGTAATCTTCCTACACTCTCTTTCAAAAATATTTCAATCTCTTCTAATGCGTCTATTAAGTCTTGTCTTTGTCTCACTATTCCTGCATTTGTCCACATTAAATTTCTCAACTCATCTTTTATAGCTTTGTCTGTTGGTTTTTGCAATTCATAATGTGGTTGATTATCTTTACCTTTAAAATTATTCAAATCAATTGTAAAGTCCTCTTTTTGGGCAGTATCAACAGCAATTTTAGAAAATACTAACCCCTCAAGTAATGAGTTTGAAGCTAGTCTATTTGCTCCATGAACACCAGTACAAGCAACTTCACCAACAGCATAAAGATTTTTTGTATTTTTAACTCTTGAATCTAAATCAACTTCAATTCCACCCATACTATAATGAAAAGCAGGACTAATTGGAACTCTTTCAAAAGGGAGATCATAGCCTATATCCATAAGGTTTTTATAAATATTTGGGAATCTTTTTTTAAATACTTTTTTCTCAAAATTTCTAAAAGAGAGATATATTTTTGAACCTGTTTTTTTATGGTAATCAAATAATGCACGACTTACAACATCTCTTGGTGCTAATTCAGCATCTTCATGATAATCTTTTAAAAAGGCGTACCCATCTTCATCTTCAACAACAGCACCCTCACCTCTTAAAGCTTCTGTTAATAGTTGTTTTCTTGGTAAATCAGATTCAATAAAAACTGTTGGATGAAATTGCATCATCTCCATATCTTTTAACTTAAGACCTTTTTCTATACAGATACCTTGTATATCTCCAGCAATTGTTGTTGAATTTGTATGATATCTATAAATTGAACCCACTCCACCACTTGCTAGTATTGTGTTGTGTGCATAAATAATTTTATCTTTTCCGTTGGCTATTAAATGAGCTCCGTAACAGATACCATCTTCATATAATAAGTCTATTACTATTGAATCTGTCACTACTTCATGGGGACACTGTTGGAGCAAAAACATATGTAACATTCGTCCAGTTGCATCTCCATCTGCATGTAAAATTCTACTTGTACTATGTGCAGCTTCTTTTGTAAATGCTAACTCACCTTTTGCATTTTTATCAAAAACAAATCCATTATCTATTAAATTATCTATAGCATCTATTGATTTTTCACTAAGTGTTTTAACAGCATCTATATCATTTAAATTTACACCAGCAATCATTGTATCGTGTATATGTAGAGGTATATCTTTTTTGTCCCTAGCGCGCACAACTCCACCTTGTGCCCAAAATGTATTACACTCCCAAGGTGTTTTTTTACAAACAACTAATACTTTTTTATCTTTTGGTATAAGTCTTGCCGCATTTAATCCAGCAATACCAGTACCTACAATCAAATAATCATATATCATATATTACTTTTCACCCTTTTGTTCAGTTTTATCATCATCTACATAAATAGGATCAGCTTTATATCCACATCCTATAAAAATCAAACCTAATAATAATCCAATTATAATTAATCTCATTTTAATTCCTAAAATTTTTATATTAGGCTATCTTAAATTTAATAAAATATTGATTAATATTTATGTATAATTCGCCACAAAATAAAATGAACTTCTCAAAAGGAACAATATATGGAAATTGCAAGTAGAATGGATAGACTATCTGAGTCAATTACAATAGCTATTACTACACTATCAAGAGAATTAAAAGCGTCTGGAAAAGATGTACTAAGTTTTAGTGCGGGTGAACCTGATTTTGGTACACCTCAAATTATAAAAGATGCTGCTATTAAAGCTATGGAAAATGATGATACTAGATATACAGCTGTTGAGGGCACTCCACTTTGTAGAGAAGCAATCTGTAACAAATTAAAAAGAGATAATAATTTAGACTATGATCCTTCAGAAATTATCGTTAGTGTTGGAGCGAAACATAGTTTATTTAATATCTTTCAAGCTGGAATTCAAGAGGGTGATGAAGTTATCATCCCAGCTCCTTATTGGGTAACATATCCTGAAATTGTAAAATATAGTGGTGGAACTGTAGTTGAAATAATTACTGATGATGCAAGCGAATTTAAAATCACACCTGAACAATTACAAGCGGCAATTACTCCAAAATCTAAAATGTTAGTTTTAACAACACCTTCAAACCCTACAGGAAGTGTTTATACAAAAGATGAAATATTAGCACTTGCTGAAGTTTTAAAAGGGACAAATATTACAGTAATAAGTGATGAGATGTATGAAAAAATCATTTATGATGATTTAAAATTTACAGCAGTTGCTAGTGTAAGTGAAGATATGTACAATCGAACTATCACTATAAATGGTTTAAGTAAATCTGTTGCAATGACAGGTTGGAGATTTGGATATTTAGCTTCTAAAGATAAAGCGCTAGTTAAAGCTATGAAAAAACTCCAATCACAATCTACATCAAATATCAACTCTATTACACAAGCTGCTGCTATTACAGCTTTAGATGGAAGTGCTGATAATGATATAGAAACTATGAGAGTTGAGTTTGAAAGAAGAAGAGATTTAGCTGTTGATATGATAAATAATATAGAGGGTCTCTCTGTTGTAAAACCAAGTGGTGCATTTTATCTTTTTGTAAATATTAAAGGTGTATCAAATGATTCAATGGAATTTTCAAAAGGACTTTTAGAGGATGTTGGAGTAGCCGTTGTACCAGGTGTAGCTTTTGGGTTAGAGGGATATTTCAGACTTTCTTTTGCTACTGATGAAGCAACTATTATAGATGGAATCAATAGAATTAAACAATTTATAGAATCTAAATAACATGAAAAAAAACAAATCAAAACTTCCTAAAGTTAGTATCAAAGCAGATTCAAAAACAAAATCTCTTCCTAAACCCTTGGAAGAGATAGAAAAAAACAAAACTATTAATAGATTTGAAGGTTATTATAAAACAAAAAAAAGATTTATAAACTAAGATATATTTATATCTTAGTTTGACCATTTATTGCTTTTGATAATGATAAGATATCAACATTTTCTAAACTCACTCCAGTAGGTACACCTTGTGCTATTTTTGTAAAATTTATATCTTTATCTTTTAATCTATCTTCTATATATAAAATAAAAGCATCATTTGCCAAACTAGGTGTAACTGCAAATAAAATATTTGTTACTTTAGAAGAGTGAATTAAATTTAATAATTTTTTTATAATCTCATCTTCTAAAGATTCTATGACAAAATACTTACCACTAAATTGTTTTGATTCTTCTATGATAAATATATCTTTTGCACTTTGAACAATACATAATTTTGCATCATCTCTGTCCTTATCAAGACAAATTTCACATATCTCGTTTTCACTCATTGCATTACATCTAATACATTGTCTTATATCTCGTATGGCTGTTTCTATACTATGAGCTAATTTCATACCAGTATAGGTGTTTTCTGTAACTATATGATATGCTAATCTAACTGCTGATTTTTTACCTATAGTGGGGAGCATCTCAAAAGACTCCACAAGGTCATAAAATTTTTCTAATCCTTTATTCATAAGATTGATTATAGCTTAATTTAGATAAAATAATAACCTATTATAAATTATAGAAAAAAGGAATAGACTTGACAGATCTTTGTTATTATGAAATTTTACAAGTAGAAAAAAGTGCAGATAAAGGCACAATCAAAAAAGCGTATAGAAAAATGGCGATGCAATATCATCCAGATAAAAATCCAGGAGATAGCAAAGCAGAAGAAAATTTTAAAGCAGTAAATGAAGCATATCAAGTATTGAGTGATGAAGAAAAAAGAGCAATTTATGATCGTTATGGAAAAGAAGGACTAGAAGGTCATGGACAAGGTGGTGGTTTCTCTAGAGGAGGCTTTGATGATTTAGGTTCTATTTTTGAAGAGATGTTTGGTGGTTTTGGTGGCGGAGGTCGTCAAAGACAAAGAAAAACATATAACTACAACTTAGATACTGAAGCAAATGTTAATCTTGATTTTAATGAAGCAATATTTGGTGTAAAAAAAGAGATAAAATTCAAATATAAAACAGCATGTAAATCTTGTAAAGGTACTGGGGCTAAAGGTGGAAAGCTTTCCACATGTAGCACTTGTAAAGGGCAAGGACAAGTACATATGAGACAAGGGTTTATGACTTTTGCACAAACTTGTCCTCATTGTGAGGGAACTGGTCAATCTGTAAATGAAAAATGTTCTGATTGTTCTGGTCTTGGCTATCATGAAAAAGAGGAAAAATTTACTGTAGATATTCCTGAGGGTGTAAATAACGGAAATAGAATTAGAGTAAGTGGAAAAGGAAATATTGCACCTGATGGTTCACGAGGTGATTTATATATTTTAATCAATGTGAAAGAAGATAAACACTTTGTAAGAAATGATGATGACATCTATCTAGAAGTTCCAATATTCTTTACACAAATTGCTTTAGGTGAAACAATAAAAGTACCAAGCCTTAAAGGGGAAATAGAGGTTAAAATACCTGCTGGTGCTAAAGACAAACAACAATTTGTTTTTAGAGGAGAAGGTGTTAAAAGTGTAAATGGTTATGGAAAAGGGAAATTTATAGTTCAAATTAAAATTATCTATCCTGATAGTTTAAATAGTGAACAAAAAGAACTTTTAGAAAAATTACAACAAAGCTTTGGAATAGAATCAAAACCACACGAAGATATGTTTAGTGGAATATGTGATACAGTGAAAGGTTGGTTCAAATAATGCATATAAAATCAGCACCTATGGGTCCTTATCAAACAAATTGTTACATTGCAACAATTGATAATCAAGATTTTATAATCGACCCTGGTGTAGATTCTCTTAACTGGATAATTCAAAATACAACAAATCCAGTTGCAATACTAAATACACATGGTCATTTTGACCATGTATGGAGTAATGCTGCAGTAAAAGAAAAATTCAATATACCAATTTATTGTCCTAAAGATGATTGTTTTATGTTAGAAAATGATCCTTTTTCACAAGGTACTCCATCTAGTAAAGCTGATGTAAAAGTACAGAGAAATGAAACTGTAATAATAAATGGTGTTGAAATAAAATTTCATCATTTTCCTGGTCATACACCTGGCTGCAGTGCAATTGAAATTGACAATCACCTTTTTAGTGGTGACTTTATATTTCAAGGTTCAATTGGAAGAGCTGATTTCCCTTACTCTAGTGCTGAAGATATGATACAAAGTATCAATGAGATATTAACATGGGAAAAAGATATTAAAATTTATCCAGGCCATGGTGATAGTACTTCACTATATAAAGAAAATTCATCTCTAAAATCTTGGCTTAGATATTTATAGGTCATGTATATGAAACGAAAAGATACGTTATTGGAACGATTGAATGATATTGTTGATGAAGTTCATATTAAAGAAGTCAAAGATATCATTGCAAAATTAACACATATCAATCTTTTTAAATATTCAATAGAAGATAACGTAACTTTAGACATATTATATGAAAAAATTGTAAATGAATTAAAAAAAGAATTTGGAATAGAGTGTTTTACAATATCTTTAATAAATGACAATACAGAAGAAGTTTTATACAGCCAAGGTATTCTTGGTGATAAAACTTATAATTGCTACAATAGAATATCTAATGAAACTGCCATAAAAATTATATTACTAGACAATGAATTATCTGAATATGATAAACTTACATTAAATAGTTATTGTAAAGAAATCATACCTATTATTTATATTCAATATATTCTTTTAGAACTAAAAAATTCGACACTTATTGACCCACAAACACAACTTGAAAATAGAATATCTTTTAACCTAGAGATGAAAAGGCTAATCCCTCTTGCACTAAGAGAAAATATGAAAATAGGTACTTTACTTATTAATATTGATAGATTTCAAGCTGTAAATGATGAACATGGGGACGAATTTGGAGATAAATTTCTCAAACTCTATGCAAATACGATAAAATACAACATAAGATCTTCAGATATTGCAGTTCGTTTTGGTGGTGCTGAGTTTTTAGTTTTATTAATGAATGTAGACTCCGAGGAAAGAACTCTCCTCTTAGCTAATCAATTACGAGAAAAACTAGCTGAAACATATTTATTATCTCCAAATAATGATAAATTTAGAAAAACAGTATGTATTGGTGTTTCAATGTTTCCTGAAGATTCAACGGATATAAATATAATTGTCAAAAATGCAGAAACTGCACTTATTGGGGCACAGGATATTGGACGAAATAATGTTTATAGATTTAAACAAGAGCAAGAAGATTTTATTGAACTTTTTTAGCTTTAAAAAGATAGGTTGTAAATGAAAAAGAAAATACTAATTAAACTCATCATTATTATGTTATTTATAGGAATAGGTTTAACGATTATTGAATCATTAAACTTTAGACAACACGGTATTCAATCAGCTATAAACAAAGCTAAAATGATTTCAGAAGTTGTAAAAAATGGACTCACTTCATATATGATAAATAATAATATGCATCAAAGAGATATTTACATAAACTCTGTTTCTGATATTGATAATATTGATAAGCTATGGATTATTCGTGGAGATAATGTTATAAAACAATATGGAAAAGCAAATAGATTAGAAAAACCACGTGATAAAGTTGATATTGAAGTTTTGAATACTTCTAAAATGAAATATATTTTAGAAGAAACTTTAAATAAAACATCCATAAGAGTTACAATACCATATAAAGCTGAACAAAATAATATTGCAAATTGTATAAGCTGTCATGATGTATCCTATGGAGAAACACTTGGTGCTGTTAGTATAGTAATGGATATTTCAGATATTAGGACTTCTGGATTAAGACTTGCAATTATGATTATGTTATTTACTTTGATTGCTATATTATTAGTACTATTTTTTGCAAATAAAGCTTTAAAACCACACCTTGAAACTATTGATGAGTTAAGTGGTAAAATAAAAAATATATCAAATGGTATATTTACTAATATTATAAAAAGAAAAGGTTTATCAGACGAATCTGAACAGTTAATAAATGAATACAATCAGTTAGTTAATGGACTAAGTATAACTTTTACAGATATAGATAATAAACTGAATATTTTTATTGGAAATCAGATGTATCATACCAATAATCCATTATTAAATTCTCAAAGAATAATAGGAGATTTATCAGATATATACCAATTTAAAAAAGAGATTGAGGTTGATAAAGATAAATATGAAATATACAGCAGATTGGGTGAAGTTTTAAACAATAGATTTAAACTTAAAAATTTCAACTTTATGGAACAAAACTACCATGATAATAGAACAGAAATTGTTTATTCAAAAAACAATTTAAACTATTGTATAGATGCCATTAAGAATAATCCTGATCTTTGTAGAGTTATTAGAAGTACTAATGATGTGATGAGTGTAAAAGACCACTCTGTATGTCCACATTTTTCTAATGATGAAAAATTTTATTATTGTACCTCTATTGATATTGGAGATCAATCTATTTTAATTGTTAATTTCATTTTAGATACAAAAATAGAATTAGATGAACTAGTAAGAAACATACCATTAATTAAAAACTATTTCATGGAAGCAACGCCATCACTTATTGTAAAACTATTACTCGAAGCCCTAAAAGCTTCAGCATTTAAAGATGGACTAACAAAACTTTATAATAGAAAATTTCTTGATGAACATTTAACAAAACTTGTTCCTCAAGCATTAAGAGAACAAATCAGTATTGGTGTTTTAATGTTAGATATGGATCATTTTAAATCTGTAAATGATGAATATGGTCATGATGTAGGAGATCTAGTTTTAAAAGAATTAGGAAGAATTTTAAATGAAAATGTAAGAGAATCAGATATTGTAGTTCGATATGGAGGGGAAGAATTTATCATTTTACTTATTGGAGTAGATGGTGAAAATTCAGTTTTAGAAATAGCAAATAAAATACGAACAAAAGTGAGTCAAAATGAGATTGCCGTTTATGCTGGTAATACTTTAAGAAAAACAATTAGCATTGGTTTTTCTATGTTCCCAGAAGATTCTACAAATTTTGATATAGTATTAAAAAATGCAGATATTGCACTTTATGAAGCAAAAGAAAAAGGGAGAGATCAAGTTATTAGATATAAAGAAAAAGTTCAAGTAGAACTTTTTTAATACACAATATCTATAATAAAAAAGGGAAAGGCACTTAACCTTTCCCTTTTTTAATAACTATACAATATTAGATATAACTAGCTATTATATCTCCCATTTGTGAACAATTTACTTGTTCTTTACAGTCATAGGCAGCTAAGTCACCTGTTCTATAACCATTTGCCATTGCTTTTTTAATTGCAGCATCAATAGCATCAGCAGCTGTCTCTTCATCTAAAGAGTATCTAAGCATCATTGAAGCACTAGAAATAGTTGCTATTGGATTTGCAATTCCAAGTCCTGCAATATCTGGAGCTGACCCATGAATTGGTTCATAAACTGCAGTTTTTTCACCTGTAGAAGCTGATGGTAATAATCCAATAGAACCACTTAACATAGAAGCCTCATCACTTAAAATATCTCCAAAAATATTTCCTGTAAGTATCACATCGAATTGTTTTGGATTTGCTATAAGTTGCATAGCACAGTTATCAACATACATATGAGATAATTCAACTTCTGGATACTCAACTGCAATTTTCTCAACAGTATCTCTCCAAAGTTGGCTTACATCAAGTACATTTGCTTTATCAATAGAACAAACTCTTTTATCTCTTTTCATTGCTAATTTAAATGCAACATGGGCTATTCTTTCAATCTCTGAAACAGTATATACCATAGTATTCCATCCCTTATCTTCAGTTTTACCTTTTGGTTCTCCAAAATATATACCACCGATAAGCTCTCTTACAACCATAATATCAACACCTTTGATAACACTTGCTTTTAGACTACTTGCATCAACTAACTCATCATATACTACTGCTGGTCTAAGGTTTGCAAATACACCCATCTCTTTTCTAAATCTTAAAAGACCAGATTCAGGTCTAAGTTCTCTTGGATTTGAGTCCCATTTTGGTCCACCAATTGCACCAAATAAACAAGCATCAGAAGCTAAAACACCATCAATTGTTTCTTGTGGAAGAGGATTCCCTGTTGCATCAATAGCAACACCACCCATCAAATATTCTTTGTATAAAAAATCAATATCAAATTTTTTTCCAACTGCATCTAAAACTTTAACAGCTTCATTTACAATCTCCACACCAATACCATCACCTTTTATTAAAGAGATATTATAACTTGCCATGTGCTTCCTTTTTTGCATAATTCATCAATCCACCATCCGCTAATAATTCTTGCATAAAAGGGGGAATTGGTGTAAAGTTATAAGTTTTTTCTTTATCAATATTTTCAATAGTTCCTTTATCTAAATCTATTGAAATCAATTCACCCTCTTTTATCTCTGATGCACTATTAAGCTCAAATATTGGTAATCCCATATTAAATGCATTTCTATAAAATATTCTTGCAAAACTTGGAGCAACAATTGCGGCAACTCCTGCTGCTTTTAAAGCAATTGGAGCATGTTCTCTACTTGAACCACATCCAAAATTTTCACCAGCAACTATAATATCACCTGGTTGTACTTTAGAAGCAAAATCAGGGTCAGCATCCTCCATAACATATTTAGCTAAATGATGAGGATCACTACTATTTAAATAACGTGCTGCAATAATTAAATCTGTATCTATATTATCACCAAAGTTCCATACTTTTCCAGTAATTTTATTCATATATACTATTTCCTTCAATGTAAAATGTTTTGCATTTTATCTAAAATATTATTAATTAATCATTTTTTTAATTAAGTTTCGGTATAATATCCCCTAAAATTTACAATAAAGGCTATAAATTTAAATGGCAGCTAAAACTAAAGATATAAACAAACTAATCGAAAAAACATTTAAAGAAAATAAAGACGGTGTGTTAACCCACGAAAAGCTTATTTTACTTTTTCCAAAAGCACCTACAAGTGCAATTGTAAAAAAAATAATAGCACAAAAACAACTTTTTAATGTAAATTTAGTTAGTTCAAGAGAACACGCAAAAAAATTAAATGAACTTGAATACAAACGAAAAGAAGATGCTAGAATAAAAAGACAAGAAAACCCAGAAAATGAGGAATTTGATCTTTTAAAAAATAAAGAACTACTTGAGTGGAGTCGTTCAGATTCTCCTGTAAGAATGTATTTACGAGAGATGGGGAAAGTTCCACTTCTTACAAAAGAAGAAGAGGTTGAAATTAGTCAGAATATGGAAAGAGGTGAAAACACTATTCTTGATGCCATATGTTCTGTTCCATATCTCATTGACTTTATTTTAGAATATAAAGAACCTTTAGTAAATAGAGAAAGAAAAGTTAAAGAACTATTCAAAAACTTTGATGATGATAATGAAGATGATGATACAATAGATGAGATTGATGAAGATATTGATGATTCAGAAGATGAAGGGTATGACCCAAAAGAAAAAAAACTAGATAAACGAGCTGAAAAGATTATTAACTCTTTTAAACTTCTTGAAAAAGCAAAAAAAGATTGGTTGAAGTTCATAACTAAAGAAGTAGCAAAAAGTGATGACGAAGCTGATATGTTATTATTTGATTTACAATGTGCTTTTAAAAAGAAAATTATTAAAGAGAGTTTAATTGAACTTGGACCTACAAGTAAATTAATTGCAGAGATTGTTAAAGCAATGGAAACATCACTTTCTAGTTCTGATGGATTTGAAGTTGAATTAAAAAGATTGGAGTATAAGTTACCTTTATTTAATGATACTCTTCTTGAAAATCATAAAAAACTTCTAGATAAAATTCTTACACTTTCAAAGGTAGATATTATAGGAATGGTTCCTGAAGCTACAATGGTTTCTACATATATGGAAATCAAAAAGCTTTATCAAACAGCACAAGCTAGTGAAGGTGGATTTGATTTAGAAGAAGATGAACTTATTGAAGTTTTAGAACAAATTAAATTAGGTAAAAAAATCACAGATGAAGCTAAAAATAGAATGGCTAAATCAAATTTAAGACTTGTTGTTTCAATTGCAAAAAGATATACAAATAGAGGACTACCTTTCTTGGATTTAATTCAAGAAGGAAACATTGGTCTTATGAAAGCTGTTGATAAATTTGAATATAAAAAAGGTTATAAATTTTCAACTTATGCAACATGGTGGATTAGACAAGCAATCTCTAGAGCTATTGCGGATCAAGCAAGAACTATTAGAATTCCAATACATATGATTGAAACTATAAATAGAATAAATAAAATCATTAGAAAAGGTATTCAGGAAAATGGTAGAGAGCCGGATGTAGATGAGATTGCAAAAGAAGTTGGACTTACAGTTGATAAAGTAAAACAAGTTATTAAAATCACTAAAGAACCAGTATCTCTTGATGCTCCTATAGGAAATGAAGATGATGGTAAATTTGGTGACTTTGTTGCAGATACACAGGCACCAACACCTGTTGACAATATTATGCACGATGATTTACTTGGTCAAATAGATCAAATATTAGGACAGTTAAATGAAAGAGAACAAGCTGTTGTAAGAATGAGGTTTGGTTTACTTGATGATAGAAGTGATAGAACACTTGAAGAGATTGGAAACAATCTTAGTGTTACAAGAGAAAGAGTAAGACAAATTGAATCAAGTGCTATTAAAAAATTAAAACATCCAAAAGTAGGAAGAAATCTTAAAAACTATGTAGAAAGTTAAGTTAACTTTCTACATCTTTTAATTTTCAGATTCTCTTTCTTTTCTTTTGGCTCTCATTTTAGCTGTTGCTAATTTTCTCATATCTTCTGTAGTATCTAGTTCATCCATAATTTCAAGCCCAAGTAATGTTTCCACACAATCCTCAAGTGTCACAATTCCTTCTGTTTGATCATAGCTATCTGTTACTATTAACATATGCCCTTTTGCTTTTATAAAACTACTTAAAGCTTTTAAAACAGGTATATTTTCATTGATACTATCTACTTTTGACATAATTGATTCTATTGTAACTTCAGGATCTTTAATAGCATGTTTAAAAATCTTTTTTGTTAATACCATACCAACAATATTATCTATAGTACCTTCATACACTGGAACTCTTGAAAATTTAAAAGTTCTTTTATCATCAAGTAAATCTTTTATAAGAGTGTCTTTGGGTACAGAAAAGACGACACTTCTTGGGGTGAAAATATCTTTTATTTTTTTCTGTTTTAACATAAGTGCATTTTCAATAATATCTGATTCCATATCATTTATTACACCATCTTCTTCACTTAAAAGTGCACTATGAATTAACTCTTCACGAGAAACTGTTTCTGAATCTTTACTATTATTAATTTTTCGAGTTACAAAAAGTGTAAAAATAATTATTGGATACGTAATTATTATAAATATATTAATAATTCTAGCACCAATAGGAGCTAACTCTTTCCAATATATTGCACCTATTGTTTTAGGAATAATTTCTGCGAAGAATAAAATACAAAATGTTAAAATAATAGAAACAGCTAATACCAGATTACTATCATTATTAAATAAACTTTGTGCTTCTACTCCGATAGCTGTAGCACCTAAAGTATTGGCAAAAGTATTTAGTATAAGAATAGAAGATATAGATTTATCTACATCTTTTTTAAGATTTTTAAGAAGTGCCCCTGCTTTTGGATTGATATTTTCCAACACTGAGATATAAGAAGCATTTGTAGATAATAAAACCGACTCCAAAATTGAGCACAAAAATGATACTCCAATTACCAACACAAATAGAAAGATTAAATATTCCATATATAATCTCCCTTTTCATAAACTAACCACAAGGGGGGATGACTGTCCAAGCAAATACTCCAATTAAATTAAATTTTTATTATTATAGCAAAAATATTAGCAATAATACTGAAAATAAACTTAATTAAAATGGATTTTTTTAAAAAACTTTTCCTATGGAACTCACTACTTTTCCTAAAATAGTTATATCAGTTTTACTTACTATTTGCATTGGATATTCTTTATTGTCAGATATGACATCCAAAGCTCCATCTACTCTTTTTTGAATTCTTTTAACAAATAATCCATTTTCATTTACAAATGCATAAATACCATCTTTAGATGTGTCATTTTTAGTTTTATCAATAAATATTATATTTCCATTATTAAGTGTTGGTTCCATACTATCCCCCGTAACATTAATAGCTTCGACATTTTTTAAATTATCTTCTCCTCCAATAATATTGACAAAAAAATCAGGTAAATCTAATTTTTCATAGTTTTCTTCCCCATCAAATGCTCCTCCACCAGCACTTACACTAATACTTGGAAAGTACTTTATCCAATATCTATCTGTACTATCAACTAAACTACTAGGGTCTTGTCCGTATAAAAGCCAATTTATTGATATTTTTTTCAAAGCACAAAAATCAAGTATATTTGAAAAAGGTACACTGTTTCTTTTTTTCATAGTTGCAAAATTAACACTTGTAAGTTCTAATGCATTTGCGATGTCTTTATCAAAAATTTTTCCACTATTCTTTTCACTAGAAAGGACATCTCGTAGTTTTTCGATTATTTCATTAATATTTAACATATTTCACCCCTTTTTATGAAATTATAGTCAATTATGCAAATTATGTCAAATTTTAATTGCATTTTGCAATATTTTTACTATAAAATATATTTTTATGTAATAATTATATTTATAAATTGACAAATTGGAGATATAATGAAAAAAAATTTAAGAAACATTAGTAATAAAGTTGATACTTTTATATACAAACTGTGTGAAATTATCTTATAAATTTATTAATTTTAAAAATAAAATGACTTTGAAGGTATATTAAATATTTACTAAAGCAATATTTATATAAAATGATGAAATTTTAATTTTTAGTAGTTACAAATTGGTTACTAAAATAAAATGGAGAACATTTATGGAAGAAATAAGTTTAGTCACAGAAGCCTTTAAATTCATGGCTCTAGGTATGGGGATAGTCTTTCTATTTCTAGTCGTAATGATTTTTGCCCTAAAAGCACAAGCGGCTCTTATCGCAAAGTTTTTACCAGAACAACCTAAAGAGGAACTATCTCAGTGGAAACCTCAGACTTCAAATAATGCTGATGACAAAGATACAATCGCAGCAATTTCAGCTGCAATAATACACTATAACAATCAAAAGGGCTAATAATAATGTCAAAAAAATATATAGATATAATGGACACAACTTTTAGAGATGGATTTCAGTCTGTCTTTGGAGGAAGAGTTCTTATGGATGATTTCATGCCAGCTGTAGAAGCTGCTTCAGATGCTGGTATTAAACATTTTGAATTTGGTGGTGGAGCACGTTTCCAATCACTATTTTTCTATCTACAGGAAAACGCATTTGATATGATGGATAAGTTTAGAAGTATTGTGGGACCAGATGCTAATCTTCAAACATTAGCAAGAGGTATCAATACAGTTATGCTTGACACAGGAAGTAGAGAACTTGTTGACTTACATGCAAAATTATTTGCAAAACATGGAACAACAACTATTAGAAACTTTGATGCATTAAATGATGTACATAACTTAGAATATTCAGCACAATGTATTAAAAATCATGGTTTAAAACATGAAGCAGTTGTTACAATGATGGATTTACCACCAGGTTGTGAAGGTGCTCATGATGTAGCTTTTTATGAAAATACATTAAGAAAAATTCTTGATAGTGGTTTACCATATGATTCTATTTGTTTTAAAGATGCAAGTGGAACAGCAAATCCGACAAAAGTATATGAAACTATTAAAATGGCAAGAAAACTTTTAGGGAATAATACACATCTTCGTCTTCATACACATGAAACAGCAGGGGTAAGTGTTGCAGCATATTTAGCAGCGTTAGAAGCTGGTGCAGATGGAATCGACCTTGCAAACTCTCCTGTAAGTGGAGGAACAAGTCAACCTGATATTTTAACAATGCTTCATGCAACAAAAGGGAGTAATTTTGATTTAGGTGGATTGAGTATTGATAAAGTTTTAAAATATCAAGAAGTATTAAAAGATTGTCTAAAAGATTATTTTATCCCTCCAGAAGCTACACAAGTGAGTCCGTTAATTCCATTCTCACCTATGCCAGGTGGTGCATTAACTGCAAATACACAAATGATGAGAGATAATGGAACACTTGATAAATTCCCTGAAGTAATCCAAGCAATGAGAGAAGTTGTTGAAAAGGGTGGTTATGGAACATCTGTTACACCAGTATCACAATTTTATTGGCAACAAGCATATGCAAATGTAAACTTTGGACCATGGAAGCAAATCGCTCCAGGTTACGGGAAAATGGTACTTGGATATTTTGGTAAAACTCCTGTTGAACCAGATCCTGTTATTGTAAAACTAGCAAGTGAAAAACTAAAACTTGAACCAACAAAAGAAAACCCATTAGATTTTGCTGATAATGATCCTAAAAAATCAATAGCAGCATGGAAAGAAAGATTAGAGATTGAAGGTTTAGAAACAACTGAAGAAAACATATTCATAGCAGCAGCTTGTGATGAAAAAGGTATTGCATTTCTAAAAGGGGAATCACCTTTAAATATTAGAAAAATAAGTGATTGTGAAAATTTAACTTGTGAAACAAAAAATGATGATAAGGAAGATAAAAAAATGGCAGATGGTAACTATACAGTAGTTGTAGACGGTAAAAAATTCAATGTTCAAGTTGCAGAAGGTAATGCAGATATTCAAGTAGTAGCTCCAGTAGAAGCAGCACCAGCACAAGCAGCAACAACTCCAGCTTCAAGTGGAGGAACACAAGTAGGTGCAACAGTAAGTGGAAATGTATGGAAACTTTTAGTAAATGTTGGTGATAAAGTTGAAAAAGGTCAAGTTGTTTCAATTTTAGAAGCTATGAAAATGGAAATAGATATTGAAGCACCTTCTGCAGGAACAATCACAGATGTTGCAGTAAAACCTAATGATGCAGTAGAAGAAGGTCAAACTATAGTAGTCATTGGCTAGTGTGGATAATATCTTGGAGAGAAAAATGAATAAAAAACTTATCTCTATTTTGTTTTTAATGATTTTTGCACTATTTAGTAGTAATCTTTACGCTAATAGTGGTGCTGAAACAATAGAAACAGAAAAGAAAGAGTATCAATCAAAAACTTTAGGTGAACTAATGAGTTCATTTTATGAAACAACAGGTATTAATGCTATATTAAATCCTAGTGATGATATTATGACATCTGAACCAAATCCTGACAATGCAAGGTTAATGACAACTTTTGAGCAAACATGGGGTAGATTAATTATGTTTATAATTGTATTTTTACTATTCTATTTAGCTATTGCAAAAGGATTTGAACCCTTACTACTTTTGCCAATTGCTTTTGGTGGTTTACTAGCAAATATTCCATTGGCAAATATGGGTGGAGAACACGGGATGCTTGGTATTATTTATAATATGGGTATCGCAAACGAGTTCTTTCCTCTTCTTATTTTTATGGGTGTTGGTGCTATGACAGACTTTGGTCCACTTTTAGCTAACCCTAAAACTGCCATTCTTGGTGGTGCAGCACAATTTGGAATCTTTGGTTCTTTAGTTGGGGCTGTGATGATTGGATTTGATTTACAATCAGCTAGTGCTATTTCAATTATTGGTGGTGCTGATGGTCCAACTTCTATTTTTATTGCGAATAGATTAGCACCTGAAATGCTTGGGGCTATTGCAGTTGCTGCATATTCTTATATGGCACTTGTTCCAGTTATACAACCACCAATCATGAAAGCATTAACAACTGAAAAAGAGAGAAAAATTAAAATGCCTCCATTAAGAAAAGTACATCCTTTAGAGAAGCTTTTTTTACCTATTTTAATACTTATGATGGCTATTTTAATTTTACCAGAATCTACTCCACTTATTGGTGCATTTGCTTTAGGAAACTTTGCAAAACAATCTGGTGTTGTAGATAGATTAAGTGATACTATGCAAAACTCACTTATTAATATTGTTACAATATTTTTAGGTCTTGGAGTGGGTAGTAAACTTGCTGCTGATAAGTTTTTAGTACTTGATACTATGGGTATTATGATTATTGGTTTATTAGCATTTAGTGCAGGAACTGCTGCTGGTGTTATTATGGCAAAAATTATGAATAAATTTAGTTCAAAAGATTCACAAATAAATCCATTAATTGGTGCAGCTGGAGTTAGTGCTGTTCCAATGGCAGCTAGAGTTGTAAGTAAAGTAGGACAAGAGTATGATAAATCAAATATATTATTGATGCATGCTATGGGTCCAAATGTTGCAGGGGTAATTGGTTCTGCCGTTGCTGCTGGTGTACTTTTATCAATATTTAAATAAAAATTAGGAAAACAGAAATATGTCAGATATTAAAAACTCACTTGGTTTAGAAAATGTAGGTACTATCTACCATAACTTAGACGTAGATACATTAATAGATCATGCCGTTGAAAATGAAGGGGCTATTATAGCCTCTAGTGGTGCTTTAATAATAGATACAGGAATATTTACAGGAAGAAGTCCTAAAGATAAATATTTTGCATATGCTGATCCATCTTCAAAATATATTTCATGGGGTGATGTAAATAGACATATAGATCAAAAAACATATAAAGAATTAAAAGAAAACTCAACAAAACAGTTAAGTGGAAAAGATCTTTATGTAACTGATGTTTATTGTGGTTCAAGTTTGAATAGTAGAAAATCTGTAAGATTTATCACAGAAATTGCTTGGCAAGCTCACTTTATAAAGAATATGTTTATCATCCCTAATGCATCTGAATTAGAAAATTTCACACCTGAATTTACTATATATAACGCATGTAAAACAACGAATCCTAAGTGGAAAGAACAAGGTTTAAATTCAGAAGTTTATGTTGCTTTTAATGTAGAAGAAAATGAAGCAGTAATTGGTGGAACTTGGTATGCTGGTGAGATGAAAAAAGGTGTTTTTTCAATGATGAACTATTGGCTTCCATTAGATGGTAAAATGGCTATGCATTGTTCTGCAAATGTTGGTGCTAAAGGTGATACAGCTTTATTTTTTGGACTATCAGGAACTGGGAAAACTACATTATCTACAGATCCTCATCGAGCTTTAATTGGTGATGATGAACATGGTTGGGATGATGATGGTGTATTTAACTTTGAGGGTGGTTGTTATGCAAAAGTTATCAACCTTGATCCTTCTAGTGAACCTGAAATCTATGCAGCTATTAAAAAAGGTGCCATTTTAGAAAATGTTGTTACTGATGAAAATGGAAATGTAGATTTTAGTGATGGAAGTAAAACTGAAAACACAAGAGTTTCATATCCTATTAATCACATAGAGAATATTCAGCCAAATTCTATTGCTGGACATCCTACAAATATTATCTTTTTAAGTGCAGATGCTTTTGGTGTTTTACCACCTGTTTCTAAACTTTCAAAAGAACAAGCTATGTATTACTTTTTAAGTGGTTATACTGCAAAAGTTGCGGGAACTGAAAGAGGAATTGATAAACCAACAGCTACTTTTAGTGCTTGTTTTGGTGAAGCATTTTTACCTCTTCACCCTACTGTATATGCAAAACTTCTTGGTGAAAAAATAGATGCACATAATGTAAATGTTTACCTTGTAAATACAGGGTGGACTGGTGGAGCTTATGGTGTTGGGAAAAGAATGAGTATCAAAAATACAAGAGCTTGTATTAATGGTATTTTAGATGGAAATATTGAAAATAGTGAATTTGATACATTACCTATATTTAATCTAGCTATTCCTAAAACACTTGATGGTGTTGATACAGAAGTTTTAAACCCTAGACACACATGGGAAGATAAAGCACAATATGATGCAACTGCTAAAGAGTTAGCTAGTATGTATATTGAAAACTTTAAAAAATACTTGACAGATGATACTAGTTTTGATTTTACATCTGCTGGACCAAAACTATAATATACAATTATTTATAGGAAAATTTACAAGAGAGCTTTTCTAGCTCTCTTTTTTTTTCTATACATTTTATATACTGGATAAATATGACAAAAAAACAATTTTTAGATGAACTAGAACAAAACTGTAGTGAGATACTTTTTATAAGTATGAGACATATGTATAATAAACTTTATAAAGATGATGAGGAATTAAATAAGCTTCAAAATATCGAATTTTTATCTAATTACAAAAATTTTCATCTTTATTTAAATGATTTTGCAGGAACAATCTATAGTAGGTATTCGTCAAGTATAGATAACCTTTATATTGAAATGTGTAATTATTTAGATATTGATATAGATAATAAATATACTTTAGAACATACTATTATGAAACTAGAAAAACAAACTCCTGAATTGATTTTAGGTCTTACTGATGAAGATATACAAAAACAAACAATAGAACACTTTGATGATAAACTTACTGCAATAGATGGTTCAACTCATTATAATGATAATAAACAAGAATTTCAAGAAAGAGTAGAAAAGTTACAAAACAATATATATTTAATAAAAAATGCCTTACAAATTTCATAAGGTATATATAGAGCTCACAAATATTTGTGGTTTGGAATGTAGTTTCTGTCCTACAAAAATTACCAAACCTACAACTATATCTTTAGCTTTTTTTGACAATATTTTAAATGAGGTACAACCTTTCACAAAAAACATTGCTTTGCATGTTTTTGGCGACCCATTGACTCTTAATAATCTAGAAAAATATCTTGACATAGCATTAAAGTATGATATAAAAGTGGATATAACAACTACAGGCTATTATTTAACAAAATTCGATGTAAATCTTTTTTTACACAAAGCGATAAAACAAATAAACTTTTCTCTTAATAGTTATAATAAAAATGAGATGAAAATCACACTAGAAAAATATTTAGAACCTATGTTTGAACTCTGTGATTTAAAACTTAAAAATAAAGTTCATAATTTTATTAATTTTAGACTTTGGAACTTAGATAGTCAAAATAGTGAGATAGATTTTAATAATGACGTTTTAAAAATATTATCAAAAAAATTTGAAAAAAATTTGAAAAATATACAATATGATAAAGCAATACGATTAGAAAATCAAATTTTAATAGACTTTGATACTTATTTTAAGTGGCCAACTCTTAATGATACAACAAAAACAAATGGTTTTTGTCATGGACTGTCATCACAGATAGCTATTTTAAGTTCAGGAGTTGTGGTACCTTGCTGTTTAGATAGTTTTGGAGAAATTGAACTAGGGAATTTACACAATAGTTCTTTGAAAGATATATTGTACTCACAAAGAGCAATTAATATTAGAGATGGATTTAAAAATAATATTGCTGTTGAAGAGTTATGTCAAAAATGTACTTTTAAAGATAGGTTTAACTAAAAGAAACAATTTGGTATAATCACACTTATGAATACAATAAATAAAAGATTAGCTGTAGCTTTTACAGGTCCTTCAAATAGTGGTAAAACAACTCTCATTGTCAAATTATCAACACTTTTACAAGAGCAAGGTTTTAAAGTTGCAATAATTAAGCATGACCCTTCCGATAAAGGTGTATTTGATAAAGAGGGAAAAGATAGTTATAAGTTTTCTCAAACAGGAAGTGAGGTAGCTGTAGTATCCCCAAAAAGAACAACTGTTTTTAAAAAAGAGACATCAACTATTGAAGAGATAGTATCAATGTTTAGTAACTTTGATATATTATTAGTTGAGGGATTAAAAGCTATTCCACTTCCTAGAATATGTGTACAAAGAGATAATATTGATGATAGTTATTTCGAAAAAAGTGATTGCATTGTTACTGATAATTCAATAGATAAACAACAACTTCCAACAGATATGAAAATACTAGATTTAAATAATCATTTAGATATTATAGAATGGATAAAACAAAATGGTCAAGAAATATAAGGAAACTAAATGAACGATATTATAGAGTCAATAAAAAAATCAACAATTCAAATACAACAAACTATAAAAAAAGGTGATACAGGTAAAAGTGAACAACAAAACTCAACTGGTGACACGCAACTAAAACTTGATATTTTAAGTGATATTATAATAGAGAATAATTTCAAAGAATTATCATGTGTAAAACAAATTGTAAGTGAAGAGCAAGATAATATTGTAAATATAAATGACAATGGTGAATACCTTATCGCTTATGACCCTCTTGATGGAAGTAGTTTAGTTGATGTTAACTTATCAGTTGGATCTATTTATGGTATATATAAAAATGATTTTACAGGTAACAATATAGTTGCCTCTATTTATGTAGTCTTTGGTCCAAGAATTGAGATGGTTATTTGTGACGGAGAAAGTGTTAAACTCTATAGAATGAATAATGAAGAGTTTATTTATATCAAAGATATTACAATGAATGAAAAAGGAGATATTAACTCTCCAGGTTCAACGCAACAATGCTGGTATCCACATCACAAAGAATTAATAAATAATATGTTTAAAGAAGGTTATGAACTCACATATAGTGGAGGTATGGTACCTGATTTACATCATATACTTTTAAGAGGTGGTGGATTATTTTCATATCCAGGAGCAAGTGATAAACCAGAAGGAAAATTAAGACAACTTTTTGAAGTGTTTCCATTTGCACATGTATTTGAAACTGCTGGTGGATACGCAATTGATGGTCAAAATAGAGTTTTGGATATTAAAACAGCTCATATACACGATACTAGCCCATGTTTCTTTGGAAGTAACTACGAAATTCAAATGGTAAAAAGCTATTCTAAATAGATGGAAAATAAACCCAAAGATAAATGGCAAATAGCCTTAGATGAACAACTTATTGTTTTAAAACAATGCCAAGTATCTCATGATGTTGACTCGTGTATGAAATGCCCTAAAGTTTTAGATTGTGCAGTAAAAGACACTTATGTAAAAGTAGTCTATGAGAGTATGAACAAAGGCAGCGGTGGTGGGTTTGAATTCTAAAGACTTATTACCTAGTCCATGTTATGTATGTGAAGAGAAACTTTTAGAAAATAACCTTATACTTCTCAAAAAAGTACAAGATGAAGCTGATATTAAAATATTACTAGCACTTAAAGGTTTTGCTATGTTTAGCACCTTTGAACTTTGCAAAAAATATCTCAAAGGTTGTTGTGCTAGTGGTTTAAATGAAGCAATTCTAGCAAAAAAAGAGTTTGGTCTTGAAGTTCACACCTATTCACCAGCTTTTAAACCAAATGAGTTTGATGAAATTTCAAAAATATCAAATCATATTGTTTTTAACTCATTTAATCAGTTTAAACTATATAAAAATAAAATAGCACCACATAATAGTATTGGAATACGAGTAAATCCACAAGTCTCAACTGTAGATATTGATTTGTATAACCCTTGTGGTACATATAGTCGTCTTGGTACCACAATAGAGAATTTTCCCTCTGAATTACCCCCTGAAATAAAAGGATTACATTTTCATGCACTTTGTGAACAAAATGTTGATGCTTTTGAACTTGTTTTGGAGAAGTTTGAAAAAAACTTCAGTAAATACTTTGCAAAATTGCAATGGCTTAACTTTGGTGGAGGTCATCATATTACACGAAAAGATTATAATATTGAAAGATTGATAACTGTTTTAAAAATAATTAAAAACAAATATCCTCATCTTACAATATATATGGAACCAGGTGAAGCAGTAGGATGGCAAACAGGTTATTTAGAAGCAACTGTACTAGATATAGTTCACAATGGTATGGATATAGCTATTCTTGATACAAGTGCTGAGTGCCATATGCCTGATACCTTAGCTATGCCATATCGTGCAATGATTAGAAATGCAGGTAAACCTTTTGAAAAAAAATACACTTATAAACTTGGTGGTAATACTTGCCTTGCTGGAGATATTATAGGAGATTATTCTTTTGATACACCACTTAAGGTTGGAGATAAAATAATTTTAGAAGATATGATACATTATACTATGGTAAAAACTACAACATTTAATGGTATAAACTTACCATCCATTGCTATTAAAAAAGCAAATGGTGACTTTAAAATTGTAAAAAACTATGATTACGAAAGTTACAAAAATAGATTATCATAATCTCTCTATTGTTTATATATAATAGTTTTATAAAATATCAATATATACTGTATATCCAGAGATAAGTGAACTTGAATCATAATTAGGCGTAAGAGTTAAATCACAGTTAATTGTTCTATTTTCACTTGTTACTAATAAATATGAAGATATTATTGTTTTTTTGGTATGAATCACACGCAACATTAGTTTTTGAAAACTTTCTTGGGAACAATTTTCAGATTGCAAAATATTGATATTTTCTCCAAGAATATTTTCTTTAGAAAATCCAAAGAATCTTAGAAATTTATCTGACACCTCTACAAAGTTACCATTTTTATCAATTTTACTAGTTACTACAAGGTTATCAATTATTGCTTTATAGTACTTATTTTGTTTTGTTAATTGTTCTACTTGATTTATTAAGTTACTATTTAAACTCTCATCTTTAGAACTTTTTGTTACTAGACTTTTTGCTAAATTTTCTATATTATTGGCTCTTCTATATTTTAGTACATTATCAACAACTGCAATAGTTAAATCTTTTATTTGTATAGGTTTAGAGATATATTTATCAACATTTAAATCAATAGCATCAATTAAGTAACTTGAATCAGTATGTGCAGTAGTTACGATTGTAGGTAATGAACTTTGTAATTTATTAATAGCTCTTATCATCTCCAAACCGTTAAGATTTGGCATATTTATATCTGTAACAATAACATCTATCTCTTTACTATTTTCTTTGAATATTTCTAATCCATTTTGTCCATCATATGCACAAAAAACTTTTTTAAATAATTTCGTTAAAATTTTATTTGTTTGTTCTCGAATAAGTATATCATCTTCTACATATAGTAATGTAATACTTTTTAATTCTTTAGTATCTAACTTCATTCACTCTCCTCAATCTCAAAAAGAGATATAGTTTGTTCATTTGAAGGGGGAGTTAATCTAAATAATTCATAACTTTTCACTGTTGCGATTCTCCCTCTAGCTGTTCTTTGAATATATCCATTTGCCAATAAATATGGTTCAATTGCTTCTTCAATTGTTCCTTCATCTTCACTCAAAGCAGCAGCCATTGTACTTAATCCCATGGGTTTACCTTTATTTGATAAAAGTAACTCTAAAAGTCTTAAATCCATCTCATCGAAACCCTTATCATTGATTCCTAACTCATCAAGAGCATATCTACATCTATGTATCTCTATTGTGTCTTCATCTTCTACATCTGCAAAATCTCTGACCCTTTTTAGTAGTCTTAATGCAACTCTGGGTGTCCCCCTACTTCTTCTTGCTATTTCAAAACTTGCATCTTTGTGGGTTTCTTTATTTAATTTTGTAGCCGCTATTGAAATAATTTTTGATAACTCAGCATCATTGTAAAAATTCAATCTAAAATGCATACCAAACCTATCTCGTAAAGGGTTACTCAACATTCCAGCTCGTGTAGTTGCACCAATGAGTGTAAACTTTGGTAAATCTATTTGTACTGTTTGTGCAGCTGGACCAGACCCTATAATAATATCTAGTCTAAAATCTTCCATAGCAGGATAAAGTATCTCTTCAATAGCGGGAGTTAATCTATGTATCTCATCTATAAAAAGAATATCACCCTCTTCCAAGTTTGTAAGAATAGCAGCTAAATCACCACCTTTTTCAATAGTAGGAGCTGCTGTTACTTTTATATTGGTTGCCATTTGATTAGCAATAATATGACTTAATGTTGTTTTCCCAAGTCCAGGAGGTCCAAAGAGTAAAATATGATCTAAAACTTCTTCTCTTTTTTTACAAGCTTGAATAAATACTTGTAAGTTTTTTTTGATTTTTTCTTGCCCAATATAATCATCCCAAACACTAGGACGAAGAGTCACCTCTTCACTAGTATCTTCAAATGTCATTTTTTCTAATTCTACTAATCTTTCCACTCTATAATCCTATTTTTTAGAACTATACCATAATTTAAAATTAAATCTTAAATAATTAACAAATTGCAATATTATTCCATTCCCTCTTCATATCTTACAACTCTATTTCGTCCAGAATGTTTCGCTTGATACAATGCAACATCACTTTGTTTTACATATTTCCAAAAACTATGATCTTTATTTGGGAACAATGATGTCCCTATACTTATAGTTTTACTAAACATCTCAGCCCCTGCTTGTATCTTTTGTTGAGAAAAAGAGATTCTGATTTTTTCTGCTGTACTTTGAAGTTTTTCTTCATTACAATCGTTTAATATAACAATAAATTCTTCTCCACCAAATCTTATGATTACATCATTTTCCGATGTTGTATCTAAAAGAGTATTTGCAATAGTTTTAATCGCAATATCTCCAATATCATGCCCATAATTATCATTAATTAATTTAAAGAAATCTATATCTACCATCATCAAACCACAAGGGACATTTTTATACATACCACTATAAAGTGAACCATCAATATATCTTTCAAGATATTTTCTATTATATAAACCTGTAAGTGGATCTGTACTTGCATTTTTTTCAAGAATTTGCATAAGTTTTTTACTTACAATTTCTGGTTTTGCAGCATCAACATAATCTTGAATAAAAGGTAATAAATCTCTTAACTTTTCATTTTCTTCTTTTGACTTTGTTCCTATTGAAATTACAAAATCCATATCATTAGATATAGAGTATGGAATACATAAATAAAAGTCTTCTTCCCCTATAGCTCCACATACCTTTTTAAACTGGCATGAATCAACGAGTGTATTTGTTCTATCAGCTCTACATCCTTTTGATATAGGATCACATTTTAACTCTTTGTTTACATAAACAACTTCAACTTTTTTATTTGTTGTGTCTGCCTCAAGAAAATTAAAATCATCTAACTTAAATTTATCTTCTAATACTGTTGCTATTCTTTTATAAACATCTCCAATACTTTCATCATGTTCGATTGTTTTTCTAAAATTATAAATATCAGCAAGTCTAGTTACTGTGTTTTGTACATCAACCATTGGATCATCTTCTGAATTAGACTTATGAGCTGTTAAGAAAATATCTATTTTATCTTCTATAGTGACTAAACTTTTTTGTAGCTTATTCATATGTTCATTTATCCAGTGCGCAACATTTTTTGCTTCTCCACTGTTAAACTCATCTATTCTTGCACTATAATCACCATCATTTGCTCGTTTCATCACATCTTTAATAGAATCAAAAATTGATAAATAAGGTACAATTAAACGCTTCACAAACCAAACAATAAATAAAATTAAAAATAATGATATAAATGAAGTTAAAGCAATTATTTTTACACTCATTTGTTTTATATCATCCATAGTCATAACCATAGAAATTACACCTAAAACATCACCCTCTTTTGCTTCATGACAAGATAAACAATTAATCTCTTTTGTTATCTCTGCTTTATATGGAATAGTAATTCGATAAGTACTGTGTCCTAAAAGTTGTTCATCAATCTTTTCAACTGTTTCACCTGTTTTAAGAACTCTTTTATCTATTTCATCGTGGATAAGTTCTTCACCTGTACCATATTGTTTATTAACCGTATTTGACCTTATAATCCAAATATCATCTATATGTTGTAGATTTTTTGTTTGTTCTATATAAAAATCTCTATTTGCCATAATACCATTAACCATATGTGCTGTAAGACCATTTTTAACACTATCTGCAACTAATTGAGCTTTTGTTTTTGCACTATTAAAACCAAAATCTCTTAAATTCATTGTAACGTTAATAATCATTGCCAAAAAAATTACTGCCATTGCAATAGCAAGTGTTGTCAAAATGCTACGTTTACTATCCATCAAACTATCCTTTTTTATAATAATTTATTATAACTACTTTTTACTAAATTATAATCATTAATATAATAATTTAATATTCCTCTTTGTCTGAGGGAAAATCTTTATTAACAACATCATTTTTATACTGTTTTAAAGATTTTTTAATCATATTTGCACCATCAAGATATTGTCTTACAAATTTTGGTTTAAACTCTTCAAAAAAACCAAACATATCAGACCAAACTAAAACTTGACCATCTGTATCAACTCCTGCTCCAATTCCGATTACAGGTATTGAAACCACTTCACTAATAGCTTTTGCTGCTTCACTTTTTACACCTTCTACTACAAGCAAAAAAGCTCCTGCATGTTCTACTGATTGTGCATCGTTAATAAGTTGTTGAATATTTTCTTCATCTTTACCTTTAACCTTATATCCACCTTCACTTCTATAGTTTTGTGGCATTAATCCTATATGACCAACAACGGCAATTGAATTATCAGTAAGATGTTTTATAACATGTGCTTTTTCGATTCCACCTTCTATTTTTACTGCATCTGCATTCGTCTCTTGATAGACTCTTTTTGCATTTAAAAATGCACTATTCATATCAGAATAAGTTCCAAATGGCATATCACAAATTATAAAGGTATTTTGTGCGCCATTACACACTGCTTGAGTATGATATATCATTTGATCCATCGTTACACTAAGAGTATCTGGTTTCCCTCCAAAACTCATATTTAAACTATCTCCAACCAAAATAAAATCAACTTCACCATCAAACAACCTTGCAAAAAGTGCGTCATAAGCAGTTATCATAGTAAGTTTTTGTACACCCTTTGCTTTTTGAATTGATGTTATAGATTGTTTTTTCATTGTATTCCTTATCGAATATCATAAATTTGTTATGTATATTATGCTACAATCATACCCAAAATATAATTATCATATGATAAAAAGCATCTCTAAAACTTAGGAATAAAATGAAAAAATTAGTTGGATTTATAACCGCATCTTTACCTAGTAATAACTTTACAATTGACCTTGCCTTAAGCATGAAAGAAGCTGGTGTTGATACTTTAGAATTAGGAATCCCTTTTTCAGATCCAGTTGCTGATGGGCCAGTGATAGAAAAAGCTAGTTTATTGGCACTACAAAATGGATTTAAACTTAAAGATTTATTTGAAGTTACAAGTCAAATAGCACCTAAAATGGATACCTTGTGGATGGGATATATGAATCCTTTTTTTCACTATGGTTTAGAAAAGTTTTTGGCAAAAGGGAAAGAATATGGAATACAAGGTTCTATAATTCCAGATTTACCTCATGAAGAATCAGAGCCTTATAAAAAATTATTCAAACAATACAATCAAACAATTATTGACTTTGTAGCACCCACTGATAGTTATGAAAGAATTCAATCAATCACACAAAATAGTCAAAAATTTATTTACATGGTTGCATATGCCGGTATTACAGGAAGTGGTGCTAGTGAAGATTTAAGTAAAGTAATTAAAAATATTAGAGAAACAACCTCTACTCCTATTTATTTAGGATTTGGAGTTGATGAAAAAACAGCTAAAGAGAAAGCAATTGGAGTTGACGGTGTTATTGTTGGGAGTGCTTTTGTAAAACATCTTATTGATGATAGTTTAAGCAACAATGAAAAGATGAAAAAAATCACTCAAATAGCTAAAAATATAAAAGAGTCTATAAATAGTTAGACTTTTTTGGGTATAAAATAGATAACCGTTTCAAAAATTCCTTCCATATAATGTCTCAAATATATATCATAACTACTTTCTATTTCTAGCACTTTTTGTGGTACTTTATACCAATCTTCTGCTTTGTGATAAATACAAATAGCTAAAACGGGATGATACTTTTTGATTGTTTCTTTTGCACCTTCTATTGCATCTTGTTCCGCCCCTTCAATATCTAACTTTATAAAATCAACTTTTTCATTTATAATATTATCTATAGTATTAAGATTTTGTTCTTCAGTATTATAATGATTAGCATTGTTTTGTTTAGAGGCATCTATTGTAGCTTGAACTTTTTTATTTGAAAGACCACATTGAATAAACTCAATGTTCTTCCTATGACCAAGTTCTCTTTTTGCTATATTTATATGTAATAAGTTTGGTTCAATAAGATATATTTTTTTAAAATCTGGATAATTTTTTATAACCTCTTGTGCAGTATCACCTACATATCCACCTCCATCTACAAATACAATATCTTTTATTTTTGGTACTATCTCTTTGTCAAAATACTGTTCTTCATGATTATTTGTAAAACCTTTCATAAACTGTAAATCATATGATATTTTAAAATTAATAATCTTAGTAAATGTCTCCTTTGATGTATCATCACACAATAAATTATATGTTTGTAAATATTGCTCTTTATTTTTTTTATAGTCATATTCAAAATCATCTATAAAAGGGGGCGATACTAATTCAAATCCTGAATACTTACAAAAAAGAAGATAGTTAAAATTTTTATATCCCATCTCGTTGAGTCTGTTTTGAACTTCAAGTGGACTTCCTGTAGATACTGAAAGAATTATTGTATTTTCTTTTGGAATATCTTCAATTTTGAGTATCTCTTTTTTTCGAGAAGTTTGTACTCTTGTAAAATCATCAATAATACCATCCACTTCAATATGTTTTAATACACTTTTTGTAAATTTATTTATCCCTAAAATATATTTTTTAATATTTTTAGATTGTATAAATTGTTCTATCAATTTTTTATCACACTCATTTATATAATTAAAATCAATCAAATCATTATTCAATATCAAACCTTTTTATCGCTATTGATTAAGCCACTATAAATATCACTTATATTATAATTCGAACTTCTAAATGACCCTGTCGTCTAGTGGCCAAGGACGACTGGATTTCCTCCAGTAAACTGTAGTTCGAATCTACACGGGGTCGCCAACAAAAGACTATCATAAGCTTTCAGGAGCTGTCAAAAACACCCTATTTTAAGCTATTCGCTTAACTTTTAGACTATCATATGCTACCATAAGTTCGCATAAGTTATCATAACACTTTACTGTTATTAAAGGTACAATATTGCGGTACAAAACATATGTTTCATTTTATACCGCAAGTGTCATGTACAACAATAATGTTAACTACACAATAGTATCTGTACTGCATTTGTACTTTTTATACTAAAGCCTAAGTTTTTTAATACATAATACTGTATAGATACATCATCTAATTAGATATCTTTTACCTCAGTTGAGCTTTTAACCGCATAGATAGATACACCATCATCTTTTACTTTTAAAATATCTACCATGATAAGTATACCTCATAGGTAAAAGTAGCTTCGTAGATATTTGGTACACTCGCTTATAACAACTCTTTTGTAGTAGATATCATTTCATCATAATTTGTAGTGTATGATATTTCTTTTCAATCAGGGAAAAGCTGGCAAGCTAAATCTCCTACTATATTTCCAGTTTCAAATATAGCCTGTGCTTGTTCATCTGGTGGTGTTAGTACACTTGGCTTATATTTTTTAAACCAAAGTGCTTTGGGGCATTGGATGCCTTTTGTGTATAGGGATTTAGATAGGTTCATTATTATATATCGCCAATAACTATAAAATCAGCACCTAAAGATTGGATAGTTATTTGTGTAGATACAAATAAAGTATTTAATTGATTTATTCTATTTCTATTTGTTGGTGTATTATTATAATTTACAAATTTAGCTTGTATTAAATGAGGTTGGAGAATAACAACTCTTTTCTTATAATTGGTTAATGAATTTACATAATTTTTAAAATTTATTCTACTTTCTTGATTTCCATTAAACCAAACTAAATTTGCCACATTATTGTTTGGAGCAATATCAATCGTTTCAGATAATAAATTTTTATCTATATACCTTAAATTTTTTATTGCTTGAGAAATGACAACTTCATATGCAGTCGTAGATAAACTTCTATTTCTATTATTAGAATTTGCACCCTTCGCATGTATAAAACTAATTGTAGGTATAACTTCATTTGAAATATGTATAAAATCTGCCTTTTCATTTGAACCATCATCACATAATAACCAACCATCAACAAATTGTTGAGTTAAATCTACTAAATTATTTTCTTCACCTCTCCAGTATTTTTTCACCCAGCAAAATAAAGAGTCCTCTTGCCCAATTAAAGATAAAGATGAGGGTTTTTCTTTAGAAACATCAATTTGAGGAAAAGTAGACCATTCAAATTTATTAAATGAAACATCCCTGAATTTTTGTTTAAAAATAAATCCATCTATTAATGAATAATTATCATTAAACCAAAATTTTATAATATTTTTATTTTCAAATACTTGCTTTAAATTATAAATGTCATTTTGCTCTGTAGATATAATTGCTTTTACATAAACTTTCCCGGAATCATTAATTAAATTAAGTCCTAATAATGCTATTTTATTAGTATTATTAGAATCATTATAAATTTCTACTACAAGTGTATTTCCACTACAAGAATATACAAAACTCCAATTATCCCATAAGTGATTTGTTCCTACTAAGAGATTATACTCATCACTCTGAAATTCAAATTCTTCTATATTTGCTAACTGAATATCTACTAAAGAATTTATTTCTGTAATATTTGTATGTGAATTTGCTAATGTAGATATTGGTTCAAAGTTTAAATTATTATTTATATCACAATCTTTGATTGAACTTAACAATAATTCTAAATTATCAAAATACTCATCTGAATTAGAATACTTCTTAGTCCATACTTTACTATCTGATGTATTAATTCCTATCGACTCATCTCCAATTTCAACTTTTAATGCAGAAAAAGAATAGTTACTATCCCCTAATGGATCCAATGCTTCTTCTAAATTCTTTCCAGATAAAACTTTTGAATCAGCCTTTAAATCTGATGACTTATCAATATTATTTAACCATAGGTTTTTAACCTTTACATTATTAATAAATGCTGCATTTAACACTTCTTTTCGGATTAATTTCAACTTTTTAAAGTCATGAGCTATAGGACTTCTAAACATTAATTTATAAAGTGTATTTTTTTTACTATTATCAGAATGATAAAAAGCTAAATAGTCATCTATTTTAAAAACAATCATTAGATGATTTATAGTATCACTTAGATTACTACTAGACCAACTAACCTTTTTCGTTTCTGTATAGTTTTTAAAATATATAATTGCTCCACTTGAGTGTGTTGAAGTTTGTATATATCTATTATTATTTGCTAACAATTCAAATAGTTTATTTATATTGAAAGTAGTATCATCAATTTTTAAAACTATTACAGATAGATACGGTGTTAATTCATTAATACTTACTGGCATTGATACTCTTTTAACTTAACTTTTTAGAATATGCTGTTCTAGCATATTTCATTATATAACTATTCAAACCTTCACCTTTAAGTGCTAACTTTTTCATATCTTCTATTTTAGAGACACCTGCACTTGAATAATTATATAAATATTTGGCATTTGAGCTAAATTGAATAATAATACCCTCTTCTAAAATTTCATAAGCTTTAATGCCAGAATCTCCACCTTTATTACTATAACTTGTCATTCTCTCTCCTTTTAACTTTATTAATTTATACTTTCTACTAAAGCATTAAATTGTTCTTCATCTTTTTCTTTGATAGTGTCTATAACTATTTTTACGCACTCTTCTATTTCTGGGACATCCATAGGACTCCACCCTCTATCAATAAAAGTTAGATGAGACAATTCATTAACAACTCTATTGATTTTTGAAGGAATTTCCCCACCAAATAACTTATCTAAATTTGATAAGGGACTCTCTTTATTTGGATATTTATAAAATAAATAATACTCTAAGAACTTTCTTATATTATTAGGAATGTTGTAAAATTGATTATAATCAGCTGTAGAAAAATTTTCTAAATTATCTTTAGTATATACTTCATACAACTCATTAAATAAATAATTAAACTCTGTTACATAATTTTTTAAATGATTAGGCATCACTTTAATAAAACTTCTTTTTTCATTTTCTTTTTGATTCATTTCAATCAGAAAATGCCTTAATGTGTTTTTTGCTTTTCCAGGTAAAGTTAACCTTTTTATATACTTTAAGAAATCTAAGTTATGAGTAGAGATAAATAATTGTTTATAGTTTTTTTGTTGTGTTATTTTATGTTCAATTAAACTAAAAATAAAAAATATATGATTACTATCTAAACTTGAAATAGGATCATCTATATAAATTATTATTTCATTATGGTTAACTGTATCTTCTAACTTATCCTTAATTTTTGCCATAAAATAACAAAAAGAAATTAAACTACACTCTCCTTCACTTAGATTCTTAGCATCGACTCCATCTCTTGAAATTTTATATTTAACCCCTTCACCATCATCATTTGATGATAATTTAAAGCCATTATTTCCAAAGTACTTCTCAAGATATTCATTTACTAATTCTGCTCCTCTACTCTCATCTTCCAATTCAGTTTGTAAAACTCTTATTTTTTCTTCTAATTCTTTTATTTCATTAATTTTCTTATCAAATTTTTCTTTTAATAGTTCTTTCTTATCTTTTTCATCAGAGATTGATTTTATTTTACTATCATAGTCAATATCTTTGATAAATTTTGCTACTTCATTTAATCTTAAAAGTTCCCTAGCTTCTTTTTGTTCCTTATATAAACTAGTAGTTTTCTCATTATTTCTATTTATCCAAATATTAAATTCATTGAATAGCTTTACCATATCATCAGATACATCTTCAATTTTTTCCATTTGTAAACTATTAAAAATATCTTTTAATCTTTTTTCTAAACTACCAATTAATAAGTCAATATTTTTTTGATACTTTATTTGTAAGTTTTTCCACAACTCCAAACTAGTTTTTATTTCATTTTGAAAACTACTATAAAAGCTATTTTCATTAAATTTTATAAAATCATCTAGTGCATTTCTTTTAACTTTTAAATCTTGAATCTTTTTTTGAATTTCAACTCTTAATTCTTCTGACTCTTTACTAAAATGTTCATCTAATTTCTTCCATAAGTTATCATCTATAATACTACCACAAAAAGAACATATGTCTTTTTTGTTTTTATGTAATGATGCCCCTTGTCTAACCCACTCTTGTAATATACTATCATTTAACAAATCTTGAATTGGTACAGATGGCTTTATTTCTTTAGTTACTATTTCTTTAACTTCATTATATAAGTTTTCAAAATTTGGTTTTTTATTTGGAAGTTTATCTACATCATTTTCTTTAATATTTTCTTCTACTAGTTTTTTATATTTATCAACTTCTTCATTTGTCATAATTTTAAAGTTGTGCCTTTTAACTTCTTTAATATCATCTTCTATGTTATTAATTCTATAATTTGGATTTTTATATAATGTATTATGTTTAATTTCTTTATTGGCTTTATCACGGAGTTTTTTATTCAAAGTAGTTGATAAATTGTCATATTCTTTTTTAGATTGTTCAAAATCATTTTCAAATTCAAATAACTCAAAAAATAAGCCTTTATTAGGTTCTTCAATATCTTCTTCAACTCTATCACCTAATTTATCAACTATATTACTTATTTTTTCTTCAATTTCTATATTTGTTTCACCTAATACAGTAAAAGGTTCTATTGTTCCATCTTGATTATGTAACCAATTTAAATTTTCATTTACAAAATCAGTATTGTAAACATATACTTTTATGTTGTTAGTCTCTATATTTGTAGTATTAATAATCGAATTGTCTTCTAATATAAAACAAAAATCTGGATTTTCATAATCTTGATGTATATTTTTATTTTCAATACATTTAAATATTCTAGATAAAGTTGTTTTTCCTGAATAGTTTCTACCATATATAATATTTATATCTTTAAACTCTGTTTCATTATTTATCCATCTATACTGTTTATATGAACCAAAGTTATTAATATCAATTTTTTTTATTTTCATTTACAATCCTATTAAAAGCTTTTAAGAATAATTACCCCAATCTCTTTTTACAATCCAATTTGGTTCCCATTTAACATAATCTTCAGGATCAAAACTTTCATCCTCTAATATATTTATTTCTCGTATTTGACTAGGAAATAATGGTAGATTATGTCTACCATTTGGACTATTTAAATCATAAAAATGATATTTATCACTCTTATCTTTTGCAGTTGAACTAGCTCCATAATCAAATGGCACACACTTTCTATCTCTTAACTTACCATCACTTTTTGCAATAAACTTAACCTGTACTAACTTTTTTTCATGAATCGCTTGTAAAAACTTCGCTAACATCCTTAACTCCTTTTAATTTAAATTTAATAAACTCGTCCCATCACCACGAGGTTGTACCTTTATCTGCAATGGAATTCTCTCTTTTAGTGCTTCCACATGGGAAATCACACCTACCATTTTTCCTGAACTTTGTAGTTGATTTAGGGCATTTAGTGCTAGTTCTAAACTATCACTATCCAATGTTCCAAACCCTTCATCTAAGAAAAGTGAATCTATACTTATCTTTTGACTTGCTAGACTTGAAAGTCCTAAGGCTAAAGATAGACTTACTATGAAACTTTCTCCACCTGAGAGTGTATTTACCCCTCTTACCACGTCTCCTTGGAAGCCGTCTATTATCTCTATATCTAAGAGTTTGTTTGATTCTGTGTTTCTTTGGAGTTCATATCTTGGGCTAAGTATCTCTAGATGTTTATTTGCTAGGTAGATTAGCTGGTCTAGGGTGATACCTTGGGCGAATTTAGCGAATTTGTCCCCTTGGCTTGAGCCTATCATATCGTTTAGTTTTACCCATACTTGGAAGGCTTGTTTTTTCTTTTCAAGTTGCTTGATTTTATCTTCTGATTTTTTTATATTTTGGGTATTTATCTCTAACTCTTTTGAGATACTTCCTATGGTTTCTTGAAGTTTATCTATTTTATTTTGAAGCTCTTGTAGTTCTTTATTTACCTCATCAAGTTGTTTTTTATTTGGGTTTGATTTTGTTTCTAAATCTTTATACTCTTTTAGTTTTTGATTTGTATCTGTTTTGAGTGTTTGAATTTGTGTGTATCTTTGCTCTATATCTTTACATAGCTTTGTAAGAGTTTCAAACTCCTCGCTTTGCAGATTTGCTTTTTCAAACTCCTCTTGTGAGTTGAAGCCATATTCTTTAAGTGCATTGTCAAAACTCTCTTGTGTGGTTTCTAGGTTTTTATTGTCTTGTTTTTGTTTTGTCTGTAGTTGGGTTATTTGCTTCTCTAAAGACTCCTCTTTTGTTTTAAGACTTGTGAGAAGATTTTGTGTATCGTTATAACTTTTTACAATACTTTGCATAGAGTTTTCTATAGTTTTTTCAAAACCATCTAAATCTTCTATATCCAAGATAGTTTTACTTTGAGTTTGAAGTTTGTTTGCCTCATCTTTTATAGTATCTTGCTCTTTTTGTAGCTCTTTGATATATTTGATTTGTTGTTTTATCTGTTGCTCTTTTTGCTCTTTTTTGTAAAGAGTATTTTGGAGTTTCTCTTTTTGTTGTTGTAAAGTCTCTTTTTGCTCTCGCAAAATCACATACTCTTTTAGCTCTTGTTCATAAGTAGTGGTTTTCTCTTCAAGTGTAGCTTTTGAGTCTTGCTCTATTTTGAAGTTTTTTGTTTGAAATAGTTCATCTATACTAATTTTACTCTCTTCTAGTTTTTTTAGCTCACCAGTAGAGCTTTCATACTTAGAGTTTAGTAGTGCTAAAGAGGTTTGTAAACTATTTTGCTCTTTTGTTTGCTCTTCTAGATAACTATCTTGCTCTTTTAGTGACTCTAGTGTTTGGTTTATCTCTGTATCTATATTTAAGGAGTGGTTTATATATGGATGCTCTTTAGACCCGCATAAAAAACACTCTTGCCCATCTTGTAGTTTAGTTCTATCTTGCTCATAGTTTTTTATGAGAAGCTCTTTCTCTCTTGTCTGTTTTAGTGTATTTAGAGTTTGTTGTATTTGGTTTATGAGTTTTATCTTCTCATCGTTTAGTTTTGTTTTTGTTTCTATCTCTTTACTAAACTGCTCAAGTAAGTTTTGCTCTTGTGTTATTTTAACTTGTATAGATTCATACTCTTTAAGTGCCTCAAAAAGAGTTTCACTTTTCTTTAACTTCTCTCTGGTATCATTTTCTTTTTGGTTTATATCTTTTGTTTTCTCCTCTATAGCACTATACTCTATAAGCAACTTATCAAACTGCTCTTTTGTTTTTGCCATATCTAAAGAGAATGTTTCAAACAGTTTTTCTATTTGGCTAGTATCTTCTAGCTTTACTTCGAAGATATTTGATAGCTCTTGAAGTGATACTTTTATCTTTTGATTTAGTTCAGAATACAAGCTTCTTTTATTTTGTATCCGTGTTTGTAGAACTCTTACCTCTTTTAGTAGTTTTGTATTTTGCTTATAAGATTGTTTTTCTTTATTTAAAAGCTCTTGTGTAGTAGTGAACTCTTTTGTTTGTGTCTCTATATCTTTTTTTAACTGCTCTTGTTCTGCTATAGTGTTTTTTAATTGTTCTGCTTGTATCTGTATAGTTTTTAAAAGCTGACTTCTCTCTTGATATAGGGGTTGTACTCTTAAAGCTTTGTTTGCTAAAGCTAGTTTTGTAAACTGCTCTTTTTTATTCTCTTTTTCTTTACTTATTTGTTCAAACTCTAAAGTATATCTTTTATCATCAGCTTCAAGTTTAGCTAAGTTTTCAAGCCATGAAGCTATCTTTTTTAGTTCACTCTCTTGTGTATCAAGCTGTTTTTTTTGTTTTTTACTAAGTTCGAGTTGTTCTGTTTTTTCTTTTACTATCTCAGGTTCTAGTAACTCTATACTTCCTAGAGAATTTTCATCAAGTTCTATATCTTTTTTCTTTAATGAATATGTCTCGTAAATCTCTTGTGATATTTGCTTATAGATATATGTACCCGTCATCTTTTCTAGTAATGTTGAGCGTTCATTTTCACCTGCTTTTAAAAAGGCATCAAACGAACCTTGAGCTAACATCATTGATTGTATAAACCTAGCAAAGTCTAATCCTGATATCTCTTCAACTACCTTTGGCACTTTTGAAAGGTATGATTCTAGTATCTCATTTTCATCTAGGTTGACTATCTCCATCTTTGCACTTTGAAAGTTTCCATCAGCTTTATTTCTAGCTCTTTTTTGGCTCCAAGATGACCTATAAGATTTACCTTTTACTTCAAACTCCACTTCACATAAGCACTCACCAGTATGACGGCTCATAAGTTCGTTTGGATTTGAAAGTCGGGCAGTTCTTCCATACATAGCACAAGTGATGACATCTAGTATCGTACTTTTTCCTGCACCTGTTGGTCCAGTGATAGCAAATAAGGACTCATCTTTCAGAAACTTTTCAAAATCTATATCGAACTCTCCTTTTAGGGAGTTTATATTTAGTAAGCGTACTTTTAATATCTTCATGAGTTTACCACCTTTGAAGCTATCTCTTTAAAAGTGAAGGTAAGCTCTTTTTCAAACTCTTTATCCTCTATTTCTTCAAGTTCTAGTCTTTTTTCAAACACTTCATCAATACTAAGCTCATCTAAACTTATAGCTTTTAACTCTTTTGCTCTTAATTGTTTATCACTTTTTTCAATTTTTACAGCTAAAAGAGTAAGTTCTAAAGTTGCAGCAAGTTCTCTTATCTCTGTATTTACATACATTGGGTTATCATCTTTTATATGTACTTCTATCCAAGTATTTTTATCTTTTACCTTTTTTAGCTCTTTTTTTATAGTCTCACTATCACCTTTTATAACTTGTAATTTTCTATAAAGTGGTACTGTTATCTCTTCCACACTTAATTCTTTGTTTTCAAATGTAACAATATTTACTTTTTGAGTATTGTTAGACTCACTAAAACTAAGAGGTATAGGAGAACCTGAATATCTTACATGATCATTTCCAACTGTTTGATTGATGTGAAGATGTCCTAAAGCTACATAGTCAAAAAGACTAGCCAAGTAATCACCTCCAATATCAAGTGTTCCACCTATATAAATCTCTCTTTCAGATTCACTAGTTCTACTTCCTACAGTTGTAAGATGTCCCATAGCTATTATTGGAATATTTTTATCTTCTTTTATTTCAAGTGCTGTTTTATGTGAAGTTTCATAAAAAGCTTTTATACCATTATTTACAAGTTTTTCTTTATCACTTACGGTTTCACCACTTAAAGATTGTCTAATTACACTATCTCTCAAGTATGGAACAGCACAAACAATAGCTTCAATATTTAGATTATTTTCAATAGGTATAATAATATTTTCATCTTCATCACCACTTGTTATTACATGTACGTTAAGTACTTCTAAAAGTTGTTTTGGTGCTTTTAATGTAGATACAGAATCATGATTACCAGCTGTTATGATAGTAGTATTTAAAGTTTTGATTAAAGATAATTGTTTTAAAAAGTTATAGTAAAGTTCAAGTGCATAGTTTGGAGGAGTTCCTGTATCAAATATATCACCTGATACAAGTAATAGGTTTATTTCTTTCTCTTTGATAACTTCTAAAAGCCAAGATAAAAAAGCCCTATGCTCCTCTACTCTACTTTTTCCCATGAAATTTTGACCTAAATGCCAATCTGATGTATGTAAAATTTTCATCTTATATTATATCATAAAATAATAGATGAATTGTCACATAAAATAAGTTTATTTTAAGATATATAAATAGTATTAGTTATTATATATGTAATGACCGCAATATCATAGACACTTTTAAATCTAGTAATTACTTGTGCAATAAAATAGACTACCTACTAGTTTTATTGTACTTTTCGTAGTAATAATTTTTAGTAGCAATAACCTTAAAAAATGACAATTATAGCTGCGGTACAAATAGCGGTACAAAATGATTATTCACCATAAATATACTTTAAATACTGACTTTATAAAGGACAATTAAAATCGACACGGGGTCGCCAACTCAATCTATTGAAATTATACCTAAAAAATAATACTAAATTCTGCACCGTTATATACTTGATTTTCATATGTATATTCTGTATTTTGAACTTTTATACTTGCTTGTAAGTATTGTGTCACAATTTTATGCACGATGTATAAACCTAAACCTGTACCATGTGATTGGTGTTTTGTAGTAAAATATGGTTCAAAAACTTTAGAGAGATATTCATCTTTAATACCCCCTGCATTATCTTTTATTGATAATTTATTATTTTTTAAATCAATAAAAATATATTTTTTTTCATCATTGTTTTTTTTATCAACAAGAATATCTTTAGCATTTACTAATATTGTAAAAATAACTTGAATATAGTTATTTTTTACTCCATGAACAATGTAATCATCTAAATTCAATACTAAATCAATCTTTTTGTCTTCATAAGAATCTTTAACAACATGATAACAATCTAAAATTACACCTTTTAAATTAAACTCTTTTTCTTCCTCATTGTTATCATCAAAAAAGTCTCTAAATTGTTCTATTGTTTCAGATAATTTTTCTGTATTACTACTGATATAATCACAGGATTGTACTAAAAACTCATCATTTAAAGTTCCACACTCTTTTTGTAGCTTTATCCCACTAGCAGCCGTTGAAATTACTGATAAAGGTTGTCTCCATTGATGTGCAATATTTTCAATAAGTTCACCCATTGCATATATTTTTTCTCTATTTTTTAACATTATATCTTTTTGTTGAAGCTCTTTTTTTTGAAATATCACTTCACTTGCTCTATTTAAAACAGAAAATAATTGCATCATATCAATTGGTTTTATAATATATTTATCCACATGTAAATCAATCGCTTGTTTTAAAAAAGAAGTTTCATTAAAAGCAGTTGTAACTATAATGGGAATTGTTTCATTAGATTCTCTAATCTTACTAATCATCGTAATACCATCCATTTCTGGCATTTTGATATCAGTAATAATAACATCTATATCACTATATTTGTTATAAAGGTCTAAGCCCTCTTGTCCGTTAGATGCTTTATAAAGTTTTTTGACTTTTAATCGTAACATATCTTCTATCTCTTCACTCACATCTATCTCATCTTCTACATATAAAACTACTAACTCTTTTAATCGTAAATATTTTTTATTCATCTATTTTTCCCTGATCTAACTTGATTGTAAAACAAGCTCCATCTAATTTATTTTCGGCGATGATTGTCCCTGACATATTATTTTGGATTATCATTTTTGACATATATAAACCTATTCCTGTCCCTTTACCTTGCTCTTTGGTGGTAAAATATGGATCAAAGATATTATTTATTATATTATTTGAAATACCACCTGCATTATCTAATATCTCAATAACTATATATTTATCTTTTAGAAAACTTTTCATAATAATTTTTGGATCTTGAATTTTTTGTTCCACTAAAGCATCTTTTGCATTATTAATTAGGTTTAAGAACACTTGTTCAAGTTCATTTTTATAGCCTAAAAATTCTATATCTTTGTCTGTTTGTGTTATATCAATACTTATATGATTATTCTTTAAACTAGCATCAACTAGGTCAATAGTATCATGAATAGCATCTTTAATATTAAATTTTTGTTTTACTTTATCAATTCTAAAAAAGTTTCTAAAGTCGTCAATTGTTGTTGACATTTTATTAATCAAAACTTTACTTTTATCTACAGCTTTATCTAATTCTTCTTGAGATAACATATCCTCTTCATAATACATTTTTATTTTTTGTATTGTTAAGCCTAAAGCATTAAGAGGTTGTCTCCATTGATGTGCAATATTTCCTATCATCTCACCCATACTTGCCATTTTTGATTGTTGAATTAAAATAGAGTCTTTTTGTAGTGCTTCTTTTTTTAATTTTTTTCGTTCACTAATATCTTTAATTAAAACATGAATAATATCACCATCATCTAAAATAATTTTTGACATAGTAACATCAGTATCAAATCTTTCTCCATCTTTTTTTAGAAAAGACCATTCAAAATGGGAAGAACCTTCATCTATACATTGAAGAATATTTTTTTCAGAAAGTGTAGCTGAATCTTGATTAGCATACTGTATAGTAGGAGATAATTCCACAAAAGTTTTATTTTTACATTCTCTCTTTGATGAAAAATCAAACATACTAACGATTGCGCTATTACAATCATAAAAAACACCCTCTTTTAAAAGCATAATACCGTCAGTTGTATTTTCAAATAACGAGCTAAATGTGGTTTTTTGTTCTGCAATTTGGTTAATATATTTTCTCAATTGTTCTGTAATATTTTTTGCAAAAGTATAAAACAATACAATAGCAATTGTAAGAAATATCAAACTAACATATACAGCGTTTTCTAACTTAGTTTTTATCTCTTGTGCAATTATTTTTTCATTTTCTTTAATATCTTGTTCTAAATCTTCAAAATAAAATCCTGCACTTACAACCCAATTCCAAGGCTCATATAAATAAAAATAAGAAAGTTTTTTCCCTATTTCATTGCTATTGGATTTTTTATACCAATAAGAGACATAAGCTTCACCATCTTTTTTTAAAGCTTCAAAATACTCTTTTCTATAATACTTACCCTTAACATCTTGTTGTTTATCGGATATTTTTTTACCTATTAATTCTTTTTTATTTGGCATAACTAACATTGTCGAGAACTCATCTCCACCTGCGAAATCATCTATTCGTGAGATGAAAAGATAATTTTTTAAGTCTGTTTGAATTTTATTGAGTTTTGTAACAATATTTTTTTTGATTTTTTTATCATTATCATCAAGATAACTTCCTGTTCCTATAATCCAATTATAAGGTTCATATTTTTTAAAATAGACCATTTTTTCGAACTGTTTATTTGGTTCATTTGGTTTAGCAATAAATAATGTTTGATAAGCACTATTGTGTGTTTTTAATATATTAACTTTTGATTCAAAAGTCAGTATTCCATTTATATTTGTTTTATTTTTTACACTTGTACCAATCAGTTTTTTATTATTATGAACTAATACTTTTCCATCTGCTATATCAAGTACAAAGACATAATTATTACTCTCTTTTGTATTTTGACTTTTAATTAAATTTAAAAGCTCTTTTTGTAACTCTTTTGTACTTTTTCTATTTTTATTGTATTCATAATTATGATTAAGTGCATTTATAAGAAGATCGATTTTCTCTTGAATATCACTTTTCAATAATTGCAAATTCTGCTCTCTATGATAATCAATATCTAAAACAGTTTGATGAACTTTGTTATAGACCAATTGTTTATTTTGTTCTATAAAGTCTTTTGTCATTTTTTCAATTAATTGTTTTTTTGATTTTTTTAATTCTGTAATATTATAAAATGTTATTGACACTATTGTTAGTAAAATAATAAGTATGGGTATAAATATTAATCTAACATATAAATTTTTATCCACCCTTTTTTCTACTTTTATAACTTACAACTTTTACAAGTAGGATGAGACAAACACCCTTTAAAAGCTTCAGAATTCATCTCTTTTTCTTCAAAAAATGCCATTAAAAAAAGATTTGTACCTTCAAAATAATATGGTTTTAAAATAAATTCAATCTGCTCTTTATTTTTTGTTTTTAAACATATTAATTCTTCTTTTGAATTATTTTCTTTCATTAAGACTATGAGTTCTATTAATGCTTCAATTGAATTAAAAACTTTACATTTATCATTATTTTCCACAGAACTAAATGAAAACTCTTCACTATTTTCATAACCTAAAAAGGATAAAAGTTCTACTTTTATATTTTGTATTTTTTTTTCATCAATAATTATTGAATAATAAGGGTGCATATCTAGAATAGTTTTTATAACGATATCTCTTGATTCTATCTCTCTTTTTTGAAATATCACTTCGCTTGCTCTATTTAAAACACTTAACAATTGTCCAATATCAATTGGTTTTGCAATATACTTATCAACATGTAAATCAATAGCTTGTTTTAAAAAAGATGTTTCATTGAAAGCTGATGTAATAATAACAGGAATCTCTTCATCAACTTCTCTAATATGTTGTATCATAGTTAATCCATCCATAATAGGCATTTGAATATCTGTAATTATAATATCAACTTTTTCATTTTTATATATTGTTAAAGCTTCTTCTCCATTTGAAGCACTTAACACTTTTTTAACTTTTAATTGTAAAATATCTATAATCTCTTCACTAATATCTATATCATCTTCAACATATAAAATAGTTAACTCTTTTAATCTATTATATTTTTTCAAATTAATTATCCTTCAAGTATTTTACATAAAATCATTTATTATTATTTTTTATTAAAGTCAAAGATTCTACATAAATAATGTGTTGAAATTGTGTCTAAAATGTGTTACAATGTATTATTATATTATTTTAGTCATAATTATAAATTATTAAAGAAAGAAGAGTTAGATTAAATGTTAAATAATATAGAACTTTCAAAGTTATTACAAGAGGTCAATATTTTATATATTGAAGATGACAAAGAGACAAATGAAGAGATAACAGAAACACTAAAAATGTTTTCACAGAATGTTTTTTCTGCTTATTGTGTAGAAGAAGCTTTACAAATTTATAAAAACAATACTATCCAACTTATCATAACTGATATTGAATTGCCAGAGGTAAATGGAATCAGTCTTATTGAACAAATTAGAGCTTCTAATATTTTTATACCAATTATAGTTATATCAGCATATAAAACAAATGATTATCTATTTTCATGTGCAAATTTAAATATCCAATCATATATTATAAAACCAATTAATGCTGAAAAACTCAAAGAATCATTATACAAAATAGTAAGGTATTTAAATCTTGTATCAAATATTTTAGTTCATATTAATAAAAATTTATTATATGATAAAGCAAGTGGACAACTCATTCACAATGAATTTACTTATAAACTAAGCAAAAAAGAAAAGTTACTTATGGATTTATTAATAGATAATAAAAACAAGCTATTAACCTATAATCAAATAGAACAAGTGGTATGGTATAATTTTAATGAAACTATGTCTTCAACAGCATTAAGAACTATTATAAAAAATTTAAGAAAAAAAGGGCTGGGGAAGTTCCTTGAAAATATTTCTGGATTAGGTTATAAATTAAATACAATTAATGGTGAAGAAAAAAATTAAATCTAAAAAAAGAGTTCCATGGTAGAAAAATATCTTAAACAGTCAACTATTTTATTCATTGAAGATGATGAAGTGCTTTTAGATGCTATAACTACCACATTACAAAACACAGGTATAACAATCATAAAAGCTATAAATGGTATTGAAGGACTCGCCCAATATGAAAAACTTAAAGATAAAATAGACCTTATTGTTACTGATATTATAATGCCACATATGGATGGTTTAGAGATGATTAGTAAAATAAGAGAAACAAATTTTGAGATTCCAATTGTAGTTGCAAGTGCCTTAGACAATAGAGAAACTTTGCAAAAAGTTATTAATTTAAATATTGATGGATTTGTTAGTAAACCAATTGTTATGCAAAAACTTGTGGCTACTTTAGAAAAAGCTTTAAAACCAATATATTATAAAAAGAAACTAAGAGAAAAAGATATTTTTATTTTTCAACAATCTAAATTTACAGCTATTGGAGAGATGATTGGGAATATTGCACACCAATGGAGACAACCACTTAATTCAATAGGTTCTTTAATGATGAGACTAGAAGTTAGCTATGATACTGGAAATATTTCAAAAGAATTAATTTATAGTACAATTGAAAAAACAAATACAATACTTGCCCATATGTCAAAAACTATAGATGATTTTAGAAACTTCTTTTCACCAGATAAAGAAAAATCATTATTTAAACTTGAAGAGATAATACAATCTATAATTTTACTTTTTACAATCCAGTTAAAACAAAATAATATAGAGATAAAAATAATTGGAAATCAAAAATTAACACTATTTGGATTTCCAAATGAACTCAAACAAGTTTTTATAAATATAATAAGTAATTCAAGAGATGCCATTATACAAAACAAAATAGAAAAAGGCAAAATAACTATCAAAATAAAAGAAACTAAAAATAATATTTGTATCTCTATTCAAGACAATGCCAAAGGGATAGAAAAAGAAAATATTGAAAAAATTTTTGATCCTTATTTTACTACAAAATTTAAGTCTCAAGGTACAGGATTAGGACTTTATATATCAAAACTCATTGTGGAAAAAAGTATGCAAGGTCTTTTACAAGTACACAATACAAAAGATGGTGCTTCTTTTATGATAAAATTACCAAAAAATCAAAATAACAAATTGCAATATTTTTAATCAAAATCTAAATTCTATGTTATTATTACATTATGAAACTACACATAGACATAGACTGCTTTTTTGTATCAGCACATAGAATTAACAATCCAAAATATCATAATATCCCTCTAGCAGTTGGAGGGAGAAGTAATCTCTCCATTTTTGAAACTTCAAAAACTCAAAAAATGACAAGTCAAATAAGTGGTGCATTCACAAGTTCTATACTCTCCCCTACTTCAAATATGAGTTTTGAAGAATATTTTTTAGATGAAAAGAAACGCCCTAGAGGTATTATCACAACCTCTTCTTATGAAGCAAGAGCTTACGGAGTCAAAACAGCAATGAGTGTATCAGAAGCCTTACGGTGGTGTCCAAATCTTACGGTATTACCACCTAATTATCCTTTATATCACCAACTTTCACATGAATTAAAAAACTTATTAGAAAAAGAGATACCTTCCCTTGAACAATTTAGTATTGATGAGTTTTTTGGTGACTTGTCTGGATGGATTGCAGATGAGGATGTGTATGAATTTGGAATAATGTTAAAAGAAAAAGTATATAAAGAGTTACAACTCCCTGTTTCTATAGGATTAGCAAAATCAAAATGGATAGCAAAACTAGCAACAGAATTTGCAAAACCACAAAAAGTAAAATATATAAAAACACAATATGTTGATAGCTTCATTAGAGATATCCCTATCTCCAAGTTCCCAGGAATAGGAAAAGGATACCAAGCAAGATTAAAAAAACACAATATAAACACTCTTGGTGAAATCCAACAAAATAAAGAATTATTTTACTCATGGGGACAACCAGGTACTCAATTGTACAATAGAGTATGTGGTATTGACAATGAAAATATATCTTTAAAAAAAGATAGAAAATCTATAGGGCTAGGGAGAACCTTTGATCCGTTATCTAGTAGAGATGAGATAAAAAGGAGAATCACAATACTCTGTAGACACTTGAGTTTTATTGCTTTAAAAAACAATCATAATCCTTTAACTTTTGCCCTACAAGTGAGATATCAGTATGGAGAAAAATCAAAAGATTTTATAAATACAAATAGAATATTTAATGAGCTTTTTTTAAAACAAGAGATGATAAAACTATTTAATAAAATAGATATTCATCCTTCCCATTCTATTATACAACTCAATCTCACTTTATCAAACTTTGAGCAAAATAAATATACAACAATGGATTTACTTCATTATGAAGAAGATTCAAAACAAAATAATCTCACACAATCTCTTCAAAATATAAGAGATAAATATGGTATAGATATTATTAAAAGTGGTGGTGAATTTAAATAATAGTTTTATAGTTCAAAATTAATTTAGCACTATAAGCTTATGAGTGCTAATATTTTGTTAAAATTTTAAGAAAATCATTAAAAGGTAAAAAATGGAACAAGTAAAAACAGTATTTTTATTAACTTTGCTTTCTGTTATATTTGTGAGTGTTGGATTTTATTTTGCTGGAAGTGGTGGAGCTATGATAGCTTTTATTATAGTTGGAGGAATGAATTTCTATGCGTATTACTACTCAGATAAGCAAGTGTTAGCACACTATGATGCACAAGAAGTTTCTACAAATCATTATATCTACAATATAGTAGCTAAACTGATAAATAAAACAAACCTTCCCATGCCTAAAGTTTATATCATTCAAGACCATATTCCAAATGCTTTTGCAACAGGAAGAAACCCAGAAAATGCTGCTGTTGCAGTAACAAGTGGATTGTTAGAAATACTTAATGAAAAAGAGGTTGAAGCAGTGATTGCACATGAACTATCTCATGTAAAACACTATGATATACTTATAGGAACTATTGCTGCAACTATGGCAGGGGCAATTGCGTGGATAGCAAATATTATGCAGTTTAGTGCATTTTTTGGTGGGAATAATCAACGAGGTGGTCATCCAATAGTAATGATACTTTTGGCTATCCTTTTACCAATTGCAGCTTCAATTGTACAAATGAATGTAAGTCGTAGTAGAGAATATATGGCAGATGAAGGTGCTGCAAGACTTACAAAAGCACCAGAATTTTTACAATCTGCACTTTCAAAACTAGAACAATACGCACAAAGAGGAACTTTACACAATGCAACACAGGAAAGTGCTCATATGTTTATAGTAAATCCCTTTAGTGGACATAATGTAAGTTTTGGAGACTTATTTAGAACACACCCCACAACAGCAGATAGAATTGCTAGATTGGAGGAGTTGAAATTTGAGATAAGATAAACTATCATTATATAGATATGAAAAGTTTTTCTCTTCTCTACTGAAATAAGTAAAGTTAAAATATACTAAAATGGATATATGAAAAAAACTGAATTACTTATAATCGTTTATACTATTACTATATTATTATCAGTAATGTATGCAACACAACCTTTACAACCACTTTTAGCAAGTGAGTTTGAAGTTTCTATTGTAAAAGCTTCCTCTTTTACAGCTGTTATAATGCTATTTTTAGCAATTTCTCCTATTTTTTATGGCTATATTTTAGAATCTATCAAAGCAAAAACACTTTTAATAACTGCTTCTATTTTACTCTTTTTTACAAACTTAGCTTTAAGTTTTTCAAACTCTTATGAGATGTTTTTAACTATTCGTACAATTGAAGCTATCATAATCCCTGCAATACTAACGGGTGCTATGTCAGTTTTGGCAAATGACAAAAACAATACTAAAGTCAATATGTCTATTTATGTAGCTTCAACTGTATTTGGTGGACTTGTAGGTCGTGTTTTTTCTGGTTTTATAGCAGAAGAGTTTGGTTGGAGAATGGTATTTTTTTTACTCTCATTAGCACAACTGCTTGTTTTGTTTTTTATTCAAAAATTACAATTAAAAACAGAAACGAACTTAGTAAAACCAACAATAAAAGATATATCAAATATTTTAAAAGATAAAAGATTTATTGTTCTTTATACTCTTATGTTTATTGTATTTTTTGTTTTTGCAGGACTTTTAAATATCTTACCATTTAGAGTAAAAGAACTCATCCCAGAAACTTCTGAAACTCAAATTGGTTTACTTTATTTAGGATATGGTATGGGAATTGTTGTTTCTCTTTCTATTCATAAGATTGTAAATATTTTTAAAAAAGAACTTCGAGCTATAATATTTGGTATAACTGTTTTTATAATTTCAACACTTTGTTTTTTTAGTACAAATGCCCTACTTTTATTTAGTGCTGTATTTATTTTTTGTGTTGGTATGTTTACAATTCATACCTTATCAACCAGAATTGCAAATTCATTAAGAGCATCACAAAAAGCACTAACTTCTGGAATGTATCTCACTTTTTACTATATTGGGGGAGCTTTTGGTTCTATTGTTCCATCAATCATATATGAAAAACTTGGTTGGAACGCAACTATTGTGATGTTTATTGCACTTCTATTTTTTATTTTAATTTTTGTTCATATTAATAGAAAACTATTTAAAGCTTTTAATTAAAAAACTTATCTCATTAAACTACATCGTTTCATCTTTGAAAAGATGAAATGATGTAAACAAAACTATATATCTAGTTCGATAACTTTCCAAGGAAGTCCTTGTGCATTTAACTCTTCCATATAAGCAGATGAATTAAACTCTTCAACATTTCTAGCACCTTTTAAATCCCAAGTTCCATTATAAACAAGTTTAGTCCCAATCATTGCAGGTACTCCTGTAGTATAACTTACAGCTTGTGCTCCTGTTTCTTTGTAACACTCTTGATGGTCACAGATATTGTAGATATAGTATTTTTTTCTCACACCATCTTTTAAACCTTCACAAATACACCCAATATTTGTTTTTCCATGTGTTCTTGCACCTAAGCTAGCTGGGTCTGGTAAAAGTGTAGTTAAAAACTCTATTGGTGTTATCATCATCCCTTTGTGTTCAACTGGTTCAATACCTAACATACCAACATTTTGTAAACAATTCATATGTTGGATATACGCATCTCCAAAAGTCATAAAAAATCTAATTCTTTTTAATCCTTTGATATTTTTTGATAAACTTTCTAACTCCTCATGATATAAAAGATATGATGGTTTTACACCAACTTCAGGATAATCATGGTCAACTCTAATTTCAAGTGGTTTAGTTTCTATCCATTCCCCGATTCCATCGCTATTGCGTTGCCAATATCTCCCATTTGCACTTACTTCTCGTAGATTTATCTCTGGATTAAAGTTTGTAGCAAAAGGGTAACCATGATCACCTGCATTACAATCCATAATATCAATAAACTCAATAGTATCAAGATAATTTTCTTCAATATATTTTACAAACACCCCAGTTACACCTGGATCAAAGCCACTTCCTAAAAGTGCAGTAAGATTTTTTGATTTAAAATCATCATCTCTAGCCCACTGCTCTTTATATTCAAACTTTGCTTCATCAGGATGTTCATAGTTTGCTGTATCTATGTAGTGTGTATTTGTTGCACTACACGCATCCATAATTGTTAAATCTTGATATGGCAAAGCAACATTTAGTACAACTTTTGGCTTTACTTTTTCAATAAGAGAGATAAGTTCTGGAACATTATTAGCATCTATTGATACAGTATCTATCTGCACACCTGTTTTTTCTTTTACACTAATTGCCATATCATCACATTTACTTACTGTTCTACTTGCTAGTGTAATGTGTTCAAATGTATCTATATTCATAGCACATTTTGTTGTAGCAACGGTACTTACACCCCCTGCTCCTATTATCAAGATACCTTTTTTGTCCATCAGTTTTCACCTCTAATAAATTTTGAGTATTATACTAATATTATTATAAATAAATCTATATTTTTGTGTAACCAAAATTTGGAATATTTTTAATAAAGTTTTCGGGAAGTTTTTTTCTTAAATTTTTAATAAATACACGCAAAGCATTTTGGCTCATCTGTTTTTCATCCCATATATTTTCTTCTATCTCTGCATAGGATATTATTCTATTATCATTTATAAGTTTATCTAAAAAAATATTTTCTTTTGTACTTAGAGTATGCATCTCTCCATTTACTATAACTTCACATCTACTTTTATCATAGATAAAATCAGCGTCATCTTTAGTTTCCAAAAAAGTATTTAAAATATTTGAAATTTTTGTTTCGTTAAGTGGTTTTACCACATATTCTATAAGGTTTAAAGGGATACTATCAAGTAATAACTCCACATCTGTATGAGCAGAGATTATTACTATTGATGTATCTTTGTCTTTATCCCGTATAGTTTTTACTAACTCTATACCATCCATATTTGGCATTTTAATATCAGTAATAATTAAATCTATTTTATTACTGTTGTATAACGATAAAGCTTCCACTCCATCATTAGCTACCAAAACAGTTTGAAACAGTAAATTAAAATATTCATAAAGGTTTTCTCTTATACCTTTTTCATTTTCAACTAATAATAGGGTATAATTATTTAATTTTTTTAAAACTTCACTATGCACAAAGGCTCCTACTCAATGAAAATATTTGGTTACAAAAATATCTCAAATCTTATTATGTCAACAATCATTATTATAATATTATCAAATACACTCTTTATTTCCCTATTTTATTATCATAATCAGCAAGTTGAACTGGAGAATACACTGACACAACTTAAGCATGATAATATTACATTACAAAAACAAAAACTCAAAACTAATATACAAAGTTTAATCACAATGATAAACTATAAGTATGATAACAATATTAATCTAATAAATCAACAGAAAGATTCTATTATAAATTGGATTAAAATGCTGCCCTTTGATATTGAAAAAAATAGCTATATTTTTGTATATTCTTTACTAAATAAAGAAGGTGGTGATAAATTTGCAAAAATGGTTATCAATCCAAATAGAACTGATTTAGTTGGAAATTTTTTATCTGCTAACTATAAAGACCCTAATGGTTTTGCATTTAGAAAAAAATTTTTAGACGATATAAAAGAGCATGGAGAATCCTTTGTTCAATACAGTTATAAAAAAAGTGATACAAAGATTGTTAATAAAATCTCTTACTTTTATTATTTTGAACCACTTAATTGGATTATAGCTAAAGGGATTTATTTAGATGATATTCAAAAAGATGTGGACAAAGAGAAAATTCTCTTAACAATAAAAATTGAACAACAAATTAAACAAAATCTTTTTTTCTTTCTTTTTTTTAGTGTTATTGCAATTATCTTTGCTTATATAATCGGGAAAAAAGTACAGTCTATAATTATACAAAAAGACAAAAGTGTAAAATCAACAACAAAAGCACTAGCAAACCTTAATCACACACTTGATATAAAAGTAAAAAAAGCAGTTGAAAAAAATAAAGAACAAGAACAAATACTTATGCAAAAATCAAAATTTATTGCAATGGGAGAGATGATAAGTCTTATTGCACATCAATGGAGACAACCTATAAGTGAACTAAACGCTATTGTTCTTAATATAAAGTTACATTTTGATTTAAAAAAACTTGACAAAACTATGTTAGATAAAAAAACACAAGAGATAGAAAATCTTTTACAATTTATGTCGCACACTATAGATGATTTTCGAACTTTTTTTAAACCTGACAAAACAAAAGAAAAATTTTATTTAAGTGATTCTTTTAAAAGAGTTACCGATATCACCTCTTCAATATTAAATGAACATAATATAACTCTTATTAGAAATATTAATCATGAAATTACTATAGAAAACTATCAAAATGAATTTGAACAAGTTGTACTCAATATTATTACAAATGCTAAAGATGCACTTATTTATGACAATATTCAAAATCCAGAAATAAAAATAAATCTTTATAAAAAAGATAAAATTTATCTTGAAATTTGTGATAATGCAAAAGGGATATCACCAAATGTAATAGATAAAATATTTGAGCCTTATTTTACTACAAAAGAGGAAGCAAATGGTACAGGGATAGGTTTGTATATGTCAAAATTAATTATTGAAGAAAATATGGGTGGAGAATTAAGTGTTCAAAGTAGTAAAACAGGAACCTGTTTTACTATTAGTTTTGAAGTATAAAGGAATTATCCTCCATACATCAAGTTTGGTAGCCACAGACTTATTTGAGGTATATAAGTTACCAACAAAAGCCCAAATAAAATAGTCAAAGACCAAGGAAGTGAATAAACAACCACATCTTTTAAACTTGTACCTGTTATACCACTAGTGACAAACAGGTTCAATCCAACAGGTGGGGATATCATTCCTAATTCCATATTTACAACAATAATAATCCCAAAATGAATTGGGTCAATTCCAAGTGCAACTGCAACAGGGAATAATAATGGCACCATTATCATAATAATAGCACTTGGTTCCATGAAATTTCCAGCAATTATCAATAAGATATTTACTAAAATCAAGAACATAATAACACCAACATTCCACTCCATAAGAGTAGTTGTTATCATTTGAGGTACATTTTCTAAAGTTAAAAAATGTGCAAATAACATTGCATTTGCAATGATGAACATAATCATAGCACTTGTTTTTGCAGATTCCAAAAATAAAGTAAAAAGATTTGACCATTTTATATCTTTATAAATGAACATAGATACAAAAAATGCCCAAACTGCTGCAACAGCTGCTGCTTCTGTTGGTGTAAAAATTCCACCATAAATACCACCAATAACTATTACAATAGTCATCAATGCCCAAGAAGCATTCCCCATTTTTTTAGCTCGTACTTTAAATGTTTCAGGTTCTGTTCTTTCAAAACCTAATCTTTTTGCACCAACATAAGTAACAACCATCATCATAATACCTATCATGATACCAGGAACAACACCAGCCATAAAAAGTTTACCAATACTTACTTCTGCTGTAACTCCATACACAATCATAACAATTGAAGGTGGGATTAAAATACCAAGACTTCCTGCTGTTGCTATTGTACCGATTGCATATTTTTTAGGATATCCAGCTTCTTGAATAGCACCAAACATTATAGACCCAATTGCCACAACTGTTGCAGGAGAACTTCCAGAAACTGCAGCAAAAATTATACTTGCAAAAATAGCAGCAATAGGAAGCCCTCCAGGGAGATGTCCTACAACTGATTTTGCAAACTCAATAATTCTTTGTGCACTACTACCCTTGCTTAATAATTGACCAGCAAGAATAAACATTGGAATTGCCATAAGTGAATAATGTTCAATTTTTTCAAACATCATAGCACTAACTTCAATAGGATTTATATCTGTAAAAAATACTAATGTCGCAAAAGTAGAAGCTCCTAAAGCTATTGCAATAGGTGACCCAACAATAAGTAAAAAGAAAAATAATCCAAATAATACAGCTATACTCATAACATACCACCTGTTTTTCTTTCTACTTCTTTGAGTAGTTTCTCATTTTCACCCTCTGACATTTGCTCCAAAATCATCTCCGCTTCACTATGTTTTAAAACATCTTTTGCTGGTGTTTTGATAATTTCCACTATCTTTTCACCTACTCTATATGCTGCAAAGAAAAATGACACAGGAATAACAAGATATACTATCCACATGGCAACTTCTAAATCTACAGACATCTCTTCAAGTTCATGTACAAATAATACATATTGATACCCATAATATGCAACTGCAAATAAAAATACAAAAGTAATGGTATGTGATACTAACATTAACATTTTGGCAGTATCTGCACTCACTTTTTCTAATACCATATTAATACTAATATGTGCATCTTGTTTAAAACAATAGGCTGCACCAAAAAAAGTACTCCATAAAAAGAGATACACAGTAAGCTCACTAGCCCATGTTAAAGAACTATCAAACCCATACCTAGCCACAACATTACCAAATGCTAAAGCTACACCACCACTTATACCAAAAGCGGCGATGTACTGATTAATTAACCCAATAAGTTTATCTATAAAATTAAACATATTAATCTATTTTGTGTTTAAAGCACCATTGATTAAATCTTTTCCAATTTTTTTATCACTATAAAATTTAGAATAGATTGGACTTACAGCGTCTTTCCATGCTTTTGTTTGTTCAGCATTCATAGAGTGAATTTGAACATTTCCTGTTTTTGCACCATATTCTTTAATAAGTGCTAATTGTTCCATATCTAGTTTTTGTGCCAATTCTCTCTCTTTTGCTGTTGCTTCTTTCATAGCTTGTTTTACATTTGCTTGTAAATCTTTTGGTAAAGAGTTCCAGAATTTTTTAGACATAACAACTAAATAACCTAAATATCCATGATTTGATAAAGTAATATGTTTTTGTACTTCATGAAACTTTTTAGTATAAATATTTGAGATTGGGTTTTCAGCTGCATCAATAACACCTTGTTGAAGTCCAGAATAAACTTCACTAAATGGCATCATTTGAGGATTTGCTCCAACTGCTAAAAATTGCTCTTCAAGTACTTTTGAACTCATAATTCTAAATTTTTGACCTTTTGCATCTTCTGGTGTTAAGATTGGTGTATCTTTTGAAGTTGAAAATTGCTTAAATGCATTATCCCAAAAATCAAGTGCAACAAAACCTTTTTTTGTAACCATATTTTTTAATTTATCACCAACAGCTCCATCTTGAACTCTATGTAAGTGATCCATATCTTTAAATAAAAATGGTAAATCAAATAGTGCTAATTGTGGTACAAGTTTTCCAAACTTTGAAAAACTTGGTGCTGCCATTTGGATAGAATTCATTCTCAACGCTTTTAAAGCGGCACTATCTTTATAAAGTTGTGAAGATGGATACACTTGAACATCAATTCGACCACCACTTAATTCTTCAAGTTTTTTTTCAAAGAAATCTGCTGCTTGACCTTTTGGTGTATTTGAACTCACAACATGACTAAACTTTAATGTGTACTCTGCTGATAATCCAGCTGTAGCAACTAATGCAGCTACCATCATACCTTTTACTAATTTCATTTTATCTCCTTAATATTTGATACTACCATTCTAAAAAAAGATATGTCAAAATTATGTATAATAATAAATTATATCTATATATTATCTATAAATTTTATTATCGTAACTTTATGTAACATTATTACTTCAAATTGTATTAAAATAAATTTGATACAATTTGTTTATTATGAACAAAATTTTTAAAATATTCTTATTATTAACTCTTATCTCTTCTATTCTTTTCTTCTATTTATTTTATCAAGATCGACAATTTAAAAACAATCCATTATCTCAAAAAATTCTAACTAGACTAGATAAAAAAAACAATACTATAAGACAAACTATTAAAATGAAATATAATATTAATTTCAACATACCAATTATAATATCAGATAACCTCCCAAGTAATCTTTATGGATTAGCTAGTTATCAAAAAGGTAAAATAAAAATCCAACTCAATAAAAAAAGATTTCAAGAAAATGAAAACTACATGATAGAATATGTTCTTCCCCATGAATATGCACATGCACTCATGTTCTATTTTGGTAGATTTGAAGAGGGAAACGGTGGTCATACCCCTTTATGGCAAAAATTTTGTTATGATATTGGTGGGATAAAATGTGATCGTTTTGTAGACCATAATGATATTCTTATAGAAAAAATTGGTGATATCTATTAATATTAATTATTTTTTTGTAACTTTTATGTTATCATTTAAAGATATATTATAAATATAAAAAGGCTATTCTTGACAAAGATTATTGACGATATATTTGATAATGTTAAATACTGGCAAGAAAAAAAACTCTTACTTCAAGCTATCCCTTATGAATACTATTCCAATAAAAGTATTATGATAAGACTTTTAGGAGTTACTGTTCATAGTATCTCTTCTAAAAATGAGGCCAAAAAAGATATGTGGAATCACCACATAAGAAATGGAATGGGTGATGAGATATTAAATAATATTGATAAAAAACTTTTAAATGATTTTGAATTTGCACGAGATGCTATTGCAAAATACAATAGAACTTATATCTATCTAGACAAAAACTTACAAGCAAGTAGAGAACTAGCACTGTTAGCAGCTTCAAAAGAGGAAAATTTAGATGATCCTTCAAAGTTTAAACCTGCTATTTTACAACATATGCCAGAAATTTATCAACTTGACCATGAAATAGCACTTATGGCAACTACCAGAAATATAGAAAATCTACGATTTGCTCAAAACTTACGAAGAAATAAATATTTTATTATTGATATAATGAACTATACCTTTGATCATGATATGAAACACAAAATACTAAAATATATCGATAGAGACCTCTTAAGTGATAAAAGATTTGTAAGTAAACTTGGATGTTTTGATAATTTATGCGAAAAATTTCATGGTGATTTAGAGTATATTACAAATGCAGTACAATATGATATAACAATACTGCAAAAAACAGATCTTTTTGATGAAACAATTATAAAAGCTGCCCTTAAAAATGAAAAATATCATTCCCAAAAAGAGTTTGTACTAAGAGACATATTCAATTATATAGAACGATTTAATCAAGACTTTGAAGAGTTTAACGGTAAAATAAAAGATAAAAGAATCATTCATAAACTATTTTGGGAATTTGGAGAAACAATATCAGAAGAATTTATTCACTAAAATTTGTCTTGATACATCTCTCTTATTTTTAAAAATTGTTCCAAGTGATCAAAAAATAAATCTACTAGTTTTGGATCAAAATGTTTCCCTTTTTCCTCTTTAAAATATTGAAAAATTTCCTCATCACTCCAAGCATTTTTATAACATCTATCACTTCCTAAAGCATCAAAAACATCTGCAATTGCAGTTATTCTTCCATATATATTAATCTCTTCACCTTCTAAATGGTTTGGATATCCTTTTCCATCCCATCGCTCGTGGTGTTGTAAAGCTACAATAGCTGCTGTTTTTAACAATGGTCTATTAGATGTATTTAACATCTCATATCCTTTTGAAACATGAGTTTTCATAATATCCATTTCAGTTGCATCAAGAATCCCTGCTTTATTTAAAATCGAATCAGGTATTGCAACTTTACCTATATCATGCATTGGACTTGCTTGTTTTAATATTTCACATTCGTCATCTTTAAGTCCGCATAGTTTTGCTAATAATAGTGAGTATTCTGCTACCCTTCTCACATGATTTCCTGTTTCTTTACTTCTACTTTCTCCTATAGAACCCATAGTAAAGATAATCTCTTTTTGAATATTTTCTATATCTTTAATAGCTGTAATATCTTCTCGTACAGCATTATATCCTACTAAAATACCCTCTTTATTGTATTCTGGTTCTATCTCAGCATCAACCCAATAGTACCCACCATCTTTTTTAAGATTTTTTACTTCAACATCAACTTTGTTTTCTTTTTTTAATTCTTTCCATAAATATTCAAAAGTTTCTTTTGGCATATCGGGATGCCTAATAATATTATGATTATGTCCAATAAGTTCCTCTTTTTTGTATCCACTTATTTTACAAAATGCCTCACTAACATGTGTTATAGTACCTTTTAAGTCAGTTTTTGAAAAAATAACTCGTTTATCGTATATTTCTAATAATGACTTTAAATACTCTTTTTGTTTATTAATTTTTTTTGTTTTTTGTTTCACCTCAAGATTTAAGGCTTTTACAAATTTCCTATTTATATACAACAATAAAAGTAATGTAGCAAACACCCCTAATATAATTAGCAATTGAAAATATGCAATTTTATACTCTTGTAACTTTGTCATATCTATCGTATCAATCTTGTTAAAAAAGATGAAATATCCCATTGGTTTATTTTTTATATTTTTAATTTGATCTGTAACTACTAAATAATCTTTAAATTTAAAATAGTTTTCATTTCTAATAAACCTATCCACACCAGTACTTTTGATATCGTTCATCAAAACTTTTGAGGCATCTTTATTTGCAACATAATAATCACCTATAAATAAACCTGTAAGAGGTATAATAAATTTCTTTTTGTAAGTTTTATCTACGAGCATAACATTTTCAATACCCATAGATTTTAGCTCTTCTGAGATTGAATTAAAGTGAGATATTGTTTCTATCATTCCTATAAAATTCCCATCATCATATAAAGGGAGGATTGTTTTAAATGTCATATCAAATCTTCCTGTGCTGACATTATTCATAGCTCTTGGATTTTTTATCATAGACGCTACATCATCTCTAATATCAGAAACGCTATCTCCAATTTTATTTGTCCAACTTCTATAAAAACTTTTGCCATCTTTATCTATAATTTGAATCCATATGTTTTTATAATGGTCATATTTTTCTATCCCTTTTATGGTTTTAGAATAATCAATCATTGTATTGTCTTTTTTTGCTAATGCTTGAATTGTATTAAAATCTTGACTTAATATATATGTAATTGCAGCTGTTCTTCCTTGTTTATGTGAAACAAGTTCTTGGAATGTATTTTTTACTTTTTGTGTATGTTCTTTATATATTTCATTATTAATATCTTTAATTTTATTTTGATAATAAATGTAATTAATAATAACAAAAATAATTAATATTGCTAAAAGTATCTTTTTCATTCTTTGATTGTATCGAGTTTTGCTTTAGATTAACAGAAATTATGATATATTTAAGTTAGAAAAAAAGGATATTATCATGGTAAAAGAGACTGAAAAGTTAATTCAACTGAAAGAATTTAGTAAGAATTTAAATATCCTTTATGTGGATGATGATTCAACTTTACAACTTATTACTTTGGATATATTATCTAATTTTTTTCTAAATATCACAATAGCAAATGATGGTGTTGAAGGATTAGAAAAATTTGAAAATGGTGATTTTGATCTTATTATTTCAGATATAGAGATGCCAAATATGAATGGTATAAAAATGATATCAGAAATAAGGAAAAAATCTAAAGATATAGTCATACTTATCTTATCAGCTTATATTAAACCTGAGTATTTTATAGAAACAATAAAACTAGGGATTGATGGATATATTATAAAACCTATGGAGTATGAACAGTTTATTTCACTTCTCTATAAAAGTATAGAAAAAATAAAAAATAAAAAAAAAGTAGAAGAATATAAACACAATTTAGAGTTAAAAGTACAAGAACAATTAGAAGAGGTTTTAGAAAAAAATAAATTTATTCAAGAGAGAGAAAAATTTGCAACAATGGGTGAGATGATTGATACTATTGCTCACCAATTTAAGCAACCCTTATCAATTATAAAATTACGAACTCAAATTATTCAAAATGAAATAAAAGATAACATATTAAAAGAAGATTATCTCCAAGAATCACTAGAAAGTATTGACAACCAAGTAGAACATGCATTAAGTACTATAAATGAATTTAAAGATTTTTTTAGAATTGATACAGAAAAAAGTACTATTACTGTAAAAGAACTTCTTCAGTCTATCACAACTTTACTCAATGATGAACTTATAAAATATAATATAAAATTAAAAATTATTGGAGATACAGAAACTAAAATTGAGATAATAGTAAATGAATTTAAGCATGTTTTACTTAATTTAATTACAAATTCAAAAGATGCCTTTATTGAAAATAACATTGAAAATAAAACAATAACTATTGAAACTAAAAAATACAACGACCATATTGAACTTTCAACATTGGATAATGCAGGTGGAATACCAGAAAAATATATAGAAAAGGTTTTTATTCCAAACTTTACTACAAAAACGCCAAATGAGGGAACAGGAATAGGACTACATATTTCTAAAGTTATTTTGGAAAAAATCAATGCTTCAATTAAAGTGCAAAATGTAAATGATGGAGCACAATTTACTATTTCAATTCCATTATTATAATCTCAATAATATTTTAGTAGCTAATGAGTATAATACATATTCATAAATACTATGACAAAATACTTAATAGGGGTTTACTATGAAAAACATTCAATATATTTTACTTTTTACAATATTTTTTCACTTTAATTTATATGCAGGGTCTGCAAATTTAGTTACAAAAATGGCTTATAATGTTTCCTATGACAAAGCATTAAAGAAAGCAAAAGAGTCAAATAAGCCTTTAATGATGGTAATTGGTCAAGAGGGTTGTCCATGGTGTAATAAATTTGAGGTGAAAACTCTTATGAATAAAAAAATTCATTCTAACATAGAAAATAGTTTTGTGCCACTTACAATCATAAGAGAACTAGACCAATACCCTAAAAGATTTAAACCAAAGGGTGTACCTACAGTACTATTTATAGACCCTAAAAATGAAAATGCTTTTTATAAATCTTTTGGATATAAAAGTAAACGAGAATACAAAATAGAATTAGAGAAAGCCTTAACATTGTTTAAGGAAAATCAAAACATTTAATAACACAGTATATCCTCTTTGTAATTTCTCAACTATTGAGGCAATACTTCACTTTTAGTGATTTTAAGCTTTCAAGGTAAGCTTTCTTTTTTTTAAGAATATATCAATATATCTTGATATATTGTTTATAATCTGGTATACTTTCATAAATTACAATAAAAAAGGTACACAATGTTTGATTGGTGGGAAAAAATTGTTGATAAGTTAGTTTATCAAACTTGGGGATTGAATGCAGATTCTGCACTTGGAAGTGCAACACACTTCTTTATCTATGATACTATTAAAATCTTTATTTTACTTATTACTATTATTTTTATAGTAAGTTTTTTAAGAACCTATTTTAATACTGAAAAAGTAAGAGTCTATCTTCAAGGAAAATCAGAATTTAGTGGAAATATCCTAGCTGCATTATTTGGTATTATTACCCCTTTTTGTAGTTGTAGTGCTATCCCTTTATTTTTAGGATTTATGCAAGCTAGAATCCCTGTTGGGATAACTTTTAGTTTTCTTATATCAAGTCCTCTAAACAATGAAATTGCAATCGCTTTATTATTTGGATTATTTGGTTGGAAAGTTACTATTATATATATTGGATTTGGACTTCTTGTTGCTATATTAGGTGGATATTTTATAGGGAAAATTAAAAATGTTGAAAAATATATTCTTATTCCAGTGACACCAATAGAGGGTGAACTGGAAGATTTTGAGATTAAACTTACTGTAAAGCAAAGAGTCAAAGATGCATGGGACTACACTGCTGATATATTTAAGAAAATCTATATATATGTAATGATTGGTGTGGGAATTGGTGCTTTTATACATGGCTATATCCCTGCTGATTTTATATCTACTTATGCAGGTGGTGATGCTTGGTACGCTGTACCTGTTGCTGTATTTATGGGAATTCCTATGTATTCAAATGCAGCTGGTGTTATGCCGCTTGTTGAAGTTTTAACAGCAAAAGGGATGTTACTTGGAAGTGCGTTGGCATTTATGATGGCAGTAACAGCTCTTAGTTTACCAGAAGCTATGATATTAAAAAGAATAATCCATATAAAACTTATAGGTATATTTTTTGGTATTGTTGGGTTTGGAATACTTTTAGTTGGATATACATTTAATATAATTTTATAAAAAAAGGAAAAACCAAATGAGTATACAAAATTATACACCTACAAATACACAAAAGCTAAAACCTCGTTTTGTAGAAACTAATATGACAAATAAATTTATAAAGTAATACTATGGAACAATTATTAGTATCATATTTACAAGAATACGGCATTATTTCTATGGTAGCTTCTTTTACTATTGGAGTTTTAACAGCTGTTGCACCTTGTAGTATTGTAACTTTACCATTACTTGTTGGAAGTGCCATAACACTTAGCAATGATATGGAGGAAAAAGAAAAAAAGATATTTATATATAAGTATTCTTCTTTATTTGTACTTGGGATTATTGTTAGTTTCTCTATTTTGATGATAATTGTAGCAAAAGTAGGAATGATGCTTAGTGTTGCTCCTATGTGGGCATATGCTTTAGCAACAGTTGCTACCTTTGTAGTAGTTGCCTATTCTTTGGGTTGGCTTGGTAGTGTCAATAAAGATGCAATGGCAAAAAAGTTTCTAAAATATAAACTTTTTGGTGCAGTGATAGTTGGACTTATATTTGGTCTCGTAAGCTCACCTTGTGCCTCTGCACCTTTGGTTACAATTATTACAGTTGCAGAACAAACAGGATGGATATATTCATATCTTTTGGTTTTGTCATTTGCTATTGGTCATAGTGTTTTACTTTTAGCAGCTGGTGTCTCTATAGGATTTGCACAAGGTATAGCGTCAAATCAAGTGCTGAATACAATTAGTAAATATATAAATAATTTATTTATAACTATATTGATAATCATAGGGTTTTATTTTCTATATCAAACATATTTAAATTTTTAAAAAAAGAGGTTACATGAAAAAAATATTATTAAGCATTAGTATGTTAGTAAGTTTTTTAAATGCAAGTTGGTTACCATCTGTATTTAATACTCCACAAAAACAAGAAAAAATGTTGTCAGCAACCGATTTTTCACAAATTGAAAATAAAATAGGCAAAGTTCCAATGATGTTAGAATTTGGAGCTACAAGTTGTCATAGCTGTATTGTAATGGGGAAGATGCTTTATAAAGTAAAACAAAAGTATCCAGATGCACATATCTATTTTATTGATATTTACAAGGATCGTCAAACAGCCATGAAATTTGGTATTAGAATGATACCTACACAAAAGTATCTAGATAAAGATGGAAATTTAATTGAAACACATATGGGAGTTATTGATGAAGTTGCATTTGAAGAAAAGCTTAAAACACTAGGAATATTATAAGATATTAGAAGCTAATTAAATTAAAAAGGGTGCTAATATATTTTAGCACCCTTTAAAAAATTGAGGTAAAATTATTATTTTACTGCTTCTTTAAGTTTAGCACCTACTTTAAATTTTGCTACTGTTGAAGCAGCTATTTTCATAGTAGCACCAGTTGATGGATTTCTACCTTCTCTAGCAGCTCTTTTAGCTGTACTAAATGTACCAAAACCGATAAGTTGAACGCTATCACCTTTTACAAGTGCATCTGTAATACTTACTAGTGTTGCATCAAGTGCAAGTCCAGCATCTTTTTTTGTTAATCCTGATTTTGAAGCGATTGCTTCAATTAATTCTGTTTTGTTCATTTTTTTCCTTTTTAAAATTAATGAGCGTCATTATAGCATTATAAACTCTTAAAAACGCCTTATATTATAGGTTTTTTATATATTTTGTAACTCTTTCTATCTTTTTATGATAATCTCTCTTATTTTTGATAGTATCGAAGCTATTTGTTAGCATAGAATAGACTTGATATTTTGGAAAATGATTATAAACTGTATGTAATATTTCCAAAATCATTTTAATACTAATATGGTGACTTAAGTTATTTTGGTTTTTATTTTCTAAATTGCAAGCTAATTTATAATGTTTTGTATCACTATATGCAGCATCAATAAAAATAACTTCATCAAACTGTTTTAATTCTAGTGCCAACTCAGGAGTAAGTTGAAAAGTACTTATAAGTTTTGTATTTGGCAAAGTAGATTTTTGCAGTTCTTTGACAACTTCAACTCCAAAGCCATCTTCACCTCTTAAATCATTTCCAAAACCAACAATCACCCTCAAAAACTTAACTCCTATGTATTACATCTACAAGTTGTTTATTATGGTCTCGAACCTCTATTCTTGAACTTACAATCCCTGTTGCATGTGTAGAACAACTTAAACATGGGTCAAAACATCTTATTACTGCTTCTACTCTATTTAACGCACCATCTGTGATGTTGTTCCCATCTACAAAAGCTTGTGCAACTTGTTTAACCCCGGCATTCATCGCAAGATTATTATTTCCAGTTGCAATTATAAGATTTACCCCCGTAATAATTCCATCATCTGTAACCTCATAATCATGAAACAAAGTTCCCCTTGGTGCTTCGCTACACCCTACACCATGATTTCTATTTATATTTGCGTGTGAGCGGATATTTTCATCATAAGTTTTAGGGTCATTTAACAACTCTTCTATTCTCTCTATCCCATATATAATCTCTATAATTCTTGCATAGTGATAATAAAAAGAGTTTAATACGGGCTTCCCATTATTAAGATTTTTAAATCTTTCAAACTCTTTGTCTGCTAGTGGTGTCCCACATCCATCTACCACATTTAGTCTAGCTAATGGTCCAACTCTATACATGCCATTTGGATATCCAAGAGGTTTATAGTATGGTGATTTTAGATAGCTATCTTTTTCAACTGCTTCACCAATATAATCTTTATAAAACCTAGGATCAATCCCATCTTCTAAAATTTTACCTTCACTATCAATAAATCGTAAAAATCCATCATAATGTTCTAAATTTCCTTTTTTATTAACAAGTCCCATAAATAGTGATGGAAATGAGGCAAAACTATCAATCTCTTTTTGAAATTTGTGTAAATTATCTACAAAATACTTTAATGTTTTTTGTGCTATTTCAAGTGCTTGTGGAATTTGTGCTAATATATTCTCTTTTTGTTCAGTTGTAATTGGGTGGCTTACTCCACCTGATACTACCCATGTTGGGTGGATTCTCTTCCCTCCCAGTTCTTCTATGATTTTTTGACCAAAAGCTCGTAAAGCTATTCCATCTTTTGCCATATCAGGATGAGTTTGCATCAGTTTAAATATATTTCTATCTTCAGGTGCAGCATCAAAACCATATACAAAATCAGGACTACTTAAATGATAAAAATTCAAGGCATGTGATTGGATAATTTGTGCTAAATTTATAACTCTTCTTAAATTTCTAGCAGCTTTTGGTGGTCGTACTGCCATAAGCTCATCACACGCTTTTGTAGAAGATATTACATGACTAACGGGACAAATTCCACAAGTTCTAGCTGTAAGTGCTGGCATCTCTGTGTAAGGACGCCCTTCACACATCTTTTCAAAGCCTCTATACTGTGTCACATGAATTCTAGCATCATCAACTTTGCCTTGTTCATTTAAATCTATAGTGATTTTTGCATGACCCTCTATTCTGGTAACTGGACTGATTACTATTTTTTTCTTTTCCATCTTATTTCCCAAACCTTGTATAATCACTTATTTGTATATCTCTATTTTCAATAATCGCTTTTATTACTTCATATATTGCATCTGCAGGAGTTGGACATCCTGGAACAAAATAATCTACATCTATAGCTTCATTAAGTGGTATCACTTTATCTAAAAGTGTCGGAACAACTTCACTTGGATACTCCCCTTTATTTATATCTGCTAAATCAAAATACCCTTTTTCTAAAACAGCTTCTGTTCCAAAAAGGTTTTTCATAGCCGAGATATTTCCAGTAACTGCACAATCTCCAAGGGCTAAAATAAGTTTAGAATTTTTTCGTATCTCTTTAATGATCTTAATATCATGGTCTGTACTTAAAGCACCTTCCACTATAAATAGATCAATATCTTTAGGTATCTCTTTTGCATCTACATAAGGGCTATAAACCACATCCATATATTGGGATAACTCCACAAGTCTTTCATCCATATCTAAAAAGGACATATGACATCCAGAACATCCATCAAGCCAAATAGTTCCTACTCTTACTTTTTTCATCTATCTTTCCTCATTTGGATTAAATTTGTAACAATATTTTTCTTTTTAATCATCTCTGTTGCACTTACACCTTTTTCAAACAGTGAACCAGTTGGACACACCTGTACACATTTTCCACAACTTGTACAACTTTCGCTATCTATCCAAGGTTCATCCATATCATGGATAATTTTAGAATCAATTCCACGACCTAATATATCTAAAGCATGAGCGCCCTCAACCTCATCACAAACCCGTACACATCTTGTACATAAGATACATCTATTTGGATCATACATATAATCTTTGTGAGAAGCATCTATATCAAAGTTTTTGTGGATATATGGAACTACACTATGCTCTAAATTTAGCTCTATTGCTTGATCTTGTAATTCACAATGACCATTTGATACACACACACTACAAGTATGGGTTCTTTCTGCAAATATCATAGAGAGTATCATCTTTCTATGGCTTTCTATTCTAGGTGAGTTTGTAATAACTTCCATCCCCTCTTTTATCTTTGCTGTACAAGCTGGGATTAACTTTGAACTTCCTTTTACCTCAATAAGACACATTCTACAAGCTCCAACACAACTTAGCCCCTCAAGGTAACATAAAGTAGGTATCTTAATATCATGTTCATTTGCGATCTCTAAAATTGTACTATTTGATCTCCCTGTAACATCTATATCATCTATTTTAAAGGTTTTTACTCTAGCTTTTTCTCTAATCATTTTTAATTCCTTCTAAATACTCTTGTTCAAAATACTTAATAGTACTTAATACTGGATTTGGAGCCGTTTGTCCTAATCCACATAAAGAAGCATCTTGTACAACTTCACACATCTCTTTTAAAAGGTCAAAGTCACTTGGTTTTGCCTCTTTTTTAATAAACTTATCAAGAAGTTCAGTTAGCTCTGTAGTCCCTACTCTACATGGTACACATTTTCCACAAGATTCACTTTTGCTAAAATCCATAAAAAATCGAGCTACTTCCACCATATTGGAACTTTCATCCATAACAATAAGTCCCCCACTTCCCATAATAGAACCTACAGCTTTTAAAGAATCATAATCTACTGTGATATCAAGCATCTCTTCAGGGATACATCCACCACTAGGACCTCCTGTTTGAATAGCTTTGAGTTTTCCACCATTTGGAACGCCACCACCAATTTTTTCTATTAAATCTCGTAAAGTTATCCCCATAGGTACCTCAACAAGACCTGTGTTTTGAATATGACCAGTTAAAGCAAATACTTTTGTACCACTTGACTTTTCGGTTCCTATTGCTTTATACCAAGCACCACCATTTCTAATAATAGGAGCAACATTGGCAAAAGTTTCTACATTATTTAAAATAGTAGGTTCTCCCCATAGTCCATAATCACTTAAATGTGGTGGTTTTTGTCTAGGATTTCCTCTATTACCTTCAATAGAAGCTACTAATGCTGTAGCTTCACCACATACAAAAGCACCACCACCTAGTCGTATCTCTATATCAAAATCAAAATTACTATTTGCAATTTTATTTCCTAGGATACCCTTTTTTCTTGCTTGTTTTATCGCTTTATTTAACTTTTCTACTGCTATTGGGTATTCTGCTCTTACATAGATAAAACCACGACTTGCTCCACAAGCAAACCCAGCTATTGCCATACCTTCTATTATCTTATGTGGGTCTGCTTCCATTACAGCTCTATCCATAAAAGCTCCAGGGTCTCCCTCATCACCATTACACACAATATACTTTTGAGAACTTTCAACTTTTAAAACTGTCTCCCATTTTAGTCCTGTAGGATACCCTCCTCCTCCACGACCTCTAAGTCCAGATATTTTCATCTCTTCAATTACTTCTTCTGGACTCATATCTTCTAATGCTGTAAATAATGCTCGATATCCATTATGTGCAATATAATCATCTATATCATTTGGATCTACTATTCCTGCATTTTCTAGTACAATTTTCTTTTGTTGTGTAAAAAATGGTGTATTTGTATCAAGTACCTTATCATCAAGTTGTGTACCATCTTCAATTAAAGCTAATAACCTATCTTCATCTGTAGTTTCAATACCACCATAAATTATCTCTTCATCTTTCTCTTTATCATATCCCATCACCATAATAGCAGCAGAACATAAACCGTTACACCCTACCCCTTTTACTTTACACTTTTTATGTAACTCTTTACTTTTTACTTTTTTTCCTAATGATTTTTCTAACTCTTGAGAACCAAGTGCTGCACAACTACTTCCTATACAAACTCTAAGTTCATCTTTACAGCTTTTCTCTGTACACTTCTTTTTATTAGCTATCTCTTCTAAATCTTCAATAGACTGTATCATTTGATAAGCTCCTCTATAGTTTTTTCTGCTTCTTCTAATGTGAGTTTTCCAACAGATTTATTATCATATATTGCAACTGGTGCTAATGAACACGACCCAACACAACGAGCTGTTAATACAGAGATTAATGCATCTTTTGTAGTTTCCCCTGCTTTTATTCCAAACCTATTTTCTAAACTCTCTAAAATAGCAGTTGCACCTTTAATATAACAAGCTGTCCCCATACAGACAACAGCTGTATGTTTCCCTTTTGGTTTGAGTCTAAAAAAATGATAAAATGTTGCAACTCCATATACTTTTGAAAAAGGGAGTTTCAATCTTCTAGCTATAAACTTTAATGTTTCATTTTCTAAATATCCAAATGTCTCTTGGGCAGTATGAAGTGTCTCAATCAAAGCACTTCTATCATACCCCAATTTCTTCATAGTCTTTTCAACCATCTTATATCTATCATCACTCTGTACAGTCATTAATCTATCCTTTCTTTTTCAAATAAAACTTCATATAAATAAACAAAAGATTTCAACTCTTCTATTTTATAGTTTTCCAATCCCTCTTCAATCCATCTTTTAATATCACTAGGATACTCTTTTTTTAAAGGCTCTAGCAATCTATCAACTTGCAATTGTTCTAACTTTTCATGCTCTTTTAATAATTTTATATGTGATATAATTGTAGCTTTTTGAAGTTGCCGAATGGTTACAATTTCAGCTATTGTTTTATTCTCTTCTACTAATAAAAGTGTATCTAAATATGTTTTCGTAAGCTTTTTTTTCTGATTTGGTTTCAAGCTAATACAAAGTTCTAAAAATTGTTCTCCATATTTTTCATATTTTACTTCTCCTACTCCATTTATAGAGAGAAACTCCTCTTTTGTTTGTGGAAGTTTATCACTTAACTCTACTAACACTTTATCACTAAATATAATATATGGAGCTACCTCTTCCTCTTTTGCTATAGTGGTTCGTAAACTTCTAAACTCCTCAAAAAATTGGGAATATGATTGATATAGTTTTTCACCTTTTTCAATCACCTCTTCAACTATACCTATTTTGTCACTATCTATATCTATTGTATGTTTCCCTTTGAGAACTTCCATACCATAAGTTGTAAGCTTAATAGCTCTATATTCCCCAACTTCTATAGCTTCAATATCAAAAAGTCTATCGGCTATTGCATTCCACTCATTTTTACTTTTATCTTTTCCTATACCATAGACACTTAAATCATTGTGATTAAATTGAAATATTTTTTGATTATTTGAACCTCGTAATATATCTATAATATGATTTTGTCCAAAACTTTGATTTGACCTATAAACAGCTGATAAAAACTTTTGAGCCTCTACTGTTATATCTAACTTTTCAACTTTCTCTTTTGTACAATTATCACACATTGTTTTACAAGGTTCTATAACATCATCAAAATAAGAAGCAATCATCTTATGACGACATTGAGATGAAGAGCTAAATTGATACATTTTTTGAAGCTTATCCTCCAACACTTTTCTATACTCTTCACTCATACTATCATCTATTTGTGCTAATTTACTGATTTGGTCTGCTTTTGTATAGAGTAATAAAGTATGGGAATCAAGTCCATCTCTTCCAGCACGACCAATCTCTTGGTAAAAATTTTCCATAGTTTTTGGCATAGAGGTGTGTACTACAAATCGTATATTACTTTTATCTATCCCCATACCAAAAGCAATTGTTGCTACAACTATATTTAACTCATCATTGATAAACTGCTTATAAACTTCATCTCTAGTTGTGGAACTAAGCCCCGCATGATATGCCTTGGCACTATACCCTTTCTCTTGTAAAAAAAGTGCTATTTGCTCTGTTTCTTTTCTTGAATAAGTATATACTATCCCTGTATGTTGTTTTTTATTTTTTAAGAACTCTAAAAGTTGTACTTTTCCATTTCCAACTCTATTTTTTACCTCTATAAAAAGATTTGTCCTATTTGTTTTTCCTCTTAAAACTACAGGATTATTAAGTGCTAGGTTTGAAATAATATCTGATTGTACTTTTTGTGTTGCCGTTGCTGTAAATGTAGATATAGGAGTATTTGGGAAATTATCTTTAAGTAGCTTTAGTTTTCTATAATCAGCTCGAAACTCATGCCCCCACTCACTCACACAATGAGCTTCATCTATAACAAAAAAAGATATTTTAATAGATTGTAAAAACTCAACAAATCCATACGCTGAAAATCGTTCAGGTGCTATATACAAAAACTGTATGTTTCCATTTTTAACTTGTGTGAAAGTATCACTTATTTGCTCATTCGTTAGAGATGAGTTTATCATAACAGCAGACATTCCATTTGCTTTTAGTGCAGTTACTTGATCTTGCATCAATGCAATTAAAGGAGAGATTACAACACAAACACCCTCTTTTAACAAAGCAGGAAGTTGATAACAAAGTGATTTTCCAGCACCTGTTGGAATAATAGTAAGCAAGTCTTTATTATTTAATAAACTATTAACTGCCTCTTCTTGAAAAGGTCGAAAGTTTTTATGTCCAAATACTTCTAAAAGTAATTTGCGTTTTTCATCCAAAATATACACCCTTTATTCTCACTATTTAGATTGTACACAAAAGGAACTTATTTTATAGGAAGAGAGATAGTAATTTCTGCACCATTATAATTTTCTCCATTATAATCAAAACAGATATTTTTTGCGTCTATTGTACCACTCATCCCCGTTACAATTAAACTATAAGTCATATGAAGCCCTAGTCCTGTACCTTGAGACTGATGTTTTGTTGTAAAGTAAGGTTCAAATATTTTAGGTAAAATCTCTTCATTAATTCCTCCACCATTATCTTTTATTTTTATAAGTACATTATGTAAAGATTGTTCTGTTGTTATAAATAGATACCTTTCATCACTGTGTACTTTTTCATTTAATATATCTTTTGCATTATTAAAAATATTTATAAAACATTGTGTTAATTCATTTTCATATCCATCTATTTCAATATTTTCATCTAAATCTAATATCATATTGATATTGTATTTTTTAATAGAACCCTCTACTAAATTTAAAAAGCTTTCAATATCTTTTTTTAAATTAAAAACCACTTTTTGTCTATCACCCTTAATATAATTACGAAAATCATCAATAGTTTTAGAAAGATATTGTGCATTTTTATTAATATCATCACATGTTTTGTTAAACATTTTATCATCCAATACACCATATTCTTTTTGCATTTTCATACCTGATGCACCTGTTGATATTACAGATAATGGTTGTCTCCACTGATGTGCTATATTTCCTATCATTTCACCCATTGAAGCCATTTTTTCAGATTGAAATAATTTCTTTTCCATAGATTTACTTTTTTCAACTTCAATGACAATTTTTTGTTCCAAATTTTCATTTAAATCTTTTAAGTCTTCACTTAGATGTTGTAGATCTTTTGTTTTATTTGAAACTTCTTGAACAAGCTCGTTTTTATAATTTAAATTTTTATAAATAAAATAAAACAAAAATACCATTCCAAAAAATAATATCCCATTAATAAGGAAATAGTTTTTATAAATATCATAGATATATTCATCTTTATCATAAGATACTAAATATGCAACAGCTTGTTTTTTTTGAACATTATTTATAGGTAAAAATGTCACTACATTAACATTATTTTCATACCTCTTATACACAACAAAAGGTTTATAAGAGGCAATTTTTTTATCAATCTCTTTTTCTAATGGAGCTATTATATTTTGTTTACTATTTTTTAGTCTTTCTTTATTATGCAGTGTATTCAGTGCAAACATATAGTTGTTGTGTTCTATACTTTGAATATAGCTAGATGAAAGATTGTTCTTTTCCCAAACTTTTTGATTAAAAATATTTTTATCCACTAAAAAATGTGAATGTATATTATTAATATTATGTAACTTTTCTTGTAAAGCATCAGAAGATAAAGATATATCTATAGCACCAAGATGTTCATTATTGTAAATAAAAGGGAATGTATAGCGAAAAGCATGAGTTGAGCGTCCTTGTTCAAAACCATATATACTCTTTTTCATTTTATTTGCATAATTAAAGGTATATCGAATATCTGTTAAATTATCGCCAAATTTGTTTGGTTTATGCATTCTTAAAAATGAAATATTATTAGGTAGTACTATATGTAGTTGATTTATACCTCGTTTTTGATTTGCTTCAAACTCAATAACTAAAATATCATAAAGTTTTTTTCTTAATATTTCTCTTTCTTTAGGTGTTGCTTTTTGTGCTTTTTGTAAAATAGTAACAACTCTTTTATTGTTTAAAAGTTTTTTTTGTATAAGTTTCGCATCTGTTTTAAAGTAATCAATTGTAATTTTATAATGAGTTTTTAAAAGATTTACATGATTTTTCAAAATCAAATCTAATCTTGTATTTTTATTTTGTGTAGTTACATGAAAAAATATGCTATAAGTAATTATGAAAAATATAATTATAAATATTTTTAATCTCAACACTATCCCTAAATTTAATTTTTAAGGATTTTACCATAAGTAAAATTAATTATTTACCTAAAGCATTTTTGATTTTTTTATCAGTATTATATTGACTTAATGAGTAAACAGACCAAATTGCCGCTGGCAACCAACCAATAAGTGTAATTTGAAGAATTAAACAAATAATCCCAGATATGGGTTTCCCAATCGTAAAAAAATTTAACCAAGGTAGTAAAATAGCTAAAATCAATCTCATTAATAAATCCTTTTATTTAATTCTACAAAATATCTACTTTAAGATAGTTAAGTCATAGTTTTATTATTTGTATTTTTTGGGATAAATATACTTTATTAAAGTACTATTATCGTTAGATATTTCATCCCATCTATTACAATCAAAATTTATTATAACAATACCTGTAGTAGCTATATTTTTTAAAAAGTCGCATAAATCCTCTGCCAACATATTTAAACCAGGATTATGTCCAACCAAAAAAGCAGTTTCAAAATTAGAGTTTAAATTTTTAATGATATTTTTTAAATTTATCATATTAGAATCATAGATTTTTTTATTGTATTCTATCTCTTTATCATATTGCCATTGGGTTTTCATTATATTTACAGTAGACTCAGCTCTTTTGGAGGGGCTTGATATAATTATATTTGGAGAAATATCCATATCTGACAATTTTTTTGCCATAAATAAAGCATCATCTTTCCCTTTTTGAGTTAAAGGTCTATCAAAATCATCCAATGCGATATCTTTCCAACTTGATTTTGCATGTCTTATAATACATAATGTTTTCATAACTACCCTCCCATTTTAGCAAATTTTACAAAGTTCTACTATTAAAATATTTTATATTACAAGTTTATATTAAATAAACTTTAAATTAGTTTTGATAATCTTTCATATCTTACTTAAGGATAGATTATGATTAAACATCTGATACTAACTTCTTTGCTTTTTACATTGAGTTTTGCTTCAATGGATAGTTTTGCAAAAAAAAACAACTATTTTACAAATTATAAAGAAGCAAAAGAAAAATCACTACAAACAAATAAACCTATGATGTTAGTTGTTGTAACAAACACTTGTCCATGGTGTGAAAAACTTGAGAAACAAACACTCAGTAAAAACATTATCAAAAAATTTGTAGCAGAAAACTTTGTACCCGTTATACTCAATAGAGATGAAGCACAATACCCTATAAATAAATTTGTAGCAAAGGTAGTTCCCACTGTATTTTTTATAGATTCTAAAAAAGAAACAACTATAGATAACTCTTACGGTTACAAATCAACAAAAAAATTTTTAACTATTTTGGAAAAAATAGATTCTAACTATAAAGGGAACTTATGAAAAAAATATTCCTTATAACACTATTTTTTTTAATAAATTCATTTGCAATTTCCCCTTTTTCATTAGAGGGTGTAAAAGATGTAAATCTTAAAGTCATTGATAAAAGTAAACTCACTACCAAAGAAAATCTAAAAAAAATAAAACATGATGTTAAATATACTCTAGAAAAACTAGGTATTAAAACAGAAACAGAAAACTTTTCTAATTTTATAGTCAAAATTCAAGGTATAAAAACAAAATCTAACTATATTATGCATATTAGTATGTTTATTGTAGAAGATACTGTACCTGCACGAGATAAAAATGTTGAAAATATGAGTATTACTTATTACAAAGATGACCTTTTTGATTCAGATACAAAAGAGATACAACTAGATATTTATGAATCAATTATAAACTATCTACTTACTGATTTCTATGAACAGTACCAAGAGGAAAATAACTAACTCAATGGATAACATACAACTTCATTGTAATATTTTAGATAAACTTGATAAAACTTTTTATTCAAAACTTCAAGTCACACCACTAAAAAACCCAAAGATTGTAAGCATTAATACAATCTTTGCAAAACAACTTGGATTGAGTGAAAAAAATATTGATTCTGAACAATTTTTAAAATTTTTAAATGGTGAATATCAAGTAGAAGGTTCAATTCCTTATTCAAAAGCATATTCAGGACATCAATTTGGATATTTTGTTCCAAATCTAGGTGATGGAAGAGCTATTAACTTAGGGAAAACAAAAAATTTTAACTTGCAACTCAAAGGTGCAGGACTAACACCATATTCCAGAAATGGTGATGGAAGAGCAGTTTTACGCTCAACTATAAGAGAATACCTTTTAAGTGAAGCTATGTATGGTCTTGGTATTCCAACTACAAGAGCTGTAGCTATGATAACTTCAGATACTAAAGTATTAAGAGAGTATGAATCTGAACAAGGTGCCATAGTATTACGAGCTTCAACCTCATGGATACGCTTTGGAAGTTTTGAGTATGCCTATCTAGGTGAAAATAAAAAAAATAATCTCACCCAATTGGCAAATTTTGTTATAGAAGAGAGTTATCCAAACTTAAAAACCCTTTCTAATAAATATGAAGAACTCTATTTTGCAATTGTTGATAGAACCTTAGAGATGATAGCTTTATGGCAAAGTGTTGGTTTTATGCATGGGGTGATGAATACTGATAATATGAGTATCGAAGGTCTTACAATAGACTATGGACCATATGCTATGATGGAAGAATTTGACAAAGAATTTATCTGTAATTTATCTGACCATGAGGGAAGATATAGCTTTGAAAACCAACCTTTTATAGCACAATGGAATTTAACAGTTTTAGCAAAAGTTCTATCTCCAATAGCAGATGAAAAACTGATGAATAGTTACTGTGATACTTTTATAGGTAGATTCAAAAAAAGATATTTTGAGATTATGAAAAGCAAACTTGGGTTATATAACCAAAGCATAGATGATACAAGTTTAATATTAAGATTATTTAGTGCAATGCAAAGTGAAAGCATAGACTATACTTCATTTTTTTGGAATATTAGCTGTGAAGATTTTTCTCTTATTGATACCCATCAAATGAAAGCTTGGTTAGAGCTGTATATGAAAAGATTAGAAAAAGAGGAAGTTTCAAAAGTGGAGAGATTAGCCAAAATGAAAACAGTCAATCCCAAATATATACTTAGAAACTATATGCTTCAAGATGCTATAGAACAAGCCCAAAATGGAGATTATACTTTAGTAAACGACTTACTAAAAATTGCTCATAATCCTTATGATGAGCATAAAAAATTTGAACATTATACACAAGTGAACAAAGAGTTTAAAGCTTTGAAGTGTAGCTGTTCATCATAAAACTCATCTCTGTATTTGTAGTCTTTTGTTAAGCCTTATCTACTCACTAAAATTGCTAAAAGCAGCTTCAACACTTGTAACAGTTTTATAGTTTGTACTTGTAAATTTTACTTTTCCTGTTTTTATATCACATACTGCTATTTTAAAGCTAGATCCCATAAATGGTTCTACCGTACAAATAATTTTGTTTCCAATTTGTCGTGTTAAATAAACAGTACCTTGTAAAGACGAAAAAAAATACTTTGGGTAACTTAATGGGGTAATTTCTACAACAACTATAGATTTTTGATTTTCAAGAGTTTGTAATATTATCATTGCATCATCATAACTTTCAAATTGAACACACCAATCATCGAAATTTTTATTGAAATTATTTAAATCTTCATCTAAAAATCCCCCTGCTATTGATTGTAAAGCAAAAATTGACATAAAAAACACCTTGAAATATATAATTTGAATGGTATATTATACCTTGAAATCTATTAGATTAAAGAGGATAGGTATTTTACGCTATCCTCAGTTTTTTTAATTTAATAACTTAGGAATGAATATATAACAACCTACCAATGTAGCTATTTGTATTGATACTATTGCAAATAATTCACCCCTATGATGCTTTAAATTTGCGATTACATTTTTCATCATTTCCCTTTATTTTACTTCTATTTTTTTATTATTTGTACTCTTTTCTACTTTTGGGATTACCACTTCTAACACACCATTATCAGTAGAAGCTGTAATATTTTCAACATCTACATTCTCTGGAAGAGAAAACATTCTGTGAAACTTACCAAATGAAGTTTCAACTTTATAATAATCTTCCTCTTTTATCTCTTCTTTAGAGTTTCTTTCTCCACTAATAGTGAGTTTATTATCATTTATATCAATATTTATATCCTCTTTTTTTACACCTGGTAAATCAACATCAATATGATATGCAAACTCACCCTCTCTTGTATTGACTATTGGAGTAAAGGCACTAATAGATGTCTCACCAACCTTTGATTTTATTGGATAATCACTAAATACATTTTGCATAGTCGCAAACTCTCTAAATGGGTCAAATCTTGTTAATAACATAGATACTCCTTTTTATTTAAATTAATTAAGTTGAAATAACTTCAACTTCAAAAAGATTATAACAAATATATTTAGCACTTGTCAAGTTTAAGTGCTAGAATTATTAGCACTTGACTATAATTAGTGCTAATTATTAAACTTTTTTTTATCTCTTTTAATTTATAATTTTCGAAACTTTAGTTTTGAATACTAAAGTTTTATTTTACTCTAGGAGGTGAATTATAAAGGTGCAAATCATACTATAGAAATAAAAGGCTAACTAAAAGATATAAATTTATATTATAATTAGCACTTACTCTACACTTTGAGTTATCTTTTAGTTACCATTGTAAAAAATTTTATTATTACTTTTATTTATATTGTTTCTTTTAATATTATTTTGTGTAAAATATAAATATTAAAGGATTATGATGGATTCTGTAATAAAAGAAAAAACTATACTTCAAGCAATAAAATATCTCCCCTCTTTACTTATGATTGTATTAATTGTATCTATTACCTCATATATCTCTATTCAACATAATAATGACTTAAAAAAAGAGACATTACAAATTGAAAAAGAGTATATTGATTTAAATAAAGCACGCATTAAACTCCATATTGATGTGATAAATAGATATATACAAAAAGAACTTGAGAATTCCGAAATAAAACTCAAACAAGAATTACACAATAGGATAAATGAAGTTCACAACATAATCCAAAATATTTATAATAAAAATAAAAATAGATTGTCAAAAAAAGAGATTATATCTCAAATAAGATATGCAATAGAACCTATCCGATTTAATGAAGGGACAGGTTACTTTTCTATACATACAATGGATGGGATAAATATTTTACATCCCATATTTAAAAAACTCGAAGGAACATTGGTACTTAATAGACAAGACAGTACAGGAAAGTATCCTGTACGAGAAGCAATACAAATAGCAAAAACAAGACAAGAGGGATTTTTAACTTGGGATTATTATAAACCAAACGATACCTCAAGGTTGTTCAAAAAATTTGGTATTGTCAAAAAGTTTGAACCCTATAACCTTATCATCACAACTGCAATTTTTAAAGAGGATTTTGAAAATAATCTAAAAAATGAGCTGTTAAAAAAACTTAGTTTATTTGAATACCTTAATAATGAACATCTTTTTGTAGTAGATACTAAGAAGAAAGTACTATTATCAAAAAGAAAAAAGGAAGATAGCCAATACCATGACAAACAAATCATTCCAAAACTTACATCATTTGTCAATTCTACAAAAAAGAGTACCTATTTAGAATATTCACATCAAAAAAACTCCGAAATATATTCCAAAATCTCATACCTTGTAAAAATAAAAAATAAGAATTGGATTGTAGGAACAGGATTTAATTTAGATAAATTAACAGTTATCATTAAAAAGAAACAACATGAGTTAATAACACGATATCAAAAAAAATTTTACACTCTTTTATTCTATGCGATACTTGCTACTATCGTTTTTTTAATACTATCTATTCTTTTTTCTAGAGCTTTGGAAAAAATAATGTATAATTATAAAAAAGAACTGCTCAAAAAAGAGCTAGAAAAAGTCGATAACTATCTGCAAACTATTGTTTCGCTGGTAGACTTAATAGAAAAACGAGATTTTTATACAGCAGGTCATTCACGAAGAGTCTCAAAATATGCGGTTTCTATTGCAAAAGAGATGCAATTTAGTTCTGAAGATATAAAGGTATTGGAACAAATAGGATTATTACATGATATTGGTAAAGTTGCCATTCCAGACTCTATCCTTTTAAAACCTGGAAAACTCACAGAACAAGAGTTTCATATCATTAAAAGTCATGCCTCTATTGGATATGATGTAATAGCAAAAATACCTATGTTTAAAGATTTTTCAAAAATTATATTAACACATCACGAAAGATATGATGGAAGTGGATATCCAAAAGGTTTACAAGGTGAACAGATCCCTGTTTTAGCTTCAATTCTTGCTATCGCTGATTCTTTTGATGCTATGACATCAACAAGAGTATACAACAAAACAAAAACTGTAGAAGAAGCACTCAATGAATTAAAAAAAGATTCTGGAACTTTATTTGACCCTAATATAGTTACAGTAGCTATTAAAGCATTAAAAAATGTGACTCTAGAAACTAATCTTCAAGCAACACAATTACCCAAAACACCAATAGAAATAGAACGATTTTCATACTTTTTTAAAGATGGATTAACGAACCTTTCAAATGAAAACTATTTAGACCTTATCTTGAAACAAGATTCTCATAAAAATAGATGTTTAAACCTTATTCTTATCCATAATTTTTCACAGTACAATGAAAAATTTGGCTGGAAAAAAGGGGATGAACTACTTATTCATATAACACAATTAATAAAAAAACATTATGTTGCAAAAGAGATATTTAGATTTCAAGGTTCAGATTTTATTCTTTTAAATGATACACACATAGATATAAATCTTGATTTATTAAATAAAGAACTTAACTCATTTGAAATGAGTTGTGAGTTGCGTCATATGGATTTAAATTCTTTTAATAATCTTGATACAATAAAACAATCTTTAAATAAATAAAATAGATAATGTGTTCTAAACTTTTATTTGACTATTAACAAAAGTATTATTTAGATAAAATGCTTATAATATAAAATGAAAGATATACAATGAAAAAGCATTCTAATTACTTCTTAATCTCTTTATTTGTTTTAATCATCTTATCTTTTAGTGGTTGTACAAAAAATGAAGATGAAAAATACACACCCACATACACAGAAAAACCTATATTCACAAAACAAACTTATATATTAGGAGTTCATCCTCTTCATAATCCAAAAAAATTATTTGAAGTGTATCAACCATTAGTTGATTATATTAATCAAAATATACCAACAATATATTTAAAACTTGAAGCTTCTCGTAACTATGCAGCATACAATAAAAAACTTTTTTCAGGATATTTTGACTTCTCTTTACCAAACCCTTATCAAACTATCGAATCTTTACAACACGGATATAAGATTTTTGGGAAAATGGGAGATGACCAAAACTTTAAGGGTATAATTTTAGTAAGAAAAGATGGAAAAATTAAAACTGTTGAAGATTTAAAAGGGAAAACAGTGAGTTATCCTGCACAAACTGCCTTAGCAGCTACAATGCTACCTCAATACTTTTTATATACACAAGGTATTGATATAAAAAAAGATATAAAAAATAGTTTTGTAGGTTCTCAGGAATCTTCTATTATGAATCTTTATCTTAAAAAATCTGTTGCTGCTGCAACTTGGCCACCACCTTGGGAAGCTTTTAAAAAAGAGAGACCTAAAATAGCAAACAAACTTCAAATCAAGTGGGAAACACCAAGCCTTCCAAATAATGCTTTAGTTGCAAAAACTACAATTCCGCAGGAACTTATTGATCAAATAGCTTTTTTACTTTTTAATTTGCATACTACAAAAGAGGGACAAGAGATATTAAAACCGATGGAACTTAGTAAGTTTGAAAAAGCAGATGATAAAACATACAAACCAGTAAAAGAGTTCTTAAAGATTTTTGAAAAAGAAGTACGAGAAATAGGTGGAGCAAAATGATACAAACTATTAATAACTTTTTTGCAAAAACTCTTAAAAGACAATTTATGATTGCTATTGTGATTACAAATGTACTTTTTATGACACTATTCATAATAGAACTTAACAACAATCAAAAAAAATTTTTACATGAACAAAGTCTTACCCAAGTTATTAGCTTAACCACAACTCTCTCAAAAAATGCAACCTCTTGGGTTTTGGCAAACGACTATGTAGGACTTAATGAGATTGTACAATCCATCGTACAATTTCCAAATTTGAATTATGCAATGATTTTCGATACATCTGGGAAAGTTTTAGCACATACACATAAAGAAAACTTCAACAAATATCTTAGTGATAAAAAAAGCATCTCTTTATTAAAATCAAAACCTGTAACAACAATACTTGTTGATAGCCAAAATATGATAGATATTGCTATACCAATTTTAAGACAGTCTCAACACATAGGTTGGGCAAGAGTTGCACTCTCTTTAGAAAGTAATACCGAAATTTTAGAAGAGATAACATTTAATGGTATTTTTTATACTCTACTTACAATTGTTTTAGGAATTATTATTGCTTATATTTTGTCAATAAACCTTACAAAAAACCTCTATAATTTAATCTCAATTACAAAACAAATAACAAAAGGGAAAAGAGATATAAAAGTTGATACAACAAGAATAGATGAAATAGGACAACTCTCTAAAGAGGTAAATTCAATGTTGGAGTATATAAAAAATAATGAACAACAACTTTTAGTTCTCAATAAAAGTTTAGAAGAAAAAGTGTACGAAAAAACAATGGAATTAGAGAGACAAAATAGAGAATTAGAAGAGAATGATTATGAATTACAACTATTAAACACTAATTTAGAACAAGAAGTAAAAAAAGAAGTTGAAAAAAATATCAAAACTCAAAAACAACTGTTTAAATCTGAGAAGATGGCTTCAATGGGTGAAATGATAGGAAATATAGCTCACCAATGGAGACAACCACTTTCAATCATCTCAACTGGTGCAACAGGAATGAAAATGAAAAAAGAATTTGATACTTTAGATGATGATTTTTTCAATAATACTTGTGACCTTATAAATGACAATGCACAATATCTCTCCAAAACAATTGATGACTTTAGAAATTTTATCAAAGGAGATAGGATAAAACTAAATTTTGATTTAGAAGAAAATATAAATAGTTTTATCAAACTAGTAGATTCATCAATAAAAAACCATAATATCCAGATGATGTATGATTTAGGTAAAGATATAACTCTTAACTCTTATCCAAATGAACTTATTCAATGTTATATGAATATTTTCAACAATGCAAAAGATGTATTAGATACTTGTAAAGAGGATGAACGATTTCTCAAAATAAGCTCTAAAATTCAAGACAATAAAGTCTTTATAAGTTTTCAAGATAGTGGTGGAGGGATAAATGACACCCTTTTAGAAAAGATATTTGAACCATATTTTACTACAAAAGATAAAAAAACAGGAACAGGTCTTGGTCTTCATATGACATATAGTATGGTTGTTGAAGGTATGAATGGTCAAATAGAGGTAAATAATCAGCTATTTAAAGTAAATGAGAAAGAATATCTTGGTGCAGTATTTACGATTATACTACCCAAAGAGTAATACTATATAGTTTAAATATCACAAAACTCTAAAGAATCTAAAGTTGGTTTTTCTAAATTTTTATTGTTATCAATATAGAGATTTTTTAATTTATTTAAACAGCTAAAACTTTGAGGGAAAGATGAAATATTGTTTTCTTCTATATCTAACTCTAAAAGGTTTTCTAATTCTCCTATACATTCAGGTAACTCTTGTAACTTATTTGCAGAAACACTTAAATGATTGAGGTTTTTGAGTTTACAAATATCATTTGGTAGATATTCTAAATTATTATTGTCAAGTGTTAATATTTGTAAATCTTCTAAACAACTTATATCAAAGTTTAATTCACTAATATTATTATCATTGAGATTTAATCTCATTAACATATCATGAGATTCTAAAGATGGTAAATTTTCAATCTCATTTCCCTCTAAAAGCAATGTTTCAAGTTCATCTATATCACCAATAGAATCAGGCAATACTTTAAACTCATTGTAAGAGATATCTAAATAATACAAAGAATTCATAGTATTAAAAACATCTGGTAATTCTTTTAAACAATTTGTATCCAACGAGAAATACAATAATTTACTCAAATTTGCTAGTTTTTCAGAAAGATATTCTAATGAATTTGCAGCAATTGTAACTCTTGTAAGTTTTGTAAGATTATAAAATTCTTCTGGTAAATTTCTTAATCTATTACCATTAATATTTAATACCAACAATGAACTTAAATCTCCTATTGATGAAGGCAACTCTTCTAAAAGATTATTTTCACATTGTAAGTTTTTTAATTTTTTTAATTTACCTATCTCATTGGGTAGTTTTTTCAATCTATTACTAGATAGTTTTAATATTTGTAAATTTTCTAAAGCTTCTATGGAAGAAGGTAGTTCTCTAAGTTTTTTTTTACTTAAATCAAGTATAGATAAATTTTTTAATTGTTCTTTGTCTGTAGGTATATTTGAACAAAGACTATTTGACTTTAGCCATCGTACAAAATCATCTAATAAATTTTCCATATTATTTTACCTTTCATTCATCTGATCAATTAAAAAATCAATCTCTTCATAATCAATATTTCCAAACTCTATCATATTATACAAAGCCATTAGTGGTCTTCTACAACATGTTTTATTGCACTCTGTGACTAATTTTTTTGCTTTTTTATATGGAAGATCAGTTTCTTTAAATATCTCTACTGCTTGGGCAACATTCTTGTTTCCACATTCACAAATAATTTTTAAAGTTTTATCTTCCATAATTATACACTATTTTAAAAAATCATGTTGTGCTTTAAATGCATTTAATTCATCCATTAAAACAGCTATTTTAGCACTTAATTCTGGTAATCTAACATAATCAGTCCAAATAGTATCTTCAACTATATCATGAATCTCTCCAGCGACCTCTGTCACTTTTCTTTTATAGCCTGCAAACTGTTTTTTTATCTCTTTTTGTTCTTCTGTTAATGCCATTATTTTTCCCTTTTTTTAAATTTAAAATCCATAAATTGAATCAAGATTGAAATTTGGTTTTTTATTGATATACATTAAACCAAAATCTTCAACCAATTCAAATTTATAAGATTTATAAAGATCTACTATCTCTTTCCTACTAGATGGTATAAAAGAAACTATTGTTTTTAAACCTCGGTGATATAAAACACCTCGTATAAGTTTTTCTGCATCAGTAAATGCTTCATCAACCATAATCCATGGCGAAATTTTAATAATATCTTTGCTTAAAGCATAAGAGTGTTGAAATCCAAACTCAGTTGAAAGCATCAATGAAGATTGTTTTGCTACAACTTTTAATATATAATCCACCCTATTTTCTTTAAAAGTATCTTTATCCAATTTTGTAACTGTTGGGATATAATTAGCATTACTAATACTTTTTGAAGTGGCATTTGAAAAATTAAAAGCAACTGCTTGTCCACTATGAACAGCTTTTTTAAAGTTTGCATATTTTTTAAATCCTAAATCTATAAGGATGCTCTCTTCAGACTTATTGCACATAAATAGTATTGTTTTTTTCTCTTGAATACTATTTTTTAAAAGAATCATAAATAATCTTTTTATAATATCTTTTTCTATCTCTTTTGTATAAAAAAGATTATTTATCAAAATTGAGTTTTGAAAAGTATAGGCTGTAACAATAGCTTCTAACTCTCCATTTTTATTGTATGCACCAAAAGATAAACTTTGATCTTCTTGTACTGTTTTTGATACTAAATTTTTATCTATAGTAAGTTTTTGTGATAATATTTCCAAATCATTTTGAAAAGTATCTTTTCTAATCCAACCTATGAACATAAGTATAACTCTTTTAATTCTTGAGGATTTAACACTTTTTTTCTATTTGTAACTATCTCTCGTACTTTTGGCAAAATTGCTTTTATTTTCTCTTTAGAAGGGGTGATTCCAATTGCTTGAAGATGATATAAAAGTGTTGCACTTCCACTATGCTTTCCAATTGGGAAATATCTATTTAATCCTACAACACTAGGATCAAATGCTTCATAGGCATTTTTTGTTTTAATCATTCCATCTACATGAATTCCTGACTCATGAGAAAAAATATGTTTTCCTATTATTGGTGTATTATGGCATATTTTTCTATTCGCTGCACGAGATACTTTTTTAACTAACTCTTTGAGTTTTTTCGAATTTATAATTCGAGGTTCATCAAATTGGTGAGTTAAACTCATCAACACTTGTTCAAAAGAAGCATTCCCAGCACGCTCCCCTAGTCCTATTACAGTTGTATTTGCACTTGTTGCTCCAGCTTCAATACCTGCTATACTATTTGCAGTTGCCATTCCGAAGTCATTGTGTGTATGCATCTCAATATCAAGCAAATCTAACCCACTAAGATATGATATATTTTCATATGTTTTGTGTGGCGTTAAAACACCTACTGTATCACAATATCTAAATCTATCAGCCCCTAAAGACTTTCCAAAACTCATGATTTCTTTTAAAAGTTCATTATCAGCCCTACTGGCATCTTCACCACCAATACAAACGAAAAGATTCTCTTTTTTTGCAGCTAAAATAACCTCTTCAAGATTTTTGAACATTTTATCAATATTGTTTTTATATTTTACATCTATAAGTATTTGTGACACAGGAATAGATAAATCAACAGCTTTTACACCACAAGATATTGAAGCTTCTAAATCTTCCATTGTAGCTCTATTCCAACTCATAATTTGAATAGGAAGATTTAACTGTAATATCTCTTTTAACTCCTCTTGCTCTTTTGTTCCCATAGCAGGAATTCCAACCTCAAGTTCATCAGCACCTGTTTCATAAAGGAGTTGTGCTATTTGAAGTTTTTCTTCAAGAGTAAAAGATACATAAGGAGCTTGCTCACCATCTCTTAATGTTGTGTCATTTATAATTGCCATAATATTAACCTTTATATAATATTATTTATGCAAGTATTATTCCATTAACTTTTTAACTTTTATTTTAAATTAAGTTTATAGGTTTAAAATAATATGATTATTATATTTAGTTATGCTACTTCTTTGCTATTTATTTCTTATATAATAAAATAAAAAGAGAAAGAGTCTTTATGAAAAACACCCTATCAATAAAGTGGAAACTCACAATTGCAATTGCTGTTATTGTCTTAACTATGTCAACTATCTTAGTAAGTCTTAGTATTTATGATATTAAAAAGACTTCTACAAATGATGCACAACTTTTCAAAGAAAAATCATTTCAAGCAAAAGAAGATGAAATCAAATCAAATGTTGATATTGTTCTTAAAACAATAGAATCTTTTTATGAAAGAACATCAAAAGAAAAAGTCAAAATAGAAGTGCAAGAAAAACTTGTCACTCAAGCACAAATGCTAGAAAATATTCTAAAACAATATTACCGTAAACACAAAAATAGTAAAACAATACAAAATGAACTAATGGATATTGTAAAAAATAGCCGATATGGTAAAAGTGGATACTTTTGGATAAATGATACTGATGCAAAAATGATTATGCATCCTATTAAACCTTCTTTAGATGGAAAAAACTTATCTGATATGAAAGACCCTACTGGAAAGAAATTTTTTATTGAGATGGTAAATCTTTCTAAAAAAAGTTCAAAAGGTTTTGTAGATTATCAGTGGCCAAAACCAGGGTTTGAAGCACCTCAAGATAAAGTTTCTTATATCTTTACCTTTACACCATTTAATTGGGTTATAGGAACAGGAGAATATATTGACAATGTCACTCAAAATATGCAAAAAGAAGCTTTAAAAACTATTGCAAAAATGAGATATGGGAAAGAAGGGAAAAATTACTTTTGGATAAATGATACTGAACCAAAAATGATTATGCATCCTATTAAACCTTCTTTGGACAATACAAATGTAGCAAATGTAAAAGATCCAAATGGAAAACAACTTTTTGTAGAGATGACAGAAGTTGCAAAAACGAAAGGGAGTGGTTACATTGATTATCAATGGGCAAAACCAGGATTTGAAAAACCACAAAACAAAATATCTTATGTTTCATACTTTAAAGAATGGAATTGGATAATTGGAACTGGTGTATATGTAGATGATATAGAACAAGAAGTTATAACTATGAAGAATGAAGCGAATCAAAATGTAACAAATTTAATGGTATCTTTTATAATTATTACAATTTTATTATTATCTATTGCTTTAATTCTTTTATATTTTGCTATTATTAAAAGTGTAATTACTCCTTTGTCTAATTTAAAAATTGGATTTAATAAACTTTTAACTTCAAATGATATTACTACAAGATTGTCAATCTCTTCAAAAGATGAGATAGGTGAAGCTTCTCAACTTTTTAACCAATATATGGATTCAATACAAAAAGGGTTACAAAAAGATCAAGTAGTAATTGATGAAATTAAAGAGATTGTAGATAGAGTTGGTAGCGGATTCTTTGTATATAAAGTAAAAGGGAGTGCAAATAGTAAAAATATTAATGACTTAAAAGATGTATTAAATAGTATGATTGGAACTATGCAAGTTCAACTTATAACTATAAATGAGGCATTAATGCAATTTGGTAAAGCTAACTTTTCACATAAACTAACAATTGAAAATGTAGGTGGAGAGATTGGTACTGTTATAACTCAAACAAAAGCAATAGGAAACAATGTATCTGAGATATTTGCTATGATTCAAAAAAGTGGTGATGAATTATCAAACGACATTGTATCTCTTACAAACTCTTCAACAGAATTATCAACAGCAGCTAATGAACAAGCAGCCTCACTAGAGGAAACAGCAGCAGCTTTAGAAGAGATTACTAGTAGTATTAAAACAAATAGTGCAAATATTGTTAAAATGTCATCAATAGCAAATGAGTTAACTAACTCAGCCACAACAGGGCAAGAACTTGCAAATAAAACTGCTGAATCAATGTCGCAAATTGATTCTCAGGTTAATGCTATTAATGAAGCTATTAGTGTTATTGATCAAATAGCATTCCAAACAAATATTCTCTCACTAAATGCTGCTGTGGAAGCCGCAACTGCTGGTGAAGCTGGAAAAGGATTTGCTGTTGTTGCACAAGAGGTAAGAAACCTAGCTTCAAGAAGTGCAGATGCAGCCAATGAAATTAAAGAGATGGTACAAAGTGCTACAAATAAAGCAAATGAAGGTAAAGATATAGCTACAAAAATGATTTCAGGTTATGAATCTTTAAATACTATTATTACAGATACTAAAATTATTGTAGATAATGTAACAACTGCATCAAAAGAACAAGAATCAGGTATAGTTCAAATTAATGACGCTGTAAGTACTCTTGATAAAGCCACACAACAAAATGCTTCAAATGCAACAGATATTGCAGAACTTGCTAAAGGTGTAAAAAAATTATCTGAAGATCTTACAGATGTAGCTGCAAATGCCAAATATGATGAAAATACAATTGGACAAATTTGTGATGTTGGATTAGTGTATGAGTTAAATGATCTATTTTTTGACCATGTTATTTTTAAAAGAGATTACTTTAAATCACTTGATGAAAAGAAAACATGGAGTGTTCAAAAACCTACAGAATGTAATATTGGTAAATGGATAACATTGGAAGAAAACAACAATACACCATTTACAAAAACAGCAACTTGGTCATCTCTAAAAGAGATACATACTAGATATCACAACAGCGTTCAAAGCTACTTAGATCATAATGCTAAAGGTGAAACAAATCAACAGTTAGTAAAATATTCAAATCAAGTAGAGCAAGATATTTCGCATATCTTTGATACCTTAAATCAACTAAAAGTTGAAAACTGTAAATTAAATGCACCTGTACATGAAAACAAAGTACATCAAAAAGTAGATCATCACCAAAATAATACTCTCAAGCCAAAAACAATAGTAAAAGAAAGTAGTAATAATAATGATGAGTGGTCAAGTTTTTAGATAACTTTTAAAAGAAGAATTAGGGATTACCCTAATTCATGTTCTTGTGTATTTGTATGGAAGTGTTTTTTTACTGCTTCAAAAACAGATTTTTCAACAGGCATGTTTGCATATGATTCATCAGCAATTAAATTAATTGATTGCAATTCAGACATAGGACAATCTCCTATCTTTTCTGTTAATAATAGATCACAATCTTTTAGTGTATATTTTATCTCTTCAATTGGGTTTGTTCCATCACAATTTTCAGGACCACTACAATATGAGCTTTCAAGTTTTCTATGCATAACAAACTTAATAGCTTTGTCTCCTGCTTCATATACTAAAAACTCTTGTGCTGATCCAAAGTGCATATTTATCATACCCTCTCCAGCAGTAGTAACCGCCACAAGTTTTGTTTCACCTGTTGAACTAAGTTCTAGTTTTGATGCAGTTTCAAGTTTAATTCTTTCATTTGCAGCTTCTAATTGTGTTCTCCAATTTTCAATTGCCTCATGTTTTTGAGCACGTGCAGAGATATTGTACTTTTTCTCTAATTCTTCAAAACTCAATGCAGCAAACATCTCTTTTCCAAACTCATCTCCTCTATCTTCACCTATAAGTCCAACAGCATCTGCACGACACTGTCTACAGTGTTTCATAAGTTTCATATCCATACCACAGGCTTCTTGTGCTGCCATTTGCTCTTGATCTGTAGCACTAGGAACTCCATCTAAACCAAATTTTGTTCCAAACTCAGGAGAACTTAAAAGTGGCATAATATTATGTAAGAATACATTCATCTCTTTAAGTTTTTTTGCTACATTTGGTAAATCTTTATCATTAACACCTGGGATTAAAACTGAGTTAGCTTTTACTAATATCCCTCTATCCGTTAAAGCCTTGATACCTTCTAGTTGTTTCTCTAAAAGTATTTTTGCACCCTCTTTACCCCATACTTTTTTGTGGTTCCAATGAACCCATGGATATATTTGTGAACCTATCTCACCTGTAGGGTCAATAGTGTTTATAGTAACTGTTACATGATCTACATTGTATTTTTCAATCTCATCAATATAATCTGCAATTCTTAAACCATTTGTAGATAAACATAGTTTCAAATCTGGAGCTTTCTCTTGAAGCATTCTAAAAGTATCAAAAGTTTTTTTAGGATTTGCCAATGCATCTCCTGGTCCTGCAATACCTACAACTGAAAGTTGTTGTATCTCACCACCTATATACAGTACTTTTTTTACTGCTTCTTCTGGGCTAAGTTTTCCACTTGTTACCCCTGGTCGACTCTCATTTGAACAGTCATATTTTCTATTACAATAATTACATTGGATATTACATGCTGGTGCAACTGCTACATGTATTCTAGCATAGTGCTGATGTGCACCTTCACTATAACAAGGGTGATTGTTGATTTTTTCATGGATGTCTGCTGCTACTGGGTCGTTAGGATCAAATCCCATATCATTCGTAGTACCACATCCTCCTGTTGAACAACTCATATCATAATCCTTTTTATTTTATATATAAGGATATATTCAATAAGTGTTCCGTAAGTTTTTTAGAGGATATATTTATTACTTAAATTTACTTACCAACTTCTTTTTACCAAATTCAACACCTGGCTGATCATAAGTATTTATATCTAAAAAAGCTCCTACTGCTGAAGTAAGTATCTCATAATAACTAATTAAAATACCAATATTCTTTTCACTAAATTTATTTAAAGTTATTACATCTGTTGGTATATTTTCATCGATTAAACTCTCAACTGTAGCATTACACTCTTCATTTAATAATTTATCAAAACTACACCCATTTACAAAATCTGTTTTTTCTAAGAACTCCATATTTATATTTGGTATTTTCACATTTTTCTCAAAATCTTTAATTTGTATAAAACTTACTGTTTTATTTTCAACACCTTGAATAATGAGCTGTAAAAATGAATGTTGATCTATACTTCCCACAAGTCCAACAGGTGTAAGTCCTACTTTGGTATTTGAGGTATCTAGTTTTCCTAAACTTTCTCCCCAAAGTTGAACATACCAGTCATTAAAATAAGAAAAATATGTTGAATAGCTAAAAAGTGTATTGATAGAATATCTATCTTTATTTTTAAAGTAAAAATATCCTTTTTCAAGTAGATGATTTTCTTTTTTATTAAAAAAAGATTGGATAAATTCTTGAGAACCTTTTAGTAGTTTTTCAACTTTAAATCCAGCAAGAGCTAAAGGGACAACACCAACAGCACTTAATACTGAAAATCTTCCCCCAACATTTAAGGGTATGTTAAATTGTTCAATTTTATTTTTTGCCGCTAATTTTGATAAATTAGAGTCTTTATCTGTTATTGCTATTAATCGTTTACTATCTTTTTTCAAGTCTAATTTAAACTTTTCTAATATATATTTAAAAATAGAGATTGTTTCAATAGTTCCACCTGATTTTGATATTACTATAAAAAGTGAATTTGTTTTTTTGATACCTTTTGTTTTTGAGGCGATATCTAGTGGATCAACATTTTCTAAAAAAACTATATTGATATACGACTTTTGCTTTAGTTTTAAAAGTTCATATACAGCTTTAGTCCCTAAAGTAGAACCACCAATTCCTACAATAACAATATTTTCAATCTTTTTATTTTTGAAATACTTATTATTATTTTTGTATTTTTTTGTCTCTTTTAAAATTTTCTTTGAAGTTTCATATAACTTATAATAACCAATTGTATCAGAATCTTTTTCCTCTTTCAAAGTTAAAAATACATCATCAATTCTTTTACTATCATTTGCTGTTAGTTGTTGTTTAAAATTTTGTGTGAAATGAATCATAATTAACTACTTTTTCTCGTTATTTTTTTCTTGCTCATAAAAATAGTTTGTAGCTTCTACAAAACCATCAACACTACCACAATCAAATCTTTTTCCTTTAAACTTATAAGCTATTACCATCCCTTTTTTTGCTTGTTCACATAAAGCATCTGTAATTTGTAACTCACCATTTTTCCCTGGTTTTGTATTTTTAATCATATCAAAAATATCAGGTGTTAAGATATATCTTCCTATTACTGCTAAATTTGACGGTGCTTTATCATTGTCTGGTTTTTCTACCATATTTGATACCATAAAAACACCCTCTTCTATCTCTTTTCCTTCAATAACACCATATTTATGAACCTCTTCATTTGCTACCTCCATAGTTGCTACAATACAACATTTGTATTTATAATAAAGATCTACCATCTGTTTTAAAATACCATCACCATCTGGATTTACACATAAATCATCTGCCAAAATAACAGCAAATGGATTTTGAAAACCTACAAGTACATTTCCTTTGTATATAGCATCTCCTAAACCTTTCATCTCATTTTGTCTAGTATATGTAAATGTACACTTATCCATAATATCTCTAATATCTCCTAAAAGCTCCTCTTTTGAACTTCCTTGGATTTGATGTTCTAACTCATAAGATATATCAAAATGATCGGTAATTGCTCTTTTTCCACGACCTGTAATAATCGCCATCACATCACATCCAGCTTCCATAGCTTCTTCTACACCATATTGAATAAGTGGTTTTGTTAGTATTGGTAACATCTCTTTAGGCATCGCTTTTGTTGCAGGTAAAAATCTTGTACCATATCCTGCTGCTGGGAATAAACATTTTTTAATCATTTTCGTCCTTTGTAGTTATTTAGATGATTTTTCATCTTTTTTTTGTTTTTTTAACCATAATATATCATATGGTTGCATTTTTACTTTGTTTTTTATACCTATATTATGTGCTATTATATCTATTAATGTCTCAGTTGTAACTTTTTTTAAATCTACTTCCACTTCATGGTCTGCAAAATTATGTAAAGCTAAAATTGATTCATCTTCATCTTCTGCATATTGTCTCACTGCAAAAATATTTTTCCCAAAATCTAAAAATTCAAATTTTGAAAAAGGATTAAATGCTGCTTCATTTATCCTTATAGATATTAACTGCTTATATTTTGTAAAGAGTAATTTTCGTAAACTTCCATCTTCGTCAAGTTCCTCTTTAATATTGTCAAAATTAAGTTTTTCTCTATTTATAGCTCTATTTCGTCTTGTTTTTCTGACAGCTTCATGGTAGTTTTCAGAACCAACAAGTGAGTGTAGATATATACCTGGAACTCCTGGCATTGATAAGACAACAACTTGAGATAAAAGCATCCTTTTTACTCTAAGTGCTACACTCTCTTTTGGGTCAGTTAATATATCAATATAACTACAATTTAACTCATAAGGTAGTTTTCCTTCATCTCCTACTGTTCTATAAGATACCAATCCCCCATGATCTTCACATGATTGTACTAAAAAATCAAGTTCTTTCTCATCTAAAATATCATTTACAGCTCGAACTCCAACCCCATCATGACTCGCTGTAAAATTAAAAAAACAAACCTTATCACTTGGAAGAGTCAATGTTTTTGCCCATGCTGTAAGTTTTGTAGTATCTCCTTTTAAAATTGAAAATGCTAAAAGTGGAGGTAATGTAAAGTTATAAACCATTTGTGCTTCATCGTCACCTTCACCAAAATAAGAGATGTTTTCATTATGTGGTACATTCGTTTCTGTAATAATCAAAACTTCAGGAGCCACTTCATGAATTACTTGACGCATTAACTGAATTAATTCATGTGTTTGAGGAAGATGAACACAACTACTACCTATCTCTTTCCAAATAAAAGCAATCGCATCAAGTCTTAAAAGAGAAGCACCATGTTCAACATAAAAAAGTAAAATATCTAGTACCTTTAATAATACTTTATAATTTGAATAGTTTAAGTCAACTTGGTCATTACTAAAAGTTGTCCATATATGTCTTATCTTTCCCTCTATATCAGTAAATTCTGTCAATAAAGGTGTGGTTCTTGGTCTTACGACACTTGTTAAGTCTGTTAATGGGTCCATATCTATAAAAAACTCAGCAAAATCTGGGTCATTTTCCAAATAATGATTAAACCATCTACTTAATTGACTGATATGATTAATAACACCATCAAACATCAATCTATGATTTTTAGCAAGTTCTGCTATATCTTTCCATGAACCTTTTAAAGGACATACCCCTTTATAATTTACAATAGAAAAGCCATCATCAGAAGAATAAGGATAAAAAGGGAGGATATGAACGGTATTAATACAATCTTGAACATATTCATTTAAAAATCTGTTTAATGTAGCAAGTGCTGTTTCCCCTTCATGAAATATCTGATCTCCATAGGTTATTAAAATAACATCTTTTTGAGTAAGAATGTAAGGTTTACTCTCTATTTTTTGCTTATATAATTCTATCATCAATAAGATTGAACTATATGCTCTTTTTGCATCGTGTTCATTATAAATAGCAAACAAAGATTCTTTTATAAACTTAATCCTATCCTCTGTAGTATGGGTTGTATAGTGATCAGCAGTTGCCATTATTTATTATCCATGTCCACAATTGTTATAAATTCTTCTGAGATTTCAGGGAGTACAGAACGCACACTTGTCCAAGCAGATAAAGAAGGAACACCAAGTGGATCTTTTGAAAATTCTTTAGAAGCTTTTTTTAAAGCTTTATCAAAAGTTTCTACTGCTTCAATCTCTTTTTTTCTTTCAAAATGCAATGAATTAAATTTTGCTAAGGCATCATATTTTGAAATAGCTTTACGGCTCTCTTGAAAATATGCAGTTCTTAGTGTTTTTAAAGAATCTTTAGAAAATGTCACCCCTCTTTGAGACATAATTCTAAAAATAGTTTGGGCAATATCCATTGACATTTTTGCAACACCACCATCAAGTTCTTTTTCTGGTTCACTATTTTTTAACTCTTGATGTTTATGTTCGTATGTTTCCATAATTTCTGTTTGACAAATTCGTCTTACTGAAGTCTTTTCATATACTTCACTCAATGTCGATACTTCTAGTCCCCAAGTTGGTGAGATACGAATACCACGAGCAAGTGTTCGTATAAAAGCAAATTCTCCAGAAAGTGCATATCTAAAACTATCCATATACTCTAAATATTCAGTTGATCCATATGTTTTTTTCAATGCTTTTATAAGTGGAGAATAGAACAACCTTGTAACACGCCCATGCAACTTATCAGTAACTCTAGAGTAATACCCTTTATTAAATTCAAAATCAAGTGCTGGATGAACTATAGGATAAAACAATCTTGCAGGTATCTCTCTTGTATAGTTTACAATATCACAATCATGTAGTGCAAAAGCATATGCTTTAGGATCCGAAAGTGCATACCCTATCATGGTCCATACATTTCTCCCTTTCCCTTTGATATTCGTACTTCTTAAATCATTATCATCAAATTTCTTGTACATATCCTTCATCTGAGGTCCGTCATTCCATAATACATCAACCTCTACATCTAAAGTAGACATAATTTTTTTTACATCTTCAAACTGCTTTTTGTTTGCTCTATCAAGACCTAAAATAATTTTATAAAGATATTTAACACCTTTGAGTTCTTTGAGTATCTTCTTCATAGCGGGAGTTTCAAACTCACTATAAAGTGCAGGTAAAAGTAAAACCATATTTCTTCTTTTACTAAACTTCTCTAACTCTGTTTCCATCTTTTCTAAATTAATATTAGAAACGTTTTGTAATGTAGCTATACTACCATTTTGAAAAAAATCTGCCATTTAATATCCACCTTACATTTTTTATATATAAATTATAACACTATTAACCTCTATAGAAAATAGAAGCAATGTATAAAATGTAAACATTTTGTAATCAATTTGTAATTAATAAAGTATTATTTGATATTTTATAGTTTCTATTGAAAGATTAAAATCAAATGTAGTGATTTTAAAATAATGATGTTATGAATTTCTTTTTAAAACAATAATGAAATCCATCACATTAGTTCCAGTTTTTCCTGTTACAAAATCGTAACCTAATGTATGAAAAAAAGTATTACTATCACAACTGATAAGATATTGTTGTGGATTTAATCCTTTTTTTTCTATTTTTTTATAAATATCAAAATCTATAAATGCACCTGTAGCATTTGAGTTTCCATCTCCTCCATCACTTCCAGCACATAAAACAGAGATGTTTTTTGGGATAGGTTTTTCTAAAAGTAGCTTTAAAGCTAATTCTTGATTTCTACCACCTTTCCCATTACCTTTTACTTTTGTAGTGGTTTCTCCACCAAAAAGCAAACAAAAACTTTGATATTTTTTATCATATTTTTCAATAGTTTTTCTGATGTATTTTGAAGCATTTGTTGTATTTATATTGAGAGTTGTTGTGATTATTTTTGTACAATCAACTTCAGAAGAGATATATTTTTTTGCACTTTTTAATGCTTTTGTATTGTTTCCTATTATTGTATGTTTGAATTTTCCATTATTCATAGGTGCTGAGCCTATAGTATCAATATCATCTCCAACAACATCACTTAAAACAAGAACTTCCCCTTTCGTTGTTTTAAAGTTATTTGCAAGTTTTCCACCTTTTACTTGTGAAAGTTTTTTTCTTTGGATATTCAACTCTTGAATATCAATTCCTGAAAGTAAAAGCTTTGTAGAGATTTTTTGAAATTTTTTCAAGCTTATACTATCTTCAGGTAACTCAACCATAGCAGAAGCACCACCACTTATAAAAAAGATAAAACTATCTGTTTTTTTTAGTTTTTTAATCTCTTTAATTAACAATTTTGCTGCTTTTACACTTTTTTGTGAGACAAGAGGATGTGTAGAGGTGAAATGTTTTATATGTTTTAACTTTCCTTTTTTATTGGAAATTGCAACGCCACCTAAAACATTATTTTTTAATATTTTTTCAGATTCTTTTGCCATATCATATCCAGCTTTTCCAATAGAAAATATATACAATTTTTTATGTTTATACTTTACAATATTTTCTTTTACTATTGTTTTTGGTAATACAGCTTTGACTGCTTTAAAATAAATTGTTTTTAACTTTTTTAGATTAGACATTTTTTAGTATCATCTCATTCCAGCCTAAACTTCCTTTATGGGTTGACTTTTGTAAATTTTCTAAATCTACAGCAAGATACTCATCTTTGTGATTTTTTATTACAATTGGGGTATCAACAACTTCCAACATCTTAATATCATTTTCACCGTCACCTAAAGCTATAGAATGTATCGTCTCATTATACAGTTTTTCAAAGAGTTCAATTGTTCTTTTAACAGCAATTCCTTTGCCCTGTTTTTCTCCAATAAGGTGGAAAAATCTTCCACCTTGTGTTATTTTTATTTTATATGTTGAAGCTAAGTTTTTTAGCTGTTTCAACCGTGTTGTATCTTCCATCACAAATGGTTCAGTAAATTCTCTATTTTTTGCATAAGTTGCACTTTCAGCGTCTAGCCCAGTTAATTCTGACACCTCTTGAATATCCATATCACTAAATCCTCTTAAACCAAACTCCTCTTTGTATTCGTTATAAAAGTTCAAAATTTGTTCATAAGTTTTTCCAAATGTCAAAACTTTTTTATCTTCAAAATCAGTTAAAAAATCTAAATTAAAATTTTGGTACCCTTTTGGTATAAAAAGTGCAGCACCATTTTCTACAATAAATGGCTCAACAATACCCACTTTTTGTTGTAATAGTTCAACCTCAATTTTTGTTTTACTTGTTGTAAATATAAGTGGTATTTTTTCTTGCTCTATTTTATTAAGTGCTTCTTTTGATTCTTCAAATGAGTAGTTATGATGGTTTAAAAATGTTCCGTCTAAATCTGTAAATATTATTTTTTTCATGATAAAATTGTAGCATATTATAGTTATATATCAAAATTGTATATGAATATATTTTATACAATTTTGTAAGTGTGTGAAAATTGCACTAGATAAGTATTCACTTATCTAGTACTGTGGCTAATTGTATCTTAAATCTCAACTGCCATTTTAGCTTCACGATCTTCTATAGAGATAGACTCTCTAAAAGGTCGAGGTTGATTTGCAGGGCTTAACATCCCTTTTTTCTTATGAACTCTAATACTATAGATACCATTTTCTTGTCCATCTAAATAGTATGAGTCATATTCTTCTGTGTAAGGCATATCCCATATGATACACCCTTCTGTTGGGCAAACATCAGCACATTTTGGTACAGTTGAATCTACACATTCAATACATTTTTCAGGTTTTACATAGGTAAACTCAGCATCTTCAAGTGGAGAATCATCAGCACTTACTATTGCAGTTGCTGGACACTCATCTATACAAGCGTCACAGTTTATACAACTATCAGTTATATAAACAGACATTTTACCATTGACCTATAGTTGCATGAGATTCTCTATCACTCATAGCTATCTCTTCCATAAATGGTTGTGCTTTTATCTCTGGAAGCATAAGACCTTTTTTCTTGTGCTCTCTAATTTTATAAACACCCTCTTCATTTCTCTCTTTGTAGTATTCATTAAAATCAGCTGTATATGGCATATCCCATACAATTGCACCTTCTGTTGGACAGGCTTCTACACATCTTGGTTCATCTGCATGATTTACACACTCAACACATGATTCTGGTTTTACATAAAACTTCTCATCATAAGGATTTTTTTCATTTGTATCCTCTAATATCGCTGCAACAGGACACTCACCTGCACATGCCTCACAATTTATACACTCGTCTGTTATTAATACTGCCATAATTTTCTCCTGTTTTTTTAATTTTAGATAAATCTAAAAACCAATAATATTTCATATTAATTTTAAGATTTATCTATTGTTTTACAAAATGAGTATATTGAAGTTTAGTTTTAGTATATGGTAACTGCGGATTTGTTTGCCAATATACTCATTTATGTTTTTAATATATACAAAATCTATTCCATTGGTACATATATTGCATAGATACTATCAATAAAACAGATAAAGGCAATAGTTTGGAAATAGAAATAGATAATAAAAAAGTTGTTTTACAAAAAAAAGAGAGAGTCGTTGGAAGTGAAGCACCAGCTATGAGAGTAAAAATGGATAATGGAGAAACAAAAGTTATTGGGATGATGGCAGATAAAGTACAAGTACTTATCTCTATACCAAATGAAAAAAGTTTCACAGACAAACTTGAATCAGTTTTAACAAAATATAATTCTAAGTCTTTAATTTATATAGTAAGTGCAGAAACTTTAACAAAACAAGTTGATAATATTGAAACATCTAGTGATTTTAAAAACTATAGTTTAAAAATGGGTGTAAATATAGATGATACTCTCTGTGCAAAATCAATATTCATAATCAATAAAGATGGGGAAATTGTGTATAAAGAGATTGTTTCTAACCTAACAAATGAGTTTGATTTAAAAAATTTTGATACTGCGTTAGATGAAGCTATTAAATTTAAGAAAAAAGGACATACCCATGAAAACTGGATGGGTGTGTAAATATATATGAAAAATTTTGAAAATGAAAAACATCTATTACACAACAATGATATAGACACTCTCCATAAAGAGTTTTTGGATATTTACAATAATGTTGATATAAACGATGAAAATAGTTATAGAACACAGTTAACGAAACTCTATGAACATTCTAAAATACACTTTGCTACAGAAGAAAAGCTAATGGATGAATCTGCATATAAAACTTCAAAAGAACATAAAGATGAACATCAAAAAGTACTTGCCGAGATGAACTATTTTATTAATTTATCTCAAAATAGATTTGGTATTAATATGCTAAAAGCTTACTACAAAGAAAAAGTACCTAGTTGGTTTGACTTACATCTTATTAGTATGGATAGTGATCTAGCACATCATTTAAAAAATAATCCAACACAAAAGGAACAAAATGTTTAGTACTACAACCCTACAATGGTTACAAGAAAATAACTACGATAAAGATGATATTAATAAAGTTGGACTTCATGGAAATAGTGCTTTAATGAAAGCAGTTCGAGAAGCTAGAAGTGATATAGCAAAAGAGATACTTGATACAAACCCTCAACTAGAGATTGAAAATGTAGATGGAAATACAGCCCTTTGGAATGCTTGTTTTGGACAAGATTACAAATGTGTAGAACTACTAGTAAACGCAGGAATAAATTTAGATAAAATGAATGACAATGGAGTTACTGCATTAATGTATAGTGCAAGTGCAGGAAAAGAAGATATGGTAAAACTCCTTCTTGAAGCTGGTGCCAATAAAGAGTTAAAAAATCTTGACGACTTTAAAGCTATTGATTTAGCTGTTACTCCTACAATTTTTAAACTATTAAAATAGTTCATGACCATACGAAAAGCGAACCAAGAAGATATAAAAGATATTACAAAATTGTTATATCATCTTTTTACCCAAGAAGTTGAATTTAATTTTAATAAAAAAGTACATACAAAAGCTCTAAAAAGAATTATCAAAAATAAGAACATAGGTGAGATTTTTGTTCTTATCAAAAATAAGAAAATTGTTGGTTCTGTTAATATTCTTTATACTATGAGCACTGCACTTGGGGCAAAAGTTGCTATTTTAGAAGATATGATTATTGTTCCAAAACAAAGAGGAAAATCTCTTGGAACAAAACTTTTAAAATATGTTTTAAAATCTTTAGATAAAAAACAAATTCAAAGAGTTACACTTTTAACAGACAGTGATAATCATAAAGCACATAGATTTTACCAAAATCTTGATTTTCAATCTTCTCATATGATTACTTATCGTAAACTACTTTGAATATATCTCTTCATAAATAAGAGAAGAAAACTAAATAAGATAATTTAAGTCTTATTTAATTTTCTTCTGTATCTTCTAGTTATAACTTTACAAAGGAGATACCATGAGAGAAGTGATAAACATATACAAAAAGCACAAAATAAATGTTGATAATTTTATCTCAATTGTTATAAAGACATTGCCAGATGACTATATCAAAAGCTCTAAATATATTTTAGATAACAATAGATATATTCAACTACTTTATAGTGTAGATGAAGACTATAAACAAAGTAGCCCTGTAATGTGTAGAAAAGACAATGATGAGATGAATTTAAATAGTGATAAAAGTCACTATTTTATGAGATTGAATTTAAATGATGACAATATCTATATTTCAAATCCATATATACACTACAAAACAGGGAAAGCTAGTTTGTCAGTTGTCAAAAAAAAAGGTGACAAATACTACATTTTTGATTTTGATTTGATATTTTTACTTGAAGAGTTAAAACTTATTGACTACAATACTACTTACGACAGATTAAAAAGAATGGTATATGTTTTTGGTTCTTTTATGTTAGGTCTTATAGCCATAGTTCTCATTGGTCATGGGGGATATACTTTTATTGCAATGACAACCAATCCTCTTGGTTTTGATTTCTTCGAGACCACATTTAAGGCAATTATATCAGTCACTTTAGGTATTGCTATTTTCGATTTGGCAAAACAAATATTTGAACATGAAGTTATTTTTCACTCATTTAGTCATGCAAATGATAGGCAATATAAGGTTTTAGGGAAATTTTTAATCTCAATTATTATTGCTTTATCAATTGAGACTTTAATGGTTGTTTTCAAAATTACTTTAGATGATTATACCAATATGGATTCTGCTTTTTATTTGTTATTTGGTACAACAATTATGTTTATAGGATTAGCATACTTCTATAAAAGTATAACACAAAGTGCTATTTTAGAAGAAAATCAGTCTCATAAGCTATAAGCTACAGTATGGTTACAAAAGAATCCTTGCTTGATATGAAATCTTTTGATAAAATACACTTAAAAAGGCTTAAATAAGCATGAAAAAACTTCTTTTATCACTAGTTATAATTATTGCTATACTCTTTGTAGTTAATCATTATGCCTCAAAAAATCAATACGATAATCTTGAGGCAACTCCTCTAGAAAAGATAAAAAAAGTAAAAATATCAAAGAATAAAACACTAGGTATAGCTTTTGGTGGTGGAGGTGTTAGAGGTTTTATGCACTTAGGAGTTATCAAAGCTTTAGAAGAAGCTGGGATAAGACCAGATATTGTTACAGGAACTTCAGCTGGTTCTATTGCTGCTTCTTTATACGCTTCTGGTTTAAACTATAAAGAGATTGAAAAAATTGTAACATCCCTTCAAGAAAAAGATTTAGCAGATATAAATATATTTTCAAATGGTGGGCTTATAGGTGGTAAAAAACTCTCAAATTGGATACAACAGCATACCAATAATATAAGTATAGAAAATACTCCTATAAAGCTAGGGATTGCAGTTACAGATTTAACACAGGGGAAACCTCTTCTTATAACAAGTGGAGATATGGGAAAAGCAGTTCAAACATCATCAACTGTACCGGTTGCTTTTGTTCCCATTAATTCAAATGGAAACATTTATATTGATGGTGGTATTTTATCTTTAATCCCTATAAGATTTACAAAAGCAATGGGTGCTGATATTGTTGTAGGTGTTGACATCTATTGTGGTAAAAAAAACAAACCAAAAGAAGAGATGCTCAATATTGCTATGGCAACACTTCGTTTACAAAGTTGTGAAATAAGTAAAAAGGAGCAAAAAGAAGCTGACTTTATTATTAGACCTGATTTTGAACCAAAAAGTTTTAGTAATTTTGATTCAAAAGAACAATCAATTGAAGCTGGGTATAAAGCTACCAAAGAGATGATTGAAGAGTTACAAAAGAAGTTATTATAACCTAGAGGTATAAATATTGCATACCTATTTCTATATAATTATATAGGATAGAACTCTATGGGAAAAATAGAAGATAAAATCAAACAAGACTTAATGAGTGAAATATTTACAGATACATTTAAAATTTATGAATTCATTGATACTAGATTTAAACTAGAAGAGAAACAAAGAAGTGAAATCATTGCTAAAATCAATAGTTTAAACAATGACTTAACAGTGATGCTTAAAGAGATAAAACTCGCATAGTATAGTAGTAGATAATATTTTATTATTATCCATTTTTTTCATCAACTAAGTCACAGCATAAAATACAATCTACCTCTTGTAAATTTATCTTTAAACAATAAGTATTACACATATTTCCAGTAGCTTTTGATATATATTTATCTGTTAAATACTCTTTATTTTTAGAATCTTTAGTATATAAGTAATACTCTTTAAAACTATGATCATGTCCATCATTTGTTGCACTATATAATAATCTTTTATTTACATCTTCAACCATAGTATCTCCAATTTGTAATCCTGTTTTTAAATCAAGAAAATAGATTGCTTCAATATGATTATCATTGTGAATAATCTTTGTTATATTTTTGCGATAATTTTTACTATCTTTCTGTAAAATTTCTAAAGTTTTTTTGATAATTTTTTTTGATCTATTGAGAAGTTTTTTCTCTTTTTCATAATAATCTTTTAATAATAATTGATACTCTTTATGTGTCTTTTCAATCTTTTTTAAAATACCACTATTAATAGTATTATCAACACTATTTTGAGCTTTTGAAAAGAAAAAGCCTTGATAAACATCTATATCTTTTATCATACAAGAGAGCACTTCATCTTTTTCTTCTACACCTTCAGCTAAAACAACTGCACCTATTTTATGACACATATTTGATATTGAAGTAAGAATCTCTGAATTTATATAATTTTCATGAATATTATAGATTAAAGACCTATCTAGCTTTACAATGTCTGGCTGTATTAAAGAGAGTCTATCAAAACTTGAATATCCTGTACCAAAATCATCTACCCCTATTAAGAAACCAAGTTTTCGATATTTTGTTACAAATTTTTTTAGAGAGTAGTTATCCTTTATCTTATCCTCTTTTATCTCAATAATAATATTTTTATAAGGGATATTATACCTATTTACATTATCTAAAAAAGTGGACCCAACCTCATCATCTATCATTGAAGCTTCAAAATTTAAAAAAAGCAACATATTCTTATCTTTTTTGAAGTACTCTTCAAACTTTGCTAAAGCTAACTTTCTTGTATAATCATCTAATTCAAGAGATCGATTCTCTTTGCCTGCTTGTTCAAAAAGAAAAAGAGGAGATATAAAATCATTATTTTCATCATACGCACGAGTGAGTGCTTCAAATGCAAATATCCTATTTTCTTTCATTGATATTATAGGTTGAAAGTGTATCTCTATTTTATCTTCATTTATTAATCTATCTAACATTATTTTTCCACATTTACCATTATTTTATTTTACTACTAAACCATTTTTTTAAAACTAAACAACAGTATATAGAAAAATAACAAGATTAACTATCGTTTTTTATATAAAAAATATACAATTAGGTAAAATACAAAAATAAAAATAATTAAAATATGTACAAAAACTATTCTCTTAAAAAGCTATAAATCTCTCCCATACAGTTCAGAAGCTTCTTGTACAACCAAAAATGCTTCTGAATCATACTCATTTATAATTTCTCTTAAAAGTTGTAGTTTAGAAATATCCACAATTACCAATATTAATGTTCTTGTATCTTTTTGATTAAGATTAACCCCTTGGAGTATCGTTCCATGCTCACCTAAGTGGGTTAAAATTTGTTGTGATAAAACCTCAACATTATTTGCCACTATACTTACAGCTTTTTGAGCTGGTTTTCCAGAAAGCAATAAGTCAACTACTCTAGAGGTTATATAAACACCAATAACACTAAACAATGCTTTTTCAATGTCCCCATAAACAAAAATAGAGCTAAACATAATAACAGCATCAATTACTAAAATAATTTGCGATGTTTTATAGGGTGTTTTTAAAGCTATAACTTCTGCTAAGATAGTAGTACCTCCTGTTGAAGATCGTCCAAGCATCACTAGCCCTACTCCAAGCCCTATAAGAAGTCCACCAAATATGGAAGCAAGTATAGTTTCATCTGTCACAGGAGTTATTTGTATTACCTCTTTTAATAAATCTGTAAAAAAAGAGATTAGTCCAATAGATAGAAAAGTTTTCACAACAAAACTTTTTCCAAAAAACTTCATCCCCAAAACTATAAGAGGGATACTAATAATTGCTATCCAAGCACCTAAAGTGATACTTGGAAAAAGTGCATAAAAAAGTTGTGCTAACCCTACTCCACCACCAGTGATAACACTATTTGGATTTAAAAAAGCAACTGCTGAGTATGCTATAAAAAATGAACCAATAGTCACAAATAAAATATTTTTAATGATTTGCATACTTTTTTCCTTATAGAATATTTTTTAACCTTTGAAGACCAACTTTTACCTCATCTTTTGTTGAGTGAGTATAATTAAAGCGTATCTCGTCACATACCTCATCTCCTAGATAAAATTCAGCTCCTGGAACATACACAACTTTTTTCTTCAAAGCTTCATATACCAATGCTTTAGTATCAACTCCTTCAAGTTTTCCATATACAAACATTCCACCTTTTGGCTTTTCAAATTTAAATTGAGGTAACTCTGCTTTTAAAGTTGTTACAAAATTTTCCATCTTGTTTTTATACTCATATCTTAGAAGTTCTAAATGTTTTTTATATCTTGTTTCATCATTTAGATACTCATTCAAAATATATTGAGAGATACCACTACTGTGTAAATCTATTGTCTCTTTTATCTGTATAAGTTTTGAGATAATCTCTTCATTTGCTCGTACCCATCCTATTCTAAGACTAGGTGAAAGTGTTTTTGAAAATGACCCAAGGTGAAAACTATTATTAGGTATATTGCTGCTAATACTTTTCGCTTTTTGTTCAAAATAGAGTTCACTATAAGGAGCATCTTCTATAATATATCCCTTATGTTCTAATACTGTTTTTACTATCTCATCTCTTTTTGTTTGAGAGTATAAAGAGCCTTTTGGGTTTTGAAAATCAGGAATAAGATATGCTAATTTCATAGAGGGATATGTTGCATTAAAATCTTCTATATTAATCCCATCATACTCTAAAGATATTGGTTTCATATCTAAATTATTCATCCCAAAAATATTTACAGCACCCAAATAAGATGGTTTTTCAATTAAAATATCTTTGTTTTGAAAATATTTAGCTATGATAAATAAAGCTTGTTGACTCCCTGTAGTTATAAGTATATTTGAAGGCTCTGTTTCAAAACCCTCATCATTATAAAAATTCGCTATTTTTTCTCGTAAAGGTGTAATACCATTACTTATAGTGTATTGAAAATGTTTCTTATTTTTAAATACCTCTTGGCTAGCTTTCCCTAAATCTTCAATAGGAAATAGATTCTCATCAGGTAGTCCCCCTGCAAATGAGATTGTTTCATTGTCTATTGATTCTAATATTTGTCTTATAAATGACCGTTTCATTATAAACCTTTTTAAATTTTCACCATTATAGAGCAATAAAATAATTTATTCTTCACTATTTTTGCTAAAAAAAGTAACTATTTTTGCTCAAAATGAGAATATATTTTGATATAATGTAATTATGAAAAAAGATACACTTCAAAAACACAAAAAGATAGCCAATGATATTATGTACTATATCTATAGACATATTGATACAGATATAAATATAGATGAGTTAAGTGTTGATTTAAGTACAAGTAGATTTCATATGCAAAGACTATTTAAAGAGGAGTTCGGACAAAATATCTACGAAACTATAAAATCTATACGACTACAAAAAGCATCAAATTTACTACTTACAAATAAAAACTCAACAATAACAGGTATAGCTAAAATGTGTGGATATAGTTCCCAAGGTGCTTTTATAAGGGTATTTAAACAAAAATTTAATATCACACCAAAACAGTGGAGAAAAGGAGAATATAAAAACTTCACAAATGATATTTTGACCACCTCCCCAACTGCTTCAAGTGCAACTATTGATTTTTCAAACCTTACCCCTAAAATTGTAAAAATGCCCACAATGAGAGGATACTATATCAGGCACAAAGGATACAACACCTCTATAAAACAAACATGGCAAAAACTACAAACTTGGCTTTTATCAAATGATATAAAAGAGTATCAACAACTAGGACTGCACCACGATAACCCAACTATAACTCCACTTAGTCAATGCCAATATATCGCTTGTATCATTGTAGATAAAGAGGTGCAAAATGCAACACTACCAACTCTGATTATCCCAAGTGGTGTTTATGCAAGATTTGATTTTGAAGGTCGTTATGGAGATATATTAAAGTTTATGAATTGGGTCTATTTTAGCTGGCTTTTAAATAGTGGTTATGAAACAACAACAAATCCACCCTATGCTATATATAAAAAAAACCATTTTTTAGAAGATGATGAAAAATTTATTGTAAGTTATTATATCCCTATAAGTTACTCATAAATACAAACTTAATTAAAAATAATTTGTACTTTTGTTCCCTTGTTTACATTAATATTACAACTACCTTGTAATTCATCTTTTACAATATTTTCAATAAATGATAATCCAAAAGACTCGTTAGGTATTTTTTCATAATCAAATCCTACACCATCATCTTCTACAATAAATTCATTTTGATTTTCTTGTTTAGTAAGTGATATTTCAATTGTTCCTATATTATCTCTAAAGGCATATTTAAATACATTTGTCAAAAGTTCGTTGAGTATAATCCCGCAAAAAATTAATTGATTTGAAGGAAGTGTAGTATTTACAACTAAAGATATTTTTATCTTTGAGGTATCGTAACTATTTGTAATCTCTTCAAGAAGATTTTTAAAATATACTTGTGTATCTAATATATTTAACTCATTATGTTGATACAAAATTTCATGAGTTTTACTAATTGCTTGTATAGAACACTCTATCTCTTGTAACTTTTTATCTAATTCTTCATTTTTGATATTTGATAACTTTAAACGGTACAATAAAATAATAAACTGCATATTATTTTTTACACGATGATGTAACTCTTTTGTTATTAATTGATTGGTCTTAAGAGAATTTTCTACCTCTTTAGCTTTGTTGAGTTTTGCTGATAATGCTATAGAAAAAAGTACCGCTTCTAAAAAGCTAGTAAGTTCATAAAAATAAGGAAAATACTCAATTGGATTAGGTATTGCATATTGATTCAATGCCAATGAGAATATCCCAATAATGCTTATTGACCAACCTATTAAAATATATTTAGCTACAGCAGTTTTTTTATATAAAGCAAAAACTATTAAACAAAAAATATACAACATACATAAGAGTAGATAAAACATAGAAACTTCAAATAAACTATCTATTTTTATACTTACAATCATCAATAAAACAGATCCAACTATGAGTATAAGATTAATTTTGTGTAAGTATTTAAAACGATCTATATTCAAAATCTTATCAATAAATAAAAGTGCAAAAACATTCGCAATAGAAAGATAATAAAGTCCTAAATAAGCATCAATATCTAATAACATTTGATTTTGTGTAAAATAAGAGATCATAGCAGAGTAAGAGCAATAATTAATTGTTGCTACAGTTATAAGTAAAATATAATATAAATAAGCAACTTCCCTAGTAAAAATTAATATAAAAATATTGTATAAAATTAAAGCTATCATTGCACCAAAAAAAAGTGCTTCTATAAGCTGATATGAAAACTCATCTTTATACAACTGTATTTGATCTTTTAGTAAAAGTTTAAAATAATTTGCACTACTTAAAGAGTGTGCTTTTAAATAGAATTCTTTTATTTCACCTATATTGAAATCTATTTTAAACGATGGATATAATAAGTTGTTTTTTTCATACTCCTCTATATGACACATCCCTTGAGTTTGTTTATGAAAACTACCATCTTGTTGCTTCGTATAAAGTTCTATCGTATCATGTAGAGGATTTGTTACTGTAATATACCGTTGGAGTGGTTTTAAAGAACTATTTTTCAGTGAAAACTGTATCCATACTGTTGCACTAGTCATACCTAAATGAATCTGGTTTGTATCACTTTTTTGAAATTCTTTTGTTTTTATATCTTCAAACTTTAATGTTGATTGGGGATCAATATAAAAAGAACTTTTTTCTAAAATTGATTTTTTTATATCTTTTTCATTGAACTCAATTATTGTAGAGTATAATGATGAAAGAAAAAGTAAATATATAGTAATAATTTTTAAACTCATAGAAGAAATATAGCATAGTTTCAATAAAATGATAAATATAATTTTTGAAAGGAGGAGATAATGCAAAATTTAAATGTATTGATTATTGAAGATGAAATTATTATTTATATGCACATTACAAAAACTCTCAAACAATTAGGCTTTAAAAATATTCAAGTTGCTAAAGATGCTCAAACAGCCATTGAGATTGCAAAAAAATCAAAAATTGACTTAGTGTTTTCTGATATAAAAATTAAAGGGGAAATTGATGGTATAGAAACTTCCCAAATATTGCAAACTCTTTATGGTGTTCCTATTATATTTATCACAGCTTATAAAGATGAAGAAACATTGTTACGAGCTAGTAATGTTGATTTTATAGGATATTTACTAAAGCCTTATAGGCAAGATGAACTAGAAGCTTTGATAAAAATAGCTATCATAAAGTATAATCTTTCTTTATCTCAAAACAGTACCATAACTATCAATAAATATACATACAATAAAATTACAAAAGAGCTACAGTATGAAAACGAGATAATAAACCTTACAAAAAAAGAACATCTTTTTATCGCTTTATTTACTACAAATTTAAACGCAATTATACCTTATAATATAATAGATAAAACAGTTTGGTATAAAGATTTTGTATCAGAGAATACCCGTCGAACTTTTATCTACAGAATAAAAAACAAACTCAAAGGTTTAGACTTTAGAATAGAAAAAAATATTGGTATTGGCCTTTTTGAAAATAACCAAAATAAATCAATAGAGGAATAAATTCCTCTATTTTGAACTATAACTTATATCTTTTTTAGCTATTTTGTATTTACCATTTTTATAATATACATAAACACCTTCTACTCCTGGATGAACATGATGTTCTACTAAATGAATATCTTTACCATCTTTTTTAACTCTTGCTTTAACAGTATAACTATTTCCAGCTAATTTATAACTAGTTAAAATATTTTTATCACCAGCTTTAAGCCAATTGTTTCCAGGGAGGTGAACATCTGTACTATTGTTAATAACTACTTGAAAATCAACTTTATGCTTATCTAGATGATTTTCTATTGCAATCATAGGTTTATGGTGAATATGTTTTTTACCCATATGATAATGTCCATTTTTGTGGTATACATATACTCTATCTTGATTTGGTACAACTTTATGAATCTCTAAATGAATATCTTTTTTTAAACTTCTTTTTATTCTAGCTTTTACCGTATAATGTTTTCCATCTAGTTCATTACTAGCTAAAATACCTGTATCTCCACCACTAAGCCAGTTGTTTCCATGCATATGAATATCATTTCCACCTTTTACAATCACTTTAAAATCAACTTTATGCTCTTTTAAATGATTTTCAATAAAAATATAAGGTGCTGAATCTGGATACATAAGATCACAAAGGTTAGCCCCAATATTTTTAGCATTTTTTTCTACATATTTTGTTCCAAAAAAATTACAATTAAATCCTAAAGCAGCAGATCCAATTGTACAAGGAATTGAACTTGTAGCTGCTGTTTCTCCTACAGTTGCAGCTAAACACCCACCTTCAAATGCTAAAGCTACTGCTCCACACCCTTTATCAATCGCACCATTTACTGCACTAACTGTATATTCTTTGACCTTTTCACAACCCGATTTAGCATACGCTATGTTTGTAATTGTTGCTATTATTACTAAACCTAGTAAACTCTTTTTAAACTTATTCATAATTTTCTCCTTTTTTTAATATATTATTACCACTTACGAATTATCTACAGTATATATCTATTTAGTAGTTTTAATCTTCATCTTCTTCATTATCATTGTCTTCCTCCTCATCCTCTTCGTTATCACTCTCTTCTTCATCTTCTAAAGAAGTGTTATCACTACTATTTTTTGCAGTAGTACTTATATTCATAGCTTGGGAAACTGCCGTAGAAGAACCTTTATCATGTTCATTTTTTATAAGTTTATTTGTATATTCAAAAAACATTTTATATATTTCAATAGTTTTTTCACTATCTAAATTTAAATTCAATGACAATTCACACGCTCGAAACATCATCTCTCTTGTAATAAGAACAGCAGGACTTCTTCCTCCCAATGCAACAGCACCCGTTCCCTTACCACCTGATATATTTTCCTGAACTCCTCCTGTTGATAAACCAAGACCCAAACCTTCATTAAAAGTTTCAGTTGTATCTATCTCTCTTGATGCGCAAAATCTTTCAAGAGTATTATTATCTTTTAAATAAGTAACTTTACTCCCCTCTTCCATCACTATTAAATCAATACCACTTCGTTTTATCTCTTTTGTAAAGAGATCATTTTTTACAGAACAACCTGTAATATTTAATATAATAAAAATAATCAAACTAATTTTGAATATATTTTGTTTCATAATAAGTGCCTTTATATTAACTATAAATGTATTTTAAAATATTAACATCACATTTCATATCACATTTTAAAAAAAATAAAAATTGATGGTATAAAAAATGCAATGTATTCTCATAAAATACATTTAGGAAAAGCATATTATGATAACACCTGCTATTGGTACAGCTCAACTATACAGTCAACTAGATATCTTACTTCAAACAGATACTCCAGTATTTATACATGGAAGTCCAGGTATTGGAAAGTCATATATTGTTAATGATATAGCACAGAAAAATAACCTAGAGATAAGAGATGTACGACTTTCTCAACTTGATTCTGTAGATTTACGAGGTATTCCAACTATTTCAAACGATCAAACAAAATGGATGCCTCCAGTGTTTTTACCCAACAACGAAAACTCTTCAGGGATACTATTTTTAGATGAGCTTAACTCTGCACCATTATCGGTTCAAGCTGCAATTTACCAACTAGTTCTTGATAGAAAAATTGGAGAATACACTATGCCAAAAAATTGGCGTATAATATGTGCTGGAAATAAAATAGATGACAAAGGAATTGTTTTTAAACTACCAAGTCCTCTTATAAATAGAATGGTACATATTGTACTTGAAGCAAAGTTTGATGACTTTAAAGCATGGGCAATAAAAAATGAGATTCACCCTTTTATCATAGGATTTTTAGGATTTCGTCCAGATTTACTAAGTAGCGAAGTGCCAAGTGCTAGTGAAACAAATCCAGCATTTTGTACCCCAAGAGCATGGGATATGCTTTCAAATATTTTGAAAAAAAACAATGATATTAATGCAATATCTCCTATTGTTTATGGTACTGTTGGTTATGGAGCTGGTATTGAGTTCACCTCTTTTGTCAAAGTTTATAAAACCTTACCTGATATAGATGCTATTTTAGATGGAAAGTCAACTGATGTACCAAAGGAACCAAGTAGTTTGTATGCCTTAACAGCAGCCCTTATAGAAAAATACAACAATATAAATCAAGCAAAAATTCTTTTTGCCTACTCAAAAGAACTTCCAGTAGAGTTTTCTGTAATGTTAATAAAAGATTTGATTATCAAAGATGAAAGTATTTCAGAACTTGAAGAGTTTGAGGAGTGGTTGGAGAAATATGGCGAATATATTATATGAAGAACTATTTGCAAAGCTAAGGGTTAATTTTTTATTCAATCATCCATTTCTCTCCGTTCTTGCTCTCTCCATCCCCACAACTTTTGAAAAAAACTCAAATAGTGCTTTTCAAACTAATGGGGCGAAAATAACTATAGATTTAGAAAAGTTAGAAAAGTACAGTGATGAACATATCACTTATTTATATGCACATACTTTACTACATATTATTCTTAAACATCCCCATAGGGCTAAAACTCGTGACACAAATATATGGAATATGTCATGTGATTTAGTTATCAATAATATCCTTGATAGTTTTGAAAATATTGGTGTCAAACCTGATGATGAGATTTTAGACTTAGATTTAGTAGATAAATGTGTTGAAGAGGTATATGAGATACTTTATAAAAAAGATGAAGAGGAACAAAGTCAAGACTCTCAAAGTGATGAGAAGCAAGAGAGTGATGCAAAAGTTGCACCGAATCCAAAAGGAGATAAAAAAGCGTATATCTACGATAAGTCAAAACTTGATTTAGAAGAGGTAGCAGATGAAAAAACCTCACAAGGTGATCAAGAAAAGCTTGATGGTATTATCATCCAAGCTCTCACCATAGCTAAAAAAACATCCAATAAATATGGTGGACTACAAATAGAGATAGATACACTTATCAAACCTCAAATAAGTTTACAAGATGTACTTAAAGAGTATCTTACTGCATCACTTTTTGAAAAACAAACCACTTTTGCAAGACCAAATAGAAGATTTGTCCATTCAGGATTATATCTGCCTGGAACGAAAAAAAGTGATGAACTTATAGAAGTATATATTGCTCTAGACAGTAGTAGTTCTGTAAGTCTTGATGAGTACAAAAAGTTTTTAGGAATTATTCAAGATGTTTGTGAGGGATTTTATGAATATAAGATGACCATTTTGCCTTTTGATAAGTATGTAAAAAGTGAACATATCATTAGTTTTGATAGTTTTAATCTCTTAAAAGAACAAGACCTCTATATCCCTAAAAGTGATGGTGGAACAAACTTTGATGAAGTGATACAATATCTAAAAACCACTGATATACGAGCTGAAAATTTACTAATGGTTTTAAGTGATGGTGAGTTTGAAATCACCCAATCACTTGTATCAAAAACACTCTTTATCATTAGTGATAAAAAAAATCTAAAAAAGTTTGAGAGTTATGGGAGAGTTATTGAATTTTCGTTGTGATATGCTTGATTTTTAGATATAATCCCGCCAAAGGATTATGATGAGAAAAAGATTTGCATTAAGAGATACAAAAAAAGCCCCAGAACGAGTTCTCGAAGCTATCAAAAATGATATACGAAAATATATCAAACGAGAGAAAAGAAAACCGCTTCCAGAGAATACTAATTTTTGGAGAGTTGATTGTAGATTTGCAAAAAATGAAAATGAGTTAGAAGATATTAAGTTTGAAGATATTATGAAAAATATCAATGAAGCTTCTGCCCAAAATTGTGAAAGCTTTATGATAGAACTAATTGCAACTGCAATACAAAAAGAGCAAAAAACAGAAATTGAAACCCCAAAAGAAGATACTCAAGATGCATCCACAACCAAATAATCCACTCCATGGTGTAACACTAGAAAATATGGTAACTTCTTTAAGTGAGCATTACGGCTGGGAAGAATTAGGAAACCTTATAAAAATAAGATGTTTTACTTACGACCCCTCAATAAAATCAAGTTTAAAATTTATACGAAAAACATATTGGGCTAGATTGAAAGTTGAAAAGTTATATATAAAAACTTTTGTAACACTACCAGAAAAAAAAGAGGAATAACCATGGCAAAAGGGAAAAAAACAACAATCAAAGAGATCAAAAGAGTAAATGAAAATGAAGTGTTAATAAATGGACGAGCGTATATTATTATAGAAGATACTCCTGATATTGAAAAAGCTATCACCATGAAAATAACTTCTCATGGAAATAGAATCTTACGATTTGAAGATTTGAAGAAAAAAGCAACTATTGATGTAAAAAGAACTATCAATATTTTGAAATACAAATTTAAAGATGAATATAGAGCAAAAAGATTTCGAGTAAGTTTTGAAAAAAGTATCTTAACAAAAGAAGATAAGTTTGAAATAGTTGCCGTTGCAACTTCATATATTAACGCAAGAGAAATAATTGCAAGTTTTACAACAAAAGAGAGTCCAAAGTTTGATAAAGATTCTAAAGCAACTACCGTCTATGTTAGCCAAGAAGAAAAATAAGCTAGACAAAAAGAGATATGATAAATAAACAGCAAACAAAAACACTTCATCCTAGAAACCTACATAATACTAGATATGATTTTGAGGCACTTTGTAAAACAAATCCTGAACTTAAAAAGTATGTTAGTGTAAATAAATATGATGATTTATCTATAGATTTTGCCAACCCAAAAGCAGTATTAAGTTTAAATAAAACACTTTTAAAACATCATTATGGTATAAAAAACTGGGAAATCCCACAAGATTATCTTTGTCCTCCAATTCCAGGGAGAGCTGACTATATACACTATATCGCTGATTTATTGGGAGATAAAAAAAATATAAAAGCTCTTGATGTTGGTGTTGGAGCTAATTGTATCTATCCTATAATTGGAATATCTGTTTATAATTGGAAATTTACAGTATCAGATTGTGATTTGGTTGCTATTGATAATGTAAACAATATACTCAAATCAAATAAAAAACTAGAAAATAACATAACTGTTAAACATCAAAAAAACAGAAACTATATTTTTGATGGAATTATCGAACCTAATGATAGATTTGATTTCACTATGTGTAATCCACCTTTTCATAAGTCAAGCGAAGATGCGGCAAAAGGAAGTAATAGAAAAGTATCAAATCTTACAAAACAAAAAACTACCAATGCAACTTTAAATTTTGCAGGACAAGCAAATGAACTTTGGTGTCAAGGTGGAGAGTTAGCTTTTATAAAAAAGATGATAGTACAGAGTGAAAAATACAAAAATAACTGCGTATGGTTTACCACTTTAGTATCAAAAAAAGAGAACCTCAAAGATATTTATAGAGCTTTAAAAAAAGTGAACTGTATTGAAGTAAAAACTATAGAGATGAAACAAGGACAAAAAATCACACGATTTATAGCTTGGACATTTTTAGATAATAAATCAAAAATAAATTCGTATATTTTATGAAAAAATAGCTAAAATGCAATCTTCATGAAAAAACTATTATTACTATTTATCATTATTATTTCTTATGTAAATGCTACTGAACAAAAACATATTTTACTGTTAAACTCCTATCATCAAGGGATGACTTGGGTAGATAATATTACAAAAGGTGTCTATGATATTTTAGAAGTTGATAAAAACAATCTAATTGTCCACATAGAAAACATGGATACAAAAAGACATAATGGTGATGAATACTATAATTCACTTGCAAACCTATACAAATATAAATTTACCAATATTAAATTTGATATTATATTATGTTCAGATAATAATGCTTTTGACTTTTTAAAAAAACATAAAAATGATATTTTTGGAGAAGAGATACCTGTTGTTTTTTCTGGAGTAAATGATTTTAAACCATCACTACTTAAAGGATACAAAAATTATACAGGGGTAGTAGAAAACTTTTCTGATACTCAAACAGTAGAAGTGATGCTCAAGCTTCATCCAAAAGCTAAAGAGATTTATATCATCAATGACTATTTAACTTCAGGTAGAGCATGGGAAGAAGCGATGCGAAAAAACCTTAAAAAATATGAGAAAAAAATCAAAATTACCTATGCTAAAAATCAAACGCTCAAAGAATTACAACATACAATTAGAACTTTACCAAAAGGGACTCTTGTCCTTATGGGTGTATATTTTGCAGATAAAAATAAAAAGTATATCACTTTTGAAAAGATTGGGGAACAACTACTAGATATATCAAATGTTCCTGTTTATTGTTTATTAAATTTTAATATCTCAGATGGTGTAATTGGAGGAAGTGTTATAAGTGGCTATCATCAAGGGGCAATGATGGCAAAGTTAGCTATGAATGTTATGCAAGGTATTGATGTAAACGATATAGATGTTGTAACAGAGGGTGCAAATCAATTTATTTTTAATCAAAAAGCTTTAAATAAATTTAATATAGATATAAAAAAACTTCCTAAAAAAAGTCTTATTATTAATAATGAAAAAAATATATATGAAAAATATGGATTTATTGTAAGTATTATTTTAATAATATTTTCTATTTTATTAGTAACAATAATTTTTATATATTATAAAAATTACTTTTCAAATGAAAAGGGAGTACTAAAACTAGTGGTGTATGGACCTATTATTTTTATACCTACAATTATTGCTATTCTCATATATAGTATATTAAACAACAATGAACAAATTCATGAGGAAAATTTAAAAGATATTATCAATACAAGTCAACTAAATCAAAAAAATATAGTTAGAAATGAGATTGAAAAACTTTCTAGTTCCATTTATGAATTTCAACAAGATAAAAATAAATTATTTGAATATATAAATACAATGAAATATGATAAAAATGGTTATCTATTTGCGTTAGATACAAAAGGAAATATTCTAGCACATGGGACAAGAAAAGACTTAATAGGTATAAATAGTTACAATTCAAAAGATATAAATGGAATACACTTTATAAAACAAATAATAAATAATGCCTTGATAAATAGCTTAAACTTAGTTGAATACCAATGGGAAAACCCATCTACAAAAGATATATCAACAAAATATGTATATAGTAAATTTTTACCACAATATAATATTATTATAGCTTCTGGGGTGTATGATGATGATATTCAATTACTAATAAATAAAAAAATTGTTAAGCTAAATAAAAAGAATAATAAACAAATTGAAGAAATACTATGGATATCACTTATTATATTAATTTTATTTACAACATTAGCTATTCTATTATCAAATATAATTAAAAAGATATTTGAAAAATACAATGTAGAGATAGATAATAAAAACAACTATCTAGAAAAACTAAATTTATCTCTTGAAGATAGAATTACAAAAGAGGTTAAAAAAAGCCAAGAGAAAGATAGTCTCATCTTCCAACAGTCAAAAATGGCTTCGATGGGTGAGATGATAGGAAATATATCTCATCAATGGAGACAACCTCTCTCAGTAATCTCAACAGGTGTAACTGGTATGAAGTTTCAAAAACAATACAACTTACTAGAAGATGATATGTTTTTTAAAACTTGTGATACTATTAATGAAAATGCACAATATCTGTCTCAAACTATAGATGACTTTAGAAATTATATTAAAAATGAACGAAATAAAAAATATTTTTTTATTAAAGACACCATTGAAAATCTCTTAAAACTTTTAGATGGTTCTATTAAAAATAATAATATTAATATTATACTAGATATTAATGAAACAGCTTCTATAGAGGGGTACCCAAATGAACTTATTCAATGTTTATTGAATATTGTAAATAATGCAAAAGATGCCTTAAAAGATATAGAAGATAACAAATATCTCTTTATCTCAGTTAAAGAAGATAAAAAAGATGTAAAAATCATTGTAAAAGATAATGGAAATGGAATACCACAAGCGATAATAACAAAAATATTTGAACCTTATTTTACTACGAAACATCAAAGTCAAGGTACTGGATTAGGACTTAGCATGACTTACAATATGATAACAAAAGGTATGCAAGGTTCTATTGATGTTAAAAATACAACATATATATACGAAAATAAAAATTATTCAGGTGCTAAATTTACCATAACTCTGCCAAAAAATATTAAGGTATAAATCTTGCAAATAGTCTCCTATGGAAGAGCTATTTAACCTAACTTATAAAGATGAAGTTGAAGCTATCAAAGATGAAGAGAACTTTGAAGAACTTGGCGATAAAAAATATATATTCCATAAAGATATGGAAGCACGGCTTTATTGGGCATTTTGCAGACCATCTGGTTCCCATCCAGACCAAATAAAAGATCCCCATCCACTTGTCTCTATTATGGCTTTTAATCATTCAAGACTTGGGGCATTAGAGCGATTTAAAATTCTTCATCCAGAAGTTATAAAAGATGATGAATTACGAAAAAAAATACGGAATAGAACAAGAATGTTATTTCGGGACTTGGTTGACAATGATTTTACTGAATTAAATCAAGTATTAGAAATAGTGCCTGTATTTTTAAATGTAGCTATTGATCAACTCATTAATGGAAGACTTTGGAATGATATAGTTGCCTGCGAAATAGAAACGAGTAAATTTCTCAAACAGATAAAAAACAGACAAACACTTAATATAGATGAAGATTTGTTAAAAGCTATTTATAGAAAACTAGCTGACTTTAATGAGTTTGATACTAAAGAATTAAAAGAATATCTTAACACCCTACTTTCAAAAAAAGATTTTATAGATGAGATCATCTTAAATTATTATAAAAACAAGGTATTTGAATATACGAACATGAGTGATTTACACATCTTACAAAAAAAAGGATTAGAAAAACTAGCATCTCATTTAGTATCATAATTTAATTTTAGCTACAATTGTTATATAAATATATAAGGTGTAATTGTGAGTAAAAAATATGAAGTAGTGATAGTGGGTGCAGGAATTTCAGGAGCAGCTTTAGCTTATGAGCTAGCAAGATATACAGATATACAATCTATTTGTGTCTTAGAAAAGTATGATGGGGTTGCTACTTTAAATAGTTCAGGAAAAGCAAACTCACAAACAATTCACTTTGGAGATATTGAAACAAATTACACATTAGCAAAAGCTTCTATCACCAAACAAACAGCCAAAATGGTTGAAAAATATTGTTTACAACACAAATTAGAAAATGAAGTTATCTTCTCACATCAAAAAATGGCTTTAGGTGTTGGAGATAATGAAGTTGAATTTATGCTTGAAAGATATGAAGAGTTTAAAGAACTTTTTCCAAATCTTCAAGTGTGGGATAAAGAACATCTTAAAACTATTGAGCCAAAATTAGTATTTGATAAAAATGGCAATGAACGACCAGAAACAATTGTAGGAGTTGGTTCAAAGGGCGAGTGGACAACAGTTGACTACAAAAAAATGTCCCAAAGCCTCATTGAAAATGCACAAAAAGAGGAAGGTAAAACTGTCGATCTATTTGTAAATTCACAAGTTTTAGATATTCAAAAAGAAAACAATACTTATAAAATACAGACAGCAAATGAAACTTATGAAGCTGATTTTGTAGTTGTTAATGCAGGAGCACACTCACTTTTTATAGCACACAAAATGGGATATGGGCATGAATACAGCTGCCTTCCAGTGGCAGGAAGTTTCTATATGACAAATCAAAAAATCCTCAATGGGAAAGTATATATGGTACAAAATCCAAAACTTCCATTTGCAGCACTTCATGGAGACCCAGATATTTTAGAAAATGGACTTACTCGATTTGGTCCAACTGCTTTAATGCTTCCAAAACTTGAAAGATATAAAAAGGGTACATATAAAGACTTTTGGACAACTTTACGATTTGATAAAAAGATAGTAAAGATATTTGCAGGGCTATTAAAAGACAGTGATATAAGAAACTATGTATTTAGAAACTTTTTATTTGAAGTACCATATTTAAATAAAAAATTATTTGTAAAAGATGCTCGAAAAATTATCCCATCACTAAAAACAGATGATATTCGCTATGCAGAGGGTTTTGGAGGAGTAAGACCACAAGTTCTAAATAAAAAAGAGGAAAAGCTTATGCTAGGAGAAGCTTCAATAAATACAGGAGATGGAATAGTTTTCAATATGACACCATCACCGGGGGCTACAAGCTGTTTAGGAAATGCAAAAAGAGATGTTATAAATATCACTAAATATCTTAATAAAAATTTCGATTTAGAAAAATTTGAAGAGGAACTTATAGAAAAAAATATTCCTCAAAGTAAAATTGATGAAAATGAACAAAAACAATATATCAGTAAAATAAGAAAAGAGATAAAAGCTCACGAAGAGGAATATTATCAAAATATAAATGATGGACAAGAACTCCCAAGCTACTGGAATAAACCATATAGTCCATGGAGAAATAAAAGAGACCATTGGGCTTTTTAAAAAATACTATTACTATGAAAAAAAAGCAGATACTTTGGTTTAGAAGGGACTTAAGAGTAGAAGATAGTGCCTTATTGCATTTCGCTTCAGAAGAGGTATTACCTATATTTATTTTTGATAAAAATATTTTGAATAACCTTCCAAGTGATGATAAAAGAGTGACTTTTATCTATAAAAGTGTAATAAATTTGAAAAAAAAGTTACAACAAATAGGACTTGATTTAGCTGTTTTTCATGGTTACCCTAAAGATATATTTTCACAGTTACTAAATGATTATGATAAAGTTTTATGTAGTTGTGATTTTGACGACTATTCAACTCATAGAGATAAAGAGATAGAAAAGATTATCCCTATGAGAAGATTTTATGACAGTTTTATTATACATCCAAAAGAAAACCTCAAGAAAGATGGTACAGCATATAAAGTTTTCACACCATTTTTTAAAAACCTAATGCCACTTTGGGATAGCAATAAAATAGAAGAGTATTCACTAAACTCAAATATCAAACTTACTGCATTTGACTACAACAATATTCCAACTCTTGAAAAAATTGGTTTTAAACTTCAAAAGCTACCAAACTTTCTATCAAAAAGCCCTAATACAATACTAAATGAATTTATAGAAAAAATAGATAACTATCAAAAACAAAGAGATTACTTCTATATAAATGCCACCTCTAACATTTCAGTACATCTACGATTTGGACTTATCTCTCCTAAGCAAATTTTCAATAAAATAAAACTACATAAAAACAGCGAGTTTTTTATCAAAGAGCTTTTTTGGAGAGAATTTTATAACTACATTTTATTTCACTTCCCAAAAAGTGAATTTGAAAACTTCAATAACAAAAAAATACCATGGAATAAGAATAAACAAGATTTTAAAGCTTGGTGTGAAGGAGATACTGGTGTTCCTATAATTGATGCTGCCATGAGAAATCTAAATACAACAGGACTAATGCACAATCGCTTAAGAATGGTAGTTGCATCTTTTTTAACTAAAAATTTATTTTTACCTTGGTGTTGGGGAGAAAAATACTTCGCATCAAAACTACTTGATTATGAAGCTAGTTCAAATATTGGTTCATGGCAATGGGGAGCAAGTACAGGAGCTGATAGCGTTCCATATTTTCGTGTATTTAATCCCTATACACAAAGTGCAAAATTTGATAAAGATGGTATTTTTATTAAATCTATTATTAAAGAATTAGAACCAATTGATTCAAAACTATTACACAAAGAAAATGGTGTACAAAATAATATATTCACAAAATATCCACATTCAATAGTAGATATTAAATCTTCAAGAGCAAATGCAATCAAAAAATTTAAAATGATAGAAAATTAAAGTTAATGAAAGAAACTTGATTTACGCAACAATTTAGCCACAAAGGTATAAAAGAGAATAGAAAAATTTTTACATTTATCAAAAGTTGATACAAGTTTGACACTTTTTTATAGTAAAATAATAATTAACTTTAATGTAACTCAAATGCATAATTACAATATGAAAGAATATAATTTAATGAAATTAAACTTAAAAATCATCCTATTTTTCTCTTTACTTATAAACTCTCTTACTGCTAAAGAAAGTGGCAAAATTACACTACAACTCCAATGGAAACACCAATTTGAATTTGCTGGATTTTATGCAGCTAAAGAGAAGGGTTTTTATAAAGAGTATGGTCTTGATATTGAGTTTAAAGAGTACCAATCTAAGATGAATATTGTAGATGAAGTTTTAAAAAACAACGCTACTTACGGACTTACCTATTCTACTTTAGTTGCTGATTATATGCGAGGGAAACCAGTTGTTTTTATTGCAAACTTTTTTAAACAATCTCCTTTAGTTTTAGTAACTCAAAAAGAGATTAAAACACCTGCTGATTTAAAGGACAAAAAAATAATGGGTCTACTTGATAGTTCCCATAAACAAGTTGTTTTAACAATGTTAGATAAGTTTAATATGAATACAGATGATTTTGAAAATATCCCTAGACAATTTAGTATAGAAAGTTTCGTAGCTAAAAAAGTTGATGCATTAAGTATTTTTACCACAAATGAGATTTATACTTTAGATAAATTAGGTGTCCAATACAATATTTTGGATCCAGCTGCTTTTGGAACAAAATTTTATGACTTAAACCTTTTCACTACAAATAATGAACTAAGAAACAATCCTACAAGAGTAGAGAATTTTAGAAAAGCTTCTATAAAAGGTTGGGAATATGCATTAAAACACAAAGAGGAGATTGCAGATCTTATTGTAAAAAAATACAACACCCAAAACAAATCAAAAGAGGCTCTACTTTTTGAAGCAAAACAGATAGAATACCTAATGCTAGCACATGTCTATCCAATAGGAAGTATTGATTTAGAAAGAGTACAAATGATTTCAGATAGTTTTGCACAATCTTTACTTATCCCTAAAGAATCAAAAAAAAACCTTGAGTCTTTTATTTATAAAGCAGATAAAAGTATTTTTTTACTAACTAAAGAGCAAAAAAAATACCTTAAAGATAAAAAAACAATCAAAATGTGTGTAGATCCAAACTGGATGCCTCTTGACAAAATAGAAGCTGGTAAACATATAGGATTAGCAGCAGATATGATAAAACTAATTTCAAAAAAAATAGATACCCCAATAAAGCTAGTTACTACAGAAAGTTGGACACAAACTCTTCAAAATATAAAAGATAGAAAATGTGATATATTATCACTTGCAGAAAAAACCCCATCAAGGGCAAAATATCTTCACTTCTCAACACCATATATCAAAGCTCCCTTAGTAATTGCTACAAAAAATGGACAACCTTTTATTGATAACTTAAACACAATCATAAAAAAACCACTTGGAATTGTAAAAAACTATTCTATGTATGAATTACTCAAAAGAAAATATCCAAATATAAATTTAGTTGAAGTTGCATCTATACAAGAGGGATTATCCTATGTAGACCAAGAAAAGATTTTTGGATTTTTAGATAACTCATTAGTGATTAATAATGAAATTCAAAGGAATAACATGAATCGTCATATTGTTATCTCTGGACAATTCCCTGAAACAAGCTATTATAGTATCGCTTCAAGAGATGATGAGCCAATATTAGGAGATATTTTAGAAAAATCCCTTTTATCTATTGATCCTCAAACAAAAAGTGATATTGTAAACAGATGGAAAAATATTCAATATGAAGTAAAAACAGATTACCAGCTACTATATCAAGTGATTTTTTTCACTTTTGTGCTAATTGGTATTTTTATCTACTGGAATATGAAACTCAAAGAGGAGATAAAAAGCAAAGAGTTTGTTCAAAAACAACTAAGAACAAGTGAAGAGAAATTTAGAACACTCTTTGATATAGCACCTGTACTTTTAAACTCTTTTGATAAAGATGGGCAAATATTGCTATGGAACAAAGAGTGTCAAAGGGTTTTTGGGTGGACTAAGGAGGAGCTTCTCTCTACTAAAAACCCCTTAGCTTTGTTTTATCCTGATCCAGAAATACAAAAAGAGTTAATAGATTCATTATCAAAAACTAATCATGCTAATTATAAACAGTGGTATCCAAAAACTAAAAATGGAAAAATACTCTCTACAATGTGGGCAAATATTAAGCTACCAAATGGTGAAGTTATTAATATTGGTTATGATATTACAAAACAGCGTGAAAATGAAATTTCTTTAAAAGAAAATACACAACAGTTAGAACAAGCTAAGCAACAATTAGAGGAATTAAATAACTCTTTAGAGAAAAGAATAGAACAAGAGATAGAGAAAAATACAAAACAGCAAGTTGTCCTTATGCACCAAAGTAAATTAGTACAAATGGGGGAGATGATAGAGAATATTGCCCACCAATGGAGACAACCATTGGCACAAATAAACTCCTCAGTATTACTAATTGATATGGCTTTAGAAAAATATAACAATGATGATACTACGATTGAGGAGAAACTAACTGAGATAGAATCTCTCACAGCATATATGTCAAAAACTATTGATGATTTCAAAAACTTTTTTAATCCTGATAAACAAAAAACTATTTTTACTATTGAAGATTCTATTGAAAAATCTTTAGATATTGTAAAAGGTTCTCTTAGTACCCATCTTATAACTATAGATAAAAATATAGATAAAAACTTACAATGTCACTCCTATTCAGATGAGTTGCAACAAGTTATTTTAACTTTATTAAATAATGCTATAGATGCGATAATAACCAAAAGTATAAAAAACCCAAAAATATCTATCAATGCTTATCTTCAAAAGAACAACATACTTATAGATATTCAAGATAATGCTCTAGGGATAGATAATGAAATTTTAGATAAAATATTTGAACCATACTTTACTACAAAACACAAAACACAAGGTACAGGACTAGGACTTTATATGGCAAAAATGATTATTGAAAGTGGGTTAGAGGGAACACTTGATGTAGAGAATAGATTAGATGGTGCTTGTTTTACAATAAAGCTACCACAAGGGAGTATATAAGATGGAAGAGCTTTACCCATATAAGATATTATTTGTAGAAGATGAAAAAGCCACAAGAGAGAATTATGTTCTTTATTTAAAAATGCTTTTTAATGAGGTTTATGAAGCCAAAGATGGAGAAGAAGCATACCAACTCTATAAAGATAAAAAACCTGATATTATGATAATAGATATTAATATTCCAAAATTAAATGGACTTGAATTACTTAAAAAAATTAGAGTAAATGATTATTCTACAAAAGCTATTATGCTTACTGCACATTCTGAGCAAAAATTTTTACTGAAAGCTGTATCGTTACAAGTTACAAGATATTTAGTAAAACCTGTAAGTAGAAAAGAGCTTAAAGAAGCATTGAATGCTTCTTTAAATGAACTTCTCAAAAATAATTCAACATCAAAAAGTGATAAATAATGATAAAAATATTTTTATCTCTATTATTTTGTCTCCTCCCCTTTAACTTAAGTGGTGTAGAGATTAAAGATAAAATCAGCGATAAAGAGTCTCCATACGTAATTATCTCAATTAGAACTGATGCGAATGAATTTATGAGGGCACTGGTTAATGGTGCAAAACTCTTTGCTAAAAGTATTGGGTCTGAAAAAAAAGTTATATCTCTTTTTAATTATGGAAATAGTGAAAAACAAATACAAGATTTACGATTAACTTTGGAACAAATAGGTTCAAATGCTATTTTATTTATGGATGCAAATGATGAAAAAGACCTAGTATACTTGGTAAATATTGCACAGGATTATGGTATCTATTTTTCAACTGTATTTAATAAACCTAATAACCTTTGGCCATGGGACTTTAGTAAATATTGGGTAACACATACAATTCCAGATGCTTTTCTTTCTGGAACTTTGACTGCTCAAGAAATTGCTAGAAAAATTGGTGGGAAAGGTAATATATTGGTTGTTGAAGGAAGAGTTAATAATACAACTAATACACAAAGATTAAGAGGCCTAAAAAATGTTCTAAAGAACTATCCAGATATAAAAATATTAGATAGTAAAGCCGCTAATTGGTCAAGAGCCGAATCCTCAATGCTTGTGACTAAATGGTTTACGAAATACACAGTTGAGGATGTTCAGGCAATATGGGCTGCAAATGATGAGATGGCATTGGGGGCTATTGAGGTTCTTAAAGAGATGGGAGTAGAAAAACAAATGGCAATTTCTGGTGTTGATGGTACAGGAGAATCTGTTAGATCAGTTATCCTTAACGAATTGACATGTACCGTTTCTACTTATCCATATTGGCAATCAGGTATGGGATTATCTTTTGCATATCAAGCATATTTGGAAAATATTGATCCTTTGAAACTTCCTTATGAAAAACGAGCTTTTTACACTAAAACAAAATTAATCACATTTAAAAATGCACAAGAATTTTTAGAAAATAATATTATAAATCTTCCAAAGATTGATTATTCCGAACTTTGGGGCGATAAGTATAACCGTGCAATGGAGAAGAACTAATTATGAATAGTATAAAAACAAAATTAAATCTTTTTGGTATTTTGATTATACTTTTTACTCTGATTTTAACAACAATATCAATCGCTTGGGTTCTTACTGGAAATAATATTGAACAATCAAAAAAAGAATTACAAGAAAATATAAAAATGATCCAATCTGAATTAGAATTTAATAAAAAAAGACTTCTTTCTTCTTCACAAAAAACGGCAGAACTTCAAGAACTTGATTTAAAAATAAAACATATAACTCGTAATAAAAACCACTATAATCAAAATATTCAACCCTTATATATTAAACTAGCTAATGCTACTCATGATTCTGCTAAAATTGCTGGGGATATATGGAAAACGATGATTTATGATAAAGATGGTGATTTAATCTCTTTTTCACATATTGAGCAAGATTACTCAAAAAAAGGTTATGCCTTTAATTTTCCTAAAGCTGAATTTATGATTGCAAATGGGAAAACTTTGCTTGATCCATTATTCAATCCTTGGACAAAAGTAACAAAATATAATGGATTTGATTTACATTTTAAAGAGACTTTTCCAACGAAAGAAGCCATTATCTATTCAATAGATGATTCAAAGCTTACCATGAAATCATTTTATCCCATAATGGGACTGAATTTTAATAAAAAGTTACGTAAAATGACCCCCTCTCATGTTGGATTTGTTCTAGAAGAGAATCCTTTAGATTATTTATTTATAGATAAAATTAAAAAACTTATTTCAAATAAAGAGATCAATATCTATGCACTTAATAAAAATAATATGCATTTAACAATAGGTACTTTAGAACAATATAAAATATTATCTAAAACATATTTAACAAACCAAAAAGTTAAAATTGAAGGAATTAATTATATTCAAGAAGTTTTACCACTGTATAATGAAGATAAAATTATTGGAGCAATTGCACTTTTACAAATTGAAAAAACTATTGCCGATTATATATTAGAACTTCTCAATAGTTTAATTATAGTATTTATAGTTATTTTATTTATAGTGATACCTTTAACAGTAATTTTAATACGAACTATTACAAGTCCTATTATAAATCTTCAACGGGGGATTAAAGAACTTTCATCTGGAAACTTAGGGAAACAACTAGATATTTATTCTAAAGATGAAATAGGTCAACTAACTTTAAGTTTTAATGATATGTCTAAAGAGTTAGCAAAAACAGACAAAATCAAAATTTTAAATACTCAACTTCAAAAAACCTCCCAACAACTCACTATTACCAAAGAGGAATTAGAGGAATTAAATAACTCTTTAGAGAAAAGAATAGAACAAGAGATAGAGAAAAATACAAAACAGCAAGTTGTCCTTATGCACCAAAGTAAATTAGTACAAATGGGGGAGATGATAGAGAATATTGCCCACCAATGGAGACAACCATTGGCACAAATAAACTCCTCAGTATTACTAATTGATATGGCTTTAGAAAAATATAACAATGATGATACTACGATTGAGGAGAAACTAACTGAGATAGAATCTCTCACAGCATATATGTCAAAAACTATTGATGATTTCAAAAACTTTTTTAATCCTGATAAACAAAAAACTATTTTTACTATTGAAGATTCTATTGAAAAATCTTTAGATATTGTAAAAGGTTCTCTTAGTACCCATCTTATAACTATAGATAAAAATATAGATAAAAACTTACAATGTCACTCCTATTCAGATGAGTTGCAACAAGTTATTTTAACTTTATTAAATAATGCTATAGATGCGATAATAACCAAAAGTATAAAAAACCCAAAAATATCTATCAATGCTTATCTTCAAAAGAACAACATACTTATAGATATTCAAGATAATGCTCTAGGGATAGATAATGAAATTTTAGATAAAATATTTGAACCATACTTTACTACAAAACACAAAACACAAGGTACAGGACTAGGACTTTATATGGCAAAAATGATTATTGAAAGTGGGTTAGAGGGAACACTTGATGTAGAGAATAGATTAGATGGTGCTTGTTTTACAATAAAGCTACCACAAGGGAGTATATAAGATGGAAGAGCTTTACCCATATAAGATATTATTTGTAGAAGATGAAAAAGCCACAAGAGAGAATTATGTTCTTTATTTAAAAATGCTTTTTAGTGAGGTTTATGAAGCCAAAGATGGAGAAGAAGCATACCAACTCTATAAAGATAAAAAACCTGATATTATGATAATAGATATTAATATTCCAAAATTAAATGGACTTGAATTACTTAAAAAAATTAGAGTAAATGATTATTCTACAAAAGCTATTATGCTTACTGCACATACGGATAAAACATTTTTATTAGAAGCAACCGAATTAAAACTTACAAAATATCTTGTTAAACCTATAAGTAGAAAAGATTTAAAAGAGACTTTAGAGCTGACTATCAATGAATTACTAAAGTATACCGTTTCAGCAATAAAAAAAATAAATTTACCTGATAATTACAGTTGGGATACAGAACTAAAAGAGTTAAAACATCATAATACCTCGGTAGACTTAACAAATAAGGAAAAGATATTATTAAAACTTCTTTTTTCCCATAAAAACAGAGTTTTTACTTATGATGAAATTTTTGAATATGTTTGGGAACTAGAAGAAGAAATTAGTTTAAATAGTCTTAAAAATTTAATAAAAAGATTACGAAAGAAACTTCCTGATAATACTATTGGAAATGTCTTTAATGAAGGGTATAAAATTAATTTTTAATTCTATACCGTAAAGCGAAAAGACTCCAAAAGCTTAATATATTTATAATAAAAATAGATAAAATCATAAAAATATTTGAATTACTAAAATAGTATGAGTGAAGTGTCATAAAACTTACTTGCAAAATTATCCATATCAAAATAGATGAGATAGCAAAAAACATTACTGAAGTTATTTTATCAAATAAATTATATTCAAATGACTTATTCCTCCACAGTAACCATCCAGTTGACAGTAGATAAATTGCACAAAAAAGATAATATATCAATATCCGTGTTTTTGTATCATAACTGATATAAGTAAAAACAATAAAACCGATAAAATAAGTAACTAGTGGAATCAGATACCTTTTTTGCAAAATTGGCTCTATATTAAGAAGTGACTTTATCGTAAGATATAAGCTAATTGTTCCTATTGCAAAAAGTGTATTGGCAATTACTATGGAAATAAAATCTGGAATCTGATTTCTTAGTATAAATAAGACAAAACCAATAAAATGTAACACTATAAAGTAAGTTAAAAACTTGATTGCATTATTTTGAGGTTTTTTTCGATAGTTCATTACCAAAACAATTGAAACAAACGATAATATTATTGTACTTACCACATAGAGTATTTTTACATCCATCTTTTTCCTCGACTTTTTTAATTAATCTATTAACTAATTCTTTATTTTACCCTATTAATATTAAAAATTGATACTGATGTGATACTACTTCATACTATACTTCAGCTAATCAAAATAGAAGGAATAAATATGAATTTATTACAAGAATTTGCAGTATTTATTGTAGTAATATTGAGTATTGCTATGATTATGAGGATACTACTTCAGTTATTTGAAGAAGAGATGGAACAAGAACAAAATCAAAATCACTATAAATTACACAACAGTAATGAATAATAGACTTATATTAGTTAAATAACTTTACCTTTTTCACTATATTGTTAGTTTTTTATAAAAATACTAACTATTGATACTTTTATGACACTAGTGTGTTATAACATACTTTATTATTTTTATAAAAAGGGATTTCATGAGGGAAAAAAGTAAAAACCAAGTGGTAAGCTTACTTCTTGTAGGAAGTATTAGTTTACTAAGTTCAAATTTAAATGCACTTACTTTAAAAGAAAGTGTATCAGAAGTTATAAATACAAACCCAGTTGTTAAAGAGAGAGTAAATAACTATAGAGCAACACAACAAGATTTAAAAATATCAGAATCTGAGTATCTTCCAAGTGTAGATTTACGATCAGGTATTGGGTATAAAGATGCTGGAAATCTAAATGATGAGATAACAGATGTTAATTATGATTATTATGAAAACTCATTAAAACTTACTCAAAACCTTTTTAATGGTTTTGATACCACTTATAAAGTTGATTATCAAGAGGCTAGAGTTTTAGGAGCAGCTTATCATTATTTAGAAAAAGCAAATGATATGAGCTTTAGAATGGTAGAAGCATATTTAAATGTAGTAAAAAACTACAAGCTTTTACAAAATTCAAAAGATAGTGTTGAGTTTCATCAACAAATGTACGAAGATATACAAAATCTTTATAATGCAGGGCTTAATACAGCTTCTTCAATTTCCAAAGTAAAAGCAGGACTAGCATTAGCAAAGACAAATTACATAGTTCAAAAAAACAATACAAGAGATGCGGAGTTTAATTTTGCTAGAATATTAGGGAAAAAACCTATTGTAACAGATATGGAGCTACCAATACTTGAAGTACAGATGCCTTCATCAATTCAAAGAGCAACTATGTATGCTATAAGAAATAACCCATCTTTATTAGTAAGTCACTACAACTTAGAGGGTGCTCAGGCTTTATACAAAAAATCAAAAAGTGGCTACTATCCAAAAGTAGATTTTGAGATAGAGCAACTTTACAATGACTACCATACAGATAATAATGGTTTTGATACTCCTGATGATAGATTTAGAGTTGGTTTACAACTAAACTGGAACCTTTATAGAGGTGGGGCAGATAAAGCAACTGAGCAAAAAGCGATTAGTAAAATACACCAAGAGTTGCAGATACATCAAGATTTACAAAGACAAGTTATTGAAGGATTAGAGCTTTCTTGGTCAGCTTATGAGATTATCAAAGAACAGATAACTCAACTAGAAGAGTATAGTAAATATAGTGAATCTACACTTGTCAGCTATAAAGAAGAATACAACCTTGGGAAAAGATCACTTTTAGATTTTATAACAGCACAAAATGATGTGGTAAACTCAAGAGCACAGATGATAAAAGCACAAACAGAACAACTATTTGCACAGTATAGATTACTTGATGCAATGGGGCTACTTGTAACAGTTGTTATGGGTGATCAAGAAAGTTATGAAAGAGCTGTAAATATCAACACTGATGAGATGCAATATGTACTTGATACACTTCCAATTAGTTTAGATGAAGATAATGATATGTTAGTAAATAGTCTTGATGTGTGTAACAACTCACAAATTGAAGATCAAAATCATATTATGCCTTATGGGTGTGAAAAAGGTATCTATGATCCAAATAAAGAGATTGCCCTAAAAACACTAAAAAACAATAAAACATTTAAAGAAGGTAACAAATAATGAAAACAATAATAGCAATAATTTTTAGTATAACTGTTACATTTGCAAATGGATTATATGATGATTCATATTTGGTAAATGCTAAAAGTATTCAAGAAGAAAGCCAAATGGATAAACATCTTATGTATGGAGATTTTGAGCAAATTTTACGATTTAAACCAATCTTTTTTCATCCATCAACAAACTTAATTGTACAAGAGTCTCAAGACTATTTAGAGCAAATTACCCAAGCATATGAAAAATATAAAAATAGAGATATTACACTTACTATAATAGGATATACAGACCATGTACAAACAAAAACAGAAAAAACAAACCAATCTACATGGTTTCCAACATACACAAATGACTTAACAATAGAGTCAAGTCAAGAGATAGCTTTACAATACGCAACATATACACATGATCAACTTATAGATAAAGGTATCCCAAATGAAATTATTATAGTAGAACAAAGAGGTGGACTTGATAATCTTTATACAAGAGCTACACAAGAGGGCAGAGATAAAAACTACAGAGCTATGATTACTATGTATATATCAAAAGATAAAAATGCAGATAGTGACAAAGATGGAGTAATAGATACTAAAGACAAATGCCCATACACCCCAGAAGGTCATGCTGTAAATGCAGATGGCTGTTCTGAACTTTTAAATCTAACAATCCATTATAATGTAAACTCATCGGTAATAAGAGAGGTGTCTTCTAAAAAATTAACAAAAGTTATAACCTTTCTGAAAAAGTATCCAAACTTTAAAGCATTATTGTATGGACATACAAGTAATGAAGGTACAAAACTAAACAATCAAATATTATCAGAAAAAAGAGCTTTAAGTATTAGAAAATATTTGATAGAACAAGGGATCAACTCTTCAAGAATATCTGTCTATGGTAAAGCTTCTACAGAACCTATTGCTTCAAATGATACAGAAAAAGGAAGAGAAGAAAATAGAAGAGTTGAGATAAAACTACACTAATGGATAAAAATATCTCTAACTATAATAAAAAAGACTCCCTATTGGAGTCTTTGGTTTTATATACTAAACTGTACCATAAACCATACAGCCAAGAATCTCTTATGGCTGGTCTTCCTGCATCACACCTTTATAGTGATAACATACTTTTTACAAAGGAGAAATCAAAATCTCTTTTCTCAAGAGCAGCACAAAGAGCAGGATTAAAAAGCAGTTTAGTACAAAGACCTATTAAAGAGATATTAAAACTGCAACTTCCAGTGATACTTCTTTTATCAAATAAAAATAGTTGTATTTTAGAAGACTTCTCAAAAGATAAAAAAGAGGGGAAAATTATATATCCAAATGGGGAAGATCCTATTGAAGAGTGGGTAGATATTCAAGAGCTAGAAAAAGAGTATATGGGGTTTGCTTTTATGTTAAAAAAGCCCTATTCTTATGGAAACAAAGATAAAAAACTCCATACTCACAATGAACATTGGTTTTGGGATACAATTAAGTTATCAAAACCTATTTACAAAGATGTACTACTAGCTTCATTTTTAATCAACCTTTTTGTACTGGCTACACCACTTTTTACTATGAATGTTTATGATAGAGTGATACCCAATAATGCTATAGAAACTTTATGGATGTTTACTTTTGGTGTTTTAGTTGTATATCTCATTGATGTTTTTTTAAAGTTTACCCGCACATATCTATTGGAGATTGCAGCTAAAAAAAGTGATATTATTATCTCCTCAATTGTGTTTGAAAAAGTTCTTGATTTAACTTTAGCTTCACACCCTAAATCAGTTGGAGCATTTGCAAATAATATTAAAGATTTTGATTCTATCCGCTCTTTTTTAACAAATGCTACTCTGACAGTAATAATTGATATCCCTTTTACTATTTTATTTCTTTTACTGATAGGGTATATTGGTGGGTCTCTTGTACTTATTCCTATTTTGATATCTATATCTATTTTAGGATATGCCTTTGCTATAAAAAACCCTCTACAAAGAAGTATAGAAAGTACCCATGAAGCAGCCGCACATAAAAATGGTATTTTAATAGAAACTTTACAAAACATAGAGACCATAAAAGTATTAGGGCTTTCAGGAAAAATGCAATGGAATTATGAAGAATCAACAGGAGAGATTGCACAAAAAAGTTTAAAATCAAGACTTCTATCAAGCTCTATTCCAAATGTTACATCATTTTTAGTACAACTCAATACTATACTTTGTATATTGTATGGTGTTTATCTAATCAATGATTTTGAGCTAACTATGGGTGGACTTATAGCTATTATTATCCTCTCTTCTCGTACAGTTGCACCTCTGGGGCAAGCTGCCTCACTTATAACTAATTATGAGGATGCAAAAACATCTTACGGGGTTATAAACTCTATAGTCACTCGTGAAGTTGAGAGACCAAAAGCTAAAGAGTTTATAAAAAGAGAGAGTATTATTGGAAATATCGAGTTTAGAGATGTAACATTTGCTTACCCAGATACACAAGTAGCTGTATTAAAAAATGTAAGTTTTACTATAAACAAAGGTGAAAAAGTAGCCATATTAGGGAGAATAGGTTCAGGAAAAAGCACTATTGCAAAACTACTATTAAAACTTTATGAGCCACAAAGTGGTTCTATTTTGATAGATGGTATTGATATAAAACAACTAGACCCAGCAGATTTGAGAAAAAGCATAGGATATATCCCACAAGAGATTAATCTTTTCCAAGGGACTATAAAAGAAAATATCCTTAATAACTACAGATACTACACAGATGAAGAGATGTTAGAAGTTTCAAAAACAGGTGGGGTTGATGAGTTTGTAAAAACACACCCTCTTGGATATGATATGCCTATAGGGGAAAGAGGTGTTGGACTTTCAGGTGGACAAAAACAAACAGTTGGAATCGCTAGAGCATTATTATCAAATGCAAACACTTTAGTTTTTGATGAGCCTACAAATGCTATGGATCAAACTACTGAAAATCAAACTATAAATAAATTACAGCCAGTAGTTGAAGATAAAACACTACTTCTTGTAACACAAAAGATGAGTACTTTAGCGTTGTGTAATCGTATTATTGTTTTCAACCAAGGGGTTAAAATAATGGACGGGGAAAAAGAAGAGATTATTAAACAGTTGGCTGCAAAATGATTAAATTAAATAAATTTAAACGAACAATAAATCTCCCTAAAAAAAGGAACCTTACAAAAGAGGATTATCAATATATGGATAGCCTTAGTAGTGCTGTTTTGGAAAAGCATCCAAAAAAACTTCATGTTGTACTTCTTTTTTGGTCAGTTACTATTCTGTTTTTTATTGTATGGGCTTCATTGGCACAAATTGATGAGATAGCTAGAGGAAGTGGTGATGTAATCCCTAGCAATGAAAATCAAATTGTACAAAATCTTGAGGGTGGGATAGTTGAAGATATATTAGCACAAGAGGGAACTTTTGTAAAAAAAGGTGATATCCTCTTAAAAATAAACAATGAAAAATCGGTCTCAACTTACCAATCAAATGAGGTAAAAGCTATGGCTTTAGAGGCAAAAATATTAAGACTAAAAGCTCAATCAAAAGAGGAAAAGTTTGACCTTACAAAAGCTAACAACGAAGATATAAAACCATATATTAAAAATGAACTAAGCCTTTATAAAACAAATAGAGATCAACTCTCTTCAACTATTGAGGTATTGAAAGAGCAACTTAAACAAAAAAGAAACTCCTTTGAAGATGCAAAATCAAAAAAAACATATCTCTCAAAATCTTTAAAAATGATACGAAAAGAGATTGGTATGACTGCCCCAATGGTAGAAAGAGGAATCGCTTCAGAGGTTGATTTACTAAGACTTCAAAAAGAGGAGAACAATGCTCTTGATGAGTTTAAAAGTGCAGAGTTTGCAATTGTTCGCTTAAAATCTGAGATAGATGAAACTTTGCATAAAATCCAAGAGACAAAACTCTCTTTCTCTTCAAAAGCAAAACAAGAACTCAATGAAGCAATTGCAGAGTATGAAAGAACAGTAAGTAATGCAAAAGCACTAGAAGATCAAGTAACAAGAACTATTGTAAAAGCTCCAAGAGATGGGATAGTTCAAAGAGTTTTTGTACACACTATTGGGGGTGTTGTAAAACCAGGAGATGATCTCATCGAGATAGTTCCAACAGATGAAAAACTTCTAGTAAATGCAAAGATAAAACCCTCTGATATCGCTTTTATCTACCCATCACAAAAAGCCATTGTAAAATTTTCAGCATACGATTTCTCTATCTATGGTGGACTTGAAGGTGAAGTCGTAAGTATTAGCCCAGACACCATAAAAGATAAAGATGACAACACCTACTATATAGTAAGAATCCAAACACAAAAAAGTAAACTAGAACAATCAAAAGATATGAAAATAATCCCAGGTATGACAGCACAAGTTGATATTCTTACAGGGAAAAAAACTATTATGAGTTATATATTAAAACCTATTTTAAAAACAAAACAATATGCTTTTGGAGATAGATAAATGAAAGTAATATTATATAGTGAAGATATATCAGTTTTGTATAATTGGACCCATAATATCACCTTATGTGAAAGTAAAATTATTGAAGATATAAACACTCTTAGTCTTTATAAAAATCATTTACTTGTGTTAGACTATAGTTGTTGCTACAAAAATATCACAAAAGTTATAGCTACAGCAAAAAAATATACTTTGAAAATATTACTCTTAGACAGTACCCCTACTTTTGAAAAAGGAAAAAATGTACTTAATTTAGGTGTACAAGGATATGGAAACAAACTTTTAAGTAGTGCTTATCTAAATTCAGCAATAGAAGCTATACACAATAATATGATTTGGATATATCCAGAGTTTACTACTTCACTTATCCAAGGGTTTACTAAAGAACAAAATATACCAAATGAGATAGAACAACTTCTTACGTCAAGGGAATTAGATATAACTTTACTTATTAAAGAGGGACTAAGTAACAATGAAATTTCAGAACACTTAGTTATCTCAATCAATACAGTAAAATCACATATTAAAAATATCTATGAAAAGCTGAATGTAAAAAATAGACTCTCTTTATCTCTTTTATTTAAATCAAAATAACAAATTCTATAAAAATCACCCTAAAGTGTGATTGTATAAATTGTAAAAATAACCTAAACTATACAAAATTTATAATTAGGATTAAACTATGGCAGATATTATTGGGAAAATTGAAGGTTTAGAGGGGAGCTTTTTTGCAAAAGATTCACAAGGGAACTTAAGAAAACTTCAAAATGGAGATGAAGTGTATGAGGGAGAGACCATTATTCCTGATACAAATAATGTTCCAAGTGCAATTCTTTCAATAATACCTGTTGATGGAACACCACCTTTAAAAATAGACTCAACTCAAGAGCAAATATTAGACAAAACACTTTTAAATGAAGGATTAAACAATGAAGAATTGGCTTTTAATCCAGATGATATACAAGATAGCCTTCTACTAAACAATCAAAACTCACAAGATGAAGAGCCACAAACTGCCCAGTTTGCACAACTTGATGGAGCAAAAACAGATGTTAATAGTGACTTACGAAAAAAAGAGTTTGATAATACTCAAAAAGAACCTCTCAAAGAGGATAATAACGAGCTAGAACAAACAGGTAAATTTGCAACTCTAGATGGTGCTACAACTTATGTTAATAGTGATTTAAGACAAAGAGCATTTGGAGCAGAAGAAAATCAAAATCCAGATAATAACGATGAGACAACACAAGGTAAGTTTACTGCATTAGATGGTGCTAGAACTGATGTAAATAGTGACTTAAGAGATGCTAGCTGGCCTGGGATTATGGAGTATACTCAAATACAAAACAATGAAGTAGATGGAACAACTATCGGTTCAGGTAGTGGAGCTACCTTTGCCCCTAGAGATGGAGCAAGCACTGATGTAGTAAGTGATTTACGACAAGCACAGTGGTTTGAACCAGTAGAAGAGCCTACATATGATGGGGATGTTGATATACCTGCAGACCCAACACCAACAATACCAATAAACTATATTCCTACAGCAGTTGATGATCCAAGAGTTATTGTAAAAGAAGGAGGAGCAAGTGTAACTGGACAACTTCTCACAAATGATATAAAAGGTGGTGATGGTTTAGTAACTGGCAAAGAACTAAAAGAGTTTACTTACAATAATAATACATATACTTTTGATGATGCAAATCCAACGTATACTATCAACGGAACAACTTTAGGAGACCTAACAGTAAATCGTGATGGTACTTGGGAACTTGTTCCTGGATCTAATATAATAACAGGACAAGAAGAAGATAATTTTACGTATAAGATCGTAGATACAAATGGTGATATATCAAATAGTGCGACACAACCTTTCATAATGTGGGATTCAACATTTGCTACAAATATCATGACAACAACTACAGAAGATACTGAAAAAGTTATTTTTATTAATGACATAGGTGGAGATGTTGTTATCACTGACACCTCATCTACAACTCAAAAAACACTTGGAACAAATGAGTCTATCAACATCACAAGAGCTGATACAGAAATAGTAGGAACAGTAACAAATAATGGAAATGGAACAGTGACTTTTACACCAAGTGAACACTATTGTGGAGATGATGCTGTCTTTGGTTATGAAGTTACAAGAAGTGATAATACAACTATAATAAATGATAGTGTTACAGTAACAGTAACCCCAACAGCTGAAACAGACACAACGGATACAGATAATGACTCACATAATGATGTGATAACGCAAGGAGATAAGACTTATACCTCTATAGATGAGAGTGCAACATATAGCTACATACCCCTTACTGGACTCAATGTAACAAATGAAGATGATAGAGGAAATGGAACAAATCCTTTTGCTTCTGAGATAACAACTGTAAAATTAAGTGGTGTTCCCGTTGGATTTAAGTTTTTATACAACGATGGAGCTGACAATGAACTTACAGTTACAGATGTAAATGATGGAGTTACTATCCCTTTTGAATATATATCAACACTACAAATCAAACCAACTGATTTTTTTGCTGGTGAAATAAAAGTAAAGATGGAAGTTATCACTGTAGATTGTGAGACAGGTGCACCTGCTGATCAAGATACCGCTATTTCTTCTCCTGATTATTTAATAATCAATGTAAAAAATGTAGCAAATGGTGTAGATGCACTTAATGCTGCACAAGCTACTGGAGATGAAGATATAGGTAGAGCCAATGGAAATACTTCAAATGATTCAAACCCAGAAACTATAACTGCACCTGAAAATGGAATAACTTTAGATATAGATGCTACATTAACTGATACAAGCGGTAGAGAAAAAGTTACTACAATCATAGATGAGATACCAGATGGTGGTGCATTATATTATAGTGATGCAAATGGTACAATAACTGTAGATAAATCTGGCGTGGTAAGTGGCTCAAATTCAAATGTAACTGTTACAGACAATGCAGATAATACTTTTAAAGTAACTATTGCAGATTTTAAAAATGATGCTCCACTTAAATTTATACCTCCACACAATAGTAATGATGATTATGATTTTAAAGTAACTGCATTTACAACAGATGGAGATAGTATCTCAAGTTCAACCGCTCCAAAAACGATGAATGTAGTTGTTGATGGTGTGGCAGACATTCCTGTACATGATGACTTTAAAAAGCTAGATTCAAATGAAACAGTAAATACAGATGTGGCAAAAAATATCTATAGTGATGTAGTTATAGAAGATAATTCAAATACAAGAAGTGGTGCTACTATATCTTTTAAAGATTTATATAAAGAAGCTGGACTTGACTCGTATGATAGTGACTCTGAAACATTAAGTGTAATCATTACAAACCTTAATTCAAGTATTAGCGTGCAAGATGTTACTGGTATATCTTTTAATGGAGCAAGTGGAACATCTAGAGAGTGGAGTTTTAATGTTTCAGATTTAGATAAAGTCGTGTTACAAACTTCTAAAAACTTTAGTGGTGATTTTTCTTTTAAAGTAAAACATATCACAACAGAAGATGATGGGGATAGTAAAATTTTTGAAAAAGATGTAAGTATCTTAGTAAAACCACTTGTAGAAGCTAATATAACTACAAGTGCAAGTGCAAAAGAAGATGAAGTGAGTCAAGTAAGTTTTGCAATCAAACATCAAAATGGTGATACTAATGAAACACTTGACACACTTTGGATAAATAAAGCAGATGTAACAGGAAAAGACTTTACTCTTTATAGTGATAATACTGGATCAACAGTATTAACAGGTAATGGTGGAACAATTATTGATGATGGTACTTATTATAAACTTACAGGTGATGCTATAACTAGTGTGTATATCAAATATAGTACAGACATAGGAAGTTCAAATACAAGTGATAGTTCATTTGGCATAAAATATACAGTAAGTGATAGTGCAACAGCATCAAATGGTGATGTGTTTACAAGTACAAATGAAGAGACAAGTAGCGTTTATAATATCTCACTTTTATCTGTAACTGATACTATCTCTGTAGATACTAGTAACGGTACATCAGCAAATAATATTGTTTATGATGATGGCGCATCAAGTGTAACGATAAATGAAGTAGGAACGTTTAGTTTTGATGTAGATGTCACAAGTACTGATACTGATGATTCAGAAAATTTTACTCGTATAGTTATAGAAAATGTACAAAGAGGTATCACTATAGATGATCAGTATGCAACGATGGCGATTAGTGGTGGAGATACAAATATTTGGTTTTTAGATATTCCAACACAAGAATTAACAAATGGAACTTCGAGTTATACTGTAAATTTTGCAGTAGATTCTTCTTTACAATATTCTGCAGATACTTCAACTGTAAAAATAACAACGTATGCTCATGATACAGGGGCAAATACAGACGATATACAAGAAGCATCGTTAAATATAGAATTTATAAATAATTTACATACTGTAGCTGGTGACCCTTCACCTACAATTGATGTTGATATGAGTATAAATACTATTACTGTTACAGAAGATACACAGTTTGTTTTAGATGGTATTATCGATATCTCTTTACCAACTGGCGGAGTGAATGATGCTATAGCTGATACAGAATCTGTAACATATACACTTGCTTTTAGTGACTTAACAAATGTAAGTTTTGATATAGAAAATGATAGCTACACAAATAGTAAAGTTAATAGCTACAATGGAGAATATTATATCACAGTAACAGCTGCTAAATCAGATATTCAAACTTCTATTGAAACTGAATTAGCTAAAATAAAGATGATAGGAGATGATAACTATAATGAAAATAATGCAGTAAGTCAACTCTCTTTTGATGTAAAACTCACAGCTTACACAGGTGCAGGACATGAGAGAGATACTACAGCTGATATGCCATTTTCAGTAGATGTAGTTCCTGTTACTGATGATATCACTTCAAGTGTAACACAAGCTCATGTTGATGAAGATACAAACGTAGTAACAAATGCCCAAGAAGATGGGACTACAACATTGAACATCACTTTTGATACTGTAGATAATCCAGACTATACAATAGTTCAAGGAGCTACAAACTCTGCAGATGCTACAACTATAACTATCACCCATACAAGCGGTATCTATGGAACACTTACTTGGACTGGAGGAACATATACATTTAACGGTACTGATAAAGTAGCACTTGTAGATATAACAAAAATAAATGATGGTAGTTTAAAATTCACTCCAACAGATGATGCTTCAGGAAATTCAAAGTTTTCATATACAGTATATGCACAAGAAACAGGTTCTTCAATTATCTCTGAAACTTCAAAAGAGTTTACTATTTCAGTATCAGCTGTTGCTGATGGACTTAATTTACCTGATTTATCAGGTTCAGGAGATGAAGATACATATATCCAAATCTATGCAGATGAAACAAATTCAACTCCACTAAGTGGTGCTACACAAATAGATAATGATAGTTCTGAAACTATTAAATCAATGTTTATAGATGGTGTACCTGAGGGATTTTTACTTTATATAGGAGAAAGTGGTAGTCAAACTTTAGCTACAAAAGGAAGCAAAGATGCTACTCAAGTTACTATAGATGGAACTGATTATGATACTTACAAGTGGACTATAAATATTAGTGATGGTATCCCCAAAGTCTGGATAAAAGCACCAGAAGGTTGGAGCAGTACCACAGATGTAGCCTTAACTCTTGATACTTTAGTAAAAGATGGAAGTGATTATACAAATGTTTTAAAAGACTTTACCGTTACTGTAAATAGTGTAGTTGATGGTTTCGATAGTGTAACTCCAAATAATACAGTACAAACAGCAAGTGCAGATGTAGATATAAACTTAAATGCACAAGCAGGAGATTTAGATGGTTCTGAAACTGGTATATTAACACTTACTGGACTTGGTGCTGGAGCTACATTTAAGCAGGATGGAGATGATATAAGTGCTAATGTAGTTTATGATAATACAGGAGGAATAGATACTTATACTATCTCAAATATTGATTTAAGTACTGATAAATTAAATAAACTAACATTCCAACAAGGTGGACTTACAAATAAAGAGATAAGTTATACATTTAAAACTGAAGAAACTGATGATAGTGAACAATCAGCAGTATTATCTGGAACATTTAATGCTACAACAGATAATGTTATCACTAATATTGCGACAGCAGGAACAGCTGGAACAGATAGACTTGAGTTAGGTAGTGGTGGAATTAATTTTGATACTATCTCTTCAACTAGTATAGAAAAAATAGATCTTACAAATGCAGATGTAGCTATTACTAATGTTACGATGCAAGATGTACTCGATATGACAGATGGAGACAACGAGTTAATCATAATTGCAGATGATTCTGGTGACAGTGTTCAGCTTACAGACGATGGTGGAAACACATGGGTAAAAGGTTCAGATATAGATTATGGTGATCAAACTTTTGAAACATATACAAATGGAGATGCTACGGTAAAAGTTAGTGTTGATGAAAATAGTGCATCTATTGTAACTATTGCATAGCAACTTCTTAAACTCAAAGATATCATATCCTTGGTATCTTTGAAAATTTCTCATTAAAAAATACATTTACAAATTTTCAAACCTGACACTTCTATGTTACTTCTTTTTTCTATAATTATAATAATAAACATAAAAAGGGATAGATATGAAAAAAACGATTTTGACAATTACAGGACTACTTTTAGTTATCTCACTTACTGGGTGCACAGAAGAAACAACAGGAGATAAAGTAGACAATGTCATAGACTCTACAAAAGAGGTATCAGAAAATGCTGCTGATAGTATAAAAAAAGCATTTGGTAACTAAAATACTTTAGTTACAGTGTCAAAATTAAATTACTTCATGAAAGGTTGTTTTTATGAGATATAATGATCTGTATAACTATACAAAAGATTTAAATATTTTGTATGTTGAGGATGAGCAAGACCTTAGAAATGAGACAGAAACTGTACTTGAATCTTTGTTTAAAAGTGTAGTAAGTGCACAAGATGGTCAAGAAGGCTTAGAACTCTATACAAAACACATCACTCAAGAAGGTAAAAGCTATTTTGATATTATTTTAACCGATATAAATATGCCTAGAGTTGATGGGATTGAACTTATTAAAAAAGTATTTGAGATCAACAACGATCAATCAATTATCGTCATCTCTGCACATAATGAATCTCAAAGACTTATCAATCTTATAAATCTAGGTATCACAAACTTTATCCCAAAACCTTTTTCACGGCAACAATTTAGCGATGTGTTTATTAAAGCATCACAATATATACACTTAGAGAAAAAAAAGATACAACTAGCCGTAGATAAAGAGCTTTATGAATACAAAAAAATTCTTTTAGCAGACAAAACTACTGCAATTAAGGATCTTTTAGACAATATTGCCCATCACTGGAGACAGCCTTTATCATATATATCTACTCTAGCAGGTGGATTACTAATTGACTGCGAACAAAACACTATTAATACAACTTTGCACCAACAAAATCTCAATAAAATTATCAATACAACACAAGAGATGTCAACTACCCTTGATAAATTTAGAGGCACTATGAGTCTTGAGCAAAGTAGAACTTTTTTTAATATAAAAGATACTTTTGAATCTGTAATGTATCTCATGAAATCAAAACTTATCAATGAGAATATCACCGTGATTGAGAATATAGAAGATATAGCAATACTTCAAATAGAATATCAACTAGAACAAAGTTTTATTAATATTTTTAATAATGCAATAGATGCAATGAAAAACAAAGAGACAAAACTTCTTTTTGTAGATATCTTTAAAAATAACAATAGTATAAACATAGAGATAAAAGACAATGGAATAGGTATAGAGCCAAGTATCATCAACAAACTGTATGAACCTTATTTTACAACAAAACATCAATCCCAAGGCACTGGACTTGGACTCTTTGTAATAAATGAATTTATTACAAAAGAGATGAATGGAACTTTAGAATTTCAAAATGTACAATATGAATATAATGAAACACAACATAGTGGGGCATTAATTAAAATATCTCTACCAATTGATTCAAAATAAATTTTAAAAGAGTAGTATGAGTAAAAAGTTTAAAACACAAAAACAAATTTATTTTGTATTGATAGTATTTTCAATTACACTATTACTTTCATATATTATTGTCGATTCACTTTTTTTTGGAAATCAGGCAAATAAAATAAGCTTACAAAATGGGATACAAAAGACAGAAGAAAGAGAACAGTATTTTAATCTCTTTTTTAAAAATTCTCAAAATCAACTTTTTGCTATTAAAAACTCAACTACATTTCAAAACTACCTTTTACATAAAACAACTACAATAAATGACCTTTTTCTTACCCTTTTAAAAAATGATAAACAAATAATGCAAATACGATATTTAGATAAAAATGGGATGGAAAAAATAAGAGTAGAGAAACAAAACTATAACAGTGAAGCAAAAATAATTGAGACTTCTATGTTACAAGATAAATCAAAAAGAGACTATTTTAATCTTGCACAAAAAAAGGAATTTAAAAAAGTTTTTTTTTCTAATATTGATTTAAATATAGAAAATACAGAGATTGAAATCCCTTATAAACCAACACAAAAAGCTATGTTAATGATTGAAAAAGATGGAAAGTTTCATGGTATTTTAATCATAAACTATTTTATGGATGATTTTTTGAAAAAATTGTTTAATGCCCCTTTATATGATATGATTTTAGTTTCAAAAGAAGGTTCTATATTAAAACATTTTGATACAAAAAAAAGTTGGAGTACTCAATTAGAAAAAACTTACACACTTCAAAGTGAATTTCCAAATAAAGCAAAAAATATTTTAAATAACACAATTTATATAGATGACGTTATTGTATCTAGGCATCTAAATTTAGTTTCTGAAAATGACCTAATCCTCATAGCACAACTCAATAAGAAATACAAAAAAGAGACATACAATAATCAAGTTTTTAAATATATTATTAATGGTTTGGTTGTGTTGTTATTTGCGGTAGTTGCAAGTGTCTTTTTATCTTCTATGATGAAAAACTTATTTAACAAATATTATAAAACTGAAGAGATAAATAATCGTTTACAACATAAAAAAATAGAGCTTGAAAAAACAAAAAAAGAGCTTGAAATTGTAAACAATACTTTAGAACAAAGAATGGCTTTGGAGGTTGAAAAAAACAATAAAAATCAACTTCTTTTAACACAAAACAATAAATTAGCACAAATGGGTGAAATGCTCAGTATGATAGCACATCAATGGAGACAACCGCTAAGTGCAATAAGTACAGCAATAGTTGCTATAGATATCAATATAGCAAGTGGGAGATTTGATACAAAAAAAGAATCAGATATTGATGCTATGTTGGAATTTATAAGTCAAAAACATAACAACATATCAGAATATGTAAAATTTCTCTCAACCACTATTGATGATTTTAGAAACTTTTTTAAAACAGATAAATATCCACAAAACGTATCTATATCTTCTTTGATTACCAATGCTTTACATATGATTGAAAAACCTATGAAATCAAAAGGTATACAGATTATTGTCACTTATCAAACAGATGAAAACATCACTGTTAATAAAAATGAATTTATACATGTTATCTTAAATATATTAAAAAATAGTGAAGATAATTTTCAAGAAAAAAAAATCAAAAAACCTATAATAAAGATAAATGTAATAAAAGAAGAAACACATTGTAGTATAGAGATAAAAGATAACGGTGGAGGAATAGAAGAAAAAATAATAGAAAAAATATTTGATCCTTACTATTCAACAAAATTAGAAAAAAATGGAACGGGTCTTGGACTATTTATGTCCAAACTAATTATAGAAGAACACCATAAAGGGTTATTGAGTGCTTTTAATAAAAATGATGGTGTAGTTTTTAAGATACAACTTCCTATATAGAAAAGTAAAAAGGATAATAAAATGAAAAAAAATTTAAAAAAACTCATAGAGATTGGTAAAAATTTAAAAATTCTAATTGTAGAAGATGATGCACTATTAAGAGTGGAGGTTGAGAGTATATTAAATGTTATTTTTGATGATATTACATTTGCAGTAGATGGGCAAGACGGATTTCAAAAATACCAAGATAAAAAGTTTGATTTTATAATTACAGATATACATATGCCAAATCTAAACGGTATTGATATGGCAAAAAAAATTCGAGAAAAAGATGAAAAAATTCCCATAATTATACTCTCTGCAAACAGTGACCCGCATTATTTTATAGAGAGTATTAAAATTGGAGTTGCAGGATATATTTTAAAGCCATTAAGTTTTGAACAAATGTACCATGTTTTATATGAAACAATTGAAAATATCAAATTAAAACATGATGTTTTTAGACAAAAGCAACTCTTGTCTGAAATAAATACTGATTTAGAACAACAGATGATAGGAAGGATATCTGAAATCTACTCTTTAAATGAGGAGATTCAAGCAACTCAAAAAGAGGTTATCTTTACTATGGGAACTATTTGTGAAAGTAGAAGTAAAGAGACTGGAAATCATGTAAAAAGGGTTGCTTTATACTCAAAAATTTTAGCTAAATATTATGGACTTAGTGAGGAAGAAACAAATCTACTTAGGGAAGCTAGTCCTATGCACGATATAGGGAAAATTGCTATTCCTGATGCTATTTTAAATAAACAAGGAAGACTTACTGATGAAGAGAGGGAAGTTATGAATACTCACACAACTCTAGGATATCAGATGTTGCAACACTCAAAAAGAAAACTTCTTAAAGTATCATCTATTATAGCACATGAACATCATGAAAAATATGATGGAACTGGCTATCCAAGAGGTATCAAAGGTGATGAAATAAGTATCTATGCAAGGATTACGGCACTCGCTGATGTATTTGATGCACTGGGAAGCGATAGATGTTATAAAAAAGCGTGGGAAGATGAAAAGATATTTGAGATGATTAAAAACGAAAGTGGTAAACAGTTTGACCCACAACTTGTATACATATTTTTTGATAACCTTGATGAGTTTCTTGAAGTAAGAGAAGCACATAAAGATATTTTAGAATAGTTAAAAATTGATACTTTTAAGATACTAGATTGTGTTACCCTTTATAATAAAACTATAAAGGGCACATATGTCTACAAATTTAAACTATAATATTGAAAAAATAGAACTTCTAAAAACTCATAAAAATAAGAGATAAGATGTTTGCCAACTTATCAATAAAAATCAAAACATCAATTTTGACAGTATTTATAGGAATATTACTTTCTGTTGTATCTACACTATTATTCATCAATCATAAGTCAAACAGTGAATTTGCATTATTAACTACACAAAAAATTTTTGATAGACTTTCTGAACAAGTAGTCAATCAAATAAATCAATATGATCTTTTGAGTAGTAACTTTATTAATCTTTCCAATAAAATAGATGGTATTGATCAGAAACTTTTAGTTGGTACACAACCAAAGATATTACCAGTATTTATAGAACATATATTAAACTCTAACTATGTATATGGCATCTATATAGGTTTTAGTAATGACCAATTTTATCAGGTGATTAACTTAAATGTATCCAATGATATTAAATCAATATTAAATCTTACAGATGAGGGAAAATGGTTGATAAGAAAACATATAAAAGAAAATGAAAAAATCTTTCGATATGAACAACTCATGGATAAAAACCTTAATCAACTCTCAATCAAAAAAATAGAAGTAGACTATAAACCTACACAAAGACCATGGTATAAACAAGCTATTAAGAGTCAAAATATTATTAAAACAGATCCTTATATATTTACTTCACTAAAACAACCAGGAGTTACATATGGAAAAGTTATCAATCAAAAAAATGGCTCCGTCCTTGCTTTAGATATATCACTTAGTAAACTTACAGAACTTTTATCAAAACAACATTTAGTAGAAGGAAGTGGTGCTTTTATATTTAAAAAAAATGGAGAATTTATAGGACAATTTGATCAAATAATAGAGGGGGAAAAAAGACAACATCAAAGAGAAATACCCTAATCTATTTATAAAGAATGAAAATGTTATAGAGATAAATGAACAAAAAATTATAAATATTAATAAAGTAAAATATATTAAATACACCACACTTTTAAAATCAAATTTTGGGGAAAGTGAGTATTTGGCGATATTATCTCCTCTTGATACTATTATGAAACCCTATAAAGAAAAAATCTATACTATTCTGCAAACTACTATTTTATTGATGCTAATATTTGTTTTACCTATGCTTTTTTATGCTGTACAATTGATAGTAAAACCTATTTTAAAACTTCAAAAAGAAAATGAAAAAATTAAGAATAATAATTTTGATGATGTACAACCAGTAAACTCTTTTATGCTTGAAATATCTGAATTATCAAACTCAATGGTTACAATGGCTAGTTCAATTAAAGACCATCAAGATAATTTAGAAGATAAAATTATACAAAGAACAAAAGAGATAGAAAATCTTCTTAATAATGCTGGTCAAGGTTTTTTATCTTTTAATAATAGTATGCTAATTGGTGCAAAATATTCTATTGAAGCAAAAAATATTTTTGGCAAGAATATAGAAAACCTAAATATTACACATTTACTTTATAATTCCAAAGAAAAACAAACATTTTTAGAATCTACACTACAAAATATACTTATAGAAGATAAAATAAAACAAGATATCTTACTCTCTTTATTACAAAAAGAGTTTATAATCAATCAAAAATTTATTCATGTAGAGTACAAAGTGTTAGATACAAATAACTTCATGATGATTTTAACAGATATAACAGAAAAGAAAAAGCTATCAAAAAAAATAAAACAAGAACAACAATTATTAAAAATGGTTGTAGAAACAGTAACAACTATTGAAGAGTTTGTTGAACTAAAACAAGAGTATGATACATTTATTTCTGCTATTCAAGAGTATAAATCAGTTGATAAATTGTCAAGTTTAAGAAAAATAATACATACTTACAAAGGGCTTTTTGCCCAAAAAGAGATGCTTCATATAGTAGAACATCTTCATAACTTTGAAACAGATATAGATAAAAGTCTACAAGAAAAAAAACTTGTCAACAATATAAAAAATATCACAACACAGACAATGCAAGATTGGATTGAAGAAGATATCTCTTTACTAAAAGCAATTTTAGGAAAAAGCTTTTTAAACAATCAGAATACAATATCTATAGATAAAAAAAGGATAATCACTCTACAGAAAACTTTAGAAAGGATTTTACAAGAGCAACAATTTACATTAGAAAGTAAACTCTATTCAGATATCAAAAATGTAGCAAATGGTATTGAAGCACTTTCCTATAATGATATTAAAATTGTTTTAAAGCCTTATGAAAAACTAGTAGAACAACTAGCAACTAAACTTAAAAAATCTCTACATCCTTTACAATTAGAATGTGATGACATCTATCTATCAAAGAGATATAAACCTTTTTTAAACTCTTTAGTTCATATATTTAGAAACAGTGTTGATTATGGTATAGAAGACTTAGAGACTCGATATGAGAAAAACAAAGATGAGTTCGGAACTATCTGTTGCAGTGTAAAAGAAAAGAATGACTTAATCCAAATCAAAATAAGTGATGATGGAGCAGGTATAAACATCCAAAAAATAAAACAATTAGCAATAAAGAAAAATATCTACACAAAAGAGCAGCTTGATAGTTTTGATGAGCAACAAATACTTATGATACTTTTTGAAGAGAGTTTTAGTACAAGTGATACGATTACAGATATTTCAGGGCGTGGGGTTGGTTTGGCATCTGTTTTATATGAGTTGCAACAACTTGAAGGTACTTTAAAAGTTAAAAATAGATTTGGGAAAGGTGTAAAGTTTATTTTTACTTTACCATATGAGGGACTACGATATGGATGAATATGAGATTATAGATAAGCTTACAAAAAGAGTTATAGAGTATTTAAAAATAGATTTGGGTATAGATAAAATAGATGAAGATTTTTTCATAAATGATGTTCATACACTAGAATATCACAACATCACAACTTTTATCTTTTTAAGTGGTGATATAACAGGAACTGTAGGATTAAGTGTATCATATAAGTTAGCAACCATCTTAGTTGAACACTCTATTTTTGGCGAACTAGATAAAGAACTTATTGAAGAGTTAACAACCCAAACCATAGAGGAGATACTTAATATTACACTTGGCAATATTATCAAAGAGTTAAATATAGTTAAAATCGGTGGTAAAGTTGAAATATCTACACCTTATACACTAGATAAAAATAGCTACCCAACAAAAGAAAAATGCACTAAAATATATAGTTCAAAGATAAAGTATAGTGATGAAGATATAATTTTAAGTTATTTCGATAGATAAATCAAAATTAAATTAGGAAAATAAATGGCAAAAATATTAATTGTAGATGATGCAAAAATGATGAGAATCAATATCGGGAATATGTTAAAAAAACTAGAACATGAGATTGTTGCAGAAGCAACCAATGGACATATGGCTGTACAGATGTATAAAAAGCATCTTCCAGATTTAGTTACTATGGATATAACTATGCCTTCTGAAAATGGAATTAAAGATGGTATTGATGCAGTAATAGCTATTAAAAAAGAGTTTTCTGAAGCAAAGATTATTATGATTACATCTCATGGAGAACAAGATAAAGTTATAAAAGCTATCCAAAGTGGTGCATCTAATTATCTACTTAAACCTATTCAAATTAATAAACTTCAAGAGATTATTGAAAAAACTCTTAATTAGTCTTGTACTTTTGATATGAATTGACGAAATCTAATTTTAATAATTTAGAACAAATAGCAGCCTAATTGTAGAACAGTGTTAAAATAAATGATTAAAAAAGCCTTGTATATAGGGCTTATAGTGGCGGACAAGGAGAGATTCGAACTCTCGGTACCCGTAAAGGTACGCACCCTTAGCAGGGGTGTGGTTTCAGCCACTCACCCACTTGTCCTTTGGAGTGAAATTATAGTTAAGTTATATTAAAAAACACCTTAAATTTTAGATGTTTTTTAATATTTTTTCTACAACCTTTTTTGGGTCATTCGATTTATAAATTGGTCTTCCAACTACAATAAAATCAACTAACTCTTTTTTTGCTAAATTTATATCTGCAACTCGTTGTTGATCTCCTGCATCTTCACCAAATGGTCGAATACCTGGAGTAAGTGTTACAAAACTATTTGAAGTATTATTTTTAATGTCTAGACTTTCAAATGCAGAACATACAACACCATCAAGTCCAGCTTCAAAGGTATCTTTTGCAAACTTCGTAGCTTTTTTTTCAATATCTTCATTGTAGATATATTTAAAACTTTCATTATCAAAACTTGTAAGTGCAGTTACAGCTAATACAAGTGGTCGATTTGGTATATCTTTTATTCTATCCATCACTGTAGCCATTGCTTTTTTACCTGATGATGCATGTACATTAAACATATCTATTGGAAGCTTACAAACTTCAGCAGCTGCATCTGCCATAGTGTTTGGTATATCATAAAGTTTTAGGTCTAAAAAGATTTTAAAGTTTGGATTAATTGCTTTTAATTCTTCTAAAAACTCTTGTCCATCTCTTATATAACTTCTTAAACCAACTTTTAACCATACATCAAACTCTTGTATATCTTTTGCTAGTGATAAATTTTCCTCTTTCGTAGAGTTATCAAGTGCCACACAAAGTTTCATATCTATCTTTTCTCTATGCTATCAAGTACACCATTGATAAATTTAGGTGCATTATCACTTGCTAGTCTTTTTGATAATTCTATAGCTTCATTTATAATAATTGGTTTATCTAAATCACTAAAAAGAGTCTCATAAATAGAAAGTCTCAAAATTGCTTTTTCAACACTTCCCACATCACTTATTTCTCTTTGTTTTAAATGTTCTTCTATCTCTTTATCAACTACTTGAAGATTTTCAATAGTTCCGTTAAATAAATTTAATGCAAAATCTTTTTGTTTATTTCGTATTTTTTTATCTTCTAAAATATCATCAGCAAATTTAGCAATAGCCTCATTTCCTAAATCATAAGCATACAACAATCCTATTACTGATTCTCTTGCTTGAGTTCTTGTAGCCATAAATTATTTATCCATCTCAGAGTATAAATCTAACATCTCAATAATTGTAACCATTGCTTCTGCACCTTTGTTTCCAACTTTGCTTCCAGCTCTTTCAATCGCTTGTTCTATTGAGTTTGTTGTAAGCACACCATTTGAAACAGGAATATTGTGTTGCATAGTTGCACTTGCTATCCCTTTTGTTGCTTCAGCAGAGATATAATCAAAATGTGGAGTTGCCCCTCTTATAACTGCACCTACACAACATATAGCATCATATTTTCCACTTTTTAGTGCTTTTTGAAGTGCGAAAGGTATCTCAAATGCACCTGGAACTAAAATAAGGTCTAAATTATCTTCATTTCCACCGTGTCTTTTAAAAGCATCTTGTGCACCTTCAACTAATCTATCTGTAATAATGTGATTAAATCTACCATTGATAATTGCAATTTTCTCAGTCCCTTTTAGTCGTAATTGACCTTCTACTATGTTCATTTTCTCTCCCAAATTTTAATATTCTATTTTCTTATTTGTTTTGGATTATATCCAAAAATTGATTAATAACCCAAAACCTCTTGTATCTTAAAAATATCATCAACTGTTTTATATAAATCATCTATTGTGAGCATATTTGGTCCATCGCTTAATGCACAACTTGGATCAAAATGTGTTTCAAAGAAGAAACCATCTACACCAACTGCAGCTGCTGCTTTAGCTAAACTTGGAACTATTGCACTATTTCCACCTGTTGTTTCACCAGTACTAGGTACTTGTGCTGAGTGTGTTGCATCAAATATAACTGGTGCAAATTCTCTCATGGCAATAAGATTTTTCATATCTACTATTAAAGAACCATACCCAAATACATTTCCTCTTTCACAAAGCCATACACCATTATCTTTACTATTTTGATAATTCACTTCATGAACCCCTCTAGTTGCCAGTACTTTTGCCACAGGATGTTTCATACTAGCTGCTGCTAAAAATTGCCCTTTTTTTATATTTACTTTGGCATTTGTTTGACCTGCTGCTACGAGTAAGTCTGTTTGTCTACACAAAAAAGCTGGTATCTGAACTACATCACAAACTTGGGCTGTAGGTGCTACTTGATATGATTCATGTACATCAGTAACAAGTTTATATCCAAAAGTATCTTTTACCTCTTGAAGAATTTTTAATCCCTCATCAAGTCCTGGTCCTCTAAAACTCTCTATACTAGTTCGATTTGCTTTATCAAAGCTTGCTTTAAAATAAAACTCAACTTTTTTGTTTTCATTTAATTTTGCCAATTGTTCTGCTATTTTCATAACATTATCTCTATTTTCTATTACACATGGTCCTGTTAATAATATCATCTTAACTCCTACTTATAAATTTTTTAAAATATGTTTTATCTTCACCAGTCATAATATAATGAAACTCATATACATTATTACTAATATGTTCTATTGCCTCTTTTGAATTTTCATCACATGCAAATAAAATACTATCCTCAACTTGCAATTCAAAATCATATGGAGGCAGTATAATCTCTTCCTCTTCTCTTTTGATAAGAAGGGGAACAACATTATTGATGTGATGTCTATCTCTTCTTGATTTTCTCAATTCATTTAATGTAACTTTATTCTCATTTTTCAATAAATAACTATAAAGTTCTATAGCTTCAGTTTTATTGATATTTAATTCAAAAGTTGTTGGGTTTACACCAATAGTTTTTATTAATTTTGATAATAATTGTTGACCCCATTGTTCATCTTTATACCGAAGTAATCTAATAAGTCTATCACTTAATGGGTTTATAATTGCATTTGTTGTTTTATGAATTAATATTTCAGATGGTAAAAAGATATGATCTATTTTTGCATTTGAAAAGATAGAGAAATCTGAGAGTTCATTTTCCCTAGCTATTATCATCGTATCTTTATTCACACTTCTAATTGTTGAAACAATAGAAAGATTTGTTGTATCATTATTTGTCGCAACAACTACAAGTTTCATATCTTGAATATTTAGTTTCTCCAATAAACTTCTATCTTCTGCATTTCCACAAATTATATTATCTAAACCTTTTGCAACAGCTTCTGTTACAATATCCATATCTATTTCAATAATAGTTGGTATTATATTAGCATTTTTAAAAACTTGATACAAACTTTTACCCAATCTTCCAAATCCACAAATTATAATTTTTTCATTTGGGATTGAAAATGTTTTAGAATCTAGTGGTGCAATATTATAAAGCCAATTTTTAAGTTTAAATAAACTTGGAGCCTCCAACGCCATCTTTATTTGATAAGAGATTATTGCTAATGGATTTTCAACAATATTGGCTCCGGCATCAATTAAATTTGATGTTTCAATATCTTTGCTAGATCGTACCGCAATTTTTATGTGAGGATTTAAAATTCTTGAAGCTAATGTTACCCTCATATTGAGTAAATTACTTTCAAATAATGAAATAATTGCCTTACAATGTATAGATTTAATCCCAGCATATTCCAAAGAAGTAGGACTATGTACATCAGCAACTAAAACAGGAACATGAGGTATAAATCCCTCTAGTTTGAGGTAATCAGCTCTTTTTTGATCTTTTTCAATAACTACTACTCGCATTTTAGAGTTAATCATTTTTTTAATAATTTCACTAGTAGTATCATCATATCCAAGGATAATTACAAAATCCTCTTTAATATTTTTTACAGAGCGTATAAATTTTGCCATAGCTATTTCGCTTAAAAATATTTTATCTTGAAGAAGTGAAACTAAAGTACCTATCCCATAAAACCAACCAAGAACAGTAAGATATATAGATACAGATACCCACATTTTTTGATGATAAGTAAAAGGAAATGGAGTTTCTCCAAATCCTATCGTTGTTGCAGTATAAGAGATAAAATAAAAAGCATCAAAAATAGAAAGATGGTAACTATTTCCCTGATCATCAACTCCAGGAATTATTAACAACCCAGTCATTGCTATAGAATAAGTTATAACAATGACAGTAAAAGGAAGTCGCATCCTTTGCAATATAATCCATAATGAGCTATTATTCATAATCTTCTATCTTTTTTATCTATATATTAGCGTTTTGATTTAAGAGTGTCACCAATATACAAGATTACTGATGTTATGTTTGCTAATAATGCACCACCACTTAGTGAGATAATAACACCAAATAACTCAGGTTCAAGTGTTCCATTTACACCATAAATTGTCCAGATAGAAGCAGCAGCAACTAGTTGCAAATCTGCCACAAGACTTGTCGCTATTAAAACTGAACCCATTTGTGTTTTATCACCAAGTTTTAATACTGTTGCAATAATATTTACAATAATAGCTGCAAATAATTCGTATTTGCTATGCATACTCATCTCTAGTGCATCACCATAAAAAAAACCAAAGTTTAGTGTCATAGCCAAGATGATAAAAAAACCTGATATTACTTTATCTAAATTCATCAATTACTCCCTATTATTTATATTTTGATTATATCCAATATAATTTTATATATCACTTCTTTGTTACAAGTATTCCACTTAAAACAATAAAACAAATACCTATTATTACAGTCGATGTGGGAAACATGTCCCCTAAAAACATCCCAATAATGATTGAAAAAAGAATATTAGTATAACTTATTGTTCCAACAATTCCACCTTTTGCAAGAGAATATGCTTTTGTCATATATATTTGAGAAAATGTGGCAAATATTCCAAGCCCCACTATATAAACCCACGCCATTCCTGAGGGAAGTACAAAAGGGGCAATTGCCCAATCTAATGTATCAGATACATAGTATTCACCAATTATCATTAAAATAATAGGACCAATGGTTCCTACTAACATAAAAGATAAAATTATTGCTTTATTATCATAATATTTTCTTAGTTCTCGAATTGAAGTATAAGCAAGCCCTGCCCCAACTCCACTCAATATCCCAAGCCAATCAGTTTTATCTAAAGAAGTTATATCAAATCCCGTGATAAATAATACTCCAAAAAAACCAATAAATACTCCACCCCAAGCCAAACTTGATAATTTTTCTTTCAATAATAGATAGGAAAAAATTGCTGTGAAAATTGGGGATACCTTACTAAAAGTAATTGCTTCAGCTAAAGGGATATTTGCAATATTATAAAAATACATTAATAAAGCACTAAAACCTATAAAACCACGAGCAAAAAGCAAAAAAGGCTTTCCCCCTTTTTGCCGTAATGGTGATTTGTAAATAGCATATATTATAATTATAACGCCACTTAAATTTCTAAAAAATACAACTTCAATAGAACTCATATAAAGACTTAGTTCTTTAGCAAATCCACCTGTAAAAGCAAAAAGAAAAGAAGATATTAACATATATTTTATGGCAAGATTTGTATTGTTTTTTTCATCTATAATATTCATTGTCGGGATTTTAATACAATTTTAGTTAAAATCGCATTATTATTAAGGAGAACTAGATTTAATGATAGAAATTTTTGGTCCAGATACAGATATTTATATTTATGCAGTTTTAATATTTTCTTTTTTTCAATTTTTCAGAGTTTTTTTTCGAAAACTATCTTATAAAATTGTACAAAAAACATCAAATAAATTTGATGATGAAATATTAGAATCTATTGAAAAACCAGTTGATTATCTGTTTATAATTATTGGTATCAATATAGCTTTAAGTATTTTAACTTTTGATGCTGAAATAGAAGATGTACTCAATAAATTATTGCGTTCTGGATTTATTGTTATTATATTTTGGGGAGTTCTAAATGTTCTGACAAGTTTATCTAAGAATATACATAAAATTAAAAATAAACTTGGAGATAAATTTAGTGCTGAAGTATTAAATTTTATATTAAAATCAATTAGATTTTTTATTTTTATTATTGGTTTTATTGTTATTCTTCAAGAATGGGGCTACAATGTAAGTGGCTTTTTAGCATCAATGGGACTAATTGGTATGGCTTTAGCTCTTGCTGCAAAAGATACAGCAGCTAACTTATTTGGTTCTCTAGTAATATTTATAGATAAACCTTTTAAAGTAGGTGACTGGATTAAAACACCACAAGTTGAAGGTACCATTGAAAATATTGGAATAAGAAGTACAAAAGTGCGAACATTTGCTCAAGCACAAGTTACTGTACCAAATGCAACTATTGCAAATAGTGCTATAATAAACTGGTCAAGAATGGGGAAACGAAGAATTAAAATGAATATTGGGATTACATATGATACTCCTGCAGATGCAATCCAAAATATTATAAAAGAGATAAAAGAGATGCTTCAAAATAATGAAGATATACATGATGATGTCATTATGATAAACTTTAGTGAGTTTGCATCAAGTAGTTTAAATATATTTTGTTATTATTTCACAAAAACAACAAATTGGAGTGAGTTTTTACAAGTAAGAGAAAACACTTATCTTGAGATAATGAGAATAGTAGAAAAAAATGGATCTAGCTTTGCATTTCCAACACAAACACTTCATATTGAAAATAATAATGAATTAGTAGAATAAAAAGGTAATAATAAATGATAAAAATAGCCCTAATAGGACAACCAAATGTTGGTAAAAGCTCACTATTTAATAGACTTGCTAGAAAAAAAGTAGCAATTGTAAGTGATGTTTCTGGTACCACAAGAGATATAAGAAGAAGAGAGATTGATATCAGTGGGCGAGAAGCTTTGATGTTAGATACAGGTGGTATTAGTAAATCAAAAAATGAGATTATGGAAGATGGTAGTGAATTTAAAATTTTTACAAATGTAAAAAGAAAAGCTATTCAAACTGCGAAAGAAGCAGATATAATTTTATATATGGTTGATGGTAAAAATATACCTGATGACGAAGATAGAGCTTTGTTTTATGAGTTACAAGCTTTAGGAAAAGAATTAGCATTAGTAGTTAATAAGATTGATAATGATAAAGAGTTAGAAAGACTTTGGGATTTTTATGAGTTTGGAATTAATGAAGATCAAATGTTTGGAATATCAGTTTCTCATAATAGGGGAACAAAAAGACTATTTGAGTGGTTATATGAAAAACTCCCGCAGAGTGCTCAAGAACTAGAAGATGAAGCAAAAAGTAATATGACTCAAGAGGAGTTAGAAAACTTAGTAGAGCCAACTGTAGATGTTGAAGATAAAGAAGACCTTGATCCAAATCATATTAAAGTAGCAATTATTGGAAAACCAAATGTTGGTAAAAGTTCAATTCTAAATTCCCTAATAGGTGAAGAGAGATCAGTAGTAAGTCCAATAGCCGGTACTACGATTGATCCAGTTGATGAAACATACAATATAGGTGACAAAAAAATCACTTTTATAGATACAGCAGGATTGCGACGAAGAGGTAAAATTCAAGGTATTGAAAAGTTTGCACTAATGAGAACAGAAGATATGCTAGCACAAGCAAATATTGCTTTAGTTGTGTTAGATGCATCTCAGCCTTTAAGTGATCAAGATGAGAAGATCTCTGGACTTGTTGATCAATTTGGACTCGGTACTATTATTGTTCTTAATAAATGGGATGAAAATATGGATAGCTATGAAAAAATGGTTGAAGAGATTAGAGGAAGATTTAAGTTTTTATATTATGCTTCAATTGTTGCAGTATCTGCAAAAACTGGACGAAATATAAAAAAACTAGAAGAAAAACTTTTAGCAATATTTGAAAACTACCATAGAAGAATATCAACATCAGATTTAAATAGAACAATTGAACTAGCAGTAAGAAAACATTCACTTCCTAGTCCAAATGGAAATCGTTTAAGAATATATTTTGCGACTCAATTTGATACAAACCCTCCTACAATTGCTGTTATTATGAATAAACCAAGATTACTACACTTTTCATATAAAAGGTACTTAATTAACTTCTTAAGAGATAGTTTTGATTTTGAAGGTGTTCCATTACGCGTAGTTGCACGTGGTAGAGGGGAAAGAAGTGCAGAACAAGAACAATTTGAAGCTACTTACCAAGAGTTCAGATTACCAAGTGACTATGTACTCCCTCACTTTATAGAAGAAGATGGTGACTTTGAATATTATGATGAAGAGTAGAAGTTAGTTATCACTCTTCAATCAATAGACAATAAAAAAGGGGAAGATTTTCATCTTCCCCTTTCTTTTGTAAAATAACTAAACTATTTTACAGCTTCTTTTAATTTAGCACCAACTTTAAATTTCGCAACAGTTGACTCTGCAATTTTAATTTTTGCTCCAGTTGATGGGTTAACACCATCTCTAGCTGCTCTTTTAGATGTACTGAATGTACCAAAACCAATAAACGCTACAGTATCACCTTTTGCTAATGTTTCTGTAATAGTTTCTAATGTCGCTTCTAAAGCTGCACCAGCATCTTTTTTTGTTAAACCCGCTTTGTCTGCAACTGCTGCAATTAATTCACTTTTGTTCATACTTAAATCTCCTATTAATCTTAATTTGACAAATCATAACAAAAATAACATTAATTAATATTTAAATTTAATGTTTTTTTATAAATTATGCTAAAATAAGCTTATGTTTACAATTAAATCCTTATTAACACCCTTATTTTTGTCGCTTTTTATATATTTAGAATATTTTGATATATCAATAAAACTTATAAATACTATTTTTGCATTAAGTGCTTATATACTCATTTTTAAACTCAATAAAAAAGAATTATTTTTCAGTGGTTTTTTTACTGGTATATTATGGTTTTGGTGGCTAAGCTATAGTTTTGTATATTATGAACTTACATTTATGATACCTATTGTTCTTATAGGAGTAGGAATTGTATATGGATTGCTTTTTTATTTTATAGCTCTTTTCAATAATATTTACTATAAAATTAGTTATGTTTTTTTATTAAGTTACATAGAACCCTTTGGTTTTAATTGGTTTAAAATAGAATTATCTTTCATAAATAGCTATTTAGGAACCTCAAAATTAGAGTTATTGGTTATACTTATTATTTCAGCACTTTTTATAAAATATAGAGATAAATACAAAAAAGTTACTCCAATTATCTATTCCTTTATCATTTTAATACTTTTTTTTGTTAATAAATACAATATTTCACAAAATTCCATTAAAGAACCTTCTCTAAACATATATAAATATGAAACACATATACCACAAGAACATAAGTGGGATAAAGTATACAAAAAAGAGATAATTGAAAATAATTTTCAAGCAATTGAAACGGCTATTGATACCAAAAATGATTTAATTATATTACCAGAAACTGCTTTTCCTTTAATTTTAAATAATCAAACAACACTGTTTAATAAACTTCTTCTGTATTCTAAGAAAATATCTATACTCACAGGATCCTTGTATCTCAAAGATAATCTATTATACAATTCATCATATCTATTTCAAAATGGTAGTTTTAAAGTTGCTAACAAAGTTGTATTAGTACCTTTTGGTGAAGCTGTACCACTACCAGAAAAGTTAAAAAACTGGGTTAATGATACATTTTATAATGGTGCAGAAGATTATATAACAGCATCAATGCCAACAACATTTACAATAAAAAATGTAAAGTTTAGAAACGCTATATGTTATGAAGCTACAACAGATAAAATTTATGACAATATGGATACACAATACACAATAGCTATATCAAATAATAGATGGTTCACCCCATCAATTCAACCAACACTACAAAAACTTCTAATGAAATATTATGAGAATAAATATAAAATAATGATAATAGATATATCCAACACATAATATTCGCAGAATATAAATAATAAAGTACTAAGTTAATACAATGATAGAAAATACAATAAAATCATCCTCTAACACAATTAAAATATCCATAAACTAAAAATAAAACTAAGTAAACAGTAAAAGAAGTAATAAGTTAATAAATTAATAAAGCTATAATAAAAAGTAAGAAAAAAAAAGCAAGAAGAAAGTAGTAAAAAAAGTAAAAAAAAAGAGACATCTTAAAAGTTGGCAGCGACCTACGTTTCCACCAGGGGACCCGGCAGTATTATCGGCGATGGAGAGCTTGACTGCCAGGTTCGATATGGGGCTGGGTATTTCCTCTCCTCTATAACCACCAACATTTAAAATGTCTCATTTAAAAGTTGTGTATAAAGTAATACAGTTAAAGTCTTCGATTCTAAAAATAAAAATACATTCTAAACATACCTTATTACATTTAATAAGATAGTAAACTAAAGAATAGTTAATATAAATAAGCCAAACGGTCTATTAGTAATAGTCAGCTAAATGCATTACTGCACTTACACATCTATCCTATCAACCAGCTAGTCTTGCTGGGACCTTCAGGGAAAGTTTATCTTGGAGTTGGCTTCGTGCTTAGATGCTTTCAGCGCTTATCTCATCCGTACGTAGCTACCCAACGATGCCCTTGGCAGAACAATTGGTACACTAGTGGTACGTTCACCCCGGTCCTCTCGTACTAGGGGCAAATCTCCTCAACTTTCCTACGCCCACGGAAGATAGGGACCGAACTGTCTCACGACGTTCTGAACCCAGCTCGCGTACCGCTTTAAATGGCGAACAGCCATACCCTTGGGACCTGCTTCAGCCCCAGGATGCGATGAGCCGACATCGAGGTGCCAAACCTCCCCGTCGATGTGAGCTCTTGGGGGAGATCAGCCTGTTATCCCCGGCGTACCTTTTATCCTTTGAGCGATGGCCCTTCCACACAGAACCACCGGATCACTATGACCGACTTTCGTCTCTGCTCGAGATGTATCTCTCACAGTCAGGCTGGCTTATGCCATTATACTCAACATCCGATTTCCAACCGGATTGAGCCAACCTTTGTAAGCCTCCGTTACTTTTTAGGAGGCGACCGCCCCAGTCAAACTACCCACCATACATTGTCCTGAACGTGGATAACACGTCCCAGTTAGCTATCAGAATATTCAAGGGTGGTATCTCAAGGTTAACTCCACTTGAATTAGCATCCAAGTTTCAAAGTCTCCCACCTATCCTGCACATGAATATCCCAATAGCAGTGTAAAGCTATAGTAAAGGTGCACGGGGTCTTTCCGTCTTTCCGCGGGTAGGAGGAATTTTCACCTCCACTACAATTTCACTGGATCCCTGGTTGAGACAGCTCCCATCTCGTTACGCCATTCATGCAGGTCGGTATTTAACCGACAAGGAATTTCGCTACCTTAGGACCGTTATAGTTACGGCCGCCGTTTACTCGGGCTTCGATCAAATGCTTCGCATAAATGCTGACATCATCAATTAACCTTCGAGCACCGGGCAGGCGTCACACCTTATACATCCTCTTGCGAGTTAGCAAAGTGCTGTGTTTTTGGTAAACAGTCGGGAGGGACTCTTTGTTGCAACCTCTTTGGCTTTCGGGAGTAAATCCCTAATACCTAAGTAGGCACACCTTCTACCGAAGATACGGTGCTAGTTTGCAGAGTTCCTTAACCAGGGTTCTTCCACGCGCCTTAGAATACTCATCCCACCTACCTGTGTCGGTTTACGGTACGGGTTATAATAGATATGCTTAGTGGCTTTTCTTGGCACGACAGTATCATCGATTCCAAACGCTACTCGAAAGTATTGTTCGGCCTGTAAGATCTCGGTCTAATGTAAAGCGGATTTGCCTACTTTACAACCTACATCCTTCGACCAGCTATTCCATCAGCCAGCTCGATTAACTCTATGCGTCCCCACATCACGCTCTATTATAAGTATAGGAATATTAACCTATTTGCCATCGTCTACCCCTTTCGGACTCGACTTAGGACCCGACTAACCCTACGATGACGAGCATCGCGTAGGAAACCTTGGGTTTTCGGCGTTAAAGATTCTCACTTTAATTATCGCTACTCATGCCTGCATGCTCACTTCTATCCGCTCCACGACTCCTTACCGGTATCGCTTCAATGCTGAATAGAACGCTCTCCTACCACTCAATAAATTGAATCTACAGCTTCGGTGCATACTTTAGCCCCGTTATATTTTCCGCGCAGAATCACTAGACCAGTGAGCTGTTACGCTTTCTTTAAAAGATGGCTGCTTCTAAGCCAACTTCCTGGTTGTCACAGTAACTCCACATCGTTTTCCACTTAAGTATGACTTAGGGACCTTAGCTGGTAGTCTGGGTTGTTCCCCTCTCGACGATGGATTTTATCACCCACCGCCTGACTGCCATGATTCCACATATAGTATTCGAAGTTTGATAGGGTTTGGTACCGCGGTAAGCAGCCCTAGCCCATTCAGTGCTCTACCCCTATATGCTAATAACATGACGCTATACCTAAATATATTTCGGAGAGAACCAGCTATCACGAAGTTTGATTGGCCTTTCACCCCTATCCACAAGTCATCCCGAGACTTTTCAACGCCTATGGGTTCGGTCCTCCACTGGCTCTTACACCAGCTTCAACCTGCTCATGGATAGATCACTTCGTTTCGGGTCTGCAGCATCTAACTAATTCGCGCTATTCACACTCGCTTTCGCTACGGCTCCACACTTGGCTTAACCTTGCTAGATACCACAACTCGCAGGCTCATTATGCAAAAGGCAGTCCGTCACCCTGTACAAGACATAGGGCTCCGAATGATTGTAAGCTAATGGTTTCAGGTTCTATTTCACTCCCCTCACTGGGGTACTTTTCACCTTTCCCTCACGGTACTTGTGCACTATCGATCTATAAGTAGTATTTAGAGTTGGAGGGTGGTCCCCCCATATTCAGTCAAGATATCACGTGTCCCGACCTACTCATTCCTAAGTTTAGTACCATATAAAAGATTTCGTATACGAGGCTTTCACTCTCTATGACGTAGCATTCCAACTACTTCTACTATCTAATATATTATCACTTAGCGCTCTAATCCGTTTTCGCTCGCCGCTACTAACAGAATCTCAATTGATTTCTTTTCCTCAAGGTACTGAGATGTTTCACTTCCCTTGGTTCGCTCTCCCGTAGGAGTAACATACAATGTATGCTGGGTTGTCCCATTCGGAAATCTACGGATCAAAACTTCTTGACAGTTCCCCGTAGCTTATCGCAGTCTAGTACGTCCTTCATCGCCTCTTATAGTCTAGGCATCCACCATTAGCCCTTAATAGCTTATTTGATAAATTAAAGAAGAATTTATGATTTAACATAATTTCTTTTTTGCTTTGTTATGATTATTCTTTAGCTACTATCTTATTAAATGTAATTTAATAAAATAATATTTAAAATTGTATTTTTATTTTCTTTAGAAAAATAAAGACTTTAACAGTATGTTTTTAAATAACTCTTTGATTCCGAAAAATCAAATATAAATACTTTTTTAAGTACTTATATTTAACTTTTTTAGTTTCTTTGTTTTATCATATAATTTTTAAATGGTGGAGAATAGCGGGATCGAACCGCTGACCTCCTACGTGCAAGGCAGGCGCTCTCCCAGCTGAGCTAATTCCCCATTATTAATTTTTAATTTCTTCTAAATGGTGGGCCTACCAGGACTTGAACCTGGGACCTCACGATTATCAGTCGAGCGCTCTAGCCAGCTGAGCTATAGGCCCATATATAAATTATATGATTTAACAGTTGTTAATAAATAATTGTTCTTTAAGATTATTTATAATCTTTATAAACTAGATAGCAAGAAGTCTTATTGAGATATAAGAACTTTCGTCTCGATGTTGTACTATTTTTACATCAGTTTGTTATATCTTAATATATAACTTTTATTTCATGAACTCAACTAAACGAATAGTTAAGTTATTTCTTTGAAAGGAGGTGATCCAACCGCAGGTTCTCCTACGGTTACCTTGTTACGACTTCACCCTAGTTACTAAATCCACTGTGGAAGGTAGCTATTTTAGCATCCCCGCTTCGAATGAATTCAATTCCCATGGTGTGACGGGCGGTGAGTACAAGACCCGGGAACGTATTCACCGTAGCATTGCTGATCTACGATTACTAGCGATTCCAACTTCAAGTAGTCGAGTTGCAGACTACTATCCGAACTGGGAGGCATTTTATGAGATTTGCTCCACGTCACCGTATCGCTGCTCTTTGTATGCCCCATTGTAGCACGTGTGTAGCCCTGGCCGTAAGGGCCATGATGACTTGACGTCGTCCTCACCTTCCTCCTCCTTACGGAGGCAGTCTGTCTAGAGTCCTCAGCCGAACTGTTAGTAACTAAACACGAGGGTTGCGCTCGTTGCGGGACTTAACCCAACATCTCACGACACGAGCTGACGACAGCCGTGCAGCACCTGTATGATAGTTCTAGCAAGCTAGCACCATTCCGTCTCTGGAATGTTCTATCTATGTCAAGGCCAGGTAAGGTTCTTCGCGTATCGTCGAATTAAACCACATGCTCCACCGCTTGTGCGGGTCCCCGTCTATTCCTTTGAGTTTTAATCTTGCGACCGTACTCCCCAGGCGGCACACTTACTGTGTTAACTGCATTACTGCCTTGTCTAGCAAGGCAACAACTAGTGTGCATCGTTTAGGGCGTGGACTACCAGGGTATCTAATCCTGTTTGCTCCCCACGCTTTCGCATCTCAGCGTCAATAATGTTCCAGTAGATCGCCTTCGCAATCGGTATTCCTTCTGATCTCTACGGATTTTACCCCTACACCAGAAATTCCATCTACCTCTCCCATATTCTAGACAGACAGTTTTGGAAGCAGTTCTATGGTTAAGCCATAGGATTTCACTTCCAACTTATCTATCAGCCTACATGCTCTTTACGCCCAGTGATTCCGAGTAACGCTTGCACCCCCCGTATTACCGCGGCTGCTGGCACGGAGTTAGCCGGTGCTTATTCATATGATACCGTCATTATCTTCTCATATAAAAGGAGTTTACGCACCGAAATGTGTCATCCTCCACGCGGCGTTGCTGCATCAGAGTTTCCTCCATTGTGCAATATTCCCCACTGCTGCCTCCCGTAGGAGTCTGGACCGTGTCTCAGTTCCAGTGTGACTGATCATCCTCTCAAACCAGTTAGGTGTCATTGTCTTGGTGAGCCATTACCTCACCAACTAACTGATACCGTACAGTCTCATCCCAAAGCCATAAATGTTTCCCTTGCTTACTTATGTAATAAAGGCATATAGAGCGTTACAAGTCGTTTCCAACAATTATTCTCTTCTTTGGGGCAGATTAACTATATATTACTCACCCGTGCGCCACTTAGCTGACAATTTTAGTAAACTAAAATCCGTTCTCGTTCGACTTGCATGTGTTAGGCACGCCGCCAGCGTTCACTCTGAGCCAGGATCAAACTCTCCATAAAAATTATTACCATATTAATACAGTAATTAGTTTTTAGATTATTCAATCTTGACTTTTAAGTTATTACCTAAAAATCACTGAATCAATAAATTGATTCAATTTAAATTAGTTTTTTAGTTTTAAAACTAAAACTCTAAGTTTATAGACGAAGTTTATATTTAAACAAGTAAACTTATTTAAATACTCTTCTTGTATCTAGTTTATAAAGATTACTTTAATTAGTAATTTAAATAAACTTGATTTATTTATTAACATTAATTTTTTTAAAGAACTTGTCCTAATAACTCTCTTCTTCTTACTCTAGTTAAACAAACTCTGTCAAACCGTTTTTGTAAGTGTCTTACTGTTATTGGACGCGAATTATAATAGATTTTTTTGCCTTTGTCAAGGGGTACGGCTTAATGTTTGCTGAAATTTTGAAAGTTTTTTTTGGCGGAGGGTTTTGTTAGTAAAAAAGCCCTTATTTCTGGGCTTTTTATCTTTAGAGTTTGGATTTGATTTTTGGTGGGTTTTTGGGTTGAAAAAGTTCAATGGCACGATTCACCATTTTTGAGTTTAAAACATCATCTATATTTAACTCAACTTGAGAAAGATTTGGTTTTTTCATTGCAGTCATACCTGCTACACAACTAGAAGGTGTTTCTTCATGAAGTTCAATATCTTCTATCATTGAACTTACTGGATTATTATATGATGGCTGAACTATCCGGGCCGTTTCCTTTGTAGCTTCTTTTTGAATCTTTTCAAATTCTAATTCTGTTTCATCCCCAAATACTTCTGCCACAAAGATTTTTATATGTGCAAAGTTTTTGTATAATAGTGTTTTACAATCACCTTGTGCAACACTATTTATTTTTAATATATTATTTTCATAAGAAGAATATGTAAAACTTTTTTCAAAACATTCCCCTAATTCATAACTTTTATTATAGATATTCTCAATTAATTTTTTAAATAGTAGTTGAGAATTATTTTGTTCTACTACTTTTGGAGTTTCTTCTATAACTTGAACTTCATTAATTGAATTTATTGAAGGTACTTCTATTGTAGGTTCTTGTTGTTGAATCTCTTCTTTTTTCTCTACTATAATCTCTTTTTGTTGAGTTTCTATATTTGGTATTTGATTATTTTGTACTTGATTTATAACTTCATCAATAGTATGTAAACTTACAGCTTCTACCATTTTAGATAGTGTTAGTATAAGTACAAATCCACCATCACTATTCATACTTAATAGATGTTTTGAATCTGCAAGTATTTTAAAAAACCTATCAAATACATATATATCAAATTTCACATCATTTAAAAGCATTTTTTGTTTTAGATATATCCCTATTTCATCTAACACTTGACCAACTTCATAGTTTTCTAGTGATGTTATTATAGGTCTAATATCACCTTTTTTTAATATGGTATCAAATAAATTATCCATAAAAAGTGGGTCAATCATCCCTAACATATCTGTTACTGTGGCAACGGTAATAATACTTTTTGAATAGATAATTGCTTGATCAAGTAGTGTTAAAGTATCTCTTAAACTTCCTTGTCCTGCTCTTGTAAGAATCTCTAAGGCTGGTTCTTCATATCGAATATTTTCTATATTTAAGATATGACTTAAATGGTGTATAATATTTTTATCACTTATTCTTTTAAATCTAAAATGTTGAGTACGACTAAGAATAGTTGCAGGTAGTTTCAAAGGATCAGTTGTTGCTAAAATAAATTTTACAAAATCTGGTGGCTCTTCAAGTGTTTTAAGAAGTGCATTAAAAGCTTGTGTAGTAAGCATATGTACCTCATCAATTATAAATACTTTGTATTTTGCACTTGTTGGTTTATATTTTGTATGTTCAATAAGCTCTTTTATATCATCTATTCCACGATTTGAAGCTGCATCCATCTCTATAATATCTAGATGTCTGTTTTCATTGGCACTATTACAACCTTGACAAACTTCACAAGGTTTTGAAGTTGGTGCATTTTCACAAACTAATGCTTTTGCCATAATTCTAGCTGTACTTGTTTTTCCACTTCCTCTTAATCCGCTTAAAAGATATGCATGTGATAGTCTATTTGTATCAAGTGCAAGGGCTAGTGTAGTTGAAATAGTATCTTGTCCAATTAAGTCTTCAAACCTTTTTGGTCTATATTTTAAAGCTAACACTTGTCTTTGTTTTGTAGTTTGATTATCCATTATAGTAAACCTTTTAGCCAAATTTTTGCAACATTTTTTAAATTATCAGGATTTTCTGAAGCAAAAAATTTGATATTTGTTTTTTCAAATTTATTGATACAATTGTACTCTAACTTTAAAAAATCCACAATTGCATCACCACTATGTATTGTAATTGCATCATTCAGGTATTTTGAAATCTCTTTTTCTATCAAAGGGAAATGAGTACATCCAAGTATCACACCATCTACATCTTTTAACTCTGTAAAATAATGTTTCATTGTAGAATTTAAAATCTCCCCACTATAGATACCCTCTTCTACAATTGGTACAAAAAGTCCTGTTGCTATTGATGTGATATTTTTATATTCTCTTTTTTTTAATGTATCTTCATACCTATTTGATCTAATTGTAGCATTTGTACCAATTACCAATATATTTGAATCTTTAGAAGAGATTTTATTTTCCAATGCTTTAACACCAGATTCTATTACACCAATTACTGGTATATTTGTATTTGCTCGAAGCTCTTCTAAGGCATAAGCACTTACACTATTACAAGCTACAATTAAAATATCAACATCAAAATTTTTAAAAAACTCCAATGCTTCTAAGGAATAGCGTACAATAGTATTTTTGTCTTTAACTCCATAAGGTACTCTTGCCGTATCTCCAAAATAAATAATCTCTTCAAAAAGTTTGTTTTCAAGTAGTGATTTTACAACAGTTAAACCACCAACACCACTATCAAATACAGCTGCTCTCATATGAAGAAACCCCTATTTATAATCTAAAATTCTTTTTGTATTATTGATACTATCAAAAAATATCACTTGAAATAATGGATCTGCTTCTATATTTGTCTCGTCAATAGTAACAAATGGGTGCAATTCAAATTTATTTCCATCTTTAGTTTCTATTTTAAAAGTAAGCTTTCCTACTGTTTTTATAGTATTTTGTATATCTTTTTGTAATTTTATATTTTTTATTGTAAGTATATTGTCATCATCATGTTGTATAAACATATTTTTTAAAGCCAATACTTTTTCTTTAAATATCTGTTTTCCCCAAGTGATTGTTCCATTTTGAAAATGGTATTTTCCTGTTTTGTTCATCAAAGGGTGTTGTGTGGAGTTTTTAATATCTTCTATAAGTCCTAAGAAATGATTTTTTCCACCAACAATATCTAAAACTTCTAAAACTTTTTTTTGTATCTCTAATTTTTCTTCATTTGATAGGTTATTAAATTTCATAATAACACTTAACCATTCATCGAGATAAGAAATTCAGCATTTGACTTTGTCTCTTTCATCTTTTTATATAAGAATTTCAATGATTCAACTTCATCCATCTCAGCCATTGCATTTCTAAGTATCCAAATTTTTTGTAATTCATCTGGATGTAAAAGTAATTCTTCTTTTCTAGTTCCTGATTTTACTACATCAACTGCTGGATATACTCTTCGTTCAGCTGCTTTTCTACTAAGAACAACTTCACTATTTCCTGTACCTTTAAACTCTTCAAAAATAACTTCATCCATTTTTGAACCAGTTTCTACAAGTGTTGTAGCAATAATAGTTAAACTACCACCCTCTTCTATATTTCTAGCTGCTCCAAAAAACCTTTTTGGTTTATGTAACGCATTTGCATCTACACCACCACTTAAAACTTTACCACTACTTGGTGTTACTGTATTATAAGCACGAGCTAATCGAGTGATAGAATCAAGAAGTATTACCACATCTTTTCCCATCTCAACTTCTCTTTTTGCTTTATTAATAACCATCTCAGCAACTTTAATATGATTTTGTGCTGGTAAATCAAAAGTTGAACTGTAAACTTCCCCATTAACTGATCGTTGCATATCAGTTACCTCTTCTGGTCTTTCATCAATCAGTAACACCATCAATGTTGATTCTGGATGATTTTTGCTTATACCATGTGCTATCTCTTTAAGTAGTTCTGTTTTACCAGATTTTGGTTGTGCTACGATAAGCCCTCTTTGCCCTTTTCCCATAGGTGCAAACATATCCATCACGCGACCTGTAAGCTTTTCAGGAGCATATTCAAACTGAAATCTTTCTGTTGAATATAAAGGTGTAAGGTTATCAAATAGTGGTCTATTTTTTGATTGGTTTACTGGAAGATAATTGATAGCTTCAATTTTTAAAAGTGCGTAATATTTTTCACTCTCTTTACTTGGCGGTCGTACTTGTCCTGAAACAATATCTCCACTTCGTAGTGCAAATCTTTTAATTTGTGTAGCACTTACATAAGAATCACTATATGTATCACTAAACTTTCCATCAAGTGGTCTTAAAAATCCAAACCCAGCTTCTTTTATATCTAGGATACCTGTAAAAAGAATATATCCACCTTGTTCTGTTTGAGACTCTAATATTGCAAATATCAGATCTTGTCTTTGGTACTCTTGGGGATTTTCAATCTCTAGTTCTCTTGCACTTTGAATAAGTTCATCAGTTGTTTTTTCACGCAAAATCTCTATTGTAAGACCTTTTACAGGTACATGAGTTCTTGATTTTTTTGATGAATTTGTTTTTCGGGTAGGTTTCTTTTTCGCTTCGTCGTGTTTTTTTGTTTCTGGTTGAGTTGTTTCTTCCATTAAGTTGTGTTGCCTTTTGAATTTGTTTGAGTAGTTTATTGGTAAAATTTCCAATAATTATCTAAAGAATTTATGATACAAAACTCATGATGTATCAATTTTATTACACTAATTATATTAAACTATAACTTAATCTTTTCTTCTATGAAATAGAACCTGAATTTATCATGTCTAAAATAATTTTTTTTACATCTTCTGCAATCTCTTCTGTAATTGTAGCTTTGATTGAAGGTAAAATTGCTTTGAAGTCAGCTTCAAACTGTTGTTGCATTGTTTTTGTAAAAAAAACATCTTCCTCTATTTTTTCTTGTATCATATCTCGAAATGGTTCTATATTTATCAACTCACTGTCAGCTTCTATAAAATCATCCAACATATGAGTTAATGCTGTGTTTCTTAAATAGTATTCAAAATCTAAATCAAAATTTGCATTTTCTTTATGTAAATAAATAATATTACCTAAAGAATCAATAATAATTTCGGAGCGTACCTGAAGGTTTAGCTGATTGATTTTATCAACTGTATCTTCTAAATCTTGTAAAGATTCTAAAACAACATTTCCAAGACCAATTTGATAATATAATTGATACTTACAAATAATATCTGATAATCTTTCTTTGCTAAGGTATTTATCTAGTATTTGATTTATTTCCATAATTTGATTGTATCGAGTTGTTTATTACAGCAAAATAAATTTTTATAGATAATTTTTTTGCTTTTTAGGTTGAAGTTTATCATACAAATTTAAAATACCCTGATAATCTTTATGAAAAGTTGTATCAATAAAATCTACATCTGCATTAAAAATTTCTACGGCTTTATCTACTTTCTCTTTTGAAAAAATATTATGTAGTGCTTCTTCATATTCTGTCCATTCTAATTTCTCTTCATAAATACGGAAAAGTTGTGCTAAAACATATCCTAAAGAATGATTCGATGTTTCAAGTAAAGCACTCGCTTCTTGATATTCACCTAACATCATAAACAATTGTATTTTTAACTCTTCTATTGTAAAGTTATTATTAAAAATAACCCCTATATGTTTTTCTACATTTAAGTTATTGTCTAAATCTTCAATAGCTTCTAAAATATCTTCAGGGTCATATTCTTTAAAGTTTAAAATCATATCTCTTACAAGTTTTCTTCTGTTTGTATTGTTATAAAGCATATCATCAACTGGATATATTTCAGAGATACTTGGTACTATCATTTGACATGAATAAAACCCAAGATAGTTGTATTCTCTAAGATAAATATCTTTTTTTATTTTTTTTGTAATATCAAGTAAAAACTCATATTCTGCAGGTGTATCAGCCCCTTTGTATTTCCAATTTGCATATTCAAAACTTTTTTTAGAATTTAAAAAACTAAATCCTATTTTCCCATTTGAATCTATAAAGTGTGATTCTATATTTGAACTATTTGATACTAAACCCATATCAAAAGTGGGTACTTCGAAACTATCTAACTCTTCTATATTTCTACCTTGCATAAGTTCTGTCATTGTTCGTTCTAACGAAACTTCTAAAATAGGATGAGAACCAAAAGATACAAAAAGTGTTGAGTTATTTGGATTTATTAATGAGATTGCAGTTACAGGAAACTCTCCACCTAATGAAGCATCAAGTACCTCTACTATATATCCTTCTTTTCGTAATTGATTAATATCATTATTAAGCTTTTCACAGGACTCTATTATATGTTTTGGAAATTTTGGCAAAGAGTAACCATTTTTAATAATTTCAATTTTTACATACCTTTCAAAAATTTCGCTCAATGCTTGTACTTGTGCTTCTTTAGGTGTGTTTCCAGTTGCTAATCCATTACTTGCATAAAGATTATGTAAAATATTTACAGGGATATATGTTGTAGTGTCATTGTATATATTTTTAAAAGGTAGAGATACTATTTTGTCCGTATAGTCGCTATTATAGTCAACAAAATCTTCACCTGTTAGTTCATCATTTGGGTCATAAAAACTCTTTAAATCTTCATCTAAATACTTTTCATCAAATGAAAAAATCCTCTCATCGGGATAAAATTCACGATTTGGCAAATAAAACTCTGTAAAAAAATTGTTAGTTTGCAACCTTTCTATATACTCTCCCAAAGCACTTGCAGTACTTGCTTGTGAAACTATACCTTTTCCATTTGAAAAGATATGGGAAGGGGCATTGTCATAAGTAAGATTTACAGAAAAACAATTTTCTAAAGGGTGTTTTTCCACAGAAAAAGTAATTTCAGAACCCATATCTGCTAATACTGCTCTCATTTTTGTTATAGACTCTTCAAGAGAGCTGTTTTTTGATAAAAAATTCATAATGAATACTTTGTATTGATTTTTGGAAGTATAGCGAAATTTATTTTGTATTGGTAAATATTTTGATTAAAGAGATAAGATTAAAACATTATAGGCTAACACAGAATATTAACATCAAAAAAACAATGTGGTATAATACGGACGAAACAAGGTAACCTTTTTAGATAAGCTGATTACTTATCGTGTAAAGGGAAGTTAAAAGGTAAGGAGCAATCCTTACCTTTTTTTATTAGTGGGAACTTTTCAAGTTAAGCGGTGGGGCTTTTACGAAAGAGGTTACCTTGTTGAGATTAATATTAATCTTAGTAGTGGTTGGATTTATCCTTGTAGTACCACTTCACTAAACTACCGGAGGGAATTAATCACTCCCTCGCTTATATACTAAGAGTTTATTTATTCGCAAGTGCGAATCCTCTCTCATTCGCTATAGGCGAACCCACGAAGTGGCAAGCTCCGCAGGATAGCCCTGATAGAAACGATATAGCTTTAGCTATTTAGTGGATATCAGGATTAAGCTTCAAATACAACAAAAACTGACTAACCTTTTGTTATTGTTTGAATAAAAGGTATTGTCATTATTATTGGAACAGCTATAAAATAAAGTCTAGCCCAAATACTTAAATTGTTTGATTTATGATTTAATTTATCTTTAATATCTCCATATAAAATAATCAATAAAAACCAAGAAGGTATAGCCAATAATAAAGCACTTCCTGTTATTGCGGTTAAAATTAATCCTATAAAAATCAACATTAGAGGAGCTAATATCTTCGCAAGTGTACTACCTTTGTTTTCTTGAGTTGGTGTTTCTTTAGATACAGTATCTATAATAGTATCTTTTACTACAGTGTTATTTATCAATGGATAACCACAGCTAATACATTTATCAGATTGATCACTAACTTCTTTATTACATTCAGGACAATTTATCAATGCCATTGTGAGATTCCTTTTTGGATTTTGTATATAATAATAAACTTTTACTAGAAAACTTATTAAAGAGAATGGGCAAATTAGACTTAAGTAAAAATTAATACTTAAAATATATCATAAAAGAAAAAAAGGAAACAAAATGGAAAAAATAGAAATAATGAAAGAAGATGAAAAAACGATAGTTGTTAAATACGAAAACAATTGTTATAAATTCTCAAAAGAAAAAGAAATAAAAGTACAAAAAGAAAAAATTTCAGATCTAATAATAAACAATGGTACAAAAACCTCATGTCCAGAAGACAACAGTCTTCAACTAGAACTCAAAATTATAGTAAATTCAAAAAAAGAGATAGTAGAAATTGAAGATGAAGAAGATGAAAACGAAACAGAGAATACAATAATTTATCTATTATGTATTGATAGTAATAATAATCATAATAATAGTAGTTTAATTTTAGAGATATTAATGTCGCTTTTTGGAATAACAATTACAAAAGAACAACACCAAAAAAACATAGAAACCATTGAAGCTAATCTAGCTGAAAATGCTTTAGAGGATAAACAAGAAGAGAAAGCTGATAGAGGTTTATCTCTTTAGGTTTTTTGTTTAAATTTTTTGAAGCCTCGAACGGATTGTTCGGGGCTTTTTTGTTGACCATTCGCACCGTGAGATAACTTAATTTCAAGCAAATTCGCTTAAAATACTGTAAAAAAGTACCTAAAGATTTATTATAAAATTTATATTAAAAAACTACATTTAAAGAAAGTTGTATTAAAAATGTATTAAAAATAAATTTTTAAATTTTCTTAAAATCTCTTCAAAGCTAGTGTTTATGGTGTTTAGTGATTAAATTATTTGGAGGAGTCACTCGGATTCGAACCGAGACCTCAAGGATTTGCAATCCTGTACATTAGCCGTTTTGCTATGACTCCATATTTTTGAGACGGAATTATCTCTAATATATGATAAAATAAAGCTTAAATTATATATTTTTCATAGAAACTTTGGTATGATAAACTAAATTCAAACCAAAAGGTATTTAAGAATGTCACAAATTAAATTTTTAGAAGATGTACAAAAACTATATGATTTTATTAGTTCCCAAAAAGATGAAATAAATAAACTTTATGAATATTTAGAAAATAACGACAATGACAAATTAGAGATAATTCAAAAATTTGCCACAACACTAGGGCTTACACTTAGTGATGATTTAAAGCTAGCACTTTTAACACGACTTGTAAACTTAAGAGATGATAGTTTCGTACAAGTCTTAAAAAAAGAAGATTATGATGAAAACCAAATTATAGACTTACAAGAACAAGCATATCAATTTGTAAAAGAGTTTTGGTTGGATATACAACACAAACGACTTGATTTTATTTCGCAAGAAAATCTTCTAACACCTTTTTATAGAGAAGTTTTTAAAGGTGTGTATGGTGTAGGTATTGCTATGTCAGTTTGGCAATCATCATGGACACAGCTTATCATAAATGGTGTCAATAAAGAGTTACTCAAAAAGTTTGATAATAACGATGAAAAAGTTATGAACTTTTTAGAAGAAAATAACCTTTTTGATATTGGACATGAGGGTTTAGTTGCTGATAGAAGTTACTCTATGCTTGTAAAAGAAAGTGATACTTATAAAAGTGTTGCATATAGAACTGCTTTTAAACAAGAGGTATCTGCTGTAATTGATGCACTTGAAGAGTTTGTTGATAGTTTAATAGAACTAGAAGATGAAGTATATAACCAAAAGTGGGAATATATCCAATATCTTCAAGCAATTATCACGGCTTTTAGTGAGAAAAGAACTGAGATGTTAGTTTCAAAATGGGCTGATGTAGACACTGCTTGGATGAAGATAAAAACACCTATTCAAATTGGTCACCCATTAGAATATTATGAAGATCATTTTAGAAAAGCGGTAGCTTTAGAGTGGGATATACGACTTGTAAATCCAACAATTTCTAATAACAATCAAAGAGTAGAAAAAATCAAAACAATGTTTGGTGAACTTTTTGAAAAAATTCAACAAAATGATATTGAAAAAAATATTTATGAATTCTCTTTAAAAAGCTTAGATAAAGTACAACTTTATTTAGGACGACCTGCCCTATTTTTTGGTGCAGAGTTCAATGGACTTTTTTCAGCACAAGTTGTACCAAATGATGAGATAGTATCTGCAAAAGAGGGGAAAAAGATATTTGCTTTTAGTGATGAGATACTTCAAGGACAAAGAGCAAAACCATTCCTAAAACTTTCTACTGAAATTTTTGGACAAGAGTTTCTTACTCATGAACGAACATTTTTATTTCAAGAAGATACTAAATGGCACCGTGTGTATGATATTACAACTATTGGTCATGAATTTGGACATATTTTATGGTGTGATGATGAAACTGAATCAGTGATGAACAGATCAGGAAACTTTAAAAACATAGAAGAGTTTAAAGCTACAACAGGTGGATTGGTAAGTTTTTTTATGGATAAACAAACTGATGAAAAAGAGCTAGAAGAGTTTGTCATAAGTGATACTATTAAAAGAGCAGTAGGACTTATAGGTTGGATGGAAGTAGATGAAGTGCAACCATATTATTGTGAAGGTCTTATTCATCTTACTGGACTTTTTGAAACAAAAGTTTTAAATTGGGATATTGAAGAATCAAAGCTTACTATAAATTTAGCAAAAGAGAATATCACTATCTTAAAACAGTGGTATATAGATACTTATAAAAAGTTAGCTCTTCATTATCTTGCCAAAAAAGATGCAACACTCTTTTTAAATAATTATGCTAAAAAAGATGAAAAATATTTTGCCCCTATAAATCCTACTATTAATAACTTCGTTCAATACTATTTTAATAGATATAAAGAGATAGGACAAGAGCTTGAAACTGTTGATAAAAAAGAGAATTATACTCTATGAAAACTATGCTTAGAAGAGCTTTTTCACTTATAGAGATAATCTTTGTTATAGCTATTATCTCTATAGTTCTAATCGTAGCAATACCTAAACTTGGGAATACCCTTAACAATGCAAATACAAGTAAAATAAAAAGTGATATTTTACTTATAAGAGAAGGTTTAAATAACTATAAAAATAAGATGATATTACAAGGTTCAACTACTACTTTAGAGTCATTAGAGGAGAATGATACATATCTTTTTAGTAAAATTTTACAAAATCCAATTTATTCATCAGAAAAACCAAAAATTGGTTCTTGGTGTAAAATATCCAATACAAGTTATAGAGTGTATATAGAAAATGGAGATAGTGTTGAGTTTGTTTATGACAATGATGATTATAGTTTTGATTGTGATGAGGATAACCTTTTTTGTCAGGAGCTTACTCAATAATGCACTATTATGAGATAGCTCTTTTAAAATCTCCCCTTGAACCACTTACTTTTCAATCTGAAAACGAGATAAAAAAAGGAACGCTTGTAGAAGTAAAACTTAGAAATAGAGCTAAACTCTCAAACGGTGTAGTGATAAAAGAAGTAGAACAACCATCTTTTAAATGTGTGAATATTACAACAATACAAGAGTTTTATTATGATGAGATGATGTTACAAACAGCTTTGTTTGTTTCAAAATATTATGTATGTAGTTTTGGGGAAGCTTTAAGTGTTTATACCCCTTTTTATAAAGTTGAAGAATCTAAAGAAACTATAGAAATAGAATGTGATATTGAACTTTCAAACGAACAAAAAGATGCGTATGATTTTGTACAGAAAAATTCTACTAGCTTACTTTTTGCAAATACAGGAAGTGGGAAAACAGAGATTTATATTAAAGCTATTGAAAATATATTATCTCAAAATAAACAAGCTCTACTTTTACTCCCAGAGATCTCTTTAAGTCCACAAATGGAAGTGAGACTAAAAAAAGTATTTAAAGAAAATATTGCTATTTGGCACTCTAAAATACAGAAAAAAACAAAAGAAACTATTATTGAAAATTTACTCTCTGGAAAAGTTAAAATCATAGCAGGTGCAAGGTCTGCACTCTTTTTACCCTATAAAGATTTAGGACTTATTATCGCTGATGAGGAACATGATGATTCTTATAAATCAGATCAAAAGCCACGGGTAAATATCAAAGATTTATCAATCTATATGGGGAAAAAGTTTCATATACAAGTGATACTTGGAAGTGCAACACCAAGTTTAACAAGCTTTCACAAAATTCCTTACTTTCGATTGAAAAAAACTTTTTTTGAATCAGAGAAACAAATCTCATTTATCAACTCAAATTTAGAACTTAGCCAAACTATTATAGATAAAATTGAACAAACTATCGAGAATCAAAATCAAGTAATAGTATTCCTTCCTACTCGTGCAAACTTTAAATATCAGATATGTAAAGATTGTGGAAAGTCTATCGAGTGTCCATTTTGTTCTGTAAGCTTAAGTCTTCACAAAAATAACAACGCTTTACAGTGTCACTATTGTAACTATACCCAACCTATAGATAAGTTTTGCCCACATTGTAAAACAGGTTCCATTGAGAGTTTTCGTCTTGGAACAGCACAAGTTGTAGAAGAGTTACAAAAAACTTTTAAAGATAAAACTATCCAAAAGTTTGATAGAGATAGTGTCAAAACAAACAAAGAACTCAAAAGAGTTATAAAAGATTTTAACGATAATAAAATAGATATTTTAGTAGGTACGCAAATGCTTTCTAAAGGGCATGATTATCACAATGTAAAATTAGCAGTTGTACTTGGTATTGATGCTATGTTAAATATGACAAGTTATAAAGTGAGAGAAAAAGCTCTGTCACTTTTGATACAAATAGCAGGAAGAAGTGGGAGAAAAGGTTTTGGGGAAGTATTAATTCAAACTAAAAATGAGGACTTTTTTAATAACTATTTACAAATAAGTGATTATGAAGATTTTTTAAAAGATGAACTAAAACAAAGAGTTGATTTATATCCTCCTTATTTAAAACTAGCTCGTATAACTTTTAGCCATACAAATCATCAAATAGCAAAACAAGATTTAGACAAATATGTGCAAATATTTTCAAATCAAAAAGATGTTGAACTTATAGGTTTTGGGGAGAGTAATATTTTTAAAGTGGCAAACAAATACCGATATGAACTACTACTTCGTTCATCAAATCCATCAAAACTAATTTCCCTACTGCATGGTATAAAAAGTGCAAATGCATCTATTGATATGGATAGTTTATATTAACTTTATGAATAACTAAGTATAATAATAATCACTTATATATAACATTAGGATTTACAATTATGAGATATAATATTATAGTACTTTTTTTTCTTTTTTTAACACTAAATCTTTTTGCACAAGAGGTCTCTCTTACACAAGAGGAAAAAGATTATATCAAAAATAATCCTGAAGTAACACTAGGCTACACAGAAAAATTTCAACCTCTACTCATAGAACAAGACAACGGTAAAATCACAGGAATAGTTCCTGACTTATATAAAATTGTTGCTTCTAAAACAGGTCTTAAATTTAATTATATACTAGAAGACTGGAAACAAAATTTACAAAATGCTGCTGATGGAAAAGTTGATATTATCCCTATGATGGCATATGATACTGCAAAAAAGATAGGCTTACTTCCAACACACAAAATGTATTCACTACTTTTTAGTGTTTTTAACAAAAAAAATAAAAATTTTAATATTAATTCAATAAAAGACCTTAAAGGCTTGCGTGTTGCTTATATGCAAGATATTGTTATATTAGACAATTTTTTAGAAAAATATAACAAAGACTTTACTCTCATAAAAGTAAAAACACCTTTTCAAGGATTTAATAAGGTTTTAAATAATCAAGCAGATGTATTCATTGAGTTTACTATAAATGGAAATTATCAAATTAAAAATAACTTTTTATCCCAACTCAAGTCTGTACATATTATCGAAGATATTCAATTTAACACAATATCGGCTGTAAATCCAAATAAACCAATACTTCACTCAATAATTACAAAAGCACTAGATACTATAACTTACGAAGAAAAATTAAATATTACAGAACAATGGACTCTGAAAACTAACTATTCTAAAAAAATAGATAATATTTTAACATTTAACGAAAAAAAATATTTAGACACTCTTCAAACACTAAGAGTCTCTGTAGAAAAAGACTGGATACCTTATAACTTTATAGAAAATGGTGAAGCAAAAGGCTTTTCAAATGATTATATGAGACTTATTGGGGAAACACTCGAAAAAAAAATAGATTTTGTTCAAGGTTATTCTTGGCAAAATTCTTTAGAGATGTTAAAAAACAAGCAAATTGATATTATTGGTAATATTGTAATAACAAATGATCGTAAAAAAGATTTTATATTTTCAAATCATTCAACTTTTGCTACATTCAAATCACTTTTTTCAAATAAGAAAAAAATATACACTAGTTTAGAAGAGTTAACAAATAAAAATGTTGGTGTTATTGAGGGATATTACGAAGAAGAGCTTTTATCAAAGCACTACCCTACAATAATAATAAAAAAATATAGTACTAATAAAAAATTAATTTCAGAACTTCTCAATGGTACCGTTGATGCCATTATTGCAAACTCTACTGTTTTAAACTATATATTAGAAGATAGCTATATTACTAGTATATACTCTACACGATTAGTAAATGACACCTTTCCTCTAAAAGGGGTTAAGATGGCTTTCCATAAAGATAATCAAATTTTAAAATCTATTTTTGACAAAGCAATATCTATGATTCCTAAAGATAAAATTGATGAGTTAAAAAATAAATGGTCTTTATCTTTAAACTCTCAAAACCTACTTACAAAAGAAGAAGAAAAATATCTACGAAATCATAAATTTACACTCTATTACAATGAAAATGGTTGGATTCCTTTTATTTTTGATGAAAGTGATATCCCAAAAGGTATATCAGTAGATATTTGGTCTGAATTAACAAAAAACACAAATATACAAGTAACTTATAAAGCTGTTGGAAGTTTTGAAAAAATATTAGATTTAGTAAAAAAGAATGCTAATACTATAGTTGGGGCTACTTCTCAAATAAAAGAGCGTGAAGAGTATGCTTCTTTTACAAAACCTTATGCCTCTTTTCCCATTGCAATAGCTACAAATGTTAAAGAAAATTTTTTAATTGATTTAAAAGAGCTTGAGGGTAAAACAGTAGCTGTTGGGAGAAACTATACAGCTCATAAACAACTTCTTAAACACTACCCAAAAATAAAATTTGTACCAGTAAAAAATATTCAAACAGCTCTAGATATGTTAGCAAATGGGAAAGTTTACGCTGCTGCTGATATTCTCCCTGTGATTAATTACGAACTCAATAAATATAGCTTTACAAACCTGAAAATATCAGGTACAAGTAAATTTAATTTTAATGTTCAAATCATGGTAAATAAACAAAATCAAAAGTTAGTTTCTATTTTAAATAAACTAATTGACAATATGGATAAAACGAAAAAACAGGAGATTGTCAATAAATGGATTCACAGTAGTAGTGAAAAAATAGACTATACTATTGCATATTGGATCTCTATTGTAGCTTTAGTATTATTTGTTTTTATTTTATATAGACAAAAAACATTAAAAGAACAAAATAAAAAAATTGAAATAGAAGTAAAAAAAGCAACACATAAACTAGAAGAACTTAATCGTACCCATGAAGACACTCAACATTTAGCGAAAATAGCAACAATCAAAAAAGATATAAAAACTGGACAGTACTGGGTATCAAAAGAATTTTTTAATATTTATGAGTTTAATGAAACAGATGAAATCACCTCAGAAAAACTAATTTCTGCTGTTATAAAAGAGGAGCAACAAAATCTTATTGATTTTATGAAAAAAAATGAAAAATACAAAGGGACTCCCTTAAACATTGATACATTAATAATTAGAATTAATGTAAAAAGCAATAATATTAAATATCTTGAACTTTATTTATCCTATGAATTTGATATTCATCACGAGCCACTTTCAAGAAAAGTCACAGTTCAAGATATTACTGAAAAAATAGAAGCAAAACAAGAAAAAGAAAAACAAGATGCTATTTTAGTACAACAAAGTAAACTGGCTTCAATGGGTGAGATGATAGGAGCTATTGCTCACCAATGGAGACAACCTTTAAATGAACTAAGTATTAGAATACAAAAATTAAAATATGCTTATGGAAAAGATAAGATAGATGAAGAGTTTATCCATGAGTTTATACAAAAAAATAAAAATACAATTGATTTTATGAGTAAAACTATTGATGATTTTAGAAACTTTTTTCGTATTGATAAAGAGAAAAGAAACTTTAATGTAAAAGATGCCATTGAAGAGGTAATAAGTATTCAAAATGCTCAATTAAAAAACCATCACATACATATAGAACTTAATGGTGAGAGTTTTAAATACACTGGATATAAAACCGAATTTCAACAAGTTATTATTAATTTAATTAGTAATTCAAAAGATGCATTAGTAACTAATAAGATTATAGAACCAAAAATCATTATAAATTTAAAAAAAGATATTATAGAGTTTAAAGACAATGGTGGCGGAATTGATGAAAAGATTTTAAAAAGAGTTTTTGAACCATATTTCACAACAAAAGAACAAGGTGATGGTACAGGAATGGGACTCTATATGTCTAAAATGATTATAGAAGATAATATGAATGGTACAATTAAGATGCAAAATACAAAAGATGGGGTTGTTATCTCAATCCATTTAAAAGAGGATAAAACACTATGAAACAATTTAAAAAAATAGAATCTATTTTATATGTTGAAGATGAAAATACAGTAAGAGAAGAGTTAGCTGAATTTTTAGAAGATTTTTGTGAAGTTTTGTATATTGCAGGTGATGGAGTTGAGGGACTCAAACTTTTTAATACACACCAACCAAAAATAGTTGTTACTGATATTAAAATGCCAAAAATGGATGGGATAACATTATCAAAAGAAATTTTTAAAATAAATCAAGAAAGTCATATCATATTTACAACTGCTTTTACAGATATGAAGTACCTTCAAGATGCTATAGAGATACATGCAGATGGATATGTTGTAAAACCTGTTGATTTAAGTCTATTAGAAAGCATGCTCAAAAAGGTTATTAGGATTGAATCTTTACAACATGAATTAGAGAAAAAAAAACAATATGAATTAAAGAAAAAAGCTGAACTCGAAACTATCTTAGCAACTACTTTAGATGGTATCGCAATTTTAGACTTAAATGCTAACTTTGCGTATGCAAATAATGCTTTGGAAAATCTACTGGGGTATTCACTTAAAATATTGAAACAAAAAAGTGCGATTGATTTAACTATAAAAGAGGATCAAGAGGGATTAAAAAAAGTTATTCAAGAAGTAATAAATGAAAAAAATATCAAACATTCTCAAATTACCCTCTTATCAAAAGATAACAAAAAAATTATACTCTCTTTATCTTTAGCGTTAATGCCTGACAAAAATAGAGTTTTATTATCAACAAAAGATATAACTCAAGAGATTCATTCACATAAAAAAATTATTGAATATATTAATATTATTGATGAAAATATTATCACTTCAAGTACTGATTTAGATGGTGTCATTACTTATGCGTCAGAAGCTTTTTGTAAAATATCAGGATATACAAAAGATGAGTTAATAGGTAAAAAACATAATATTGTGAGAAATCCAAATGTTGAAGAAGCATTATATGAGGAGTTATGGGACACTATTTCTCAAGATAAAGTTTGGATGGGTGAAATCCAAAATAGAGATAAAAATAAAGTTGATTATTGGGTGTTTGTCAAAATATATCCTGCTTTTGATGAAGATGGTAAAAAAATTGGATATACCTCTATTCGCCATGATATTACAAACCTAAAAAAAGTTGAAGAGTTATCTATTGTTGATGGATTAACAAAAGCTTATAATAGACACTATTATAATCAAATAATCCAAAAATATATTCAAAGTGCAAAAAGAAATGAAGAACTTATTGCATTTGCAATATTTGACATTGATTATTTTAAACAATACAACGATACTTATGGACACCAAAAAGGTGATCATGCTTTACAAGCAGTAGTTAAAAGTATGCAAGAGGAATTAGGTCGTGCTGACGATTATCTTTTTAGACTTGGAGGGGAAGAGTTTGGTGTACTTTTTAAACCTAGCAGTGCAGAAAAAAGTATAACTTTTATTAAACAACTTATTAATAAAGTAGAATCACTTAAAATAGAACACAAAAAAAATACTATATCTTCTTATGTAACAATTTCTGCTGGACTTATCTGTGAAAAAGCTACGCTAATTGATGATAATGAAATACTATATAAAAAAGTGGATGATCTATTGTATAAAGCAAAACATCAAGGTCGAAACCAAGTAGCATCAAATTTAGTAGGGGATTAAAATGAATAAAGAAAATAAAATACAATCAATTTTGTATGTAGAAGATGAAAAAGAGATACAAGATGAATTATCAGAAGTTTTAGAGGATTTTTGTGAGGTTTTGTATAGAGCAGATGATGGTTTTCAAGGACTAGAATTATTTAATAAATATACCCCTGATATAGTTATTACAGATATTAGAATGCCACTTATGGATGGGATAGAGATGTCAAAAAAAATCAAACAAATAGATTCAAATAGTCAGATTATTTTTACTACTGCTTTTAGTGATGTGGATTATTTTCAAGAAGCTATTGAGTTACAAGTGGAGGGGTACTTACTAAAACCCATCAACTTAGAATTACTAGAGAAAAAAGTTTTAAATATCTTCCATACAATACAACTAAAAGAAGAACTAAACAAGAAAGAACAGATGTTATTACAAAGTTCTAAACTAGCTGCAATGGGTGAAATGATAGGTAATATTGGTCACCAATGGAAACAACCACTTTCAATTATATCTACGAGTGCAACTGGGATGAAAGTTTTAAAAGAAAATGACAGATTAACAGATGATGAGTTTAATTTAAAATGTGATTTAATCAATGAACATGTACAATATCTAGCACAAACAATTGATGATTTTAAAAATTTTTTTAATCCTAAAGAAAATGATAAAGTATTTAATCTTCAAGAATATCTCCATAAATGTGTAGACTTAGTCAGTGCTTCATTTGATCAAAATATGATTAAAACAGTGAAAGATATAGATAGTAAAATCAACTCTTTTGGAGATCCAAATCAACTTTTACAAGCTATCATCAATATATTGAACAATGCTAAAGATGCTTTACGCAATGCTTCCCATTTGAGAGAAAAACTTGTATTTATTTTCACAGTTACCACTGAAGACAATAATATAATTATCACTATCAAAGATAATGCAGGAGGGATTCCTCATAAAATACTAGAACGAATTTTTGAACCTTACTTCACCACAAAAGAAAATGAAAATGGTACGGGGCTTGGTCTTTATATTACACATACAATTATTACCAAAAATCTCAAAGGTACAATTCAAGTAGAAAATGAAGTTTTTACCCATGATAATGAAGAATACAAAGGTGCAAAATTCACTATTACACTACCTTTAGCATAATAAATATTATTCTAATACTTGGTTTCTAAAACTCTTTTCCAAACTAAATTTGGTTTGTAGTTTTTAGGAGCTATTAACTGAACATTTTTTTGTTTTAAAATATCTTTTTTATATTTGTAAATAAATATTGATACTCTATAGTTTTTGACACAATGGATAAATACTTTTTTATTTTGTGCCTCTAAACTTTCAAGAAGTTTTAAAAAGAATTTGAGTCTCTCAATCTCTGGCTTTTCCCATGAGATTGGGATATGAAAATAAATCATACTATTTTTAGATACTATTTTATCTTCATCTTCAAGTGCACCTCTACATTTCAAGTGAGTAGCAAGATTTATCACAACTTCAAAACCTTCTTTTGCAATTTTTTTAAACTGCTTTTTGGAAGGTTGTCCTGAAGTTGAAATAGTATCACTAACTTTTATATAATTTAAGATTTTTTTCATATCTTATAATAGCATACATCACCCATAATTCTCAATTTTAAAAGTATTAAAAATAATATCTGTTGCCAACATTCTTGCTCCATGATTAACAGCATCTAGAATATCTTTATCACTCCATTGTAATTTACGAAGGGTATCCATATCTACTTCATTTACTTCATGTGCATTTTTTACAGCTTTTATTACAAACTCTAAAAGTGCTACCTCTTCTTGAGGTAAATTTGATTTTGTAACATCTTTACGCATAACTTCTACTTGTTCTACAGTCCACCCTGCCATATTAACGAGCATTGCCGTATTAAAATCTACACAAAATGCACAACTTTGTTCTGTCGAGACCATCACTCTAATAGAAGCTAACAATGGCATAGATAGTGTTGAATGACTCATATAATATTTTATAAAACTCATTTGTTGCTTTAGAAGTTCAGTACTTGAACTAAATAATTTTGCATTGTTACCAACCTCCCCTCTCATTGCGATAATTTTTTCATAAAGTTCTTTTAACTCACCTGTTGCTTCATTATTTTCATATGTTTTAATTATTGGCATATTGTATCCTTTTTATTACTTGACTATTTAGTCAAATAAAAGTGTAGTATAATTTGACTAATTAGTCAAGTAAGTTATGTTATACTTTCTACTATGAATAAAACTACACGACAAAAACTAATAGATATAACATTTGAAGAGATATATTCTTACGGCTATCAAGGAGCCTCTTTAGCAGATATATTAAAAAAATCTAATGTTCATAAAGGCTCTATGTATCACTATTTTAAAAATAAAAAAGAGATGTGTTTAGTTGCCATAGCAGAAAAAATGGATGAAAGATTTTTTGAAAAATATGGAGAGATATTGCAACTTCAAAGTGGATTTTTAAAAGAGTTAATAGAAGGATTTAAAGACACCTCTCAAAAAGATTTTCAAAGAGGCTGTCCCATAGCAAATATAGTACAAGAGATGTCTAATATTGATGAAGATTTCAATAAACTAATGAAACAAGTATATTCAAAATTTAGAGGCTATATAAAAAAAATTTTGGATAAAGCAATAGAAACAAATGAGATAAAAAATTGTAATAGTTCTCAACTTGCACTATACATTACAGCAATTTTAGAGGGAGCTATTTTAGCAACCAAGGCTAGTGGAAATATTAAAGACTATAGTGATACAATCTTATTATTAGAAGAATATTTGAATTCTTTAAAAAATAAATAAAGAATATTATGAAGCAAAAACAATTGTGAGGAATTTCACTTAAAATATATAATATTTCTCTTTTTATATTCCATTGGTAAAAATTCTAACTCTTTATAAGTTTGAATATCTTTTTGTTTTACAAATCCAAACGATTCATATACATTTACAGCATATAATGAAGCATTTGTACTCATTGTCTCAAATGCAATATTTTTTTTTACATACTCCCATAGCTTTTTCCCTATATACTGTTGATGATATTTTTCATCAACAAAAAGATGAAAAAGATGATTATCATCTTTTATTGCTATAAAACCTACTATTTTATTTTTTATTTTGAAGCCAAAATATTTATACTCGTTACTTTGAATTCTTTTTCGAAACTCCTCTTGGTTAAAAGAGTTTTTGAACCACTGAGGGATCTCTTTGTCAAATAAGTACTTAAGTAAACTATAACTTAAATCAGTAAGTCTTTGAATATCTTTTATACTCAAAGGGACAATACTAGAAGAAGTCATCAAAAAAATATCTCATAAGTGACATTTTCTTTAGTGATTAAATCATCCCTTGTATCTCTTTTAAAACCATTGTTTTCAAGTGCATTTTTCACTATAGCTTTATTGTAACTATGAACATCTTCACATGCTAAATACTCTTGAATATCTACCCATTTTGCATCCATAATCTCTTCAACATCTATAATATTTATCTCTTTTGATATTGGAGTTGCACGACATACTACATAGAGATTTGATTCTCCAAATTGTGCTGGAGAAAAGTGTCCAAGACTCACAATAGATTCAAACTCTATATCAACACCTGTTTCTTCATATACTTCTCTTTTCAGGGCATTAGAGATATTTTCTCTATCATCTATATGTCCCCCTGGTAATTTATACTTTTGCCAAATTCTATCTTTGATTACTAATAATTTATCACCATCTATTACAACTGCACCTACCCCTAAAGTATGATTTGTAGCTGTTGGGATAATTGGTTTTATGACAAGTTTCTTTATAAGTGTTATATCTCTTTCATTACAATGGTGAAAAAGAAAACCATTTTTTGTAAGCATTGGGATAAACTGCGATTGTTCAATAGAGAGTTTTATCCATAAAAGTTTTTTATTTTTTATCTTTTCTATTATCAAAAAGAGCTCTTTTTCAAACTCTAAGACACTATTTGGAATAGTTGAGCCATCTATTGTTATACCATCATATTGATCATGTTTTAGAGTTATATTTGTAAACTCAAAGCTCTCTATCATATTTTTTGATCCCTTATTTTATATATTTTAATTTTAACATATCAAACTTCAAGTACAGTTTTTTAATGTAAACTTTTTTGAAAGAAACTCTTTGCCATTAATGATAATTGTAAGAGTATGAATACCATCATAATATTTTCTTGTAGTTACATATTTAAAATGATGAGATTTTTCTACAAATAACTCATTTTTATTTACGACTTTTTCTGATATTTTAAAAACTTTATAATTCATTTTTTTATTTTGTCTTACAAAACCTAGTTTATATTCTATTCTTAATTTTTCTAAAATATTTTTTGATTTAATTTTAAATGAAAAATTCAAATACTCTTCCATATCTAATTCATCATCTGCTCTTAAATCTACTACTTCTATACCTTTTGCATCATAACCAAAAAGTTCTAATACCTCTTTATCTCCTGCTTTTAGAAGTGTTCTTGAAGCGTGTTTTACTATCCAATTTGTGTTTTTAGTTTTTCCATACCACTTTTTAAAAAGCTCTTTTACTAGAGTTGGATTATCTTTTGAAATATCATTAAGATTGTTTGCTACACTTTTTCTCACATATTCACTCTTATCATTTTTTAAAAGTTCTAGTACTTCAAGTACTTTTGATGGATCTTTTTTGTACTTTTGAAGTGCTATTCCCCAGGGAAGTCTAGGGCGTGAACCTTCACTTGATAATCTTCTTATATGCTCATTTTGATCTTTTGTCCACTCTTTTAAAGTCTCAATTAATTGTGGATATTTTACCAAAAAAGGTCGTATTGCAAATTCACTAGAAGAGTTTTTCGTAAAATGTTTCAAAGCTTCAATAGAACTTTCATACTCATTTATTCCATACACTTCTACAAAATCTGAGAATATAAGATGAAATAATCCATGAAAGTTTTTTTGAACTTTTTTTAATATCTCCAAAGATTTTTTATAATCTTTAGGTAAAAACTCACCAAGAGATAAACTAATTGCTCTTATTCTTTTCTTTAATTCTTTTTCTTCCCAATTTTCATTTATAAGTGAATCTATAAATCTATCTTTTTTAAACACAGAATAATAAAGTTGTATCTCGCAAGAAAGTTTTTTTATCTCTTTTTCATTATATATATTTTTAAATGGTTCCATCTATTTCTATATTCCCTTCTTGATTATAGTATTATAACTTAATATTTAAAAAAATGTAAAACACAACTTTAAATTTTGGTTAAAAAAATTTTACCACTTTAATAAACTTTTACTTTTATTTGACTACAATATTATCTAATGTCTCAGGCTGAGATTCCATCACAAATAGGTGATGGGCATAATTAATTAATATTCTGGAGATTCTTTTGAATTCATTAAAACACTCTATATCTATTCAAATAGGCAATATTCCTCCTTCTAAGGAACTATTTCTAAAGCTTGAAAATGCTTTTTTAATAGCATCTTGTAGTGAAATTATTGAGATTGTATCTTTAAAATCAAATATGGAAATTGAGCTTCGTGGTTGGGCAAGATTACGAGGACACCTTTATTTAGGTAGAGAAAACTTAAAGCAACAATACTCCTATAAAATTCAAAAAATAAGTCAAAATAGTTTTACTTGTAAACCTTCTTGGAATAAAAAGATGAAAGGGATTGAAACTTCAAATCCTAAATTAAAAGATTTAGAACTTACAGATGAGATACTTACAAAAGCACCCAGCACAAATGGTCTTATGACAAGAGGTATGGTGGCTCAAGAAGATACTCCTGTGTATGATTTTGAACTTTCACACAAAGAACAAGTTTGGTCACAATCAGTTTCTTCTTTATATGAAGAGGGAAAACACGCCCAGTGGAATGCCACTAGTGATATTGCATGGAATGAGATCCCCACACTCAATCCTATAATGGAGCAAGCTGTTTGTCAGATCATGACTTATTTAGTAGAAAATGAGTTCTCTGCACTCTATATCCCTGGAAAATTTATCAGTAAAATAAACCCTTACTATATGGAGGTGCCACTATTTTTATCTTCATTGATGAATGATGAGGCAAGACATATTGAGGTTTTTACAAAAAGAGCCAATGCAAATGGTGGTGGATTTCAGTACTCAAGTGAAGTAACCCAACGCTCACTCTATTCTCTTTTTAAAGAGGATGATTATCTCAAAAGCTCTTTTTTACTTCATGTTATGGGGGAAGGTACTTTTATTGATCTTTTGAGTTTTTTAGAGAAACATATGCCCGATGAAACAACAAGAAAAATCATTAAACTCTCTAAAAGAGATGAGATACGACATGTTGCGTATGGGATGGAGCATGTAAAATCAGCGATTGAGCAAAATCCAAACAGAATCAATGCTTTAAAAAACAGTGCCTTTCAAAGAAAAGAGTTTATGGATGAAGTAAGTTCCGAATCTTCTATGCTCTTAGAATCACTCGCTATTTTAGCAGGTGGAAGTGATGCACCTGTTGATTATAAAAGAGGATTTGATTTAGTTGAAGAGTTAAAAAAAACAATGAATGAAAACAGAATAAAAAGATTAATACAAATAGGTATGGATGAAGATTTAGCACATGATATCTCACAAGTTCATACACCAAATTTTATGTAGGAAAAACAATGGAAAATATTTATAATAAAATGACGGAATTTGCAACAAAAAATATAGCACCTTATACAGATGCAGTAGATGTTGATGCAAAATTCCCAGTTGATAGTTTTGAAGCTATCAAAAAAGAGAAACTAACAGGTTTAATTGTACCAAAAGAGTTTGGGGGGATGGGTCTTGGACTTGAAGAGCATACACAAACTGTACTTGCATTTGGTTCAAGTTGTGCTACTACAGGACTATGTTATATGATGCACAATGTTGCTACTATGTGTATAGTTGCTTTTGGAAGTGATGAGATGAAAAAAGAGTACCTACCTAAAATTGCAAATGGTGAACTTCTTTTAGCTTTGGCATTTAGTGAAACAGGAACAGGTACACACTTTTACAATCCAGAGATAACAGTAACGAAAGAAAATGATACATTACTTATGAATGGTAGAAAAAGTTTTGTTACTTCTGCTTTATATGCTGATTTTTATTTAGTTCTTTCAGGTAGTTTTGATGCTGAGGGTTTAGATAGCTGGATTGTAGATAAAGATGCAAAAGGTGTATCATTTGAAGAAACAGCTTGGGATGGTCTAGGGATGCGTGGAAATACCTCTATGCCTATGCATTTTGATAATGTTCCTGTAGATGTAAAAAATAGAGTTGGAGCTGCTGGAAGTGGTGCTGAGCAAGTATTTACAGTAGTTGCACCATTTTTTGTAATAGGATTAGGTGCAGTTTATACAGGGGTAGCTCTTAATGCTTGTAATACAATTATTGAGTACTCTCAAAGTAGAAAATATAGCGATGAATCAGCATTATGTAATATCCCAACAGTACAAAACCATTTAGCAGATATTTTTACAAATGCTACAAGTGCAAAACACTTTGTACTAGCAGCTGCAAAAAGTGGTGCAAATGGTGATGCAGATGCTTTAGCACAAATCATCTCAGCACGACTTCATGCTTCTAATATGGCTGTAGAAGTATGTACAAAAGCTATGAAAATTGGTGGAGGAACTGCCTATGCTAAGCGTATCACTATTGAAAGATTATTAAGAGATGCATATGCAGCACAAGTTATGGCACCAAGTACAGATGTACTTTCAATTTGGCTTGGAAAAGCTTTAACAAACCAACCAATACCTTAAGGAGAAGATTATGCAAAAAACAATAATGTTAGGGGCTGTTGCTTACGACCCAAAAGTTATCCCTATTTGGGATATTATAAGAGACGATTTCAATAACAATGGTGTAAGACTTGATTATATTTTATTTTCTAACTACGAAGCGCAAGTGGAATATCTACTCTCTGGAAAAATTGATGTAGCATGGAATACAAATGTTGCATGGGTACGAAGTAATGAACTAAGTGGCGGAAAAACAAAAGCTTTGGTTATGAGAGATACTGATATAGATTTTCAATCAGTGTTTATCACAAAAGCAAGTAGTGGAATTAAATCAATCAAAGACCTACAAGGGAAAAAATTTGCTCTTGGAAGTGGTGATTCTGCACAAGCTGCTATTTTACCTTTAAAATATATCCAAAATGAACTAGGTGTGAAAAATGATGTAGAGATTGTACGATTTAACTCAGACCTAGGGAAACATGGAGATACAGGACGAAGTGAATTTGATATCTTAGAAGCACTTCTAAATGATGAGATAGATGCTGGTGCTATAGGGATATCTTCTTGGGTAAGAATGCTTGAAGAGGGGATGTTCCCAAGTGGAGAGGTTGAATCATTTTATGTGAGTGAAGGGTATTGTCATTGTAACTTTACTGTGATGGAAAGTTTAGATCAAAATATCCAAAATCAATTCACAAATAAAATCTTAGCACAAGATCCAAATGATCCAATCATCAAAAAAATGATGCAGATGGAAGGTCTTAATAAGTGGGTAAAAACAGGTCCTGAAGAACTTAAAGGTTATAAAGTGTTAACTGAAGCGATGAAAGAACAAGACTTAATGAAAAATAACTGGTAGATTCTCCTAGGCAATTTTGAGTGTACAAGATATTATAAACTACCGTAAACTTTATACTCTATAATATATTCATAATAAACTTGAGATGATTTATATTTAATATGTTAACATATCAGTCAAACTAATTAAAGAGAAACTTTTATGTTACATATTACATCTGCACTTATACCCGTTTTTTCACTTATTCTCATTGGGTACTTTTTTAAAAAGATAAAATTTCCATCTCATGAATTCTGGCCACAAGCTGACAAACTTACCTATTATGTTCTTATGCCTTCACTTTTAATATACAAACTATCAACCGCTTCACTCGATACTCAAAATAGTTTTGGTTTTGTTTCTTCTGCAATTTTAGCAATATTTTTTACTATGACTATACTTATAATTGTAAATAAAATATCACCAACAAACCCAGCTAGTTTTACCTCTATGGTTCAAGGTTCTATTCGATTTAATACTTATGTTTTTTTAGCACTTAGTGGTTCTATATTTGGTAATGAGGGTTTAATTTTATCAGCTATTATATTAACTTTTGCAATTCCATTTATAAATATTTTATGTATAACTGTTTTTGCAATCTATGTTTCAAATGACAAATTAAATTTTTTATATTTACTAAAATCCATTGTTACAAACCCATTAATAGTAGCTTGTATTATTGGTGGTTCTATAAATTTTTTAGGAATTCATATCCCTCTTGTTATAAATAATACTCTAGAGATACTTAGCAATGCTGCCTTACCTATGGGGCTTTTATCTGTAGGATTTGGGCTTGTAATAAGAGAGATTAAGTCATCAAAAAAAGCACTTATCCTCTCAAGCATAGCAAAACATCTTATTTTGCCTATTTTAATCTATATATTTGGAAAGTTTTTTGGAATAGATGGGATAATGTTGTCTATTTTAGTACTATTTGCTGTACTTCCAACAGCACCATCATCTTTTATCTTTGCAAGACAATTAGGTGGAGATGTACAACTTATGTCCTCTATTATTACAGTACAAACGCTACTATCAATATTTTTTATACTTTTCGTTTTACACTATTTTATCTAGTTATGTACTTTTTTTCCTATTGAACAATACAACCGCAACAAAAGCAAATAAACATCCCACAATAGTTGAAAGTACAACAACTTCATTGTAAACTACAACACTAGAAGAGATTGCACCAATAGGAACTATAAACATAAATACCCCTGTTTTATGTGCCCCTATTTTAGCAGCTGAGAGAAAAAACAGTGTTGTAGCAAATGTACCTGGTAATATCCCTATAAAAATAATATTTGACCAAAAAAGCCAATCATACTTAGAAAATGCAAAAGCTTCATAAGGTAAAGCAAACAACATATTTATAATACCTGCTATTGCAAAAACAACCATCGTATAAAAAAGTGGTGAAACATAAGAAGAGGCTTTTTGAGAAACTATTGTCACTATTGCCCAAATTATAGCACACTCAAAAAAATACAAACTATCTGCATCTAAAAACTCTAAACCATTAAAAGGTATACGAAGTAAAACAATAGCTCCTAAAAATCCAATAAACAATGCAAATATTTGTCTTGAAGTGATAGTTGTTTTAAAAATAACTACAGATAAAAAGTAGGTGATTATAGGGGCAATTGCCGTTACTAATGTCCCACCATATCCAGCTGCTCCATGCGATAAACCTTTGAAAAAAAGATAATTAAAAAGTGCTGTAAATAGTCCCCCTAAAAGCATATAAAAATAGCCTTTTCTATTTGTTCGTAATGATACTTTTAAATAAAGTATCACAGGAACTATGGTGATAAAAGAGATAGCATAACGCCAAAAAGCAGCAACAGGTGCATTTGCATGCTCAGCTGCTACTTTTCCTGAAGTCCAAGCTATTCCCCAAAGTATCATTGCTATAATCATCCCTATATAATATTTATAAGAAGTTTCACTTTTATTCACATTGCCCCTTTTTTTTTAATCTTTAAATAGATTTTTCTAATATTTTAACAACTACTGCTTTATCTATAGTTTCTCTATCTCCAAAGTGTGTAAATCCATGTTTTTCTAAAAGTGTTGTAACTTTTTCTATAACTTCTGTATCTTCAGTATATGAAGATATTTTTAACTTGATATTTAATGATTCATAAAAAGCTCTAATTTTTTCAATTATTATTGTAGAATCATTTGTATCTAATCTAAATACATTTTTCCCCATTTGTAAAAGTTTATCATTTTTTTCATCTTTTAATACTGTTAATAAGTTTGGTTGAATAATAGCTAAAGTTCTAGCATGATCAATCCCATACAATCCACTTAACTCATGTCCAATAAAATGTGTAGCCCAATCTTGAGGAACTCCCAAACCTATAAGACCATTTAAAGCTTGATTTGCAAGCCACATAAGGTTTGCGTACCATAAATCATCTTTCTTATCAAAGTTATCTGCTAACTCTAACAATGCTCTTAAAATACCTTCACTATAATAATCTTGTGCCAAAGCACCATGTGGTTGTGTAAGATACTGTTCACAAGTATGAACAAAAGAATCTACAAGACCATTTACTAGTTGTCTATCATCTAAACTTTTTAAAACATCTGGGTCTAATATAGCAAACTTTGGATATGAAAACGGTGAGTGAAAAAATCTTTTCTCTTTTGTTTCTGATTTTGTGATAACTGAACCTGTATTTGATTCACTTCCTGTCGCTGCTAAAGTTAAAATAGCACCTATTTTTAAAGCTTTTGTAGGTGTATATTTACCTTCAAGTAGATCCCAACCATCTCCATCATAAAAGAAAGCATTTGCTACATATTTTGCACCATCAATCACAGAACCACCACCAACAGCTAAAATAAAATCTACATCATTTTCTCTACCATAAGCGATAGCTTTGTCTAAGGTCTCTTTCTTAGGATTTGGCTCAATTCCTCCAAACTCAAACCAAGTAAAATCTTCCAGTGCATTTTTTACTTGCTCATATACACCATTTTTTTTGATGCTTCCACCACCATATAAAACTAGAACTTTCTCCTCTTTTGATATTAGTTCTGATATTTTTTCTATTTTACCTTGTCCAAACTCTATTTGTGTTGGATTTATATATGAGAATTGCATTGTTTTCCTTCTTATTGTTTAATTAATTTATTGATAGTTAAACTATCTATTTTCTTTTCTATATTTGAAACAAAATTCTGAAAATGTTCTTTTTTCTCATGAGCTGATAAAAACTCTTTATTTTCCCATGTTTCTATAAAAGTAAAACTATTTTCATCATCTATATCTCTGTGTAAATCATATTGAATACACCCTTTATCATATTTATGAGTAGCTTCATGTAATTTTACAAGTTCATGATACACCTCATCTTTAAACTCTTTTTTTATCTTAAGAGTTGCAATTATTACTATATTTTTCATATATCTCCTTCTAATCTTTAAATTCAAAACCTTGTTTTTTGTAATTTTCAGCAATTTTTCTAAAATAGATATTTTTGTAATAAAATGCTGTTTGCTCACAATATGATTGTAGATAATCCATATTATGCACAACTCGATATTCTTTCATCTGTTTTTCATATTTAATTACACCATCTTTTACTTTTGTATCATCATATTTATCTTCAAATACGAAACTTTCTATTGGAACTCTTGGTTTTAATGGAGCTTCTTTTGCTTCTTGTGTAGGGACTCCTATAGTAGTACCAACAATTGGAAATGTTTTAGGTGGTAGTCCTAAGAGTTCAATCATAATTTCTGGTTCATTTCGGATAGCACCAATAGCCGTTGTTCCATATCCAAGTGATTCAGCACTTATTTGGATAGCATTTAGCATAATACCAGCATCTACAGCTCCTACTAGAATACCTTCTGCTGATTTATCTATCATATGAGTTTCACCAGCTTGTTCAACTGCAAAGGTTGTTCTATTAAAATCCACTACTATTGTGATAAACACATCTGCTGTTGCAACCTGTTGTTGTCCACCACAAAGTTTTGCTATCTTTTCTATTTTCTTTTTATCTCTTGTATAAACTAGAGATATTTGTTGTCCATTTATTGAGGTTGGTGCTCTTTGTGCTGTTTTAATAATAAGTTCTAAATCTTGCTGTGTAACACTATCAGAGGTAAATTGTCTAATAGATTTTCGATTACTTAGTTGTTCTATAACTTGATTCATCCATAACTCCTTTGTTTTATAAAAAATTTTTCTTTAATTTATCTTCAAATTTTTCTAATTCTAGTCCTAAATCTAAATCACCTTTAAATATATCATGTACAGAATAAGTTTCTAGTTGTTTTGCTCCACAAAATTGAAATGTTTTATGTACTGCAAAGTTCGCTTCATCAACGCTCAATCCTTCAAAAAAGCCATCTTTATTGTTAAATTCACTTGTAGGACAGTTGTAGGTAAGACTTAACATATATTTTTTTTCAGTCATTAAACCTCCACTACCATATTTTTTTGAAGCATCATCTCTACTTCTCCCATCAGTTGTATAAGTAACAGTTCCACCTCCACCTGAGAACACCTCATCAATATACTTTTTTGTTATCCACGGCACTGTCATCCAATAAACAGGATATTGAAATAAAATATAATCTGCCCAATCGAATTTTGCAACTTCCTCTTTGACATCATATCCTTTATCTATTGCTGTATTTTTCACTTCAAACCCATTGCTTGTAATAAATTCATTTGCTTTATCAATATAGTGTTGTGTTAGTTTACCTTCTGCAATATTTTCATAATATTGATGTCCGTTAATAATCAAAACTTTCTTCATCATAAACTCCTTGTATTGTGAAATTATAATTCTTATTAACTTAATTTTCCCTTACTTTATTTTAGGTAAGTAATGTGCTTTTATCATCTTTATGTTATAATACAGTTTTAAAGGATTTAATAATGTATTATATAAATGACAAAGAATATAAGTGTTCTGTAGCAATTACACTCGATGTATTCAACGATAGATGGAAGTTAGCAATTATATGGCATCTACTAGATGGTGATAAAAGGTTTAAAGAGTTGCATGAAATTGTAAGTGAAATTACTCAAAAAACATTAACAGTAAAATTAAAAGAGTTAGAGGAAAAAAATATTATCCATAGAGAAGTCTTTGCAGAAGTTCCACCTAAAGTTGTATATTCACTCACAACTATAGGTAAAGAGCTACAACCCGTACTAGAAGCTATGTATAGATGGGGTATCTCATACACTTCAGCGCACGGTAAGATCACAGATGAGGATAAGTGTGATACTTCTATCTGCTCTTAAACAATAATCAAAATAACTAAAAGGTTTCCCTTATGAAAAAGATTTTATTTATATCTATTTTTATCTCTACTTTTCTCTATGCGTCAAATAGTGGAGAAAAGCTTTATCAAATATCAACTATTGATGCACTTTTATCAGGCTATTATGAAGGGGATAAAACTGTTGCTGAACTTCAAAAAAATGGGGATTTTGGACTTGGAACTTTTGATGGTATAGATGGAGAGATGGTTGTTGATGGTGATACCATTTATCAAGTAAAATCTACAGGAAAAGTGATAAAAGCAGATGATAAAACAGGCGTCCCTTTTGCTTCAGTACATTTTTTCAAAACTGATATAACAAAAAAGATTAAGAATATACACTCATACAATGAGTTAAAAACTCTACTCAATAATTTTGAACAATGTAAAAACTACCCTTGTGGATTTAAGATTGAAGGGACTTTTGAATATGTAAAAACACGAAGTGCACCAAAAGCTTCTAAACCTTACCCTCCCCTTGCAAAACATATAATAGAAACACAGAATTTCTTTGAAGCCAAAAATATACAAGGGGTACTTATAGGGTATTATCTTCCAGAATATTTTGGAAAATTTAATGTACCAGGGTATCATTTTCATTTTTTGAGTGAAGATAAAAAATTTGGTGGTCATGTTTTAAAAGTATCATTAAGTAATGCCATAATATATCTTGATGTATTACATGATATAGATATTTCTCTTTTAAAAACAAAAAAGTTTCAAGAGGGAAAACTAGAATCAAGAAGTAAAGATATTGATAAGGTTGAGAAAGAGGTCAAAAATTGATACAAAATAAAATAATACTAACTCTGTTAATCGCAATAAGTTTAAATCTCTATGCAACTGAAACTACAAAAGTAAGTGATCATAAACTCAAACAGATGATTGGTCAAATGCTTATTATTGGATTTGACCAGAGTGTTATCAATGAAAATAGCCCAATTACAAAATATATAGAAAAATATAATATAGGAGGAGTGATACTTTTTGATAGATTTTATAAAGATAGATCAAAAGTAAAAAATATAGACTCACCAAAACAACTACAACTTTTAACTTCAAAGCTTCAAGAGTATTCAAAAAACAAACTTATCATCTCGATAGACCAAGAGGGTGGAAAAGTTCAAAGACTCAAAAACAGTTATGGATTTCCTTCAACACAAAGTGCAAAAGAGATATCAAAAAAAAGTTTAACTCAAGCAAAACAAATTTATACAACTCTATCAAAGATGTTATATCAAAATGGTATAAACTGTAACTTTGCTCCAGTTGTTGATTTGAGTGTCAATAAAAACAACTATGTGATAGAGGGTTTAGAACGTTCATATGGGGAAACTCCACAAAAAGTAACAAACTACGCAACTGTTTTTATAGATGCACTTGAATCAAAAAATATCCTAAGCGTTCTGAAACATTTTCCAGGACATGGTTCATCAAAAGATGATTCACATAAAGGGTTTGTAGATGTTACAGATACTTGGAATAAAATAGAACTAGAACCATACAAAAACCTCATAAAAAACGATAAAGCAAAAATGATTATGACAGCACATGTGTTTAATAAACATTTAGACCCAAATTACCCAGCTACTCTGTCCTATCAAGTTAATACCAATCTTTTAAGAAAAGAGTTAGGTTTTCAAGGGGTTATTGTAAGTGATGATTTACAAATGAAAGCTATATCTGAACACTATAGCCTAAAAGATACAGTCACTCTTGTGATAAATGCAGGTGTAGATATACTTCTTTTTGGAAATCAGCTAGCAACTCAAAATATCGACCAACTTATTGATCTCATCTATTCACAAGTTCAAAATGGCTCAATAAATTATGAAAGAATTATTGAATCAAATCAAAGAATAAAGAAGTTAAAAAGAGACTTTTAATAAGTTAAGGGTGTTCCAAAGTCAACTATTTGCAATCTCTTCAAATTTAGAAGATAGTAACTTTGGAAATACTTGTGGGTTTATTTCTACATCTAAACCTCGTTTGCCTGCACTTACAAAAATCATATCATAATTTAATGCACTTTTATCTACAATAGTTACCAAACACTTTTTTTGCCCAAAGGGACTTACTCCACCCAATACATATCCTGTAGACTTCTCCACATCTTTTGCATCTGCCATCACTACTTTTTTTACACCAAGTACTTTTGCAAGTCCCTTTAAACTAAGTTTTGAAGATACTGGTACAACACCAACAAAAAGAGCATCTTCACTTTGTACAACTAAAGTTTTAAAAACTCTTTCTTGTACAACGCCTAACTTTAAAGCAGCTTCTTCTCCGTAAGATTCACATGTATTATCATGTAGATATTGGTGTATATTGTAAGTTACTTTTGCTTTTTTTAGCATCTTTATACATGCTGTCATATTCTATTTTCCACTATTCTTGTTAATTTAATACTCATTTATATATTTATATTTTATCAAAGTAACAATTTGCTCCTCTTACTCAACTTTTCATAAACCAACTCGTAAGAGTGATCAATTAGCTCTTTAAGAAGCTCATCATCCACATCACCACCAACACTTACAGTATTCCAATGTTTTTTATTCATATGATACCCAGCTTTAATTGACTCATAAATAGAACGAAGTTCAAGAGCATAAAGAGGGTCGCATTTTAAGTTTATAGAAAGTGGGTCTTCATCTATCATAAGTGCAAACATCTTATTTGCTATACGATACACTCTAACTACCTCATCAAAGGGATAGTCAAATGTTGCACCTTTTTTAGCAAGTAAGTATGTGTCTAGTTCTTTTTCTATCATTTTAAACTCCAAATATTAATATGATAAAAGCTTATGATAAAATTTTCTATAGAGATAAAAATCTTGTATTATTTAACTTTTTGGTCCTAAAATATACCAAAGGATTAAACCCAATATTGGTAAAAATAGGATAATCAAAATCCATACTGTCTTTTTTAATGCAGATACATTACTTTGAACTGTTTTAATAATTGCCCAGATATCAAGGAACAATATTAAAAAACCGATGATTCCATTTGCTTGTATATTCATTTTTTTTCCTTTAAATTATCAACTTTAATTATCATATCGAGTTTTAAGTTAAGTTTTTATTGATTGCGATATAAATTTCTACCTCATCTTCTTTTGAGTATTTTTCAAAATCAATAGTATATTTTCTCTCATATTCACTATTATTTGCAAAATAGTCCCATATCTCTTCCCACAATTCAAAAGCAACCTCTGGCAACTCACCTTGTTTTGTAAATACTAAATATCTTTCATCTTCTATAACTATTGCATTTTTGGGCTTAGTTACTTCAACTCCAACAGTTAAATCATAATCACCATTTAAATCAGTTACATAGTTAGAATATACACCATAAAAGCTAGAATCATTTGCTTTGTTGAATGTTTTTGTATAGATATTCTCTTTGTCATATTGCTCCCAAAGTGATGCTATCTTTTGTGTCTCTTCGTTCATCTCATTTTTATTGTTTGTTGTTACACTTATCCCTGATATCATCAGTTTTTTTATATATTTAACTTTCATTTTTACTCTTTACACTATTTTATTTTTTATTTGATTATAACTAACTTCTAATAACACTTAGGCATACTTCTTGCATAAGCCTTACAAACCAAGGAGAAGATATATGAACCCTAGTCGTGCAAAAAGATCAATAGACCACTTAACAAAAAGAAAAGTACCAGTATTTTTATGGGGACCTCCAGGGATTGGGAAGTCTTCTATTGTTTCTCAAATTGCCAAAGATAGAGATATAGGTTTTATTGATTTACGACTTTCACTACTTGACCCTACAGATTTAAGAGGGATACCATTTTTTGATAGTAAAGATAATAGTGCAGTTTGGGCGAAAGCTTCATTTTTACCAGATGGAAGTGTAAAAGAGGGGATTTTATTTTTAGATGAGTTAAATACAGCAGCTCCTATGGTACAAGCTAGTGCTTATCAGCTCATCCTAGATAGAAAAATAGGTGAATATACACTTCCTGATGGTTGGGCTATTGTTGCTGCTGGAAATCGCGAGAGTGATAGAGGGGTTGTATTTCGTATGGCTTCACCTTTGGCAAATAGATTTGTTCACCTTGATATGGAGGTTGATTTAGAAGTTTGGCAAACTTGGGCGAAAACTACAGAAATTAATGCTACTATTATCGCTTTTACTTCATATAGACCTGATGCTCTTTTTGCATTTAATACTCAAAATGACTCAAAAGCTTTTGCAACCCCTAGAACTTGGGAGTATGTAAATGAGATACTAGCTTCAGTTCCTGATGATGATCTACTTCTTGATATGGTAAGTGGTGCTATAGGTCAAGAACTTGCTGCTTCATTTTTAGGGTTTAGAAGTGTTGCATCAAATCTACCAGATATTGACAAAATCTTAGATGGTAGCTGTGCAGATGTACCAAATGAAACCTCAGCACTACATATACTTTGTACTTCACTTACTATGAAAATAGATGAGGAGACACGGGCAGCCCAACTTGACAATCTTTTAAGATATACACTTAATCTTCCAGGGGAATTTGCAGTGATGATTGTACAAGATCTAAGAGGAAGAGATATAGCACTTGATTATATAAAAAGTTGGCCACTATGGGCTAGAAAGTTTAATAATCTACTTCACTAATGGATGCTAGCACACTTCTAACCAAAGCAAAAAGTCAACTCATATCCAAACACCCCTACTTTGGGATGTTGGCAAATAGACTTAAACATGAGGAAAACCTACAAATAGACTATTTTGCAAGTAATGGAAAAAGATTTATCTACAATCCAACTTATATAGAATCTTTAGATATGGATGAGCTTTTTTTTATCCTTACAAACTGTGTTATGCACCATATCTTAGCACACAATCAAAGAAAGCTAAACCGAAAAGGTGTATTGTGGCAACTAGCAACTGACTATGCTATCAACAATATGTTAGCAAAAAATAAGCTCAAAATCCCAAAAGGTGCAAACTACAACAAAGAGTACAAAAATATGTACTCAGAAGAGATATATGAGATATTAAAAGTTGAGTTTGCTGAACAAAGTGGCGCAAGTAGTTATGATGATGCACAAAACCTAGAAAGTTTTATAAAAGAGAAAGGTGGCGATAGTTCCATCTTTAAAAACTTTGAAAAGATGGATGAGAAAGAGGAAGATGAGTGGGATTATGCAGCATCACTAGCAAAAGAGGTTGGAAATAAAAATAGCACAACTCCCCTTGGACTAGAAAGATTTGCAAAAAAAATAAAAGCAAACGATATAGACTGGAAGTTTGAGCTGTACAACGCTATAAACCGACATATGAGAAACAACTACGCTTTTATGCCACCAAACAAAAAACATATATATAGAGGTGTAGCCTTACCAAGTTTAACTAGCGATACACTAAGCCTCATAGTTGCCATAGATACCTCTGGGTCAATTCGTGAAGATATTTTAGGGGCTTTTATAGGGGAATTTAAAGATATTATGCAAAACTTTCCAGCTGTTTCTATTGAACTACTTGTTGCAGATGCAAAAGTACACTCCCATCATAGTTTTATAGGTGGGGAGGAGATGGACTTTCCACTTAAAGGTGGAGGGGGAACTGACTACCGCCCTACTTTTGAGTATATAGATGCAAATATCCCTATGAGTTCTATGCTCTTATACTTTACAGATGGGGAGGGGATTTTTCCAAGAATCCCACCTGCTTATGAGGTGATATGGGCATTGTCTCAAAATAAAAACAAAATACCTTTTGGGAGGAAATTGGTTATTTTTGATAAATAGCACCTTGTCTAAACTCTTTAAATAAATCAAAGATTATTCAAAAAACTTAATCATAATTTTCAATATCCCTTAAAACTTTATTGCTATTCTTAAATAAAAGGAGTTCCCTATGTTTAAAAAAGCTCTTTTATTATTAACTATTTTTTTAGGAATAACTATGGCAAATCAACTACAAAATGAAACTTCCCCTTACCTTTTACAACACAAAAACAATCCTGTTAATTGGTACCCTTGGGGTGAAGAGGCTTTTACTAAAGCTAAAAAAGAGAATAAACTTATATTTCTCTCCATCGGTTATAGCACTTGTCATTGGTGTCATGTAATGGTACATGAGTCTTTTGAAGATGAGCAAGTAGCAAAAATATTGAACAAAGATTTTATCTCTATTAAAATAGATAGGGAACAATTTCCTCATATAGATGGCTTTTATCAAAAAGTATATAGAGTGATGAATAAAAAAGGTGGAGGCTGGCCACTTACTATTGTGATGACGGCAGATAAGGAACCTTTTTTTGCAGCAACTTATATACCTAAATATGCAGGTTATGGGTCTCGTGGTTTGATAGAAATTTTACAAGAGATTGCACATTTTGATAGGGTAAAACTACAAGAGAAAGGTAAACAAGTACTTGATGTGGTAAATAGTAAAGAGAAGATAAGCCACTCAAATGAAACTTTCGATAATAAACTATTGCATAATATCATCAAACAATTCCAAAATAGTTATGACTATGAGTATAAAGGATTTGGTACCCACCCTAAATTTCCACAATTTACAAACCTAATACTTCTTTTAAAAACTTATAAAATAGATGGAGATAAAGAGGCTTTAACTATGGCTATTGATTCTTTAAAAGCGATGGCAAAAGGTGGTATATTTGACCAAATTGAGGGTGGTTTTTATAGATATAGTGTAGATCAAAAGTGGACAATACCACATTTTGAAAAGATGTTATATACCAATGCAGAAGCTTTAGAAGCGTATAGTTTAGCTTATCAAATCACAAGAGAACCATTATTTAAAGAGGTGATTGATAAAACAATTCAAGAGATTGATAAAAGATTTTTAGAAGATGGTGTTTACAAAAGTGCTAGTAATGCAGATAGTAAAAATGACCAAGGGAAAAATGAAGAGGGATATTATTTTGTCTTTGACTACATGGAGAGTCTAGAGTTTTTAGAAAAAAATGGTATCAGAGAAGATGCGGCAAAAGAGGCACTTGCTTATTTAGGTATTGTAGAAGATGGGAATTTTGATGGAGAGCATTCAAACCCAGAGATAATAGGGAGTTCTAAACCTAAAAATATAAAAAAAGTTATCTCTCTTTTAAAAGAGATTCGTGATACTAAAGAGTATCCATTTATAGACAATAAAATCAATACAGCGTGGAATGCATTATATATAAAAGGGAAACTATTAGCAACTAAAGTTGATAAAAAATATTTAAAAAGTGCATTACACTCACTTAATAGTTTAATAACCTTAGTCTATAAAGATGGGGAGTTATATCATCAAACAATCAAAGGAAAAATTCCTACACAAAAAGCAATATTAGAGGATTATAGTTTCTTAAGTGCTACACTATTTGAAGCTTATCAACAAACACTTGATAACAAATACCTTACCCTTTATGAAAAACTTATTGAGAAATCTATTGAGCTATTTTATCAAGATGGTAGATGGATTGAATCAAATGATGGTTTTAAAACCTATGCAGATATTGAAGAGAGTGGTTATGCCAGTGCTTTAGGGGTACATTTTAACAACCTTATATTATATGCTTCGATGGAAGGTGATTACAAAACTTTTGAGATAGTGAAAAAATCTATGCAATACTATGTAGAATATATCAATAAGTATCCATCTTATTTTCCAAATGCTACACTAGCTTCTATTTTTTACAATATTGAACCTGTATTTATAAAGTCTAAAAAAGAAAATCTTGAATCGTTTTCAACTAATAGTTTTAGCTATCCGTTTGTATATAAAAAAGAGTATGATGCAGATGAGTATTTAGCTTGTAAAATCAGTAGCTGTTTTAGCTACTCTAATGATATAAAAAAGATTATAAAGGATATAAATAATTTAAAGTAAAATACTTTTAGATAAATAATAATACTTTATAACAGTTTATTGTACAATGAACAATAATTTTATTGGTAAGGGGAGTGATGAAATCACAGAGCAATTTTACAAATTTTGTATTTTCAAGTCCATTTAATGTACGGGCTCTTTTTTTATTTCTTTTTGGAATTTTTGGACTTATTATTGCTTTTATATCGTTTTTTGTAAGTTCTTATTATGAAAATAAAAGTATTAATGAAGAACTTTATAGCTCAGCTCAAAGCAGTTTTAAACTCAAAATATCAACCCTTAAAAATCGTATAACTCTTTATGAAAATATTGTATATTCTATAAATGAAAGCCATTTATTTCATCAATACATACAAACTCACAAAAACAAAGAAGCTATTGAAGAGCTCTTTAAAAGTTACATGGTTGCTATAGATGAGCTTATGCAAATACGATATATTGATAAAAATGGTTTAGAAAATATCCGTATTGATAAAAGTAGCATTACCTCAACTCCATATATTATACATACTAGCAAACTACAAAATAAATCTAATAGATATTATTTTCAAGAAACAAAAAGAACAAATAAACACCAAATATGGCATTCAAGACTTGATCTTAATGAAGAAAATAACAAAATCACATATCCTCTTACACCAACATTTAGAATTGCAATGCCAATTTATACAAATAAAAAGTTTGATGGTATTGTGATTGTTAATATTTTTGCTAAAAAACTTCTTGAGGAGTTAACACTATCCGCACTATTTAAAGTATCTATAGTGGACAAAAATGGTAATTTTATCTACTATCAAAGAACTTCTAAAGGGAATAAAGAAGACTATTCATGGTCAAAATATCTTAACAAAAACATATCCCTAAAAAAAGAATTTCCAGCAGTTGCACAACAAATATTATCTAGAAAGCAATTTAGTATAAATGGGATATTTTCACATAATCTCTCTGAATATTTTTATAATCCAGATGAATTAATACTTTTATATGAATTCGACAAAAACAAAGTTGCACAGATGAAAAAACAACAATCTAATTATATAATTACTATTGCTTTAATTATTTTTATTATATCTATACCTATCTCATTTGTAATGGCTATTGCTCCTGTCAAGCTTAGTAATGAGTTGATAAGAACACAAGAAGAACTTTCTCGAGAAAGTAAAATTATAGATAAGTATGTAGCCTTTTCAACAACAAATTTAGAATCGAAAATCATTAATATTTCAACAGCATTTTGTGAGCTAACAGGATATACAAAAGAGGAACTATTAGGGAAAAAACACAATATCTTAGCAAGTAGAAATACCACAGAAGAAACATATAAAGAGATGTATAAAAGCTTGAAAGAAAATGGCAGTTGGAGTGGAGAACTTCAAAACTCAGATAAAAAAGGAAATGATTACTGGGTACACTTAAATATCACAACTATCAAAGATAATAACAATGAGATAATTGGGTATCACTCTTATGCACAAAATATTACTAGTAATAAACTTCTTCAAACAATTGCAATAACTGATGCTCTCACAAATCTTTATAACAGAAGATATTTTGATGAAGTTTTTGAACAACAAATAAAAATTGCTACAAGAGATAAAAAATTTTTGGCATTTACAATTATGGATATAGACCACTTTAAACAATATAACGATACCTATGGACATCAAGAAGGTGATGTTGTATTACAAAAAGTTGCACTAAGTTTAAGGAAAAGCTTACACCGAGCTGGAGATTATGTATTTAGACTTGGAGGAGAAGAGTTTGGTATGCTATATACAGTAGAAAGTAAAGAAGATGCATTTACTTTAGCTGAAAAAACACGCAAAAATATTGAAGCCTTACACATAGAACACACTGGAAATTCTGCATCTAAATATGTAACTATATCTATGGGAGTTTATATTATTGATTTTAATGATATAAATGAAGCAGAAGAGATATATAAATTAACTGATAATAACCTCTATGAAGCTAAAGAAAGTGGTAGAAATAAAGTAGTGGTATAGTACTTGCAGTGTAATCTATAATAAAGATTTATCCGCTTAAAATTAGACATTTGGCTTTTCGATCGAAAGAGAGAGCTACAATGACAACAAGAAATTTAAATAGAGAACAATATATCGCTTCAGTTGCAAATATACAACACACCTCTTCACAAGAATTTGCCCAACAATCACTTGATTGGTGGGATAGTTACTACAGTTGGAATAAGTTTCCATGCTTATGTTTAGAGGAAAATGGTGAAGATGTTTGTTATCTTTTTTATCATATCTCAAGAAATAATCAATATCTTACAATCCACAATATTCTCACCCCTTTTAAATCTCGATTTCATGGTTATGCAAAGCAACTTTTAACACTACTTTTTAATAAAATTCTTCTACATGCAGATATAGAGAGAGTGAAGATGTATTGTGTTTCTTCATCATTACAGTTTTATATGAACTTAGGAATTGACTTTTGGGGAGTAAATAGAATTGGACAATATTATGCGGACTTCCCTATGCCACAATCAAATATTCAAGAGATTAAAGAACTGATGACAAATGAAGATTTAACACAATTATCAACAAAAAATCGCAACTCAATTTACAATAAATTAAAACAAAATGGTAAAGAGTTTAATCCAAAAGAATTGGCAATATTTAAACAATCTTTATCTCTTTTAAAAGATAGATATAGATTCCAAGAACTAAAAAATTTCTTTTTATAATATTTTATACAATATAATCAACATCAAGTTCAAGATACTCATTGATTGATGTGTATTTTTTGTCCACATATGAGGGGGAAACTACCTCATAATTTAACTTTGTAAGCTCCTCATTTAAACTTGTCTTTTTATAATCAAATTCTAAAAGTTGAGGAAAATCTTTAACAACATCTTTTACTTTTAAATCTATATCAAAACTATCTGGGTTGAATGGTTTTTTTGCCACTATTTATCCTTTGTATATAATAATACTTTATCTACATACTCTTTTGTTCTAAGTCCCACTAAAACTTTTGAGATATAGTGTTTTTTTAATAAATATTCTAATGCAGTTTTATCCAATGGTTCTGCTAACTCTAGTTTTTTAGCAGTAATTTTTCCTAAAGAGTGTTTAATATTTTGTTTATAAGAAGTAAGAAATTTATCAATAAGCTCATAATGATCTTGTTCAAGTCCTATCCCTTGTACAATATAGGGTATAACTCTATGTTCAATAGCATCATCAACATCACCTGCAAAAGCAAATTTTGATTGAATTTTTATCAACTCTTCTACAAGTTCTTGTAGTTTATCATTTTTAATATTTTTTACCTCTTCTAACAATAAAGGAAACTCTTCAGATGGTTCATAAGAAGCTAATCGTAACATTCCTCCCATATAAAAAGCATTTAAAGGTCTATTTGCTTGAACTTCTATACCATTTTCATGAAAATATTTTGCACAAGGGACACCATCTTTTTCATACATATTAAAAGGGAGTTGAATCACTTTAAAATGATGATTTTCTCCTGCTATCTCATTTGCATATTCTAATAAATTTTTATACTCTAAAAAATGGTAATCGTTCTCTTTTTTTCCAAAAGAGTTAGAACTAATTCCATAAGATTTTATTTTTCCTTTTTTGACCATTTTCTCTAAAAACTCAAAAGCTTTTTTAATTCTACTTTGCATAATGGCTTGATGTTTATCTATATCTTCATCTGTTGCATCACCCTTTATATTTGTCATTAGGTAGTATTCTGGATTATGCAATAAGTATGTGTCAATATAAGAACTTTTTAATCTCTCTAAACTACTATTTATCTGATCTTCTAAAAACATTGGGGAGATACTATGAAAACAATTTGGGTTATATTCTACCACATCTTCTACTAGCCACCCTTGCTTTACCTTTTCCATATTTTCACCTTGGATATATCCACCTTTTGACACAATAGTAAAAGATTCTCTATCTCTACCTTGTAAAGCATCTCCTATAAGAGTTTCAGCTTCCCCAAACATATAATTTGATGATGTATCTATGTATTGAATTCCATTATCTAAGGCGTAATTTATAGCTTCTTGATGTACTGGATTTTGAAATGTTGTACGATATGTACCAAATGATATTTTTTCTAACATTATATATACCTCTTTTTATTATAGTTATATATACACAAACTATACCATAAAATAATTTTTAAACATTTCTAAAAAATTTCCTTTTTCAATTATAATTTATATTTATTTATGTTATTATTCCGCCGGTAACAAAAAAAGGGAATTGAGAATGACTCAAAAAAATTTCAAAACTGTATTTACAATCTATTTTCTACTATTTGGTATTATTATATCAATTTTTGGTGGTATTATAAGTTACAATATTCAATTAACAACATTAGAAAATGAACTCAAAGATAAAGCAAACGAAGTGATGATTATTAAGAAGTTTACAATTCTTAAAGAGAAAATTGAAGATATTGATAATATTGTTTATAGCATTTCTAAAAATCCAACAATGAAAAACTATATAAAAACAAAACAAGAGAATAAACGACTTGAGTTAGAAAATATATTTTTATCAATTGCAAGTATCAATACAAAAATTATGCAACTAAGATATATAGATGAAAATGGGATGGAAATAGTAAGAATTGATAGAACAAATGAACAAAATGAACCATACCTAGTCCAACACTCTTTTCTTCAAAATAAACACAATAGGGATTACTTTCAAACCGTTTCAAATATGAAAGAACAAAAAATTTGGCATTCAAAGTTTGATTTAAATATAGAACATGGGAAAATAGAGATTCCATTGCGACCAACACTAAGAGTTGCCTTACCGATATTTAATAAACAAAATGAGTTTTCAGGTATGGTTATAGTCAATATGCTCACAACAAATCTCTTTAATTCAATTCGTAATTCATCTGCGTTTGAACACTTTATACTAGATAAAGATGGAAAGTATATTATCCATCCTGACGATAAATATTCTTTTAATAAATATACAGGAGTAAACAGATCACTCTCTCAAGATTTTTCTTGGGATACAGCAAAAATGCTCTCAAGTCCTGAAAACTGTAAAGATTGTTATATATACACTCTTAATGACATTTTACACAATGAAGACAAAGCTTTTTTGATATTAAAACCAAAAAAGTCATACCAAGATGACCTCTTAAATAATAAATTAAAATCTACTTTATATATTATTTTATTAAGTATTTTAGCAAGTCTTTTTATGGCATTTTATGCTTCTATTCGACCAGCTCAACTTCAAAAAGCTCTCTTATCTGCAAATAAAGAATTAAAAAAATTCGCATCTATTTTAGATAAATATGTGGTTTCTACAAAAACAAAAAGAGACACTACTATTTTAGAAGTTAGTAGTGCTTTTGAAGTTGTGAGTGGGTATTCAAAAGATGAACTTATAGGGCAAAAGATGAGTATCGTACAAAATTCAAAAACATCTGATAATATTTTTAAACAGTTATGGAAAACTTTAAAAGAAACAGGTGAATGGAGTGGAGAGATACAAAATACGGATAAAGAAGGTAATGACTTTTGGCTAGAACAACATATCGTTACAGTTAGAAATGACAATGAAGATATCGAATCCTTTGTCTCTGTAGGACAAGATATAACATTTAAAAAAGAGTTAGAAAAATTGTCCTCCATAGATAAATTAACAGGAATTATGAATAGAAGAAAACTTGATGAATCCCTAGACTATCATGTTAATGTAGCAAAAAGATATAAAAAAAATCTTTCGCTAATTATTATAGATATTGATAATTTTAAAATTGTCAATGACAAATATGGCCATCAAATGGGAGATAAAGTGCTTTTTGAAGTAACTAAAATAATCTCAAGTAAAATTCGAAAAATAGATATTTTCGGAAGATTTGGAGGGGAAGAATTTTTACTTATTTGTCCTGAAACTGATGAAAAACAAGCATTTCATTTAGCAGAGAAACTTAGAATAGAGATTGCAAATTACAACTTTGATAAAATAGGACAAAAAACAATTAGTTTAGGTATTAGCCAATTTCATAGTGACGATTCAGCACAAACACTCATAAAAAAAGCAGATATTGCATTATATGAATCAAAAAACAACGGAAGAAATCAGTCAACTATCTATTCTATTTAAAATATCTCGTCTAAATTAGGTACACTTCTTGCATATTCACGGTATGGAAGAAGAATATGATTTAGAAAATTATGAACGATTTTTAGGTGATTTAACTGTTACAGATGGTGGCCACTGGGAAAAGATACAAAAAAGAACAGCAACACTATTTCAAGTGTTGATGGATGGTGATCTAAAAGAACTTGTATTTGTACTTAACCACTATCCTAAATATATAGAGATAGTGTGTGAACACTTTAGATATCTTTATAATTATTCTGAAACTGTTGCAGATATTTATGCAGCATCAAAACTCTTAACAATAAGTGAAAAATATCATCAAAAACAGTTTGTAAGAAACCTTGTAAGAAAGCTTGAAAAAGTTGATGAATATGATATCTCAAAACTTAAAACATTTTTAGAAAACCTTCTATTAAATCAAGACAAAATTCATCCAATCATATTAACTTATTATAAAACACAAATTTCTTATAACCTCTCTACTGGAGGATACCATATTTTGCAAACCAAAATAGTGGAAAAAAACCTACAAAAACTTATCACTGATGATAATTATGATTTTAGTGCGACAGATAGAGATGCTACTCTTGATATCCCATATATGAACTAAGGAAAAAAATGAACTTTACACCAAATAGATACACAATAATTTTTTATGAAAAAACAGGCTGTGCAGGAAATCAAAGGCAAAAAAAAGTTTTAGAAACAAATGGTCTATCGTACCAAACAAAAAGTTTACTTGATAATCCTTGGGATAAGAAAAACTTAGAACCTTTTTTTAAAGGACTACATAAAAGTGCCATGATAAATCAATTTGCACCAAAAATAAAAAACAATGAATTAAATATAGAAAACTTTACAAAAGAGGAACTTATTGAATTGATGTGCAAAGAACCTATTTTGATTAAAAGACCATTGTTACAAATAGGTGAAAGTTACCTATGTGGTTTTGATATAGAAAAAATAAATAAACTCCTGAACACAACTATTTGTGAAAATATATCTATACCAACTTGTCAAAGTGACGATTCATGCAAGACTGCTTAACTAACATATGTGTAGAGTTCGAAAGCCTTAGTGGCTTTTTACAAGAACAAACTCAAGAAAAAGAGGAACTTGTAAATAAGCTTTTTTTAGAGTTTATGACCTGTTTTGGAAATCTTAAAGAGGAAAAACTTCAATACCCCAAAGAGTTTATAAATGATGTACGACTTTTTCATGAAGGATTTTCTCCATTATTAGAAAAATTTGATGATATACAGATACGCTATTTAATGTTAAGTGATTTTTATGACTTTGCAAGAATAACGAAAAAGTATAAGAAACAATAATTTAAACATAAAATTATATATTTATTATACATTTTATTATATATATTTTATATATAGAGACTTCTATAAGACCAATATGTGATATAATTATTAATAAAATAAAAAAATCAAAGGTTAAGGTATGGATTTAAAATCGAATAAATATCAAGAACATTTTAAATATATGCAAAATGTTACAGAGTTTAAGACAGAGCTAAATGATATAAGTAAAACATGGGATCAACTTATTCTTCTTAGTCAATTAGGTGATACAGGCATTGATATGAGCCAAACCAAAACTAACTTTAATAACTTAACAAATGAACTTATCTCCCATCTTACAGATGCAACCCTTAACAAAGTAGTAAATGAGATGGGTGCAAAGGCACAAGTTGCTGTTGATATAGTTATAAGAAACTTATTTGAGAGAACTGCTGATATTGGATTTTTAGCTACAGATGATGATATACGAAAATTTTTATTAAAACAAATAGAAACAAAAAAAAATATAAAACTGCATAAAGAAGACAAGGATGATACAAAACTTCGCGTTATAAAAAAAGGGGAGAAAGAGGAACAAAATGATATTAAAAATAGATTCAAAGAGTATGTAGCAAAATATAGTGTTTACTATGATATTGTATTATTTGATACTGATGGAAATATAGTTGCAAAACTAGATGAGACTAATAATATAAACAAAACAGATGATGACATTTTAGAGATTGTATCTACAACAAAAGATGAATATATTGAAACATTTAAATATCATGACTTTTTACCATCTTGTAAAAAATCTCTCGTTTATACCTATAAAGTTACTAAAAATAATGAAGATAATACAATAATCGGTTTTTTATCTCTATGTTTTAAATTTGAAGATGAGATGAAAAGTATATTTTCAAGACTAGTGGTAAAAGAAAACAAAGAAACTATTTTGCTATTGGATAAAGATGGTGTCTCAATTGCATCAAGTGATTCATATCACATCCCTCTTGGTGTAAAACTAGAAACTGAACTTGAGCAACCATTTTCTATATCCTCTTTTGCAGGGAGAGACTATCTTATTAAAACCTGTAAAACAAATGGCTATGAAGGTTTTTTTGGACTAGGCTGGTTGGGACATATAATGATACCACTAACTAGTGCATTTAGTAAAAATGATGAAGAGATAAAATTAGATAATAAAATTTTGCAATCAATTATGAATAATGAAGATATTTTCAAAAAAGATATGATAGCAATTCCACTGAAAGCAACAACTATACAAAATGAGCTTGATCGTGCTGTATGGAATGGAAATGTATCTCAAACTGACAAAAACACAAATATAGGTGGTACTGATTTTGCAAGGTCAATATTAAGAGAAGTTAGACAAACAGGTGAAAATACTAAAAAATCATTTAATACCTCTATTGAAAAATTAAATGAGACTATCATACTATCACTTTTGGATAATGCTCTATTTTTATCTTCATTAGCTATTGATATTATGGATAGAAACTTATATGAACGGGCAAATGATTGTAGATGGTGGGCATTAACAAGTAGCTTTAAAGAGATTCTTTCATCAACTGAGCAAGTTACAGAAGACCAAAAAGAGCAAATATCAGATATTTTAAGATATATAAATGAACTTTATACAGTCTATACAAACCTTTTTATATATGATAATAATGGAGTTGTTATTGCAGTATCAAATAAAAATGAATCTCAACTTATAGGGAAAAGACTAACTCAGCCATGGATAAATAAAACACTAAGCCTACAAAACTCTTCAAAATATTTTGTTTCACCTTTTGAATCAACACCTTTATATGGTGATAAATATAGCTATATTTATAATGCATCTATTATGAATACAGATAACTCACAAACTGTAGGTGGAATTGGTATAGTATTTGATAGTAAACCTCAATTTCAAGATATGTTAAAAGATGCTTTACAAAAGATAGATGATAAAACATTTTCTTTTTTTGTAGATAAAAAATCTAAAAAAATTATTAGTTGCTCTAATAATAATTACAATATAGGGGATACACTTTATGTTGAAGATAAATTTTTTGATCTTAACAATGGTGAATCTATATCTAAAATTATAGAATTTGAAAATAAATATTATATAGTTGGTAGTTCATGTTCTAATGGATATAGAGAATATAAAAGTCAAAATGATGACTATGTTAATGATATTATCTCATTTGTTTTTATTGAAGCTGGGGATATTTTAGAAGGTAAAGAGATTCCTGCACAGATTGAACAAAATCACTTTTATAACTATCAAATTTTACCAAATGAACCTATACAAGAGATAGCAACATTTTATATTGGTGAGAAATGGGTGGGGATACCACAAGCTCAAATTATTGAAGCTGTAGGGTTAGATTATTTAGAAACACCAATAAGTATGGAGATAGAAAATCATTTTAAAGGAACAATCTCTCATAAAGACTATTTTGTAAGTGTACTGGATATAAGTGGATTTATTAAAAATGACAAAGAGACAAAAAAAGATGATATAATCATTGTAAATTATGATGGCTCTGATGGGAAACATACTATTGGGATTATAGTGGATAGATTAGGTGAAATTATGAAAGTCCCACTACAATATATTAAACCATTTGAAAATCACCTTATAAGTGGAGGTATGATTGGAGAGAGTATAGTTCAACCACCGAAAGACTCAAGTTACAAAAATCTACTCACTTTATTAAATATTTCAAAACTTGAAGAGATTGTAAAACAATAAATAATTGTATAAAAACTATATAGTTACTGATAAATATTTAACTATTTTATTTGCTAGAATATCAAAATAACTTTAGGATAATGAAATAATTATGGAAAATATTGATCTACTTTGGATACTACTTTGTGCTTTTTTAGTATTTTTGATGCAATTTGGATTTGCACTTATTGAAACAGGAACCGTAAGGTCAAAAAATACTATCAATGTAGCTATGAAAAACCTTATTGATACTATATTTGGTATTATTTTCTTTTGGCTTATTGGTTTTGGAATAATGTTTGGAACCGATTTAGGTGGACTCATTGGATTTAGTGATTTTGCAATAGAGGGGAAAAACCTCAATCAAAATGCTTTTTTCTTCTTTCAAGCAATGTTTGCAGCAACTGCTATAACAATAGTTTCAGGTGCTGTTTCTGAGAGGATAAAGTTTAATAGCTATATTATAATTGCTATTGTAGTTACCTCATTAATCTATCCTATCTTTGGTCATTGGGCTTGGGGAGAAAATGGTTGGCTAAATACACTTGGATTCAAAGATTTTGCTGGTTCGACTGTTGTTCACTCAGTTGGTGCTTGGATTGGATTAGCAGGAGCTTTAGTATTGGGACCTAGACTTGGAAAATTTAAACATGGACGAATAAACTACTTCGCACCTAGTAATCATAACTTTATAGTATTTGGAGTTTTTATACTCTTTTTTGCATGGTTTGGATTTAATGCAGGAAGTTTACTTAAATTTGATCCACTTACTAGTTCAATTCTCATTAACACTACTATTGCAGCAGCTTTTGGAGGACTTGGTGGCTGGATAATAAGTCTTATAAATAAAGATAAAGTGGGTGTAGAAATTTTTTCTTTTGGAATTATAGCTGGGCTTGTAGGTATTACTGCTGGTTGTGATCAATTTACAACTCATATTTCTGCTTTTGTTGGTCTTATGTCAGCTTTTGTTATGTTTTTTTTCGATCAACTCATCTTAAAAAAATTTAAAATAGATGATCCGTTAAGTGTAGTTGGGGTTCATGGTTTTGCAGGTATTTGGGGAACATTAGCTGTTGGTATCTTTGCACCACTTCAACATGGGCAAACACGACTAGAATATATCTTTGTACAAACACTTGGTATAACAACTGCATTTGTATTTGCTTTTCTTGTGGGACTTATTCTTTTTTTAACTCTTGCAAAATTTGGTCTTTTAAGAGTACGAAAACGCCATGAAGTTTTAGGACTAAATGTAAGCGAACACAATGCAAAACTCCCTTGGGTAGAAACAATTGAAAGTATTGTAAAAATCATGAAAACAGGAAATATCCAAAGCAAAATACATGAAGAAAGAGGAACTGAAGTTGGGCTTGTTGCTAAGTTCTTTAACTATCTCTTAACAATTTTACAAAAAAAACAAATTGAACTTAAAAAAAGTAATCTTCGTCTTAAAAATAAAGCAGAGATAGACCCATTAACAAAAATATTAAACAGAAGAGCTTTAGAGGAAAAAATCAAAAACAACAACCCATTTGAGTATTCAATGTGTGTGATGATGATAGATATAGACAAGTTCAAAAATATAAATGATACTTATGGACACGGTGTTGGTGATGAAGTTTTAAAAGATTTAGCTACTATTGTAAAAAACCAAATTAGACAGAGTGATATATTTGCAAGATGGGGTGGAGAGGAGTTTGTCTTAATCACAACAGATACAGATATAGTTACTGCACAAAAAATCGCAGAAAAAATTAGAAATGCAATAGAGATACATACTTTTCCTGAGGTGAAAAACGTAACAGCATCTTTTGGACTAAGTTGTGCTAAAAGTGAGATAGAAACTTTTGAGATGATTTTAGAAAAAGCGGATAAAGGTTTGTATCAAGCAAAAGAGACAGGGAGAAATAAAGTCTATTGTTGGTAAAAATAAAAATATTTATAATAAATTTTAGTAACTTAATAGTTAAAATATAATTATGGTATATAATATGTATAATCCTATCTAAAGGATTTATACAAATGTCACATCAACATGATAAAACAAACCATTCATATATGAGTATTCGTAAAAATGCCAACTTTTTAGATTGGAGAACCCAACCAAAAAACTTCAAAACTTATCCCCACTTCTCCCAAAGATTTAAGATAGATGATTATCCCCAACTAAAAGATTTGAACCTTATTGGTGGTATCACTTTTGAAAAAGAATATCCAGAAGGAACATACTATCTTAGAACAAATCCTAGTGCTGGCGCATTATATCCGTGTGAAATTTATCTACAACTTCGAGGAATTAGTGGTCTTGTAAGTGGAATATATCATTATGAACCACATAGTAAAACTTTGTGTTTACTTCAAGAGATTGATGGTGATGGAGTTGAGTATTATTATAAAGATAAATCAAAACAAAAAGGGATTACATTTTTAATCTCATCTATTTATTTTAGAAGCTCTTGGAAATATAGAGAAAGAAGTATACGATATATTTTCCTTGATTCAGGACATGCTATGGGTGCTATATACGCAGCACTTTGTATTATGGATAAAGAGTCTAAAATAGTATTTGACTTTGACAAATTAGCTTTAAATGATCTATGCGGTTTTAGAGATGATGAGATGTTCACTTGTGCTATAACATCAGCAACTTCAACACAAAAAGAGACAAAACCCTTACGACAACCACTGCCTTATGTAAGTGGTTGCGACTTTTTAGAAACCAATAAATTTATAGAAGATATTTATAAACAAACTTCTACTTACAAGAGTGAAGATATAGAACATTTAACTTTTTTTGAAAACATACCAAAAGAGCAACTCAAAAATGCCATACTCAATCGCCGTTCAATGAGAGCTTTTAGAGAGATAACTATTGAAGAAAATGATTTTGCATTTATTATGGAAAATATCTTTACTTTTGCAACAACTCATAATATTGATATATTTTATACCGTTCATAGAGTTAATGGAATAACACAAGGATTATATAAAAATGGTGAACTTCAATCTACAGGAGACTTTAGTGCCAAATCGAGATATTTAAGTTTGGAACAAAATCTTGGAGGACAAAGTGCTGTTACTTTTTATTTTACTTCAAATGAAATTGAAGCCTACCAAAAAGTAAATATCTTAAGTGGCCTTATAGCTCAGATTATCTATCTAAAATCGGAGCTAAAACAGATAGGGTGTAGTGGTATTGGAGCTTATTATGATGTAGAAACAAAAGAATTTTTAAAAACAGAGAATAATATTCTTTATTTACTTGCTATTGGAAAGTAACTTTTATAGAGAATTTTAGCTAAAATTCTTACTATACAAATATAAAGAATATATATGAAAAAAAAACAAGCAGAAAAAATAACACTCAAAATAGCTTTTAAAAAAGCTTTGAATAACTTTTTATCAATGACTCCTATGCTCTTAGGAGTCATAGGATTAGTGTCAATAATGCAAACATATGTTACACCAGAAATGCTCTCTCATCTCTTTGGTTATGGCATTACAACAGATATTTTTACAGGAACCTTGATAGGGGCAATCTCTTCTGGAAATCCTGCTGTTAGTTATATTATTAGTGAACAATTATTAAATCAAGGAGTTACTTTATACGCTGTAGGTGCATTTATCCTAGCTTGGGTAACACTAGGAATTGTACAATTACCAGCAGAAGCTAGCGTCTTTGGTCTAAAGTTTACTTTTTATAAAAATATTTTAACACTCTTTGCTACGATGTTAGTAGCATACTTAACAGTTCTTACATTAAAGGTGATATAGATGAAAAAGATAGAATACAAAGGTTTAAAGTTTTTATATATTGTTCTTTTTTTCTCTATTATTTTACTATTTGTTGATACTAGTAATGCTTTAATTTCTCTCAAAACATTTTTAAATATTCTCTCAACTTTACTACCAATATTTATATTTATTATACTGTTAACTACACTTATTAATTACTTTTTAAAACCAAAAGACATAATTAAACATTTTGGAGAAGATAGTGGGAAAAAAGGGATTATCTATGCTTTAATTGCAGGTATTATAAGTCATGGACCTATGTATGCTTGGTATGGTTTCCTTTCCGAATTAAGAGAACATGGAGCTAAAGATGAACTTCTTATCATTTTCTTTTATGCTCGTGCCATCAAAATACCAATGCTTCCTTTTATGATAGCTATTTTTGGAATACCATTTACTATTGTAATAACTATTTATATCCTCTTATTTGCCATAATACAAGGAAAATTATTTTCAAAACTTTATAAACTCTAATAGGTATAGATGATAACAAAGATGATAAATTCAAAGAAACTTCTGAAAGTTATGATATGAGTCCTATGGATATAATGACAAAATTAGGATATAAAAAACCAAAATAAATAATTTCATACATTATTGTAATATATATTGACAAAGACCATTTTTTATTATACAATTCTTAGATATAGTTTAATTTAAGGAGTTTATAATGAAAATTGAAAGTTCAAATGTCAGTATGTATAGTCAATCTACATTTCAGTATAACCATCAAACAACAACAAACACTCAGCTACAATATGGACAAAGTGGTAACAATCAAGAGGAGAGTGGGAATATTCAATCTCAAGCTTTTTTTTTAGATTTCAGTTATTCACAAACAACTACTGTTGAATATAGTAGAGTTATGTATAACTATGAAGATACGATGAGTCTCGAAGATAAAATTAAAAAGATGCTTATAGAAAAACTTTTAGGTCGTATTTATGGTGACAGTAACACTATAGAGATTTATCCTAAACCAAATAATCATACCATAAATTATACACCTTCTACAACTCCTACCCAACAAAACCCTTATACGCCCCAAGAAAATCTTAATACACAAAACAACAATGGTAATTCTGAACTCATAGGGATTGTGTTTAACCAATATGAAGAATATTATCAAAAGCAAACTGTAGATTTTAGCACCTCATTACAAATTAATACACCTAATAGTTCTTTTAGTATAGATCTTTCAATCTCTTATTCTCAAGAATTATATGAAGCTCATAGCTCAAAATTAGTGGTTGGAGAAGAGGCTAAAATTGATCCATTAGTTATTAACTTTGGTGAAGATATAAATCCATTTGAAAATTTAAGTGAATTAAAATTTGAATTTGATCTTGACAAAGATGGCAATAATGATTTAATACCCTTGTTAAAACAAGGAGCAGGATATTTAGCATTGGATAAAAATGAAAATGGTTTGATAGATGATGGGAATGAACTTTTTGGAACAGATTCAGGAGATGGTTTCAAAGATTTATCTGTATATGATAGTGACAATAATAACTGGATTGATGAAAATGATGAAATATTTAATAAATTAAAAATTTGGCAAAAAGATGAAAATGATAATAATACACTTATCTCGTTGGTAGATTTAAATGTAGGTGCAATTTATTTAGGAGATGTTCAAAGTGGGTTTAAATACCAAAATGGTATTAATAACACTGACGCAATACAAAAAAGTAATGGTATTTTTGTAAAAGAAGATGGGAGTGGTGCGGGAATTGTAAATTCCATTGATATTGTAATCTAAAACAGTATATTTCATTTGGGAACGATAGTTGCATAGTAATCAAACAAATTACAACAAGGAATTACAATGGCAACTGTTATTGAGTATATGAAAGAAAATGAATTAGATTGGCAACCATCTTTTAGTGGTGAATTAAGTGATGGACTATATGGTTATAGAGGTGCTATGATAGTTGAAGAGGGGAAACAACTAAGCCCTGATAGAAAACTACCTCCAAAAATCCAAGCAAGACAAGTTATTATGATAAATGAAGGTGAAGCTATTAAATTTTTTGCTTGTGAGTTAGAAAGTTTTAACCATTTTAAACCTCTTTTTGAAAAATATAAACAATTTTTTAGTAAAGATGGATTAAATCTTTTATATGTAACAGATTTAGAAGGTGACGGTACATTTGAATATGAGGGTGTAAAGTTTACAGCATTTATGCTTGATGAGAGTTCTGTTTGGAATGAGCTTTTAGAATTAGCTGATTTAGAAAAATCAGATATGAAAGCGTTAAAAAAAAATGAACAAAAAATAGAAAAACTTTATGAAGAGTTACTTGAAGCTGATGTTGAAGAAGCTGGAAAATCTTATGAAGAGATGTGTGAACTTATTGGTGAGAGTTCAAAAGTACTTATGGGTGCTGTTTAATTCTCATTAAATCTACCTAAAAGTAACCCTAATAGGGGTTACTTCTTCAATTAAAAGACTTTTTTAAGACTTTTAAGCAATAAATTTCTTATTTTTTGATAATATTAAATATATTAAATAGTAGGACTCCTTTGAAAAATAAATCTGGTAAAACATCATATACTAAAATAACTGCAAAAATAATGGCTATTACCCTTGCACTTACTCTTTGTATTGCTTACATATATGGAGAATATCTTAAAAAAGAATCTATAAAACACCTTTCTCAAGCAGATGCAAAACAAACAAGTATGCTTATATTTGAATCACTTTATTCTGCTATGGCAAAAGGTTGGGATAAAGAGGAACTAGAACAGATAGTAACAAGACTTAATCATGTTAATAAAAACTTACGGATTAATGTATATCGCTCTGAAATAGTTGTAAAAGATTTTGGCGATTTTACAAAAGATGCTAAAGCTCGGGAAATAAATAATGATGTCAAAATCTCAATGAAAGGGGAAGAGGTTCTTCATATATTAAAAAATGCAAATATAGATTACTTTTATCCAATAATTGCAAAAGAAAATTGTCTTAAATGTCACATCAGTGCCAAACAAGGAGATACATTAGGGGTAATTAATATAACTTATCCTATTGAAGATTTAAAAGTTTCTTTAAATACAATGATTAACTTCTTTTTATATTTTATAATCACTTTTTCTATTTTATTATTTACTATTCTTTTTATGGAGTTTGATAAATATCTTTTAAAACCTATCAAAAACTTTGTAAAAGTTGTAAACAATATCTCAAAAAGTCATGATATGACAGAAAGAATTGAACTCATTAATGAACTAGAAGAGATAAACTCTATGCAAAAAGTTTTTAATACAATGTTAGATTCTATTGAATTTCAATTTTACAACGATCACCTTACAAAATTACAAAATAGAAGAAAACTTATAGAATACCTTGATAAAAAAGAACATTTTGTTTTAATGATACTAAACATAGATAAGTTTCAAGAGATTAACGATCTTTATGGACATGAAGAGGGTGATATAATTTTACAGCAACTAGCTCAGTATATAAAATCAAAAATAGAAAAAGACACCATATTATTCAAACTTAATGGTGATGAATTTGGACTACTATTCAAGCAAAATTACGATTTAGAATATTTTACAACCTATACTGCTTTATTGCTTGAAAATATTTCACATAAAAAGTTTGAGATAGCACATATAAAAAGTGATATTTTTATTAACTGTACAATTGGTATTGCACATGGAGACAATTCCCTTCTTACAAATGCAGATATTGCTCTTAAAATTGCAAAAAAAAGAAAAACAAATTTCCTTATTTATGATCCTTCTATGCAAATAGAACACGAATATGAACAAAATATGAAATGGACAAAAAAAATAAAAGATGCAATTAAAAATGATAGAATAACACCTCTTTTTCAGGCAATTGTTGATTGTAAAACAGAACAAATTGTGAAATACGAAGCGTTAATGAGAATGGTAGATGAAGATGGAGAATACATTGCACCAACTTTCTTTTTAGAATTAGCAAAGAAAAATAAACTTTATAGTACATTAACAAAAATAATTATTAATAAAACATTTGATACATTTGAAAATTTAGATTATATGGTTTCAATAAATATAAGTGTTGAAGATATACTCAACCCTGAAATTATCGCTCTAATAAAAGAGAGATTATCTCAAAGTAGTATCGGAGAAAAAATTGTTTTTGAAATAATTGAGTCTGAAGGTATTGAAAATTTTCCACATGTAGTAAAATTTATAAATGAAGTCAAAAAATATGGTTGTAAAATATCTATTGATGATTTTGGTACAGGGTACTCAAACTTTGAATACCTTATGAAGTTAAAAGTTGATTATATTAAAATTGATGCCTCTATGATTAAAGATATTGATATTAATAACGATTCAAAAATTATAACTGAAACTATTGTTGATTTTGCACAAAAACTTAATATCGAAACTATTGCAGAATTTGTCTACTCAAAAAGTGTTTTTGAAGAGGTACAAGAGATAGGTGTTGATTATGCACAAGGGTACTATTTTGGGAAACCTACCCTACTTGATAAGGGATAAGTTTTCCCAATCAATCTCTACTGTTGCATATTCACTTTGTATATCTACTGTTGAATATAAAGTGATAACTTCACCATTTATTTTTACTTCATAAATATACTTGTCTCCTTGATAAAGTTTACTTAAGATAAAAGCTCTATATGTACCATTTTTTGTAAAATATACATTTGTAGGTCTTACACAATATATTTTTTTATCTTTTGTTATAAAACTAGCTATTCCAAAACTTTGAGCCACTTGTTTTGATTTTGGATAATTGTAAATATTTTCTGGTGTATCATACTGTACAATTTTTCCCTCTTCTAGATATATAATTTTATCACTAAGAGCCATAGCTTCATTTGCATCGTGAGTAACAATAACTGCTGTTTTATGACTACTTTTTAGTATCTTTAAAAGTTGTTTTTGAATTGTAGATTTTATCATACTATCTATACTTGAAAAAGGTTCATCTAAAAGTATCACTTGAGGATTTAATGCCATGGAGCGAACTAACGCTATTCTTTGTTGTTGTCCACCTGATAACTCATGAGGATAGCGTTGTTCTAGTCCTTCTAACTCTACAAGTTTTAAAAGTCCCTTTACTATTTTTTGTTTCTCTTCAAATGGTTTATTATCAACTCCAAAAGTGATATTATCAAAAATATTCATATGTGGGAAAAGTGCATAGTTTTGAAAAACAAATCCTATATTTCTTTTCTGTGGTTCTATAAAAGTATTTTTATCAAAAATAATCTTGTTGCTTAAATTCATCATCCCACTATCACTTGTCTCAAATCCAGCAATAATATTTAACAATGTAGTTTTACCACTTCCACTTTTCCCTAAAAGTGATATGATTTTCCCTTTGTCAATATCTAAAGATATATCTTCTAAAACTTTTGTATTTTCAAAAGATTTTGATATATTTTGTAATGATAAAATATGTTTCATTTATAATTCCTAAGTATAAAAATAATTGGTATAATTGAGACTACAACTATACTCAAAGCATAGATAGAAGACTCTTGCACCATCTCAATGGAAGCTAGTTCGTAAGTTTTTGTTGCTAATGTATCATAATTAAATGGTCGTAAAATCAATGTTGCGGGTAACTCTTTTAAAATATCTATAAACACTAAAATAAATCCAGCTACCACTCCTGTTTTAATCAATGGTAAATCTACTTTTAATAAAGTTTGTAAAAGTGACTTATTTAAACTTCTTGAAGCTTTATTTACCCCAAATCCTATTTTTTCAAATGAAGATTCAACACTATTAAGTCCAACAGCTAAAAACCTAGCTGTATAACCAAAACAAAGTATAATAAGTGTTCCCCCTAAAACTAAACCATCTATTGCAAAGTGTTCTATAAAGTAGTTATCAATCGAGGTACTTAAAATAATAATTCCAACAGCTATGACAGCCCCAGGAATCGAGTATCCTAAAGTTGCAATTTTTAATAAATATCTCATATAACTATTGTCAAATACCCTTGCACTATATCCCAAAAGTACAGCTATGCCCATAATAATTGATGCTGAGATAAAAGCTACAATAAAACTATTTAAAACGGTAGTTATAAACTCATTTTCTATAATCAAAGTATAGTGTTCAAAAGAATAAAAAAGTACCCAAATAATTGGTATTAAAAAACCTAAAATAAAAGGGATAGATAAAAACCCTATGATACTTATCTGCCCTATTTTTGTAGGTTTTATTTTTTTTATAGGTGTTGGTGCAGATTCTATTTTGTATTTTGCATTACCTCTGTTAAGTTTTTCTACTATTAAGATAGTAAAAACCATCACCATTGCAATAGTTGAAATATATGCAGCACTATTTGGATCATTAAGTCCAAACCAAGCTGTAAACACAGCAGTACTTAGTGTATCTACTCCGTAATATTTCACTAAACCATATTCACTAATAGTTTCCATCATCACTAAAGATAATGCCCCTATAATTGCAGGTCGAGATAGTGGCAATATCACCCTATAAAATATTTTTAATCTATTTGCACCTAAAGATAATGCAGGATTTAATAAAAAACTAGAATTTTTTGAAAAAGAGGATTTTACAATAAGATAGATATAAGGATACAAAGCTAAAGATAATATCACTATAACTGAGTTCATATTTAATATATCAAAATAATGTTTCCCACCCATATCCAAAAAAAATAGATGGACAACTCCATAAAAACCAAAAATATCAGAATATATAAATCCCAAAATATAAGAAGGTACTAAAAAAGGCAATACTAATACAACACCAAAAAACTTTGAGAACTTAAAATCATAGAAAGTAACAAAATATGCACTTCCCACCCCAAAAATTAAAGCTAATAAAGATACTGCAATTAACAAAATAATTGTATTAATAATATAATCATTCAGAACTGTTTCTTTTAAATGTACAAGTGTATCGCTTTGTGTTCCTAAGGCATTTATAACAATTAATATAATTGGCGCTACTAAAATAAGAGTAACAAATGTGGAAAGATTTATCCAGTTTGATGAGAAGTTTTTGAGTTTTTTCACTACTTCCAATGAACCTCATTAAATATTCTTACGGCTCTTTCATTGTGAACCCCTAACTCATCAAGAGATAAACTATCTTCTTTAAATGTTCCCCAATCTTTTATTACTTTCGCTGGCTCTACATTTATATTAATAGGGTACTCATAGTTTGCTTGGGCAAACATACTTTGAGCTTCGCTTGATACTAAAAATTCGATAAGTTTTACTGCATTTTCTTTATTTTTGCTATATTTTACAACTCCAGCACCTGAAATATTTATATGAGTACCATTTGTTTTTTGATTTGGAAAAACTATACCCATCTTTTTTCCAACAGCAACTTCACTAAATTTTCTTGAACTTAATAGTTTCCCTAAATAATAAGTATTCACAACTGCAACATCTCCCATACCAGCAGCTACAGCTTTCATTTGGTCTATATCATTTCCTCTTGGGTTTCTTGCAAAATTATCAACCATACCTTGTGCCCATTGTTTTGCTTTCTCTTCTCCAAAGTTCGCAATCATTGAAGCTAAAAGAGATTGGTTGTAAATATTACTTGAATTTCGCATAAGCACTTTACCTTTAAACTCAGGTTGCGTTAGACTTTCATAAGTTGAAATAGATGATGGATCAACATTATCAATATTGTAAACAATGACTCTTGCTCTTTTTGTTAAAGCAAACCAATATCCATCTTTATGTCGTAAGTTTTTTGGTACAATCTCTTCTAATATTTTAGAATCTACTTTTTGCAATAAGTTTTTACTTTGTGCTAAATAAAGCCTAGCTACATCAGAAGTGATGAGTATGTCAGCTGGTGAATTTTTCCCTTCACTTTCCAATCTTTTAATAAGTTCATTGGCTGTTGCTTTTACAATATTTACTTTGATACCTGTTTTCTTCTCAAAAAGTTTGTAAAGTTGTTTATCTGTGTCATAGTGTCGATGTGAGTATATATTTACCTCTTGGGTATTTGCAAATAAAATATTTGCCATCAAAAGTGATAAAATTATATTTTTAAACATTTTTATTCCTTATATTAATAATCATTATTAAAATAATACAGAATAAATTATTACATATAGCTTATATATGATAATGATTATCATATTAATTGCATTATATCAATTTATAAGATGTTCAGTTAAATCTTACCAATAGATATAAGTACAATCTTCTATCTTCTTAAAATAAATAAATCTATTTTTTACTGCACTCTTCACAAATACCATATAAATACATTGTGTGATTTAAAAGTGTAAAATGATTTTCTTTTGCAATTTTTTCTTGTTCTCTTTCAATTTTGTCACTCACAAATTCAACTATTTTATTACATTTTGTACATATCAAATGATCATGATGATCTTTGAAGTTTGTCTCAAATTTTCTTGTATTTTTATCAAGAGATATAGAAGATATAAGATTTGATTCTTCTAAAAAAGCCAATGCTCTATAAACCGTAGCTATCCCTATTTTCTCATCTGGATATTTTTGTATTATTAAATTGTAAATATCTTCTGCACTTAAATGTTTTTTGCAATCTAATATAGTTTCAAATATAACCTCTCTTTGTTTTGTATATTTTAAACCCTTCTCTTTTATAATTTGTTTTAATTTATCAATTATCTTTTTATTATCCACTATTTCACTCCTTCTATTTAGACTCTATTTAGAGAAACTTTACTTATATAATTATTATAACATAATTTTTTTAAAGTAGTTATTGATAATTATTATCAATATTAAGAAACCTTTAAGTAAACTTACTTTACTATTTCATATTGATAATGATTATTAATATAAAGGAGTTAATGTGTCAGATATTTCACTAAAGTTAAAAATAGATCGACTTGTATTGCAATCAGGTTTTGCAAAAAAAGAAACTATGTTGTGTCCTTTGATGAAAATTGTTCAAATGAGACATAAAGATGTTGATAAACAACAAGCATTACGGGTAACTAAACTCGTTTTAGAAGGATAATAATATGTGTGCTTTAATAATAGGTGGCGATAAGGTAACAACTTTAAGTAATGTTCTTAAAGGTTTAGGTGTAACAAAAATCAACCATTGGGATGCAAGAAACAAATCGAGTGCTTGTAAAAAATCAATCCCTCAAGATACTAGCTGTGTTGTTATGCTTACATCATATCTCAATCATAATGCTATGAAACATTTTAAAAGTGAAGCTAAAAAAAGAGATTTACCTGTAATTTGTTCAAAACAAAGTGCAAGCTGTCTATATCAAGAATATGTAAAGATCATGGGGATTACTGACTGTAAAGATTGTTATGCCAATACAAGTTGTAATAAAAAAAATGGATAAGTTATTTTTAACTATCATCACTATTGCTGCTTTATATTACCTATATACAAAGTTATTTAAAAAAAATGGCTGTGATGGGGGATGTAATTGTGGTAAAAAATAAAATCATAGAGATTAAAAACCTCCACCATAGTTATGGTAGTCATAGGATATATGAAGATCTTAATTTAGATATATACAAAGGAAGCATATTTGGACTGTTAGGTAAAAATGGTGTAGGGAAATCAACTTTAATTAATATCCTTATGGGTTATCTTAAACCAACTAGTGGTGAGTGTTTAATTTTGGGGGAACCTTCCCATAATCTCTCGGCGACAGTAAAAACTGAAATTGCCCTACTTCATGAAGGATTTATCTCTTATGATTATATGAGTATTGGACAAATTGAGAGATTTTTTTCATCTTTTTATCCTTTGTGGAGAAAAAAGGTTTTTTATGATTTAGTAGATTTAATGGGTTTAAAATATTCTCAAAAAATAAACTCCCTATCATTTGGTCAAAAATCACAAGTTGTATTAGGGTGTTTATTTGCACAAAATGGACAACTTCTGATTTTAGATGATTATTCTATGGGGTTAGATGCAGGATATAGAAGACTTTTTGTAGATTATCTAAAAGATTATATAAAAGGTACAGATAAAACAGTGTTAATCACATCTCATGTAATGAGTGATTTAGAAAACTTAATTGATGATATGGTTATAGTGCAAAAAGGTGGAATAATCCATAAAGATACTATGGAAAATTTTAACAAAGATACAACGACAACATTTGAAGATAAATTCTTAGATTTTGTTGGAAAATATTAAATAAAGGTACAAATATGAGTATAAATGAATGCAATAGACTACTTGGAATATACAGTAAAAATGAAGATAATCAAGAAAATTTTTTTAATTTTGTTTATGAGAAAATAGCACGAGACACAAAAAATAGATATGTAACTAAAAATTGTGATAGCATAGATATAGAGCCACATGATAGTTCACCTGTAAGAGTTATCCCTATTCACAAAGAGATAGATATAAAAAATCTTCAAATAACTTATGAGATACAAAGAGCAAAAGAGATTATAATGAACAATAATATTCCTCAAATATATCTTGTATATCCAAAACATGATAACTTTACTAAACATATTCAAGTAAAACTACAAGAATTAGATACCTGTAGTGAAGAGTATATTATAAAAGTAATACCTTATTCACTCAATTCAATATTAAGAACAAAAAGGAGATGCAATGGCAACAGCAATATTTTATGCAAGTAGTACAGGAAATACTTCAGATATAGCCAAAGATATAGCAAAAATTTTAGGTGGAATAGAAACATTTGATATAGCTTCAAGTGGAATGGAAAAAATAAAAGAATATGACAAAATTATATTAGGAAGTTCCACTTGGGGGGAAGGTGATTTACAAGATGATTGGGAAGAACTTTGGGATGATTTCTCAGAAATAGATTTTTCTGGAAAAACAGTAGCGTTGTTTGGATTAGGTGACCAAGATGGTTATGCTGACAATTATGTTGATGCAATGGGGCTTATATATGAAAAAGTTATTGAAAATGGGGCAAAAGTAGTGGGACTTTGGGATGTAACAGATGAATATTTTCATGATCAATCACACGCTATTAAAGATGGCAGTTTTGTGGGACTTGCCCTTGATGAAGATAACCAAGATGAACTTACCCAAGAAAGAGTTACAGCATGGTGCGAACAAATCAGAAGTGAGATTTTATAAAGGAAACATTATGGGACAAAAAACAATAGATGAGATAAATAATTTTACAACTTTTAAATTTGATGAAAATACCAATAGAGTTGTAAATATGAGATTTCAAGAAGAAACAAATATTGATGAGTTTTTAAATATACAAAATATCCTTGACCATGATAAAGTTTTGTATAGATTTGATAAAAATTTCGATATTCAAGTTATCTCATAAGATAACAAATTTCAAAAAATTTGGCATGCTAGAGAGAGTTTGCCAAATTTTATTTAAGACAAAGGTATACAAAGATGTTTTTCCAAATTACAAAAAAAGAGTGGATGAAACTCAAATTTTATTTTATCACATTGATAGTTGTTATAGCTAGTAGCTTAATCTATTTTGGTTTTAATATAAATTTTGCGTTTACTACTATTGAACCTGAATCTATGATGTGGTACAAATTTTCACATCTTGAAGATAAACCATATTTTTATTTTTCATATTTTTTTATTATGATAGGGGTTGTTATCGCTTTTGCTCAGTTTTTACCTGAAAGGATACAAAACAGAATAAAAATCATGGTACATCTCCCATTAGATATGAAAGAGAGCCTCTCTTATCATCTTCTTATTGGTACTATTGTTATTGGAATATTATCCACAATTTTGTCGGTATCTTTACTCTTAATACTTCTTAATTATTATCCTGAACTTATAGTACAAATTGCATTTAAAGATACTCTTGCATATAGTTTTACAGCTATTGTAGTGTATATAGGATTTGCAGCTGCTATTATAGAAAAAAATTTAACAGTTTCCTTTTTCAAACTTTTTTTTACACTTTTGTTTATTAGCTCATTTCTAAAAAACTATTATACTATTTTTGATACTGTGTGGGTAGCTATATTTGTTATTATGTTTTTTCTTACTTTAGATAGTTTTTATAGTATAAAACAACAAAGAGTTAGTTCTATTGTTTTTAAAAGTACCCTCTTTATTGTATCTGTGGGTATGGTATTAATCAATTATCAACAATACAAAAAAAACTATGTCCATGAATTTAACAAATATTATATCTTCTATTCAAATATAGTAAATGATTTTGTTTATCAAAAAAACTTTGGTGATCATCAATTTGAATATGGGATAAAAGATAAAAAAAGTTTTGATAGAATCACCTACGAATCATATCTCCCATTTGTATATTGGAAAAATTTAGATATACAAAAAAAACTACCAATAGTTATTAATAAAACCCAATTTGATAAAAAAACTATTAAAAACTCAAGATTAGGATTGAGTTACAACCCAAAACTTTTAGAACCACAAGAGGCAAAACTCTACCCTTTGTTTAATCCACAAAGCAACAAAGGAAGTATCTCATTTCCAGAGGAGATGTTTACAATAACTTCAAAAGATGCCATTATTTATGATTATGATAATGGAGTATCATATGAATTAACACAACAACTCAATACTCTTTTAGAAGAACAAGACTTTAGTTATCCTGCATTAAATATATGGGGAAAAGCTACAAATATGAAACCTTACGATAAAGGATATTTGATACTAGATAGTAAACAAAATCTATTTAATATTAAACGATATGATGATAGGCTCGAAGTCTCAAAAATACAATATCCTGAAAATATTTCACTACAATTTATAAGGTTATCTGAAAATAAACAACAAATTCTCTCTGGATATGCTATTGATACCAAAAGTAATTTTTATATTTTAGATTGGGATTTTAAATTTAGTAAGTTAGAATTACCAAAATTTAACTACAAAACCATGAAACTAAAACTTATCTCAAATCCTATAAATTACCTTATAAGATATGATGATGGAGAAAACTATTACGCTGTTGTTTTTGACAAAAAATTTCAACAATTACACAAAGTAGTATTAAAAAACTAATGAGGAAAAAACAATGGGCTATATATTACAAGAAGAACTAAAATCAACTACTAATTATAGACTGTGTGTTAATACCAAAAGAGTTATAAATACAAAAAAAAATAATGAAACAATAATCATAGATGCCTTAAAAGTTATATCTATACTTGAAAAATGGCAATTTGACTACCATATATCAGAAGATTATTGTTTTCAAATTTTAATTTAATACTTATATTATTGATAACTATTATCAATATTAAGTAAAAATAAAGCATTTGTGATATATTATTCTGATAATAATTATTATAATTGATATAACCAAGGATTGTAACATGAAACTAGAACAACCAAATCAAAGATTAGACTCTATGAATAAGGGGCAAAAGGTACAAATAATTAAAATTCACACAACTGGAAAACTTATGCACAAGCTACTTGATATGGGTTTTATAAATGGCTCATCAATAGAAATAGTACGAGAAGCTCCTCTATTTGATCCTATGGAATTAAAAATACATAACTACAATATTAGTTTACGAAAAAGCGAAGCAAGACTTATAGAGGTTACTGTTATATGACAAATATTAAAGTAGCTCTAGCTGGGCAACCTAATTGTGGTAAATCTACAATTTTTAATATGGTAAGTGGTATTGAGCAACATATAGCAAACTATCCAGGAGTAACAGTAGATAAGAAAACTGGTTTTTTTAGATATGACAACCATAAGATTGAGATGGTAGATTTACCAGGTACTTATTCTTTTAGTTCCTATTCTCTCGAAGAAAGAGTTGCAAAAGAGTTTATCATAGAGGAACATCCTGATGTGATTGTAAATGTTGTAGACGCGTCAAATATCAAAAGAAATTTATATCTTACTTTTCAATTATTAGAAATTGGTACACCTGTAGTAGTTGTCTTAAATATGATGGATGTAGCTAAAAGAAGAGGGATAGATATAGATAGCCAAAAAATCTCAAAAATGCTTGGGTGTCCTGTTATTGAAGCAAGTGGTGCTAAAGGTATTGGCGGTGATGAGATTATGAAGGCAATAGTAGATACAGCAAATGCAAAAAGCTACTATGAAGAATTTAAAATAAATTATGAAGAGTTAGAACCACATATTCAAGCTATGGAAGAAACTATTCATGATACTACTTCTTCTCTCAATAAAAGATGGTTAGCAATAAAAGTTTTAGAGGGTGATACTACAATTATCAAACACTTAAAAGAAGAATATTTTAATATTGAAGAGCTAGCAAAAAAACAAGAAGATAAGTTTCATTCACTTTACGATAAAGATACAGTATCATTTCTAGCAACTTTTAGATATGATAGTGCAGATATTATCTATCATAAAACAGTTAAAGAAAACAACAAAGGGAAAGAAACTCTTACTGATAAAGCTGATAAAATTATTTTAAATAGATTTTTAGCTCTCCCTATTCTTTTTGCTATTATGTTTTTAGTTTATGAACTTTCCATTGTGTATGGATATAAACTCACTGATTATACTTGGCCTATACTTGCTGCTTTTAAAAACTTTGTAATAGATATGATGCCCCAAGCAAATTTTACAGATATTCCTATGATGACAGATTTTGCTATTTGGATGGTCAATAGTGCCAATGCTTTAGCAAATTACATCCCAATATTTTTTATACTTTTTGCACTAATTGCTATTATGGAAGATGTTGGATATATGCCTCGTATGGCTTTTATCCTTGATAGAATTTTTAAAAAATTCGGACTTCATGGACAGTCTACTCTTCCTTTAGTACTAGGTGGTGCTATGGTTGGAGGTTGTGCAGTTCCTGGAGTTATGGCGACAAAAGGGATAGCAGATGATAGAGCAAGAATGGCTACTATTTTAACTGTTCCTTATATGAACTGTTTGGCAAAAGTACCATTTTATACCCTACTTTTAGGAGCATTTTTCAAACCTGATATGGCGTTGATGATGTTTTTTATCTCTACTGTTACAGTTTTTATAGCTTTAATTGTTGCAAAACTTTTAACATCAACAGTATTACAAACAAGAGAAACAGCACCTTTTGTTATGGAACTACCTCCATATCATCTTCCAACTTTTAAAGGTGTTATCATAAGAGCATCTCAAAGAGTTTGGGTATATATTTACAAAGTTATTACGATAGTACTAGCTGTAGCAATTATACTTTTCGCGATGTTACAATTTCCAGGACTAAGTGACGAATCAACAAAAAATTATAAACAACAATCACAAAAAGCTTTAGAAACTTTTAATGTAAAAGCTCAAAAGTCAACATATTATTCTCTTGTAGACACAAAAGATGAAGTTTCAGAACTATTAAACTTTTATGATAGTTATAAATCAAAAAGAATGGCAACTACATCTAAAGAAGGTGCTATAGCTATTGATAAAAAATACAATAAGATCAATAAAGACTTTTTTAAATTTATCAAACCACGAACTGATAAAGAAGCTAAAAAAATAAATAAAATATTACGAAAGCTTTCAAAACAAAGAAATAGAATCTTAAGAAACATTAAAAATGAGAAAGTTGAAAACTCACTTTTAGGTATGGCTGGAAAAGCTATTGAACCACTTACCAAATATGCAGGTTTTGATTGGAAAATAAATGTTGCATTTCTAAGTTCATTTGCAGCGAGAGAAAGTGCAGTTGCGACTTTAGGAAGTTTATATGAGAATAACAAAGCTGATTCACAAAGAGCTGAAGATGCAATGGCAGAAAATAGTGGATACACACCACTTCATGCAACTGCTATTATTATTTTTATGCTTTTAACTCCACCTTGTATTGCAACTATGATTGTTGTGAAGATGCAAACACATAGTTATAGATGGATGTTATTTGCTATATTTTTCCCTGTTACTTTAGGTGTATTAATATCATCTGCTGTATTTACACTTGGTTCTATATATAATTTATCTGGTGTTGAAGCTATGACTTACTTTTATTTTGTAATAGTAGTTTTTGCACTCATTCTTGGGCTTTATCCAGACAAAAATATAAACTGGAAAGGTGGTATAAAATTACCAACTAAAGCTAAAGGACAATATAACATTTACGAAAAATCTTTGAAAGGAGGAAAATAAAATGATAAAAAACATACTATTAAGTTTAACAATAGCTTCTAGTTCACTTTTTGCACATACTGCTATCATGTCTTGCTTTGACAATGGTGATGGAACTATCACTTGTGAAGGTGGATTTAGCGATGGTAGTAGTGCTAGTGGAGTTAAGTTCAAAGTTGAACAAAACTCGAAAGCAATCTTTGAGTCAAAAATGAGTGAAGATAGTGAAGTAACATTTAAAAAACCAAATGGTGCTTACAATGCAGTTTTTGATGCAGGAGAAGGTCATCAAGTACATATCAAAGGTTCAGATATAACTGAATAACAAAACTAGGTGTTGAGCATCTACTTATATAAGATATTTATACAAGTAGATGCTTAATTTTTTTTCACTATTTTATATGATAGTGATTATTATAATTAATTATAATTTAAAAGGAAAAAAGATGAAGAAAACAATATTAAGTACAGTTGCTGCAACAACGATTTTAACTACTAGTGCATTTGCACACTTTCAAATGCTTTATACACCAAATACTGCACTAGTAAAAGGGCAAACAATTGAACTAAAACATGTATTTACACATCCCTTTGCAGATGAGCATACTATGGATATGGCAGGTGTTGAAGAGTTTTATGTTATCAATAAAGAGAAAAAAACTGATTTAAAATCTACTTTAAAAGGTATCACATTTCAAGGGCATCACAATAGTGGTAAAGCCTATGAAAGTACATATAAGGCACGAAAAATGGGTGACCATGTTTTTGTTATGAAACCTACTCCATATTTTGAAGCAAATGAGGGTGCTTATATTCAACAAATAACAAAATCAATAATAAATGTAGCTGGTGCTCCAACAAACTGGGATGCAGAACTAGGACTTAAAGCTGAAATTGTACCTTTAACTAAACCTTACGCTATTTGGGAGCATGGAAGTTTTACAGGAATTGTAAAATCAAATGGGAAAGTTGTACCAAATGCAGAGATTGAAGTTGAGTATTTAAACAGAGATGTTGATATGAAAAACAACAAAATGGGAAGTTCGAGAGTTGAAGCTCCACAAGATGCTTTTGTAACTATGACAATCAAAGCAAATAAAGATGGTGAATTTACTTTTGCTATTCCAAAAGCTGGTTTCTGGGGATTTTGCGCACTAGGTGCTGGTTCTGATACAGAGTATAAAGGGAAAGAACTTAGCCAAGATGCAGTTATCTGGGTTGAAGCAAAACCAATGAAATAGGTTTCCTTGAAAACGAATGAAATGAGTTTCTTTAGAAAACCAATGAAATAAATTTTTAGAGAGCCTAAGTTAAAAGGCTCTTTATAAAGTTTACTAAAACTAAAATAATCTAAAAGGGGAAAATTACAAATGCCGTCAAGTACATATGATAATTTTTATAGTGCCATAAATCAAAGCAAAGTAGAAGTTGCGGAAAGTATATTTGCTTACAGTGATATACGATATTCATTAATATCACAAAGTGTTAACAATTGTGATAAAAATTCTATTGTATCAACTATAGAATCATTTTCAAGTAGTGGTCTAAGAATGCAAGCATTAAGCATTTGGGAAGAATGTTTGCTACAAAACTATAGATAAAAGAGCTATGAAAAATAAGGTAAGATATGGAAAATATAAAACTATTAGTTGATTATGGGAGTTTAGGAATACTCTTTTTTATGAGTATTCTTATTCTTGGTTATGGAATTGAAAGGTGGATATTTTATAGAAACATTAACTTTTCTTTTTATAAAACTCCCAATCAATTAGAAAGAGCAATTACAAAAAACCTTACAATTATTTCCCTAATTGGTTCTAATGCTCCGTATGTAGGACTTTTAGGAACAGTTGGTGGAATTATGCTTGTTTTTTATGAGATTGGATTAAGTGGAGGTAATATTGATACGTCTAAGATTATTATAGGTTTAGCTCTTGCACTTAAAGTAACTACTGCTGGTCTTATTGTAGCTATACCTGCAACGATGATCTATGGTGGTTTTTTAAGAAAAGTTGATTTAATAATAAGTGAGTGGGAAGATGAAGTCATTAAAAAGGGTTGAGGGGATAAATGTCGTACCACTTATAGATGTTATGCTCGTTCTTTTAGCAATTGTTTTAACAATATCATCATTTATAGCACTTGGAAAAATAGAGTTGACTTTACCAAGTGGTACTACACAAACACAAATTAAGCCTAATACATATGATATTAGTATAAGCAATACACAGGAGTTTTTTATTAATAATAAAAAAGTAGCTAAAGATGATATCTCAACTAAGCTTTTAGAGCTTAACAAACAAGATGTTGTTTCAATACGAGCGGATAAAATGACCCCTTATGAAGAGTTTGTATTTATTATAGATTTATTAAAACAAAGGGGGATAGAAAAGATAGGAATGGTAGTAGAAAATGAAAAATGAAAGTATAAAACATATTGACACAAAAAAAATATTTGAAGATAACAAAAAATCAGTCAAAATTATTCATAATGGGATGACATATATTTTAAGAATTACAAAAGAAAACAAGCTCATTCTTACAAAATAAACAAAAACTAGCCAGCCAATTCTAATTTTATAGATAATAGCAAGCCAATAAGAAAATAAAATTTAGAAGGAAAATAAATGAATACAAAAAAAGTATGTATTTTGAGTTTAATTGCTTCATCTGTACTATTAGCAAATGAAACTATTAAACTCGATGATATAGTCACAATTGGTACAAAGACACAAAGTACTGTAAAGAACTTACCAATGCAAGTAGATGTTATCACAGCAGAAGAAATTCAAAATAGTGGTGCTAGTAATGTGGGAGAGATTTTAAATAGTGAGGGGACTATTTATCTAAAGTCAACAGGAAGTAATGGTGCTACAATGAGTATTAGAGGTATGGCACATGGTGATACTTTAATACTAATAGATGGGAAAAGAGTCAATGGTGAATTTAGTAAAACATATGAACTAGATAGAATTCCAGCAGGGATAATAGAAAGAATAGAAGTGGTAAAAGGAAGTTCAAGTTTACTCTATGGAAGTGATGCAATGGGTGGTGTTATCAATATAATTACTAAAAGACCAACTAATCCATTTGAAGGTGATGTAACAGTTACTCATGGTAAAAATAAAAATTCAATTGATACTACTGCTATGGGAACAGTTGGCAATACAACTTATAAGTTGTACGGTGGGTATCTTAAAAGAGATGCTTTCACAAAAACAGAATCTACAGATATAAAAGTGATGCAATCTGGTGCAGAAATAGCTCCATCAGCTTTAATAGGTGGAGGAAACTGGGCAACTTTAAAAGGAAATCTTAATGACTCATATAGTGTAAATAGAGACTATCAAGATGAGATGACACAAAAAAACTTTGGTGTAAATATCGCTCAAAAGTTAAATGATAGTTGGAATTTAAGAGCTGATTTTAGCTACCTCAAAGAGGATAAAAATGCTAATTATATAAGTACAATGTATGAAACAAACTATCTCCAAGGTGGAAATACAATTAAATCTAAATATGTACCTGCTGAACAATTTGATAAAAACAACAGGAAAACTTATGGTCTAGGTTTTGATTTTACACCTAATGAAAACCTAGTAATTAACTATAATCTTAATTTTTCAAAATATGAAAAAGATAGAAAAGTATATACTGACTTATGGAAAGAATTAGGGTATGCATCAAAAGAAGATTCACTATCAAGTTTAAATCAATCTACTATGAAACATACTACCCATGATATTATGGGTAGTTACAAAATATCTCATAAAAGTAAAATCACAACAGGAGGTGAGTATAGACAAACTGATGTTCAATCAACTGCTTATAGTGTAGATGATAGAAATTATAAAGGAATTTTTTTACAACATGAATATCAACCAATGGATAAACTTCATTTAGTTTATGGTGCAAGATACGATAAAGACTCAATAGGTGAAGATGAAACATCCTTTAGTGTAGGAGCTACATACGCCATAGCTGAAAATACAAAAATTAAAACTAACTATTCTCAAGGATTTAGAAGTCCTGATGATAGAGAACTTTATGTTGATCAAACAAGTCCTAGTGGGAAAAGAATGCTAGGTGCTAGTGTCATAGATACTACTAGTGGAAAAACAACCACATGGGATTTAAAGCCTGAAACAAGTGATACTATAGAGATAGGACTTATAAGTGGTGGAGATATTTGGAACTTTGACATAACTGCCTTTCAAACAGATATAAAAAATAGAATATCTCAGATAACTATAAATAATACTTATAATACATTTGAAAATATTAGTGATAGTACAATCAAAGGATTTGAATCATCAATAAGTATTGTTCCTGTAGATGAGTTCATGGGAAAATTATCTTATAGTCGAATAAGTGCAAAAAATGAAACTGACAATACAAAATTATCATACACCCCTGAATCCCTTGCAAGTTTAACATTAAGTTATTTTCCAACATCAAATATTGAACTTAAGACCATCACTAAATATGTGGGAACTCAAAGAGATGATATTGATGAACAGATAAGCAGTTATGATATTACAAATTTCAAACTTATCTATAATGATGCATTAAAGAATACAGATTTTTTTGCTGGAGTTGACAACCTTTTTAGTCAATCTATACCAGAAGAGTTAGGTGCCATTGAAACGGTTAATTATTATATTGGAATGAAATATAAATTTTAAGGAAAAAAAATGTTCAACAAAATATTACTTATAACGCTTTTAATTACAAGCTCTACTTTATTTGCAGCAAATAATGGTGCAAAAAAAAATAAAAAAATGATGACTAATGATTTAATAAGTATCCCCTTTCCCGGTGGAAAAATGTTTAAATCAGGAAAAATAAAATTGAGTGATGATCAAAAGGCTTATTTTGCTACAAATGTAAGACCAATTATGCATGGAAAATATAATCCTATGGTGCAAGAGATATTTATTTTAGAAAAAAGTATCCAAAGAGATATTACAAAAAAGAGTAAAATTCTTGATGATAAATTAAAATCTAAAATATCAAAAATTACACAACTAAAACAAAAAGCAATTGAGTATAAAATTGAAGCTGTATTAAAAATAAAATCTGTACTTACTAAAGAGCAGTGGCAAGTATGGGTGTCAAATTAAAAGATGGGGAAACAAATGAAAAATATATTAATAAGTAGTTTATTATTATCTAGTGTAGCATTTGCACACACACCGATAATGTATTGTTTTGACAATGGAGATAATACTATAACTTGCGAAGGTGGTTTTAGCGATGGTAGTAGTGGTGCAGGAACACAATTTTCAGTTAAACAAGATAATAAAACTATAGTAGAAGGAAAGTTAACAGAAACTAGTGACTTTACTTTTAAAAAACCAACAGGAAACTATACTGCTATTTTCGATGCAGGAAAAGGTCATATAGTTGAAGTTCAAAGTGATACAATTGTAGAATAAATATGAAAAATATATTTAGAAACAATGAACTAAAAGGGATATTTTTATCTCTTTTACTTCACTCTACACTTTTAGCAGCATTCTTAATAAATGATGATGAACCTATGAAATTAGCAGATAAAGAAAAAACAATTTCAATTGATTTGATAAGTTATCATCCTAAAAAACACAATATAGAAAAATCTAAGCCTGAACCAAAACCTATAAAGAAAATAGTTGCAAAATCTAAGCCTGTAAAAAAAATAGAGCCAAAACATAAACCAATAGTTCATAAAAGGGCTGAACCAAAACCTACAAAAAAAACAAAAGATATAGAACTACCAAAAAAAGATGAACCAATTCAACCAAAAAAGAGGTTAAAACCTGTGAAAACAAACCAAATAAATGATACTAAAAAACAACAGCAAGCATTTGTTAAAACGAATTTTACAATTATAAGAGATATGGTTTTATCAAATTTAAGATATCCAAATATTGCTAAACGGATGGGATGGGAGGGAACTATAGAGGTCAAGCTAGTGATTTCTAAATCTGGAAAACTTCTTGAATATAGTATCACTAAATCTTCAGGGAAAAAACATCTTGATAAAGCTGCTCTAAAAGCTGTAAAATCAATGTATGGAAAAGAGTTACCAAAACCAAATAGTAGAACAACTATTCTCTTACCAATTGCTTTTAGATTAAATTAAATAAGAAAATATTATGAGTCAAAATATCATACATAAATTTAGTCATTTTCGTAACTATAAATTAAATATTGAGAATAAACACTTTACAAACAAAAGACCCTCTACAATACCAGATATAAATGAGCTTTTAGAGATAGTGGACATTCTTGAAGCTCATGATATTCAATATGAACTTACTTCACAATTTAATCTAAAATATAAATAAAATCTTGATTTAAGTCAATGATATTGATTATCATTAATAGTAAAATACGCGAAAGGATTATTATGATACTAAAAAAGTTTTATCGCTGTAGATAGCCTAAAAAGGCTATCTGAATTTCGAATAAGAATACAAAAATGGAGAATATTATGAAAAAAACGGTATTACTAAGTATCATAGCTTCTAATTTACTAATAGGAAATGACACAATAGTATTAGAGGATGTTGTAACAATATCATCTGCAACTAAAACAGAAAAAAAAATTGATGGTGTGGCTGCTAGTGTTTCAGTTATAAGTGAACAAGATATAAAAAAAATGGGAGCAGAATCACTCAAAGATATTTTAAGTCGTACTTCTGGATTAAATATACAATATGGAACATTTCCAAATGCAAGTAGTAAATCAAAATCGTCAGTAAGTATAAGAGGTATGAGTACAAATGGTACATTGATTTTAGTTGATGGAAGAAGACTAAGTGGAGAGGTATCAAATCCTTATGACTTAGATAGAATTCCTGCTAGTCAAATAGAAAAAATAGAGATAGTAAAAGGTCCTATGAGTACTTTATATGGTGCTGATGCAACAGGTGGTATTATTAACATCATCACAAAAAAACCAACTTCAACACCTACTATAGATTTTGGTATACGATATGGTCAAAATAGTGATGGTGATGATAAAAATAAAAATATAAACCTAAGTGTAAAAGGAAAAAAAGAGAAACTAGGCTATAGCTTTTATATAAACAAAACAAAAACAACTCCTTACACACAACAAGAAAATGCAGATGTTTATGTAAAACAAATACCTACAGGCGTAACCACTGTAAAACCATCAGCTGCAGTAGGACTATCTGCACAATTAAATGGCTTAAGTGATAACTACTTTCATAATGTTACATATAAAGAGGAAAGTGACATATTAACTTATGGTGGAAGAGTTGAATATGAATTTAGTGATAGTGTAACAGCTGGATTTGAATTTAATAAATTCGATGAAGAGAGAAATGGAAGCTACATAGGATATTTTCACCCATCAAATGTTGCTGCAGGAACTGGTTTTATCCCAGTATATAATATACCTGTAGACTCTGAAGATAAAAATGAAAGACTTGATACTGCCATTGATTTTAAGATAAATGCAACTGATGACTTAGTAGTGCAACTTAGAGGATACAAAAGTTATTATGAGAAAAAAAACACAACTACAACACCTAATTGGAATGAACTGAAATATTCAAGCCAAGCAGACTCTGCCCAAAATGGTATGACAGCAAATGTTGATGTGAGAAGTTTTGAAGCAATAGCCAACTACTTTTTAAATGAAAGTCACCTATTAACAGCTGGAGTTGAAACAAGAAAAGAGAAACGAGAAGCAAGTGTTTTTACCCAATCAAGTGAACTCACTGAAAAAAAAGTAGATTACAAAGCACTATATTTACAAGATGAATGGACAATAGATGATACTCTTAATGCCATTTTCGGTGCAAGATACGATGATATAAGCAACAATGATAGTAAAGCAACTTTTAAATTTGGAGCAGTTAAAAACTTCTCAAAAGAGTTTAATTTAAGAGCAAATATTGCACAAGGATATAGAGCCCCAGATTTAAGAGAACTTTATATTTTTAAAAATACTGCAAGTGGTATGCAAAGAGGAGCAGATACAATTGATGCAACTTTGGGAAAAACAACTTATGAATTAAAACCTGAATCAACTTTAACCTATGAAGTAGGTTTCAATGGTCAAATTAAAAATACAAAATATGATTTTGCACTTTTTTACAACAATATTGAAGATCTAATAAGTCAAGTAAACAAAGGAACTTATTACACTTTTGAAAATCTAGACAAAGCAAAAAGTTATGGTATGGAACTAGCTCTTCAACACCAAATTAATAGTAAATTGGATGTTCAATTTAACTGGACAGAACTTAAAACAAAAAATGAACAAACAAATGAAGAGTTAGAATTTAATCCAGATAGAATAGTAAATCTAAACCTAGCTTACAATATTACTGAAGATATAGATAGTTCAATTGGGGCAAAATATGTTGGTGAGCAATATTATCAAGAAACTATCAATAGAGGCACTCCAACAGAGACAATAGTAAATAGTACAACAAATAGTTATACAACACTAAATTGGAATATCAACTATGATTATACAAAACATATATCACTCTATGCAGGTATTGATAATATAACAGATAAAGAGATTGATGATGTACTTGGAAGTAGTAGTGGAAGATACTACTTTGCTGGTATGAATGTGAGTTTCTAATGAAAAAGTTATTATTACTATTTTTATTTATCTCCAATGTTTTTGCTATACAAAAGATGGACAAACTTATCATTGCGGGTCCTGTGGCTACTGTTTCTCACCCTTTTTTCAAAATGATTCAAAGTGGTGCTTTAGATGATGTGGCTAATAAAGTAGAATTTAGACTTTGGAAAAATCCAGATGAATTACGAGCCATACTTCTAAAAAAAGAGGCACATATCGTTGCAGTTCCAACAAATGTTGCTGCAAATTTATACAATAAAAAAGAGGAGATAAAACTTCTTAATGTCTCAATTTGGGGTATTTTAGAGATAGTTTCAAGAGATAAAAATATCAAAACTATAGAGGATTTAAAAGGGGAACAAGTTGTTGTACCATTTAGAAGTGATATGCCTGATATCGTACTGCAAGCTATTATGAAAAAAGCTGGACTTGATCCGAAAAAAGATTTTGATATACAGTATGCACCAACACCTCCTGATGCTATGCAGATGCTTATTTTAAGAAGAGCTGACAATGTTCTTTTAGCAGAACCTGCAACTTCAATGGCCATGATAAAAACAGGTTCATTTCCTCTAAAACTCATAGCTCCTGATATCTATAGAAGTGTAAACTTACAAAAAGAGTGGGGAAGAGTTTTTCAAGTGGGAGGAAAAATACCACAAGCTGCTATAGCAACAGTTGGAAAACTTGATAATCATATAGCTTCAAGAGTAGAAGAGGAATACAAAAAAGCAGTCAACTGGTATAAAAGCAATCCAGATGAAGCAGGAATTTTAGTAAAAGAGTATATAGACTTTTTTTCACCCCAAGCAGTTGCTAACTCTATTCCAAATGTACAAATAGATCCTATAAGTGCAATTGATGCTAAAAAAAATTTGGAAAAATTCTTTGAAGTACTTCTAGAAATAGAACCAAAACTAATAGGTGGAAAAATGCCAGATGAAGGACTCTATTTTAAATGAAAACAATTTTTAAAATAATCAAAGATTTCCCTTGGTTTTTATGGAGTGGTTGGGGTAGTATCTCCTCAATCTTCCTTTTTTTAGCTTTTTGGGATATGGGAAACCAACTATATGGTGATCTTGTACTTCCCTCTCCCAAAGAGGTAGTAGAAACGATGATTACACTTTTTAGTCAAAATGAATTTATAGAAAATTTACTCCTTACTATTAAAAGAGGTGTTATGGGGTTTGGAATATCTTTAGCTATAGGAACAGTTATGGGTCTCGTTGCTGGCTATTTTATAACTGCTTCAATTATGAGTCGTCCTATAGTGACTATTTTAGTAGGAATTCCCCCAATTGCATGGATAGTTCTTGCTATGATTTGGTTTGGTTTTGGAGATATGACTGTTATGTTTACTGTTGTAATTGCTTCTTTTCCTATTGTCTTTGTAGGTGCTTTACAAGGAAGTCGTACTTTAGAGGGAGATTTCAAAGAGATGATGGATAGTTTCCATTTGAGTTTTTGGCAAAAATGTAAAGACCTTTATTTTCCTCATCTTTTTTCCTATCTCTTTCCATCGTGGGTAAGTGCTTTAGGTATGAGTTGGAAAATTGTAATTATGGCAGAACTTTTAAGTGCAAATGATGGGATTGGAGCTTCACTAGCCGTTGCTAGAAGTCATCTTGATACTCCAACTGCTTTAGCTTTAGTTATGACAATGGTAGGTGTTTTGCTTTTTGTTGAATATATTATTTTAGAACCAATTAAAAAAGAGGTTGAGTCATGGAGAGATTAAAAGTAAGTGAATTAAATTTTTATTTTGGATTTACACAAATTTTAAATAATATCAATTTTAAACTGCAAGCTGGTGAAGTTATAAGTATCGTAGGTCCAAGTGGCGGTGGGAAAACAACACTACTAAAACTTTGTAGTAATCTTCTTGATGTAACAGAAGGTAAAATTACAAATAGTTTTACCTCATCAGCATTTGCTTTTCAAGATGCTAGGTTACTTCCTTGGAAAACAGTAGTTGAAAATATTATGCTCCCTATTATCACAACAAAAAAATATCAAACTGCCTATAAAGAAGCCTGTGAAATAGCTCTTAGATTTGGACTTGAAGAGAAAGACTTTATAAAATATCCAAAAGATTTAAGTGGAGGGATGAAACAGCGAGTTAATTTTGCAAGAGCTTTGATTACTAAACCTAGATTACTTTTTTTGGATGAACCATTTTCAGCACTTGATATTGGGCTTAAAAGAGAACTACAAGACTTTGTACTAAAAAGTTGTGAAGAGTTTGATACAAGTGTTTTATTTATCACACATGATCTTATGGAAGCTATTCGACTAAGTGACAGAATCTTACTTTTGAAGAGTGACCCAGGAGAAATTATCAAAACATATACAATAGACGAAGAGAAAAATAAAAGAGATGACAAATTTATTTTTGATAAAACACAGGATTTTTTAAACGATTGTGATGTAATAAACACATTTGAGATAAAGGCAATATAATGAGTGGAATTAAAAAACAAAATGCAACAAAACACTATAAATTTTATCCCGATGAGGATAATATTCCACCCTATTTAGCCTATGGGTTTCGCCCTATTTTTTTACTGTTACCTTTATATATGGTAATTCTTGTCGTACTTTGGGGATTTGTGTTTAGTGGAGTAATCAATATCTTTGATGACCCTTTAAGTTGGCATATTTATGAACTTCTTTTTGGAGTTGGTGTTGCTGGTGTGATGGGATTTATTTTTACAGGTCTTCCTGAACTTTTCCCTGGACTTGTACCAATAGTTGGGAAAAGGTTAAGTAATATTATTTTGTTATGGATAGCAGGAAGAATCAGTTTTTGGGGTATTGATATTGTTGGAGTCTATATTGTAGGAATTATTAATATTGCTTTATGGCTCTATATTATCATATGGGCTTTTAAGCCTGTTGTTTTAGATAAACTTCAAAGACACTCAAGTATCGCTTATACTATTGTTGCTTTAACTATTTTACAAGCTCTTTTTTTTGCTTCTAAAGGTGAACTTATAGATATAAATTCTATGGATATTTTATATCTTGCACTTGGTGGATTTATGGTACTAACTTTACTAGCACTTAGAAGGGTAAATATGGAGGGTATTAACGAAATTTTAGAACACAAAGGATTAGATGATGTTTTTATAGCGAAACCTTTTAGATACAATTTAGCAATATTTACTGTGATTTTATTTACAGCTATTGAGTTTTTTTATCCTGCTAATTCTATTTTAGGTTGGTTAGGCTTTGCTTGTTGTGCTGCTATTTTAGGTATTTTAAATGATTATAATTTACAGTTTGAATCCCTTTTAAAAGAGCCTTTTATGTGGTATCTTAGTAGTATTGTTATTATGATGGCTATAGGATATGGAGTTTTAGGATTTTCTTATCTATTTGAATTTGGATATTTAAGTGAATTTAGACATTTTTTAACTACTGGTGCTTTTGGAATATCTTTTTTTATGGTTATGGTTATTATTGCACATGTACATACAGGAAGAGTTCTTAAATCAAATTGGTGGATAGCTACTAGTGTTGTTTTACTTATTGTTGCAACTTTATGTAGAACTTTAATACCTTTTTTTCCAAACGCATATATGCTACTTATGTATATATCTATACTATTTTGGATTATCCCTTTTATATTATATTTTATACATACAAAGGAATTTTTACTCACTCCTAGAGTAGATGGAATAAAGGGTTAACTTCTTTATTCCAAATATCTGATTATTCAATAATCACTCTATATGTATGAGCTGGTATTTTTCTTAAAAAGAATATCATTGTAGATGGTTTTTTATCTAAAAGAACAGTAGTCTTATTTTTTAAAAAAGGGAACTTCTCAGTTTTTAAGATAGTTGCATCCTTATCTAAAAAGTGGAAATTATGAAGACCACATTTATTTCTACTATTGCTTTGACAATATACTGTAATCTCTTTTTTCATCTCATCATACTCCACTTTTAAATCAATAGTATAACTAACAGGATGTGCCCACCCAAATAGAAAAATCATTAAAATCAATACAAAGATTCTCATTTCGTTACTCCTAAACAGTAGTCATGTTCACTAACTTCTCTTTCATATTTATAAATAGAATTTACATCTTTTAATTTATATGCATAATATAAAGTTGGATCTATAGTACACAAAACGCCACCTTCTTCTATTTTTAATAAAATATCAAAACTCACTTCAACCCTTTTATTTATAATTCTAACTTTTCTATTTGATGGGACTGCTACTAGTTCATCTGAATCTATTTGTATAAAAAGGTTATAATTATCCCCTTGCAACTTTTCAAAATGTGCTTTCAAAAAAGAGAGTTGCTCCTCTTTTTCAAACTGTTTATTTTTGTTTTTATCAAACTCAAATATCAAAAGCCTTGAATTAATCCTATCAAATAACCATGTATGACTTATTTTACTTTTTTGTATATCAATTGAAGCATCCACAAAATAATGCGGATGTGCATAAATATTTGACAGCATCAGTAAAAATATAACTACTATTTTCATGCAAGTAGTACAACTCCAAGAGAAAAAAGAATACCTATACCAACATAGGTGATTTTTCTAAAAAGTGGTTGATATATCTCTTTATATTTAGAGTTTTTAACTTTTGTTGTTAAAATAGCCACAAAAGATATAGTTAATCCCATCCCTATGCTCATCATCACAGCACTTAAAATTCCAAGATAGTAGTATCCTAAAATCATAGAAAATAGCACTATTGTCATTACCCCTGGACAAGGAACTATCCCAATTGATACAGCTATATTTAAGATGTTTTTATCTTTTATTTTTTCCTCTTGTATTTTTTTTTCCTCAATATTTCTATCTTTTATAGTTTCATACAGTAAATAAAAAGCTATTATTATAATAAATACAGCAGATACTTTATACATATTTGTATTTATCTCTTGAAAATAATCAGTTATAGAATTTTGAAAAAAATTAAATAAAATAAATGTAACTGATAAAGCAGATAGAGTATGTATAATAGAGGTTAAAAATCCAGCTTTAAATGCCTCTTTCGTTTTTGCACCTTTTATTAAAAAGTAACTTGCTATTACCATCTTCCCATGACCAGGACCTAATGCATGAACAAGACCATAGATAAAAGAAACAGCTAATATATATAAATACATACTATTATCACCCATTTCTAGTTTATCAAAAGAATCTGTTATAAAGAGATTTATCTTTTGTTGCCATGAGATAATTGTATTTAAAAAAGAGTTATATAAATCACTCATTTGAAACTTTTTCTAGCTGAGTCATCTGCCCTGATTCTACTTCTTTGTGAACATTTATAAGTGGTTTTATATGTCCATCTCTACCATATATATAACTTTGTTCATCTACAATTACTTTATAGGCTTTATTTAACATTATTGCTCTTTTTTTACTTGGTAAAATGAGATGTGAAATATCATTTTTTAACTTTTCAATCTCACTTTTTTTTACTTTCCAATATTGTTTTTGATACATATTAGGATTTTCAAGTTTTAAGACTAGATCTTTTTGTATATTCTGTGTATCTCTTTCCCAGTCTTTTATAAAAAACTTTTTCATTACTTCTTGATTCTGTCTAAATTCATCACCTGCGTTATTTGTTTTTAGATATTGTACATACTCAGTATCTCCATTTGATAAAAGTTTATCAGTAATATTTTTTAAACCTTGTTGTGTCCAATGATACCAACCTTTTCTAAAATGATTACCTTCTAACTTTCTTTGAAAAGCAAAAGTAGAGTCTGCAATTGCACCTATATTATTGTGACATCCCATGCAAAAATATGTTTCTTCATAACTTTGTGGTCGAAGCTCTCCTTGTTTATCTTCTATAAAACCTTGATATCTCCATCCAAGTGCATTATATAGACCGATTTCAGAGTTCCCTAAAAATTTATCTACTTTATCTGGAAAATCATCTTTTTCTTTTATCTCTTCTATCCCTGTATTTCTTAATTCATAATATGTTTTCCAAGATATTTTTTTACCATATCTTAGTTCTTTCATTCTTGGTGCCATCACAATATTATCTTTTTTATCTAGCCCTATATATCTAACACTATGTAAAAATTCTGTACCCACAGGATATAATCCTGGTGCTATTAAATACTTATTTTCTTCTAAAAGTTTTTTTGCGTATCCAACATATGTCATTGAAAAATTAGATATTTTGTAAGTTTGACTATTGTATTTTGGTTGCACCCATTTAAAAACAATCTTTTTAGCCATATCAAGTTTTCCATTTTGATTGATATCAAACCCATATTTCCTTTCATCTGTTAAATCAATCTCAACATCTGCTTGTTTAATCAAAGATTCTACAATTGACAAATTTAACTTATAAACTTCAAGGTTAAATTTTCCTATTTTATCTTGCATAAATACTTTATCTAGCCTTATTATTACATCATCTGTACTTCCATTTGTAGGCCAAAAAGTACCTAAAAAAGGTCTATATGCAAAAGATCTCCAACCTGAATAGTTATTATTTATATCTTTATCAAAACCCTCTTCATCAAATTGAAAGTTACAATCTGGAATATATCCATCCCATTTGCCATTATTATTATAATCCCAACTTTGTGGAATATTTCTTAATTTATTACTTAATATTATTTGATTATTTTTAGAATAATTATTTGAATTTATATATTTTAATATCGCCTCATCACTTATCTTTTCAACCTGTTTTGTTCTATCTTTAAAAAGATTTTTCCAAGGATTGGTTAATGCTGAAGTTGGAAAATCATATGCCATTTGTAAATCATCATCTTTTATAGAGAAATTAGGCTCTTTATTTTTTGTATGACAACTATAACAAGGGTTATGCAAAAGATTTTTATTTTTTATATCTTCTGTTTTAGTATAACATTGGGAGCTTATATATGCTGATTCATTAAGTATTTTGTTGTGTTTAAGATTCACATCAATTGAAAATAGAGAGGTATTCAAAAAAATTGATATAAATATTGGTATAAATAAAGTTTGTTGTAACATTACATTGACCTTGAGTTTATAAAGTTTAAAAGTAGTAGTTTGAAATAAACTAGATACAGAAGAACCTGCATCTAGTTTAATTTGATTATTCAAAAGCTGGAAATGGTCCAACAACACCAACCCATGATTCTATATCTGATGGAGAGTCTTTTTTATCTTTATCAGACTCACCAAATGGATGTTGAATAACTGCTGTCATATATGCATTTCCTCCAATATTTGGATACCAAAATGGTGATGTAGTTTCTGAACCAAACGGTGTTGTTAAGATTCTTGTAATATCTTTAGTATGAACATTATATGCCCAGATATAATCTATCTGATGTGCCCCTGTATCTTCCCCTATAATTAAAACATCTGATTTATCAATAAATGTTAAGTTATCTGGTTCAGCTATTGCACTAATAGAACATTTATTACCAGAAAACTCACTATCTTGTGGATACTTTTTCATCTCTCCCATCACTTCACCTTTAAAGTTAGTCATCACATATTTACTCGCAATCTCTTTAGAAGATGTATCTTTATGTCCACCACTAACATCTGATTTGTAAACACCTCCACAACTATTTAAAGGTAGTTTTATATGGTTTCCTCCACCAATATCATACTTAGAATTTTCTTTTCCTTTTTTCTTATAATCTTCCATACCATATTGAATTCTACTTATCGCTACATAAAGATTATTTCTTTTTTTATCAAAAGTAACACCCTCTTTTTTTCTAAACTCGCTTGTAGCACCTTTTAATGCAGCATATCTTCTTGACTCTAGTCTCGAAGCCAGTATATCCATACCATCTTTAACTTTTAAACATTCAAATCCTGCAGTTGTATTTATAGAAGTCAATCCACTTGGACATTGACCATTATCTCCAATAGCATACTCAAATAAATCATCAAATGATGGTTTTTTATCTAAAAAGGCATCTATTGTTTTGTCTGTTGTATGTCCTAAATTTATCCAACTTACATCAAACTCTCCACCATTTTTATCACTCATTTGATATAGTCTTGCAGCATACAGTGTACCCGCACTTAAATCTTGTGGCTTGTCTGCAATAAACATAAATAATACACCATTAGTACCATCATCAGTCATATATACTGTTTTTTCATCTGGCATAACATATGATAACTCATGAGCAAATCTCCCTAAAGAATAATGTTTTACATATTCAGTATCGCCATTAGAATTCGTAATTGTCACCTCAGGAGTCCATCCCCAGTAGTATGGATTTAATGCTTTTTTTCCCTCTTTAAAATATAAATCAAAATTTGTGTAATATTCATCTTTGTCTGCTTTTTTTGCATTTGGTTCATACTCTTCACTTCCAAGATGTGATCCCCAAGGTGTTTTCACGCCTGCACAATGAACCCATCCACCTTCATACTCTGCTTGAGAGATATGAGTTGTAGCAACTGCTTTAAATCCACCCTCTTTAGTTTTTTCTAATCTAGAAATATAAATAGCACCTGGTCCACACTCAAATTGAGTAATAGCAAAAAACTTACCATCTTTTTCATGAAGTGTAGTATGATCTGGTCCTGAACCGTCTTTACTTGTTTTACATACAAATGGGCTACCATCTTTGTGGTTAATTGGTAAACCTAATTCATTTTTTACTTGTCCAAAAATTTCCATTGTCTTACCATCTAAGCTTGGAAGTTTTTGACCTGTTCTGGCAATTGTATGCCATCCTATTTTATGAGTTGTTCCATTGATTACAACCTCTTCAGAAGTGATAATATTTTTCTTTTGTGCATCTGTTGTAGGTGCAGCTACAGGTTTAAAATAGACCTCATTATGTCCATTTTTATTAACGCTTGGTACCTCTGGAGCAATTGTACATGCTGAAAATGTCAAACCTATTACCGATGTAAAGACTAAACTTTTTAGAATAGTTTTATTATTCATAATTTTCCTTTTTTTATTTTGTGGGAATAATAATACTCTAAAGTTACACGTTGATTACAAACTTGATATTAATAAGAACAACATGAAAGTAAATGCGACTAAGTTGCATTTAAAGAAAAAAAGTTATTATTTCAAAAATTATATGCAACTTAGTTGCACTAAAAGGATTTCAATGAAACTAGTACTATTTTTACTTACTTCTATTAGCTATTTACTTGGTCAAGTAGATGTAGCTGTAAGTATCATACCTCAAAAAACATTTGTAGAGAAAATTGGAGGAGATAAAGTAAATGTAATGACTTTAGTCAAACCAGGGCAATCTCCACACACTTATGAACCAAAACCTTCACAAATGGAGAATCTTTCAAAAGTTCAAGTCTATTTCCCTATTCAAATAGAATTTGAAAATGCTTGGCTTGAGAAATTTACTTCTCAAAATAAAAATATGCAAGTTGTCCCTATGACAAAAGGGATAAAGTTTATAACGATGAAGAAACATAAACATCTCAAAGGTGAAGAAAAAGCAAGAACAATTATCAAAACAGACCCACACACATGGATAAGTCCACTTAATGTAAAAATAATGGCAAAAAATATCTACGAAACGCTATCTTTAATTGATAGTAAAAATCAAGAGTTTTATAAAAAAAACTATCTAAACTATTTAGATGAAATTAATGAAGTAGATAACACTATTAATAAAATTTTAATAGATGTTCCTAGCAATGCAAAATTTATGGTTTTTCATCCAGCTTGGGGATATTTTGCTAGAGATTATGGACTTGTTCAATTTCCTGTAGAAAAAGAGGGAAAAGAACCGACACCAAAAGCGATGATAAAAATTATAAAAGAAGCAAAGAAAGAGAATATAAAAGCAATTATAGTGCAAAAAGAATTTTCAACAAAAGCTGCAACAGCATTAGCAAATGAGCTAAATATAAAAGTGATACAAGAGTCTCCACTAGCAGCAAACTGGGGAGATAATCTTATTAAAATGGCAAAAACAATTGCAAATCACAACTAGGAAAGATACAGATGAATAAAAAACAAATAGCAATTTCACTGATAGTCCCATGCTATCTTTTAGGTGAAGTAGAATTAAGTACAGTAAGTATAAACGAAACAGCAATCCAAGAAACAAATACAATTGAGATGGATCTAAAAGTAAAAGAGCAACGACAATCAAACTCAATATTTGATATGATGAAAAAAGAATCATCAATAAATGTTGCAGGTGGTGGTGCTTCAAATGCAAAAAGAATCTATGTACGAGGAGTTGAGAGTTCAACTTTAAATATGACTCTTGATGGAGCATCTCAAGGGACAAATATCTTCCAACATAGAGGAAATGAGATAGGGATAAATCCAGATCTTTTAAAAGTAGTAAATGTAAAAACGGCTCCTGATGCTTCAAAAGGTGGAGCTTTGGGTGGTTCTGTTGAGATGAGTACAAAAGATGCACAAGATTTTGTAAAAAATGGGAAAAACCAAGGTGGTATTGCAAAAATTGGATACAACACAAATACCCACTCCAAAATAGGAAGCTTAACAGCGTATGGTGTATATGATAAACACTATGGTGTTGTAGCTTCTATTTCAGGAGTTAATAGTGATAACTATAAAGATGGGGAAAATAATGAGATGTATGCAACAGCATATCAAGATAGAAACTATCTTTTAAAATTCACACTTGATAATCTTAATAACCATGACTTAAAAATATCATTTAATAGAAATACAAATAGTGGAGATATGCAATGGGGGAAAGATGGGAGTGATAAAGGACCTACACCAGTTGATGCTATTCTAGAAAAAATAGTCTCAACCACTACAAATTATACTTTACAACACAATTATAGTGGTGGAAATTTACTCAACCTTGATACAAATATCTACATTACAGATATAGAAGTAGATAGAAAAGATGCGGATAGTCAATATGAAAATGACACTGCAGGGATAAAACTACAAAACCATTTTTACCTAGATACCCAATCTTTAAAAAATAAGATCTCTGTAGGGGTACAAGTTGAAGATGAGGAAACAACTTCAAATGCAGCTGTTACAAGTATTGTAGCTACTCCATCACACTATGCTCCCTCAAGTGCAAATAATAAAGCCTTATTTGTTCAAGGAAAAACATCTATAAATAAACTTGATATCAACTATGGTGTACGATTTGATAAGTATGATTTTGAAACAGGTTTAGGAAAAGCTAGTGATAGTACGATTTCTCCAAACTTTGGGCTTGATTACAATATAGATGAGAAGTCAAAAATCTATGCAAACTATGGAGAATCATCAAGAATGAGTGGAACGATTCCTTTTACTTGGACTATGAACATAAGAGACAATGCTACATATTCAAAAGATTTAGATGCAGAAAAATCTACAAGATATGAACTTGGATATGAGCTAAAAGAGGAAAATCTTTTTACAGATACAGATGGTTTCGTATTTAATACAAATATCTTTAGAACAGAGATTGAAGATCTAATTCTTTCAAAATCAGGTCTTACAAATGCAGGTGGTAAATATAGTTATTCTGGAGAAGCAGGATTAGCATTAACCGATATTTATAATTCTGATTATGAATATACTTTAAAAGGTTTTGAGATTAAAGGTACATATTTTATAGATAACTATTTTGGATCACTTTCATATACACAAATAGATACAAATGTTTATAATGAAAAAACTGCTACACCTCAAGAATCAGGTGAACCATTAGCTGTAAGAAGAGTTGGTGGATGGGATAGCAAAAAGATTGTTCTTAATCTTGGAGCTGAGATCTTCTCTGGATTAAGTATAGATTATACCCTAACAGCAGTTGCTGGTATAGATAATTCTGACCAAGTGACACGAGGCGGATATGCTACTCATGATATAAGTACACAATACAAAACAAGTAAAAGATCTGCGTGGACATACTATGCAGCAATTACAAACTTAACCAATAAACAGTATGCACCACATATAACACTTGAAGATAATGCTGGTGAGTATAGAAGAGATATGGGAAGAGATTTTAAATTTAGTGTGAAGTATGAGTTCTAATAAAAAAGGATATAGCAATTGGAAGATTTAAAACATATTGTAGATTATGGAACTTTGGGAATACTTCTTTTTATGAGTATTTTAGTACTTGGGTATACAATAGATAGATGGATATTCTTTAAAAATATCCATATATCAGACTACAAAACAAAAAATGAGATAGAAAGAGCTACTACAAATAATCTTACTATCATCTCACTTATTGGCTCAAATGCTCCCTATGTTGGGTTACTTGGAACTGTAGGTGGGATTATGATGGTTTTTTATGATATTGGTTTAAGTGGTGGAGCTTTGGATACATCTAAAGTAATCATTGGACTAGCACTTGCACTGAAAGTAACAGCAGCTGGTTTAATAGTAGCAATTCCATCTACAATAATTTATGGAGCTTTTTTACGAAAAGTTGATTTAGCTATAAGTGAGTGGGAAGATGAAGTCGCTTAAAAGGGTTGAGGGGATAAATGTAGTACCATTGATTGATATTATGTTGGTACTATTGGCTATCGTACTTACTATATCCTCTTTTATCTCTCTTGGTAAGATAGAACTCACACTTCCTAGTGGAACTACAGTTCAAAAAATGGAACCAAAAACTTTTGATATAGCTATCAATACTCAAAAAGAGTTTTTCATAAATAGTGTCAAAACACCAAAAGAGAAAATCTCACAAGCTATAGAAAAGATAAAAAAACAAGACACAGTAACCATACGAGCAGATAAACTTACCCCTTATGAGGAATTTGTGTTTATTATAGATATTCTAAAAAGTAAAGGGATAGAAAAAATAGGAATGGTGGTAGAAAAATAGTGATATTTGATACCACAACAAAAAGTTTACTTGGTTCACTTTTGATACATGGTTTGGTTATTGGTGGATATTTTGTGTATATCTATGAAGAGCCTTTAAAAGTAGCTAGTAAAGAGAAAACTATCTCTATGGATTTGCAAACTATCACTTTGCCAAAACAAAATATTGAAAAACCAAAGCCTAAGCCTATTAAAAAACCTGAACCAAAAAAAATAGAAAAGCCTAAGCCTATTAAAAAACCTGAACCAAAACATAAACCAATCATACAAGAAAAGCCTAAGCCAAAACCTAAACAAAAACTTATTAAAAAAATTGAACCAAAAAAAATCCAACCAAAAAAAATAAAAACACCTACAAAAACAAAGCAAGTAGCCAATAAACAAGCACAGCAACAAGCATTTAGAAAAACAAACTTTGCTATTATAAGAGATATGGTTTTAGAAAATCTTGAGTATCCAAATATCGCTAGAAGAATGGGTTGGCAAGGGATTACAAAAGTAAAACTAGTAGTTAATACAAACGGGAAACTATCCCACTATGAGATAGTCAAATCATCAAATAAAAAGCACTTAGATAATGCTGCTTTAGAAGCGGTTGAGTCTCTTATACATAGAGTTTTACCTAAACCAAAAACAAAAACTACACTTATTTTACCTATTAGTTTTAGTCTACAATAAAAATTTCTTATATTTTAGTTTATTGATGAAGTTAAAGATAAGTTATTTGTGATATTATATTGATAATAATTATCAATATTAAGTGTAAATTAAGAGATTTTTATATATTATTTTAAAAATTAAAAATCAGGTATATTATGTGTAAATTAAATACTCCATATCTTATCTCCGAAGATATAATAAAAAAAATAATAGAAAATAAATTTTTCTATACACAATATCAACCAATTGTATCTCTTCAAGATGAAAATATATATGCCTATGAGGCACTTGCAAGATTTAAATATAATGATATTTTATTGCCACCTGATTTGGTATTTGGGTATTGTCATAAAAACTTAAAACTTTTTTATCAGTTAGAATACCTTACAAAAAAAGCTCAGTTTTTAAATAGACCAAAAAACACAAAACTTTTTTTAAACTTTGACCCTCATGTATTTGGATACAAAACAGGTGTCAATGAACTTTTTTCTTTTTTTCAAAAACAAAGTAATTTTACTATAGAGTTAGTAGAAAATTCCCATGCCCATATTAATATTACAATGCTTATAGATATTTTTAATAAATTTAATTTTGAGTTTGCTATGGATGATTTTTTTAAAGAAGATTCAATGGTTTCAATTTTTCTACTTAATAAAACAAACTATATTAAACTAGACAAAGATATGCTTGTAGCCGTCAAATCAAATAATTCATTTATTCATATTATAAATGGCATAGTTGATTTTGCACATTCTCAAAACCAAAAAGTTATTTTGGAGGGTATTGAAACCTATGAGGATTTAGAGATAGCAAGAGATACAAAAGTTGATTTTATACAAGGATTTTTATATGATAACCTCTTTATCAATAAATAAAAAATACAAATTTTTATTCGCATACTTTGTTATAATTGTTCTTACTGTTCTGTATATATACACTGAAAATCAGAATGTCAACACCACCATAAAAGCTGAAAAGATAAAAGGGATAGTTATGCACTATAACTTTTACAAAAAAATATACAAAACATATCCTAAATTAAAAAATATATTAATTGAAAATAGTGACTATATAGATAAAAATGATTTGATAAATGAGTTTTCAAAAAGCACTCCTCTTTTGATGGAAAAAGAGGAAAATAAAACTATAAAATTTAATCTAACTTTTAAATTTTTTGATAAAAACAATAGTGATGATCCCTATATTGAAAATAAACTAGCATCTTTAGGAGAAAATGAATATCTACAAGGATTTGAAAAAAACTCTATATATCTTTTTGGTAAAGTTTATGATGATGGTTATGTGTTAATAGTAAAACAATTACAACAAAACTCACAAATTTTATCTATGATAGATAACTTGTTTATGAAAATCTTTTTTGTTGGAGTAATCAATATCTTTCTTTTACTCTCTCTATTTAATCTCATTAAAAATCAAGAAACAACAAAAGAGGAACTTCATAAAGAGTTTGAAGAACTTCAAAAAGATACAAAAAAAGTTGCATTTGAAGATACTTTAACTGGTGCTGCTTCAAGGCTTAAGTTTGATGAAACTTTAAAAGACTTAGTTAATATCGCTTCCCGATTCCAAGAGCAAAAATTTACAGCTATTATGATAGATATAGATAATTTTAAAAAAGTAAATGATACTTATGGGCATGATTATGGTGATATTGTTTTAAAAGAAGTTGCAAAAGTAGTTCAAAATCATATACGAAAAACAGATACTTTTGCCCGATGGGGAGGAGAAGAATTTGTGATACTTTCTCCTATGAATAATCTAAAAGATTCTTTTGCTTTTGCAGATAAAATAAGAGAACTTATATCTAATATCCATTTTGAAAAACTCAACCATATCACTTGTTCTTTTGGGTTAACAGAGTTTAGACAAGGGGATACAGAACAATCACTTATGAAAAGAGCCGATGAGCTACTTTATAAAGCAAAACAAAATGGAAAAAATAGAGTTGAATATCAATTAATAAAACTAGTATAAACAGAACTTAACAAAAAAATCCCTAATAAAATTATCAATACACCACTAAGTATCTCTAAAATATACCCTTTGGTATTTACAAATTTTTCTGTTTTTTTACTAAAAACTACAGACAAAATTCCCACTACTGATATAGTAAGTCCCATCCCTATACTCATAGTAATAGCAGCTAATACTCCTAACACAAATTTTTTTAATAAGATACAAAATAATACTATAGTCATAACCCCAGGACAAGGAACAACTCCTACACTTAAAGCAATACTATATTTACTTTTATTTGTATGATTATATTCTTCTTCATCATTTGATTTTTTCTTATTATCTATAATTGCTTTAATTATAAGGTATATACCAATTGAAATTATTAATACAGCTGAAGCTAACATTGCATAATTTGAAAATTGATTAAAGTTTTGTCGGAACATTGTTTTAAATACAAAATACAATACAAAAGTTATAACTACAGCAGATATAGCATGTACAATCGCTATTAAATACCCTATCGTAAAAGCATCTTTGTAGTTATTTTTTCCTTTAGCAAAATACAAAGCAACTAACCCTTTTCCATGTCCTGGACCAGCTGCATGTATAACTCCATAAAGAAATGCAATAGCTAAAACTGTTGCATACATAACTAAACTATTTGTATCATCTGCTCCTCGTATGGAACTTGATATTGTTTTATTTAAACTATATTGCCAAAGTGTTATTTGAGATATAAAGTCATTATATAAGTTGCCCAAATTATTTTTCCTTTTTAAAACTTAATCTATGTGCAAAATAAAAATCATTGTCTACACCTTTTATATAATAATCCACCAATGATATTACAAACTCTTTTTTTAAAACAATAGCTACAAAATTATCTGAATCATAAAAGTCAATATAAATATCATCTTTATGAGCTTCTATATCTACTTTGAAACTATACACCACTTTATCACCTACAAAAAAAGCTTTGAAATCTTTTGGCTTCGTTTTTATAGATATGTTTTTGATCATAATATCTGTATAAAAATCATATGTAGATAATGGTTCAAAATAGTTTTTTTCTATATAGCTATTTTCCTCTTCATCAATTTTCCCATCCATATTTTGGTCAAACTCCATTTTAAGAAGTTGTGAAGATATGTCATCCATTTCCCATTTAAACTTTATAGTTTTAATAATGTTTTTTTCAGAAATTACAATAGGGTATAAGTCTATAAATGTATGAGGATGTGCATATAAAAAAAGAGGGAATAGTAACAAAAATTTGATTTTTAATTTCATGACTGAGATTGTATCGTATTCTTACTTTATCAATGAATTTTATATTATGATAATTATTATCACTATTAAGATTAAATAAAGTTACTATCTGATAATATTTTGATATTAATTATCATAATTGACAAATTAAAATAATATCTAAACTAGAGGTACCAATATGAAAAAAGATTTAACTATAACTTATGATGAGTATATGTTAAAATTTAAAGGTCTTATCAAGTCTTTAGGACTCAATAATTCAGTACAAAGAGAATATGTATTAAAAATATTATTTGACTGTGACAATCACTTAAGTGCAGAAGATATAGCCAAAAAAGTAAAAGATGTTCATAATATCAATATAGGTATTGCTACTGTTTACAGAATTTTAGCTTTACTTGAAGAGTTACATATAATAAAAGGTATCTCAATAGATGGTTTTGAGAGTAAAGTCTATGAACTAAACCTCACATCACATCATGACCACATGGTATGTGTTGAGTGTGGAAAAATTGTAGAATTTTATGATGCAGAGGTTGAAAAGATACAAGAGTTAGTTGCTATTGAAAATGGTTTTAAACTTCAAAGTCATAATATGATGCTTTATGGTGTTTGTAAAGATTGTCAATCACATGAATGAAATCGTAATAAAAAGCTCCACTACCAATAGAGTAAGACTTAAATCAAATATATTTAAAAGTGATAAAAATATATCACTTATTGAGAAAACTCTTCATGATATAGTTGTAGATTTTAGAGAAAACATTGCCTGTAAATCAATAGTTTTAACCTACTCTTCTAATACAACTTTAGAAAATATACTACAAAAAATAAATACCCTCTTCCCAACTATAACACAATCAATCCCAGCTTCAAATGCTGTTTGTGGTGTTGAAGGTGGTTGTGTAACTTGTAATATTAAATCAGATATAAGCCCTATTACATTTAAAAAAAAACTAATAGAGTTTGGAATCCTTACAGCATATAGTGTCTATCTTTTTATCACTGAAAATATTTTAGGTATTGCAGTAGCAGCTACTCCATTTTCACTAGTTGCAGTTGTAGCAACAGTTGCTGCTATTCCACTACTTAAAGAAGCATATATAGATATGCAAAATGGAAAATTTACACTGCAAACTTTTATGAGTGGAACTCTCATCTTAGCAATACTTTTTGGGGAAGCAACTGCTGCTTTTGAGATAATTTATATCTTAAGAGGGGGTATGCTTTTAGAAGAGTATATCGCTACAAAATCAAGAAATGAGATAAAAAACCTTATAGAACTAGATATTCAAAAAGTATATACATTAGTTGATGATGTTGAGATAGAAGTTGATATTGACCAAATTAATCTAGGAGATATAGTTGTAAGTAGAAGTGGTGAAAAGATACCAGTTGATGGTATTATTGTAGATGGAAGTGCAGAGATAGATGAGTCTTTAATCAATGGACGAAGTGAGAGTGCATTTAAAGAAAAAGATGCTGAACTTTTTGCTGGTACTTTTTGTGAAACAGGACGAGTTTATATCAAAGTAACTGCCATTGGAAATGATACTTATATATCTCGAGTGATGAGTGATGTTGAAAAATCTCTAGCTTTAAAATCACCTGCTCAACTTGAAGCTGATAAACTTGCGAGTAAATTACTCAAACTAGGTTCTGCTATGACTTTAGGAACTCTACTTATCTCTGGTTCATTTTTAAATGCTTTTTCTGTGATGATTATTATGTCATGTCCATGTTCTACTATTTTAGCAGCTTCAACTGCTATTAGTGCGGGTATTGCAAATGGTGCAAAACAAGGTATTTTAATAAAAGGTGGAGAGGCTTTAGAAAAAGTGAGTCAAAGTGAGGTATTTTGTTTTGATAAAACAGGTACTTTAACTACAGGGAAACCTATCATTAAAGATATTATTTTAAGTGATAATATTACTAAAGAGATGTTTTTAGAATATTTTGCAACTGCTGAATATAGAAATACTCATCCAATAGCAACTGCTATTGTAGAGTATGCAAAAAAATTAAATATCAATATCAACCAAGAGGCTAAAACAGAGATTTTACCTGGCTTTGGTGTACAATCAATTCACAACAACGAAACAATAATTGCAGGAAATCAAAGCCTTTTTACAAAAGAAAAAATATCTACAAAAGAGTTTAAAAAACAAACATCATATCATCTTGAAGATGGAAGAACTATAGTTTATTTAGCTGTAGATAAAAAACTTTTAGGATATATCACTTTAGAACATGAGGTGAGAGAAGGTACAAAAAAAATGATAAATGACCTTCGGGTAAAAGGGGTAAAACATATAGCTCTTGTAACAGGAGATGAAGTAAAAGTAGCAAATGCTTTTGCACTTGATTTTAACTTTGATACAGTTTTTGCAAACCAAACTCCACATGGAAAAGCCCAAGCGATTGAAAGCTTAAAAAAAGAATATAAAAATGTAGTGATGGTAGGTGATGGGGTGAATGATACTTTAGCTATGAGTAAAGCAGATGTTGCTATCTCATTTGCAGCAGGGGGAAGTGATGCTGCAATAGAGGTATCCAATATTGCAATTACCCATTCACACCCAGAAGATGTGGTAAATCTTTATGATTTAAGTAAAAAAACTTTAAAAGTAGTCAATCAAAACTATTGGATAGGAACTAGTACCAATATGATAGGAGCAGGTTTTGCTGCTATTGGACTTTTAAGTCCAGCAGCAGCAGGAGCAATTCATATAGGACATACTACGAGCATCATGGCAAACTCATCAAGACTTGCTATTGATAATAACTCTTAGTTTATTTTAAGTTAGACAAAATCATAAAAAGAGAAAAATTAGATAAAAGGAGTAAAAGATTGGAAATAACACCAGAAAAATTAGTACAAATCGCTTCATATTTTACAGTGATATCACATACAAAGGGGAGATTAAGAGTCAGAGTAAATCCTAAAATTCAAACTGAAGTAAGTGATGTATCTATAGATGATATACAAAATATATCAAATAAGATTGATGGAATTAAAAAAATAAAAATAAATAAAATAATCGCATCTGTAACAATAGAATATGATAATGATATTTTTCCAAAACAAAGTTGGGATAATCTTATCAATGGCGAAAATTTAGATGAAGTTGTAGAGATTATTACAAATTTACAAAAGGAGGTAAATTAGATGGAGATAAACTTTGATGAAGATCTACTTGTAAAATTAAGAGTTGATGAATCATACGATGAACCAATCTTAAATCAAGTATTAAGAATAGCAGTTTATGATGAGTTTCATGCTTATGAAACATATAGAAAAATAATAGAAACTTTTGGAAATGTTATGCCGTTTTCAAATATTATCCAAGCGGAGATAAGACACTACCAAGCGTTGATACCTTTACTTGAAAAATACAATGTACCACTACCAATAGATAACTGGTATGAAAAAATAGAGTTACCAAACACACTATTAGAGTGTTGTGAAGTGGGAGTAGCAGCAGAGATTGATAATATACAAATGTATGATAATCTACTATTATATGTAGAGGAATATCCAGATATACAAGATGTATTATATCAACTTCAAGCAGCTTCTTATAACAATCATCTACCAGCATTTAGAAATTGTGTAGTTCAATATACCAATGAAAATGTAAATATAACTGATATTTATAACAATTTTAGTGAACACAATACAGGAAATACAAATCCAGAGATGCTCAATAAAGTAAATGACTTTAGAAATATAGCAACTAAGTTTGCAAGTGGACAAATAAACGAACAAGATGTAATCAAACTTTTTAGTAGTGTGGATACGGCTACTATTGGGGGAGTATTACTTGGTGGTCTGGGTGCTATGCAACTAGTAAAAATGATGAATGAAAAAAAAGAAGGAGAATAAAATGTTACCATTTATAGCAGGAATTGCAGCAGGTGCAGTGGCAGTTGTAGCAGTTAATAACAACAAAAAAATCAAAAAACAAGTAATTAAAGGTGCTACAAAAGTAAAAGAAGTAGCTACAGAGGGAGCAACAAAGATTAAAGAAACAGCAAAAGATGTGAAAAAAACTGTTGAAGAGAAAGTTGATTGCTTAACTTCAAAAAAAGAAACAAAAAAAGAGATAGAGGCAAAAAATGATAAGTAGTATAGCAATAGATACAGGAGATCAAAGAAGTGTAACTGGACATTTTGTAAGTGGGACAGTTTTAGCTGGAGTTATTGCTGGTGGATTAAATTATTCAAAGTATAAAAAAGAGGAAATTTCTCAAAAAGAACTTATCAATAATACTACTAAAGTAGCTTTTCAAGGTGGAATTGCAACAGCATCAGCAATAGCAACAGCAAACTACCTAGGAACAGGAAATATTCTTGGAGCAATGACTGCTATGAGTGTTGGAGCAATGGGTGTTTATACTACACAAAAAGTATATGACAAATTAGAGATAGAATCACAAAAAACAATGGAGATAGAAGATGCAAAATAAACATATAAACGGAACTCAAACACAAGGATTTCAAAACAATCCATATATTAATCAAGCTTCTAATATGCAAGCACAAGGTATAAATAGTATGAATGAAACAATGCAAACACAACCACAAGCAACACAACAAAACCCATACTACAATACAAACCCAATTAACACACAAGCAAATCCACAAGCAACAACTATGGACTCACTTTTAGGTTCATTTGATACTACAAACTTTTTAAAAGGTGCTTTAATAGGTGCTGTTGGTGCATATTTACTAACAAATGAAAATGCTCAAAAAACAATTTTCAAAACTTTTGCAAAAGGTGCTGATATGTTTGGTGCAGGTATTGAAGAGTTAAAAGAGAGAATGGAAGATGCAAAAGCAGAACTAGAAGCCGAACAAGAAGCTAAATAAAGTTTATAAATGGAGATTCAAACTAAACTACTTCATAGTACCTCAAAAAGAGCTAGATATTTTTGTGATATTTTAAAAGAAGAGATAAATATCACTCACTTAAAAAATGAGCTACTAGCCCTAAAAGGGATCAATGAAGTAAGGATAAATCAAAAAGCAAAATCAATTGTATTTGCATTTGAAAATATTAAACTTGATACAATAGAAAAAAAGCTTAAAACACTTGATATAACAAAACTGCAAGTGTGTGATACTTTTTTAAGTAACAATATCACTTGTATAGGGGAAGCAAAACCTTCAAAAAAAGGGGTTTATAAAGCTACAGGCGCACTTATTGCAGAACCTTTTATCTCAAATGATACAGCAAAACTTGCACTTACTACTTACGCAACAGCTCCACTTTTAGTAGAGGGAACAAAAGAGTTGTTTCAAGAGGGGCTTACCTCAAGAGTGCTTGAAGCAACAGCAGTTGCAGTAAGTTTAGCAAGAAAAGATTATCTTGCAGCCAATGGTACAAATGCGATGCTTGAACTTGGTGAATATATAGAGGAAACTACAGTTCATAAAAGTGATGACCTTATTAAAGAGTTAGCTAAACCAAATGTAGAAAAAACATGGTGTGAGATCACTGAAGGTGAAACAAAAAAACTTGTAGTTGTAGAAACAAAGGATTTAAAAATAGGTGATATTGTCGTAGTTGGAACAGGTGATACAATTCCAATAGATGGACATATCATAAGTGGAACAGCTTCAGTAAATCAAGTCTCAATGACAGGAGAGAGCGAACCTGTAAAAAGAGAAAGAGGTGATAGAGTTATCTCTGGAACTGTACTTGAAGATGGTCGTATCAAAATATGGGCAGAACAAGTTGGAGAAGAAACAGCAACAGCAAGAATTAAAAACTATATAACCACTTCACTAAATGAAAAGTCATCCATAGGTTTAAAAGCTACAAAACTAGCAGACAAACTAGTTCCTGTTACATTAGGACTTGCGGGAGTTTCATATCTTTTAAGTAGGGACTTTGAAACTGTGGCTTCTGTACTACAAGCTGATTATTCATGTGCTTTAAAACTAGCAACTCCAGTTGCTTTTAAAACATCTATTGCCCAAGCTGGAAAAGATGGTATTATGATAAAAGGTGCAAAATCAATAGAAGCCTTAAATGATGCCGATACCTTTGTTTTTGACAAAACAGGAACCCTAACCCATGGTGAACTAGAAGTTGAAACAATAAAATCTTTTCATAAAGATTGGAGCCAAGAGGATATTTTAAATCTCACTGCTAGTGCTGAAGAGCATTATTTTCATCCTGTAGCACAAGCGATTGTTACAGCTGCAAAAAGCAAAGGATTTGTACATATGCATCATGAAGAGGTTGAATTTATAGTAGCTCATGGTGTAAAAACTATAGTAAATCATAAAGAGGTAGTAATAGGAAGTAGGCACTTTTTAGAAGAGGATGAAAAAATAGATTTTTCACAACATGAAAAAGATATTGAAAAATGTCTTTTAGATGGTAAAACTATCCTTTATGTTGGTTATGATGATAAATTACTCGGAACTATCGGTATGAGAGATAAAGTGCGTGAAAATGCAAAAGATATGATTGAAAAACTCAAAAAACTAGGGGTAAAACAAACAGTTATGCTCACAGGTGATATTCAATCAAAAGCACAACAATTAGCTGATGAGTTGGGTATTGATAAAGTGTATGCTTCTATGGAACCTACACAAAAAGCGCAAATCATAAAAGAGCTCAAAAACTCTGGTGCAAAAGTAGTTTTTGTTGGAGATGGTATCAATGATGCGGCTGCATTGATGAGTGCTGATGTGGGTATTAGTATGAGTAAAGGTGCAGATATAGCTAAAGCTACAGCTGATATAGGTTTATTAAAAGATGATATTGAAGCTATAGTTGAAGTAAAAGAGTTATCTGTAAAAACAATGAAACTTATAAATAGTAACTTCAATGCAACCGTAGGTATCAATAGTGTTATCTTAGTTGGTGCGACTATTGGACTTTTTAAACCACTTACAACTGCTGTATTGCACAATGGTACAACCATAGGACTTTTAGCAAATTCTATGAAAGGGATACGGGTAAATAGATAAATACTACCATTCAAACTGAAAGGTAGTATGTACAATTTTAAATTTTTCTTTTAACTTTGAATTTATCTGTTGTAAAAGTTGTTCATAATTTTCTAGTGAAGTTTTGTCTATCTTTACATGAGCTGTCATGTTATACATATCTTGTGTTATCTCCCAAATATGTACATCATGTAACTCAATTACCTCTTCATATTGTTCAATAAACTTTTGTACCTCTTCTAAATTTACAGGAGAACTCTCCATTAAGGTATTAATAGAATTTTTCAAAACATCAACTGCCCATTTTCCAATAACAAAAGCAACTAAAACTGCCAATATAATATCTATAAAATACCAATTTGTAAAAGCAATCACAATATATCCAATAATAATAGCAACAGAAGATAAGGCATCACTCAACATATGTATAAATGCAGATTTTAAATTAATATTATTTTTGTCTCCCTGCATTAAAATAACACCTGTAACAATATTAACAACAAGTCCTATGACAGCTACTATCATAGCTGTTTTTATATCTATAATTTGTGGATTTAAAAATCTATCTACTGCTTCATACACTATCCATAAAATAGAAAGTATTATAGTGATTCCATTAATAAAAGCGGCTAATACTTCTGCTCTATAGTACCCAAAAGTTTTACTAATCGGTGCTTCTTTACTAGCTATTATGATTGCTACTAGTGAGATAATAAGTGCAAAAGAGTGGGTAAACATATGAATTGCATCTGATATAAGGGCAAGAGAATGAGATAAAAATCCATAAAAAAACTCTGCTAACATTGTTATAAATGTTATCACAAGTGCTATTTTGAGAACTTTTTTATCTGCTCCTCGATGATCATGAGTATGTGATTCATGTTCATGCTCATGACAGTGATGTGTTTCCTCTTTTAAAAATGGTTTATGGTCATTTAAACCAAAACTACAATGATTCATACTCTCTCCTCATAGATTTTATAACTCTTTATATGCAACAATCAATCCCTATTTGCACTTTGGTTTATAATATTTATTTTTTACTTAAAGTTGCTATAAAAAATTTCTTTTTATAATAGTGATAACAACTATCATTATAAGATATAATTAAGATAGATTATAATATTATTCTATATTGATAATGAATATTAATATAATAATACTCAATTATTTATTCTATTGTAAAGGAGATAATAGTGATGAACTTATTACAGCGTTTCGTTAATTTTATAAAAAAGAATACAAAAATAAATGGCACTTACGGTAGATATAAACAAAATTTAAAAGCATAAAGGGAGGGTCTTTAAAGTACAACAAAAATAAAGTTAAAGATGAAAGCGGTCAAACTATACATCTTTAACTAAATGGTGTTCAATAAAATATTGAATTGAATTATAACATAAATAAGGAAATTTTTAAATGATAAAAACTACAAAAACAATGATTTCAGGATTAAGTCTTGCTGCAATTTTAGCATTAAGTGGTTGTACAGCAAACAATCCATCAACAGCAAAAGTACACAATGAACCATCTCTTTTAGAAACTTATGCAAATATTGCAAATGATAACTACAAAGATGCACTCAATGATGCAAAACTATTACAAAATGCTGTAGGTGCTTTTGCCAAAAATCCTACTGAAAATACTTTAGCTAATGCAAAAGCTGCTTGGCTTATATCAAGAGAATCTTATGGATTAACTGAAGCATTTAGACTTTCAAATGGTCCTATTGACGCAGAAGAAGGTTGGGTTGCAGATACTTATGGTGCTTTAGAGGGTCAAATTAATGCTTGGCCGTTAGATGAAAATATGATTGATTATACTATTGATGCAAAAGGCGCTAAAACATCAGGAAATATCATAGATACAAAAGGAAAATTCAACCCAGGTGGAGAAGAAAGTTCAAGTGTAGATGTTACAAATATCACAGTTGATGCAATCACAGCACTTAATGAAAATGGTGGAGAAGCAAATGTTGCTACAGGATACCATGCAGTTGAGTTTTTACTTTGGGGACAAGATCAAGATTATAGTAACTTTGTAAAAGATTCAGTTACAAAAGGAGCTTTAACAGCAGGTCAAAGACCTCTTAGTGATTTTACTGCAGATAAAAATGCACCAAGAAGACTAGCATATTTACAAGCTAGTGCTCAAAAAATTGTTGATGATTTAACTATTATTTCAAATGCTTGGAAAGCTGGTGATATGACAAACTATAGAGCAGCAATTTTAGGTCTAAATAGTGATAGTAGTAAAAATATTGATTCAAATGAAGCATTAAAACAAATTTTTGCAGGATTAGGTGTATTTATCAAATCAGAACTTGCAAATGAGAGAATTGCAGTTGCAGTATTAACTCCTAGTGAAGAGGATGAGCATAGTTGTTTTAGTGATAATACACATAGAGATATAGCTACAAATTATCAAGGTTTCAAAAACCTTCTTATGGGAACATACAAAGGTGTAGATTATGGAAAAGCTCCTATTGATGCTCTAAGTCCTGAAGTAAAAATGGAAATTTTAAAACTTATTGGACAAATTGAGACAAAAATTGAATCAATCAATGCAATAGCTCAAACAAGTAGACATTTTGATTACCAAATCCACCCAACAGATCCACAAACTAAAGTAATCGTAAAACTTAAAAATGAGTTACGAAAATTAGGTGATAAGATGGTAGAAGTTGCTAGTGCAAATGGTATAAAACTATCAGTAGAAGATGTTACAGATGCAGAAGAAACTAAGTTATAGTTTTCTATATTTAAGTACAGTGGTTTTTGCCACTGCACTTTTATCAAATGAAACTACACAAGAAAAACTTGATAAAGTATATACTACAAAAAACAATTCAAAACATATTTTCTCACAACAAATTATGGGTCTTAATAATGAACAAATAGATAAGTTCATCGAAGGTAAAAGTTTTTATAGAATCCCTTGGGTAGAAGCACCAAGTGCTACAACTGCACGAGATGGTTTAGGACCACTTTTTAATGCAAATACCTGTATTAGCTGCCATCCAAAAAATGGTAAAGGTTCAATATATAATGAAAATGGCTCAATATCAAGGTCTTATATTCTAAGAGTTTCAATTCCCTCAAATGGTTCAAAACAACATCAAGATATGCTTAAATACAACGGCTTTGTAAGTGAAAAAACTTATGGTTCACAAATAAGTATCAATGGTTCACTTAATGTCCCTTTTGAAGCTAAACCATTAGTAGCATATAAAGATATTCAAGTGACTTACCCAGATGGAGAGAAAGTGACTTTAAAACAACCACTTCATGGAGTTGACAATCAGCTTACAAATTTAAACTATGGAAAATTAGATAAAAATGTATCTTTATCCTCTAGACTTGCCCCTGCTCTTTTAGGACTTGGATTATTAGAACAAATAACTGATAAACAAATATTAGAAAATGAAGATATAGATGATAAAAATAAAGATGGAATATCTGGAAAAGCAAATATTGTATATAGTCCAAAAGATAAAACTTTTAAAGTTGGAAGATATACATATAAAGCCTCAGCACCTTCCGTGCTTCATCAAAGTGCAGCAGCAGCACATAATGATATGAGTTTAACAACTCCCCTATTTTCAAATGAAAACTGTACAGATATGCAAGAAAATTGTCTTAAAGCTCCAAAAGGAGATACTTTACGAGCCAATTCACCTTTTGATTTACCAATGCATAGACTTGAAGCTATTGCTTTTTATCTAAAGAACTTAAAAATTCCAAAATCAACCGTAACTCAAATGGAAGGGGAGAAACTATTTGCACAAGTCGGGTGTACAAAGTGTCACATACCTTCCTTTAGTCTTACAAGTGGTTATAAAATCAAACCATTTACAGATATGTTACTACACGATATGGGTGAGGGTTTAAGTGATGGAAGAGTTGAATTTAAAGCAACAGCACAAGAGTGGAGAACAGCTCCTCTTTGGGGAATAGGCAAACATAAATTAACTTTACAAAAAGAGCCTGAACTTTTACATGATGGTCGAGCAAAAACTATTGAAGAAGCTATTTTATGGCATGGAGGAGAAGCTTTAAAGATAAAAAAAGAGTTTATGAGTTTATCTAAAGAGCAACGAAATAAAATTATAAACTATATAAAGGAATTATAGATGAGATGGATATTAGGAGTTGTATTTTTAATAAATACATTATTTGCAAATGAGAACTTAACCTCTTTGTATGACAATGTTATTTTAAAAAATAGCAAACAAAGTATAGAAGATATTACAACTTTACAAAAACATATCAAAGAAAATAAGTTTGATATGGTTGATGATGATTTTAAAAATATTGTAAAGAGTTGGAAAAGTGTTGAAGCTTTTTATATTTTAGGAGATTTAGATGACAATTATCTTGATACTCCAAGATATATTGATACTTTTCATCAAGGAAATGAAGATATAAAAAAGCAACTTGATTTGATTATAGCTAGTGATGAAGATTTAAAAATAAGTTTATATAAAAACTCACATAAAACTATTAATGCTTTAGAATATATCTTATTTACAAAAAATCTTCACAATCAAAGAATTAAAGATATTATACTTATCATACTACAAACTATGGAAACTAATCTGCGTGATATTTATAATGGTTATTTAGAACAAAAAGAGAAATTTTTAAAAGATGAACTTGCTGCAAATGCTATTATCTTAAATTCTTTAAGTGAAAACTCTTATAAACTTACAGAGTGGAGAGTTGGAGATACTGCTGGTTTTACAAAAAAATATGAAGATAAACCTGATAATTCAAGAGCTGAATATAGTATTAGTAAAAATAGTGTCTTAGCAATACACTCAATCCTTCACACACACAAAACTATTTTAGATGAACAAAACTTTAAAAACTTTGGAGATACTTTACAATCTTATGGTGCAACCAAAGTGTTAAATGAAACAACACGATATTTAAACAATGCTTTAAAAAATGTAGGCAATATAACAAATGATGATTTAACAAATACAAAAGAGTTGTATGAAAACCTCAAAAAACTCCATATTGCTTATTATATTTCACTTATTGATGAGTTAAAAGTAACTGCAAAAATCTTGGATGCGGACGGAGATTGATTTATGGAAACTAGTTTAGTTGATTCTTTTATCGCACTTTTTAGCCCAAATAAAAGAATCTATTGGGTTTATATACTCTCATCAATTTTTATAGCAGCTGTATATCTTCAACTACACAAAAAAGAGAGACGGATAAACTTAAACTCTAAACTTTGGTTTCATAAAAGTGCTCTATTGGACTATAAATATTTCATAGTTTCATTTTTTATCAAAACACTTTTGATATTACCAATAATTATAAGTGCAAAAGAAATAACACTCTTTACTTATAAACTTTTACTTGAAAATTATGGGTTTGTTAAAATCACATATTTTTCTTATAGTGAAGTGATGATACTATTTACTCTGACACTTTTTGTAGTAAGTGATTTTACAAGATATTGGATACATAGATTTTTGCATACTATTCCATTTCTTTGGGAGTTTCACAAAGTACATCATAGTGCAAAAGTACTAAATCCACTTACCTTTTACAGAATACATCCTATTGAAAACATTCTGTTTGCATTAAGATATTCTTTAAGTATTGGAGTTGTTAGTGGTGTATTTATATACTTTTTTGGTGCTATGATTGGTGTTGTTGAAATAGTTGGTGTGAATGTAATATTATTCTTTTTCTCTTTAATGGGCTCAAACTTAAGACATTCACATATCAAACTTTCATACCCAAAAATAGTAGAAAATATCTTTATCTCACCATTTGCACATCAAGTTCATCATAGTACCAAATACTACAACAAAAACTATGGTGGATATCTAGCAATCTGGGATAAAATTTTTGGAACTTTACAACTCTCAAAAAATATAAAAAACAATGAAAAAATAAAATTTGGAGTAGAGATAAAAGATTTTCAAACAATATCAAATCTTCTCTTTACACCATTTATAAAATTAGGAAAAAAATATGAAAAAACAATTTAAAATCACTTTATCAGTTGCTACAACACTAGCACTTTTTGTAGGTTGTGGCTCAAATCAAATAGATACAAAAACAGCAAAAGAAAAAGCAAAACAAGAGATAGCTTTAGGGGAAAAACTTTTTTTTGACCCTATTCTTTCAAAACATCAAACCCAATCATGCTCAACCTGTCATAATCCACAACATGGTTTTGTAGATAATAGGGACAATGGTGTACAGGGTGCAGGAAGCTTAGGAGACGATGGGAAAAGTATCGGAGATAGAAATACTCCAACAGCTAGTTATGCTATGTTTAGCCCTAAATTCCACTATGATAAAAAGAAAAAACAATATATCGGTGGTCAGTTTTATGATGGAAGGGAACATACTCTTCAAGGACAAGCAGGTGGTCCTCCTATGAATCCAGTTGAGATGGGAATGCCCTCACAAGAGTATTTAGTAAAAAGACTTCAAAAAAGTCCAACATACAACAAAGAGTTCAAAAATATTTATGGAGAAGATATTTTTAAAGATAGTAAAAAAGCCTACTCAATGATGGCACAAGCTATTGCAAATTTTGAAACAACAGAACAGTTTGCCCCTTTTGATAGTAAATATGATAGGTTTTTAAAAGGTGAATATGACTTAACTGTTCTTGAAGATTTAGGAAGAACACTATTTTTTAGTAACAATAATACAAATTGTGCTTCGTGTCATATGCTAAAAACTGAAGATGCCCCTAAAGAGACTTTTTCAAACTACCAATATCACAATATAGGTGTACCTCAAAACAAAGCTTTGATGGAAAAAAATGTAGTGGACCCAAATACTTTCGTAGACCACGGTCTCTTACAAAATCCAGATGTAAAAAACTTACCACATGCAAAACAATATGATGGAAAAATCAAAGTACCAACACTTAGAAATATAGCTATCACTGCCCCTTATATGCACAATGGAGTTTTTCAAGACTTAGCAACTGTTGTAAAATTTTATGATAAATATACAAATAAAAACAATACAATCAATCCAGAAACAAAAAAACCTTGGGATGAACCAGAAGTAAAAGTTGCCAAAGATGATATGGAACTCTTAACTGTAGGAAAACCACTATCTGAAAGAAAAGTTCAAGCCTTAGTAGCTTTTATGAAACTTTTAACTGATAGGAAATATGAGCATCTAATAAAAGAGTAATCTTTTATTAGATGCAACTAAGTCTCACTTAAGATTTATTGATATATACTTCTGAAATATTTATGCAACTAAGTTGCAATAGGAGAAAATATGGTAAAAAAATTACTAGTTACAACAATTTTAGGAGCTACAAGTTTTTTATATGCAAATGTAAATGCTGTAGTAAGTGTATTACCTCAAAAAACTTTTGTTGAAGCAATTGGTGGAGATAAAGTAAATGTAGCTTTAATGGTAAAACCAGGAAGTTCACCTCACACTTACGATCCAAAACCATCACAAATGAAAGATATATCAAATGCTGATATATACTTTTCGATTGGTGTAGAGTTTGAAGAGGCTTGGCTTCCAAAATTTGCAAATCAAAACAAAAAGATGAAAATAGGAAATATTGCAAAAGGTATTGAAAAATTACCAATGGCTGAACACCATCATGATGAAGATGAACATGAAGCACACGAGAACGAAGAACACGATCATGATGAACACGAACACGAACATGAAGTACATGAACACGAAGATCATGACCATGATGAACACGAACACGAACATGAAGCACATGAACACGAAGATCATGACCATGATGAACACGAACATGAAGCACACGAACATGAAGCACACGAACATGAACACGGTTCATTAGATCCACATGTTTGGACAAGTACTGCAAATGTAAAAATAATAGCTAAAAATATTTATACTTATTTAGTAAAAATAGACAAATCAAATGAAACATACTATAAAAATAATTATGAGAAATTTTTAGAGCATATAAACAAAACAGATAGAACAATCAAAAAAATACTTTTAGATACACCGTCTGGAACTAGATTTATGGTATTTCATCCAGCTTGGGGATATTTTGCAAAAGATTATGGACTTACACAAATAGCTATTGAAGCAGGTGGTAAAAATCCAAAACCAAAACAAGTAGCACACCTAATAGAGGAAGCTAAAGAGGAAAAAGTAAAAGCAGTTTTTACAGCTCCTGAATTTAGTGATAAAGTAGCAACTCAAATAGCAAAAGAAGTAGGAATACCTGTGATAAAAGTAAGCCCACTTAACCCAAAATGGAGTGAAAATTTGATACAATTAGCGAATGCTATTGCGAACAAATAAATTTTTATTATATATATTATTAACACTTTTTTTTAGTACAACTAGTTTTAGTTGTACTTTATGTCAAATGGATATACCCATGGTAAATGTAGATACCAAAGTATCTACACTACCAACTAAAACACACTTTCAAATTAAGTGGAAATTTGATGAAAAATTCACCACAAGCCTTACTCAATATGATTTAAATGAAAATGGCAAATTTGATAAAGATGAACAAGATGCTATTACAAAAGCTCTCGAAGATTATCTCCATATTTTTAACTATCTTACAAAAATAACTTATTCAAAAAGACATTTCACATCAGATAAAATAGTTGAGATAAAACCTATTTCTAAAAAAATGGTATTTGAAGATGATACTATGTATTATATATTTGATTTCGATGCAGATTTTATTTTAGAAAACAACCATACACTTCGTGTAGAATTCAATGATAAACAAGGAAACTTTAACTTTATTTTAAAAGATATTATTTTAGAAAACTATAAAAATAAATACCAAATAGAACCACTTGAACATCTTGCTAAAATCACTTTTATTGACTCAACAATTCTATCAAAGAATATTCCGCCAAAAGAAAAAAATATCAAAGAACCAAAACAAATAATACAAAAAAAACAAATTAAACAACCAGAACTTACACCATCAATAACTTACTTAGAAAAACTTTCACAACAACTAAAAATTTATAAAGATAAAATACAAACACTTTTAAATGACATCAAAGAAAACAACTCAGTAAGTTCTTATCTTTGGCTACTATTTTTCTCATTTATCTATGGTGTTTTACACGCCCTTGGACCTGGTCATGGGAAAAGTTTAGTGGGAAGCTATTTTTTAAGCCAAAATCGTTCTATATTAAAAGCATTTAATATCTCTTTACTTATAGGGGTTGTCCATACTTTTAGTGCTTTTTTACTTACTGTATTTATCTATTTAGTTTTAAATTTATTGTTTATTAGCTTTTTAACCGATATAGAATATGTGGCTTCAAAACTAAGTGCTATTATTATTATAGCTATAGCTTCGTATCTTATCTTTAAAAAATATAAGACTACAAATAAACTGTCATTTACCACACACAATCCTAATAATGCTAGCTGTGGATGTAGTGGCTGTAATACAAAAAGTGAAGACTTAGGAGTTATCTTAGCAGCTGGGATTGTACCCTGCCCTGGAACTGTTACTATTTTTATCTTTACATTTGGACTTGGGATCTATTATGTTGGATTTTTAAGTGCTATATTTATGAGTTTAGGAATGAGCTTAATTATCTTTGTCACCGCATACTTAAGCATAAATGTAAGAAAAAAATCCTCATCAAATGCAACTTTAACAAAACTATTTGAATATGGAAGTTTACTATTTATACTTTGTTTAGGCTTATTTTTACTTTTCATCTAAATCATATATTTTAAACTACACCTTATAATAATCTTAATAAGATATAATAATTATATATTCTAAAGGATAATTATTTTCCTTTAGTTATACTTTCATTACTTTAAAAGATAAAGGAAATAATATGGCTTGCGATACAGGTGCAAAACCAATAGAAGAGCACAATGCTATTTTCGAAGAAAATACAATTGATGCGAGTATTGAAACAGTAGTTTCTAACAATGAAAATAATATAGAAAAAAAGGAAAATAATATGAGTTCAAGTTTAGTTTTAAGAAAAGCCCCAGAGTTTAAAATGGATGCGTACAACGCAAAAACAGGTCACTATGAAACAGTATCAAGTGAAGATTACAAAGGTAAATGGTCAGTAGTGTGTTTTTATCCAGCAGATTTTACATTTGTTTGTCCTACAGAAATAGCAGCTATGAATGCAAAATATGATGAGTTCCAAGAGCTTGGTGTTGAGATTTTAGCAGTATCTACAGATACAAAATTTTCTCACAAAAGATTTGTTGAGACTGAGCCATTATTAAAAGGTTTACAACTTACAATCGGTGCTGATTCGACAGGTGCAGTTAGTCGAGCTTTTGGTGTTATGATTGAAGAGGAAGGAATCGCTTTAAGAGGAAGATTTTTAATCAATCCAGAAGGAACTGTAGTAGCACAAGAGGTTCAAGCTCCAATGGTAGGAAGAAATGTAAATGAGTTCTTAAGACAAGTAAGAGCTTGGCAACATGCAGAAAAAACAGGTGAAGTTTGCCCAGCAGGTTGGACTCCAGGTAAAAAAACACTTCCAGTAAACACAGATGTAGAACAAATGACTGGTAGAGTTGGTGATTATATTACTATTGAAGAGATTATGGCATAATATCTTCATCTGTAATAAGAATAAGAACTGTTAAGAGTTCTTATTCTTAACAACACTCTTGTTCACACTTACTTAAAGCATGAATTGCTTGCTCATCTTCAGCATTTTCAAATAATTCATCTAAATAAAAAGAATTAGAACAAACAAGATACAATAATGCTTCTTTTTCATCATCTTTTGGATCTCTTGTATAATACGCTTTTGGAATCATTGGAACTATTTTTTTCCAATATATATTCATATTATCAGGGTTTTCTAAAACTCTTAACATATTATCAATAACTACACACGCATTTTCAAAACAATTTATATTTTTAAAAGATATATAACTTTCATCAACTCTTATTTCATTCTTTGACATCATCTCTCCTACTGTTTTAGTATATTAATTATACACCTATTTGGGTATATTAGTATGCTATAATATGAATATTTATTGACATTTTACGAAAATATTAAAAAAGAGGTATCAATGACAAAAGTTTCAATAGTGACATTTCAATATGTTTTAAGAGCATTAGAGGCAAAAACAAAAATTTCTATAAAAGATATGTTAGGGGAAGTAAATCTATCTATGGAGATACTTTCCAAACATGATAGCAAAGTTGAAAGCAAAAAACTGTCTGATATTTTTAGATTTTGTATGAAAAAAACAGGTGATTCTAATCTTGCTTTACATATAGGTCAATCTATCCCTTATCAATCACTTGGTCTCTTGGGATATTTATTACTTAATACACATACATTACAAGAGATGATTGAAAAGTTCAATCATTACCAAAAACTCATAAGTGCTCATCTAAAATTTAACTTTTCTGACAATGGAAGTTATTATAAACTAGCAATATATATCAACGAAAATCCACTTATTCCCGTACCTAGCTTTCATGCGGAAGTACATTTATGTTCTATTATTAGTATTTTAACACAAATTTTAGGGGAAAAAGTTACTCCTGAGTTTACTCACTTTACCCATAAAAGTATAGAAAATCAGGAAGAATATAGAAAAATTTTTGGGGAAAATTTATATTTTCAAAAAGATGACAATGCTATTTTTTTTAAAAAAGATAATTTAAATATTCCAGTAAAAAACTCAAATCCCTCTATGTTGGAGTATTTTGAAAAAGAAGCCAATAAAATTTTAGAGGAGTTAGAAACAACAACTTGGTACAGCAAAGTAGAAAGAGAAATTTTAAAAAACATTGGAGATGAAGATATTACAATAGAATATATTGCCAGTAATTTTAACCTAAGTGTACGAACACTCCAAAACTATCTAAAAATTGAATCAAAAACATTTCGAGAAGCTTTAAGTAATGTCCGACAAAGACTAGCGCAACATTATATTAAAAATACAAAAATGGACTACACAACAATATCACTATTACTTGGATATTCAGAAGCAAGTTCTTTTTTTAGAGCATACAAGAAATGGTATAATAAAACTCCAAAACAAAGTAAATAATTCATACAAAATATATGATAATAGAAATAGATAGTAAATATTAAAAATTTTTTAATATTTTTAATTTGTTAATAATAATTATCCTTTATTTAGTTTAATTTAAGAATTAGAGCGTTATACTTTTATAAGTCTAAAGTATGGTTTAGATAATTCAAACAAATAGAAGGAGTTCTTATGAAAAGAATTAGTTTAGTTTTAAGTGGTTTACTATTAAGTGCAACAAGTGTATTAGCAACAACTGATGCAAATCTTGTAAAGTTAGCAAAAGATTCAGGTCTTAAAGCGATACCTCAAAGTAAATTAGAGGTACTAAAGCTAGTAGATAGTGCAAAAAATCCAATTACTGATTGTAAAGTGGAACTTGGGAAAAAATTGTATTTTGATCCAAGACTTTCAAAAAGTAATCTTATTTCATGTAACACATGTCACAACCTTGGTATGGGTGGTGCTGATGGAATTGGTGCTGCTATTGGTCACAAATGGACACCAAATCCACACCATTTAAACTCTCCAACAGTTTATAACTCAGTGTTAAATGCTGCACAATTTTGGGATGGTAGAGATCCACACCTTGAAGCTCAAGCACAAGGTCCAATTCAAGCAGGTCCAGAGATGGCATCTCCTAAACAATTAGTCGTAGATCGTGTTACATCAATGCCAGCATATGTTGCAGAATTTAAAAAAGCTTATGGTGATGATGTAAAAATCACATTTGAACTTATCACTGATACTATTGCTGTATTTGAAAGAATTCTTGTTACACCTTCAAGATTTGATGCATTTTTAAATGGTGATGCTGATGCATTAACAGCTGCAGAAAAAACAGGTCTTAAAGTATTTATTGATAAAGGATGTACTGCTTGTCATACAGATATAGGTCTTGGTGGTACTATGCAACCATTCCAAATTCATGCAAACTACTCTTATGCAAAAGGTGACTTTGTAGGAGATGCAAACGGTATGGTAAAAACTCCAACATTAAGAAATATTGAAGAAACAGCTCCATATTTTCACAATGGTAATATTTGGTCATTAAAAGATGCAGTTAAAGAGATGGGTTCTACTCAATTAGGTATCAAAATATCTGATAAAGAAAGTGAACAAATTGTAACTTTCCTAAACTCTTTAACAGGGAAAAAACCAAATATATCTTATCCTCAACTTCCAGTTATTACAGATAAAACTCCAAAACCAGAGTTTGACTAAAAATTTTAGAAGCAAAGATTTTTTTCTTAGCTTCTAAATCTTATAAAAAGGATTTGATAATGAAAGTTTTTAATTTATTAATAATTGCAATACTAGTAGGGTTATTTACTGGCTGTACTGCAAGTAACAACAGTGTATCAACAATGAAAAAAAATAGCCAAAAATGTTCTACTTCAAAACAAGTTGAAGAAAAAATCAATTGGAAATACTGCGAACAGGAAACTTATTAGCAGTTCTTCTCCTCTTTTACAAAACATAAAAAAGAATCTCTTTTTTATGTTTTATCTCAGTATTTAATATAAAAAAGATATAATCTTTTCTAACATGATAAGAAAAAAACTAAAAAGTACTCACAATAATAAAACAATTCAAACATTTTTAAAAAAGTATAAAGTTCCCAAGGAATTTATAGCAACAACAAGAAAGATGGTAAGTCGTGGTGTATCTATCGGGTTATTTATAGCTATGATACCTATGCCATTTCAAATGTTAGCTGTACTTGTAGCGACACCATTTTTAAGATTTAATGTTCCTGTGGCTTTGGTTATGTGTTGGGTAACAAATCCTTTTAGTATGCCATTTATTTATTATATAGAGTACTTAACAGGAAGTTTCTTTTTAAATATTAAGACTCAAAATGTACATATGACACTAGATTGGTTTCAAAACAACTTACAAGATATTGTTTTCCCTTTATATTTAGGTGCAATTTTTTATTCTATAGTTATCTCAGGGCTTGCATACTATTTTCTTATCCATATTTGGAAAAAATCAGTCCACAAAGATAGAAAAAAGCATTAACCTCTTTTTGCCTTAATTTTAAAATTATTAATAGTATTCTTTGACATCAAAAGAACTGTTTTAGTGTTTCATTATATTGTGTAACTTCATCACACTGAATTAATAAAATATCATCTTCTTGGAATATTGTAGCACCCGTTGGTCTAATATATTCATCATCCCTTTTAATTAATAAAATTAAAAAATCTAATGGTAACTGCAACTCTGCAATACTAAGACCAATTACTTTAGAACTTCCTTCAATATAAAACTGTTTGAGCGTATGATAAAATAAGGGAGAAGCACTTGGTTTTTTTTCTTCTATATGTTTTTCTACTTTTAAGAACCTTGCCATCCAAGGTAGCGTTGTGCCTTGAACTAATATAGACAATAGTACAATAAAAAAAACAGTATTAAAAATCAATGGGGCATTTTCTAGACCTTCTAAAAAAGGATATGTTGCAAGTACAATAGGAACTGCTCCTCTTAGACCAACCCATGAAATAAAAGCCTTTTCTTGTATCGTAAATTTACTAAATATCAAACTTAGAAATATTCCAGATGGACGTGCTATAAAAATAAGCCAAAGGGCTATTAATAATCCATGCCATGCAACATCAGGTAGCTGTGAAGGAAATACCAAAAGTCCTAATGTTAAAAACACTGCTATTTGCATAATCCATGATAATCCATCATGAAATCCTATTAAGTTTTTTTTGTGTACAAACTCTTGTTTATTTGCAAAAATACCAGCAAGATATACAGCTAAAAAACCATTACCATCAAGAAGAGTAGTAACACTAAAAAGAAGCATAACCCAAGCTATTGTAAAAACAGGATAAAGCCCATAAAAACTAAAATGGATTTTATTTAAAATTTTTGGCATTAATATTCCAAAAATTACGCCAAATAAAACTCCTAAAAAGAATTGCAAGAAAAAATATACAAGCCAATCTCCTAAAGAACTACTTTCTGGTAATAAAATAATCTGTAAAATAGCAATTGTCAAAAAGATAGCCATAGGATCATTACTTCCAGATTCAAGTTCTAATAAAGGAGATAAACCTTTTTTTAGAGCAATCCCTTTTGCCCGAAGTATTGCAAAAACTGCAGCAGCATCTGTAGAAGAAACTATAGCACCCACTAATAAAGACTCTAAAAAGGTAAACTCTAAAATATAGTAAACACTCAAAGAGACAAATAAAGCAGTTAAAAAGACACCAACTGTAGCTAAAATTAATCCATCTTTTAAAACAGGTTTGATTACTTTCCACTGGGTATCTAGTCCACCACCGAAAAGTATATAAATAAGGGCAACTGTACCAACGGTTTGAGCTAATTGTGCATTATCAAAATATATCCCCAATAATCCTTCAGAACCCGCTAACATCCCTAATCCTAAAAAGATAAAAAGAACAGGTATTCCAAAAGTATCTGAAAGCTTACTTGATACTACACTTAGTAGCATCAGGAAGGCTATAATTAATAGATAAAGTTCTAAAGTTCCCATATATTATTGTGTTGATGCTTTTCTTAGTAATTTTTCAGTAACTATACTATATAACAATATTGTAATCATTGGAAATACAGAAGCAAAAGCTATCAAACCAAAACCATCCATTAAAACATTACGACCCTCAATATTTGTTGCTAGATAAATACCAAAAGCTGTAACAATAGGTACTGTTATCTCAGAGGTTGTAACTCCACCTAGGTCAAAAGCAAATCCTACCATATGCTTCGGGGCTATTGCGGATAAAATTATAACAAAGAGATACAAGATACTAATAATTATCCAAATATCATACCCTTGAACTATTTTATAGGTCCCAATCAAAATACCAAAACCAACACCCAAAGCTACTAAAATTCTAATAATAGTGACATTAAGACTGATTTCAGAGAACTTATCTGCTTGTTTAATTACAGCTACAAGTGCTGGTTCTGCCATAGTTGTTCCAAATCCAATCAAAAAAGCAAAAAGTAAAATATAAAATACACTATTCATATCAACTAGATTACTTGCTATTGACTCACCTATAGGGAAAAGCCCTAGTTTTATACCAATGATAAATCCATATAATCCTATTACCAAAAAGATAAATCCAATCACAACTCTTCCTAGATTTGGTAGAGCTTTTCTTAAAACTAAATATTGAAAAATAACAATAGTCATAATAATCGGTAATATATTTATAAAAGTTTGTATTAAACCCTCAAGTACTGAAAATAATGACATCTCTATGACTATTTTTGTTTTTTCAGCTCCTTGTACCAATGCTCCTGCTGATTCTATCCCAAAGTCCGTCCCTAAAGCAAAAATACCATAAAGTTGAATACTAATCATAGGTGTAATAGCAGCAAGTGCCACAAAACCAAAACCATCTTTAAGTACACTTCTTCCTCTTAATCCTGAAGCAATTCCTATCCCTAAAGCTACTATCAAAGGAACTGTCGCAACATTTGTAGCAACTCCACCTGAATCATAAGCCAATCCTACAATAGCAGGAGGTGAAAAATAAGTAATAATTAAAACAAGTGAATATCCTATGATAATAATTTTTGCAATAGACCATCCAATAAGAGTTCTTAAAACACCAAATGCGGTAATAAGTCCAACGGAAATGGCAATAATTAACCGTAAAGTAAAGGCATCAATTTGTCCATTTGTAATAGTCTGAGCTTGTGTTGCAACTGCTATAATTGCGGGTTCTGCTATAGAAGCTGAAAACCCTAAAGCAAAACCAAAAAGGATAAACCAAAAAAGAGATTTTTTCTCCAAAAACTCATTTGATAGGCTATTACCTAAAGGAAACACACCTATTTCCAGTCCCATTAAAAAGAATGTTACTCCAATAATGACAATACAAAACCCTAAAACAATAGAGCTAAGATTTTCAGGTACTTCTTGAAATACAAAAAATTGAAATCCTATTATAATAATTAAAACGGGGACAAGATTTATAATTGATTCAAAAAAAGTGTTTCGTAACTGTTTTAATATCTCTTGCATAAAAATTACTTATAAATATTAAAATCAATCAACAAGAGAGAGTACATACTCTGTTAAATCTGTAACAGAAAGCACCCCTTTTAGTTCATTGTTATCAGTCACAACAACTCTTTTAATGTCATGCTCCATCATTGTACGAGCTGCATATTTTACATCTATTTTAGAAGAAACAAAAAAAGCTGGTTTTTTATAAATATCATAAACATTTAAAAGCTCTATATCGCCATCTTCTGCTAATATTTTTCGTAAAATTTGGCTGTTTGTAATGATTCCATAAGCATCACTAGGTGAACTTTTATCAACTATTAGGGAGTTTATTTTTTTTTGTTTCATAAGTCTTAACGCATCTTTAAGTGTTGCGTATGGTTCAATTGTTGTAACATTTTCTTTCATAATATCTTCTACTAATACTTTTTCTTTCATTATAATACCTCATCACTTTTAATTTTATCTTCAAACTTTTCTATTATTGTTTGATTTAGCCCCACGATATGTGATATGGGAGTTGTAAATGCCATACCATCACTTTTTTCATCTTCTATCTCTTTTTTAATCGCTTTTAAAACTGAACGAGATATTTTTTCTTCAAGAATATATAATAAAATAGTATGATTACCTTCAAAAGTCAAAGAAAAAAAACTTTTTTTCTCCTCAAAACCACTCCCTTTAGCTTGTATAACCATTGCGCCAGTGGCACCTGATTCTTTTGCTACTTTTTTAATATTCTCTTCATTTTCTACGGTTACTATTACAACAAGTGCTACAAATTTCATTTCTGTATCCTTCTTATCAAATTTTAGTAATCAGAACATCTTTATGAGAATGCTCCAATAGGTCAAATGCAAAAAAACTAAAGTTACCTGTTGTATGAATAGCTATCATATCACAACCTTTTTCATCTGCATGTACGGAAAATGCTTCTGGATTAAGTCCCTCTTTTATAACTGATATTTTTACTTTTTCTTTATTTACATCTAATTTATCATAAAAACTGTATGCTTCAGTAAGAGCTAAATCTTTCATATTTTCCTGAAAAGACAAAGACTCACCTTTGTCCATTCCATAAAAACTTAATCTTCCTTCAAAAGGGACAAGATAACTATACAAAAGCTCTATTTTTGTGTGAGGAAAAAGATTATGTATCCGTGTAAGATATGATTTAGATGATTGAGATAAATCTGTGGGCATTAAAATAGAATCAAAATCTAAATTTTCTCTATCTGATTTTAAAATAAGACAAGGAACATCAATAGCACGAACAATTGATTTTGTACTTGTACCTAAAAATTGTCTTAATATAGAACTTCTTTCTCCATTACTTCCTATTATTACCATATAAGCATCAAGCTCTTTAACATATCTTTCAATACCATCCTCTAAAGAGTCTTGCCGACAATGAAAATTCTCTTTTATTAAAGTAGGAATCTTTTCTTTAATATGAGAAAAAGCACTCTTATATAGTGTAGCTTCATCTTTTATTTTATCAAAAAAGCTTTTTTCTATAATATGTACTACATGTACTACATTGTTATGTTCTTTTGCAAATTCAAATGCTCTTTGAATCACTTCTAAACTTCTTTCTGAAAAATCTGTTGCAACTATAATATTTCTTTTCATCTTAATTTCCTTTCTACTTGTTTACAATGAAATAAATTTCATCTTTAAAACACTTATTCTTAGAGTACTTTAAAAATAAAACCAAAGTCTGCATTTTTTAAATATTATCTTTAATTTAAGTTATTCTTTACAGGAAGGATTTTATTTTAACTTGTAACTATAATATAGATAAAATGTCAATTTTACAAGGTGATAACTCTTGACACTTTCTTGACAAATTATTTGAGTTTTATTGATTAGAGTACTTTAAAAATAAAACCTAAAAGCCTACACTTTTAAATTTTATCTTTCATTTAAGCTATTCTTTTATTTTGTTAATATTAATTCAGTTACTTTATCACTTGCTAATTCGTTTTCTATAACTATATTTTGTATTCCCATCTCTGCTAATTCTTCTTTTTGAGAACTTGTGTGTATCTTCACAATAATTTTATGAATATCTACATACTTTTTTAAAGTTTCACATACTACATACAACTTTTTAGGGTTATCAATGGCAACTATTACATTTTGTGCTTGTGAAATATTGGTGCTTTTTAAGATTGCTTTATTTGTTGCATTTCCAAATACTATGGATTCTCCCATACTTTTTGCTCGATGATATGTTTCTATATTATTTTCTATTGCAATATAAAGCTGTCCATTATCTCTAAATGTTTTTGCTATATTTCTTCCAAACTCTCCAAATCCTAAAATTACCGTATGACCTGTAACCGTTGCTGATTCTATCTCTATCGCCTCTTCTGAATTCTTGCGTGTTATAAAATCTGTAATTGATGAAAGGTTTTTCAAAATTATTGGCGTAATTATCATTGAAAATACTATTGTTACAATCATCACTTGCCCATAAGGTGGTCCTATTAAGGAGTTAGATCTGGCAAGTTCTAGTAAAGCCAATGAAAACTCTCCAACTTGTACTAAACTCAATGCTGTTTTTATAGAAATTCTTTTGCTTTCATTCATTTTTACAATTAGAAATATTACAATAAACTTTAATAACATAAAACCAATAAGTAAAGCAATAATAATATGAATATATTCATAAATAATATCAAACTTTATTTGCATTCCAACGGTAATAAAGAACACTCCCAATAAAATATCTCTAAATGGAATTAAATCTGCTTCTGCTTGATGTTTATATTTTGTTTCTGCAATCAACATACCTGCAATAAAAGCACCCAAAGAAAAAGAAAATCCTAAAGCATGTGCTAAATAAGACGCCCCAATTGCCAAAAATAAAATTGTACCTACAAATAGTTCATCTGAATTTGTTTTTACAATTTGATCAAAAAAAGGTTCAAGTAGATATTTTCCTATAACCCAAAGTAGAGTTAACAGTATCAAAGCACTTATAACCATCCTACCAACTAAGGAGAGTACATCACTATTGCTACTACTTAAAAAACCTATAATAAGTAAAATAGGGATAACTGCAATATCTTGCATAATTAAAATTCCTAAACTTCTTTGACCATATCTTTTATTTATCTCACCTGTTTCATTAAATGTTTTTAGAACAATTGCTGTTGATGATAAAGCTATAGCTAAAGAGATGATAAATGAAACCTGTTGTTCAATTCCAAAAATATAATACGCCATTAGATATACAATAGTTGCTGTAATAACTATTTGTAAAGTTCCCGTAAGAAATACTTCATTTCTCATCTTCTTTAAATGTTCAATAGAAAATTCTAAACCAATTGTAAACATTAAAAATACTACTCCAAATTCTGCTATCTCTTGTAAAGTATGATTATTAACAGCACTATGTAAGCCAAATGTGTAGGCTATAATTGTTCCTGTCATTATATATCCAATAATTGTTGGAAGATAAATCTTTTTAAGGATAATATTTAATACTAAAGAGATAAAAATTGCAAAAACAATAATTGACAGCACTCTTATCCCCTTTTTTTAGATGCTCTATTAATAAGTAGAACACCTAATACACCAGCGATAAAGGAAGCTATAAAAATACCAAGTTTTACTGCACTAATGACACTTTCATCTAAAAAGGCTAAATGTGTTATAAAAATTGACATTGTAAATCCAATACCAGCCAAAAATCCAACAGCAACAATCTCTTCCCAACTTAAATTAGCTGGTTTATGTATAAGTTTCATTTTTGAAGCAAAATAAGTAAATGCTACTATCCCTATAGGTTTTCCTATAACAAGTCCAAGAACAACTCCCAACACTATCATAAGATGTGCAGATACTCCACTAAAGTCTATAACAACTCCTGCATTTGCAAAAGCAAAAAGTGGCATAATAAAAAAGGCACTAAACCCATGAAGTTGATGTTCCAATTTAACCAAAGGATTTTGTACTTTATCATATCCGTATGCCATATTTTCTAGTGCATCTATTTGATGATGGTTAAGGATTGGTATATCATCAATATGTTTTTCAAATTCATCAATTGCTTTTTTTGAATTATCAATAAATTTTTTCTCCTCTATTTTAGAACTAATTGGTATAGCAAAAGCTAGTAACACTCCAGCAATAGTTGCATGAATACCAATAGCATGGATATATACCCAAAGAAATATTCCAAGAATTAAATATGGCCAAAGTGCCTTTACACCTCTTAAATTAAGTATCCAAATAAGTGCATAAATTAAAATCGCATGTAAAAAATATGATGTATGGATTTCATTGGTATACACTGTAGCAACAACTAAAACTGCACCTAAATCATCAACTACAGCAAGTGCCACTAAAAATAACTTTAAAGCAGGACGAACTTTATCCCCCAATAGAAGTAAAATACCTAAAGCAAAAGCTATATCTGTAGCCATTGGTACCCCAAAACCTATTGGATCTGTAGGATTTAATCCTACATAAATTAAAGCAGGTATCACCATACCCCCAATAGCTGCAACTACAGGAAATGAAGCTTTTTTGACACTACTAAGCTCACCTATAAGCATCTCTCTTTTTATCTCTAGTCCAACCATTAAAAAAAATAGTGCCATCAGCCCATCATTTATCCACATTGATAAACTCATTGATATATCATGTGTTCCTAATGTCATTCCAAACGGAAGATGCCATAAGTCATAATATTCTTGTGAAAATGATGAGTTAGCTACAATTACTGCTAAAATTGTTGCAGCAAAAAGTAAAAAACCACTAAATGCCTCTTTGGATATAAAATCCTGAAAAGTCTCTACATATTTTGTCATCTATACATTCCTTTAAGGTAAATATCATCATTTTATGAAAAACTCTTTTAAAATCATATTAATAGTTATTCTTAATCGTTTTTTATTGGATATTTAAGCCACTAAGGAAAATTATATCCTAATCAATTTATGGATATAATCCTAATCACTATAAAATAATTGAATAAGGAAAAAATATAAATGGATAACTCCGAGCTACTAAACTCAACACTTTATTTATTTGGTGTTGCCACTTTACTTGTTGCTCTTTCTAAAAGACTTGGACTTGGTAGTATATTAGGACTTTTAATAGCTGGAGTAATTGTTGGTCCTTACTCCCCTGGACCAATATTAACAGATAAAGTTGATTCACTACGCCATATTACTGAATTTGGTGTGGTTTTACTTCTGTTTGTAATAGGTTTAGAGATGCAACCAACAAAACTTTGGGCAATGAGAAAAGAGGTATTTGGTTTAGGAAGTGCCCAAATTATATTTTCTGGAATTCTAATTTTTTTATATGCTACTTTTTATGCACAATCTTGGCAAGTTGCACTTTTAGTGGGATTTACCTTTGCCCTATCATCTACAGCTTTCGTTATGCAAATTTTACAAGAGAAAGGGCAACTTTACTCCCCTACAGGTAAAAGTGGTTTTGCAATTTTATTGATGCAAGATTTAGCAGTAGTTCCTTTACTTGCTTTAGTTCCTATTTTAGCAGATAGTGGTGAGCTATCACAAAATCGCTCTTTGTGGGAACAGATTTTCATCGCTTTTGGTTCTATTGTTGTATTAGTGGCAATTGGGAAATATATAGTACCAAGAATGTTGGACTATTTAGCAAAACATCAAAATAGAGAAGCTTTTTTCTTCTCTATCATCCTCTCTGTAATTTTTGCAGCTTGGGCAATGGAACATGCAGGTCTTTCAATGGCTTTGGGTGCTTTTATTATGGGGATGATGCTTTCAAGTTCTAAATACCATTATCAGATACAAGCCCATGTTGAGCCTTATAAAGGGATTTTGATGACTATGTTTTTTATAGCTGTTGGTATGTCTATTGATATCAATGCTATGATACATGATCCATTGATCTTAATTCAACATCTTTTTATAATTATGGGTATTAAAATTGTAGCTTTGTTTTGTTTGATGTTATATATGGGATATACGAAATCAACAGCTGTTTCAGTATCGTTTTTATTATCTCAAAGTGGAGAGTTTGGATTTGTACTTTTTGGTGCAGCCAAAGCCTTAGGAGTTATAAGTGATGAGCTTTTTATAGCTGCTGTTACTATTATCTCATTTAGTATGCTTTTAACACCTATGATTGTAAATATTGGAGATAAACTTGCTCTCAAACTAGATACAGAACCTATAAAAATAGAATCTGCATATCTTCCTGAAGATGCGTGGAGTGGTGTTGTAATAGCGGGTTACGGGAGGGTTGGAAGACTTGTTGCTACTATGTTAGAGCATGCTGGAATATCTTATGTGGCATTTGATTTGGATTCAAAAAGAGTTGAATTAGGACAAAAAGAGGGGCGAGCTGTTTATTATGGAGAACTTAGTGACTTAGAATTTCTTAATAAGATAGGTTTAGAAAAAGTACATGCAGTTATACTCACAGTTGATAATCACCACACCTCTTCAAAGATTATATCTCATATTCGATCGCAATACCCTACTTTGAGAATTCTTGCAAGAACACGAGATATGAAGACAAGAGAAGCACTACTGAAGCATGGTGCTACTTGGGCGATGCCAGAAGCTACTGAGGGTAGTTTAAGACTTGCATCAGAAACACTTCTAAGTTTAGGTATTCCTAGGGAAGAGGTTTTTAATATTTTAACTTACTTTAGAAAAGATGATTATGAAGCTATACGGGAACTTCATAAATTTTATACAGAAGATTAAATAATAAGAAAAATTAATACAATTTTGTATAGTAATAATACAAATAATCTAAACCTATTTTATAAATTCTTGATATAATAATTATATGGAAAATATATTATTAGCAATTTTTTTAGCAATTTTTTTAGCTACAGTTTTTAACATACTATTTAAAAGATATGGTATATCACATATTATTGGTTATATCCTTTCGGGAACAATCATTAGCTATATTTTCAATTTTAATGGCATTGATATACACTCTTTAGAACTTATAGGTGAATTTGGAATAGTTTTTTTAATGTTTACAATTGGACTTGAACTTAATTTTGACAAAATCCGTAAAATGAAAGAGATACTTCTTGTAAATGGTTTTTTACAAGTTGTTTTAAGTACTGTAGTGATATTTATCATCTCCTATTTTATTTTTGCATTAAATTTTAATACCTCTTTAATCATATCTTTAGCATTTTCACTCTCTTCAACTGCGATTGTATTAACATACTTAAAAGTTTCAAAAGATATTCATACACCTTATGGGGAAAAATCTTTAGGTATTTTAATCTTTCAAGATTTAGCAGTGATACCTATACTATTACTTATTACATTTTTAACAAATGAAACATTATCTTTAACAGAAATACTTTTTCAAACTTTTTTATCAGCACTTGTGATAGTTTTATTTATGTTTACAATTGGGAAAAAAATAGTAAATATATTGCTCAAATCTTCAGCATCTACTGGACTTGAAGAGCTATTTTTGGGAGCAGTTTTTTCTATCGTTATAGGAACTTCACTTTTAGCACATGATTTAGGATTTACATACTCTTTGGGGGCATTTATTGCTGGTGTTATTATTGCAGATACTGGATATAGTGTAAAAGTTGAGTCTGATATATCTAGCTACAAAGATTTACTTCTTGGTGCATTTTTCTTTAGTGTTGGAACTAAAATAGATGTCTTTTATTTTTTTAATAATCTTCATATTATTTTTGCTTTATTTGTAAGTGTATTTTTACTAAAAGCAATAGTGATTTTTATTATTATGATTAGAAAATCAGATAAAAGTAGTGCTGTTAAAACTGCTCTTGCATTAGCTTCAGTGGGAGAGTTTTCATTTGCAATTTTTGCACTTGCTCTTTCAAATCACCTTATCTCACCTCAAATGGCAAGTTTTTTGATACTAATAACAGTAATCTCTATGATACTAACTCCATTTATAGTAAATAATATCTATAAACTTTCCTCATATTTTGCAAAAGAATATTATGAATCAAATGTGATAACACCTATTAAAGTAAAAAATCATATAGTAATAGTTGGATTTGCAATGTTAGGGCGAATTGTTGCACAAGAATTAAGCTCTAGGAATACACCCTTTGTGATTATTTCTAATAACTTAAAGCATGTTTTACTTGCAAAAAAATTAGGTTATATGGCATATTTTGGACATCTTGACAAACTTCCTGTTTTGGAGTCTTTAAAAGTTGATGAAGCAAAAAGTATTATTATCACTGTGCAAGATATAAAAAGGAAAAGACTTATCAGTGAGGCCGTTTTAAATTTCGCACCAGATTCAAATATCATAATTAGAATAAACTCAATTGATGAGAGAAAAGAGCTCAAAGATTTACCAATAAAAGGTTTTGTAGATGCAAGTCACGAACTTGGGAAGCTACTAGTAGAGGAAGCATACAATGTATAGTACAATTCCATGTGTTATCTTAAGTGGTGGGAAAAGTAGCCGAATGGGTGAAGATAAATCGTTGATGTCATTTGATGATAAAACGATGGTTGAGTATCTTTATAAAAAACTTTCATCTCTATTCAAAGAGGTTTATATCTCATCAAAAGATGATAAGTTTACCAACCTAAAACTTCCAAAAAAGTCTCTTATTTTAGATAAAGATAAAACCACTTTTTCCCCTATGGTAGCAATAAATACAATATTTCAAACTTTATTAGATGATAAAATTTTTATAATCACAGTAGATACCCCTTTTGTTCAAGAACAAACTATTAAAAAACTGATACAAAACTCTGATAATTTTTCTATAACTATAGCTAAAGATAAAAACAACAACACCCACAACCTTTGTGGTGTATTTTCAAAAGATATTTTACCAACAGTTCAAGAGATGCTTCAAAAAGATATTCACAAAATAAACTATATGATAAAAAATAGCAAAAACTACCAAGAGATAGTTTTTGACAATAGTGAACAGTTTTTAAATATCAATACACAAGAAACCTACCAAAAAGCTAAAACCTTACTAAAAAAATTCTAGCTGCTTTGTAAAGATTTACAAATAATAATATATTTGATATTATAAAAAATATAGCTCCATATTTAAACAAATAATCACTATGAAATCCCAAACCTAAAATAAAGAACACTATAGTTAGAAGATGAAGATTAAACTGTAGTTGACTCCACTTAATACTTATCATATCTCTCATAGTTGGTATATCAAATATCCCTTTACTACTTAGATGAAACCAAGTAAGAAATGGCACTATTTTATATAACATCCCATTCATCAATGTATAAATAAACCCAAGTCCCCAAAATATCCCCAAAAACTGTAAAGGTAAATCATAAAACTCCATACAAATCCACATAAACACTCCAAAAACTAAAAAGAGTATCGAGGTGATATAAAAATATACAGATATATCTTTGAGTTTTCGTTTTCTATTTCGTAGTTTTTCTATTGTGATATAGCCAAAATATAACAAAATAGCACTCATAAAATATTTATAAACAATATCATACTCTAGTTGAAAAAAAACATTTATCCCATACAAAAACAATAAGGAGCTTATAGATAAAATAATAACTTTTTGTTGACTATTTGAAAAAGCATCTGCCACCCAAAACATGGGAACTACTTGAAATGTTATTGAGCTAATAAGCAAAAAGATAAATCCAAAAAATATATAATTATAATGTAAAAGTGCTATATCATAATGGGAATTTGTGATATTATTAAGTGCATGAGAAATTATAAGGTGGATACCTAAAAAAAAAGCAACTATTAAAAAAAGCAGTGAACCTATCATCCCTAAAACTATCCATGATCTGTTTTTTACTTTTAGAAGTTGTACTAAAGCTATAGAGGTAAAGAGGAACAACCCCAATAATAATAGATTTGCTGAGATAAAAAAAAGGAGTTTTTCATAATAAAAAAATCCACAAACAAAAGTGACAATTCCCAAAACAAGAAGAGTATAAGTAGTATTTGCTACAACCATTGGTTTTGGTATAACAGCACCTGCAACAACAGGAAGCATCTGTTGTAATGCTCCAAAAACTATCATAATCATAAATCCAATAGTAATAAGATGTATTGTAGCTATTGTACTCGGTGAATGGATTTCAAAACCTTTTCCAAAAAGTAAAATACCCCCTGCAATCAAAGCAAAAATAGGAGCAGTCAAAAAAAACTTCAAAGGTGCTTTAAATGGGGGAGCTTGATCGAGACTTAGTCCTGCAAACATTGTATATACTCCTGTATCTTTCTATCTGGTTTATAAATATATATTACAACTTCACTCTCAAGATGTTGTATCTCATATTGGTAATTATTCTCTTTTAAAATATTTAATAACATCATTGGCTCTAATCTATGTAACATCTTAATATAATTCGTACCATCTAGTTTTGGTAGTGTTCCAACTACAAAATTTAAAGGCTCTGGAGCCTCTAATCCTCTACAGTCTAATACAATTTCATCATACATTTAGATATTTTGCATCTTTTGAATTATCTCTTCACTTGGGAGATTTTCATCTGCCATTGTATACATCATCTGCTCCTCTTTCATATTGTGCTGTTGCATCACAAATAGAAGGTTTTCACTCAATCCTAAAAATTGTTCTTTTTGATTATTTTCAACGGCACTTTTCATCTGTATAAATAAAGCTCTCATCTGGTCATGCTCCATTATCATCACACCAGTTGGGTTACAATGCCCTCCTCCACACTCATTAAATTCAGGGAACATAACTTTCTCTTCCATATCAAAGTGGTGTAACATATGTTTTTCAAACTCATCAAACATAGTCTTTCCACCCTCAAAATTTCCACTATCTACTATATTTTCTAGATTTGCAAACTGCTCATCACAAGCTCTGTGGTCTGCTGCCATAAATTGATTTATTGTCATCTGTTATTCCTTCTATTATTTTAAGAAATTATAGAAAAATTTTAGAATAGTTACATTGATGTATATCAATTGTTTTAATTCTCTTATCCTACTAACTTAAATTTTTGTTCCTCTTTTAGTCGCTCAGCAATCCAAACTTTTATGATAGATTGTCTTGTTACTCCAATCTTTTTAGCTTCTTGATCTAGTAAAGTTAAAATATTTTCTGGAAAATCTACATTTATTTTTTTTGTTTTTATTGTTTTATCAAAATCAGCTAATTTCATAGATTTTGTTTCATCTAAATAGGAACTTATATCTTCTTGATTGTCAAATTTTGCATCAAATTCTTCAGTTGTTATTTTTTTCATAAATTGTCTCCTCATTCTTTCGACATCGTCTTACACTTATAATGCGATATTTTTCATCTCTAATCGTAAAAATTGCTACAAAACATTTATCTTGTAGTTTTGATATAAGTGCATATCTTATCTCACCATCAATATCTTTTGCAGGTATTACACTTGCTTCATCATTCCATAATAATTTTGCTTCTTCAAAACTAATACCATGCTTCTCTTTATTTTTTATACTTTTGTGTTCGTCATATTCAAAATACATTTATCTCTCCAAAGTATAGAAAAGATATATTTATTATATATTTATTATATCAAAATGTCAATAAGATATCTTTCTAGTTATTTGTATTTATCTTATCATCTTTTTTAATTTAAGGTTGAAAATATTGCACTATGTAATGTTATGTGAAAATTTGTAGTTTTAGTTTATATAATAATGCATAATATTCAGTTCAGTTCAGGAGAGAATGAAACGAGGTAAAAAAATTTAATTTTACTTCTATCTCCTTCTCATTTATTTTTTATTTTCAAAAATAAACCATACTACAATGTTTCAAGAAAAATAAATTTTAATCAATCCCACTTGTATTGGTATATTTGAATTATAATCAAAATTTTGAGGAAGTTGAATATTTATCTTTTTACTTGTAACATTAGTCTGTACCCCAGTAATACTTGTTAATGCTAAATAATCTTCTGGATTTTTTAAATTTTCTATAAAATTTATTTCAAATTCATAATTACTAATATTTGTTATACTACTAATTCCATGTCCTTTCAGAATTTCAAAATTCTTTTGATTATAAATAATACTAACTTTAGGAGTTAAATCTTTAATTTTTTTTTCCAAATCATTAATCTTTTCACTATATTGATTCAATATATCATTAAATATTTGATTAATTTCTTCTTGTCTTGCTCCTTCTAAATTATTAACCAAATCATCAAATAATTTACTAAATAACTCTATTCCTTTTCCTACAGATCCACTTATTGGGTCTATAAAAAACCAAATATTTAAAAATGTTTTACTAAATCTATTTAATTTTGATATATTGTCTTCAAAATTATCATCATTTTTTAGTATTTCCACTAACTTTTTTTGTTTATCAATTAAATTATTATCAAACATTACTATTATCCCTTTTCAAAGCCTCTATCTCAAACCAACCATCATTAACTCTATCCTCTTTTGTTCCAATCATAGGTTTCTTTTCACTTTGCCATAAAGCTTCTTGTGGTTTTGGACAAGCTCTTACACACTCTCCACAGTAGATACAAAGATGTGGATTATATTTGTACTCTTGTGCTTTTTTATTTTTTGGATTATCTGTTGGGGTATCTGTAGGTACAAAAAGAATAGCCCCTGGTGGACACGCTTTTTCACATTTTAGACAATAGATACAATGCTCTTCCCCATATTCTATAAGTCCCCTATGACCAGCTGGTTTTTCAATAGGCGTTACGGGATAATCTATTGTTTGTGGTTTGGTAAATAAATTTTTAAACGCTTTTTTTATACTTATAAACATAAAATCTCCAAAATAAATATTTTTAAATAAAGCAAAGTTTGGTGCTAGTACAAGGCAGAGTTTTAAAGCTTTACTCAATGTAAAGCAAAAAACTCTAACGAAGTAATAGTGCCAAAATTTGCTTTATTTTGCTGTACAAGACATGCAGGGGTCGAATGATGCTAATATCGCTGGTGCATCTGCATAGTTTGACCCTTTAAACACTTCCATAAAAGCTGGAATCGATGCAAATGTTGGAGTTTTTATCCTTACACGATTTAACATCGGTTTCCCCTCCCCTTTTATATAATACATCAGCTCACCTCTTGGAGCTTCAAGTCTTACTAAAGATTCCCCATTTGGTTTCCCTTTGAGTTTTGTAAATATCTCCCCATCTGGTAATCCATCACAAATATTTTCACACATCTCTATAGAGTTTAAAATCTCATTGAGTCTTACAATATTTCTTCCATGAATATCACCTGAAGTTGCTAGTTGCATCTTATATCCCACCTCATCATAAGGAAGATAGTTTGTCTCACTTCTTACATCTGTTTTCAATCCAGCTGCTCTTGCTAATGGTCCTATAGCATTGTAATCATACGCTTCATCTAACGATAAAGTTCCTATATTTTTGTACTTTAGTGATAAACTCCAGTTATTTGTAAACTCATCTATATATTCATCTACTTTTGATTTAATAAGTTTAAGATTTGTTTTTATATCTTTAATAATATCTGTTGTAATATCACGATTTACCCCACCAATAGTTACATAATCAAACTGCACCCTATTTCCTGATATTTTCTCCTGTAAATCCATCACATACTCTCTATCACCCATAATTTGCATAAACATAGCTTCAAACCCTGCATTTTCTGCTGTATGAGATAAACACAACATATGGGAATGGATACGGTCAAGCTCTACAAGTAATATACGAAGATATTTTGCTTTTTGTGTCACTTCCCCTTCAAGTAGATTCTCAACAGCTGTTGTATAACAAAGTGAATGTGTAATAGCACACAACCCACAAATTCTAGCTACCACATAAGGAACTGCATCAAATTTAAACTTAGTAACACAAGCTTTCTCTATCCCTCTATGTACAAATCCCACATCACTATCTACTTCTATTATTTTTTCATTTTCACAAGCAAATTTAAACTTTACAGGCTCTAGTAGTGAGATATGTTGACTTCCTAGTGGTATATTGATAATTTTTTTATTTGCCATAATTATACCCCACAACTTCCAAGTGGCATTTGCTCACTATCTTCATCAAGATAAAGACCTTTTGTAGTTCCCTCAACATCAATACCAAACATATCTACAATCTCCCTTTGAGAGATAATAGCACTAGGTAATATCTCTACAATACTCGGTATTAACTCATATTGTTTTACATCCACATAAAACATTGTATTTTCATCTACTGTGTTGTATGTTGAAAATATCCATTGTATCTGTGTAGTCTCTTCATCGATTTTCACACCATTAAGTGTCAAAAAATGGTGTTTTTCTTTTTGATAAAAGTTTTTTATATCTTCTACAACTGTTTCTAAAGAAGTTTGTTTTCTATTTATCATCACTTGCCTTTTGTTTTGTTTCTAATATCTCTAGCCCTTTTACAACTCCATCCATAATAAGCTCAGGACTTGCTGCACATCCTGGGATATACACATCAACTGGGATATACCTATCTATCCCATCATCAACATTATACATACCACGAAAAACTCCACCTGTACAAGTACAACTCCCAACAGCTATTACCACTTTGGGATTTGGCATTTGGGTATAAAGCTCCATTAATCTTTCTCTACTTCTATATGTAACAGGTCCTGTTACTAGGAAAATATCTGATTGTTTTGGATTTCCTGTGTTTATCACTCCAAATCTTTCTAAGTCATACTTGGGAGATAAACATGCTAGTATCTCTATATCACAACCATTACAACTTCCTGCATTGTAGTGAAGTATCCATGGGGACTTTTTTCTATACTTTTCAAACATTTTATACCCCCAACATCACAAGATTTAGAACACTTAAACTCAAACCAATAAACAATGTTATTTTTACTAAATGTTCTATTTTAATCCGTGCTGTACTATTATCTATTAAATTAACCATAAAAAATACACTCAAGAATATCAAACCACCATACAAAAAACTATCTCCTGCAAAAAGCAGTAAAATACTATAAATAAAAATATACTCTATCCATTTTGCCATATACAGTATCTCAAAAAATACTCCACTAAACTCAACTTCAACTCCACCAACAATCTCTTGATGTGCTTCTGTTGCATCAAAAGGAGATTTTTTGAGTTTAATTGGGATTATCAATAAAAAAGCTAAAAACAATAAAACAAGCTGTGGCACTTGTGAAACTTGAGAGCGTATAATATCTATATCAAAACTACTATTTAAGATATAAAAACCAACAGCTATAAAAATAAGTATTGGCTCATAAGCTACGATAGAGAGTAATTCTCTATTTGAACCAATATGTGAATATACAGAGTTGACACTATATCCTGCTAGAACTAAAAATATTGATGATAATAGATGAATAAAAATTACATATAAAAAATTAAATCCAAAAATCACTAACCCAACAGCAACCCATAGAGTCAATAGATGCATAATAGCAAATACAATATGATAATTATTTATCATAAAAGGTTCTTTTCCAAATAGTTTATACATATCGTAAAAAGGTTGTAGTACTGGTGGACCTACTCTGTTTTGCATTCGAGCTCTTACAACTCGCTCAATTCCATAAATCAATCCCCCAAAAATTGGAGCTAGCAGTATTAGTAAATATTCCATTATATAATCCCCAAATATACTATTATAAACATTGTAAATATAGATATATAGACTATAAATTCTTTATATTTATCTGCTATATGAAAATAATATGCACTTAATATCACATTATCTTTTTCAGCACAATTATAAGTAGAAACTCTTTTGATATTTTTAAACTTTAACATATACAATAAAGCAAAAGTAAGTAGTATTAAAAAAGCTGCTACAATTATCTCAAGATGTGACATAAAACTATGTACATAACTTATATAAACCCCAAAAAACAAAAGTCCTACTAAGAGAAATGAAGTAAATTTATATGTCCAAGGTATAGTTATAGTTTCATAAACTTTATCATCTTGTGATATAAGTTTTGTCAAAACTTTAAAATATAACAGTGTCAAAAATACAGAACCAATGAGAATAAATAGTAAAGGAAAAATATAAAAAATATTTTCACTTACTAAAGAAGCTACTAATTCAATGGAGGCAAACTTTCCAATAAAAGCTCCAAATGGTGGAAGTGTTAATGAAGCAAAACCTACTACGATAAAAAATACTAAAAGCTTTGATCGACTCGCTAAATAATCAATATCTTGTAGATATTTAAGATGATACACTTTTTCCAAAACTCCAGCTTGTAAAAATAACAATGCTTTTGAAATAGCATGAAAAACTATAAGAACAAGACAAATATCTATAGCTTCTGGTGTTCCAATTGACGCCATTGCCATCATTAAAGCTAAAAGTGCTATAGTAGAAAGTCCCAATATCTCTTTAAAAAAATCTTTTCCTAAAGCTAAAAGAGAAGCTGACATAAAAACAAATGTTCCAAAAAATATCACTGCTAATGATATTGTAGGAGAAAAAGCTGGTGATATTTTTAAAATCAAATATGGAGCTATTTTTACCATAGTGGCACTATGAAGTATTGCACTTACAGGTGTGGGTGCTACCATTGCTCCTAATAGCCATTTTTCAAAAGGTATTGATGCTCCTTTTACAAAAGCAGCAATAACTAAAAGAGAAATAGGTAATAAAAATAAACCATCAATATTTTGAATCAATGTATCAAAATAAATTGTGTCATAATAATATACTCCACTTAGTAAACTTAATAATATTGCTACTCCACCTATTTGATTCATCCATAAAGCTCTTCTAGCATTGATAACTGACAACTCATCATTTCTAAATCTAATAAGAATATATGAACACAATGTTGTAAGTTCAAAAGCTAAGAAAAATATCTCTATATTATTTGTAGTTACTATTAAATTCATCACCCCAATAAAAAAGAACAATAAAGAGATAAAAAGATTTTTTTTACAAGCTTTGAACTCTTCACTTTGAATATATTGCAAGGAATAAAGTATTATAATTCCACCAATAGCATTTACAACCAATAACATCACTAAAGAGATTTTATCAACTACAATATCTTGTGAGGTTATAGTTGGAGAAAATTGTAAAAAAGCTACAAACAATACCAACTGAACAACCGCAAATATTCCTATGAGTTTATCTTTGTATTTTATCCCTTGATAGAAAAAATACCCCATAAGTATAAAATCAATTACAATAAAAATAGTATGAACTATATGATTAAAACTTAGTTCTATAATTGTAGTAGATAAAAAAAGTTTAATAGAGATAACAACTAAAAAAGCAACAAATAAATATGTTGCGATATTTCTTACTCGTACGCTGTTAAAAAGTATTGTTACAGCAAATACCAAAGGTAAAAATATCAACATTAATATATATTCCGACATTCTGTTCCCACCTTTTTTTAATGTTAAAATATAACATAGTTTAGTTACTATAGAATTACAACTAGAGTACTTTTATACCATAAATTGTATAATAAACTACAAAAGTTTTATAGGGAGATAATAGTGAAAACTAAAAAAGAGTTAAAAAAAGAATTCATCATGGAAGGTGCTTTAGAACTTTTTGCAAAAAATGGTTTTTATACCACAACAATACCTGATATTGCTAAGTCTTTAAAAATGAGTGTTGGAAATATGTACAATTATTTCAAATCAAAAGATATTTTAGCAAAAGAGATTCTAAAACACATCTCTCACTATTTAGGAGAAGAACTCAAAAACATCAATGAAAAAGATATCTCAACACAAGAAAAAACAAAAGAGATAGTTACTGTATATTTTAAAACAGCAGAGTTGCGTCCAGAGATGATAGACTATTTTTTGAGGGTTTTTTTATCAAATCGTGAAGTATTTAAAGAGGGTTGTGAGGGGATGATATGTGTCAATGATTTCATAACTGAGATTATAATTTATTTTGAAGATGGTGTTAGAAATGGTGAACTCAGAGATCAAGATTTTTTTAGTGCTTTTGGTTTATTTATGGGATATTTAGGTGGAATGGTATTTTTAAAAGGGGAAAATATACTTCCAAATGAACTTAATAGTTATATAGATGATATAAGTAACAACATCTATAAGGCTTTAAAAGTATAATTTATGAAACTATTATGGCTTAATTTACTCTCTTGTAATGGAAATGTTCACTCATTTTTAAATTATCCCCATATTGAAAAGTTTTTAGAAGATTTTAGTTTTATTTATCACCCTACTTTGGAAACTCCTTATAGTTTACAAGACATTGTATCTAAAAATATTGATTGTGATGTTTTACTTATAGATGGAACACTTGAAGATGGTCATACAAAAGCCGATGTAGATATTAAAACTCTCATTGAAAAATATGGAACAAAAGCAAAAAAAATTATCACCGTAGGAACTTGTGCCTCTTTTGGTGGAATTTTTTTAAATAATGAAGACTCAAAATATGGTTTACACTTTAGACAAACACAACCACACTATCGTTATCAAAAGTTCAAACATAAAACAATCAATCTTTCAGGCTGTCCAATCCATCCAGAAACTTTAGTCAATACTTTGTATAGTATAAAAAAAGATTACCAACTCAAACTAGATGTTTATCTTAGACCAAAAGAGTTTTATGCAACAACTATACACAATGGTTGTACGAGAAATGAATATTTTGAATACAAAATAGATAATCATCAATTTGGGAACCTAGAAGGGTGTATGTTTTATGAACATGGATGCCAAGGTCCTTATACAAATGGAAGTTGCAATACAATATTGTGGAATGAAGTAAATTCAAAAACAAGAGTTGGACACCCTTGTATGGGCTGTACAGAACCAACTTTTCCAAAAGAAAACCTTTTTGAAACTAAAAAAAATATGGGAATACCTCAAAACTTACCTTTAGGGGTTCCCAAAAGAGCTTATCTCTCACTAGCTGGAGTTGCAAAAGCTTTTAAAATAGAGAGATTTGAAAAAAAACTAATGGATAACTAATGATAGAACTTATAGAAAAAATAGAGGGTGAAGCAAAACTCAATTTTAGTTTCAAAAACAAAAAAATAGATTTTGTAGATATTGAGTTTGCAACTTCAAGACATATTGAAAATATACTCAAAGGAAAAAATCCACTTGATGCACTTGTCATTAACCCAAGAGTGTGTGGTATTTGTAATCATGCACATCTTATTGGCACAGTTCAAGCTCTTGAAGATTGTTATGAAGATATTGAAGTTTCACAAAAAGCAAAAATAGCTAGAGAACTTACACTTAATTTTGAGATAATACAAAACCATTTTAAATGGATCTATCTGACCCTTTTCCCACTACTAGGATTCAAACAAAATATAAAAGGGGCAACATATCCATCACAACTTATGGCAAAAGCTATTGCTACAATAGCAGGGCAATATCCACATAACTCCTATGCTATTGTTGGTGGAATTGTAAGTGAAATTACAAGTACCGATTTAATAAATATGGAAAACTATATAGATGAAGTTATAAAGTTCTTTAAAGATACCCTTATTGATGCAGATATTGAAAATTTTTTGGTATGTGAGAGTATAGAAAAGATTTTAGGTACAAGTGGTGATTTACCTCTTATTCTAAATACCATTAAACAGAAAAAGTTAGAAAAAGTAGGAAAAAGTTTTGATAGATTTATAGTTTTTGGTCATAATAGCTATTTTAAAAATGGTAGAGGGGTAAAAACTAAAATAAACCATAATATAAATGCAAAATATGTAAATGAATATTTAAATAAAAACTCTTATGCAAAAAATGTAAAATTTAAAAATTATTATTATGAGGTTGGTGCATTAAGTCGTGCAATGATAAATAAAACACCCCTAATAAAAGAGAGTCATAGACGATACCAAGATAGTATATTTTCAAGAATACTCGCTAGAATTTGTGAAATACCACAACTACTTATCCATTCTAAAAAATTAATATCTCAAATAGATTTACATGAACCTTCATATATAAAACCTTCAATAGATATCTCAAAACTTACTGCTTCTGGTGTGGGGATAGTTGAAGCAGCTAGAGGTTCTTTAATTCACAAAGTATCTATAAAAGAGAATAAAATACAAGAGTACCAAATAATTACCCCTACTCAGTGGAACTTAGGCAATGGAACCAAAGAAGATTTAGGTATTTCACAAAAAGCAATGGTTGGACTAGAAGATACAAATATAGCTCAAACTGTTTTTAAAAGTTTTGATGTTTGTTCAGTATGTACTACACACTAAATTATAAATGATTATTATAATCTAAAGTTATAATAATATACTTGTATAATTCTTTTAACTTATACCCCAATATAAGTTTTATTAAAGCTTTAATCCCCTACAATTTTATTATATGAATATATATTCAGATAATTTAAAAGGGGAAAGTTATGACTGATAGAAGAGATGCATTAGCTTCAATGTTCAGTGCAAAAGGTGCCAAAGTAAACACAAACCGTGGTGATGAGTATTATAGTGACTTATTAAAGAAAATGAATACAAGACTTGATGAGTTAGAAAAAACGGAAGTAGCATCTAAAACATCAATAGAACATGTTTTAGAAGCTGAAGGACTTACAAGAAGAGATTTTATGAAATGGGCAAGCGCTGCCTGTGCTATGCTTATGCTTCCTCCTACATTCACTCCTACTATTTTAAGAGCTGCCGAGTTAATGAACAGAGTTCCTGTTATTTGGCTAGAACTTCAAGATTGTGCTGGTAACTCAGAAGCAATTTTAAGAAGTGATGCCCCTACTATTGATGAACTTATCTTAGATGTTTTATCTTTAGAATTTAATGAAACTTTAATGGCAGCAGCTGGTCATGAAGCGGAAGAACATTTAGAAGAAGCGATGCATACTTTTAAAGGGAAATATATCTGTGTAGTTGAGGGTGCAATACCTTTATCTATGGATGGGATGTATGGTACTATTGGTGCAAAAGCTGAAACTTTTGAAGAACATCTTATTAGAGTTGCACATGATAGTGCTGCTGTTGTTGCTGTTGGAACTTGTGCTACATTTGGTGGTGTCCCTGCAGCTGCTCCAAACCCTACGGGTGCAGTTGGTGTTCAAGATGTTGTAAAAGGGAAAGCAATTATAAATATCCCTGCCTGTCCTGCAAATCCTGCAAATATCACTGGTACAATTTTACATTTTGTTCTTACAGGTCAAATTCCTGAACTAGACCACTTAAATAGACCAAAATTTGCATTTGGTTATAGAATCCACGACAACTGTGAAAGAAGAGCTCACTTTGATGCTGGAGAGTTTGTTGAAGAGTGGGGAGATGAAGGGGCAGAAAATAACTTCTGTTTATACAAAATGGGATGTAAAGGTCCTATGACTTTTAATAACTGTTCAATTGTACGATACAATGAAGCTGTAAACTGGCCAATTGGTGCAGGACATGGTTGTATCGGTTGTAGTGAACCTCAATTTTGGGATAAATATGCAACTGAACGACCTATTGCAGATAGTCGTATAAAAGCACCAACTGGTGGCGTTGAAAAAAGTGTAGATGAATTTGGTTTAGGATTATTAACAGCAGCTGGTATTGGTATTGGTATCCATGCAGTAGCAAGTATAGCAGCAGGAAAAAAAGAGGGAGATGAATAATGGCAAATAAACATTTAATAGTAGATCCAATAACAAGAATTGAAGGTCACTTAAGAGTTGAAGCAATTATCGGTGAAGATAATGTTATAAAAGATGCGTATGCAAGTAGTACAATGTTTAGAGGGATTGAAACTATTTTAAAAGGTAGAGATCCTAGAGATGCAGGACTATTAGCAATGAGAATTTGTGGTGTTTGTACAGGTACACACTACCAAAGAAGTATCGAAGCTGTTGAAGATGCATTTGATGTAACTATCCCGAAAAATGCTAGATTGGTAAGAAACTTAATTCAAGGTGCTTTATACTTACATGATCATGTTGTACATTTTTATCACCTTCATGGACTTGATTGGGTTGATATTACAAGTGCCCTTAAAGCAGATCCTGCTAAAGCTGAAGCTGAATCTTTTAATTGGCATAAAACACCTTATGGTACAAGTAAGTCTGAACTTATGCAAATTCAAGAAAGACTTACTAAGTTTGTAAAACAAGGAAGACTAGGATTATTTGCAAATGCATATTGGGGAAATAAAAGTTATAAACTGACACCTGAACAAAATTTAATTGCAACTGCTCACTATTTACAAGCACTTGATTTACAAAGAGATGCTGCTAAAATGATGGCAATCTTTGGTGGTAAAATGCCACATCCTCAATCACTTGTTGTTGGTGGAGTAACTTGTGTTCAAGATATTAAAAATCCTGCAAGAATAGCATTGTTTAAAACATTATTGAAAAAATTTAGACATTTTATTAAAACTGCTTATTTACCAGATTTAGCAATGGCTGGTGTAAAATATGTTGATGAAGCACTAGATGGTACAGGTGGTGGTTTGAAAAACTACATGACTTATGGTGATTTTAGACTTGATGATACAGGTTTTTATAAGTCTGCATTACTTTTCCCAAGTGGTGTAGTTCTAAACGGTGATTTATCAAAAGTTCATCCGTTTGATCAAAATAAAGTTGCAGAAGATGTGACTCACGCTTGGTATGAAGGTGATAAACCACTTCACCCTTATGATGGTGAAACAGAACCAAAATATACAGGATTTGAGAAAAAAGCTGATGGTTTCTCTTATATTAAACCAAAAGAAAAATATTCTTGGATTAAGTCACCAATTTATGATGACACAAGAGTTGAAGTTGGACCACTAGCTCGTATGGTTGTTGGTGTTGCTGCTGGAGATGAAAGAATTACAAAATATGTAACTGGATTTTTAGGGCTTCTTGGAGATAAACTAGGTCTTGGGAAAGCTGCTCCTGCAAGTGCATTATTCTCAACAGTAGGGAGAACTGCTGCAAGAGCTATTGAGAGTGAACTTCTTGCTGATGTTATGTTAGAGTGGGTTGATGAATTAGCTTCAAATGTTGCAAATGGTGATTTATCTACTTGGACTGAATTTGACTTTGATAAAGTATCTAAAGATGCAAAAGGTCATGGACTAGCAGAAGCACCAAGAGGTGGTTTAGGACATTGGGTAAAAATCAAAGATGGAAAAATAGAAAACTATCAAGCAGTTGTACCATCAACATGGAATGCAGCACCAAGAGATTATAAAGATAGAATGGGTGCTTATGAGTCTTCACTTATTGGAACAAAAGTTTCAGATCCAGACCAACCTTTAGAGATTTTACGAACAATACATAGTTTTGACCCATGTATTGCATGTGCTGTTCATCTTATAGATACAAAAGGGAAAGAGTTAAGTAGCTTTAAAATAAATACTAGTTGTTCAATATAAAAGGAGTCTACTATGAGTTATCAAAAAGTTAAAAGAATGACCACCTTCATGAGGTGGAATCATTGGGTTGTAGCTATTTGTATGGTTGCAGCTGTTGTTACAGGACTTTATATAGGACATCCTTATTATCAAAGTTTCATTGCAGATCCTGCTGTTGATAAATATGTTATGGCATGGAATAGATGGATACATTTTATGGCTGCAATTATTTTTGATGTAAGTAGTATCGTTGTTGCATATTTATACTTCTTTTCAAGATTTGAAAAGCCTTATAAAAAGCTCATCCCTACTGCAAGCAATATTAAGCAGTTTTTGGATGTGTTTGTAAACTTAATTACATTAAATAGAGTGAAAAAATTTGACTCTTCACATAGTGATAGTTTTAATGCAGTATTTTTCTTTATATTCCACCTTATGTTATTGTGGATGTTATTAACAGGATTACAACTTTATGTACATGGGTTAGCTTCAGGATTAAGTTCTATAGGTAGTTGGTGGCCTGCTATGTTGCATCTTGCTACAGATTGGACTGTTGTTGTAACTGGTGGAACATTTATGGATGTAAGACTTTCTCATCACTATGTTATGTATGCAATTATTGTATGGGTTATGTTTCATGTCTATTACCAAATATGGAGAACAATCTTCTGGAATGAAGGTGATATTAGTATCGTAGTTGGTGGTAGTAAATTTGTTAAAGAGGAGAAGCATTAAATAAAAGCCTGTAGTTTGGCTTTTATTGCTTCACATGGCAAACTTAATATGTAAATTTATTTTACATAGTTTATGCCAATAGCTTCTATAATTACTTTTACAAGAGTAATCTATTATAATGCTAGATGAGTTTTGCTCATCTAGCATTTTTTTTAAAAAAGGAAAAATATGACAACAGCAATCATTGGAGCTGGAACGATAATATTTCAAGATGAAGGTATTGGTGTTTACGCTTCAAAATATATAAATGAAAACTTTACTTTTGATAGTGATGTAACACTTGTAGATGGTGGTGTTTTAGGTTTTCAACTTATGACTTACTATCAAGATTATGATAGAGTTTTAATACTTGATACTATTACTATGGAAGATAATATTGCTTCAATATATAATCTTCCAGCCGAAGAGTTATTAGGACTTGGAAGTTACAAACAAACAGCTCATGAAGTTGAGATAGTAGAGATGCTAGAGATCTGTTCACTTTTAGAAAATATGGCAGATGTAAATATTATTGGGATTGTTCCAGAAGATATAAAAAGTGTTAATGTAGGTTTGAGTGACAGTATGAAAAAAATATTTCCAACTTTTGTACAAACAGCATTAGATGAACTAAAAAAATCAGGAATTAACTATACAAAAAAAGAAAAAGAAACTACATTAGAAGAGATTATAGCTAACTATAAGGACCCAAGTAGTGAATGTAAGGAATATCAAAGTGCCAATTAAACAAATAATAAATTATAACAGTAATAATACCTATTTTGCTGGATTTTTACAAAGTATTATCAATGATAGCCAAATCAATGCAAGTGTAATGCAAAAAAATAATAAAATTGAACTTTTAATAGATACAAATGATGAAAAAAAACTCACAATATTTAATGAAAACTTAGCAAAATATTTACCTCATTCACTTTTTTTAGGAGAGATAGAAACTATTCAAAGTGATGAAAAAATAGAGATATCTAATTTTATATCAGATGATTATAATATTGCCCCTTGTGCAAAATGTTTAGAACTAATTCAAGACCCAAGTAGCCAAAACTATTTAGATGACTCATTACAATGTACTCACTACTCAAACAAAGGCAAAGAGATTTATCAAGACTTTACAACCTTTTCTCCACATTATAGTCAGAATTGTGCTGTTCTTATTACAAATAGTGAAAAGATTGATGACCTATTTATATTAACTGATGATGAAGTCAAAGCATTATTTAGTATAGAAAAACCAACAATCAAAGTTACAATTAAAGATGAAACACTTAAGAGTATGACAGGTAAAAATTATATCTTTATTAAAGCCCCTTATAATAATAGAAGCTTATTAGCTTCTATAAATGCAAAAGAAAGTGGCGTTGATTATCTATTTTTTGAAGACACAGATGATTTAAAAATTATTGTTATTCAAAAAAATAAAACAATTATCAAAGCTTCAAGAGTTGCAAAAGAATTAAAAAATATTAATGAAGATACTTTGTTAAATAGATTTCTAAATATCGCAAAAGAAGCTGGATTTAATCAAAGTGCCATAGGTGCTAACCTTAGCAATAAAGGTATCTCATTTTTAGTATCAAATGAAGTTGGTGTTAAAAAGGTTATCCAATTTCAAGAGTTTAATTTAAATAATATATTCGAGCAATTTAAAACAGATTCTAAAAGAGTCAAACTGTTAGAAAATTTTTCAAAAAAATATCCCCTTATATATCAAGAATTTGAAGAAAATCCAACTATGAATTTATTTGAAACTATTGCAACTATTTTGGAACTTGAAGAGAAAGATTTTCAAGCAGTATGTAATAAAGGATATGAATTTAGAGGAAATGGTGGACTAAAAATAGACACTAACTTTAATGAAGATGGATTTGATTATAGTGATTTTATTGGTTCAATTATTAGTTTTAAATTAGCAGGCGTTGAGGAACATTATTTAGCATATTCTTTATTTGAAGCATTAGCTGATATGAGTATAACTACTCTTAATCAACTCAAAGAAAAATTCAAAATCCAAAATTTTGTGATGATGGGTGATATGTTTGAAAATAGTGTACTATATAGTAGAATATTAAGTAAGTTTCAACTTTCAAATCCTTATTTTAGTAAAGATATCGCCTTAGATGAGTAGTTTTTATACTATCTTATCTATAATAAAAAACAGTTTTTTGATATAATATAATTAAAGCACAAAAAGGGATTTAATGTTTATACCTATTACTAGTTCAGATGTAACAACTATCTCCACACTTATTCAACTCTCTGTTGCACCAGTTTTTTTGATAGCTGGTGTTGCTGGACTTTTAAATGTTCTTACAAGCAGACTCACCCGTACAATTGATAAATTAGAACTTATGGATTCAATTATCAATACACATGAGAAAGAGGACGATGCGTGTAATGAAGAGAGTAAATACCTACTTAAAAGAAGAAAATTCCTTATTATGAGAATACAAAATATAAATTTTGCTATTTTTTTCGCCACTTCAACTGGATTTATGATATCTTTGGTGATTATAAGTGTGTTTTTTAGTTCACTTTTCTCTTTTGATAGTGAGATTTTTATATCTGTATCATTTATCTTAGCTATGGTATTTTTAATAATTTCACTTTCACTTTTTTTAAGTGAAATATATTTTACAAATCAATTTATAAAAACAAAAAAAGAGAGCACCCATATTTAGGTGCTATTTTTATCTTTTATAAATTTTAAAATATCTATTTTTCATCTTATTAGAATTTAGACCATCGAAAGCTTTTTGATAACTTTCATTTTTGATTGCAACATAAGAACAAGTTGGTAGAATATCAATTTTCCCAATATCATTTTTATCTAGTCCTATACCTGCTGTTAAAGCACCTAATATATCTCCTGCTCTTAATTTGTGTCTTTTACCACCGTTAATATAAAGTGTTGAATAATCATATCCTAATTTTATATCATTTTTATCTTTTATAGCGTCACTTAACAATAATTCAAATTTTGTATCAAAATACTCTTCTAACTCTTCAAATCTACCTAAATCATCTACAAAACTTATTGCAATACCATCTTTCCCTGCTCTAGCAGTTCTTCCAATACGATGTGTATATACTTCAAAATCATTTGGTAAATCATAGTTTAAAACCATATCAACATCTTCAATATCAAGTCCTCTTGAAGCAACATCTGTCGCGATTAATATAGGATAACTCTTATTTGCAAACATTATTAATGTTTCATCTCTATATTTTTGCTCCATGTCACTATGAAGTACAAGTGGTTCTATATCGTATTGTTCTAAACTATCTGCTAGTTCATCACATTGAATTTTGGTATTACAAAAAATGATAACACTTTTTTGTGTAGGTTTAAAAAGTTTTAGTATTAAACTTGTTTTTTGATGAGAATTGACCTCATAAAAGTGTTGTGTAATACTGCTATTTGAATGAGTAGACTCAACTTCAATACTTATAGGATCTTGTAAAATTGTATTTGAAAGTTCTTCTATGGTATCTGGATATGTTGCTGAAAAAAGCATTGTTTGTCTTTGTTTTGGAAGATAATCAATAATCAAATTTATATCTTCTGTAAAACCCATATCTAGCATTCTATCTGCTTCATCAAGTACAAGTGTATTGATAAATTCACAAGAAAAATTATCCTCAGTTAAATGTTTTAAAACTCTCCCTGGTGTTCCCACTAATATATGTGCTTGATGTGAAAGTGAATGTACTTGAGGTTTATAAGGAACTCCACCTGTAAGGGTAAGTATTTTTATATTATGTTTATATCTTGCTAGATTTTTAAGGGTATTTGCTACTTGTGTTGCTAACTCCCTTGTTGGACAAAGTACGAGTGATTGTATTCTAAAATTTGAACTATCTAAATTATTCAAAATACCTAAACCAAAAGATACAGTTTTTCCACTTCCTGTTTTTGCTTTTCCTATCACATCTTTTTTCTCTAAGATATATGGCAAACTTTTCTCTTGAATAGGTGTCATATAACTATAACCTAATGAGGTTAAATTTTTTAAACTATCCTCGTCTAATTTGACTAAATTAAATTTACTTTTTGTATCCACTTATCTACCTTTTTAGTTATTACAAATATTATATCTAAAGAATTATTAAAAACTATATGAGAACTATTAAAGAAGTTTTGAGTTTTTTATGTTATAATTAATCTATATTTTATAAAAGGTGAAATTATGAAAAAGCTCTCCATAATAAGTAATCAAATCAAAAACAACACTTATTCATACACAGGTAAAGGTTCTTTTGAAGCTATCGTCAATCAAAATAAAGACAAAATTTTAGAATGGTTAGAAGATTTAATCCCTTTACAAAAGCAAATAGAGATGCTTAAAGATCTCACTGGTTTAGAGTTCCAAAAAAGAAATTACACTAGAATTCTTACAAAAATTTTCCCTGATGAATATACTGAATTTGTATCACTTAACATACTTGTAAGAGATGCTCATGTTATAGCACAATATTATGATGAAGAATACAATGTAACTATACTTTACAATAATCTTATAGAAAATAAGTTTCTTAAATATCCTGGTAAATACGATAAATACGTGAGTTATAATATTTTTCAAAAGTTTATCATGATGTATAGAGAAGATTTAATGAAAAGTTTAGAAAGAGATGAAGTAAAAGAGGAGCAACAAACTTTATCAGAAAATGAAGTTTTTAGTTCAAATGATAATGACAATGAAGAATATAATATAGAAGAAGAGTCCATAGAAATTGAAGAGATAGAAGAGATAAAAGAAGTAGAAGAAATATCAGCACAACCTAAAGAAACAAACTGGACAAATCTATTACTAGGAAGATTGAAATAATGGAATATTTTACAATATTTGGAAATCCAGTTGAGCACTCAAAATCTCCACAAATGCACAATGCAGGTTTTTCTTATATTAACTTTGATGGTATCTATGATAAATCACAATTAGAAGATGGGTCAACTATCAAAAAAGTTTTTTTAAACAAACACTTGAAGGGTGCAAATATTACCGTGCCTCATAAAGAATATGCTTTTTCAAATGCAGATGAAGTAAGAGGATTAGCTTCAAAAATTAGTGCAGTTAATACCTATATCAATGAAAATGGAAAAGTAATAGCCTACAATACAGATGCACCTGGATTCATGAAAGCTATTGAGGAGTTTCAAAATATAACACCCATAAAAAAAGCAATCATTTTAGGAGCAGGAGGAACTGCAAAAGCAATTGCTGTTGCATTCAAAGAAGCTGGTATTGAGACAACTGTTTTAAATAGAAGTGAAAAAAGGTTAGAATTTTTTAAACAATTGGGTTGTAAAACTTCAACATGGGATGCTTTCAAGTGTGAAAATTATGATTTAGTAGTAAACTCCACAAGTGCTGGACTCAAAGATGACAACTACCCTACCCCTATAGAAATACTAGAAGAGATATTAAAAAACTCAAAATTTGCAATAGATTGTATCTATGGAAAAGTCACACCATTTTTAGCAAAAGCTAAAGAACACAAACTACCTTGTAAAGATGGGGAAGATATGCTTTTATATCAAGGTGTTATTGCTTTTGAATTATTTACAGATACTAAAGCTGATGATAACTTAGTTGAGGCTATGAGAAAAGGTTTAAAGAGCCTTTCTTAGATGCTTGATTTTTCACTTATAAATGATGGTATTTCAGTTGGTTCGCTGAAATAATATCCTTGTGAATAATTTATCCCTAACTCTTTTAATATATCTACAATCTCTTTTTTATGAACAAATTCAGCAATAACTTCGTAGTTGAATAATTTTGCCATATAAGTTATCCCCTCAACTATTAGTCTGCTATTTTTATGTGTATCGATATTTTTAATAAACATCCCATCTATTTTTATAATATCAACTTTTAAATCAAGCATTCTACTAAAACTAGCATTTTCACTCCCAAAATCATCTAATGCTATTTTATATCCTTGTGATTTGAGTTTTAGAAGTTCCTCTACAACTATATCACTTCCAAAAACACTAATCTCTTCTAAAACTTCCAATGTTATTTGTTCTTTTGAAAGATTGTATTTTGAACACATTTGCTCTAGCATCTCGATTAAATACCCCTCCATTAAATCATCTTTTGTAATATTAACGCTAAACTTCATAGTTGTATTTGCAAACATTTTAGATGATTTTTCTATGATTATTTTTGTAATCTGAGTAATAATACCCAGTTGTTTTGCAGCATCTATAAAAAAATAAGGTGTTATTATTTTACCACCTTCTTTAATCCTTGCAAGAGCTTCATACTTCACTATTTCCCTTGTATTGGTATCTGTTATTGGTTGAAAAAAAGGTATTAAAGTATCATTTTTAATACTATTTTGTAAAAAATCCAACCAATACAAGTTTTTCGTTTGTTCTTTTATAATATCCATCCCCTCATGTTCATAAAAATAGTAATTAAGGTTTTTATTAAGAGCCTCTTGTTGGGCAATTCTTAAGTGTTGAATAAGTTGTTTCTCTTGTCCAAAAGCAACAGAGATAGTTGTATTAAGATGTATAGGGGTATCTAATATAGTAAAAATATGATTTTTTAAATCTTCTAAAATATCTAAACAACACTCTTCTATCTTTTTGATATCATTTGTTTCAAATAAACAGATAAAATCAGAATAAGTTATATGATATATTGTGATTTTTAAACTACATTTGCTGTTAATATATTTTATAAATTCTCCAAGTAAGTTTTCAACATTTTGCAAACCAAATGCTATCTCATATTGCTGTATCTTTTTTATATGAATCATAACACCCATTGTTTTTTGAAGTTTTAATAAATCTACATATAATTGTGCAGTATTGTATGTACCAGTTGCATGGTCTATAAACATACTCTCTTGCAACTCTTTATTTTTTAACTCTACCTCTTCTACAAGATTTTTATTAAGTCTATTAAGATTAAGATGTGTTGAAACTCTTGCAACTAACTCTTCTGGATAAAAAGGTTTTGTAATATAATCTACTCCACCATTTGCAAAAGCTTTTAAAACACTCTGCTTATCATCTAATGCTGTGACATAAATAACTGGAATTTTGGTATTCATTTTCATAACTGTTTCAAAACCATCTATTTCAGGCATAGTTATATCCATCAAAATCAGATCTATTTGTTGCTCTTTTACTATCTCAATTGCTTTGAAACCATTTGTAGCAAATACTATTGATACATTTAAAGTGTTTAATGTATCTGCCGCTAATTTTATATTACTTGGATTATCATCTACTATTAGTACTTTTTGTTTATTCATCTTTTCCCCTTTATTTACTATTTTCTAAATTTTTTATAAACAGTGTGAATTGATTTATCAAATCTTCTATTTTTATCACATCAAAACTTTCAATGGAGAGATTGAGCTCTTTTGTAAATGCTATTAAAGATTGCTGCATAAATTTAACAGCAAACTTATTTAAAACATTTGCAAATAATAATATATCTTCAAAGGAACAACCCTCCGCTGCTTTTTCCCAATATTGATTGATATTTGTATGGAACTCTTCTAAAAATATATTTTTAATCTTCTCATCTATTTGAAGTTGATAAACAACATCTTCAACGTTATTACTATTTTCAACAACATTAAACTTTATAAACTTTTTTAACTCATTAAGCAAAATATCAAAATGCAACGGTTTTGTTATATAGCCACTAAAAAGTACTGCTATATTTTCAACTGATTTTTCTTTGACTGAAGCTGTTAGAGCTACTATTGGTATAGATTTGAATCTTGGATCTCTTTTAAGAATCTTTGTTGCTTCCAAACCATCCATAATTGGCATTTTAATATCCATTAAAATGAGATCTGGTTTATATTTTGCTACTTTGTCAATAGCTTCTTCTCCATTTGAAGCTTCAATAATTGTAAAATTTTTATCTTTTAAAGATTCTGCAATATATAAACGATTAAGAACTTCATCATCTACAACCAAAATAGTTGAGTTCTCAAAAACTACCTCTTGGTCTTGTTTTTTTACAATCTTTCTTTTTGAATTTACTATAGTAAGATTATTAAAAATAATAGAAAATGTTGATCCCTCTTTCTCTTTACTCTGTAATTGAATATCCCCATTCATCATTTTTATTAGTTTTAGACAAATAGCAAGTCCTAGTCCTGTACCACCATATTGACGATTTTTTTGCCCATCTTGTTGTACAAAACTTTCAAATATTTTCTTTTGTTGATTGGGGGCTATCCCTATACCTGTATCTTTGATATCAATTTGTAAATCAAATTTATCATTATGAAAATTCGAGGTATAGATTCCAATTTCTATATACCCTTCATGTGTAAATTTAATAGCATTCCCCACCAAATTTAATAAAATCTGTCGTAATCTTATCGCATCAATAACAACAAGCTCGGGTAAATTTTTAGGGATAACTAAATGAAATTCAAGAGATTTATTTTTGATTTTTTGTTCAAAGATTGCACATATATCATGAACTACAGGAACTATAGCTACCTCTTCATTTTGAATCTGCATTTTTCCCGCTTCTATTTTAGAGATATCCAAAATATCATTGATTATTGCAAGAAGTGTATTTCCACCTGTTGCTATAGCCCCCAAATAACTTTTTTGTTTAGAACTGGCTTCCGTTTTATTTAAAAGTTCAGAGAAGCCAATAATTGCATTTAGTGGTGTTCGGATCTCATGAGACATATTAGCAACAAATTCACTTTTTATTTTATTTGCAGCTTCTGCATCTACTTTTGCAATTGCTAATTCTTCATAATCTTTTTGAAGTTTTTTTGTAAATTTATTAAACTCTTCAACCACTTCTCCCAATTCATCATCACTACTTTTTTGTAATCTTTTTGAAAAATCAGGATTTCCATTTGCAATTTTTTTCAATGAATCAAGTAATTCTTTTAAAGACTTTTTTGTAGAAAAAGATAAAGAAATAGTTAAAACAATTATCAAAGCTAAAGAGAAAAAACCAATTATAACACCTAAATGAAGTATATTATCTCCATATTCATTTGTGATATTTATAGTGTTTTGTAGTTTCATATTTTGTTCATTTTTAAACTTTTCAAAAACTACTTTTGTTTCGTCAAGATAAACAATCATTGCTTTTGTTAATCTATAAATTTTATTATCATTATTACTCTGCTGTAACATCAAAATAGAGAGTTCCTTAGTTATATTATAATATTGTATAAAAATATTTTTCATATCTACAATAGTGTGTTCCTCTATACCTAGTTTTTTTAACTTTTCAAAATTATTATTAATATTGTTTTTATTATTTGTACTATTTTCTAGCCAACTCTCTTCCCCGGCAACTACTGCATCTTCAAAAGATCTTATTGTATTTTCAAAAAGTATAATATTTTCATTGGCAATATTTAAAATAGGAAAATACTCTTGATATATTGAATTCATGTATTTTTTACTCTCTATGAGATGATTATTAATATTTATAATATAAAGTGTAAATAGTATCACTGCTAACAAAGGCGCTATTAACATCTTATTAAAAATTGAAAGTTTAAAATGCATTATTAAATCACCATAAGTATTTGCATACTTTTATCCACATTTTTAAGAGGAATATAGGAGATTACATTTTTATTATTTTTTATATAAGAGATTATTTCATCTACTGATTTTACTTTTTTAGGAGGTTGACCTCTGCCTGTAAAAATCATTTTTGTCCAATACTTTCTTAATTGATTTTCATTTTTATTACATATTGTTTGATAAAATTTTGATTGTATTTTTTTGTCATTTATCTCAATCAAAATAGTTTTTTCACCACTAGGCAATTTTCGTGTTTTTGATAAAAAAATTTTAGATAACTCTTTTTTTGATAATGAACCAATATTTGCATCTTTGGAAATAACTATTGCTAAATTTTCTCCATATAAACTGATACTACAAAATAAAAATATCAAAATTTTAAAATATAACATTGATAGTGCCTGTATATGTATGAGATTCATCATAATCAGAACTATCACTACTATAATAAGTTCTTCGATTTTCCTCTTGGGTAAATCCAAATTTTAGTGCAATATTTGCATTGTAATCATATCGTACACCAATAGAATATTTTTCTACAATACCTTTTTTTGTTTGAGCATTTCCACTGCCCATATTGCTATTATTTTTAAAATTCATTGTTTCATTAGAGTATAAAATATATGGTGTAATATCATTATAATTATATTCAAGGGAACTATAATAATTCAAATCTTCTGCAAAAACATTTGTAAGATTAGTTTTAATTAAACCTGCTTTAAAAGTATAGTTATCGAAATATATTTCTGATTCCATTGCATACATATTAAAATCAACTTCACTATCCTCTAATGCTTGATTTATGACATCTAATTTAGTAGATGCCTCTAAATAACCAATATTTAATTTAAACAAATCAGTAGAAGCTTTAAGTGTTAATCCAATAAGATTATCAACATCTCCCTCTAAACTTTCACCTACACCGCTATCAAGTTCATTGGTTGATTTTCCAAATGATAATTGCGCTAAAAAATCAATATCTTCATAGGTAAAGTTTTTGAGTATCTCTCCTCCCTCAAAATCGTCACAACCAAACACTCCATAAGATCGCAGTGGTGATTCAGTCCATGTATAACTGTATCCTATATCTCCTGTTTCAGATGATTTAAAAATAGGAAATTGAAAGGCACCTACTCGTAAAGTAATATCTTCAAAAAGATAATAATCTAAATAAAGCCATTTAAGTTCACTATCATAATCAGTTAAAGAGTTTGAAGGTTCCCCTAAAGAGTTTTTTCCCTCTTTGAGATGTATCTGTCCTGTAACAGAAATACTATCTGATACTTGATATCTTCCTTGTAATCCACCTGAAAATTTTGCTCTATCAATATTTTCTTTAGATGATGAGTAAATATCAACATTTAAATAACCATCTACTCTTATACTATCTGTTAATTGTTCTGCATTTACAGATACCGCACTAAGTAAAATAAAAAAATATCTCTTTATTGTTTTGTTCAAGTTATATATTCCGTTAATAATATACAGAATAATAACTTGTTTTAGTAAATGAATAGTAAATAGATAGTAAATGAATAGTAAATTTTTATGAAATTACGGTTTAATGAATAATTCAGACCCCAGAATTTTTCATTAAGCCACATTTATAGATTGCTTAGTATATTGATATAAAAATTCTATACTTTCATTAAAACCTTCTTTAATTAAAAATAAAATATCATTATTATAAATTTTGAAAAAAATATTTCTAACGATTTTTGTAATTTTTTCAATTTTTGAGGAAACCCCTCTTTTATAATATTTCCTTAACTATATTCAATATTATATTCTTATATAGCCGAGTAAATTAAGAAATTTGAAGTGGTAACTTAAATTCATCCACTTTATAATAAAATTTTTCTGGAATAAAAACTCTCTAAAGTAGGCATAGATTTATGAAAATAGAGAGCTTTAGTACACAGTTAATGTGTAAAGTTATTTAAGTTGATAAATCATCATATTCTGCCACTTTTTTCAAAAAGCCCTTGAAAAAGATTTTGTTTGGTATGTAGAATTTTAAAATTTTTGTTTAGTATCAATTTTCATTCTATTTATTGAGATTTCCAATAAAAATAACAATACACTATAAACAATACCATGTATAATCCAACCAAATAACAAACTTATATCGTTTATCAAAAAACCTAAAGGGAGAAAAGATAATCCAAAAAATAGTATAGATAAAAAAGCAAAAAATATCATATCGTTTTCTACCCTAAACCATTTTGAAATGTATTCTGAGATACCTAGAATGAATATACTATTAGAGTTTGAAGCATATTGTATTAACTGTATTATCATTGCTAATAAAAAGGATGGTACAATAAATACAATTAGTAAGGCTATTTTGTATAGATACTCTTTTACTCTTGTTGGTTCATTTAAATATACTCCATACAATGCGCTTAAGTATAAAATAAATAGTAAAAATAATCCGTCTAACTGAATCAATTGTGCAAGTAAATATAAAAGTGGAGATAGTCCAACCCATAAAAAGTTTTTATAATAGTTTCTCATTTAACCTCTTTCCCACTCTCATAATACAAATCTTCCATATCAACTTTATAGTTTAAAAGTATCAGCTTATTTTTAACTCCATCTTCATCAAAGACTTTATTATCAAGTGGTTTATAGCTACTTTGAGTATGATTTATAAGCTCTTTTAACTCCATAATCTTTTCATAGCTAAGCACTTCATAAAATCTTGGTAACTCTTCAAAAAATGTTAAAAACCTATTTGCATTTTCTTTATTTACTTCTTTTAGAGCTACACTTTTTATCATCTCTTGCAGGGCGTATTTACACCCTTTATCATTGGCAGGATACCACTCAAAAAGTGTATCAACACACGATATGAGATTTGAAAGATAGTTATCCTCATTTTCATCACAAATTGCCAGATAGGTAAGGGTTAAGAAGTTGATAAGCTTTTGTTCACTTCTAAGCTCTTTAGTTTGGCTCACTGATATTTGTAAAGGTGGAACAATATCTAATCGTATCATCTCTCCGGTAAACCAGTTTAATGCATCTTGTTTATCCCCTGTAACGGCTACAATTCTATTAAGTGTGGCTATAAGTAAGCCAAATCTTTTTGTTAAATGTTCAAATATTTTTTGATGATACGGATCTTTTTCATTATAAAAATCTTTAAATAGAGTAAGCACTTGCTCAAAATGATCTGGAATATATCTCATCTCACCCCAGATGATACTTGAAAGTGTTTGCTCAAATCTAGTATCTTCCTCTTTTTCATAATCCATATAAAAATCATAGGTTTGAAACATCCTAAATGTGATGGTTTTTATATAAAGCTCTTTTGCATAGTGTATCATCAAAGGAATCTCTAGTGTTGCCCTTGCTCTTTGGATATCGCTTATCTCATCAATATTTATACTTTTCATAGCATTTTCAAACTGTTCTCTTGAGCTTTGTTCCGCACTATTAGATAGCTTTACTACTTCATCATTGTATTGATAAAACTTTTCAAGTTCGTTTTTACTTAAAGTACTCAGCCAAGTAAAAAGTAAGCCATTATTACTTTGTGAAACAAGTTCGTTAAACTCTTCGCTATCAAGTTTTACTATCTCATCTACATTATTGCTTTTAAAATCCACATCATCGTATTGGGCATTTTTTATTTTAAGATAGTTTGGTACGACTCTATTATCATCTGGAAGATTTCCTCTTTTTAAAAGATCGGAAAAGCCTTTGATATTACTTTTTCTTTTACTCTCTTGTTTCTCGAAAATTCTTTTAGCATTTTCTTCCACATAATTCCAACTACTAAATGCTAATGAACCTTTAACAAAATAATCAGTACCACCAAAGCGATAATTTGCTTTTAGCGTTTCTACATCAGAAGTTTTTTCTGCTAATTCTTTTAACTCATTGTCTAATTTGTTTTTCATATAATCTATAGCTTCATCTTCAGTGCTAAAAGATTTATGAAAATAATCATCCACTTCCCCTTTCATATAGTCATAATTATCATTGCTATATACAGCAATCTCTTTTTTATCACTCTTCTTATACCAAAAGAGGTATCCAAAAGTTGCTAGTAGTTGAATAAGTACACTAAACTCTTCTGCTTTTGCAATTCTAAGTATAAAAAACAATATTAAAAATAGAGGTACTCCCCAATACACAAGCATTGGCTTTTTATTGATAGTTTCACTTGTATAAGCTGTAAAAAAAGTAGCTAAAGTTATCACTACAAAAGCAAACTGCCATATTATATTATCCATAAGAAATGCTTGCCAAAATATGATTGGTGAGTGAATGAGTGTGGTTGCAAAGGCCGTTCTTAGTTTCATAAAATTAATCATCTTTTAGCAACTCCAATTCCTCCAAAGCAACACCAAAACCATCCACAGGAAGCTCTTTACTCATATCATAAAGCGAGGCACTCGCAGGATAGTTCCAACCTATATTTCCCACTTTAGCATCTTTTATTTTTACTTTTTTACCCCAAAGTCCTGCTTCTCTTAAATCTTTATCTGTAGTAAAGGTATCATAGAGTTTTATATACTCTTTAAGTGGTAGTTGGTGCATCCGTTTATGTAGTTCTCTTTTTTTCCCTACTATTGCAAAGCGTAACAGTATCTCTTCAGGAGTATTGGCATTGAGCCACATATAGCCTGTTTGTGTACAATAGGATTTTTTAAGATATTCAAACAGTTCCTCATCTTTTAAGTTTTTCTCTTTTTTGAGTTTTTCTATCTTTTTTTGTGTATCAATAAAATCTATATAAATTTTACTACCTTTATATACAGCCCATTTTTTATCGACTCTTATAAAAAAGAGTTCATCGTAGTGTATAATCTCATCTTTTGGCTCTATTATCACATCACCTTTTAAGTCTATGACAAACTCTTTATCATCTTCTTTGATGATGGCATAGCTACTGTTAAAACTACCAAAGTTTTTAAATTTTGGACTTATGAGTTCTTGGCATCTGTTGTCTATATATCCCCAAAGGTGTGTATCTCTATCTTGGACTGGTTTTGGTGCATAGTGTATTGGGTTTAAGATCGTTTTGTATTTTTTACTTACAGCTTCAATCTTTCTATCTTTTGTATCTATCTTTACATACTGCATATATCTATTTTGATCTACGATTATAAAATTATCGCCATCTAAGCTGGTGGTTAAAGCACTTTTGGAGTACACCTCTTTTGTCTTTAGATCAATTATTTCGCAAGTAAACTCTTTGTAATTATCAGTTTGTTTTTTTTGTTTTTGAACACTTACTAAGCCGTTGTTTTCACTGTCATTGCCATCTGCAAAAAAGTATTCAAACTCTAAAACTATCTCTAATTTTATATCGTGGTATCCACCTGCATTGTAAACTACTCCATAGTTTCCCTCATCATCGATCATGGTGGTATAGCCGTTGTCTATACTCCATGGAAGTTTTGCATCTTTATGTGTAGAGGAGATAAAATCTTTTCCATCATGGTAGATATATCTAGGCTCAAAATGGTGTCCAAAATCCCATAATACTTTTACTTCATAGTGTTCTGGCATCTCATTATTTATATCATCTTCATTGTAAGGATTGATATGCTTCATACGACTAAACAGCCCTGATAATCTCTCTTGCTCTTTCAAAATCATAGATAAACTTATCTCTATGATGGTAAATCTATTTTCCTCTTTTAAAGTTGGATTTGACCATCTATTGGTATATCTTTGTCTTGAGAGATAAGCTTGGCAAGCTATTGCCTCCCCATATGAGAAAAAAGCACCATTTAAACCACTTCCATCTTCTCTTACTAAATCATAAAAAACCATATCTTTATCTATGGTATCATCATTTAAAATAAGCGTTTTGAGTTCACTTTCATCTTTGGCTTTTTCATAGAGTTTATAAAACTGTATATATCTTTTTAGTAGTGGTTTTATCTCCATCTGTTATTTCCTATTTAAAAATTTACTATAAAGTTTTATCTCTATTTTTAAAAACTATTTTCAAATTTTTTGATTTTCTTTTTATTTACTCAACACAATATAAACAAATGGTAAAAATAAAGAGAGTGAACTAACGATATAAAGCATATACTCACTTTTTGTATAGTTAAGAGTTGTTTTTGAAAGTTGTGGTTTTATCCATGATAGGTAGAGATAAAGAGCATAAGTACTACTTATTGTCATCAAAGCTAAGCTTGGACCAATATTTTCACTACTAGAATCTAAAAGAACAGAATAAATACTGATAAAAAAATTTATAGTAACTGCACCTAAAACTAGATTTTGTCTTAAAAGTAGCCCTTTTATTTTATCATCAAATTTAATAGTTGCAAGAAGTGGTAAAAAAACAAGAAGTGATGGTACATCTATAACCGCCCTAAATCCCGCTCCAGATATAACAATAGATACAAAAATAAGTAGAACAAAACCTAAATGAAAGATATACTCATTTCTAGACAAAGTAAAAGCTTCTGCTTTATATGCAACAGAATCTGAGCTAAGTATCTGCTTGATATTTGATACATAAAAAATATAAACACTTAAATATACCATAGGAAGAATCCCTACAGCTATGGCACCTCCTAGTTGAGTCATATCTTCTACTATTGAATAAATTGCTATAAATGATAAAGAGATAAGAAATAACCCTACTCCCACTAAAAAACTATTTTGTGCTTTTTCATCGAGAAATCGACTCAATACTAGAGAAATTATAACAAATACAATAGTTGGTAAATCGATATAAGCTACTATTCCTAAATGATTGAAGTTTAGACTGCATAACAACATCAGTATTGCTAAAGTACTTATTGTATAGTATCTTGTCTTGTATAACATGGTTATAATCCTTTTTAATTTAGAATATTTTATTTAAAAAGTACTTAAGTTTTTATATTAAAGAATTTATATTTGATTTATATTAAGTTGTCAAGTTCATTGTAGTCTCTAAATTTATCAACTACAACTTCAATTATTCTAAACAAATTAGATTTTTTTTAGGTGAAACTAATAGATAGTTATTTTTTCATCTTAGGTAAAATATCAATATTATAATATTTACCAATTTTTACTAAAACAGGGATAGTTAAAACAGAACCAGGAAGTGCAATAAGTGGTAAAAGTGCTGTAATTTTTCCTACATCTTTTAGTTGCATAATAGCTTCTTTTACTTCCTCTTCTGTAGGGTGTGATTTTCCACCTAGTTGTTTATGTAACAATCTTTTAAAAGTGATAACCATAGCTCTTGTATAATGGCTCTCTTTTTTCACAATTATAAGATATTTACTAAGTTCTTCACGTATTTTTTTCATAAGAAATTATATCCTAAAAAAACTTATTTGAGTTTACTATTTAGACTAACTAATAACATAATCCATGAGATAATAAAACCAGTCCCACCTATTGGTGTAATTGCTCCTAACCATTTAAGTTCAGTTATTGTCATAATATATAAGCTACCACAAAAAATAGCTGTGCTTATCACCATAATATATCCAGCTATTTTTACTTTTTTATCATCATTTATGTATGCTACAAAAGCTACTACAAACATACCTAGTGAGTGATAAAATTGGTACTCAACGGCAGTATGATATACTTTTGTCATATGTTCATCTAAGAGATCTTTTAAAGCATGTGCCCCAAATGCTCCAAATGCTACACTAAGAGCCATCATAAAAGCCCCTAGTTTGATAAAACTAATTGTTGTTTGATTATTCATATTATAATGTTGAGATATATGTTGCTAATGCTTCTATTTTATCATCGTCTAAACTATTTACTTGTCCAAGCATTACACCTTTCATAGCTCCACCATATGTTCCAGATTTATAACCTTTTAGTGCAACTTCTACTTGTTCTTTAGACCAACCTTGAATCACTTTTGAAGCATTTAAAGCTTTTTTCTCTCCATTTTGCCCATGACATGATCCACATACTTTAAATAGTGCTTTCCCATCAATTTTTGGAGCTGTTGCTGTGTGAACTTTTTCTTGTAAGTCTTTTGTTACTTTTGTAACACTTGTTGTAACTTCTTCTGCCACATCTTTAACTTTTGTAGTAACCTCATCAATAACAGGTGTTGTACTTTCAGTTACTTTATTTACAACGTCTTTTGTTTTTTCAGTTGCTTTTTGAACCACTTTTGTCGCACTATCTGTAACATCTTGGGTTACTTCTGCTACATTATCAATAGTCTTATTTGTTGTTGCTTTTACTTCTTCTTTAGTATTTTCAGTACAACCTACAAAAAGTATTGAAACAGTTGCTATGCTTAATAATAATTTTAACATTTTATATCCTTTATTTTTGTATTATATCTTGTTAAGTTTTAATACCTTATTTCAAAGTCTTTACTAAAATTCTCATCACAATGATATTTTTTAATCTCATGTACAATACTTGATGGAGAACCTTTTTGAAGTATATCCAAAAACCTATCTAAACGACTTTCATCACATGTGACACAAGCTTCTACACTCCCATCAGACAAGTTTTTTACATAACCACTAAATCTCTCTTTATTAGCATTTTTTTGTACATTTTTTCGATAATAAACACCTTGAACATGACCTATGATTATAAATCTATAACTTTTCATTCTGTACCTTTATTGTATATCAGTAAATTATACTCTATTATTCTAAGATTTTTTTTAATTGAATTATTAATTTGGATTGTGTGAATTCATGTTGAAAATTGTAACAATTGTACTTTATTTACTAGATTAAATGGACTATAAGGGAAAGTATATAATATTTATTTGGTGGAGTCGTCCAGAATTGAACTGGAGTCTTAAAACAACTCATATTAGCGTCTACATGCTTAGAAAAGGTTGACTAGTTTCACCTAAAAGCAACTCAACCTGCAAAGAAAACTTCTAGGCTAAGATTTGAATGTCTCCTTGTAGGCAATCAAGCTACAAAGATAATCTATCTGGTTTGAGTCCTCTAAACCCACATAGATAGAATCTGTGGTGAGAACCTCCATGGTCTCAACCCCTAAAAGGGGGAGTCCGTTAAGTTGTTAAACTTACGCAGCTTTAGCGTAAGCTGGAGCGTAATTTGTATTATTTGCGTCTAAAAAAAATGAACAGATTATCGATATGTTCAAACCGACATGCAACCAATACTCACTGCTCTAATCGATACCAAGTCGACCCCATTAAATATATTTGGAATTATAGCAGTTTTTTAAATCAAATACAAGAGGAATATAGAGAAGAAACTTTAAGTATTTTTATAACTAATATAAGATAAAATTAATTTATGTTTTTAAAAAATTTTATTAAACCTGTAAAAGATACTATACCCATAAATGCAACGATACAAGATGCTGTTGACTTAATGTCTAAAAATAAACTTCATAGAGTAGTAATTGTTGAAAATAAAAAAGCTGTAGCTTTAATAAGTGAAAAAGATATTGTTAAACTTTTTAAAAATAATACTGATTTTACTAATTTAGCAGTTGATTATGGAAAAAAAGATTTAATCACTCTTCATAGCACACGATTTATACAATATGCTTTAACTATAATGGTAGATAACAATATCAGAAAAATTATTGTTATAAATTCAAAAAATGAATATCTAGGTTGTGTAGAACAAGAGGAGATAGTATACCGTTTTGAAGAAGAACTACACTCTGCTCATGCCAACATAGAACATCTTTGTAACTCAACTAATCTAGCAATAATTATTGATGAAAATAAAAGCCTTCAATATGCTTTGAATAAAATGACAAATAGTCGTGTCACTTCATTGTTAATTGCACGCAATGGTAAAACTATTGGTATTATTTCTGAGAGCGATATTGTTTCTCTTGCACAAAGACATATAGAACAAAAAGAACCTGTATCAAAATTTATGCACTCCCCAATTATTACTATTGAGGCATCTGAAAACATAGCCAATATGATAGAGCTAATGAAATCTAACAATATTAGAAGAGTAGTTGTTAAAACAAATGAGTCTGAAGTGTTCCATATCATCAATTCTAAAGATTTAGCAAATAATCTCAAAGGAAATTATACACAATTTTTAGAATCAAAACTTTTTGATACTAGAGATACTTTTAATACACTTTCAGAATCAATCATTGAATTAATTGATTTAGATGATGAACAAGTTATATATTGGACAAATTCTATAACAAAAGAGAACTTTAGTATCAATATTGATGATGATATTACAAAAATAATTCCAAAAGAGTTATGGAACTCTATATTAAATACCCTCTTGTCCAACCAGTTTGTTTTTCAAACAATACAACTAGGAGATAGATACTTTAACCTAAAAGGGCATTATGGAACTCTTTTAGAAAATAATGTTATCAAACTTTTTTTATATGATATTACAGATATTACAAATCTCAATAATACTCTTCAAAAACAAAATAAGTTACAAGAAAAACTTCTCTTTGAACAACAAAAAATGGTACAAATGGGAGAGATGATAGGAAATATTGCTCATCAATGGAGACAACCTTTAAGTACTATATCTGTTGCCGCAAGTGGTATGCAACTCCAAAAAGATTTTGATACTTTAAGTGATGATACATTTAGAGAGCTCAATGAAACTATCACAAAAAATGTTGATTATCTTTCAAAAACAATTGATACCTTTCAAAACTTTCTTAAAGAAAAAAAAGAGGAAAAAGAACTCATTTTGGAACAAAGAATCCAAAATTCTCTTACTATTATTGGCTCATCACTAAAAAATAACTACATAGAACTTATTAACAATATCGACTTTACAAAACAAACACCTATAACAATGTTTGTAGGGGAGCTTGATCAAGTTATTATAAATATTATAAATAATGCAAAAGATGCTTTAAAAGAGAAAGATATCAAAAACTCTTGGATAGAGGTAAATCTAACAATAGAAAATAATACAGTTATTATGACCATTGAAGATAATGCAGGTGGTATTCCTATTGAGATAAAAGAAAAAATATTTGATGAGTATTTTACAACAAAAGAATCAAACAAAGGGACTGGACTTGGACTTTATATGAGTAACAAAATCATAAAAGAGAGTTTTAATGGAAAACTTTATGTAAAAAATACCAATAATGGTGCGAAGTTTTTTATTGAGTTCCCACTAAAGAATGGTTAAACATGAACATCTTAGAACTAGACAATCAACACACTTGGCACCCATATAACTCCCTTCCATCAAAAACAACTATTTTGCCTGTAAAAAAAACTTTTGCTCAAACTATAATTTTAGAAGATGGAACAGAACTTACTGATGCTATGAGTTCATGGTGGAGTGCAATCCATGGTTACAATCACCCTATTTTGATAAAAGCACTAGAGAACCAAGCAAATACAATGCCACATGTTATGTTTGGTGGACTTACTCACAAACCTGCTGTAACTTTGTGTAAAAAACTAGCAGATTTAAGTGGTCTTCCTAGTGTATTTTTAGCTGATAGTGGTAGTGTATCTGTGGAGGTTGCACTTAAAACTGCGATACTTTACAATAAAGCAAAAGGGAAAAATGTCTCAAAATTCATTGCACTTAATAATGCATATCATGGGGATACATTAGGATGTATGGGAGTCTGTGACCCACAAACTTCTATGCACTCTTTGTATGGAAAATATTTACCTCAAAATATCTTTTGTGATGTTAATGATTTAGGCAATACTATAGAACTATACAAAGATGAAATAGCTGGAGTGATAGTTGAACCAATAGTTCAAGGTGCTGGTGGTATGAAAATTCATACCATTGAGTATCTTACTGTTGCAAGAAAACTTTGTACTAAACACGATATTCCATTGATCGCAGATGAGATTGCTACTGGTTTTGGACACACTGGGCTTATGTGGGGTTGTGATCATGCTGATATAACTCCAGATATTATGACAGCAGGGAAAGGATTAACAGGTGGAGTTATGACTCTTGCTGCTATGATGACAACAAAAAAAATTAGCGATACTATCTCAAATAGTGATATTGGTGTTATTATGCATGGACCTACTTTTATGGGTAATCCTTTAGCTTGTAGTGTTGCAAATGCTAGTATTGATCTGCTTTTAAATTCAAATTGGGAACAAAAAGTTCAAAATATTGAAAGTATTTTTACCCAAGAGTTACAACCACTAAAAAACATGGAAATCGTTCAAGAGGTACGAAATATAGGTGCTATTGGAGTTGTGGAACTCAAAAGTGACAAACATGCTCAAACTATTCAAGAGTTTTGTGTCAAAAATGGTGTTTGGATACGACCATTTGGAAAACTTGTTTATAGTATTGTTGCATACACTATTAGCGATATTGAGCTGTATAAAATCACAAAAACTATTAAGTTAGCTTTAGAAAATCTAGAATAAAGTAGGCTCATTTATTTTTATATTTTCAAGTTGTTTTATCTTAAAACTTCTTCTGTGAATATCACTATATCCATGTTGAATAATAGCTTCAATATGTTTTTTTGTTCCGTAACCTTTGTGCGTTTCAAATGAGTATTGAGGATAAGAGGAAGCTATTTCACACATATACCTATCACGACTTACTTTAGCTAATATTGAAGCTGCACTTACCTCTTGTATTTGTGCATCTGCTTTGATAAGATAATGAAGATTTTTTATCCCAAAAGCAGTATTCCCATCCATTAGGTATTGTTTCGCTTCAATATTTTTCATAATCTCTTTTATAGAGTCTTGTAAACAAATACTCAATCCTACTTCGTCTATTTTTTTTGCACTTGTAAAAACAATATGATAAATACTATTTGCTTTAATAATATCAAAAAGTTTTTCCCTTTTTTTCTCAGTTAGTTTTTTTGAATCATCTAACTCTTTTATATCATTAGTCAAAACAACACCTGATACTACTAATGGACCTGCAAAAGGTCCACGCCCTGCTTCATCAATACCGCATAAATTTGTATGATAATTTTTTCTCATAATGTTAATACCCAATTATAAAATGGCAAAATTTGTGCTTCTATTTCCCCTATGAAAATTGTTTTTTCACTACTTACTGTTACTATTGAAATATGTTTTATATTATACTCTTCTATTATTGGGATAATTTTTGAAATAATAGATGCAGATATAAGGTCATTGAAAAATGGAATTGCTAATATGATATGGTTTGCTTGAGGCATGTAAAAATCAATATTATCAAGATAAAATATATTTGTATATCTTTTTTCTATCTCTAGAAATACCATATTTTTAAATAAATTATTAAAATTCTTTTTATAAGAGACTATATCCATAAGAGCATGATTAAATACAAAGATTTTTTTAACCGCTTTTGCTTGTTTATATTTAGAACAAAAATAGATTAATTTATTTTGTTCTAATTGCTCACATGTTTTATAAAATTTATCTTTTGATATTTTTATCTCTTTTTTTAAGCTAGTGAAAAGTTGAAATAATGATTTTTTTTCAGAAGCAAATTTCACTATTATAAGTAATATCTCTAATTGAGTTGCATCTTCACAATAAAGTTTACAAATCTCAAAATTTCTTTGGGATTTTTTTTGTTCACTATATTCCAAAACCTCAGGGTTATTTCCAAATTTTAAAAAACTATTGAAACTATTTAAGGTATTTTGATGTTTTGTATCAAAAAGTAAAAATTCTTCAAAATCAAGTGGTTTTACAAATATCTTATAAAAACCATCAAGGGTAGTTTTTTCTTTTGTTGTAATAATAGTATGTGTAACTTTTGGTAAATCTAAATTAAATTTGTAATTTTCAAGAACAAGTACTATAATATTATTTTTTCTAATAAATAAATCTAAATTTGTTGCTATCTCATTAAAATCATTTTTATAGTCATCAAAATCTACATATAGATACTGTTCGTTTTCAAACTGCGATAAATAATCATATATAAGATATGTCTTACCACTTTTTGGACTTCCTACTAAAATAGTTTTTTGATTTACTATAGATATTTTTCTCTCTAAAAAATTGATTTTATTAAAATTTATTTCATAGATTTGCTCTAATATATTCATAAATTATTATAATATACTTACCCTTTATAAATGAATTAAAACACGAAATTAAGTGTATATTAACAAAATTTCTCTATCATTATACAAATAATTAATAGGTATGCAAAATGATGATAAAAATAGATATGGAATCTGAAGAATTTAAAGAGGAGATGAGAAAAACACAAGAGTTTACTGACAAAGTTTGTGCTAGCAAAGGTTGGGTTTATAATCCAATTGAGGATGTAAACGAAGGTGTTACTATGGGTCTTGCAAGAAATAAAATAATATATAATAAAAGATTTTGTCCCTGTTTTATGGTAATTGGTGAAACAAAAGAGGAAAGAAGAGCTGCTGATAATAGAATCTGTCCTTGTAAACCTGCAATGGAAAAAGAGATACCTGAAGATGGAAAATGTCACTGTGGAATTTTCTGTACTCCTGAGTATGCAGCTGAAAACGCAATAGAAGAGAAAGCAGAAGAGATTGCACATACACACTCAAGAGGTCTTACAAAAGAGGAGTGTGAAGCAATTTTAAAACATGAGCAACTAGATGGGGATGAGATTACAGCACTTCTTGAAGCTAGAGATTTAGGAATGGTTGATTTTAACCTTGTTGATGTACGAGAGTGGATGGAATGGAATCAAGAGAGAATTCTAGGGACAGATTACCTAATTCCTACAACCTCTTTTTACAATAGACTTGATCAAATTGAGGAACAAAAAGAGAAACCTACAATCCTTTACTGTCTTACAGGAAGTAGAAGTGCTTATTGTCAAAGAGTACTTCTTGATATGGGCTGGAAACATGTTTCAAACTATACTCATGGTATTATTAGCTTTTCTGGTGAAAAAACTTCTGGAGAAGAAGAATAACTCTTTCTTGGATAATCTTTTAAAATAGGTAGCTTTTATATAGCTACCTATTTTTTTGATTTGTCATACACTACAGGAGGATAAAGTTCATCATATCGTTTATATGTTGTAGGGGAAACCCTATAATAGATATGTGTTCTATTCAGTTGTTCTGGCAAAGTTAGACCAGTTGATGCTATAATCTCAACAAAACTTTTTACTGTGTTGTGTTGATAATTTTTAACTCTTAGTTTTTTATCTTCTACAACTATTGCTTTTGCAAGTTTTTTATTTTGTGTTGCAATGCCAGTTGGACAACTGTTTTTATGACAGTTCAATGCTTGTATACACCCTAAAGAAAACATCATTCCCCTTGCACTAGCACAATAATCAGCCCCTAAACTTAGATTTTTTGCTATATCCATACCATTTGTTATTCTGCCACTTGCACATACTTTAATCTCATCTTTTAAACCAAAGCCAGTTAAAGTGTCTACTACAAATACTAAAGCATCTCGTAAAGGCATCCCCACATGATTTGTATATTCTAAAGGTGCTGCACCAGTACCACCTTCTGCCCCATCAACTGTTATAAAATCTGGCTTTATTCCTGTTTGGATTATCGCTTCACAAACCTCTACAAACTCCTCTTTATGACCTAATGATAATTTAAATCCTATAGGTTTACCCCCACTTAGATTACGTAATTCTTTAATAAAATACATCATAGATACAGAATCATCAAAACTACTATGTGTGGGTGGTGAATCTACTTGAGTATAAGGTTCAATATCTCTTTGTTGTGCAATTTCTGGTGTATTTTTATGTGAAGGAAGAATCCCTCCATGACCAGGTTTTGCACCTTGTGATAATTTTACCTCTATCATTTTTACATTTTTTAAAGAAGCTTTTTCTTTAAATTTATTTGCATCAAAGTTACCATTTGCATCTCTACATCCAAAATAGGCAGTACCTATTTGCCAAACAAGGTTTGCATCTGATTGTATATGATAAGAACTCAATCCACCCTCACCTGTATTTAAAGAAAAATCACCCAGCTTTGCCCCATATCCCAATGATAAAATTGCATTTGAACTTAAAGCACCAAAACTCATAGCAGAGATATTAAATATTGAGGAGCAATAAGGTTGTTTACATTGACTAGAACCTATTATCACTCTTGGATTCTGCTCTAGTTGGCTAGCTTTTAATGCTTTTAAACTATGTCCTACCCACTCATATCCTATTTTATAAACATCTTCTTTCGTTCCAAAAGGGATAGTATTTACAATATTTTTAGACCGTCTATATACAAGTCCTCTTGTTTGCCTATTAAAAGGTACACCATCAATGTCTGACTCGATAAAGTATTGTCTAATTGGTGGACGCAACTCCTCTAAAAACCATCGAAATCTGCCAATTACTGGATAGTTTCTCCACAAAGAGTGTTTTGTTTGAAAAAGATCATATACTCCAATACAAACAATAAAAAGATAGCCAAAAATAAACCAAATAGATACACTTCCCAGAAAAAAAAGAACACTAAGAAAAATAAAACCTAAAACTACAAAAATACTAAAATACTTATTCATTATAAACTCTTTTACTTCACATATAAAAAAAGGAAGCTTTTAAAGCTTCCTTTTTTATCATTTAAACTCAACAGAACTAATTTTTACCAATACAATTTAAATCATTGTATGCAACTTCAAGTCTTGCAATAAGTGTCATTTGTCCTGCTCGTAACCAAGCTCTTGGATCATAATATTTTTTATTAGGTTTTTCTTCACCATCAGGATTTCCTATTTGACCTTGAAGATAATCATAATTATCTGCTACAAATCCCCTTACTCCATCCCAAAATGCCCATTGTGTATCTGTATCTATATTCATCTTCACAACACCATATCCAATAGCTTCTCTTATCTCTTCAAGTGTAGAACCACTTCCCCCATGAAAGACAAAATTTACAGGTTTTGAAGATAAATTGTGTTTGTCTTGAATATATTTTTGTGAGTTATCAAGAATTTTTGGAGTAAGAACTACATTTCCTGGTTTATATACACCATGTACATTTCCAAAACTTGCAGCAATTGTAAAGTTATTTCCAACTGTACTTAATCTTGTATATGCATAATCTACTTCACTAGGTTGTGTATATAAAAGTGCATTATCCACATCACTATTATCTACACCATCTTCCTCCCCACCTGTAATACCAAGTTCAATCTCTAGTAAAATATCAATCTTAGACATTCTTTCAAAATAAGCTACACATGTATCAATATTTTGTTCTAAACTCTCTTCACTTAAATCAAGCATATGTGAACTGTAAAGAGGTCGTCCTGTTTCTTTAAAATGTTGCTCACTAGCTTCAAGTAAACTATCAATCCAAGGTAATAATTTTCGAGCAGCATGGTCAGTGTGTAAAACAACTGGTACGCCATAAGCCTCAGCCATCATATGGATATGTTTTGCTCCACTAATTGCACCTAACACTGAAGCATTTGGTGCTTTACAACCTTTTCCAGCATAAAATGTTGAACCACCATTTGAAAATTGTAAAATTATTGGTGAGTTTACTTTAGCTGCTGCTTCAAGTACCCCATTTATTGATTCCGTATTTACAATATTAACTGCTGGTATTGCAAAACTATTCTCTTTTGCATAATCAAATAATTTTTTTGTTTCACTTCCTGTTAAAACTCCAGCTTTTACTACATCTAATACTGCCATTTATCTTATCCTCTATTTATATTCTATTTTTGCTTTTTTCATTAACTTAACAGCTTCTTCTTTTGCTTTTTTAGCAAACTCTTGTTGTATTAAATCTTGTTTTAATCTCGCTTTAATTTTGTCATACTGTAATATTGATGAAGCTTTTTTATCATCTAAATAAATAATATGAAACCCATAATTTGTTTTTACAGGTGTTTTTGTAATAGTACCTTTTAAAAGTTTCTCAGCTGCATTACTAAATTCAGGAACCATTTTTTCTTTTGTAAACCAACCAAGTTCACCACCGTTTGCACCAGATGGTCCTACTGATTTTTCTTTTGCTAATGTTGTAAATTCATCTTTTAAATTTTTTGCTTTAGATAAAGTTTTAATAATATCTTTTGCTTCTTTTTCTGTTTTTACTAAAATATGACTTGCTTTTAATTGATTAGGAGTTTTGAATTTTGCTCTATTGTCATCATAAAACTTTTTCACTTCTTTATCACTTACTGTGATTTTTTTACTAAAATCTCTTAACCATAACTGGAAAGCTAAAGATTTTTTAAATCTTTCTAACTCTTCTTTATATTCCGCAGATTTTGGAATATCTGTTTTATAAGCCATCTCGGCTAATAGTTTTTGCTCCATTAAGCTGTCTAGTATCTGCTTTTGTTTATCTTTTTGTAAAGACTCAAATTGTACATTTTGACCTCTTAGAAGTGCTGAAACATCTTTCTGTGTTACTTTTATCCCATTTACTGTTGCATATACTTTATCTGTATCTGCTAATGCTGTTCCTGATACAACAATCATCGTAACTAAACTTAATATTGCTTTTTTACTGTTTTGTAACATAATAATTAACCTTTTTGATTTTTTGGTGTTTATTGTATCAGAAGTTAATTTAAACACCATTTAGAAGCTTTAATTATGTACAAAAATGATAAATTTTAAAATTTAGCTTAAATACTCTTTAAATTTTGTTTTTTTTATGATATAATCCCAACCTTTAAAACTAAGAGTTAACTTAACTTTAAGTTAACAATACATATACCAAAAGGATAAAACTACATGAGAATCTTAATAGTAGAAGATGAAAGTACATTAAATAGAACATTACAAGAAGGGCTACAAGACTTTGGATACCAAGTTGATATAGCAGAAAATTTTAAAGACGCTGAATACTTTATAGAGATTAGAAATTATGATTTAGTTCTTACAGATTGGATGTTACCAGACGGTGATGGATTAGAATTAACAAAATTAGTAAAAAATAGAAGTGGTAGAACATCAGTTGTTATTGTAAGTGCAAGAGATGATAAAGATAGTGAAATAAAAGCACTTAAAACAGGAGCTGATGATTATATTAAAAAACCTTTTGATTTTGATATTTTATTAGCAAGAATAGAGTGTAGATTAAGATTTGGTGGAACTAATATCATTAAAATAGAAGATTTAGCAATCAATCCAGATGAAGAAAAAATTCTTTACAATGGTGTAGAGATAGAATTAAAAGGGAAACCATTTGAAGTTTTAACTCACCTTGCACGACATAGAGATCAAATTGTTTCAAAAGAGCAATTACTTGATGCAATTTGGGAAGAACCAGAATTAGTAACTCCAAATGTTATTGAAGTTGCAATCAACCAAATTAGACAAAAAATGGACAAACCATTAAACATTGCTACTATTGAAACAATTAGAAGAAGAGGATACAGATTTTGTTACCCTCCAAAAGTAGAAGAGCAAAACTAGACTAATGAATACAAAAAGCATCTATAAGCAGTTCTCGCAAAAGCTTATATTTGCTACTTCATTTTTTGTTATTGTATTATCTCTTATATTTTATGGATTTACAAAAGCTACAATTTATGAAGAGATCTCCGATGAACTTCTAAAAGATGCAAAACTTATCGTTACCCTTGCACAAAATAAAACAAATGATCATGACAATTTAAGAGTATTAGTTAATGATGATACAAATATAGAAGTTGTAACTGTTCATCTAAATCCAAAACATAACTATAAAAAATTTAAAATAAAAAATGACCACTTTATGGAATTAATTTATCCATTAAATTTAGAGAATAAGCAATATCTAAAACTTACAAGAAATATTAATTCTTCACATAAAATGTTAAATAAAATTTTTAGTAACTTGCTATTTTTAGGAATTGGTGGACTTATTTTAATTATTGTATATGCTTTTGCGATGTCCAAGACGCTATTATTTCCCATATTAAGAATTACACAAAAACTTTCAAATATGAATGAAAACTCTTTAGCACAAATAGATACAAAAAAACTACCTCAAGAGTTTATTCCACTAGCAAACTCTATTAATACTCTTACAACAAGAATAGAAAATCATGTAAAATACCAAAAAGAGCTTTTTATTGGTGCTGCACATGAGCTTAAAACACCACTTGCTGTTATGAAGCTCAAAAGTCAAGTTACATTACGTAAAAAAAGAGAACCAGAAAAATATGAAGAGGTTTTAAAACTGAATATTGAAGAGATTGATGGAATGAACAAAATGATTACTTCTATTTTAGATATGGGGAGACAAGAGGGAGCTCAATTTGAAAAACCTATAGAACTTGATATCATAAAATATATAGAAGAAAAAGTTGAAAGTTTTAAACTTCTTGCATGTGAAAAAGATATTAATTTATCATTTTTTAGTGATATTAAAAGTTTTACAACAATAATACAACAAACTCTTCTTACACAAATTGTCCAAAATTTTGTACAAAATGCTATTAAATTTACCCCAAATGGGAAAGAGATACTTATTAGAACTACCCTGCATGAACAATCAATTAAAATTGAAGTGATAGATGAAGGTATTGGTTGTGATGAAAATATAGACTTATTTGCACCATTTAAAAGAGTAGGAAATGAAAAGGGTGCAGGTCTAGGGCTATTTTTGGCTAAAAGTGCAGCTGAAGCACTAGGTGGTACAATCTCTTTAAAAAATAGAACAGATGGAGTAAGTGGAACGATTGCAACTTTACAGTTGCAAAGTAATCCTACATGTACTATTTAAAATAATGCAGCGTGTTCTATTTTTGTACAGTGACTTTGTACCACTTTAAGACCAGCTTCTCTAGCTTTTTGTGCTGCTTGGTTATTTACTAAACCTAATTGAGTCCAAATACATTTCACATCATCCCGTTTGAGTGCTTCATCCACAACAGAACCAATAACATCTGGTTTTCTAAAAATATCTACCATATCAATTTTAATATCAGTAGGAATATCACTTAAACTTCTGTATACTTTTTCACCAAGAATAATATCCTCTTTTGGATAAACTGGAATTATTGTATATCCATGATTTTTTAAATAAACAGCTACTTTATTACTAGCTTTTTCACTATTTGGAGAACATCCTATTATAGCAATAGTTTTAGTTTCTTCTAATATCTTTTTAATCTCATCTTTATTGCTATTTACTTGTGGCATTTCACATTCCATATCTAACCTTCTTATCTTTTTTATATTTATTTAATAGATAAATTATATCTACTTTGAATTTAAATCTGCTATAATCCGCCTATGAAAATTGCATTATTATCAGATTCACATAAAAAAGCAACACTGACTGCTCAAGCTATAGATATGTTAAAATCAAAAGGTGCTACATACCTTATTCATGCTGGGGATTTAGAGATAAAAAAGAATTTAGATTTATTAAAAAACTCTGGTTTAATTTATGTAAGTGTATTTGGTAATAATGACTATAATCTTACCCAATACTCAAATAATTATAATATAAATCAAGAGCCTTATTATTTTAAGATAAAAGAGGTAACATTTAAACTTATGCATATACCAAACTACCTTACACCTGATAGTGATATAGTAATATTTGGTCATACACATAACTTTGAACAACAATATAAAAACAACACTTTATTTATCAATCCAGGGGAAGTTTGTGCTCGAAATAAAAATATTACAGAGTGTGTACTTTTAGAGATAAAAGAGAATAAATACATAATAGAGTATAATTACAAAAAACCTGAATCAATTACTTGGGAAACAGAAATTTATGAATATGAAAAATAACAAAACTATATACCTATGTGCTATATCAAATATAGAGAGTGGAACTTGTAATGAAGATTGTAAGTTTTGTACACAAAGTGTAAAATACAAAGCGGATATACAAAGATATAAAACAAAAGATATCCAAACTATTGTAGATGAAGCAAAACAAGCTCGCGCAAACAAAGCTATAGGTTTTTGTCTTGTTACTGCTGGTAAAGGGTTAACTCCACAAAGATTAGAGTTTGTTTGTAAGGCTGCACGTGCTGTAAAAGCTGAAGATTTAGGATTAAATATCATTGCGTGTAATGGTACTGCAACCCTTGAACAACTGCAAGAGTTAAAAAAAGCTGGTGTAGATAACTACAATCATAATTTAGAAACTTCTCGTGAATTTTATCCAACTATAGTTTCAACCCATAGTTGGGATGAGAGATATGAAACTTGCCTTAATGCTAAAAAAGCTGGTTTAAATTTAGTATGTGGTGGAATATTTGGACTAGGAGAAACGCAAGAAGATAGAATATCTATGTTAAAAGCAATTGGATCACTAGAACCAAAGAATGTTCCAATTAACTTTTTTCATCCAAATGATGCTTTGCCAATAGTAGAAAATAGTATTACTAGAAAAGAAGCTTTTGAGTTGATAAAATTAACAAAACAATATAATCCTAATGCACATAAAATTATGGTTGCAGGTGGAAGAGAACTTATGTTTCAAGAACAACAGTATGACTTATTTGATTATGGTGCAAATGCAATTGTAATTGGTGATTACTTAACAACAAATGGAAATCAAGCTTCAAAAGATATAGATTCTATAGAGTCTCTTGGTTTTACCATAGCATCAAGCTGTACACAATAAGGTAACTAGAAATGACAAATGAAGTTTCTATAATTATTACACTCTCTGCAATAATTTTTTCGTCACCTTTAATCTCAAAGTTAATTAAAATTCCAACAATACCTGTAGAGATTATTTTAGGTTCAATTGCAGTATCATTATCCCTTATTGAAAAAAATCATCTCTTTACTTTAGTTGCTGAACTTGGATTTTTATATCTTATGTTTTTGGCAGGGTTAGAAGTAGATTTAAAACAACTTCTCAAAATATCACCTAACATATTAAAAAAAGGGCTTATATACTCTACCTTACTCTATGTTTTTGCTGCAATTTTTAGTTGGGGATTTGATTTATCTAAAATATTTATAGTAACTCTCCCTCTTATATCTATAGGATTACTTGCTGTTTTAAAAAAAGAGTATGGGGACAAAGAGTGGCTAAATTTAGCCATTACTGTTGGTCTTATTGGGGAAATAATATCTATTATTGTTCTAACAGCTGTAAGTGCCGGCTTAGAGTTTGGTTTTAGTGGAAGGTTTTATAGTACCCTTATAGAACTTATTTTGGTTTTTGGTGTAATGATTATCTTTTATAACTTTTTTCACAATCTTATTTGGTGGAATCCTGAACTTAAAACTTATCTTATGCCACAAGACGACAACCAAGAACAAGATGTGAGAGTTTCTATGGGGATATTTTTTGTTATGATTGCTGTTATGTTATATCTACATTTAGAGGTTGCCCTTGGTGCTTTTATAGCTGGTGTATTTATTAAAACATTTTTTGAACATAATAAACAACTTCCTCATAAATTAGAACATTTCGGTTTTGGTTGGCTTGTACCTATTTTCTTTGTATGGGTTGGAACATCATTTCAACTAGAATCCCTTTTTATGGAAAACCTTATTTATACAGCATTAATTATCACTTTTGGAATGATAATTATACGAGTTTTAAGTTCAATGCTTTTTGTAAAAGATATTGGATTTAAACAATCAATGCTTTTAGCACTATCTCACTCTATGCCACTTACACTATTAATTGCAGTTGCCACATTGGCTTTTCAAAACCAAAGTATCAGTCATTTTTATTACTATGCGTTTATATTAAGTGCTATTTTTGAGGTAATAATCTCTATGATTTTGATTAGGTTAGTATCAAAAATACAAAATTTATCTAACTAATTTTGTATTTTTTTATTTGATTTTTTTGATTTTTATATAACTATTATTACTGTTTATATACTCTTTATATTTTGAAACACTGTCATTTAATTCCACTACAACTCTAAAGAAATTCTTTTCCATATGTGTTCCAACTGCAAAAGATTTAAAATCTTTACTATCAAGAGTTTTGCGTACAGTATAAAAACTCTCTGTTGCTCTAAAATCAAACAAAAACTTTTTTTGTTCTTTTAAAATATCTTGATTTATGAGTTTATATCTTTTATCAATAAAAACTTCTAAACCTTCTGTTGAAACTTTAATATTAACAAATGGCAATATTTTATAACTATCTTTTGGTACAATAACAGCTTGTTTTTTCTTTATAACTTTTATAGCCTGTGCTGCTTTCGCTTTTTGAAGCTTTTGTTGCTTTGCTAATTGAGCTAATCTTTCTTTTTCTAATCGTAATTGTTCAGCTTTTTCTTCTGCTTCTTGTTGTGCTAACAACTCTAATTTTCTTTGTTTTTCAAGCTCTATTATCTTATCTTTTTCTTGTTTTTGTTTTAATAGATACTCTTTTTGTTGCTCATGAAAAGTATCTGTTGCTTCAAAAGGATTCATTCTCGCGTTGAGATTTATAGCTAATAAACTTATAAATACCAATAGTAATAATTTTTTCATAATTCTTCAGGCTCCAAGTTTTTAAGTTCAAAATATTTTTTTTGTAACATTGCATTTTCGTATTGTAACATTTTTATATCTTTTTGCAATTTTAGTTTTCTGTTTTCTAAATTTGAGTAAACTTCATAGGAATTTTTACCATAAAAAAGTAAATTAGCTATATATGCTGCTAATACAAATGTAAATAGAACTAAAAAAGTTGAAATAAGTATAAACTTTTTATTACTATTTATCATCTATATCTATAATCTAATCTATTTTTTTCTAAAAGGTTGTTTCCCTAAATATTCACTATACCCTATCTCTGCACCAATCTCTAAAAGTCTATTATACTTAGCGATTCTATCACTTCTCGCTGTACTACCTGTCTTGATTTGACCACAATTTAATGCAACTGCAAAATCAGCAATAAAGGCATCTTCTGATTCACCACTTCGATGAGACATTACACAATTATAATTATTTCTTTGTGCAAGTCTGATTGTAAGCATTGTTTCACTTACTGTTCCAATTTGATTTGGTTTGATTAAAATAGAGTTAGCAATACCTTTAGTAATACCTTGTGCTAATATATTTGCATTTGTAACAAACAAATCATCACCAACTATTTGGATTTTATTTCCTAGTTTTTCAGTCATAAGTTTAAACCCATCCCAATCATCTTCACTTAACCCATCTTCTATTGAGATAATAGGATATTTATTACATAAATCAACATAATACTCAACAAGTTGGGCTGATGTTAATTCTCTATTTTCAGATTGTAGTACATATAATCCTTTATCATTAACAAGCTCAGATGCTGCAACATCCATTGCGATACAAATCTGTTCACCAGCTTTATATCCAGCTTTTTCAATAGCTTCCATAATAACAATAATAGGCTCTTCATTTGATTTTAAATTTGGAGCAAAACCACCCTCGTCACCTACTGCAGTTGACTCACCCATACCATCAATAATTTTTTTAAGATTATGATACACTTCAGCAGATGCTCTTAACGCATCACTAAAATTTTCAAAACCTACAGGCATAATCATATACTCTTGAAAATCAACAGAATTATTTGCGTGCTCTCCACCATTGATAATATTTAACATAGGAACAGGCATAGTCATTGCATTTGCACCACCTAAATATCTATATAAAGGCATCTTTAGACTAGTTGCAGCAGCACGAGCAATAGCCATAGATACACCTAATACTGCATTAGCTCCAAGATTAGCATAATTTTCAGTTCCATCAATATCTTTCATTGTAGCATCAACTTCAGCTTGATTAAAAGGACTTAATCCAACAAGATCATTTGCAATAACATTGTTTACATTCTCAACAGCTTTTAATACACCTTTACCCATGTATCTATCATCACCGTCTCTTAACTCTAATGCTTCTCTTTTTCCAGTACTTGCACCACTTGGAACTATAGCACTCTGTTTTGTACCATCACTTAAAGTAACTGTAGCTCTTACAGTTGGGTTTCCCCTACTATCCATAACTTCATCTGCATATACATTGTCAATATAAACCATTTATAATATTCCTTTTAATCATAATTTTTACATATTATAATACCTTACATTTGCTTAATAGCAAATCAAACAGTCAATTGAAAATATTGTAAAAATAAAAACATTGCATTTTGCAATATTTTGAACAATATTAAAAAAAAATTGCTATACTTCCATATATAAAAATTAATATGAGGAAATATACTATGAATGATCAACAAAAAAACGCTCTTGATCTTGCGATAAAACAAATGGATAAAGCATTTGGTAAGGGTACGCTAATTAGATTAGGTGATAAACCTGTTGTAGAGATGGAAGCAATTAGTACAGGTTCATTAGGTTTAGATTTGGCATTAGGTGTTGGAGGTTTGCCACAAGGTAGAGTTGTAGAGATATATGGACCAGAAAGTTCAGGTAAAACTACTTTAACACTTCATGCTATAGCAGAATGTCAAAAAAGTGGGGGAATATGTGCATTTATTGATGCTGAACATGCCTTAGATGTAACATATGCAAAAAACTTAGGTGTTGATACGGATAATCTCCTTGTATCACAACCAGATTTTGGGGAGCAAGCTTTAGAGATTTTAGAGACTCTTGTAAGAAGTGGAGCTGTTGATTTAATTGTTGTAGATTCTGTTGCTGCTCTTACTCCAAAAGTAGAAATTGATGGTGATATGGATGATCAACAAGTTGGTGTTCAAGCGAGACTTATGTCTAAAGCATTGAGAAAAATTACTGGTATTATGCATAAAATGAATACTACTGTTATATTTATTAACCAAATTCGTATGAAAATTGGTATGACAGGATATGGAAGTCCTGAAACTACAACAGGTGGAAATGCACTTAAATTTTATAGTTCAGTACGACTTGACATACGAAGAATTGCTTCATTAAAGCAAGCAGAAGAGGTGATAGGAAACAGAACAAAAGTTAAAGTTGTAAAAAATAAAGTTGCACCACCTTTTAAAGTTGTAGAATTTGATATTATGTTTGGTTCTGGTATTTCAAAAACAGGGGAACTTATTGATTATGGTGTAAAAATGGATATTATTGATAAAGCAGGAGCTTGGTTTAGTTACAATGATAGTAAAATTGGTCAAGGGAAAGAAAACTCAAAACAATTTTTAATAGATAACCCAGAATTAGCACAAGAGATTGAAAAGAAAATACTTGAAGCCATGGGTGTAAATTCAGTTGAAACTTCATCGAAAGAGGAAGATTAATCTCCAAATAAAAAACACTCTCTTTCAAAACAGAGTGTTTTCTTCTTCAAATAATACTAATCTATCAAACATAATAAAAACATAAGCTTCATTTCAGTATAATCCAAAACTTTTTTCGAAAAAATACCGTTTCGAGATTAGGTAGTATCTGAAATAGTTTATACTATTTTACTAAAGAGAAGACTGAATAGCTGGTATAATAAAAGTTATTCTAACCAAATTACATAAAGGAAAACAATGCCTACAATCAATCAATTGATTAGAAAAGAGCGAAAGAAACAGATTGAAAAATCAAAATCTCCAGCCTTAGAAAAATGTCCACAAAGAAGAGGAGTATGTACAAGAGTATATACAACAACACCAAAGAAACCTAACTCGGCTTTAAGAAAAGTTGCAAAAGTTAGATTAACTACAGGATTTGAAGTAATTTCATATATCGGTGGTGAAGGTCATAACTTACAAGAACATTCAATTGTTTTAGTAAGAGGTGGTAGAATCAAGGATTTACCTGGGGTTAAATATCATATCGTTCGTGGTGCTTTAGATACTGCTGGTGTTGCAAATAGAACAGTTGCTAGATCTAAATATGGTACTAAGAAACCAAAGAAATAAGTAGAAGGATTAGAAAATGAGAAGAAGAAAAGCTCCCGTAAGAGAAGTAATGGCTGATCCTATTTACAATAGTAAATTAATCACAAAGTTCATAAATGCAGTTATGTTAGATGGTAAAAAATCAATAGCTCAAAAAATTATGTATGGTGCAATAGCAAACCTTGATGCAAGAGGTGAAGAATCTGGATTTGATCTATTCGAAAGAGCTATTGAAAATGTTAAACCACTTTTAGAAGTAAGATCTAGAAGAGTTGGTGGAGCTACATATCAAGTTCCAGTTGAAGTAAGACCAGTTAGACGTCAAACTTTAGCACTAAGATGGCTTATTGAAATGGCTAGAAAAAGAAATGAAAGAACTGCTGTTGAGAGACTAGCAAATGAATTATTTGAAGCTGCAAATGAAAGAGGAAACTCATTCAAGAAGAAAGAAGATGTTCATAAAATGGCTGAAGCAAACAAAGCATTTGCTCACTACAGATGGTAGGAAATTAAAATGGCAAGAAAAACACCACTTAACAGAGTTAGAAATATTGGTATTGCAGCACACATTGATGCTGGTAAAACAACAACTACTGAAAGAATTTTATTCTATACAGGTGTATCTCACAAAATTGGTGAGGTACATGATGGTGCTGCAACTATGGACTGGATGGAACAAGAGCAAGAAAGAGGTATTACAATTACTTCTGCTGCTACAACTTGTCACTGGAACCACCCAAAAGACAACAACCAACTACAAATAAACATTATTGACACTCCGGGTCACGTTGACTTTACTATTGAAGTTGAGAGATCTATGAGGGTTCTTGATGGAGCTGTTGCTGTATTCTGTTCAGTTGGTGGGGTTCAACCACAATCTGAAACAGTTTGGAGACAAGCAAATAAATATAGAGTACCAAGAATGATATTCGTTAATAAAATGGATAGAACAGGTGCTGATTTCTTCATGGTTGAACAACAAGTAAATGAGAGATTAAAATCAAATGCTATACCTATTCAAATACCTATTGGTGCTGAAGAAAACTTCCAAGGTGTAGTTGATTTAGTGCAAATGAAAGCTATTGTTTGGGATGAAGATGCTGCTATGGGTTCTAGCTACCATGTAGAAGATATTCCAGCAGATCTACAAGAGATGGCTGAAGAGTATAGAGAAAAAATGGTTGAAGCTGCTGCTGAATCTTCAGATGAGTTAATGGAAAAATACTTTGAAGAGGGTGAATTAAGTGAAGAGGAAATTGTAGCTGGTCTTAAAGCTGGTTGTTTAGCAATGAAACTTACACCTATGACTTGTGGTACTGCATTTAAAAACAAAGGTGTTCAAACTTTACTTGATGCTGTTGCTATGTATATGCCATCTCCACTTGAAGTTGAGGATATCAAAGGTGAAACTCAAGAGGGTGAACCTGTAATTGTTCCATCTACAGATGATGGTGAAGTTGCTGGACTTGCTTTTAAAATTATGACAGATCCATTTGTTGGTCAACTTACATTTACTAGAATATACAGAGGTATCTTAGAATCAGGTACTTATGTACTTAACTCTACAAAAATGAAAAAAGAGAGAATCGGTAGACTTCTTAAAATGCATTCAAATAATAGAGAAGAAGTTTCTCAATTATATGCTGGTGAGATTGGTGCTGTTGTTGGTCTTAAAACAACAATCACTGGAGATACACTTGCAAGTGAAAAAGATCCTGTAATTCTAGAAAGAATGGATTTCCCAGAGCCAGTTATCTCTGTTGCAGTTGAGCCAAAAACAAAAGCTGACCAAGAAAAAATGGGTAATGCTTTAGGAAAACTAGCTCAAGAAGATCCATCATTTAGAGTTGAAACTGATGAAGAATCTGGACAAACTATTATTTCAGGAATGGGTGAGTTACACCTTGAAATTCTTGTAGATAGAATGAAAAGAGAATTTGCAGTTGAAGCTGAAGTTGGTGCTCCACAAGTTGCTTATAGAGAAACTATCAAAAATGCAGTTGATCAAGAGTACAAATATGCTAAACAATCTGGTGGTAAAGGTCAATACGGACATGTTTATCTTAAAATTGAGCCTATGACTGCTGAAGAAACAAACGAAGAAGGTTTTGAGTTTGTTAATGAGATCAAAGGTGGAGCTATTCCAAAAGAGTATATTCCTGCTGTTGAAAAAGGTTGTAAAGAAACAATGTTAGGTGGGGTACTTGCTGGTTATCCACTAGTTGATATTAGAGTTACTTGTTATGATGGTTCTTACCATGATGTTGATTCATCTGAAATGGCATTTAAACTTGCTGCTTCTATGGGATTTAAAGCTGGATGTAGACAAGGTGCTGCAAACGCTTGTATTCTAGAACCTATGATGAGAGTTGAGATTGAAACACCTGAAGATTATATGGGTGATGTAATTGGAGATTGTAATAAAAGAAGAGGATTAGTTCAATCTATGGATGATAGAGCTGGTGTTAAACTTGTAGTTGCTTTAGTTCCACTTGCTGAGATGTTCGGATACTCAACTGACCTTAGATCTATGTCACAAGGTAGAGCTACATATTCTATGATTTTTGATCAATATATGGAAGTTCCTAAAAATGTTGCTGATGAGATTATGAAAAAGAGAAATGGTTAATTCCGTAAAAAAATGACACCTGCGTGTCATTTTTAGGAATTAACGAGATTTATGTGTTTGTGTGAAACACGAACCATAAATCTCCGTTCCTTTTGCCGTTTGGCAACTACAAATCAAATCTAATAAAATTCAATTTTACGCTTAATAAACTATCTATGAAACACCTACTAATACTAACCCTACTCCTAACCCTATCACAAGCAAACAAATTCAAGTATAGAGAATTTAAAAATGTCGAAAATTTCTATTCTTCAATTACCAATGATGTGATACAACTTTCAATTAAACACAATACTCCACCAGCTGCGATACTTGCTATTGCAGGACTAGAATCTGGATATGGAAGTGGGTATGTTTCACAAATTACTGGAAATATCTTAAGTTTAGGAGCAAATAAAAACGACATACAACTCCCACCACTTACTCTTCCATATTGTAAAACAGATAAAAACAGAAAAACATTGTTTGATCCAAAAGAGCAACAACAATGTCAAGAACTTGTGTGGAAAAAACGACCAAAAAGTTTAAAAAAAGACTATAGACCAAAAGAGATTGCAGGAAGAACTACAAAGTTAGAATTTTTCAAATACAATCCACAAGAATTTAAAAAAGCAAAACTACAATCTGTTAATGATTTTTTAACAAAATGGTTAAATAAAAATCATAAATATGCACCCTTTAGAGAAACAAAACAATGGCTAAATAAAAAAGTAGCCAAAGAGGGTATTAATACTCTTTTTACACTAGAAACAAATCTTGAATTTGCCTCAAAAATAGGAGGGAAAAACAACTCTTTTAACTATAGAGAATCGTGGCCTAAAAAAGTGAAATATATACTTAAAAAAGCTGGCTTAACTGAACTTTGTAAAACAATGTATTATGAAAAAACCTCTTTTAATATGGCATGGGAAAAACAGTAAACTACCTTTTCCTATAACTTAAAGCTTCCATAATATGTTGTTGATTAATTGTATCACTATTATCTAAATCAGCAATTGTTCTTGATACTTTGAGTACTTTATTTATTGCACGAAAAGATAAAGCAAATTTTTGGATAGAAAGATCTAAAATATTTTGAGCTTCCTGTGTTAAAATACAATATTTTTTTATATCCTCATCATTAAGTTTTCCATTGAGTTCAACTTGCCCACGAAGCTTTTGTTTTTTAAATACATCTATGACAAAATTATGAAGTTGTTGTGAAGTTATATCTGATTTATCTTCTTTTGTTACTTCATTCATAACTATATACAAATCAATCCTATCTAAAAAAGGATCGGATATTTTATTTTTATATCTTTGTATCTCAACATCATTACATCTACATAGTTTTGTTTGAGAAAGAAGATTTCCACAGGGACAAGGATTCATTGCAGATACAAATAAAAATTTGGTAGGGTATTTTACTTTACTATTGACTCTTGAAATAGATATTTCATAATCTTCTAGAGGCTCTCTCATAGCTTCTAAAACATTCTTATCATAATGTGGTAACTCATCAAAAAAAAGTATTCCATGATTTGATAAAGCAACTTCTCCTATTTGTGTTCCACCAACAATTGAAGCCTTTGTTGAACTATGATGTGGGGATATAAAAGTTCTTTGAGGGGCAAAAGTTGGTTGTTTTAATTGCAAAGATTCCATTTTTGCAATATCTAATATCTCTTCGAGTTCCATTGGTGATGTGATATATTGTAATCTTTTAGCAATCATACTTTTTCCACATCCTGGACTTCCCTCAAAAATAATATTATGTCCACCTGCTGCACTTAATAGTGCTGCTCTTTTTGCTATTTTTTGACCCTTCACATCTTTGAAATCTACTTTATAATCATTTTGATAAAAATAGTTTTTGTTATTGATATTTATATACTTATAGTCAAAAGTCTGATTCTTTACTTTATAGTTCTGTTTATCTTGTGATTGAAAAAAAAGTATCGCATCTGCTAAGGTTTCTACACAATAGATATTTATATTTGGTATCATTGATATTTTAGGTACAGATTCTTTTGGTATTAGTACATTTGTGATTTTCCCTTGTCGTACAAGTGATAATATAAGTACAAAAATTGACTTTGTATCTTTTAGTTTTCCATCAAGTCCCAACTCACCAAATACATAAAAGTCTTTTAAATTTATTTTACTCTCTTGTAGAGCTATTAGTAAAGCAATAGATAAATCAATATGGCTTCCTTTTTTTGCAATTTCTGATGGGGAAAGGTTAATTGTGATTCTTTTAGGTGGAAATTTAAAATCATTTGTAAGAAGTGATGATTTTATTCGCTCTTTTGAGTCGTGTTCTAAGATAATACTCTGAAATTAACATAAGAGAAACAACCTATAAATAGATACTTTTTCATAGTAAATAACTTAACTGTGAAAATTCGATATTAACTACAAAATTCATGTAGTTTTTACTTTATAATGCTTTTTTCTTTTTCTTGTCTTTTATGCAAGCTTATTGCTACAAGTGCACCAAAAAAGCCTATTGCAATCATTAACTCCATTGCTACTCCTTTTAAAAATCTAGTATAAATTAAATATAAAATCAGTTAGATGTATTTTCTAATAAAATCCATTACCTCTGGTCTATGTTTATTTTTATCTAAATAGTTTAACCACATTCCACCAAATAACATTATTAGTCCACAAGTTAATTCTTCTGCATTTGAAAAATAAAATATAAGATACGCACCAGGGAATACAAACATTAAAAAATTGATATATGTAAATTTCATAGTTTTCCTTACAAGTACATTTATAATGTATTATAGCAAAATATAATCAAAATTGTATTTATAAGTATCAATTGTATATCCTTTATAGTAGAAGAATTATCATTATAAATTAGAAGAGACACTATGTAAAACAAAATAAACAAACACTTAAATTAATATAAATTATATATTGATATACTCCAATATATGCTTTAAATCATAGTTTGTAGTCAATTATTTTTGTCTTGACAAAAATATTCAATTTAGGTATTATACTGTTATGTTCATGGTCCGAGCATATAAAAAAGGGAGTACAGCATGAAGAAAAATATGGAAATTCGAGGTAGGGGTAGACCGGCTAAAGGCGAAAGAGTTAAAGTTGGTTTATCGATTTCTAAAAGAGGTAGTCAAAGATTAGATAGACTATCAAAAAAAGCAAGTATGACAAAAAGTGATTTAGTAGAAGAAGCTTTAGAGTTATATTTTAAAAACAAAGCAGTATTGGATAAAAATGTTAGAGCATTTAATAGTGGTAAAGTAGATAGCATAACAGATTTTGACAAAATAGAGACCATGGCAAAAGTATAATACTTTGGTCCCTGATAATGTTCATACCAATAAAACCATTATTTTCATAAAGGAGAAAATTATGAAAGTCGTATCGATAATGGAGAACCATCATGGAAAAGCAAAAAGTACATGAGTTAGACAGTGAATCAGTAGATACACTAGTCTGGATGATAAAACGCGGTGGCAGAGATAGGATAATGTATAAGATTATACGGTCTGCTGAAAAAAATTGTTCAGTGTTACACAATTTTAATAGAGTGCATACTCACAGATTTCATCCTGAGTATAAAAATTGTAAGACATATGATATGGGTAGTGTTTATGCCGTTTTTTGCAGAAGAGACACAAAATGTGCTCTTATGCTCGTTAGAAGAAAAAGTACATAAACTTTTAATAAAAAATACTTACTTGATTCAAAGGGATGGATTAGCTGGACCATCCCTTTTTTTATACTCAAATTTTATCAATTAAAGCTTAATCAATACTTAACTAAATAAGATATAAAGAACAATGTAATTATATTGTAACCAAATCCATTTAATAAATTAGCACAACTTAATCTATCATTTTTATACATGTTTTATTCCCTAAAATTGATTAAAGTAAAAAAGTCTAAATAATCGCTTTATGTATTCTAAGTAATATAGATCACTTTCGTGTTCATAAAGTGCTAAAACAGCTCAGATGGTGTCATTTTCAATTAAAAATGCTACAATTAGTTCATACTTGAAGAAAATAAAATAATAATTAAAAATATGCCTGGTTACGGCAGAACCATTGTTATTATGTATGGAGCACTAGTTAAATTAAAAAATGACTCACAAGTGCCAAATTGCCAAGTTATACAAGAAATAGCTGTTGATACTTACAACATAATAACTATATAATAAATACTAAACTTTATATAAACTTAAATTATGTGACTTTCTTATGATATTTATTTGGTATAATAAAGGCATATTATCAAGAGTATCTTTGCATGTAAAGAACAGTAGTATCAAATACACCTGATATTAGATTGATATCGCGCAGAATAGAGGGAAGAAAAGTAATAACAAATGTATTATATAAAGGAACATAATGTTTGATTTATCAAATTTAGATTTTTTAGAAGAAGAGGCTACCGTTAAGACACCAAGAGATATCTTTATGTCTTTAAATCGTGCTCAGAAATATGAATATCCAAGAGATATTCAAGGTGAAGTTTGGGAAAAGTGGTTTGAGAGACGAGACGAAAAAGATTTGGTTTTAAAATTAAATACAGGTAGTGGTAAAACTGTAGTAGGACTTTTAATATTACAAACTTGTTTAGAAGAAAATAAAGGTCCTGCTATTTTCATAACTCCTGATATTTTTTTAACGAATCAAGTCATTAAAGAAGCAGAAAACTTAGGTATATCTGTTACAACTGATTATAATAATTATGATTTTTTAAGTGGAAAATCTATTTTAGTAACAAATATATATAAAGTAGTAAATGGTTTAAGTAAATTTGGTGTTGGTACAAAGAAGATAGATGTAGGAAGTTTTATAATTGATGATGCTCATGCTTCCATAGCAATAGTAGAAAAACAATTTACACTATCTATAGAAAGGAAGAACACCGATGCATATAAGGAAATCTTTAGTTTATTTTCTACTGCATTAAGTTATCAAAATGAAGCATATCATATTGATATTCGTCAAAATACTTCAGGAGACAAGAGCATTGAAGTACCATTTTGGGAGTGGCAGAAACTTAGTTCACAAGTTTTAGAGATTTTACATAAATACAAAGATTCGGAAGATAATGAAATAAAATTTCATTATGACTTGATTGCTAATACGTTTAAATATTGTAATTGTTATATCTCCAACAGAAGAATAGAGATTATTCCTCATAAAATACCTTTAAATATGATTCCAAGTTTAGCAGATGCTAAAAGAAAAATTTATATGACGGCAACACTATCAAATAATAGTATTCTTATTAGTCACTTTGATGTTGACACTAAAAGTATCTCAAAGCCAATAATTCCAAAAAAAGCAGGTAATATTGGAGAAAGGCTTATTCTAATACCACAAGAAATTAACCCTAAACTAAAAAGAGAAGAATTAGAACAATATATATTAGAAAAATCACAAGATATAAATGTTGTAGTAATTGTGCCTTCTAAAATACAAGCTACAAAATGGACTAAGTACACAAACAATATTATTACTGCTGATACTTTAGATGCTATTGTAGAAAAACTAAAGAGCCAGCATGTTGGCTTGGTGATTTTCATTAATAAATATGATGGTATTGACTTACCCAATGATGCATGTAGATTACTTGTTATTGATGAATTACCAAGTGCTAGAAACTTAAGAGATAAGCACAAAGAAGAGACATTAAAAGAGAGTAAAATATCTTATATTGATAAAATACAAAAATTAGAACAAGGGATGGGAAGAGGAATAAGATCATCTATTGATTATTGTGTCATATTAATACTAGGAACAGAAGTTGCTAAACTTATGCATAATAATGAGATTTTAGATATTTTTTCACCTGCAACAAAAAGACAAATGCAACTTTCAAAAAAGATAATTACTCAAATGAAGAATACAGATATTACTGGAGTAAGTGAGGCAGTTAATTATTGTTTATGTAGAACTTCTGAATGGATAGAAGCGAGTAAAAAAATACTTTCAACGTTAGTTTATCAGGAGATTGATGATATAGATAAAGTTGAAGTGCATTTGAGGAAAGCCTACAATAGTTTATTAATAGGAGAAGATGCAGATGCCGTATCTGAGGTACAAGCATGTTTACATAAGGAAGGATTAGATATTTTTTATGTATCGTATTTACAACAAATATTAGCAGAATATACAAATCTTCTAAATGAGATTGAGGCACAAGAGATATTAAAGAGTGCTATTAAAAAGAATTCTGCTATATTAAAACCAATAAAAGGTGTTACATATACTAAACTTGTGAATTCTAGTTCTCAAGCCAAAAATATAGTTGATTTTATTAAACAACAAAATTTTGATAAAAATGGAATAATTTTAGAATTTAATAGTATAAAGTCTAATTTAGTATATGGGTTAGAAAAGACTTCAAATAAATATGAAGAAGCAATTAAAAAACTTGCTTATTTTATAGGGTTTATAAGTCAAAGACCAGAGAATGAATATGGTAGGGGTCCTGATAATTTATGGTCAAATCACGGAGACTACTTTGTTATAGAATGTAAAAATGAAGCAACTTCTACTCTTATTTCAAAGGGCTATATAAATCAAATTAATGGTTCTTATGCATGGTTTAATGAAAAATATACAGGAGGAACTATAAGCAATATAACACCTTTAATAATTCACAAATCAGGTGTTTGTGAACATAGTGCTACTCCAAATAAAGATGTTCAAGTTATAACATTTGAAAATATGCAAAAATTAACAGAAAAGATTGAGCGTTTTTTGATAACAATATCTGATAATCTTAGAGATGAGCCATATATTTCAAAGTTACTAGTAGCAATGGGTTTAACATACGAGGGAATAGTTAAAGATTATATAGAAAAGATAAAGATTAAAAATTATAGTTAAGTAAAAAAGCTATTTCATAAGCTTAAATAAAATGGAGTTAAGCTGGATAACATAGTTTATTTAGTAATTCGAATGTGAATGATTATGTGAGACAAATATGGTTTTTACCTTTTAGGGAGTGTAATAAATTTTGTGTCAACACCTAAATTCATCCCGTAATTATAGCAAATCTAAAGCATCTGTCAATCTCTCCTTAAAATGAATATTGAGTTGAGAGATTGTGAGGCTCCAGTTTCTAATTGGCATTGTCCATTTTTTCTCTGCATTTTGTATACCTGAAAAGAGCAATTTTAATAGGCTATTATCGTTAGGAAATGCACCTTTTGTTTTTGTAAGAGTTCTAAATTGTCTATGAACAGATTCAATAATATTAGTAGTATAAATAACTTTTCTGATTGGTTCTGCATATTTAAAATAGTTAGATAAATTATCCCATTTATTTCGCCAAGACTCAAATATAATTGGATATTTTTTACCCCATTTTTCTTCTAATTTATCAAGTTCAGATTCTGCTTCTTCTTTTGTAAATGCTTGATAAACTTTCTTTAATTCATTTGCAAATTGCTTTTGATATTGTGAGCCAACATATTTTAAGCTATTACGGATTTGATGAACGATACACAGTTGTACTTCTGTATTTGGGAATACTGCATTTATAGCTTCAGGAAAGCCTTTTAGCCCATCTACTGATGCGATAAGTATATCTTCTACTCCTCTGTTTTGTAAATCAGTAAGTACTTGTAACCAGAACTTAGCTCCCTCACTCTCGTTGAGATAGAGTCCAAGTATCTCTTTTTTACCTTCGAGGTTTACTCCTAAAACGGTATAAAAAGCTTTTGAAACATAATGTCCTTCATCCCTTGCTTTATAGTGAATAGCATCAAGATAAATAAATGGATAGATTGAATCTAATGGTCTTTTTTTCCACTCTTCAAGCTTTGGTATTAGTTTGTCAGTTATAGCTGTAATTGCAGGCTTTGAGAAGTGTACTCCATACATATCTTCGATATGATCTGCTATTTGAGAATAGCTGTTACCCAATGCAAATAATGAAAGCATTTTGGATTCCAGTTCATCGCTCATATGTGTTTGATTTTTTTTAACCAGTTCTGGTTCAAAGCTTCCATTCCTATCTCTTGGAACATCCAGTTTAAATGTACCATTTGTTGATTTCATAGTTTTAGAACTTGAACCATTTTTACGATTTCTTTCAAGGTCTTGACCTAAGTGAGTTTCTAATTCGGCTTGTAGTGCCATCTCTGTTAGTTGCTTTATCAATGGTGTCAAAGCACCATCTTTCCCACCAATTCCTTTTCCTGCTTTAAGTTGTGCTACAAATTCTGCAACATCGATCTCCATCTTCATCTGTTCTTCCTTTTGTGTTCAATATTTTATCTAATTGACACAAAATTATTTACAGTCCCACCTTTTATGTATTTTGTATATTGTTTTATATTTTATATTATCAACTAACATAGGGTTTGAGATTTCATATTTAAAATCCATTCTGATGTTAAATACAAAATTGTTTAATGTCTTCATGCCAATAGTATTTGCTGTGCTGCTAATTACATTTGATTTTAGATTATATTATATTAGCACAAGTAATATAGATTATTTTTGGTTCTCAATTATTACTTTTATTATTTCAATATTCATAATTTGGAGTCGTAACTTCCATTTTTTACTCCTTATATTCATTATTATTACCTAAGATTCAATAGCTTGAATCTTGAAATTCCATTTGTTATAGTCTTTATAAAGATTCAATTTTGATTCAACACTTAGAAATCTAAAATTAGTAAACTTCGCAACACTTATTGGCTTTCTTCAATAGTTTACATATTGTATTAGATTTTACTAAGCTTCTCGCTTTTTTTTGTTTATCAAAATTAATTTTAGTATTCATCGCAAAATTTACAAAAAAATATGGACTTTCAGCCCTCTTATGAAGATGCCATTTTTTTTCAATACTCCTTGAACGCTTATCAAGACTTTTACGAATTTTATCGACAGGTATTTCTATTAATCCATCTCTAGCTCTATTTATTACTATAAATTCAAATCCTTCCATAACATCATCTATTGACTCTGCATAACAAAGAATATCCTCTTTGGAAATTTGCATAAATACACAACACTCATCACCATAAGCACCAAGACTTGAACTAAAGCTATTTAAAATATCTGCACCAATTTTAACAGTTTTTTCATTCTTTTCAATAGCAGATTCTTTTAATTGAAGTAAAATACTTGCATATTCTCCATGCAAACCTCTTGATAGATCAATATAATTTTGCTTTGGATAATCAATATCTAAACAATTTTGAGTATGAGAATATATTTCTTTTAACTCTTCAATCATATTGTCATGTTCTTTTAGAAAGGTTTCATCTTTAAAAAATTCGGTTAGTTTTTCTTCGTTATTTTCCATAGTAAAAACTTTTTCAGTAAAATGTCTATCTTCATACATTGGAAACCTATGAAAATTAAAAGCATTTTTATATAAATACATAAGAATAGTTGCACCAGTTCTTTTCCCACAAGTCCAGCCAGGAATATACATTTCTGCACTTTTATTTTCACCAAAATATAAATGACTACCTATTAAGTTTTTTAACAGTTTACTTTTAAATATATATTTTTCATAACACACTTTGATCACCTATATTCATATTTATTTAACTTAAATTTTATCTAAATCATAATTACTGTGCTATTAATTAATCTATTTAAGCTATTCAAGTGTGAGTAAAAATAGCAATAAAAATCTATTACTAATTATAGATAACTTTAATTTTTTGTCATTCTATAATATTTAGATCTACATGCACCACTAGCATATTTACTATTTTAGATGCTCTTGGTCTACCACAACCACAAATACACTCTTCAAGAGTTAAAGCTTCTATAGTTACTTTATATCTTTTACCATCAATTTCTATAGTTTGAATTTCTTTATAAATTTATTTCTGTTGTCCTGAATTTTTTTAACTCTTTGATTTTTAACTCTCTCCCACTCACTAATAGGGTCTTCTTTATCCCAAACTTCCATCATCTTTCGTTCTTGTTTAGAAAGATTAATATTATATTTATCTGACATATAGAAATAAATACGAGCTATATCACCTCTTATATCATATTTTACATAGGCTCTTTTAGCTTTAAAGTCTATTTCCATACTACATTGACCATATTGTCCAAGTTTAGGTTTATTAGCTCCGTAACGATAATTAGACCTATCACCATTAACTTCTCCAATTGCAGGAACTAAATTATGCATATCAGATTCCATAGTTTGAAATGTTTTATCTTTTTGACAAGCTTTTCTTCCACCACTTCTCCAACAAGGTAAATGTTTTCCAAAGTTATGTGCTGGCATTACATGTTCCCATTCAACTCTAGTTGCTCTTACATTTGGTTTTCCTGATTTATAAAGCAGTTTTCTAGGGCTATAATATTTATCATCTTGAATGATAAGTGTTTTTTGTTTCCCTTTAACTTGTTTTATTTCATAAGGGTTATTACAATAAAAAGTGTTTTGATTATCAAAGTATATTTGTTTTAATAGTATTTTTTTTGATTGTGAAAATGTTGCTGCGCTTATTGATGTTGTAAAAACTATAATTAATAGTAGTAAAGTTTTAATCATTATTATTGTTTTTTTGATATTATTTTACTTAACAAATAAAAGATCATATCGCCATCACTTGACTCGTTTAACTCAAAAAAATCTGGTTTCCCTGATGACTTATGTATTTCAATTCCATTTTTAAATAATCTGAAATCTACTAATCTTCCATAGGTTAAGTTTGTTGACTTTTTGTCCCCAATAAATTGAATTCTTTTATTTGTAATATACATTTTACCAAAGGAAAGACTTTTTAATTCTTCTATAATATCATATTGAGGGACCATTTTTCCAACTCTTATATTAACACCTTTAGTAATGCGAAATCCTACACTACCTCCTATATATCCTTTTAATTCTTTTCTTGTATTTTGTTGATACCAATTAGAATCACATGTAAAATATACAGTTTCATTTGATTGAAGAGCAGTAGGAACATCATCAATAGGAGTAAGTTCAAAGTCTCCATTTTTTTCAATTTCCCATAAAGCTCTATATTTTTTAAATTCAACAGGATATGAAGGCTTCATTTGAAGTTTATTAAATATATTATTTAATTCATCTTCATCTTCTTTAGAGTATCTTTGTGCATCAACTATAGAGTTTATTTTCTTTTTGCTAATATTATGTGCATGATGTCTTCTAACTTCATCAACTATATTCATATCTAAACTATGCATTTTAGCATATATTTCTATAGCTTCAATTTCAATTTCTTCAAGTTCTCCATCAGAAAGAGCTATTTTAACCATTTTCTTTAATTCTCTATTTTTAAAAAATTTGAACATTTTATATTTCCTATAATTCAATACTTTATGATCATAAATATTATAATAATTTTTATAAATGTACTATTAGCGAGCAACATTGCAAAGGTTTAATTATCGTATTTGTTCCTTAAAAGATTGTATCTAAAAAATATCTCATTTAGGTCTTACTTGATATAACATTGTTAGTAAAAATATTAAGGTTAGAAATATTCTTATTTTATTATAGTTCATAAGCTGTTTCTTGTATAAACAATATATGATTTATTATCTTGGACAACTTGGTGTTTTACCAAGAAGTTAATCTTATCAAAGTTTTCACCATTATAAAGTGTAGGAGAGTATTTAGCTAAGAGTACAAATACAAACAGTATACAACTAAAGAAAAAGATTAAATGGAGTCTTTTACTAAGTTTCTCTTGTTGTTTCATTTGTTCTTTGAACTTATGAATATCTTGAGAATTTAATTTTATTGTATGGTTCATAATAGATTATTGTCTTGAAAGATTATCTTTTATTTTATCAACTATCTCATCTGTTACAATTAACTCAAAGTGTTCACTAATAATTCCATAATCACTTTCAAATTGAAGTTTCATATCTTCAGAGAAGTAAGTATCATCTAAAATCATTTTTGATTTTTGTTCTATATATGTATCTTTTCCTAATAACTCGTTATCTGCATTAACAAAATCTTTTAATGAGTGCATTAATGCTCTTGTTCGTAAATGATAGTAAAATTTATCTTCAAAGTCTTCTTGATGACTAAAGTGAAGTAGTATATCAAATATATTAGATATAGCAATATTTGGATCAACTCTTAGAGCTAATTCATCTATTTTATTATTTGTTTCATCTATATCTTGAAGTGTTTCATATACATAGTTACCTAATGATATTTGATAGTAGAGTTCATACTGTGTAAGCATATCTATTATGTTATCTTTTGTGAAGTATTGCTTGATTAGTTCATTTAAATTGTTCATACAAAATCTTCCACTAAAAAAGAAACATCTAAACTAGCATTTATTTTTTGCAGTTTTTCAGGTGATATTATTTGCACTCTCTCTTCTTCATCAGTGAGTATTTTTGAAGTCTCATGACACATTGGTGCATATTTTAAATTTCCGTTATGTATTCTATAATAACCATCTTCTATTAAAGTCCAAAATGTATTTTGCATGTATATCCTTGTAAAATTTTATTATATAATTTGAATTTTAATCTAGTATAAAACTACCTTGTAAATTAGAAAATTTACAATAACAATTTAGCTATCTACTCTCAATCTTTCATAAAATGGTGTTTTATCTTTTTCTATTATTTTTTCTTTAAAATATTCAAAAGCTACATACAAAGAAATGGTCAAATCATAAAATTAATGGATGCTTCTATTGTTCTGGAGTGTGTCATACGAGTTAATAATACTTTAAAAATATAACGATTTACACTTTCTATGTATTAGAAATATCTTTATTATCTAATACATAGTATTTATGCTAACAGTTTCAAATAAGTTTTATACTTTAATGAAGTATATCAATCTTAATCTATTTTGGTAAAAAAATATTAAAAAAACCTCATAACATTCTGTCCTCTTTTTTGGTATGATTTATCCAGCATATATAAAAATTGATTCCAACTTTCTGAAGATTTCATTATTGCTATTACAGCGATAAGATGTTTTTCTAAGTGCTTTCTTCCATAATCTTCAGATAGACCTTGATGTAATTTAAGTACATTATTTCCTGCTTCACTTTTAGGAACCTTTTCTTTTAAAGCTTCCAACACACCCGCAGGTAATCTTTCATATACAATATCATTTGTAAAGTACCCTACAACTCCTGGCATTTTCTGACCACCTTTTTTAAAACTATCCCATTCTCTCAATCTAAACATCTGTTCATAAAACTCATCAGGAAACATTTTTGACCATTCTAAAAACTCTTCGCATAAGTACTTGCTAAGTATACGTTGTAATTCGTTATCTTGCCTCTCCTTTTGGTAACCAGTAATTTCATCTACTAATGAGTCAATGCCAACTTTAGCAAATGCAGTCATAATAGATAATAAACGACTATAAGTTCTTTTCCCAGCTTCAGATAATATTCCATCATCATTAGCTAAAATATATGCTTTACAAATATCTATAAATAAACTAGTCTGAAATGGAACTATGGCAGGTCCGGACATTACTCTTATTTGTTCTATCTCATTTGTTGAAGCTTTATCAACAAAGTCTTTTAACTGTTCAGATAGATAGGGTTGAATCCATTTTAATGATAAAGCTTCGACTAGTGCTCTACTCCCTCGACCTCTTAAATCCATTGCCCTTGCTGTCCCTCTAAGTGATAATAAACGTTGATGATTACTTGTAACATAACATTCTATTTCAAGTTCACCAAATAAATTCCACTTACCTTGATGTGTAATTTTAATTGGTATTAGTTTTTTCTTGTTGTGTTGAATAAGTTTACTCATGTGAATAATCCTTTATACTAAAAAATTTGATACACCGATGGAATATCTTAATTTAATTTTATAGAAATATTTGAATATAATTTATAATAATTCACAAATTGACATTAAATATTTATAAAAATACTATTTTGTGTATTTAATGTCTTTTTTACATTGAGGACATGAGCAGGAGATACTTCTTGAAATATTTCTATTGACCTGTAAAAATTCTATGTTATGTTTGATACATTTAACAATAACTGGTGTTGTATTGTTAATATATTTGACTTGTGAGAAGTCATAATTATCTCCAAACTTTTTAACAAAACTTTGAATGAAATTTTCTTTATAAATAGTGTGATTATAATCTTCTTTTATTTTACGCAAACATTCTTTACATCCTATTCTTCCGTCAAGATGAACACTTTGTTGCTGGATAAAGTATTGCTTATGAAGATTACAATAAATTTCTATTTTATCACTCATTCTACCTATAGTTGTTTTGATATAGTTGTATTTATCTCCATGTATTGATTTTGCTTTTTTCATAAAATCAATTTTAGATATTTTAACAGCTTCACTATATCCCTCTTTAGCGCAAGAAGGGCAAGAGTGTTTATGGAATAAATGTTTAGCTGGAGTTTTTAGAAAATCACCATGTTTTTTACATACAATAATTATTTTAGATTGTGAATCAATATAGTCAACTTTTGAGTAATCAAATTTGTTTCCATATTTTTTTAGAGCATTTTTAACAAAAATTTCTTTTCTTTCTAGTTTTTCTATTTCGCTTATGAACATAATGTTACCTACTAGTTTTTACAATGATAGCTATAATTATGATTATTTCGCAAAATATACACTATTTGTGAATTATTGTTCTTTTTATATTTTAACAAATATAAAGATGTGTTTTATAATTTATTTAATTAATTAAACAAATATAAATAAGTTAATTTTAAGCCAAATCCAATATAATTACATATGGATTATAATGAATTTAGAAGAAATATAGGTAAGGCAGGTCTCACTATTAAGGAGTTTGCAGGGCTTCTCAAAGTCAAGCCAAACTCAATTACAAACCTGAAGACGAAAGGTAATGTTTCAAAGAATTTGGGTATTATTGCGGTTTTATTAGGGGAACTTGCAGATAATCAGGTTCCTTTTAAGAATCTTTTTGAAAAGCTTGATTTGCAAGAGCAAAAGGCAAGAAGAGACAGCAATGATAATACATTGTTTAAACCAAAAAAGAAAGAATAATATTGCATTTTGTTATATTTTAGTCGAATTAAACTTTAATTGATTATAATTACACAAATTGTATAAGTTTATAAAGTAAAAGGATAGGTAATGGTTGCACCACTTCACATGAAAAATAAGTTAAAATACGGGCTAGAAATAAATAAAGTATATAGTGAAGATTGTCTAGAAGGCATGAAAAAAATTAAAGACAACTCTGTTGATATGATTTTATGCGATTTACCATACGGTACTACTCAAAACAAATGGGACTGTATAATTCCACTGAATGATTATATTGAAGTGAAAATAAAAAATAAAAAAGTTTGTATGAATCAAAATGAATATAAACTATATTGTTTTGAGAATGAAATAAATTTTGAGAACTCAAAAAATGCATGGAAACAAAATCACAAAAAAGGTTTATGGTCTCATTACAATAGGATAATAAAAGATAATGGTGCAATTATTTTAACATCTCAAGGTAATTTTACAGCAAAACTTATAGCAAGTAATGAAAAAATGTTTAAATACAAAATGGTTTGGGAAAAATCAAAATCTACAAATTTTTTAAACTCAAAAAAACAACCACTTAGAAAACATGAAGATATATGTGTATTTTATAAAAAACAACCGATTTATAATCCTCAAATGAGAGAGGGAGAAGCATATAACAAGGGGATTAGAAAAGATCAGTTAACTGGTAGCTATGGGGATTTTAAGCCAGTAGAGGTTAAGAGTGATGGATTGAGATACCCACATGATATTGTTTATTGTAAAACAGCGGAAAGCGAGGGTAAAGTTTATCATCCAACTCAAAAACCAATTGAACTTGGAAGATACTTAATAAAAACATTTACCAATGAAGGTGATATTGTGCTGGATAATACTTGTGGTAGCGGAAGCTTTCTAGTTGCTGCTGCTTTAGAGAAAAGAAATTTCATTGGTTTTGAAAAAAATGAAGATGTACATTTATTTAAAAAAGAAGAGATTTGTTATTTAGATGTTTGTAACAATAGAATCAAAGAAGCTCTAAATAAAGTAAAATAATGTCTACAATAACATATAATGAAAGAAGTTGGGCAATTGACATTATCGCAGAAATTACAGTTTATTCTTCTAATAGAAGCCAAATAGTCAAAAGAGCTGGTGGAGAAAGCACCATTAACACAGGAAGGAAAAGGCTTTTCCCTGATGTATTACTATATGGAGAAAATAGTGATATTCTTATGGGATGGGAGCTTAAAATGCCTGATACTTCTATGTCTGATCAAGACTTTATAGATAACGCTTCAATGAAAGCAGAAATATTACGATTAAATAGTTTTCTTTTATGGAATGGTCAAAGTGCTGTATTGTATAAATTAAATGACGATACCTATGAGCCGTTTAAAAGTTGGGATACCTCACATGGTGGAACAATCACAAACAGATTAACAGTAGAGAATAATAGAGACTTATGGACTTCTTCATTACATGAAATACTAAAAGACTTAAATGCATTTTTAGAATCTGGTGATATAAAGAAAAGACCTTTAATAGAATCTTTTAAAGATAGTAGTATTATGGAATTTATTTTAAAAAGTAGTTCAGTAAATGCCAATGCCTTAGAATCAGCAGCAAGAACAGATTCAATCTTTGGAGCAGAAGCTAATGTATGGTGGAGGATATCACAATATGAATATCCACACCATACCAAATGGGAAATATTATCTGAAATTATACTAGTAAATTGGATTAATAAGTTTTTATTTGCACATATTCTAACTGCTTATAGAGATGAAGCTAAAGCTATTTACGATATTGATTATAGTGTTACTCCCACACAAGCAGCAGATATTTTTAAAGATATATCTTCAACATGTGATTTTTGGAATATATTTCAACCACAATTAGGAGAAAAATATATTTTGCCTGACTCTTGGAATGAGATAATACAACTAAGTCAATTATTAAAAGATATTGAACTAGCCTCAATAAGTCAAAATCTATTACAAAGCTTACTGGAAAATGTTATCTACTCTTCAAAAAGAAAAGTAGCTGGTCAATATACAACTCCTATGTTCTTAGCTAGACTACTCGTATTACTGACATTAAATAATAAAACAGAAACGATACATGATCCTTGTTGTGGAACTGGAACAATTCCAAGAGCAGCTTATGATATTAAAAAAGAAGCTGGAATAAGTCCACAAGATTCATTATCAAGTGTATTTGCAAGTGACAAGGTGGCTTTCCCTTTACAAATGGCAACATTAGCTATTTTAGAACCTGTAAATATTGGTGAAGTGGTTCAAATATTTAAAAAAGATAGTAGTGAGATAACGCTAGGAGAAAATATAGAGTTTAGAGATCCTTTTAATGGCTCTATTATAAATAGAACATATAATCCAATAAACAATATAGCTTCCAATCTACCTTTTATTCAACAAGAAGATTTAAAAGTATTAAATCCTGAAATAAAAAATAAAATAAATACATTCTTAGCAGAGCAATTAACTAGAAGTGATAAGATTAATGCAAAAAGTGATTTATATGCTTATCTACCTTTTGCTTTTTGGGATATTTTAGTAGAGAATGGAAGACTTGGAATTATCATATCTAACTCATGGCTTGGAACGGAATGGGGTTCTACGTTTAAAGAACTATTGACTAAGTTTTATAAAATAGAATATATATTAACGGCTTCTAATGGTAGATGGTTTCAAAATGCAGATGTAGTGACTAATATTATGATTCTTTCAAAAAGAAGTGAAGCTGTAGAAGAACCCGAGGATACTGAGAGTACAAAATTTATAACTATTTCTCATAATTTTCATGAAGATGCAGACTACTTAAAGGTACAAGAGATATATGAAAATATAATTACAAATACAATTGATTCTAGCTTGAGAATTGAAGAATATTTAACAAAAGATATTTTATCAATGCCTTTAAACTGGAATACACTATTTAGTGATATTTCTTGGCTTGAACAAGTGCAAGAGAAAGTAATATTTAGCAAGACATTATTTGAGATAAATAGAGGAGAAAGACGAGGTTGGAATCCTATGTTTTATCCTCCTGAAAATCATGGTATAGAATCAGACTTTATAAGACCTGTTCTAAGAACTCCTAGACACATTAAAAATTTAATTGCAAGTGCTGAAACAGAAGCTTTTTGTTGCCCTTTATCAACAGCTGATTTAATAAGTGGTGGATATACAGGTGCCATTAATTGGATAAATACTTTTGAACATGAATTTAATACAAAAGGTGAACCGCTACCAGAAGTATTGGAAGCAGTAGCAACAGAGGGAGAATATTGGTACACCATGAGTGATTCAAGAATGGCTGATTTGGTTGCCAGTATGAACTTTGATAAAAGAATTTTCATAGCAAAACTTGATACACGTTCGTTTGTTGATCAAAGGCTTACTAGATTTACTGTTTTAGATCCTGAAACAGATATAGAATTAGCTCATGCACTTTTAAATAGTATATTAGGTATTTTCTTTATAGAATCTCTTGGTTTTGGTAGAGGACTAGGAGCTTTAGATTTAAGTTCTACAAGAATGAAAAAGTATCTTAAAATGTTAGACCCATCATTACTTAATGAAAATCAAATACAGGATATCAAAGACAAATTCAATCTCTTTAAAACAAGAGACATAAAAGATATCACAGAAGAACTGAAAGATCAAACTAGAAAAGATTTTGATATGGCTATCTTAGAAGCCTATGAAATTGAAGAACTTTATGAATCAATTAAAAACTCTTATCTGTTTTTATATAATATGAGAACCAATATTTGAACAAAAAAATATATAAAGAAAAAAATAGAAAAATTATAAAACCTATATCTGCAAAATGCAGTGACAGATCAAATCTGCCTAAAAAAAACTTGAAGTCCGGTCATCCAGAGGACTGGCTTTCGTCAAACATCTTATCTCAATTAAATCTTTATGGGGTTTCTTTTGATTTTTTTATAAATTGGGAAACTAAACAATTAAACAATGAAATTTGGATTAAAGGGTTATTAATTGACGATATTACAGATATAAATATATTTTTAAAAGAAATGGATAGTGTATTTAATTTTAAGACTATTAAGCAAATAGTACAAATATTTAACTCTCTCGCAGATATTTATTTTATTATCATACCAGACAACCAAGACTGGAAGAGCAATAACTCATATTTGTATAAAATTAAAGTAAATAGTTTTTCTAAAAGAAGTAGTTTCACAATAAATAAAATTACTATTAATAATTTTATAGACGATATAAAAAAACTAACTAAAAAATCTATTAGGTCAGGAAAAGGACTCATATATGGAACTAGTTTACTAGAATGTTATTTAGCTAACAATACAGATTCACCTTATCCTGGTGATGCAGATATGTTACTATTTAATAATGAGAATATACCATTTTTATTATTGGAATTTAAAAAACATACAAAAGAAACAGAAATTGAAAAGCAAAATTTAAATAACTATTATCCAAAACCAGATAATTTAAAATATCAAAGATTATCCATCTTAAAGCATACCTTGGAGCAAAGATACAAGAAAACTCTTCTTTTTTGTGTTATTTATTATCCTACACAGCAACATATTCTAAAATGGAAAATTGAAGAAATTAAAGTTAACATAAACAACACAAATATAGAATTATTTTCTGGAAAAAGTGATACTTTCTTTTTGCCTAAAAAAGATAATTATATTCAATATAAAGAAGTTTTACAAAATATCATAAAATTTTATAACATTACAAATCACAAATAATGAGTACTTATATTAAACTAAAATTTATTTCTTCTCCAAACTAGCAACAACTTTCCCAATAATTATAACCTCTTCAGCCAACATAGTAGTTGTTGAATAAATTTTATTATCAGAAATTAAATCAACACCTCCGTTTGGATTTAGTGATAATCTTTTTACAAATAATCCATTGTTTGTATTAATTACAAAAATTCCACCTTCTTCAAATTGAGATTTTGTGCGATCTATTAATACGGTAGCATTTTCTTTAATTGTTGGATACATAGAATCACCTGTAATAGTTATTGCTTCAACATTCTTAGGGTTAGTTATACCAATGCTTTGTGCTGCTTCTTTATTAATTCTTAAATATTTAATTTTTGGGTTTTCATCATCATATGCTCCACCACCACATGAAGGGTTTATTCTATCTATATATCTTATGTTCCAAACCTCTTCTTCATAGTCTGCTATCATTCTTCCATTTTGATTTAGTAATACCCAATTTAAAGAGACTTTATTCTTACCACAAAATAAAGCTAACTCTTCATATGGAATAGAATTTCTTTTTTTCATGTTTGCAAAATTAGTTGGCGTAAGATCTAGCTTCTCTGCAATTGTTTTATCATATGGTTTTTTACCTTCAATTTGTTCAATTATAATGGCAAGTCTATCCATTACTTCTATAAAATCCATTATGTAATCCTTATTTTTTCATATTTTAGCATTTTTATTGAAGTAAATTAAAATATATGTCATTTTGTTATGCTTTTTGTATTTTTTACATAATCGATAAATTTTTTGAATCCATTACTACTTATTTGTTTATTAGTATAGTGACTCATTAAGTAATCTATAGCACTATTTTCATCTTGGGCTAGAAGACTAATAGCTTTATTATCTTTATTCGCATTTGCTACTTTAATAGCTTTAATTGTTAATATTTTTAAGCCTAAGATATCTTGCTCTACACCAATCATTTTTGCATCATAGGCATTTGCCAAATAAGTTAGCTCTGTTTCATAAGTATCTGTTGCAAAAATTGATGCCTCATTTTTATTAATAATTTGAGTATTTTTCCCACCATCACTTTTCCCCTTTGTTGAGGGCTTTTTGTCTATTTTTTCAATAATTTCCCACCACCCCAAAATCTCTTCAAGTTGGAGTTCTAATGAGTTTGCAAGAGCAGAATTTTTATACCCTTTCTTTTCCTCTTCTTCTTTCTGCAAAGAATCTCTTTGAAACTTAGCTAATGCTTGATTTGCTTTTGATGCTATCCCATTTGCAAAAAACCTTCCTGTTATTAAATAAGGACACAATGAACATTTGTGTTCTCTACCATCTGGACAAGTCACTGCAGGGCAAAGACCATGTACAAGTGGAGACCAAGTACTTGGATGATTTCTTGTTGCTATTTCTATTCCTGGAGTATATTTAGTGAAAGTTGAACCTTCTGGAAGTTGTCTTTCTAGTGAAAAAAGATGATTCTGTTTTAGAGCATCGCTCAATCTATCTCCACCCTTTTCATAAGCATCAACAAGCTCACCGCTTATAAGATCAGCTGTACTTTCCAATAGCTCTTTAGGCTCTCCAAAATATATATTTTTTATCGCACTTTTTAATTTATCTTTTTTTTCATCTAATGTTAGATTTACATAAACTCTTAAAAGTGTATCTGGTGTAGTATGTCCCGTTAACATCATCACCACTTTAATTCCTAAACCACTTTCAAGATACCTAGTAGCTCCAGTAACTCTTAAAGAGTGAAGATCATACATTATTTCAATATCATCAAGTCTTTTAATACTACACCTATTTAATTCCAAAACTGACTCAAAAAACTTTTTTCCTTTTTTAGCCCAAGCAATAACTGGATATATGTCTTTTTTTTCACTTTTTGCTTTCTCTATTATCTCTAATTGATATTGGCAAAGTAACTTTTTATGATATGCATAGTGCGTTTTTTGAGCAATTGGTTCTAAATATTGAGGTGTATTAAACAAAGGTTCAATATCTTCCCAAGGTGAATTAACATCATTGTGGTATTTTACTAAAGGTATATTTTTATAGTACTCTTTATGCCATTTTAAAAATGGTACAAATATTTGTAAATCATCCCATACACAAGGTATCTCTTGAAGTTCTTTTCTATTAACATTCTTATCTGTATTGATAACTAATGTTTGTAATATATCTTCTTTAATTATAAAAGATTTTGCTCTACAGAGATTTCTTACTTGTTCACCTCTTACTGGTATATAGTATCCGAATAGCATCATAAGAGGATAAATAGGATAAACTTCGAACTTCCACCATGAGATATCAGCCTTATTACGATCCCAAGTAGTTTTTAAAAGTGGTGGTCTATTTTTTATAATATCAAGAATGTGAACTATCATATCTTTTGGCATTGCACTTCTATATGGAGAACGTGATACTTTTGATTTTCTTTTAGGTATATTCTTTTTTGCTTTCATTGAAAACAAATCACAATAAACTAAAAATTTTACAATTTTATTTAGTGTAGCTTGTGCTGATGATTGCTTAGTGGACAAAATTTCATATAGATTAACCGGATTATTTGGCTCAAAAATCTCTTCTACAACTTTAATATCAATTTTTGAATCAGGATAATATTTCATAAGGTAATGAAAAAAATTAACCACTGCTGTTTGTTCGCCCTGAATTGTAGAAGCTGCTAAGCCATCATTTACAAGGATATCATAATAGCCTATTGCTTTATCTTTTAAATACTCTAGATGAGGATAAGTAACCGTATCAATAAAATTAAATTTTCTTTTCTTGCTATAATCTTTTTCATTTCGAATTATTGCTTTTGGTTTACTAATATCAGCTCTACCTACATCAATTAGAGCTAATCTTAGTTCAGTTAATATGCTGCTTGTATATGCCAATTTTCCCTTTGTCTCTTTTTCAGCATTTTTAAAAATATCTTCTAAGACCGTTATATCTTTATCCTTTATATCCTCAACTTTTTTCCAAGTTGTAGAACACAAAACGCTAATGATAGCATTCAACTGAAAAGTTTTTATATTTGATGTTTCTTTTATATCATATCTTCTGTTTATAAAATCTAATACTTCAGTATTTTGAACAAATAAACTCCAGTCACTAGGTCTACTATAATTCTTTGTTTTATTAACAATAGGGTAAAGTAATATTGATTTATTATACAAAAATACAAAAAATCGGTCCATCATCATTTGCTTAAATATTTCTTCATTTGGATTTGTGTATATTTTAGCAAGTTCTCTAAAATTCACTAAAGGAACTAATTTAGATTCTCCATCTGAATGGATAATATCAATAACCGAAAGCTTATCTCCTATACCCAAGAGATCTCTGGCGTGGCTACGCTTAAGCTCATGTAATTGCATATTCTCTTTTAAAGCATTACTAATTGTTTTAAAACAATCTTTTTGTGTTACGCTAAGAATTATAATCTTTTGCAAAAACTCATACCATAAAGAAGCTATATCATTTTTACTATTTTTTAATAGTAAAAAATCAGTTGTATTGTTCACGGGTGGCAGTTCATCTACAAATTTAATTTCTAAGTTCATCTAGTTTATCCTTATAAAAAAACTCCAGTGCCTCTTTTTTTAAAATCACTTCATCATAGATAGCAACATTTAAAGTGTTTGTGTCTAAATCAATATATGCTAATTCAAGTTCAAGTAAACGACTTACTAAGGAATTGCAAATTTGATTAAATTGTTCATATTTTTTTAAAATATCTTCGTTAATATTATCCATTGTTTGTACTGGCTTTTCAATACTTAACAATTTCTTTTCTAATATTTTTAGTTGTTGTTTAAGTTCGGTATTTTTTATTCTTAAAGCATGAAAATTCATTTGAATATCACCAATAGATAGTGTTTGCTTTGAAGCAGCATTAATAACACCTTTTTTACTTCCTTGGGCAACTTTAGCTTTATTTACCATATCTCTATAAATTTCGCTTGTAGAAACACCTGCAAGAGTTAAACCTTTTTCTCCTTTAAGTGAATCTGCTACATCATAAGTTACTTTTGACACCGTAGAATAGTTTATCACTCCATTTAACTGTTCTATGTGTTTAATAGCTTTTGCAACAAGAGCTTTATTTTGTTCTTGTTGCCTTTGTCTAAAAATATTTAGATTTTCATTTTTTTGATTTTTACTCACTCCACACCTCTATTCTTTTCAGAGTTTCCATGAATATTTTTGGTTGCTCTTTTTAAACAACTTTTCATGGTTTCACTTGATATATTAAAGTATACTAGTGTAGAGTCTAAACTCGCATGTCCCATAGCATCTTGAGTAATCTTAATTAAACTATCATCGCCAGTTTTAGCATAAAGTTCAGCCATTGCATGACCAAATTGATGACGTAATGAGTGAAGTCCTAAGTGACTAATATCTTTTGTATATTTTGCTTTTTCTAATGCTTTTCTAATATTTGATTTAAGTCTACTTAGAGTATCTCTAGAATGAACTCTTTTCCCCGAACTTGTAGTGAAGAAAAATGGATGTCTCGGGAAACGTACCATTTCACTAACATACTCTTGTGATTTTTGATATTCTATTAATGTATTAAAAAAAATAGTTTTATATTTCTCTTCATTAATCCAAAACAGTGGACCTCTTGTAAGAGGTATTGGATATTTAAATTGAAGATCCGGAGTATTATGAATATTTGATTGCAACATGTCTATTCCATATTCTTCCTTAAGCCACAATCTTCTTTTATTACCATATATATCTTTATCATCAGATTTTGGATCTAAAAGCCACACTTCTTGATTTTCATAATCTATATCATATAGAGTTAGATTTAAAGCTTGTCCAATTCTTGCACTACATATGCCACATAAGAGATAAATCAATCTATCTCTAGGTTTTGACACTTCAAGTAATGTATCAAATAACTCTAGAGGAAAATATTTAATATCTTTTTTTCTTGTTTTAAGTTTGTATGGCGGTAAATACTGTATACGTGTCCCAAAAGCTTCAAGTGCAAGAGTTGATGATTTTATATCTATACCAGATAAAAAACTTTTAGCGTTTCTCTGCCTCTCATAAAGATGATTAATAAACCTATGATCATATAGTAGTTCTTGTTCCTCATTAAAATAAAAATATGAATTTATTCCTACTAATTCTTTGTTTATTGTAATCTTTTCAAGCGGTGGTGAAGAAAAGATTTCAATCTCCAAATCCTCATTAAAATCTTCATCGTTAACTTTTTGAACAATAGAGTATCCATTTCTCAATGCTTCTCTATATCTTGCTTGGTAGCTAGGAAACTTTTCTTCATATCCAACGGGATTGTATAAACTCCAAATCCAAAATTTATCCATAGCAGTCATGTAAGTGCTAATAGTATTATCAGCTAAGTCTCTTACTCTTTTTAGCCAGATATTCCAATTTAGTGAATTATCCAACTCAATCATCTCATCATTAAATATAGTACAAATAGAAATACCCTCTGAGCATTTAACTAACATAAATTACCTCCTATTAAATTGTAAGTTAATTCTATCAGTTAAATAAGTAATTACTATGAATAATTCATCTTTTGTGAATTATAAAATTAGTTATATATTTATTTGTGAGTTAATATAACTTAGAACTTATTTTACAGTCGAGAGAGTGATATGTTTTAAAATAAGACTATAGTGTTTATGAGATATTCATTAGAATAATCTGTTGTTGAGTTAATTACTTAATATTACTTAGAATTCTTGAATTGCTGTGTTGGCCATACCTACGATACTAAAACTAGGAAGCCCTTTTGTAAACGTTGATTCCACATCAATACTTACAGCGTCTATCCCATCTAATGAAGCAGATTTTAAATATTTCATACTCTCTCCTTGTTACTATAGAGAAATATTACTATAAAAAAATCTTTTTATCTAAATATATTGCATATTGCAATTTTAAATTATCTCTATCTCCAATTCTAACTCAATATCAAATTGTTTTTTTACTTTCTCTTTTGCTAAATTTATAAGTTCTAAAGCTTCTTCAAAAGTACCATTTCCTATATTTACTAAAAAGTTTGCGTGTTGAGAACTAAATGCCATTTCTCCTATTTGATAGCCTTTAAGTCCTACTTGTTCTATAAGATATCCTGCACTATTATCTTTAGGGTTTTTAAAACAACTTCCTGCACTGGGAAGATTTGGTTGGTTGTCTCTCATTTGATTGAACATCTTTTGAAGTTCTTTATCATATCCATTTTCAACAGTAAATGTAATCTCATAAATAATTCCGTCTATTTTTGTTTCTCGATAGCTATGAGGAATATCTTTTTTGAATATTTCTCCATCTTGTGTTTTTATTGAGTAGAGATGATTAAATATTTCCCACTCTTTTAGTCCTGCATTCATCTTCACTAAGCCACCCATATTTCCAGGTAACTTTGCCAAAAGTTCAAAATGTGCTATATCATTTTTTCTACAAAAAGTAAGTAGTTTACCACTTGTTGTGGCAGCTCCTACGATAAGTTTATCCTCTTTTTGAATAATATAATCAAACTTCTCACCCAGTATTGCCAAAGGTGGTGGAGTATTAGAAACGAGTATATTATTCCCACGACCTATTATATGATAATCAGGATAATCTGTAACTTTATCTATTACCCTAACATCATATTTTTTACCTATATGTATTGAAGTATACTTTTTAAAATCTATTGTTTTTACCATTTCCAATTGTATCATTTATTTGATTATGTGTCTATTTTTGTAATCAAAGTGTTACCATACAATATATCTGTTTACCTGTTGTTTACTTTTAACGCTAATTATGATAAAATTAGACTTAAAAGGAAGAGGAAGTATGAATGAAAAATAAGTTTTTATTGGTAGTTTTAGTGAATTTAATTGGTACATTTTTATTAGCAGCAACATCAGATTTTGCATCTAATAAAAATGCAACTTTAGAGTATAGTAAGGGATTAACAAGTTTTACTCAAAAAGATTACACAAAGTCATTTGATATATTTGATAAACTTGTTGAACAATACCCAGAGCATGAGCTTATAAACTATTATTATGGAAGAAGTGCTTTTGAGTTAAAAAAATATGAATTTGCATTAACAGCATATGATAGAATTCTTATATCAAAACCTTCAAACCATAGAGTTAGACTAGAATATGCAAGAACTTTGTATCTTATGAAAGCATATAAAGAATCAAAACAAGAGTTTGAGAAAGTATTATCGTCTCCCATTCCACTAAGTGTAAGAACAAATGTTAAAAAATTTTTAACTATGATTGAAAAAAAAGAACAAGGTTATATTTTAAACAAAGTTCTTATCGTTGGACTAGGTTGGGATAATAATGTTAATAACAACACCTATGAATCATATACTGAAATTTTAGGTGGACTACGATTAAGTAATGATACAGAAAAAAAATCAGATACTGATTTCAAAACTATTTTAGTTGGAAACTTAATAGTTCCTAGTAAATCTAACAATCATTTATCATGGGAAAGTACAGGTGTGGTATATGCAAAAGAGCAAAATCATTATCATGATAATGACATATTTTTAACTTCACTTGAAAGTGGTATTGGATACACAAATCAAAAATACAAAAACTTAACTTCATTTACCTATGATCATGTTTGGGTAGGTGGTGACCAAACTTTATATATTTATGGAATAAAAAATACAACAAAATACAATGTTTATAAAAACCATCTTCTCACTGTTGATTTAAAATACAAAAAGAAAAAAATGATACAAAAAGTAGATAGTCAAAAACACTCAAATATAAAAGAGATTGCCATAAACTATCTACTTCCTTTAGAAAATAAAGATAAAATTAATATATTTACTTCCTATACAAGTGAACGAAAAGAGAAAGGTACAAGAATAGATGTAAGTAAAGATACAAATAAATATAAACTCTCTTATTCAAAAACTCTCTACCCAACCTATGATGCAACAATAGGGTATCAAATTGAAAAAATAAAATACAAGGATGTGGGGACACTTACAGCAAAAAGAGATGATGACAAAAGAAACATCACATTAGGTATTGTAAAAAAGATTGATGACACAAAGTCAATTATGGCAGAATTTAGTGATATTGAAAATAATTCAAATATCAATCTCTATACATACAAAAAAAGAAGTGTAAATCTGAATTACACTTTTGTATTTTAAAGGATAAACAATGAAAATACTATTACTATCACTTTTATTGGTAACAACAACACTCTTTGCAAATGTAGGAAAAATATCTGCTCTTAGTGGAGATGTAAATATTTTGAGAGATTCAAAAACTATAGAGGCTGCTGTTGGAGTAGCAATAGAAGAGAAAGATAAAATATCAACATCTGCAAATGCAAGGGTTCAATTGCTTTTTAATGATAAAACAATTATCTCTTTAGGGAAAAACTCTACATTTGATATTGAAGAATATTTTTACGATTCTAACAAACCTGAACAAACAAAAGCTTCATTTAAAGTAGCAAAGGGGATATTTAAAACTATCACTGGACAAATAGGGAAAGTCAATCCAAATCAATTTAAACTCACAACAAAATCTGCTTCTATCGGTATTCGAGGAACTATATTCTTTGGTGAAGTTCCACCAGTTCCCACACCTGCTCAACCAGAAAGATTTTCTTGTACAGATGGTATTATTGAAGTAGGAACACCACAAGGCTTGCAAAGAGTTGGTGCAAATCAATTTACAACGGTACTTCCAAATCAACCACCTGCTCCACCACAAAATATCCCACCAGCACAAAGAGAAGGTTTAGAGCAAGACTCAGGAGCTGACGCAAATGAGCAAGAATCAGGTCAAGATGAAAATGCATTTTATGAAGACGCTTTTGGAGATGAAGAAGCTACCCCAACAGAACCAAATGATGGTGTAGCAGTTGATGATAGTGAAGATTTAGCCCAAGAGACTGTTGATGATGTACTAGATAGTAATAAAATAGATGAGAATGAACTCATTGTTCATAATATAACAATTACAGACTTAATGATTGATACAGCGTCAGCGATACCTTTTTCATATAATCTTAACTCTAATGATACAGTAACTTCTGCTTTAGGTTCTGGTACAACTATGAATGTTACTTCCAATAACAATGGTTTTGAATGGGGATTTTGGAGTAGTACTGATGTATATGAAAGTCAATATACAGTAGAAAAAGCTTGGATTTTTGGAGAAAATATAGTTAGTGATTTAAGTGGATTAACTAGTGCTGATAATGCAAGTTATAGTGGACATATTTTAGGGTATGATAGTTATGATTCTAGTTTAATAGATCCTAGCCTTTATACAATTGAATTATCTTTTGATTTTGGTGAAGGGACTACTTTAGTACAGATAGGGGGTGGTCAAGGAGCAGAGTTTACAGGAGATTATTCATCTAGTGGTTCAATATATACTATTCAAGACGGAACGAATACTCTAAAAGGTAGCTTTTATGACAAGATGAATAAAACGGCTGGAACAATTACAACTGATTCAATTACAGGTGTGTATAATGCAATAAAACCGTAAACTTTATTCTATACTTCAATAAAAAAAGGGATTGAATATCAATCCCTTTTTTTCTTTTTCTCAAATTATAAACTTACTTATCAGAAATATCTATATCAATCCCTTGATTTAAAAGCTCTTCTTGTCTAGGTTTTAAATAATCCAAAAATGTATGGAATTTTTCATAATACCCACCACTTACAAACCGAAACAACTCTTTAAAATGAAAACTATACAATAAAGCATCTATTCGTACTATCTCTTGCTTTTTATCAAATAACACAATTCCTGGTCTATAATCAAGAACCATATCTTTTGCCCACTGTTTTGGTGTAGTTGTTTTTCCATCAAGTGTGATGATTTTTTCATTAGAGTCTGCATCGTATCTTACAATAGTTACTTTTGAAAGTTCCTCTATCACATCTTTGTTTGTTAATGTTGTATTGTGTAAATAACTACACTGTGTACAACTTCCATCTTCAAAGATCACCGCTAGTGGTGTATTGATTTTTGATAAATCTTTAATATCTTTGAACATTGGATTTTCTACTAGAGTATAAAAAGTTTTATTTTTTACTTTTTCTATATATTGCGTAAGAGTCATATTATTGTACTCTTTATTTTTTACATAGTCTAAAATATATTTGAAGTTTTCTGGTGATCTGTATCCATTTATTCGTACAACAATTTTATTGTTTTGGTCAAGGAAAAGAATAGTTGGAGTATATTGCACTTTTAAGTGTTTAGCATATTCTATTTCAGTCATAGTTGTATCTTCATCTACAGCTATCTCTTTGCTTCCTTTGATATCTATAGCTATTACATCAAAGTTATCTTTTATATATGGCTGTAGTTTTGCACCCTCTTCAAAATTTTCTTTGAGCATTTTTGTACAGTATGGACAAAATTTCAAACTCATAAAGAGTATTACATGTTTATTTTCATCTTTTGCTTCTTCAACATCTTCATTCATATCAAGAAAACTTTGTTTGAACCAATCAGGCATGGCATGGTCACTGCCACCTGTTACTTTTCCAGCACCATTTAAATTTGTTATTGTTAAAAATACTATAAAGATAATACTTAACATTTTGTAACTTTTCGTTTCCATTACTTTCCCCTTTTTTTGTAAAAATATTAAACAAAAAGTTTAGCAAGATAAGATTAATAAATAGTTAATAAGAAAAATGTAAAATAAATAATAATTATAAGAAAAAAAGATTATAATGGAAAAGAAAAATAGTTATTTCAAATCAGCTAAGTTTCCAAAATACAAAAAGGAAAGAGTGTATGCCAGATATATCTACAATGAGACAAGAATACACAAAAAATGGTTTAAGAAGAAAAGATTTAAATGAAAATCCATTTAAACAATTTGAGAAATGGTTCAACCAAGCAGTAGATGCAAAGCATTTAGAAGCAAATGCTTTTACTTTAGCTACTGTTGGACTAGATATGAAGCCATCTCAAAGAACAGTTCTACTTAAAATATATGATAATGAGGGTTTTATCTTTTTTTCAAACTATGGTAGTAAAAAGTCTCAACAAATTGAAGAAAATGCAAATGTATCAGCTCATTTTGCATGGCTTGGGCTAGAACGTCAAGTTAGAATTGAAGGTACAATAGAAAAAATAAGTAAAACAGAATCTTTAAAATATTTCCTTTCTCGTCCTAAAGGAAGTCAAATAGGTGCTTGGGTTTCACACCAAAGTCAAGTGGTCAATGCAAGAAGTATTTTAGAATCAAAATTTGAACAAATCAGACAAAAGTTTTCAAAAGGAGAGATACCTTTTCCTTCATTTTGGGGTGGATATATAATCAAACCTAAATTTTTTGAGTTTTGGCAAGGTGGACACGATAGATTACATGATAGATTTTCTTTTACTATAGATGAAAAAGGTCAATGGAGTATCAAAAGACTAGAACCGTAATTTTCTATACATGTATGGAGATAAGAAAAGATTCTTCCCTACTCCTTATTTAAGAATTTCGTAGCTGTTTATATTCACTTGGGATAAGATAATCTTCTGCTTTAATTAAACTGTCATAAAACCCATGTTCAAACCCAAGACTATAGAGTGTATCAAGTGCTTTATATTGTAACTCTGAAAGTTCTATAGAATCATCATTTGCATACAACCCTAAGTATGTTTGCAATGTATCATGATCTACTCTTATAAGGTCTCTTTCTAAAAGCATTTTTGATAATAATAGTTTATTATCATTTGCTACTCGTACAGCTTTTATCAAAGTATCTTCATAGTCTATAGCTTTGTTTAAAGGGATACTTCTTCTTAAACACATTCCACCTAAAGGTAAAGGTAACTCTTTTCCAGCTAACTCTTGCCAAATATCCCAAAGTTCAGCCTCAACCTCTAATTTATCATCATATGTTAAAATTGACTCATGAATCAAAGCTCCAGCATCTACAGTCCCATCAAGTACCGCTTGCTCTATCTCTAAAAAATTCATGTATGTTATACGAGCTTGAGGATATTTTATCTTAAATAGAAGTGCATTAGTAGTGTACTTCCCACTAAGAGCTATTTTAAAATTTGGTTTAAGAGTTTTCCCTTTGAGTTTTACTAATTTTGGTCCATATCCATCACCAAAACTTACAGCTGTTTTTAAAAGTGCAAAATCATCTTTTACAAAAGGATACAAAGCAAAACTAATTGCACAAATATCATACTCACCTTTTAGCGTCGCTTGATTTAATGTTTCTATATCAAGGGCAAGATTATCAAAAGTTGTATCTTTTAGTGTAACCCAACCAAACTTAATAGCATAGTACATAAAAATATCATCTGCATCTGGTGAGTGTGCTACGAGTATATTATTCAAAGTTATCCTTTATTACGATTCTATTTTACTTAAATCTTCAAGTGTAGTTATATTTGCAGCAAGTTTATTATTCACTTCTAAGAACTCTAATTCAGGTACACTATCAGCAACAACACCTGCTCCTGCTTGAAATACAACTGTATCATCTTTTATCATTGTTGTTCGTATAGTAATAGCACTATCCATATTTCCATCAAAGCCAAAATATGCCACACTACCACTATAAAAACTTCTTTTGAGTTTTTCAAACTTCGCTATAAGTTCCATAGCTCTAATTTTTGGAGCACCTGTCATAGTTCCAGCTGTAAAAGTTGCAGCAAATAGATCAAACATGTCATATTTTTCATCAATTGTAGCTTCGACATCAGAAACTAAGTGCATAACATGAGAATATTTTTCAACTCTCATTTTATCAGTTACTTCTACAGTTCCAACTTTTGCCACTCTTCCTACATCATTTCTTCCAAGGTCTATCAACATAACATGCTCTGCAATCTCTTTTGGATCACTAGTGAGTTCTTGTTCCATCTCAAAATCTTTAGATGCTGTTTTCCCTCTTTTTCTAGTACCAGCAATTGGTCGTAAGAGAATTCTATCATCTGTAAGTTTTACCATAACTTCTGGGCTACTTCCTGCAATTGTAAAATCTTCATACTCTAGTAAGAAAAGATATGGACTTGGATTTTTACTTCTTAATGCTCTATAGAAACTAAGCGTATCTACTTTTGCCTTTCGTGTATAACGATTCGTCATCAGTATTTGAAAAACATCACCACTTCGTATCATCTCTTTAGATTTTGCAATCATATCAAAAAAATCTTCTTTGGTGTGAGCAAAACTTCCTTCATCTAAAAGCTCAACTTTTTTTAGTGGTGTATATTTAAAACAACTTTCTAAAGCATTTTCAATTTGTTGAATATAACAACTCATACTTTTCATAGATGTTATCATAGTAAGTTGTGATGTTTTATGAGAATAGACTAAAACCATTTTAGGACGAATAAGATCACAATCAGCGATTTCAAATTCATCTTTTAATCCACTCATTGATTTTTGTAAAGTAGGTTCAAAGGTTGCAACCATATCGTAACCCATATTCCCAATAAAACCATCAATAAGCCCTATGCCTAATTCTTTTCCTTTATCATGATAAAGTTTTTTATCTAAGTTTTTATAATAATTTTTCAAAAAAACAAATGGATTTTTATCTATTTCTTGAATTTTTCCATCTTCATTTTTATAAAAACTTTTGCCTTTTTTATGCCAAACTCTTTCCCTATCACCTACAAAAATATAACTAAAGTTCCCATCATTACTATTTACAACTGATTCAAAAAGAAAAGTTATCTCACAAGGAAAAATCTCTTTTACTTTTTGATATATTGATACAGGGGTAAATTGATCTAAAAATAGAGTTTTATTATAAAAATTTATCAACTGTTCTACCTTAAAACTTTAAGATATATGCATTTTTGTTATTAAAATCTTTTTTAACTTTATCCAAATCTCCTAGTGCTACATCTTTTGTAGGATATGCACCTATTAGAACTTTATTATATACTGTACCTTTGATTGTCATCTTATGTACATTATAGTTGTATCCTTTTTTAGAAATATCTTTTAATAAACTTTTTGATGGTTCTTTTGTAAAAGCTCCAATTTGAATATAATATCCAGACACATTTGCACTTTTTGTAGTAGTTGGTGTTGTAGCAACTAGTGATTTTACAGAACTAGGTTTTATTACTTTTTTCTCTACTACTTTTTTTGCAACTTCTTTTTTCGCTATTACTTTTTTAGGTTCTTGCTTTACTACTTCTTTTGCTTGTTCAGTTTGCTGTTTAGTAAGTCCAAATAAATCTCTTTTTGGAGGTTCTATTGTTTTTGGTTTATCAATCACTAAAGAGGTGTTTTCAGCTGTATCATTAGGGATAACTATCTCATTAAGATTATTTTGTTTTGTTTTATCTAACTTATTCATCTCTGCCATAGCTTCTTTGTTATCAATCACTTTTTGATACTCTTCATTTGTATCAATTTTATCTAATATTTTATCTGTAACAAGTGCATTAGTTTCTGGATTTAAATTCTCCATTTTCTCTTTTGTATCATTATTTGATACAAGTCTTATTACTAATATTGTTATGATAAAAACCAAAATCAAACCTATACCTAAAAGTATATATCTTTTTTTATTTTTAGCTGGATCTTCTGGTTCTAGCATTAAATCTTCTATAACATTTTCCTCTTCTTTATAAGGGTTATTATCTTTTGCAGATAGATTTACATAAGCAGATTCTTCTGAAGGAGTACTACTACTCCTTTTCATTACAGACTCTCTTTTTAATGCTTCAAGTTTTCTTTGTTCTTGTATTAATCTCTCTTTATCTTGCTCTAGACTAACATTTCTTAAAAATTCTTTTCCATCTACTTCCATGTCTTCCCCCTTTTGTATTATTAATAGTTTACAATATTAATACGTTGATTGTGTATAAACCACAAAGTTTTTCGCTAATGTTTCTAACTCTTTTTTTACTGTTTGTTGCAACTGAACATTTGTAATATCATCTAAAACATCAGCAATTTTGTTTGCTATTAAATCAAACTCTTTCTCTTTCATTCCTCGTGCTGTTAAAGCGGGACTTCCTATTCGTATACCTGAAGTTATAAATGGACTTCTTGTTTCACCTGGAACTGTATTTTTATTTACAGTAATACCTGCATTTCCTAATGCCGCATCTGCATCTTTACCACTAAAATCTTTATTTAAAAAGCTTACAAGTACCAGATGATTATCTGTTCCATCACTTACTAAATCATATCCTCTTTTTACTAATACTTCACCAAGTACTTTAGCATTTGCTTTTACTTGTTTTGCATATTCTTTCCATGATGGATCTAAAATCTCTTTAAATGCAACAGCTTTAGCAGCAATAACATGAACAAGTGGTCCACCTTGTAATCCTGGGAAAATTGCACTATTTATTTTTTTTGCAATATCTTCATCATCACACATAATCATACCACCTCTTGGTCCTCTTAGTGTTTTATGTGTAGTAGTTGTAACTATATCAGCATAAGGGAATGGAGACATATGCTCACCAGCAGCAACAAGACCAGCAATATGTGCAATATCTGCAAAAAGTAAAGCACCAACTGCGTCTGCTATCTCTCTAAATTTTTTAAAATCAATTTCTCTAGCATATGCAGAAGCACCACACACGATAATTTTAGGTTGTACTGCAATTGCAATATCCATAATTTTATCATAGTTCATTCTTCCATCCATCTCTACACCATAATAAAATGCACTGTAGTTTTTTCCTGAAAATGATGGTTTACTACCATGAGTTAAATGTCCACCATGACTTAGATCCATACCAAGGATTTTGTCACCAGCTTTTAAAAGTGCTGCATATACAGCACCATTTGCTTGAGATCCTGAATGTGGTTGTACATTTGCATATTTACAACCAAAAATTTCACAAGCTCTATCAATTGCTAGTTGTTCAACTTGATCTGCAAATTCACATCCACCATAATATCTTTTATATGGGTACCCTTCTGCATATTTATTTGTAAAAACTGAACCCATAGCTTGCATTACAGCTGGAGATGTAAAATTCTCAGATGCTATCATCTCAAGATGATTTGTTTGTCTCTCTAACTCATTCTCCACCATTGCAAATACTTCTGCATCTGCAGTTGCCAAATCGTCACTTTTTAAAAAACTCATACTATTTCCTTTTTCTTTAATTTTATTTTATTTTTATTTTTCTTCACTATCAGCATGTAAATCAATCTCTTGTGTTATTGGTTTCATAGCTGGAAATAACAATACATCACGAATACTGTGTTGATTTGTAAGCATCATCACTAGTCTATCTATCCCTATCCCTTGACCTGCTGTTGGAGCCATACCATACGATAATGCATTTACAAAATCTGCATCCATCTCATGTGCTTCATCATCTCCACTATTTTTTGCATCCATCTGCCCTTCAAATCTTTCTAATTGATCAAGTGGGTCATTTAACTCACTAAAGGCATTTGCTATCTCTTTCCCTGCAATGAATAACTCAAATCTATCTGTAAGATGTGTATTTTCATCATTTCTTCTTGCAAGTGGAGAAATTTCAACTGGATATTCTGTTATAAATGTAGGGTTTATAAGTTTCTCTTCTACATATTCATCAAACATCTCACCTTGAAGTTGCCCTAGGTTCATAGCTTCATTTACATCTACATTGTCTTTTTTTAAGTATGCAATTGCTTTTTCTTTATCAATTGCAACATCTGCTGGAACTCCACCAATCTCAGTAAGTGAAGCAATTAGTGGAATTTCACTAAATTTTGAAAAATCAACTTCAAGCTCACCATAAGGTAATACAGTAGGTAAATTTAGATGATCAAATAGATAGTCAAAATATTCTTTTGTAATAGCAATTAAATCTTTATATGTTTTATATGCCCAATAAAATTCAATAGAGGTAAACTCAGGATTATGTGTAGCATCCATCCCTTCATTTCTAAAGTTTCTATTGATCTCAAACACAGCTTCAAATCCACCAACAATAAGTCTTTTTAGATATAACTCCGGTGCAATTCTTAAAAATCTATCAACTCCAAGCGCATTGTGATGAGTAGTAAATGGTTTTGCATTTGCTCCACCTGCAATCGGGTGCATCATAGGAGTTTCTACTTCTAAAAAGCCTTTATCTTCAAAAAATCTTCTTGTTAAACTTATCACTTTACTTCTAATATGAAATGTTTTTTTCACTTCACTATTCATAATAAGGTCAAGGTATCTTTGTCTATATCTTAACTCTTTATCTTGAATACCATGATATTTTTCTGGTAATGGACTAATTGCTTTTGTCAATATTTTAAAAGCGTTTGCGTGAAGAGAAAGTTCCCCTTTTCCTGTAATAAATGGAAACCCTACAACTTCAACTATATCTCCAACTTCAACAGTTTTTTTAAACACATTATTATAAAAACCCTCTGGAAGATTATCTCTTGTAACATATACTTGAAGCATACCACTTTCATCTTCTATTTTAAGGAAAGTTGCTTTCCCCATAAGTCTGAAAAACTTTATTCTTCCAGCAACTGTGTAGATTCTATTTTCATCTCGTTTATCTTCTTTTTGCTCTATATCTGTATTTACATTTATATACTTTTCTATTGTTGTATTTCGCTCTGATTTATTACAATATGGATTAAATCCAGATTCTCTTAAAACATTTGCTTTTTCTATTCTTTGTTGTATGTATTTATTTTCAAACAATTTTTTACTTTCCTTTTAACTATTTAGTTCTTTTGACAATCTTCACAAATACCATATATCTGCATAGTGTGATCCGTTATTTTAAAGCCATTTTCTAAAGCTATATCTTCTTGACGTTTTTCAATACTTTGATCAATAAACTCAACTATCTTACCACATGAAGTACAAATAATATGGTCGTGATGTTCTCTTTTAACATTTCCTTCATATTTTTTTCCTTCTTTTCCAAAAGAGATTGATGAGATAAGATTTACATCTTCTAAAAAATTTAATGTTCTGTAAACTGTAGCTATCCCTATATTTTGTTCAGGGTATTTTTCTTTTACAATTTTATGTACCTCTTCAGCATTAAGATGGTCATCTATATTTAAAAGTATTTGAAGTATTACAGCTCTTTGTTCTGTATATTTCATCCCTTTATCTTTTAAAACAACTTTTAAATCTTCTAATACTGTGTTATTCATTTCCATTTGTAGTTTCCTGCAGTTGTTCTTTTAATTCAGTTGCTTTTTTTTCTAATTCCTCTTTTGATAATTCTTCTAAAGAATCTTTTGCAGACTCAACTACACTATCAAATGTTTTTGAAACTTCTTTTTGTACACCTGTAGTGTCTAGTTTAATAATATAACTTCCCGTTTGACTTAATAATGGGAAAACCATGCTATCTTGTAGTTTTGGTTGTAAGTTATCATTTATCATTTTTACTTGAGATACAGCATAAGCAATAATTGAAAATAGTAAGAAGATTTTTCCAGCACCAAACAAAAATCCTAAAATTCTATCAAAAATACCTAATCCACTAGCACTAAATACTTTTTCTAACACTATTCCTAAGATATATGCAATAATCCAAAAGATAACTAAAGTAACTATAAAACCTACAAGTAGTATAGTGCTTTCATTATCAATTGGGATAATTCCGTTAACTATTTCACCTGTATTTTTAGCAAGTCTTGAAGCTATAAAAACTCCACCAACTATACCAACAAGTCCAAACAATTCTTTAGTAAATCCTTTAAAAAGACCTTTTAGCCCAAGTATTACTACTAACGATAAAACAATGATATCAAACAGATTAATATTTTCCAAAACTTTCCTAATTAGCTACCTTAAATTTTCAAGATTATATCCAAAAACAGCTAAGAGAATCTAAAAATAATAATTTAGTTACAAAATATTTTACTATTTATTTAATATATGTTTTTTAATATTAATTAGATAAAATTGCCAAATGATAAAAAGATACAAAACAAAAAAAATATTTGTTGGAGATGTGGCTATTGGTGGTGATGCTCCAATAAGTGTACAATCAATGACATTTACAAAAACAAGTGACATAGATGCAACAGTTGAACAAATAAGACAACTTCATTTTGCAGGAGCTGATATAGTTCGTTTAGCAGTTCCTGATATGGAAGCTGCGAATGCTTTAAAAGCGATAAAAGAGCAAACTAGTTTGCCAATTGTTGCAGATATACATTTTAATTATAAATTAGCGCTAGAAGCTGCAAAAGTTGTCGATTGTATCCGATTTAATCCTGGGAATATTGGGGAAAAATCAAGAATAAAAGAGATAGTAAAAGCGTGTAAAGAGAGAAATTTACCTGTTCGTATTGGGGTAAATTGTGGTTCATTAGAATCTCAATTTGAAGATAAATATGGACAAACAGCACATGGAATGGTTGAATCAGCACTCTATAATATAAAATTTCTTGAAGACTTAGATTTTACAGATATTAAAATATCTCTTAAAGCCAGTGATGTACAAAGAACAGTCGAAGCATATAGAATGTTACGACCATCAAATAACTATCCTTTTCACTTAGGTGTTACAGAAGCTGGAACCCAGTTTCATAGTACAGTTAAATCTTCTATTGCTCTTGGAGCTTTGTTACTTGATGGGATTGGAGATACTTTACGAGTTTCTATGACAGGAGAGTTAGAAAAAGAGATAGAGGTTGGTCGTGCAATTTTAAAAGATGCAGGGATAGCAAAAGAGGGATTAAATATCATCTCATGTCCAACTTGTGGACGAATTGAAGCTGATTTAGTAAGTGCAGTAAAAGAAGTAGAGAATGCTACAAAACATATTAAGACACCTCTTAATGTATCTGTTATGGGCTGTGTTGTTAATGCTTTAGGGGAAGCTAAAAGTGCTGATGTAGCAATAGCTTATGGAAAAGGAAGTGGTCTTATTATTAAAAAAGGGGAAATTATTGAAAAACTTCCAACAAGTCAACTTCTACAAAGATTTCTAGAAGAGGTTGAAAAAGAGGCAAGAGAGCAATAATTTAAGTTAGATTAAAAATAATTTATAGTATCTTATAGTTCTATAATTTTACGAAATAATACACATAGGAATAAAAGTGAAAATATTAGCAGTAGATGATTCATCAACAATCAGAGACTTAGTGTCACAAACACTTTATGCATCAGGATATAACGATTTTGAAACAGCTGAAGATGGGGTAGATGCCCTTGAAAGAATAGAAGCTGCAGAAGAAGAATTTGATTTTTTTATAGTAGATATCAATATGCCACGTATGGACGGTTTTGAACTTATCAGACGAATTAGAGATAAATTTGACTATATGAGTACTCCTATTATGGTTCTTACAACAGAAAGAGGAAATGATATGAAACAAAAGGGAAGAGATGCAGGGGCAACATCATGGATTGTAAAACCTTTTGATCAGGAAAAATTTAAAAAAGGTATTGAACTTACTTTAGAATATACAAATAGAAACGAAAGCTACTAAACTCTCTTTTAATAAATAATACAATTTCTTTTCTATCTTATAAGATTAGATAATTTACACCCTCACAATTTATTTACTATTTGTAAATATAAAAACAAAGATTCCAAGGGTAAAATATTTTACCCTTGTTTTATTTATGCATATGCAAACATTGATGTTGTTCTATAGTTTGATAAATAAGTATTGATGTCACTATTATTATTTTGATTATTAATTGTTTTTAATAATCCATCAAAACTAGTTGTATCTACAGAACCGTCTTCACTTGTTGATTTTAAAGTTTCCATAAGCATTTGAATATTATCCAAAGCATTTTGGTTACTTGATGATAACTCCTGTGTTTCACCACTACTTGAACTATAATACTCAGCTATCTCTTCAGATGACACTACACCATCTTCATTAGTATCCATAATATCATAATCTTCCTCTTCAGAAGAGGCAGATTCGCCACCACCTCCGGCACCACCAGCACCGCCACCACCACCTTGTGGTCCAACACCTGCTAATGTTCCAACTTCTTTAGCATCAAAACCTGCCTCCTCCATAGCACTTTCAAGTTCACTACCTGGTTCAATCCCAGCTTCTTTGAAAGCAGCTACAATCTCTTTTGCATCACTTTGACTTAAGTTATCTACATCATAGTTTTCTAAAATTGAACTTATAGTTTCTTGTTGAGAAGAAGATAAACCACTTGTAGAACTATTTTCTGCTGAACCTGTTGGAGTTTCAAATCCAAAATCTGAAAGAATTGATTGAAACTCTTCTTTTGAAGGCATTTGACCGTTAAACTGAGATAATGCTGTATCTATTGCACTCGTAAGCTCTGATTTACTCGCTAATCCATCTGAGTTTGAATCATATGTAGAAAATATATCTTCACTTATTCCCATCTCTTCAAGAGTTAAACTCGAATCACTATCACTATCCTTTTGTGATATCATCTGAGTCGCCATTACACTTGTGGTTGGCTGCATAACACTTGCCATAATTCCCATGCTAGTTGTATCAATCATAATATCTCCTTTCTTTTTATACTAATTATACACCATAAAAGTAAACGATAAGTAAACATGAAAAATACCTTGAATAATTTCTTGAGAATAAATTGTACAAAGTTGCACAACTTATGTTAAAAATCAACTTTATTTTTATACTCCAACAATTTTTTCCACTACTTTATATAACTTCATAACAGAATTTATTTCACACTCTTCTCTATGTGAATGTGGAAAATAAATATTTGGTCCAATAGAACAAACATCTAATTTTGGATATTTATTTTTAAATATTGCACACTCTAGTCCTGCATGAATTGCATTTAATGTAGCTTCAGGAACAACCTCTTGATATACCTTTAAAACTTCAGATGTAAACTCACTATGTGTTGGTTTCCATGCTGGATATTTACCATTTGTAGTTACCTCAAAACCAAATATTTCTAATGCTGCTATTGTTTCATCTAATACTATTTTTAACTCATTATTATCCATACTTCTAGCACTCAAACTTATTTTTAAACCCTCTATTGAGTTTTCTATAGTTGCTAAATTAATTGAGCTTAATACTACTCCTAACTCTTTGTCATACCCTCTTACACCATTTGCAAAGGTATATAAAAAATTAACAATATTTTCATCAAGTTTTTTATAGTGTTGTGTTGGAGTATTTACTTTTACTACTTTCATATTTTCATGTATTGATTGAGGAACTTTGTGAGATACTATTATTGCTCGTGCAGATTTTGGGATAGAATTTATTCTCTCACCTCCACTTATATCAAGTAAGTCTGCATCACACTCTTTAATAGTTTTTGATATAAGCTTCAAAGCATTTGGAATATTTTTATCTATATCAACTCCACTATGCCCACCATCAAGATTATCAATAGTTATCTCATACAACTCTTTATGGTCTTTATTTTTAAGATATTCTCCATTGTTATTTATTCCAAAAATATCAACTCCACCTGCACATCCTATACAGATTTCACCCTCTGCCTCACTGTCAAGATTTAACATTTTTGAAGCTTGAAGTTCAAATTCAATATTGTTCGCACCTATAAGTCCTACCTCTTCATCACTTGTAAAAAGCAACTCTACACTAGCACCCTCTTCCATCAAAGCTAACATATAAGAACACCCTATTCCATTATCAGCACCTAGTGTTGAATCTTTTGCTTTTAAATATCCATCTTCTTCTATGATTGTAGGAATTTTTCCATCTTCTAAACATACTATATCATAGTGTGATTGTAAACATAACTCTATTTTGCTATTTTCTCTATAACACAATATATTGTTTGCATTATCTACTTTACAAACATAATCATTTTTTGTCGCAAATTCTTTGATATAATTTATAAATGGTTCAAATGTTCCACTACATCTTGGTATTTTTGTTATCTCTTTAAATATCTCTATTACTCTCATTTTTCTACCTAAATAATTTTTTTTGATTATAACTTAATATTGATTATATTACTTTTTACTTTATTTGTGTTCTAAAAGAAATATGATATGATTTGAATAACAAAATAGGTACAAGGAAAAGAAAATTGCATAATAAAAAAATTTTACTTATTGAAGATGATTTAGAATTACAAAAATTAATCAGTGAATATCTCAAAGATTATAACTTTTATTGTAAAATTTTTTCTTATCCTCTAGATGCACTTGAGGAATATTCTAATAACTACCATAAATATTCTTTAATTGTATTAGATTTAGGACTTCCTCAAATGGATGGATTTGATCTCTTTAAAAGACTAAAAAAAATAAAAGATATTCCGATAATTATCTCAACGGCAAGAGATGATATAGGAAATAAAATTTATGGATTTGAGTTAGGAGCGGATGATTATCTTTCAAAACCTTATGAACCAAGAGAACTTGTATTAAGAATTGAAGCTATTTTAAAAAGATATGATAATAAAGAGTTATTAACAATCAAAGATTTAACAATAGATATAGAAAAAGAGCAAGTATTTTTAAAAGATCATGAGATAGAGTTCACAAAAATAGAGATGGAAATATTTTTATTATTTATAAAAAATCTCAATAAAATAATATCAAGAGAGAATATCGCAAAACAAACTTCTTTGAAAGATGATACAAAAAATAGAACAATAGATATGCATATTAGTAATATCCGTTTTAAATTAGATGATGATTCAAAAGAGCCTCTCTATATCAAATCAGTTTGGGGAATTGGGTATAAATTTATAAATGACAATTAAAAAAAAGCTTTTCACCTCATTTTCACTTACATTACTTATTATTGTATTTATTATTAGTATTTTCTTTTATACGATACTTCACTTAAACACGATACATCTGCAACAAAGTCAAAGGTTTGAGCAAATACGAAAAGTTGAAAAACTCAAAGAATACAAAAATGCTCTATCGTGGGTTGCCTTAGATATATTTATAGATAAAAGAGATAATGATATTCTCCTAAAAAAAAGAGGAAGACTTAATGGATTGTTTCAAAGTGTTTATTTATTAGAAAAACCACTATTACAAGCTAGTCAAACCACTCAAGAAAAAGAGCTTACTCAAGATATATTTGAACAATTTAAAAACATAGAAACACTTATTAAAGAGAAACTAAAATCAAATAATATTGAACAGTTTACAATTCAATTTAAACCATTACGACAGGAAACAACTTTTTTAATTGTTAAAAAAATAGATTATCTTCAAGATAAATTAGATGTTACAGAGGAACAAAAAAACAATTTTATTGGTATTATAAAAATAGAACTTGTAGTATTACTGCTTATGGCATTTTTGCTCTCATTTATAATTTCATCGAGGGTAATAAAAGATATACAAACTATGCTTAATAAACTCAACAATGGTATTTTACAACTCTTAAATCACAAACAAGAAACTATACAACTAGATATAAGTAAAAATAATGAACTCGTTGAGATAACGAATAATTTTAATAATTTTCTTAAACAAAAAGATGAAATTATACATTCAAGGGAAGAACTTTTACGAAATATTAGTCATGAGCTTAAAACCCCAATTACAAAGGGAAAGTTTTTAGTTGAAAAAATAAAAGGGGAAGAAAGTGATACTACAATTCAAGATATTAGTAATGTATTTTACGATATTGAGGAACTCACTAGTAAACTTTTACAAAGGGATAGATTAAATTTTATAACTTTAGACTATTCAACTTTTAAAGTTACTACTCTTATTTTAGAGTCTTTGTCAAAACTTTCTATTGATGATGAATCAAAGATAATAATTCAAATAGATGATGATTTTGAGATATGCGGTGATTTGTATTATCTCACAATGGCAATAAAAAATTTAATTGACAATGCTATGAAATATAGTACATCATTTCCTATCACAATAAAAACTATAAATAATACCCTTTATATTCAAAATCACGCCAATAAACTCTCACACGATTTAGTTTATTATTTACAGCCTTTCACTCGAGAACCAAATCAACAACAAGGGCATGGATTAGGGTTAAATATAGTAAATAAAATTTTTCAAATACATAACTTAGAACTTAATTATACTTATGAAAAATCAAATAATATTTTTTCAATAAAATTTTCTAAAACCTACAAATAAATAATTGTCAAGAGATTGTCAAGATTTATCACCTTGTAAAATTGACACTTTATTTATAAAATAATAATAACTTTAAAATAAAGGAAAATAGATGGAAAATGTAGGTTTAATAATATTTTTAGGGGCAGTAATTGTTGCTTTTGTTATAGGTTTTATAATGATTGCAAAAAAAGATAGTAAATTTTAAATGTTTGCAGTTTATAACAATGGAAGTGTTCAATTTAGAAGTACTTCTGATAACTTATATGGTCTTAATAAAGTAGATCCATTAGCTGAATCTAGACATAAACCTGATAGTGAAATATACTATAGTTTTGATGATTTATTAAATAAAAAGAAAGAAAATAAACAGCTTAAAAAAGCTATAAAATCTTACAAAGAAGTATCTCAATTAGATACAAGTGAGACGGTATATTATGTTAAAGATATAATGACAAAAAATTTTATATCTATAAATACAAAATCTACTATATCTGATGCTTACACTCTTCTAAAAGAAAAACAAATTAGTCAAGTTCCAATAGTAACTTTTGGGAATCAAATGCTTAGTATGATAAGTAAAAAAAATATATTAAATCTTATTGTAGAAGATTTGGAAAATATCCAAGCTACAATGGAGAAAAAACTAAATGAGATATTACTACCAGAGCTTGTTACAACTGATCCACTTTGTGATATAAGAAAAGTTGCAAAAGTTATGATTAAATATAAAATTGATGCTATGCCAATTGTAGATAATAACAACCGATTAATAGGAATTATCTCAAAAACAGATATTATTGAAGCTATCTCTCATATACCAGATTTTCAACTTTTAGCATAAACACTACTTCGTAACTAAAGATTTTTAGACTGTAACCAAATAGTAATCATTGTTCCTTATAATTCCTCTGAAAAAAAACAAAAGGACTTTCAAAATGACAATGAAAAAAACTGCAATTGCTCTATTAGCTGCATCTGCTTTAACTGTGTCTCTTAGTGCTAGAGATCAAATCAAAATAGTTGGTTCATCAACTGTTTATCCATTTTCTTCTTCAGTTGCTGAGGAATTAGGTGCTACAACATCTTTCCCAACTCCTGTTGTTGAATCAACTGGTTCAGGTGGTGGAATGAAACTTTTCTGTGCTGGTAATGATATGAATACTCCAGATATCACAAATGCATCAAGAAGAATGAAAACTAAAGAGTTCAAAATGTGTGAAAAAAATGGTGTAACTGATATTACAGAAGCTGTTATTGGTTATGATGGTATAGCAATTGCTCAAGCTAAATCAAATAAAGCTATGTCTTTAAGTAAAAAACAACTTGCACTTGCAACAGCTGCTGAAGTGCCAAGTAAAGATGGTAAAAAACTTATTGCAAATCCTTACAAAAAATGGTCTGATATAGATGCATCTTTACCAAACAGAGATATTATAGTATATGGTCCTCCAAAATCTTCTGGAACAAGAGATGCATTTGAAGAGATGGTACTTCAAGGTACATTCAAAAAAATGAATGTTTATACTGATCTTTATAAAGCAGATAAAAAAGCAAACAAAAAGTATAAAAAATATTCTCAAATTAGAACAGATGGTGCATATGTTCCAAGTGGTGAAAATGACAACTTAATCGTTTCTAAATTAAATAAAAATAAAGAAGCAATCGGTATTTTTGGTTACTCATTCTTAATGGAAAATCAAGATAAAGTACAAGGTGCTAAAATAGATGGTTTCTTACCAACACCAGATACTATTGCATCTCACAAATACCCAATTGCTAGAAGTTTATTTTTCTACATCAAAAATTCACACTCTAAAAATGTACCAGCAATGGCAAAATATGTTGAGATGTTTACATCTGAAGATATGATTGGAAATGATGGTATTTTAGGTGAAATTGGATTAATTGCTCTTCCTGATGATACAAGAAAAGCTATTAGAAATTCTGTTTCTAAAAGAACAAAATTAACTTTAGAAGATTTATCTAAAAAACACTAATCTCTAAAATTATTGTAACTCCTAAATTGAAAGGTAACTTGTCAAAACAAGTTACCTTTTTTATTTTCTTAACAATTTATAGATATAATACAAACTATATATATTCAAAGGCTTAAAATGATTGATAAAAATGCTGGAAAAATTGCACCAAAAGAGATTTTAGAAAATATTGCTGAACTTATCAGTTGTTACTATACAAACTATCCAAATATTGCGGATGACTCACAAAAGATAGCTTTTGGAACTTCTGGACATAGAGGAAGTAGTCTTAAGAATAGTTTTAATGAAGCACATATCTTAGCTGTTACTCAAGCTGTTGTGGATTATAGAAAAGTACATAATATTACAGGAACTTTATTTATAGGTATGGATACTCACGCCTTATCAACTCCAGCACATAAAACAGCACTTCAAGTATTAGCTGCAAATGATGTAGAAGTGTGTTATGCTTCAAGTTTTGAATATACACCAACACCAGTAATATCACATGCCATTTTAAATAACCTTGGTAGTGATGGTATAGTTATAACTCCTTCTCATAATCCCCCATGTGATGGTGGATTTAAATATAATGGGATAGATGGAGGACCTGCTGATGTTGATATTACAAATTGGATACAAGGTAAAGCAAATGAGTATCTACAAAATGATCTTCAAGGTGTAGTATATCTTGATTTTGATGAAGCTATCAAGCAAGAGTGTATAAAAGAGTATGACTTTATGACACCCTATGTGAAAGACTTAAAAAATGTTATTGATATGGAAAGTATCCAACAATCAAATATCTCAATAGGTGCTGATTGTATGGGAGGAAGTGGATTAAAATATTATGAAGCTATTGCAAAAGAGTATAATCTAAATATCACTACATTTAATGACTCCGTAGATTTTACATTTTCATTTATGCATTGTGATAAAGATGGAAAAATACGAATGGATTGTTCAAGCCCTTATGCGATGGCGGGGCTTATTGAGTACAAAGATAAATTTGACATAGCATTTGGAAATGATACTGATTTTGATAGACATGGAATTGTTACAAAAAGCGCAGGACTACTAAATCCAAATCATTATTTAAGTGTTGCTATAGATTATTTATCTAAAAATAGAGCATTTGATGGTTTAGGAATAGGGAAAACTCTTGTAAGTAGTTCTATGATTGATAGAGTAGCACTTGATAATAACAAAAAACTTTTTGAAACACCTGTTGGATTTAAATGGTTTGTAAAACCACTTATTGATGGTCAAGTTTTCTTTGGTGGAGAAGAGAGTGCTGGGGCTAGTTTTCTACGATTTGATAAAAAACCATGGACTACAGACAAAGATGGAATAATATTAAATTTACTCTCAGCAGAGATACTAGCAAAAACAAAAAGCGATCCAGGAATATATTATGAAAATCTTACTCAAAAGCACGGAAAGCCTATCTATGCACGAATAGATGCTCCTGCAAATATAGCCCAAAAGAATATTTTAAAAAATCTTTCAAGTGAAGATATCAAAGCTACAACTTTGGCAGGAGAAGAGATAACTTCAATTTTAACAACAGCTTCAAATGGCGCAAAAATAGGTGGACTTAAAATCAATACAAAAAATGGTTGGTGTGCATTAAGACCATCAGGAACTGAAGATGTTTATAAAATATATGCAGAAAGTTTTATTAGTAATGAACACTTACAAACTATCCAAAGTGATGCACAAAAAATTGTTGCAAGCCTCTTTTAGTTATAATGGCATAATATTAGAAAAAAAGGCAAATATAAATGATAGAAGTTTATAATGCAATAACAAATATTGCAAACCAAATTGAAAAAAATGTTTTTATAAATTATAATGATTTTACAAGTGAAACAAAGACAGAAGAGCAAATACATACAGATATAAATGAATATTGTTTAAAAGTGATTGAAACTGAATTTGAATACCTTAAAAGTGTAAAAGGTATTATTGGACGAAATAAAAAACAATTTTGCAGTATCAATGAAAAAGGGAAATACCTCGTAAGTTGTGTAGCTATTGATAATATTGAACTTCTAGATTTAAACTTTTCTCTTGGAAGTATTTTTGGTATCTATGAAAATGAATTTGAAGCAGATAATCTAAAAGCTGCTATTTATATCACTTATGGACCAACATTCCAACTTGTATTTGCTTCAAAAAGTGAAGGGGTAAAATACTTTTCAAATGAACATGGAGAGTTTATCCAACAAGACCCATTGGAGCTAAAAAGTTGTGGAAAAATCAACTCAACAGCAGGAAAAGCAAATGAATTTAGTACTGAACATAAAGCTTTATTAGATAGCTTTTTCAACGAAGGATACCGTCTAAGAGTAAGTAACTCACTTTGTCTTGATACTCATCAAATCTTATTTAAAAAAGGTGGGATTTATTCAAGTCCATCAACACCATCAAATGAAGATGGAACTTTAGAAGTTATCTTTGAAGCGTTTCCTATCTCATTTATAATTGAACTTGCAAATGGTGAAGCTATAGATGGAGAGAAAAGAATTTTAGATATAAAAGCTCCATCTTTACATCAAAAAACACCTATCTATTTTGGTTCAAAAGATGAAATAGCAAGAGTTAAATCTACTTTTTAAAAAGTAGATTTATCTTCTGCTTCTAATAATATAACTCATCTAAATTATTTTTATTGTGTAGTTACAAAGAATATATAAAAACCTACGACCATAACTTGTATAAATAAAAGATACTTTTCACTCTCTTTAATAAAATATGAACCAATAATAAAAAATAAAAAATAAATCACTTGAAAGATAAAAGATAGAGATAAAATTTGAGCAAAAATAGATAAAATTATCCCTAATACTATTTTTACTACCAAAATTGTTTTCTCTTGCCCTATCAATGTTACTAAAGTAGTAATATTGTCTGATTTATCCCCTTTTTCATCTTTTATATCTTTTAGATTTGCTCCAATAAAAAAGAAAAGAAAAATAAAAGATAACAGGATTTTATCCACTTCAATAAATGCAGAAGTTCCCTCAACCAAACTAATCCCAGCAATAAAAACACTAATAGCAATCAAAGACAAAGTAATATTATTTAGAATTAAATATCTTTTTAATCTAAAAAAACTTGAAGAGTAAAGGTAACTAAGCACTACAATAAATAATATAAGAAAAAAGAAAGTACTATTTACTGCAGCAGCAAACATAAAACCAAATATTAAAAATATATTTTTTAAATCATGATATTCATTTAACCCAATACTTTGAATAACTAAAGGTCGTGATTTGTTTGTTATTTTATCTATATTTATATCTATAATATTATTTAAAATCACAGAATAAAAGAATACAAAACATATAGCTAAGATAGCAGTGATTAGTTTAAAGATATCGAATAAATTCAGAATATCATATTCAATATATGTACTTTTTAAACTCATTAAAAATCCAAAGAGAAATAAAGCCAAATAAATACTTAACCTTTCTATTCTTATAAAATCATATACTATATCTTTAATTTGGCTGTTAAAGTTTACGAATGCTTTAAATATAATTGCAATTAATATAGGGATATAAATATAAAAATTTAATACTATTATTGATTTATTAAGTGTTAATCCATTCTCAACAATTAACTCAAAAGAGTTTTGCAAGAATAAAATATAAATAGCAGGAAGATACCCATAGATAAAAATTACAGTATAAATTAAAAAGACTGCAAGCACACTTAGGTACTTTTTCTTTGAGAAATAATAGATATAAAAAAAACTTCCAAGAAGAACAAAAAAGATCTCAAATCTTACACCTGTTGTGACAAAATCTATTTCAACAAATGGATTAAAAAGATTAAAATAGGAAAATATAAGATTACTAAAATTGTAATTATATAAAATACTCCCACTATCAAATATAAAATAATCTAACACTGGAACTATTAAAATTATTGGAAAAGTAAATAATGTAAACTTAATGACATCTATAAACTTTTTATTTGAAAAAGCAAAAACAATATAACTAATAATAAGATACAAACTAAACCATGAAAAAAAGATATGTATAAAATCTATAATATTATTATAAAAGCTGTCATTATGGATAATAAAATGTTTGTTTTCTAAAGTAAATTCTAGTATATTTCTTACAATAATGATTGCAAAAAATGTAAAGAAAAAAGAGCCAAAAGTAAGCTCTTTTTTTTCAATATTATTTATAAACTTTTGTAGTAAGCTAGTCAAAATACCCACAATTTGGAGCTATTTCAAAATCTTGAATATCTTTTAATTTTAAAAGACTTATATCTTTTACAGTATATTCTTCAATTCCACTATAAGATTTAAAAATAAAAAAACCACTCTGTGTTTTACTATTGATATTTTTTTTACCAAATGGTGTAGATATTTTTGTACATAAAGGTTCAGAAGATTCAACTTTAACTTTAATTTTTGAATCAAAATCTTTATCAAACTTCTTTTCATCTACAATTACCTGTACTTTTACATCTTTAGAATATTTTTTACTAAACTCATCTTGAATAACTTTTTGAACATCTTTTTTTACACTTTTTATTTTTTCATTCCACTGACTTACTTTTGGATCTTGCAAAAACTTATCTAAAAGAGTTATATCTTTATTTTTAGGTTCTAAAGCATAATTAAATGCCTCATAATACTCTTTAGGAACAATTTTTACTGTAATTTTTCGAATCTCTATAGATGGTTTATCTTCACCTGCTTCAAATTGAAACTTAAAACTCTCCCCTGGTGCGACAAAAAATTTTTCCTTTTTAGAAGAGTATTTATTTTTACTTACAAGCTTAGAATAGTTTCCACTTTGACTACTCCATGCACCATATGAGTATTTTTCATATTGAGAATATTTACCTAACCATCCCATATCTAATGCAATTTGATAATATTCTTGAGAGTTATTAGTAACCTTATAAATTGCTTTATATCCATATATGTCTGTTTTGTATCCACCACTTGAATAACTACTCTCTTTGTACTTTGTACTAGTATAAGCTTTTCCATTTATATATGTAGTATCCGTACTTGGTGTAGAATAAGATGTGCTTGTATAAGGAACATATCTTTTCCCAATTTTTCCATTCTTAAATGTTTTTTTAATATCTAGTTTTGTTTGCTTTATAAGTGCAGCTATTTTCTCTTTATTTACTGAACTATCTTCTGCAGACAATAGTTTCTCTAAGCTATTACTATAAGTTTTTATTGTACCCATCTGTTTGTATAGTTTGATAACTTGATTATCTATATTCCATTTTTTTACATATCCATCATCACTAAAAGTATAAAGACTATCTCCAATTACCCTTACACGGTTAATCCACGAAGAGTGTTTTATATCTCCAATTATCTCTTTGTAGTTATTTTTGATATCCCATATTTTTACAGTTGCATCTTTTGATGCACTATAAAGGATATCATTTTTTATAACTAAATCTACTACATAATTTGAATGACTTCCTACGACATTAAGGAGTTTTAAAGAAGAAGCATCATAAGCATAGATTTTTTTATTATCAGATGCTACAAAGAGTTTTCCTTTATAGTACAAAATTTTCCTAATCCTTTTATCAGCAACAGTTACTTTCTTAATAGATGTATGCGTTTTTTTATCTAACTTATAAAGCATCCCTGTACTTGAACCAAAATAGATACTCTTATCATCAATATAAAGTGCTGTATGCAAGTGATTTGCCTTTACTGATTTATAAGGTTTATAAGAGTTTGCATTCATTATATAAATTTCTTTATAACCTGCAAAATAGATTTTATTTTCATTCATAAAAACAGTTTGAAGTTTATTGCTTTTAGTTGGAATAGATTTAAGTAATTTATGTGTTTTATAGTTATAAATATATCCCTTATTTTTAAATGTAGCAACAGCTAACTTATCTTTTCCAAAAGCTTTAATTTCACTAATATTTCTATTATTTTTAATTCTAAATGAAGTCACTTTTTTAAAAGTTTGTTTATCAATGAGTGTTATAAGTCCTTTATTGTTCCCTGTAATTATATACTTATCTGTAATATCTACTGCTTGTTGATATGAAGCAATATAAAGCTCTTTAAACTCTTTTTTCTTTATCTCTTTTAGTTGTTTATCTAATTCTTTATACTTGCTATTAAGCGTTAAAAGCTTTTTTTTCAACTCATCTTGAAGATTGTATTTTATAACCTCTATTGCTGTTAATGTTGACGCTTCAAAATTTTCACCATTTATCTTTTTTATAAACTCATTTCGTTTAGAGTCATAATTAGCCTCTTTTTTCACTGGGAACTCTTTAAATTCAAAGCTTTTAACATTAAAAGTTTCATATTTTGAGTCATTTTCACAACCTAAAAATAATAATATTATACTAAGAACAACCGACCATTTTACAATGTAATTCATACTTTTCCTTTTTAGTTAAAAATAACCGTAATTTTAACTCAACTAATCTTTATATATGCGATTTTAAATATATAAGAAACAATCTATAAAGTAATTTCAAATTACTATATTATAAAAATAGTGTTCTTACTAAATTATCTTAATTTGAATAATAGCAGTTAAATCCACTTTTAAAAAGTAGATTTATTTGTTTATTTCAACTACCATTGCCCCTCTAAAATCCCCTTGTGCAAAGTTTTTTGCTCTATCATAAGGAAATCTTGCATCAATTTTATTTAGAATATCTTTATCCATTTTAGCCACATCTCCATGACATTTTAAACATGGTTTTCCAACAGCTATTGCTTTATATACATAAGTTTTTTTATCATCTTCAACTATTTTCATCATAGTTTTTGCACTTTTTTTATCAATTTCAATATCTTTTTGAAATTTTTGCATAACTTCTATATCTTGTAGAGTTGGTTCATTTGCATCATTTCTATATTTTAAAGCTGTTCTTCGCACAAGCACACCCTCACCTAGTTTTTTATTTACCTCATCAGTAATACCTTGTGCTTGTAATGAACAATAATCAATAGCAGCCATTCCAGATGGATCTTCTTTGAATTTGGCTTTTAATTCACCTTTTAAAGTAGAACCTAACATCATCATACTTTTTTTTGCAGTCTCTTTTACATTTTGATTAGCAAATGCTAAAACACTAAGAACTGATAAACCTATAATTACTTTTTTCATCCTTATCTCCTATATTATTAAAATTGTAATTTTAATAATACATCAATAATACTTAGTAAAAAATTATTTACCTAAAATATATTCAATACTCTCTTTTTCTAAAATTCGAATATCATTAGTTGAGTGTTTTACATTGATAGGAGAGCCAATTGTTAAGACATATTTTTTCTTTTTATTAATATATTTTTTCTTTAATGCCCAGTTTAAAAAGCTTTTGATAAGTTCATCTGCATCATTAAGTTTATGAGAAAGATAGATACCTTCTATCCCCCACACAACTTGTAATTTTCGCAAGGTTTTTAAATCATAACTACTTACAAGTATTTTTGATTTTGGTCTAAACTTTGCCATAGATATAGCACTTCTTCCAGCTCTTGTAAATACTATAAGAGCATCTGGTTTAATATTTTTTGCTAAAGTTGTTACAGCTGCTGCTATTGAATCATCAGAGGAAACATGGTCTGTATCTTGATAGTATGGATATGCTTTCTCTGTCTCTACAATTGTTTCATACAATACTTCAACTGCACTTAATGGATATTTACCAATAGTTGTTTCATCACTTAACATCACAGCATCACTTCCATCTAAAACAGCATTAGCAATATCAGATATCTCTGCCCTTGTAGGATAGTGTGAGTTTATCATAGAGGTTAACATTTGTGTTGCAGTTATCGTTGGTTTTCCCATTTTTAAAGCTTGTGCTATAATTTTCTTTTGGATAAGTGGAACTTTTTTAAGACCTAACTCAACCCCTAAATCTCCACGTGCAACCATAATTCCATCTGCTAATTTTAAGATAGATTTGATATTTTTTATAGCCTCTTTTTTCTCTATTTTTGCAAAAATAAGTGGATTTGAATTATGCTGTTCCAAAATATCTTTTGCATCTTGGATATCTTCTTTATTACTTACAAAAGATAACGCTACAATATCAACCCCAATTGTTGCACCAAAAGCTAAGTCATCTTTATCTTTTTGGGTGATTGATTTGATATTAAGTTGTGATTTTGGAAGATTCATCCCTTTTTTTGATTGAAGTGTTTGAGGTACTATTATTTCACATTTTACCTCATCATCTTTTTTTTCTACTACTTTTGCCCGTATTGTTCCATCTGAAAAATATACAGGTTCCCCTACTTTAAGACTATCTATAATCACAGGATAACTCAAACTTACTATTTTGTTATCTTCATCAACTTTATCTTTTGTAAGGGTTAGTATATCTCCAGCTTTTAACTCTATTGGTTTTTTTAAATGAGATATTCGTATCTTTGGACCTGCAATATCTTGCAATATTGCTACCTCTTTATTTACATTTTGTGAAGCTTTTCGTATTTTTTGTGCAACCTCTTTATGATATTCATGAGTTGCATGAGAAAAATTCAGTCTAAAAACATTCACCCCTTTTTTAATAAGTTTCTCTATTGTTTTCAAACTATCTGTTGCAGGTCCTAGTGTGACTACTATTTTTGTTTTTCTCATTTTTATTTATCCTATTTCCAAAAGTATTGAGCAGATGCTCCAAGTTGTGCTTCTATTTCTAAAAGTCTATTATACTTTTCTATCCTTTCACTTCTGCTTGCAGAACCTGTTTTTATATGTCCAGCATCAAAAGCAACTGCAAAATCAGCTATAAAAGTATCTCCTGTTTCCCCTGATCTGTGAGAGATAAAAGTTCTCCAACCTACATCTTTACACATTCTAATAGTATCTATAGTTTCAGTAACTGTTCCTATTTGATTTAATTTAATTAAAACAGAGTTTGCACTTTTTTGTTCAATACCCCGTGCTACATATGTTGTATTTGTTACAAATAAATCATCTCCAACTATCTCTATTTTTTCACCAAACTCTTTTGTGAACTTAGCAAATCCTTCCCAATCATTTTCCCCAAGTGGATCTTCCCATGAAATAATCGGATATTTTTCACACCATTGTTTTGCCATACTTATCATCTCATTACTTGTTTTTATACCAGCTTTTGACCATTTTAAATCATATTCATTTGAACTGTTTACTACTAGAAATTCACTTGCAGCACTATCAAGAGCAATACTTATCTCCTCCCCTGGCTTGTATCCAGCATTTTTAATAGCTTCAACTATAAATTCCATAGCTTCTTCATTGCTATCAAGATTTGGTGCAAATCCACCTTCATCTCCAACGCTTGTAGCTTTTCCTTTACTATTTAAAAGTTTTTTTAACTCATGAAATGTTTCTGTTGCATATCTTAACCCTTCACTAAATGTAGGTGCTCCATGTGGTACTACCATAAACTCTTGTATATCTACACTATTATCAGCATGACTTCCACCGTTTAAGATATTCATACAAGGTACAGGTATTCTTCTAGCATTACTTCCACCTAGATATCTATATAATGGCATATCACTATACATAGCACCTGCTTTTGCAACTGCCATTGATACACCCAAAATTGCATTTGCTCCAAGTTTTGATTTATTTGGTGTACCATCAAGTTCAATCATAGCAAAGTCTATATCACTTTGTTCTAATACATTCATACCTATAAGTTCTGGTGCTATAATATCTTGTACATTTTCAACAGCTTTAAGAACACCTTTCCCACCATATCTTTTCATATCACCATCTCTTAATTCTATTGCTTCATTTTCACCTGTACTTGCACCACTTGGAACTGAAGCAGATGAAACAATACCACACTCCAACTCTACATACACCCGTATAGTTGGATTTCCTCTACTATCTAATATCTCTAATGCATTTATATCTGTAATTATTCCACTCATTGTAAACTCCTTATAATCTATTTGTACAATTTAAATTTTCAAAAGCACTTATTGCTCTTTTTACCATACTTTCTTGCCCTGCCCGTAACCATTTTCGTGGGTCGTAGTACTTTTTATTTGGAGATTCTTCCCCATTAGGGTTTCCAATTTGAGATTGCAAATACTCATGGTTTTCTTTTTCATACGCTCTTACACCATCCCAAAATGCCCATTGTATATCTGTATCAAGATTCATTTTTACGACACCAAAACTTATTGCATCTCGTATATCACTTAACTCACTTCCACTTCCCCCATGAAATACAAAATTAACTGGTTTTGTTTGAGTATGAAGAGTATCTTTAACAAACTTTTGTGAATCATCAAGTATTTGAGGTCTTAGTTTTACATTTCCTGGTTTATATACTCCATGAACATTTCCAAAACTTGCTGCTATTGTAAAGTTAGAAGATACTTGTGATAATTTTTTATAAGCGTAACATATCTCATCTGGTTGAGTATATAAAGAGTTACTATCTGCATCACTGTTATCTACACCATCTTCCTCGCCACCCGTAATACCTAATTCTATCTCTAAAGTCATTCCAAGCTTCGACATTTTTTGTAAATATTGAGATGAGATTGTTATATTATCTTCTAAACTCTCTTCACTTAAATCTAACATATGAGAAGAAAAAAGTGTTTTTCCTGTAGTTTGAAAATATTTTTCACTCTCTAAAAGTAATCCATCAATCCAAGGCAAAAGTTTTTTTGATGCATGGTCTGTATGAACTATCACAGGAACATTGTAATACTTTGCTACTTGATGAATATGTTTTGCCCCTGCAACTGCACCAATTATATCTGCTTGTGTGGTCTCTATGTTTCCACTATTAAATTTAGCACCACCATTACTAAACTGAATAATTACAGGGGCTTTTACACAACTAGCTGCTTCTAAAACTGCATTTATTGATTCACTACCTATTACATTAATAGCAGGTATCGCAAAGTTATTCTCTTTTGCATAATCATAAACTTTTTTTACATCTTTTCCTGTAACTACACCACTTTGAACACTATCTAATAATCCCATCATCACCCTTTTTACTTATAAATTATATAAAAGTATAAATCTTTATAGATACAATTTGATTACATAGAAAATATAGTGTACAATATGTAATCAAACAGAAATAAAACTGTTTTACAATCTCACTATAAATAAAACAAAGGATTTTTATATGGCATTAAAAGTAGCAATCAACGGAACAGGAAGAATTGGTCTCATCGTAACAAAAATAGTTACACAAAGAGATGATTTAGAACTAGTAGCGATAAACTCAACAGCTGATATGGATATGTTGCAATATCTATTACAATACGATTCAGTACATAAAGGAATTGATGCCCAAATTGTTGATGATACAACTATGAAAATAAATGGAAAAAATGTAAAAGTATTCTCTACAAGAAACCCTGATGAGTTAGGTTTTGGAGAGTGTGGAGCAAAAGTTGTTATTGAATGTACAGGTGCATTTTTAACAACTGATAAATGTCAAGCTTACTTAAAAGATGGTGTAGAAAAAGTTGTTATGTCTGCACCTGCAAAAGATGATACACCTACATACGTACTTAATATCAATACAGATGATTACAAAGGTGAAAAGATTATCTCAAATGCTTCTTGTACGACAAACTGTTTAGCACCTATTTGTAAAGTATTAGATGATGAATTTGGGATAGAAAATGGTCTTATGACAACTATCCACTCATACACAAATGATCAAAATGTTTTAGATGTAAAACATACTAAAGATAAAAGAAGAGCTAGAGCAGCTGCTGTGAATATGATCCCAACAACTACAGGTGCTGCAAAAGCTATCGCACTTGTTATGCCAAATCTTAAAGGGAAACTAAACGGTTATGCTATGAGAGTTCCAACTCCTGATGTTTCTGTTGTTGACTTAACAGTAAACTTATCAAAAGATGTAACAATTCAAAGTGTAAATGATACTATTGCAAAAGCTAGTGAGGGTACTTTTAAAGGTTTAATAGAGATTGATAATGACAAACGAGTTTCAAGTGATTTTATAGGAAGTACTTACAGTTCTACATTTGTACCTGATATGACAAGTGTTGTTGATGGAAAAACTGTAAAAGTTCTAGCTTGGTATGATAATGAGTGGGGATACAGTTCACGACTTGTTGATATGGTTAAATTTGTAGGAACAAAATAGAAAATGTCCATAGCTATATTAACTTCAGGTGGTGATTGTGCGGGGATGAATCCTGCTATTAAACACTTTGTTGATCATTGTTTTAATCACGATGTTCAACCGTACATTATATATGATGGACTAGAGGGTCTTATTGATGGAGACATAAAAGCTGCAACTCATGAAGATGTAGCTGGTATTATGCATGAGGGGGGAACTTTTTTACGCTCTTCCCGTTCAAAAAGATTTTTTGAATATGAGCATAGAAAACAAGCATTTGAAAATCTAAAATCTCATAATATAGATAAACTTATTATTTTAGGTGGAGATGGTTCTTTTCGAGCTTTAAATCAATTTTACAAAGATTTTAATATCCCTTTTGTAGGTATCCCATCAACAATTGATAATGATATTTTTGGAACTGATTATTGTCTTGGTGTAGACACTGCTTTAAATATTATTAGAGGTGCAACAGATGCCATAAGAGATACATCTGCCTCTTTTAAAAGAGGTTGTGTTATAGAAACTATGGGGCGAGACTGTGGTTATTTAGCTTTAGTTTCTGCTATAACTTGTGGGGCTGAAGTTTGTGTGATACCTGAACTTGAAACTGATTTAGATTTATTAGGGAAAAAACTAAAAAATCAAATAAAATTAGGGAGAAAATATATCGTAACTGTTGTAGCTGAGGGGACAAACAAAACTGAAGAACTTGTAAAATGGCTAGAAGATGATGTAGGTATTGAGACCCGTGCTACTATTTTAGGACATATACAAAGAGGTGGAAACCCAACTGTTTATGACAGACTTATGGCTGTAGAGTTCGTAACTTACGCCGTAGATAAATTAATCAATGAAAACTGTAATGAGGGTCTCGTAATAGTGCACAAAAATGGAAAATTTGAGTTTGTAACTATTGATTATGTTAATAGTAATAAGTATGCCATTAAACAAAGTTTATTAGATATGGCAAAAGATATGACAAAATAGGATAAATAAAGATAATGGAATCTAAAATAATAGAAAAAACTTATTTACAATTATTAGAATTAAAAAAAGAGATTTTATCAAGTGTAGAACAAAATAATTCAAACCAAAGTATACAAAACTTACAAGCTTATATAAAACTGCGTTCTTTAGATTTAAGAGAGTTGCAAAATAATCTTACTAATTTAGGCTTATCTTCTCTTGGTCGAGCTCAAAGTTGTGTTATAAATTCTATTAATCAAGATATCCTTATCTTATCAAAATTATTACAGAAACCTTATAAACAAACTCAAAATGATTTAGATGTTTTAAACTATAATGATGCCAAAAGTATTATGTTAAAAAACAGTGATGTGTTTGGAAAATCAGATTTAAGTTTTAAAACAAAAGTGATGGTAACACTTCCTAGTGAAGCTTCTCGTTCACCAGAACTTATTGGTAAATTAATAGAAAATGGAACTTCTGTATTTAGGATAAATACAGCACATGATACCTCAGACACTTGGAATAAAATGGCCTCTTATATCAAGGAGGAAAATTTTAAACAAAATAAAGATACTAAAATATATGTAGATTTAGCGGGACCAAAAAATAGAACACAATCAATAAAAAAAGTTTTTACTCCATTTAAAATAGGTTCATGGAGAAATCCGCAAAAAGTAGAGATAGTTTCTGCTTCAAATGGAGAAAATTTTACAAAAAAATATGAAAAAAACAGATCCAATCCAATTCAAGCTATTCTTGTAGTAAGTGATGACTTTTTTCAAATGTGCAAAACGAATCCCAAAGTAAAAATTGATGACTTTGAAAGAGATTCTCAACAATCATACAACATCATTAAAGAAGATGAGAGAATTTTTATAGATGCAAATAAAAAAATCACAATCTTTGAAAATTCAACAATAGAGATAAAAAATGAAAATCACAAATATATCAGCTGTTTTTACAATATAGAAAAACTTCCGCAAGAGATAAAACTTTTTAAAGAAGATAAAATTATTATCACACATCAAGATATTTTAGGTTCTACTGATTATTCTTATGAAAATGAAGTTTACAACGCAATCATTGGTTGTTCAAACAAAGATATATTCCCTTATGTAAAAAAAGGTGATGATATTTATATTGATGATGGAAAAATTGGTTGTAAAGTGACTCAATTAAATGAGTTAGGTTTAGTATGTGAAGTATTTTTAGCAAAAGAAAATGGAACTTCACTAAAAGAGGAAAAAGGGATTAACTTCCCAAGTACAGATTTAAAAATAGATGCAATAACACCAACTGATGAGAAAAATTTTGAAGATATTGTTGAATTTGCTGATATTATTGGTTTATCTTTTGCACAAACTAGTGAAGATATCAAAAAACTACAAAATATGTTAAAAACAAAGAATGCTCAACATATAGCAATAGCACCAAAAATAGAGACAAAAACAGCACTTAAAAATCTTCCACTAATTTTAGAAACACTTTTAGAGTGGGAAAATCATGCATTGATGATAGCACGAGGTGATTTAGCTATTGAGGTTGGATTTGACAATCTTCCTTATATTCAAGAGGAGATTTTAAATATTTGTGAAGCTTCACATACCCCTGTTATATATGCTACGCAAATTTTAGAAGGTCAAATGAAAAATAACCTTCCTAGTCGTGCTGAAGTTACAGATGCAGCTATTGCACAAAGAGCTGATTGTGTTATGTTAAATAAAGGTCCTTATGTAACAGACACCGTAAAAATACTTAAAAATATCCTAAGACAGATGCATACATTATTTCAAAAAAACAGACAACTATTTAGTATCTGTCAAGCGTGGAAAGTATAATAAATTAACATTTTATTACAGAAAAAAGAATATAATAGATATATAGACTAAGAGAAAATAGGAGAGATAATGAAAGCAATAATTTTAGCAGGTGGATTTGGTACAAGAATACAACCTTTAACGAACTCAATGCCAAAACCGATGTTACCAATTTTAAATAGACCTATGATGGAACATATTATTATCAAGCTTCGAGATGAACTTGGTATTAAAGAGATGGCCGTATTACTTTATTTTAAACCTGAAATCATCAAAGAATATTTTGGTGATGGAAGTGATTTTGGTGTAAAAATAACTTATGTACAACCTGATGATGATTATGGAACTGCTGGGGCTGTTGCTTTTGCTAGAGAATTTCTTGATGATACTTTTATAATTGTAAGTGGTGATTTAGTTACGGACTTTGATTTTAAAAAGATAAAAAAGTTTCATGAAAAGAAAAAATCTCAACTTACTATTACTCTAACATCTGTAGAAAATCCACTTCAATTTGGTGTTGTTATTGCCAACGAAGAAAATCGAATTGAAAAATTTCTGGAAAAACCTAGTTGGGGTGAAGTTTTTAGTGATACTATTAATACTGGAATTTACATTATTGAACCAGAAATTTTAAACTATATTCCACATGGTGAAAATTTTGATTTTGCTAAAGATCTATTTCCTACACTTATGAGTAATGATATTCCACTTTGGGGTTATAGTTGTGAAGGATACTGGAGAGATGTTGGAAATCCACAAAGTTATAGAGAAGTATATAGTGATGTTTTTAAAGGACTTATAACACTTCCATACAAAGGTGAAAAAGTAGAATATGAAAATGGTATTGCTTATATAGAAACTGGGGCAACTCTTCATGAAAAAATACGGATAAATGGTACTGTAGTTATTGGGAAAAATACTAAAGTAGCAGAAGGTGTAACTCTTAGTGATGTAGCAATAGGTGCTAATGGAAAAATAAAAAAACACTCAGAAATTTCAAATAGTATTTTTTGGGATGATGTAGCAATAGGGCAAAAAACTATTCTAAATAATTGTGTAATTTGTAATAATAATATCATTAAAGATGAAGTAAAAGCAAATTTTGGTGTTATTATGGCTGAACATTGTGAAATTGGGAAAAAAGTTAGTTTTGAAAAAGATGTTATGATGTGGCCTGATAAAATTATTGATGCAAATTCAGTCGTAAGTAATAATGTAATCTGGGGGAATAAATACAAATCATCAATATTTGAAGATGGAAAAGTAATTGGACGAACAAATATTGAATTATCTTCCCAAATTAGTGTAAAACTCGCTGAATCTTTTGGTTCTATTCTTACTGTTGGGACAAAAGTATATATCTCAAGAGATTATCATAAAAGTTCAAGAATGTTAAAAAGAGCATTTTTATCTGGTATTCTCTCAACAGGTATTGATGTTGTAGATATAGAAAGTGTTCCCTCAAATGTTATGAGACATTGTTTAGCAAATAATGATGAGATAGCAGCGGGGATTCACTTTAGACAATCAGTAGAAGACCCAGCAAATACAGAAATTGTATTGTATACAAGTGAAGGGTTAGCGATAGATTCAAAGTTAGCAAAATCTATTGAACGAATCTTTTTTAGAGAAAACTTTAGACGAGTAAACTATACTGAAATAGGTGAAATTTATAATAAAAGTGAAATTAAAACAAAATATATAGATGCAGTTATTGATAAATTAGACCACAATGTATTTAAAAATAATAGTTTAAAAATTGCAACTGATATGATGTTTGGTTCAACTGCTGATATCTATCCAAAAATTATGAATCATTTAGGGGTTGAAAACATACTCCTTAATGGTTATTTTGATGATAAAAGTTTATCAAAAATTGCTGCAAATGTAACCAAGTCTCAAAAAGATATGGGAAATATGGTCAAAGCTATGAACCTAGACTGTGGTTTTTTAATCTATCCAAATGGACAAAAATTTCAAATCATTGATGATGAAGGGGAACTTGTATATGATTATGTCACTTTACTTGTTGTGTTATGTTTATTAGATTTAACAAGTGAAAAAAGATTAAAAATATTTTTACCTGCTTGGGCTCCTGATTGTATTGAGTACAAAAACTTAGATATAACAAGAGGTAAGTTAAACAATCTAAAAGCAGATGATTTAAAAGAGTATGATTTAATAGCAACAACAGATGGGCATTTTGCATTTAGTGAATTTGGTTTAAATCGTGATGCGATTTTCTCTAGTTTTAAAATATTAGAACTCATTCAAAAATCTGGAAAAAAACTTTCTAAAATAATTGCAAAACTACCATATTTCGCTTATAAAGGTGAAAATGTAGCTTGTCCAAGTCAATTTAAAGGGAAAATGATGAGAAAATTCCTAGAAGATGGCAAAAATAAAAAAACAAGTTCAATAGATGGTGTAAAGATTTGGATAAGTAATGACGAATGGATTTTAATGGTACCAGATGAATATACAGATTTTTTAAATATCTATATTCAAGCAGATGATGAAAAAAATGCGAGTAAGATTTTTTGGAAATATCAAGAAAAAATCGAGAATTGGATAAATGAGTAAAACATTAAAGCTAGCTTTTGTATGGCATATGCATCAACCATATTATAAAGATGATAAAGCAAATACTACTCTTATGCCATGGGTATTTTTACATGCCATAAAAGATTATTATGATATTCCATGGTATGCCTCAAAATTTAATACAATCAAAGCTACTTATAACCTAGTACCCTCTTTGATTATACAAATAGAGTCTTATATTCAAAATAACGCTCAAGATACTCTTCTTTTAATTTTACAAAAAGATGTTGAACTTTTAAGTAAAAGTGAGATTGAATATCTACAAAGTTATCTATTTTTATCAAATGAAAAAAATATGATTAAACCTCTTAAAAGATATTATGAACTCTATTTAAGATATAACATTCACAATACTATTTTAGATTTTTCACATAATGAATTACTTGATTTAGAAGTGTTATTTTTACTTTCTTGGTGTGGAAATTATTTACGACAAAATAATGATGTAGTACAATCACTTTTAGAAAAAGGACACTATTTTACACAAAAAGAAAAACAGATACTTCTTGAAGAACTTTTTCGTTTTTTACCAACTATTTTAAGTTTTTATAAAGAGTTAGAGGCAAGTGGGAAAATAACACTTTCTACAACTCCATATTTTCATCCTATTACCCCTTTACTTCTTGATATACAAAGTGCAAAAGAGGCAAAAGCAAATGTAATCTTGCCAAATATGGAAACAAATTTTAAAGAATTTGGAATAAAAAATACCCAAAATGCTATAACATATTTTGAAAAATTATTTGGGAAAAAACCATCTGGTTTTTGGCCAGCTGAAGGGAGTGTAAGTTTTAAAACTGCTGAACTTTTTAGAAAAAACAATCTTGACTGGTTTTGTACAGATGAAGAGATACTTTTTAAAACACTTTCTAATAATACAAAAACAAATATCTATAAAAACTATAATTTACATACAACAAGTGGAGATATTCAAGTACGATTTAGAGACCATCATTTAAGTGATGCTATTGGGTTTGATTATAGTCAAAAAGATTCAAAATTAGCTGCCAAAGAATTTGTGAAACATTTAAAAAACATCTATGATAATTGTGATTTTTCACCTTTAGTAAATGTTATACTTGATGGGGAAAATGCTTGGGAGTTTTTCCCAAATAATGGTTGTGATTTTTTCAATGAGCTTTATAAGCTTTTTGAAACTACACCTTGGATAGAAACTGTTACTATGGATAATATTACAAATGATACAGAGATTCAAACAGAAAATATCTCTAAATTAGCAAGTGGAAGTTGGATAAATGGAAACTTTGATATTTGGATTGGAAGTGATGAAAAAAATAAAGCATGGGAACTTTTAGATATTACAAAAAAAGAGTTTGATAAACATAAAAATACTCTTGATGAAAATATTTTAAAATTAATTGAAAAAGAGTTTATGATAGCACTTGGTAGTGATTGGTTTTGGTGGTATGGAGATGATCATTTTACTATACAAGCAAAAGAGTTTGATGAACTTTTTAGAAAACACCTTATAAATATTTATCAATATCTTAATATAGAAGTACCACAAAAAATACTCACTCCTATTGTTCAAACCCATTTAAAAAGTGATTTTCACACAAAACCTATAAATTTTATTTATCCTAAAATTGATGGGGTTAAAAGTGACTATTTTGAATGGCTGAACTCTGGAGTTATAAATACAAAAAAAGAATTTTCCGTGATGGACTCTACTAAAAGTATTGTCAAACATGTTCGATATGGATATTGCAAAGAAAAACTTTATATTTTTTTTGATGGTAATTTCAAAAAAGTTCCTAAGAGTGCTATTTTAAAAATCGTTATAGATAATAATGAATTTAATTTAGAACTGGCAAAAACAACACAAACTATTGTTAAAGAAGATATAACTCTTTTTGCATATAATGTTAATGATAATATAGAATTAGAAATTTTACAAAAAAATATTATAATTGGTAGAAAAATTGATTTTAAATTTTTTATTATTGATAATAATCTAACCCTTCAAGCATTTCCACTATATGGTGACTTTACTATAGAAATAGAAGATTTAGATTTAAATAATTGGTATATATAAGGGAATAAATGTCAGAATTTAGATATAACAAACTCACTCAACATTGGGTATTATTTGCACCAAATAGGGCAAAAAGACCAACAAATTTTCATCCACTCAAGAAAAATTCAAATCAAAGTATAGAAAGTTGTCCATTTGAATTAGGAAATGAAAATAAAACACCCAATGAATTAGCAAGAATCGGCAATGAAAAAGAGTGGAGATGTAGGGTAGTTCCAAACCTTTACAATGCCCTTTCTATTGATACTGAACCAAAATCTTATAAAAATGGTAATTTTGAAATTAAAAGAGGTTTTGGTGCCCATGAAATTATTATTGAAACTCCAAGTCATACAAAACAAATGTTTGAATTTACTACTGATGAATTTTTTGATTATTTTTCAATCATAAAACAACGATTAAAAGATTTAAAAAAAGATATAAGAATCAAATATTTTTCAGTGTTTAAAAACTATGGAGAAAATGGTGGCGCATCATTAGAACACTCACACTCACAACTTATTGCAACTCCCTTTGTACCAAAAACTACGAAAAAAGCGTTAAACTATTATAAACAATATAAAGAAGATACTGAACGAGATTTTTTTGATGATTTAATTGTTGATGAAAAAAATTTTAAAAAAGCGATATTATTTGAAAACAGCTCTTTTATAGCTTATTGTCCTTATGCTTCAAGATACCCATTTGAAATAAGTATAGTAGCAACAAAAGAGTTAAAGTCTATTCTTGATTTTACTGATATTGATATTTATTCATTAAGTGAAATTATCCATTTTTGTTTTTCAAAACTAAACAGCGCACTAGGAACACCTGATTTTAATATGTTAATTAAAAATGGAGATATACAATCAGCTACAAATCCAAATCGTTTTCATATAGAGATATTACCAAGACTTTATAAAATTGCTGGATTTGAACTAGATACAGATATAATGGTAAATACATTTTTGCCAGAAACAGCAGCGGAAATTTTAAAAGAAAGTTAATAATAAAGGAAAAAAATGAAAATACTATTTTGTACAAGTGAGATCTATCCATACGCAAAAACAGGTGGTTTAGCTGATGTAGCACAAAGTTTACCTGAAGCTTTACGAAAAAAAGAAAAAGTGTATACTCTTCTTCCTTTATACCAAACAATCGATAGAGAAAAATTTAATATTGAGTATGCAGATTTGACATTTGACTATATTTTAGAAGGTGTTACTCATCAGTTCGATATTTTTGTAAATAAAAATAACAAATATGAACTTTTTATTTACAATCCAATTTTATGTGATAGATCAGGATTGTATTTTGATGATTTTGGAGATTTTGGTGATAACGCTTTACGATTTGGACTTTTTAGTTATGCGTGTATTGAAGTGATGTTACATATGAATCTAGAGATTGATGTTATTCATCTTAATGATTGGCAAACTTCTCTTATAGCACTCCTAGCAAAAACAAAATATAACTTAAGTCAAAAAATTGTGTTAACTATTCATAACCTTGCATACCAAGGGGTATTTCACAAAGAAACAATGAAAACACTCGATATAGACTGGGAAGAGTGTTTTAGACCAGAATCTTTAGAGTATCATGACCAAGTAAATTTCTTAAAAGCTGGAATATATTACAGTGATAATGTAACAACAGTAAGTCCAACTTATGCAAATGAGATTCAAACACCACTATTTGGAAATGACTTAGATGATGTATTAAGAGCTAATAACTACAAACTTCAAGGGATTTTAAATGGTATAAGTTATGATGTGTTTGATCCTAAAAAAGATGAGATGATATATAAAAATTTTAGTGTAAAAAATTATGAAAACAAAGATATTAACAAACAAAAACTCCTAAAAGAGGTAGGATTTGTAGAGTGTGATAAACCACTTTTTGTATTTATTGGAAGATTTACACATCAAAAAGGGATTGACCTTTTAATTGAAAACTTCAACTTTTTTAAAGACTTTGAAGCAAACTTTATTGTTCTTGGAAGTGGAGAAGAGCATTATAATACGGTATTTAACAATATCTCTGTAAGTTATCCAAATGTTTATATCAAAGTTGGATATGATGAAAGTTTTGCAAGAAAGATGTATGCTGGAGCTGATTTTTTAGTGATGCCATCTTTATTTGAACCTTGTGGACTAAATCAGATGATTTGTATGAAATATGGTACTGTTCCTATTGTTGCTAAAACAGGAGGATTAAAAGATACTGTTACAGATTTTACAGATGTTGATTATACCGCTTTAAAAGAATATATGGGTATAGGTATCACCTATGAAGAGCATAATATCTTTTGGTTTATGCACGCTATTGCAAAAGCTTTGTCTTTATATGGAAATCATAAAAAATTTGAGAAAATTTCAAAACATAATATGAAAGTTGATCACTCTTGGAAACAATCATCAAAAGAGTACATTGAGCTTTATAAGTCATAAAATATGAATCTTTATATTGATTTTGGTGGTACAAATTTTAGATACCAACTAAACAATTCTAAAATACAAACACTCCGAAGTGATACACTAGACCTAAAAGAATTTCTTGATAAGATAATAGAAAAACACTCAAGTATATCTTTTATAGGTATATCTTTTGCAGGTCAAGTACACAATGGAGAAATAATATCTTCCCCAAATGCACATACACAAAATTTTAATGTGAAAAAATATATTGAAGAAACATATAATATAACACTCCATATTGACAATGATTTAAATTGTGCAGCATTAGCAGAACACGATTATTTACAAGTGAGTTCTCTTGCTGTTTTTTATATAGGAACAGGATTTGGGAGTGCTTTTATTGATAATAATAATTTAGTAACAGGCACAAATAATAAAAGTGGTGAACTAGGTCACATCCCTTTTAAAAAATCTCCTTTTAAATGTGGCTGTGGACGAGATGATTGTTTGGAACTGTATGCAAGTGGTAGTGGGATTATAAAATGGTGTGACTATTTCAATATTGATACAAAGTACCAAAGAGTTGATTTACTAGAAAAACTAGATAACTACAAAGCTAAAGTGATTATAGATAACTTTTATTTAGCTCTTGCACACGCTTTTCATACATCTCTAAATCTTTTTGATTTTAACCATCTTGTTTTAGGTGGAAGCGTTGGACAAAATGAAAATATTAAAAACTTTTTAGAAAAGCAATTTTCTAAAAGTTCATTTCAAAGAGAGAGTTTAACAATTACCCTTTCAAAACTCAATGAAGGCTCACTTCAAGGGGCAAAACTTCTTTAAAAAACAACTCATATATTTTTCTTTCCTCTGCTTTTAAGCTTTTTAACAAATCTTTTTCAAATTTAACTCTTAAGATAATTAGTTGTAAAATACACTTAGGAAGTTTTTATACAAAGACTTTAACATAAGTAAAATAAGAGGTAAAAATAGTCAATTAACTTATAAAAGTGTAATTAAAATGTAACAATAACCCCTTATAATGCTTTTCCTAATATCATTACGAGGATTTTTCTATGAGTAAAGAGTTTAAAACAATCGATGGTAATGAAGCGGTAGCTTTAGTCGCCCACAAAATCAATGAAGTAATAGCAATCTATCCAATCACACCCTCCTCACCAATGGGAGAACTAAGCGACCTTTATAGTGCAAAACATGAAAAAAATATTTTTGGAACTATCCCTGAAGTATATGAGATGCAAAGTGAGGGTGGTGCTAGTGGTGCTGTTCACGGTGCTTTACAAGGTGGAAGTTTAACTACAACTTTTACAGCTTCTCAAGGTTTGCTTCTTATGATTCCAAATATGTATAAAATAGCTGGAGAACTTACCCCTACAGTATTTCATGTGGCAGCAAGAAGTTTAGCAGCGCAAGGGTTGTCTATCTTTGGAGATCATCAAGATGTTATGGGTGTAAGACAAACAGGGTTTGCTTTGATGGCATCAAATAGTGTACAAGAAGCTCACGATTTTGCCCTTATCTCTCAAGCAGCATCACTACAATCACGAATACCTTTTTTACATTTTTTTGATGGTTTTAGAACCTCCCATGAAGTAAATAAAATAGAAGTTTTAAGTGAAGATATTTTAAAAGAGATGATTAATACAGAGCTTGTAAATGCTCATAGACAAAGAGGAATGACACCTGACATACCTATTTTAAGAGGGACTAGTCAAAACCCAGATGTCTATTTTCAAGGGAGAGAAACTGTAAATAAATATTATGCACAAACACCAAAAATCCTCCAAGAACAGATGGATAAATTTGCCACTTTAACAGGAAGAAGTTATAAATTATTTGATTATGTGGGGGCTATTGATGCAACAAAAGTAATTGTAGTGATGGGTTCAGGGGCAAGTGCTGTTGATGAAACTATTGAACATCTTACAAAAGAAAATGAAAAAGTTGGTATGATAAAAGTAAGACTTGCACTTCCATTTGGCATAGAAGAGTTTATAGCTAGTTTACCAAAAACAGTAAAAGCAATAGCAGTTTTAGATAGAACAAAAGAAGCTGGAAGTATAGGGGAACCACTCTATCACGATGTTGTAACTTCACTTTTTGAATCACAAGAAAAGCTTTCATTTCAAATGCCAAAAATCATAGGTGGAAGATATGGGATTTCATCTAAAGAGTTCACTCCAAGTATGATAAAAACTATTTTTGATGAATTGGAGAAACCATCTCCTAAAAATCACTTTACAATAGGTATCAATGATGATGTGACCAATACAAGTTTAGAATATGACAAAAATCTTATCATGAAAAATAGTGAGCAATATGAAGCTGTATTTTATGGACTTGGAAGTGATGGGACAGTTGGTGCAAATAAAAACTCTATTAAAATTATAGGGATGGAAACGAATAACTATGCACAAGGATATTTTGTATATGATTCTAAAAAATCTGGTTCTATGACAACTTCCCATTTAAGATTTGGAGCTAAAGAGATAAAATCAAGTTATTTGATTCAAAAAGCAGATTTTGTTGGGGTACATCAAGCAGTCTTTTTAGAAAAATTAGATTTATTAGATATTGCTAAAGAAGGAGCTACATTTTTACTCAACACCCCTTATAAAAAAGAGGAGATTTGGGATAGATTACCAAAAGCAACACAAAAACAAATAGTTGAGAAAAAGCTTAAGTTTTATGCAATAGATGCTTATAGTGTAGCCAAAAAAAGCAATATGGGTTCAAGAATAAACACAGTGATGCAAACTTGTTTTTTTGCAATAAGTGGAATACTTCCAAAAAAAGAAGCCATAGAAAAAATCAAAGATTCTATCCATAAAACATATGGGAAAAAAGGGGAATCAATTGTTAAGATGAACTATGCAGCTGTTGATACTAGTTTGGAAAATCTTTTTGAAGTGGAAGTTCCTGCAACCGTTTCAAGTACTATTGAACTACAAAGTGTACTCAAAGGGGATTTAACACCTTTTATTGATAATGTTATTGGTAAAATCACAGAATATAAAGGTGATGATATTCCAGTATCAGATATACCTGCTGATGGTACATGGCCAACAGGAACAACTCAATACGAAAAAAGAAATATAGCCCAAGAGGTACCTGTATGGGATCCAAATACTTGTATTCAGTGTAATAAATGTGTTTTAGTGTGTCCACACTCTGTTATTCGTTCAAAAGTATTTGATAAAACTTTAGTAGAAGATGCACCTGAAAACTTTTTATTCAAAAAAGCGAAGGGAAAACATTTTGGAGAAAATGATGTTTTTAATATCTCTGTAGCTGTTGAAGATTGTACTGGTTGTGAATTATGTGTGGAGGTGTGTCCTGCTAAAAATAAATCTCAAACAAATCTCAAAGCAATTAATATGAAACCACAACTTCCTTTACGAGAAGAAGGGATTAAACAATGGGATTATTTCCTTAACTTACCAAATGTACCAAGAGAACAACTAGATCACGCTAATGTAAAAGAATCACAATTTTTAGAACCATTATTTGAGTTTAGTGGTGCATGTCCAGGGTGTGGTGAAACACCTTATGTGAAACTTTCTTCACAACTTTTTGGAGATAGAATGCTTATTGCAAATGCGACAGGGTGTAGCTCCATTTATGGTGGAAACTTACCTACAACTCCATGGAAAAAAGATGAAAATGGAAGAGGACCTGCTTGGTCAAACTCACTTTTTGAAGATAATGCAGAGTTTGGACTAGGTTTTAGACTCTCTGTTGATAGTCACACCTTAAAAGCCAAAACACTTTTAACACAACTAAAACCAAAGCTTGATACAACACTTGTAGATGAGATTTTAGATGCTGAACAAAAAACAGAGATAGATATAAATGCTCAACGAAAAAGAGTGGTACAACTTCAAGAGAATTTGAAAACTATCTCTGATGATGCTGGAAAAGAGCTGGAAAATATAGCTGACTATCTTGTAAAAAAATCTGTATGGATTATGGGTGGAGATGGTTGGGCTTATGATATAGGCTATGGTGGATTAGACCATGTACTTGCATCAGGAAAGAATGTAAATATATTAGTGCTTGATACACAAGTGTATTCAAATACAGGTGGACAACAATCAAAAGCAACTATGACAGGTGCTGTTGCTAAGTTTGCAGCTGGAGGGAAAGCTGGAATGCCAAAAGATTTAGCTTCTATGGCTATAAATTATGAAAATGTTTATGTGGCAAAAGTAGCTATTGGTGCAAATGACAAAGCTACTGTAAAAGCATTTATTGAAGCTGAACAATATGATGGACCTTCTATTATCATTGCGTACTCTCATTGTGTAGCGCATGGATATGATTTACGATACGGTATGGAACAACAGAAAAAAGCAGTTGAGTGTGGATTATGGCCTATTTTTAGATATAACCCAGAACTACAAAAAAATGGAGAAAATCCAATGATTTTAGACTACAAAACTCCAAAATTAAATGTAAAAGATTTTATGTACAATGAAACACGATTTAAAATGGTTGAAAAAATGGATAAAGAGGCTGCATTAAGTTATCTTGAAACTGCTTCAAAAACAGCACAAACATTGTTTCATAGATATGAAAACTTACAACATCAATTTGAAAATAAAGGGGTAAACAATGATTGATTTAACAACACAATATTTAGGCTTTAACCTAAAAAATCCAGTTATAGCTTCTGCATCACCTATTACAAATAGTTTAGGTGGAATAAAGCGTTTAGAAGATAACGGAATTGCTGCTATTGTTCTTCATTCACTCTTTGAAGAACAAATCAATCATGAACAAAAAGTATTAAATCATTTTTTATATAAAGAAAATGATAGTTTTGCTGAAGCTTTAGATTATTTTCCATCTGATATGCAGTTTGATAATCTAGATAGTGAACACTATTTAGAGTTTGTAAGTGAGGTGAAAAAATCTACAGATGTTCCTGTAATTGCAAGTTTAAATGGTGTAAGTAATGAGGGGTGGATTAAATATGGTTCAAAATTACAAGAAGCTGGGGCAGATGCTTTGGAGCTTAATATCACTTATATTCCTACTTCTATAGATATAAGTGGAAGTGAAGTTGAAGCGATGTATATAGATACAGTAAAAAACTTACGACAACATATCTCTATCCCCTTAAATGTAAAAATGAATTCATACTTTACAAATCCTGCTAATATGGCAAAACAATTTGTTGAAGCTGGGGCAGATGGGTTAACACTTTTTGACAATCCAATCAATGTAGATATAGATTTACATACATTAAGTGCAACACAAAAAGCTCATCTTTCAACATCAGAAGATAAAAGTGAATCGTTGCGATGGTGTGCAATTCTTTTCAATAATATTGAAGCTGACCTTTGTGTAAATACAGGTATACGATCTGGAAAAGATGTTTTGAAAGCTATGATGAGTGGTGCTAATAGTGTAGCTATTGCTTCAATTTTACTAGAAAAAGGTGAAAAATATCTACAAAATATTCTTTTCAAAATGGAAAAATGGATGGAAGAAAATGAGTATGAATCAATCAATCAAATGAGAGGAAGTATCTCTTTAAATCATACTGATAATCCTGCTGCTTATGAAAGAAACTCATATATGTATGCTTTAAAGCATTTTAAAATGTAATTTGATGCCCCATCTCAATAAAAAACTAACAAATATTATCTATCTATCTTGTGTAATAACAAATACACAAGATATTTTATAGCTTAGATCTTTTTAAATAATATGGTACGATATTTTATTTTTACATTTATTATTACAATCTCTTTAGTGGGGTTGTTTTTTTATTTTGACTATCAAAATATTTTTAATATAGAAGATAAATTCAGACAATTTATATTTAGACTTAGTGTGATTACTCTACTTTTATTCCTATTGTTTTATACTCTTTATTCAAAAGTAAAAGTTGATATATTAGAAGTTATAGAGGGTAAAAAAAGACTTACAAAAGAGAAAAAAGGTCAGCAAATATTATTAGCAAATATTTTTAAACATGCAAAATCTGGAATAGCTGTAATCAATCAAAATGGTAAATTGATTAAATATAATAAAAGTTTTTATAAAACACTTGGATTTAGTAAAAAAGATTTTTTAGATAAAGATTTTTATTCTTTATTTTTAAAAGAGCATAAAGATAGTGCTATTATAGAAAATAAAAAACTCTTTATCAATAAAAAAGCAATTTCAAATGAATATATGTTGATTGCAAATAATAACACTCAAAAAATATGCTTAGGTTCCTCAACACTTATTAAAGATGCGAAAGAAACTCTCTTACGATTATTTATTTTTGAAGATATTACAAAACTCAAAGAACTTGAAAATGAACAAATTCATAATAATAAAATAATCGCTCAACAAGCAAAAATGGCAGAGATGGGAGAGATGATTGGGTCTATCGCTCATCAATGGAGACAACCACTCAATGCCATAAATGCAGCAGCAATGAAATTAAATTTTTCAAGTCATCTCAATATTTTAGAAAATGAAGAGATACAAACAAAAACAAAATTTATTGAACAACAAAGTGTTAAAATGTCTGAAACTATCACTGATTTTATGAATTTTTTCAAACCCTCTACGAAAAAAGAAGATTTTTTAATAATCAATATTTACCAAAAAATATTTGACTTTTTAGAACCACAACTTACAAATCACAATATCAAACTTACTTTAATAAATGGTACAGATACTACAATATATGGCTTTAAGAATGAATTTGAACATATACTGTTAAATCTTATTAACAATGCGAGAGATGCTTTTAAAAACAATGATTGTGACAATAAAAACATATCAATAAGTATAGACGAGTATAAAGAGACAACCGTACTCAAAGTTACAGACAATGCAGGCGGTATCCCAGTAGAGATACTCAATAAAATTTTTAATCCATATTTTACAACAAAAGCACAAGGTGAGGGAACTGGTATTGGTTTATATATGACAAAAGTTATTATAGAAAAACATTTTCATGGCTCAATTAATGTGACTAATGATGAAGATGGAGCAATATTTACACTTTATTTCCCAAAGGAAAAATATGAATGAGATAAAAAAACTTACTTTTTATACAAAACAATTTGCAGTATTGTGTGTGGAAGATGATGAGAAATCACGCTTAGAACTAAAAGACTTATTAGAACTATTTTTTAAAAAAGTATATGTATCGAGTAATGTCCAAGAAGCTTTGGATACTTATAATAAATATTTAGATGAAATTGATATTGTATTTACTGATATTTTTATACCTACTCAATATGGTTTTGATTTAATAAAAGAGATTAAAGATATAAATCCTTTAGAGTATATTATTATTGTTTCTGCTCATCAAGATATTAATACATATAAACAACTTTTGGCACTTGGTATAAATAATATTATTATAAAACCCATTATAACTACACAGATGATTGAAATTCTACATAAAGCAGTCAAATATATAAAACATATAAAAAATTTAGAGATAAATCCCCCCTCTAATACTACTCAATTAGAGTTATCCAATAAAGATATATTTACTGATAAACTCACGAATTTAAACAATAAAAACAAACTTGATATGTATCTTCAAAGTAATAATGCATATCATCTTATTTTAATAAATATTGATAACTTTGATCTTATAAATTGTAAATATGGCTATAGTATTGGCGATGAAGTTATTACAAAAATATCTGATTTATTAAATAATATAAATGGGAATAACTCTCAACTGTTTAGAGTTATTTCTGATGAATTTGCTTTTTTATTTTCAAAAATTTCTGATGTTGCGTTAGAATTATTTATTAAAAATATTATTCGTACTATTGAACATACAAAAATCAATACACATATTGATGATTTCAAACTATCTTGCACTGTTGGAATTGGTCATGGAAAAGGTGAAGAGATTTTAAGAAAAGCCCATATTGCTATAAAAGAAACTAGACAAATAGGAAAAGATAAGTATGGTTTTTACTCTAATAATTCACTTTTAATAAATAGAAGAGAACACAATTTAAAATGGCTTAAAAAAATAAAAAAAGTATTAAAAGAAGATGCAATTATCCCCTATTTTCAACCCATTGTTAATAATAAGACAAATAAAATAGAAACTTATGAAGCGTTAGCTAGAGTATTAGAGGTAAATAGAATTAGTAAACCTTACTATTATCTAGAAAATGCTAAATTGTTTCAACTCCTTCCTGATATTACAAAAGTGATGATTTCAAAAATTTTCAAATATATGGAAGAAAAAAAAAATTCTGTTGCTATTAATATTACACAAGCTGATTTATCTGATAATAGTTTTATTACATACCTATTGAATTATTCATCAAAATATAATATTAAACCTTCCCAAATTATTTTTGAAATCATCGAAACAGTATCAATATTAGAAGATGATAATATTATAAAAAACATTTCACTTTTAAATAGTTTGGGGTATAAAATAGCTATTGATGATTTTGGTACGAATCATACTAATTTACAAAATCTTCATAATATAAAAGTTGATTATATTAAAATTGATGGATATTATATAGAAAATATTCTAGTTGATAAAAAAGCTGAAATTGTTGTGAAGTCAATGATTCAATATGCAAAATCTATGCATGCGCAAGTTATTGCTGAATCTGTTAGTAGTAAAGAGATTTATGAAAAAGTAAAGTCAATGGGAATTGAGTACTCCCAAGGATACTATATAGGAAAACCTTCTGATGGGATATTGTCTAAATCTTGTTGAAATTGGATTGTAAACTTTGCTCCATTTTTAATATTTTGAACATCAATAGTTGCGTTGTTCTTTTTTGAAATAAAACGGGACATATAAAGCCCAATACCAGTTCCCCCTATTTCACTTTTCGTTGTAAAATTTGCTTCAAAAATACTCTTAATAATCTCACTTGGTATTCCACCTGCATTATCTGATACATCTACAGTGAGATATTTTTCATTTTGATTACAAGATATAATTATCTTTCTATTTTTTATATCATTTTGGTTAAATGCATCTTTTGCATTATTTATAAGGTTTATAAAAATATGTTTTATTTCATTTGTATTTGCATTGATTGTCAATTTTTCATCACATTCAATCTCTATTGTAATAAGATTTTTCATTAACTCATCATGGATAAGTAGTAACACCGAATCTATTAATGATTTTAAATTAATAGATTCAATAATTTCATTAGGTCTAAAAAACTTTCTAAAATCATCTAATGTCTTTACCAAATGATTTACTTGTGCTTTTACTGATGTATAACATTTTTCAATATCTTTTGGCTCAATAGCCTTATCATATTCTGAATACAACTCCCAAACTAGTGAGCTATTCATAGAGATAATATTAATAGGCTGTTTCCATTGATGTGCAATAATATCCATCATTTCACCCATTGTAGCTAGTTTTGTTTGTTGAATGAGTATTTTATCTTTTTCCCTTAACTCTTTAACTTGTTTCATCACTTGCTCTTCGAGATTATTGTGATAATCTTTAATCTGATTTTCTAAATAAAGATTATGAAGATTTTTACTAATTTGATAAATAAACTGTTCAGACTCTATTGGTTTTATCAAATACCCATCAACTCCAAATTTTATAGACTCAAGAAAAAAATCAGTATCTCCATGAGCTGATACAATAATTATTGGGATAGTTTTGTTTGTTTCCCTTATTATCTCTACTAGTTTTAAGCCATTGATATGTGGCATATTTATATCTGTGATTATAAAGTCTATTTTATTTTTTTTGTATTTTTCTAAAGCATCTTGTCCATCTACTGCTATAACTATTTTGTCAAAAAAAAGCTCTAATATACTTAATGTTTGTTCTCTGGAGTATTGATCATCTTCCACATACATTAATGTAAGGTTTTTTGTAAATTCAAGAAGTTTACTTAACGATTCATTCATAATATTGATACCTTATATGTTTTGTCAATCTTACAAATTATTAATTACTGATTAATTACAAAATTGTTTTTGAGATAAAATTTCTGTAATTGATATGTTACTTAAGTAGAATATTATACAATATCCAAAACAAGGGGTTAACCTATGAAAACATCATTACTTTTCGGAATACATTGCCATCAACCTATTGATAATTTTGATTGGGTTTTAGAAGATGCGATTGAAAAATCTTATAAACCATTTTTTAAAATATTAAAAGAGTTCCCTGAGTTTAAATGTTCTATCCACTACAGTGGCTGGCTTTTAGAATATATTGAAAAAAATGATTCAGAACTTTTTTCTCTAATGAAATCCCTATCAAATCAATTAGAGTTTTTTACAGGTGGATATTATGAACCTGTATTAAATGCAATCCCTTCAACTGATAGAGTTGGTCAAATCAATAAGCTCAATCGATATATAAAAAAACATTTTAATCAACAACCAAAAGGGTTGTGGTTAACAGAAAGAGTATGGGACAACTCTATTATAAAAGATTTAAAAAAGTGTGGAATACAATATGTTGTAGTCGATGATTACCATCTTCTTACAAGTGGTGTAAAAACAGAAAATTTAAATGGATATTTTGTTACAGAAGATGGTGGGGAAGATATAGCACTATTTCCTATAAGTCAACCATTAAGATATGCTATACCTTTTTATGATTTAGAAAAAACAAACAATATTCTAGAATCTTTTTCCAATATTGATGGAAAAAATGGTGCAATCATTTTTGATGATGGAGAAAAGTTTGGTATCTGGCCAAAAACTTATGAAACTGTTTATGAAAAAAATTGGTTAAGAGACTTTTTTACACAAACATTAGAAAACAAAAACATCAGTGTAGAAACATTTGAACACTTTTATGCAAACAATCCCCCGATTGCTTTAAGTTATCTACCAACTGTTTCTTACTATGAGATGGGTGAGTGGTCTTTAAAGCAAGAAGATGCACTTATTTTAGAAAACCTTTTAGAAAATAACCCAAAAGCTACTCAGTTTATAAGAGGTGGAACTTGGAAAAACTTTCTTACCAAATATCAAGAAAGTAACTGGATTCATAAAAGATTTGTAGAGTTATCAAAGAAACAAACAACCCAACTCAAATACAAAGATGCTCTGTATAAAGCACAATGCAATGATGTATTATGGCATGGAGTTTTTGGTGGTATTTATTTGCCAAACTTACGGGACAATGCATATAAATACATTATAGAGTGTGAAAAACTTTTAGAAAATAGTAAAGAAAAATTAGATTTAGATTTAGATGGGTATGATGAATTTAAATATAATACAAAAGAACTTCTTACGATAATTTCAACTAAAAATGGAGGTCAAATATTTGAACTAGATATTTTAGACAAAAGTTTTAATATTCAAAATACACTCACAAGATATGAGGAAGCTTACCATAGTAAAATAGAGATTCAAAAAAACGATGAGATTCAAAAAGAAGATTTGGACAATGCTTCAACTATTCATGATAATAAACTTACAGTTTCAGAAAATATTTTTTTAAAACATGATTGGTATTTTAAAAAATCAGCAATAGACCACATTGTATCTTTTGATACTACTATGACAAATTTTCAACATAATGTTTTTAATGAACTATCAGATTTTACAAATCAACCTTTTGAAGTTATAAACTCAGACAAGAAAAAACTCCATCTTCAAAGAGAGGGAGGTATCTATTTTGACAAAAAATATGATACAACTTTAGAAAAAAAATATAAATTCACAAAAAATAAAATTAATTTAGATATTTCACTAAGTAGTCAATATCAAGAGCATTTAAAATATATCCAAGAGTGGAATTTCCATTTTGCTTCACTAAAGTTAGTAACTTTTAATGATAAGCAATTTGAGCAAAATCCAAATGAACAATCTTTAAAATTAAAAACAAAAATACTTACTATTTATGATAAATATTTAGAAAAATATCTAATTTTCACTTTTGATAAAGAGATTGAGATATTTGTTATATTATTAGATAGTGTAAGTCAAAGTGAACAAGGGGTAGATATTACAAATCAAGGTGTAACTTTAGGATTTGTGTATGAGTTTACTTCAAATATAGAGAGTTCTATTACCTTAGAAATTAAATAACTAAAATCAAAGGGTAAAATACCTTTTGATTTTTTAGTTATAAACTTGTTTTCGGTGAGCAATTTTAGATACAAGCATCAAATTATCTTCTTGATAAAATACTACTCGATAATCTCCAATACGAAGTCTATATGCTCCATCAAAGGGAGTTTTCAACTTCTTTATCTTTGTCAGTATAGGATTAGAAGCAAACTCTTCTATCCCATCCAAAATATCTGATGCTATACTTTTATTGAGTTTTTGAAGTTGTTTTACAGCCTTTGGGTCATATTGTATATCATAAGCCAAGAGAAGCTCTAACATCTTTATGTGATACAGTTTTCAATGTCCCCATTTTGTACTCTTGTACAGTTTTAGTCACAGCATTTACATCAAAATAATCTTGCAAAGCTTCTCTTACTACTTGTGCTTTTTTCTTTCCTGTATTTGCAGCTATTTCACCTAACTCTTCTATTAAACTATCTTCTAAAGTAACTGTCATTTTTTTAGTCATATGGCAACCTTTTTATTATTTACCATATTTTACCATACTTTTTGTAAGTTCTGTTTAAAATTAGAAATAAATAGAGTTTTAGATAAAATCAATATACTTAAATTAAATAGGTTTAAAATGGGTTATAGTGAAGCAGATACAAAAGCAAAATTAATTACACCAAAGTTAAAAGAAAGTGGTTGGACTGAGTTTCTGATAACGAGAGAACATGGATTTAAATATATCTTTACAGATGGTAGAAAACTAATAGGAAATAAAAGAGGTAAACAATATTCTGTTGATTACTTACTTACATACAAAAATAATAGATTAGGAATAGTTGAAGCAAAAAAAGAAGATAAAGACCCAAAAGATGGATTGCAACAAGTAATAAACTATGGAGAAAAACTTCAAGTAGATTATGTATATTCAACCAATGGTCATAAGATATATGAATATTCATTAATAGAACAAAATGGAAAATTTATTGAAACTTTTCCATCACCAATGGAACTATTTAAAAGAAAATTTGGAAAAATAGATAAAAAGAAAGAAGAAGTTTTAACACAACCTTATTATATTAGTGATAAAACCCCTCGCTTTTACCAACAAATAGCAATAGAAAAAACAATTGAATCTGTTGTAAATAATCAAAAAAGAATTTTACTTACATTAGCAACAGGAACTGGTAAAACAAATATTTCATTTCAAATAGCATATAGACTATTTCAATCAAAATGGAATAAAGATGGAACTGACAGACGACCAAAAATATTATTTTTAGCTGATAGAAATGTATTAAAATCACAAGCTATGAATGAATTTAATCCAATGAAAAAAGATCTATTAGAGATTACAGGAAAAGAGATAAAAAAGAGAAATGGAGTAGTTCCTACAAATGGAAATATATTTTTTGCAATTTATCAATCAATTGCTGATAATAAAAATAGAGTTAAAGAACAATCAGAAGAAGAAAGTGAGGATGATGTAAGTGGGTATTATAGACAATATCCTAAAGATTTTTTTGATTTAGTTGTAATAGATGAGTGCCATAGAGGTAGTGCAAATGATGAGAGTAGTTGGAGAAAAATATTAGAACATTTTGATAGTGCGGTTCATTTAGGATTAACTGCAACACCCAAAAGAGATGATAACGGAGATACTTATAAATACTTTGGGGAACCCATTTATGAATATTCATTAAAAGATGGAATTAATGATGGATTTCTTACACCATATAAAGTAAAAAGAATTCAAACAAATATAGATGAGTATAAATTTAACCCTAATGATATTATAGAGGGAGAATTTGATAAAAATATAGTAAAATTAGAACAGTTTGAAAGAGAAGTAATTATCCCTAAAAGAACAGAATTAATTGCTAAAACAATTGTAGATAATATCAATCCTATGGATAAAACAATTGTATTTTGTGTAAATCAACAACATGCTATGGATATGAAAGTAGCTATTGATAAATTTAAAAGGGTAAAGGATTTAAAATATTGTGTAAGAGTTACATCAGATGATGGAGATTTAGGGAGAGAGTTTTTAGAGAAGTTTCAAAATAATGATTTAGATATTCCAACAATACTTACAAGTTCAAAAATGCTTACAACAGGAGTTGATGCAAAAAATGTTAGAAATGTAGTATTAACATCACCAATTAAATCAATGACTGAATTTAAACAAATTATAGGTAGAGGTACAAGAGTTTTTGGAGGAAAAGATTTCTTTACTATTATAGATTTTGTTGGAGCTACTAATCTGTTTTATGACCCAGAATGGGATAGAGATTTCAAAGGTGATGAAGATGATATTGAAGATATTATTATAACAGATGATGAACCAAAAGAAGATGAAGAAAAACAGAACAATAAGTATGAAACAGCAAAGGATACTGATAGTAAAGTAAAAGAAAAAAATGACAATTCATATAATGAAACAAAGACAAATGAAAAAGTAATTATTGATATTAAAGGTAAAAAGCTCAAAGTAATTAATATTGAGACTACATATGTGGGAGTTGATGGAATACCTCTACAAACAGATGAGTATTTAAAACTATTAGTTGGTGTATTGGGTGAATTTTATAATAATGAAGATAAATTAAGAGAGGTATGGAGTAATCCATCTAACAGAAGAGAGATGTTAAATAAACTATCTGATATGGGTATAGATGAATCTCAACTCAATGATTTAAAACAAATCTTTGAAGCCCAAGATAGTGATATATATGATGTGTTAGCTCATCTATCTTTTAATATGGATATAAAAAGTAGAGAAGATAGAGTTTTATCTGTATCAAATTCACACTTTGTAGAAAAATATCATACAGAAAAGGCAAAAGAGTTTATAGAGTTTATTTTGGATAGATATAAAAAAGATGGTGTAAAAGAGTTAGATGAAAAGAACTTATCTGTATTGGTAAAACTAAGTGGATTTGATAGAAGTGATTTGAAACAATCATTTGGTAATTATAATATTAGAGATGAGTATTTTGAATTGCAAAGAGAGATTTATAGATGAGTAAAGAAGATCAAAAGATAAAAGAATTTATTGGGAATACTTAGTAGTCAAAAAATGGGTAAAGAGATTTTTTATATACATAATAAACTTTTTGAGTTATTTAAAAATGTGTAAAAAAAATTAAAAAACCTTTACATGTTATCAATACATGTAAAAAAAATTGAAAAATCTTTACATGTAAATTAATAAATATTAAAGAAGTAGCTAAAAAAGGGAAAATTTGGAATCAAAAATAAACAGAATAACAGACATACTAAGAAGAGATGATGGTATAAGTGGTGCTATGCACTATACAGAACAAATCTCTTGGATACTTTTCTTAAAGTTCCTTAATGATTTAGAAGAAGTGAAAAATGAAGATGCCCAGTTAGATGGAGAAACATATAACTATGTAATGGATGAGAAATTCAGATGGGGGAAATGGGCAGTTCTTAAAAAAGATGGGAAGATAGATCTAATCAACTCAAAAAGTGGAGAAGATTTATTAGAGTTTGTAAATAAAGAGCTGTTTCCTTATCTTAAATCATTTAAAAATATTACTGAAAATCCAAAATCAATCAAATACAAAATTGGTGCTATATTTGAGTTTTTGGACAATAGAATAGCTAATGGACATACTCTAAGAGAAATTCTTGATATTATTGATGAGATGGATTTCCATAATCAATCTGATCTCTTTCAATTATCAAAGATATATGAAGATTTATTAAAAAAAATGGGGAGTGATGGTGGAAATAGTGGAGAGTTTTATACTCCTCGACCACTTATCAAAGTGATTACAGATATTGTAAATCCACAAATTGGAGATACTATCTATGACCCAGCTGTTGGAAGTTGTGGATTTCTCATTGAAGCATACAATCATATAAGATATGAGAATATTGAAGAAAATAAACAGCGAGAATTATCAGTAGAAAATTTGCGATTTTTAAGTGAAGATACATTTTTTGGAAATGAAAAAACTCCACTATCATATGTAATGGGTGTAATGAATATGATTTTACACGGTGTAGAATCTCCAAACATATCAAAAACAAATACTCTTACAAAAGATATACGAGGATTAGAAGAGAAAGATAGATATGATTGTATCTTAGCAAATCCACCATTTGGTGGAAAAGAGAAAGACCAAATCCAACAAAATTTTCCAATAAAATCAAATGCTACTGAGTTATTATTTTTACAACATATGATGAATAGTTTAAAACTAAATGGAAAATGTGGAGTTGTAATTCCAGAGGGTGTACTTTTTCAAACTAACAATGCTTTTCAATCTGTAAAAAAAGATTTATTAGAAAGATTCAATGTTCATACAATCCTTTCACTTCCAAGTGGAGTGTTTTTACCATATAGTGGTGTAAAAACAAATGTAATTTTCTTTGATAGAGTTGGAAGTACCTCAGATATATTTTATTATGAAGTAAATCTCGCCTCTAAACTTACTAAGAATAAACCAATTAAATATGAACACTTCAAAGATTTCTTAGATATATGGGAAGATAGAAAAGAAACTGAAAATAGTTGGATTGTAAATGTAAATGATATTAAAGATTTTGATATTAGTGCAAAAAATAAGAATAATATTGAAGTAATAGAACATAAATCACCAATAGAATTAGTTACAAATATTAGAGATAACAATAAAGAGATAAATGGTTTAATGGATGAGATTGAGTCAATATTGATTGGAAAAGATATAAATGAGTGATTTATATGATTTACCCAATGGATGGGAGTGGAAGAAATTAGGTGATTTAGCTAAATTCCAAAGTGGAGGAACTCCAAAAAGAAGTAATAAATCATATTGGAATGGAGATATTAATTGGGTTAAAATATCTGATATTACTAATAGTATGTATGTATCAAAAACAGAAGAATTTATTACCAAAGATGGATTAGATAATTCATCAGCTAAACTATTTCAAAAGGGAACTATCTTATATACTATATTTGCTACAATTGGAAAAATTGGAATATTAGATATTGAAGCAACTACAAATCAAGCTATAAGTGGTATTCAACCTAAAGAAAATGTTGATTTATTGTATATGTATTATGGATTAAAATTTATAACAAATGAAGTTAAAAAAGTATCAGCTGGTGTAGCACAAAACAACATTAACCTTACTAAACTAAAAGAACAATGGTTTCCACTACCACAACTCTCAGAACAGCAAAGAATTGTTTCAAAATTGGATAATCTATTTGAAAAAATAGATAAATCAATAGCCCTACATCAAAAAAATATGGATGAAGCTGATGCGTTTATGGGAAGTGTTTTGAATGATGTATTTGGAGAGTTGGAAGAGAATTATCAACCAACTAAATTAAAAGATATTGTTACAAAAGAAAAAACATCAATAAAAAGAGGTCCATTTGGTAGTGCATTGAAAAAATCTTTTTTTGTAGAAAGTGGATATTTAGTATATGAACAATTTCACGCCTTAAATAATGATTTTTCAATGGAAAGATATTTTATTGATGAAGATAAATTTAATGAATTAAAAGGATTTAAAGTTAAAGCTGGAGATATTATTATCAGTTGTTCTGGTGTATATTTAGGTAAGTTAGCAATAATTCCAAATGATTATACTAAGGGTATAATTAATCAAGCTTTATTAAAATTAACATTAGATAAAAATATTATTATAGACAAAATGTTTGTATATTTTTGGAATAATTTAATAAATAATGGATTTTTCAATGAAGTAAAAAAAGGTGCTGCAATACCAAATATGCCTTCAGTTAAACAATTAAAAGAAATTGATATTCCACTTCCATCAATCCAAACCCAACAAAAAACAGTTAAATACTTAGATGAAGTTTCCCAAAAATTAGAAAAAGTTAAACAGGTGCAAAAAGAGAAAATGGATAGCCTTAAAGCATTAAAAGCTTCTATTTTAGATCGTGCATTTAGAGGAGAGCTTTAAAAAACTCTCCCCTACTCTACGATGCAAAAATTCTATAATCTAAAAAATTAAAAATAGAGTTTTTATACTCTAACTCTTCAAGTAAACTAAAATCTATCTCACCATTTATCATATTTTTTAAACTTGTGAAGTTTGAGATATGCTCTTTTGTTCTTTGTTCACTATATTCAACTGCTGTTTTTGTTGTTACTAAAAATGCCCAGTCACTACTTTGAGCTAAAAGTAGCTCTTTTGCCATTTGATTTAATAATCTTGTAGTATTAAAATCAGCTCCCTTAGCATAACTATTTGCTAGGTTTATAATATCATCTGCCATATTGTGAAGATGTCTATATATCCATGAGTTCCCCTCATTTAACCATACATCATAATACCCCTCATCTCCCCAAGAAGATGCACTAGGATTTATCACTTGATTTTGTGGGTACATACTGAGATACTCTAACGGTGTTACCGCTTTAAATGTATGTTTATTACTAATCTCTTTAAAAAGATTGTATAAAAAATCAGGACCTTCAAACCACCAATGCCCAAAAAGTTCTGCATCATAAGGAGATACAACCATAGGAGTTCTATCCATGTATTGTCCCAAATGCTCAAACTGTTCTTCCCTTTTATGATGAAAGTCAGCTGCATGAGATTTTGTAATATCACTTGCTACATATGGATTATATACCTCTTTATAATCACTTTCTCCCGTAACTTTATGGTACTTAAATCCTGTAAAAACTCTCGTACCATCGGGGTCAATGAAATCTTTGATATATTCATAATCCAAGTCATACCCAATATCACGATAAAAATCTCTATAATTAACATCACCAGGATACCCCTCTTTTGAACTCCAAACTTGTTTAGCTGAGTGTGGGTCTCTAGCAAATGCAGCAACTGCGTGTTCTGTATAAATTGGTGCATATACGCCATTTAAAGCTGTTGGTTCCCCATATACTAATGAGTGTGAATCAACAAAGAAAAATTCAATTCCATTTTCCTTTAATATTTTATCAAGCCCATCATAATAGGCACACTCAGGCAACCAAATACCTTTTGGTGGTTTTTTAAAATGTTTTTTATGTGAAGCAACAGCCACTTCTATTTGTACCTCTACAGCTTTTTCATTGACACTTAAAAGTGGTAAAAATCCATGAGTAGCACCACAAGTGATAACCTCAATTTTTCCTAAGTCATTAAAAAATCTATATCCGTTTAGTACATTTCTATCTAAAAATCCTGTAAAAAACTCTTTTATCTCTACAAACTTATTGTTATAAAAATTTGCTATCTCTTCATAAACCTCATCATTTTGTGTTCTTTGACACTCTTTGGCTCCTAGTTCAATCTGCCTATCTAAATATTTTTCATATTTTTCCATTAGATGTTTATCGTCAAGCATCTCTGCTAAAGGTGGAGTTACTGAGATAGTAAGTCTAAAATCTACACCCTCATCATAGAGTTTTTTTAAGTTTTTCAAAAGTGGAATATAACACTCACTAATAGCTTCAAAAAGCCAATGCTCCTCTAAAAAATACTCATAATCAGGATGTTTTACAAATGGAAGGTGAGAATGAAGTACTGGTACCCAATAGCCTTTTAACATATTATTTTTCCCCTAAAGTGTGTGAAGATAGTGTCTCTTTTGATAAGCCTGAAACTTCTTGCAGTCTTTCAATCTCTTTTACATAAGAAGCTGATGACATGCCTATTGTAAAATGTTGCATTGATGCACGAATAATTTCAGTAAATCCTTGCTCTTTTTTAAGGTATACTAATTTATCTTCATCTTTATAATTTATTGCAGTATTAAAAGCACCGATAAAATTTGAATGAATTATTTCAATAAATACACCATCTTTATAATACCCAGCTATCACTTTAATCTTTTTTGTATAGTGTAGATTATGTACAAAATACTCCCCTACTTCACCTAAACAATCTATATTTTTGATAGTTATAGTATCACTATCTACAACTTTAAATTTTATTTGTGTAGCATAGTCTAAATCATATTCTTCCAATAAATTAGAGGTAAATTCCCAATAAATATAAAACTTTTTACTATTAATTGGCAATAATACTAATTGATTTTTATAATATCTTTGAGGTATTGAATACTTTTTTGATATGCCTTGTTTGCTATCAAATGATATAACTTCAATAGTATGAGTACTACTCGAAAAATTGTTTTTTTCTAAACTATCTTTGACCAATTGACTATTCATATTACTCCCTATATTTACGATGTAATTTTATCACACGAAGGTTACAAAACAGTTATAACACTATTTTAACACAATTATAACATTATAATTTTGGCTATACTTAAAAAACTAAAAAAACCTATAATATCAACAAGTGTAATCACAACTACAGAACTAGCAATTGCTGGGTCTAAGTTCATTTTTTTTAAAAACATAGGAACACTAGTACCTAATATTCCTGCAAATATAAAACTAATAAACATAGAAAGTCCTATTGCTGTTGATATTAATATCTCATGAAACCAAATATGAGCTATTATAAAACTTAAAATAGCAAATAAAAAACCATTTATTATTGCTATACTCATCTCTTTTTTTAATATAGGCTTTAAATTTTTAAAGGTTATCTCCCCTATTCCCATTTGTCTTACAATAACAGTCATAGTCTGTACAGAAGCAGTTCCTGCCATATTTGCAACTATTGGCATAAGAACTGCTAATGCTACTATCGCTTCTAATGTATGCTCAAATATTCCTATAACTAACGAAGCGATAACTGCATTCATAAGATTAATTGTTAACCAAATCGCTCGTGTTTTTGTTGTTTTAGAGAAATCTTCAGATATATGTTCATCTGCATTAATTTTATTAAGATTATAAATTTGTTGTGTAGCTCTTTCTTGCATCGTATCTATAACATCATCATGGGTAATTCTCCCTATAAGATGTCCTTTTCTATCTATAACTGCCAAAGTTGTTAAGTCATACTTTTCAATCATATTTACTACTGTATCCAAAGAATCATGAGAAATAACAGAATATGATACTGGATATTTTTGAAGTATATCATCAAAAGTTTGTTCAGTTTTTTCTAAAATCAAGTCATCTAACGAGATTGATTTTATAAGTTTTCCAGCTTCATCTGTGACAAATACACTTTGAATTGTTCCTATTCCATTTTGTTTTAGTTTTCCTAGTTTTTCTATTGCATAAGAGATTGTCCGAAAACTTGATACTTTAAGTATCTCAGTTTGCATTAAAGAACCAGCTTCATTACTCTCATAACTTATAAGCTTTTCTATAGTTTTTTGTTTTGTATCACTTAAGAAAGAAAAAACATCTTCCTCTTTTTCTTTATCTGTTTTACTAATTGCTATAAACAGGTCAGTTGCATCATCACTATCCAAAACTTCTATAATATCTGCCAAACCTTGAACATCATATTTTAAAATCAAATCAATTTGAAATGGTGTTGGTAACTCGATAAATGTTTCAGCACGAATTTTTAATGGTAAAGAATTTAAATACTCAAAAAACTTATCTTCATCTTTTTGTTTTACATCTTCTAAATAATCAGCTAAATCTGCATCATCAATTTTATGCTCATCTTTTACACCACTTTTAAGCTTTTGAAGATAAAGATCGATAGCTTTTATATTCATTCATTTTTCTCTAAGTTTTCAAAACCTGGTAGTAGTTTTCCCTCAAGAAGTTCTAAACTTGCACCTCCACCTGTAGAGATGAAACTTATATTTTCTTTCTCACCAGCTTTTTCAGCGGCACTTGCTGTATCTCCACCACCAACTATACTATAAGCATAAGTATCTGCAATAGCATGGGCTATTCTAAATGTCCCTTTACTAAATCTATCTATCTCAAAGATACCCATAGGTCCATTCCAAATAATTGTATTAGACAACCCTATTGCCTCTTCAAAAAGTTTTACAGTTGCAGGTCCTATATCTACAGCTTTAAAGCCCTCTAACATATCTTGTGCTGGAACTATTTTAGTATCTATTGGATGCTCTATATCATCTGTAATCACCACATCAACGGGAAGATACACATTTACTTTTGCTTCACGGGCAGTTTTTAAAATCATATTTGCTTCAGGCAAAAACTCATCTTCAACTAGTGAAGCTTGCGTATCATATCCTATAGCTTTTAAAAAAGTATTTGACATAGCACCACCAATAATAAGCTTATCAATTTTAGGTAAGATATTTTGTAAAAGTGTAATTTTAGAAGATACTTTTGCCCCACCTACAACTAAACAGATTGGTTGTGTAGGTTTGAAAAGTGCTTTAGAAAAAGCGTCTATTTCACGCTTAAGTAAAAAACCTGCTACTTTTACATCAACATATTTTGTAATTCCTACAGTTGAACTATGTGCTCTATGACTTGTGCCAAATGCATCATTAACAAATACATCACACAAAGATGCCAATTCTTTAGAAAGGTTGTCATCATTTTTTGTTTCACCTTTAAAAAACCTGATATTTTCAAGCAAAAATATTTTTGCATCTGTTGCACTATTTAAAGTATCTTTTTCTTCCATAAAATTATCAATTAACACAACTTTTCTATCTAAAAGTCTTTCCAGCCTTTTAACTATATGTTTAAGTGAAAACTTCTCCTCATAGCCATTTTTTGGTTTTCCAAGATGTGTGACTAAAACTATGTTTTTCGCTTCATTATCAATACAATGATTAATAGTATGAAGAGCTTCTTTCATACGGTTATCATCAGTTATATTGTCGTGAGAATCTAATGGAACATTAAAATCTACTCTTATTAGAACTCTTTTATCTTTTATCTCTATATCTTTTAAAGACTTTACTGTTTGCATTAATTCAATATTATTTAACATCTTATTCTCCTAAATTTTATACATTTTTTCATAATATTTGTGAGCCATTGAACCTGAATCAAATTCAAACAATACATCACTCATAGAGTTTTTCATCAACTCAATCCATTTTTTCTCATCTCTATAATATATAGGGATAATTTTATTTTCAAGTATATCCATCATACTTTTATTGTCATTTTTATCTTGTTCTTCAATACTTAAACTAGCATCTGCCCCTAAAATTGTAAAAGCATTTACCTCTTCTTTACAAAACTCAGGATGCCAACCATCTGCTATAGAAAAGTTAATTGCACCATTCATAGCAGCACTCATACCACTTGTACCACTTGCTTCTCTTGTAATTCTTGGAGTATTAAGCCAAATATCAGCACCTTTTTTTAACATCATTGATAACTCTAATTCGTATCCAATTAAAACAGCTACACTTTTATGACTTTTTGCAATATATGTGAGTTCATTGAAAATATTAATAGCATTTGTATCATGTGGATAAGGTTTTCCTGCCCATATTATCTGAATTGGTTCTTTTGAACGAGTTACGAGTTCTTCAAATCTTTCAAAATCATATTTTAATAATCCTGGTCTTTTATATTCTGCAAATCTTCTAGCCCAAACGATTGTAAGTACATCTGGGTCAAACATTTTTCCTGTTTGATTTGCAACTTCATTAAATAATATTCTTTTAAGATGTTTTTTTCTAGCAAGAAGTTCATACTCCTCATGTTCATCCAAAGCTCTAAGCATAGGTTTATCAGCCCAAAACCTTTTGTTTTGTGTATTTGTTATGGGGATAATCTCACATACTCCCTCATAACTACTCCACATATCAGTTGCAACTTTTGCATGCATTTTAGAGACACCATTTGCAATTTTTGAAACTCTTAAAGCACCTACAGTTAAACTAAAATCATCATCATAAGTTTGAGTTAGCTCTCGTACTTTTTCAAGAGAAGTTGAGTTAAAAAAGCCCATTTTATTTAAAAGATTAATATTATGTACTTCATTTCCAGCAGCTTCTGGAGTGTGTGTTGTAAATCTCACTTTGTTTTTTAACATATCTACATCTTGTATACTTTTATACAATTCAAATACTAAAGGAAGTGAATGTCCCTCATTCATATGGTATATATCAACTTTATGTTCCAATGCTTCAAGTACTTTAACACCACCAATACCTAAAACTATCTCTTGTGCAATTCTTGTTTCTTCATGCATATCATAGAGTTTATGAGTAATTGTTCGTGAAAGGTAATCATTTTCTTCAACATCTGTTGTCAATAAAATCAAAGGTGCACTACCAAAAAGTTCTGCTGGAACCATAAATGCTTTTACAACTACTGGCTTTGAATTAATCATAACTGTTACACTTACATTTAAGTCTTCTAAAAAATGATAATATTTTCTTCTAAACTCTATTCGTAAGTTTCTATCTTCATCTCTCGCTTGATCATAATATCCATAACTCCATAATATTCCAATACCTACAACATTTTGTTTTAAATCATAAACACTACGCATATGAGATCCAGCTAAAAACCCTAATCCCCCTGAATATATTTTCAAAGCTTGATGGATAGCAAATTCCATCGAAAAATAGGCTACTGCCTTACTATAATCTTTACTGAACTCATATTGTTTTATTTGCATCTATTCTTCCTTGTTTTTATAATTGTTCATTATAATCATTGATAATAACATAATGATTACATTTTAAAATCCAAAAATTTTATCTACGATAAGTAACCATCCTATTATAATAGTAGGTCCAATTATAGCCGTAATTATACCTAAAATTAGAAAATCTTTTGAGTGTACTTTTTTACTTGAAAATATAATTGCATTAGGAGGTGTTGAAACTGCCAAACTCATAGCAAATGAAGCACTTAAAGCAACAGCAACTACTGCTAAATAACTAGCCTCTTGAGATATGGTTGTAGCAATAGCTATAACTATTGGAAGCATAATATTTGTAGCTGCTGTATTACTCATAAAATTTGAAATAACAACAACTAAGTAAGAAAAAATAAACATAATCCATAATATAGACATCCCATCAGTAGATATTAAATTTGCAAGCCACATATCAAGTCCCGTTTTTGATACAGCAAGCCCTAAACTTAATCCACCAATGATAAGGATAATGACATCCCATCTTATTTTACAAATATCATCTGCATCAAGTATTCCAAAAAGTGTAAACCCTATAATTGGCAACAGAGAAACAACAGTTGTAGGAATATGGTGTAATGGACCTGTAAGCCATAATAAAATTGTCATAGTAAAAATTATCACCGTTACATTTTTTTTCCAACTTGGTATTGTAGGTATTTTAGAAAACTTTTTTGTAGAATCATCAAAATGCTCTACCTCTTTTATAGATTTAAGATCTATAAAAGGCTCATTTGATGGATATACTTTTAAAATCACAACTCTTAAGATAACTACAACAATTAAAGATGGTGGTAATGCTAAAAAAATCCACCCTATAAAAGATGGTGCAGCATCTCCTAATATACCAACAGCGATGGCATTTGGTGGTGTTCCAATTATTGTAGCCATACCTCCTAAATTTGCACCAATAACAACTGATAATAATACTGCTTTTTGAAAAGGATTTGATTCTTTTATATGTCCTAAAAGTGGTAATAATATTGTCAACATCATAGCTGCTGTTGCTGTATTGGATACAAACATAGATAAAACATAGGTAATACCAATAAGTCCAGTAACAATGTTATGTGGTCTTCCACCAACAAAAAACAACACTTTTTTTGCCATCCATACATCAAGTTTTGTTTTTGAAGCTGCTGCTGCCATTATAAAACCAGCTAAAAATAAAAATATCAAAGGAGATGACCAAGGTTGTAAATAGGTTTGCCACTCTTTACTTCCACTTGAAAAGTTGAAATTATTAAATCCTAAAAGTACCATCTCTAAAGCTATTACAAGTAATGACACAGCAAATGCGGGGATAGCTTCAGTGACCCAAAGTCCGGCTGCAAATAGTAATATAAATAGGGTATAAGTCATATTTTGGTCTATCCCATATTTTGGAATAAAAGCGATTAAAAATGCCACTAAAAAAGATATTGTAAAGCTTGTAAAAACAACTTTTAAAGACATACTATATGCCGTATCAAAAAATCTTTTTAAATATCGTCTTGTATCTAACATAAGTAAATTTCCTAGAATTAAAAATATTTATGATTGTATCATTTCAACTTGAAACCTAGTCCACTTTAAAAAGTATTGTGTGAGAAACTAAAATAAAATATTAAAGTTATATTTATAAGAAGAGATAGTATAGACAGATGTCTATACTATATAAGATTATGCAGCTTTTTTAACTGCTTTTTTTGCTATTTTTTTAGCTACTTTTACTTTTTTTGGTGATTTTTTAGCTACTGCTTTAGTAACTATTTTTAATACTTTTTTAGTGTTTTTCTTTTTAACACCTGCTTTTGCTACTGCTTTTTTTGCTACTTTTGCTACTGCTTTTTTCTTTAATTCTTTTGCCATGAAGGTCTCCTGTTTTGATTAATTTTATTACTAATAGTAATAAATTATAGACATTATGACATCAACTAGTTTAAATCTAACTGAATCTAATATATTGCTAATAGTAATATAATATGGTATAATTTTAAAAATTAATTTAATGGAACCATATGACTTTTATAGATTTTAAAAAACATTTATTAGACGCAGATATTAGCTTGCCAAAATTTAGTAAACTTATCAAAGTAAGTGAAAAAAACTTACAATCTTACAAAAAAAAAGGTGATGTTCCAAATGCCATCGCCGTAATAGTAACCTGTTTTGCTTCTATGAATAAAGCAGGTGTCGATTATAGAGTACTTATTGAGGAGTTAAAACTAACTGCTAAAACAAAAGAGGGAGCTGGTTTTTCTAAAAACAAAAAAGATAAAGATAAGGAAAACTAAAAATTTTTTTAAGTTTGTAACTAAATAGGAATTTTGTTATGCTACAATTATAAAATATTAATAATAGGTAGAAAAACTTGAAACACATTGTAATAATAGGCGGTGGCTACGCTGGGGTTTATGCTCTAAAAGAACTTGTAAAAAATAAAAATATCAAAATAACACTGATTGATAAACATACATATCATAACTTACAACCAGAAGTATATGATTTAATCGCAAACAAAGGTACTATTGCCGATGTAACTATTGACTTATCTTCACTTTGTAGTGGATTTGAACATCCCAATTTAGAGTATAAAAATTTGAGAGTTACAGATATTGATTACCATGAAAAACAAATCTCAACAGCAGAACAAGAAACTATTGAATTTGACTATCTTCTTATTTGTGTAGGAACAAGAACATTTTTCCCACAAAACATTGAAGGATTAAACAATACAAATGATTTAAAAAAACTTCATAAAGCTTTATATTTTAAACAAAATTTTGAAAAACAACTTTTCAATAAAATAGAAGATGAAGCAAAAAAATGTGATAAAACACATATTGCAGTCGTAGGAGCTGGACTTTCTGGTGTTGAGATTGCAGCAGAGATGGCATACTATGCAAATCAGTTTTTTAAAAGGGGAAGTTTTCATTGTGATAATTTTAAAATTTCACTTATAAGCTCAAGAGATACTATCTTGCCAGGCTTTGACAAAAAGATGATTCAGATGTCAAATAAGAGACTAGAAGATTTAGATATTAATATTATCACCGATACAAAAATGCAAAGTTGTGATAAAGAGTACTTATACCTAACAAATGGAACAAAAATACGCTACTCATTTATTATCTTTGCAGGTGGTATAGAAGCTGCAAACCTCATCTTAAAGTCAAATCTTCCAAAAAATAAAAAAGGTCAAATATTGGTCAATAAGTATCTTCAAGTTGATGGGTTTGAAGATATTTTTGCAGCAGGTGATATTGCACAAATTAAAGATAAATCTGGAGAGATAATGCCTGCAAATGTAACAATTGCAAGAGCAAGTGGTATAAGTGCTGCTAAAAATATATTACTACAGATTGAAAATAAAAAACTACTAAGCTGTAATCCAAAGCTAGAGGGAACTCTTATAGCATTAGGGGGAAGATATGCTGTGTGTGATTTATATGGACTTATTCAAGTGCGTGGTTTTATAGGACATTTTATAAAACAATATGTTTTTTTCAGATACAAACTTCCCCTCCTTCAATATATCAAAAAAGGATACAATAAACTATCATCGAAAATGTAATCATTTTGTTACTCTAGTATATTAGAATTTCATTCGTATTGAACCAACTAAGGATTAAATATGTTGAATAAAAAATGGACCGATATAGTTTCAAAATTAGATTATGCTTTTCAACCAATTGTCAATGTCAAAAGTGGAAAAATTTATGCTGTTGAAGCACTTTTAAGAAACTATCATGAGGCTGGTGGTTTTTATTCTATATTTAATCTTTTTGATGAAGCTTTCCATGATTCGATGCTCTATCAACTTGATTTAGAATTACGAGCACTTGCACTTAATAAATTTTCGCAAATCCCCCTAGAAAATCTACAAATGTTTTATAACCTTGATAATAGAATTATGTATATGCCTGATTTTACTACAGGAAACACCTCAAATATTTTAGATAATCTCAACTTTGATAAAAAATCTATCTGTTTTGAATTAAGTGAAAGGGGAACTTTACAAGACCCAAGTTCCATTACAAATATGATTACAAGATATAAACAAGAGGGATATGATATAGCAATTGATGATTTTGGTACTGGTATTGCTGGATTACAACTGCTATATTATGCACAAGCAAGATTTATAAAACTTGATAGATTTTTTATACAAAATATACAAAACGATGCAAAAAAACGATTATTTTGTACCTCTATTATTAATATGGCACATATTATGAGTATGAAAGTTATAGCTGAAGGGGTTGAGTCCAAAAAAGAATATCTTACATGTAAAGATATTGGTGTAGATTTAATACAAGGGTATCTTATACAAAAACCCAAAACTGACATAAGTAAAATAAAATCAAAATATCACTACATCAATGAGTTGTATAAAAACGACCAAAGGTCTCATACTACAAACATAGTTGATAAAACAAAAATAGAGATAATCGAGCCTTTAAAACTTGATGCTACACTTAATGACCTTTTTGTATATTTTAAAAACCACCCAACAAATACATTTGTCCCAATAATTGATAAAATAGGACAACTTTATGGCGTTATATATGAAAAAGATATTAAAGAGCTTTCTTACTCTCAATTTGGTGTTTCATTAGCTAAAAATGACAAAACAAATACAAAACTTAAAAAGTTTATTAAAGATGCAGTCTCTTCTGAAATAACTTGGGGTGTTGATAAGATATTAGAGATTTACAATATGGATCAAAATAGCTCTTATGGTATCTTTATCACTAAGAACAGTCAATATTATGGTTTTATTGATGTAAATAATCTTCTATCAATCTCTTACAATAGAAATATTGAGATAGCAAAAGATCAAAATCCATTGAGTAAATTACCAGGGAATAGACAAATTGAAGTTTTTATCACAAATGCACTCCATTGTGAAGAAAATAAAACATATCATATTGTCTATTTTGATTTTAATGATTTTAAACCTTTCAATGATATGTATGGTTTTAGACAAGGGGATCGGGCAATTATACTTTTTACAGATATATTAAAAAAAGAGTTAACGAAAGATGATTTTATTGCACATATTGGGGGTGATGATTTTTTTGTTGGATTTAAAGAACATAGTTTTGAAAAGGTATATGAAGTGATCAATACAATTCAAAAAAAGTTTTGTGAACAAGTAAAAGAGCTTTATAATGCAAAAGATAAAGAGAATGAATATATACAAACAAAAGATAGATTTGGAGTAGTAAGAAAATTCAAACTTTTAGGTGTTTGTAGTGCAATTATAGAGATAAAAAAGGAAAAATCACATACTGATTTAGATAAAGTATTAGGTATGATTAAAAAAGAGTCTAAAAAACACTCAACCCCTCTTGGTATATCATTAACCAACTCTATTTTGTAATCAAAAAGTAACCCGCTTATACTATATTTCCATATTATAATGGAGTAGTATATGATAAATATTGAAAAAGAGATAATTAATAAGTTTCCCAAGTTAAGTACAAAAACACCAATGTTGCAGAAGTCATTGTTTAAAATCGCACAAAAACTTGTACATGAAGATAAAATAAATAATTTTTTAACAAAACACTCTCATCTTAAAGGATTTGAATTTGTTGAAGCAGTGTTGGATTATTTTAAATTTGACTTTTCATATTCAAGTAAAGATATAGAAAATATCCCATCAACAGGGAGAGTGGTGATTATTTCAAATCATCCTCTTGGGGCTTTAGATGCTTTATGTTTACTCAAACTTGTAGGAAGTGTACGAAAAGATGTAAGAATTGTTGCTAATGATTTTTTAGCTGGTATTGATTCTTTAAACTCTTTATTTATTAAAATTGATAATTTTAAAACAAAACAATCAAAAGAAAATATCAAAAAGATTTACACAGCCCTAAACAATGAGGAGGCAGTGATAATATTTCCAGCAGGAGAGGTAAGTCGCATCTCCCCCACAGGTATAAAAGATGGCAAATGGCAAAAAGGTTTTCTTAAATTTGCCCAAAGAACTAAAAGTCCTATTTTACCAATACTTGTAGATGCAAAAAACTCTAAAACTTTTTATACTGTTTCTATTTTAAATAAAACATTCTCAACAATTCTTTTATCTGATGAGATGTTTAAACAAAGAGATAAAAATGTATCTATAAAAGTTGGGAAACTTATCGCAAACGAAAATATCATGGATAACACTTCAAATAAATTAAGTGTACTTGATCAATATAAAAAACATCTCTACGGCTTAAAAAAAGGGAAAAAACAATATTTTGAAACTATTAATACAATTGCCCATGAAGAAAATAGACAAAGTTTAAAAAAAGAGTTAAAAAAATCACAACTTATAGGGGAAACATCTGATGGGAAAAAAATCTACCTTTATGACTATGTAGAAAATAGTGCAGTGATGAATGAGATAGGCAGACTAAGAGAGATTAGTTTTAGAAAAGTAAATGAAGGTGTTAATAAAAAAAGGGATTTAGACCAGTATGACCAATACTACAAACATATCGTTCTATGGGACAATGAAGATTTAGAGATTGTTGGTGCGTATAGAATTGGTGAAGGAAAGAGTATCAATGAGGTATATGGGAAATATGGCTTTTATTCAAATACTCTTTTTCGATTTAAAAAACCTTTTGTCAAATATCTTCCTAACTCTATAGAACTCGGAAGAAGTTTTGTACAACCAAAATATTGGGGAACACGAGCTTTAGATTATCTTTGGTATGGTATTGGAGCTTATTTAAAACATAATCCACAAATAAAATATATGTTTGGACCTGTAAGTTTAAGTGGTCACTATCCACAGTATGCAAAAGAACTAATAGTAGATTTTTACAGTAACTATTTTGGTACAAAAGAGAAACTAGTAGAGGCAAATATGGAATTTGAATTTGAAACTAGTAATATTGCACTTGATAATCCTTTTAGCTACGAAGATTACAAAGAAGATTTTAAACTTCTCAAAAACAAACTCAAAAGTATGGACTTAACTATCCCAACACTTTATAAACAATATAGTGAATTGTGTGAAGATGGTGGAATTAAATTTTATGATTTCAATGTAGACCCTGACTTTTCAAACTGTATAGATAGTTTTATTGTTGTAGAAATTGAGAAAATAAAACAATCAAAACTTGATAGATATATGGGGTAATACTGTAATCAAACAGTAACCCTATAGTAATCAAATTGCAATCTTTTTTCCTTATAATTTTCTAACTTAACGAAAAGGAAAGATTATGAAAATCAATCTAAACAAAATCAAGTCACATTATGGAACTCTTATATCACAAGCAAAAGCAAATAGCTATGAAGCTGTGATGGTACCTGTTGAGTGTGATTTAGATATCTATTGTTTAAATAATATTGATGATGAAGATTATATAATTGAAGTTGCCAATGACTATGGTTGGGATAAGTTTATCATTATAGACTTTATAAATAAAAAAGAAAAAGTTATTGATTTATATGAGTTAGAAGCTGCATAAACTATGCTCCATAAACTTCAAGAGAAAATCAAAAAACTTCTCAAAAAAAAAGATCTCAAAAAAGAAAAGCATGAAGATATGCTTTTAAAAATGAAAGAGAAACTTAAAAAACTTGATGGTAAAAAAGATGAAGATACACTAGAAGAAATTTTTATTATTGAAAAAACAATTGAAAAAATTGAAAAACAATTAAAAGATTACTAAACTATTTTAGAGTAGAATAAAATAGATTCTTACCCAAATACAAAGGCTCACTTATGGGAAAAAAAATATATGTGGTTGATACAAATGTTATATTACAAAATATGCAAAACTTATACAATATTGCCGATAATGGTACAAATGTAGTTGTAGTTCCAGAAACAGTTTTAATAGAACTAGAAGACAAAAAAAAATTATTTAACGAACTCGGTTTTCAATCAAGACAGTTTGCAAGATTTTTAGCATCTACGAAAATTAAAGAGATTGATTATAAAAAAGGGTTCAAAGTTGTAAAACTGTATGATGAAAATATTGAACTTCATATTATCGCAAAAGATAAATATGAAAGTGAGATGTTAGAACACAATCTAGCAGAAAGCAATGACAAAAGAATTATAGAAGTTGCCTCACTAGCAAAAGAGTATTACAAAGGGGAGAAAGTTGTATTTTTATCTATTGATATCTATGCTAGAACTTTTGCTCTTTTTGCAAATATCAAAACAGAAACACTCCATGAAGATAAAGCAGATATACCAAAATTTGAATTTGTAAAAGAGATTGAACTAGACTCATCACGATTCAACTCACTTCATCTTACAGATATTAAAGATATTGACCCCGAATATCATATTCAGAATTTTTGTTATAAATTTTTATCAACTGATGGGAACTCAACTTATGGAGTTATCATCAATGAAAAGATTGATATTATTGAAGATTCTCTTTTTAATTCACTAGTAATTCGACCTGCAAATCTTAAACAAAAGTTTTTTCTAAAAGCAATTTTATCTAATATGTACAATCTAATGGTTATTGATGCAAAAGCTGGTAGTGGAAAAACTTTAATGAGTATAGCCTCAGCTATGAGGCTTATAGATATAGGTGCTTATGAAAAGATAGTTTATGTAAGAAACTCTGTAGAATCACTTGATAAAGGTGCAGATGTAGGGTATCTAGCTGGAAATGATGAGAAATTTAGAATCTATAATATGGCTTTATACGATACACTAGAATTTATAGCAAAAAAACGACTTAAAAAAGGTGAAAACAAAGAGAACCAAGAATCTATTAAATCAAAAATAGAGGAACTTATCAGTAAATATAATATTGAGATGTTATGGCCAGGGGAAGCAAGAGGAAGAACTCTAAGTGATGCAATAGTTATCATGGATGAGTGGCAAAATAGTAGTGAAAACACTACACAACTTATCTTATCAAGACTTGATGAAAGTTGTAGTGCAATTGTAATAGGTTCAAATAGACAAATAGATAACTTGTACCTAAATAAATACAATAATGGTTTGACTACTTTATTAAAACAAACAAGTCATAAACACCCTGAACTTTCAATGTTTGCTATAGAGTTGGATAAAGCTGTGAGAGGGAAATTTGCAGAGTTTACTGAGAGAATTTTTGATAATAAGAAGTAGTTAAGTTGAATATCTAAAATTCCAATCTCTTTTACAGTAAATATTTATAAATACTTTTTTTTCAGATTTTTTCTTTTATATACAGCAAATCTTAATCTATTTTATTTGTTAATTTTCAGGATGTGTTGTATATAATGTATTGTGTATAACAGCTAAATGATATCGATCATTAAAAAATTTATTTTATACCATATTATGAAGATGAGGAGATGGAGTAATGGATAAACAAGATATATTAAACTATTTAAAATCAAATCAAGAATATTATCATAATAAATTTGGAGTACAGTTTATCGGTCTTTTCGGATCATTTGCAAGAGAAGAAGCGAATGATAATAGTGATATAGATATATTATATAAAGTTGAAAGAGATAAAAAACTATCAATTTTTAAATACCTTAAGTTAAATAAACAGCTTGAAGATTTTTTTCATAAAAAGGTTGACTTAGTAAGAGATGAAACATTAAAACCACAAATAAAAGACTATATTCAAAAAGATATCAGTTATGTTTAAAAGTAATAGAGATTATAAACTTTATATTGAAGATATATCTTTTGAATGTAAAAATATTAACAAGTTTGTAGAAAATATATCTTATGAAGAATTTACTAATAATTTAGAAAAAGTTTATGCTGTTGCCAAAGCTTTTGAAAATATTGGGGAAGCTGTAAAAAACATTCCTAAAGAACTTATAGATGAATTCCCTGAAATCCCATGGAATGAAATAGCCAAAATGAGAGATGTTTTAACTCATCATTATTTTGGGGTTGATGATAAAGTTTTATGGGATACATTAGGTGAAGATTTTAATGAATTTGAAAAAGCTATGAATAATATGCTAACTAAATTAAATCACAACTCCTAAACACTCAATGAGATTTAGACCAAAAATATCTAACTAAGATTTGAAACCTAACTGTAACAAAAAACAGATACAATAAAGTATGCTAAATAGAACAAAATTAATAAACGATACAATATACAAACATATAGAGTGTAGTGAATTTGAAAGTATGATACTTCAAACAAAGATAGTAAATAGGCTCTTTTTTATCACACAAAATGCATTAGCATATTTTGCTTATCCATCAATCAATACCAAAAGATATATCCATAGTTTAGGAACTATGCATATGAGTGGTCATATGTTTAAAAATGCCATATTGAACTCAAAAGAAAATGTAAAATATAGCTTTTTAAAAAAACTCAAAAAATCTATAAAAGTTCTTATTAAAGAGCATAAACTCAATTTAACTATCAAAGATATTGATAACTTAAGTGATAAAACACTCTATGAGTTTATGATTCCTTTAAAATCAAATAACTTCAAAGATATTTACCTAGTAGCCTTACAAGCTCTTAGAATCGTAGGGCTACTTCATGATGTAGGACATTTTCCATTTTCACATCAAGTGGAATATGCTATGGAAAAACTTTATAATATTTTAAAAGAAAATCCAACACATAATGCAAAAGAGAAAGAGTTTTTAAACTTTTATGAAAAGATGACAAAAAATGGAACTCTAGTATTACACGAAGCGATAGGGGAAAAACTGGTAAAACTTCTTTTTGAACATGAGATGCAACAATTTTCTACAAATGAAAAAGATAAAAATTATATACAACTAATATATCTTATAGTAAAAAATATCCTCAATGAAAAAGATGACGGTATTTTTGATTATAGTGTTTTACATAAATTTATAGATGGTACTGTTGATGCGGATAGACTTGATTATATCAACCGTGATATGTTAGCAAGTGGTTATATTGGTGGAAGTATCGACTTTATACGCATAGCTAAAAGAGCTATTTTAGTTGAGCACAAAAAACAATTCAAAATATCTTTTTTTGATAGTGAACTTATAGATATAGAACATATGATTGAGATGCGATTTAACCTTTATAAAAAAATCATCTACAATCATAAAATATCAGTCATAGATTCGTTGTTAGAAAATGTGATATTATATCAAGCAAAAAAATATCTAAAATCACCACAAGATGAAAATGATGAGCAAACCAATTCTATCTCAATGTTATGGAAATTTTTAGATGAAAAAAATAGTGAAAAAAAACTTGATATCATAAGTCAATTAGATGAAAACTGGATCATTACACTATTTAAAAAAGAATATTTTACTATAAAATACAAAGAAAACTACAACTTCAAAGATAAAAAATACCTCTGTAGTTTTGAGGAGATTCTTTTCGGTAAAAAATTTTACAATAGTGCATGGAGAAATCTTAATGATCTTTATAGTTTACTTGATTTTTCAGATATTCAAAGATACAAGTTTCGTGAAAGTTTTGGATATGTAAGCAAAAACAACTATAAAAAACTTCAAGAAAAACTTGAAACTCTTTGTAAAAAATATGAAGATATTGATGGTGACACATTTTATACTTATAGAATAGTCTCTTTAAATATTGGTATTGATAAAGAATTTTCCCTTTTTGATGGAGATGAGCTTATCAAAATAGACCAAGTCTCAACTTTACGAAAAAGATTGAAAAAATCTATTTTAAATACAGTCCCTTTTTACATATTTTCAAACAAATCAAAACTCAACAAAAATATGAAAAATGAGATCAAAGAGATACTATATGATGTATTTTTGTAACAACATTATAATTTAAAGTTATGGAAGAATATTAATTTTAATCAAAATTTAAGTTTATATTATGTATATTAGTAATATATTATTACTAAAGGATATAAAAATGGAAACAAAAGTACTACAAAGTCAAAAGTTCCCAAAGATTAAAAAACTCAAAAAAGAGTACAATATTTTTAGAGCTGTTGATACAAAAGTGAAGAAAAATCTTGATATCGTTGAATTTATTAATGAAGATAGAGTTTTTAGAGGTGTAGGGAAATCTACAAAAAAAGCATTTAAAAGTGCTGCTAAAGAGGTAGAAAGACATTACAACTTAAAATCCAAAGCCTCTGCATAGAAAGTATTTCCTTTCTATGCATAAAAAATAATTTTTTAAGAAATTAAACTCCTCATATTTAATCATAACTAAACTTTATAGATGTAATCATTTTGTAATAAAATAACTATATTATTCCACTTAATTTAAAGATTATAATAACTTATTTATTACTCTAAAGGAAAATAATGTTTACATTTAAAAGTGTTCAATCAAAACTTAAATCTATTTCTGCAATAACAGTTACAGGCTTTGCTATACTTATATCTCTTATTATTTTTTATTCACAAACTCAAAAAAACTATACTCATATCAAAAATCAATCAAGTTCACTACAAAAAGAGATACTTAAGTTAGAATATATTTCAAAACAAAAAGCAAATGATAAGTTCTTTGATACCTATGAAAATGTAATTCAAAAGATTAACAATATAGATCTTTCGATGAATAGTATGAATCTCAATACAAATTCGTTAAAAGAGTTAGAAAAACAACTCATTGTTTCTAGAAAATCTTATCAAATAGTATTTAATACACAAAAAAATATTGATACCCATCTTGAACTAATGCACACATCTAAAGATATGATAAAAGAGATATTTCAAAAAGTGTATGACTACAAACTTATACAATATATGATGCAACTTGAACTTTTTGAAAAAACCTTTTTCCTGACTAATATTATTGATTTAAAAGAGTTTGGAAAAGTGCATTTTAAAATGAGAAGATCTGTAAGGGGAAGTGAAAATTTCACTGAGAACAAAGCTATTCAAAAAAAAATCAATGGAGAATTGATTCAATATAAAAATATGCTTGAAATTATAGTAAAACAACAAAAACAAATCACAATCTTACAACAACAACTCAATAAAGATTTTAATACTACTTTACAAATATTAAAAACGAATAATACAATTATTAATAATGAAATAGATCAAAGTAGTGATAATTTATTGTATTTAATATTAGTAATATCTGCAATTATAGGTACTATTGAGTTTATTATAGCAACTATAATCTCAAAAGATATAGTAAATAATCTTAGTTTAGTACACCATGGTTTAAATGATTTTTTTGATGTAATATCTTATAAAAAAGAAACTGCAAAAGAGATTATTATTAACACACAAGATGAGTTTTATACTATAGCTACTGATATAAATAAAAATATTAATAGTAGTGTTGAACTTATAAATCATAATAAAGAAGTGCTAGAAGAAGCTAATGATATTTTACAAAAAGTATCTAACGGCTTTTATGGATATAAAATTCCTCATCATAACAATGTTTCACCCGATGTAAAAGACTTAATTATAAATATAAATAAAATGCTAGATGAAACAAAACACAAATTTACTATTCTGAATAATGCACTTGAAGCGTATGGAAGATATAACTTTGAACATACAATACCAAAGAAAAATGAACTTGGACTTTATGGGGATTTTGGTTCATTGGTTGCTAGTACAAAACTTATAGGAAATAATGTATCAGAGTTTTTAGCAATGATACTTAATACAGGTGATAAACTAAACAATGATACATCTACTTTAAATAAGAGTGCCACAGAATTATCAAATGCTTCAAATATGCAAGCAGCTTCACTAGAGGAAACTTCGGCATCACTAGAAGAAGTGACAAAAAATATTTTAGATAATACAAATAACGCAAAAAAGATGGCTCAATATGCTCAAGATTTAACAAGTTCATCACAAAAAGGAAAAGAGTTAGCTTCAAAAACTTTACTTTCTATGGATGATATTAATGACCAAGTAAGTGCCATTAATGAAGCTATAAATGTTATTGATCAAATAGCTTTTCAAACAAATATTCTCTCACTTAATGCAGCCGTTGAAGCTGCAACTGCTGGTGAAGCTGGGAAAGGATTTGCAGTAGTTGCACAAGAGGTGCGAAATTTAGCAAGTAGAAGTGCTGATGCTGCAAATGAGATAAAAGCTTTAGTAGGAACTGCTATTTCTAAAACAAATGAGGGTAAACTTATATCTGCTCAAATGAGTGATGGATATGAAGAACTTAATACAAAAGTACAACATACTACGAAAATTATCCAAGAGGTATCAGTTGCGAGTACACGACAACACGCAAGTATCCAACAAATAAATGATTCCATATCAAATTTAGATAAAAACACACAAGTTAATGCTCAAAATTCACAATACATTGCTCAACTATCAAAATCCATTTCAAATCTTGCGGAAGATCTTATTAGTGCTTCTTCAAAAGCAACTTTTAAAGAAGAGATTAGAGAGCAAGTATGTGATATTGAGATGGTGTATAAAACAGCTGAACTTAAAAATGAGCATATATTATTAAAATCCAAGAACTTTGAAAAACTAGGTACTTACAAACAATGGAAAGTAGAAGTAGATGAGCATTGTAATATGAATAGATGGGTAGAGGAACAAGAGAGTCAAAATAAAAATTTTATTCACACACAAGAATGGAATGAATTAAAAATGATACATACCAATATACATAGTTCTATTCAACAATATGTAGATAGCAATGCCCAACTAGCTTCTAATGAGGAACTAAGACAAATTGCAGCAGCAATTGAAAGTAATACTCTTATGTTATTTGATAAATTTAATGAGATTAAAATACTAAACTGCAAATGTTGACAAAATTGAAACCTTTATGTAATAATACTACAGTATAATTTCAAAAATGTAACATAAGGATTTAAAAATGAGTTATTTTAAAAAAGCAAAAAAAGGTGATAAAGTATTTGGTTTAGTATTTGGTTTAGGAACTATAACAACAGTATTTGATGATGGACATTATCAAATCATGGTGACATTTGAAAATGACCATGAGGTACCATATACAGAAGATGGTATTCCAGGTTGGGGAAAGTTTAAAGAGCAAACTCTTTTTTATAAAAATGATATAGATTTAACAGAATATGACTTTTCTCCTATTGATAAAATTCTAACACCTAAAAAAATTATAAAATTAAGAGAAAAGAAAAATCTTGAAGTGAGATTACCTTCTGGTATTTGGAAAAAAGCAAATAAAAAAGTTAAAAAATATGTTGAAGAACTACTTGAAGAAGAAAAATATCATTTCTTCAGAAAAAAAGATTAATTTAGTGTATAATACTATTTATATTTTACACAAAATTGGAATCAAATGTACAAAAGTATGCGAAATTTAAAAGAATTTTTTTATAGTAAATTCTATATTGAACTTATAGTTGCAATAGTATTATTTGCTATTGCAGTTGCCACAGATAGTGTTGTCTTAATTATTATTTATTTATTATATTTTATCATTATGCTTGAGATTGTTCGAGCTGTTATGAGTTTTTTAAGAGAAAAAAGAGTAAAAATACGAATACTAATAGATGCATTTATTATCTTAACATTAAGAGAATTTATTGTCAATGTTATAAAAATAAACAAAGAAGACATTACAAGCTTGGATATGCTATTAACAAATAGTACTAACTTCCATATTCTTATATTTAGTGGTGTTTTAGTCTTTTTATTCATACTACGTTGGCTTGCCGTTTTTACATCGCCAGACAAGAGTTTGGAGTACCATTAAAACCACTCTATTTCAGAAATGTAATCAATATGTAACTAAAATATTCTAGAATAACTCCAATAAAATTAAAAGGATTATTTTGGAATCATTTCAACCAAAAAATAAAAAGACACTGCTCAAAGAAACTATTATAGAATACTTTCTTATTGCAGCTGCTGTTATATCAATACTTACAACATTTGGTATTTTATTCTCTATTCTTTTTGAAGCTATTGAATTTTTCAATTTGCGAAGCTTTAGTTACTTTATCACAGGGTCAGAATGGTCTCCAGGAACACCAAATAGTAAATTTGGAGCTGGTGCAATTTTCGCAGGTACTTTTGTCATCACATTTATTGCTATTGCTGTTGCTTTACCTATTGGGGTATTTAGTGCAATATATATGAGTGAGTACGCAACTGACAATGTAAGAACAACAGTAAAACCACTTTTAGAGATACTTGCTGGTATTCCAACTGTTGTTTATGGTTTCTTTGCTGCTATTACTGTTGCACCTGCTATTGTGAATATTGCAGATACCTTTGGACTTGACGCTTCATTTAACAGTGCTTTGGCTGCTGGTGTTGTAATGGGAATTATGATTATCCCTGTTATCTCAAGTTTAAGTGATGATGTTATCAATGCAGTTCCAGATAGTTTACGAAAAGGGAGTCTTGCTTTAGGGATGACGAAAGCTGAAACTATCAAAGATATTGTACTTCCTTCTGCTTTACCTGGAATTATCTCTGCAACTCTTCTTGCAATCTCAAAAGCACTTGGTGAAACAATGATTGTTGTTATGGCAGCTGGTATGAATGCAAATAAATTTTCAATCAACCCATTAGAAGATATGACAACTGTAACAGTTCAAATTGTAACAGCACTCACAGGAGATTTTGAGTTTGATTCACCTGATACACTTAGTGCCTTTGCATTAGGTCTTATCTTGTTTGTCGTAACTTTAGTATTAAATATTGTATCAGTAATGATGATAAAGAAATTTAAAGAAAAATATAAAATGAGTAACTTATAAAATGAAAAAAAACAATAATAACAATGTATTTTACGATCCAACATTAGCAACAAGACATAATAAAGCAAAAGTATTTAAAGGTTTTGCACTAGGTTCCTTAGTTTTATCACTACTATTTTTAGCAATATTTTTATCTGATATGGTTGCTAAAGGGAAAAGTGCTTTTATGCAAACATATATTCAAGTTGAAATAACATATAGCGAAGCAAGTGTTAAAAGTTATAGAAAAGCGATTGATAGAAAATACCTTCATCTTGTAAGTCGTTCTGCTATTAGAGATATTCCTATGAATGCAAAAAAAGATCCATCTCTAATGGGAACGAAACAACTTATTTGGATATTAGCAGATGATCAAGTTGATATGTATATGAAAGAACAATACTATAAACTAAAAAGCAAAGACTTGACAACATTACAAAATTTAATCAAAAATGATAGAGTAGAAAAAAGATTTAATACCCTTTTCTTTACACAAGGGGATAGTAAAATAGCAGAAAATTCAGGTTTTGCTTCTGCTATCATTGGTTCAATTTTCACCCTTCTTGTAACTATGGCAGTTGCATTCCCTATAGGTGTTGCTACTGCTGTATATCTTGAAGAGTTTGCAAACCCTGATAGTAAATGGTCAAGTCTTATTGAGATTAATATCAACAACCTTGCAGCAATCCCATCTATTCTTTTTGGTCTTTTAGGGTTATCTATATTTATTAATCTTTTTGGGCTTCCTAGAAGTTCACCACTTGTGGGTGGATTAACACTTGCACTAATGACTTTACCTATTATTATAGTAAGTTCACGAGCTGCTTTAAGAAGTGTCCCTGCAAGTATTAGACAAGCTGGTTATGGGTTAGGATTAACTAAAATTCAAGTGGTACGAGATCATGTATTACCCTTAGCATTTCCAGGAGTTATGACTGGTTCAATCATTGGTTTAGCTCAAGCTATGGGAGAAACTGCCCCACTTATTATTGTTGGTATGATTGCATTTATTCCTGATAGTCCAACTTCTATTATGGATGCTGCAACTGTTATGCCAGCTCAAATATTTACATGGGCTGGTATGCCAGAAAAAGCATATATTGAAAGAACAGCAGCTGGTATTTTAGTACTTTTATCGATACTTATATCCCTAAATGCACTTGCAGTTTATCTAAGAAAAAAGTTTGAAGTTAAATGGCAATAATAAGAGGAATTAAAGAACAATTCCTCTTATCATAAAGTATAACATTGCGGAAAGTACAGCTGCTGCTGGTACTGTTATAATCCAAGCTGCAATTATTTTTTTCACTGCATCTCTTTTTACATATTGAATTTTTTCAGCATCTTTGAGTTGTTTTTTTGCCTCTTTAAGTTTATCTGCTTCTGCATCTATTTTTTTATATAAATCAACTATTCTTTCATAGTCATTCTTCTTTTTATCTTTTTTAGATTCTAATGTTTTAAGTTCACTACTTAATGCTTTTAAATATTTTTTTTCATCATCTACAAGTTCTTTTTCTTTTGCTACAACATCTTGTTTCTCAGTTTGAGAAAGATATTCTCTTAAAAAACCAACACCAAATATTCCACCTATGGCAATATGTGTTGAAGATACTGGTAGTCCTAGTTGAGAAGCTATAATAACTGTTATAGCAGCTGCCATTGCAACACTAAAAGCTCTTATTTGATCAAGCTCTGTAATTTCACTACCAACTGTTCTAATAAGTTTTGGTCCATATAAAGCAAGTCCAAGAGCTATACCAATCGCTCCAACTGCCATTACCCATAATGGTATTCCTGCTTTTGTAGAAATTCCTCCACTCATAACAGCATCGCTAATAGCAGCTAATGGTCCAATGGCATTTGCTACATCATTTGCACCATGTGCAAAGCTTAAAAGTGCAGCAGCAAAAATAAGTGGAACTGTAAATAATCTATTAACACCCATTCTACTGTTTTTTATGCGTAAAGCATTTTTATTGGTTGAAGATTTAACCACAAGATAAACAATAATAGCTACAATTAAACCCAACGAAGAAGCTACTAAAAATGTAGGTTTACTCGTATCAGGTAAAAAAGTAATTACATCAACAACTGTAGGCCATACTTTTTTTAATCCTTTTAATGTAAGGTAAGTAACAAAAGCCCAAGACATAATGGCTACATAAATTGGAACCCATACTAAAGCTGCTGATTTTTTATCCTCTTTATATACCATAGTTTTTTTAATAGCAAAAAGAAAAATTGCTGCAATAATTCCTCCAAGCACTGGTGAGATTATCCATGACAAGGCAATTTTACCCATAGTACCCCATGCTACTATTCCAAAACCTGCAGCTGCTATTCCTGCCCCCATTACACCACCAACAATAGAGTGAGTAGTTGAAACAGGTGCTTTAAAATATGTAGCTAAATTTAGCCATATAGCTGCTGCTAGTAGGGAAGCCATCATAGCCCATATAAAAGGTTCTGTTTGATTTCCAAAAGCAGAGATATCAATAATCCCTTTTTTAATAGTATTAACAACATCTCCACCTGCAATTAAAGCTCCAGCGGCTTCAAATACTGCTGCTATAACAATAGCACCACCCATTGTTAGTGCTTTTGAACCAACAGCTGGTCCTACATTATTAGCAACATCATTTGCCCCAATATTCATAGCCATGTATGCACCAAAAAGTGCGGCAATAGCTAAAAATACATTATTAGGAATTCCCCCTGTACTTATAAAACTATAATTTAATACAACAACCATAAAAAATAGTGCAAAACCTAGTCTAATAAAATCAAAACTACTACTTTTCATTGCTTCTTTTTCCATTTTTTTAACTGTTTGTATTTCCATTTTGTTTACCTTTTATGATTGTAACTTTATTGTAACTTTTTTATTGTATTGGATTGTACAGTCCATATTCTTAAACCTTCCCTTTTCCTAAAGTCATAGAATATGGTGCTTTTACTTATTTTATTACTAAAATCTATAATAATTTTTCTATAAATTTGTAAATTTATCCCGCTTCTTTTAAATATGATTTTCATGTAACCATATTGTAATTAAAAATTTGTACAATTCAACACAAAAATTTAATAAAGTAGTATAAATGGGAAAAAATAAAACAAAAATTAATGTAAAAGATTTAAACCTCTGGTATGGGGATAAACATGCTCTTCATAATCTTGATATAGAAATATATGAAAATCAAATCACTGCACTAATTGGTCCTTCTGGATGTGGTAAGTCTACATTTTTACGATGTTTAAATAGGATGAATGACCTAGTAAGTAGCGCAAAAGTTGAAGGTGAAGTTATCATTGATGCAAAAAATATTTATGATAAAGATGTTGATGAAGTAAGTGTAAGAAAAAGAGTTGGAATGGTATTTCAACAACCAAATCCTTTTCCCAAATCAATCTATGAAAATGTTGCATATGCCCCTTTAAAGCACGGTCTTGTAAAAAAAGGAAGAGAGTGTGATGAACTTGTAGAAAAGTCACTAAAGGGTGCTGGTATTTGGGAAGAAGTGAAAGATATTTTAAAAGAACCAGGAACGGGACTTAGTGGTGGACAACAACAAAGACTTTGTATAGCAAGAACTATTGCAGTACAACCTGATATAATCTTAATGGATGAGCCAACAAGTGCTCTTGATCCAATTAGTACAGAAAAAATAGAAGCACTTATGTTAGAACTAAAAAAAGACTATACAATTGTAACGGTTACTCACAATATGCAACAAGCAGCAAGAGTAGCAGATATGACAGCTTTTTTCCACCTTGGAGACCTAATAGAATATGATGAAACTGAAAAAATATTTATAAATCCAAAAGAGAAAAAAACAGAAGACTACATCACTGGAAGATTTGGTTAAAAGGGGAAATATGTTAATAAATTATAAAGAAAAACTAGATGAGATTAAAAGTAGTATCAAAGAGATAGGAAATGCTCTTATAAAATCAAACAATATTATTATTGATGCATTAAAAGATTGTAAATTAGATCATTTTAATGATGCTAAATTAGCAATTAAAAATATCAGTAATAAAACAAACGAGATAGATAATGAGATTATCACCACATTGGCTTTACATTCTCCAGAAGCGAGAGATTTAAGAGCAATGGTATCATATCTTAAAATTACCAATGAATTAGTGCGTGCTTGTTCAAATACAAGAAGTTTTATAAAAGGGTTTCAAGAAGTTTGTAAAAAAGTTGATATTAAAACAATAAATGACTATGCAATACCGATGCAAAAATCAACAGTTGAAGCTTTGGAATATACTGTTAAAATGATAGATGTTGATTGTGTTGATGAGATACAAGAACATTTCAATAAAGTATTAATTGCTGAAAGTAAAACAGATGATTTATATGAGATGATAGAAAATACTCTTATAAAACAAGCAGATAAAGCAGATAATTTTTCTAGATACCACCAAATGTTATCATCATTAAGAAAAAGTGAAAAAGTTGCAGATAGAGCAATAAGTATCGCCAGTTTATTATTATTTGCTAACAACGGTGGAGAGATACACCAAGTTTAATCTTGATATAATATTGAAATAAGAGGAGATTGTTATGCAAGATAATACTATATTGGTTGTTGAAGATGAACAAGATATTTTAGACTTAATTGAATACACATTGACAAAAGAGGGTCATGATGTTATATCTTGTTTAGATACAAAACTTGTAGAACAATTATTAGAAGAAGAAAATATTAATCTCATCATAATGGATAGAAATCTTCCAAATATTGAGGGAAGTATGTTTATTCAAAGTATTCGAGATAAAGGATATAATCATCCTGTAATCTATCTCACTGCAAAAGACAAAGAGGAAGATATTCTAGAGGGATTTAAAAGAGGTGCTGATGATTATATCACGAAACCTTTCAACCTTGAAGTTTTAAAAGCTAGGGTAAATGCTGTTATTAAAAGGTCAACAAATAATGTTGAGATAGAAAAAATAAAAGATATAGTTTACAAAGCTACACAAAAGAAATTTTTTATTGAAGATACAGAGATAAAGCTTACTCATCTTGAACATGATTTATTATTAGAATTTTTTAAAAACAAAGATGTATTACTAAGTCGTGAAGTTCTTTTACAAAATGTATGGGAAGACTACACTGATGTTAAATCAAAAACAGTAAATGTTGCTATTAAAAGATTAAAAGAAAAAATTGATCCAACTGGAAAAAAAGAGTATATTAAATCGGTTCGAGGTGAAGGATATATTTTTGCTTAGACTTCATGATATATTTTTAAGAAAATTTATACTTCTTTTTGGAACAATTTTTTTAATTCTAGGGATTGTAGTTTATATATGGATAAAAAATATTTATATTGAACAAACAAAAATCGACCTACTCCATAATATCAATATTTTTTCATTAGGTATAACTGATTTAAATAGTATTGATGAAAATGTAAACAAAATTAAAGAAAAAATAGGATTAAGAGTTACCGTTATCAATAAAGATGGTGTTGTAATTGGAGAGAGTGATGAAGAAAAAAGTTCAATGGAAAATCACGCCGATAGATTAGAAGTAATTAACTCAAAATATCAAGAATATGGTTTTATAATTAGAAAATCAGATACTGTCAACAAAGAGCTCCTCTATGTATCAAAAAGATTTTCACTTCATGGGGAAGATTATTTTATAAGAATGGCAAGAGATATTGAACAAATCAATAAAGAGTTTTTTTATCTTTCAGTAAAAATTGCTGTTTTATTCCTGTTTTTTGTAGCTATCGCTTTTTTTGTTGCACGCTATATTAGTAAAAAAGTGGAATATGAAACTACTGAAATATTAGACTTTTTAAATACCCTGACAAAACAAAGCAAAGATGTAAAGATAGAATCAACTTACTCATATGAATTTAATCAAATAACAAAACTTTTAAGTGAAGTATCAAAAGCATTGATTAAAAAAGAGAAACAAAAATCAAAATATACAGCTAAATTAAAACTTTCTAATAGGCAAAAAGATGATATTATCTCTGCAATTTCTCATGAGTTTAAAAATCCTATTGCAGTTATAAGTGGATACACACAAACTTTACTTGATGATAAAGATATAAATCCTGAAATAAGAGAAAAATTTTTAAAGAAAATCTCTTCAAACTCTGATAAATTAACAACAATGATAGATAGACTTCGTTTAACTTTAAAATTAGAAGATGGCAAACAAGCTAAAAACTTCACAAAAGTGGATTTAGTAAAACTTACAAAAACTATTATTGAAGATTTAAAAATAGCATATCCACATAGAGAAATTTATGTGGAAGCTAATGATATTAAAATCAATGCTGATGAAACTATGATTAGAATAGCTATCGAAAACATTATAGAAAATGCTTTAAAATATTCACAAGATGATGTTTTTGTAAATATCACAAATAAAGAGATTAGTATAACAGATAATGGTATTGGGATCAAAGAAAAAGATATACAAAAAATTACAAATAAATTTTATAGAGTTTCAAATAATACATGGAATAATTCTTTAGGAGTTGGTTTGTCTTTAGTAGCTAATATAATTAAATTTCATAAATTTAAACTAGAAATTAAAAGTATTGAAAATGAAGGTTCAACTTTTACCATAAAATTACATTAATCTGTTAATATATTATTAATAAAAGCTCTATACAATTAGGGTACAAATAAATATTCTAAGGAGAAGTTATGTTCAATACACTATCAAAAAAATTAAATATTATTGCAATAAGTTTACTATTTGCAGTTGGGGCAATTGGATTAAATGGTGCTGTTTTAAAAGTAGATAAGAGTCATTCTGAAGTTGGCTTTTCCATAAAGCATCTTATGATAACAAATGTTAATGGTAACTTTTCAGATTTTGATGCTGATATACAGTACGATACACAAAGTAAAAAATTTGAAAAATTTAATGCTTCTGTTATGACAAGTAGCATTGATACTGGCATAGAAAAAAGAGACAACCATTTAAGAAGTGCCGATTTTTTCGAGGTTGAAAAATATCCAAAAATGACTTTTTCAATGACTTCTTATACCCTTGATGGGGATGAAGGTATGTTAAGTGGAAATTTAACAATACATGGAGTTACAAAAAATGTAACTTTTGAAGTTGAAAATAATGGAATGATAAAAGATCCATGGGGAAATACAAGAACAGCATTCACTCTTGAAGCAAAAATAAATAGAAAAGATTTTGGACTTACATGGAACAAAGCTCTTGAAGCTGGTGGTGTTGTAGTAGGAGAAAAGGTCAAAATAACAGTTGAAATTGAAGCAATAATACAATAATATTTTTTAATCAACATCTATTTATTTAAGTAGTGGTATAATCATTGTATGGCAACATACAATGAAACTACTCTACTTAGAAATATGAGTATAGTACCTGTTATTATATTTATTATATTTTCTGTCATTATTACAACTGTTATAATCAACTATAATTCAAAACAACTAAAATATGAAACTTTACAAATAAAAAAAGATTTTATAGAATTAAATAAAAATTTAATAAAAAAAGAAGTTACAAAAATATTTAATATTATAGAATTTAAATATAATGAAAACAAAAACTCCCATAAAATTCCAGAAGAACAAATTAAAAAAGAAATTTTAAAACTAATAGAGTCCATCAAATATGACCAAAATGGTTATATTTTTATTCTTGATACTAAAGGTAATTTTCTCATTAATATTAAACAAAGCTTACTTTTAGAAAATCAAATAAACCTTACAGATAAAAATGGTATTAATGTCACAAAACAAATTATTAGTACTACAAAAAATGGGGAAGGATATATCTCCTATATTGCTCTTTCTGGAACACATCCAAGACAATGTAAAAAAATATCTTATATCAAATATTTTGAACCTTGGGGATGGGCTATTGGCTATGGGTTCCACCCTAGCGATGTACAAAATACTATCGATACAAAAATATTAAAGTTACAAAAAGAACATAATAAATATTTATTTGAATTTCTTTTAGTTACAACTTTTATTATCTTAATTTTAACTATTATCTTATTGTTATTGTCAAAAAATATCAAAAATATACTTAGAAAATATAAAGAAAAGATAAAACTCACAGAAAAAGAAAACATAAAAAAGAATGAGATCATATACCATCAATCAAAAATGGCAGCAATCGGGGAACTACTAAATATGATTTCGCATCAGTGGAGACAACCACTTTCTCAGATTAATGCAATAACATTAGATATGTATTTAAAACAAAAAAATGGTTCATTAGATGAAAAGATATTAAAGAAAAATATAAATGATATAGAGAATACAACACAATATCTCTCCCAAACTATTGATGATTTTAGTCATTTTTTTGTACAAGAAAAAGAAACAGAAATTTTTCTTGTGCATGATGCTATCGAGCATTGTATAAATATTGCAAATCCATCATTAGAGCATATAGACTTGCAATTAAACTTTCAAAGTAGTAAATATATTGATGGGTACAGAACACTATTTCAACAGATTATTCTAACTCTAATTTCAAACTCCGTAGATATATTTAACAGAAACAATATAAGTAATCCAAAAATAACTCTTACAACTTACGACAAAGATAAATCTATATTTATTGAAATATCTGACAATGGTGGGGGTATTCCTAGTAAATATTTACACAAAATATTTGATTTATATTTTTCTACAAAAAAGAAAAAAACACCTAGTGGTCTTGGACTTTACATTGCAAAAGAAATACTTGAAAAAAACTTTGGTGGTACTATTTTTGCAACCAACACCACAGATGGGGTAAAATTTACAATAAGGATTCAATACTATGATATCAAATAATTTTTCAATTTTATATGTAGAAGATGATCTTCTATTAAGGGATAAATATGTAAAACTCTTCCAATTGTATTTTAAAAATGTTTATGAAGCAACTAATGGAGAAGAAGCTTTGGAACTCTATTCTCTTTATAAACCAGAGATTGCTATTTTAGATATCAATATTCCAAAAATAAATGGACTAAAAGTTGCAAAAAAAATTAGAGAAGAAAATGAAAATATTATTCTTATAATGTTGACAGCTTATTCAGATACAGAAAAACTTTTAGATGCTATTGAATTAAACCTCACTAAATATCTTATTAAACCAATTAAAACTTTTGAACTAGAAGAGATACTTACAGAAACAATAACAAAATTGAAAAATAAACAAAAAAGTGAAAATATACTCCCTTTGAATTGTGGTTTTCAATGGTATAAAGATACTCAACAACTTTACACAAAAAATCATGAACAAATTAAGCTGACAAAAAAAGAAAGCTTACTTATAGAACTTTTTTGTCAAAACAAGCAAAAAATATTTTCAAATGAAGATATTTTAAACTATGTTTGGGAAAATGAACAAGATAACTATAATCCAAATAAATTAAGAATAATCTTCTCCAAACTCAAAACAAAACTTTCTTGTAATATCTTTGATTCAATTTATAATGTTGGATATAAACTAAAAGGAAATTTTTAAGAAATTTTATTTTTATATAATATGACAGATATATTATATAAAAGGAGATGATAGATGTTCAAAAATTTATCAACAAAAAATAAACTACTAACTTTCCCTGCACTTATAGTTTTTGTAATGATTACTTTAGGTGTAGTTTTTGCATACTATAATAATTTAGTAAATTCAAGGGTTGCAGCAGCATCTCAAACAGATGTTTTTATTCAACAAGTTTTAAAAGGGAGAATCTCTGTTTATCAATTTTTACGAACACCTAGTAATCAAAAGGCGGAACAAGTAAGAAAAGACTTTAAAAAACTTGATTCTTTAGTATCTACACTAAAACCTACTTTAGGTCTAAAAGAAAATAGAGATATGTGTGATACTATTTTACAATTATCACAACAATATATAGAATATTTTAATCAATTTTCTCAGTTAAGAATAGATGACTTTAACAATGGCATAGAGAAAGAATCAAGTAATATAACTACTATTATAGGAACTATGTCAAAAACAGGATTAATTTTAGAAAAAGATTTGACATTGATAAATGATAGTGCTATAAAACTTAAAGAAGAAGCTCAAAGCACATTAACCAATATATTACTTCTAATATCTATAATTTCAGTAATAATATTTATAATTATATCTATTGTAATATCTTCTATTATTGTTAATTCACTAAAAGACTTTAGTGGAGGATTAAATCAATTTTTCCAATATCTTAATAGAGAAACTACACAAGTAAATAGACTTAACGACTCTACAACAGATGAGTTTGGAGAGATGGCAAAAATTGTAAATGAAAATATTGTAAAAACACAAAAAGGGATAGATGAAGACAGACAAGTAATTGATGATACAATTACAGTTCTAAGTGAATTTGAACAAGGTGATTTATGTAGACGTGTTGAAACACAAAGTAGTAATCCAGCCTTACAAGAACTTACAAGACTTCTTAACCAGATGGCTGTAAATATTGAACTCAATATTGATAATGTATTAGATGTACTAGAACAATATTCTAATAGCAATTATATGAATAGAGTAAAAACTGATGGTATTAAAGAACATCTTCTTAAACTTGCAAATGGTGTAAATACACTAGGTGATGCTATAACAACTATGCTAGTAGAAAACAAAACAAATGGATTGACTCTAGATAATAGTTCTGATATTTTATTGAAAAATGTGGATATATTAAACCAAAACTCAAATGAAGCAGCAGCAGCTTTAGAAGAAACAGCAGCAGCTTTAGAAGAGATAACAGGTAATATATCAAGTAATACAGAAAATGTAATCAAAATGTCAAACTTTGCAACACAAGTAACAACATCTGTTACAAGTGGTGAAGCTTTAGCAAATGAAACTACTAAAGCTATGGATGAGATTGATAAAGAGGTAAATGCAATTAATGATGCTATTACAGTAATAGACCAAATAGCATTTCAAACAAATATCTTAAGTTTAAATGCAGCCGTAGAAGCTGCAACTGCAGGTGAAGCTGGTAAAGGTTTTGCTGTTGTTGCACAAGAGGTACGAAATCTAGCTTCAAGAAGTGCAGAAGCTGCAAATGAGATAAAATCTTTAGTACAAAATGCTACAGTAAAAGCAAATGGTGGGAAAAAGACATCTGATGAGATGATAAATGGATATAAAACATTAAATGAAAATATCTCAAAAACTATTGATTTAATCAAAGATGTAGAGATGGCCTCAAAAGAACAACTTACAGGAATAGAACAAATCAATGATGCTGTAAATTCACTTGACCAACAAACTCAACAAAATGCTATGATAGCTTCACAAACACATGATGTTGCTGTTGATACAGATAAGATTGCTAAATTAGTGGTAAGTGATGCTGATGCTAAAGAATTTGTTGGTAAAAATGATGTAAAAGCAAAAACTATGGATAAACACCAAACTGCTTCAGCAAGCACATCAACAAAACAAGTAGATACACAAAAAGAAGATACTCCAAAACCAGTATCTCAACCTCAATCAAAACCATCAAAACAATTAGAAACTATTAAACCTACTAATAATTCTGATGATGACGAATGGGCTAGCTTTTAATAGCTAGTCTCTTTATTTATAATAATATAACACAGCTCCAAAAAACTCCTATAAACTTCTTTTAGATACAATACAAAATAAACACTCAACTAAGGAAGATTTTGTCAGATATAATTCTCACTACTCTCAATGGTAGATATTCCCACTCAAGTTTAGCATTACGATATTTATATGCAAACTTACATGAACTACAAAATCACACTACAATACAAGAATATGTAATCAATGAAAATATGCAATATATAGCAGAAAAGTTATTGCTTCAAAATCCAAAAATAATAGGGATTGGTGTCTATATTTGGAATGTATCTGATGTATCTGAACTTATCCATATAATTAAAAAAGTAAGTCCACAAACTATAATTATTTTAGGTGGGCCTGAGGTCAGTTATACACCTTTTAGGGTAAATCTAGACGATGCAGATTATATTATTCAAGGGGAAGGTGAAATTCAGTTTTATACTCTTTGTAAAAATATACTTGATGAAAATAAGATTGAACAAAAAATTTTTTATCCTCAACTTTTAGATGTAAGTACAATAGAACTTCCATATAAATACTACACAGATAACGATATACAAAATAGACATATCTATGTGGAAGCTTCAAGAGGTTGTCCTTATAATTGTGAATTTTGTTTATCTTCTATTGATAAAAAAGTACGGGATTTTGATGTGGATGAACTTTTAAATGAATTTGAAATATTATGGCAAAGAGGTGCTAGAGGGTTTAAATTTATTGATAGAACTTTTAATCTTAATATTGAGGTTGCTACAAAACTTTTAGATTTTTTCTTAGATAAAAAGGAGGGATTTACTACTCATTTTGAAGTGATACCTGATAATTTTCCTGTAAATCTAAGGGAAAAAATCAAACTTTTTCCAAAACATAGTTTGCAACTTGAAGTTGGTATTCAAACACTCAAAAAGGATATTGCAAAAAATATCAAAAGAACTCTGAATATTCCTAAAATTGAAGAAAATTTATCCTTTTTAGAAAATCAAACAAATGCACATATTCATGTGGACTTAATTATAGGTTTACCAGGGGAAAGTATGGAAAGTTTTGGAGAAAATTTAGATAAACTTGCATCAATAACACAATGTGAAATTCAAGTGGGAGTATTAAAAAAGCTTTCAGGAACAACACTTAATCGGCACGATGAGATTCATGGTATGATTTATAGTGATATTCCCCCTTATGATATTTTATCCAATAATTTAATCCCTTATAAAGAGATGCAAAAACTCAAAAGATTTTCAAGATTTTGGGATATTGTTTACAATAGTGGAAACTTCATAAAAACTTTTGAACTTTTAGTGGAAAATAAAAGTGTTTTTGAAACTTTTTATCAGTTTAGTAATTGGCTTTATGCTCAAACTTTCTCTACTTGGCAAATCTCACTTGATAGAGTTGCAAAGTTTTTATTTGATTTTATTGTAGAAGTTCAAGGATTGGAAGAACAAAAAATTGCTGATGTTTTAGTTGCTGATATTTTAAAAGTAAATGGGAGAAAACTTCCTAAATTTTTAAAAGAATACAGTGATGTAAGAATTCGTTCTAATAATGACACTATGAATATAGAACTAAAAAATAAAAGACAACAGAAAAGGTAACCTATGTGTTTGGTTATAAGTGGTATTTTCACCTATTTAGCTTATAGTTTTTATATAGATGGAGCTACTACTAACGCTTTAATAAATGGTGGTATTGCTTTAATCTTTGTAGGATTATTAATACGCAATATACTCAAAACAAAAAAAGAGAGAAACTAGTTCTCCCTTTAGAAATATTTATTGTAACTATTTTAAAGTGTAAATTTATTTTTTAATTTAAAAAATACGATTATAGTTCTATACTGTATAAATATAAATGGTAACATAAGTATAAAATATGCTAGAGATTTTATCTCCACAACTCCATTCATAACAAGTCCCATATTTATAAAAAACATACCAAATACAAAAAATGCAACACCTGGACAAATTAGAGCAAAACTTACAGCTGATTTTTTATCACCACCAATATATGTTTCAAAATACCCAAGTTGCTTCATCACAGAGTAACCTAACATACCAAAAATAAGTTGTAAAGCAACTACAAAACTTGTAAGTGTAAATAATGAAGCTTTCGCTAACTCTTGTCCAAAGTGATGGTCTAATCCAAAACTAACTCGTACAAATGTAATACCAAGAAGTGTTAAAATTGGTATCATAATCCATAAAGATGGGCTAGCTTCTGCTGAGATACCATGTTCAAACATATTTTTAAATCCAAGTATAAGTTTGATAGTCACAAGAAGTATCGAGATAGATGCAAAAAATATCGCTCCAAAAATCCCAATAGCATTTATAACAATATTATGACTCATAGCCCCAGGTGCTGCAAATCCAACAGCTATCATAGAAAATGCAAAAATAGAGATCATCTGAGATAGGTTATTGTTTTTTGTAAAATCAAAATCACCTTTTGTTAATAATCTACCAAAATAAACCATAAAAAACTTAATCCCAAAATACCCAACAGTAGCAAATCCAAGTAAAGCAAATGGGAAAAGGTACTCAACAATACTCCACAACCCTGGTACAAAAACTGCACCTAAAACAAAACATACATTTATAGTCATGGCAAATGTAAGTGGCATAGTCATTAAAGTAACTTCAGCATTACTGTTTTTTAAAGTAGTAAATGCTTCTGTTTCTTTAAAAGCTTTATATTGTTTGATATTCCATACCAACAGTTTGAAATGAAAATAAGCAAAAGCAATAATGAATACTAAAGAAAATGCTGTAACAAATGAAAGCCAATCTCCTTGCATAAGTGTTGGCATAACATGGTCATATGTAGTCATTGGTGTTTTCGGATGTGGAATCAAAAACATTAAGTACATAAAAAACGATACGGATAAACCTCCAGCACCAAGTGCTGCTAAAAAATACATCGGTGTGTATTTTTCTTTTAATAACATCTAACTTCCTTTTTGTGTAATTTAACTAAAATCTTGTGATTTTATCAAAACAATATTAAATAAATATTATAAGCTAGAACTATGGGTCAATTTTTATTAGTTTATTAATAATCGTAACAAATTCACTATTAATCACTTCATAATACTTAAATTTAATATTTTTTAGTTATCATTTATTTTCAATTTATACACAAAGGAATCCGATGAAAAAATTTATACTTTTAGTATTGAGTATAGTTTATCTTCAAGCAGCAAATCCAATAGCTGTTTTAGAAACAACACAAGGTAATATAGAGATAGAACTTAGACCTGACTTAGCTCCACTTGCTGTTGAAAATTTCACAACTCATATTAAAAATGGATATTATAATGGTATCATTTTTCACAGAATTATTAAACAATTTATGATACAAGGTGGTGATCCAACTGGTACTGGTCGAGGTGGAGAATCAATTTGGGGAAAATCTTTCAAAGATGAATTTACATCAAAGGCTATGTTTAATCGTGCTGGTGTATTAGCTATGGCAAATGCAGGTCCAAATACAAATGGTAGTCAGTTTTTTATAACAACTGTTGAAACTCCTCACTTAAATGGAAGACATACAATTTTCGGATATGTTAAAGGTAAGGATAGTTTTGCTATTGTAAAGAGATTAGAAAATGTAGAAACAGGATATATGGACAAACCTAAAGTTGAGCAAAAAATTATAAAAGCTTATATGAAATAAAAAGGAAATAAAATGCAAGTATGTAACTGTAACGATGTAGAGTATGATGAGATTAAAGACGCTGTAGAAAAACATGGTAGTGATATTGAAATTATCAAAGAGGAAACAAGTGCTGGAACTGCCTGTGAGTGTTGTTTAGAAGAAGATTGTGATATGGTAGATTTACCTCTACCACTTGCTATTAAAAAAGCAGTAGAAGAGTTAGCTGCAAAATAATTTTTCTTAAAAAAAAGGGTTCAACTATTAAAAGTTGAACCCTTTTTTATTATTTATACTTTTATATTACACTAATTTTTCAATAACTTTTATCAAAAATTGTGCAGACTTTTTTGCACTAGATTCTAAAAACTCGTCAAAATTAAATCCAGCATCCATATCCGCAGTATCACTAATAGCTCTTAAAATAAGACAAGGAACATCTAAAGCATCACATACAACAGCAACACTAGCTCCCTCCATCTCTAAAGCATCAGCCTTAAAAGTATTTTCTATAAACTCTTTTCTTTTTTCATCTGCAACAAATTGATCTCCAGTTGCAATTACACCCTCCATGATTTTTATATCATTTTCTTTAGCAACTTCTAAAGCAATATTTTTTAATCTTGTGTCGTTACTCACATATACTTCCCCTCCTGGTACATATCCATGTGGATGACCAAATGCAGTAATATCTAAATCATGTTGAGAAAGCTTATTTGCAACGATTAAATCCCCTATTTTTAAATCTGGATTAATACCACCAGCAACCCCACTAAAAAGTAAAGTGTCACAACCAAACTTTTGTATCATAGTTGATGCTGTTAAAGTAGAGAAAACTTTTCCAATTTTTGAATATGCAACAACTACATCAAGATTTCCAAGTTTACACTCATAGTAAGTATTGTTTGCGTAGTCATTTTTTTTAATATCTGTAAAGTAAGATAAAAGTGGAGTAATCTCCTCTTCCATCGCACCCATTATTGCTAGTTTTGTCATTTAAAAGCCTTGTAATTTTTCTTTGAATTTTAACATATTTGTTTGTAAAGTGGGCTTACTTTAACTAAAATGCATTCAATAAATCTTCTTTAATCGTTAACTGTTTGGGTAATTTTTCAATAAATTCTATTGTATTTTCTTGGTGAAAGTTGATGTGTGGGATTAATATTCATTTATTGAAAATGTAATTATTAAAGGAGTTAGATGAGTTTTTTTAAAAAGACTATATTTTTAGCAAGAATATAATAAAAACGAGAAGTGACAAATTATGATTTTTAGTTGGCTATAGCAAATTTACACTACTATATATTACTTAGAATAATTTATTTTTCAATTACTAAAATTTATGTTATAATAGATGCTATAAAAACAAAGGTAAATTATGACAGCTATTAGAAAATTTGTAAATGTTGAAAACTCTCAATTACACATTACATTACCATCTGAATTTAATAACAAAGAAGTAGAAGTAGTAATATTACCTAAAAATAATGAAGATGACTTATCAATATATAATGAACTTATAGAAGAAGGGCTAAACTCACCTAAAAGTGAAAAAAAACATAAAGAAATTTTTTCAAATCTAAAAAAACTGTATGCACAAAATTGAATACACTACATTAGCTGAAAATGATTTATCTAACTTATTTAATATAATATATCAAGACAAACCCTCTGTTGCATTAGAGTATATTAATAAACTAGAAGCATATATTGACCTACTAGAACAAAATCCTTTTTTAGGTGTAGAGTGTAAAACTAAAAATATAGACAAAAACTGTAGAGTTTTGATATACGAAAACTACTTGATATTTTATAAAGTTTCAAATAAAAGTGAAATACTTATTTTAAGAGTACTAAATAGTAAGATAAATTATCAAAGTAAAATATAAAAAAGCCCTATGCTTCCATAGAGCTTTTTAAAACCAAATATTCTATAAGTATTATATTATGCTAATGCTTCTAAAGTTGACTCTAAAGATTTCATATCAGATACATTTAGTGTGGGTGTTTCTTTACAAATTTTTCTATTAAGACCTTTTAAAACAGCCCCATTCCCAAACTCTATAAATAGTTCAACCTCACTAGCTTTTGAAGCAATAGAGTGTTTATATTTAACTGGACTAATTAATTGTTTGCCAAGTAAATCTATAGCTACATCTTTTGTATTATAAGCTTCTGCTGTAACATTTGAGATAACTGATGTTTCAAAGTTATCTGTTACAAACTCATTAAGATATGGATTTAACTTCTCTACTGCACTTGAAAGAAGCTCACAATGACTTGCAACACTCATATCAAGTACGATTGCTCTTTTAGCTCCTGCTTCTTTGTAAACATCAGCTAAACTTTCTAAATCAGCTTTAATCCCAGCGACAACTATTTGACCATCCATATTATAGTTTGCTGCCCATATTTTCTTACCTTGGGCTCTTTGAGCTTCTGTCATAGATTCAACAGTAGCATCATCAAGTCCAACAAGTGCCATCATTCCAGCCCCTGCCCCAGCACAAGCTTCATTCATAAATAGCCCTCTTTTATGAACTAACTCAACAGCATCAAGATACGATATAGCGCCACTTGCTACAAGTGCAGAAAACTCACCTAATGAGTGACCAAGGACAAACTGTGGAGTAATAGTATATTTTGATTTAAATATCTCCAATGCTATACAACTTACAAGTAAAATAGCAGGTTGTGTAAACTCCGTTTTTCCTAAATTTTCATTCTCTTCAAACAGTAACTCTTCAAAACTAAATCCAAGTCTATCACTAGCCTTAGCTATCATCTCTTTTGCAATATCACTATTATCGAAAAAATCTTTTCCCATACCTACAGATTGACTTCCCTGACCAGGGAAAATAAATGCGATTTTTTTCATATTTACTCCATATACTTTATTGTAATTTTTAAATCTTTATTTAAATGTTCAACGGATTATATTATAATTTTATTGAACATCAGTTTTAAGAAATAAAACTCAGATTTAATCATCTAATATTATCTCTTTTTTTACTTCTTTAAGCTTCCAATCAGTAAATAGATACTATCATTTAATAAATGACTGATAGTCGTTTATACTTACTAATTCCATAAACAAAAGGGAACATATGTTTGACAAATTAAAAAAAATATTCATTTATCTTCTCATCATTTTTATAGCTGTTGCTATCTATTTTATCTATATTTACATACAACCAAAAGGCTTACCACAAGAGTTTGCTCAAGGAAATGGGAGAATAGAAACAACACAAATAGACATCTCTGCAAAACTTGCAGGAAGATTGTTAGATATTAGTGTTGAAGAGGGAGATGTTGTAGAAAAAAATCAATTGTTAGCTACTCTTGATACAAAAGAACTTAATGCAAAACTACAAGAGGCATTAGCTTATGTTGAACAAGCAAAACAAAATAAAAATTATGCAAACGCAATAGTGACACAAAGAGAAAGTGAACTTCACTTGGCAACAACTAATTACAATAGGTCAAAAACCCTTTACAAAAATAAAAGTATCCCTCTTGTAGAACTTCAAAGAGATGAAACAACATTTCAAACAGCACAAGCTGCACTTGTAGCTTCAAAAGCACAAGTTGTAAGTGCAAATGCAGCTATCAATGCAGCTATTGCCCAAGTAGAGACAATAAAAGTACAAATTGATGAGAGTAAACTCTATTCACCTATAAAAGGGCGAATCTTATATAAAATTGCACAAAATGGAGAGATTATTTCTAGTGGTGGTAGAGTATTAGTAGCTTTAGATTTAATGAATACCTATATGACTATTTTTCTACCTACTAGTCAAGCAGGATTAGTTCATATTGGTTCAGATGCTAGAATTGTACTTGATGCTTTACCAAAAGTTGCTATTCCTGCTACTGTAACTTTTGTATCTCCGCAAGCTCAATTTACACCAAAAGAGATAGAAACACAAACAGAAAGAGAAAAATTAATGTTTCGTATAAAGGTAAAAATAGATTCTAAGCTATTAGAAGAACACTTTAACAAAATAAAAACAGGACTACCAGGTGTTGCATATGTACGATTAAATTCCACTACACCTTGGCCTGATAGTTTAAATAACCTTCCAAAGAGTACACTACAAAATAGTGTAAAATAAGATGAACTTTATTGCTAAAGTAAGTGAATTATCACATCAATATGGAGATGTAATAGCTTTAGATAATGTCACTTTAGAAATTCCATCTGGAAAAATGATTGGTTTTATTGGTCCTGATGGTGTTGGTAAATCTACACTTCTATCTATAATTTCAGGTGTAAAAAAAATTCAAACTGGTTTTGTTGAAGTATTAGGTGGAGATATAACTGAAGATAAATTTAGAGAATCAATCTGTCCAAAAATAGCTTATATGCCACAAGGTTTAGGGAAAAACTTATATATGTCACTTTCTGTGTATGAAAATGTAGAGTTTTTTGCACGATTATTTGGTCAAGAAAAAAAAGAGAGAAAAATACGTATATATGCACTTTTAGAAAGTACAGGGCTTTTACCTTTCAAAGATAGAGCAGCAGGAAAACTTTCAGGTGGGATGAAACAAAAGCTCGGATTGTGTTGTGCCTTAATTCATGACCCTGATTTACTTATACTTGATGAGCCAACTACAGGGGTTGATCCCCTTTCAAGAAGACAATTTTGGGAACTGATAAATAACATACGCCAAAGAATGTCAAATATGAGTGTTTTAATAGCAACTGCTTATATGGAAGAAGCTCAATCTTATGATCATATTATTGCTATGGATGAGGGTAAAATATTAGCTTATGGTACACCCCAAGAGTTAATAAATAAAACAAACTCTACTACAATTGATGAAGCATTTATTGAACTTTTACCAGAGCATAAAAGAAAAGGACATAAAAAACTTATTATCCCTGAAAAAATTGAAAAAGAAAATGATACTTATGCTATAGAAGCCGATAATTTAACTATGAAATTTGGAGATTTTACAGCTGTTGATGATGTAAGTTTTAGAATAAAAAAAGGGGAAATATTTGGTTTTTTAGGTTCAAATGGTTGTGGTAAAACAACAACTATGAAAATGCTTACGGGACTTTTAAAACCAACAAAAGGGAAAGCTAAGCTATTTGGAGAATATGTACAAGAAAACTCTTTGGATATGAGAAAAAAAGTAGGTTATATGACACAAGGGTTTTCTTTGTATATAGAACTAACTGTTTTAGAAAATATATCTCTCCATGCAAAATTATTTCATATAGATAATCATATCATAAATCAAAGAATAGAAGAAACACTCCAACGATTTAATTTAAAACAATATGAAAATACGCTAGCTGAAGATTTACCATTAGGTATTCGCCAAAGATTATCTTTAGCTGTTGCAGTTATACATAAACCTGAGATGCTCATCTTAGATGAGCCAACTTCTGGGGTTGACCCAGTATCTAGAGATAACTTTTGGGAACTTTTAATTGACCTTGCGCGCAATGATAATGTAACCATATTTGTCTCAACTCATTTTATGAATGAAGGTGAACGCTGTGATAGAATATCTTTAATGCATCAAGGAAAAGTTTTAGCAAGTGATACACCAAAAAAACTCACACTATCTAAACAAAAAGAAAATCTTGAAGATGCTTTTATATCTTATCTAGAAGATGCCAGTGTAGAACAAGAACAAAATTCTATTAGTAATAAACAAGAGATAAATATATCAACAACAAAAAATCAAAAAAAGAGAAACAAAAATTTTAGTGCATTACGGCTATTTGGTTACAGCTATAGAGAATCTTTAGAATTAATAAGAGATCCTGTAAGACTCACTTTTGCATTAGTTGGAACTGTAATCTTAATGTTTATTATTGGATATGGTATCTCTTTAGATGTGGATGATTTACACTTTTCAGTTTTAGACTATGATAAATCTCCCCAAAGTAGAGAATATATTCAACATATTTCTGGTTCTAGGTATTTTTTAGAACAAAATGAACTTCATTCAGAAAAAGAACTTGACAAAGAGATGAAAAGTGGAAATATAAGTGTAGCTTTTGTTATACCCCCTAATTTTGGTAAAGATTTACAAAAAGGATACAATGTAGAGGTTTCAGCTTGGATTGATGGTGCAATGCCATTTCGTGCAGAAACTATGAAAGGTTATGTTAATGGGATTCACAATAGTTATGTAACACAAAAAACTCAAGAACAATCAAACTATAAAAACACAAGTAGTATCGCAAATATAGAATCTAGATTTAGATACAATCAAGATTTTAAAAGTATCTATGCAATGATTCCAGCAGTAATACCTATGTTACTTGTTTTTATACCCTCAATTTTAATGGCATTAAGTGTTGTGAGAGAAAAAGAGTTAGGCTCTATAACAAATTTTTACGCCACTCCTGTTACCAAAATAGAATTTCTCATAGGAAAGCAATTACCTTATGTCATTATAAGTATGATAAGTTTTTTTGGTCTTCTATTATTAGCTATATTTGTGTTTGAAGTTCCACTTAAAGGGGATGTTTTGACACTTTGTTTTGCCTCTTTATTATATGTAATAGCTACAACGGGAATTGGTCTTTTAATGTCCTCTTTTGCAAAAACACAAATAGCTGCAATTGCAGGTACAGCTATATTGACTTTACTTCCTACAATTCAATTTTCTGGGTTAAAAGAACCTGTGAGTTCTTTAGAAGGAATTGGTGCTTTTATAGGTGATATATTTCCTGTAACATACTATATTACTATAAGTCGTGGAATTTTTAGTAAAGCTGTTGAGTTTAGTGGATTATACACCGAGGTTTTAATTTTAACACTATCTATTTTTGTGATAACTATTCTTTCAATGTTAGCATTAAAAAAACAGGAGTTATAGATGAAATCAAATATTGTTAACATTTATAATCTTATGATAAAAGAATTAAAAAGTTTATGGCATGATAAAATAATGTTTATTTTAATAGTATATTCTTTTAGTCTTGCAATATATATTGGTGCAACAGCTACATCAACTGAAATAAAAAATGCCTCTATAGCTTTTGTAGATGAAGATAAATCATCACTTTCAACACGCATTATATCTTCATTTTACAAACCAAGATTCAATACACCAGATATAATTTCACTCTCCCAAGTAGATGCAAGTATGGATAGTGGTAAATATACATTTATTATTATTATACCTTCTAATTTTGAAAAAAACTTGTTATCAGGTACAAGTCCTGACCTGCAACTCAATGTTGATGCAACAAGAATGACACAAGCTGGAATAGGAAGTGGTTATATTCAACAAATTATCTATAATGAGTTACAAAGTTATCTATTACATACTCAGGAACAAATTAATTCAAATCTTACGATAGTACCTCGATTTAAATACAATCCAAATCTCACAAGTAGTTGGTTTGGTAGTATCAACGAAGTTATCAATAATATAATAATGCTCTCCATATTACTTTCAGGTGCAGCATTAATTCGAGAACGGGAACATGGAACTATAGAACATCTTTTAGTTATGCCTTTAAATTCTATAGAAATAATGTTATCAAAAGTTCTCTCTGTAACTATTGTTGTTTTGTTGTGTGTTACCTTTTCACTTTTTTTTATGGTTCAAGGGGTACTTCAAATACCTATAGCAGGTTCAGTACCACTATTTTTATTTGCAACATTTTTGGTTTTATTTTCAACAACTTCAATAGGAATATTTATGGGTACAGTTGCTAAAAATATGCCCCAATTGGGAATGATATTTATTTTAACAATTCTTCCATTGATGATGCTTTCAGGGAGTTTGACCCCTTTTGAAAGTATGCCAAATATCATTCAGTTTTTAATGCATTTTATGCCAAGCAGTCATTTTGTTGATATATCACAAGCTATCTTATTTAAAGGTGCTGGATTTGATATAGTTTGGAAAAGTATGGCTAATATATTTGCCATTGGGATAGTATTTTTTCTTTTTGCACTTTTTATGTTTAGAAGAAGTTTAGACTCCCAAATTTAAACTGTAGACAAAAAAAATCCCCTTACTATGTGTAAGAGGATTTCTTTATTGTAAAACAGCTAATTAACTATTTTTACAACCTTCACCATCGTGTCCACCACAACATTCGTGATCCTCACCATGCTTTTCACCTTCACAACACTCAACTTGGTCTTCATGTGAATGTTCTGAACCACAAGATCCACCACCACAACAACCACCAGCTGCAGCCATACCACCAACGATACCTGTTTGAATCTCTTCTTCTGTTGCATCTCTAACATCAAGTATAGAAACACTAAACATTAAAGTTTTTCCAGCCATTGGATGATTATAATCAATAGTTACATCATTCTCACCTATTTCTTTTATAGTTACTTGAACTGTTTGTTGATCTTCACCTGTTCCATATAATGTCATACCTTGAACTAAATCAATTCCTGCAAATTGCTCTTTTGGTAAAGTTTGTACCGCTTCATCATTATATTCACCATATGCGTCTGCTGGATCAACCTTTACATCTGCTTTTTCACCAGCACCTAATGTTGCAATCTCTTTTTCTAAACCTGGAATGATTTGACCCATACCACTTATAAACTCTAACGGTTTTCCACCAACATTTGTATCTAATTGCTCTTTTGAATTTGCATCATTAAGAGTATACTCTATCGCTATTACTTTTGACATATTTAATTTCCTTTGTTTTATTTAAATTTATTTTATTTTTTTAGAAGCTTCTGCTGCTTCGTTACTATCTGGATAAACATCTACAATTGTATTGTAAAAATTATTTGCATTTTCCATATCTCCAATTTTTTCAAATGAGATTGCACTATGCAACAATAATTTTGGAAGATATTTAGCTTTATCATACAACATCATACTTGTCTTAAAATAATGCAGTGCATCTTTATAATTTTTTCTATAATAATTAATTTCACCCATATAATAGTTACATTCAGCTGGTCTATGCTTTATACTGATTAAATGTTCTAAGATTGGTATGGCTTTTGTAAAATAATCTTTTTTAAAAAGAGTTCTTACCTCTTTCATTAAGTCTTTATTTGACTTATTTGAACTAATCTTTTTACTGGTTGCAGTTTTTGTTTTACTACTTTGTTTTTTATCTAACATCGTAAGTAACTTATTAAATTCTTCTTTTGTTACATACTCTTTATTTATTTTATTTACTAGAACAACAATTTTATCAAATGATTCTTTTAAAAGTTTAATATTATCACTATTTAACTCTTGTTGCTTTTTCAAAGATATTATATCTTCTTGTAAAAGTTCTATTTGTTCAGTCTGTGTATCTGTGTTCTTTTTTAAAATTTCTAATTGTGTAGATTGTTGTTTAATATCCAATGATACATCGTTTAACTTTCTACTTTCACCTTCAAATAATGATTCTAAGCCATCAACTTTATCATAAATTTGTGTAATTTTAGTATCTACTTTTTTTATCTTTTTTTCATTATTTGTTGTTGTCTTTTTAGTTTTTACTATTACCTCTTCTGCGGGAGTAAGCCCATAAGGTGTGGGAGAGTTTAGGTCTCCTGCACCAAAGACAGACTGCTCTGCATAAATGTAAGGGCTAAATAGGAAAAATAAATATATATATTTTTTAATCAATCAATACTCTCAAACTATGGAAGTAATCTGTAATCTACTCTTCTGTTCATTTTCCAACAAGTTGCATTTTTTTGTGTACATATTGGATTACTTTCACCAAAACTAACCATTATTATTTTTTCTGCATCTATTCCATCAGCTACTAAAGCATCTTTTGCAGTTTTTGCTCTTTTTAAACCTAATGCGTAGTTATACTCATCAGCTCCCCACTCATCACAATTACCTTCTAATTTAATTTTAAGACCCTCGTATGATTGTTGTGTTGTACTAATTTTATTGTAATTAGATGTTGCAACTTCTCTCATATCATCAGTTAAGTTGTATTTATCAAATGCAAAATGTACAGACTCTAGTAATACTGTATTTCCTTCAATTTCACTTTCAACAGTATTCACACCTTCATTTGTAACTGCTTTTAATGTATCTGTAATTACTTCTGTATTATTTCCAACTGATTGTTCACTAGAACCAGCAATTTGACCTGCTTTATCATCAACAGATTGAGTATTACTTGATGCTGTGTTATCATACTCTACATCTTTTGAACTACAACCTGCTAACAACCCTATTGCACAAATACTTAGTAATGTATTTTTCATAATTTTTTTCATAATTTTCCCCATTTATTTTAGTTCTTGTTATTCTACACTATTGATACTTAAACGAATATAACTACCAATCTATTGATTGTAACTTACCACTTTTAAGTGGAAACAAAAAACTTTTGTTGTAATTAAGTCGTATAATTCCTAAATAACTTTTTGTGTCATTTTTAATAAATAAAATTGATTCGCCATTTGATGAAAATTTTGGAAATTGATTTCTACCGTTTGTTGTTAATCTTCGTACATAGTCACTATATGTTGACATCAAATAAAGGTTAAATACATTATCTCCAAACTCATTGTCTGTTTCCCTACTAGCATATACAATATAATCTCCATTTGTTGAACATTGTGAATTATTTCTGCCATGGTAAACAAGTCGTTCAACTCCCCTTTGTCCTATTTTTTTAGCGAATATATTTGGGTATTTTAATCTATCTGATACAAAAACTATTTTTGAATCATTTTCAACAAAACTACCACCCACATCAATGCCATTATACTGTGTGATTCTAGTTTTTAATTTATTGATGATATCATAAACATAAATATCTGGTTGAGAATTTGGAGCCATTGTCACAACAAGTTTTGTTCCATCTTTACTTACATCAGAACATACAATCATCCCATCACTTGATAATATTTTTTCAGATTTAGTTGTATATAGATTTTGTTTTACAAGAGTTGGTTTTGCGTAATTGTATGTAGTAAAATAAAATTCACTTTGCTCTTTATTCGCCCATTTAGGAAATATATTTAAACCACCTTTTACTACTACTTTTTGATATGTTAAAGTATAATCTGAAACAACTATTTCACTCGTTTTAGAATCTAAATATCTTGAAAATACTATAAACTTATCCATCCACTCTATTGAAGGTGCATTTAAATAGCTATTAATATCAATTGCAATCTTATGAGATAAAAAAGGATACCGTACAGATGCATTAGTAACATAGGATTTACTCAATACTAAATTATTAGAATTTATGTCATACAATTTAGTATTTACAACTATTCCATCTTGTTCATTCTTTTTTAATTGTAATACTAAGTATAAATCTATCCCATTTTTTTGTAATGCTTTATAGTCTGCTATTTGTTCATAGTTGTTATCTATAACCATATCATTGTTATTAAAATGCCCACTAACTAATAAGTCTTTTTTTACTAATGCTAATATTTTATTATCAAGATTATTTTCTATTATTGTATCAGTGGATATTGCATAACTTATTGTTGGTAATGTAGATTTATTTTTTATAATCTCCATTGTTGCATCTAATGCAAATAAGTAGTTTACACATAGCAACCATATTAAAATCTGTTTTATTTTCATACTTTATCCTTTAGATTGAAATAATATTTCTATATTTGTAGCATTTTCATTTGGATTGATTGGATATTTTTTTAAACTTTCACTGTTTAAAAAATCTTTTAACTGTTTATCAAAACCAATGTTTTCAGAGTATTGTATAAACTTAAAACTAAAAATCCCATTATTTGATATTGTTACAAGTATTCTAGCACTTAAGTTATTTGAAAAAACTGTTGGATTCCAGCGTGAAGAGAGCATCTGATAAATTTTAGAAAAATAGGGATCCGTTTCATTTTTAGATTCACTTAACACTACTTTTTTAACATTGTTCACCTTTTGTTTTTCTAATAAGTCAGACAATACAACATCTTTAACTTTTTTTTCTTTTTCAAATTTAGATTTGAATCTACTTGAAACACTACTTTTTTTAACATTTAAAATTTTTTCTTTGTTTACTTTTTTTGCACTGGTTTTTACATCTGCAAATAAAGATTTTAAGTCAGATTTTTGCTTCAAACTATTTGATGTTGTTTTTTTCACAACTTTTTGTGCTAATTTTGTATTGTTTTCACTTTTTATTTTGAGTGTTTGTTTTGTATTAACGGGGGTGTCAAATACAATATCTAGTTGCAATACCGTATTTTTTGATACTGCATCAATTTTCTTAATATTACTCTCTTTAAGATACAAGAGTAATAATAATACTAAAAAAACATAGATAAATAAAGCTAAAACAGCAGAAATATATAAATTTTTTTTATCAACCATCTGTTATCAATGCAACTTTAAAAAAACCAGCTTCTTTTACTGTTTTTAAAATATAAACAACATCTTCATATCTCAAATTTTTATCAGCTCTTATATGCACTGGAGTATTTCTATCTTTATCTTTAGCAAATAATACAAAATTATCAGAAAAATTGGTAAACTTATATTTACTATTTTTATTAATATTGATTATTTTCTCAGCATTGACAAGGATATCTATTTTATTATTTTCTTGAAGTTTAACTGACTTACTACCTTTTGGAAGATTTATATTTTCTTCATATTCTAATACAGGTGCAGTAACCATCAAAATAGCAAGGAGTACTAACATAACATCCACCAAAGGTGTGATGTTTAAATCAGGTTTTTTATCGTAGTCATACATTACTTTAATTCCTACTAAGAATAATATCTATTTGAGATTTTAAATAAGTATTTAACTCATAAACCTTTCTTGTTAGTATTTGGTGAAATGTATAAGCAAATATTGCCACAAAAATACCAGCAGCTGTCGCAACAAGTGCTTCACTAATTGCTGGTGCAATAGTAGCAAAACTCACTTTACTTGCAGTAGAAAATCGTGCAAATGATTCTAGTATTCCAACAACAGTACCAAATAATCCAATAAATGGAGCTGTTGAAGATATAATTGAAAGCCATGATATTCCACTACTCGCATCTCTGATTAATGTAGTTTCACACACATTTAAGTATTCTTTACTTACTGTTGTTCTACTCAAACATTGACCTAATCTGGAAAGTGGATTTATTGTTGATTCTCTAGCTAGCAGTGAGTTTAAATTATTGATTTCTGTAGCAACGTCAGATGATAGTTTGAAGTATTTATAAATAAATATCCAGAAAACAAGGATAAAATATAATGATAATAGTACTAATACCCCTATGGATATTGCACTACTACCCCCCAAATAATTTAGAGTTGAATCTATCATCTAAACTATTTACGCAAATGAGTTGATTTTTGATTCAACTGCTGCCATTGAAACATTTGAATCTTGAACTGAATTAACTAAAACTTTAGCTTCTTCTAGTTTTGCAGACATATCAGAATCTTGCCCTTCAGATAATGCAACAGCACCATCTACAAGAATATCTACAGAATCTTCAGAAACTTTTACATGTCCCCAGTTAATTGCAACAGCTTCTTTTAAAGCATCTTTTTTTAGTATCTCAATCACACCAACTGTTAAAGAAGATACAAGTGAAGCATGACCAGGCAGTACTCCAAACTCTCCTTCTTTTCCAGGGAGAGTTACTGATTTAACATCACTGTTAAATATCTCTCCATTTGGTGTAACTATTGATAATTTAATTGTATCCATATTTATACCTTTTTAAGCAATTATGCTTTTGCTTTCATAGCCTCAGCTTTTGCAATAGCCTCATCAATTCCACCAACCATATAGAAAGAATTTTCTGGCATATGGTCATAAGTACCATCTAAAATACCTTTAAATCCTTTGATTGTATCAGCTAATTCAACATATTTACCAGGAGAACCTGTAAATACTTCAGCAACGAAGAATGGTTGAGATAAGAATTTTTCAACTTTTCTTGCTCTATCAACTACAAGTTTATCACTTTCACTTAATTCATCCATACCAAGAATTGCAATAATATCTTGAAGGTCTTTATATTTTTGTAAAAGAGATTGTACACCTCTAGCTGTATCATAATGCTCAGCACCTAATACATCAGCACTTAAAATTCTTGAAGTTGAATCTAGTGGATCAACCGCAGGATAAATACCTTTTTCAGCAATTTTTCTGTTAAGAACTGTTGTTGCATCAAGGTGAGCAAAAACAGAAGCAGGAGCTGGATCTGTTAAGTCATCTGCAGGTACATAAACAGCTTGAACTGAAGTAATAGAACCATTTTTAGTTGTTGTAATTCTTTCTTGTAACATACCCATTTCTCTTGCAAGTGTTGGTTGGTAACCAACTGCTGAAGGGATTCTTCCAAGAAGTGCTGACATTTCAGAACCTGATTGTGCAAATCTAAAGATATTATCAACAAACATAAGTACATCAAGACCTTTTTCATCTCTAAAGTACTCAGCCATTGTAAGACCTGTAAGTGCAATTCTATTTCTAGCACCAGGAGGCTCACTCATTTGACCATAACATAAAGCAACTTTGTCAAGTACATTTGACTCTTTCATTTCATAATAAAGGTCATTTCCTTCTCTAGTTCTTTCACCAACACCAGCAAATACTGAGTAACCATCATGTTTAAACGCAACATTATGGATAAGCTCCATAATAATAACTGTTTTACCAACACCAGCACCACCAAATAGTCCAACTTTCCCACCTTTTGCATAAGGAGCAAGTAAGTCAACTACTTTAATACCTGTTTCAAACATCTCTGTTGAAGTTGATTGTTCTTCAAATTTTGGAGCTTCTCTGTGAATTGACCATTTTGGAGCATCAGCACTAACTGGAGCACCATCATCAACTGGTTCACCAATAACATTAAAAATTCTTCCTAAAACTTCTTCACCAACTGGTACCATAATTGGAGCACCTGTTGCAACAACTTTAGTTCCTCTTGTTAATCCCTCTGTCATATCCATAGCAATTGTTCTAACTCTACTATCACCAAGGTGAGCAGCTACTTCTAGTACTAATCTCTCTTTAGTACCAGGTACTTCGATTGCATCATTAATTGCAGGTAAGTATCCGTCGAATTCGACGTCTACAACTGGACCCATAATTTGAATAATTTTACCTTCCATATATCCTATTCCTTTCTTTTTACTTATTTCATCGACTCAACACCAGAAATGATTTCAATCAATTCTGTTGTAATTGCGGCCTGTCTTGCTTTATTAAATTCAACTGTTAAATCATTAACTCTCTCTTTTGCATTGTTAGTTGCATTTTCCATAGCTTGCATTCTTGCACTATGTTCTGCTGCTAACGAATCAATCAAAGAGTAATACATATTAAAATCAACATACTTTGATGTAAGTTCATTTAAAATCTCTTCATCATCATCTGGCTCTACATCTAACATAGATGATGATTTTTGCTCTACTGAAACAGAGTTCAGTTCTACTGGTAAAATAGTTTTTATTTTTTGCTCTTGTGTAAGCATATTTAAAAATCCATTGTATACCATTATTACTTTATCTGTTGCACCAGTATTAAACTCTTCATAAGCATCAGCAATAAAATCTGATGCTTTTTCATAAGTTGGAGCAGATGTTAAACCAACAATACTATCAGTTAATTCTCTACCTTGAAAATTAAAGTAATCAATACCTTTTCTCCCTGCTGCTCTTAGTCTTACTGTAGCACCTTTTGAAGAGTATTCTTCAATCAAGTTTCTTACAGTTTTTATAGTAGTCATATTAAAACCACCACAAAGACCTTTATCAGCTGTTACAAAAACAATATCAACTGTTTTTGGATTTTCATTAGGAACAAAAGCTCGACTAATATTTGATTCATCTTGAACATTTGCTATTCTTGTAGCAATTTCAGATAAAATATCATTAATTTTTAAAGCATAACTTTTTGCTTGTTCTGACAATTGTTGTGTTCGTCTTAACTTTGCAGAAGAAACAAGCTTCATAGCTTTTGTTGTCTTCTGTGTATTTTTAACACTTTTGATTTGTCTTGATATATCTTTTAAGTTAGCCATTGATTATCCTTAGTCTGCTTTAAAGATTGTTTTAAACTCATTTATAGCAGTTTCAAGAACTTCTTTAATATCATCATCAATTTTCTTTTTAGCATTTAAGTCAGTTAATAAACTTGTGTATTTAGATTCAATAAAGTCATGGAACCCAGCTTCAAATTTAACAACATCTGCAGGATCAATATCATCAATAAATCCATTTACACCAGCATAAAGAACAGCAACTTGTTTCTCTATAACAAGTGGTTTATTTACACCTTGTTTTAGAAGCTCAACCATTCTTTGACCTCTTTCTAATTGTGCTCTTGTAGAAGCATCTAAATCAGAAGCGAATTGAGCAAAAGCTTCAAGTTCTCTATATTGAGCAAGATCAAGTTTTAGTGTACCTGCAACTTGTTTTGTAGCTTTAATTTGTGCAGCACCACCAACTCTTGATACAGATAAACCTACATTAATAGCTGGTCTAATACCTGAGTTAAATAGCTCTGTTTCTAAGAATATTTGTCCATCTGTAATAGAGATTACATTTGTTGGAATATACGCAGCAACATCACCTGCTTGAGTTTCAATAATTGGTAAAGCAGTAAGTGAACCACCACCTAATTCATCATTAACTTTAGCAGCTCTTTCTAATAGTCTTGAGTGTAGATAAAAAACATCCCCTGGGTATGCTTCTCGACCTGGAGGTCTTCTTAAAAGAAGTGACATCTCTCTATAAGCAACAGCATGTTTAGATAAATCATCATAGATAATTAAACAATGTTGACCATTATCTCTAAAATACTCACCCATAGTAACACCTGCATAAGGTGCTAAAAATTGAAGTGCAGAAGATTCAGCAGCATTTGCAGTAACAATAGTTGTATACTCCATAGCACCTGCTGCTTCTAAAGCACCAACAACATTTGCAACTGAAGATGCTTTTTGACCAATAGCAACATAGATACATTTAACATCTTGCCCTTTTTGGTTAATAATAGCATCAATAGCAACTGTAGTTTTACCAGTTTGTCTATCACCAATAATAAGCTCTCTTTGACCTCTTCCAATTGGAACAAGTGCATCAATAGCTTTAATACCAGTAGTTAAAGGTTCATGAACTGATTTTCTAGCCATAATACCTGGTGCTTTTTCTTCTAATAATCTTTTTTCAGAAGATTCTATAGCACCTTTACCATCTACAGGTTCACCAAGTGCATTTACAACACGACCAAGTGCAGCAGGACCAACTGGGATCTCAAGAAGTTCACCAAGTCTTTTACAAGATGTACCTTCTCTTAAACCTTCACTACTACCTAATACAACTACACCAACTGCTGACTCTTCTAAGTTTGATGCAAGACCTCTAGCACCATTTTCAAACTCAACAATTTCCCCTGCCATAACATTTTTTAATCCGTAAACTTTTGCAATACCATCTGCGAAAGATATGATTTTCCCTGTTTCGTTGACATCTACATTTAATTCAAAATTATCAATTCTTTCTTTAATTATAGAACTAATTTCATCTGCTTGAATTTTTGTACTCATTCAAATTCTCCTTTTTTTTATAAATCAAAACGCACACTGCGTCGTGTCTAAACTGCTTTTAAAATATGATCAATCATTTGTGATTTTAATCTCTCTTTAGAGAAACCAATTTCACACCCTAGTCCATCTATATCAACTTTTATACCATCATAATCACATACATTTTGAGATAGTTCTAAATTAACATTAAATTTTTTAGAAAATTGTCCGTTTAATTTTTCCATATCATCAGAGCTAAGCTCTTTATTTGTATAAACAATTCCAGTATAAGAGTTATTTAAAACTGCTAATTCTTTGTCTAAACCTTTTACTATCTCTGGGATAATATCTAATCTTTTCTTTTCACCAAGTAGTTTTACTAAATTAACTACTGCAGCACTTCCATTATCTAAAAATGATAATATAAGCTCAATTTTACTATCAACTGTTATATCTGTTGAAGTTAAAATTGATTCAAATTTTTCATCATTAAATGCTGATGCTACTGTTTTTAATTCACTATAAACAGAGTTCAAACTATCGTTATCTCTTTGAGCCATCAAAGCTTTAACATATCTTTTTGCAACTAATTCAATCATCTTAAGCAACCTTTTTTAATACAATACTTGTTAACTCTTCTTGAGTTAAATCTATATTTTCATCACTTAATAGTTGATCAAGCACACTTTGAACCACTTCTTTTTTAACTTTTTTAGTTTCAAGCTCTGTTTTTTCATCAAAACTTTTTGAAAGATTAGCTATATCTTTTTCAATAGCAACTTCTATTTTTCTTTTTATTGCTTCTATATCATTATTTGCAGTTGATACTAAATCATCTGCAATTTTCTTTGCATTTTCAATTTCTTGCTTAGCATCAATAACTTTTTTTTCTGATTCTTTTACCATCTCTTGAACTTTATCTAATTCGGCTTGAATTGATTTTGTTCTATCAGTAAAAAAAGTTTTTAACTTATCTGCTAACAAATAATATATAATAGCAGCGAAAATAAAGAAGTTAACTGTTCTTTCTAAAATATCAGTTTGAACATCTGTATCATTAGCAAATAATACCAATGGAGATGTAACTAACATCATAAATAAAATTTTCTTCATTCTTTCTACCACCTTATATTGAGCTTAGCTTAGCTTTTAAGCCTTCTTTAAATAGAGGCAAGTTTGAAACTAAAGATTTTTCTAAAGCAACTTTTTCTTCTGCAAGAGCAGTGATAAATTGGTCATATTTACCATCCATCATAACTTTTGCTTCCGATAATTTTGTTTCAGCTAAATCATTAGCCTCTAATTTAGCTTTTTCACGAATTGAAAAAGCTTCTTTTTTAGCTTGAGCAATAATACTATTCGCTTCCTCAAGCATACCTTCTACCTCTGTTGCATTGCTTTTAGAGTTTTCCAAATCTGTTTTAATTTGTAAATCTCTATCTTCCATATGCTTAAATAAAGGCTTGTAAAGACAGCTATTTAGCCTTGCAAGTACTAATAAAAACACTAAAGCTGAACCAAGTAGCAATATTGGACTTATGTCTAACATCTATTTCTCCATACAATTTTTACAGTTTAGTTACACTAAAACTTGCGGGTATTGTATCGAAAGGAAACTATAATTTATATTAAAGCTGATTATGATTGTTATTGTTTTTGAAAATAATTTAGTATACTTTTTATATCATCTTGAGAGTTGATTTTAATTTTAAAATAATTTTTATCCACTTTCATTTCTAAATTTTTCTCATTAAGCTCTTTTTTTAAGGTATCTAAAGGCTTATAATCAATATTTGATTTGTTGTTTATTTTCTGTACAGTATCTTGTGTATTTATTGTAGAATCTTTGATTTTTTTTACAAGAATTTCTGTTTCTCTTACACTTAATTTTTGTCCAATTATTGAATCTACTATCAAAGTTTGCTCATCTTCAGTTAAGCCAACAATTAATTTTGCATGTCCAAGGGTGATTTTTTCACTTCCTAACATTTTTTGAGCATAATTACTTAATGTTAAAAGCCTAAGAATATTTGATATACTACTTCTACTTTTTGAAACTATTTTTGCTAACTCTTCATGTGTTATGTTATAATCATTTACTAAACCTGCATATGAATACGCAACTTCTATTATATTTAAATCATCTCTTTGTATATTTTCAATAAGTGCTAATTCTCGTAGTTTAGCATTGTCAACATCAAAAATAATTGCTTTTATAAGCGTAATGCCAGCTAATTTTGTAGCTCTTAATCTTCGTTCACCTGCTATTAAAAGATATTGATCATTTTCTCTTGTAACTGCGATTGGTTGGATTAAACCATTTCTAACTATTGAATCACTCAGTTCTTTAATTTTTTCTTCATTAAATATTTTTCTTGGCTGGTAAGGGTTCAGCTTAATATCATCAACATGTATCTCTATAATATCACTTTTGCTAATATCATTACTATTTTCATAAGCTGTTTCAATCTCTCCTAATAATTCACCTAATCCTCTACCCAATGCCATAAGTAACCCTTTATCTTAAAATAGATTTTGCTAAATTAGTATAAGCCTTAGTTCCACTTGATTTTTCATCGTACAACATAATTGGCTTACCAAAACTAGGACTTTCTGCTAGTTTTATATTCCGTGGAATCACAACATAAGACTCATCATTTAACTTAAACAATTTTGATTCAAAATGTTTTGCAAGATCAGAAAATACCTGCTTTGATAAATTATTTTGTGCACTATACATTGTCGGTAAAAAACCTTTTATCTCTAACTGTCTATTAATAGTTTGTCTTATAAGTTTTACTGTATTTAAAAGCTGTGCTAAACCTTCAAGTGCAAAAAACTCACATTGTATTGGTATTAATACTGAAGTAGCAGAACTTAGTGTATTTATTGTAAGTGGTCCTAAAGCAGGAGGCGAATCAATAACTATATAGTCATAATCATTTTTTATAGGATCAATCGTTCTTTTTAATACAAGCTCTCTATCTTTTGTATTTTTATAAAACTCTTTTTCAATTCCTACAAGTCCTATATTTGACGGTGCAACAAAAAGATTCTCTATATCTTTTACATCTAAAATAATATCTTTTAACTCTTTTGTCCCTAACATAACATGATAGAGATTGTACTCATAAGAATCTCTATGAAATCCAAGACTTGTTGTTGCATTTGATTGTGGGTCAGCATCAATTAAAAGAACTCTTTTCCCTTCAAGGGCTAATGCTGCACTTAAATTAACAGCAGTAGTAGTTTTCCCTACTCCACCCTTTTGGTTTGCGATTGTTATAACTTCCGTCATCTTAAACTAAATACCTTTTTATTATCTATAGTTATAGAGCCATCACTATGTAATACTGCTTTTGCTAGTGAGGCTTTTTTATCATTGATTGTTGTTTTATACACTTTACTTTTTTCAAATTCTATCGAAAACTTGCTAAAAATTTGCTTCCAAGTTATTTTTCTCTTTAAATCAGAAAAATACTCTTTCAACAAACTATTTACATTTATATCTATATCTAAAGAACCAAAAGTAGTATCACTATTGATTAGATTGAGTCCTATTCCACAAAATATTAAATCACCTTTAATGTTTGTGATTGTTCCACCAATTTTATTTTGATTTATATAAAAATCATTTGGCCATTTCAACCAAATAGATGAACCATATTTTTCTAATATCTCTTTTAATACAAAACTAAAATAGATAGAATAAGATTGTACAGGTAAATCATCTGCAATCAAATTTTTATCAATAACAAAAGAAAAAAATAGGTTTCCTTCTGAACCAATCCATTTATTATCTCTACTTCCTATCCCATCAGTTTGGTTTTGAGTTACAATTGCTAATGGATTTTTATATCCATTGCTTTCAATAAATTTTTTTAAATATTTATGAGTAGAGTCTATACTCTTAAGATATACTATCTCCAACTTCTAACCTCGCCCCTCTAATATAATCAACAACTTCCATCTGTTTTTTAGATTCTGGTTGTACATCTATAATTTTTATTGTACCTTTTTGACACCCTACAATTATATATTTTTTTTCTATTGCTATAATCTCTCCTGCTTTATTAATTGAATCTGTTTCAACTAGCTCACAAGTTTTTATTTTAAGTTTATTTTCTAAATATATATCAGGCCATGTTTTATATGCTCTATATTTATTATATGTAATTTTTGCATCTTTAAGATCAACTAATCCATCTTTTTTATTTACTTTTTTACAATGGGAAACAAGAGAAATATTTTGTTTTTTTGGTGCAATTTTTTCAAAATTTTCTAAGATTTCAACGGTAAGTTTTGCAGCAACTATTGATAACTTATCAAATAATTCTGCTACAACTGTATCTTTGTCTATTTGAACATACTTATATCCTAAAATATCACCACTATCAAGTCCAATATCCATATTCATAGCTGTTACACCTGTAAATTTATCATCATTGAGTAAACTTTGTTGTATTGGACTTGCTCCTCTATATGAGGGAAGTAGCGATGCGTGAAGATTAATACAAGGAGCAATATCTAAAATATCTTGTGGCAATATTTGACCATATGCAGCTACAATTATAATATCAGGATTAAGTCCCTCAATATTTTCAATAACACTTTTATCTTTTAAAGAATTTGGTTGACATATTGGTAAACTTAATCCATTTTCCAAGCAAAATTTCTTTATATGTGGAGGAGTAAGTTCTTGTTTTCTCCCTACTGGTTTATCAGGTTGGGTAAAAAGAGCTACAATATTATAATCATTTTCTAATAATTCTTGAAAAATAGTAGTGGCATAATCTGGTGTCCCCATAAAAACGATTCGCTGTTTTTTATGCATAAATCTATCCTTTTGTATTAAGCTGTAAATAAAGTTCCATTGTTATGAATACCATCAAGAAGATATTCTTGTGCACTAGACAAATCAAAACCACTTGATAAAAACAACTTTTTTTTATTTTTAATTAAAAAATCTGCAGCTTTTAATTTTGTCACTATTCCACCTGTTGCAAATTCACTATTTGCACTGTGTTTTTGTTCTAGTTGTTTTCCATCAATCGAATGTACAATTTTTTGTAAAATTGCATCATCATTTTCATGTGGATTTTTGTCATAAAAGCCATCAATATCAGTTAAAATAGTCAAAAGCTCACAATCAAAATAATGTGTCACATACGCCGCTAGTTGATCATTATCACCAAATACAAGTTCTTCTACAGCTGTTACATCATTTTCATTGATTATAGGAACAACTTTGTTTTTTAATAGTGTATTAATAGCATCTTTTGCATGTGCTAATCTTATGGTGTCTGAGAATATCGTTGCTTCTATTAAAACTTGAGAACATATAATATCATACTTTTCAAATTCTAGTCTATAAGTATGCATCAATAAAGGTTGTCCAATTGAAGCTAAAGCTTGTTTATTTGTTACAACTTTTTTATCTAAATTCAAAAGTGTATATCCAGCTGCAACTGCACCAGAACTCACAAGTATCACTTCATATTTTTGTTGTAACTTTACAATAAATTCAACTAAATTATCTAATCTTCTATGTGCAATATTTCCATCTTGTGTTAAAACTGCACTTCCAACTTTAAGTACTAGTCTTCGCATCTATCCCTACTTATTAAATCATACAATGCAAATTTAATAGGTTCTATATTTTGTTTTGTTGCAGAAGATATCGGGAGTACAAAATATGGTAAACTTTCATCATATCTATTATATGTTAAATCTTGAAGAAAATAACTTTTTCCTTTTTCAAATGCAAAACTATTTTCTTTTGTAGTCTCTAGCCCTATATCTTTTATAAAGCTTTCAACTTTTTCATTTAACTCTTCTTCTGGTATTGCATCTATTTTTGTTAAAGCAATTGCAAATCTTCTACTTGCTAATTCTGGTGAAAATTTCGCAACCTCTTCTTGTAAAACTTTATATTGATCTAACATCTCTCTGTAGTTTGCCATATCTATCATATAAAGAAGTGTTTTTGTTCTCTCTATATGTTTTAAAAACTCTATTCCAAGACCACGCCCTTCAGCAGCACCTTCAATAATACCTGGAATATCTGCTGCTACAAAAGAGTTATAATCTCCCACTTCAACAACTCCTAATTTTGGAGTTAGTGTTGTAAACTCATAGTTTGCAACTTGTGGTTTTGCATTTGATACTGTTGATATTAATGTTGATTTTCCAACATTTGGGTACCCCACAACTCCAACATCTGCAATAAGTTTCAACTCTAGTCTTACAAGTCTTTTTTCACCCATTAGTCCTGGCTGTGCATAAGTTGGTGTTTGATTTCTTGAGTTTTTAAAGTGTGTATTACCAAGTCCACCTTTTCCACCTTCAAGAAACAATACTTTTTGTTTATCTTCAGTTAAGTCAAATAACACTTCATTTGTTTCTTCATCAATAACAATTGTTCCAGGTGGTACTTTTAGTACAATAGGCTTTGCTGATTTTCCACTACAATTACGCCCTAGTCCTGGTTGACCATTATCTGCTTTTACATTATGGCACCCTTTATAGTTTGAAAGTGTATCAGTATTGTTGTCAACTTCAAAGTAAACATCTCCACCTCTTCCACCATCTCCACCATCTGGTCCACCTTGGATTACAAATTTTTCTTTTCTAAATGAAACACATCCTGCTCCACCTTTTCCAGATTTAACTGAAAAACTAGCACTATCTACAAACATAATAATTCTCCTAAGAGTGTTAAGTATTGAGTGCTAAATGTTAAGTCTTATTAACATTTAGCACTTAGCACCTAGCACTATATCTAATTAAAAAAGGGTATCAAGGAAAATTCCTCAATACCCTTTAAATTCAAGTCGTTAAAAAAGTTTGATTACGAAGCGTAAACAGAAACTTTCTTTCTTTTTTTATCTTTTTGTTCGAATTTAACAACACCATCTATTAAAGAATAAATTGTGTGGTCTTTTCCAATTCCAACATTAGCACCTACATGTACTTTTGTACCTCTTTGTCTTAAAATGATGTTACCTGCAACTACTGCTTCTCCACCAAATTTTTTAACTCCTAGTCTTCTACCAGCTGAGTCTCTATTATTATTAGTACTACCTTGACCTTTTTTGTGAGCCATATTATATTCCTTATGCTGCTATTTTAGTAATTTTAACTTTTGTGAAGTTTCTTCTGAAACCTCTTTTAACTTTACTATCTTTTCTTCTTCGTTTTTTGAAGATAACAACTTTTTTGTCTCTTCCTTCTACGATAACTTCAGCTGTTACTTTAGCATTTGCTACTGCTTCACCAGTTGTTAATGCTTTACCGTCGTTTACAGCTATTACTTCTGTGAATTCTACTGTTTCTTTAGGTGCTTTACTTAATAAATCAATATTTAGAATATCACCCTCTGATACTTTATATTGTTTTCCACCTGTTTTGATAATTGCGTACATTAGCTTATCCTCTTAAAATTTATGAAGCGAATTATACTGAAATATACTTTAAACTTTCTTTAAGAGAATTTATTTAATGGTAATCAGCTACTGTTGCTATTAAATCCATCTCAATCATCGCATTTTTAGGCAACCCTGACACCTCAATTGTACTTCGTGCTGGCTTGTGGTGTCCAAAAATTTCTGCCATTATTACATTTACTACACCAAAATCATTCATATCTGTTAAAAAAATATTTATTTTAACAACATTTTCAAAACTTGTATGGCTATCTTCTAAAATTGCACCAAGATTAGCAAATATTTGTCTTGTTTGTTTTTTAATATCATTTTCAACCATCTCGCCATTTAGCTTTAATGCTATTTGACCAGATGTATATAATAATCCATTTACTCTTACTGCTTGTGAATATGGTCCGATTGCTGCTGGTGCTCTATCTGAATGTAATAATTCCATAAATTTCCTCTTTTATTATTATAATTTTTGCAATTATACACGAAACCAATTAATAATTCTTTTAAACAGAAATAAGTTTTTTTTGATTTAATTCAATAAGCTTATGTTTTAGCTCCACCGTTTTTCTAGCTTTCATCTTAAAATCTATTGTTTCATCAAACTTTAATTGTTGTAATTTTTTTCTATAATATGGTACAAGGAGTATTTTAAGTTGATTTTCCAATTCTTCTTGTGTGTAAGATATTATATGTTCATTCAACATTAGCCCATGTAAATTTGAGTCATTTATATCTTCTAATAACATATGATACTCATTTGCATGGGTTTCAAACATATCTGGTTGAAGCTCTTTTTTGACTACTTCTAAAAATATTGGATTATCAAGAATTGTTTTAATAATGCTTAACTCAGATATATTTATTGATGTTAAATTAACTTGATTAACCCTTTGGTTATTAAAATGTTGTACTTGTACTAGTTGAGAATTTACATTAAGTTTTCGTGCAATTAAATTTTGATACTCTTCTTGCAGTATTGGATCTAATGTTTTTAAAAATTCATTTGATTCTTTTAATGCTTGTTGTTTCTCTTGTGGATTTTCTAAATCATATTTTTGAATTATATAATCACATACAAAGGGAATAAAAGGTTGAGGAGTTGAAAACATAGAGTTTAATTCATCCATTTTATTTGCAACAACCATATCAGCTGGATCTTGTCCCTCTTTAAATATAACAACTCCCCCATTAAAATTACTATGACTTAAAAGCAAACTCGCTTTATATGCAGCATTGAGTCCTGCTTTATCTCCATCATAAGCCACTATGATTTTTGGTTCACCTCTTTTTAAAAGAGGAAGATGATCTTGGGTGAGTGCTGTTCCTAGTGTTGCAACAGTATTTGTAAAGCCTGCTTGATGTAACATCACTACATCAAGATATCCTTCTGTTACTATAAGTGTTTTTTGTTTATAAATAAACTCTTTTGCAATATGATACCCATACAATAATCTTGATTTGTTAAAAAATTTCGTTTGTGGTGAATTTACATATTTTGCATTGTGTCCAGTGATTGTTCTACCACCAAACCCTACATTATTTCCATTTATTGTATATATAGGAAAAGTAATTCTGTCTATAAATCTTGCATAAAGACCATTTTGTCCACTATCTATAATTCCAAATTCTTTTGCATCAGCAAGGTTTAAAAAATTTGTTTTGAGGTAATTAATAGTATCTTGAGAACTACTTGCATAACCTATTTCAAACTTTTCAATGGAAGAGGAAGAGACCCCTCTACTTTTTAAATAATCCATTGCGTTTGGGTGATATACTAAAAGCTTTTGATAATGATTATTTACTTTTGTAATAATAGATAAGTCAACTTTTTTCCCATCATTATCGTATTGCAAAGAGACATTGGTCATGGAAGCCAATTTTTCTATAGCTTCAGGGTATGATAGCTTTTCATACTCCATCACAAACTTAATACTATCGCCACCTACTCCACACCCAAAACAATGGTAGATTTGTTTAGCTGGACTTACTACAAAAGAGGGAGTATCTTCTCCATGAAAAGGGCAACAAGCTTTAAAGTTTGCACCACTTTTTTTCAACTCTATAAATTGAGATATTATATCAACAACATCAAGGTGAGTTTTTAAGTTTTCAATTGAATCTTTTGTTATCATGATAGTGTTATGATACCATTTCGGAACTTCAAATATACTATCAAAACTATTTAATTCTTACCTATTAAATTTTCTATAGTATCTTCTATATTTTTATACTTAAACTCAAAACCTGCATCTAATAATCTTTGTGGTACTGCACTTTGACCATCTGTTAAGACTTTGGAACCTTCACTAAAAATCAAGTCTAAAACAAAAGAAGGGACTGGTAAAACTGTTGGTCTATGTAAACTTTGACCCAGTGCTTGTGTCAGTCCATAATTTGTAGTTGGAACTGGTGCTGTCATATTATATATACCTTCTATGTTATCTTGCTCTAAAGCAAACTCAAAAGCATTTTTTAAATCTTCAATGTGAATAAATGAAAATGCTTGTTTCCCATCTCCTATAGTTCCACCAAGTCCAAGTTTAAATGGTAGTAACATTTTACTTAAAGCCCCTCCATCTCCCATTACGATACCAAATCTAAAAATAACAGTTCGTACACCTAGTTCTTGAACTTTGAGCGCTTCTTTTTCCCACTCTTTACAAAGAGTTGCTAAAAAATCATCTCCATAATTACAGTTGTTTTCATCATAAGTAGCTTGATTGTCGTAAATTCCAACGGCACTTGTAGAGATAAAAATAGAAGGTTTATGTTTGGTATTGCTTATAGCCTTAAAAAGATTTCTTGTAGTACCAATTCTGCTACTATAAAGGAGGTTTTTATACTCATCATTCCAACGATGAATGATATTAGCACCTGCAAGATTTATTACAGCATCACAACCATCAAGTAAATTAGATAACAATTCAATCTCTTTTAAATCTTCTCTTTTAATAGCTATCACATCATGACCATTTTGATGAAAAATATCTGTTAAATTTGACCCAACAAAACCACTCGCCCCTGTTATTGCTATCTTTGCCATAATATCTCCTTTGTATTCTTAAATTTATTATAACAAATAATTTATCTATTCGTAGCTAAAAAATATTTTTTAATTATCTTTTTATATATTATGAGTTTGTAAAGTCTCATTTAAAGGAAGTGTAATTACAAAATAGGCACCTTTATATTTTTTATCATTATACTCAAAAACTTTATTTTCTACTTCTAAGTCCCCATTCATGTGTTTTGCTATAATTTCTGCAGACATATACAGTCCTATTCCTGTCCCTTGTGCTTGATGTTTAGTAGTAAAGTATGGTTCAAATACTTTACCAATAATATCCTCAGGTATTCCCCCTCCACTATCTTGTATTGTTAAATAAGCTTTCTTATTTTTTATAAAAGTTTTAATGAAAATTATTCTATCATTTATATCAATTTTTTCTAATGCATCTCTTGAATTATTTAATAAATTCATAATAACTTGTACAAGTTCATTTTCAAATCCCAAAACTTTAATCTCCACAAGATCCTGTTGTATAACGATATTTCTATTTTTAAACTTTGAACTTACAATATTAAGAGACTTCGTAATAGAATCTCCTATCTTAAATTCTGTTTTTTCTTTATCTTGTTTAAAAAAGTTTCTAAAATCATCTATAGTACCCGAAAGATGTTCTGTAGTGGAAACTATAAGTTCTAAAGATTTATCCATTATACTTTCATCGAGTATATTATATGCCCTTTGCATTTGGATACCACTTGCTGCTGTTGATATTACTGAGAGTGGTTGTCTCCATTGGTGTGCTATATTTTCAAGCATTTCACCCATAGAAGCCATTTTTGATTGTTGAAATAGTATTTGTTCTTTCTCTTTTAACTGTTTTGCTTGTTGTTTTTGTTTTGTTATATTTGTAAATACCGCTATATAGTTTTTAACTTCACCATTTTTATTGAGTATTCTATTTAAAGTAAGAAGTTCCACATAAAATGAACCATCACTATTTCTATTAATAATTTCTCCATGCCAAAAATTATCTTTTTCTAAAGCTTCCCACATTTTTTTATAAAATACACTGTCGTGGTGTTGAGACTTTAATATATTTGGGTTTTTCCCTTTTACCTCTTCAAGAGTATATCCTGTATTTTTAGTAAAAGCTTTATTAACATCTACGATATGTACATCTTTATCTGTTATTAAAATCCCATCATTTGTATTATCAAAAACAGTGTAAGCATTTTTAAGGTTATCTTCTTTGATTTTATCTTCAGTAATATCAACTCCCATAATAACTAACTCAATATTTCCCTCATACTCTATAGAACTTATCTCAACATCAAAATAACGCTCCATATTATCTCTATCTTTTACATTAAGTTCTTTTTTAATAATTGTGTTTTTAGTATATGAGACTATATGTTCTTTTATCCATTTTTGACTTTCACCTTCCCAACAAAAAAGATTATAAAATTTTGAACCAATTACTTCATCTCTTTTTTTATCTAAAAATCCTTCAACTTTCTTATTAATTTGAAGAATTGTACCATCAACTTTTACTATTGATATTAAAAAATTATTCTGTTCAAATATAATCTGAAATCTTTTTTGACTTTGATTTTTCTCCTTTTCATATAACAACTCTTTGTTTCTTGATTTGTTATATTTCATAATAAGTGCTAAAATAAGTACTCCACATAAAAGAATTAAAAAAATGAGTAAAACTACTACTAAAAAGCGTTTCTCTTCCCATTCATGTAAACTTCTTTTATAATCTAATTTAACAGCTATATTTAATGGATAAATCTCTGATAACTTATATGAGCTCAAGTACTCTTTATCTCCAATAAATTCTTTTCCAGAAACCATATTTTTTTCTATTGATTCTTTATAAAGTTTTGTTTTTACTATACTATTGTTACTATTATTTTCCTTATCTGTAGTAAAAAGCAATTTCCCATCAACTCTTATAATATCAATATGATCAACATTTTTCGAGGTAAAATTAATATATCTATTGACAAAATTATAAATATTTATTGTCATTATTACAATATATTCACTATTTTGTGTTGTTATAGTTTTGCTTATTGGAATATAAACTAACTCTTCATCATTTTGAGATATATCCCTCCCTTGTTGTAAATCACCAAATCGCAAAATATGTTTATCAAATATAGGTATGGGATAATAACTACTTGTATCAACCTCATAGTCTATATTTTCACTATTTGAACTTTTAATGATTTTTTTATTTTTATTGATAATATTAATAGAACGAATATATGGATTTGTAGAAAGTATATCGTCAAATTTTTTTTCCAAAAGTGCTTCATTTGTATCTTCTAAAAGAAAAGATAATCCACTTACTGTATGTTCAATAGAATTAAAAGTTTGAGTAAGTTGTTCAGAGAAAATATTGGAATACAAGTCAGCTATTTTTATATGGTTTTTTATAGCCTCATCTTTTAATATATTCATTGCCAAAAGAATACCTCCAGCAATTATGGAGGTAATAAATACAGAAATTAATACTATTTTATAAATATTTTTCAAATAATTTCTATTGTAATTTTACTATTGGTTCAAGACCATTATGTTGTGCCGCTTTTAAAAGCCTACCATCTTTTTTAATATCATGAATAAATTGTTCTACTCTATTATAGAACTTCTCATCTCCATAACTTGTAGCCCAAGCATATGGTGTCATATGGTATGTTTTATTTGGGAGAATAAGTTTTGCCCATGTTGTTTTAGCTAACATTCTTTTTGCAAAAGGGAAATCAGTCATAAATACATCTGCACGACCTGCTTGAACTTCTTGTTCTCTTGCGTGATAACTACTTACTACTAATAGTTTTGCATATTGAAGCTTCTCTTTCATTACAGGTTCATGATAGGTTCCTTTTGCCACTGCAACAACAACTCCTTTTTTATCAATATCTTCCCATGATTCGATTTTTTGATTTGTTTTTGTTGTAATTGCATAAATATCACTAGATAAGTGAGGAGTTGTAAACCGAATTTTTTCTCTTCTTAAAGGGGTATTTCCTATTGCAAACATAGCGATATCACACTTTTGCGTTGTAACATCTTCAATTAAGTTCGCAAAAGAACTTTGCACAAATTCTAATCTAACCCCTAAATCTTTTGCTAATTCATATGCTAAATCACTATCAATTCCAACAAACTTTTGTGTTCGTTTATCTAAATATGAGATACCATAATATTCTGGCCAGATACAAACTTTTAGTGTATTATTTTCTATAATTTTATCGAGCTTTGAATTTTGTGCGAAAAGTGTATTCCCTACAATTAGTAACAGTAAAAAAAATTTTATAAATATATTCATAATAAATTCCTCATTAGTTGCAAAATATTAACTTATCTACTCTAAATTATTACTTATTTAATTTATCTAAAGGAATAGTTATAGAAAACTCAGCACCTAGCGAAGTATTTTGAACACTTAAATCACCTTCAAAACTCTCCACGACTATTTTATGACAAATATATAATCCCAACCCTGTGCCCATACTTTTATGTTTTGTAGTAAAATATGGCTCAAAAATATTCTTTATAATATCTTCATCAATTCCACCACCATTGTCCTCTACTGTTATCAGAATGTGATTGTGTTCTTGTTTAGTAGTTATTATTATTTGTGGGTTTTCTATTTTTCTCTCTTTTAAAACATCTTTTGCGTTATTAATTAAATTCGTAATAACTTGTATAAATTCACCTTTTGCCATAAGTTTTGTAAAGTTTCCATTGTTATTAAAAACAATATTAATATAATTGTTTTTTAATGTTGCTTCCATAATCTTTAATACGGAACCAATAGCTTCACCAATACTAATCGCACTTATTTCTTTGCTTTCGTTCTCTTTGATAAAGTCTCTAAAAGTATCAATAGTTTCAGATAAATATTGTGTATTTTGCACTATATAATCCATACTTTTTTCAATATCACCCTCTTGAAGCAGTCCATATTGTTGTTTCATATGTACGCCACTTGCACAAGTAGATATTATAGATAAAGGTTGTCTCCATTGATGAGCAATATTTCCAATCATATTTCCTAAAGATGCCATTTTTTCAGAATTTAAAAGTTGATTTTCTACATTTATTAAATGTGTTATATCTATAAAAGTTAAAATATAATTATTCTCATATATTTTATGTTCTACATCAAATTCAATATAAAATATATGCGCTTGTTTATTCTTATCTAAAATTTTCACCTGAAATGTTTTATCCTGATTATGAATCATATATTCAAACCAATTTAACTCACCCATATTTTTTAAAATATAATTTTTCCCTTTTTCTTCAAGAAAAAAATCACATACACAATCATGAGCACGGGTGAAATCTTTTAATGAATCATATTGAAAAAACTCTAAAAAAGTTTTATTTACCCTTTTTATCTTAATGCCATCGGTAATAAGAATAAAAGACTTTTGAGAATCTAAAATCTTTTGATTGTTTTGTGACTCTATTTTAGCTTTCATTTTTGATAAATATTCTCTATAAATAAAAAACATAATAAAACCAAGTACAATTAAAATTATCACTATAAGTTGCATAAATTCTTGAAGCCTATTTTTAATAAATTTATCACTTTTAGAAACATTTAATGACCCAACAATCTCTCCACTAATTTTATTAACAATAGGTATGATAACCGTTAATTCATTTATCTCATCAAAATGAACTGAAAATGGACTCCCTTGAGATATTTTTTGAGATACTTCTTTAAATATCTCTTTAGAAGCTTTATGTTGCATGATTTTTGATGTTGAAGTTTCAAGCCTTTCAATAATTAACCTATCAAAATAAAAACCTTCAACTGGACTTTGTTTGTAATTTGATTGTTGATTCTTAAAAACTTTCTCTTTTACAACTTTTTTACTAATTAAAAAATTTACCCTTTTCGTTTCAAAAAGATTCATATAATTATCTATAAAACTTTTAATATCAAAGCTTGTTTCAACACTTCCAATATGATTATTTTGATTATCAAAAAGAGGAAACACATATCTAAAACCATTATAAATTCGCCCCTCTTCAAAACCAAAAAATGGTTTTAAGCTACTATTTACATATTCTACACTTTGTCTAATTCCTTTTAAGTTATCTCCATAAACTTCTGGTTTATGCATTCGTAAAAAACTTGTACAATCAGGTAATTGAAAATGTAATTGTCGTATATTGTATTTAATTTTCAATGATTTGTATTTATCTAGCAATATGTCATAAAGTTTTTCTCTATCTTGACTTTTAAAAACTTGTTTTATTTCATCTGTATTTAATAATTCCGAAAATATAAACTCTGAAATATCTCTATTTTTTTGAACAATTGAGTTATATTCTAGAAGTGTTTGATTAATAACTGTTTGTTTATAACTTTCAATATCTCCCATATATTTTATTTTCACAAGTTGATATATTGTAACAGATAATAGAAGATACATAACAAACATAGTTAAAAATATTTTTAAAGAGTATGATTTTCCATTTATATTTTTAATCTCTATTGCATTGAAAATATAAAATACTAAAATTAAAATAATAATTGAAAATAAAAGATAAATGTTATGAATATATTTAATATATGAAATTTTACTAATATCTATTTTATCAATACTTTGAATAAGTAGAATATGTCCTAAACTTGAATTATTCTCGTTATCTATTAATTTATAATAACTTACCACACTATTGAGATCATAATCTATATAAAAATCATCTACTGTGAGATTTTTAAAATAATTATCCATTCCATACTTTTGTAAATAATGAATTAAATATTGTTTAGCTTCTAAATTTGCTACATAATAATCATCTATAAAAGTTTTACTTAATGCTTTTGTGAGTTGTTTTTTATAAACTTTATCTGCTAATATAATAGTATTTATTTTTTTCTCTTCTAAGTTCTTAGCGATTGAATTAAAGTGAGTAATCACCTCAACCATACCTAAAAAAGTTATATTATCCACATCATATACAGGAACAATAACTTTAAATGTCATATCAAACTTTCCTATACTTATTGTATTTAACATCTGCTTGTCTATTAACGCTTTTTGTAAATCTTTTCGGGATAAAGAGATTTTATCGTTCTTGTAATTTGTCCAACTTCTTTGTATTGAGATACCCTCTTTTGTTACAAGCTGAAACCAAACATTCTTAAAGTCCGTATTTTGATTGAGTCTTTTAGAGTAATCTTTAAGTAATGTAGGATTTATAGAAGAGTTTTTTAATGCCTTGATTATATCACTATTTCTAGATAGTCCAAGACCAATAGTTGATGTTGCATTTTGTTTTTCTTTAATGAGAGTGTGTAGGTATATTTTTGATTCTAACACTTTATCTCTATAAGTATCCAATTTATATTGTTCTATTTCATTATTTTTTAAATAATCAATCAATAAATACATACCAAAAGATATAATAAGAAAAGTCAATACTACAAATATCCTACTTTTATAAAGATTTTTTAACAACGAGTATCCTTACTTATTTATTATAATATTATAGACAATAATTATTTACAGACCTATTAACCACAATTTTAACATCTTTGATAGATATAATTTTTAGTTGCCAAAATAATTACGATTGTAAAATACTTGCGACCACTTTATTTCGCCCAGCTCTTTTTGCCTGATACAATCCATCATCTGCTCTTTTTACAAGTGTTTCTAAACTATCAGATTTTACCCCTAGCGTAATTCCAAAACTTGCAGTAACTTGTGGTACTGGTGTAAAAGTTTCTTTTTCTATATTATTTTTAATATGAGTTGCCATTGCTTCCAAGTTTTTAATATTATCTGCTTGTGTTATAATAATAAACTCTTCACCACCCCATCGTATTAAATTGTCGTCAATTCTTATTTGCTTCAAAGTTGTGTTTACAATCTTTTTAATCACATCATCCCCAACATTGTGTCCATAAGTATCATTTACCATTTTAAAATAATCAATATCAAATAAAATTAATCCTAATTGGGAGTTTGCTTTCTCAACCTCTTTTTTATAATCTTCAAAATGCATATACAAAAACTCTCTATTATATGCTCCACTTAATTTATCATGATAAGCTTTGTGTTTAAAACTTTCTTTTTCTCCAATGGTCGATGTAATATCTGTAAAAGTGATGATACTACTCCCATCACCAAAATGATTTACATTTACTGTAAATCCATGGGGGATTAGTTTGCCATCTAGCATACTTACTACCCTATCTTCATGGGGAAGCTTTACAATATTTTCAATCCAATTTTCATCTTCAGTTTTTTTATAATAGAATCCTTTTACTTCACTAAAACGGCTACACACACAATCATCAATCTTTAAAAACTCTTCCATACTACTTACATCGAAAAAGTTGTTAAAAGATTCATTCACATAAGAAAGTTTTTTTCCATCTGTTACTATTACAATGTTTTTTTGCAAATCCAAAATCTTCTGCAATGTTTTGATAGTTTCAATCTCTTTTGTTACATTTCTTTGAATTGAGATATAATATATTATCTCTCCCGCATCGTTTTTAATAGGTGAGATATTCCATTGAACATAGTATTTTGACCCATCTTTTCTATAATTAACCGTTTCTCCAACAAAAAATTCACCTTTTCTACACTTTTCCTTGAGATTTTTCAGTAGCTCATGATCTGTTTCTTTGCCTTGAAAAATTCTTGGGGTTTTATCTTTTAAATCTTCTAATGTATAACCTGTGTTTTTAGTAAAAGCTTCATTTACATATACAATTTTTGGACCAGGTAAGTCTAAATTCGCATCAGTAATTACAACTGAATTATAACTATTATTTAATATTAACTTTACTATTTCTTGACTATTTACACCCTCTAATATATTCATGCAACCCCTAAATATTTTATATTAACATCATCCTATATAGCTATTTTATCCCTATTTTACTTAAGCTATAAATAATTATAACTTATTTTATAAATTTTAATAAAAAACTATTTCTATATGTAATTATTACATATATTAAATATAATTAAACTATAATAAGTGATGTACAAATATGGGAGATATACTATGTCTAAATTTACATTTTCATTTAACAATTTTTTAAAAAACCCTTTATTATTAAAACTTTTTTTTGCACTCTTATTTATATTTTTTGCCACTGTCATTGCAGCAATATCATTTATAGTAAGTTACAATTATGAAGATAGATATATTAAAACAGAGATGCATAAAGAAGCAACTGCTTTAATGGAAAGAAAAATAAACTATTTAAAATACAATATTGACAAAAATAAACAGTATTTGTATTCTATATCAAATAACAATATTTTTAAAGGTTATATAGAAAACCAAAATGAGAAAAAAAATGTAATATCTCTTTTTGAACAAATAATATCTTCAGATAATGATATTATGCAAGTAAGATATATAGATGAAAATGGAATGGAAAATATTCGATTAGAGAGAAATGAAAAATATAAAAATTATCACATTGTAGAAGATAGTTCACTCCAAAATAAAAAAAATAGATACTATTTCCAACAAACATCTACCCTTCCTGAAAATAGTCCAATATGGATATCAGATATAGATTTAAATGTGGAAAATGGGAAAGTAGTAAAGCCTTATATGCCAACATTACGATTTGTAAAAACCATCTTTGATAACAATGAATTTAAAGGGATAATAATCCTTAATATTTTTATGAAAGATATATTAAATACCATTGCCCAATCTGATCATTATCTCGTTTCAATTATGGATATGAATGGTGATTTTTTAATAGGAAAATATGAGTTAAATAGCCAAGTGTTTGATTTTTCTTGGTCGAAGTATATTTTAGACAAAGTGAATATTGAAAAATTTTTATCTGATTATACTACAAGTATCTTGCGAAGTTATCATTATGATACGGAATATTTACATTCAAAAAAGATTCATAAAGAGGTGGGTATTGATCAAGAATTAGCATTAGTCTTAAAAATAAAAGATAAAAAAATTCAAGAAGTTAAAGAGAACACTTTTCATAAGGTCTTAGATACCATGGCTTTTGTACTTCTTATTAGTGGTCCAATTGGTCTTATTCTAGCATATATCCCTTCACTTTTATCAACAAGAGTATTAGAATCTTCAAAAAAACTTGATGAAAAAACTATTATTTTTAATGAATATTTAGAAGCTATGAATGTGAATAATATCATCTCAAAATCAGATTTAAAAGGAAATATTACTTATGTTAATAAAAACTTTTGTGATGTCTCTGGATATACTGAAGAAGAAGTTATTGGGCAACCTCATTCACTTTTACGAAGTGATGATGAACCAAAAGAAACTTTTAAAATACTTTGGCTTACAATACAGGCAAAAAAAGTTTGGCAAGGTATTTTAAGAAACAAAAAAAAAGATGGTGGATATTATGATGTTGATATAGCTATTATGCCTATTATGAATCAAGAAGGTGCAATCATTGAATATTTAGCTATTCGTCATGAGATAACAGAACTCATCGAACAAAGAAAAAATCTTACAACTATTGCAACACAAGATCCATTATGTATAGTAGGAAATAGATATAAGTTAAATCTTGATATTAATCAACATATAGTAAATAACATTGCGGTAATAGATATAGATAAATTTTCACAAATTAATGATTTTTATGGACATAAACTAGGTGATGAAGTTATTATTAAATTTTCAAAACTTTTACAAGAAAATCTTACAAATGAATTTGAACTTTATAGACTACACTCCGACAAATTTGCAATCCATAACTACACATTAAGTAGTGATAGATTTACAAATTTTATCATACACTTAAATGCAAAAATGATAGAGTCTGTAATAGAAACAGATGTAAAATCATTTGATATTGTTACCACATCTGGGATATCTTCTTGTGATAAAGATGTGATATTATCAACAGCAGAGATGGTTAATAAATATGCAAAAAATATTAGTAAAAAGGTTCTCTCTTACTCTCCTGATTTAAGAATTGAAGAGAAATTTGAGAACAATATAAAATGGACAGAAAAAGTTAAAAAAGCTCTTAATGAAAATAGAATTATCACCTTTTATCAACCTATTTATAATAATGTAACAAATCAAATTGAAAAATATGAGACTCTTGTAAGATTAAAAGATACAGATGGGTCTATTATATCACCATTTTATTTTCTTGATATTGCCAAGTCTTCTGGACAATATATAGAGATTACAAAAATAGTTATTCAAAAATCATTTGAAAAATTTAAAGATTTAGATATTGAATTTTCTATCAACCTAACAATTGAAGATATTCTTGATGATGAAGTAAGTCTCTACCTTGAAAATATGCTTTCTGAATATAAAATAGCACATAAAGTTGTATTAGAACTTGTTGAGAGTGAAGGTATAGAAGAGTTTGAAACTGTACAAAAATTTATACAAAAAGTTAAGTTTTTAGGTTGTAAAGTTGCTATTGATGATTTTGGAACAGGTTACAGTAACTTTGAATATCTAGCAAAACTGCAAGCAGACTATATTAAAATTGATGGTAGTATGATAAAAAATATTAATAATGATGAAAATATGAAAGAGATAGTAAAAACAATAATTAACTTTTCTAAAAAAATGGACTATAAAACTATAGCAGAGTTTGTAGCAACTGAAGAGATTTCAAATACTATTAAAGAACTTCAAATTGATTATTCACAAGGCTATTATATAGGAGTTCCTCAAGAAGAATTATTGTAAATCTATTTCTTATTTTAAAATTATTTATACATATAACTTATTTTCTTATATTTATCATAACTTAATTATGATAAACTAGATTATAAAATTTAAAGAGACACTTATGAAAGTATTATTTAACATCTTTTTTTCACTATTTATGGTTTTAAATACATCATTGTTTGCAAATGATTTAGAAACAACTTCTTTCTTTAATGTCCAATTATTATTATTTGTTCTCATTATTTTATTCGTAATTTTTTACTTCATTAAAAAAGAAAAAAAACTTGAAAAATCTCACAATCAAATAGAAAGTGTCATAAATAGTACAATAGAAGCAATAATAGTATCACAAAACTATAAATGTATTGACTTCAATAAAGCAGCGATGGAACTGTTTAAAATAGAAAAAAAAGAAGATGCTTTAGGGAAAAACCCTTTAGAGTTTGTTGCAGAAGAGTCAAAAGAATTAGTACAAAAAAAGATTTTATTAGATTCTGCTGACCTTTATGAAGCTTATATTCTTAAAATGGATGGTACAAAAGCTCCAGCACTAGTCAAAGGAACTAATATCTCTATTGATAATCAAGAGGTAAGAATCTCTTCTATTATTGATGTGACAGAACTAAAAGATAGAGAATCTAGACTTATATCACAATCTAAGCTTGCAAGTATGGGTGAGATGATTGGAAATATTGCTCATCAATGGAGACAACCTTTATCTATTATCTCAACAAGTGCTTCAGGTATGCATCTACAAAAAGAGATGGGAATACTTACAGATGAAGAGTTTTATAAGTATTGTGAAATAATTAATGAACACTCACAATATTTATCACAAACCATAGATGATTTTAGAAATTTTATCAAAGGAGATACAAAACCTATTCGATTTGATTTAAAAAATGATACTGATAGCTTTATAAAACTTGTTGATGTTACTATTAAGAGAAATAGTATTAATATAATTTTAGACTTAGAAGAAAATATTCATATTCAGGGTTATCCAAATGAACTCATTCAATGTTTTATGAATATATTTAATAATGCAAAAGATGCGTTAGTGGAAAATAATGATGAAGATAATAGATATATTTTTATATCTCAAAAAGTTGAAAATAATAATGTTATTATAGAATTTAAAGATAATGCCGGTGGTATTAAAGAAGATATTTTAAATAAAGTTTTTGAACCATACTTTACAACCAAACATAAATCTCAAGGAACAGGTCTTGGTCTTCATATGAGTTATAACCTTGTAACAAATGGTATGAAAGGTGAAATTACTGTTAAAAATGATGAATATACTTTTAATGGAAAATTTTATAAAGGTGCATGTTTTGATATTATCATACCCTTAAATATTTCAAAATAAAGTATTTAAAAACTCATGAATTTAATTAAAATTATGATGAGTTGTATTTCATTAAGTTAAGTTTATGTTAATAAACTTATGATATATTCACCACAGTTTATGTTTATTTTTTACATAAATATTGTATTTTTTTTACATATAAAATACAAAATATACAATAAAAGGCACTAGTTTAATCTATGAGATTGTTAACTTATAATGTTAATTCTGAAATAATTAATAATATTGAAAATGAAGAATTATATATTGTTGATAGAGCAGAAGATATTGATGACTTCACCTATCACTTAAGTGTAAGATTTTACAATCTAGTCATGCTCTATGAAAATAGTTTAAAAAAATGTGTGAACATTCTTAAGTCAACTTTCAATCCAAATACTGCTTTTGTGATATTTACAGATAATCTTACCACAGACTTTGAACTAAAGTGTTTAAAAAATGGGGCACTTAATGTATTAAACACTCCAATTGATAATAACCTATTAATGGCAAAATTAGAAGCTATCCATAGAGATAATTTTTCTAATCTTTTATACTTTAAAGACTATTTTGGAATGAAAAGAGAATATGGTCATGTCATAGACCAGAAAGAACAAGAGATTGGAATCAAAGGGAAAGCCTATGAAATTTTGAGATACTTAGTACAAAATAAACATAGACCCCCTATTTCAAAAGATGAATTAATATGTGCACTTTGGGAAGATCCTGAGATGGTCTGCCAAAATGTAATAGAGGTAAATGTAAATCAAATCAGATCAAAATTAAAAAAAAATCTAAACCTTGATTTAATAGAAACAGTACGTAATAGAGGTTATAAAATAAAAACATAAAATAATGAAAGAGATAAAATTGCATAGATTGATAAATTTAGAAAAATACACTTTACAAGGATCTAACATATGAAAAGAATTGTTTTTAAAGTAGGAAGTTCTGTATTAACAGAAAAAACTGGTATAGCAAAAGAAAGAATGTTAAAACTTGTATCACTCATAAGTGATGTAAGAAAAAGGTATGAAGTAATTCTAGTGTCATCTGGAGCTGTAGCTGCTGGATATACAGCTGTTCAATTAAATAGAAATATACCAACAAGCAAAAAAGTTTTAGCTTCAATTGGGCAACCTATATTAATGAGTAGTTATAAAAATAAATTCGATATATTTGATGTGACCATATCACAAATTCTTCTAACTGAAGATGATTTTGATAGCAGAGTACATACCCAAATATTTCAAGATATTATAGCAAGAACACTTAAAAATGATATATTACCTATTGTAAATGAAAATGATATTTCAACAACACCCGATCAATTATTTGGTGATAACGACCAACTTTCTGCTCATGTTACACATTATACAGATGCTGATATGCTTGTTATATTAAGTGATATAGATGGATACTATGATAAAAATCCACACAATCATAAAGATGCAAAAATCCAAAAAACTGTACATACTATTTCAGAAAAAGAGCTAGGGCAAACAGTCACTCCAAACTCAGAATTTGCAACAGGAGGGATAGTTACAAAACTAAAAGCAGCTGAATATATTATAGAAAATGATAGAAAAATGTTTTTATGTAGTGGTTATAATCTCACCACTGCTAGAGAATTTTTATTGTCAGATATTCATAACAGTGGAACTTTATTTTCAAAAGAAGAAGTGACAAAAAAAGACACCTAATCATAAAAAAGCAATTATGTGCCCTCAATATTTTTTAAAGTAAGAGGTCACATAACTTTGAATAAATAAGCTTAAGACTGAAAATCAATAGATGGTCTTCCTAAGTGAAACCCTTGTGCATAATCAATATTTATTTTTTGTAAGAACTCTAATATCTCTTCATTTTCAACAAACTCTGCAATTGTTTTCACCTCTAATTCTTTAGCTAAAGATACTATAGATTTCACAAAAGCTAAATCTTTTTTATCTTTATGAATATTGATAATAAAGTCTCCATCAATTTTTATATAATCTATTGGAAATCGTTTAATATAATGAAATGATGAAAAACCACTTCCAAAGTCATCTATTGCAAAACTAAAACCTTCAATTTTTAGATTTTTTACAAACTTTTCTAAAAGTGAAAAACTTTTTACTGTTTCCCTTTCTGTTATTTCAAAAACTATATTATCTCTATTTATATTGTATGTAACAGTAAGTTTTACAACCTTTTTGATAAATTCACCTATCATTAAAGCTTTTGGTGATAGATTTATAAATAATATCCCTTTATAGTTTGTCTCTTTTATTTTTTGAAATGCTTTTTCGATAACTATATAATCCATTTGATGTACAATTCCAAGAGATTCTGCTGTTTCTATAAATTTACCTGCACTAATCATCTCTCCATTTAACTCTATTCTCATCAACAATTCATTAATCTCTGTAGTACCTGTTTTTACATTTACTATAGGTTGAAAATGGGGTACAATTTGTTGGTTTTTTATAGCATCTAAAACTATCATAGAGTTATCTTCAAGCTCTTGGTGTATCTCTTCTATATCATCATCAGTTGGGTATTTAATCCCATTTTTTCCTTCATATTTTGCTCTATACATCATAGAATCTGCTATATTAAATAACTCTTTTGGGTCAGTTGAGTGTTCTGGAAAAATAGACATTCCTATTGATACAGTCATTGTTACCATTGAACCGTCAGGTGCAGCTAATTCAAATTTTTCTACATTTTCCAAAATTCTTCTTGCTATTGTATATGACTCTTTAAGATCACTCTCTGGTAAAACAATAGTAAATTCATCTCCTCCATATCTTGATAAAATATCTTCATCTCTTTTAGAATCAGTTAAAATATCTGCAAATGCTTTTAAAAATTCATCTCCAAAACTATGCCCATGAGTATCATTAATAGGTTTGAAATTATCACAATCTATTACCATTACCCCAAAGTGATACTCATGTCTACTTGCTCTTTTAACCTCATATTCTAATAAATCTCTAAAAACTCTTTGGGAAAAAAGCCCTGTTAGTGGATCTCTTGTTGCATAATATTCCAAATTTTCTGTGTATTTATTGATAGCTTTTATGGAACCCACTAAATTTAATAAAGTTGTTAAAATAGAATCAATTACAATAGAATGAATAGAGTCTTTTTCCATTCTTGATTGAATTCCAAGACCTACAATACCACCTATTTTTGGAGCATCAAGAAGAATTGACTTAGCTTCATGCTCAATATCATCTTCCCCTAAAATACTTAAGCAAAAATTTTCATTTGAGATATTATGATTTATTATGGTCTCTGCCATCTCTTGTTGGTGATGTTCATGAATCATCTGTTTTGCAATATTTTCAAGATGATTTTTTAATTTTTCAGCAGGCTTACCAAGCCAAAAAATTTCAACCTCATAAAACTCATCATCTGTTTTAAAAATTGTAATTAAACAATGTACTGGTAAAACTATATTTATCTCATGAAGAAGATCTTTGATATACTCTTTCCAGTCCTTTATTATATCTGAAGTGATAACCATCTTATCAAGAAGTTTTACTTCAAATTCCAAGATATCTTTATCAACTGCTATATTTTTTAACTTAGCACTTAGATTATTTAACCCATCCATAATTCTATCAAATTCTTGAAAGCTATCTTTAGAATTTACAATATCTATATTTTTAAAATCTTTTACAGTATTAATACTATTTACCTTATCTCCAAAATTTTCTATAGAAAGATTTACTTTCTTTAAAAAATGAATAGAGATTGCAAATGCCATTATAAACATGATAGGTAAAATAATAAGTGAAAAAAGCAAGTATTGTTTTTGTGTTTGTGTAATCATATCATTGAAGTCATACTCAACTTTGACTGCACCTAATACATCACCTTGGCGAACATTTGTATGACACACCATACACTCTTGTTTTGCTATAATTGGAGTAATGATTTTGGTTGTATTATTTGCAGTTGTAAATAATTTTTCTTTTGTTTCAAAAACTTGTTTTACATCTGCTGTAATTGGAGATTGTTTAATAACTCCAAAAAGCATCTCAACATTTTTTCCACGGTATATTTCAACACCGTACGAACTGTTTTCAAAAGAACTTTTAGTTTCACTAATAAATGCTTGTAGCTCTTCCCTACTCCAACCTTTTCGCATCACTTGATACATAGAATTAAACACTTGCTTTGAAAGAGATTCTGATATTTTTTGATTTTCACTTACAGTTAAGTTTGTATGAATATAAGATGAAAAAATATAAAATATAAAAAACAAGCTAAATGTTGTGATTATCATTGAAAGACGAAAATAATTTTTTAATGTCTTAATACCCATTATTAAACCTACCTATAAATAAAGATTATGTAGCATAATAACTAACATTAGCTTTTGCAAAGATTATAACTAAAAGTAATCCGTAATTTATAAAGATTTAAATAAAATACCACTAAACTATAATAAAAAAGAAAAAGAGTATGATGATTAATCCAAACGGTGAGCTTTTTAAATACCTACCTAAAGTTATCGAACAGGCAACAAACGGAATTGTAGTTTCTGATCCTAATCAAAAAGATAATCCTGTGATATATGTCAATGATATTACCTGTAAAAGATTTGGCTATTCACGAAAAGAATTTTTGGGAAGAAATTGTCGATTTTTACAAGGAAATGACAAAGACCAAAAAAACCTTAAAGCTGTAAAAACATCAATCCAAAATCGTATCTCAACAACTGTTACACTTAGAAATTACACTAAAAAAGGTAAACTGATATATAATCAATTTACTATATCACCAATTTTTGATGAAAACAATAATCTAAAATATTTTTTAGGAATACAAAGAGATGTAACAAATGAGATGGAGCTGAGATTTTTAAATGATCAGTTGCAAGAAGAAAAACTCGAAGATGCACAATATAATGCCATAGGGAAATTAACAGGTGGTATTAGTCATGAGATAAATACCCCACTTACAATTATTAATGGAACCATGGAGTTTTTAAAAGACTCTCTTGTAGAACTTCCAAATAACAAACTCAAAAAGAATATTACTCAAGATATAGATATTATCTCCACACAGCTCAATAAAATAAAAAACTTAACTGAATCAATGAGAGAGATAGCAGATACAAAAAATTTTGAGATTAAAAAAATGAATATCTACAGAGCTTTAATAATTTCTCTAAGATTAACTCATAATAAAGCAAAACATATTACAAAAATACATCTTCTTGATGAAATTTTTACTCTTGATATAGATAGAGAAAAACATAAATATTATATTAATGGAGATGCAAGAAAACTAGAGCAAGTCTTTATTGCTATAATTGATAATGCACTTGATCAACTTAAAATCAATGGCACTTTCCAAGATAACAGCTTAAAAATTCTTCTTAATGTAGATATTGATAAAACTACTGTTATTTTTACAGATAACGGAGGTGGCGTGAATGAAGAGATACTACAAGATATCTATAAGCCATTTAAGTCAAATAAAGAACATAAAGGCTTTGGAATCGGACTTAGTATCACTAAAAAAATTCTTGAACAACACAACTGCACGATAGATATTTCAAACAATCAAAATAGTGCTATTGTAAAAATAGAGATTCCCCACTAATAGTTATCATATTTTCCATTTTTAATATCAGTTTTTAAACTATCAAGTTTTTTTTGTAATATATCTACTATCATTAACGCAGCATTATTATCGTCAGCTTCAGGAACATCCCAATCTGTAATTTTCATATTTGTTTTAAATAATAACTCTAACTGACCTTCAATCTCTTTTTGTCTGCTTAACACTTCTTTTTGAGTCATTGTTGTATCATCATTTGTCTCTTGATTAGCTTCTTCACTAAGCCAAACTAGTGCATCTTCAATAGTTTCAAAATACTCCATTGTCCCCAAACTAAACCAATTTGATATTTTTACACTATATTCTTGCCACGATTTATTTCCAACAAAAGCAATTTTTTCAAAATCTTTGTTATGTTTTAAACCTAATTTCAAATCATCCCAAGCCGCTTGTAAACTCCACCCTTCAAACTTCGTAGCATCTACAAGCAATGAGATCTTTGGTTCTTCAACACCTTGTAATGCATTTTCCAACATAGGTGTAATTATTTCATAGTCTTCATGTGTTAAACTACCAATAATATCCATTTTAATAAAAAAGTAGTCCTTAACCCTATTGAGTCCTATAGAAATTCCGTGTTTATAATTATTCGTCATTGTACACTCCTTTAATATTTTATTATAGATACTATAACATAGAAAATATTATTTTTTCTTATTATATCTCTTTTTAATCACTTTTTCTATATTATAATTAACAAAATATATAAAAGAGAAACTATGGTTAATAAGATTCCTTACAAAGTTACATTTATCACTCTTTATATCATTTCTATTTTTTTTATTGTTTTAACAATTTATTATACCTTTAAACAATTTAGTAAAAATGATGTAAGTAGTGTTGCTGTTGAAAACTTTCAAAATAAATACCAAGAAAAAAATATTTTTTTCAATGACTTTTTTGAACAATATATCAATACAATCCAAGCCTTACAAAATGATAAATTATTACTTCAATATATCAATACTCAATCAAATCAAGAAGAGGTAGAATCACTCTTTTTAACAGTTAAAAAGTCTTTACCTTGTGCAATGCAAGTACGATACATAGCAAATAATGGTAAAGAAAAAGTGAGAGTTGAGGGAACCTCTATAAAAAATTTCAAAGATATAGCTATATCCAAAATTACACCCTTAAATCAACTACAAGATAAAAGTAATGAAAGTTATTTCAAAAAATTTATCACTTTAGATAAAAATCAAATAGGTATCTCTAAAATTAATCTCAACAGAGAAAATGGAAAAATTGAGAAGATAAAAAAACCTGTAGTTCGTTTTGGTGTTACTATGTTTGATAAACAAAATCAAAAAAAAGGTATTTTAGTAATTAATGTTTCTCTTTACTCATTTTTTGAACAATTAGATACTTCCACTTTATATCATGTTCATATTATTGATGAAAGAGGGAGATTCATTAATCATAACAATCCCAACTATGGTATAACAACTAAATCATTCAACAACTATACAATCTTTAATCAATATAATAACGATAAAGCAAAAAAAATACTCAATAACGATACCTATAGTGATAATACAACATATTCAAATATTTTAAAAAATTTTAATAATGATCAAAAACTCAAACTAGTTTTAGAGTTGAAATTTGACAAACTAAGTCAAAAAAATATTGACGATTCAAATTTTATTATATTTTTTATCATTCTTATTTCAATTATATTATCTCCCATTGTTTTCTATTTTGCAAGACTTCCTGATGTTCTAAAATCAGAACTAAATGATAATGTAGAACATGATACTAATTCAGGTTTCCCAAATAGGATCTCACTTATAAAAGATTTAGAAAAAGATAAATTTCCAAATTCTTTAGTGGTTTTAGTTAAAGTAAAAAATATGACAAAGATACAAAATCTTTATGGGTATGAAGCATCTAAACAACTTGTTGCAGAACTTGTTGAATACTTACAATCTTATCAAGATAAAAATATAAAAGAGATTCATATGATAAGTTATGGAACTTTTAGTTTACAATATACTGATTTTCAAAAACAAGATATAAACCTTTTTTTAAAGACTTTACTTAGCAAACTAGAAAGAAATCATTTTTGTACAGAAAATAATTTAGATATATTAGTTAATATTGCAATTAGTACTAGTAGTACAACAGCACCTCAAATAGGTATCACAAAGCTAAAAGAAGCTGAAATTGCACTAGATAATGGTGTTGAAAATAAAATTGATATCTCTATTTACTCAACGCAACATATTCATAAGCTTCAAAAAAATAAAGATAATATTGAATTAGCCAAAAAAATTAAATTTGCTATAGAAAATGATACTATTGAAGTCCATTATCAGCCTATTTTCAATAACTATACAGAAAAAATAGAAAAGTATGAAGCTCTTATTCGATTAAAATATGAAGATGAATATATATTTCCAGATGAGTTTTTACCAATTGCAAAAGAGCTTAATAAATATCAAACATTAACATATATGGTTATCAATAAATCATTTAAATTTTTTCAAGATAAAGATTTTGAATTTTCTATTAATTTAAGTATATTAGATATAGAAAATGAAAATTTTATAGATTTTTTAATTGAAAGAATTCAATATTATAAGGTAAGCAATAAACTAGTACTAGAGATAGTTGAATCTGAAAGTATTGAGAATTACGAAAATTTTTATTCTTTTATCAAAAGTGCAAAAAAAGCTGGTTGTAAAATAGCAATAGATGACTTTGGAAGTGGATATAGTAATTTTGAACATCTGTTAAACTTAAGTGATTATGTTGATTATCTTAAAATAGATGGTTCTTTGGTTAAAAATATAACAACTGATAGCAAAATACAAATACTCATAGGAAGTCTAAAGTTTTTGTGTGATAATTTACGACTAAAAACAATAGCAGAATATGTTGAAGATACAAAGACACTAGAATATATTAATTCTATAGGTATTGACTACTCACAGGGATATTTAATAGGGAAACCTTCTAAAGATTTAGTCTAAGCTAACTAAGCTCATATACTTTTGGTAATCGAATAGTGATTTGTGCACCTTTATATGCCATAGAATTATATTCAAAACTTACATTTTCTATGGATATAGTACCTTTCATACCATTGGTAATCATACTATATGTCATATGCAAACCTAGCCCTGTTCCTTGAGATTTATGTTTCGTTGTAAAATATGGTTCAAATACTTTAGTTATATTTTCTTCAGCTATTCCACCTCCATTATCTCTAAATGTAATTTTTATATATTTATCATTTTCTTGAACACTCGTTACAAATATAAATTTTTTTTCATCTTTTAGTTCTTTTAATGCATCTTTAGCATTGTTAAAAATATTAATAAAACATTGTTGAAGTTCATTTTGATAGCCTACTATTGAGAGATTATCTTGTAAATCCAATATTAATTTTATATTATTTGATTTCAGTGAAGCCTCTATAAGATGTATAGTACTATTGATAACAGTAGTCAAATCAAAATCTTTTAAAAATCTTTCACCTTTTATAAAATTTCTAAAATCATCTATTGTTTGTGAAAGATATTGTACATTTTCATTGATTGTTTGACATACAGTTGGTATAGTTTTCATATCTAAAAGTTCATATTCATATTGCATTTGAAGCCCTGTTGCACTTGTAGATATTACAGAGAGTGGTTGTCTCCATTGGTGAGCGATATTCCCTATCATCTCTCCCATTGAAGCTAACTTTGATTGCTCAAAAAATAATCTCTCTTTATTTTTTTGTTCTGTAATATCTAAAATGTATCCTATAAAACCTTTTATTTTACCATTTGTATCTCGTAAAATTGTTGTATAGTCTAAAACCCATTTCACTTTTTTATCTTTTGTAATCACTCTATATGGTTGATGAGCAAAGAAGTCATTTGAAGACTTTGAACCTTCAATAACCTCTTGTTGAACTTTTACAATATCATCCCTATGAATACAAGAGAGATAGTCCATATGTTTTTCTAAAAAATCCTCTTTTGTATATCCAAGAAGATTTTTTACACTTAATGAAACATGTTCAATACTCCAATTTTTATCATTTTTCCATCTAAAAAGAACTGTTTCACCTTTATCAAATAAAGATAATAAAACATCCTGTTCTTTCGTTTTTTCTATAAGTTTTTCTTCATTCTTTTTTATAAGATTATGTTGTAAAAGTAATTTATATATAAAATAAACCAGAAGTATTAAAACAATCACTGTTGCAAATATATTGTAATCTTTTTGTCCCTTAAAAGTATCCAAAACTGCTAAATATTCATACGATGCTATCCATGCAACAACTTTATTTGTAATGCTTTGTTTAACTGGATAAAAAGTTATTATATTTGTGATTTTGCTATTAGGAATATGTAGTACAAATTTTTTCCCTATCTTTAAATTTTTAGCTATTTCATCCTTGAAATCAGCAATATTTTTACCATTTTGCACTATACATTTTTCATATGTATGACCAAAGGTAAGATGAAACATAAGATTTTCATTTTCAGCACTTTGATAATATTTCAAAATTACATCATCTCTTTCCCATGACTTAGAGTCAAATACGCGTTTATCTATTAAAAAATGTGAATGAAGATTACTTAAGTTTACTAAATAATGTTGCAAGGTCTCACTAGAAAATGAAATTTCAACAGCTCCTATATATTTATTTTTTTTATTAAATATTGGATAGATATTTCTAAAACCATGAGAAGTTTTTCCATTTGAAAAACCCCTTACTATTGTTTTATGTTTATTAACATATTCAAAATCTTCTCTGGTTCCTGCTAAAGAATCTCCATATTTTGAGGGTTTGTGCATTCTTAAAAAAGATACATTATTAGGAAATACAAATTGATATTGCAATATTCCATTTTTTTTAATATTTGAATATTTTTTTTCTAGTATTGTGTAAAGTTGTTTTCTTAATTTTGCAAGAGATTTTGTATCTTGTGTAGTTGAAGCTTTATCGAGTATATCCAGAACAACTTCATTATAAATAGTATCGTTAAAAATATTGTCCGTTAATATTTTTTGATTCACCATAAATATTTTATATTGTATCTCCAGTTGAGACAATTTGTTATTTAATATTAACTTAACTTTTTGATTGTAATTATTTTGATTTATAAAAAATATTATAGTAAAGACACCTATGAAAGCAGCAATTACATATGATAAGATAATAGTTCGTTTCATTTATAACTCACCCTTTTATATATTATCAATTTCAATTATATCAAAGATTACTTAAGTAACAAGATTCTTCAAGTTTTAGACTTTATTTAAAAGCCTTTATATCTGACCTAAGAGCTAACTCTTTAGGATAAGGATTTAAAAATTTTTGGCTTTTTAAATATTCTTGATTAAATCTAGTTACATATAAGTTGATAATTTTAATTACTACAATCAATGGTATTATCTCTTTTTTATATTCCTCACAAGCATCTAAAATATGCTCTTTTTCCTCTTTTGTGATAAGTTTTTTAAAATACCCAAAGATGTGCAATAAAACATTATATGTCTTATTAATATTCCCTTTTTTTGCAATTGCTTCTAAAAATAGAAGTTTATAGTTATCTAATACTTCATTGAGTTCTTTTTTTTCATGGTTAGCTACAATTCCCCCTAACTTTTTATAAGACTCTTGAGATTTAGCATAGATAAGATATTTATAGTTTGTATGAAACTCCACAAGGTTTTTAAATGATGGAGAAGAATCTAGAAACTCTACTAAATCTTTGTATGCAAACATTTGCATTAAAAAATTCTCTTTTAACCATGAATCATTTAATCTTCCATCCTCTTCTATTGGTAAAAAAGGTTCACTATCTTTAATAGCTTGAGCAAATAAACCTGTTGCTTTTTTTTCACACATATTACTTTGGTTTTTATAGAGTTTGACCCTTTCTATACCACAAGATGGGGATTTTGCTTTAAAAATAAATCCACATAACTTCTCATCAAATGCGTGGAGTGCTAGTTTTTTAGAAATATCACTTAGCTCTTGTGTCACATCTTTTTGAATTTTATTTGAGATAACTCGTATCTCTCCATCTACATCCACAAGACGAATAGATTCTCTAGGTGTACCAAACACAATCTCTTCTGGACAATAAGGAATTAACTCAAAATATTTTGAAAGTTGATCTACTATAAATTCATATTTACTCCCAGCACCATCATAACGACATTGATTTCCCAATAAACAAGAAGATACCCCTAATTTCATTTCTTACTCCAATTTTTTGTACCTTAATAATATCCATATATACTTTTAATAAAATAAATTATACTTATAATATATATTATAAATTTAGGTATATTTTAACTTTATCTTTAAGACTAATATTGTAGTATAAGTTTATTTTATATTTTACTAAAGGATATTTTGCATGGGATTTAGTATAGAAGAGTTACAAAAACACAATTCAGAACTTCTGAAACTACTTACAAAACATCTCCCTGATTTACTGTGGGTAAAAGATTTAGAAGGGAAGTATCTGTATACAAATCAAGCTATTTGTGATAATTTACTTATGGCAAAAGATACGCAAGAACCTATAGGAAAAGATGATGTTTTTTTTGCATTAAGAGAAAGAGAAGCACACAAAGATAAAGCAGATTGGCATACATTTGGTGAACTCTGTTTTAATAGTGATCAAGTTGTAATTGACAACAATAAACCTATGAGATTTGAAGAGTATGGAAATGTAAAAGGGAAACTCTTGTATTTAGAAGTTTATAAAGCACCTTTTTGTGACAAAGATGGAAATCCACTAGGTACAGTTGGAACAGGAAGAGATATAACAGAACTGAAAATCACACAATTATCTTTAGAAAAAAGTCTTAAAACAACCCAAGAGCAAAAAGACCAACTTCAATATCAAGCAACTCATGATGTACTTACTAATCTTCCAAATAGAATTTTACTTATTGAGAAACTCAAAGAATCTATACATATAGCTCAAAAAAATATTAAACAAGCTGTCGTTCTTACTTTAGACTTAGACCACTTTAAAGAGATTAATGATTCTTTAGGGCATATCTTTGGCGATATTGTTCTAGTAGAGTTTGCTAATAGACTTAAAAATAAAATCCAAATAGATGATACACTTGCAAGACTTGGTGGAGATGAGTTTTCTATAATTTTAAATCATTTTAATTCAACAGAAGAGATCACAGATTATATAACTGAAATTATGACTATGCTTAAAGAACCTTTTTTAATAGAAAATAGTACCTTATATTTAGGAGTCAGTGTAGGAATCTCAATCTTTCCAAATGATGGTACAGATTATGATACACTTTTAAGAAATTCTGATGCTGCAATGAATAAAGCAAAATCAAATGGAAGACATACTTATTGTTTTTATAATGAACAGATGACACAACAAGCTTATGATAGAGTTTTTTTAGAATCAGCACTAAGAGATGCTTTGGAAAATGATGAGTTTATCGTCCATTATCAACCCCAAATAGATGCCACAGATAACAAAATAGTTGGTATGGAAACACTCGTAAGATGGAAACATCCATTACTTGGAATTATCACTCCTGATAATTTTATACCACTTGCTGAATTAACAGGAATGATTGTTTACATAGATAGAATAGTGATGAAAAAAGCATTAGAACAATTCCAAAGATGGTACAATGAGGGTTTCAACCCAGGAAAGATTTCTATTAATTTAGCTATCAAACAAATAGAAGAGGAAGATTTTATTGATTTTCTTACTACTCTTTTACTTCAATATAAAGACATAGCAAATAAAGTAGAATTTGAAGTTACAGAGAGTCAGATTATGAAAAATCCAGAACAATCTATTCAAACATTAAAAAAAATAAATACTCTAGGTATCTCTATATCTATTGATGATTTTGGAACAGGTTACTCCTCTTTAGCATATTTAAAAAGACTTCCTATTTATAAATTAAAAATTGATCAATCATTTGTGAAAGATTTACCACACGACCTTGAAGATGTAGCTATTTGTAAAACTATCATCAATCTTTGTAAAAGTTTAAATCTCAAAGTGATAGCAGAGGGTGTTGAAACTATTGAACAAAAAGATTTTTTATTGTCTGAAGGTTGTAAATTTATACAAGGATTTTTTTATTCTCAAGCAATCAATGCTGAAGATATGACAAGTTATTTACTTCAATATCAAAAAGAAAAATAAGGAACTATAACTCCAATAACTCATGAGGTGCTTTTATAATAAAATCAGCACCATTTTGTTCTAACTCAGCAACGGTTCTAAATCCCCAAGATACACCAACTGCAACCATATTTGCATTTTTTGCAGTTTGTATATCAGTAGGAGTATCTCCTACAAAATAAATATCTTGACTATCTATATGAAGTTTTTGGGCTATATCTAAAGCACCCGCAGGGTGTGGCTTTTTCTTTATCTCTTTTTTTTGACCAGAAACAACAATAAAAGGGATATCTCCTAGAAGTTTCTCCACATAAAGTTTCGTAAACTTATCTGGCTTATTTGATAATATTGAGATTGGAATATTTTGTTCTACAAGTTTGTTTAAAAGTGATTTTATACCTTCATATGGTTTTGTGTTTGTATGGAGATTTTGTTCATACAGTTGTATAAACAAATTTAAAGCATCATTCAGACAATTTTTCGATACATATTTTGGCATCGCATTTTCTATCAATACTTTTGCACCATCTCCAACAAAATATCTATATTGTTCAAGAGAATGTGTTGGGCAGTTTAACTCTCTTAAAACTTTATTTGCATTGATTGCTATATCTTCTAATGAATCAATAAGTGTCCCATCGAGATCAAATATTACCGCTTTTTTCATGAGAAATCTCCTTTATAAATATAATGAAATTGTATCTTTATTATAAGAAATTTGTCAATGATATTTGTGTTTTATTGTTGATTTGTATAATTATTACCTACATTCAAGTCACAAGTGTAACATGTAAAAAAGATTAGAATTTTACCAACAAAAGTAGTATAAATATCAAAAAAGAAGTTTTTAAAGTGTTATAAAGTTAATGATTGAGGGTTTTAATAATGGTGCAGATGATGAGATTTGAACTCACACGCCGTTAAGCACGAGCCCCTCAAGCCCGCGTGTCTACCATTCCACCACATCTGCATTTTGAAGAGTGAGATTGTAGCAAAAGATTACTACAAAATAGTTTAAATTTTAAATTCTAGTTCTATTTCTTTTGCTTTTTCCAATCCTACCATTGTAAAACTATCCTCTGTGATATAATTTTCATTTCTAAGATACTTAAGATATTTTTTTCCTACTTTTTTTGTAAATACCCTACTCTCTTCCATCACACCAAGTATATCACTAAAACTTTCATCATCTTGTTTTTTATAGAGTGCTAAAAGTAACACTCTTATCTCAATATTGTCTATATTTAAATCCATACTCATAAAAATATCCTTTTGTAATAATATGCAACACCTATAAATGCAATACCTAATAGTATTGTAATTATATTCAATGTAACTATTGATGCCATTATCCCTATAAAAAAAGTAGTTACTACAGTTGAAAGCATAAAGATCATCTCATTATATGCCAACACTCTTCCTAAATATTTTCTTTCAACCTCTTCTTGAAGCATAGTATAGGTAAATGACCATATTGTTGTTGTAGTAAGTCCCACTAAAAACATTCCGAATAACCCTAAATAAAAATCATATTGTAAAAATGCCCATAATATAATTGCTCCACCTTGTCCTAAAAACATATAAAACATTCTTTGTTTATTTATCCAACTACTTAAAAATATTGGTCCTATCATCAGTGCCAATGCTCGCATACCATTTGTAAGTCCAATGGCAAGTGGTATTGCTACTACATACTTATAATGTTTGTCTGCCAATAGTGTAATAATAGTATCAAATATTGTAAAGCCAACTGTAGAGTGTAAAAACATATAATGAAAAAGATATTTATTGTTTCTTAAGTACTCAAATCCATCTTTAATTGTTTGAAAGATACTATGAGTTACTTTTTCCATATCAATATTAAATTGAATTTGAGACAAAATTCCTATAGCTATAAAAAAAAGAATTCCATCAATTATAAATGATGTTTTAACACCCAAAAGAGTTACAACAACTCCACCTAATGCCATACCTGCTGTAAATGTAACAGACCACACCATCGAATGAATTTCATTTGCTTTAATCAAAGCTTCACCACTTAAAAGTTTTGGCAATAATGTCATCTCAGTTGTAAAAAAAATAGAAGCACTTCCCATTCGTATAAAAAGAAGTAACATTAACAACCACACGTCATCAATACTATTAATAAATAAAAAAGAAAGTGTCATACTCATCTCTGTTACAAGAAGTACGGTCATTAGTTTTTTTACTTCTATTCTATCTACTATTGAACCATTAAACGGTGAAAGAATTACCCCTGGCAAAAAATGAAAAGCAGTCACAGTTGCTATAATAAAAGCACTAGCATCAAACTGTACAAGCATTGTATATATAGCAACATTTGAAAACCATGCTCCAAAATATGCTATAAACTGCACATAAGTCAATTGTCGTAAGGGTTTGTTTACCCTTAAAAGTTCAAGATGTGTCAAGGTATTTATTTAAATTCTATTTTTACAAGTTTTGAAAATATTGTTGGACTTGGGATAATAATCTCACACTTATAAGAAGAGATATGTTGAGTATCTGCAACTGTATAGAGTTTTGATATTTTTAAATCTGATTTTGTATCATCAAGATATATTGCTTTGTCTTTTATAGTTGTAGCTTCATCAATTGGGATAAATATCTCAACTTTCCCTTGTGTTAAATCCATTGCTGTATAAAGAAGTGTTCCTGGACTAACATAATCTCCAACTTCAACTGCAACATCATAAATATAACTATTTTTTTCAATTAAATTTTTATTGTTTATTGTATCTTTTAAAGTAGCTACTTTTGTTTCTAAGTCATTGATAGTTGAAGCTGTATTAAGTATCACTATTCTTTGATTATCTTTGTCAAACTGTGATTTTGATGATACTCTTTTGAAACTTTCTAAAGTATTATCTTGAAGTTTTAATATTTGTTTCATATTTTTTAGTTTCTTTTGAGATTGTTCTAAATCTATCTTATCAACACTATCATCAAGTTTTACGACCATTGTATTATTTACAGTTTTAGATTCCAATGAACTATTAGCATATACCACTTTTCCACTAACACTTGATTTGATACTGTAACTATTAATTGGCTCAACTTTTGCAAAATAACTTGTAGCAAAACTTACTGAACTTAACAATAGTAAACTACTTATAATTTTCTTCATCTTCTTTATCCTAAATTTTTTCTATTTTTTCTAAACGAAATATATCATCATTAATCTTTATATCTAGTTTAATTTCATCATCTATTTTATCTACAAATACACCTTTATAGAGAGTGTCATTATATTTAAATATTATACTATTATAGATTAACACATTATTACTATATTCAAACAATACAGTAATTTGAGAGTTTTCATAATTTGAAAAAAAACTATCTACATCACTTTTAGAAATTTTAAAATATACCTTTTTAGGTGAAAAACTATCCATTTTATAGATATTTTTTGTTGTTAACTGTGCTTGAAATTCATCATTATTTTCATCATATTCAATATTTTGAAATGTAGGCTTTCCATAGACTACTTTGAAAGCTTTATTGATACTTCTTTGTAAAATTGGATTAAAATTTTGAGGGTCATCATACACTTTTTTAAGTTTGTTGAGTTTTCTATTATAAAAAGCTAGTTGCCCTTGATATTTTTCATCTATTTTTTTCTGTTCATCTTCTCTACTTTCTCGAATTGCTTTTATTCTTTGAATATAATTAAAATATTGTTCATATTTTATTGGCTCTAAATTTGCATCATCATCTTTTAACTTCTCTTTAATTGGTTTTACTGGTTTTAAATTTTGCAACTCTTCATTTATAAAATAGTTTACCAAAATGTTAAGTTTTTCATTTGAAGGTAAAGTTTTATATGGATTTTCAATAGCCACTACAGAAGAAACTATCATGAAGATTAACAATAAGTTTTTCATCATCATTTTAGATTCCTAATACATCGTACTGTATATTTTTTATTTTGATTTTCATGATTTACTAAACCTGTCTTAAAATCTACATACCAATATTGATTTTTATTGGCTACATATGGGGTACTTGACCAATATTTTGTTGCTGTGGAATACTGAAACTCTTTTTTTATTGCAATCTTTTGACTTGATATATCTATGATACTTAATAACTGTTTAATAGTTGCCATTTCCCAATCAATGTAACCATTTAAAATTAAATTTTCGCAATATGTTTTTGCCATAGTTATATCTTCTATATATTGTGTTGATTCAAGATTATCTTGCCACATAATATTGTGTTTTTGGTTTGTAACAATATTGATGCTTTTTTCAAAATCACTTGCAAATAAAGAGAAAGTGATAAAAATAAATATAATAAAAAACCTCATCAATATTCACCATCTTTCTTTGATATTTCTCGTACACATCTTATGTTGAATTTTTCCATATCTAAAGCAAAACTTGCGGTACCATCTTTAAAGTCTACATACCAATAATTGTTTTTTGTAGTTATACTTTTAGAACCACTCCAATATTTATTTGGAATTATATATTCTATTTTATCCAAACTTGCTGGGTTATTTTTTTTATAATCTATTAAACTTAAAAGTTCATCATAAGTAGGAGTTCTCCAGTCTTTTCTATTTGCTAAAACTAATTTTTTACAATATATTCGAGACTCTAACATGTTAAGTTGTTTTGAAATGTTATCTGTATTGTCTTGCCACATCAACCCATCATTTGCGAAAGTACTGTTTGAAAATTTTTCTATTTTGGTTTGTTTAATCTTCTCTAAGTACTCTTTATATTGTTTCACTTTTAAAGGATACTTTTCATCTACATATTTTTGAATAAGTGTCTCAACCTCATCTTGTGTGATATTTGTTCGTACTAAACTTCCCCATTCAAACTGTTCACTAAAACTATAAGTAAACAATACTAAAGTTATTAAAATTTTGTATCTAATTGTATACCCTTTTTATCTAAAGCATTTAATATTGTTATTATCTCTTTTTTAATATTTTTTAAATCTTGTGAATCTACATTGGATTCAAGATCAAATATTATTTTATCCAAATCTTTATCAATTTTTATAAATGCCACCAAGTTTTTTAACAACTCAGTTGATGTTTTTGATTGTTTTACTATTTTTATAAGGGGTGTATCCTCTTTCTTTTTTCCTTTTTTTTGCATTGCTATAAAAATGATTATCATTAATACAACCCCAAAAACAAGACCTAATATAAAATATAAAATCTTCTCCTTACTAGATACTTGTATCACTTGTGTAGTAGGTTTTTCATTTTTTAGTTGTTTTGTATCATCTGCAACTTCAAGCTTTGTAGTTTTTTTCTCTTGGTGTTCCACTTCTATCTTGAAACTTTTTGTTTTTATTGTTTTTATTGTTTTTGATTCTTTATCAAAATATTGTAACTTAACTTCTGGAATAGTAAAACTTTTTGTAGGAACAATAGAAAAAGCTTTTGTATATATTCCACCATAAATATTATCTTGAATATCATACTTTTTTTCTGATGGGTTTTCATAAATTGTAGCATCTGGAATAGTTAACTTAGCTTCATCTATATCATCAACATTCCCACGCCCTTTTATGGTTAGTTTATAGGATATTGCCTCTCCCTCTTTTACATTATCTTTGTCTATTGAAGCATCTATAGAAAAATCTCCAATAAGTTTTATATCGTTTGGCAAAGGTTTCACATCAAATTCAATTTTGTTAGAATATATTTTTGTTCTATTTGTTGGGGCTGTAACAAAAAAACTATTTCCATAACTATTTTGAGTAGTTACTGCATCAATTCTCATGGGTCCAATATAAAGCTTACCACTTTTTTGTGGAAAAAGAATATACTCTAACTTTTGGTAAGTATATCCACTTTCTACAGGTAATTTTTCATTTGCTTTTAATTCTTTCACCCAAAAACTTTCAAACTTGGGTTTTTCAAACTCCAAACCTACTAAATTCAAATCTTTTTTATATTTAAATAAAAGAGTTAGATGGATACTTTCTCCAACATAAACCTCTTTTTTATCTACTCTTATTGTTAAGTCATAATCATCTGAGATAGTTTTTTTTACTTTTTGCATCAGTATTTTTTGAGGGTGTGTTTTTTCTATTTTTCCATCTACACTTATTTCAAAAGATGGTATCATAGTTTCTTTCGTGGGTCTAAAAGCATATTTTTTGATAACTTTATCACTACGTACACCATTAATAATATTTGTTTGCGTAGATGTTCCTAAACTTTGGACTACGAAACCATCTATATCTTTAATATTTGGAAGTTTTATATCTTTTCCACTTACACTTAAAGAAAACTCTACACTATCCCCTTCAAAAAAACTTTTTGGTGCATTTAGACTTACTTGTGCAAATAGTACTATAGGAAAAATTAATAATAAAAGTATTTTACCAAGGTTTTGTTTCATCTGTTTTACTCTTTTTTTGTGTATTTGCTTTTCTTAAAAGTATTGGTGTAGTTTGTTTTTCTAACTGTTCCATCCATTTTCTCTCTTCCATTTGTGATATCTCTTCTTTTTTTATTTTGTTTTTTTGCTCTTGTGTTGCATTTTCTGTTTTATTTGATTGAGACTTCTCTTTTTTATCTTGATTTTTTTGTTCTTGAGAATCTTGCTTTTGATTTTTTTCTTTATTTTTTTCTTGATTTTCTTTCTCTTTTTGATTTTCGTTATTTTCTTTATTCTTTTCGTTATTTTCTTTATTTTTTTGATTTTCTTTTTTATTCTCTTTATTTTTATCATCTTTATTTTGCTGTTTATTTTGCTTTTTCTGTTTTTCTAGTTCTTTATTGACAATATCAAGGTTTTCTTGAGTTTCTTTATCTTTTTTAATTTTTAATGATTTTTCATAAAACTCTTTTGCTTTTTGTAAATCATTTAGTTTTACATAACTATTTCCCATATTGTGTAGCTTTTTTCTCTCTAAATCTTCATCTTCTGTAATAACTTTTGCATAAGTATCTATAGCTTCTTTGTATTTATTTTCTTTATAAAGTGCATCGCCTAGATTATAGAAACTTTGTGCAGTTGAAGGAAGTTTTCTATATTCATTGCTAGCTTCACTATATTTTTTTTCTTCATACATTTGATTTGCTTTTTGAATAGTTTGAAAATTAAAAATATCTGCTTCTACTTTAGATGGCATTAGGTATATTGCTACTAAAATAAATATTGCTATATTTTTTTTAAAAATATTTGTTGGGATTGAACTCAAAGCAAGAAGAAAGATAAATAAACCTAAAGCTAGTGGATAATAAAAAAGTTCAGTATATGTTTTAAATTTTTGAACTGAAAGTTCCTCTTTTTGTGACTGTGTATTAATTCTTTCTAAAATCGCTTTCACATCACTATTGTCTAAACTAAAGTCTATATACCCACCATTTGTTTCAAGTGATAATTTTTTTATGGATTCATTCAAGCTTACTGTTACTATATTTCCTTCTTTGTCTGTTAAGTACCCATTTTCTTTATTTGGTATTACTGCCCCTTTTTTTGTAGCAATTCCTATAGTGTATATTGCTATTTTTTTATCTTGTGCATACTCTATCTCTTCTTTATAATCATCGCTATTACCACCATCACTCAAAATAATAAGGTTTTTCACATTATAATCTTCCAACATATAGTTTGTAGCATCAAGTGTAGCAAAGATATTAGAACCATTTGGAAAGTTTAAATTTGTTTCAAGATTTTTTACAATGTAGTTTAATGATATAAAATCTTCAGTTACAGGACTTAATACAAAAGAATCTTTTGCAAAAAGCAGCACCCCAATAGTTGCATTTTGACTTAAGGCTATAATTTGTTTGAGTTTCTCTTTAGCTAATGAGATACGATTTGGGTAAATATCTGTTGCTCTCATTGAAGTTGATACATCAAGAGCTACAACTATTGGAATAAGTTTTTGTTTTATATCTTGCTCTTTTTGATTTATCACTGGTCGTCCAAGTGCTATGATAAAAAGGATAAGAGTAATAAAGAGTAACCCATTTCGTGTATTTTTATCTAAAGTATTTCCACCGACACTTAATTTATTTAAAATATCTTTGGAAAAATATCTCTCCATAGTGTTTTTTGATGTAAGCACTAATACTATTAAAAGTACTAAAGGTATTAACATCATATAAAATACTTCTGGATATAAAAAATTCATACGTAATTGTATAGTATTGATTATAAAATATCCCTTTTTTTAATAAATTAAAAGCAGTAAAATTAGCACTCTATTGATTTATTTGCTAAATTTTTATTTTTTTAATTATATTACTTGACATTTAGTCACTCATTTGATATAATTTTATTAGCACTCAAAGATTTGAAGTGCCAAATTAATAAAAAATGGTTATAAATAAATGATTGATAAAAAAGAGTTTTTATTAGATTCTATTATACGAGCTTACATAGAACACCTTGAACCTATAGGTTCTGGGCAGTTAAAATCTATGTATGATATAGCCTACTCACCTGCAACAATTAGAGGATACTTTAAAAAGCTTGGAGAGGAAGGTTATCTTGCTCAAGAGCATTCAAGTAGTGGACGAACTCCAACAACTGAAGCCTTAAAAGAGTATTGGTCTAATAGATTGAATATAAAACTTGGTCAAGTAGACTTTCAAAGATTAAATATTTTATCAAAACAAGTTGGGGTAACAGTATTTTTAAAAGAGCAACAAACACAAGTTTTAAATAGAGTTTTAAATATAGAAAACCTTTATTTATTATTAGAGTTTAGTTCATTTTCTATGACTATTAAGTACAACAATCCACTTTATAGGTTTTTAACTGATATGTGTGGACTTGAGGCTCTAAATATTTTAGAGGTATCAAAACAAGTTGGAGCTAGTGATTTATATGCAGAACTCAATAAATATCTTTTTAATAAAGATTTTGAAGTAATCAATATCAAAGAATTTTTAAGACTTTGTGTTGATTATGATTTGGAAGAAAAATATATAAATAAAATTTTGACTGGCAAAGTGATGAATAAATTAGAAAATGGAATATATTTTCGAGGAGAACTTGGATTAAACCAAATTTTACCAGAAAACTATATGGGTATAGCTCACGATGTAATTATCGAAAATAAAAAATACAAAATGTTAGTTTTAGGTGAATTATCAAAAGATTATGAATATTTTTATAAAGGAATTATGTAATGGACAAAAATACAGAAAATAGTGAAGAGATTCTAGAGACGCAGGAAGATATAGCAACAGAAACTCCAATTGAAGATGTAGAAGTTGAAGAGAGTGAAAAATTCGCATCTTTAGATGAAGAATTTAAAGCAAAAATGGAAGCAAAAGTTGAAGCTGCTGAAGCAAAAGCACAAGAGGCTGAAGATAAGTTTTTAAGAACACATGCTGATTTTGATAATATTAAAAAAAGATTAGAAAAAGAAAAATATCAAGCGATTGATTATGCAAGTGAAAAATTTGCAAAAGATTTACTTTCAACTATTGATACACTAGAGATGGCTTTACAAAGTGCAACTAGTGAGGGAAGCAGTGATGAGTTAATTGAAAAATTAAAAGAGGGAATTGAACTTACTATTAAAAGTGTTATGACAACATTTGAAAAACATGATATAAGTGTAGTTGAAACAGATGAGTTTGATCCACAAGTACATAATGCTGTAATGCAAGTACAAAGTGACAACCATGAAAATGGACAAATAGTACAAGTGATGCAAAAAGGATATATGTATAAAGATAGACTTTTAAGACCTGCAATGGTAAGTATCTGTAGCAAATAAGATGTGACCGTAAAGTCCATAAACTATATCAAAATATAAATAAAAATTAATAAATAAAATAAAAGGATGACATTATGGGAGCAACAATAGGAATTGACTTAGGAACAACAAATAGTTGTGTAGCAGTTTACGAAGGTGGAGCAGCAAAAATTATAGCAAATAAAGAAGGTAAAAATACAACTCCTTCAGTAGTAGCTTTTACAGACAAAGGTGAAGTTTTAGTTGGTGATCCAGCAAAAAGACAAGCGATAACAAATCCAGAAAAAACAATCTATTCTATTAAAAGAATTATGGGTCTAATGATGGACGAAGAGCATGCAAAAGATGCAATGGATAAAGTTGGATACAAAATAGTAAATAGAAATGGAGCTGCTGCTGTTGAGATTGATGGTAAAGTTTATACACCACAAGAGATCTCTGCAAAAATTTTAGGAAAATTAAAATCAGATGCTGAGTCTTATTTAGGTCAAGATGTAACTGATGCAGTTATTACTGTACCTGCATATTTTAATGATGCACAAAGAAAAGCAACACAAGAAGCGGGAACAATTGCTGGATTAAATGTACTAAGAATTATCAATGAACCAACAGCAGCTTCACTAGCTTATGGTTTAGATAAAAAAGGTGAAGAGAAAGTCGTAGTTTACGATTTAGGTGGGGGAACATTTGATGTTACTGTTTTAGAGATTGGTGATGGTACATTTGAAGTTCTTTCAACTGATGGTAATGCATTCTTAGGTGGAGATGATTTTGATAATAGAATCATCAATTGGTTAGCAGAAGAGTTTAAAACTGAAAATGGAATTGATTTAACACAAGATAAAATGGCACACCAAAGACTTAAAGATGAAGCTGAAAAAGCGAAAAAAGAGTTAAGTGCTACAAATGAAACAGAGATTAATTTACCATTTATAACAGCAGATGCAACAGGACCAAAACACTTAGTAAAAACACTTAGTCGTGCAAAATTTGAGTCTATGACTGAAGATTTAGTTGCTGAAACATTAGAGCATATTAAAGTAGCTATGAATGATGCTGGACTTGATACAGGTGAAATAAATGAAGTTATTATGGTTGGTGGATCTACTAGAATCCCTAAAGCACAAGAAGTTGTTAAAGAGTACTTTGGAAAAGAGTTAAATAACTCTGTAAACCCAGATGAAGTTGTTGCAGCAGGGGCAGCAATTCAAGGTGGAGTTTTAACAGGTGATGTTAAAGATGTACTTTTACTTGATGTTACACCACTATCTTTAGGTATTGAAACTTTAGGTGGAGTTATGACTAAACTTATTGAGAAAGGGACAACAATCCCAGTTAAAAAATCTCAAGTTTTCTCAACAGCTCAAGATAATCAACCAGCTGTTTCAATTATGGTTGGTCAAGGTGAAAGAGAGTTCGCAAAGGATAATAAAGTTCTTGGAACATTTGAACTATCTGACATCCCAGCAGCGCCAAGAGGGGTACCTCAAATTGAAGTAACATTTGATATCGATGCAAATGGTGTACTTAATGTATCTGCAAAAGATAAAGGTACTGGAAAAGAGAACAAAATTACAATCTCTGGTTCATCTGGATTAAGTGATGATGAGATCGAAAAAATGGTAAATGAAGCTGAAGCAAACAAAGAAGCTGATGAGAAGAAAAAAGAGTTAATAGAGACTAAAAACCAAGCAGAAGCTATGCTTCACTCAACTAAAAAATCTTTAGAAGAAAATAAAGGTGTAGTAAGTGAAGATGAAGAAAAAGCTATCGTTGATGCTGCGGCTGCTTTAGAAGAAACTTTAAAAGATGAAAATGCTTCAAAAGAACAAATTGAAGAGAAACTAAAAACATTAACTGAAGTGAGTCATAAACTTGCTGAAGCTATGTATAAAAAAGAAGGTGGTGACGCTGGTGCTGCAGGTGCAGGTGCTGCTGATGCTAAGAAAAAGAAAGACGATGATGATATCATTGACGCGGAAGTTGAGTAATATTTAACTTTACAGCTATAAAAAAAGGGAGAGTATATTTACTCTCCCTTTTTTATTTCCAAATAATTACGGTTGCAAAATGCGACCACTCCAATTATCCTTTAATATAACGTTTCAAATGAACCGATGAATTGCCGCAGGGTAATTTATTGGCTCCACTGTTTTGTTAGTTGTCTTTATTTAAACGTTTTTTTAAATTACTATTTTTATAGTAACTTTGGTGTATCTCTAATAGTTTTTCTTTTATATCTTTTCTAGGTTCACCCATAAAATATGTAGTAGTGCCATTAAATAACCCATATGATTTATCTTGAACACTATATAATACTGTGAGATTCTTATCGCCACAATCATTTGATTTACAAGTATGAACTACAGTATATTCTATATCTAAAATTTTTGACTTATAACTAAGACCACTTGGTCCATCAAAGTTTATTGCCCAAGCAGGTAACGAATGACCTACAATTAACTTGGAATAACTTGAACTAAAATTTTTATCATTTATCCATTGCCAAGCATGCATTTCTTTTGCATTCGCATAGCACCAAACAAACAAAAGCAAACCAGTAACCAGAACTTTCAAATATACTCCTTATTTACAACTAAATCTTTATTAAACATACATTATATACAACATAGCCTAAAAATCAACAAATAACATATATTAAAAGTGTCGTATATTAAAGCAGAGGCAAACACCTTAAATAAGATGTTCTTGAATATTTGACTATAATAGTACATTATGTATGTATATTAAGTGAATATCGTAATAAACCTACATAATGTTAGGTTTTGTATTTATTTTAACACAATTATTACTATTTATGGAGTGTTTTCATCTCCAAGTTAAGTAACTTCTTTTTAGTATAAATAAAGATAAAAATAGCAGCACTATAGATAATCAATCCTACAACAATCCATACAAAAATAATATCTAATTTCAAAATATCAACTACAAAATACAATATAATCACGGGCATGAAAATCTGTCTATAAAAACTAATATAAGGTATGATAAAAGGTTGCTTTATACCTTGCAAGGTTGAGTTTGAAATAAATATTGTGATATATGCAAAAAATACAAAACTCTCAATTACTACATAGATATAAGCTGTAGAGACAACTTCACTATTTCTATCAAATATCATGATAATATATTCACCAAATAAAAATAAAAAAAGAACCCCCATACCACTCATAATATATCCATATTTCAAGGATTTTCCAATTACTTCATAAATTCTATCAAAATTTTTAGCTCCATAATTATTTGCTACAATTGAACTAACCGCAACATTAAGTCCCAACATTGGTAAAAGAATTATCTGTTCTACTCTGTACCCTATTCCAAATGCAGCAACACTTTTATAACCATATTGAGATACAAAATACATCACAATCATAGTTCCTAATGACATAATAAACATATTTAAACTTTGAGGTACTGCTTGTATAAGAATTTTTTTGTACACTCGACAATCTGGCAAAAATAATTTTAGATTTTCAAAATTAAAAAGTGTAGTTTTATAAAGTTTTAGCATAATATATCCAAAAGTTATAAATTGAATAAATACGGTAGCATACGCAACACCTTTAAATCCAAAAGTTGGTATTACACCATATCCATACATAAATAATGGATCTAAAACTAAGTTCATAATAAAACCAAATATTAAAGTATTTCTATAACTTTTTGTATCTCCCCTTGCAATTAATACTGCATTTGCTCCTAGTCCTATAAGCATAGGTATTACACCTATAAGTATCACATATGTATAATCTAAAGCTAATTGTAATGCCTCTTCTTTTGCACCCATCAAAATAAAAATATCTTCTAAAAACAGAAAACCAATACCACAAAGGAACAGAGCTACAAAACTCACAAATGTAATCCCATTTGCGATAAATATTTTTGCCAATGTAATTTTATAACGCCCTAAAGAGTTTCCCACATGTGCAGTGATTGCAGATGAAAGTCCAAAGCTAATAGAAAGAAGCATAAAAAATACTACAAAACTATAAGAAAGTGCAGTAATAGCTACAGTAGAAAGAAGTCCCACATAAAATGTATCTACCACATTGTACATGGTATTAAAAAACATTCCTATACTTGAAGGGATTGCTATTTGTTTGATAAGAGAATTTATATCTTTTGTTAAAAGCTCGTTTTTATTCATTTCAAATTATACCATAATATATTAATCACTTTTTAGCTATAATCCAAAAAAATCATACAATTTATTTTTATAGAAGGAAAATTTAATGTCAAAAACACTTGTGATTACAGGGGCAACAAAAGGTATTGGAAAAGCTTGTGCTTATAGATTTGCTAAAGAGGGTATTAATGTAGCTTTTACTTATAATTCTAATGAAGCAATAGCAAAAGAGATAGCTGAAGATTTAGAAGCAACTTATGGTATAAAAGCTAGATACTATCCATACAATATACTTGAACCAGAAACTGCAAAAGAGTTATTTGCAAAAATTGATGAAGATTTTGAAACTATTGATTATTTTATCTCAAATGCAATGATTTATGGTCGTGCAGTTGTTGGTGGATATGGAAAATATATGAAACTCAAACCAAGAGGTTTAAACAATATTTATACAGCTACCGTTGATGCGTTTGTATGTTGTAGCCAACAAGCTGCAAAAAGAATGGAGAAAAATGGTGGTGGTGCGATGGTAAGTCTTAGTTCTACAGGAAATTTAGTATACATTGAGAACTATGCTGGACATGGTACAAATAAAGCGGCAGTTGAAGCGATGGTAAGATATGCAGCTACAGAGTTAGGTTCTATGAATATTAGAGTAAATGCTGTAAGTGGTGGACCTATTGATACTGATGCACTTAAAGCATTTACAAACTATGAAGAGGTAGCAGCAAAAACAGCAGAACTATCTCCGTTAGGAAGAATGGGACAGCCAGAAGATTTGGCTAGTGCTTGTTATTTTTTATGTAGCGATGAAGCTAGTTGGATAACTGGAAGTACTCTTCTTGTTGATGGTGGGACAACTTTTAAAAAGTAATGAATAGTTCAAAAAACCTAAACTTACCAAATTTACTAGCTGGTCTTAGAATAGTTTTAGCACCACTTATGCTTTGGTTTATGATAGACCAAAACAACCCTATTTTTGTAGGATGGCATCCTAGTTGGTTTGATTATTTTGCAGGATTAATTTTTGTGATTGCTTCAGTAACAGATTTTTTTGATGGATATATCGCAAGAAGCTGGAATCAAATGACCAAGCTAGGTGGAATTTTAGACCCACTTGCAGATAAAATGTTGGTTTTAGCTGGTTTTATAGGGCTAATAGTCTTAGATCGTGCTAGTGCATTTGCTGTATTTCTAATACTTACTCGAGAATTTTTCATCACGGGACTTCGTGTAGTTGCTGTTAGTGAGGGGAAAGATGTGGCTTCAACTATGGCTGGAAAAATTAAAACTGTAGTACAGATGATAGCAATAGGTTTTTTAATAATGGATTGGCCTTATGGTGCTGAAATATTATGGTTTGCTGTTGCATTGACACTTTACTCTGGATATGAATATATAAGGGACTACTTTACATACGAAGTTCCTTCAAAGGTAAAATAATGGGATTTATAACATTTTTAATAGTTTTATCTATTTTAGTTTTTTTTCATGAACTCGGACACTTTACAGTTGCTAGATTACTTGGTGTAAAAGTATATGTATTTTCCATAGGTTTTGGGAAAAAACTTTTTACAAAAAGATACAAAGGAACTGATTGGTCAATCTCACTTATTCCTCTTGGTGGTTATGTAAAAATGAAAGGTCAAGAAGATTTAAATCCTGCATTATCAAATAATGATGTTGATAGTTACAATACAAAAACTCCTTTTCAGAGAATACTTATACTTCTAGCAGGTCCATTTGCCAATTTTTTATTAGCTTTTATTGTATATATCATGATAGGACTTTTAGGGAATAATGCCCTTTCACCAACTATTGGAAAAGTGGTAGAAAATTCTCCAGCTGCAATTGCAGGACTACAAGCAAATGATGAAATTGTAAAAATTAACAATGTAGAGATTCAAACTTGGGATGACTTAAGTGATATTATTAAAAATGCAGATGGAAGTCTCACTTTTTTTATCAAAAGAGATAAAAAACTTATCTCAAGAACGCTCTATCCTAAAATGAGTGATTCTGTAAATATGTTTAAAGAGAAGATTAAAAAAAGAATGATAGGAATTGCACCAGCACCGAAGCTTGTAACAATATACTATTCACCTTTTGAAGCAATCTCTTTTGCTTATGATAAAACAATAGAAGCTAGTAAGATGATATTCTTAGGTGTGCAAAAACTGATACAAGGGATAGTACCACACAGCGAAATTGGTGGAGTTATAAGTATAGGTACAGTGATAAGTGATGCTAGTTCTTCTAGTTTTGTGGCACTTTTAACTATTACTGCACTTATCTCTGTGAATTTAGGGGTATTAAATCTTCTACCTATTCCTGCTCTTGATGGTGGGCATATTATGTTTAATATATATGAGATGATAACAGGACTTAAACCTAGTGAAAAAGTATTAATAAATCTTACAGTTGCAGGCTGGGTAATATTATTAGGGCTTATGAGTTTAGGTCTCTATAACGATATCAATAGGTTATTAGGGTAACTTTCGATACAATCGAAAAATATAACAATAAATAGAAAAGAAAAAAGGATAATTATTTTATGGTAAAAGTTGTAAATTTAAAGAAATCATTTGGACAAAGAGTTTTATTTCAGGATATAAACTTATCATTAGACACTGGAAAAAGATATGGTCTAATTGGTGCTAATGGTGCTGGTAAAACAACATTTTTAAAAATGCTAAGCGGAACAGAAGATATTACAGAAGGTGAAGTACAAGTACAAACTGGAAAAAAAGTTGGTGTTTTAAGTCAAAATCAATTTGCTTATGAAGAGTTTACACTTGCTGATGCTGTTCTTTATGGGAATAAAAGACTTTATGATGCAATCAAAGAGAAAGAAAAGCTTTACCTAGAAGAGTATACAGATGAAGTGGGTGAAAGACTAGGTGAATTAGAGATGGTATGTGTGGAGGAAGACCCAACATATGAATATGATGTAAAAATTACAAAAATTCTAGAATCTATTGGGTTTCCAGCAGAACAACATACTGAATTAATGAGCACTATTACTGGTGGTGATAAGTTTAAAGTTTTACTTGCACAAGTACTTTTTCCAAGACCTGATGTTTTATTTCTTGATGAGCCAACAAATAACCTTGATATGGAAACTATCTCGTGGCTTGAAAACCAACTACAACACCATGAAGGTACTATGGTAGTTATCTCACATGATAGACACTTCTTAAATGCAGTTTGTACTCATATACTTGATGTGGACTTCAAAAAAATCAGAGAATTCACAGGAAACTATGATGATTGGTATATTGCGGCAACTGTCTTATCAAAACAAGCTGATGCACAAAGAGATAAAAAGCTGAAAGAGAAAGCTGAACTTGAAGCTTTTGTGAAAAGATTTAGTGCCAATGCTTCTAAAGCAAAACAAGCAACTTCAAGACAAAAACAACTTGATAAACTTGATATTGCTGCTATTCAAGTAAGTTCAAGAAGAGATCCCTCTATTGTATTTAAACAAGAGAAACCTATCTCAAAAGAGGTTTTAGAGGTAAAAGATATTTGCAAATCATATGATGGAGAAGTTGTACTTAAAGATATTGATTTTATGTTGGAAAAACAAGATAAAATAGCACTTATTGGTCCTAATGGTGCAGGAAAAACAACATTATGTGAAATTTTAATGGAAAATATTAAACCAGATAATGGAGAGGTAAAATGGGGTGCAACTGCAAATGTAAGTTATTTTCCTCAAAATACAACCGATCTCATCAAAGGTGATATTACATTATATGATTGGCTAAGAGATTTTGATAGACAAGCTGATATTGGTGAGATTAGAAACTGTTTAGGAAGAATGCTTTTTAATGGTGAAGAGCAAGAAAAATCTGTTATGAACTGTTCAGGTGGAGAAAAGCATAGAATGATGCTTAGTAAAATTATGCTTGAAAAAAGAAACTTTTTACTTTTAGATGAGCCTACAAATCACCTTGACTTAGAAGCTATTATTGCGTTAGGTGAAGCACTATTATCATACGAGGGAACTGTTATATGTGTATCTCACGATAGAGAACTACTAGACGCATTTGCAAATAGAATTTTTGAGATACAAGAAGATGGTTCAATTATAGATTTTAGTGGAAGTTATGAAGAATACTTAGAGTTTAAAGCTCAAAACAAAGGATAACACATGAATACAATAATTTTCTTTATCTGCCTAATTGTGCTTATTACACTTTTCGTAGCTCGAAAAAAAGTTACTGAATACCTTTTTGAAGAGCATGATATTTACATAGGAAGTGAAATTATTGTATATATTGTTTCTATATTACTTGTAGCCCTTATTTTAATAGGAATGTTATTTGATGGGACAAAAGAAAAATATAGTGATATAAGTCAAAACTATGATAAGTTAAGACCAAAAACAAATGATAAACCTCATAGATATTTTGATATAGACTTTGATTCACTATTTCCAAAGCGTTAAAGACTATTTTAAGTAGCTATTAGATAGAATTCCAAATAATTTTACACTCAAGGAAATAAAAATGGCAAGAAGATGTATGCTTTCTGGTAAAGGTCCAATGTCTGGAAATAACGTAAGTCACGCGAAAAACAGAACAAGAAGAAAATTTTTACCAAATTTAAGAACAGTTAGAATATCATTAGAAGATGGTACAACAAGAAAAATCAAAATTTCTGCAAAAGAACTTAGAACTCTTAAAAAGAATTCATAAGTAAACAATAAAGATGTTTTTATGAAAACCATAAGAAACATCAAAAAAGCTATTGGCTGGGACTATCGTAGTTCTAAGCCAGAGTTTGATCTGAACAAAGAGATTTACTCTCAATTTAAACACTTTAGACTTCCCTTAATATTATTACAAGTTATCATGATGGTTGGAACCATAGGTTATATGGTTATTGATGATTTTACTATTCTTGATGCAATCTATCAAACTGGTATTACATTTACAACAGTTGGGTTTGGAGAGGTAGCCCCTATATCACCTGCTGGAAGATTATTCACTGTAACTCTTATAATATTTGGATTTTTAATATTTACTTTATCAATTACTACATTTATACAAGTATTAGTAAGGGGTAAATTTTTAGACCTATACAAGGAGCGAAAAATGTTATATAAAATTGCGCGGCTTAGAAATCATTTTGTTATATTCAATCACAATGAATATACAGTACAACTGGCAGAACAATTTAAACAAAATCATATACCTTTTGTTATTGTTGATCCCAGAGATGAGCTTGAAGAGATAGCTTCTAAAAATAATTATCCTTATTATGTAAATGAGGAAACATATACAGAAAGAGCTTTCCTTAAATCACATCTTTCAAGTGCAAAAGGTGTAATATCTTTATCAAAAAATATTGCTGATAGTATTACTATTATAGCATCAGTAAGACTTTATGAAAAAGAGTTAGGGAGAACTAATCCGTTTCTAATCATTTGTAATGCTGAATCAAAAAAAGATATAGAAAGATTAAAAAAACTTGGAGCAAATAAAGTTGTAGCTCCTCCTGAACTTATGGCAAAAAGAGTAAGTGCGATGGCAATACGACCTGATATGGAAAATGTTCTCGAAGAGTTTTTATATAAAAAAGATACTCCTATTGATATGGAAGAGATTTATGTTAATGATGATAGTTGGTTTCTTGACCAATCAATCCAAGATGCACACTTAAGAGATGAAATTAAAGTAAGTATTATAGGGATAACAGAAGAGAGTGGGAAGTTTGTACAAACACCAAAAGGGAGTACAAAAGTACCAAAAGGATGTAAGCTATTAGTTATCGGTGATCAATCAGGTATAGCAAAAGCAAAAAAACTTATAAATAGAAAAGTAAAACCAAAGGAATTGATAAATGTTTAGTATATTTCCTATAAAAGGGACAATAAGTGATATTGAAGGATTTTATTGTAACGGTATAAGTGCTGGACTTAAAGCAAATAATAAATTAGATATGGGATTTATTTATAGTGATAGTTTATGTGAAGTGGAAGCCGTTTTTACAAAAAATAATTTTAAGGCAGCTCCTTTACAACACTTTTTACAATATGATCAAAACTTTAAAACAAATTTTGTATTAATAAATTCTAAAAATGCAAATGCAATGACAGGAACAAATGGTCTTAAAGATATTGATGAACTTTTTGAATCTTTACAAGAAAAGTTTTCATTTCTTGAAAATCCTATTATGAGTAGTACTGGGGTTATTGGTGTAAGAATACCAAAAGAAAAGATTTTAAATGGTGCATTAAGTTTTGATTTTTCAGATAAAAATGGAACGAATCTAAGCAGTGCCATCATGACAACTGACGCTTATGCTAAAACTACTTTTTATGAAGTAAAACTAGAAGATGGAACAAGCTTCAAAATAGGTGCCGTTGCAAAAGGTGCTGGGATGATAAATCCAAATTTAGCTACTATGTTGTGTTTTATATGTACAGATGCAGCTATTCCTAAAAGTGATATGAAAGAGCTTCTAGCACAAAATAGCAAAACAACTTTTAATGCAATTAGTGTAGATGGAGATACCTCTACAAACGATACAGTATTATTACTAGCAAATGGAAAGTCTAATAGTTACGATAAAGATGCCTTTGCAGAAAGCTTAAGACTTGTAATGCATGATATGGCAATGATGATAGTTGCAGATGGAGAAGGGGCAAAAAAAGCTGTTGCTTTTGAAGTAACTGGAGCAAAAAATGATGAAGAAGCGGAAGTTATAGCAAAAAGTCTATCTAACTCTTTATTAGTTAAAACAGCACTTTTTGGAGAAGATCCAAACTGGGGAAGAATTGCTTCAACTATAGGGGCTAGTGGTATGAGTTGTGATGAAAGTAAGTTAACTATCTCTTTTGGAGATATTGTTGTTTACAAAAAAGGTGAGATACTCTTTACTCCTGAACTAGAAAAAGAAGCTGCACAAATCTTAAAAGAAAAAGATTTTAAAATCACTTGTGATATTGGTCTTGGCAATGGTTCATTTACTGCCTGGGGATGTGACCTTGGATATGAATATGTTAAAATTAATGCAGACTATCGTACTTAGTAATATCCATAAATAGATGCAAAAAGAAGTTAATGAAAAAACAATACGGCTAAGATATATAAGAGTCCTAGAAAAATTCAATACAAAAGCTATTTCACTTTTAAAGTATGATAATTTTGATGTGGAACTTTTCAAGAAAGCAACATTAAAAGCTTATGGAGAACTACAGAAAGTAAAAACCTGTGAACTATATAGTGAATATCCCGTTGCTGTAAAAAACTTAACACAGAGCATTCTTGACACCCTTGAAAATCACTCAATAGATTTTCAAGAGGAAAAAGCACATATCCTCAAACAATCTAATCTTTTAGCAAAACTTAAAAACAATAATAGATATAAAAAAGATAAACACACAAAGAAAAAATTTAATGATGGATACTAACGAATCTTTTAAACTATCAGGAACTCTTAAAAAAATTCTTTTTTATAATGCAGAAAACAATTATTATATAGCAGTGCTTGAAAATGATCAAAAAATATGTGGACAATACTTTGATACTGATTTAGAAAAACTTGTGGGAAGTGAAGTAATTATAACTGGTCGTTGGAATACCCATAAAAAATATGGTGTTCAATTTGTTTTTACCTCACTTGAACTCAAAGAAGCTGAAATCTTTTTCTTTTTAACAAAAATAGTAAAAGGTATCTCAAAAAAGTTAGCTTTAGAGTTAACACAAAAATATGATGATGATGAATTATGTGATATTTTAGATAATACCCCCGCAAAACTTTTGGACTTTAAAGGGATTAAAGAGAAAAAACTTACTCAAATAGTTACTTCATGGAATAAATTTAAACATCTTCGTGAACTTGGAAGTTTTTTGGCACAATTTGGGGTAAGTAGCACTTTTATCAATAAAATATATCAACATTTTGAAAATATAGAAAATCTCATAGAAAAAATTCAAGAAAATCCTTATATGCTTACATCTATAAAAGGGATAGGATTTAAAAGAGCAGATGAGATAGGAACGAAACTAGGAATAGATAAAGAAAGTTCATTTAGAATAACAGCTTGTATGAACTATACATTAAGAGAATTTTGTGAAGCTAATGGGAATAGTTCTATAAGTAAAGAGCAACTTTTCTCACTTCTAGATGATGCTTTAAATTTCAAAGAAAAAGATACTTTATATGAAAATTCTCTTATAAATCTTATAGCAAAAGAGGAGATAAATGAAACAACAAAAGATAGGTTTGCTCCAAATATCTATTTTCGCTGTGAAACAAAAATATTAGAAATTCTAGAAGATAGAAAAAAACATAATAGAGACAAAAAAATCATCAAAGATTTTGATACCTATATCACTAAAAAACAAGAAAGCTTAGGCTTTACACTCAGTAGCGAACAACAAAAAGCTGTAAGTTTAATTAATGATGGGGAAAACACTATTTTACTTATAGGGTATGCAGGAACTGGGAAATCAACATCAAGTAGAGCAATACTTGAACTTCTTGAAGAGATAGTAAGTTATGATGATATTCATTGTATGGCATTAAGTGGTATTGCAGCACAAAGAATATCAGATACAACTGGTTATAAAAGTAGTACAATTCAATCTTCACTTGTCAAAATAGAAAATAGTGACAAGGATTATTTTGACTATAAAGTGATACTTATAGATGAATCAAGTATGGTTAATAGTGTCACATTTTATAAAATACTATCAAGAATTGACCCTGATACTATTTTAATAATAGTTGGAGATGATGGGCAACTTCCTGCAATAGGAGCGGGAGATATTTTAAGAGATTCTATTAAATTTGAGCTAGCACCTATTTGTAAACTTACAAAAATATATAGACAAAATGAACATCAAGCAATTGCAGTAATTGCAAATGAGATACGCTGTGGAAAAGTTCCAGAGTATAAAGAGGAATATGAAGATTTTAAATTTATAGAGGTATCCATACCAAATTATTATGTACAAAAAGCAGTTTTAAGTGACTATGAAATTAATACTTTGAGAAGTGAAAATAATATAAATATTTTACATACTATTTTAAATACAGCTTCTAATTATATAGAACCTATGTATAAATATATTCAAGAGAAACAAATAGATAAATTTCTTACTCTTTTTCAAGTAATCACACCTATAAAAGGTGGTCCATTAGGAGTTGAAAACTTAAATATCAACCTTCAAAAACTTATAAATAATACAAAAACCAACGGCGTGCAAACAAAAACTTATGAATATAAATTAGCAGATAAAGTTATCCATATAAAAAATGAAAATATGAAATCACAAACTATGAAAGTTTATAAAAATGGATCAACTGAATTTGTTGAAAAAAGAGTTTTTAATGGACAATTAGGAATGGTAATGAAAATTGATCATGAAAATAAAAAACTTCTTGTACTCTATCCTACTGATGATATGGTAGTGTTTTATGATTTTGATACATTAGATCATTTAATCTCTCTTGCATATTGTCTAACTATTCACAAAACACAAGGAATGGAGTATGAAAATGCTCTAATACCTATGAGTTTTAGCCATTTTATAATGCACAATACAAAACTACTTTATACAGCAATTACAAGAGCTAAAAGCATGTGTTATGTTGTAGGAGAAGATGAAGCTTTTACAAGTGCTTGTAAAAAACTAGAGATTACAAATCGGCAAACTGTTATTGATGATTTGTTGTCAAAAAAAGAGTAAACTACCCTCTTTCGTGAAGCATTTTATCTAAAAGATTAAAAACTTCATCACTGGCATCTTCCATCTCTTTAAATGATGCTAATAATATATCATAATCAATATTTTCTTTTTTAATTTCATCAAATACATGGTGTGTACCATTATGAACTTTAGCGTGAGGACTATCCAAGTTTTTGTAACTCGGAGTATTTGCAAAATATCTTTTTCCTAAACCTTCATTGTACCATTTTCCAAGTCTACAATTTTTGTGATCTACAAATGCAAAAGCTGGTTCTTTATTGGCTACTGAAAGATAAGTATTTACCTTCCAAATTACATGATCTAACTTGGCTAAACTCATAAAAATTCTATCTGTAATATGTCCTAAACCTGCAAATGTTTCCTTAGACGTTGCCATAACATCATTAATATTTATTGAATAATTTGATGTATCATTTGAAATTCCATCTATCGCTTTTGTCATAACTGCAAATTTCTTATTTGTTTGTTCTACACTATCTTGTATAGAGTTTACTACTTTAGTAATTTCTTTGGCAGCTTCTGCACTTCTAGTAGCAAGATTTCTAACCTCTTGAGCAACAACTGCAAATCCTTTCCCTGCTTCACCAGCAGTTGCTGCTTCAACAGCAGCATTTAATGATAAGATATTTGTTTGAAAGGATATTTGATCTATAGTTACTACAGCAGCTGCAATATCTGTAGCTTTGATATTTAATTCACTTACAACACTATTTATATCTGATGCATTGTTATTTAAAGAGCTAATATCATTGACAATTCTATTTAATTTATTTTTAGAATCTTCATAAGTATGATTTATTTTTGATGATTCACTTAAATTTGTTCTCGCTAATTCTGTTGATTCCGAAATATTTGCTTGTATATCTAAAAGACCTTTTTTAAGATTGTCATTTTGATATTTAAAAAGTTCTTTTACTTTATCATCATCTGTATCTAAAAGAACTTCTTTAGTTTTATCTTCTTTTAAAGAGTTGATTTCATCTTTGAGCTGTAATAATTCTGTAGTTAAAGATTGTTTATCTTTCTGGCTTGTAAGTAGTTTTTTGTTTAAAGAACTAATCTCATTTTCTAATGTACTTTTTTCATCTTTTAAAATTTTTACCTGATTTTTAAAAGATTCTAATTCTGACTTTAATCCATTATTGAAAAACATCTTCAGTCTCCTTACTCAATATAATATTAACTATTATACATAAAAGAGATTAAATATCTAACACTAAAGAAACTTCATCACATACTGGAAAATGTTTACACTTAATACAATCTGCCCATATTTTTGTCTCTGGAATACTCTCTTTTGGAATCTCAACAAAATTAAAAAATTCAAATAATTGTTTCTTATAAGTAAGAACTAGTAAGCGTTCTAATTGTAAAGACTTTGCCTCTTCTATTGTTCTTTGGATAAGTTCTTTAGCAATTCCATGATTTCTATAACTTTCTTTTACTACTAAACTTCGAATCTCTGCTAACTCAATAGTATGTATATGCAAAGCAATAAAACCTATAACTTCATCACCATCTTTGACAGCTGTATACGAACGAATTGTTGTTGCCATCTCATTGTAATTTCTATCTAGAATGTTACCGTTTTCTACATCTGAGGCCACAAGCTTTTGCATTTTTTCTATATCTAGTACATTTGGTTTAAAAAAATCAAAATTTTTCACTTTCATTCTCCAAATAAATAAGTTGCTATTTTTTTCTCTAAGGAGTTAATACCCTTGTTTTTTAAATTACTCACAAAAATACCATTAGGATATTCTCTTTTTAATTTTTGCAATTCTGTTTGTTTTAATTTATCTATTTTTGTAAAAGCATTGATAATAATTTGATCGCCTCTTTTAATATGATTTAAAAATTCATCAACACTTTTATCTATATCAAGTGTAGAGTGTCTTGAATCTATAAGATGTACAAAAATTTGCAAAGAGGGTCTTTGTTCTAAAAAATCAGTTAAGTTTTGGTGCCAATTTTTTTTGAGAGATTTTGATACTTTTGCATACCCAAATCCTGGTAAATCAACAAATCTGGCATAATAATTTTTGAGTTCATTTTCTTCATTATAATCTTTAAAGGTAATATCAAAATAATTAATTAACTGTGTTTTCCCTGGAGTTGAAGAAGATTTTGCTAATGTTTTTCTCTTTGTTAGAGAATTTAACAATGAACTTTTCCCCACATTACTTCTTCCTAGAAAGGCTATCTCTGCTTTATCTGGCGGAGGTGAATCATCTAATCTTTGCGCTGAAGTTGCAAAAGTAGCATCAACTATTTTTAACTCTTTCACTTTTTTTCCTTCTTTTCTTCAATCTTAAGTCTAAACTTAACAGGTTTATTTGCATCACCATCTATTTTTGTATGACCTGTTTTTTCATCGATATATATTTTATTTGCAGTTACTTTTTTCCCCTCTTTAATATCTTCTAGATATCCGTTTCCTATAATAATGTATTTTAAGTCATCTGGATAATAAAATACTGTATCTCCAGTACCTTTTAAAATACTTTGATCTGTATGTATTGTAAAACGAACATTTCCAGTCGCTTTATAGTCTTTTGGTATTTGCTTATTTGCATTATCTTTTGAAGGTACTGTATTAATAACTAGTTTTTTACAAAGTAAAATATCTTTGTTTTTAGTCATTTTTACATCTCCTTTAAATATCATAATTTGTTTTTTTTCATCTGCTTCAAAAAAAGAAGCATCTATATTCAGGTATGTTTCTTCTGCACTTAGTGAACTAAAACCTATTATTAATAATAATGTGCTCAATAGTTTATTCATTTTTAACCTCTATTTTCATTTTTGTATTATCTGATTTTATATATTTCTTTATCATATCAACATATAAATTTGTACCATCAAATATGTGATTGTATTGTGTTGCTTCAAATGGTAAACTATTCTTTGCAATTTTAGTTTTAAGATTATATTCTAACTGTTCTGTTTGTATATCTATCTCATTTTCTAATTGTAAATTTACATTCCCATCAATATACAGCTGTTCCCCTATTTTTGTAAAATTATCACCGCTAACTATATTTGCACTTTTAGGACTATCACCTTTACTGATAATTGTACCATTTACTAACTCTTCTCTTTCTTGATAAAGATATGCTTCATCTGCTTTTACTATCTCTGTTACACCCTTGTCTGTTATATCATAAGCTGTTGAATTATAAAAACTAATTTCTGGTATCTCTTCATTATTTACAACTATTATTTTTTCATCTTTTTCATAAAATAAAACTAATATAGAGCATACAAGTAAAATATATATAAACTTATTTATACCCATAACTCTTTTAGCCCTTTTAGCTGATCTTCTTGTATAATATACTCAATCATCTCTCTTACTGCGCCATTACCGCCATTTTTTTTACATACTATATTGACCATTGACTTAATATCATCAACAGCATCTCCAACAGCAAAAGAGAGTCCAACTTTTTTTAACATCTTATAGTCATTTAAATCATCACCAATTGCAGCAGTTTGCTCCCAAGTAAGATTTTCCTCTTTTAGAATTTTTTGCAATATTTCATCTTTATTATCATACCCCTGATAAAGATGAGTGATCCCCAATTCTTTTGCTCTTCTTTCTACTAAAAGAGACTTTCTTCCTGTAATAATAGCAGCTTTTTTCCCAAGTTTTTTCGTCCACGAAGCAACAGCTAATCCATCTTTTACATCAAAGTTTTTTAACTCATCTCCGTTATTGGAATAAATAATAGAACCATCTGTTAATGTACCATCAACATCAAGTATTATTAGCTCTATCATCTTATAAAATACCTTTTGTACTAGGAATTCCTAACTTTTCATTTACTTCTAATGCTCGTCTTAATGCAACAGCAAAAGATTTAAATGCAGCTTCTATAATATGATGTTTATTTCTTCCTCTATCTTGTATAATATGTGCAGTTATTCCACTATTCATTACTAATGCATGAAAAAATTCCTCTGCAAGTTCCACATCAAAAGAACCAACTTTTCCAAATATATCAACTTCATATACTAAAAAAGGTCTATTACTCAAATCCAAGGCACAAGTAACACTTGCTTCATCCATAACAACAGTTGCATTTCCATATCTTTCAACATTTTGTATTGGGAATATCTCTTTTTTTAAAAGTTGCCCTATTACAATACCACAATCTTCAACACTATGATGATCATCCACATGTGTATCACCATCACAAGTTATCTCAATATCAATTCCACTATGTTTACTTAAAGCCTCTAACATATGATCAAAAAAACCTATATTTGTTTTAATGCTTGAGTTTCCAGTTCCGTTAATATCTAAACTACAACTAATTTTTGTCTCTTTTGTAACTCGTTCTAACTTTTCCATATAGTATCCTTATTGAGCTATTATCATAGCTGTTTTTAGATTATTTGTTTCTTTAAAGTCTCTTGCTTCATCTTCACTTCTAAATCCACTAATCCATACTCGTTTAACTTTATCTCCATTAAACATACCATCTTTTAATACAACTCGATACTTATTCTCATCTAAAATCATCTCAAATTTTCTTTTTGTAATATTAGCACCTTCACTTCGTCTAAACACGCCAACTTGTACATAATAATTTCCTACAGTTGCTGTTTCTTGTTTCTCTTCATATGTAGTTGCAATTTTTCCATTAAATCCTAGAACTGTTAATTTAACTTTTGCTGTTCCTTTTTTAACCATATTAATATCATGTGCCGCTTTATTTGATAAATCAATAATTCTTCCTGATACAAAAGGACCTCTATCGTTAATCCTTACAACTGTACTTTTCCCGTTTTCTAAGTTATCCACTTGAACCATTGTATTCATTGGTAAAGTTTTGTGTGCTGCTGTTTGTGCATACATATTATAAATCTCACCATTACTTGTTTTTTTTGCATGAAAATCTGGTCCATACCAAGAAGCAATTCCTTGAAAATTATCATTCACATGTGCTACAGTTGGATGGTATGTTTTTCCAAATACCTCGTAAGGTCGCATTGTTGCTCTATGCATTGCTTTACTATTATTTATTTTTTGTGTTGTTGATGCTGTTTTTTGATATTGTTGATTTGAATATGAAGATGAGTAATAACTTTTATCTACATAACCATATCGGCTACCACATCCTGTAAATAATATAATTAAAAAAAGAGATGCTACTAATTTATCTAAACTTAATAACAATTTTATCTCCTATTTTTATCATACTTGTTTTTAAATTATTGTCTTTCATCAATTTTTTAAAGTCTATCTTGTGTTTTGTTGCAATTTTACTAAGTGTATCACCAACTCTTACTGTATATTTTATATCTCTTTTATACAGCTCTGGATCGATAGGTATTACAAGCTCTTGATTGATACTTAATACATTATTTTTTAGATGATTGTGTTTTTTAATAGTTTTATAGTTTAAAGAATATTTTCTCCCTATTGCAGCTAAAGTATCACCTCTTCTTACTTTATACACTTCATATTGTGTTGATTTAAGATTTTGTTTATTTGCATTGTATCTTGAAAGTTTAGAATATGGAATATACAATGTATAAGTATCATTATCCATTGGTAGTATATTTCGTTTTATATGTTGATTTAACTCTTTTAATTTATCTTTTTCTATCCCTATGACCTCTGCAACATTTCGTAAAAGAACTCCACCTTTTACCTCTATATTTGCAATTGGATCACTTATTCCTCTATTTAAAAGGTGTGTATTTTCATCTTTAATTAAAAAATCACTATTATTCATCATCGCTAATGTAATTATTTTTCTGATATATCCACGACTTTCTTCTGGTAAATATTGTCTTTTAACACTTTTTTGTACAACTAAAAGTTTGTCAATATCTGGTTTATATTTCCATTTTTTAACTTGTCTATATACTTTATTAAGTTCTCTAAACTTAACTCTTTTCATTTGATAGTTTCTAATTGTTCTTCTATATTTATTGATTTTAGGATCTTTTCTACATACTTTGTATCCAACATCTTCACAATGCATATCTATTGTAGCTCTTGTTAACCCCTCTATTACTCTTCCCTCACCACAATTGTATGCAACTGCTGCAAGATACCATTTATCAAACATATCATGAAGTCTTTGAAGATACTTTACTGCTGCTTGTGTTGATTTTACAATATCCATTCTCTCATCAATAAAATCATCTGTTTTAAGTCCATAATGATTTGCAGTTCCTTCCATAAACTGCCACATCCCTTTTGCACTCTTATGACTAGATGCATCTAAAATAAAATTAGATTCTGCCATAACAAGATATAAAAATGCTGATGGGATATTGTTTTCTCGCAAAACTTTTTTGATTTTAGGTACAAATAAATAGGCATTATTTAATTTTTGTGTGTATCTTTTTTGAGTATATTTTAAACTCTTTTGAAACTCTCGTTGTAGCTGATAATCTGTAATATATTCACTACTTATATCTAACTCTTCTAAAACCTTTAAATCACTATTTACAAATGCTGTACTGACAAGCGTAGCATTTAAAACAGATGCTACAAGGGATAATAATATTACTTTAAAAAACAATTTCAATAAGATACCTTTAAATTAAATTTAATAATTGTAGATATTTTATCTAAATTTATCTATTAAACTCTTTAAATAAGGCTTTTGCGTTCTTTGTAGTTAAATTTTCTATCTCTTTTTTTGACTTATTTAATATTTCTGATATTTTTTGAGCAATGTTATTTGTATATGTTGGAGCATTTCTTGACCCTCTAAATGGATGTGGTGTTAAATAGGGTGCATCTGTTTCTATCACAAGTTTTTCTAATGGAATTTTTGGTAAAACTTCCACTAATTTTTTTGCATTTTTAAAAGTTACTACTCCACCTATACCAAAATAAAAATTATGTTCACTCAACATAAGAAGGTGTTCACTAGCATTATAACAATGCAAAACTCCACCAACTTCTTCTGCCTTAGATTCTAGTAAAATAGTGCGACTATCATCTGAAGCATCTCGTATATGTATTATTAAAGGTTTATTTACTTTTTTTGCAAACTCGATTTGTGCGATAAAAATATCTTTTTGAAGTTGTATATTTTGGAGTTTTTCTTCTTCATTTTCAGGGAGCCTAAAATAATCTAACCCACACTCTCCTATTGCTATACATTTAGGGTGAGTTACATATTTTTCTAAAATTTCTAAATCGAAATTATCTACATCATAAGGGTGAACACCCACTGCAAAAAATACCTCATCATACTTTTCACTTAATTCTACTGCTTTTGGTAAGTCTTTTGGATCTGCACCAGGTATTAAAAAAGCTTCAATACCATTTTTAAGTGCTGTTTGAATAACTTCATCTATATCATCTTGATATTGTAGATTATCAAGATGACAATGTGTATCTATAATTGACATTAACTAAACAAAAAAAGACTAAGCAGCCATTCTTGTTTCAACTTCTTTTAGAAGTTCTGGTAATTTAGACACATCTTCTCTTTTTATCCAAGCTGTTATTCCAAAGTTCTTAAATGCATCATAATCACTTGGGTCATCTATTATTGCAATTGAAGTAAACTTCTCTTTACATAAATCATGTTTTTTCTCTTCATAATCAAATATACTATTGATATCTATAATAACAACATCCGCATCCCCATCACAACCACTATGTACAAAACAAATTTCATAACCTTCTGCTTCTACATCTTCAAAACTTGAAATTTTCATAACTTTCTCCAAAATTAATTATTAATTATTCTAACCAAACCTATCTTATGCCATTATAAAATATATCGAGCAGTATCTTCATTTTGTGCAATATCTTCTAACTTATCTTCCACTAACTCTTTTGTAACGGTTATTGTCTCTCCACTATGTTCATCTGCATCAAAACTAATATCTTCTAATACTTTTTCAATAACTGTATGTAATCTTCTTGCACCGATATCTTCTGCTTTCTCATTTGCACTTACACTAAGTCTAGCAAATGATTTAATTGCATCATCTTCAAAAGTTAAATTTACACCTTCCACTTTTAGTAACGCTTCATATTGTCTTAAAAGTGAATTTTTTGTATTTGTTAATATTTTGTATAAAGCATTTTCATCTAAAGGATTTAACTCTACTCGTAAAGGAAATCTTCCTTGCAACTCTGGAAGTAAATCACTAGGTTTACTTACATGAAAAGCACCTGCTGCTATAAATAAAATATGATCAGTTTTAATCTGTCCATATTTTGTATGTACGCTACTACCCTCAACTATTGGAAGCAAGTCTCTTTGAACACCCTCTTTACTTGGGTCTTGATTTTTACTGCTATTTCCAGTTGCTATTTTATCTATCTCATCAAGAAAAATAATACCACCATTTTCACATCTACTTACAGCTTCTTGTTTTAGAGCCTCTTTATCAAGTAGATTATCACTAGCTAATGCGCGAAGTTGTACTTTCGCTTCTTTTATAGTAACCTCTTTTTTTATCTTCTCTTTGCCCATTTTTCCCATCATATTATTGATACTTTCACTAATAGCACTCATATCCATAGGCAAGTTGCTATCAACAATTTCAACATGGGTAGTTTTAGGAAGTTCAATTGTAATTTTTTTATCATCCATCGAACCATCTTTAACCTTAGATTCCATCATATTATAGGTTTTGATAAATGATTCTTGTGCATTTTCACTAGCAGATTCAGGAAGTGGTGGTACAAGTATCTCTACAATTTGTTTGATAACCTCATCATCAATTGAACCTTTAATTTGTTCTTCATACTCTTTTGTTACTAGATTGTATGATTCATGTGCTAAATCTTTAATCATAGACTCAACTTCTCTTCCTACATATCCAACTTCAGTGTATTTACTTGCTTCAACTTTGATAAATGGAAGATTCATCATCTTTGCCATTCTTCTTGCAATTTCTGTTTTACCAACACCCGTACTTCCAATCATCAGAATATTTTTAGGCATAATCTCTTCTTGAAGTTCGTGATCCAACTGCATTCTTCTATATCTGTTTCGTAAAGCTATTGCGATTGTTTTTTTTGCATCATTTTGACCGATGATATAATCATCAAGATAAGATACTATCTGTTTTGGAGTCATATCCATTATTTTTCTTCCTTATCAAGTGTTAATGTTTTTATATTTTGATTTGTGTATATACAAAGTTCCCCTGCTGTCATCAAAGATTCACGAACAAGTTCTAATGGTTCTAAGTTTGAATGTTTTTTTAAAGCCCTAGCAGCAGCAATTGCAAAATTTCCACCACTTCCAATAGATGCTAAAGATCCATCTTCTGGTTCAACTACATCTCCTGTACCACTTAAAATAAAAATATGTTTTTCATTTAAAACTAACATCATTGCTTCTAATTGTCGTAAGTGTTTATCTTTTCTCCACTCTTTAGAAAAATTTACAACAGCTTTTAAAAGATCCCCTTTTGAGTTTTCCAGATGTGTTTCAAACATATCAAATAAGTTAAATGCATCGGCAGTACTTCCAGCGAATCCAGCTAATACTTCACCTTTTTCTCCCACTTTTCTTATTTTTGTAGCATTGTTTTTTAATACGGTATTTCCAAAAGTTACTTGTCCATCTCCACCTATTACAGCTGTTCCATCTTCACTTTTATACGCAAGTATTGTTGTAGCATCAAACATAAACTATACTCCTAAACTTCTGCTATTACATCTATTTTTGCTGTAGCATGAATACCATTGCCAAGTTTACAATCAGCTTCAAATATCCCAATTGATTTGATTTTTTCATTTATTGTTATTTGTTTTTTATCAATTCCAATTGAAGCTTGTTCGTACATTGCTTGTTGTATCTCTTTATTTGTAACACTTCCAATCAAGTGTCCATTTGCTCCAACTTTATGTTTAATTGTAAACTGAAAGCTATCTATTTTTTCTTTCACTTCATTCGCTTCAGTAATTTCATCTTCTAAAGCTTTTTGAATATTTGCTTGTTCAATCTTCCACTCTTCTATAACTTCTGGTGTAGCATGCTTTGCATGACCTTTTCCTATTAAAAAGTTTTTTCCATAACCATCTTTTACTTCTTTAATCTCTCCAGCTTTTCCTAATGACTTTACATCTTTAATCAATAATACTTTCATTTTAAATCCTATTTTTTAATTGCTCTATATTAATAAATTTTTGGAATTATACCATACAACTACTTTGATGAGATTTGTAGAATATTTACTAAAGTATTTTATTTAGCATCATTAAAAGTTTTTTACTTTCGATTGGTTTACTAAGCCAAGCTTTTGCCTCTATTTTTTTTCCATATTCAATTAAATCTTGATTAATATGATTGAGAAGTATAATTATTGGTATTTGATCATATCGAATATTTTGTTTTACTTTTGTAATCATCTCTTTTGTTCCAATATTCGGAGTACTCAAATCACAAATAATCAAATCAATTTCATGATTTTCGATTTTTTTATAACCATCAATACCATTATCTGCGATAAATATATTATATCCATTCTCAAGTGCTATTTTTTTTATTATATATCTAATGATAGTTGAGTCTTCTACCACTAAAATTGTTTTTTTAGGAATTTCTGCCGTTGTATTATCATCTGCTTGATGAAGATAATGTTCAAACTCTTTTTCAAAATATATTGTTAAGCTCTCAACAACTTCATCATCAAAAATACCCATTGAAACATTTTTAATTGATAGTGAAATATAATCTTTAAACTCAATAAATAAAGAACAAATAGTAGTATCCATTAAAATATTTTTATTTCTAATCTCATCAAGAAGGTCTTCTGCTTTGTGAGTAACTCCCACCAAAGCAAACATTCCTAAAAGATCAGCTGTACTTTTAATAGTATGAATATCACGAAATATCTCATTTATAACTTCGTCACGATAGTCTCCATTTTTTAAATCAATTAGAGCATTATCTAAGTTTACAATTTTATTATTAAACTCATCGAAAAATATATTTTGATCTATTTCCATTTTCATCCAAATTTTAATTTATTATAGTTATTATACCCACATAAGGATTAATGTATGAAAATGATAACTATTATAAATAACAGAATAAATGAAATAAAACAAGAAGTTCTCTCTCTAGTAGAGAATCAAAAAATAAATTTAACTGATAAAAATGCTTTAATGCAACCTTTAGTCGAGGAAAAAAAAGTTTTGGAACACACATTGGTCTATCTAGAAAAAATAAAAAATACAAACTATAAGGGATTATGTGGAGGGGGATAATTCATTTTATCTTAAATTTAAGTTAATTTTAGTATTATTCGCTTTCCATTTGTAGTATTGATTACATTTGAGATTAAATATACCAATCAGGAGGTCCATTATGGCTTTAGATCAGGACATAAAAAACGAGATTATTTCTAAACATCAAAGAGATACAAAAGACACAGGTTCAACAGAAGTACAAATAGCAGTATTAAGTGCTCAAATTGCAAGATTAACAGATCACTTAAAAGAAAATCACAAAGATCATCATTCAAGATTAGGTCTATTAAAAATGGTTGGTAAAAGAAAAAGACTTCTTAAATATTTAAGAAGAACTGATTTCGCTAAATTTACACAGCTTGTTTCTGATTTAGGTATCAGAGCTAAATAGTTTTAGAAACTACTATAAAAAAGGGGAGATAGATTTTCTATCTCCCCTTTTTATTAACTTAAATTAATATTAAATCAAATCAAACAAAAATTGTCTTAATTAAATCATTACATGAGTTTTTGTACAATCTTATATTTTAAATCATAGGAGCAATATGTTATTAACCAAAAAAAGTGAATATGCACTATTATCACTTGTCAGTATTGCAAAAAGTGATCAACCTAAAAATGTAGATTTATTAGCCAGAGAATTAAATATATCAAAATCATTTTTAGCAAAAATTTTACAAAACTTAGCAAAAAATGATATTCTTAACTCATACAAAGGGAATAATGGTGGATTTACTCTTAAAAAACCTTGTGAAGAACTTACTATTTTAGAGATAACATCTATTGCAGAAGAAAAAATACCATCTGTTTTTGAATGTACTTCTGTAAATACAACTTGTAGTGCAAGTTTAAATGGTGGTTGTTCAGTTTTTCCATTACTTTCAAATTTACAAAATAAAATCAATGGATTTTTAGATAATTTAACATTAAAAGATATATTATAATCACAAGAAAGAGAGTTATAATCACTTTTAATGTATAATAATTATACAAAATAATAAAAGGTTTTTTAATAATGAAATTTTTTCATATCTCACATACAGACATGGATGGCTATGGCTGCCAACTTATCTCAAAAAAAATTTTCCCTGAAGGTGTATTTTTTAATGCCAACTATGGTTTAGAGGTAAAATTATTTATCACTGAAGTGCTAGAAAATATACAACAATACTCACCCCAAGAAGAGATACTTTTTTTAATCACCGATTTGAACCTTACAACAGATGAATCAAAAAAATTAGATACTAAAATATCTCAACTTAAAAATAATGGATTCAATATCACTTTACAACTTTTAGATCATCATGGAACAGGGAAAAAAAGTAGTGAAAAATATGATTGGTATTTCCTAGATACTAATAGATCTGCAACACAAATAACATATGATTATTTTTGTGAACATTATACTCAATTCAAAGAAAAATGTGAGCCAAATTTTTCAAAACTTGTGCAAGCAATCAATGCTGCTGATATTTGGAAAGAGAAAGATCAACTTTTTGAATTTGGCAAAGTTTGTATGAGTATGGTTACAAAGTCTTTTGAAATTAATAATCTTTTGTTCCCAACACAAAATAGAGATTACAAACACTTTTTATTAACTAAAGCACTTGATTTTGTAGAGATGAAAGATGGTCATATTTTACTTGATGAAAAAATATACCATTTTAAAAAAGAGTTTTTAAATAGTAGTACAAAAAATAATACTTTAGATAACTTAAGCTCAACATATCTTGTAAATTCTTTAGATAATAAAAAAGAGGAACTTACTGTTTATTATAAAGAATTCAAAGGTCTCTTAACTTATTCATTAGGAAATATATCAATTTCAGCAAATGCCTTCTTAAAAGCAAATCCTGATTTTGATTTTTTTATGGATATAGGGAGACGTGGTCGTACTGGATTTAGAGCTAATAATAAGCTAGATGTATCACTACTCGCTCAAAAACTAGCAAATGGAGGTGGTCATCCAAATGCAAGTGGTGCAGCATTTGATGACTTTAAAGAAACCTCTTTGTATAGTGATGTTAAAAAATATGTACAAAATAAATTAGATAGTTGTGAATAATATGAATAAATTTATTGCAAAATCAGAATCTTCAAAAAAACTTTTAAATATAGCTCAAATGTCTTCAAGCCTTCCTGTTAATATTTTAATAATTGGTTCAAAAGGTGTAGGAAAAAAAATACTAGCTCAAAATATTTTACCAGATGCCTCAATTTTTGATGCGAAAACTCTAGAAGATACTTTAATAGCAAAAACTGCAAATATTGAAGAGTATGTAGAGATAATCGTAACAAATATAGAACAAGTTATCAATAAAAAAGAATTTTTAGAACGACTTGTAAACATCAAAGTTGTAGCAACAACAACCTATTTACCACAAGATATAGAAGCTTCATTCGCAGTAAAACTTGATATTCCACCACTTCAAGAAAGAAAAGAAGATTTGGAGGAGTTAATTAAAGTATATCTTAAAGAGGTAAAAGATATTTATGAGATTAATATCAATCCAGAAGATATTGATATTGATCTTACATCAAATGGGGTTTCACTTAAAAAATCTATATTTAAAAATTCAATATTAAAATCTTTAAAAGATGAAGATATGTACTATAGTTTAGAACAGTTTATACTCAATAAATTGAGACAAGAATACAATTATAAAGATCTCTTAGAATATTTTGAAGTACCTCTTCTAAAAGCTGCAAAAAAAGAATTTAAATCACAGTTACAAATGGCAAATAAACTTCAAATAAACAGAATTACTTTAAGAAAAAAACTAGAGCAATACTCTAGTAAATTAGAAAATTAGGAGTAGGTATATGAAAGATTTTTATGAACAACTTATTGAACATGACTTAAATCCATATCTTCTTTTTGATTCTAGTGGCAAAGTTAAAAGCTACAATAAAGAAGCAGAGTTTTTACTCAACTTTGTAAGTATTAAAGAGCTTTTTCAACTAGCCGTTTCTAATGCTAGTTTAAATTTTGGTTTTAACCATAAATATGTATCTTTAAAATACAATAAACAATCCTACTATGCAATTCTTGTAGGATATGCAAATGATGATGAAATAGCGCTTCGCCTTTATAAAGTAGTATCAAATAACACCCATACTATTAAAGATGAAAAACTAAAATTAGTGAATATCTTTAGTCTTATTGATTTATCAAAAAATAGTACACTTCTTCATTCAAAGTTAGAGATTGATGAACTGTATGACATCTCAATACCAGAAGTAAAAGTAAATATTAATGACTTTTTACTCTGTTTAAATGAGTGTTTTACAATATTTAAAGAAAAAGAAAAAATATCATTGCAAGTATATATAAAAACAGGAGAGTATGAGATAATAAATCAAAAGAAATGTAAAATTGTTGCTCTTGAGTTTAAATCAGAGCAAAATCTTTCCTTTGATAAAAGTACAGAAAAAATTTTAGAAAATAAAGCTGTCACTTCAAATGCAAATATATTTTTTGACCATAATTCAGTTAAACTCGAACTTCCGATGATACTCTAATTGTATATTTTATATACAATTAGTTACTTTTAATATCAATTTTATTTGCTATACTTGTATACTTTTTTCTAAGGATTTTAAATGACACCTGAATTATCTTATGTTATAGATACCTTTTTTGCACTTTTTGCTTTTGTATTAATCATATTTATGGTTCCTGGCTTTGCTATGCTTGAGGCAGGAATTGTAAGAACTAAAAATGTAACATCTGTTTTGATGATGAATACTATGATTTATGCTGTAGCTTCAATGGCGTTTTTACTTATTGGATATTCCATAGCGTTTGGAAATTTTGGAAGTGATAGTATGAGTTCATGGGCAGCTTTTTTATTTCAAATGGCTTTCGTTGGTAAAGCTATCAATATTATAAGTGGAGGGATAAGTGAAAGAGCAAGAGTAATACCACTTGCTTTTTTTGCTATTGTTATGTCTGCTATTATCTATCCTATTGTTGTAAATTGGTCTTGGGGTTCTAATATGTTAGATGAGACTATTTTTAATTTAACTATGTATGATTTAGCTGGTAGTACAGTTATACATTCAACAGGAGGTTGGGCACTCTTAGCTGCTATTTTAATAATAGGGGCTAGACATGGAAGATATCCAAAAGATGGTGGAGTAAGAGTTATCCCCGCTTCAAATATACCACTTGTTACACTTGGTGCATTTTTATTATGGATTGGTTGGTTTGGATTTAATGGTGGAAGTGTTGGAAGTATTGCTTCAAAAGAGAGTGCGGATGCTGTTGCTCTTACTATTTTAAATACCAATACAGCAGGTTTAAGTGGTGCAATTATCTCTGGAATTATTATGTATTTTATTTATAAAAAACTTGATATCACTATGGTACTCAATGGTGCTTTAGGTGGACTTGTAGCAATTACAGCTGGTCCTGATTTATATAATATTTATCAACCTATTTTAATAGGTGGAATTGGTGGGGCATTAGTTGTAGCAGCTGTTCCTTTTTTTGATAAGTTAAGACTTGATGATCCTGTTGGAGCACTCTCAGTGCATCTTGTAAATGGTATTTGGGGAACATTAGCAGTTGGTATATTTGCAAATAACCCAACTGAAGGGATTACCTTTTTTGGACAATTAAAAGGGGTAGTTACTATTGCAATTTTTGCTTTTGTAAGTAGTTATATAGTATTATTCATTATAAACAAAATCATACCTTTAAAAGTTGCTCATGATGAGGAATTAGAAGGTTTAGATGTAAATGAGTGTGGTGTTGAAGCTTATCCAGAATTTAAAAGAGCTTTTTAGTAACGGAAAATAAAATGCAAACTCGTTTGCATCGCGGAGATAAATTATTAAAAAATTTACTTTTTTACATAATTTATTAGTAGCGGAAAAATAATAAAAAAAATAAAAAAGAAGGAAAACAATGAAAAGAATAGAAGCAGTAATCAAACCGTTTAAATTAGAAGATGTAAAAGAAGCTTTAACAGAAGCTGGTATAACAGGAATGACAGTTAGTGATGTAAAAGGTTATGGAAGACAACAAGGGCATAGTGAACTATATAGAGGTGCTGAATATGTGGTAGATTTTTTACCAAAAATCAAACTTGACTTAATAGTAAATAGTGAAGATGTAGATAAAGTAACAAAAATTATATCAGAATCTGCAAAAACAGGAAAAATTGGAGATGGAAAAATATTTGTATCATCAATAGAAAAAATCATCAGAATTAGAACTGGTGAAGAGGACGAAGAGGCGATATAGTTTATACTAGATGTATGAACTCATACCCTCTAAAAAAGCTGTTTGCTACTCATTCCACCTCTTCCGAGGTGGAATACATGCAAAAGTAAAAATTACAAAAACTCTCAAATTTATTAAACATTTCATATTTTCATAATCGCTAGTACTACTGTATTTTCAATATTTTACCTTATCTACATAACCTTTTGCATAATAAAATTAATATGTATTGTATTACATATTAATTTACGATATAATTGGACTATAAAACATTTAAAGGCTCAGTTATGTTAGAAGAACTTTTCATTAAAAGTAGAGATTTCATTAATATCAATAACCAAGAGTATAAAAGATACTTCGTTACAACAAAACAACTAGAACATAGGTTATCTATTATCATAGGTTCAAGAGGTATTGGTAAAACAACCACTGTAGCCCAATATATAAGTGAAAACTATAAAGATAATGAAGCATTATATGTAAATCTTGATGATATTGAAAACACTTCAAAATATACAATGACACAAATTGCTGAAGAATTTGTATTAAACGGAGGAAAGCTTCTGTGTTTTGATGAGATACATAAATATGAAAATTGGTCTGCAGAACTTAAGAATATCTACGATAGATTTGATAAATTAAAAATAGTTGCCACTGGAAGTTCTGCATTACAAATAAATAAAGGTAGTCATGATTTAAGTAGAAGAGCTATTATTTATAATATGGTAGGTATGAGCTTTAGAGAGTTTTTAGAACTTCATCATGGGTATAAATTTGATGTAGTTACATTAGAAAATATTGTATTAAACCATATTGAAATAGCAACTAAGATAAAGAATACAATAGAAAAAAACAACCATAAGATAATCCCTTTATTTAAAGACTATCTAAAGCATGGTTATTATCCTTATTTTTTATCGATGCCTAATGAGATTTTATTCTTTCAGACACTCCAACAAAATATAAATGTATCAATTGAAAGTGATCTATTAAATATCTATCCTAAACTCAATGGTAATAGTATAAAAAAAATCAAGATGCTTTTATCTGTTATAATAAAAAGTGTACCATTTGAGCCAAAAATGAGTGAACTAAAAAAAGCAGCAGATATTAAAGATGATAGAACATTAAAAGATTATCTATCAAAACTTGATGATGCAGGACTGATTAAACTTTTAATGCAAAACTCATTAAAAATGAAAACATTTGATAAGCCTGAGAAGATATTTTTAGCTAATCCGAACTTGATGTATACAAAAGAGCCAGATATTGGAAATTTAAGAGAAACATTTTTTGTAAATCAATTGGATAACTACTATAAAAATAAGCAATCATTAAATGATAAAGGAATCTTTAGTAGTACAAAAGGTGATTTTTATTGTGAAGAGAAATACACTTTTGAGGTGGGTGGTAAAAATAAAAGTTTTAATCAAATTAAAGATCTACCAGACTCATATATAGCTAGTGATGATTTGGAGGTTGGGATTGGTAATAAAATTGCACTTTGGTTATTTGGTTTTTTGTATTGATTTATCTAGTATAATTAATGATATGGTAATATCATCATATCTCTACTCTTAGTTTTCTTGGTGTCTTTTTTTAGTTATTGTTATTACTTGACCCTTATTTTCTATCTGCGATATTTTGATATTAAAAATAATACAAAAATAAAATTTGTTTTTTAATACATTACAATTAATTGGTATCCTATTCCCGGATTTTAAACAAAATCGACTATTTATTGCTACAATTAAATAAGATTTATATATAATTAAATTATTTTAAAGGAATCATAATGGACGTAGTTTGGGGATTGCTAGGCGGAGGAATAATAGGATTATTGATAACACATTTTTATTATAAGAGATCGAAAAAAGAAGATGAAAAACAGTTAGATTCAATAAAAAAAGAATTTAAAAATCTTGATAAAAAAGTTTCAAGAATCAATATTGATAATTTGCCCATTGAAGAGCAGAAAGAATTAAAAGAGCTTGATAATGAATTAAAAGATTGGATTAGTAAATTAAATAATGACCTTGGTGAAATAGAAAATAAAATTAATACAAAAAGAAATGAATTAAAAAATGAGAATAATAAAAAGTCAGACTTATTAAGACCGTATATCATTAAAGTATTGGATAGTATAGATATTATTATAAATAATTTAAATAAAATAGACAAAGATATAAGTTGGGAAAAACCTAACCTTCCCTCAAATGTATATGACACGAATATGAAGACTTACATAATGTTTGATAAAAAAGCTAGAGAATTTATTGAAATTGATAGCTGGCATAATGATATTGACTTAAGCATAAGAAATTGTGAATCAAAGGATGTTTTAAAGAATAATAGAGTAATTTTTAATTTCTCTATTCAAAATGATAATATTCTACTTTCAATTAGAGGTAAGGAAGAGTTTTCTTTTATTAAAAAATATCTTGAATTTGATATTAAAAAGGCAGATGCAATTTATTTAGAAAGCCTAAAAGAATTATTTGAGTATTTAGTAATAAAATATCAAAAATAAAAGGTATTTTCACAGATTTTAATTAAGTCAAAATAGACTATTCAAATTTGATATAGTTTACTTTTTCTTTCTATCTTAGCATATTTATGTTTTTATCTATGATAGTGACACTATTGATATGAAAATCAGAGGACAAGGTACCAATTAATCCAATTCGTCCTCGTTTTAGCTCATTCTGTTCTTTTATCCTATCTTTTTTATTATCGGTTTTGATGGAGAAGAAACTTCTAAAAATGACATACTGATTACTGATATACAGAAGCCATTAAATAAGATACTAAATTAAACAGAACTATCTCCTAAAAAACAAAATCTATAACTTTTAAATCAAAATAAATTAAAACCAAAAATAAAACTGTACTCAAAAATACAATCGCTGTCACATCATAAGGTTTACAATCATACAATGCAGCTATATTTACATTATTTACAGCAAGTGGTACAAGCAAAGAGATTATCAAAATAGCACCTATATCGTTTGGTAGGGGTGATAAAAAAACAACTCCAATACCAACAATTGGCAAAAATATAAGCTTTACAAAACTTGCACTCAAACTCAATTTATAATTATGTGAAGCTATTTTTGTTTTTGCTAAATAAACCCCAAAAATAATAAGCTGCATTACAATAGTAGCATATGCACCCATTTGAAGTACTAATTCTAGTTGAGAGTGAATATGAAATCCTCTATAATTAAAGTACAATGCAAACAATGCAAACCAAATAATAGGTATTTTTACCATTTGCAAAAGTGACTCTTTGAAACTAAAAGAGCTTTTTGCAAAAAAGTATATCCCTACTGTGTAGATAAAAAATATATTAGCTATGTTGATAATACTTGTATAAGGCACACTACTTTCCCCAAATAATGCAATTCCAAGAGGTATTCCCAAGTTGCCTGTATTTCCGATAAGTGAAGCAACTATAAATATAGACCGATCTTTTTGATCATCAAAGAGATATTTTCCTATTACAATTAATATCACTAAAACTATTGTCACAATGATAAAATATAAAAAAGGTGTCAAAACAAGATTAAAATCAATAGGACTCCTCGTAAGTCCCCAAAATGTTAACATAGGTTGTAAAAAATATAAAGAGATAAGTATCAATGTTTTTTCATGAATATTATCTTGAAATATTTTTTTAGCAACAAAGCCTATAAGTATAAAAAGATAAATGGAAGTTACGGCTAAAATAGTTGACATAAGATAATCTTTCTGATTTATTTTTAGGATTATACAACAAAATATATTACTAAAATGTTATTGTGCAATAAATGAAAAATATTAATTAATTTAATCTAAACTTAAATTAATTTTAGATACAATTCGCGTTCACTCAAGCCAAGAGGCTTTAGATTTATAATTTAAAACAAGGAAACAAAATGTTACAAGGTATACTTAGAGATAGTATCGCAAAACAACCAACAAAACAGTTAAGACGAGATGGTTATCTAATTGCCAACATTTACGGAAAAGGTATGGAAAACGTAAATGCTGCATTCAAATTAAATGACTATATCAGATTTTTAAAAAACAAAACTACAGTTGCATTTGATGTTGAAGTAGCAGGAACAACTTACAAAGTTGTTGTACAAGAGTATCAAAAACACCCAGTTACTTCAACACTTTTACACGTTGATTTAATGGTTGCACAACCAGGTGTAAGAGCTACTTATACTGTTCCAGTAAAAGCAGAAGGTATCCCTAAAGGTCTTAAAAATAAAGGTCTTTTAGCATATCATAGAAATAGAGTTGCAGTTAAATGTACAATTGAAAACTTACCAGAAGAATTCAAATTTGATGTAACAGATTTAGATACAGGTGATAACTACCTTATAAGAGACATTAAATTACCAGATGGTGTTGAATGTTACTTAGACCCAAGAGTACCAATTGTTGGTGTAATTAAAGCTAAATAATCTTAAAGATCAGATTATTATGTACCTAATCGCCGGACTTGGTAATCCAGGTGACAAATATAAACTCAACCGACATAATGTAGGTTTTTTGGTTATCGATGAGATAACCAAAAATTTACAGACTACAAATATTACAAATCAAAATTTTAAAGCTGAAGTTAAAAAAAACCTCACAAATATATATGCAAAACCACAAACTTATATGAATGACAGTGGTTCGTCTATAGTAAATATCGTAGAGTATTATAATATTGAAAATAACAATATTATAATAGTACACGATGATTTAGATTTACCTTTTGGTACTGTAAAATTTAAACTTGGTGGGGGTCATGGAGGTCATAATGGACTTCGTTCAATTGATTCTCATATAGGAAAAGACTATTTAAGAGTAAGAGTTGGTATAGGAAAACCGAAGAGTAAAACAGATGTTGCAAATTATGTATTATCAAACTTCACAAAAGAGGAACTAAAAGCATTAGAAGATATAATACCTCATACTATTAAAGCGATAGATGCTCTTAAAACATTATCACTTGAAGAGGTAAAATCAAAATATACAATAAAAGCTGATATATGAATATAATTACAAAATATCTTTTACTAAAATACTTAAAATACTTCTTTATCATATTAATTTCTTTGGAATTTTTCTTCGTAGGGATTGATCTGTTACAAAATTTTCAAAACTTACCTAATTCTGCCAATCTTCAATTATTATATGTGATGTATAATTCATTTTTCACTTTTACTATTACCTTACCACTTTCACTAATATTTGGATGGATAGTAACAATTACTGTACTTATTAGAAATAATGAATTAGTAAGCTTTTACTCATTAAGTATTTCAAAGGCAACCATTTTACAACCAATAATTGCAATATCAACTATTATTACTATCTTATTAATAGTATTACAAGCAACTCCTCTTGCATATTCTGTAGAAAATAAAAATAAAATCTTAGATGATAGTTATTTTGTAAATGAAAAATCAAATATATTTTTAAAATATAATGATTATTTTGTTTACTTTAAAAAATTATATCCTCTTGAAAAAAAAGCTGAAGATATACATATTTTCAAAACAAAAGATTATGATATTGTAGAAATAATAGTAGCAAAAAAAGCATACTTTCAAAATAATAGATGGTATGTAACAGATGCACAGATTACAAATAAACCAGAGGTTATTGATTGGAATGATTCAAAAATCACAGTTACAAATGAAAAATTTCTTTATACCCTTGAGGGATTTGAACCTAAAATTATCAATAATGTTTATCAAGGGAAAACACAATTTTCAATTATAGATGCTGTAAGAACTATTCTGTTACTTGAGAACCAAGACTTCAATACAAATAAAATAAAAACAACACTCTATTCTCAAATTTTTATGCCTTTTTTTGTTATACCTTTGATTATAATAATATTTTTATTTACAAATCCAAGTAGTAGATTTTTTAATACAGCAGCTTTTACCTCTATTACTATTTTCACCACATTAATAACATGGGGAATACTTTTTTTACTTCAAAAATTAGCATTTGGAGGAATAGTTTTAGGAGAAATTGCTATAATAATGCCAATGGTTATATTATTTGTTATAACCTTTTATATTTACAACAAAAAAGTCATTTAAATGAAAATAAAAGCTTTCGGAATATCTTTATATAAAATACAGAACAATAATGTGAGTATTTTACTTTGCAAATCAATAGCAAGTAAAAGTCGCTGGGGATTTTTAAAGGGTGTTCAAGAAAAAGGTGAATCAGATTTCCAAACAGCTGTGAGGGAGTTTAAAGAAGAATCATCAATAAATATAGAAAAAAAATATTTTGAAAAATATTTTGAACAAAAAAACTTGGAAAAAGATATTGGTATCTATTTAGTGAATTATGATAACATTCAAAATATAGAAAAATATTTTATAAATAATAAATTATTAAAAAAATATCTTTCTTGGGAAAATAGTGATGCTCAGTTTTTTGATATATCAAAACTTCCTAATATAAAGAAAAAACAGAGTAAACTTGTACGAGATATTGTAGCATACTTACAAAAAGGATAAATATGAAACACCTATCATTTTCAAATACTACAGATAGGTTTATAAAAATACTTGGTGCAAACGGTGGAAAATCGCACAATACAGACCTTACTTCTTTACAAGTTTCAAAAAATACTGTTATTGATGCTGGAAACTTAACAAATAAAACACATGATATCATCAAAGAGATTGATCATATTCTTATAACACATTCACATCTTGATCATATTCTTGATATTGGCTTTTTAATTGATAATACTTATGAACTTAGAAAAAAGCCACTCAAAATATATGGAAGAAAAGAGAATTTAGAAAATATTCAAAAACATATTTTAAACTGGGAAATATGGCCAGACTTTACAAAAATACCACTTATTAACTCAAAAGAATATGCTATAGAATTAATACCAATAGAATTAAATAACCCTTTTTCAATAGATGATATTACAATCACAGCAATCCAAAACAATCATACAAAATCAAGTAATGGTTATTTAATTGAAAAGCAAGAGAGTGCTTTATTGTGTACTTCTGATACTTTTCGTTGTGATACTATTTGGGAAACAATTAATTCAAATAATAAAATATCAACAGTTATAATTGATGTTTCATTTCCTTCAAGAATGGAAAAACTAGCATCAGACAGCAAACATCTTACTCCAAAATTACTCCATGAAGAATTAGAAAAGTTAACAAGAAAAGATATAACACTACACCTATTTCATATCAAACCTTTATATCAAGAGGAGATATTAGATGAAGTGAAAAATCTAAACCTCTTACTAAATAACGGTTCTATTCTAAAAACGAATGATTTAATCGAGTACTAACAGTATGAATAAGCATCTTAAAAAGTTTTTATTTTACTTTTTATTAGTAATATCTACTTTTGTAGTGCTTTTTTATTTTTATTCTTATATCCCTAAAACACTTAATTCACTTGATAATAGATTACGAGATTATATGTTTATTTTAAGAGGGGATATTGAGGATAGCGACAATATTGTGATTATAGATATAGATAATAAATCATTAAAAGAAGTTGGTCAATGGCCTTGGGGTAGAGACGTTGTATCAGAATTACTTATTAATCTAACAAACTCAGGTGTTGGACTTATCGGGTTTGATATTGTATTTGCGGAAGAAGATAGAACAAATCCTACAAAAATACTAAATAAGTATAATATTAAAACAGAAAAAGAAATTTTAGATAGCGATAAATATTTTGCTTCTATTATTGCACAAACACCTACAATACTTGGTTATCAATTTCAACTCTCACAAGATGATTTTGCAGAGCAAAGGACACCTGATATTCCCGCAATTTTTATTGAAAAAAATATTCAAAATAATCAAGACTTAGTTATTAAAGCATATGGAACTATCCTGAATATTCCTGCCATTCAACAAAACTCATATTCAAGTGGTTTTTTTAATAATGTACCTGATGAATCTGGTGTTGTAAGAAGTGTCCCTTTAATCATAAAATATGAAAACCAAATCTATCCCTCTTTAGCATTAGAGATTGTAAGGGTAATATCTAATAGAAAAAAAGTCTTTATAAATTATGATGAAAATGGTGTTGTGAACGTTCAAATAGGTGACTTTTTAATTCCAACAGATAGATATGGAAGAGCAATTGTTAACTTTAGAGGTGGTGCAAAAAGTTTTAAATATATTTCTGCTGTTGATATACTTAATAATAATTTTGACAAAAAAGATATTGAAGGGAAAATTGTAATTATTGGTACAAGTGCCGCTGGTCTTTTAGACCTTCGTGCTACCCCTTTTGAATCTGTTTATCCAGGTGTTGAAGTACATGCTAATATTATTGATAATATTTTAACTCAAGATTTTATACATAAACCATCTTGGGTTGATGGACTTAATATCTTACATATATTTTTATTATCTTTTATTATTATTATGCTTATTGCTTATTTACCACTTATAATTGCACTGAGTATTATCACAGTTCTTGTAGTTTCAGACTTATATTTGATTTTTGTATCTTTATTTACCTATGGCTTAATTTTAAACATTTTATTCCCACTTATTACAATTATTATATCAAGTATTAGTGCGATTACTTTAAACTATTTTCTTGAACAAAAACAAACAAAAGCTATAAAAAATAAATTTGCATCAAAAGTATCAAAAGAGGTTATGGAATCACTTATTGCAAATCCAGATAATAATACATTTGCAGCGATGGAAAAAGAGGTAACAGTATTTTTTAGTGATGTAAGGGGTTTTACAAATATATCAGAATCTATGCCAAATGCAAAGGTTTTAATTGAATTTATGAATGAGTATATGGATCCAATGACCGATATAATTATTAATCAACATGGAACTGTTGATAAGTTTATTGGTGATGCTATTATGGCATATTGGAATGCTCCAGGAGATGTTCCAGATCATGCAGATAGAGCAGTAATTGCAACTATGGAACAACTTCATATGTTAGATCAACTTAATGAAAAATTTGAAAAAGATGAGAGATTTGTAGATGTGGTTAAGATGTCAAAAGATAAAGGCGTTCCTGTAGTTGATATTGGTATTGGTCTAAATACAGGTGTAGTAATTGCAGGTGAGATGGGAAGTAGTCAAAGAAGTGATTATACAGTTATAGGTGACCCTATTAACTTAGGAGCTAGACTAGAATCACTTTGTAAATTTTATAATTCAAAATGTAATATCTCAAATTTTACAAAAGAAAAAATAAATAATGAAAATTATATCTTTCGATTTTTAGATCTTGTGACGGTAAAAGGTAAAAAAGAACCTATAGAGATATGGCAAATACATGACTACAATAGAGATGAGTCTCTGCATAAACTTTATGCAGTATCAAAACAAAGACTACTTGAAGAGTTAGAACAATATCATCATGGTGTAGATTTATATAAACAAGCCAAATTTCAAGAAGCATTAGAGATATTTACTTCAATAAATAACTGGGAAGATAAAACTAATAATGCTATATATGATATCTATATTCAAAGATGTGAACATTATATACAAGAACCTCCAAAAAACTTCAATGGTGTATTCGTACACACCACTAAAGGGTAATATTATGATTTTTTTAGGTATAATAATTTATGGATAGTAAAGAAAATAACTACATGCATCTGTTGAATGAGATAGGATATCTTCTATCTGTTGAAAAAGATTTGCATATAATAATGCAGAAAATACTTACTGCTGCAAAAAAAATAACAAATTCAGACGCAGGTACTTTTTACCTTTTATGCGAAGAAGATAAGTCTCTAAAGTTTACGGCAGTTCAAACAGATTCCTTAGATATTAATCTTTCTAGTGCCGAGGGAACTATACCTTGGCCAAATCTTCCTTTATATAAAGATGATGGTACTCAAAATGATGTAAATATATCTGTAAGTTGTGCTTTAAATGACAAACTTATAAACATAAAAGATGTATATAAATCAAAAGAATTTAACTTTGAAGGTCCAAAAGCTTTTGATTTAGCAACTGGATATAGAACAAAATCTATGCTCGTTGTACCTATGAAAAACTATGATAATGATATTATTGGTGTTGTTCAACTTATTAATAAACAAGATGATTCGGGGAAAAGTGTTGCTTTTACAAAAGATGATGAAGATTTAATCCTTTCTATGTCATCACAAGCAGCTATGTCTATAACTCAGCAAAAACTTGTTCAAGATTTAGAAAATCTTTTAGATTCATTTATTCAAGCAATTGCTACAGCTATTGGTGAAAAATCAAAATATACACAAGGACATATAAATAGAGTTTCTGAAATTTCTTTAGATATAGCAAATGCTATTAATAAAGATAAAGAAGGTATCTATAAAGACACATTTTTTAATGAATATCAGTTAAGAGAGATAGATGTTGCGGCATGGATGCATGATGTTGGTAAAATAACAACACCAGATCATATTGTCGATAAAGCAACAAAATTAGAAGTAATCTATGATAGAATAAATGCAATTGAGATAAAATTTGAACTCCTTAAACAAACAGAAGAGATTCAATATCTTAAAAAACTACAAGAAAGTAAAAATCAAGATTTATTAAAAGAAGAGTATCAAAAATCTATTCAACAAATTGATGATGATTTTTTATTTTTAAAAAAGATAAATAAGGGTTCTGAATTTATGAAAGATGAAGATTTACAACGTCTTTTAAAAATTGCACAATACAAAATTTGTATAAATAAGAGAGAACAAAATATTCTAACAGATGATGAAATTAAAAACTTATCTATTAGAAAAGGTACACTAACAGATGAAGAAAGAGAAATTATAAATAATCATGCAAGACTTAGTTATGAGATTTTAAATTCACTACCATTTCCAAAAAATCTTCAAAGAGTTCCGGAAATTGCAAGTGGACACCACGAAAAAATCAATGGAAAAGGATATCCACTTGGTTTAAAAGGTGAAGAGATTAGTTTTGAAGCTAGAATATTAGCAATTGCTGATATATTCGAAGCTTTAACAGCTTCAGATAGACCTTATAAAGAGCCAAACACCCTAAACCAATCTCTCAAAATTTTATCTTTTATGGTCAAAGATGGTGAACTTGATAAAGATTTGGTGAAGTTTTTTATAGATAGTAAATTATACTTACAATATGCAGACAATAATCTTCTAGCAAATCAGATTGATGAAGTTACTGTCTGCCTTGATTAGTTTTTTATAAAATAGCTTTTTACACCTTGTGCAATAGCATTTGCTATATGTTTTTGGTAATTTTTTGTTTTAATTCTTCTCCCCTCTTTTGGGTGAGATATATATCCTACTTCAATTAAAATAGCTGGCATTTGAGCCCCTACGAGTACCCAAAATGGTCCCTCTCTTACTCCCCCATCTTTTATATTACTTTTACCATAAATACTTCTTAGCTTATAAAGCATATTTCTTTGTATATCTATAGCTATTTTATTTGAAGCAGTTATTTTCGATTGATTCAGAATAGTAAGTAGTGAATTTTTACTTCCCCATCCCATCTTCGCCATATCACCTTTATTTTCTAAAGCGGCAACCCTTTTAGCTCTTGCACTTCTAGCAGGACTTAAAAAATATGTTTCAATTCCATGCACTCTTTTTGCTTTTGATTTTGGGACAGCATTTGCGTGTAACGAGATAAAAATATCTGCATTTTTTTTATTTGCAAAATGTGTTCTATCACTAAGTTCCACAAATTTATCTCTTGATCTTGTAAGATATACCTTAAAGCCCATTTTATCTAAATCTTTTTTGAGATATTTTGCAATACCTAAAACAATATTTTTTTCATAGTTTCTTCCAGATGCTACTGCACCAGCATCTTTTCCCCCATGTCCTGCATCTATTACTATAGTTTTTGCTGAAGGGAAAAACATATCATTAGGTAGCATCTGTACACTATTTTTTACTGGTTTTTTATCCAAATCTAAAACTTTAATAATAATACTATTTTTTCCTATAATATAAATTGTTTTTAAATTTGTTTTATTCCGTAAAGATATTCTTAAAATATCTTTTTTATATTGAAATATTGTTATTTTACTCACACCTTTAATAAAAAGTTTTGTAGGTTTAGCATCTTTAAAATTACCCTTAATATTAAACTCATCATAAAAATATTTTTTATCTTTTTTCTCAACAAAATCTATATATGATTTATTGATATTTTCATAAAATGTTACTGTAATACTATTTTTACCTTGTTTAACAGATTTTATACTATATGATGGTTTAATGATTTTTGGTTTCAGATAAGATTTTGTTTGTACTTTATTTTTGATTACTGTTGTGGTATCAATTCTATTCAGTTCTTTTTGGTATTTCAAAGTATTTATATTTAACTTATCAGCATAGCGAATAAGTTTTTTTAAGTATTCTACTTCTTTGGCTCTATCATTTGACATAATAGCACCAAGATACAACCGTTTTGTTGTATCATATTTATCTTTATAATACTCCTTCGTTAAAGCAAAAGAGTATTGAGATACTAAGATAACAATTAAAAAAAATTTAATTAATTGTTTCAACCTACTCGCCGTTTGTCAATTTTTCCATCAATTCTTTCACACTAATAAGTTTTTTTACTTTATATCCATTTGCACCTGTAAAAAACAATCCTGTATCAGTCTTTCCAAGATATGCATCACTTAATCTATCAGCTATACAATATCCTACTGCTTTGGCTTCAACACCTCTATGACATGGTGCTACACAGTTACTTATACATGCAACTTTTGGTGCAGTACCCTCTTCTATTGATTTTTGTAGATTAGTTATCACACCTCTTGCTGGAAGTCCCACAGGAGATTTTAGAAGTTTTATATCTTCTTCATCTGCACTTATAAGGACATTTTTAAAGGCATCACTTGCATCACATTCAAATGTACCAATAAATCTAGTACCCATTTGCACTCCAGCACAACCCATATCTAAAAATGTATCAATATCTTTTTTATCCCAAATTCCGCCTGCTGCAATAATTGGCATATTACCCCAGTTTTTTGCTTCTTCAATAACAGGTGGAACAATATTTTCTAATTGAAATTCTTCTTTAAAACAATCATCATATTTAAAACCTTGATGCCCACCACTCAATGGTCCTTCAACTATAACTGCATCAGGTAATCTATCATATCTTTTCCATTTTTTACAGATAAGTTTTAATGCTCGTGCAGAACTTACTATTGGGATTAGTGCCACATCTGGATACTCTTTTGTAAATTCTGGCATATTTGTAGGTATCCCAGCTCCTGTTATAATAATATTTGCTCCCGCTTCACAGGCATCTTTAACAACTCTTCCATAATCATTTTGAGCATAAAGAATATTTACTGCAAGTGGTTTATCACCACAAATTTTTCTTGCATTACTGATTATCTCTTCTAACGCTTCTTTGGAATAGAAGTTTACTTCTGAATAAGGTTTATTTTGAACATTCTTTTTTGAAAATTGTTTATCTTGGTAATATCCTGTACCAACGGCACTAATAACACCTAAACCACCTTCAAGTGATACATGACCAGCTAGTTTATCCCAACTTATACCAACACCCATACCGCCTTGTATAATTGGTTTTTCAATCTCATATTTACCTATTCTCATCCATTACCCTTATTCTAATTTTCTACTAAACTTATTTTTTATTGTATCGTAATTTTTGCAAAATTTTTCTTACCTTTTTGCAAGATATATTCTTTATTTTCTAATACTAATTTATCATCATCAACTTTTTCTTGATCAAGTTTTACTGCACCAGCTTTTATATCTCTTCTTGCTTGTGAGGTTGAAGGGACTAACTTGCAATCAACTAACGCTTGTAAAATACCAATCCCTTTATTTAAAGTATATTCTTTCATATCGGTTGGAATATCTTTTTTAGCAAATATTTTTGTAAACTCGTCTGCAGCTTTTTCACCTGCACCTTTTCCATGAAATCTATCTACAATTTCACATGCTAACATATCTTTTGCTTTTTTTGGATGAAGAACTCTAGATTCTACATCACTTTTTAACTGTGCAATCTCTTGTAAACTTTTTGAAGATAATAATTCGTAGTATCTCCACATTAAATCATCTGATATACTTAAGACTTTTCCGAACATATCATTTGCTTCATCAGTAACCCCTATATAGTTTCCAAGAGATTTTGACATCTTTTGTACTCCATCGAGTCCTTCTAGAATTGGCATCATTAAAACAACTTGTTGTTTTTTAATATCATATGCTTTTTGTAATTGTCTTCCCATTAAAAGATTGAATTTTTGATCAGTTCCTCCTACTTCAACATCTGATTTTAAATGAACACTATCGTATCCTTGTAATAATGGATATGTAAACTCACTTACAGCAATAGGAGAATTTGAAGCATATCTTTTACTAAAATCATCTCGTTCTAACATTCTTGCTACTGTTAAATTTGAAGCTAATTGAATCATTCCTGCTGCTCCTAATTCATTTAGCCAAACACTATTAAAAACTACTTCTGTTTTTGATTCATCAAGTATTTTAAATACTTGCTCTTTATAACTTTGTGCATTTTGTAAAACATCTTCTTTACTTAATACTTTTCTTGTGACACTTTTTCCAGTTGGATCTCCAATACTTGCTGTAAAGTCACCAATTAAAAATTGTACTATAGCCCCATATTTTTGAAATATTGATAGTTTTTGCAATAATACTGTATGTCCTAAATGTAAATCTGGTGCAGTTGGGTCAAATCCTGCTTTCACATAAAAATTTTCACCTGTTTGAAAATATTTTTTTAACAGTATCTCTAATCTTTCATTATCTATAATCTCTTCAGCACCTCTTGATATCTCAGCTAATGCTTCTTTAATCTTTAATTCCATTCTTTTATCCCTATTTATAAGCATCTAAACTTAAATAAAACTCTATTACTTTCACTTTTTGTTCACACAAAGTTCGTACTTCTTCTTTATTATCATTTTTTATCTCAAAATCTATTGTACAATATTGGTTAGAGGCATATTTATCTTTACCATATTCTACAAATAAAATTGTAGCTTCATGATCTACAGATAAATATGTCAATACTCTTGCTAGTTCACCTCGAATATTAGGTAGACTTACAACCATTTTATATTTATAAAATTTATCTTGTACCCAGTCACAATATAACATTTGATTATTTTTTTTCATTTTTTTGTATGCTTTTTCACATAATTTATGATGTATTGTTACATCTTTATGATCTTTTAAAGCTACAATGTCATCACCAAACTTAGGATGACAACAGTGGTCAAATGATACTGTATTTATACTAAAATTTGAATATATCAAAACATTGTCAAATTGTATTTTTTTTAAATTCAATCCTTGAACTTTAAATCTAGCAAAAATACCTTCTGTCGAACGGATATATTTTTGTATTGTTTTTTTAGTGTGTTTTAAATGATCAAGGTTATAGACTATTTTATTGAGATTTGTTAATTTCAAGTCACTCACTTCATTTAAAATAAACTCTTTATATCTAGAAAAAATTGTATTGATGATATTTTTACTGCTTAAATCGTCTATATGCTTCAATCTATTATGACATAATGTTTTGATAGATTTTTTGGCTTTAGTAGTTTGTACCATATCTTGCCAAGTACATCTAGGAATAATATGATTATTTGTAATAATTGAAACAATATCTCCATTTCGTAATTGTGTTAAAAGTGGTTTTTTTACTTTGTTAATCATTGCTTCCATAGCATAATTTCCAACATCAGTATGTATCGCATAAGCGAAATCAAAAGCAGTTGATCCACGAGGGAGCATAAAAATATCTCCTTTAGGAGAATATGCTATTATATCTTCGCTATATAAATCTTGTTTTGCATCACTATAAAATTCTTCTACGCTTGAATCATTAGCAGCTAAGGAATGAAGCCAATCAAGACTAGGACCTTTTGTACTTGAACTACTAGTTGTTCCACTTTTATATTTCCAATGTGCAGCAACACCATATTCTGCTATATCGTGCATATCAAAAGTTCTAATTTGCACTTCAAATATTTTTGAATCTGAAAATACTGTTGTATGAATTGTTTGATACCCATTTTCTTTAGGTACAGAAACATAATCTTTAAATCTTGAAACCAAAGGTTTGAAGTTTATATGAATTAACCCCAAAATACTATAACAATCAATTGGCTCTTTTACAAGTATTCTTATAGCATAAAGATCAAGTACCTCATCGATACTTACCCCTTTTCTTTGCATTTTTAAAAAAATTGAATAATAATGTTTTATTCTACTAAATATTTTAATATCATCTGTAAACTTACTTTTATCTAAAATATTTTGTGTTTTCGATAAAAAATTGTTTATTGTTAACTGTACTTTTTGTTGATAAGCTTTCATATGAGTATCTATTTTTTTATACTCTTGAGGATAAAGGTAAAAAAATGCTAAATCTTCCAAAACATTTTTGATTGTTGAGATTCCAAGTCTGTGTGCAATTGGTGCATAAACAACAAGTGTTTCTTCTGCTATTCTTTTTTGTTTTTCATCTGATAACGCTTCTAAAGTAAGCATATTGTGTAGTCTATCGCAAAGCTTTACAACCATCACTCTCACATCATCAATAGAGGCTATTAACATTTTTCTAAATGTAAGTGCTGAATTTATAAGTTTTACATTATCTGAAGCAGGAGCTAATTCATGTTCTCGAATTTCTGTAATTTTTGTAAGTCCATCAACAATATGTGCAACATCTTTTCCAAAATGTTGTTCAATATCATCAATAGTTGTAGGGGTGTCTTCTACTACATCATGTAATAATGCCGCGATAACCATATGCTCATCATTACTGTAGTATGCCGTAATAGTTGCCACCAACATTGGGTGAACAACATACTCTTCACCACTTTTTCTAAATTGTGTTTTATGAGCATCTATTGAGAAAGCTAATGCTTTTTCAACATCACTTGTTAACTTAAAATAAGTTTTAAGTAGTTCTAATGCTCCCTCAATTGTTTTTGTATATTTTATACTATTTAGAAACTTATTCAATGCAATTCAAATTGTATTAATACTATTGTTCTAAACCATCTATTACTAATACACCTGAAGCTATCTCTTTGATTGCAATATCTGTATATTTCATATTTTTAGTTTGATTACTATCAATTAAAGGTTTTGCACCCTTACTTAATTCATCTGCTCTTTGTCCAACTGCTACTGCTAGTACATATCTATCATTATTTGTTTTTTCTAATGCTTGTGCTAATATCTCTTCTAATCTCATTTTATTTTCCTTATTAATTTACTACTGAACATTGGCTAAAATCGCCATTTACTATTTTAAATAAATTTCCTTTTGTATTCATGTTTGCAACTACAATTGGAAGTCCATTATCTTTGGCTAATGCAATAGCTGTATCATCCATCACTTTTATATGATCTTTTAATGCTTCATCATAAGATAATGTATCAAGTTTTACTGCATCTGAAAATTTTGCTGGATCTTTATCATACACTCCATCAACTTTTGTAGCTTTTATTAACATACTTGCTTCTATCTCACTTGCTCTTAGTGTTGCAGCTGTATCTGTTGTAAAAAAAGGATTTCCAGTACCTGCACTAAAGATTACAACTCTCCCTTTTTCAAGATGTCTTTTAGCACGTCTTACTATAAAAGATTCTGCAATTTGTTCCATTTTAATCGCTGTTTGTAATCTCGCACTTACTCCAATATGTTCTAACGCTTCTTGCATAGCTATACCATTTACAACAGTTGCTAGCATACCCATGTAGTCACCACTTGTTCTTTTTATAACACCATCAGCAGCAGCAGTAACACCTCTTACAATATTACCTCCACCAATAACAATACCAACTTCAATATTATTGTCAACTAACTGTTTTATTTCATGTGCAATGTAATTTAATATTTTAGTATCAATACCATAACCATCATCACCAGCAAGCGCCTCACCTGAAAACTTTACAAGGACTCTTTTATTCAACTCAATTCCTTTTGCAGATATATTTTTGCGATTATATCTAATTTTTTATTATGATTTGTTTAAGGAAAAATTATCCTTTTTTCTGACCTATTATTCTTTTCCCTCTTTGTTTAGGTTGTACTTTGTTTGCTTTTTTATGTTTTTTGTTTCCAAAAGCTCCGCCAGTTTTGTTTCTTCTTATATCTTCTTTGGTTTCAACTATCTTTTTAGTGGCAATCATTTTTATTCTACTTCCCACATCAAAACCTTCTAGTTCCAACTTTGGTATTTTTTGTTCCACATATTTTTCAACTTCTATAATTGCAGCCATATCATATTCATCTAATAATGAAATAGCAATACCATTTTTCCCTGCACGTGCAGTTCTTCCAATTCTATGAACATAATCTATAGGCATAAAAGGTAAATCGAAATTTATTACATAATATAAATCCACTATATCAAGTCCCCTAGCAGCCACATCAGTTGCTACTAAAACTCGTATATCATTTTCTTTAAATTGTGTAATTGCTTTTGCTCGTGCCCCGTGAGTTTTATCTCCATGTACAGAAGCTGCTTTTAGTCCATCAAGTTTTAAATTTTTTACAATCTCTTCTGCACTTGCTTTTGTTTTACAAAAAACAAGAACTTGTTTCATATTTTTACTTCCAATTAAAAATGAGAGCATCTCTAATTTCATATTTGCAGTAACAGGATATGCTACTTGTTCTATCCTTTCATTTACTCTATCATTTGATTTTACTTCTATTATTTTTGGATTGATTAAAAGTGTACTTGAGAGTTTTTTGATATTAGACCCCAATGTTGCTGAACATAAAATTGTTTGTTGCAAGGTGGTTAAATTTGATATTATTTTTTCAATATCTGACACAAAACCCATATCAAGCATTGTATCTGCTTCATCTAAAACCAATGTATCAACTTTTGTTAGATTAATTTTTCCTTTTTCAATCAAATCCATTAGCCTACCAGTAGTTGCTATAACTATATCTACTTTTTCATCTAACTTTTTTATTTGTGGTTTAATATTTGCACCACCATAGATACAACAAATTTTAACATCTAAATATTTAGCATAATTATTAATACTTTTTTCTAATTGAAGTGCTAATTCTCTAGTTGGAGCTATAATAAGTTTTGATAAAATTCTATTATTTTCATTTTTATCTTGATACTCTTTGATACCTTGCAACATTGGCAATACAAATGCTGCTGTTTTACCAGTCCCTGTTTGAGCAATAGCTAATAAATCTCTTTTTCTTAAAAGATATTCTATTGCTTCTGATTGTATTTTTGTTGGATTTTCATATCCTAAATCTTGTGTTGCATCAACTATCTCTTTACATAAACCTAATTGTCTAAATGTCATTTGTTCTCTTTATTTGTCTAATTTTTATATTTTATAATATCTAAAACTTACTTAAGTTTCAGTGTAACAAAAATTTGGTATAATCGTTGCAAATAAATTTAAAATAAAAGGAGATAGATTGTGAAAGCTACTTACATATCTAAAAATATCATATTTAAAAGTACAAATCTACTCCTGCTTCATACTTCAAAATAATTCAAAAAATATACGACACAAAGTCTAAATTGCAAAATTTAAAATAATTTAACATATAACAAGGTTTATAAAATGACAAATAACAAAAATATAATCATATTCGATACAACATTAAGAGATGGTGAACAAAGCCCAGGTGCTTCAATGAATACAGCAGAAAAAATCCAAATTGCGCAACAATTAGAAAAATTAAGAGTTGATGTTATAGAAGCTGGATTTGCAGCAGCAAGCCCAGGAGATTTTGATGCAATATCACAAATAGCACGAACAATTAAAAACAGTAAGATTTGTTCTTTAGCAAGAGCTGTTGATAATGATATTAAAGCAGCAGGAGAAGCGATAGCTATTGCAAAAGAAAAAAGAATTCATACATTTATTGCAACAAGTCCAATACATATGCAATATAAATTAAAAATGAGTCCTGATGAAGTTATTAAAAGAGCAATTCATGCTGTACAATATGCAAGAACATTTGTAGATGATGTAGAATTTTCTTTAGAAGATGCAGGAAGAAGTGAGTTACCTTTTATGAAAGAGATAACTCAAGCTGTAATTGAGGCAGGGGCAACTACTATAAATTTACCTGATACTGTAGGGTATAGATTACCAGCAGAGATAAAACATATGGTAGAACAAATGGTATCTTTTATAGACTCAATTGGTTCAGATGCTATCGTATCTTTACATAATCATAATGACTTAGGTTTAGGTGTTGCTAATACTTTAGCTGGTATTGAAGCGGGGGCAAGACAAGTTGAGTGTACTATCAATGGTTTAGGTGAGCGAGCTGGAAATGCTGCTATGGAAGAGATTGTTATGACATTAAAAACAAGACAAGATTTATTTCAAGGTATCACTACAAATATCAACACAAAAGAGATATATCAAGCTTCTAAAATGGTAGCAAACATCACGGGAATTGAACCACAACCAAATAAAGCTATTGTGGGGAAAAATGCCTTTGCTCATGAAAGTGGAATCCACCAAGATGGTGTTTTAAAACATCAAGAAACTTATGAAATAATGAAACCTGAAGATATAGGGATTGAGAAAAACAACTCTATTGTTTTAGGAAAACACTCTGGCCGTGCTGCATTTAAAGATAAATTAGTCAATTTAGGTTTTGCTGATTTAGCTGAAGATGAATTAAATACAGCGTTTGAACGATTTAAATTATTATGTGATAAGAAAAAAGAGATTATGGATGATGATGTTCGTATGATTGTGACAGATGAAAAATTAAACCACAACAAAATATATGAGATTACTGCTGTTCAAATATCTGATTGTAGTAATGGTGTTCCTTCAGCTGTTGTAACAATAAAATTTGAAGATCAAGAGATTACAGAAGCGGGCATTGGAGATGGTGTCATGGATGCTATTTTTAAAACAATTGATAGAATAACTGGTTATAATGGAACATTATTAGATTACAACGTAAAAGCTGTAAGTGAAGGGAAAGATGCCTTAGCAAAAGTGACTTGTAAGGTGACTTTTAATGATGATAATCCACCTATGATTGGTCATGGATTAAATTTAGATACTATGATAGCAAGTGCTAGAGCTTATGTTGGGGCTTTAAATAGTTATTTATCTATGAAAGATATGTTAAATAAAAATAATACACACCAGATATAATAAAAAAAGGGGGGGGAAGATACAATGAAAAGTAAAATTATAGGAATCATATTAGTATTTGTATTTACTTTAACTTTCACAGGTTGTGCAACATGGGAAGGTATCAAACAAGATACAAATGATGGTTGGGAAGCAACTAAAAATGTTGTTCATGAAGCAACTGAATAGTTTTCAAGAAGTTCTGTAGATGATATTTTAAATGGGAAGCTTACTATTAAAATTTGCTTATTTTTTAGAAGGTTCTCATAAATACTATACTTTCAAACATTTTGTTTATCAATTCTTAGAAGATACCAATTCAAAAAAGAAAAAATATTTTGACTTTGTCATGATATTTTTAGTACTCAGTACTGTTGGTATCATGATTTATGAAGTAAACCACAAAACAGTTCCGTGGTTAACTAGCTATGAAACGATTGCAATTATTATTTTTATTATTGAGTGGCTTGGAAGATTATGGGTAATATCTCATGCTCATAAACAAATTGTAGAAGATTATGAGAAAAGTCGCCTTATTAACCAACAATTTATAATAAAAGATTCTATTAAAACAATTATAAAAGATAAAATAAAATTTATTTTTTCTCCTATGTCTATTATTGACTTACTCGCTATTTTACCTTATTATAGACCATTAAGAATTTTGAGAATTCTTATGCTATTTAGACTTTTTAAACTTTTACGATATGCAAATTCAATTAAACAATTTAGTGATGTATTTGTTGAGAAAAAATTTGAATTTTTTACATTAGCAATTATGTTTTTTATGGCTATTGCATTTGGGTCAACTATTATTTTTATCTATGAAGGTGCTGGAATAAATGAAAATATCCATACTTTTTTTGATGCTGTTTATTGGTCTGTCATTACTATTTCTACTGTAGGATTTGGAGATATTAGTCCCATAACAACTGAAGGTAGAATAGCTACCATCTTTTTAGTTGTTGGGGGAGTTGGTGTTATTGCATTTTTTACCTCTATTGTTACAACAGCATTGAGTGCAAGACTTCTTGCATTAAAAGAGGAAAAAGTAATAGGAGAAGCAAATGCCCTTAAAGAGTTTGTCATTATTTGTGGTTATGGAAGAATGGGGAGAGTTCTTGCTGAAGAATTTATAAAAATCAATCAACAGTTTATTATAATTGACCATGAAGAGGATGTTTTCTCTCATGCAAATACACAAAACATTTTATCCATAAAAGGGGATGCTACAGATTCTACTTTTTTATCTACTATTGGTATTAACAAAGGTGCAAGTAGTATTGTTGCTATCACTGATAGTGATGCAGTTAATCTTTCCATAATTTTAACGGCTCGTTCACAAAATCCAAATATAAATATTATTGCTAGGGCAAATAATGAAAAAGTAAAAAAGAAGCTTTTTTTAGCAGGTGCAAATGAGGTTGTATCCGCTAATGAAACTAGTGCTTTAGTAGCTGCTGAATATGTTGGTCAACCTATTGCATTTGAAGCAATTGATGATATTCTTCTTAATAGTGAAGGTGCTATTATGGATGAAGTGGAAATCATTCAAAATTCAAATTATATAGGACACAAACTAGAAAATATAGATTTTACAAAATTCAACCTCACGCTTATAGGGATAATGGAAACTTCAAATCATAAAAAATTTACTTTTAACCCTACTCCTGATCAATATATTATTAAAGAATCTGACATACTTATTATTATTGGACATAAAGAATCAGTTGCAAAATTTAAAATTGAACTTATTGCTTCAAAGCCTAAAATATCTCTACGAAAAAACTATCTCCAATAAGAAGGATAAGTAAAATGATTAAAAATAAAATTATTATTTATAGTTTTACTCAAATTGCTTCTAAAATAGCTCTTACATTGCGTGAAAAAAAATATAATGTACTTATTATAGAGGATGACGAGAACTTAATATTAGAAGCTAAAAAATATGGATTTGAAGTGAAAAAACTCTCACTCATGGAAGATGAAAATATTATTGATGTGGGACTAGATAAAGATGATATCAAAGCATTCTTTTGTTTAGGTGGAGATAAAAATACAAACTTATTTATTACACTAAGCGTAAGAAATTTAAATAAAAATATAAAAATAATCTCTTTATCTGCAACAAAAGAAGATAATAAAACACTTCTTCTTGCAGGTGCAAACAAAACTATAAATCCTTATGAAATAGGTGCAATGAGAATATTTCGTTCACTTCACAAACCAATAATTTTAGATATATTAGATAATATTTTATTTAGTTCTTCAAATATAAAAATCGCAGAATTCACTATACAAAAAAACTCTTTATTTGATGGGATTTATTTAGAAGATTTAAAAAAAGTTCATAAAAAAAACATCATTATTTTGGGTATTCAAGATAAAGAACTCAGTGATAAATTCATCTTTTTTTCAACAGGAATTAATCATAAAATAGATGCTGGGGATACAATTGTAATGTTAGGCTTTGATCATGACTTACTTGAATTTAAAAAACTTATCGCAGAAATAATATAAACTTAGCTATAATCTTTTTTATTACTTTAGTTAGGGCATTATATGACACAATTTTACTTTTTTTTAAGACTTCTTAAAGAGTCTTTTAGGGATTTGATACCAATTGTATTGGTAATCTTATTTTTCCAATTAGCGATTTTACAAACTATTCCAGAGGATTGGATTCCAACAACAATGGGAATGATTATAGTAGGTATTGGACTTGCTATATTTTTACAAGGTTTAGAGATAGGAATATTCCCCGTTGGAGAGGGACTAGCAAGAGACTTTGCAAAAAGTGGTTCAACCATTTGGATTATGCTTTTTGCTTTTGCTATAGGATTTGGTACTACTATTGCAGAACCAGCACTTGCTGTTATTGCAGATAAAGCTGCTGCAATTAGTAGTGGGAGAATTGATGCAAATACTTTACGGTATGTTGTTGCTTTATCTGTTGGTTTTGCTATTTTACTTGGTGTTTATAGGATTATTAAAGGTCACCCAATTCACTACTATATTATTACTGGATATATAGCAGTAGTAAGTGTTACATTTTTTGCACCAAAAGAGATTATTGGTCTTGCTTATGACTTAGGTGGAGTTACAACATCTACTGTAACAGTTCCTTTAGTTGCAGCACTTGGAATTGGTTTAGCCTCTACAATCAAAGGGAGAAATCCTATAATAGATGGCTTTGGACTTATCGCTTTTGCTTCACTAACTCCTATGATATTTGTTCAAATTTATGGAATATTTGTATATAACTTTGTAGAAGCAACACAAGTTGCCCAAGTTGTTATTGAAGCAAAAGTTTCCCATACAGCTGCAATCTCTTTTGAATCAATAGTTTATGGTATTTTGGCAGTTGTTAGAGATGTACTACCTATTTTAGCAATTATATTCTTTTTTCAATATGGTATTTTAAAGAAATCAATTGAAAATTTAAAACTTGTTATTATTGGATTTTTGCTTGTTATTTTAGGTTTATATGCTTTCATTTTAGGTCTAGAGATGGGACTTTTTGCTCTTGGTGAATCAATGGCATTCCAACTAACCCAAGCTGGTAATGTATGGGTTATTTATGCTTTTGCATTTGCTATTGGGTTTTCTACAACCATGGCAGAACCAGCACTTATGGCTATTGCAAAAAAAGCAAAAGAGATTAGCGATGGCAAAATAAACGATATGTCATTAAGACTCTTTGTTGCATCTGGTGTTGCCTTTGGTATCGCATTAGGGGCATTTAGAATAGTTGACGGTGGACATATCCACTACTATATAATCGTTGGTTATTTGGTTGTTGTATTTTTAACTTTTATTGCACCAAAACATATTATACCTATAGCATATGATTCAGGTGGGGTTACAACTTCTACTGTAACTGTTCCACTAGTTGCTGCGCTTGGAATTGGACTTGCTACAAATATTGATGGGAGAAATCCTTTAATTGATGGATTTGGACTTATCGCATTTGCATCACTTTTCCCTATGATTACTGTTTTATCCTATGGTATTATCATTGAAAAGCTACATATAAAAGGTAATAAAGAATTAGCAAAAGAGGATGAAGAGTTAGTAACATCAAAAATACATGGTAGTTTAGAGGGTGTTGATGATATGAGTCTTTCAACAATTAATCTTGATGCTACAGATTTAAGACACTCAATGCAACTGAACTTTTCTGCTATTGTTATTATTGTACCACAAGGAAAAGAAGATGATGCACTTCATGCTGCAAAAGAAGCAGGTGCAAGTGGTGTTACAATCTTAAATGCAAGTGGTATGGGTCTTGCAGAACTTGACAACTTTTATCGACATAAACCAGAAGAGAGTGATAAACTTCTTTTATTTATAGTTCCAAGTATGATTGTTGATAAAATTATTAGAGAAGTTATAAAAAAACTTCATATTACTACAAGTGGCGATGGTATAGTTTTCTGTGTACCTATTTCACACATGAAAGGTATATCTATGAGACAAGAAGATCTTTTTGAAAAAGAGGTTGAAGAGATAATTAAAAAAGGGAAAAAGAAGTAATTCTTTTTCTAACTTTGAGACTTTAAAAACTTATCTACTGCAACACCTTCTCGCAATCCCTCATCAAATACAATAGAAAATTCTTTATTTAATACAGTAAAGATAAGTTTAAAAATATCAATACCTGAACCTATATATTGTATTCTATTTGTTCCTGTTAAAGTTTCTGCTTCATATAAAGGTATAGATTGTAAATAATTTTTATAATAATCCAAATCTTCTAACAACACTTTTGTACCATTGATAATCTTTTTATCATAAGTATTATAGTTTAAATTATGTTTAAGTGCTGCTATAGTTGTGGGTGTTCCAGCTGTTGACACAAGCTGCAATTTTGATACATCAAAAGATAAAGATTGAATATATTGTTTTATATTCTTTTTAAACTCTTCTAAAATAATATTTTTGTGAGATGATTGTGTTAATGTCACAATTCCAACTTCAAAACTTTTAAAAATAGGAGTATTCTCTTTCACAAAAATAATCTCTGTGCTTCCACCACCAATATCTACTAATATTATATTTTGACTATTGATATTTTGTTTTTTTAAACTGTATTGTAGTCCAAGAAGGGTCAGTCTAGCTTCTTCATCTCCACTAATTATTTTAAAAGAGATATCTGTTTGTTTCTTAATCTCTTCAATAATATATGAAGAATTTTTTGCTTGACGCATAGCTGATGTTGTAACAGCGATAGCATCTTGTGGATTGTAGTTTAATTTTTGTATGCTATTTTTTATAGCATTTACAATTCTATTTAACGCTTCAACAGAGATCTTTCCAGTTTGTTTTAAACCATCAGCAGTTCCAACTGTTGTTTCAAAATCTCCAATAGCTTCATCTTTATAAAAATCATAAATTAAAACTCTAAAAGAGTTTGAACCCAAATCACAAGAGATTATAATATTAGAGGATTTCTGCACGACCATTTTTCATAACTACGGTATCTTCTATTCGTACACCAAATTGTTTATTCAGATAAATTCCTGGTTCAATTGTAAATACCATATTATTTTCTATTATTACATCACTTCTACTATTTATATTTGGATATTCATGAATATCAAGACCTACACCATGTCCAGTACTATGAATAAAGTATTTTCCATATCCAGATTTTTCTATCACATCACGAGTAAGTTTATCTATTTGACTTGCTTTCATTCCAACTTTTGCTTTGTTTATAGCTGTATGTTGTGCTTTTAATACTGTATCATATACTTTTTGTTCTAGTTTTGTTTTAAATTTCTGTGTTCTTTTAAAATCAAATTTTTTTTGTAAACTTGAGGTACAAGTTCTATCACTACAGTATCTTTTGTATTTTACTCCAGCATCTACTAAAAGTAAATCATCTGCTTTTAAAACTTTATCAGTAGGAAGGGCATGAGGTTTTGCACTATTTTCATTTATTGCAACAATTGGATCAAAACTTAAATCTAATTCTCCAACATTACTCATAAACTCTTTTGCTTTAAAAAAAAGATACTTTTCACTTTTTTCTAAACCATCTTTTTGAATATAAGAAGCTAGTCTTTTAAAACCATCTCGCCCTAAACTCATAGCTTTTTTAATAAGTTTTATCTCATCATCTGTTTTGATAATTCGTTTCAATTTTGAAAAATTTGGTTTTTGAACAAACTTCATATCTAAGTTGTTTTTTAAAGTGTTATATGTAAGAAGATTAAAATCATTCGGATCAAATGAAATTTTTTTAATTTTAGATTTTTTTAGTATTTTTCGCGTTGCTTTTACTAAATCATTTGTTACAACTACTTCGCAATTTTTAGCAAATAGTTTTGCCTCTATCTCATATCTAGCATCAGTGATGAAATATTTATCACCACTAATGTTTAAGAAAATAAGATTATCACAACTATATCCGCACTCAAAATAAACAGCATTTTCATCTTGAAGAATATAGTTTTTCATAAATTATTTTTCTTCTTTTGGTTGCTCTTGTTGTGCTGCTATTTTTGCATTTTGTGCAGCTTTCATCTCATTAATAATTTGTGTTAAGGCAATAAGTCCCATATGATATCCAAATGGTCCAAATCCAGTAATAACACCTAAACTTGCAGTTGCAGTTACAGATTTTTGTCTAAATTCTTCTCTTTTGTAGATATTTGAAATATGTACTTCAACAACAGGTAAATTTACTGCACTAATAGCATCTGCAATTGCGATACTTGTATGTGAATAAGCAGCTGGATTGATAATAATACCATCAACTGTTCCTAAACACTCTTGAATTTTATCTACTATTTCACCTTCTAAGTTACTTTGAAAGAACTCTAACTCAACACCATTTTGGTCAGCACTCCCTTTCATTTGTTGATGAATTTGATCTAATGTCATTGGTCCATAGATATTTTGTTCTCTAATACCTAACATGTTAAGATTTGGTCCTTGAATAACTGCAATTTTCATATTTTTATCCCTTTTAATTGTAAATTATAAATTTTTGGTATAATATCTAAAATATAATAAGAGGTTAATAATATAATGAAATTTTTTTACGCAGATTGGCTTGTAACTTGTGATGATGATTTTAGTATCATTAAAGATGGGGCTATTTGTTTCAATGAAAAAATTATTGATATTGGTACTTATGAAGATTTCAAAATTAAATATCCAGATGAGAACATTGAATACTTAGGGAAAAACTCTGTATTAATGCCAGGACTTATTAATACTCATGTACATTTAGAATTTAGTGCAAATAAAACAACCCTAAAATATGGAAACTTTGTCCAATGGCTTTTTTCAGTTATTAAAAACCGTGAAGAACTTATTGAAAAAGCCGATAAAAAACTCATTGATAATGAACTATCAAAAATGATACAAAATGGAACTACAACTATTGGGGCTATTAGCTCTTATGGATTTGATATGAACTCTTGTATAGAGTCTCCTATAAATGTTGTTTATTTTACAGAAGTTTTGGGAAGTAAACCAGATATGATAGATACTCTCTTTTTAGATTTTAAAGAGAAACTTAAATCTGCCCAACAAAATAGTGCGAAAAATTTTATCCCAGCAATTGCTATCCATTCACCCTACTCTACACATCCTTTTTTAATCAGAGAGGTTTTAAAAATTGCAAGAGAAAAAGATATGGCAGTATCAACCCACTTTCAAGAAAGTACTGCTGAAAATAATTGGCTTAACTATAGTGAAGGTGAGTTTGGTGCTTTTTTTAAAGATATGTTGGACCAACATACCTCTTTAACAAAACCAAGTGATTTTTTATACCAATTTAAAGATATAAAACACTTAAGTTTTACACACTGTGTAGAAGCAAATGAACAAGAGTTACAACAAATACACGATTTGGGTGCTTCAATTATACATTGTCCAAACTCAAATAGACTCTTAAACAACGCATCATTAAACCTAAGCTACATCAACAATATCCCACTCGCAATGGGTACTGATGGTCTAAGTTCAAATCACACTTTAAATATGTTTGAAGAGCTAAGAGATGCTATTTTTATCCATACAAATTTAGAACCAAATCAACTCTCACAAAAACTCCTTCTTGCTGCAACTCATGGTGGTGCATTTGCCCTTGGTCTTCAAAAAGGTATTTTGAAAAAAGGATATGATGCTGATATTATTAGCTTTCAACTTCCTGATACAGTGGAAGATAAAGATGAATTAGCAACAGCAATTATTCTCCACACAAAACAAACTACACACACTTTCATAGGAGGAGTTAATGAACTTCTTTAGTAAATTATTTTATCCAATAACGGCACCAATACAATTTATTCAAAATAACTTTAAAACTGTTTTTTTTCTCACTATTCTGTATTTTGTCGTAACAAATACAGATACACAAAATTTAGAACAAGCAAACCTGCAAATTATAGAACTCAATGGTCCTATAATGGTAGCAGATGATATTTTAGAAAAAATAGAGATGGCGAAAAGCAATCAGACCGTAAAAGGTGTACTTTTTAAAGTTAATTCTCCTGGAGGAGCAGTCGCTCCTTCTGTTGAAATTACACATGCTATTAAAGAACTTAATAATCTAAAACCAGTAGTAGCTTATGCTAGTGGAATTATGGCAAGTGGTAGTTACTATGCTGCTATATACTCAAGTGCTATTATTGCAAATCCTGGAAGTATGATAGGAAGTATTGGTGTTATTATGCAAAGTGTTGATGCTAGTGAGCTTATGGCAAAAATAGGTATAAAATCACAAATTATTAAAGTTGGAGAATACAAAGAAGTAGGAACACCCACAAGACAATGGACACAAAAAGAGAGAGCTGAATTAGAAAAAGTAAGTTTAAGCACTTATGATATGTTTGTGACAGATGTTGCAAATGCAAGAAAACTCAAAAAAAGTGATTATAAAAAATATGCAGATGCTCATATTTTCACAGCTGTTCAAGCTAAAAATGCAGGTTTAATTGATAAAGTTGCTACAATAACTACAGCGAAAGAGTTGGTTGTAAAATTAAGCAAAGTGAAAAATCCGATTTGGGCAAAAGAGGACAAAATGGATGAATTTATGCAAAAAATGATAACTGGAACAATTTCTAATATATCAACAAATATAAGTGGACTAATGGCTTTTTAAAAGGAGATACTATGGCTGAAGAAGAGATAGATGAAATAATCATAACTAGTGAAGAGTTAAAAAATTTATTTAAAGAGAATATACTTCAAGATAGAGATGAGGGTTGGTTTTATAAAGATACCCAAATTGATATTATAGCCTTACACAGACAAGAAACTAAACATATATATGATATAGCAAATGCTCCAAAATACAAAATTAAAAGAAAAGAGACTAGATAATAAAATGACAATTCAAGAAAAATTACAAAATAATATAAGATTAGAATATGAAGATGCAATCAAACTTTATGATATGGATTTATTAGAACTAGGAGACATAGCCTCAAAAATACGAGAAGAAAAATTTGGAAGAAAAACATATTACAATGTAAATAGACATATAAATCCAACAAATATTTGTAAAGATGTTTGTCAATTTTGTGCCTACAGTGCAAGTAGAAAAAACCCAAATCAATATACAATGACTCATGAAGAGATAGTAAATACTGTAGATAATAGTGTGAAAAATGGTATCAAAGAGGTACATATAGTATCTGCTCACAATCCAAATACAGGACTTGAGTGGTATCTAGAAGTTTTCAAAAAAATAAAAGAAAAACATCCATCTCTTCATGTTAAAGCACTCACAGCAGCAGAGATTCATTTTTTAAGTGAGGAATACAGTAAATCGTATGAAGAGATTATTGACTTAATGATTGAGTATGGTGTAGATTCTATGCCAGGTGGTGGTGCTGAAATTTTTGATGAGCAGGTACGAAAAAGAGTTTGTGGTGGCAAAGTAAGTTCTGATCAATGGATTCAAATACACAAACTTTGGCATCAAAAAGGACGAAAATCAAATGCAACAATGCTTTTTGGACATATAGAGTCTAGAGAAAATAGAATTGATCATATGTTAAGATTAAGAGAGTTACAAGATATTACAAATGGGTTTAACTCGTTTATACCACTTGTTTATCAAAAAGAAAATAATTTTTTAAAAGTTACTGATTTTCCAACTGCACAAGAGATACTCAAAACATTTGCAATAGCAAGAATCATTCTTGATAATATTCCGAGTTTAAAAGCATATTGGGTAACTTCATCTGTCAAACTTGCACTTGTAGCACAAGAGTTTGGTGCTAATGATTTAGATGGAACAATAGAAAAAGAGTCTATTAATAGTGCGGCAGGAGCTGCTAGTGCAAATGGAATGAAACAAAGTGAATTTATAGAACTTATTAAAAATAGTGGCTTTGAGCCAATTGAAAGAGATAGTTTGTATAACGAACTAGCTTAAAAAAAGGAAAAAAATGTATACCAATAGATTTTCAAGGATAGGATTTATTTTAGCGGCAGCAGGAAGTGCAGTAGGATTAGGAAATATCTGGAAGTTCCCTTATATTACAGGAGAAAATGGAGGTGGAGTTTTTGTATTTGTTTACCTACTAACTGTTATATTAATTGGGTTATCAATTTTTATAGCTGAAGTTTTAGTAGGAAGTAGTACAAATCAAGATTCTGTTAGTGCATTTGAAACCTTATCCCCAAAAGGGAAAAAATATTGGAAATATTCTGGTTTTACATTTCTCACTGGTATAATAATCTTATCTTTTTATTCTATTGTAGTTGGTTGGATTTTAAACTATGTTGTTATCGCAATCACAAATCTTCCAGAAAATAGTGCGCAAGCAGAGACTGTATTTATGACTATGTTAAAAGATGATATATTTACTCAACTGTTTTATTATACGCTAGCTTTTTTAATCATTGCATATACTATTTCAAAAGGTGTAAAAAAAGGGATTGAAAAACTTAATAATTATTTAATGCCTACTTTAATTATAATACTTGTTATTATGTTCTTTTATAGTATGACTCTCTCTGGATTTACAGAAGCTTTAGATTTTATGTTTTATCCAAATTTTGAAAAATTTCATACTAGTTCAGTTATCATAGCTGTTGGTCATGCATTTTTTACACTTTCTATTGGTATGGCTACAATTCTTTCTTATTCTGCTTCTTTAGATAGAAATATCAATATAGTAAAAGCTTCAATCACTATTGTTACGCTAGATACACTTATTGCTATTGTTGCTGGAGTTATAATCTTTTCTGTTGTATTTACAGCAGGTCAAGCCCCTGGTCAAGGTCCTGGTTTAGTATTTATTACACTTCCAGCAATTTTTTATGAGATGGGTGTTATTGGAAATATTATGGCAATTGCATTCTTTATTGCCCTTGCTTTTGCTGCCATAACATCTGCTATATCAGTACTAGAACCAACTGTTATGTATCTCGTTGAAAGAAAAAATATTTCAAGAAAAAAAGCAACTTATGGTATATCATTTATTTTTTATCTTTTAGGGGTTTTTGCACTTCTTTCAAATACAAATAGCTTTTCTGAGAGTTTAACATTTGGAAGTAAAAATCTTTTTGATTGGTTTGATTTTATAACAGCTGCTATTTTAATGCCTCTTGGTGGTATATTATTAGCAATATTTGTTGGTTATATTATGGATAGAGAACAAGTTAGAAAAAAACTTGTACCTCTTATGGGGGAAAAGTTTTTTAAATTATGGTTAATTCTTATTCGATATGTAGCTCCTTTATCAGTCTTATTTATAATGTTAAATGAAACTGGTCTACTGAAACTTTAAAAAGGGAGATATATCATGCCAAATAATTACAACATCTTAAATGAAGAAGAGAAAAGAGTAATACTTAATAAAGGAACGGAACAAGCTTTTACAGGAGATTATTGGGACAACCACAAAGATGGAACCTATACTTGTAAACAGTGTAATACTCCCCTATTCTCATCAAATGCAAAATTTGATAGTGGTACAGGTTGGCCTAGTTTTGATGATATGATTGAAAACAATGTAAAAGAGTTACCAGATGCAGATGGAAGAAGAATTGAGATAGTCTGTGCAAATTGTGGTGGACATTTAGGACATGTGTTTAAAGGGGAAGGATTTACACAAAAAGCTACAAGGCATTGTGTAAATTCTGTGTCATTAAATTTTATTGCACAATAATTTAATTAGCCACTTTTACTTTATTTCTTCCTGTTCTTTTTGCTTCAAATAAAGCGTCATCAACTCTTTTAAAAAACTCTGATTTTGTTTCATTTTCCTCAAATATTCCTACCCCAAAACTCGCTGTTATTGATTCTACCATTGAAAAATTACTATCTTCTATAGTTTTTCTAACTTTTTCCGATAATGCAACTGCACCATCTAATGTTGTACTAGGGAGAAGTATTGCAAACTCTTCTCCTCCCCATCGTGCAAAGATATCAACTCTTTTTAAATCTTTGGAAATTAATTGTGCTAACTGTTTTAAAACTGCATCTCCTACATGATGCCCATAAGTATCATTAATTGATTTAAAATGGTCTATATCTAAAATAACCATAGTCAAAATATTTTTTGACATTTTTGCTTTTTCTATCTCAAAATCAAAAAATTTATCAAATTTTGCTCTATTAAATACGCCTGTTAGTGAATCTATTGAAGCTTCCTCTTCTAATGAAACTGTCATTGAGTATAATTCGTCAACTTTATTTTTCATAGACCTATTCAATGTACTTAATTGCTCTTTTGTCTGTTCAAACTCTGTCACATCATGTCGCAATGCTATATATTCAATTATATCTCCATCAACATCGAGGATAGGGATGACTGTAGAATCCACTACATATTTTCTCCCATCTTTTTTCATATTAGTAATAATTCCCTGCCACGCTTGTTTTGATTTCAATGTATCCCATAATTCTTTAAAAATAGAACTAGGCATATTAGGGTGTCTTACTATACTATGTGGTTGTCCAATAAGTTCAGATCTATTAAAACCACTTATTTCACAAAATTTATCATTCACATAAGTGATTATCCCTTTTGTATTTGTTTTTGACAAAATACTACTTATATCCACAGCTTTTTTATATTCATTTAATAAATTTGAATGACTATCTGTATAGGTCATTTCATCTTTTTGTATCTGTTCATAAGTTTTTGTCAATTCATTTGCAATACCTAAAAAAACTTCTTCTAAATTTTTCAATAAACCAAATGATAAAAATTGATTTTCATAAAAAATACTAGAGATTGTATTTTTTAAAGCTATAAAAAAACTAATAAATTCAAAACTTCCAACTTGGTTATCATTTAAAAACTTTAGAAGTTTCACTTTTGTAGGACACTCTGCAATAGTTAATTCCCATTGCATAACACTTGTAACACAATCAAAAAAATCATAAAATATTTTTATGTCCTCTTTTGATACTTTAATAGAATGCTTTAAAAATATCTCTTTAACTTCATCAGAATCTAACCATTTATCCACTATCTTATTTCTGTTTACTCTTAAAAAATAGGTAAAGTCTTTTAATTTTATAATATTATTTTCCATCGTTTTCCTTTATTACTGTATCCTGTAAATTATCTCGGATTTCCAAAAACTTATCTATATTTTCTAAAAAAAGATCCATAAGAACTGGATCAAATTGTTCTCCTCGTTCCTCTTTAAATAGTTCTATAATTCTATCTAACTCCCATGCTTTTTTATAACATCTATCACTTCCTAAGGCATCAAACACATCAGCAATTGCTGTAATACGACCATAAATATGGATATTTTCACCACTTAAATTATGAGGATACCCTTTTCCATTGTATTTTTCATGATGTTCCCCAGCAACTGTAGCAGCAGCCTTTAAAATAGGTCTTGAAGAATATTTTAACATATCATATCCAAGTTGAGCATGTGTTTGCATCACTTCCCACTCTAATGGATCTAATTTTCCAGGTTTTTTTAAAATATTATCTGGTATTCCCACTTTTCCTATATCATGCATTGGGCTTGCTTGTTTTAAAAGTTCAGCTTCTTTCTCTTCCATACCATATAATAAAGCTAAAAGCTTAGAGTATTCAGCAACTCTTTTTACATGATTTCCTGTCTCTTTACTTCTAGTTTCACCAATTTCACCCATTTTGTATATAATCTCTTTTTGGGTATCTTCAAGCTCTTCATGAAGATTAATAATTTCACTAATATCATGCATTAAATGCAAATGTTCAACAACTTCATTGTTTAAAGAAACTATAGGATATATCAATGTATCAAGAAAATACAATTCACCATTTTTTGCAACATTTGTAAATACTATTGATACTATCTCTTTATTTCTTATTTTTTGTAGTATTGTTTCACATGCATCTCTTTTCAAGTGCTTTTCATGGTGAAGATTTTCACAATTTTTACCTATAAGTTCATCTTTTGTATAACCACTAAGTTTACAAAATTTTTCGTTAACATAAGTGATTATATTATTTGTATCTGTTTTTAATACAGCATTTGAGCTGTTTATAGCTTCCTCATATTGTGCAGAGTAGTTAATGTTTTCTTTTAAAGATTTACTTGTATCATCAAGTTGGTTTTTTAATATCTCTTTATATTTTTCTAGTTCTGTAATATCATGCCTTATTGCTACAAATTCTACAATTTTTCCATTTACATTAAGTATGGGGATAATTGTAGCATCAACTGTGTATTGTTCTCCATCTTTTGTTCTATTTGTAATTATCCCTTTCCATATTTTCTTTGCAAAAACAGTTTTCCACATATCTTTGAAAAGAGATTTTGAAGAAGAAGGATCTCTTACTATATTATGAGGGTGTCCAATCAACTCTTCATAACTAAATCCAGAAATTTTCATAAATGCTTCATTTACATATGTGATTTTCCCTCTTAGGTCTGTTTTTGATACTAAGGTAGTTTTATCTATAGCCTCTTGTAATTGTTCTATTAAATTTGTTTTTTGTTTATTAGCAAAGTAAAAATATACCAACACTATTATGATGATAAATGCTATTATAAATTTTATTAATTGGACTAAAAATAGTAAATGGACTGAATTTTCATCCTTTATAGAAAGAAGATAACCTATATTTGATTTTTTTGTATCTAAAAGAGGCAAAAAAATAACTATTCTAGGATCTCCATTATCTAAGTGCAAAGCTTTTGCAAAAGCTTTGTCACTTTTTAATTGGGATTGAACACTTGCTTTTAATTTTTTAATAAGATTAGGTGTAAATAATTTATCTTTATAAATTTTATCTGACATATAAAATGAATCATCTATCACACAAGTATGATAGTAATTTTTTAAATTTTCTTTAACAATTACACCTTCAACGCTACTCTTTTTTAGAAGCATTGTAAAATGTGCTTCTAATGTTTCTTTCATCTGCTCAATAATTGAATTTACTCCTATAGAGCATTCAACACTTCCAACATATCTATTATTGAAAAAAATTGGATATACATACCGAAAACCTTCGAAGTACTTTCCCACTTCAAACCCATAAGTTTTCTTTTTTGTTTCAGTAACTTTTTTTATAGTATCTCTAAAAAGTAAATTATCTCCATATTTATTAAGCTTATGAAACCGTAAAAAACTATCTCCATTTGCAAGATGAAAATGAAATTGTAATATTCCTTTTGATTTTAAATAATTATATTTTAAATGAAACATTTTATAAAGTTGTTCACGATTTTGCTTAATATTTTTACCATCATTTGCATCACTTATAAGCATTTGAACTTCTAAGTCATTTAACACATCATCAAATAAAACTTCAACCATTCTTTTATTTGCAATGATTTTATCTTCATACTGTAAACTTAAATCGTTTATTCTTTCATTATAAATCTCTTGTTTTTTATAACTGAACTCTATAAAAAGTATCACACCTACAACTATTGACAATATAAAAATTATGAAAGCTTTTTGCATTATATTCCTGAAAAAATTATTTTACTATTAGTGCACACAACTAAAAAGACTCTGTTCTACCCTATCTCTTCCATTGTTTTTTGCTATGTATAAAGCTTTATCAACTTTTTCAAATAATGTTGACTTATCTTCATACTCTTCAAACTGTGCTACTCCAAAACTTGCAGTCATATATTCTATATCTGAAAACTTATTCTCTTTGACTATTTTTCGTAATTTTTGGGCAAATTGCATTGCACCTTCTATATCTGTATCAGGTAAAAGAATAACAAACTCTTCCCCTCCCCATCTTGCAAAAATATCACTTGTTTTTATATTTTTTGTTATTAAACTAGATAACTCTTTTAATGTTACATCACCTGCTTGATGTCCATAGGTATCATTAATGTTTTTAAAATGGTCTATATCAAACAGTATAACACTTAAGTTGTGATTATAGTGTTTTGCTTTATTGATTTCATACGAGAATATCTCTTCAAGTTTTGCTCTATTATATAATCCTGTTAACTCATCTTTTGTAGCTTTTTCTTCCAATGAAGAGGTTACAGAGTAAAGTTCATCTACTTTATTTCTCATAACTTTATTAATATTTTGTAATTGCTCTTTTGTTTTTTCAAAGTCTGTTATATCATGACGAACTGCTATAAATTCTATAATATCTCCATCTACATCAAGAATTGGAATAACTGTAGAATCAACAACATAAGAACTACCATCTTTAGCCATATTGGTTACAACTCCATGCCACGCCTTTTTAGACTTGACTGTGTCCCATAACTCTTTAAAAACTTCTCTATCCATACTTGGATGTCGAATAATATTGTGAGCTTTCCCTATAAGCTCCTCTTTTTTATAACCACTTATTTTACAAAACTTGTCATTTACATAAGTGATTATCCCTTTTGGATTTGTTTTTGAGACTATATTACTTATATCTACTGCTTTTTTATATTCTGCTAAAAGATTACTTTGTTCTGTTTCTTGAGAGTTGTTTTTATCTTCTAAATTATTATATGTATCTGTTAATTCATTTGAAATACCAATAGTAATTGTTTCTAACTCTGTTTGAATATTGTAAGACAAACTACCATCTTTATAAATTGAATCTTCAATTGCAGATTTTAAACGTAATGTTAGGGTAAATAATTCACTTGTTGTTACATTATATTTATTTAGTAAATTTAAAAAATCCATTCTTGCTTGACACTCAGAAATTGTAAAATTCCATTGATAGATACTAATAAAACAATCACAAAATCCATAAAAAATATTCATATTCTTTTCAACAATTGGCATAGAATGTTTGTGAATAATGTTTTTCACCTCATTTCTATCAAGCCAATTTGTAATTATTTCATTTCTATGAACTCTTAAAAAATATGCAAACTCTTTTAAATCAATTATCTTTGTCATCTCATTTCCTTTTCATTCCCTGATTATATAACTATTTAAATAAAAATTTACTATAAAACATATCAATATATCTTGATATATTAAAATTAATATGATATAATTTAAAATCTAAACAAAGGAATATAATGAAAAAAATAATTTTAATCTTCTTATCATTGAGTTTATCATTGATTGCGAACACTTACGACCTTAAAGCACTTACTATCACAAAAGATATTCATTGTGTTATCGGTGATATTCATGCACCAAATAAAAATAATAAAGGTTTTGTTTCCAATATGTGTTATGTTGATATTGGAAATAGTATTGTTATACTCGATGCTGGACCAACTTATAAGTTTGCAAAAGATTTTTACGCGTTAATAAAAAATCAATACAAAAACAAACCAATATCTCATGTAATTCTCACTAATTTTCATGATGATAGAATTCAAGGAGCTTCTTTTTTTCAAGAATTAGGAGCAAAAATAGTTGGATACAAAAATATAAATCAGGATATAAAGGAAAACAGCACAAAATTTGAAAGAATGAAAAATATTTTATCTCCTAAAGAATATGAGGGTACAAAAGTAATTTTAGCTGATACCTTAGTGGAAGATGGTTTTACAATAAAAGGAACTCAAAAAACTCTTACTATTATAAAACCGAGTTCTATATCTGAGGAGAAAAGTGATATTGCTATATATAGTAAAGATGATAGCTTTATATTTGCAGGAAATATAGTATTTAATGGGCGACTTTTAAACTATAGGAAAGCTTCTAATGTTGATGGTTGGATAGAGGCCATAGAAAATTTAGCAAATTTAAATGCAAAATATTTTTTAGGTGGCCATGGGAAAGAGTATGACAAATATTCTTATAAAGCAACTTTAGAATATTTAAAAATAATGAAAGAAGACGTCTCAAAGGCATATGAAGAAGAGATTGAAAGTGCTGATGTAACAAAATATGTAAAAACACAAAAATTTGATTATTTAAATCATTTTAAACAACTAAATTATAGTAATATTCAAAACTATTACTACCAATTAGAATGGGGTGAATAGATGTTTACAGCTGTTGCAATATTTTTAATAACTTTACTGTTTGTTATTTGGCAACCTAAAAATTTACAAATAGGAACAACAGCAATTATTGGAGCTACAACTGCTTTATTATTTGGTGTTGTCTCTTTTAATGATGTATTAACAGTCACAAACATTGTTTGGGATGCAACATTAGCTTTTATTGGTATCATTATTTTATCAATGGTACTTGATGAGATAGGTTTTTTTGAATGGTGCGCAATAAAAATGGCAAAACTCTCTCGTGGCAATGGTCATTTAATGTTTGTGTATGCTTTATTATTAGGAAGTTTTGTATCAGCTTTATTTGCAAACGATGGAGCAGCACTTATTTTAACTCCAATACTACTAGCCAAAATGAGAATATTACAACTTAATTTTAAAACTATAATCGCTTTTTTACTTGCAGGTGGATTTATAAGTGATAGTGCTTCATTGCCTTTTGTGTTTTCAAATCTTACAAATATAGTTACTGCAAACTATTTTAATATAGGTTTTATTGAATATCTATCAAATATGTTTATACCTTATATTGTAAGTACAGTAATCTCTATAATTGTATTGTGGATTATTTTACGAAAAGATATTCCAAAACAAGTGGATATAACACTTTTAAAAAATCCTGATGATGTTTTAAAAAACAAAGCACTTTTTAAATTCAGTTGGTTCTTTTTAGCTTTACTTTTAGTTGGGTATTTTATAGGAGATATTTACCATCTTCCTATAAGTGTATTTGCACTTGGTGGTGGGCTTGTATTTTTAGCAATTGCGAGTTATATGAAATCAGCTCGAGCATGGCTTACAATTAAAACTGCTCCTTGGCAAGTTGTATGGTTCAGTATCGGACTTTATATTGTAGTTTATGGTCTTAAAAATGCTGGGCTCACAGAATATTTAGCGCAAATTTTAACAACACTTTCACAACAAAGTGATTTTGTAGCTGTTGTGGGAACTGGTTTTATAGCCGCTTTTTTAAGTGCATTTATGAACAATATGCCAACTATTATGATTATGGATATTTCCCTTGCTAATATAGGAAATGAAGCGATGATTTATGCAAATATTGTAGGATGTAACTTGGGACCAAAAATGACACCATTTGGTAGCTTAGCTACGCTATTATGGTTGCATGTATTATCTCAAAAAGGTGTAAAGATAAGCTTTGGGCAATACAGTAAATTTGGAACTCTAGTAACACCTCCTGTGTTATTTATAGTTTTATTAACATTGATTTAAAAAAAAAGGAAATAAAAATGGCAAAAAAAGTATTATTTGTATGTATTCATAACAGTGCAAGAAGTCAAATGGCAGAAGAACTTTTACGAAAATATGGGAAAGATAACTTTGAGATTCAAAGTGCAGGATTTGAACCAGCAGATATTAACCCACTTGCTGTAGAAGTATTAAAAGAGGAAGATATAGATATTCAAGGGAAAAAAACAAATTCTGTATTTGATTTATTTAAAGCTGGAAAAACTTTTAATTATGTTATCACTGTGTGTGATGAGGGAAATGCACAAAGATGTCCAGTCTTTCCAGGTCTTAGTTATAGAATACATTGGAGTTTTGAAGATCCAAGTAGTTTTAAAGGAACTAATGAGGAAAAATTAACAAAAACAAGAGCAGTAAAAGAGCAGATAAAGAAAGAGGTTCTTTCATTGATTGAACTTGTAAAAAGTGGTAACTTAAAAGAGAATTGCCCAAATAGTTGGACAATAAATTAAAGGGAAAAAATTTGAAAAAAGTATTAGTATTATGTACAGGAAATAGTTGTAGAAGTATTATCGCTGAAGCACTTATAAATGCAAAGCTTGATGGGATAATCGCACTTAGTAGTGGAGTAAAAGCCAGTGGAAAAGTAAATCAAAATGCAAAAAAACTTTTAGAAGAAAAAGGGATTTGGAAAGATGAGTACCATAGTAAAACACTTGATACGGTTATAGATGAAGATTTTGATTTAGTCGTTACTGTGTGTGATCATGCAAATGAAACTTGTCCTATGTTTCCTAAACCTGCGCCAAAAATACATGTTGGCTTTGAAGATCCCGATGGAAAAGGGTTTGAAGCATTTGAAAAAACATACAATGAGATTGAGAAGATTTTACTTCCAAAAATAAAAGAAAGATTAGGAGTTTAATATGAAAATAGAAGTTTTAGGAACAGGATGTTCTAAATGTAAAGCATTAGAAGCAAATGTAAAAGAAGCTTTAACAAAAATTGGTGGATTTCATGATGTTAAAAAAGTGGAAGATATTATGGAGATTATGAAATACAATGTTGTAAGTACTCCTGCATTAGTTGTAGATGGTGTAGTAAAAAGTACAGGGAAACTTTTAAGTGTAGATGAGATTGTAAATATCCTTCAATAAAACTACTTAACCAACATAAAATCAACTTTTAGATACAATCGCGATATTTTATAAAGATTATATATCTCAAGGAATTAAATGTACACAAATGTTAAAAAAGAGTGGTTTGGAAATATTAGAGGAGATATCCTCTCTGGACTTGTAGTTGCTTTAGCACTTATACCTGAAGCGATAGCTTTTTCGATTATAGCTGGTGTTGACCCTAAAATTGGGTTATATGCATCGTTTTCAATGGCAGTAGTTATAGCTTTTGTTGGTGGACGACCTGCTATGATTAGTGCTGCAACTGGAGCTATGGCTTTGGTTATGGTATCTTTAATCAAAGATTATGGTCTTCAATATCTTCTTGCTGCTACTATTTTAACGGGTATTATACAAATGTTTCTAGCTTATATAGGTATCGCAAAACTGATGAGTTTTGTTGCTAGGGCTGTTGTTGTAGGCTTTGTAAATGCTTTAGCTATTTTAATATTTATGGCACAACTCCCTGAACTTACAAATGTAACTTGGCATGTATACGCTTTAACTATAGTTGGTCTTGGGATTATATATCTATTCCCTTACGTTCCAAAAATTGGAAAAATTTTGCCATCTCCTCTTGTAACTATTGTACTTTTAACAATTTTTGTTATGGTTACAGGTTGGGATGTGAGAAATGTAGGAGATATGGGAGAACTTCCAGATACACTTCCTATCTTCTTACTTCCAGATATCCCTTTTAATTTAGAGACTCTAAAAATAATTTTTCCATACTCTTTTGCTTTAGCAATAGTTGGATTACTTGAATCATTTATGACTACAACTATCATTGATGAACTTACGGATACAAAAGGTGATAAAAATAAAGAAGCTAGAGGGCAAGGTATTGCAAATGTAGCTACAGGTTGTCTTGGTGGTATGGCTGGTTGTGCTATGATTGGTCAATCTATTATCAATGTAAAATCAGGGGGTCGTGGACGACTCTCTACTTTTATAGCTGGTTTTTTTCTACTTATTATGGTAGTGTTTTTAAGTGATATAATTTCTGTTATCCCTATGGCTGCATTGGTTGCTGTTATGATTATGGTGTCTATTGGTACATTTGATTGGGGAAGTATAAAAAATCTTAAAACTCTCCCACTTTCAACTAATATCGTGATGCTCTCAACAGTTGCAGTTACCGTTGGAACTCACAATTTAGCTCTTGGAGTTGTTACAGGAGTTCTTCTAGCTTCACTCTTCTTTGCAAATAAAATTAGTCACTTTATGTATTGTGAAACTGCATACAACGAAGACAATTCAATAAAAACCTATAATTTTGTGGGGCAAGTATTTTTTAATAGTAGTGATAAGTTTTATGAAACATTTGATTTTAAAGAAGTATTAGATAAGGTTATTATTGATGTTAGCCGTGCTCATTTTTGGGATGTATCTGCTGTATATTCTCTCGACAAAGCAGTTATAAAACTTAGACGAGAAGGTACTGAAGTTGAAGTGATTGGTAAAAATGAAGCAAGTTCAACTATTATAGATAGATTTGGTATTTCAGATAAACCTGATGAGATAGAAAAAGTTATGGGAGGTCACTAGTTATGAGTGGTTTTATACTTTGTTGTGTAGATGGAGAAAACTTTAATGAAGCAGTATGTGATTATGGAGTATTTGTATCAAATAGTTCTAATATACCACTGAGATTTTTAAATATTGTAGAACATAATAGTAATTCAAAAGAGTTGGATCTTTCTGGAAATATAGCTCTTGGAGCAAAAGATGACCTCCTAGAAAAACTTTCACATGAAGAGGAAGAGTCTAGTAAAGAGACTATTAAAAAATCAAGAGAACTTTTAAAAAACATAGAGAATAGAGCAAAACAAACTATTCAAACAGATGTAAGTATCTCTTTAATTCATGGAGAAGTAGTACCTAGTTTAATTGAACTTAAAAATGATATACAAATTGCTATCTTAGGTCTTAACAGTAATCAACAATCAAAAATAGGTGATAATGTAAATGAGATAATAAGAGAGATTCACAAGCCTGTTCTTCTTGTCAATAAAGAGTTTACAAAACCAAAAAAAATACTAATTGCATACAATGGTTCAAATGAATCAAAAGAGATTTTAAAAATAGTTGCAGCGAACCCTTTTTTTGGAGATGTTCAAAGAACTATTGTCAATAGTAACAAAGATGAAACAATCAGTAAAAAACTTCTAGAGGAAGCAAAAGAGATATTTGCATCACAAAATATTAGTGTAGAGATAGATTCATTACAAACAGACAAAAAACAAATTATAAACTATTTTGAAGAAAATAACTTTGATATTTTAGTTATGGGGGCATATAGTCACTCGCGATTAAAAGAATTTGTTTTTGGAAGTTTTACATCTTATTTATTAGAAAATATTACTAAGCCAATTTTACTTTTTAGATAATAAGTAGGGAATTATTTTGAAATTCTATATAGTCGTTTTTTTTGCACTTACTAATTTTTTATATGGTTCTATACTTAACTACAAACTTTATAAAAAAGAAAATTTAGGTGACAATACTCTTTTAGTCATTGGTGGAATTCATGGTGATGAACCAGGTGGTTATTTTGCACCTGCTGTTTTAGTGCAAAACTACACTATCAAAAAAGGTTCACTTTGGGTCGTACCAAATTTAAACTTTGATAGTATTGTAAGAAATAGACGTGGTGTATATGGAGATATGAATCGAAAATTCCATACCATAAAAAAAAATGACAAAGATTATAACACCGTAGAAAATATAAAAAAAACTATTCTTGATCACAAAGTAGATTTAATTTTAAACCTTCACGATGGAAGAGGATTTTATAGACATAAATGGGAAAGTTCTATTTTTAATCCAAGTGCGTGGGGTCAAGCATTTATAATTGATCAAACAAAAATACATAAAGATATAAAATTTTCAAATCTTGATGAGATAGCAAAAAAAGTAAGTGAAGATTTAAATACAGGGCTTGAAGAAAATCACCATTCTTTTAACATTAAAAATACTAAAACAAAAGAAAAAGATGAACAGATGCAACTCTCTTTAACTTATTTTGCTATTTCAAATCATAAACCTGCATTTGCTGTGGAAACAAGTAAAAATATTACAAATTTAGTCCAAAAAGTAAAATACCAATTAAAAGCTATTGAAAGTTTTATGGAAATTATGGGGATAGAGTTTGAAAGAAATTTTAATATAGATAATTTAGATGAACTTCAAAATATCCTTAACCAATTTCAAAAAGTTACCATAAACAATCGAATCACTCTTGATTTAGAAAATATCAAATCTACAAACTACTATTTTCCTCTTTTGCAAAAAAACAATAATTTTAAATTCGAACATCCTTTAGGTGCAATTGTAAAATATAAAGGAAATTATAATTTTATGATAGGAAATATGAGAGTAGGAACTATAATTCCTCAATATTTTGAGTACAGTGATTTTAATGAAGCTATCACTATCTCTACAGATGGAAAAGAAAAAAAAGTAAAATTTGGAGAGATTGTAGAGGTAAATAAAAATTTTAAAATTAAAGCTTCTGAAGATATTAGAGTAAATATTATAGGTTTTAGTAAAAAAAATATTGACAACGAAAATAATATTCTTATTGCTAAAAATGATATAATAAAAAGATTTTCTGTTGATAAACAACAAACAAGTTTTAGAGTTGAATTTTACGACAAAAAGAATAAATTTTGTGGTATGGTTATAATAAAGTTTAAATAAAGAGACACTATGGAAATATTTTTAAAAACAATTAGCAGCATAAATGATCAAACAAGAATAAAAATACTTAATTTTATAAATATCAATGGGGAAGTATGTGTGTGTGATATAGAAAATTCTTTTAATATGATACAATCACGAATATCTCGACATTTAAAAATACTCAAAGAAGCTGGTTTTTTAAAAGTTGAAAGAAAAGGAAGATGGGCATATTATAGTATAAGAAAACCTCTAGATCAGTTTCGTCAATCAATACTTAAAGAGATAAGTTATTTAAGTATTGAGATACCTGATTTAGAAAAAAAATGTAATTCTTAAATTAACCTAAAATTAAGTCTATTTTTACCATAATATATATGATATTTTACTAGGAGTTTATTATCGAAGAAAAGTTTATTTATATAAAAAACTATATATATTTATCAAGAAGAAATAAATTAGAATTTTTTAAACTTACAGGAAAGTTTAAAAATTTTCGTATATCAAATCAAAAAATTATTTTAAGTGATAACTCTTTGCTTATTGAGTTTACAGAAAATACAGATATTGATTCTGCAAAAAAAACTATTGATGAATTTTTTCAAAAAAAATCAATTTTAAATGTGGAAACAAAAATATTGAAACAACTCCTTTTGGATAATAAACAAATAAAAATGATTTTTCAAAATAATGAACAAAAAAACTTAAAACTAGTTCTTTGAGTTTAACTCTATTTAAATAATTTTAACGCTTCATTAAAATTAAATTTTTCTATCAATTTTTTAATTTGTAAAAATCGTTTTGTATCTTCATCATTTAATTTATATCTATTTAAAACATCTATAACTTCATAACACTTTTTTGGTTTTTTTGTTGAAATTACTTGTTGTAAATCTTGAAATAATTTATTTTTTTCCACCTCACTAATCTCTAATTTTATTTTATTTTCTTGAGTTTCTTGAATATACTCTAATACTTTTAACTCTTCTAAAGTTATAGATAACTGTTGATTAAACTGTTCAATTAAAGTATGGTCTTCTTTATTTTTTATGTTCTTAACTATCTCATAAAGCTTTGTAGCACCAATATTTGCACTTAAGCCTTTTAATGTATGGACTGTTCTTGCAAACTCTTCCTCATTTAACTCTATTAAATTTAACGTACTGTAATTATTATAAAAACTCAATAATATTTTAAGATAGAGTTTTTTATTTTGATTTACCAATGAAAGACCATGCTGAGTATCTATACTATTTAAAAAAGGGATAATAGGTGTCTCACTTTCTTGTGATGCTGTTGATGTCAGCTCTTTTTTTAAACCATACTTTAAAATAAATCTGTAAAGAGATTCAACTTCAATAGGTTTACTTAAATGTTCATTCATTTGTGCATTTTTACTATTTTGAATATCTTGTAGCATTGCATTTGCACTTAACGCAATTATAGGTATTGTCTGATTTTGTTTTCTAATAATTTTTGTAGCTTCATATCCATCCATAACTGGCATTTGAATATCCATTAAAATTATATCAAAGTCCTCTGGTGAGTTTTGAAAAATCTCTACTGCCATTTTCCCATCATAAGCATTCACAACAGTTATAGAATCAAACTCTAAAAGACCTTCTAACAAAAACCTATTTGTTTCGTTGTCTTCTACTAATAGTATTGTAAAATTATCTAATTGGTGCATCTGATGTTGTAATTGACTCAAAGAGTGTAATGGTGTATCTATATTAGCTTTTACCCCACTTTCTAATGGTATTTCAAATATAAACTCGCTCCCTTTTCCAAAACTACTCTCAATTCTTATCTCTCCTCCCATCATCTCAACAAGCTGTTTAGAGATTGCCAATCCTAATCCAGTACCACCATATTGTCTAGTAGTACTTATATCTGCTTGTGAAAAAGACTGAAATAATATTTGTTGTTGTTCTTGGGTAATTCCTATACCACTATCTACAACTCTAAATTTTACTTTTCCATTAGTCTGCTGTTCAATATAAACTTTTATTCCACCTACATGAGTAAATTTTATTGCGTTATTTACAAGATTTATCAAAACTTGTCCAAGTCTTATTGGGTCTCCTAGATAAATACTATTTCCCTCATCATAGATTATCTCATATTTAATATCTTTTTCATTTGCTTTTAATTCTGTAATATTACGCAAATTTGCGATTACATTTTTCATATCAAAGTTGATATGTTCAACCTCTAACTTTCCTGCTTCTATTTTAGAAAAATCTAATATATCATTAATTATGTAAAGAAGATTTTTTGCTGATGTATCTATTTTACTTATATATTCTTTTTGTTTTTGAATATCGTCTGTTTGCAGTGCTAAATGTGTCATACCTAAAATACCATTCATTGGAGTTCTTATCTCATGACTCATATTTGCTAAGAAGTTTGATTTAAATTGTGTTGCTTCTTCTGCTTTTGTTTTTTGTTTTTGTAACTCTCTAACTGTTTTTTGTAGTTTGAGCTTAGTGATCTGAAGATTTTGATTTGTTTTTGTCATCTGTTTTGATTTAACAGCAAGTTTTGCATGAGATTGTATCATAGAACCTTGAGTTGCTTTTTGATCTGTTGTATCTACAAGTATAGAATACTTCACGTCTCTACCATCAGGCCAACTTATAATCTCATCATAAGATTTTACCCATCTATCATCCATCTCGTCAAAAAATTCGCAAGTGTGTTTCTCTTTTTTTATTACTTTATTGCCTCTTTTTTGTTGCAAATTAAGAATACTACACCAACTACAAATTTCATTTTGCCCATATATTCTTTCCCAACAATATGTTTCTTGGGGAGCATACATATTCTCTCTTACAATTTTATTTGCATAAACAATTTCGTAAGTTTCAACATCAACTGCATATGCTCCAAAAGGGATAACATCTAAAAGTGCTTCAAATAGTTTATTTTCTAACATTCTATATCCCTAATTTATAATCTAAATTTCAAGTTATTTCGTCCACTTCTTTTTGCTTCATACAATTTTTTATCTGCAAAATCAAGCACTTCATCTATTGTTTGGTTCTCTAGTTTTAAACTTAATCCAATAGATACTGTTAATTTTATAGTTTCATTTTCACTTTCTATTGTAAGATTTTCCACATCTTTTCTCATTTTTTCAAATTTTTCTATTATCTGTTTTTCATCTTCATGTACACTTAATAAAGCAAACTCTTCTCCACCAATCCTTGCAAAAATATCTTCTTTTTCTAAATTAGATGTAATTGATTTTGCGAACTCTTTTAAAGCAGAATCTCCTACTTGATGTCCATAAGTATCATTGATATTTTTAAATTTATCAAGGTCAAACATAGCTACATATATTTTTTTATTGCATTGTAACTTTTGTTCCCATAATTTTTTTGCTAATGCAAAAAAATTACCTCTATTGTTAACTCCCGTTAAATAATCTTTTGTTGCCATATATTCTAGTTTTTCATTGGCTTCTTTAAGTTTTTTTGATTGCATTGCAAGTTTTGTATGAGTTTTTATCATATTTGCTTGAATCTCTTTTTGTTCAGTAATATCAACGGCAATTGAATACTTTACTGTTCTTCCATCTGGCCAACGCACTAGTTCATCATAAGTTTGAAGCCATTTATCTGTCGCTTCATCAAAAAAACTTGTTACAAGTTTTTCACTTTTATATATAGCTTTTCTTTGTTTTAGTTCTGGAATTGTACACCAACTACAAACCTCTTCTTGTCCAAAAACTTTTTTCCAACAAAAATTCTCTCTTGGTGCATACAAACTCTCCCCCATTAATTTATTTGCATATACCACTTCGTATGTTTCTATATCTACAGCATACGCAGCAAAGGGTATCACATCTAATAAGGCTTCGAAAAGTTTGTTTTCTTCCATCATTTAACCTTTAAATCTCATCCTCTAAAATATCTAAATCATCATCTTCTTCATCTACGGCATATTCGATAAATACCTCACCTATAGAAGAAGCTAATTTGTCTTCTGTAATTGGCTTTAACATATATCCAACAGCACCTGCTTGAATTGATTTAATCACCATATCTTCTTGTCCATGTGATGTTACCATTATAATTTTTGCATCAACATTATCTTTAATTATATTTTTAACAGCTGTAATCCCATCCATATCTGGCATTGTAATATCCATAGTAACTAAATCTGGCTTTACTTTATTGTATCCATCTATCGCTTCTTGACCATTTGTTGCACTCAATACAACTTCATGTCCTAACTTTTCTAATAAATTTGTGATTTTTTTTCTGATAATTAATGAATCATCTACAACCAAAACTTTTAACATATTTTAATCCTTTTCCTTATCTAATTGAATCTTCTGAACCAACAGCACTAATAGTGAGTGATCCATATTCTGTTTTAATATCTGCACTTACAATTTTAGAATTTTTATACTTTTTTATATTTGAAGCGTCATTTATTGTAATTGGAGGAGTTATAGTTACACCTTTTCCTCTATTTGGGAATGTAGGAAGAGCAAGTCCAATAATAGTATTAATTGTTTCACCAGATACACTATCAATAACTTCTCCCAACTCATCTTCTGACACCTCTTCTCCATCCATAAACAAGTTAACTAAATGATTTAATAAGCTACTATCATAACTAATAATTATCATTAAATTCAAATTACCACCCGTACCTATCATAGAGGTATAATCTTTTAAACTCAATTTGTCAGGATTAAGTTCATTTATTGTTATATCATCAATTGTTATTCCCATATCTTCAGACAAAAAAAGTTTTGATTGAAGTATTAATGCATCTAATATCATATGTATTCCTTTTATAAAGTTATGACAGAGGTACTATTATCTCAAAAGTAGTACCAATATCTTTTTGTGAAGTAATATTTATCACACCATTTAATTTATCAACTTCATGCTTCACAGCACTCATACCAACTCCTCGTCCAGAAATTTCTGATAACACCTCTTTTGTTGTAATATTATCATAAAATATATATTGATAAATATCTTTATCAGATAAATTTTCAATATTTATATCTTGTTCTTTTAATCTACACTTTAACTTATCAATATCAATTCCCTTACCATCATCAGAAATAATTATTTTTAATTTTTTATCTTCTACTAAAAAATTACAAGCAATTGTACCTAACTCATCTTTATTTTTTTCTAGTCTCACTTCAGGAGTCTCAATTCCATGGTCTATAGAGTTCCTAAAAATATGTACCAAAGACTTTACAAATGGTTTGTGTTTTTCTTGTAAAGTAAAACTACTATCACCAATTATCTCTAAATCATAAATCTCTTTTTCAAGTTTTGTTGCTAATTGTTTTGTAGAACTTGTAAACTGATGTAACAAAGTAATCAGTTTTGTACTTGATAAATTTTGTACTTGACACAATAATTCATAACACTCTGGTGTAGTTTCATTGAGTTTGCCTAAAATATTTTCAATTTTTTCTTGTAATTGCACAATATCCAAATAATCAATCTTTATAAAATTATCCGATTCTAAAAACTCTTCCCCTAAAATATCTTTAATTATATTTATACTTGCATTCAAACTTGTATGAAAAGATGAATTTTCTAAAAGTTCTAATATTTGCTCGTTTGTACTTGTTGTTCTTTTTTGTAAAATAGATATATCACTTTCTAATTTATGTAAAAAAACAACTATATTTTGTATATAAAGTTGTGCAAAACCACCTTTAAAAGTATGTATTATTCTATAAATTGTACTAATATTATGTAATGGAGTTTTATCCATATCTACATATTGTGCATAGTTATTAATAAACTCTGTATACTCTTTTTTAAGATCAAAAAACACCTCTGATTCACTCACAATTGCAACAACCATTTTTAAAGTTTCTTGCTCTTTTTTTACTTTATTTTCAAGTTTTTTTTGTGAAGTAATATTTGTCAATACTAACATAAAATAACTCTCATCCAAAATTTTGTATTCTATTTTTATAGCTTTTTTATTTAACAGTACAATTTGTGGCAATAATGAAATTAAAGCTTTTCTTTTTATCTCATTTTTCTCTTGTAATAAAAGGGTCAAGGTATTTTTAAAAAATTCTCTTTTAGTCTCTTTTTCAAATAAGAGTTCATCAATATTACAAGAAGCTATCTCTTGTTTAAAAATTTTGGTACACTCTTTTGAGTATTGGTCATCAACTTGAAAATTTGTATCAAATGTCAAAAAACCTTGTCCTGCATTATCTAAAAGTATTGAGACTTTATTTTTATTTTTTTGAATAGTTTTATTTAAATGTGATAATTTTCTATTCCAATAATAAAATCCAATAAATAAAAGACAGATTATCCCTAAAATTTCTAATAAAAGAACATAGTCTGTTCCATTTTCAACATACATTGCTTCTGGATATATAAAATTTTCAATATCAACTTTAGATTTTGACAAATCTAATAAATTATATGTTTGTACAATTTGACTTATAACTTCTGGTCTAAATTTGATATATTCATTTTTTCCAAAATGGCTAAGTTTCTTTAATTCTTTTCCCTCAAAAATGAGATGTTCTAATGATTTGTTTTGTGTATTATATTTTTCATGTATAAGTTTAGAAGTTTCTTCTATGTGAGTATAAGCATACTCCCACCCTTTTTTAGTGGCACTATAAAAATTCTCTACAGCAGAAGGATCTTCTTTTAATAGTTTTTTTGATGTAAAAAGAATATCATCATAAAAATTAAATCCAAAATCAGATGGGTCAAATATTGTATACTCTAATCCCTGTTCTATCATATGAAATGGCTCATTAGATAGATATGTTGTCATGGCATCTGTTTTTCCATCGATTAAATCTTGCGTATTAAAAGTGTGTTTTTGAGATATAAAATCTTTTTGGCTTACATTATTTACTTTAAACATAGCATTTAAAGATGCCATCGCAACTTGATTGGGAGTTAACATGATTTTTTTCCCTTTTAAATCATGAACATCTTTTAAATCTTTGCTTTTTTTTGACATTAGCACAAATGGTGATGTTTGTAACGCTGGCATTAGTAAATAGAGGTCTAAACCATTTATATAATCTAAAATTAAAGCTGAACTTCCAACACCAAAATCACTTTTTCTACTACTCACTTCTTTGGCAATATTAGTTCCAAATTGATACTCTTTAATAGCTACATCGAGTCCTACATCTTTATAAAAACCTTTCTCTTTTGCTATATAATAACCTGCAAATTCAAATTGGTGTTTCCATAAAAGCTGTATAGAAACTTTTTTTTCATTTGCATTTGCAAATAGAACAAATAAAAAACTTATTATTACAATATTTTTAATAAACATTATTCTCCCTAAAGTGGTATGATAAACTCAAAAGTTGTACCTATATTTTTTTGTGATGTTGTATATATTTCTCCATTTAACTTTTCACATTCTGCTTTTACTACACTCATACCAACTCCCCTTCCTGAAGTACTTGACACTTCATCTTTTGTTGAAAGTGTATCATCAAAAATAAAACTATATATTTCATTATTATCCATATTTTGAGTTTCTATCCCTCTTGTATTTAGTTTTTCTTTTAATTTGTCAATATCTATCCCTGCACCATCATCAGAAATAACTATAGTAAGTCTATCCTCTTTTATTTCAAAGCTACAACTGATAGTCCCTTTTTCATCTTTATTGTTTTCAACTCTAATCTCTGGCATCTCAATCCCATGATCAATACTATTTCTAAATACATGAATCAATGATTTTATAAAAGGTTTGAATTTATCATTTACTACTAATTTATTATCTCCTATAATCTCAATCTCATATATCTCTTTTTCAAGTCTATTAGCTAACTGAGAAGTAGAACTTATATAAGGATGAAGTAGTGCCATAAGTTTTGAACCAGAGAGCTTTTGTACTTGACATAAAACATCTTGGCACTCAGGTGTTGTATGATTATAGTTTTCTAGAATTTTTTCTATTTTTTCTTGTAATGAAACTATATCATTTAACTCTATTTTTAAATAATAATCAGAATTTAAAAATTCACTTCCTAAAATATCTTCAATTATAGAGATGCTTTTTCCTAATGAACTTTCAAAATCACTCATCTCTAATAATTGGATAATATCTTCATTTGTATGTGTTGTCTCTTTTTGTAAGGTTGATATATCACTTTCTAAATGATGTAAAAAAGTTACAATATCCTGCATAAAAATTTGTGCAAATGTACCTTTAAAAGTATGTATTATTCTGTATATATTTGTGATATTAAATAATGGTGTTTTAGATAAGTCTATCTCTTTCATAAAATTATTGATAAATAATTCATACTCTTGTTTTACATCATAAAAAACTTCACTTTCACTTACAATTGCAACAATCATTTTTAAAATCTCTTGCTCTTTTTTAATCTTCTTTTCAAGCTTTTTTTGAGATGTAATGTTTGTAAGTATCAACATAAACTTACTGTTTTCAACTATTTTATACTCTAATTTTACAGCCTTTTTATTTAATAAAATAATATGTGGTAGCAGTGAAATATATGCATTTCTTTTTATCTCTACATCATCATTTAAAGCATTTATCAGTGTTATTTTAAATAACTCTTTTTTGCTCTTATCTTTAAATAATAAATTTGTAATATCTTTATGGGCAATATCTTTTCCTAAAAGTTTAATACACTCTCTAGAATATTCTTCATCTACTATAAAATGAGTATCAAATGTTAAAAATCCTTGCCCTGCATTGTCAAGTAAAGTTGTAACTTTTGATGTTTTTTCTTCAATTCTTTTTTCTAAATTTGTATTAAGTTCGTGTATCTCTTCATGAAGTTTTGCACTCACAATAATATTTTCATTTAAACTTTGTGCCATCTGCCCAAATTCATCTTTTGTATTAAGTTCAATTTTTTGAGTACTATCTGTTTTATTTTGCAAAAATAAAAAGAAATTATCTAAACCAATTTTTAATTTTCTCAATGGGTTATTCACAAAAAGAACTAATAAAACAGACGAAACTATTAGGATTAAAAGAAAAGAACCTATTGCTATATATAGTTTCATCATTTTTACTTTTTTAAGTTCATTATCTATGGTAAAATTAAACTCGCTAATTTTCTTTTTTGTATCAACTTTTAATTGTGCAATCTCATTTTTAATAATAGATTCATCATAATATAAAGTAATAGCACCAATTTTTTCTTGTGATGAATTGTTTATTTGATAGATAGGTTCAGAAAGTTTTGTAAAATTTTCAAATTTCTTTGGCAGAGAATCTGCTACTTCTATTGTAGAGTGATTTTTATATACTATTAGAAAATTTTCATTTACAACGCTATCAAATATTACTATCGCTTCTATCCCATCTTTATCTATATCAAATTTTAAACTTTTTTCTAATCCCTCTTTGTCAAAGTTTAGTAAAAAAACTGATGAGTTTTTTGCTATCATTTTTATAGTATCTAACATCTGTTTTTTATTTGTTTGAAGTTGATTATCTAGTCTATTATCTAAAGCAACCATTGCAGTACTTAGATTGTAATTTCTGATTTTTTCTATAAGTTCCTTATCACTTTGTTGAGTGAGATAATTTGAACCTATAAAAATAACAATAAAAACACTCCCCAAGATAAGAAGAGTTTTTAAGATAATACTTTGTTTCATATGATAATTTCCATTTTCTTAATGTACATATTTTGACAATATTTTTTTATATATGCCATTTTTTTTTATTGTATCTAAAGCTTCTTGCCATTTTTGAATAATCCTATCCTCTACATTTTTATTAAATGCAAAATATAATTGTCCCTCTTTTAAAGTATATACAATCTCATATTTACTTATATCAAACCCTAGTGTTTTTGCATTTTCAAAAGCTGCATTTGTTTCATAAGCAAAGATATCAATTCTTTTATTTTTTAATTTTAAAAAAGATATTTTTATAGCATTTTCACCAGATACTGACTGTATTTTATCACTATTCACACCTAAATCTAAAAGAGAATCTTCCCCTACATCTTTTAAAACTGCACCAATTTTGTATTTTTCAAAATCTTTAACTGAGTGTATTTTGATATTCTTCTGTTTTAATGCAATTGCACCTACACTTGTATTTACAATAGGTCCAACCCATTTGAATAAATCTTCTCTAGACTCTGTCCTTGTAGTTGAAAATACCATAGTGTTATTATTTTTTAAAGCTAAAGAGTATGCTCTAGACCAATTTGTAAGTGTAACATCTTCAATAGTTTGTTTTGAATCAAGTTCTTTTAATACAGCATCTAGCACTTCTATCCCAATTCCTGTTAATTTTCCATCTACTTTCATATTGTAAGGTGGATAATTTTCTGTGAACATTGAAATATTATTAGTGGTACTGCCATATAAACAACTTCCAATAATGAAACTAAAAATTATACTCTTAAAATTCATAACCTATCCTAATAATTAATCTACACTGATTGTATCAAAAAAAAGTTTCAATTAAGTCTCAAAATTAGAATTTTAATTATTAAATTCTTGAAAAATATTTATTAATCTAAAAATTATACTTTAACTGCAACCAAGTAAATGTATCCACAAGTTTAGAACCAAATTCTGTAGTATCTTTTCCAGAGTTTTTTCCAATTGAAAAATCTATAGTAAAATTTTTTATTTTTGTATATATCATACCAACATTATTTTGTTGTGAATTATCGTCTAAATTATAGGAGTTTTTGTAATATACACTAAAGTATAAAATATCAAAAGGCTCTTTTTGAGTAAATTTATTTATAAAATATCTATTGTCCCAAAAACTTTTGTTTTTTGATAATTCCTCATTTTGATAAAAATATTCACTCAAAATAGTTAATTCAAATTCTGTTAAATATTTTAAACCCAACAAATAAGAATACAATCCATCGTCACTTTTAGCATACTCTCCATGTATTTCAAAATTTGTTTGTAAATTAGTAGAGAAATCTACTCCATATTTATTTACCAGTTTATCATTATATAAATAGGCAAAATCTATATCTATATCTTTATACAAAAGATATGTTTTTAAAGCTATTGTATTTGAATTTTGGTCGTAAAAATCTTCATTAAAATTAGAAGTTGTTTTTATATACACAGCATCAAAAGTTATATTTTGTAAATCATTTTGAAAAGTTTTGTTATATTTATAATTAACTTGTGAATATCCCTCTTTATTGGTTTCTGGATTTGTTGGGTCTTTTTTTCTATCTACAAAAGCGATGGGATTAAAAAAATATCCCTTTCCCCAAGTTCCAGTTTTTTTCCCAATATTGAGTTGATGATTTTCATTATATTTATAATTTATAAAAAGTTGATTTGCTGTGTAAGTATCTTCTTTGGTAGAATCAATATTTTCATAATTTGCCGCTAGTTCAGTTTGAAATATAAATTTATCATAAAAATATTTATACTTCAAAAAAGCCTCACCAAAATAACTATTCATATTTGATTTATTTTTTGAGGGAAAACTTAATGACCTTTTATTTAAATTTTGATATTTATGTTCCCCTTTTATATAACCGTTGTATTCATATGTTTTGATATCTAGTTTTTCAAGCTCTTTAAAATCAAAGCTATAATCATCAGCAAACATAAAACTAAAATATAGGCAAGTAACTAAAAAATATTTTGCCATAAACTATCTTCGTAAATCTGCTACTTTTCCCAAATTATCCAAAGTAAAAGCCTCATCACTAAAATTTTTAGGTGTAATTTTGCCATAAACCATAATTGATTTATACCCTTTATAAAGTGCTGAACTTGTTTCAATAACAGCAGGTCGTACAATTTCATTACCAAAATCTTGCAAATTTTTATAATATAATGTTTTAATAAGCATATCTGTTGAGCTATAACACTGTATCTCTTTTGGAGTTGTTGAAGTTTTATCTACTCTCATAATTAACTTATCATAAGCTACTGTGTCATTTTTTGCTTTTACAGTTAAAATTATCTCATCTGTTTTTTCCTCTTGAGATACAATATTATATTCTGTTGAAAAATCAAGTCGCATAATATCACTATTATTAAAAACTCCCCCAACAACACTTTGCATAGAAGTTACTCGTATTGCTTTTCCAACTTCGGGAAGAAATAACCACATATTTTCACCAAGTCTTAATGTACTTCTCCCTTTTTCAGATTCTGGTTCTAAAAATAGTGATACCATCTTATTGCTATCTTTTTTTGCTTGATACAACAAAAACTCTTTTTTCGTTCCATCTGGTTCTATATTGATAAGTTTTTTATAACTTTCGCTACTACCTGGTGCTAATTTTTTGTCTATTTGCATCAATAAATTATCAGCAAAAATAAAAGTCGTGATACAAATAATAAGAAATATTTTTTTCATTCTAACCCCTTTGTTTAGTTTGTTCTTAACGCTTCAACAGGGTCTAACCTTGAAGCTTTTAGTGCAGGACTAATGGATGCTATCAAAGATATAGCTACAACTATTACCCCTATAATCACAACATCTTTTAAAGCTAAAATAGGTTCTAATATCAAATCGCTTTCTCTTCCAAAGTTATAAGATATTTGCATCATATCAAGCCCTTGAACTATCAACATAGATAAAATAGCTCCCAATACTGCTCCTAAAATACCCAATAACAATCCTTCCATCAAAAAAAGTTTCACTATTGTTTTTGGTGGTGTTCCCATAGCTGCAATTGTACCTATCTCTTTTATTCTTTCATAAACACTCATAATCATAACATTTAATATAGAGATTAAAACTATAGATATAAGTATAATTTGTATAGAGATATTCATAATATCTAACATTTTAACGATATTATAAAAGGGACTTAATTGTTCCCAAGAGTGTATCTCAAATGCTGGTTTTCCTTTTTGATTAAGTTTCTTTAAAATTGGACTTAATTCTTTAAGGGCATCTTTTAACATACCTACATCTTTTAATCGTATAACAATTTCACTAACCTCTACATTTTTTATACGAAGTACTTTTTTAGCATCTTCTATATGGATATACCCATCTCTTCCACCAGGTCCTGAGATTCTTTCCACTTCTCCTACAACTTTGAGATTAATTCCATTGACACTTCCACTTTTATTATTTGCAACAAGGACTACGGTATCTCCTGTTTTTACATCCATCCCTTTCGTTATAATATCAGGTACTATTATTTCCCCTTTATGTAATCTCCCATCAAAATGAACTAATCTATCTTTAAGTGCAGGAAGTGTGGCAAACTCTTTATCTGGGTCAATGGCATTAAGTCGAATATTTGTTGTACTCACAAAATTTGAAAACATTCCTCCAAATTTTATTCTATATGAGTAACTTTGTATATAGTGACTTTCATTTAAAAACTGTTCTAAATATTCTAACGATTTTCCATTAAGATTTTTATCCAAAGGGAGGTTTTCTACACTTGCAACAAACCCTTTTTTGTGTATTTGAATATGTCCCATAGATGAATCTGTAATTTGCCCTATCATATAGTTTTTAAAACTCCCAGAAAGTGCTGTATAAACAAGAACAAAAACCACTCCTAGAGTTATTAAACTAGTTGTTAAAAGTGTGCGGCGATGATTTCTCAAAAGATTTCTGTAGGCTATTTTAAATATATTTTTCATTATCTTACCCTCTTATCTTCTAAAATATTTCCATCAACTAAAGTAATAAGTCGATCTACATTAGAAACTATTTTTTCATCATGAGTTGCAAATACAAAAGTGGTATTGTGTTCTTTTTGTATTTTTTTCATCAACTCAATAATCATATGGGCTGTTGTACTATCAAGATTTGCCGTAGGTTCATCGGCAAAAACAATTTTTGGATTTGTTACTAAAGCCCTTGCAATTGCAACTCTTTGCATCTGTCCACCTGATAAATTATTGGGTGTTTTATCTTTTTGTTCATACATTCCAACTTCATGTAGTAACTTTTCAATTCTTTCTTTTCTTTGTTGTTCTGGGAGATTTTGTATCATAATAAGTGGATATTCTATATTTTCATATACAGTTAAAACAGGAATTAGATTAAAACTTTGAAAAATAAATCCTATATGTTCACCTCGAAAATTTGCTTGTTGTGTTTTATTTAATACTGCAATATCTTGACCATTGATAATTAAACTTCCAGAAGTTGGAGTATCAAGACAACCAAGCATATTTAAAACAGTAGATTTGCCACTACCACTAGGTCCTATCAAAGATATAAATTCACCTTCAGTAATATTCAATGAAAAGTCTTCTATAACTGTTAAAGTTAATTCCCCTACTTTGTAAGTTTTATTAAGATTTTTAGCACTAATCATATAAACTCCTATTTTTAGTTTATTATTGTAACTAACAACTATTAACAAATAATAAATTCTAATTAAGTGTAACTTTTTTATAATGGTACCATATTTATACAAGGATTTATTATGAATTTGCAATCAGCATATTTTGCAGGTGGATGTTTTTGGGGAGTTGAGTACTATTTTGAAAAGCTCGAAGGTGTAAAAGCAGCAATTAGTGGCTATATGGGTGGTCATATTAATAATCCTAGCTATAAAGAAGTTTGTGGAGGGAGAACTGGTCATCTTGAAGTTGTAAGAGTTGACTATGATTCTGATATTGTTACTTTTGAAGAGTTAGCTGAACTCTTTTTTGAGATTCATGATCCCACTCAAAAAAATGGGCAAGGACCAGATATAGGAAATCAATACTTAAGTGCAATTTTTTACAATAATCAAGAAGAAAAAGATATTTCACTTGCACTTATAGAGATTCTTAAAAATAAAGGATATGATATATCTACACAATTAATTTCTGCTCTTAATACTCCATTTTTTGAAGCAGAGGAGTATCATCAAGATTATTATTTCAAACATAATAAACAACCTTATTGCCATAAATATATCAAAAGGTTTTAAATTATCAATAAAAAAATTATTTTATTTTAAGTCTATTAGCGTTAAACTATTTACTTAAGTTATTTTAAATTATACAATCAAGGAAAACAATGAATATATTAATAGTAGATGATAGTAAAACAATACTCAATAGATTGAAAATGGGAATAGAAAACGAGCTAGGATTAAAAGTTTTTACTGCTACTTCCATGAAAGAGTGTGCTGATTTAATACTGAAACATAAAGGAAAATTTGAATTAGCTTTACTTGATTATAATTTACCAGATGCACAAAATGGAGAAATAATATCTTTTATAAATAAATTTAATATACCGTCCATTTTATTAACTGGTTCAAGCTTAGAAAAAAAAGATGATATTTTTAAAAACAACAACCTCATTGATTATGTTCTCAAAAATGGAAGTTATGCGATAGATTATACTATTTCAGTGGTGAAAAGATTTATTTTAAATGCAAAAATAGAGATTTTAATAATAGATGATTCAAAAACATTTGCAGCCAAAATGGAATCACTTTGTAAAAGATATAATCTTAATACTACAATAAATTATAGTGCTATTGATGCACTTGAAACTATTAAACAAAGACCTGATATTAAAGTAATTTTAGTAGATTATATGATGCCTGAAATGGACGGACTTCAGTTTACAATGGAACTTAGAAAATCTTATAAAAAAGATGAAGTGGCTATTATTGCACTTTCGGGAACAAGTGAAAAAGAGATTGTTGCAAGTTTTTTAAAATATGGAGCAAATGATTTTCTGTATAAAGACTTTACAAATGAAGAATTTATTGCACGGGTAAATAACAACATTGAAGTAATTGAACTTTTTGATTATACGCAAGATAAATCAAAAAAAGACCCATTAACTGGACTTTTTAATAAAAGGTATCTTCTTGATATAGGAAGAGATATTTATGAAAGAGCAAAAACTAAAAAAAACCTTTTAGCTACAATAATGATTGAGATAGATGAGTTCAATGTATTATGTGACTCTTATGGACATGAAGTTGGAGATGAAGCTTTATTGCATGTTGCAAAAATACTTAATCAAGCTCTTAACAAAGATTCTATTGTATCAAGATTTGGTGTGGAGCAATTTTGTGTATTATTTAAAAATAGACCGTATGCAGAACTAGTACAAACATTTGAAGAGATACAAAATATCATTAAAAGCTCACCCTTAAAAATAGAGGATTCTACTTATAATATTTCTGTGTCTATTGCTGGGAATATTGATTTTTCTGAATCTTTAGAAAGCATGATAGATTTAGCAGATGAAACACTCTGTGATCTTAAACATAAAAAAGTAGATAAAGTAACAATTAACAGTTAACTTTTGATACAATAATACATCAAAAAAAAGGACAATATATGTTTAAAAATATTTCTACAAAAAATAAAATATTTATCAACATGATTTTAGCACAAATTGGTTTTGCAACAATTACAACAATTGCAATTTTGACAGAATCAAAAATTACTGCACTCATAATAGTAAATCTAATTTTTGCTGTTATAATTTTTTATACGAGTTATGCAGCAATGCGTAGAATTGTTGGAGGAATTGATAGATTTAAAAAATATATGGATGACATTATGGACTTTGCGTTTATGAAAGTAAATAAAATCAATAAAGCCCAATATATGAAAGATGATGAAATAGGTATGATTTTAACTGAATTAAATAGCTATGTTGATCAATTTGATACAATGAGAAAAGAAGACATGAAAGTACTAGGAGAGATAGTCCTTACATTAGATAAAATGTCTCAAGGTATATTTCAATGTAGAATTCATGCGAAATCACATAATTTTATGATTGAAGCATTAAGAGAAACACTTAATCATACTCTCAATATATCTGAATCAAATATGAAAGAATTAAAAAACAATCTTGAACATTATGCAAATGATGACTTTAAAAGTACAGTACATATTCATCCAAAAATAAAAGGGGATATGCTTTCTGTTATGCAAAGTGTAAATACTCTAGGGCACTCACTTTCAAATAGTGCAAAACAAAACCTCTCAAACGGACAACACCTTCAATCAAACTCTTCAACAATGACAGAGAGTGTAAATAACTTAGCAAATAAAGCAAACCAACAAGCAGCCTCTTTAGAAGAAACAGCAGCAGCAGTAGAAGAGATAACAAGTATTACAAGAAACAATGCTAATAATGCTTCTAAAATGTCAGAATTAGGTTCAAAAGTAAAAACAGAAGTTTCAAATGGTATGAACTTAGCTTCTAAAACATCAACTTCAATGGATGAGATAAACTCACAAGTAACAGCAATCAATGAAGCGATAACAGTAATAGACCAAATAGCATTCCAAACAAATATACTTTCTTTAAATGCAGCTGTAGAAGCAGCAACAGCAGGGGAAGCAGGAAAAGGGTTCGCAGTAGTTGCTCAAGAGGTTAGAAACTTAGCTTCAAGAAGTGCAGATGCAGCAAATGAGATTAAAGCTCTTGTAGAAAATGCAAGTATAAAAGCAAATGAAGGTAAAAAAGTAAGTGATGATATGATTCATGGATATGAATCATTAAATGAGAACTTTAATCAAACAATTCAATTAATAGAAGATGTATCTAGTGCAAGTAAAGAACAGATGACAGGAATTGAACAAATAAATGATGCAGTAACAATGTTAGATAGAGTAACACAAGAAAATGCACATGAAGCTAACTCAGTAGCTTCAATAGCACAAGATGTAAGTAAAATGGCAAATGATTTAGTATCAGATGCCTCAACAAAGAAATTTAACTAAAAAGGGATAAAGATGGCAGGAGAAACAGTATTAGATGATTTTGCATTCCTTGTAAGTGAAACAGATGAGAAAGGGATAATCAAATTTGCAAATGATGACTTTTGTAAGATAGCAGGATATACTCTAGAAGAACTAATAGATAAACCACATAATATGGTAAGACATAAAGATATGCCAAAAGCTGCATTTAAATCACTGTGGGATACAGTAAAATCTGGAAATGTATGGACAGGATATGTAAAGAATGCCACACAAGATGGAGGATACTATTGGGTATTTGCTACCGTGTTTCCATTTGAAAGTTGTGATGGAAGTAAAGGTTACTTATCTTGTAGAAGAAAACCTAGTCGTGAAGAGATTGCAGAACATGAAGCTTTATACAAGCAATGGAAAGCTAACGAATAGTTAGAAAAGGTTTCTTTTGAGAAATATATTACTTGTAGATGATGATCCAATAATAGTGTTCATGCTCCAACAACGACTTATTGAACAAATTAAGAATATTAATATTCTAGTTGCTAAAAGCTATAAAGATGCATTAAAGCATATTTTAAATAATGAACTCCAAATTGACATTGCAATCTTAGACTTAAATCTACCAGATGTAAAAGACGGAGAACTTGTTGATTACTCAATCAAAAAGAAAATACCAACGATTGTCTTAAGTGGTATAAATATTAGTAATATAAGAAAAGATATTTTAGAAAAAGATATTTTAGAATATATTACTAAAGATGGTGTAAACAGTATCAAATACGCTATTAATTCTATAAAAAGAGTTCTTTTTAATTATGAGACTAATGTCCTTATTGTGGATGATTCCTCGGTGCAACGTTCAATCTTAAAAGATATATTAGAAAAAATAAAACTCAATGTCATAACCGCTAGAAATGGTGTTGAAGCTTTAGATATTTTAAATAAAGATGACAAAAAAATTTCTTTAATTTTAACAGATTTTAATATGGATCAAATGGATGGAATGGAACTAACTCTAAAAATAAGAGAAAAATATCAAAAAGATACTTTAGGTATAATTGTACTTAGTGCAAATGACACACCAGATATCTCAACAAAATTTATAAAAATAGGTGCGAATGATTTTCTCAATAAACCTTACAGCCCCATAGAAGTTATAACAAGAGTAAATTCAAATCTAGAAACATTAGAATTATTTGAACAAACAAGAGATATGGCTAATAAAGATTTTATGACAGGTTCATATAATAGAAGATACTTTTTTGAAAAAGGTGAAAGTATTTTTCAAAAATCTAAAAATGAGAAAAAAAATATCGCTGTAGCAATGTTTGACATAGATAAATTCAAATCTATTAATGATACTTATGGCCATGATGTTGGTGATATAGCTATTTGTGAAGTTGCCAACATATTGAATAAGAATTTGCGAAAAACTGATCTTATCGCACGATTTGGAGGAGAAGAATTTTGTGTTTTATTACAGGATATTACTTTAGAAGAGATAGAAGAACTTTTTGAAAATATACGAAAAGCTTTCGAAGAAAATATCATGAGTATAGGGGATCTAAAAATCCAATACACAACTTCTATCGGAATTTGTTATAATTTTGAAGATGATTTGGAGAAGATGATAAAAATTGCGGACAATGGCTTATACTACTGTAAGAATAATGGTCGAAATCAAGTTGCAATCAATATAAAATAATTTTTTACATTTTCATACTAGGATTAAGTTTTAGTAAGACTAAGTCAGCTATTATATTTCCTAGTAGTGTCAAAAATGCACCTATAATCAAAATTCCCATAATCACTGGATAGTCATGGCTAAGTGCCGATTGAAAAAATAATAATCCCATACCATCTATTGAAAATATTGTTTCCAATATAACACTTCCACCAATAATACCTGGCAAACTTAGTCCCAAAAGTGTTATAACAGGAGGATAAAGGTTTGGTAATATATAGTATTTTAAAATCTCTTTTGAACTTAATCCTCTAGAATGTGCAAAAAATATATAATCACTTTTTAATATCTCTAGGGTTAAAGATCGAATATATAAAGTTAAACTTCCAATACCTCCAAAAATAATAATACCAACTGGTAATATTAAATGCCAAGCTGTATCCCAATAATATTCAAAACTTCCCTCAATCAAACCTCCACTATGAACTCCTGCTATTGGCAATATTTCCCAAGTAACTGAAAATATTAAAACCAATAGAAGTGCAAGATAAAAAGAGGGAAGAGAGAAACTCAAAAGTGATAACTGTCCCACAAACTTATCAAATAATGTATCTTTATTTAAAGCAGCTTTAATACCTAAAAATAAAGACAATACAAATATCACTACCATACTAATAATATTTATAGTAAGTGTTATTGGGATTCTATTGAGTATCTCATCTTTAACATTCATTCCACTACTAAAAGAGATTCCAAAATCTAAACGAGTAATGTTTATAATCCAAGAAAAAAATTGCACATACAAAGGTTTATCCAAACCATATATCTCTTTAAGATGTTCTATAGATTCTTGTGTAATATTTGGATTAAGATCCCCTGATGCAAAAAAACTATTTGGTGCTAAATTAATTGCAATAAATGAGATAAGTGAGATAATAAAAAGCATCACTGCTATATAAATTAATTTTTTTGAAATTATTGTAATCATCTCTTTTCCAAAGCAACTACAGCTATAGCAAATCCACCATCATGGGTAATACTTAATGAGGAACTTTTAATTTTGAACTTTTTTCTTATCTCTTTTTTATATTTTATTTTTGGAGCACCATTTTTATCTTTTGATATTTTTATATCATGAAAACCACAAGATGAACCAATACCTGTACCAATTGCTTTACTAGCTGCTTCTTTAGCTGCCCAAAATCCAGCTGCTGTGGAAGGTGACTTTATAAGTGTTTTTTCATCTTCACTTAAAAATCTGTTAAGAGTTTTCTCTCCAAATTTTTCTATAAGTTTTTCGATTCTAGAGATTACAACTATATCAATACCAATCATTTTGAAGCCAAATACCTTTCCAATATAATTTTTGCAGCTATTGAATCAATTCTTCCATCTCGTTTATGTTTTATTTCACCTTTTGTTAATTCTTTTGCTTCTAATGAACTTAAATTTTCATTTTGAAACACTATCTCTTTATCAAATTTTAAAAGAGTAACAAAATGTTTTACTCTAGGTTTCATATCTTCACTTGACTCTGGATATCCGACTACTAAAGTATCAATATCCCAATCATTTAAAAACTTATCTACATCACGACTTGCTTGTTCCCTATTTTTTCGTAAGATTGCCTCTTGTGGATTAACAATATTGGACATCAAAGAAACAGCACATCCTATTCTTTTTAGTCCTATATCTATTGAAGCATATTTTTTTGACATCTTAATTTAGTAACTCATTGGCTAATTCAAATTTATTTGCTGTCATAAGATGTATTTTTGGATGAAGATTTTGAATATCATTTATAAGTTTGCGGTTTAATTCCATACCTATTTTATATTCTTCTTCCTCACTAATTTTATAAGCAGCTTCTAGTTTATCAATCCAATCTTGAGGAACATGTATACCTGGAACTTGTGCAGAAAGAAACAGTGCTGTTCTTAATTTTGTAATAGGGAAAACTCCAAAAATTAATTGTGCGTTTTTCTTTTCATCAACCACATCTTGTTTTGCATTCTCAAAACTTTCTAATAATTGTTTAGCATTCTCTATATCGTAAACAGGTTGAGATATAAGTCCAATTGCCCCTTCATTTATCTTTTTATGCATTTTTTTCTCTAAAGATTTAAAACTTTTTGCATAAGAATTTGTTACTGCAAATGGGTATATCTCTTTTGGTGTAAATTTAAAAGGTCTCCCTGCAAAATCCATACCAAAATTAAATGATTTTATAATTTTTAAAAGCATATTTGAATTTGATTCAAATACCCCTTTTGCATGTGGCTGATCAGACATTTTTGCAGGATCTCCAGTCAGTGCTAAAATAGCTCTTACATCAAAATCATTTGCACCTAATAGGTCACTTTGCAGTGCTATTTTATTTCTATCTCTCATTGTCATTGTTGCAATACATGGTTTATTAAATGTATTTTGTATTTTCATTGCAGCAAAAAGTGCATTATATTTTAATTTAGCCAATGGATTATCCGTAGCACTAAACCCATCAACTTTTTTATCAACACCTGTTGCTTTTATTTTTTCTATAATATGACCAAAGTGTGGTTCATGTGAAGGTGTTGTTTCTAGTGTGATATATTTATCTTCTTGTAATTTTTCAATCAATGTTTCAAACATTTATCTTTAACCTTTTTTACTAAATCAATTTCTAACGAAAGTGTCGATATAATCCGTTATTATATCGAAATATTTATAAAGGTTTAAAATATGAAATTAGCAGTATTTGATTTTGATTCTACCCTCATGGACGGGGAAACAATTGATTTTTTTGCACGAGAACTAGGACTAGAAGAACAAGTTGCAACTATAACAGAAAAAGCTATGCAAGGCGAACTTGATTTTTTTGAAAGTTTAATTACAAGGGTAAAACTTTTAAAAGGTTTAGAAAATGATAAAGTTATCAAAATAGGGAGGGAACTTCCTTTAATGCCAGGTGCTTTAGAAACTGTTACAAAACTCAAAGAAGATGGTTACAAAGTTATTTGTTTTAGTGGAGGATTTAGAGTTGGTACTGAACCAGCAAAAGAAAAACTAGGACTTGATGCTGATTTTTCAAATATTTTACATCACAAAGATGGGCTTCTTACTGGTTTAGTTGGTGGAGAGATGATGTTTGATTATAGTAAAGGTGAAATGATACAAAGAATTCAAAGACTTTTAAATGTTTCAAGAACTAATACCTTAGTTGTAGGTGATGGAGCAAATGACAGAAGTATGTTTAAATTTGCGGATACAAGAGTTGCTTTTTGTGCTAAAGAGATCTTAAAAAAAGAAGCTAATATTATTATTGATACAAAAGATTTAACACAAATTTTAACTCACATATAACTATTTTATGAGGCTAAAAGAGTGATCTTTAACCTCATAAAGATTTACGGGATAGATTACTTGTTTATCTACTATTTTCAAATCATCAAAAAAATCTATATTACTTGAAGTTAATAATTCTGCTCCAATAATAGCTGAATAATTTACCCAATTGTAAGAGATGCTATTCCCTAATATATCATTGTATTCTATTAACTCAATTGGAATTTTTCCAATTGAGTTAGCAACAATAAGTTTTCTTCTATCTATTTTTTGAGTTAATGAAAAAATTAATGGGGTATAATTTAATTGAGTTGACAGAATCATAGCTGGTGTTAATTCTTCTGCAGTAATAGAAGACAATAATATAGAACTTTTAACTATTGGCGTGTTTAAAACTATACTAGAATTATTTATATGTTTATTGTTTTTTAGAAAATATTTATATCTTCCATTATTATCATCAATGACTTTTGTATACACAACTTTCTGTGACTTTAAAAAACTATGCAAAAAGCTTCCTATTTGTGTATTATCATAGAGTTCAACTAACTTATGTTGATTAGAGTACTCAAAAAGTCGTTTAAATTGTTCTTCATAACTAATTCCACCAAATGTTAGGTGTAAATTATTTAATTGCTCACTATTGTTTACTTCAGATTTATTAATCAGTGGTAAGTATATATTAATTTTATCAATATTTGGTACACTATTTAAATACTCCAATTGCTCTTTTGTAATCATAGCAATGACTTTTGTAATATTATTTGCACTTATTTGTTCAAAAGTTTTTATTATATTTTTTTTATTTTGTAGAAACATATCATAAGTTTCTACTGAAAAATACTTTCCTTTATACAATAAATAAGTATTAATACTATTTGTAGCTTCCAAAGCATATTTTCCAATATTTACAGAAGGATATATTATTGCAATTGTATTATTTTCTATTGTTTTATCATCGAATAACTGTACTGGAAGGACACTACTTTCACTTGTTGTACTTTTCTGTATATTAACAGTTGAATTGTAACTTACATTTGGTGTTGTAGTATTTGTTTTTTGCGTACACCCTACAAATATAAATACAAATAAAAAGATTATATATTTCATTTTTGCCCCATTAATATTTTTAATTTTTCAAAATCTTTATAAAGTTCGTCATAATATGATGGATTTTTATAAACAAATTCCAAATCAAGCATTGGTATTAAATTTATATTATTGTAATCGTAACAATTTCCATTTTTATATGAAATTTTATTTTCATTTTCTAAAAGATAGTTAGATACATCGCCTAATGCTATTATATATCTAGGACGCATTATATCTATTTGTTTTATAAAATATTCTTTACATAAATTAATATTTTCTTTATTTATGTTATTTTTTAATAGAACCGGACATTTTATTAAATTTGTTAAATATATGTCATTTATATTTAATCCTAATACCTTTTCTAACACAATTGATATTATATTTATAATTTCATTATTTTGAAAATTACAAGAGAGACCAACTATATAAAGTTCACTGTTTTTATTACCATATCCCAACATTTTATTTTGAGTTTGTTTAGATAATTCACATAAATTACAGTGTTCAATATACTCATTTAAATCTTCTATTTTAGAGGGTAACTTAGTACTACTGATAAAGTATTTATCAAATGTTATAGGCTCACTATATTCAATTCCAAAACTTTTTTGTAAATTTAAATGGTTTAATATATTTTTTTTGAACATCAATACCTCGATGAATTATACAAAAGTTACCCTTTTATCAACTTTTGTTCCAATAATTGGAACAAAAGTTTAATAATATCTTGACTTTTGTTCCAATAATTGGTACACTTCTATCTACAAATCAACACAAGGAAAAATATGACAGCACCAAACATTAAAACAGGACCTAGTCTTAGAAAGTTAGAGAGTGATTTAGAGGTAAATAAAACAACATTGCATAATTGGAAGCAGAATCGTCCAAAATTATATGAATTTATTATTGATTCGTATGAGCATAAAGCAGCTTTAAAAGAGAATCTTATGTTCTTAATTGATCAGAAGAAAAAAATTGCAGATCGTATTATTACAGAACAGAAAAAAGTTTCGTAACTAAGTTGGGAAAATGATTGTTTATTTGAAAAGAAAAGTTGTAAGAGTTACAACTTTAAAATTTATATAAATAGTTTTATTTTATATAAAACTATTTATATCTATGAGTAATTCTACCTTTATCTAGTGAATAAGGTGTGATTTCTACTTTTACTGTATCTCCTAAGAGTATTTTTATGTAGTGCATTCTCATCTTTCCTGAGATGTGGCATAATACTACATGACCATTGTCTAATTCAACTCTGAATGTTGCATTAGGTAAAACTTCAATAACCTTACCATCTACAACAATGACATCATCTTTAGCCATATTATAATTCCTTTTAATTTAACTTTTATATCTGTGTAAGTATTTGGGCTTTACCATCTACTATTGCAACTTGATGTTCATAATGGCTAGTTCTTAAACCATCACTACTTCTCACTGACCATTTATCTTTTGGATCAATAATTGGTTCTTCATCTTTTTGACATATCATAGGCTCGATACAAAACACCATCCCATTTTTCATTTTAGGACCTTGTTTTGCATTTGGACTATCAAGATAGTTTGGTACTTCAGGATCACAATGAGGCTCTCGACCAATACCGTGACCACAAAATTTAATTAAAGGAACGTATCCACGATCTATAATAAAATTTTCTAAAGCCAAACTTAACTCTTTAAACCGCATACCTTGCTTTATAATATCAATTGCATAGTACAAAGCGTCTTTACTACAAGCAATAAGAGCTTCATCCTCTTTACTAATTTTACCTATTGGCATAGTAACAGCAGCGTCACCATACCAACCATCTATTTCACTACCAATATCAATACCTAAAATATCACCCTCTTTTAAAACTGTATCATCAGGTATTCCATGTATTATTACTTCATTAAGTGAAGTACAAATAGCACCAGGAAATCCATATAAACCTTTAAATGCAGCTCTTGCACCTAAATCATTTAAATATTTTTCACCCATTGCATCAACTTCATTTAGTGTCATACCTGCTTTTACATTTTCTTGGAGATATTTAAGAGTCTTCGCAACAGCAAGACCTGCGTTGCGAAGTTTTTCAATTTCGTGAGATTTTCTTAATGGAATTGCCATAGTTTATTATAAACCGACAGCACTAAGAGTGTTGTATTTATTAGTATATTGTTGCGCTTCTATTTTTCTCATAGTATCAATTGCAACTTGAACAACAATTAAAACCGCTGTTCCTCCAAAGAAAAATGGAACACCCATAGCTTTTACAATAAGCCAAGGCACAGTTGCAACCATACCAAGATAGATAGAACCCCAAAAAGTCAATCTACTTGCAGTTTCATTTAAAAATTCAGCAGTACCAGTCCCTGGACGAATCCCTGGGATAAAACCACCTTGTTTTTTTAAATTTTCAGATATATCTTTTGCATTAAAAGTAATTGATGCATAAAAATATGCAAAAAATACCACAAACAAAAATGTCATTAAATTAAAAGTATAACTATTAGGATTAAGATAATCAGAAATCATCACTAAAGTTTCATTCTGAGTTCCTTGTAATATAGTCGCAGGAAACATTAAAATCGCACTTGCAAAAATTACAGGGATAACACCACTTAAATTTACTTTAATAGGTATATAATTCATAATCTTTTTATTTTGATTTTGCATAATAACTTTTCTACTATATGAAACAGGTACTCTTCTTTCCCCTAATTCAACATAGATAATAGCCCCAACAGTAGCAATTATAACAACTAAAATTGCTATAACAACTAAGAAACTCATTTGTCCATTATTAACTAAATCAATTGTACCACCAATAGCACTTGGAATTGCAGAAACAATACCTGCAAAAATAATTAAAGATATACCGTTTCCAATACCTCTTTGAGTTATTTGTTCACCAATCCACATAAGCATCATAGTACCAGCAACCATTGAGATTGTAGCAACTGCAACAAATGTATCCATATCAATCATAATAGCACTTTGACCCGCTGTTCCTGTAAGAGAATTTAAGCCCATTGATACACCTATTGCTTGAACCGCTGTAATTACGATAGTCGCATATCTAATGATTTGCATATATTTTTGCATTCCATCTCGCTCTTTTTTCATCTTACCAAGTGCTGGAAATGTTGCAGCAAGAAGTTCCATAATAATTGAAGCTGTGATGTATGGCATGATACCAAGTGAGATTATACTAAGTCTTTCTACAGCGTTACCACTGAACATATTAACAAGACCAAGTGCATTATTTGAGTTTGTGTCGAAGAATTCTTTTACAACAGTTAAATCAACACCGGGTACTGGAACATAAGCCAATACCCTGTATATTAAAATAAAACCTAATGTAATTAAAATTTTATTTAATAAATCTTTATTCATAAGTTTTATTTACCAGTTGTTGTTACATTTTCATCTTTTATCTTAGATGCAATATCCTTAACAGTTGAACCAATAAGTTTAACTTTAGTAACATCTTTTGATAATTTATAAACAGACTTAATTGTTTCAATTGTAATCTCTTCAAGATTAGCAACTTTTTTTACTTTATCTACATTGATAGAATAAGGTTTACTTACTCTTGAATAAAATCCAATTTTAGGTGCTCTTTTTTGAAGTGGCATTTGCCCACCTTCAAAGTGTCTTTTGATCTTATAACCAGATCTAGACTTTTGACCTTTTTGACCTCTTGTAGAAGTCTTACCCATTCCTGAACCTTGACCTCTACCTACTCTTTTTCTATTTTTTGTACTACCATCAGCTGGTTGTAAATCATGTAAAATTGACATACTCTATCCTTTTATCTTAGCTAGCGCTTCAACTGTAGCTTGAACAAGGTTATTAGGATTATTTGAACCTAATGACTTTGCAATAATATCAGTAACACCTGCAAGTTCTAGAACTGGTCTAGCAGCACCACCAGCGATAAGTCCTGTACCTTCACTAGCTGGTTTTAATAATATTTTACTTGAATTATATTTATATTCAATATCATGGTTAATTGTTGAACCATTAAGGTTAACTTTAACTAATGATTTAAATGCATCATCAAGTGCTTTTTTAATAGCATCTGGAACCTCTTTAGCTTTACCTACACCAAAACCAACTGTTCCATTTTTATCACCAACAACAACTAAAGCAGTAAATCTAAATCTTCTACCACCTTTAGCAACTTTTGTAACTCTACCAATCTTAACGATAGCTTCTTCGAAATCATCTCTATTAATTGCCATCATTGCCCCTTATAGTTTTATACCATTATCTCTTAGTGCGTCAGCAAAAGCTTTAACTACACCATGATAAAGGTATCCATTTTTATCAAAAACTACTGATTCAATATTTTTTGATTTTAAAGTTTCAGCTAGTGCAGCTGCAACTTTTACAACACTTTCTCTACTCACTGTTAATTTTAGTGCTCTACTATCAGCTGAAGCTAATGTAGTACAAGCGATATCATCTATAGCTTGTGCATAAAAATATTTGTTTGATTTAAAAACAGTTATTCTAGGTTTAGTAGCATCACCACTAATTTTTCCTCTAACTCTTGTTTTTCTTCTTAATCTTAAGGCATCTCTTCTTAATAAATCTTTTGCTCTACTCATATTTTTATACCCCTACTTCTTAGCTGTTTTACCGGCTTTTCTCACGATATGCTCGTCAGAATACTTCACACCTTTGCCTTTATATGGCTCTGGTGGTCTAAAACCTCTAATTTTTGCAGCAACTTGTCCAACTTCTTGTTTGCTACTACCTTTAATACTGATAACATTTTTTTCAACTGCGATATCTATGTCAGCTGGAATTTCAAAGTTAATTGGGTGAGAAAATCCTAGTTGTAATTCTAGTACATTTCCTTTTACAGCAGCTCTATAACCAACACCATTGATCTCTAAAGATTTTGCAAAACCTTCATTTAAACCAATTACTGCATTATTTGTTAAAGATCTGTATGTTCCCCAGTATGCTTTATCTTGAGATTCTTCACCAACAAGCGAAAAGTTAATATTATTATCAACTACTTCAACTCCAACTCTACCATGTGTTTCAACATCAATAGATTTGTTACCTTTTTTTACTGTAATAAGTGTATCATTCACTGAAACTTCTATACCTTTTGGTATCTCTATAGCTTTTTTACCAATTCTTGACATAACTACTCCCTACCAAACCGAACAAAGAACTTCACCACCAACATTAAGTTTATAAGCTTCATCGTTGCTTATAACACCTTTGTTAGTACTTACTATAATTGTTCCGTATCCATTTTTAAAACTTTTAAGTTCAGAAGCATTTTTATAAACTCTTCTTCCTGACTTAGACATTCTTTTTAATTCGTTGATAACACTTTGTTCATTGTCGTCATATTTTAATGTAACTGATATAGTTTTTTTCTTTGGGTCTGTATCAACTATTTTATAATCTTCAATGTACTCTTTTTCTTTTAAAACATTACAAACAGCTTCTACAGTATTAGCATGTACAAGAGTAGTTGTTTCCAACTTTCTCATTGCAGCATTTCTAATTCTTGTTAAAGCGTCTGCGATTAAATCATTCATCATGGGCTTTTTTCCTTAATTTTTTTAGCTTACCAGCTAGATTTTCTAACACCAGGTAATAAACCTTCGTTAGCCATTTTTCTTAAACATATTCTACAAAGTCCGAAATCTCTATATACAGATTTTGGTCTACCACAAGCTGAACATCTAGTGTATGCTCGACTAGAAAACTTAGGTGCTCTTTGTTGCTTTGCAATCATCGACTTCTTTGCCATTACGCTCTCCCTTTAGTAAATGGTACACCCATTAATTCTAACAATCTGTATGATTGTTCATCACTACTTGTTGTTGTTGTAATAGATATATTCATACCGTGTGTTTGAATAATATCATCAAACTCAACTTCAGGGAACATTAATTGCTCATCTAAACCAAAGTTAAAGTTACCAGCACCATCAAAACCATTTCTATCAAGACCTCTAAAATCTTTTACTCTTGGAAGTGCAATTGTTACAAGCTTGTCTAAAAACTCATACATTCTATCACTTCTTAAAGTAACTTTTATACCAACTGGCATATCTTCTCTTACTTTAAATCCAGCAACAGATTTTTTAGATTTAATAACAACAGCTCTTTGTCCTGCAATTAAAGAGATAGTATCTGTAATATTTTGGATAAGTTTACTATCTTTCATAGCAAAACCTGTACCTACAGAGATACTCACTTTTTCAACTGCTGCAGTTAACATTTTATTTTGAGGAAATTCAGTTTCTAAAACTGGTTTAACTTCACTTTTATATTTTTCAAATAATCTTGCTGCCATCTTATTCACCTTCTACTTTTGCTACATTTGAGATATCTATTGGCATCTCTTTATTAACAAATCCACCATCTTTATTTTCTTCTGATGGTTTTACTGTTTTTTTAGCAATTTTACAATCTTTAACTATAACTTTTCCATCTTTTGGGAAAACAGCTAAAACTTCTCCAGTTTTACCTTTGTCATCACCAGCGATGATTTTTACAGTATCACCTTTTTTAATCTTCATTTTGATTGCCATTATAATACCTCCGGAGCTAGTGAAACAATTTTCATAAATCCAGCATATCTAACTTCTCTAGCTACTGGTCCAAAAATTCTTGTTCCTATTGGTTCTCTTTTATCGTTAAGTATAACCGCTGCATTATCATCAAATCTAATTAAAGATCCATTTTCTCTTTGAACCTCTTTATGAGTTCTAACGATAACAGCTTTAACAACAGCACCTTTTTTCACTTTACCAACTGGTAATGCTTTTTTAACTGATGCAACAATAACATCTCCAACTGTTGCGTATCTTCTATGGCTTCCACCAAGAACTTTGATACACATAATCTCTTTAGCACCAGTATTATCAGCAACATTTAATCTTGAAAAACTTTGAATCATACGTTAGCTCCTGTTGATGTAATAGTTTTTAATCTATAAGATTTTGTCTTAGATAATGGTCTACATTCAACCGCTACAACAGTATCACCAATGTTTAATTCGTTTCTTTCGTCATGAACTAAATATTTTTTAAATCTTTTTACAGTCTTGTGATATTTTGGGTGTAAAACACTTCTTGTAACTAATACAGAAGCTGTTTTATCTCCAGATTTTTTTACCACAACACCTTGGATTTCTCTTTTATGTGTACTCATAATTTTAATCCTTCAGTTATTTCACTGCTGTAATAGCAGTTTGAATTTTAGCTATATCTTTTTTCACAGCTCTTAATTCACTTGTATTTGTTAATTGCATTGTTTTCAACTTAAGTTTAAGTTCAAAAAGTAGCACCTTTTTCTCTTTTAATAAATCATTTAACTCTTGTGAAGTTTTTCCGTTAATATCAGAATAATTCATTTTCACCCTCTCTTGTTACTATCTTAGTTTTAAAAGGAAGTTTACTTTGAGCTAATGCTAAAGCTTCTCTTGCAACGTCTTCTGGAACACCTGCAATTTCAAAACAAATTTTACCTGGTTTGATATTCATCACGTATTTTTCAATAGGACCTTTACCTTTACCCATTCTTACTTCTAATGGTCTTTTAGTTAAAGGTTTGTCTGGGAATACCATAATCCAAACTTTTCCCATTCTATTCATTCTTCTAGTCATAGAGATTCTTGATGCTTCAATTTGTCTACCATCAATTCTTGAATGCTCTAAAGCTTTAAGTCCAAATTCTCCGTACGCAAGAGTATTAGCTCTATGAGAAGTACCTCTATTTCGACCCTTCATAACTTTTCTAAATTTTGTTCTTTTAGGCATTAACATGGTTATTTACCTCTTCTTTTTGTTGGTCTTTTTGATTTATTGTTACTATCATCTGGCTTTTCAACAGGAATTCCTTTTGCAAGAACCTCACCTTTAAATATCCAAACTTTAATACCAATACAACCATAAGTTGTGTGACCTTCTGCAAAACCGTAATCGATTCTAGCTCTTAGTGTATGTAAAGGAACTCTTCCCTCTAAATACCACTCAGTTCTAGCCATTTCAGCTCCACCAAGTCTTCCTGAAACAGATACTTTGATACCTTTTGCTCCAGCTTTAATTGCATTTTGCATAACTCTTTTCATAGCTCTTCTAAATGCAACTCTTCTTTCAAGTTGTTGTCCAATATTTTCAGCAGCTAATTGAGCAGAAAGGAAAGGTTTTCTCTCTTCTTTAATATTAACAGCAATATCTTTTCCAACTAATGCATTTAAGTTATTTTTTAACTTTTCTACATCTGCACCTTTTTTACCGATGATAATACCAGGTCTTGCAGCAACAACAGTAACTCTAACTTTTTTAGTAGTTCTTTCTATAATTGTTTGTGCAACTCCAGCATAATAAAGTTCTTTTTTAACGAACTTTCTTATTTTATTATCTTCTGCAACATTTTCTGGCATCTTCGCTCTGTTTGGAAACCATCTGCTTTCCCAGTTTCTATTGATACCTAGTCTTAGTCCAATAGGATTTACTTTTTGACCCATTACTTGTCTCCTTCGATTGCGTTTACTTCAACATAAATATGTGCCATTGGCTTATGTCTTGGAGAAGCACTACCTCTAGCTCTTGGTGTAAATCTCTTTAACACTGGACCTCTATCAACTCTACAACTTGTTACTATTGCTTCTTCTGGTTCTAAACCTGAGTTTGCAACAGCTGAAGCGATAACTTTAGAGATGATTCCAGCAGCTTTGTTTGGTGTAAACTCTAAAGATGCAATTGCAACTTCAGCATTCATACCTTGAACTTCTCTAGCAACCAATCTAGCTTTAATTGGAGATAGTCTAATAAATTTTAATGTAGCTTTACCCATACTCTATTAACCTACCTTTCTTTGTACAGAACCTTTGTGACCTTTAAAAGTTCTAGTTGGTGCAAATTCACCTAATTTATAACCGATATGGTTTTCTGTGATATTCACTGGAACAAAGTTTCTACCGTTATGTACAGTAAATGTAAGACCTATCATATCTGGTAAAACCATACTTCTTCTTGACCAAGTTTTGATTGGTTTTTTGTCACCTGTCGCAACTGCTTTAGCAACTTTTTTTGCTAAATGAGCATCAACAAATGGACCTTTTTTTATACTTCTTGCCATTTTATACCCTTATTTCTTTTTTCTTGAAATGATTAGTTTATCACTAGCTTTTTTCTTTCTAGTTTTATAACCTTTAGTTGGCATACCCCATGGAGTAACTGGATGTCTTCCTGAGTTAGTTTTACCTTCACCTCCACCATGTGGGTGATCGATTGGGTTCATTGCACTACCTCTAGTTTGTGGTCTTTTACCAAGATGTCTTTGACGTCCAGCTTTACCAATAACCATGTTTGAGAAATCTTCATTACCAACGATACCAACTGTAGCCATACAAACAGAAAGAATTTTTCTCATCTCACCACTTGGAAGTCTAAGAATAGTATATTTGTCTTCTCTACCCATAACTTGTGCATATCCACCAGCTGATCTTGCTATTTGTCCACCTTTACCTGGTTTAAGTTCAATATTATGAACCATTGTACCAACAGGGATACTTGCAAGTTTCATTGCATTACCTGGTAAAATATCAAGTCCTGATTCAGCAGCACTAACAGTAGCACCAACTTTTAAACCTGAAGGTTGGATAATATATCTTTTATCACCATCTGCATAGTTGATTAAACAAATTCTACAGTTTCTGTATGGATCGTACTCAACAGTAGCTACTGTTCCAGGAACATTTAATTTATTTCTTTTAAAATCAATAATTCTGTATAATTTCTTTGCACCAGCTTCTCTATGTCTAGATGTAATTCTACCATTACTATTTCTACCAGCAGTTGCTTTAACGTTTACAAGTAAACTTCGAACTGTTGCTTTTGAAGTAATGTCAGAAGTATCCATAACAGACATAAATCTTCTCGCAGGTGTAATTGGTCTAAATTTTTTAATTGCCATTTTCTACTCCCTCTACTATGCTGAAAGGTTCGCTATTTCAGCGCCCTCTGGTAATGTAACATAGAATTTTTTGAAATCTGGTCTTGAACCAACTCTTCCTCTAAATCTCTTCACTTTACCGTCTTGTCTTAAAGAGTTAACTTTTGTAGGTGTCACTCCAAAATACTCTTTGAATACTTCTTTTAAACTATTCTTAGTCATTCTAGTGCTTGTTTGTACAACAATTACACCATTTTCTTGCAACTCAATAGTTTTTTCTGTATAAACAATTGATTTGATATCTGTAATATCTGCCATTTTTATACCTCTTATACTAAGCTATCAATTACTGCTTTTTCAATTAAAATTGAGTGGTAAGCAGCTACTAAATAAGCATTAAGTTCTGATTTTTCAATCACATAACAATTTTTGATGTTTCTAAAAGCTAAATATGTTTTATCATCAAAGTTTTCAACAACAACTAAAAGATCTCTTTGGTTTAACTTGTTAACGATAGCTTGTGCATCTTTAGTTTTACCAGATTCTACTTTAACAGAATCAACTACAAAGATTGCATTTCTCTCTGCTTGTGCATTGATAGCATATCTTAAAGCTAAAACTTTTTGTTTTTTATTTATTTTTTGGTTATAGTTTCTATTTGATGGTCCAAAAACTTGTCCACCACCAACAAATAAAGGTGATCTCTTAGAACCATATCTAGCTCCACCAGAACCTTTTTGAGCTTTAGGTTTTTTACCACCACCGCTTACTTCACTTCTGTTTTTCACTCTTGCAGTATTAGCTCTAATTCCACTTAAGTAAGATTTAACATATAAGTGTAAATTGTGAGCGTTTATACCTTCAAATTTTTGATCTAGTGCTAATTCACTAGAGTTTTCAAATTTATCATTTAATACTACTAATTTACCCATTACGCTATCCTTACTTTACCTAAAGTTCCATTTGCACCAGCAACAGATCCTTTAAGAACTAATATTCCTGTAGTCGCATCAAAAGAAACTACATCATTTTTATGTGTTACATTTGTGTTACCGTATTGTCCTGGCATTTTCTTACCTCTCATAACTCTACCTGGCCACTCACAGTTACCAATAGAACCAGTTCTTTTACCCATTCTATGTCCATGTGATGCTCTACCACCAGCAAAGTTATGTCTTTTTACAACACCACTAAAACCTCTACCTTTTGATGAGAATGTAGATTTTACAATTACACCTTCAACTAAAGCAGTAGTATCAATTTCACCAGCTTCTGTATTTGCTACATTTAAAGTTGCAAATCTATTAAACTCTTTACTTAAGTTATATTTTTTTTGCTGACCTTCAATAGCCTTGTTAAATTTTTTACCATCACTATAAGCAACAACAGCTACACCATCATTTACTTCACATACTTTTGCATCAACTACTTTTACAAGTGTAACAGGAGTTGCTGGAACAGTAACAGTTCGGCTCATACCGATTTTTTCTACAATAAATTCCATTTTATCCTCCTACTCTTGACCCATTGATCTAACTTCAACATCAACTTCAGGTGCAAGATCAAGTTTCATTAAACTATCAACTGTATCTGGTGTTGCAGATACGATATCGATCATTCTTGAATGAACTCTGATCTCAAATTGCTCTCTTGCATCTTTGTTAACATGTGGTGATTTTAGAACAGTATATTTTCTAATCTTTGTTGGCATTGGTATTGGACCAATCAACTCAGCACCTGTTCTCTTAACAGCTTCTATAATTGAAGCAACTGAACGATCAAGAACTCTATGATCGTAAGCTTTTAACTTTAATCTTATTTTTTCCATTTTTTTTCCTTTAAAGAACTCATTAGAACCAAGGTAAAACTATCTGTTTTACATTACTCTAACCAATGTATGGACGCGGATTATAGCTTTTTTGTTAAAAGATGTCAAGTAAATAGGTACTTTTAAAGCTTTTTTGTTGATTTTATTTCCTTTTTAAAAGGAAACTTATCTTTATTTGTCAGCAGAATTTATTTTTATTACATTAAAATATTAATTTAATATGTATTTTTGATTATAATGTTAAAGAATGAAAGAGAAATACTGTTTGTGTCACTCGTAAGAGATTTTATTGAGATAAAACCTCTTTATTAATAAAAAGTTATTTATTAAAACTAGAAGAGATTATGGAAAGAAACTCATCTTTTGTTTTTTTCTCTTTTTTAAATATACCTCGAAGTGCAGAGGTTACTGTTGTGGAACAAATCTTTTGTACCCCTCTCATCTCCATACACATATGTCTAGCATCTATTACTACTGCAACTCCTTTTGGACTTATTGCTTCATTTATTGCATCTGCTATTTGTTCTGTAAGTTGTTCTTGTATTTGTAGTCTTCTTGCAAACACATCAACTACTCTTGGTATTTTTGATAGTCCTACAACTTTTCCATTTGGGATATAAGCTACATGAACTTTTCCTATAATAGGTAACATATGATGTTCACAATGTGAGTAAAACTCTATATCTTTAACTACTACCATCTCATCATTACTACTTGTAAAAAGTGCTTTTTGAATTATTTTCAAGGGATCTTCTTTGTATCCACTTGTCATAAATTCCCAAGCTTTTTTTACCCTTTTGGGTGTATCTATAAGCCCTTCCCTATTTGGGTCCTCACCTATATGTTCTAATATTTGTTTTACAGCACTTTCCAACTTATTTCCCTTATTTTATAAAATCTGTTTTTTCTATCCAACCGCTACCTATAACTTTGTCACTGTCATAAAAAACTGCTGTTTGCCCTATTGCTACACCATATACTGGTGTTTCTAGTGTAATAAAAGCTTTATTATTTTCAATATTTAAATCGCATTTTACAGTTGTACTTCTAAATCTTAGTTTAACATCACAAGATATTTCTGTATCTTCTATGAACATATTTAAATTATTAGCTCTCACATAATTTATAGCTAAATCTTCTTTTTTCCCAACAGTAATAGTGTTGTTTTGTTTATCCAATGAAGTTACAAAATGAGGTTCATGAGCCCCGTGAACATAAAACCCTCTCCTCTTTCCAACAGTGTAATGCATATATCCTTTATGATGTCCTACAACATTCCCACTTGTATCTAAAGTCTTTCCTGGAATATCAATATTTGAATATTTTTTTAGAATATCTGTATATACTGTATCAACAAAACAAATCTCTTGAGATTCTTTTTGATTTGCAATTGAGAGTAATTGAGGTATTTTTGAAGCTTCACTTTTAATATACTCTTTAGTATACTTATTCATAGGAAAAATCAGTTTTGGTAAAACTTCTTTTGAAACTTGCCCTAAAAAATAACTTTGGTCTTTTGATGAATCTTCTGCTTTATAGATAAACTCTCCATCAGTTTTAGCATAATGTCCTGTTGCTAAATAATCACCACCTAATTTCATAGCTTCAGTATAAAGTTCTCCAAATTTTATTGTAGAGTTACATTTCACACATGGATTTGGAGTTATTCCATCTATATAGCTTTGTACAAAATAATCATAAATATCTTTTTTAAACTCTTTACTTAAGTCCAATATTGAATATTTGATATTTAAAAAACTACACACTTGTTCAATATTTTTTAAATTTTTTTCATGATACCCATCAACGGTTTCATGAAGTTTCATGTAGATACCTTCTACTTCGTATCCCTCTTTTTGAAGTAAATAAGCAGTCATGCTACTATCAACACCACCACTTAATCCAACAATAACTTTTTTTTTACTTTTTTGTATCATTTTTATTTCTTGATTATTTTCTTTGATTATAACAAAAACTATTTATAGTGTGTTTAAAGTAATAAAACTGTATAATCAATACCAATGATATAGTGTAAGGAATTATAAACATTGGAATATATAGTAATAAGTTTTACTCATAAAAATACTGTTTTACCTACAATTTCTTAAAAACCTAGTAAATAAAGCACCTCATAAAAATCACTTTTTTTAATAATATACGCTTTAAGCTCATTTGTGGGGACTAAAATAGGAACTATTTAATGAACTGTATCAGTTTTAGAAGTAGTGTCAGGGGAGTGATGAATTCCCCCTTTTATTAATAGAGGTTTGGAGCTAAAGCCAAACATATTAAAAGTAACACTACTAATTTAGGCTGCATTTAATAACCTTTCATTAAACACTCCCACCCATTGATGTTGCTACACTACCCGCAAAAAAAAAGGTGAGGTAAAAACCCCACCTTTTGCTATGTTTAACGAACAGGTCATCACTCCTGTAAGATATTAAAACAATGCAACCTAAATTGTGAAAGTATTATATCAAATATATTTTTTGATGTCAATAAAAATTTTCATAATAAAATTTATCTATTGATCAATGAGTACCAGGAATAAATAAGAATAAATTTTATCACAATTTCTCTCGAGCAGCTAATGATCTAAAGATAAGATTTATTAGATTTTATCTCTGCAGCTAAACTTATGAGAGATAAATTTTATATTGATGTAAAAAAGGGAGAGTTTATCGCTCTAAACTATTTTCCTTTTTGATGTGTTGATTAGTAGTCTGTTTGTAGTTCTCTTTTCTAAAATATTGTAAATTATCTTGTACTTTTTCTCTATTTTTATGATCTTTCTCATTTAATATTTTATTTGTTAATGTTTCAATATTATTAAATACTTTAGATTTACTAGGTTTGACAACTCTATGTAATTTATTAATCCCTTGCTGATTACAAAATTTTATTTAGTAGTTAAATCTTTGTCTATATTTTTGGATATTTCCTTTATTGCAAATAATATCTCTGAATCATTATCTTTATATGTAAAAATCGCACTTACTCCTATAACTACTAAGATTAACCCTAAAAAAACTTCTAAATATGTAGAGATGTATAATAGCACTGAATTATTACTTGGAACATAATCTACATATCCAAATGTCGTAATGGTTCCAATACTATAAAATAAATATTCATACCAGAGAAAAAAAGATGGAGTTTTTTTATCATAAATATCACTTACAAAACCGTGATTTAAAGTTAAGTATTCACAAATGAAGATATTGAGATATGTAAATGCTAATATTGTAAAAATATATGCGAATAGCAAATATCCTAGTTTTTGGCTACTTAAAATAACTTTTGAAAATAAATTAAATATGAGGGGTATTAAAACAATAAAGTTAATTAAGACTATAAGAAAAAAAGTAATCTTTATTATTATTATATTTTTTTCTGAATAAAAGATTATTAAAAAGATTATTATAAATGATAAGATTATCACAGAAATACTTAATACAAATATTTTTGATATTTTTTTATACTGATTTTCTACATAATCCTTATCAATAGTAACAATATTTTTTTTATTTAACTGTTTTAGTGTTTTCTTAAAATGTAATTCAGTTATATTAAACATTTTATTTATTCCTTTAAAGTTTTTAATATGTTAAAATTATAACAAAAAAATGTACAAAGCCTATCACGACTTATCAAAAAATAAAATCTCTCAAATATCAGTATCTTATTAGGTATTAAAAAAAGGGAGAGTTTACCTTTCTTTTATATTCTCCCTTTTTTGTTGATTTTGAGTTACTTGTTTATAATGCTCTTGTATAAACTTATGTTCTTTGATGAAGTAATCTCTACTTTCATCCATCTTTTTAAGCTCTTCACCATTTTTTTCATTTTGAATTTTTGAAGTTATAGACTCTACTGCATACACTACTTTTGACTTTCTAACTTTTAAAGATTTATGGAGCTTTTCTATACTGTGATCTAATGACTCTATATCCTCTTTATTGAGTGATTTAAGTTGTTTATGATGATTTGCTTCACAAACTAACTTATCAAGTTTAAAGGCACTTATATTCTCTTCTTTATGATTTACTTTTCCTACAAGCTCTTTTACTAATTGTTTCTCATCTTTAATATAGTGTTTCATAATAAATTTATGCTCTTTTTTGAAGAACTCTAGATTGCCCTGTAGATCTTTAATTTTTTGTGGATCTTTCTCATCTGATATCTTTCTTTCAAATGTAATGATATTTTCAAAAACTTTCTCTCTTCTATATGTGATATCCTTTTCAAGTTTTTTAATATCTTTGTCCAGCTGTTCTTTAATTTCATTTGTTGTTAACTTGAGCTCTTTATAATATTGAGCTTCTATAATCATCTTATCAAGATTATAAGCACTTGTATTTTCATCTATTACAATCATCTTTCTATTTAAGTTATTACATAATTTCTGTACATCTTTAGTATGATTCTCAACGATAAAGTCATTTTCTTTTTTAAAGAACTCAAGGCTACCTTTTAGTTCCTCTTTTTTCTCAAGGTTATTTTCATCTAAATACATTCTTGACATATTGACTATATTTTTTATTAATTTCATTTGTCGTATTTCTATTGAAATTTTAAGATCTCTCGTACTTTTATTAAAATCTTTCTCAAGCTCTTTTGTAAATGTTTTATTTTCTTTATGATGTTCGGCTTCTAGTATTAATTTATTGATTTTAAAAGCACTTGTACTTTCGTTAACTAAAGATACTTTTTCTATAAATTCATTTATAAGCTTTGTATGATCTTTTTGACTCAACTTTATTGAGTTTTCGTTAGATTGAATATGTCCTATATATTCTAACTCTTTATTGAGAGTTTCAATTGACTTCTTAATAGATTCATATTTTTTAGAATCTTTTTCATATTTTAATTGCGATTCATAGTCTTTTATCAGAACAGGAACATGATCTGCTCTAGCTTTAAATAAACTAATCATATCTTCATAGTTTTTATCTAGTTGTTGCACTACAACCTTATCTATATTATTATAGAGTTTTGCATATTCCATTCTTCTATTGTTAATCAGTTTTAACTGTTTGTTAATATTCCAAGAGTTAGTACGAGTACTCAAGAACTTAATAGTCTCTTTGTCCTCTACAAAAATTTTATTTTTAAACTCTTTATCATAGTTAAATTTAAATTGTTCAAATCCTTTTTTGATTTTACTATATTTAGAATATTCAAAAAAACCCATCATTCTTTTTTGAGCTGGTGACTCAAAATAGTTTATATGGTTTTGGAAGTCTATAAGTTGATCACTTTTTTTAAGCTCATCAAGGTTTGAAGAAAAGATCTCTTTTAGTTTTATTTTTTCTAAGGCTCTTTGACTTTGTTTATCTAGTTTTTTTTCTTGTTGTAAAACTTGATTGATATTATGCAATGCTACTTTAGAATCAGATGTGAACTTTACATTTTTAAAATTCAGTTCTCTAGTTGTTTCAACTTGATTATGAAAGTCTTTGAGTACTCGAATTTCTTGTTTAACATCTGATTGAATTTCTTTGATAAAATTATCTTTGGTTGTCATCAATTTTAGTTCATCTTTCATCATAAGTTGAATAAGATTTTTTTCAACTCTATAATTATTTCTATAGTTAAAGTTACCATTATAACGATTTAAATTGTCTTTGAAATTTTCTCGCATATCATGAAAAAAATCTTTAGTATCTTGCTTTGTTTTAAATGTAAATTTTTTATTTGTATGTATATTATGTTTATTGATTATCACATGAATATGAGGTTTCCCTTGGTGCTTATGAACTGCTGTAACATATTTATAATCACTAAAAAAAAGGGAGAATGTATCTCTTGCTGCTTTTTCTAAAGCTTCATAGTTATTAGAGTTTTTATCTTCATCTATAGAGAAAACATAATGCAAAGCTTCGGAGTGTTTTGGGTCCTTAGAAAGTGACTCATCCCACTCTTGTAAAATATCATTTACATTCACTATCTCATCATTATCATTTTTAAATTGTTCTGCTTCTTTTCCAATATAATACAAAGCATTTTTTATAGATTCGGCATTGAAAGTTTTAATTTGTTTTGTAGCTTTTCCACCTACTGTAACAGTTTCTTTTCTAACAATATTTTTTATCACAACAGACTTAAAGGCTGAGTTATTCCCCCTTTTATTTCTCCCATAAAAAACCTTTGGGTTTGGAACAGGAGTTCCTTTTAACTTCTCTTCTAATGCTTCATAGTCTATATCATTCTTCATAGACTAATATTAGCAAAAAAGAAAGTAGAATTAAAGGCAGGATAACTCGTTTTTATGTACATAAATTACCGATAAGAACGATTGTTAAGGGATTTTTAGGGGTGTATTTGCTTTTTATGTATTTTTTGTGATTTTAATTGAAGCTTTGAGTGAGTTTAAATTCTTTTTTATATACGCTAATAGTTCTGTTTGAATTCTATAAATCTCTTTAATGTCTTGGTCGAAATTTTTATTTGAAATATTATTTTTCATGTCATTTAGTATAAATGAGTAATTAATCAATTCTAAAATATTGTCAAAAATAGGTTTTATGATTACATAATCTTGGTTATCAAATATAAAATATGAATCTTTAATAGTATCCATACATTCATCAATAAATTTTAATTCTAAAAAATAAGGTTTTGATGTATTCTTTTTATCTTCTACTAATTGTAATTTTGTCCATAGATTAAAAATTATAAAGATAACTTTTTTTCTTCTATCATATAATTCTCTTTTAATTTTCTCTACTTCAATTTTATTAGTATTATCTATAGATTTCATTACACTAACAGAAGCCAACATTGCAGATATAAGAACGCCTAAAGGTACTAGTAAACTTTTTATTTCATTCCATGAACTAATAGCGATAGTATATAAAATAAAAATAAATAAACCTAAAGCAAGTCCCCATATAATTTTGAAAATTAAATCAAGTTTAATCAATTATTGTCCTTTATTTAGTATTTAAATTTATAGTTTTTTATGAATTAGACTTTGTATATTTTTAAAGTGAGTTTATAAAAATTTTAAGATCTTCAAGTTCTTTTCCACTAAATAACTTTGAACAAAGCTCTGTGATTTTATGTTTCTTATTCATAGTATCACATTGTGTGTATAGTTTTGTTGCATCTTTTTTAGCTCTAAAGTATTCATAACCATCAGTTGGAAAACTATTTTTATTTTTTAATGGAAGTAAATTAGATATTGCAAAAACCAAGTTCATCAAAGATGCGATAGCTAGAATATCGTAAATTTTATTTAATGTAACATAAAAAGTAACTACCAAAAATAAAAAAAATAAAAATAAATATAAATTGTGTTTTATTCCTCTTATAGCAATATCCATATAAGCTTTTTGTGTTAGATTTGATGCCCTTCCTAATACAAATGCTTTAATAGGCAAAGGAGAAAAATAAAATATAGTACCATCGGAATTTATTCTTTTATATCTAGGGAAATACTTTGATAGTTTCGAACCTATATAGAATAACTTTATTGGTACACCATGATCTTTCATTGCTTTATAATGCCCATATTCATGTATTGCTATTGATAAATATAAAATTATAAAAAATAATAAAGATTCGTACATATTCATTTCCATTACTTTTTAAACTTAGAACCTATCTGAAAAAAGTTATCATAGTTTAATACTTCTTCATACCGATTAATTAAAACATAGCATTCTAAATTGGAAAGTCTCTCTTTAATTCTAATAAGTAAAACTTCCCTTTTACCTTCTATAGCTTTTGGTACAGTTGCTTTTTGAATTGCATCAAGTAAAATTTCTTTTGATCCCATTATAGAATTATTCAAATTGTCTTCGTTTGAAATATTTTCTAATACCTTAATTAAAATTTTTTTTGAGAAGTAGTGATATAACCAATCAAGAGCTGTACCATCAGTCATAATTTTCATTTTATCTCTTAATGAATAGGTTGCATGCTCAATAATCACTTCATTAATATTTTCGCTTTGTGATTCTTCTGATAATTTTTCTTTGAGTTCTTCGTATGATAAACTTTTAATTAACTCAAGTTTTTCAATTTTTCCTGTATCGAGGTACTCTTCTAATTCGTTTTTAGTAAAATATTTTTCAAGAAAAGGAATTACCTCTCTAGTTTTTTTCCAACGATAATAAGATACATCACTAATATCAAGTAATTTGCAAATTATATTTTTCAAATAAATCACCCTAAATTTAAATTTTATGATTGTATCAAATATATATTAACAGAATAATAAATATCAAATAGAAACAATTTATATCTATATGAATCAATTTAAGTCAATATTAATCTATTTAAAATTATACTTTCAAATAGAAATATATATTTCAAATAGATACAAAAAGGAGCAAAATATGAAAGTATGGTTTAATAATGAAGATCTTACAAATGGAAAATATGAACACTTATTTCCAATTTTCACAAAACAAACTCTTCAAACACTAAGAAGTAAGAAAAAGATTTCCTATTCGAAAAGTGGACGAGAAGTTGTTTATAAAAAAGAATGGATAGAAGAGTATTTAGAAGCAAATACTCGTGATGTGGTTGCATAATATATGAAATATATATTGCATATAAATCAAGAACAAGCAATAAAACTTGGCATGACAAATACAAACCAAGCTATTATCTTTGATTTATTGACTAGTGCTTCAACTTGGGCAGAACCAATAATATATGAAAATAAAGTTTACTATTGGGTTGCAAGACAAGTTGTAGTGAAAGAACTTCCTTTATTGGATCTCAAAGAAGACACAGTATATAGACATTTTAAGTTTTTAGATGAAATAGATCTAATCAACTACATAAAAGTATCTAAAAAGGATTGTATTAATATTACAAAAAAAGGGAAAAAATATGCTTTTAGTACTATGTCGGAAACAAATCCGAATTACTATGTCGGAAATAAATCCGAACTCGGAAATGAATCCGAAAAAAACTCGGATTTAAATCCGACATATCAATATACTATTCCTTATCCAGAAGAAGAAAAAGAAGAATATTTAAAATATATAAAAAAAATTTTAAATGATGATATTGCATTTGAAGTTTTTTCAATTGAATTTTATGACTTTATATATCCTAAAAACAAAAAATCTAATCCATCAAAAATTTGGTATGGCAACAAAATAAAAGAAAATATTTTAAAAGGAGATAAACAAACAATAGAAAACATTAGTAAATTTATAGAGCTACAGGATCAAATACAATTTCATCAAAATCAAAAAGGAGAAAACAATGGATGAAAAACAAAAAAATTTAATAGATGAAGCTGTAAATGATTTATCTAGAATAAATTATCGGTTGACTTTTTTAAAAGAGATATCAAACTTAGAAGATAATTCAGAATTTAATGTAAATGAAATTGAGAATTATGGCTATGGCAAAAGTTTAATAGTAGAAGATTTACAAAGTGAGATTAACAGAATAATAAATAATATACAGGAGATAAGCAAATGAGTAAAAAATTAGTGTTAGAAATACAATTAGAAGATCAACTAGAAGAGATCTATTGGGAAATGGAAAATATCAAAAATCAAATGTCTTTCTTACGAAGAGTATCAGAGGTAGAAGATAATAGTGAATTAGAATCATTACATCAAGATGAATACAATCAAGGAAGATCTAATATCTTAGAAAGCCTAGAGGAAAAAATAAAAACTGCTAAAAGTAATCTTTGGCAGATTATAGAAAATGAAAGGGGGCAAAATGAAAAATAAACTAAACAACACTCCAACAGGTGGGAAAGTGATTAAGTCATTAGTAGGAAATATTTATTTTAGTCCAGACAGACTTGTAGAAGAGATAATACTTATCGAAAAAAGTTTACTAAAACTAGCTAGTGAAGATTATTCTGATGATGAACAACATTCTGCATATATAGAATCAGTAGAGAAATTAAAATCACTTCGTATAGAGGGTCAAGCCTATACAAAAGGGATGAGTGAAGCAATGAAAGAGATGGAGGAGTAAACCATGCAACCTGGACAAATATTTGAAAGTATAAGTGCTGTTTTTGAAAAAGCTATGTTTACAATTAATACAGGATTATACAACGGAGCACATACTGTATTTAACAATGCCTTTTTTTCTTCTGCTCTTGGATTATCAATAGCTTTTATTGGATATATGATAGCTTTTAGAAAAATAAAAGATGAAGAGATAGCTTATAAAATTATATGGACTCTTACTGTATTTGCAGCAGTCCATACAGTCCTCTATCAAAAAGAGTGGTATGACTATATTATCGAAGTAGTAGATTTACCAAGAGAAGCTTTTTTATCTTTGATTAAAACCGTTGTACTATCAGCAAATCAAGAAGCATCTATAGGAAATGTTATCAATAGAATATCACAAGCGAATGTCTCTTTAAGTAACCATCTCTATACCATAGGTGGAATTACAAATCTAATGCCTATGATTTATGGTATTCTTACTTTTATCACAGGAACATTCTTATTATTGGCTATCTTAGTTATGAGTATATTTAGTATATTTTTATCTAATGTGGCACTTTCATTATTGCCTTTTATCCTCCCTTTTTTAGTATGGAAAAAAACAGAATATATCTTTTTTAATTGGACGAAACTTTATATATCAATTTCATTATATGCACCTTTTACATTGCTTTTAGGACTTGTAAGTATAGAAGTAGCAAATCTTTCTGTACAAACCCTAAACACTATACAACAAGATTTTAATAAAAGTGCTATTTATATTTTATCTTTAATGCTCATGCAGATATTAACAGCATTAGCTATATTTAAAATTCCAAATTTAATCAATCAAGTTATAGGTAGTTCAAATGAGGGAGCTTCACTTACTAGTGGAGTTGGAACTATAAGTGCTGGAGCAACTGCTCTTGGTGCTGCTGCAAAATATAGTGGTTTAAACATTGCAGGTAAAGCAGCTGGAAAAGGAGCAGTTAAAGGAGCAGTTAAAGCTGGAGGAAAAATAGCTAATGGTGCAAGAGATTTTAGAAATAAAATTCAAATGAGGTAATGATTATGAAAAAATATACACGCAGATATAATCTTATTCTTAGCTATGAAACTAAAAAAAACTTAGAAAAACAATCTCAAAGTGCGAAGAAAACACAATCACAGTTTATTAGAGATTTGATTAATAAAAGAGCTGGATTAAAAACACTAAGAGACATTTATGCCACTACTAGAATATTTGATCATATGTCTTTAGTTTTAAGTGGGATAACAAATAATATTCATCAAATTGAAAATAAACTCATAGAAGATAATGTTGAATTCAATAGTAATCTATTTTATCAAAATACAGATCCTTTATTAGATGATATTCATGAAGTACAGATTGAATTAAAAAAAGCTAATAAAATTTTAAAAAGTGTTGTATAAGACTATGAAAAATTTTATTAATCATTTACTAATTTTATTATTGACTTACAATAATTTATTCGCAGTACTTGGAGTCGGGGACATAGTTTCCGACCCAACATCATACACATACTATGCAAAACAGATTAAAAGCTTCAATGATAGTATTAAAAATGGATTAGACCAGCTAGAGAGTTTAAATAAGATTAATGATCTAGCAACTAAAACTAATGAGCTTATAGATGGTAGTGGTAAACTTCTTTACAATCCAACTAAACAGATACAAGGAATAATAAGTGGCTTACAAAATACAGGAGAACGATTCCAAAATATAGCAGAAAAGGTAAATAATCTTAATGCAGAGCATTTATTAAAAAACTATCATCATACAAACGAGCCTTTAAAAGATGATATATATAAAAAATGGGTAGATAATTTTGAGGGTTTATTTGATAATAGTAAAGATGATAACTATTTAAAATTAAAAGAAAGAGTTGATAAATCAGTTGCAGATAAAGATTTTGAAGCATGGCAAATTGCACGACAAGAATTAGATCAATATCTAAGTCTTAAAAGAATAGAAAGAGATCAACTTAAAAAATATGCTTTACTTGCACCTGTTGAATATTACAATGATTACTTTTTAAATGAAGATAGTATCGCTATGAGAAAAAAAAGGGAAGAAAACATACAAAGACTTATCAAACAAATCAATACTGTTGATGATGTTTTTAAGCAACAACAAACTACTAATGAAATACTTATTGAAATGCTATTTCTTATACAAGCACAATATGAACTTCAAATGAAATACTATAACTCTGTAAATCTAGTATTACTAAATAAAGATGTTGACAATAAAAATCACGACATGGAAGATATACAAAAATCTAGAGAAAAGTTTGATAATGAAAAGGTAAAAGATAAACGAGAGGAGCAACAAAAACTTTTAGATGAATGGTATGAAGAAAAAAGCGAGGATGGGAAAAGTGGTGTTATCTACAATATGTTAGATATTAATAGTTATTAAAAGTTAATAACTTTTAATAAACAAAAAAAGGGAGAAATAAAATTATGAAAAAATTACAAGTATTAGGATTAGGTTTAATAGTAGCTATTGGTTTGAGTGGATGTATAGAGAAACAAGAAGATAAAGAGAAAGAAGAGTCTATCAAAGTTTGGAAACAAATCAAAAAAGAGGTTGCACAAATCAAAAAAGAACAAAAAGAGAATAATCAACCAACTAATGACTCACAAAAAAAACTTGATGATTGGTATGAAAAAAAAGCAGAAGAGGGCAAAAAAAGTTCAATGTTTAAGTCATTAGATATTCATAACAATTAATAAAAGTTAATAACATTTAATAAATAAAAAAGGGAGTAAATTAAAATGGCAATAGAAGATACACTAAAATTAATATTAGACAAGTTAGCAGATCAACAAGAGTTACTGCAACTTTCTATCTCGACTTTAACTACTAAAAAAGAGGTTGCACAAATCAAAAAAGAACAAAAAGAGAATAATCAACCAACTAATGACTCACAAAAAAAACTTGATGATTGGTATGAAAAAAAAGCAGAAGAGGGCAAAAAAAGTTCAATGTTTAAGTCATTAGATATTCATAACAATTAATAAAAGTTAATAACATTTAATAAATAAAAAAGGGAGTAAATTAAAATGGCAATAGAAGATACACTAAAATTAATATTAGACAAGTTAACAGATCAACAAGAGTTACTGCAACTTTCCATCTCGACTTTAACTACTAAAAAAGAGGTAGCAAGGTTTTTAAATAAAAGTGAAAAGACAATTGATAACTATGTAAAAAACAATACTTTGAAAAAAGATATACATTATTTTTACAATGAAAAAGATAGAGTTGAGTTTATCCCTTTTGCTATATTGGAGTTTAAAAAAGCTCCTAAAGTAGTAATAGTTAAAGATAGTCTCGATGAAACTAAAAAGATGTATCATAGTTCAGTAAATAGTATAACACAAGGTTTAAAAGTTGGCTGACAATATCAAATATAACTATATGGACTTTAAGTTTACTATCTTTGTTAAAAATGGTAAATGGTGGCTAGATTTTTATTATCAAAAAAAGAGATCTAAACGAAGTACAAAACTAGCCAACACAAAAGAGAACTTAGTCATAGTTAAAAAAGAGATAATCCCTTCTGTTGTTGAATATTTAACAGGAAATATCCAACTTATTCAAGAACAGAAAGAATACACACTCAAAAGTTTTGCAGAAGATTATTTTACAATTCATAAAAAAGATGTAAGAGAGCATACATACAAAAGAGCTTTTTTAAACTTCAATAAACATATATTACCATATTTTGGACATAGGTTATTAGATAGTATATTGCCTATGGAACTTGAGAAGTGGCAATATAGTTTAATAGACCAGAACTATAAGCCTGGATCTATTCAAGTTTATCGAACAATTTTATATTCTATATTTGAAATGGCTATCAATAACAATATCATTGATAAAAATCCACTCTCTAAAGTTAAGTCACCTAATGCAGCTAAAACAAGTAATACATTTAAAAAGAATAAAGAAGAGATTGAGCCTTTTAGCAAAACAGAGATAAATCATATCTTAGCTAATACAACAGGGTATATGAGAAATTTTATACAGCTCATGTATGCAACAGGAATTAGACCAGGGGAAATGATATCTTTAGTATGGGAGGATATAGATCTAAAGAAAAAACAAATAACTATAAATAAAACTACCTCAAGTGGCAAGATAGGAGACCCTAAAACATTATCAAGTGTAAGAAAGGTTGATATACTTCCTTTAGCTCATGAAGCTATCATAGGTCAAAAGAAACTATCTCAAGGCTCAAAGTATATATTTACTTCACGATTCAATAGACCTTTTTATTCCCACGATATTATAAATATAAATTTTAAGAAAATATTACAAACAAATAATATCAAAGCTAGAAAATTGTATAATCTCCGACATACATTCGCATCACAACTTATAAGTAAAGGTGCTGATATAGTTTGGGTAAGTAAGATGTTAGGTCACAAAGATGTAACCATAACATTAACAACATACACAAAATATATACAGGAGAATGATGATATAAGATTTAAGAAAATAGAACAAATGGGGACTATTTTGGGGACTGATTGATTTAAATCTTAAATTATTGTTTTGAAAATGGCTTAGATAAAGGGTTTTTAACATTGGAATATATAGTAATAAGTTTTACTCATAAAAATACAGATATAGCAACGAGAGAAAAATTATCTTTCAACAATGAAGTAGAAAAAGAATCTTTTTTAAAAAGTATTATTAAGTCTGATACTATCAACGAAGCGATACTTCTTTCAACTTGCAATAGAATAGAATTAATCATCAATACCTCAAACTCAAAAGAAGCAATTAAAGTTGGAATTGAAAACTTTTCACAACATTCTACTCTTGATAGAGAAGAGTTATACAACAGAGCTGACATTTATGAAAATGAAAGTGCAATTCATCATATCTTTACAGTTGCTTCTTCACTTGATAGTCTTGTAGTTGGTGAAACACAAATTGCAGGACAATTAAAAGATGCCTTTAAATTTGCAATAGAAAAAAACTTTTCAGGTCAAAATCTTTCACGCGTATTGCATTATGCTTTTAAATGTGCTGCAAAAGTAAGAAATGCTACCCAGCTAGGAAGTGGTTCTGTTTCCGTAGCTTCTACTGCTGTTGCTCAGGCAAAACAGTTGTATAAAGATGCTACAGGAGTTAGAGCCTTAGTTATAGGAGCAGGTGAGATGAGTGAACTTGCATGTAGGCACTTACTGAAATATGGATTTAATATTGTTATTTGTAGTAGAAATATTAAAAAAGCTAGAATTTTAGCTCACTCAATTATCTCTGATGGAAATGGAGATGAATACAACCATGAACAAATTGAGATTAAGCCATATGAAGAACTTGAAGCACTTCTTAATTCAATGAGACTTATGATAACTGCAACAAGTGCCCCTTATCCTATTATTAAAAAAGAGATGATAAAAGAGTATGAACATACTAGAAATTGGTTTGATATTGCACTGCCTAGAGATATAGAAGATATAGAGTATGAAAATCTTAACATATATAGTGTTGATGATTTACAATGTATTGTTGATGAAAATATGGAACTAAGAGCAGAACAAGCCAAAGAAGCTTATAGTATCGTTGGTAAAATGACCACTGAATTTTTTAGTTGGTTACAAACATTAAGTGTAGAACCTGTTATAAAAGATTTACATATTAAAAGTGAAGAGATAATAGAGAAAAAAATACAAAATGCACTTAAAAAACATTTTATTAAATCTGAAGATAAAGATAATATTAAAAAATTGTGTCAAACTGTTATGGCTGAATTTTTACATCACCCTACAGTAAAACTAAGAGATGTATCTAAATCAATTGATGGAGATATAGTTTTAGGAACTACTCAAAATCTTTTTGCTTTAAATACTGAGATATAATATAGGTATATCTCAACCTATATTATAATTTAAATTTATTTGATTATTTTTCCGTAAGGTCCAAATTTATATTCTTTTGTTTCCATTGTTGGTCTATAAACATCTGGTGCTTTTACTCTATCATCTGGAAAATCTGATGTTCTATTGATTTTTTCTGGTCTGTAATGAGAATCATCATTCATATATGCAGCTACATCATATGCTTGTTCATCTGTTAAGATTGGAGCATCGTGTGTTGCACCTAAAGGCATATTACTTTTTATAAAGTCTGCAGCTTTTAAGATTCTGTACATTCCTGCACCTTTGTTATAAGTATCATCTGTTCCCCAAAGTGCTGGATAAAGATATCCATTTGCTTTACCTTCATTTTTAATACCTTCACCATTTGCCCCATGACATGATGCACAATAGTTATCGTAAACTACTTTTCCTTTTACAGGATCAGCCGCTTGTTGTTTTACCATTTTTCGATTAATCTTTGCTAATCTTCGCCCTTTCATTTTAGCAGCACCAGCAACTGGAACTCCTTGGCTTAACCAATGCATATATGCTTTCATAGCTTTCATCTCTTTACCTTCTGCTGGAAGAGCATATCCATTCATACTTCGTAACATACAACCATTAATTCTAGCAGTTAATGTTCCCATACCGTCTTCTCTTGGTCTATATTGAGGAAATTCACCATATGTTCCAATAAAAGGAGCTGAATATTGTTTTGTACCTGCATCTAAATGACAATTTTGACATTGGTTATTGTTCCCTGCATATCTCATAGAAACATCATCAACTTCAGGACCAATATATTTTGAAGTGTGTACGATAAGTTCTCTACCATATTTAACCATATCCCCGAATTTGTTATTTGGAATATCTTTTACATCTGGTACTGTCCAGTCTATCTCTACAACTTTGTACCCTTTATCAGATCTTTTTTTTAGCTCTTTCGGCTCAAACGCATTTACTGATGTAACACAGATAGCTAATACACTTGCAATAGCAATAACTTTTTTCATAATTAACTCCTTTTATTTTTTATGATAATAGTAGTATATAAATAAAAAGTAAATTTAATGTTGATTTTTAAGAGTATATTTTAAGATTTATTTAAGAAAGTAAATTTAAACAGATTTCCTTTCTCTTTAGAGGACTCTACTTTTATTTTTATGTTGTAGAGTTCACAAATATTTTTAACTATATTCAATCCTATACCGAAGCCACCCTTAATTGAGTTTTCTTTGTAGTATCTATTAAAAATTGTTTTTGTATCTTTTATGGCATCTCCATAATTATGAACGCTGTAGATAATATTTTCTTCCTCTTTATAAAGTTTTATGGTTATGGAAGTGTTTTCATGAGAATATTTAATACTATTTGATAGTGTATTATCTATTACTCTTTGCAATTGTGTTCTATTTATGTTTAGTTTAATATTTTTTTCAATCTCTATTTCAAAATCAAGTTTTTTGGGACAAGTTAAACTTTCAAATTGCTCCAGTCTTTGTTGTAAAAAAGTAGAAAAATCGATAGTTTCTTTTGAGAACTTTACATTTTTGTATTTGATTAAATATTCAATATCTTGATATACAAAAAGTAAATTTTTAACACCATTTATTGATCTTCTTATCTCTTTTGTATTGGGTTGGTTTTCTTGGAGTATTTCAAGGTTTAATTGAATAATTCCTAAAGGTGTTTTTAATTCATGCATTGCATCATCAAAAAAAGCATCTAGAAATTCATTTGCTTTTTTATATGGATAAATACTTGATTTAATAATAAGAAAAATAGCAATAAAAATAAATAAACCTATATATATACTAAGCATCAAAAATTTTAAATAGAGTCTATCATAAGAGATCACCTTAGATATTTTTAAATATTTAATATCTAATCTATTTTGTGCCAATTCTAATTCTATATTAATTTTTTTATCATCTTCTTTTATATTGCTATTTTTACTTTGATACACAATTTCATGGGTGCTATTTTTTAATTCCACATTATATTGAAAAGATTTTGGCATAATAAATCTATTGTTTTTTGAACTTGAAAAATCATAAATAGCTCTTTGAATTTTTTGAGAATAGTCTATGAGTTTGTTTTTTTGTTCATTTTTGTAACTTTCAATCTCTAAATTAAGATTAAAATATCCAACTACTCCTATAAATATTAAAAATATAAAAGTATAAAAGAGTGTGTTTTTTAGTATAAAACTTTTATTGTCTATCAATTTTATATCCTAAACCTCTTTGTGTTGTAATCAAATCTTTTGTCGTTTTATCTCTTATTTTTTTTATACTTATTCTTATATCTGATTCATTTATATATTTGTCATCCCACACCTCTATTCGTAACTGATCTATAGAGACAAATTGATTTTTATGGGAAATCAAACAAAAAAGAAGCTCATTTTCTTTTTTTGTTAAATTAATTAGTCCTTTTTTATTAAAGAGTTCATTCTTTAATATATTGTATTGAAATCCATGATTTAAATCTATTAGTTCTTGATTGTCTTTAGAATAAAATAGTTTAATAAGTTGTTCAATTCTATATTTTAACTCTTTAGGAGAAAAAGGTTTTTTAATATAATCATTACAACCAAGTTCATACCCTAAACTTAAGTTATTAATATCAGTAAGTGAAGTTATATATATTACTGGTGTATTGTTATTGTCTGCTCGCAGTTGTTTTACCAGCTCATAGCCACTAAGTTTTGGCACTCTTATATCTAAAATAAGTATTTGATAACTCTTGTCATAAATTGCATCGAGTGCGTCTTCTCCATTATCAAAATCATCTATTTTATAACTTAATGATTCTAAATACTCTTTTATTGTTTGTCTATATTCAAAATCATCTTCAAGTAATAAAAGTCTCATATTATTTTTATCTCTTTTGTTTTGGTTTGTTTGAGTTCATATCCTTTGTCTATTTTGATATGATTTTTATTTTCTACTGCAATAAGGATATATCCTAAATGATTTTCACTTAAATCATAATAAGAAAAATAGCTAATCGAATATTTTTCACTTGAAATATATCCATAATCTTTTAACTTTGATATATCTATATTTTTTAATATTTTGATATTGTTTTTATTTACGAGTGTATAGTTATATATTGTAGGGTTTATTTTGAGTTCTGTAGCTATATCTAAATATTTTTTATCCAATAAAACAAAAAGTGAATATCCTCTTTTTTGTAATTGTTTTGCTAAATTATCAAAACCTATTATAACTTCTATTGAACCAATAAAATTTCCATTGACTACAAAAGGGGAGATAGCTTTTATATTTAACCTTTTCCCTAGTTCTATTGATACAAATGGCTGATGGGTATTTTTAACCTCTACCAAACCTTGTCTAAAAGAACTCAAAGCTATATCTTTTTTCGATATATCCCAACTTTGTAAATATGTTGTAAGATTTTTATTGTGTATCTGTACTTCAAAATCTATCTCTTGTATAGTTTTTAATGTTTCTATTTTTTTATTTATCAAATCAAAACTTTTTTCTCTATTCTGTTCTAAAAAACTTTGAATTATCTGTTCATCTTTTGATAACAATATAGAAAGAGAAAGAGCATATCTTTTTTGTTCTTCAAAAAGATATTTTGTGGTATTGAGATTGTGTTCTAAATTACTTATAAGGTTTTCATTTTTATCTATTTTTGTTATTAGGTAAAATAAAAATAGTGTAAAAAAAACTATAAGTATTAAAAAGGTTATAAAATATTTGTTAAAACTAATATGTAAATTTTTCAATTGATTTAATTTTCCCTTTTATTTTTTAGATATATAAAAAACAATAAAAATAAAAATGAAAATATCAAAGGATAAAAGAAATAATACTCTTTTAATACTATTTTATTTTTTTCTATTTTACTTTTCTCTAGAGTATCAATAGTTTCATATATTTTCAATAAAGCTTCTTTACTTCTTGCAGCAAATGTTTCACCATTTGTTGCACTTGAAAGTTGTTTCAAAGTAAAAATATTTGTTGCCCCTATTGCTATAGTATATATTTTGATATTATACTTTTTTGCTAACTTTAATACAACCTCTAAAGGTATCGTACTAGCTGTATCTTCCCCATCTGTAATAGCTATGATAATTTTTGATTTTGTTTCCCTTTCTTTTAAAATATTAATAGAAGTAGCGATACTATTTAAAAGTGCTGTTTTATCTCCTACTATTCCTATTCGTAAACTATTTAGAATTCTATTTTGTGCTTTTTTATCATAGCTTAATGGTGAAGCTGTCATAACAGAACTCCCAAATACTACTAAACCTATATTATCATTGACCCGTTTATTAATAAAGTCTTTTACTATCTCTTGTACCACTTGCCATCTGTTTTGTTCTCGTACCTGTGGATTAAACCCTATTTGTCTCATAGAACCACTTGTATCAAGAGCTAAAACCATATCAATACCATCTTGTTTTGTATTTACACTATGAAGTTCTTTAATAGGAGATGCTAAAGCTATAATTGCTAAAAGAATGGAAAGCCATTTTAAAAAAGAAACTAAAGTGCTATTTAAAGTAGTTGCTTTTTCATAAATATCAAGATGAGGCATATAGTATGACTGTACTTTTGCTTTACAAAATCGAGCACAAATAACAAAAACAAAAAAAAGTAAAAGAATATATGGATACTCAAAAGTGATATTATCGAACATCTAAACTCTCCAAAAATGTTTCATACTGTAATTTTATAGTATTAGGTATCTTTTTTTCTATGATTTTTTTGTATTTAAACTCTTCAAGACTATTGTCAAGTTCTTCAAAAAGTCGTTTTTGTCTTTCATCTTTTACTAAAAATCGTCCATACTTAGATATAGTATAAGCTGCCTGTTTTTGTTTGGATAAATCAATATCTTTAAGAAGATTAAAATACTCTTTTTCTTTTGAAGATTTTTTAGATTTGAAATAATTATAAATAAAATAAATCAATATAGCAAGTAGAGATACAGCAAGAATTATCAAACCATAATAAATATAGATACTATAATCAGGTATCTCCACAATTGTTTTTATATCATTAATTTGAAGTTGATTTTGTCCGTTATTCATCTCATAATAATATCCAATAATACCCAATCAAAAGCTAAAATATATATTTTAATAGTATAATTGCGTTATGAAAAGTATCAAAAAAAATATAGTTATATTAATAAGCCTCACATCACTAAGTTTGTTGTTTACAGCGTGTAATCAATCTGCAACTTCTGTTCTAAACAAAGAACCAATTTTTGGACAAAACTTACAATATACAAAAGTGGGGAAAATAGTTATAGACAAAGAAGTTCAAGCACTTATAAATGTTACTTACCTAAATTCTGTAGATACGAAAATATGGGACAACGAAAAACAAAATTTTCTCATAGGTACTTATATAGCAGAAGATAACAATACAACCTATTCTCTTACACTCAATGGAAACAGCGAAATATCTACAAGTAAACTACCAAAAAATGAACCAATATTTCAAAATATTGCTCTTAAAAACAATTGGGCAAGTTACCAAATCACAACTTTTGATGATGTAGAAGATAAACAACTACATCTAGTTTTTAAAGATTCTTTAGAAAACAATGCAACTATCACTTTTGAGAAAGAATAGTATTAGTAATTTTTAATCCCATTAATAAGTGTTTGAAAATTCATCTTTTTGTCTTGATTTAAATAATTATAATAAACAAAATAGTTTGCTAACACTTTTTTCCCATATTTTTTTGTCTCATCATAAGGGAGTAATTCCATACTTAAATATGGTTCATATTTCCCTTTTTTAAACAATCTATTTTTTAGTAATCGTGTAGTAAATCCAATACCACCATTATAAGCATACGCTACAAAAAGTGGATTATCTAATTTTCGTGTTAAGTAGTCAAGATGATGATTTGCGTATTTTAAATTTGTTTTAGCTTCAAGTTGTTTATCTATATCATATGGTTCTTTAAGCTGTTTTGCAATAGCTTTACTTAAAAATGGCATAATTTGCATAGTTCCCATAGCATAGGCACTTGAGATAGAAGTTGGGATAAATCTACTCTCTTGTCTCCCAATAGCGTATATTAATGATTGTCTCTCTTTGTCTATGTTTTTTAAATGCTTTTTAAATGGTGTTACAAAATAAGAGTTTCTATATTTATGGTATCTTTCGTTTACAAAAGCTAAATGTCCTAAAGTTTCATCTGTTACAAAAGTATCTTCATATTTTTTTAGTTTTTTTTCATCTAACTTTTTTGTATCATTTAAAACTTTTAGCCATTGAAATGGATTTAATATATCGTATTTGTCATTTAACTTATTGTTTTGTTCAATTGTATATACAATATTTTGTTGCTCTTTTTTTAATATATTATTTGCATATAAAGTATAAATATTTACATCCCAACTATTTGCGATTTTTTCTAAATATTTCTTATCTTTTGTTAATTGATATTGCCAGAAAGTTATATTGTCTTTTTCCATTTTAAAATAGGCTTTTTTATATGCGAAATTTAAATACTGTAAAGCTATTTTTTCTTTTTTATGTTTGATTGCATTGATTGCTAAATGAAAAGTTGTTTTAAAATCAAGCTCTTTTGCATCAAGACTTAGTAGTGATTTTTGTGCTTTATGCATAGCGTTATTTGTTACGATTAGTTTGACTGTTTGGGCAAACTCTTTTTCATTTTTGAGTTTTTCTATTAAAGATTTTGGAAAGAATTGATTAAAATGTTTTACTCTATATGCTCCACCACATTGATTAAATACACCGAAAAAAGTTTCACTATTACTTAATTCTAAAGTTTTAAAAGGCATTGCTGAGTTTAATACTTCTAGTTTTAAAGCAAATTTGGGATATTCATTTTTGACTTTATTGATAACTTTTTGGAGGTTTTGTTTTGATAGTTTTGTAGCTTCATAAATACTAAGCCCTGCTTCTATACAATAATCTGCTTTATTTACTAAAATAGATGTTTTTGATTTTGTACAAGTTTTATAATCTTTGTACACCTCATCATTTGATTTATCTATGTATCTATTAAAGATTTTATTATTGAAATATTTTACTTGACTAAGAGCTTCATTAGCTTCTTGTGGTGTTATATCGTTATTTAAATATCTCCAGATATAAAAATCTTTTGCATAACTTTTTGGTTGTTCTTCCAACCAATCTAAAGTTATTTTATCATCTGTTGCAAATATTGAAGTTGTAATTAGTATTAAAAGTATCGTTTTTAGTATCAAGTTTTATCCTTATATATTATAAAAAAATGATTATACTAAAAACTATTTGATATAAGGTAAAAGTTTCTCTACACACAATCCCATTGCTGTAGATTCGTACCCATCTACACACTTTATATATGGTTTACAAAATCCCTCAACCATTATTGCACCTGCTTTCCCCATACATTGCTCACTTTGAATATAGTTTTCCATATCATCTTTATCAAACTTTTTAAAATGGTATGTAGTAGTAGATATATCAAAAATTTCTGTCTCTGTTGATTTAAAAATCATACATGTTATGATACTTACTTCATTGTTACTTTGTAGTTGTAACATTCTTCTTGCATCTTCTTTATCTTTTGCTTTTCGTAGAAGCTCTCCATTTGAAGTGACAACTGTATCTGCTACAAGTAGTGGCATCTCTTGACAACCAAATTTTTTATAAAGTTCTTCAAACTTCCCTTTTGTTGCAACTTTTACAAACTCTTTTGGTTCTTTGATCGTGATACTATCTTCATCAAACTCTCCACCATCTTGAATAAATTCAATCCCATGTTGTTTTAAAAGTAATGCCCTAGTTTGTGAATTTGACCCAAGTCGTATCAATCTAAAAGTTCCCTTGCTTGCGTAGCTATAGACTTTTCTTCATCTGTATTGATAGTAATATGTGCTAAGTCAAACTTATCTGTTGCTTCATAAATAGCATGACGGACAAATTGGCTATTTTCCCCAATTCCTCCAGTTAGAACTATAGCATCAACTTTTCCTAAAATCATAAGATAACTTCCAATATATTTTTTCACTCTATAAATAAACATATTTAAAGCAAGTTTCGCATGTGTATCACACTCTTCATCTATAAGTCGTATCACCTCTCGTAAATCATTTGTTCCACAAAGTCCTTTAAAACCACTCTCTTTATTAAGAATATTATAAATCTCTTCCCTTGAACAATGTAACTTTTCTTGAAGATAATACACAAGTGAACCATCAATATCACCACATCTTGTCCCCATCATTAAACCCTCTAATGGTGTAAATCCCATAGATGTATCTATACTTTTTCCATCTTTTATAGCACAAGCACTTGAGCCATTTCCTAAATGTAAAGTGATTAAATTACAATCTTCAAGTTTTTTGCCTAATTGTTTTGCAGCTTCTTGTGCAATATATTGATGACTAGTACCATGAAATCCATATTTTCTAATATGATATTTTTCATAGTATTCATAAGGAAGTGGGTAAAAACTTGCATAATTTGGAATTGTTTGGTGAAAAGCTGTATCACATACTATCACTTGTGGAACATCTCCAAGTGTTGCACTTATTGCTTTTATCCCTTCAAGGTTTGCAGGATTATGTAAAGGGGCTAGTTCACAAAGTATCTCTATTTTTTTGATCACTTCATCATCTACTACTGTAGCTTTTGTAAAAAAATCTCCTCCATGAACAACTCTATGTCCCACACAAAAAATATCTTTTGGGTCATTAATATGATTTTCTTCTTTAAGTTTATTCAGTATTTTTTCAATTCCCTCTTTGTGTGAGTCTACCTCTTGTGCAATACCACATTTAAGCTCTTTCATATCTTCTTTACAAAAAAGTTTGTATTTTATCGATGAACTACCACTATTGAGTACTAAGATTTTCATTTTATCCCTTTTTTGTTTTTTTCTATTGATTGTGCTTGTATTGCAGTAATCGCTATGGTATTTACAATATCTTCTACTAAACAACCTCGACTTAAGTCATTTATAGGTTTATTAAGCCCTTGCAAAATTGGACCAATAGCAACAGCACCACTACTTCTTTGAACTGCTTTGTAGGTATTATTTCCTGTGTTTAAATCTGGAAATATTAGTACATTTGCATCTCCAGCTACTAAACTATTTGGTAACTTTTGTTTAGCTACACTTTTTTCAATAGCCGCATCATATTGAATAGGTCCTTCAACTAAAAGTCCCCCCTCCTCTTGCAATATTTTTGTAGCAACTTTAACTTTCTCTACATCATCTCCACTTCCACTTTGCCCTGTAGAATATGAAAGCATCGCTACTTTTGGTTCTATCCCAAATGCAGATGCTGTTTGAGCACTACTTTTTGCAATAGCTGCTAATTCAACAGCTGTTGGGTCAAGATTAATTGCACAATCTCCGTATACTAAAACTTTTGTCTCTAAACACATAAAAAATACACTTGAAACTATTGGTGTATCAGGCGTTGTTTTTATAATTTGTAACGCTGGTCTTACGGTATCTGCTGTTGTACTAATACTTCCACTTACCATACCACCAGCTAGTCCTGTTTGTACCATCATAGTTGCAAAATAATTTGGAACTGTTTGAAGTGTCTCTGAAGCTTGTTCTAATGTAAGCCCTTTATGTTTTCGTATATTATAAAACTCCTCACTCAACATTGCAAGATGTTCTGAAGTTGTTGGGTCAATTATAATTGCTTTATCAATACTAAGTCCCAATAAACTTGCTCTATGTTTTATCTCAACCTCATCTCCTAATAAAACTATATCTACTACCTCAGAATTAAGAAGAATTTGTGTCGCTTTTAAAATTCTTTCATCGTTTGCTTCTGGTAATACTATAATTTGTTTATTTTCTCTTGCTCTTTTTAATAAAGAGTATTCAAACATCAAAGGTGTAACTATGTGATTTGTCTGAGATAATAAGTGTTTTTCAATAGCATCTATATCCACAGAAGAGTTAAAAAGTCCTTCAATTATTGAAGTTTTTCTTTTATTATCTGCTTTAATTATAGCTTTTATATCTGATACTTTTTTCGTAATTTCAAAAGTATTTTCTTCCACTTTCAAAATTGGTATATGTGTATTAAAGCCTTTCAAGAGTTCTTTGATTGATTTTTTTAATTTCATATCACCTGTTAAAAGTATACAACTAATACTCGGTATTGTTTTAGAATGAACCGCAGCAATAGAACCCACAACTATATCACTTCTATCAGCTGGAACAATTATCAAGTCATTTGGTTGAATATATTTAATATAGTTATCAAAACTCATAGCTGCCACTTTTATATGGTCTATAGTTCTATGAAGATATTCTGGTATTTCAAAAATTACTTTGGCATCTAGTTTATTTTGTATATCCCAAATAGTTAAAGCAGATAGTTCTTGAACCTCTTCTATACAGTATAATAAATAATCTTTTTTACTATTTTCAATATCTTCTATATATTCTTTTTTTGTACGATTTATAAAAGTAGCGAAATGGATACAACCACTATGTTTTATATTTGATTCTTCCATTGAAATATCTTCTAAAAGCTGTATATAACTCTTATCTTTTCCATTTAAAACGGCAATAAAACTTGTATCAAAGTTTTTTGCTAACTCCAAATTGATATCAAAATCAGCAATCATGGATAAACTATCTCCACTCACCCCTTGTATCAATACAAAATCATAATTTGCTTTAAGACTTTCATATTTTTCTATAAGTATCTCATACAGTTTGTCTATCTTATTTGCAGATATTAGCTCTTTTGCTCTTTGTATATCTACTCCATAACAATCTTTTTTATCCATTTGTAATTTAAAATTATTGACAACAAGGTCTATATCGTTGTTTGGAACTTGTGATACTATTGGTCTAAAGAATGCGACTTTTTCATATTTTCTTTTCAAAAGTGCCATAAATCCAAAAGATACAGCTACCGCACCTGCTTCTATCTCTTGAGGTGATACATAGAGTGATTTTAATTCCATTTTTAACCTTTATTACTATTTCATATAATTTTATTATACAAAAGTTACTATTTGGTTTTAGCTACTTGAATATCTTTTTCATATCTATAAATCATAAAGTCAAACATACTTGCTTTTTGATTTGCTTTAAAAAACATATTCATCTCATATAATCGGAACGATACTCTATAAAAAGCAGTAAAAGGGATAAGGTAAGTAGCTATAGTTTCTAAACCTCTGTTTGGATAGTACATATCAACCTCTTCTTTTAACTGCCCTAGTTTTTCATGGGCTCTTGATACCTCAACTGGATCATTTGATTTTATAACATTCAATGCTAAGACTAGATTAACAACAAACATCAAAGCATTAAGGTTCCAACCCATAATAAATATCTCACTATAACTCATCTCTTCTCCAAAATTCTATTTGTAAGATTATAGCAAACAATAGATATAATCTCATAAAAATAGAGGATTTTAATATGGACGGAAAAAAAAGAATAAATATCAAACAAGGTTTAAAAGTAAATATTGTCTTAAAACAAGACCAAAGAAGTGAAAAATTAACTGCTGGAGTTGTTAAAGATATTCTGACAAATTCACCAACACACCCACATGGAATAAAAGTAAGACTGACAAATGGAGATGTAGGGAGAGTTCAAGAGATTTGTTAGTGGATACAGTAAAAAAAGTATTAGAAAAAAATAGCTTACATCTTAGTAACAAATTTAAAAGAATTTTTCACGGTAGAGGTGGAATTTATGAAGATTGGAAATTTTTAACTATTGATTCTATTGATAATATTTTAAGTGTAGCATTTTATGAAGAAGTTGCCGTACAACAAGAAACTGAGCTTTTAGATATGCTTACAAATTTTATACAAAACACAAGACACTCTACTATTATCTTACAAAGACGCTACATAGAAAAAACGACTACACAAGCAATAGTAGGAACACTAAAAGATGAAAATATAGCTTACGAAAATCAACTTAAATTTAAACTCAATCTCCAATCAAATCAAAATAGTGGTTATTTCCCTGATATGAAAAATGGAAGAGCTTATATACAATCTATAGCAAAAGATAAATCAGTCTTAAACCTTTTTTCATATACTTGCGGCTTTAGTTTAGCAGCACTTAAAGGGGAAGCAAAAAGTGTTGTCAATATGGATATGTCAAAAGGTGCTTTACACACAGGAAGAGAAAATCATCAGCTTAATAATCTAGATACCTCAAAAGTAAAATTTTATCCACACAATATTTTAAAATCATTTGGAAGAATCAAAAGAGAAGCCCCATTTGATATAATCATCATAGACCCACCAACTTTTCAAAGAGGAAGCTTTGAAGCAACAAAAGATTATCAAAAAATAATCAAAAAACTTCATCAGTTTGCAAGTGATGATTGTATAGTGATGGCTTGTTTAAATGCTCCTAATTTAGATGAAAATTTTATAATCAATATTTTTCAAGAGTTTGCACCTAGTTTTAGATTTATAAAGCGACTTGAAAATGTTGAAGAGTTTGAAACTATAGATGAGAATAGAAGCTTAAAAAATTTAATTTTTACAATTAAAAAAGGATAACTATGGACGATTTTTTTAACTTTAACTTTTTAATCACACCCTATATAATTGGTTTTGTTTACATAACAGGTGCTGTTATTGTACCTTTTGTTATTTATTACTATTTTAAGAAAAATAAACTAGAGATAAACAATGCTAAATATAGACTCTATATGTTTTTAGCTTTTATAACTTTAGAAGTTTTTTGGAGAATATTTTGTGAGTTTTTTATGGTTTATTTTAAAATATATTTAGCTTTAAGCTAAACAAATATAAACCAAATCATTGATTTGGTAAAATACTTTTTTAATACTATAAACTAATGAGAATTTTAATGACACAACAACAATACAAAGAAAAAGTAGAGATTTTAAAAACATGGTCAAAAGCATATTATGTAGATGACAACCCAATAGCAACAGACGAGGAGTATGATAAACTCAATCGTGAAGTTTTAGGTTTTGAAGAGTCAAATCCTACTTTATTAGACCCAAACTCTCCTACACAAAGAGTTGGTGGAGTTGTTTTAGATGGTTTTGTTAAAGCAAAGCATTTAAGTCGTATGTGGTCTCAAGAAGATATTTTTAATACTCAAGAATTAGAAGATTGGATAAAACGGGCTAGTAAAGTGGTTGATCGTAATTCTATGCAGTTTGTTTGTGAACCAAAATTTGATGGGGCAAGTTTAAATATTATTTATGAAAAGGGTGCTTTAAAACAAGCTATCACGAGAGGTGATGGAACTGTTGGGGAAGATGTAACGATAAATGCAAAAACAATCCAATCTGTACCTTTAACTATCCCTTACGATGGTTTAATTGAGATACGGGGTGAAGTTGTTATCAAAAAAGATGACTTTTTGAAGATAAACCAAGAGAGATTAGCAAATAGTGAAGCACCATTTGCAAACCCTAGAAATGCAGCTGCTGGAAGTTTACGACAACTTGATAGTTCCATTACAGCAAAAAGAAAACTCTTTTTCAATGTTTGGGGCGTAGGGCAAAACTCACTAGAATTTGAAAAAAGTAGTGAAGTGATAAACTTCATCCACTCTTTTGGATTTGAAAAACCGCCTATTCAAAAGATTTGTACAACTGTTGAAGAGATTGAAGAGGTCTATCATGAGATTATTAAACAAAGAGATACTATATCTATGGGTCTTGATGGGATGGTTATCAAGATTGATTCACTAGAAGCACAAAGTGACTTAGGTTATACAGTAAAATTCCCACGATGGTCTTGTGCCTATAAGTTTCCTGCTGTTGAGAAAACTACAAAAGTAAGAAATATTATTTTACAAGTTGGAAGAACGGGAGCTATCACACCCGTTGCCGAGGTAGAGCCTACACTTATTGATGGTTCAACTGTAGCTCGTGCAACTTTACATAACTTTGATGAGATTAAACGACTTGATTTAAAAATAGGCGATGAAGTTATTATTATTAAAAGTGGTGATATTATCCCTAAAATCACAAAAGTTTTAGTTGAGAGAAGAGATGGGAGTGAAGAGAATATAACACCACCAACAAACTGTCCAAAATGCAACAGTGAACTTTTAGTTGAAGATATACTTATTAAGTGTCAAAACCTCGACTGTCCAAGTCGTGTAGTAAATAGTATCATCTATTTTGCATCAAAAAACTGTATGAACATAGATGGTCTTGGAAACAAAATAGTAGAACTTTTAGTAAATAAAGAAAAAATCAAAGATGTTCTTGATCTGTATAGTTTAAAATATGAAGATTTAGATGGGTTAGAGAGTTTTAAAGCCAAAAAAATCAATAATCTTTTAAATGCTATAGAAGCTACAAAAGGAAGTGACCTTCATAGAGTTATCAACGCACTAGGGATTGAACATATAGGGGAAGTTGCTAGTAAACAAATAGCACTAGAGTTTGGCTTGGATATTTTAAATGTTACTTTTGAACAGTTAGAACAACTAGATGGTTTTGGAGAGCAGATGGCAAATAGTTTACTTGAATTTATGCGAGTAAATAAAACAATTATGGAAAGACTTTTTGAGATTATTCAACCAACAGTTCAAGAAAAAAAAGTCATCGTAGAGAATCCATTTAAAGATAAAACTGTAGTACTTACAGGTACTATGAGTGTAAGTCGTGGAATTATAAAAGAGCAACTTGAAAATCTAGGAGCAAAAGTATCTGGAAGTGTTTCTAAGAAAACTGATTTTTTAATATATGGGGAAGATGCTGGAAGTAAATATGATAAAGCTATAAACTTAGGTGTGGCAACCTTAACTGAAAATGAATATAAAAAATTATTAGATTAAATTAGCATAGAATGCTATACTAATACTATACAGTGATGATAAGATTTTATTATATTAAATTTTGGAGAGTAAAATGGAAAGTAATGTTTTAAATACAGATATAAGATCAATGCAAATGAGTGTATTGATGACCCCAGATAAAGCAAACTTTACAGGGCATGTTCATGGTGGAGAGCTTTTAAAATATCTTGACCAAATAGCTTATGCTTGTGCTACGCGATATTGTGGACACTATGTTGTAACACTTTCTGTAGATAAAGTACTTTTCAAACATCCTATTTTTGTAGGAGATTTTGTAACATTTTTTGCACATGTTAATTATACTGGGAATACTTCTATGGAGATAGGGATAAAAGTAGTTTCAGAAAATATCCAAAAAAAGATTGTAACTCATACTCACACATGTTATTTTACTATGGTTGCTTTAGGTGATGATAAAAAACCAACAAGCGTGCCACCTTTAAATCCAAAGTCAGAAGAGTGTAAAAGACGATTTGAAGATGGGAAACGACGAAGAGATGTGAGACTTGCAAATAAATTGTAGGAAACCTACAATTTATCTATCTAAAATTATCAAAAGTCAATGGGGCTTTTAAATCCTCTAACCCTTTTAGGTGTGCTATAACTTTTTGTAAATCATCTAAATTTTTTCCACTTACTCGTATCTCATCACCTTGATTTGCAGCTGTTACTTTGAGTTTTAAATCTTTAATCTCTTTTTGTATTCTTCTTGCTTCATCTGCTTCAATACTATCTATGATTTTATAAGTGAATTTTCTATTATTTCCACTTGAATCTTCTGCTTTTAGTTCCTCTATTGAGTTTATAGATACACCTCGTTTGTTCATTTTAGAGATCATTATATCTTTCATTGCATCAATTTTATTATCACTTGCACTAATAAGTGTTAGTGTTTTTGCACCTTCACTTAAATCTATCTCTTTTGTGATACCTTTAAAATCATAACGATTGTCAACCTCTTTTTGTGCTTGAATTACTGCATTTTTCATCTCTTGCATATCAAGTTTTGCAGAGATGTCAAAGCTATGTTCTTTTGATTTTGCCATATATTATCTCCTAGTCTTCTCTAGAAGTTGTTTCTAATAAGTGCCATCCAAATTGTGTTTTCACTGGTCCATGAACAACCCCTACTTCCTCTTCAAATACCACTTTATCAAACTCAGGAACCATAGCACCTCTTGGAAAAGTTCCTAGATCTCCACCCTCTTGCCCTGATGGACATTGTGAATACTCTTTTGCCGCTTTTTCAAATGTTGTTTCACCTGCTGCTATTTTCTTTTTTAGTTCATTACAAACCACTTCATCTGCTACTAATATATGTCTTGCTGCTGCTGTTGCCATTATTTTTTCCTTAAATTGTTGTAGATATTATTGTATCAAATCAATCTTTTGGTAGAATAAAATTAAATAAAAAATAGGATAAGTTTTGAAACAAAGAAATATAGCATTAGATGGGAATAGTATTGAGAAAAAAAGGGAAGAGATTAGAGAGTATTTTTTAGAAACTTTTGAGAGTTTTGAAAAAGTATTTGATATATTCATAGATGAAAATATCTTTTATGAACAACCAGATTCATTAAGACATAAACTTATTTTTTATTTTGGACATACTGCTGTTTTTTACATCAATAAACTTATTTTAGCACAGCAAATTTCAAAACGAATTGACCCTGAACTAGAATCTATTTTTGCTATAGGTGTCGATGAGATGAGTTGGGATGATTTACAAAATATTCAATTCCCAACTGTGGCAAAAACAAAAGAGTATCGAGAAAAAGTAAAACATAGTGTCGTGGAATATATACAAACAGTAAACTTCACACTTCCTATAACTTGGGAATCTCCTATGTGGATTATTATTATGGGGATTGAGCATGAAAATATCCACTTTGAAACATCTTCTGTATTACATAGACAACTTAATATAAAATTTGTTAAAGATACATCTTATTTTAAAATATTTGAAAATAGTGATATTGCACCAACCAATGAACTCTTACAAGTATCTGGGGATACTGTAGTTTTAGGAAAATCACATGAAAGTAATGATTTTTATGGTTGGGATAATGAATATGGCAAAAATGTTGTAAATATAGAAAATTTTGAAGCATCTAAATATTTGGTATCTAATAGTGAATATTTAGAATTTGTAAATGATAACGGATACGCTACTTCTAGATTTTGGACAAAAGAAGCTTTGGAATGGAAAGATAAAAACAATATCAAACACCCACCTTTTTGGATAGAAGATACAACAGGCTACAAATATAGAGCATTAACAAAAATTATACCCATGCCACTTAATTGGCCAGTTGAAGTAAACTGTTACGAAGCAGAAGCTTTTTGTAAATACAAAAGTGAAAAACTTTCAAAAAATATCACTCTTCCAACTGAAGCACATTATTATAGATTAAGAGAGGTTTGTAATCTCCCTAATGAAGTTTTAGAAAAGGCAAATATCAATCATCAATACTCTTCCTCAACTCCAATTGATATGTTTAAACATGGTGATTTTTATGATGTAGTTGGAAATGTATGGCAGTGGAGTAGTACACCAATAGATGCCTTTGATGGATTTAAAGTACACCCTATTTATGATGATTTTTCTGTTCCCACTTTTGATGGTAAACACAATCTTATCAAAGGTGGTTCATGGGCTAGTAAAGGAAATGAGATACTTAAAAGTGCACGATATGCTTTTAGAAAACATTTCTATCAACATGCTGGATTTAGATATATTCACACAACTGAAAATATCAATGAAGAGGTTGAGTATTATGAAAGTGATGAGATAGTAGCTCAGTATTGTGAGTTTCATTATGGGCAGGAGTATTTAGGAGTAAAGAACTTCCCTAAAACAATTGCGAAAATTGCGAAAAAATATAGTAATGATAATACAAAAAAAGTTTTAGATTTAGGGTGTAGTGTAGGTCGATGTAGTTTTGAACTTAAAAAATATTTTCCAAGTGTCACAGGGATAGATTTTTCAGCTAGATTTATCAAAGTAGCTATTGATCTACAAGAGAAAAAACATATTAATTATAAACAAAAAGTTGAAGGGGATATTACAAAAGATAAAACTATCACGCTAAAAGATTTAGAACTTGAAACTCTTGATATGGAAGGGTTAGAATTTTGGCAAGGGGATGCTTGTAATCTAAAACCAAATTTTCACTCCTACGATATGATAGTAGCTATAAATTTACTAGATAGACTTTATGATAGTAGAAAGTTTTTAGCTGATATCACTTCAAAACTCAACTCAAATGGGATATTGATCATAGCTTCCCCTTTTACTTGGAGTGAAGAGTATGTTGATAAAAAAGAGTGGCTAGGTGGGAAAATAGAAAATAATACTCCTATATACTCTCAAGATACCCTTAATAAAATATTATTAGAAAACTTCACAATAGTAGAAAAACCTTTTGAGGTGGAGTTTGTGATACAAGAGCATTGTAGAAAATATCAACACACTTTTAGTTTATGTAGTGTTTGGAAGAAAAAATAATGACACAGTTTGATAAACATATAAATAGACAAAATACAAACTGCATAAAATACGATGCTATTGAAAAAAGATTTCAAGTTTCTAAAGATACAAAGCCTATGTGGATTGCAGATATGGATTTTGAAGTACCTAAATTTATTTTAGATGATTTAGAAAAAACACTGCAAACAAAAGTGATGGGGTATCCTCATATTGACAAAGCACTGTTTGATTCTATTATCTTTTGGCAAAAAGAGAGATATAAACTAAAAATAGAAAAAAAAGACATACATCTTATGCCAAGCGTTCTAAGCTCTCTTGCTTGTTGTATCTGTGCTTTAAGTAATGAAGACGATGAAGTGATTATTCAAACCCCTGTATATCCTCCATTTTATGATATTGTGAAACTTAATAACCGAACACTTATAGAAAATAAGTTAAAAAAAGTAGATGATAAATATGAGTTTAATTTTAAAGATTTAAAAAAGAAAATATCAAAAAAAACAAAGCTATTGATACTTTGTAATCCACATAACCCAATAGGTCGTGCATGGAGTAAAAATGAGTTACAAAAACTTTCAAAAATTTGTCAAAAAAATAATATAATTATCATAAGCGATGAGATTCACAGTGATATTTGTTTTACCTCTTTTCATTCTATATTAGATGTAAAAGAGTGCCACAACAATTGTGTTGTGTTAAACTCCCCAACAAAATCATTTAATCTAGCAGGGGTAAAAATAGCCTATACTCTTTGTAAAAATGAATCTATAAATACTCAACTGCATCAAGAGATAAAAAAAAGATATATAGATGAACTCAATATTTTTGCACCAATTGCAATTAAAAGTGCTTATAGTAAAAAAGGATTAGTTTATATTCAACAACTTAGCAGTTATCTAGAAAAAAACTGTACTTTTACCTATGAATATTTTAATAATCATTTACCAAAACTTACAGTTATTCATAATGAAGCTACTTATCTTATCTGGCTTGATTTTTCACAGTTTAAATTTTCCCATAAGCAGATCTTTGCAAAACTTACAAATGAAGCAAAAGTGTTGCTTAATGATGGGAAAAGTTTTTCACAAAAAGAGGGAGAAAAATGTTTTAGAATAAATGTTGCTTTACCATTTGATGAGTTAAAACTCTCCCTTAAAAATATCGTAAAAGTTTTTAGTTAATCCTCTTGAGTAACTAAAGCTAAGTTATTTAAAGAGTATTTTTGTAAGAGATCTAAAACTTTAATAAGCCTATCATATTTTACCTCTTTATCCACTCTTAATATTACAGGGATCTCTTTTTTTGTCACATTTGCTAATTGAATATCAAATTGCGTAAAATCAACAACTTTACCAAGATATGCTAAAGATGTAGGTGAGAGTTCAATATTGAGTTGTTTTATCTCCACTTCAAGCTCTTGCGCGCTAGAACTTGGAAGTGATAAATTTAATGCCAACTCCTCTTTTTTAAACACAGAACTCACAATAAAAAATATTAAAAGTATAAAAACTATATCTATTAGTGGTGTTAAATCAGGGGTAAGAATCTCTCTTTTTTTATGTCGCATAATCTCTTAGTCTATCTTATCAAGAATTATTTTTTCTAGTTTTATCTCCATACTATCTAAGCTACCTATAAAATAGTTGTATCCTATATAATGTGGAATAGCCACAAGAAGACCAGCAACAGTTGTAATAAGAGCAATACTAATTCCACTTGAAAACACAGTGGGGTCACCAAGTCCTAGATGACTTATACTATCAAAGGCATTTAAAATACCAACAACAGTTCCCAAAAGTCCAATAAGAGGAGATAGTGAAGCTATAAGTTTTACTGTATTGAGTCCTGTTTCTAATTTTTTTACTCGTAAAGCAACTGTTGATTGCACTTGTGCTATTTCGTACTCTTTTGTTAGTTTTAAACTAGAGATTATATCTTGTGCAATTTGATTTATATTCATATTTGCAAGAAAAAATACAAAAGTTTTCCAAAGCATAATAGTAAATCCAATAATATTCATAACTATTAAGATATATACTATTATCCCTCCTCTATCTATGTAAGAAATTAAATCCATTCTAACTTATTTTACAATTTTTAAGAAATCTTCAGCATTTTTAAAACCGATGATTCTTTTATTTTTTTCTTCAACACCATCTTTATAAAAAATTAATGCTGGTGGTCCAAAGAGATTGAATTTTTTCATCAATGCTTTATCATCATCTGTATTTTTTGTTACATCAACTTTTACTAAAAGATAGTTTTTAAGCTCTTCTCGTACAACTGGATTTTTGAAAGTGATATTATCAAGTTCTACACAACTTACACACCAAGTAGCCCAAAAATCAATCATAACTGGTTTTGCTGAGTGTGCTACAACTTTGTCAAACTCTTCAACTGTTTTTACATATGTATAGTGAAGTTTATCCTCTTTTGCTGTCATAGTTTGCATTAAAAAATATGAAGATGCTACCATTAAAATAACTGCTACAACTTTCCCAAATTTATTTCCACTTTTGATTAAATAAAATGCACTTCCCATAGCAAGTATCATAATAAGTATTGTTGTAACTAAAAAAGGTACAATTCTATCAAGCATCCAAATAGCAACAGCTAACATCACTACACCAAATACTTTAGATACTGTTGTCATCCATCCACCTGGTTTTGGCATATATTTACCAGCTCCAACTCCAATAGCAAGAAGTGGCATACCCATACCTAAACTCATCACAAATAAAGCAAGTCCACCTAAGACTGCATCACCTGTTTGACCTATGTATACTAAAGCTCCAGCAAGTGGTGGTGCAACACAAGGACCTACAATAAGAGCAGAGATAAATCCCATCACTGCAATACCTACAAGACCACCTTTTTTGCTACTTTCATCACTTGTTTTATTTAATTTTGTTTGCCAAGAAGCTGGAAGTCCTATCTCATAGTATCCAAACATTGAAAAAGCCAATGCTATAAAAATAGCAACAAATGCCACAATTACATATGGATTTTGAAGCATCGCTTGAATGTTCGCACCAAATACTCCTGCTAGTACACCTGCTATTGTATAAGCTGCTGCCATAGAAAGAACATACACTAAAGAAAGGAAAAATCCACGACCTGCAGACATCTTTCCATCTGCTTTATTTGACTCTTTTACAATAATACCAGATAAAATAGGAATCATAGGAAATATACAAGGTGTTAAAGCAAGCAATAACCCAAATCCAAAAAATGTAGCAAGTATTAGAAGAATACTTCCATCTTTTAAAGTTTGAGCAATTGCATCTGTTTCATTTACAGGTTCATTTGCAGTTGTTACAACTTCTTTAGAAGATGTTTTTTTTGAAGCAACTGTTGGGGTTATATCTGATTTATACTCTTTGGACATAGGTGAATAACATAAACCTTTTTTCGAACAACCTTGATATCCTAGTTCTAAAGTATAATTATTTCCAGCACCTATTTTTTCATCTATTAAACTTTGTGGTACTTGAATAACAACTTCATGAAAATGTACTTGAAAACCATCATATTCTATAGGAGAAGCAATTGTGAGTTCTTTTGTTATATCAATTTGTTTTGGTTCTTTGATTGATACTTTTAAAAATTCGTCATATAAATAAATTGTTTTATCTAAAACAATTTTAAACTCAACACCATTATCATTTTTCGTGATTGTTGTTTGAAAAGCTTTATCAGGCTCTAAAAAACCATCTTCAGAAAATAATGAAGTTATAAAAAACAATATTATTAAAATATTTTTCATAGACCACCTTTGTTTTAATTTTAAGGTATAATAGTATCATATTAATATTAATGTAATATGAACAAATAAGGAGAGTTGATTATAAGTTTTTCACTCAGTTTTCCCCTTAATTTAAGAGATAAATGAAGATAAAAAATCACTTAATTTATCTTCATGTTTTTTAACGAATAGAGTTAAATATTATTTTGCTTTTTTAAGTGCTTCTATCACATCATCTATATTTTCTTTTGGAATATGAACTTTCCACTCCACATCATTCCCAACTAGTGATATACCAATACTTGTAACAGGATCTGTTCCAGCACCATAAGGTTCTGTAATATTTGCAATACTGATTACACCTTTTTTTGTTCCAGATAATTCGATTGTTTCTATTTGTGTTGTTGTTGACATTTTATATCCTTTTTTAATTTATAATATATTAGCATAAAACAAGTTATGTTACAATCAAAAAAATAATTTAAGAAGAAGAGATATGAGTAAACAACATTTAAAAAAATTTATAGGTTTTGGGATAGCAGGAAATTTTGCACACCATTTAGAACAAGCGGGAGAAGCAAGTGATTTTATTAATGTAAAAGTAGAAGATCAAAAAGCACCAAAAGGAATATTCCCTTTTTATTTGCCACTTAATAACTCTTTTTTAGGAACATATCCCCTTTCAAGTGAAAATATAAGACACCCTCGAACAAAAGAGGGAAACCTACAAATGGAACCAGAAGTTGCACTTATATGTGAAGTAATTTATGAAAATAATAAAGTAAAAGATATTATCCCAAATTTTTTTACAGCTTATAATGATTGTAGTATAAGAAAAGAGGGAGCAAAAAAGATAAGTGAGAAAAAAAACTGGGGGGAGGAAACAAAAGGTATCTCCTCGCAAATAATTCCTATAGATAAATTTGAAAAAGGGGGAATAATGGGAAGTTATCATATAGCTTCTTTTCTCAAAAGAGATGGGGTTATTTATCCTTATGGAGAAGATAGCCCTGTAGAAACCTATAATTATTTTTATGCTCAATTAAAAAACTGGATTATCAATAAATTAAATACTCAAAAAGAGGAAGGTCCACTTGAAGATTTAAATAGCTACATTAAACAATGTAACTATCCAGAAGGCTTGATAATAAGTATTGGGGCTACTAGTTATACTAAATTTGGAGAAAGTACATTTTTAGAGATTGGAGATGAGATATATGTATATATTTATGATAGTTTATTATATAGTTTTGATGACATTTTTTCTCATGCAAAACTTGAGAATACTCCAACACTTTCAAAATGTTCTATTTTACACCAAACAATTATTTAAATTACTTTAACGGTATATCTAAAGTAAATTTTGCACCAATATACTCTTTATTTTTATAAGTTATTGGTGTATTTTCAACACTAATAAAACCTTCCATATGTTTTGTAATAATCTGATGAGACATATAAAGCCCTATTCCTGTACCTTGAGACTTATGTTTCGTTGTAAAATATGGTTCAAATATATGCTCCTCAATATTTGTTGGAACACCTCCAGCATTATCATGAATAGTAAAAATTGCTCTATTATTTTTTTGGTATGCCTCTATCTCAATTACTCTGTTTTCTATCTCATTTTCTTTAAGAATATCTTTTGCATTATTTAATACATTAATTAAAACTTGCATCAACTCTCCATCTAACTGAAGAAGCTTCACATCTCGAACTTTTTTAATTATTTCAATATTATGATTTTTAAAACTTGCTTCTAAAATTTTTAAACTTCTATCAACAACACTTATAGCACTAAATTCAACTTTTTGTTTATCTGGTTTGAAAAAATCTCTAAAATCATCAATTGTTTTTGATAAGAATTGTACTGAGTCTCCTATATCATCCATATATTTTACAAGTTCTTCATCACTCAGTGTCGAAAATTGTTTTTTTACCTTTATCCCACTAGCGACTGTAGAGATTATTGATAATGGTTGTCTCCATTGATGTGCAATATTTGAAAGCATCTCTCCCATACTAGCCATTTTTGACTGTTGCATCATCATTTGTTCACTTTCTCGTAAAGCCTGTTGTGTTTCTATCTCTTTTGTAATATTTAATTTAATAGCCACAAACTCTTCTATATCTCCATTATCATCAAAAATAGGTGTTATTGAAGCTTTTTCATATTGTTTTTCACCTGATTTATCAAGATTAATAAATGTACCTACCCATTTTTTACCACCATGTATAGTTTCATGAAGTTCTTTATAAAACTTATCATCATGTTCACCTGATTTTAGTATAGAAGGTTTTTCCCCTTCTACCTCTTCCATTGTATACCCATAATTTTCAGTAAATGCTCTATTAACAAACTTTATATTTTCATATCTATCTGTAATGATTATTATATTATCGCTGTTTTCAATAGTATTTCTAAACTTTTTTAAATCTTTTTGTTTAATATATATTTTGTAGGCATCATACAAATATAAAAAGATAGAAAGGATTAGCAAAATAAATAATGCTGCTACTAGAATATGTGCCTTATTTATATTTTTGTGAGATAACCTATCATATTCATCCATAAGATTTTGCAATTTATCTAATATTTGTAACTCACTATCTTCTTCAAGTATGAAAGACATATCTTGAAAATAATTAAATAATATTTTTGCATGGGATAAGAAGATTCTTTCAGAACGATTTGTGGTTTTTAATGTATCAATTTTATTTAAATATTCAGAGTAGTTGACATTTTCATTTTTATCTAAAGTTGAGATAGTAAAATACAACTCTATTAACTCTCTTGATTTTATTTTGTATTTTAGTTTTTGGATATATCGAAAAGAGTTATTTAATACTGCATTATATGACTTTATTTTTTGAATAATAAATATCTTTTTCTCAAAATCTTTTTGTAAATTTTCTAAAGTTATTTTAAAATTAGTATTTTGAATAGAATGATTTGAAGATATAAATAAAAAATTTTGTTTTATCCCTGTTATATCATTTTCAATATGATCATAATTATTATAATGCAAAATATTGCTTTTAAAAAGATCCAAATTATTATTAAGAGTATAAATCTTTCCAAGCTTTTCACTAACATAAAAATAGTTAGTTATTTTATCTCTTGTATCTATTTTATTATATCCCAAACAAAACAAACCTATTAAAAAAAGTATCGAAAATATTATCGGTTTTTTCATACTAATTATTACTTTGTATTATTTTTGGCATTTCACCATCAAGTGTTTTTAAAAATTTAGTGATTTTATCTATTTCAGTAGAAGAAGCAGCTACCCCTAGTTGAATACTCAACATAACTCTAATTGCAGATTTTAAATCGGAAATTGAACCATCATGAAAATATGGTGAAGTTTTAGAAATATTCCTTAAAGTTGGAACTTTAAAATAATTAATATCAAATTTATTTCCTGTAACATCATATTTTCCCAATGATTGTACTGTTGTTTTAAATTCTTTTAATAATCCAACTTTTTGAAATAAATTACCCCCTATATTCACACCATTATGACAAGAGATACATCCATATTCTACAAAAAGTTTATATCCCTCTTTTGCATCCTCATCAATAGCATTTTCATCTCCTCTTAAATATTTATCAAAAGGTGCATTTGGGGTAACTAATGCTGTTTCAAAGTGTGCTATTGCATCTGTGATACTATTTGCAGTGATTCCCTCTTTATAAAGTTCATCGAATTCTTTTTTTAAAACTGTATCTTTTTGAAGTTTTTTGATTACTTTATTTATTTGCGTTCCCATCTCAATTGGATTTTCAATTGGACCATGTGCTTGTTCTTGTAAGTCTGCAGCTCTTCCATCCCAAAATTGAGCTATATTAAATACACTATTGTAAACTGTTGGTGCATTTATATTTCCTATTTGTCCATTTATACCTACTGAAAACTGTAGATTATCATCTCCACCTTCATCTAGAATATGACAACTTGCACAACTCATACTATTATCGTCACTTAGTCTTGTATCAAAAAAAAGCTTTTTCCCTAAAAAAGCTTTTTTTTGATCGTACTTAGTCTCTAAAGGTATTGGAGTAATTAACTCTTTTGAAAATAAAAAAGTTGTAAGTGAAAATAAAATTATTACTTTAAATCTATAATTCACTCTTTCTTTCCTTTTTTATATCAGTTTACTGTAGCAATAATATTTGAGAACTTAACTTCGGTATTGATAATATTATTTAACTCAACCATATCTTTTTCCCAAAATATCAATACAGTTGAACCCATCTCAAAATACCCAAGGCAATCACCTTTTTTTACATATAAATCCTTATACTCATATGTTACGGGATAAATTATATCACTATTTGTGGATACTTTTTCCTCAAAGGTAAATGCCATTTTTCCAACATTTAATGCTCCAACAAAAACCATATAAAATAGTTTTTCATCAGCTGTTTTACACTCTAAAACTACTCTTTCATTTTCAATAAAAAGATTTTCTTGTTTGTGAAGGTATGTAAGATTAACAGGATACAATTTTCCTGGAATATGAACTAACTTTGTTATTTGACAATTATAAACAGCATGATATCTGTGATAATCTTTTGGGCTTAAATAAAAATTTGCATAAGAACCCTCTTTTAATTTTTCTAAATTATCATACAAAATTTCATCTGTAAGCAACTCTCTTACACTATAACTCATCCCTTTGATTTGAAGAGCTGTTTCATCTTCTATTTGACCACATTGTGTGACAAAACTATCTGCTGGACTTATAAAATTATCTAAACTATGATCTACCTCTCTTGGTATATTTAATTCTCGTGTAAAAAGCTTATTTAAAGTTGGGTAACTTTTTGGGTCTTTAAACTCTCTCATATCTAATCCCAAAAACTTTACATACCCTATATTTATAATATTTTGTACCGTTTTAGGAAATTCATAAGTTGCAAATTTATGAAATAAATTAGAAATTTTATTTGTTATATGCACTCTTTATCCTTCATCATTCTCATCTGTTTCTTTTATGTTATTTGGTATAAGTATATACAAACTTCCCTTTTGTTTCATTATACCTGCAAGTTTTTCTGCTTTTTCCCCATTTCCAAAGAAGAAATCTGCACGAATTTCACCTTTTATTGCTCCACCTGTATCTGCTGCTACCATAAGTTGCTGAATAGGTGTTTCATCAAGAGGATTTGTTGTATCAATAAACACTGGAAATCCTAATGGTATATAGCTCCTATCCACTGCTAGATTTCTATTCGCTACTAAAGGGACACCTAAACTTCCTGTTGCAGTTTTGTCACTTTTATGAAAAAAGATATAACTCTCATTAAGATTAAGTATAGCATCAATCTGTTTTGGATTTTCTTTGAGCCATTTTCTAATAGCTTGTAGTGACATATCTTCTTTAGCTATATATCCCTCTTCTATAAGTTTTCTTCCTATTGGGTAATACCCTCTTCCATTTTGTTGTGCATATCCTACATTGATGATTGTTCCATCTTCAAGTTGCACTTTTCCACTCCCTTGGATATGTAAAAAAAATAGATCTATTTTATCATCTACATAACATATAGCTTCTAAATGAGTTTGCGTTTCTATATCTTCTCTACTATCATAAGGAATTACTTTGTTGCCAACAATTTTTCCTCGCAATCTATAATCTTTTAATTCAGGATATAAACTAGAAAAATCCACTGTTAGTAAATTTGTAGGAGTTTTATATATTGGGTATTTATAAACATCAGTTTGCACTAAACTTCCATGTAAAATAGGTTCATAATATCCTGTTATCAAACCCTCTTCAACATTGTTATCATCCAAAAGTTTATAAGGTGTAAAAAATTGTGTAAAAAACTTTTTTGAGTCTTTTGCATCTAATTGCGTTGCTTTATTACAAATCTCTTGTAAAGTATCATATCTTTTAGATTTTGTACACGCTTTTTTAAAAACTTCAAAAGATAGTTCAAGATTATCATTTTCAAAGCCCTTGAGCTCTTCCCATTTAACTTCTTCCAAATTTGCTTTTGTTAAATGTGGTTTTTGCTCTATTTTTCTTGAACAGCCTGTTATAAATATCACTAAAAAAGCAAATAAAATTATTGCTTTTACAAAACTCATGATAAAGTAAGTTCCTGTTTTATTTTTTCTTGATTAAGTTTATGAATAGTTTGTGCTTCTATCTCTTCAAATCTTTCGTTATCAACACCTAACTCTTTTATCATATCTTTAGTTGTAGCATTTTCTACTTTTAATTTATAATATCGAAACTCTTTTTTAGTTAATCTTTTTTTTAAAATTTTAATCAATTCATTTTCATCTTTTAAATCACCAACTAATTTATTTATATCACCTAATAACTCATCGTAAAAGCTATTTTTCATTGTATCCATTCCTTTAATTTTTCTATATCATCATAACTTGTCATATCAAGTTGTATAGGTGTGATTGAAACATAATTTTCTTTAATTGCTTCAAAATCACACATTTTTCCATCTACTTTTTGCCATATTAGCGGATGTAATCCTATCCAATAAACCTCTTCACCTCTTGGGCTTGTATATCTATGAGAATCATTCCCATATTCTCTATACCCTGCATTTGTTATTTTTATCCCTTTACACTCTCCAATATCACAAGGTGGAATATTAATATTTAATAATTTTCTTTTTCCTAAAGGGAAATCCCCCTCTAAAATTTTTTGTGCAATATCTTTAATCACACTACATGCTAACTCATATTCCCACGCATCTTTATTCACATTATTAAGGTCATTAAAAACTTGACTTATTGCAATGGCAGGTATCCCTTGAAGTACAGCTTCACTAGCACCTGCAACAGTTCCACTATAGGTAATATCTTCACCCATATTAGAACCTATATTTATCCCACTTATTACTAAATCAGGCTTATCCCCTATTTCTGTATTATATAAATTATTTACCCCAATAAAAACACAATCCGTAGGTGTCCCATCATCCATTTTATAATAATCATCATCTACTCCAATGAGTTTCATAGGACGCGTAAGTGTCATACTATGAGCTGATGCTGATTTTTCTGTTGCAGGTGCAACAACTGTAATTTGTGCAAAAGGACTTAAAACTTCTATAAGCTTTTTTAAACCTTTTGCATCCCAACCATCATCATTTGTTAAAAAAATTTTTTTCTTATTCATTTTATAATTGTACAACAATTGTAATAAATATTTTATTGAGTTTCAGTTATACTTTAAGGATGATAAGAAAAATAATTATTGTGCTTCAATTTTTCACTGTTCTTGTACTTGCAAATGAAAATGTTTCATTACAATTGCAATGGAAATACCAATTTCAATTTGCTGGATATATTATGGCAAAAGAGAAAGGTTTTTACAATGATGTTTCTTTAAATGTTAATTTAAAAGAGTGGAAAGATAATGTTAATATGGTTGATGATATTCTACAAGAAAAAGCAACTTTTTCTATTGTACGATCAACCGCCTTTATAAATGAAAAAAATAAAAATAATATAGTTTTTTTAGCAGCTATTTTTCAATCTTCCCCTTTAGTACTCCTTACTAACAAAAGTTCCAATATAAAAAATTTTCAAGATTTTAAAGGGAAAAAATTTATGTCTACTACAGACTTAAATACCGATGCCTCTTTATTATCTATGTTATTTTCACAAAAAACAGCATTAGATGATATGAAAATAATCAAACAAACTTTTAATGTAAAAGATTTATTAAATGGTCACGCAGATATTATGGTTGCATATATTTCAAATGAACCTTATGTATTAAAACAATTAGGTGGAGAACCTGTTATTTTTAATCCTAAAGATTATGGATTTGATTTTTATAGTGATATTCTCGTTACAAATAGAAAACTTTTAAACCAAAAGCCTAATATTGTTAAAAACTTCACCTATGCTTCATTAAAAGGTTGGGAATACGCCTTTGAACACATAGAAGAAACAGCTGAAGTGATCTATAAAAAATATAATTCTCTTAACAAATCAAAAGAAGCTTTAATATATGAAGGAAATCAACTAAAATTATTAGCTTATGAAAATACTGATACCATAGGAACTCTTGAAAAAGAGAGATTGGAGAGAATTCATGATGTTTATAGATTACTAGGAGATTCAAATACACAGCTTTTACTAGATGATTTAATATATAAAATGGATACTAAAAATAATGAATTAACAAAAAGTGAAAAGAACTATATCTCAAAGAAAAAGATTGTAAAAGTATGTACAAATCCAAATTGGACACCAATTGAGTTTACCAATAAAGATGGCGAACCAAATGGTATCTCCATAGACACTTTAAAACTTATAGGGGAAGAAAGTGGTCTAGAGTTTGAATTTGTCAAAACAAAAACTTGGGGAGAGTCTCAAGAGTTTTTAAAAAATAAAAAATGTGATATTCTCCCTGCTGCTATTGAAACAGAAAATCGTAAACTTTATGCAAACTTTACAAAACCTCACTCTATTTATAATTTAGCAATCATAACAAAAAAAGACAAACCCCTAGTAGACAACCTTGATGCTATCATTGATAAAAAAATATCAAGAAAAGAAAATAGTGGTTTAATAGGTAAATTAAAATCACTCTACCCAAATGTAAAAATATTAGAAACAAAAGGATATAAAGATGCTTTTGAGGCTGTAGAGAAAGGTGATGCTTATTTTACAATAGCTACTTTACCTGTATTATCTTATTATAAAAACATATATAACTTTGATACTTTACAAATAGCAGGATATACAGGAATGCAATATAAATTATCAATGGCAGTAAGAGATGATGATATGTTGCTCTTAAGTATATTAGATAAAATGTTGTTAAATATCTCAGATGAATCAAAAAAAATTATTCAAGAAAAGTGGTTTTCTAAACCTTTTAACAAACCTTTTGATTATACAATTTTAGTATATATTTTTATTTTTATTTTTATTTTATTTTTATTTTTTATCTACAAACAATATATATTAAAAAAATCACTTAAAGAGTTTGATGAAATTATCAATGCAACTGTGGAAGGGATTACGATTTTTAAACAAGGGATTTGTATTGAGGTAAATCAAAGTACCGTTGAAATTTTAGGGTATAACTCAAAATTAGAATTAATAGGGAAAGAGATATTATCATTTGTTCCTACAGAGTATCAGACTATGGCAAAAAGGAAACTTTTACAAGCAGATACTCCAGCTTATGAATTTCGAGTTTTAAAAAAAGACAACTCTTCAATACCTGTATTATTAAAAAGTCATCATTTCAAAAATAGAGATGTTCGATTGGTAAGTATTGTAGATATTACTCTTCTTAAACAACAAGAAAAACAACTTTTCCAACAAGCAAAACTTGTATCAATGGGGGAGATGATAGGGAATATTGCACATCAATGGAGACAACCGCTTTCAGTAATTTCTACAAGTGCAACAGGTATCAAAGTACAAAAAGAATATGGAGTACTTGATGACAAATTTTTATTTGATGCTTGTGATGCAATTGATAACAATGTACAATACTTGTCAAAAACAATAGATGATTTTAGAAATTTCGTAAAAGGGGATAGAGTAAAATCAAAATTCAAAGCAAGTGATTTTCTACAAAGTCTTCTCAATCTCATTGAACCATCTACAAAAAATCACAATATCCATATTGTTCAAAATATCGATACAAGCATAATTCTCAACGGCTATAAAAATGAATTATTACAATGTTTTATGAATATTTATAACAATGCAAAAGATGCATTAAATAGTAATACAAATATAGAAAATAAATTAATATTCATAACTATAGAAAAGAAAGAAAATTTCATTTTATTACATTTTATGGACAATGCAGGTGGAATCCCTGTAGAAGTATTGCCTAAAATATTTGATCCCTACTTTACTACAAAACACAAAAGTCAAGGAACAGGTCTTGGACTACATATGACTTACAACCTTATTGTAAAAGGGATGAATGGTGAAATTTATGCCCAAAACAATACTTTTGAATATGAAGGTAAAAAATATTTAGGTGCTGAGTTTATTATTACACTTTCCATTTAAAGTGATCTAAAGTTTTAATAGTACAACAATAAGATTATGCTAAAATAGCACTATATAATTATAATAAAGAGTTATTTGATGAATAAAAGTGCGATTACGGAGATAGTAAAATATACAAAAAATCTTAATGTCTTATTTATTGAGGATGACGACGATTCTAGAATACAAACTTTAAAAATGTTTGAAAACTTATTTAACAATATCACTACAGCAACAGATGGAATTGAAGGATTGACACACTTTCAAGAATTTGATTTTGATATTATCTTTAGTGATATTAATATGCCAAAATTAAATGGGCTAGAGTTTATTGAGAAAGTAAGAGAAAAAGACAAAAATATTCCTATTGTCATGATAAGTGCTTACGATAATACCCCTTATCTTTTAAAATGTATTGAACAAGGTGTTGAAGGTTATTTAGTAAAACCTATAGAAATAAAACAATTTCTTACTATCCTACAAAAAATTATTGATAAAATATATAATACCTCAAATAAAAATATAGTATATCTTGAAGGAGGATTTTTGTGGAATGAAAATACAAAAAAACTCTCAAAAGAACAAGAGATTACTCTTACTGCCAACGAAATAAAATTTTTAGACTTTTTAATCTCTGCAAAAGGGGTAGTAAAAACATATATTGAAATTGATCTCTATGTTTTTGATGATTCTTTATATAATGATAGAAAAATAAGAAATCTTGTCGCAAGATTGAGAAAAAAAATAGGTTATGATTTTTTAGAATCTATTTATGGTTATGGATATAGAGTAAAACTTATCTCATGAAATTTTTAACACTTATTCTTCTAACTTACCTTTATATATTTGCTCAACAAGAACAACTTCAGCTTACTAAAAAAGAGAAAGTGTTTATCAAAAATAATCCAACTATTACTCTAGGTGTTGATACCACTTGGGCACCTTATGTGCTCACTAAAAATGGTAAGGTTACTGCTGGATATACTTATGAGATGATACAAAAAATCAACACAATTGCAAATATAAATATCCAACTTCTACCTGATGTTTGGAGTACTCTTGTAAAAAGTGCAAAAAAAGGAGAAATAGCTGGCTTAGCAGTATCCGTAGCATCCAAAAAAAGAGAAAAATACTTTGAATTTACAAATCCAACCGTAATCATTAGAAATAATATAATAGTCAGAGATGGAAACCCAAAAAATATCAACTCTCTTAAAGATTTAGAAAATAAAACAATCGCTGTTCAAAAAGAGAATGGTTATCAACATAATAGAATTAAGCAGATAAAAGATGCAAAGATAGTTGAGTTTAAGGATTACTCTTATTTTGATAAGTTCTTAGTAGATAATAATGTAGATGCAATACCAATGAGTGATGCCTCTTTGTATACACTAAAAGCATTAAATATACCTTTTAATAAAGTTTTATATTTAGAAGATGATACTCATATGGCGATAGTTTTTTCTATCAATAAAAAATACCCTGAGTTAACATCTATTGTGAATAAAAGCTTGGCTTTGATACCTAAGCAAGAGATAGAACAGTTAAAACAAAAATGGTTGTATAGCTCAATAATGTACAATGATGAGAAAAAAGATAATAAGGTTAAGTTAAGTACTAAAGAGCAATATGTACTTAATAAAAAACCAAGATTTGTTATAGGCATAGCTAAAGAGTTAATAGATAATGATAATAGTATTAATACAAAAACGTTAAATATCTCAGATCAAATTTATACCCTTTCTGGTTTGAGAATTGATTTTAAAGTAGCTCCCAAAAAGATACTTTTTCATGATTTAATGTCAAAAAAAATAGATGGTATTATAAATAGAGGAAAAGAGTGTCAAACAAATAAAAACTTTATATGTAGTAAAAATTTTATATACGATGGAGAATCAAACTACAACTTCGCATTATTAAAAGAGGGGAAAGAACATCTTTCTATTATAGACAAATCTCTCTATACTCTTTATACACAAGGATCGAATAAAAGTTTTTTAACAAAACAGGAAAAACAATACCTTTTTAAGAACAATACGATTCGTTATTGTATTGACCCTTTCTCTCCACCACTTGAAGAGCTAAGAGATGATAAACATATAGGGGTAAGTGCGGATATTTTAAAAATACTTTCAAAATCAATGGAAACTTCTTTTGAACTTGTTAAAACAAAAAATTGGAGAGAATCTTTGTCCTTTTTAAAAGAAAAAAAATGTGATATTGTACCTTTGACAGGGAAAACAAAAAAACGCTTAGGATACATGAATTTCACTAATATAGTTTATGAGTATGATCTTGTTATTGTTACAAAAAATAATGTGTCCTTTATCAATAATATTAAAGATTTAGAAAATAAAAAAATAGGGATTAGAGAAGATTATGCTATATATGAGATTATTAAAAATAAATATCCAAATTTAACAATCATACCTGTTGAAAATAATGAACAGGGGATGAAAAAAGTAAAAAGTGGAGAATTATTTGCCCTTTTAGGATCTGTACCTAGTCTAGGAAACTTAATACAAAAAGATTATTTGGGAGAACTTAAAATTAGTGGAACAGTTGATAAAAAATTCCCTTTATTCATTGGTGTCTCAAAAGATAAAGAGTTGCTTTTAAAGATACTTAATAAAGCTCTTAATGAAATACCTTCTAAGGTCAAACAAAACATTATCACAAAATGGAATACCGTTATTTATAAAGATAATTTGAAATATTTAACAATTTTAAAAATTATCGTAGCTATTTTATGTGTGCTTTTTATTATTTTACTTTTTTTCATCTACAGACACTTTTTACTTAAAAGGTACAATCAAAAGCTCAAATACATAGTAGAAAAAGAAAAAGAAAAAAACAAAATACAAACAAGTAAAATGTTGCACCAATCAAAACTTGCTCAAATAGGGGAGATGACAAATATCATTGCACATCAATGGAGGCAACCACTTTCTGCTATATCTGCTACAACAAATAATCTTACTTTGAAACTTACTTTAGAAGATACACTCAACAAAAAAGAACTTCTAAATGAGATAGAACTTGTATCAACATATTCTCAACACCTTTCTAAAACTATAAGTGACTTTAGAACATTTTTTAAAAGTGACAAAGAACTAGTAACTGTAGAGTTAAACGAGATTTTAGAAAAAGTAATCCAAATTATCAATCCAATATTAAAAGAAAACAATATCTTTTTAGAGATAATACACGATAACAATACCTATATAAGAACCTATAAAAATGAGATTCAACAAGCAATATTAAGTATAATTCAAAATGCAAAAGATGCAATCATTCAAAATAAAATTTCAAATGGACACATAACTCTTACTACACAAAAAACTGATAAATATATTATCATAGAAATTCTTGATAATGGTGGTGGTATTCCCCCTTTAGTTATTGATAAAATTTTTGATTCTTATTTTACGACCAAAGACAAAAATGGAGGAACAGGGATAGGTCTTTATATCTCAAAAATAATTATAGAGTCTCATTGTCAAGGGAAACTCATAGCAGACAATCAACAAGATGGAGCTATTTTTAAGATATTACTTCCTTTAAATTGAGTTTTCTATTGTTTCTACTCTATTTCTTCCATTCTCTTTAGCTATATAAAGTGCTTGGTCTGCACGGTCTATCATCTTTTCTAAAGTTTCCCCTTTTTGGTATGTAGATACCCCAAAACTTGCTGTTTTATGTTTTACTATAGAAAAATCAAATGTGTCAATTGCAACTCTAATTTTATTTGCAAAAAGCAAAATATTTTCCAAGCTAGTTTCAGAACAGATAATCATAAACTCCTCTCCACCCCATCTTCCAACAAGATCAGTTTTTCTCACATATTGTTGTACTAAAGAAGCAAATTCTACAAGAATTGTATCTCCTGCTTGATGTCCATGAGTATCATTTACACTTTTAAAAAAATCTATATCTATAATTATAATTCCAAATATCTCATCATATCGGTTCACTCTTTCAATTGCGAGATCTAAAGTTTCATCCAGCTTAATACGGTTGTATAATCCTGTTAATTTATCAGTTACAGAAAGTTTCTCTAACTCTTTATTTTTTTCTGCCAATTCTAGTGTTCTTGTATATACTTTTCTTTCCAAATCTGTTTGGTACTCACATATTGATTCTGACATCTCTTTTAAAGAATCTGATAATTGATCAATCTCTAAAACTCTACTATTTACCTTTTCCACATACATAAACTCTCTATTTTTTACTTTTATGCTCTCTTTTGTCAAAAGTAAAATTGGCTTTACAATAATAGAAGAAAAATAAAATATTAAAGGTATTATTGCTAGTAATATTAACACTATTATTAACATCATATCATTTACTTTTTCTTTATATGGTTCTATGATTTTATTGAGATCACTATAACTACAAATAAAACCATCATTCATAGGAAGAAGAGAAAAAATATATTTTTTATTATTTATTGTGATCTCTTGTAAGATATGATTATCTATTTTTTTATTTTTAATTAATTGTGTGATTTTGTCTATCATTACACTTCTATTTTGACCTGATGAACTTGCTAATAGAGAACCTTTATTATCAAAAAGGTAAGAATTTTCTAAAATTTTTCCACCATTTTCTTTCAAAATATGATTGAGATTATTTATAAGTAAATCTAATGCAAAAACATTCTTTGAAGAGGGTATATTTTTAGCATAAGTTACCCCTTTACCATCTATATTTGAAAAATTATATGGCTTTGTTTTAATCACTTTCTTTTGAGATACTGATTTAATATACCAAGGTCTAGTTGTAGATAAATAGTCAGTTTCTAAAGTGATTTTTGATGTTTCTTCCAAGTTTTTATCTAAAAGTATTAACTGTTTTATACCATTTACTATCTCAACCAGTAACCATTTATGACTACTATTAGCAGTATACTTTTTACGAAGTTTTTTGTCTATATCTAAATTTATTAATTCAAAAAAAGCATCACCCTCAAAACCAACATAAGTAGCATAGATATTTTTATTGCTAGTTAAAATACTTGAAAACAATTCAAGATATTTTTTCTTTTCATTTAAAAAATCATCAATTGTTTTATCTTGTAAAAAATTACTAACATTTACAATAGTATTTGAATTGACTTTATTCATATAGTTGATATTGTCTTCGACTTTCGAAGATAAAAGTTTTACTTGATCGTTGATAGAGCGTTGCATAAGTTCTTGACTAAATGTATGTTGTACATATAACATTGATGTTACTATCAAAGCAGACAAGAAAAGAAAGAGTGATACAACAGTAAATTTGATTGAAATTTTATTCATATAAGATATTTCCTTTAATTAAAATATCTTACATTATATTTTATAATTTACTCACAAATGTATCATTATAAATAAAATAGATAATTCTAATGAAGAACCTCTAACTCATCTGTGTATTTATCTTCACAATATGGTTCATAACTTGTTTTATATATTTTGTAATGAGCAGATGCTTTATGTCCATCTAATGCTTCATCATTTTCCCATGTTTCTGTAGCCATAAATTTTCTTCTATTATTTTCATATTGAAAAATTTCATAAAATAAACATCCTTTTTCTGCTTTTGATGGTTGTACCATTGCACTTAAAAGCTCTTTCATCTTATCTTCACAACCCTCTTTTGCTATAAATGTTACCCGTTTTGTTATTGTTGACATATTTATATTTTCCTTGTTTTATTTTTTTGTATTGTATCAAATCTTTTTTAATATTTTATAATCTCTTATAAACCAGGAGCTTTCCACATTGATGTTGTTAATCCATCATCTACTAATTTTAACTGCTCATTATATGCGTTTTGCCATCTATCTTTTATCTCTTTATATGTTTCATGATTAGCCATATTTGGTTGATACTCTTTATCCCATACTACTAGTTTTTTTGCAGCACTTTGTAAATCTTTGTAAATTCCTGCCCCAACTGCTGCAGCCATGGCTGCACCCAATGCTGTTGCTTCAGTAACTTTTGGCACTTTTATAGTACAACCTGTTACATCTGCTAGTATTTGGCACCAAAGTTTCCCACGACTAGCCCCACTTGCAAATACTATTGTCTTTGCTTTTATACCACTAAATTGTTCTATTTTTTTTAAGTTTATATCACTAACGATACAAGCATTTTCTTGTAAACTTCTAAACATACTAGCACGATTACACACATTAGGGTCAATACTGAGATTTAAAAAACTAGGTGCTGCGTGGTACCACTTTCCATATTTCATACTATCACTAAAAATAGGTATTATTCCATTTGAACCAACTGGAACTTTACTAGCTTTAGATTCAAGTATCTCATAAACATCTACACCTTTTTCGTTAGCTTCAAGTTTTTCTAACTCACAAAAAGCATCTCGAAACCATCGCATCACTAAACCACTAAAAAAAGTGATCCCTTCAGCTTGTGATTGATTTGGAATTACATGGGGATTTACTCGAATACTCATATCTGCTGATGGTGGTATATCACTTTTGATATTTACTATTTGTTGCCAAAAAGAACCACCAAGTATCGCCACATCTCCTAACTCTACAACTCCAAGACCAGCAGAGCCTAATTGTACATCTCCACCACCTTGAACAACTAAAGTGGAACTTTCTAGTCCACAAGAATTATCTACAACTTTTCCTATCACCTCTCCAACTTCATACACTTTTGGAAAAATATCATCTTTTAATCCCACTTTTGAAGCCATAGAGGTTACCCAGTCTCTTTTTTCTAAACTAAAAATACCACTTGTACCTGCATTGCTTGGGTCACTTGAAAATACACCACTTAGTTTATAGAGTATCCAATCACTTATCATCCCTATTTTGGCTACTTTATTATAAAGTTCTGGTTTATTATTTTTAAGCCACATAATCCTTGGAATTGCACCCAAAGCAAAGGTTTGTCCAGATTCTTTATAAAACTGCTCTTCATATCCTTTAAAATGCTCTTTAAGATACTTAACCTCATCAGTTGCCCTTGCATCTACATTTGCTACTGCAAAAAGTTCAACTCCATTTTTATCATAAAGAACAATCCCCTCTCTCATACTTGTAGAACTCACAGCAACTATATCTTTGGCTTCAATATTTGCTAACTTAATAGACTCTTTGATACAAGAGATTACCAAATCCCAATTTGTAGCACAATCAAAACTCATAGAGTTAGGAACACCCTGCTCTTGCTTATGTGTCCACTCTGATTGAGAGATTGAAATTTGATTTCCATTTGTATCAAATATAACTGCTCTTACACTTCCTGTCCCTGCATCTATTGCCATTAAATACTGCATAAATCTCTCTTTTAGTTTTTTTCTATCCATTTCATCACAATATCACTTAACTCTGAATCATAACCTTTAAACACATGATTTGATCCATTTACTTTCACTTGAGTATAAGTATCAGATATGAAATTTTCTCTTTGGGATGCTGATTTTCTATCTTTTTTATTTTTTCCACCCCAAACATCTAATATTGGTAAATCTATCATCTCAATATTATTTGAACAAGATAATAATCCACCACCATTATTTCTACAACCTGCTAGTATCAAGCCTTTGATTTCAGAGTTTCCATTTTCTGCTATAAATGCACTAGCCATTCTACTTCCCATACTATGTCCAAAAAGATAGATATTTTGTACATTTTTTTCTTTTAAAAATGTTATTGCATCTTTGATAGTAGCGTATGCTTCAGGGAAATGTTCCTCATAGTTTCTAAAGTTATCTCCAGCAGTTGGCATTTGAAGTGATAAGGTATGAAAACCCAAGTTTTTATTGATATTTTTTCGTAAAGGGTCAACAACTTTCCAAGTTGGATATTTCCCTTTTCCATGAAGCAATATCAAAGCACTATCTTTTGTCCCCTCTAAATACACAGAGTCTTTTGGTTTTTGTGCATTTGCACTTATAGAAACAGCAACCAACAAACAAATACTTAACAATAACTTTTTCATAACTTATCCTTTTAGTTTTATTTGTTTTGATTATAGCATACTTTTATTTTTTAGCTATATTGTAGATAAAATTACTCTTGTTTTTTTATAATTCAAACTACTTCGTAGCCTGTAATTTGGCTTGTTCTAGTTCCCAATATTCCATATCAAAACTATCTTCTAAACTAATAGACTCATATCCACCTAACATATCTGCTTTTAAAACTGCGTTCATAGTGTGGTTGTTTATATCTTCTATGATGTTTGCCTCTTTTCCATTTTTCCCAAAACTTACAGTTCCAAAGTTTTTTACCACTACCCAATTTGGAGCTGGGTTAAGCATAATCTCATCTTTTTTAAATGTATTGAAATACTCACAATAGTTTTCTTTGTATCTATCAATAGCACTTTGGATATCATCATCTTCTAAAATAAGTGGCTCTCTTTTTGTTCGGATAATATGCTCAGGAGTTAAAACCCCTCTTGTAGCAAATGTTTTTAGATTTCGGCTTGACGCATAATGAAGTGCCAGGGGTGATTGATTTACTTTTACAAATACTTCATATCCTTTTTCATTACTTATTATTTGTTGGAGTTTATCAATATCAAGTGTTCCTCTTGGCATATACTTTTCTATTACCAATGGTGCATTTTTATCTAAAAAGTTTTCAGCTAGACTAACTGCATCTATCATCTTATCGTAAGATTTTTTCGGGTCATCATCAAAAGTAAATATCCCATGATTAAGTAAGATTATCCCCTCACAACTTTCCCAATCTAGCCCTTGAATCATCTCGTAAATAGTATGAGCCAAAATAAATCCAGGCATAACATAAGGTACTACTAGAAAGTTTGGATATATCTCTTTGATATTTTCAATTCCATTGAAACTATTTGAGATAGTCACAACTGCATCTGCATGGGTATGATCCACAAATTTAAAAGGGATAATTGCATGAAGTATAGCTTCCACAGATGGATTTGGAGCTGATTTATCTATCATAGCTTCTCTTTGAGCTGATACCATCTCAGAGTCACTTAGCTCTTCAACTTTTGCCATATCTTGAAGCATAGTGAGTTCCACAGGAGCAAAGCCCTCTTTCTCAATACTCACTAAATCCCAACCACTTCCTTTCACATACAAGATTTCTTGTCCATCAACTGTTGATTTCACAGAAGTATTTCCACCACCATGAAGTACAAGCTCATCACTTCTTCCAAGTAGTTTTGAAGTATAAACTCGAAGTTCTAAATCTGTTTTGTAGTTTTTTGATTCTTCATCTGTCCATATGTTTTTCATAATATTTATAATACCTTTTGATTTTTCTAAATTGATTATTTAGTTTAGCATATTTTATCAAAAGAGTTGGTATGGTAATATAGTTTTAGATTAAATTTATTTTTATTTTCTTCATTAGTTAATAAAGCAAAAAATGCTAGAATCTATTTTAATATTACAAATTGCAATATTTTCAATCTAAATAAAAATTTTTTGATACAATAAATCAAAAAAGGGAATATCATGACACAACCTTATAAACAAAATGATTTTAATTTTAATACATTAAAAAATAAAAATGCTAAATTTAAAGTTATTGATTTATTTGCAGGTGTAGGTGGAATAAGACTTGGATTTGAAAAAGCATTTAAAGATAAAGTCAGCTTTGTATTTTCATCAGAAATTGATAAGTATGCACAAACAACATATCATGCAAATTTTGGTGAAGTACCTCATGGAGACATTACACAAATTGAAGCAGAAGATATTCCAGCGCATGATATTATTTTAGCAGGTTTTCCTTGTCAAGCATTTAGTATAGCAGGCCATAGAAAAGGTTTTGAAGATACGAGGGGAACATTATTTTTCGATGTTGTTAGAATAGCAAAACATCACAAACCAAAACTTATATTTTTAGAAAATGTTAAAGGTTTTAAAAATCATGATAAAGGGAATACATTCAAGATTGTTAAAGAAACTTTAGAGGATTTGGGTTATAAAGTTTTTACAGAAGTATTAAATGCAAAACATTTCGGTGTACCACAAAATAGAGAAAGAATCTACATTATAGCTTTTTTAGATGAAAATATAAATTTTGATTTTGAAAAAATAAAAAAAATAAAAAAAATATCTAAACTTGGAAATATTTTGGATGATAAAGTAGATGATAAATACACTATCTCAGATAAACTTTGGGCAGGGCATCAAAGAAGAAAAATCGAACATAAAGCTAAGGGAAATGGTTTTGGGTATTCTATGTTCAATGAGGAATCTGAATATACAAGTACAATAAGTGCTAGATACTATAAAGATGGTTCAGAAATTTTAATAGAACAAAAAGATAAAAACCCTAGAAAACTAACTCCAAGAGAAGCTGGAAGATTACAAGGTTTTCCAAATGATTTTAAAATACCTGTAAGTGATACTCAAAGTTATCGACAGTTTGGTAATAGTGTTGCAGTTCCAGTTATTGAAGAATTAGCAAAAAATATAAAAGAATTAATCTAAATTCCTTATAAATTCTTCTAAAGTCTCTTTTAATTGCTCTTTATTTTGTGCATAGTGTATTTTTCTATGACAAGTTGGACATAAAGCTACTGTATTTAAAACACTATCTTCTCCATCTTCTGATAATGGGATTAGATGATGAACTTCAATATATTTTTCTCCATTTTCTTTTTCAAAAGCAATATAATCACAGTTAGGCATTTCACAAGAATAATTTGCTCTAGCTTTCACAAATGCTCTTAATGCATTATTTCTTGAATAAACACTTATTTGCCTTTGGACTTGAGATGGTGTTGTATTTATACTTTGAACTTTTTGTCGCAATGAATCAATATCTATTTGAGAATAGATTTTTTCTTCACTTTCATCATTGTCATTAACTTGACCATTTAATTTAGACAGATTATAAATAAATATATTTGTATTGTCAGTTGCAAATAATATCTCATCATCTATTTCAAAGTAACTAATTAAATCATGTAATCCCATTCTAAGTTCTGGGCTTCTATTAGAACCTTCTCTCTCTGAACCATAATAGGACATTATCAAAGTTTCATTAGTAAATAATTCTTTTATTTCAATATTTTGTCTTCTTTCAAAAGGGTTAATATTCATTAATCTAAATACTTCTTTTTGTTGAAGATTTGGGACATAGGCACCTTTGTTTTTATCAGTTTTTGAAACAGCTTTAATCCCATAAGCTTCAAAAGTACTTTCAACAAAATTTATTAATTCATCTCTATTCATATAAAACTCTCACTTATCATATATTTTTTAATAAATCAGATAATTCTATCTCTAAACCGATACTAAGTTTTTGTAAGTTTAAAAAGGATGGATTTCTTTTTGCTCTTTCAAGTAAACTTATATATGTTCTATCAAAGCCACAAATTTCTGCAAGTTTTTCTTGGGAAATATTTAATTCCGTTCTTCTTTTTTTTATTTTTTTAGCAAGTTTTTCTAATAAAATTTCTTTTTGATTATTCATAGATATATGATACAAAATTGCAGACTATAAAACAACGGACAATTAGTCACATTATTTTAATATTTAAAGTTTTTTATCTCTATATTTGGATATTGAGCATTATATTTTTCAAGGTCTAATTTCAACTGTTTGGTTATATTTTTTGTATAAATAGTACCGTTTACATTTTCTTCTCTTTTAGATAAAAGTGTAAGCACACTCTCATCACAATAATTATCAATAAGTATTATAGAACTTTTAGCACTTTTTATCAAATCAGATATAAAAACATAGCATCAAAAATCTGTCCATCATAAAAAATACCTTGAGTTGGTTTTAGTTCTTTTGATTCTAATACATCTAATTTTGAACTTAATAATTTAACTTTATTTTCAAGTGATACAAATCTATCATTTGTAATTTTATCACTATTTATTGTATAGCCATTAGTTATATATTCTTTTAAAACTGATGTTGCCCATCTGCGAAAATGAATAGCCTTAGTAGAATTTGTTCTGTAGCCTACTACTAAAACTATATCTAAATTATAATATTTTACATCTCTTGTTTGTGTTTTGTTTGGTAAAGAACCATGCTTAGTGGTCAGTGCAAAATCTGCACAGACCACTTTCTCATCTAATTCATTATCTTTAAAAATATTTTTAATATGCCTAGATACAACACTTCTATCTATATTAAAAACTTTTGCAATATCATTGATACTTGCCCAAAGAGTATCTTTTTCAATAGATACTTTTAACTCTATTTCGCCACTTTCATATACCACTATATCTGACATTGTATCGAGCCTTTATATTCTTAATATTATCATCAATTACTAAATTATTCATCTTACAACAAAAACACTCTTCACAGTATCATACAAAATAGTTATCTCATAGATAAAAAATAAAATTATTGAAAGATTTATAAACAATAGATACTCTTGATGATTTTGAAGAAACATCAAATCAAAATACATCAAAAACACTATTGATAAAACCATAAGAACAATTTGCTTACCTATCAAATGCACCTGCTTATTTATATCTGCTTAGGTGTCTTAGCCAAAGGTGAATCTATATTACTACTTATAGCTTCATTTGACTCCAAAAGGATAATAAATAAACTAGCGGTATTTATAAAGATAAGTGATACAAATAAAGCAAGCATATTCTCGCTAAAAAAACTTATCAAATGAGTAGTTTCCATGTAGCTATGAAACTTCACAAAAAAATATACAATAACAAAGGAACTAAAAATTGCTAACATAATTTTATTTTTCATAGAAACACCTCATAAATGATTAAAGTTTACTATAAATTGTAGCATAAAGATTGCAGAAGATTGTCACATGATTTAAGATTATTTTAAGAGAGCAAGCTTCTAGAAAAGCTTGCTAAAAAGTGAGAAAAAGTGCTTTAGTTATTAGAATCCAAAATGATAAAATTCTTTTGGCTCTTTCGCTTCAAACTCATAATCAAAAATTTTAGTAATCTTACTATGCAACATCACTCTTTGAACTTGACTAGAAGCTTTTCCATATTGTAAATCACCGATGATTGGTATATTTACAGATTGGAGGTGTACTCTTATTTGATGTGTTCTTCCATTTTCTATGACTATTTTTACTTTTGATTTATGACCTTCTACCATATAAGGGATAACTGTAGTTTTAGCTGGTTTTCCATGTTTTTCATCTATTCTACTTCTTGCAGTTCTCCCTTTGATAGTTGAGATTGGTGTATCTATAACTACCTCTTCTACAATTTTTCCATCTACTACAGCTACATATTCTTTATAAACTCTATGATTTTTGAACTCTTTAATTGCTCTTTGTCTGAAATCTTCATTTTTAGCAAGCATCATTACACCACTTGTCTCTTTGTCAAGTCTGTTTAACAATACTGCTTGTGGGAACTTTGACTCTACTTCTTGAGCATTTAAAAATGCTGGTTTATCTACCACAAGAATATCATCATCTTCAAATATCACTCTAGCGTTTGCTATTTGTTTTATTTTGAAAAATGTATCTTCACTTAACTCTCCACGAGCTACCATAAGTTTCTTTCCATTTACAGTAACGACACCTTTATCTATAAGCTCTTTAGCTTTTCCATTTGAGATACCCTCTTGTATTGCTAATAATTTATATGCTTTTTCCATTTTTTTATCCTTTTTTAATCTCTTGGATTATTGGTTCAATTGAACCTACTTTTTGTAAACTTGATTTTTTCAAATTTTTTATATCTTTTAAATAATTTTTCAACTCTTCTTGCTCTACTAAATAATAATCATTTACACACTCAAAAAGTGACTTTTGATTAAAAATAGTTTTTCCACTTATAAGTATTGTACCAAAAAAAGCAGGTTCTATTGGATTGTGTCCACCCGCACTTTTGATAAATCCACCACCTAAAATTACCACATCACTTATAGCATAGATATTGTTAAGCTGTCCCATAGTATCAACTAAAACTATATCACTAGAAAAATCAGATTTTTCAGAATATCTATGATAACTAATATCACTATTTTTATATTTTTCCTCTATTAACTCATATACTTCATCAAATCTCTCAGGATGTCTTGGTACAACTAGCAGTTTTCCCATAGTTTTATCCCAATAGTTTAAGATAAGCTCCTCTTCACCTTTATGAGTGCTTCCTGCTGTTATCAAAACACCATCTGGTTTCTCTAACACTTTAGTCACTTTTGGAAGATTTGATAACTTAATATTACCTATTACTTCTATATTTGTACCACCAAGCTCTTCTAGTCTTTTTTTATCTATTTGGCTTTGTGCAAATATTTTATCAATATGTTTAAAAATATGTTTATACAAAAATGAAAATTTTTTATAGGAGTTATAAGACCTATCACTTATCCTTGCATTAAGTAAAATTGTTTTAGTACCTTTTTTTTGAGCAACTAAAAACAACATATACCAAAGCTCTGCTTCCATTACTACTAAAACTTTTTGTTTTGTAATCCAAAATGGCAGAAACAATTCAAAAGGTAAATACCGTACATTCTTCACAAGTTTTAAACCCTGTTCAAATCCAGTATTTGTAATCACTGATAAATTTAACTCATCTTTATTAAACTTCTCTAAAATAGGTTGTAAAGCTACTGTTTCTCCATGAGAACAACTATGAAACCATATTTTATTGTCACTAAACTTTGGATTGTCTCGTAAAAAAAACTTTGCGGGAATTGCTTTTGAGTATTTTGGATTTCGTGCTTTTAAAAGTAGATAAGGGATAGCTAAAATATATAAAACCAATGCTAATAAGTAATAAAAATATTTAAACATAATGTTTTACTTTCTTAATAAACGTGGGAAGAGAAATTGGTATTTTTGTTAATATCAAGGCGAAAAGGTATTTTTATGAGGGAGCATACTACAGTATGTGACCGATTAAAAATACCTTTTTAACGAAGATAGTAGCAAAAAGAGCTGTTTCTATTCCTCGTTTGCTTTGTAGATAATTCTACCACAGTGTGGACAAGTCATAATCTCATCAGAAACTATGAACTCAGAATAAAATCTATCATTTAATTTCATATTACACCCATAACAAGCTTGTTTTTTTACAGGAGCTACAGCACTTTCATGTGCCCATCTTCTTATTTTTTCATAGAATGCTAATACTTTTGAATCTACAGTTGCAACTAGTACAGATTTTTCTTCATATACTTTATTTCTTTCAGCTTCAAGTTTTGCAATATTTGCATCAATAAGTTCTTTTAACTCTTTTACTGATTCTTCCTCTTGAACTAACTCTGCTTTAATAGCTTCTAACTCTTCATTTTTAGATGTAATTAAACTATCAAGTCTTACAATCTCTTCATTTGCAAAGTTTACTTGCTCTTTTGCTATCTCTTCTTCAAGTTGTAAAGCTTTTACCTCTTTTTCAGTTTTAGCAAGTTTGTGTTTTCCTTCAATCTCTGCTAACTTATCTGACAATTCTTTTAGGTGAATATCATTTTTAATTCTTTTATTTTTAGTCTCATCAATGATTGCATAAAGTTTTTCTACTTCACTGTTCAATTTATCTACAACTTCTGTAAATACTTTTAATTTCTCTTGTTCTTTTTTGATTTGTGGGTCAAAATTTACAATATCTTTATCAAATTGTGATAATTTAACTAATTGTTCTAAATGTTTATTCAATTGCTTTTCCTCTTTATTTATATTCGAATGGATTTTGTGAAGCTATCATTATAGCTGTTTTATTATTTTTTTTCAAATAGTCTTGTAATAAACCTTCTAAAAGTGTACAAAAATGTATCTCACTTTCAAAATGTCCAATATCGATAAGACTAATACCTAAGGCTTTTGCTTCCATAGCTTCATGGTATTTTATATCACCTGTTAAAAAACAATCTGTTTTTATATATGGTAACAAACTCATCCCTGAACCTGTGGTTAAAGAGAGAGTTTTTATCTTTTGTGTACTTTTTGTCACTTTTAAAGTTGTGATATTCAACTTTTCTTTTATATATTCTTGTAGCTCTTCAAAACTCATATTAATCTCTGTAGTTAGTATGAAATCATCACTTTTTTGAAAATTTAAGTTTAAAATTTCATTCCCTACATACTCGTTTAAATGTGTTTTATCAATATTTGTATGCATTGAGATAAGCGCTATATCTTTTTTAATAAGAATTTTTAAAAGTTTTGTAGAATATCTATCATTATTAACTGTTTTAATTGGACTAAAAATAAGTGGATGATGTGTGATAATTAAACTATTAGGTTCAATTTTTTCAATCATATCTAAATCTAAATCTAATGAGATATAGATATTTTCAAATTCATCTTCCATATTTCCAACTATTAAACCACTATTATCCCACTTCTCTTGAAGTTCAAAAGGACTTAAGTCATTTAAATAATTATAAATATCTTTAATTTGCACTTTATTAATATCCTAATCTTTTTAGTCGTTCTGGTTCTTGTTCTTTATACATAGTAGCACAACCAAGAGACAACTCTCTAACTTTTAAAATATAGTTTTGTCTACTTGTAACACTAATAGCTTTTCTTGCATCAAGTGTATTAAAAGCGTGACTTGCAATCATACATTGATCATACGCAGGAAGTGGAAGCCCTGCTTCTAAACATTTTTTACACTCATCAAATGCATCTTCAAAATGTTGAAATAGCATCTCAGTATTGGCTACTTCAAAGTTATATTTACTAAACTCTATTTCACCTTCAAGATGAATATCTTTGTATGTTGTTTTTCCATATTCGTTCTCATTCCAAACAATATCAAAAATAGTATCAACACCTTGTAAATACATAGCAAGTCTTTCTGTTCCATAAGTTATCTCAACAGCAACAGGGTCACAAGCAATACCGCCAACTTGTTGAAAGTATGTAAACTGTGTAACTTCCATACCATCAAGCCAAACTTCCCAACCAAGACCCCAAGCTCCTAGTGTTGGAGACTCCCAATTATCTTCAACAAATCGTATATCATGTTTTGATAAATCAAGACCTAAATACTCCAAAGATTTTAAATACAAATCTTGAATATTTTCTGGACTTGGTTTAATCAATGCTTGGAACTGATAATAACTTCCAAGTCTATTTGGGTTTTCACCATATCTTCCGTCAGTTGGACGACGACTAGGTGCAACATATGCTACAGACCAAGGTTTAGAGTCAAGACTTCTTAAAAGTGTAGCAGGATGAAAAGTACCTGCACCTGCTGGTATATCATAAGGTTGTACAATATTACACCCTTGATTTGCCCAATATTCTTGTAATTTTAAAAGTAGTTGTGAAAATGTAATCATCTATTTTATTCCCAATGCTTTGTTTATTTTTTGTTTATCAAAACCACAAATCCAAGTATTACCAACTAAAATAACTGGTACACCCTTGCACCCTTGTTTTTGACAATCTTTTAATGCAGTTTTATTTTTAGAAACATCCACTACATTAAATTTTATTTTTTTTGATTTAAGGTAATTTTTTACTTCACCACACCAGCTACACTTAGGTGCAGTGAATACTGCAACAGGTTTTATAATAGAACCTCTATTTCTTTAGAATCATTAACCACTTTTTTCTCTTTTACAATTCTATCTTCAGTTAATTTTACAGCTAATTCTTTATCTGTGATTGCTAATATTTGCATAGCTAAATATGCTGCATTCATAGCTCCTGCTTTTCCAAGTGCTACTGTAGCAACTGGCATACCAGCAGGCATTTGAACAGTACTAAGCATAGCATCCATACCATCCATTGCTCCACCTTTCATAGGTACACCAATAACAGGCTTAGTAGTTCCAGCAGCAAGTGCCCCAGCTAAATGTGCTGCCATTCCAGCGGCTGCTATAAATACTTTTGCCCCTTTTTTTTCTGCTGTTTTGATATAGTCTTTCGTTCTTTGAGGGCTTCTGTGTGCTGAAGATATTATTAGTTCATATTTCACATTAAACTGTTCTAACATATTTGCACAATTCTGCATAATCTCATAATCTGATTTGCTTCCCATAATGATTGATACAAAATCCATTGTAATCCTTACTTTTTAATTTTTGTGATTTTATCAAAAATTTACTTTATAGCAAATCAAAGTAATTTTTTGTAAGTAATATTAATAATTATTATAAGGAAAACTTTATTACTTTTGGTAATATTCCCTTTAAATTAACTTAATTTTTAATACAAATTAAATCATTTTAAGTAAAATCATATTATACTTACAAGATTTTAAATCTAAACAAAAGGAAAAAAAATGTCTAAAGAAACATCTAGACGAGATTTTCTTGGGTATTCATTTGCAGCAGTTGCTGCAGTTGGTGGAGCAGCATCGCTTGTTGGTATGAAACAAGCATGGGATCCACTACCTTCAGTATTAGCAGCAGGTTTTACTACACTTGATCTTGCTAATATTGGACTTGAACCAGGAAAACCACAAGTACACACTTGGAGAGGAAAACCTATCTTTGTTTTATTAAAAACAGATGATATGGAAAAATTTGACGGTGATTTAGTGATTGGTGATAAAAGATATACAATAGTTATTGGTCTTTGTACACACCTTGGTTGTATTCCATCTTGGAAAAAAGATATGTGGAAATGTGCATGTCATGGTGGTGAGTTTAATGCGAATGGTCAAGAAACTTTTGGACCACCACCAAAGCCATTTGTTATACCACCATTTAGTGTTAACGGTACTGTTCTTACTCTTGGAGAAGAAGGTGCTGAATCAAAAGCTATGATGGCTGCTAGAGCGTAAGGGGTAGAGTATGGCAAAAATTAATGAATCATTATTTACAGCTGAAGGATTTGATAAGCGTATGAACGCTAAAAAATTCTGGAAAGTTATGATGACAGAATATTGGATTCCAAAAGATATAAACTTCTTATGGGCTATGGGTGTTGTTCTTGCAACTACATTTACAATTTTAATCATAAGTGGTATTTTCTTAATGATGTACTACAAACCAGATACAGCATTAGCATTTGATAGTGTAAACTATACAATTATGCAAGAGGTTGCCTATGGTTGGTTATTTAGACATATGCATGGTGTTGCAGCTTCGGTTGTATTTTTAATCATCTATATCCATATGTTTACAGGTATCTACTATGGTTCTTATAAAAAAGGTAGAGAGATGATCTGGATCTCTGGTATGTTATTATTTGTAACATTCAGTGCTGCTGGTTTCTCTGGATATATGTTACCTTGGGGACAAATGTCTTACTGGGCAGCTGCTGTTATTACTAACTTATTTGCTGGTGGTTCTTTAGAAGCTTGGGGATTAGTTGAGTGGATTAGAGGTGGATTTGCTGTTAATGATGCAACACTTACTAGATTTTTTATGTTACATGTATTTTTATTACCTATAGTTATTATCGGTATTATTGTACTACATTTCTATACATTAAGAATTCCACATGTTAATAATCAAGAATCAGAAGATATAGACTATGATGCAGAAGCTGAAAAATATTTAGCTGGTAATAAAAAAGAATCTAAAGTTATTCCATTTTGGCCAGTATTTTTATCTAAAGATTTTGCTGTTCTAGGAATATTCTTACTATTTTATTTCTATCTTGTTTTCTTTAACTATAACTTTGCAATGGACCCAGTGAACTTTGATCCAGCAAATGCTATGAAAACTCCTGCTCATATTTACCCTGAGTGGTATTTCCTTTGGTCTTATGAGACTTTAAGAGGACCATTTTTTGATATGTTTGGTATGAAAGCTATGGATATTGGTCTAATTATCTTTGGTTTAGCACAAGTTATTTTTGTGATTTTCCCATTCTTGGATAAAGACCCAGATATTTTACCTGCACATAAAAGACCTAGATTTATGATTTGGTTCTGGATAATGATTATTGATTTACTTGTACTTTCAGTATATGGTAAATTACCTCCAACTGGAGCTAATGCTTGGGTAGGTTTCTATGCAACAGCAGCTTTCTTATTATTATGGATTTCATTACCATTTATTACAAAAGCTGATGCGAAAGCGAGAGGAGCACTATAATGAGAGAATTAAAAATATTAGCAGTAGTTGTATTTTTTACAGGTGCTTTATACTGGGGAGTTGAGCCATTTGCTCACACTCAATTACATCCACATGTTGAAGCACCAGAATATACATTTGATGATGTAGATGGTTTAAATGGTGCAACTGGTGATGCTACAAACGGTGCTGAATTAGTTGCTGCAAACTGTACAGCTTGTCACTCTATAGAAAAAGCTGGTTTCCCTGCAATTATGGATAATGCAAGTGCAGCCGCTTCTTATGGTGTAGTACCACCAGATTTAGGTTCAGCTGGTCATATTTATGATGAAAACTATTTAGCTGCGTTTATTAAAGACCCAGCAAAAGCTACTAAAACTGAACATAAATTTGTTGATGGTAATGTACATCCAATGCCAGGATATTCTTGGATGCAACCAAATGAGATAGCAGATATAGTTGCATATTTAAAATCAATTGCACCAAAAACAATGTCAAATAAAGAAGTTTTTGTAGATGCTTGTCAAAGATGTCACTCTATTAAATATGGTGATTTTTATGGTGGTTCAATGACTGCTAAAACTCCAGATGAAAATATAAAAACATATATGGGAACAATCCCTCCTGATCTTTCTCAATACATTAGAAGTAGAGGTGAAGGTTATTTACACGAATTTGTAAATGATCCACAAAAACATCTTGCAGGTACTGCTATGCCAAGAGTTGGTTTAAATAAACCAGCTGAAGATCAAGTTATAGCATATATGACAGAAGTTGGTGATAGTAAAAAACCACAAAGAGAATCACTTGCGGGACCATTTTTAGGGTATCTAGTAATTTTTGCAATTTTTGCATGGTTATGGAAAGCTAAAATTTGGCGAGAAGTTCACTAAGAAAGGTATATGATGAAATTAACAAAAATTTTAATGGCTGGAATTCTTAGTGTAAGTTTTGCATCTGCAAACGATGTAATGACTAAATCTATGAATATTATGCAACAAGGTATTGAGCAAGTTCAATTTGGATTTATCAATAACAATGAAACAATGGTAAGAGAAGGTTTAGTACAAATCACAAAAGGGAACACAATGTTCTCTGATGAAGCTTTGATTAAAGCTTCTTTACCTAATGATAAAAAACATATGATGAATGTAGCAGTGAATGCTTCAAAAAGAATCACAGCAGATGCTACTATTATTGAGTTAAACCTTGATGATAAAGCGTATACAAAAGCTGCTGAAGGATATGCAGATATGATGAATGCATGTTCTAGATGTCATGGACTTGTAAGAAGCTGGTAATTATTACCTCTTTTTATACTTAAAAACTAAAGGGTAAGCAGAACGCTTACCCTTTTTTCATTTTTATATTTTAAGATGTATATCTATAAAACTTTCAAATGTTTTAGTAATAGAAAATTCTTTTGAATAAAAAAAACTATTTTTCCCTAGACTATCTCTATCTATTTTTTCATTTTCTATTTTTTTAAAAAGTTTTACCCAATCTTTTTTTTGTGTTATATCTAAAACAAAACCTATTTTTTGTTTTGCATTATGAACAATACCTCTTGGCCCACCTTCATTTGTAACTATTACAGGTGTTGCTGAAGCAAGTGACTCTAAAACTACTTGTCCTAAAGTATCTGTAGTTGATGGGAAAACAAATACTGTAGAACTGGCATATAAACTTGAAAGTTCCTCTTTTTCTTTATGTCCTAAAAATACTACATTGTATTTTTTTAAAGAGTTTTTATATTTTTCTAATTCCCCTTTTCCAACAATACAAAGATAACTTGTTTTCTTTTTGCTCTTTTGGTAAAATATTTTCCATATTTCAAAAAGTTCATCTAAATTTTTCTCTTTTGTAACTCTTCCCACATACAAGAATTTTTTACCTTCACTGGGAAGATTATATTTATTCCAAATATTTTTATCATAATATCTAGGGGAAAATGTTTTTGTATTTGTACCTGGTTGTAAAAAAAATATTTTATTTTTGTCACAGTTTATCTCAGTATTTATTACCTTTTCATATTCTCTGGAACGGGTAGCTAAAGCAGTGAATTTTTTATAAAAAATCTTTAAAAAAAAGGTTGTGATATTTTTTATTAACTTAGAATGTGTATGAGAATAAAGATACCTTGGAAAATCAGTGTGATAAGTCCCCACTAAAGGTATTTTATTTTTTAAAGCGATAAAAACTCCTATTAATCCAATAAATCCTGGAGTAGAAATATGTATTACATCTGGTTGCAACTCTTTTACTTTTTTTGACAATTTTAAGAAAGGAGGAAACACAAGATCTAATTCTTTATAAAAAGGCATTCTTATTTTAAGTAAAGGTTTAAATATATGAATATTTGGTAATATTTTGCAATTTGATTTTACTGTCGAAGTTATAATATTTAGTTGAATATTAGTATCTAAAGATTCTTTAGCCATATCTTGTAAAAATCTTGATACACCATTTACATCACAAACAGTATCACTAAATAAACATATTTTTATATCTTTCTTTTTCATATATAAGTTTATTCAATTATAGTTACAGTTTAATACCCTTATTGTAACTATTATGAAACCAATTAATATTATACTACTTAGATGAAATACAAATCAATTTTTATATCAGATGTACATCTTGGAACAAAATTTGCTCAAGCTGATTTACTCCTAAATTTTTTAAAATATACAGAATCAGAAAATCTTTTTTTGGTAGGAGATATCATTGATGGTTGGGCTATTAAAAGAAAATTCAAATGGTATCAATCTCACTCAAATGTAGTACAAAAAATACTTAAAATTGCAAAAAAAGGGACAAAAGTTCATTTTATTACAGGAAATCATGATGAGTTTATGAGACCTTTTGTCCCTTTAATTTTGGGAGATTCTTTAGAGGTATCAAACGAATTAGAATATAAAGCAATAAATGGAAATAAATATCTCATAACTCATGGGGATTTTTTTGATATGGTAACTATGACTAAAAAATGGTTAGCTGTATTAGGAGACTATGGATATGATTTAGTACTTCATCTCAATCTTGTTTTAATGAAAATATTCAAACTTCTTAAAATCAAAACAAAATGGTCTTTGTCAAAATTTGTGAAAGATAATGTAAAAAAATCTGTGAGTTTTATCAATGATTATGAAAATGTTTTATCAACTTATGCAAAAAAGAATAGCTATGATGGTGTTATATGTGGGCATATCCACAAAGCAGAAATACGAAATGTAAATGGTATTCACTATCTCAACTGTGGTGATTGGGTAGAGTCATGTTCTGCTATTGTTGAAACTTTCGATGGAAAATGGGAAATGATATACTGGAGTAAAAAGTAATATTAACTCATCACAACTGAAGCAATAGTAACAACAGCAGTTTCACTTCTTAAAATTAAGTCTGAATCAATTCCAACTATTTTGTCTTTTTGAACTTTTTTAATCTCATCATCTGAAAAACCACCTTCACAACCTAATACTATTGTCCCTATCTCATTTATCTTTTCATTTATATTGTTTTTTGAGAAATTAAACATAAAACTTTGAGGATTTTTTTCTAAAAAAATATCTAAACTTTCACACTGTTCAAGTTGAATTATACTACTTCTACCACATTGACTTGATGAGTTTATCAGTAGTTTTTTTAATTTTTCAAAGTTTTGTTTATATTGTTTTTGTGAATATTTGCACATAATAAAAGTGATTTTTGTAACACCTAATTCATTAAGAGATGCTATATTTTTTTCAACTGATTTGGGGTCAATTATACACCAACCTATATGTAACTCTTTTTTAGGTTCAATTATTTTTTCTTCATAATCTACAAGCTGTAGTGTTGTTTTTCTTCTATCTATGTTTTGTACTTTATATCTATAAATATTTTTATCACTTAAATTTCTAAAATATAAATCATCTTCAATACTATGTCTTCGCACCTTAAAAAGATATTTATGAAGTTCCGCTTCAATAGTTATGGTTGGTTGTGAAGCATCTTTAGAATAAGTAAATTGCATTTTAAAATATTTTTGAAATTGTGTAGGTAAAAAGAATTGCTAATATTTCAAAATTATAAATCTTTTTAGCAAACATTACAAACTCTTGTTGTTTTGCTATTTGATCTGATTTAATAACTCTCATTTTTTTATATCTTTTTATCTCTAGTACCATCACAAAAATAGAAGTTATTATCATAAGAATAACTGTAATACTTAAATCATGAGAATATGCAGCAACTATAGCTCCTGTATACACAATAAAAGCATTAGTCATATGAAATAAAGGTGTCATAAATTTTAGTCTTTTTGTTAAATCTATAAAATCCTTCACTCTCATAACACTATAAAAATTAAAAACCATAATAAGCATTAAAGCTGCTATTGCATAAACATGTGTTGTGATTGAAATTGATACGAAGTCCATTTATAATATACCTATTTAAAAATTTTAATAAATTAAACACCAAAAGGTGATATATGGTATTATATCATATAAAAATTAAGGAATGATGTTATGGGTATCTGTATTAAAGAAGCACTAAGAATAATTAAATCAAACATAAATAAAATATCTTATGAAGTTGTACCAATTGAAAATAGTAATAAGCAAGTAATCGCTCAAGATATTTTTGCTAAATATTCTCTACCAACTTTTAATAATTCTGCAATGGATGGGTATGGAGTACAACTATGTGATGAGGGAAAAACTGTAAAAGTATGTGATACTATTTTTGCAGGTTCTTCTAAAGAAACACAAATAGAACCAACTCAATGTATCAAGATAATGACAGGGGCACGAGTTCCATCGACGATTGAAGCTGTTATCCCTTTTGAACTTGTAGAAGTTATTGATGAAGAACATATTAAACTTCCAAGAGGGCTTGAAAAAAATCAACACATAAGATTTATTGGGGAAGATATAAAAAAAGATGAAAAAATTATCTCTGATGGTGAAGAGATTAATTTTTCTACTATTACAATATTAGCGTCACAAGGTGTTACTCATGTAAAAGTATATAGAAAACCAAAAGTAAGTGTATTTACAAGTGGAGAAGAGTTAAAACTTCATTATGAAAAAATTGAAGACTACCAAATCTTTAACTCAAATACACCTACAATACTTTCAAGAGTTAGTGAATTAGGTTGTGATGTGAGTTTTGCAGGGATGGCAAAAGATACTGTTGAATCATTAAAAGATATGATTGAGAACTCTTTACATGCGGATTTCATTGTCACAACTGGTGGGATAAGTGTAGGGGAAGCTGATTTTACACAAGAAGCTTTTGAACAATTTGAGATGGATATTTTATTTAATGGAATAAGTATTAAGCCAGGGAAACCAACTATTTTTGGAAAACTAGGAGATACTTATATTTTAAATCTTCCAGGAAACCCACTTGCTGCTGCACTTATTTTTGAAGTATTTGGAACTATTATAATCCAAAAACTTTCAGGAAGTAAAGATATCTATCATAACTACATCACTACAAAAATAAGTGAAGACTTAAAAAATAAAAAAGGTCGAACTACTATTATTCCAGGTTGGTTTGATGGAGATTACTTTTTCCCATCAGAAAAAAGATTCCCAGGGATGGTTGGTGTTTTACACAAATGTAATAGTATGATTATTTTAAACAAAAATCAAACAGGATTACTCAAAGATGATATGGTAAAAGTTATTCCAATAAATTGGAAGTTTTATACCGATATTCAAAAAGATTTTTTTAATTAGTATATAAAGATGAAGAAAAAAGCAGTTTGTGTATTAAGTGGAGGAATGGATTCCACCTTATCTTCTTATATTGCAAAAAATGAAGGCTATGAAATTATTGCTGTTCATTTTAATTATGGACAAAGAACAGAACAAAAAGAGTTAGAAGCATTTAGAAATATTATAAAAGAATTGAATGTTCAAGAAAAATATGAGATAGATATCCCTTTTTTCACACAAATAGGTGCTTCAGCTTTAACTGATACATCTATAGAAATTCCTACAAATGGTGTTGAAGAAGGTGTTCCTGTTACTTATGTACCTTTTAGAAATGGCATTTTTTTAAGTATTGCTACAGCAATTGCAGAGAAACATGGAGCAACTGCATTGTTTATAGGTGTTGTTCAAGAAGATAGCAGTGGTTATCCAGATTGTACTGATACTTTTATAAACAAAATGCAAAATGCCATGAATCAAGGTACAAAAAAAGAAACAAACCTAAAAATAATAACTCCACTTGTACATATGTCAAAAGCTCAAATTGTCACACAAGCCCTAAAACTCAATGTACCTTTAGAGTATACTTGGAGTTGTTATGCAAATGAAGATAAAGCTTGTGGAGTTTGCGATAGTTGTAGACTCAGACTAAATGGTTTTAGCCTTGCAGGTACCCCTGACCCAATTAAATATATGAGCTAATAATTAATCATTTGTATTAAAAGCTCTATCTCCAGCATCTCCAAGTCCAGGTCGTATATAATTATTTTCATCCAATCTTTCATCAATTTGAGCGATAAAAATATCTACATCTGAATGTGCTTCTTGAACATTTTTAATACCTTCTGGTGCACCTAAAATATTGAGAGATATAATTCTTTTAGCCCCTTTTCCTTTTAGATAATCAATTCCATCAATCAACGAACCACCTGTTGCAATCATAGGGTCAAGTAATAAAACAGTTTTTCCATCTAGATTTGGAATATTTTCATAAAACAGTTTTGACTCAGATGTTTTTTCATCTCTTTTCATAGCCAAAAATCCACTTTTTGCATAAGGTAAAGTTCTCAAAATACCTGTAAGCATAGGTTCTCCTGCTCGTAATATTGGAACTAAAACCAATCTTTGTACCTCTAACATTTGTACATCAACTGGACCTTGCCAGGTATTCACTGTTTGTGTTACTGTTTGGTAATCACATAAAGCTTCAGATACCAAAATTCTAGCTATCTCTTCTATTGTTAATCTAAATTCATTAGAGGTAGTGTGAACATCTCTTAATCTATTTACTAAATGTTTTACTACAACATTTGAACTCTCTTTATACATATTGTTTCCTAATAAAATTTTATTATTGTAACACAACTTAACAGTATATTTACATAAATAAAGATATTATTAAACAAAAAATTAAGGGCAAAAATGGAAAAAACAGATTATAAATTTAGAGTCAAAGATTCTATTATTGGGTTGCAGTTTTTATTTGTAGCATTTGGAGCATTGGTTTTAGTACCTATTTTAACAGGACTAGATCCTAGCGTTGCTCTTTTTACAGCAGGAATTGGAACATTAGCTTTTCAATTTATCAATAGAAAAGCAGTACCACCTATATTTTTAGCTTCCTCTTTTGCTTTTATTGCACCTATATCTTATGGTGTTGCGACTTGGGGAGTTGCTGCAACTATGTCTGGTCTTGTAGCTGCTGGATTTTTTTATATCATATTAAGTTTTATTATTAGATTTAAGGGAAGTGATATTATTCACAAATATCTTCCAGCTGTTGTTGTTGGACCTGTTATTATCTCTATAGGACTTATTTTAGCTCCTGTTGCAGTTAATATGGCTATGGGAAAAACAGGAGATGGTGCAGTACAACTTGTATCACTTGATAAAGCTCTTGTAATATCAATGATTGCTTTAATTGTAACTGTTTTTGCTTCACTCATCGGGAAAGGTATTTTTAAACTTATCCCTATTATTTTTGGTATTGTGGCAGGATATTTAGTTGCTTTAGCTTATGGTATTGTTGATTTTAGTTCTATTGAAAAAAGTGCTTGGTTTGCAATTCCAAATTTTGTAGCTCCTACTTTTAGTTGGGAAGCTATTATCTTTATACTACCTATTGCAATTGCACCTGCTATTGAACATATTGGAGATATGCTTGCTATCTCAAATGTTACAAAAAAAGATTATTTAAAAAAGCCAGGATTAAAAAACACACTTTTAGGTGATGGGATTGCTACTTCTTTAGCATCACTTTTTGGTGGTCCTCCAAATACCACATATTCAGAAGTTACAGGTGCTGTTACTATTACTAAAGCATTTAACCCTGCAATTATGACTTGGGCAGCTATTTTTGCAATTTTATTAGCATTTGTTGGAAAAATCGGTGGTTTTTTAGCAACTATTCCTGTACCTGTTATGGGTGGAATTTTACTTTTACTTTTTGGTTTAATTGCATCTATTGGGTTAGCGACTTTAGTAAAAGAACAAGTTGATTTAACTTGTACAAGAAATATGGTAATTGTTTCTATGATTTTAGTTTTTGCTATTGGTGGTATGACTTTTAATTTTGGTGCTGTATCTTTTTCTGGAATTGGACTTGGTGCTATTATTGGTATTTTATTAAATATAATCTTACCGCAAGTAAAAAAAGAGATTGACAAATAGTTGAAAAAATATATTAAAGAGATAGTTAGTTTTGTCATAATTCTGACTATCTTAGCAAATATCGTTAGCTACTATAAATCAACAGATCTTAATAAAGACACTTTAGATTTAACTACAGTAAAACTAATTGATGATACACTCTATACTCTTGATAAACAAAAACCTATATTGATACATTTTTGGGCAACTTGGTGTCCTATTTGCGATGTTGAAGCTTCAAATATACAAAAGATGTCCAACACTTTTGAAGTGATAACTATAGCAGTTGATTCTACTTCAACTAAAGAAATCAAAAACTATTTAGAAAAAAATAACCTAAATTTTAAAGTTGTTAATGATCTAGATAAACAGTATGCAAAAAAATTTAATATTACTGTATTTCCTACAACATTCATTTATGACAAAAATAAAGATCTTGTTTTTAGTGAAGTTGGTTACACTTCAACTATTGGGCTTTATTTGAGAATGATTTGGGCTAGTTTGTAAAAGTTTCTTCAAATTTTTTATCCATGAATTTTTTTAAATTTTGAAACTTATCCTTATTATTAGTAGTTTCTATTCTCTCTTGAGTTATATATTTCACATAAGTATTGTAAACACTTTTGCTTTGTATTACTTTCTCCCTTTTGCTAAGTTCTAAAGAAACTGCACCATTAATAAATCCTTTTAATACTAAACAACAACTATTTTTATTTTTCCTTATTGGAAACCAAACCGTTTCAAGTATCTCATGCGCTTCATAAAATTTTTGCTCTTCAATTAATTGTTTAAATTTTTCTATTATTTGTTTCATAAAATAATTTTACAAATTTATAATGTGTTTATTATTAGTATAATATATTAATGTTATCTTTTAATCACATATTAGATATAATAGTACTTAAATATAAAAATAAGGTACCCCTTTCAATGACTAAAAAGATACAATATTCATCAGCTATTCTTTTTGCTTTACTTATCGTAATTGCAAATTATACAGTACAATTTCCAATTAATGACTGGCTAACATATGGTGCTTTATTATTCCCATTTACCTTTTTACTAACAGATATATTAAGTGAAAAATATTCTAAAGAAGAAGTTTTAACTATAGTTAAAATTGGTATTTTGTTAGCAGTTATACCAACAATTATTATTGCCGATTGGAGAATAGCATTTGCTTCTATTTTTACTTTCTTTGTTGTGCAACAAATGGATGTGAAAATTTTTCATTTTTTAAAAGAAAAATTTACCACTCAATGGTGGTTAAGAAACAATGCAAGTACAATGATATCATCTTTTTTTGATACTGTTTTATTTTTTCTATTAGCATTTAGTTTTATACTTCCATTTGATGTTATTGTAAAATTAATTATTGGTGATTATTTAGTTAAACTCACTTTAGCTCTTTTAGATACACCTATTTTTTATCTTGTAGCTATTAGAGTAAAACGATTTGCGTATAAAAATATCTCTTAAGTGTTAGTCCATGAAAGTATTTTTAATATTTTTTCTTCTAATATCAAGCGTAAATGCAAAGTATTGTTTTAAAGATAAAAGTGCTGATAAAATAATTTGTTATGAAAAGTATTTTCAAAGAGACAATATTTATAAATCAAAAAGTAGTGAAAATTACTATACTGCAAAAAATGGAAATATCTACGCAATAGATGATAAAATAGAGATAAAATTCAATACCATCGGGGCTATTATATCTTTAGAAAAAGATTTTGAGATAGACTTCTATGATAAATTAAAAAATGATACTTATATTTTTAAAGTAAGAAATCCCTATGAATTATTCTCAATTCTCTCAAATTTAAACAGATTAGACTCTATTCAAAAAGCCGTACCGCAAGTGACAAAAAAATATACTCAAATAGAAGTCCAAAGAAGAATTGAAGAGAGAAAAGCAAGATTACAAAAAGCTATGCAAAAAACAAAAATGAAAGAGAAACAAAAAAGGACAATGAATTCTCAAGGAAGTAAGTTACCTAAAAACTTTTTAAGTGGAGAACACTAACATGAGATTGCCTGCTGAGTGGGAACACCAACAGATGATACAACTTGTATTTCCTCATGAAAATACAGATTGGAATGATTACTTAGATGAGGCAATAGATACTTTTGTAGATATAGCAAAAAATATTGCAAAATATGAGAAAGTAGTTGTAGTATCGAAAAACTTAGAACAAATAAAAAAAAGATTTCCAAAAAAAAGAAATCTTACTTTTATCAATCTTGATAGTGATGATACTTGGTCTAGAGACTTTGGTGGAATTACTGTTGAAGAGGAAAAAGATTTAAAAATTCTTGATTTTACTTTTAATGCTTGGGGTAAAAAATTTCCTTATGAAAAAGACAATCAAATAACAAAAAAACTAAAACTAAAAGGTATTTTTAAAGGTTATTCACATAAAACAATCCCATTTGTCCTAGAAGGTGGTGCTATTGAGAGTAATGGTGATGGTATTATTATGACCACATCAAAGTGTTTATTAGAAAAAAATAGAAATCCAAAACTAACTCAAAAACAAATAGAAAAAAAGCTTATTCAATATCTAGGAGCTAAAAAAATTTTATGGTTAAACCATGGAGCTTTAGAGGGAGATGATACAGATAGCCACATAGATACATTAGCAAGATTTATTAGTACAGATACTATCCTCTATCAATCTTGTGACGATAAAGATGATAGCCATTATGCTGAACTGAAAAATATGGAAAGAGAGTTAAAAAATTTTACGCAACTCAATGGAAAACCTTTTAAACTTATCCCTCTACCTTGGATAGCTGCTAAGTATGATGAAAATGAGAGACTCCCCGCAACTTATGCGAATTTTTTAATCACTAATGGTGCAGTATTAGTACCAACATATAATGATAAAAATGACATTGAAGCATTAAAGATATTTAAAAAAGCATTTCCAAAATATGATATTATAGCTATAAATTGTAGTACACTCATAAGACAACATGGTAGTTTACATTGTGTTACGATGCAATATCCAGCATTAAAGGATTAAAATGAAAATAGCGTTGATTCAACAAAAATATTATAAAACAAAAAAAGAAACTATCCAAGTGACTGTTTCAAAAATAGAAGAAGCTAGTAAAAAGGGAAGTGAACTAATAGTTTTACAAGAGTTACATCAAACTCATTATTTTTGTCAAAATGAAAATGTAGATATTTTTGACTTGGCTAACTCTTGGGAAGAAGATCTGAAATTTTGGGGAGATATTGCCTCACAAAATAACATAGTATTAGTAACTTCTCTTTTTGAAAAAAGAGCAGCAGGTCTTTATCACAATACAGCAGTAGTATTTGAAAAAGATGGTTCAATAGCTGGTAAATATAGAAAAATGCATATTCCTGATGATCCTGGATTTTATGAAAAATTTTATTTTACACCTGGAGATTTGGGATTTGAACCAATAGAAACAAGTGTAGGGAAACTGGGCGTTTTAATTTGTTGGGATCAATGGTATCCTGAAGCTGCAAGACTTATGACACTAAAAGGTGCTGATATATTGATATATCCAACTGCTATTGGATGGTTTGAAGCAGATGATGAAGATGAAAAACAAAGACAACTAGATGCATGGATAGCAGTTCAAAGAGGTCATGCGGTGGCAAATGGAATCCCCGTAGTTACTGTAAATCGTGTAGGATTTGAAGCTGATGATAGTGGAGTATTAGCAGGTACAAAGTTTTGGGGGAATAGCTTTGTCTTTGGACCTCAAGGGGAATATTTAGCACATGCAAATCATCAAAATGAAGAGATACTCTATACACAACTTGATCTTCAAAGAAGTGAAAATGTACGAAGATGGTGGCCTTTTTTAAGAGATAGAAGAATTGAAAGCTATTTGAATTTAACAAAAAGATATATTGACTAAAATTAATAATGAAATTTTTATTCTTTTTAGTTTTTTCTTTTTTAACACTCTTTGCCTTTGAGGTACAAAAACCAAAGATATATGATGAACAAAATATTTCTAATTGGATTATGAGCGAAAAACTAGATGGTATTAGAGGTTATTGGGATGGGAAAAGGCTTTATACAAAAAATGGAAACCCCATAAATACACCAAAATATTTTACAAAAAATTTTCCACCTTTCGCTCTAGATGGGGAATTGTGGAGTAAACGAAATGATTTTGAATTTATTCAAAGTACCGTCTTAGATAAAATCCCATCAAAAAATTGGAATACAATCACTTATAATATCTTTGAAGTACCAAATAGCAAGGGTAATTTTCACGAAAGATTAAAAAAAGCACAAACTTGGTTTGAACAAAATCCTAATAAATATATAAAAGTTATACCACAAACCTTATGTAAAAATGAAATTCATCTCCAAAAATATTTAAATGAAATAACCACTCTAAAAGGGGAAGGCGTTATTGTAAAAGACCCAACTCAACCATATCATACAGGGAGAAGTCCTCATATTTTAAAAGTTAAAAAAGCACAAGATATGGAAGCTATAGTTATAGGATATAATTATAGAAATGATGGAGTCACTCTAAAAAGTTTAAAAGTAAAACTTAGTAATGCAATTGTATTTAACCTTGGGGGGAGGATTTAGTGATAAACAAAGGGTAAATCCTCCAAAAATAGGTGATATTGTTACCTTTAAATATTATGGTTTTACAAAAAATAACAAACCAAAGTTTGCTAGTTTTATAAGAATAAGAAAAGCTGAATAAATAACAATTTCTTACTATTTATTAAAAACTAGATAAAATGGCAAATATATAATCTAACAGAAGGAAATAATATATGAAATTTAGCGGAACTAATGTACTAGTAACTGGTGCAAGTAAAGGTATTGGAGCTCAAGTTGCAAAAGAGCTAGCAACTTATGGTTTAAAAGTATGGATAAACTATAGAAGCAAACCAGAACTTGCAGATGCAGTGAAAGAAGAGATTGAACAAGCAGGAGGAACTGCTGCTGTTATAAAAGGTGACGTTTCTATTGAAGCTGACTGGGCTGATATAATTAAAACTATTGTTGAAGCTGATGGAGCATTATCATATCTTGTAAATAACGCAGGTATTACAAAAGATAAACTTGCAATACGAATGAGTGTAGAGGATTTTGATGATGTAATCAATGCAAACTTAAAATCTACATTTATAGGATGTAGAGACGCACTCAAAGCGATGTCGAAGAAAAGATTTGGTTCAGTTGTAAATATCTCTTCAATCGTTGGAGAGATGGGAAATCCAGGTCAAACAAATTATGCTGCATCTAAAGGTGGTGTTAATACTATGACTAAAGCTTTTGCTAAAGAAGGAGCTGCTAGAGCAATTCGATTTAATGCAGTAACTCCAGGCTTTATAAGAACAGATATGACTGATGAACTAAAACAAGAAGTTAAAGATGAATATACAAAAAATATCCCACTTAAAAGATTTGGTGAAGCAAAAGAAGTAGCAGATGCAGTTGCATTTCTTTTAAGTGATCACTCTAATTATATTACGGGAGAGATACTAAAAGTAAATGGTGGTTTATATGTGTAACTATTTATTTATGAGAAAAAGAAATTTTTCAAATAAAATATGTTACAATAATGACGAAAATTAATTCAAAAAGGAAATTTAATGTTAGAAAAAGTAAAAGAAGTTGTTATTGAACAACTAGATTGTAATGCAGATGAAGTTAAAGAAGATTCAAGATTTATTGAAGATTTAGGTGCAGATTCACTAGATGTTGTTGAGTTAGTAATGGCTCTAGAAGAGGAATTTGACATTGAAATTCCAGATGAAGATGCTGAGAAAATATTAACAGTTGCAGATGCAATCAAATATATAGAAGACCACAAGTAGGTCTTTTCTTTTCACCTTAAGTAACAATTATGTTACTTAGGGTCTTTTTTATAAGTTAAATAAAGTTTAATTTTAGAAAATTGATTTTTTTTAATTTATAGATAAAAATAAAATATAGTATGGAGAAATAAATATGCAAAGAGTTGTAGTAACTGGTATTGGGATGATTAATTCACTTGGGTCTAATGTAGAAGAATCTTTTAAAGCAATTGTCGAAGGACAAACAGGAATTGATAGAATAACATTATTTGACCCAGAAAACTTTACTGCACAAATTGCAGGAGAAGTGAAAAATTTTGATCCCACTGCAATACTTGGTAAAAAAGAGGCAAAAAAAGCAGATAGATTTATCCATTTAGGGATTCACGCTGCACAAGAAGCAATGAGTGATGCAGGGATAGTTAGTGAAAATAAAGTGAGTGATGATATTTCAGAAAGATTTGGTATTGCTGCTGCTTCAGGAATTGGTGGATTAACAAATATTGAAAAAAACTCAATCATTTGCAACACAAGAGGACCTGGAAAAATTTCTCCATTTTTTATCCCATCTGCGTTAGTAAATATGTTAGGTGGATTTATCACAATTCAACATAATCTAAAAGGTCCTAACATCTCGGCTGTTACAGCATGTGCAGCTGGAACTCATGCTATCTCTGATGCGTACAAAACAATAGCGCTTGGTGGTGCAGACAAAATGTTAGTTGTTGGTGCTGAAAGTGCTATTTGTGGTGCTGGAGTTGGTGGATTTGCTTCTATGAAAGCATTAAGTACTAGAAATGATGACCCCAAAACTTCTTCAAGACCATTTGATAAAAATAGAGATGGTTTTGTTATGGGTGAAGGTGCTGGAGCACTTGTTCTTGAAACATTAGAATCAGCAGAAGCAAGAGGTGCAAAAATCTATGCTGAAGTTTTAGGATATGGTGAAAGTGGTGATGCAAACCATATTACAACTCCAACTATGGATGGACCATTAAGAGCTATGAAAGCTGCCTATGCAATGGCAAAAAGAAATAATGGTGGTGAGTTAAAAGTTGATTATGTAAATGCACATGGTACAAGTACACCTGTAAATGATAAAAATGAAACTGCTGCACTTAAAGAGTTATTTGGTGGGAAAGAAAATTGTCCACCTGTTACTTCAACAAAAGGTCAAATTGGTCACTGTCTTGGTGCTGCTGGAGCTTTAGAAGCTATTATTTGTATAAAAGCTATGGAAGAGGGAGTTCTTCCTCCAACAATCAACCAAATTGAGTCTGATGAAAATTGTGACTTAGATTATGTACCAAATGTATCGAGAAAAGCTGATATAAATGTAGTTATGAGTAACTCATTTGGATTTGGTGGAACAAATGGTGTTGTAATAATGAAAAAATATACAAAGTAGGTAAATAATATAATGGCTACTTATTTAGACTTCGAAAAAGGTTTGAAAAAAATTGAAGATGATATTATTATTGCTAAAACAAAAGCAGATGAATACGCAGTATCAATTTTAGAAAAGAAACTTCAAGAAGAAGTTGAAAAAACATATTCAAATCTTTCAGATTTTCAAAAACTAAAACTTGCTCGACATGCTGATAGACCTTATGCCCTTGATTATATAAAAGGTCTTATGACAAATTCATATGAGATACATGGAGATAGACATTTAGCTGACGATCAAGCTATTGTTTGTTTTTTAGGAAATATTGGTGATGTGAAGTGTGTTGTTATAGGGGAACAAAAAGGACGAGGTGTAAAAAACAAAATTAAAAGAAATTTTGGTATGCCTAATCCTGAAGGATACAGAAAAGCCTTAAGAGCCGCAAAATTGGCTGAAAAATTCAACTTACCAATTTTATTTTTAGTAGATACGCCAGGTGCATATCCTGGTATTGGCGCTGAAGAGAGAAGTCAAAGTGAAGCAATTGCAAGAAACCTTTTTGAACTTAGTGACCTAGATACTACGATAGTTTCTGTTGTTATTGGTGAAGGTGGTTCAGGAGGAGCATTGGCTATCTCAATTGGAGATAGATTAGCTATGATGAGATATAGTGTTTATTCTGTAATCTCTCCTGAGGGTTGTGCAAGTATTTTATGGAAAGACCAAGCTATGGTTGAAACTGCAACGAAAGCTCTTAAAATAACTTCTACAGACTTAAAAGAATATAACTTAATTGATGATGTTATTAATGAACCATTAATTGGTGCACATAGAAATAAAGAAGAAGCTATAAAAGTTCTTGGAGATTATTTTATTGATAGTGTTGCAGAGTTAAAAAAACTTTCAAAAGAGGAAAGAGACCAAAAAAGATATGATAGACTTATGTCTTTAGGAAGTTTTTCTTAATCTTTCAAAATAGAAACTCTTGTTTCTATTTTTTTATAAGATTATATAAATCTTGTATCTCTTTATCCCAAATCGTTTCATCAATAGTTTCAAGAATTAATGGGATATCATCCATTCGTTCATCATTCATAATATACTCAAAAGCATTCCAACCAATTTCACCTTCCCCTAAGCTATGATGTCTATCAACTCGACTTCCTAACACTGGTTTAGAGTCATTTATATGCATACCCATTAAAAACTCTCGACCGACAACTTTATCAAACTCTTTCCAAGTTTTATCATAAGCTTCACGAGTTCTTATATCATATCCTGCTGTAAACATATGACAGGTATCTATACATACTCCAATTCTACTTTTATCTTCTATTCTATCTATAATATATTCTAAATGTTCAAACTTATATCCAAGATTTGTCCCCTGCCCTGCAGTATTTTCTATCACAGCTTTCACATTTTTTGTTTTATCTAATGCAAAATTAATTGAATCTGCAATTAACCCTAAACACTCTAATTCTGCATATTGTAACTTCTCATCATAATCTGGGTCTTTTTTACCAAACTTTTGAAGATGACTACCTGGATGAAAATTTAATCTATCCAATCCTAAAATATCACATCTTTCTAGCTCATCTATAAAAGCGGTTCTTGACTTTTCAAGTTTTTCCTCATCTGGATTCCCTAAGTTAATTAAATAACTATCGTGAGGAAGTATATGTTTTGGTAAAACCCCTGAATCTTCAAGATTTTTAAACCAAGCATCTAATGTTTTTGTATCAAATGGTTTTGCATCCCATCTTTTTTGATTTTTTGTGAATAGTGCAAAAGCTTTTGCTCCTATTTTCATTGCATTTAAAGGTGCATTTTGTACACCTCCACTTGTGCTTACATGAGCACCTACAAATTTTGTCATTCTTTAACCTTTATTAAAATATTATTGATTTTGTCTTTAAAATTTATCTTTTTTTGTGAAAAAAGATTATACAAAAAATCATCTTTATAGGAGTTGTGAAGATATTTTCTATTAAATTCTTTTGAGGATATACACTCTAAGGTTGATTGGCAAATTTTATCTTTGTATATTTTTAAATCCAAAACTACATTACCCACTTGAAAAATTTCTAAATGAATAAAATCTTCATATTTAGAGATAAATCCTTTGTCATAAAATTTCATTTTTGGTGTTTTGATTATAATTGTATGACTAGATGTGATTTTGGGTTGTTTAGTTGCACAGGCTGTAAAGAAAAATAAGCTTAGTAAAATGAACCCTATATTTTTTAAAAATAACACGATTAATAACTCCTCAATTATTTTTTATTATACCCAATCAAAATTATTATTATGTTATAATTTCGTATGTTTACAGGATTAATAAGAGAGATGGCTAATGTAATTAGCTTCAATAATAATATTTTAACGCTTAGTGCAAATTATAAGCCAAAAATTGGTGATAGTATTGCTATAAATGGAGCTTGTCTTACAGTAGTTGCAATCTATTCAGATAGTTTTAGTGTGGAGCTTTCACCAGAATCACAAAATATATTAGCAATAGAAAATTATAAAAATAAAGTACATATAGAACCAGCAATGATGATGGGTGATAGATTTGAAGGACATATTGTACAAGGTCATGTTGACTGTTTAGGAGTAATTTCTAATATTATAGACAATGGTAACTCAACAGACTTTTTTATACAAATTCCAGATGATTATATTAAATACCTTATACCAAAAGGTTCAATTACCGTTGATGGTGTAAGTTTAACTGTTAATGATGTAGATACTCAAAACAACACTTTTAGATTAACTATTATACCCCATACTATACAAAATACATTATTTGAACAATATACAATTAACAGCAAAGTAAATATAGAAACTGATATGTTTGCTAGATATGTTTACAACTTATTTAAAAAAGATGATGATAATTCTTTGTCTTGGGATGATGTTGACAGTATTACTTCTAGATACTAGTGTTTAGATCATCTATTATAAAAAAGTTTCTTTCCCCTAAAGTTTTTGCATAGGGTTTTACAAAAACCTCTTTTGTATTTTCATACACTTTTATATCTATAACTTTTCCAACTTTAACTCCATAAGGGAAAATTGAGTCCATACTACTAGTAATAACTTCATCATTCATCTCTATCTCTTTCCAAATGGGTACATATTTTATAATAATATTTCCATTTTCTGAACTTCCAGAAGTTATCCCTGGAGTTTCGTTGTGTCCAATGAAAACAGTATAATTACATTTTTTATTTTCATTAAGATATGCAACCATTTTATTACTTTTATTAAGTGCAATTCCAGCACTAAATCCATCAAGTGTAATAAGTGGCAATATTTTGTCTTTTGCTATTTGTTGTTTATCAATTAAGACTTTTGAGTGGTCATTAAAATTATAATAAGATAAAACCTTTACCCTTTCATACTTAAGTTCTTTATCTAAACTAATATTGATATCACTATTTAGTTCTCTAAGTTCTTCTACTTTTATTTCATACATAGACTTATAGTAATTATTTTTTTCATTGGCAGTTTTAAGTTGTTCAATATAGTCTAATTGATTAAAATATTTGTTAATTGTTTCAGTTGTAAATACGAATAGTTTTATATATGCCGAGCTTATAGAGCTATTAAGCATATATATTTTGTTTATTATCACCTTTTCAAAACTAAAAAGGTATGATAATATTATTATAAAAGTTAATAAAAAAAAAACTAGCTTTTTACTCATTAGATATTAGTCTAAGTAAAGATTCCTCATCTAATGTTTTACTTGTTCCATAAGCAACAGCAAGAAGTGGTTCCTCAGCAACTCTTACAGGAAGTTTAATATCATTCATAAGATATTTATCTATCCCTCGAATAAGTGCTCCACCACCAGTTAATACAACACCATTATCAACAACATCTCCTGCTAAATCAGGTGGCATCTCTTCTAGTACCTGTCTTACTGCTAGTGAAATCTCTTTTAAAGGCTCATGTAAAGCTGCTCTTACACCCTCACTTGTAAGGTCAATTGTTGTTAAAAGTCCAGAGCTATCTCTCCCTTTTACTTTTATTGTAACATCTTTAGCTTGTTTCACAGCTGTTCCAATTTCAAGTTTAATCCCCTCAGCAGTTCGTTCACCAATATAGAGATTAAAGTTTTGTCTTACATAATCTACAATTGCCTTATCAAATCTATCTCCAGCTACTTTAATAGACTTACTAAGAACTAGTCCACCTAGTGATGTTACTCCAATTTCTGTAGTACCACCACCAATATCAACAACTACATATCCATCAGGACTACTTACAGGAATTCCTGCACCAATCGCAGCGGCCATTGGCTCTTCTACAAGAAACACCTCTCTAGCTCCTGCACTTAAAGCTGATTCTTTAACTGCTTTCCTCTCAACTTGTGTAATTCCATGAGGAATACAAATAATAATTCTTGGTCTTAAAAAAGATTTTCTTTTATGCGCTTTTTCAATGAAGTATCTAATCATTCTCTCAGTCATCTCAAAATCAGCAATAACTCCATCTTTCATAGGTCTTACAGCTTGAATATTTACAGGTGTTTTCCCTATCATCTGTTTTGCTTCTTTTCCAACTGCTAAAATTCTATCTCTACCATATCTATCATGCTGTACTGCAACAACTGAAGGTTCATTAATAATGATACCTTTACCTTTAACTGACACTAGTGTATTTGCTGTACCTAAGTCAATTGCCATATCATTTGAGAACCAACCAATAAATTTATCAAAAATCATTCTTTTTACCCTTTATTATATTTAATTTATTTTACGCAACCGCTTCTGTTACTTTTGGCAGTTCTGCTTTATTTACTACTTCTTTTGTAATAGTTATTACTTTACCTTTATATTCAGGAAGTTCATACATAACATCCAACATAATGTCTTCTAAAATAGATCGTAACCCACGTGCACCTGTTTTTCTCTCAATAGCCGCTTTTGCTATCTCTTTTAAAGCATCCTCTTCAAACTTCAAATCTACATCATCAATTTTAAATAATTTTGTATACTGTTTTACTAAAGAATTTTTAGGCTCTTTTAAAATATGAATCATTGCATCTTCATCTATCTCTTGTAAGATAGCTGTCATATGAAGTCTTCCTATTAATTCAGGTATTAATCCATACTTCACTAAGTCATCAGCTTCAATAAGTTCCATTATATTGTCTTGCTCTTTTTTTGTTTTTTTATCTTGATTAAATCCAAGAATATTTCCACCTTGTCTTTTCGCAATAATATCTTTCATCCCATCAAAAGCACCACCACAAATAAATAATACATTTGTAGTATCAAGTTGCACAGCATCTTGACCAGGGTGTTTTCTTCCACCTTTTGGTGGAACATTTACGGAACTTCCCTCTACTATTTTTAGTAAAGCTTGTTGAACACCTTCTCCACTAACATCTCTAGTGATACTTCTGTTTTCAGACATTCTTGCAATTTTATCAATTTCATCAATAAAAATTATTCCCTGTTCTGCTTTTTTAATATCACCATCTGCTGCTTGAATAAGCCGCGTTACAACATTTTCAACATCATCACCAACATACCCAGCTTCTGTTAAGCTAGTAGCATCTGCAATTGCTAAAGGAACATCTAAATATTTTGCGATTGTTTGAGCTAAAAGAGTTTTCCCACTTCCTGTTGGTCCTATAAGTAATACATTTGATTTTGTAAGTTCAGTGATATCATCACTTATCTCTTGCATAAATATTCTTTTATAATGATTATAAACAGCAACACTTAAGACTTTTTTTGCCTTTTCTTGCCCTATCACATAATCATCTAAAATAGATTTTAACTCTTTAGGTGTTAATATTTTTTGAACAATATCTTCCTCGAGCTCAACAGCTTCATCTTCAATATTTTCACTTTTATGTTTTTGAATTATTTCATAAGCAGATTTTGCACAAGTTTGACAAATAGTTGCATGTTCCCCAGATATAAGAGGATTTTTTTCACTATCTTCAACTCCACAAAAATCACATTTTATTTTTTCTTTTTTCATATTTTATTATTTCCTTGTAAAAGGTATTCCTCTTTTTGTATTTGCTATAAATTGTGCTAATTTTATTACATATTCATTTGTACTGTTTTCTATTAATTCTTTTGCACTATCATTTAAAGGATTTCCAGATTCAAAAAGCTTTCTATATGCTTTTTTAATCTCATCTATATCTGCTCTTTTATCAAGTCTTCTTCTAAGTCCTGTCAGATTCAACCCTCGTATTGTAGCTCGATTTCCTTCTGTATTACAAAATGGTGGAATATCTTGTACTACTATTGAACCTCCACCTATCATTGATTGAGTTCCTAATTTACAAAATTGATGAATTGCTGATAATCCACCAACTACCACACTATCTTCAACTACTACATGTCCTGCTAAGGTTGCTACATTTGCAAAAATACAATTATCTCCAATCAGGCAATCATGTGCAACATGGGTATATCCCATAAAAAGATTACCGTTACCAATTTGAGTGATGCCACCACCACCTTCAGTTCCTGGATTAAATAAAGTAAACTCTCTTATTTTATTATTATCTCCAATAACTAGTGATACATCTTCTCCTGCAAACTTCAAATCTTGGGGGATAGTTCCTAATGCTGCATGAGAAAAAATTGTATTGTTTTTTCCAATAGTAGTTTTCCCTTCAATCAAACAATGACTTGCAACGGTTGTTCCAGAATCTATTGTAACTTTTGAACCAATTATTGTGTATGCTCCAATAGTTACATCATCTGCTATGACAGCACCATCTTCAATAATAGCAGTTTTGTGGATGTTAGCCATTATTTATCAACAACCATTGCTTTTAATTCAGCTTCACTTACTAACTTATCATCAACATAAGCTTTCCCATCTAAAACAATAAGATTTTTTCTTAACTTTAAAATTTCTATTCTATATTCTAATCTATCTCCAGGTTTTACTGGACTTCTAAACTTTGCTTTATCAATACTCATAAAGTATATAACTTTTGATTGTAACTCTTCATCACTTAATCCAGAGCTTTTTAATGCTAGTATTCCACCAGCTTGTGCCATACCTTCTAAAATCATAACACCTGGGTAGATGGGATGACCAGGAAAATGACCTTGAAAAACTGGTTCACTTATTGATACATTTTTGTATGCTACAACACTTTTTTCTATCTCCATATCAGTTACTTTATCAACTAATAAAAAAGGATACCTATGAGGGAGTATCTTTTGTATCTCTACAACATCTAACATTCTGTCTCCTGTTAATGATCTATATCTATTTTACAAATATAATTTTAGGTTTAATTATAACTAATTATTGTTAAATTTCCTATAACTATACCTCTAAATAATTTTAGTTTGTTGTTTTAATTTTTCATTAGTATTTAGATTTAAAGATATATTTAATATAAACATATTAAAATCACACTCAAATACTAAAAGTATAAAGGATATTTATAATGTATAATAGAGATTATTTGACAAACGGTAGAAATTCTACTTATTCAAACGAAAATGAAGCTTATTCATCTTCACAAGAAAAAGCAGGTGCACCAGCTGACTTGATGGCTTTTTTAAAAAGTACATATCAACTTTTTTCTAGTTCATTATTAGCTGCAACTGCTGGGGCTTATATTGGGCTTGATATGGTTAGTACAATTTCAAGTTGGTATTGGGGATTAGTTATTTTAGAATTTGCATTACTTTTTGGACTTTATGCAGTAAAAGACAAACCAGGTATTAACTTAGCTGTTTTATTTGGTTTTACATTTGTTAGTGGATTAACTATTACACCTTTATTAAGTAGTGTATTCAATATGCCAAACGGTGCTTCTGTTGTTGCACAAGCATTTTTAATGACATCAGTTGCATTTGGTGGTATTTCAATGTTTGCTCTTACAACAAAAAAAGATTACTCTAGCATGGGTAAAATGCTTTTTATTGCACTTATTATTCTAATAGTTGGATCAATTAGTAACATTTTTATTGGTTCACCAATTTTACAACTAGGTATTGCAATGGTTGGTGCTTTAATATTTAGTGCTTTTATTCTTTATGATACACAACAAATAATTAAAGGTGGGTTTTCAACTCCAATTGAAGCGGCAATAGCTTTATATCTAGATTTTTTTAATCTATTTATCTCTTTGCTTCAAATATTTGCTGCATTTAATAGTAGTGATGACTAAAGAGAATTTACGACTTTTAGATGCTAATTTAAATCGCCTTCGAGAAGGTATACGGGTTGTTGAAGATATTTACAGATATATCTTCAATAATAAAGAGGTATCATCACAATTAAAAGAACTACGACACAAAGCAAGAATTTCACTTTACGATGAACTTCTTGAGTCTAGAGATATACAAAATGATGTTTTAAAACATTCAACTGCTTCAGAACAAAATAGAACAAACTTAGATTCAATATTAATAGCAAATTTTAAAAGAGCACAAGAGAGTTCAAGAGTTTTAGAAGAGTTTGGAAAACTTATAAATTCAGAAACATCAGAAAATTTTAAAAATATCAGATATAGGTTATATCACTTAGAAAAATTTACACAAAATGATTTATAGTTAAGTATTTACTTACTCTTAATTCATTATAATCACTAAAATACACAAGGGGAATATTTGCCATATTTTTTACTTTACTTATTTCTAGAAGTTATGATCTCTTCTTCAATAGCTGGTTCTATTGGGGGTTTACTTACATTTATAGAAATTTTATTATCTGCAATTATTGGTATGGTTATTTTAAAAAATTTCAAATACTCTTTAAGTGAAAGTATACAAAAAGCTCGCAGTGGTCAAATTACACAAGAAGAATTTGTAAAAACTAATGTAGCAAAAGCAATTGGTGCCTTTTTACTTATACTTCCAGGTTTTTTCACGGACATACTAGGGATAGTTTTGCAATTAGGTTTATTTGTATCTCTTTTTAGTAAGATTTTTGCTTTTAAAAAACCAAGTAGTAACAACAGTAGATATACAACAAACAATTTTGAATATACACAAACAAATTATAAATCAAACAATAAAAGGAAAGATGATGAAATTATCGATGTTGAAATTATTGATAGCAACAACACTATTAAGCACTAGTGCTTTTTCTAACACAGAACTAGAAAAAAAACTTACTCAAATTGAGAAACAAAGAGTATCCAAATCATTACAAAGAGGTGGTGGTGAACTCACAAATATTGAATTGGTTTTTAAAAAAGACTTACAACAAGATGGTTGGGTAGGATATACTTTTAATTTAGAATTTGAAATACAAAAAAAACAAATCTCTCAAAAAGATACAATTTTTAGTGATGGAAAAAATGTTTCTATGGATTTAATTAGTCTAAAAAATAAACGCTCATTCAAAACTGTTATGTATCCAACTTTAGGAAAAGAATTTTTTAGTAAAAAACATTTTATTGAAGGAAATCCTGATGCAAAACACACTTTAGTAATATTTAGTGATCCTTTGTGTCCAATTTGTTTAGATGAAATCCCTTTTATACTCAAGCAAATTATAGATAATCCAAAAAATATTGCTGTATACTACTATCATCTACCATTAGATATGCACCCTATGGCAAAGTTGATTTCAAAAGCATCAATAATAGCCAAAGAACAAGGGATTAAAAATGTTGACTACAAAGTTTATGAAACTAATTTTTCTGAAAAATATAAATTTGATGCTTATGAAGAAAGAAATGAACAAAAAGTACTTAATTTTTTTAATAAAGAATTTGGAACAAGCATAACAATGGAACAAATTAATAATCCAAAGTTAGAAAAAATGATTCAAGATGATATAAAAATGTCAGATGATGCTTTTGTATCAGGAACTCCAACTTTATTTTTTGATGGAGAATATGATTATACAAGATCAGAGTTTGAAAAATATTTAAAATAGATAATTGGAGAAGACTTGAATAAAATTACAATAGCAACAAGAGCAAGCGACTTAGCACTTTGGCAAGCGTATCATATAAAAGATAGAATAGAAAAGAGTTATCCAGATATTACAGTTGAACTTAATAAAATAGTAAGTCGAGGAGATAAGATTCTTGATAAACCCTTGGCTTTAGTTGGCGGTAAAGGGCATTTTACAAAAGAACTTGAAGATGAAATGATAGCAGGAAATGCAGATTTAGCAGTTCATAGTTTAAAAGATGTTCCAACTTATATTCCTGATGAGTTAGAATTAGTTGCAATTACAGAAAGGCAAGATCAAAGTGATGTTTTTTTATCTCATAAATATAATACATTAGAAGATTTACCTCAAGGAGCAATTGTAGGAACTACAAGTTTAAGAAGAAGAATGCAACTTTTAAATAAAAGACCCGACTTAAAAGTTAAAGATTTAAGAGGAAATGTGAATACGCGTTTACGTAAACTTGCTGAAGGACAGTACGATGCTATTATATTGGCTTGGATTGGACTCAATAGACTTGATTTACTCAAAGATATTCCATACACTCAAAAACTTCCTTTAACAATGATGATACCCCCTATGGGTCAAGCATCACTTGGTATTGAAATAATTTCAGGAAATAAAAAATTAAAAGAGATAGCTATGAGTGTTAATCATACTCCTACTTTTATCTGTACAAAATGTGAACGTGATTTTATATCTAAAATAGGGGCTGGTTGCTCTGCTCCTGTTGCATGTAATGCAACAATTAGTACTGATACTATTACCCTTCAAGCAATGATTGGGTATCCTGATGGAACTCATATTTTGCATGAATCTCTTTCAAAAGATTTATCAAATTGTGAAACTTTGGGTTTTGAATTAGCAGAAAAGATGATAACAGATGGGGCGTTGGATATATTAGAAAATGCAGAAAATTTGGCATTTAAAGATGAGATGCCACAAAGGTTGTAAGATGAAGATATTTACAAAATTACTTTTTCTAACACTGTGTATTTTTACTCTAAATGCAAATGAACTAACCCATGCAGATTCTTATGCAGATGCACTTGAAAAAGGAATTGCACACAACAAACCTGTAGTTCTTTTTGCTCATAGTCCATTTTGTCCATGGTGTAGAAAAATGGAGGCAGAAACGCTTTCAGATAATGAAGTTATAGACTATCTTAACAAAAATTTTATATTTGTAACAGTTGATTTAAGTTTGAGTATGGATATAGAAGATGTACCAGCAAAGTTTTTACCAGAAGGTACACCTACTACTTATGTAATTGATCCAAAAAATCAAGAGCTTCTTTATAGCTTAAGAGGCTTTAAAAATAAAAAATCTTTTTTAGGAAGATTATCTCGACCTAGTAACTAATCTTACTTAAGTAAAGCCCATTTGGGCTAGCTAAACTCCAAGAGATTAACTTCTTTTTATCTAATTGTTTTTTGAGATCTTCAAGAGTAAGTTTATCACTTGATATTTTCATAATAAAATCAACCATCATTCTTATTTGACTACGCAAATAAGAATTTGCTTTAAATCTTAAAATATATAACTCTTTATATCTGTAAAATTTTATATCATATATCTCTCTTATTGTTGAAATAGGTTCACTTCCTGTTTTAGAAAAATACTCAAAATCATGAATACCTTTTAATAATTCAATTGCCTTTTCAATTTTTGCTATATTTATATCTTGATAGTATCCTAAATAATTTTGATTAAAAGGGGTCAGAGGTTTTGTTGAAATCAAATATCTATATTCTCTAATTTTAGCACTAAACCTAGCATGAAAATTCTCATTTACAAATGTAATTTTTCTAACAACAATAGAGTTAGGTAACATTTTATTAAGTGTAGTTTGCAACTTTTTTAAATCGGTCCAAAATTCTGGAATAATACAAGAAATCACTTGTCTAAAAGCATGTACTCCTCTATCTGTTCTCCCACTAAACTCTAATGAAGTATCTATATTGAGTAACTTTAAACTTTCTTCTATTTTAGATTGTACTGTTATATACTTTGGTTGTATTTGAGAACCATAAAATAAAGAACCATCGTAACTTATTGTAAATTTTATTTTCATGATGTTAGTAGTGTGGTTTTATCTTATATTTGTAAAATAAATATCCTATTATAATCCACATTAAAGGAAGAAAATATAACACAAGGACTTCAAACTCTTTACTTAATTCTTTTACTGATATAATATAGAAAGTAATAATAATTAAACTAAAAGGCACACTATAGTTTTTATTGTACCGTGGATTAAAATAACCAAGTGCAATGATAAAAAAAGACAATAGCAAAGGTAACATTGAAAACATGCAATACCATAAAAATTGCACTTTTTTAATAGTCCAGTATTTTATTAAATCTTGAAATGTAGTTAAGCTTTTAAGTTCTTTTATCTCATTATTTATTACCATTCGCTTAAAATTTATTTGACTCACTTTTTCGCCAACTTTTAGAACTTTCCCATCTGTCAAACTTAAGTTTAAAGATGACTTCATATTATTTAATCTTGCATATTTAGCAATTATAAAAGTATCTTCTTCATTATTTTGTTGATATAAAACTACATCTTCATACAACTCATTTTTTTCTTTTTCTACATAAATAAGCCATTTCCCAAATTCTTGTCCATATTCATTCGCTCTAATATTAAACTGGGCTTCTACAGTTTTATGATTTATAAAAGCATCTTTCATAAAACTTGATTTAGGAATCAATGATAAAGATATAATCAAAACTAAAACTGAAGTAAAAAATAAAAGAGGTAAAAACATTTTTAATATTTGCAAGGGATTTAATCCAAAACTTGTAATAACTATTAATTCATATTCTCCTGATAACTTTGCTAAAGATAATACTAATGATATAAAAATAGATATTGGTATGGTATAAAATAAGATTGTTGCAATATTATAGGAATACAGTTCCAATAACTCCAAAAAATTAATTTGAATTACAGAAGTTAATGAAGCAATTTTTACTAAAAATATAATTGAAGTAATAGTAAAAAGTGTCAAAAATATAGGAAAAAATGTATTAGAATATGTCTGATTTAGATATTTTTTTAATATATTATTTTTCATATAACTCTACTTTCCATAACTTGTATTTAGTATCTCTAAAATATTAAATTCACTTAAAAATACTATTAAGAATCCCATTGTTAAAAAAGGGATAAAAGGTGTTTCAAACTCTTTTTTCTTTATGATATTAATAATTGATGGAATTATAGCTAAAATAGCTGATAAAAATATAGCTAATAATCCTAACTGTAGTCCAAGTATTCCACCAATTATAGCAAATATTGGTATATCTCCCTCTCCTAAAGATTTTTGTTCTTCAAAATTTTCATTTTTTATAAATCGTGATTTAATATTTTGAATATAAAAAGTAACAAAAATTTCTAATATTACAATCCCTCCAGCAAAAAGAAATAACATCATAATATTTTCACTTTTAAATATCAGCACATATACAAAAGTAATCAATAGAGCTAATACAAGTAAATAATCAGGAACTGCTTTATATTTTAAATCAATAAAAGATAAAACAATCAAGATATAACATAATAGTAAAATTACAAAAAATTCATAACTCAATCCTAATTTTATAAATAAGCATAGGGTTAAAAAACTTGTAATTAATTCAATAATAGGATAAACTCTAGAAATCTTAGTTTTACATTGAGAACATTTTCCTCGTAAAAATAGATAAGAAAAAAGTGGTATATTCTCATACCATTTTATCTGATAATTACATTTTGCACATGTTGATCTCTTGGGATTAATTAGTGACAAACCCAAAGGCAATCTATGCACTAACATCCCTAAAAAACTTCCAAACACAAGTCCTATAACAATTACTAAAGATATACTAAATACCTCCAAATCTTCTCTCTCTTTTATGAAAATCTGAAATAATATCATCTAATTCATTGCTTGTAAACTCAGGCCAATATGTTTGCGTAAAAAACATCTCTGCATAAGCACTTTGCCACAATAGATAATTTGATATTCTCACTTCACCACTTGTTCGAATGAGTAAATCAACATCAGGCATATTCGCAGTATCAAGGTTTTGATTAATATTTTCTTCACTTATCTCTAAGTTATTTTCAATTACTTTTTTTACAGCCCGTGTTATCTCATCACGACTTCCATAATTCAAAGCTAAAACTTGAGTCAGTCTTGTACAGTTTTTCGTTTTTTTCTCAACATCTTTTATAATATCTTGTAGTTTTTTAGAAAATTTAGATAAATCTCCAATTGCTTTAAATTGCACATTATTTTCTAAATATACTGATAATTCATTTTTAAAATATCTTTCTAATAATTTCATCAAAAATTCTACTTCAAGTTTTGGTCGTGACCAATTTTCTGTACTAAAAGCATACAAAGTAAGATATTTTATACCTATTTTAGCACAATGCATAGTAATATTTCGTACAGTTTTTGCACCCTCTTCATGCCCTGCTGTTCGTTTGAGTCCTTGTTCTTTTGCCCATCTTCCATTTCCATCCATAATAATGGCAATATGTTGTGGCAATAACTCGTTATTCACTAAAATTCTCTTTCAGGTTATCTAAAAGTGATAAACTTTGTTCTAGTTTTGAACTTATTTCAAAGCTCGTTTCTTTACTATGTGTTATTACAGTAATTTGGTTTGTATCACCACCAAAGTTATTGTTGTCACTAATTATATTTAAACATACGGCATCAATATTTTTCTCTTGTAACATTTTTGAAGCATTTTGTTTTGCTATTTCTTTATCTGTTTCTGCTTTAAAACCTACAGAATATATTTTTGATTTATCTACACTATCTAAGATGTCACTATTTTTTTTAAGCTCTAAATTCCAACTATCCCCAATATCATCTTTTTTCATTTTCCCATTTTGTGGATATGCAGGTACATAGTCACTTACTGCTGCAACTGCAAAAAAGAAAGGCTTTTTTTGAATAAGTTTCATCGCACTATTGTCCATTAATGTTGCACTTGACATTTTCCCTTTCAAAGCAACTCTTAAACTATCATTGACATACTCTTGCATCTCGCTACTATTTTGTACTTTTATTGTATGTATTTGAGTTGGAACTTGTATATCTGAACTTGTCACCAAACATACATCAGCACCTTTATAATAGAGTGCTGTTGCTAAGTTCATTGCCATCTTCCCACTACTAAAATTACTAATATATCGCACATCATCAATTTTTTCTATTGTTCCACCACCATTAAGTACAACTTTTCTATCTATCCAATAATTATCTTTTAATAACTCTTGAACAGTTTGATGAAAAATATCTTCAACTGCTGCCATTGCACCATCACCAATATCTTGACAAGCTAACTCTTTTGTTACAGGATTTATAATTTTAAAATTACAAAGTTTTAACATTTTGAGACTTGCTTTTGTCAATGGATTGTGCAACATATTTGTATTTGCTGCTGGACAAAGGAGTTTTACTCTAGGGTATGCTAAAGCAGTTTGCAAAAGTAGATTATCTGCAATACCATTTGAAAGTTTATTTATAGTATTTGCAGTTGCAGGGGCTATGACAAAAAGTTCTGCCCATTTTCCTATTGCTATATGATTGTTAACAGTTTGACAACTCCAATCTTCACTACTTTCATCCAAAACTTTATTTTGTGAAATAGTTTCAAATGTCAATGGATTTATAAATTTTTTTGCACCATTTGTCATAAGTACTTTTACATTTGCACCAGCTTTTATATAAAGTCTTATAAGTTCTAAAGTTTTATATACTGCAATGCTACCTGTTACTGCAACTAGTATATTTTTATTTTCTAATAATTTCATTATTGTTTCTCTTTTGAAAAAAACTTATAGAAAAAGCCCTTTATAGTTTTTTGTTTTGTACGACTAAGAGCCAAATCACCTGATTGAACATCACTTGTGATTGTACTTCCTGCTGCTATCATTACATCATCTTGGATTGTTACAGGAGCTACAAGTTGCGTATCTGATCCCACAAAGACATTTTTTCCTATAATTGTTTTATATTTATTAATTCCATCATAATTACAAGTGATAGTTCCTGCTCCTATATTAGAACCAACATCTATCGTACTATCTCCTAAATAACTTAAATGACCAGCTTTTACACCAGTTAGAGTTGATTTTTTAACTTCTACAAAATTTCCAATATGTGTATCTTTTAAGATACTCAATGGTCGAATTCTTGCCATTGGCCCAATATCGCTATTTTCTAAAATACTATCTTCAACTACACTATTTGTTTTTATATGCGCATTTACTATTTTACTATTTCCAAGAAGTGTTACACCATTTTCAAGTATTGTTTCACCCTCAATTTTAACACCCTCTTCTATATAAATAGTATCAGGTAATCTCATAATAACTCCAGCTTCCAAGAACTCTTTTTTTATTCTATTTTGGTGTATTACTTCTGCATTTGTTAAGTCTAATTTATTATTTACACCTTTAAAGTTTTCCTCTTTAACCACAATTGGACGCACTTTTATTCCAGCTTCCACTGCAACTTCTACTAAGTCTGTTATATAATACTCTTTTTGAGCATTTTCATTAGAAAGTTTTGGTAAATTTTCAAGTAAAAATCGTGTATCAAAACAATAAATTCCTGCATTGGCTGTTTGTATATCTAACTCATAACTACTACAATCTTTTTGCTCTATTATTTTTACTACATTTTCTTTTTCAACAACAACTCTACCATATCCATCAGCACAATTTAACTCTAAAACAGACATGATGAGTTTTTCATCTTTTGCCTCTTTTTCGTTAAAAATAGTTAATTGTTCCAACTCGTGTGCTTCAACTAATGGCATATCTCCATTTAATATTAAAACTTTTTCATTTTTTGGTGTTATCCCCATAACTGCACCACCAGTTCCAGGATACTTTTCATGGTCTTGAATATGGTAGGTAATATCATCAAAATATTTATCCATTGTACTTTCTACTAATGAAGCTTGATGGTATAAAACTACATGAATATCACTACTTAATTTTTTTGCCTCTTTTATAGAGTAATAAAGCATCTCACGACCAGAAATTTTGTGTAAAACTTTAGGTAGTGATGATTTCATCCTTGTACCTGCACCTGCTGCTAATATTATAATTGATAGGTTATTGTCCATAGTATGTCTCTTTGATTAATTTTTAATATAGTATTTATTATAGCATAAAACTATTTAATGGTGATTTCTTCCCCTTCGTGAATCACCTCTTTTTCTATAACTATTACTTTTATCATCTTTTCTATCATATCTTTTACGTGTATTATTTCTTGATTCTCTCCGTATTGGAGTTAATGATTTATTTGATTTAAGTGAGTTTTCACAAAAATTATTAATCTCCACTCTTGAGACTTCTGCTTTCTTCTTATCTGGAAAAATTTCTGGAAATTTATAAGAAAGCCATAGATAAAGTGAGATTTTTTTCACCTCATCTTCTGCTTGTAGAAGTTCTAATTGTGTTTTTGCCAATCCTGTTGTTTTTGAACTTGATTTATATTTGATAACTTTATGATTTAAAACTGCATTAACATATTTCAGGTACCCATTTTTTATTAAAGGTGAACGGGTATTAATTGGGGCAGAACTCAAGTGATATTTTTGTTCTAAAGTTAAATCACTTTTTGTATCTAGTATTAGAGACAACTCAATCATTGTTTTAATATTTGTAGCTATAAATGGTCCATCATACTTCATATGCTTTGAAAAATATTGCAATATTTTTGTCAAACTTTTAGTCCCTAAATGAACTGACAATTCTTCCACTTGAAGTTGTGTAGCTTTTACTTTTACAGGTGGTTTTATTGTGCTCATAGGACTTGTAAACATTAAAGCAATATGATTTAAAACTGATTTACTAGTTGCCCCGATATGTCCTATTTCATGATGTCCATATCTTCCAGCTCGACCTGCTATTTGTATCACCTCATTTGGGGTTAATTTTCGTTTTTCTACCCCATCAAACTTTGTATCTGTAGTAAATAATAGATGTTTTATAGGGAGATTCAATCCCATTGCAATAGCATCTGTCGCTATTAATATATCACTTTTTCCATCTCTAAATCTTTTTGCTTCTTCCCGTCTCACTTCTGGAGATAAATTTCCATAAAGTACTGACACTGTGTGAAATTTACTTAATTTTGCTTTTAAGCCTAAAACATCTTTTCTACTAAAAGCTATAAGTGCTGTTGCTTTTTTAATATCTCTTAAAACTGTTTGTTTTGTATCCACTGTAAGTGGGTTTTTTCTTTTAAATTTTACAACCTCTAACTCTTCATCTAAATAAGAGGCGATTTTTTTTACAATTTCAAGGGCATTAACACTTCCTGTCATAATCACTTTTGAAGCTGGAGTTCCAAGTATAGCATTTACCCAAGCCCAACCTCTATCTTGATCATCAAGCATCTGTACTTCATCTATAACTGAAACATCTACTTCAAGATTAAAATTGAGCATCTCAATAGTAGAACATATATGCCCTGCTTCTTCATCAAATATCTCCTCTTCTCCTGTCATAAGAGAAGCTGGTAGTTTTTGCTCTTTTAAAAACTCATAATTCTCCAGTGCCAAAAGTCGCAAAGGTGCTAAATATGTACCACTATCTGCATTCTTTAACTCTTGCATTGCTGCATAAGTTTTTCCACTATTTGTGGGTCCTACAAAAAAGTATAATTTTCGATTAAGTTCTCTTGCAATTGGATACAATGATTTTAAATCACAGTTTAAAAGTTGATTGAGTTGTTCTTGAAAAGATTGTTTCAAATTTGTTACCTTAAATCTTATTTTGATTAGATATAATAACAAATTAAAATAAGATTTAAGGTTAATGATGGATTGTAAGTATTTTGGGATATGTGGTAGTTGTACTTTAGGTGGTCAAACATATGAAGAGCAACTCAACAATAAAATAGAGATTGAAAAAAAACGATTTAAAAATTTCTGGAAAGATGAAATTGATGTTATAAAAAGTGATGATGGAGCTTTTAGAAATCGAGCAGAATTTAGAATATGGAGAACTTTTGATACAAATGATAATGTAACATTCTCTTATGCTATGAATGATAAAGAGAAAAAACCATTTTCTATAGACTCATGTAGTATTGTAAGTGAACCTATAGCAATGCTTATGCCAAAACTTCTTGAACAAATTCAAAATAATGATATTCTTAATCATAAATTATTTACTTGTGAATTTCTAAGCTCTACAATCAATGATATTCTAGTTACCCTAATTTATCATAAAAAGCTAGATGAAAATTGGGCAAAAGAAGCTAAAAAAATAGAAGAAACTCTCAATATTAAAATCATTGGAAGAAGTAGAAAACAAAAACTTATAATAAGCGAAGATTTTATTAGTGAGCAATTAAAAATTTGCCCAGTAGGAGATACCCTTGGGATACAAAGCTCCACATTCAACATTCAATACCAAGAGGGTGGCTTTACCCAACCAAATCAAAATGTAAATACCCAAATGATAAATTGGGTTATTGAAAATATTCAAAATAAAGATGACTTATGTGAACTTTACTGTGGAGGTGGAAACTTTACTCTCCCATTATCAAAGAAATTCAATAAAGTATTAGCAACAGAGATAAGTAAAACATCAATAAAATCTGCCAAAACAAACTGTAAATTGAATAATATTACTAATATAGAATTTGTAAGAATGTCTAGTGAAGAGTTTGTAGAGGCTACAAATAAAGTGAGAGAATTTACAAGACTCAAAGATATTGATTTAGATAGTTATAAATTTAGTACTCTATTTTTGGACCCTCCTCGTGCAGGATTAGATGAAACCACTACAAAATTAGCACAGAGTTTTGAACAAATTATTTATATCTCTTGTAATCCACAAACACTTCATAGAGATTTAGAAACACTTACAAATACACATACTATTGAAAAGTTCGCATTATTTGATCAATTTGCTTATTCAAATCATATAGAATCGGGAGTTATTTTAAGAAATAAGACTTCTTAAATACCTTTCTTAATATAATATTAAATTAGTTTTAATTATAATGTAATAATATTTTCACCTTAGCAAAAAAAATTATTTTTTCCAACTACTAGATTATGAAGGGGCACACATGAAAGCAATAATTGCATTAGAAGAGATGATAAAAGATGATGAAACTCATCTTAAACTTGCAAAAAAACAATTATCAGAACATGAATCAGGTGTAAATAGATTAACCAAACTAGTTAAAGCATCTACGGAAACAAATATAGAAGATAGAACTCTTCGTCTAGAAAAAAATAGAGAAATGCTTGCGGAACTCTTAAAACAAGATATTAAAGAGTTAGAGAAACAAGAACAATTAAAAGAAGCTATTGAGAGAAAAAATTATTTTCATTATCAAAAGATAAGATTAAAACGAGATAAACTTAGAAGTAATGATGAAAAATTAGAAGCTATGCTTATAATAGATGAACTTCCAACAGATATGGGATTTCAGGATGAAGACCTCTTTAGAGTAGCTGAACAATCACTAAAAATGCACTTATCTTTACATGAGCATCTCCATGAAACATTTTTAGAAATAAGACAAAACTTTGAGGAACTAACCAAAGACTTAAAAGGGGAACAAATATCCGAACTTGGTCTTTTGAAATTTCAAATTCCAGTAGTTGTTTTACAATTTAATACTCTTCTTGAAAATATCAAATCCAATTTAGAAGAAGACTATAATAATAAGAAGAAAAATAGTGAAGATGGTGAAACTATATCTGAGGAAAAATATTCATTTCCTGGTTTTCCAAAATTTGAGGATTGGTGGATACAAGAATTATGGATAAATCATCAAGCATATTTAGGACTTTATAAATGGAAAACAATTATCTCTAAACTTTGCCAATCATCTGACCAACAAAGAGCATGGGAAGTTATATTTGCAAATTGGGTAAATATTAAAAAGCAAATAACTATGAAAGGTAAATTAGCATTTGAATATAACTATGCTTTTGACACACTTATAAGAGATTATTCTGGGTTAGAAGAAGAGCTAGCAACAACAAGTTTAGAATCTATGGAAAGTATAATAAATCAATTAACGAGCAAAGAAGACTTTACACAATATGTATCTAAAGATAATCACGAAATAATAACCAAATATACTCTGTATAAAAGGGATAAAATTAATTATAAAGATGTAAAAGGTAAATAACCCATATGAAGGCAATTATAGCTGTACAAGATTTAATAAAACAAAATCAAAAAAGAATTAATATTCTTCAACAGCAACTTGCTGACCATAAATCTGGGAAAACAAAAATGTCTATTATGGCTGTAGCTTCTACTGAAAATGCTCTCGAAAAATCACAAGAGGTTTTGGAAAAAAATCAAATAATTTTGAAAGAACTTCAAAAAAAGGATTTATTAGAGTTAGAAAAAGAGGAAAGACTTAAAGAAGCTATCAAAAGAAAAAATTATTACAAATATCAAAAAATAAGATTAAAACGGGATATTTCAAGAGACAATGACCAAAAACTTGAGGCGATGATGATTGTTGATGAGTTACCTACTGATATTAATCTTGAAGATGATGATCTCTTTGCTATAGCAGAAACTACAATAAAACTAGATTTACGAGTACTTGACGAACTTGATGATGAACTTGAAGATATAAAATCAGATTTCGAGAAACTTTTAAAAAATATTTCAAAACAAGACATTAATAAATTAGGGGTATTAAATACACATATTCCTGTCTTAGTATTGCATTTATCTGTTTTAATCTCAAATATTAAAGAAAACATTGAAGAGGAACACTTACCCCCATTTAAAGGATTACCAAAATTTAATGACTGGTGGATAGAGGAGCTCTGGAAAAATCATCAAGCCTATTTCGCCCTTTACAAATGGAAAAATGTTATCTTATCATTATGTATAACAAATGAACAAAAAAGAGCTTGGGAAACAATTTTTTCTAACTGGATTTTTATAAAAAAAGTTTTAAATAAAAAAGGGACATTAGGATTTGAATACAATTTTGCTTTTGATACTCTCTTAAAATATCATACAGTATTTCAAGAAGAACTTGAACTAGAGAATATTAAAAATATGGAAAATATTATCTTAGAAGTAACTAAAAAAGAAGATTTTTCAAGTTTTAAAAAACCCCATAATATTATTACTCCTTATTTAGAATATAAATGGGCAAAAGTTAAAAATATTCCATCTGATACAAAAACAACTTAACAAAATGCCATCTTTTTTTAATTCTTAATATCTTTTAACTATAATTGCTTTATAACATCACAAGGATTACAAAATATGGCAAAAAAGAAATCATCTACTTTTGAGTGTCAACACTGTGGAGAACAAAGTGCAAAATGGCTAGGAAAATGCCCATCTTGTGGAGGTTGGGACAGTTTTATAGAACTAAGTGCTTCACAAATAGAAGTGGTAAAACAGATATCAAAACTCTCAAATGAACCATCAAAAGCTACACCAATCACACAAATTCAAGAAGATAATGTTACAAGATTTTCAACACATAATGAAGAGTTTGATTTAGTTTTAGGAGGTGGTATAGTTCCTGGAAGTCTTACTTTAATTGGTGGAAGTCCAGGGGTTGGGAAATCTACACTACTCTTAAAAATAGCAGGAAATTTAGCAAAAACAGGAAAAAAAGTTTTATATGTTAGTGGTGAGGAATCTGGTGGACAGATTAAAATGCGTGCTACAAGACTTAATGCAAATGAAGAGAATCTCTTTTTACTTTCGGAAATCTCTTTAGAAGCTATACAAGATGAACTTGTACGACAAGATTACGAAATAGCAATTATTGATTCTATCCAAACAATCTATAGTGATAAACTAACTTCAGCCCCAGGGAGTGTATCTCAGGTACGAGAAATCACATTTGAACTTATGAGAAAAGCCAAAGATGCTAGTATTGCTATGTTTATTATTGGTCATATTACAAAAGATGGGAGTATTGCAGGTCCTAGAGTACTAGAACATATGGTTGATACGGTTTTATACTTTGAGGGTGAAAGTAGCAAAGAGATACGGATGCTTCGTGGATTTAAAAACCGTTTTGGGAGTACTAGTGAAATAGGTATTTTTGAAATGACACAAAATGGTTTAGAGAGTGCAAAAGATATCAATAGAAGATTTTTTGATTCAAGAAAAAATCAAAGTGGAAGCTGTCTTACAGTTGCTGTGGAGGGAAGTCGTGCTTTAATACTAGAGGTTCAAGCACTTGTGACAGAATCAACCTATCCAAATCCAAAAAGAAGTGCTACTGGATTTGATACAAATCGGCTTAATATGCTCTTAGCTCTTTTAGAAAAAAAACTTGATTTGCCATTAAACTCTTATGATGTTTTTATCAATATTAGTGGTGGCATTAAAGTAAAAGAGAGTTCCTGTGATTTGGCTGTGATTGCTGCTATTATAAGTAGCTTTAGAAATCGCCCTATCTCTAAAGAATCAGTTTTTATAGGAGAGGTTAGTTTAACAGGTGAGATAAAAGATGTATATAGTATGGAAACACGACTCAAGGAGGCTAGTTCACAAGGTATAAACAAAGCAATAATTGCAGAAAAACCAACCACAAAAACAGATTTAAAATGTTTTGTTGTAGTTGAAGTTGTCAAGATGTTAGAGCTTTTTTAATGCAAATACAAGAGGGGACAACCCCTCTACTATTTTTATTTTGAATCAGTATATTTTATATTTAAATCTACCCTTCTATTTTCTGCATCATTATTTGAAATTGGACTTGATTCACCATATGAAACTATTGATAGTTTTTCACTTTCAATACCTAGTGAAACCAAAATACTTTTAACTGCTTTTGCTCTTTTTAGACCTAATGCAAAGTTATACTCATCACTCCCTACAGAATCTGTATGACCATCAATTTTAATAGATTTTATATCACTATTTTTTATTGATGATAACTTTTGAGGAATATTTTCTACTTTGTATGAGTCATATGCAAATTGAACAATACTTGGGATAACTACAAAACCTTTATTCATAATTTCTGAAGTAGTATTTTGTGAAATATCATCTAATGTACCATCTACATTTACTGATTGTGTTTCTACTTTTTCTTGTACCTGAACTGCTCCTACCATTTCTGAACTTTTTTGTTCATCTTTTGTGTTATCCTCTTTTGCGGTTACTTTCTCTTTTTCTATAGTTTTTTCATCACAATTATTATCTTCATAATTATCAGCATAAATAGCTACACCTAATCCCCAAAATGCTCCTACTGGACCACCTATAAAGATACCTTGCAGTACCCCCATAGTACCAAATGCAATTCTTTCACAAGTAGTTGGACACTCTTTTGCTTGCAGGTTTGTTGTGAATAGAAGTGTTGCGACACTCAAACTTAATATTATTTTTTTCATTTCTTTTCCTTTATTTAAATTTTATCGTATTACGAAACATGCTACTATTATAACATAATATAGAAAAGATAAATATTATCAAAGATGTTAGAACTTTTTTAGTACACTTTAGATAAAATATTCTTTATTTGAACAAAACAATATAGAGGAAAAAATGGTAGATTATAATTATACAAATGCAGTGATGGGCGAAAGACCAAAAGTTACAAATCCTAACAAAGAATTTTTAGAGCAACTAACTCCTGCTGGCTTTCAAAAAATGGTAGATGATTTTTATGAAATTGTAATAGAGAGTGATATAGCACACTATTTTCCTGATGATAAAGATGAATTAGCTCTTATTAAAAAAAGAAATGCATCTTACTTTATTATGATGTGTGGAGGAGATGAGAGATATATTTCTAAATATGGTGGAGATTTTGATCAAATTAAAACTCACGAAATGTTTTCTATACCAAATAAGGCAAGAATAGAATGGCTTGGATGTTGGGAAGATGTTTTACGACCAATAGAAAATAAAGTTGAACATCAACATATTCAGTCATATTGGAATTGGTTAGAAACTTTTTCTAAACACATTGTAAATTATGAAAATGATAGAGAAACATTAGAAGATAAAGTAAATACAAAAATGGGTTGTCCATTTGGTCATGATAAAAAATAAGTAAAAAGGTAAAAAATGTCTAGAGATATGTGTGCAGATGTGAAAATGGAAGAAGGCTACATGAGAATGAGTGTTGAATACAACAATGATGAAAGTAAAAAGAAAATCCAAGCGGCCATTGGTACTATAGAGAAAAAATTACAAGTTTTTCCTAGTGTTATTAGACGAGCAATCAATGACACTGCAGGTAATTTTTCTATAGAATTTGAATGTGAAGGTATGGGTAGAGAAGCTGGTGAGTTTTGTGAAGCTTTGATGCATGAATTAGGCATTAGTAAGTGTTCAATATAATATTTGAAAATAATACAGACTTAGAGATTGATATTGAATTTTTAAATTCTATTGCAAAAACTTTATCAGAAGAAGAGATAGAATTTATTCTTACAAATAATCAAGAGATTCATGAAATAAACCTTACAACAAGAGGGATAGATAAACCTACTGATGTATTAAGCTTTCCTTATGAGCAGATGCCCAATACTCCATTAGGTTCAATTGTAATATCAATAGACTTTGTAGAAAAAAAAGCAAAAGAATATAACCATAGTTTTGAAGATGAGTTATCTTTACTATTTATACATGGATTATTACATTTAGTTGGATATGACCACGAAGTTGACAATGGGGAACATAGAAAAAAAGAGGAAGAGTTAATCAAACAATTCAATCTTCCAAATAGTTTAATAGTAAGGAATAGTTAAGTGGATATAATAATATTTATAGTCGCAATGGGTGCATTAATTTATGGTGCAGATTTTATTATAGAACAAAGTGAAAAAATAGCATTACACTTTAATATATCTCCATTTGTAATTGGGGCTACTTTAATAGCTCTTGGGACTAGTTTACCAGAGATGGCTGTTAGTATGAGTGCTTCTCTTAAAGGTAGTGGTGATATAGCAGTTGCAAATGTTATAGGAAGTACTATTTTTAATATCTCTCTCGTTTTGGGTGCAGTATTTTTAATCGCTAAAAAGATAGTACCCAAAAGAGATCTTTTTGCAAAAGATTCATCTTGGTCACTTTTCCCTATACTTATTTTTATTCTAATGAGTATTGATGGAAAACTAAGTCAACTTGATGGGTTTTTATTTGTAATGCTTATGGGTGCTTATTTATTATTTCTTATTCAAAGTAATCAAATGGAAGAGATTGATGAGGATTTAATAAAAGAGAAATTTGCTTGGGGCAAAACACTTGGACTTTTAGTAGTTGGATTTATTTTTGTAGTTGGAGGTGCTGATTTTGCAATAGATAGTGCCTCTAATATCGCAAGAGAATTTGGTATAAGTGAGTGGATTATTGGATTATTTTTAGTTGCTTTTGGTACAAGCTTACCAGAACTAGCTGTTAGTATTAAAGCAGCAAGAAATAATAATGCTGATATGGCAATCGGTGCAATAATAGGAAGTAATGTAGCAAACTTTACAATGGTATTGGGTTTAAGTTCAATATTAAATCCATTAAATGTAGATTTATCTGCAAACTTTTTTGATGTAATGGCTGCATTAATAGTATCTGTAATGTTAGTATTTATTACAGCAAACAAATTGTATAATAAAAGTGCTGGTATTGTTATGATGACAGTATTAATACTTGTTATATCAAATAGTTTTTAAACAATTTAAGGAGAATTTATTATGTTACATGAACAACTTTTACAGCAACAATTAGCAGCATCTCAAAATAGTGAACCAAATTTCAATACATTACCTTCACATATTATGACAACACTAGATAATATGGCATTTGGAATAGCACAAAAAGAGGAATTAGACTCTTTTGATGTGAAACAAAAACTTGTAACAAATATAAATGGATTAACGGCAGCTGACCTGAAATATTTAATAGACCAAATGGCAATGTTAATTGAAAAATCAGCACAAGACAATGAAATAATAAGTGACAAAAATGTTGAAAAAGATTTTGTTAGTTTTTTGATTAGGTTGTTTTACTAATATCATGATTATCAATTCATCAAAAGTTAAATCAGAAGCATTATTACTATTTTGTAGAGAGTTAATTATCTCTTATGAAAATAGTAATGATAGTTTATTTGATATATCTGAAGATATAAAAAACTTTATAGATGAACAAACAAAACAACTGCATAAAGCTATCAATGTAGCAGTACAACCAAATGATTATTATACAAGAAACATGAGAGTAAGTAGAATTGCAATAATTATTAAAACCTATGAATATATTAATAAAAACATATCAAAAAAACTTTCAAGTGGAGATGTTTTTAATCCAGCTATGCTATGTTTTGCACTACTTTCTACTTGGTTTGCAGAGTTAAGCATCAGTGAAGAGGATAAAGAATTTTTATATTTTAGTCTATACCCATATAGTGAAATGTATGATAAATTATTACTTAATATTGATGACATTCAATACAAACAACTTAACATTTCAATGTTGCAAATAGCTGAAGATACTATTTTTAAACTCCATAGTTATAGGTTTAAATAATGTTTGAATTAGAATTATTAGACTATAGAGATCCTTTAATTGGTGTTATTGTTATATTTTGTATAGTATTTATAGCGTCTTTTTTAACCTACTCTTTTAATATTTACAAAGAGAAACGATCAAGACAAGAGTATAGAAAACTTTTAAAAAGATTTGAATTAGGAACATTAAAAGAGGAAGACTACACACATCTTTATGCAACATATAATCTCCCTTTTGATTCTATTATCCTCTTAGCTTCTTCTTTTATTTATGCAGGAAAACACAACAAAGCTATCTCTGTATATTTAGCTTTGTTAGAACATGTTAAAGAACCTGTAAAAAAAGAGGAACTTCTAGAACTTCTTGGAAATGCCTATTTTAAAAGTGGTTTATTACAAAGAAGTAAAGAGATCTATTTACAAATAGTAAAATTTCGTCCAAGAAACAAAGTTGCATTAAAACATTTGTTGTTGATTTTTCAAAATCTTAATGAATATAATAGAGCAACAGAAGTATTAGATTCACTTGAAGAACTTGATGAAGATACAATTAAAGAGAGAATTTATTTAAATATACTCACAACTATAGATAATCCTATATTAAGTTTTGAAAAAAAATCAATACAACTTTTAAATAATTTTCTTATCAATAAAAATATTGAAAGAATTGTTGCAAATTATCTTATTAAGTTCAACAAAGAACTATTTTGGGAAAATATAGAACAGTTTAACCCAATGAAAATAATCGACTATTTGTGGTATCTAGATTTTGAAGATATTGATTGGGAAAAAGTGAGTTCTTCTGATACTTTAAAAGAGATTTATAGTGCAAAAGGTTTTATACTAGATGAAGCAAAACAAAGTAAAAACTTTGAACTCAATACTCTCATAGCTATAAAACATTCTCCTGTAAAATCAGAACTTGACTTAAATTTTGAATTTATTTGTAAAAAATGTAAAAAAACTCACCCTATTTATGAAGCAAGATGTCCACATTGTAATGATTTGTTTTCATTTGTTGTTGAACCAAAATTGGGAAAACCAACTATAAACTTAGCTAGTTTAGTTTAGGAAAATTATGGCAAAAAAAATTACACTTTATAGTGATGGCTCAAGTTTAGGAAATCCAGGACCTGGTGGTTGGGGAACTATTTTAGAATTTAATGGCAATGAAAAAGAATTAAGTGGTGGTAATCCAAACACAACAAACAACCAAATGGAACTTCAAGGGGTTATTGAAGGTTTAAAAGCACTGAAAGAACCTTGTGAAGTACAGATATATAGTGATAGTAAATATGTAGTACAAGCTATAAATGAATGGCTGAGAAACTGGATAAAAAACAATTGGAAAACAGCAGGGAAAAAACCAGTAAAAAATCAAGAGCTTTGGCAAGAATATCTTGCAGTATCAAAAGTTCATACTATACATGCAAATTGGGTCAAAGGTCATGCAGGCCATCCACAAAATGAAAGATGCGATGTTCTAGCAAGAGATGAAGCAGAGAAATTACGATGAATATAATACGAAATAATAAACTTTTAAACAATAAATCTATTGCTGGATTTATACTTAAACCCCATTGTTCAGATATAAAAGATATCTATTTAGAGATAAAAAAAATATTTGAAGAATTTAATATAAAAGTTCTCCTTGAGATTAACAGCGCAAGAGAGTTACATATAGATAATGGAATAGAATTTAATTCATTATGTAAACAGAGTGATTTTTTAGTTACTTTAGGTGGAGATGGTACATTAATCTCCGTTGCAAGAAGGGGTTTTCATCATCAAAAGGCTGTAATGGGTATTAATCTTGGGACATTAGGATTTCTTACAGATATTATGCCACATGAGATAGCACTATTTTTAGAGAAATTTATACAAAACAAATATAGAATTGACCACCGTATGATGATAAAAGCGACTATTAACGGAGAAGAGGTGGTTGCTTTTAATGATGTTGTAATATCAAGAGAAACTGTTACAGGGATGATAACACTTGAATCATTTGTAAATGAAAGATTATTTAACAAATACACAGGTGATGGGGTTATTATATCAACACCTACAGGCTCAACTGCTTATAATCTTTCTTGTAATGGACCTGTTCTTTACCCCTTAACTGATGCTTTTATAGTAACACCTATCTCCCCACACTCTTTAACTCAAAGACCTTTAGTGTTACCTGCTGATTTTAAAATATCATTTAAAAATAAACACAACCAAAGTGCAATAGCAATTGTAGACGGACATGATACTTATGAGTTAAAACCAAATGATATTATCACTATAGAAATAGCCTCTTCTAAAGCACAACTCATACATAGAAGTGAGCGAAATTATTTTGATGTATTAAATAAAAAATTACATTGGGGTGCAAATTGATTAATCGATTTTATCTAGAGAATTATTTGTCATTTGAACAAATAGAGTTAGAGTTTCAAAAAGGTTTAGTAGTTTTTACAGGACCTAGTGGTGCTGGAAAATCTGTATTGATGAGTTCTATTTTAGCTTTATTTGGTACAACAGATTCAAAAGCGCAAGTAAGTGAAGTGTTACTTGAAGATTTAAAAATTAAAGATGAAGCATATGGGATAGAAAATGATGATGATATTATTGTCAAACAAAATACCTCTTCAAAAACAAGATATTTTTTAAACAATCAAATCATATCAAAGAAAAACCTCAAAGAGTTCAGTACTACTTTTTCAAAACATCTTCACTTAAAAGATACAAGTGATTTTGATAGTGATAAGATTATCTCATTTCTTGATTTTTTAACTTCATTAAATGATAGTAGTTATAAAGCAATTTTAAATGAATTTCAAACAAAATATGAAGAGTTTCATACTCTACAAAAAAAGTTCTCAAAAATACAAAATGATGAAAAAGAGTTAGATGACCTCATCGAATACACAAAATTTGAGATAGAAAAAATTGCAAAACTAGATCCAAAAGAGGATGAATATGATGAACTCAAACATATCAAAGACAACCTTTCTAAAAAAGATAAAGTAGATGAAGTTTTAAGTGAGATACAACCATATTTGAACAACACTCATAAGATATCAAGTGCTTTACACTTAATTGATGTTGATAGTTCATTTTTTGATGAAGCTATCAATGAGGTAAATAATATATTTGAAAAATTTTATGATAGTTTGGCTTCAAATGATGATATGGATATAGAACAAATCCTTACTCGTATAGAAGAACTCTCTTCATTAAATAAAAAGTTCGGTGGAGTTAAAGAGGCTTTAGAGTATAAAAAAGAGAAAGAAAAAGAACTAGAAGGGTATGAAAATATCTCTTTTGAAAAAGCTATTTTGGAAAAAAATATCAAAAAGTTATCTCTTGAATTAGATACTTTGGCACAAAACATCTCAACAAAAAGAGAAAAAAATCTACCACTATTAGAATCAAAAATCAATGAGTATCTCAAATTATTATATCTTGAAAATCTTCAAATAAATATGGATAAAAAAAGTTTAGATGTAAGTGGTATTGACTCTATAGAATTTACACTCAATAACACAAAGTTAGACAAAATAAGTAGTGGTGAGTTCAATCGTCTAAGACTTGCACTTTTAACTGCCAGAAGCCACTACGAAATAGATACAAATGGGATATTGTTTTTAGATGAGATTGATGCAAATTTAAGTGGAAAAGAGTCTGCAAGTATCGCACAAGTTTTAAATAAACTTTCACAAAACTATCAGATATTTGCTATCTCTCACCAACCACAACTAAGTGCTACAGCTCATCAACATTTTTTAGTAAAAAAAGAGAATAATATCTCTACTGTAAAACCTCTAAACAAAGAGGAAAGAATCAATGAAATTGCAAGGATGATAAGTGGAGAAAATATAACTACTGAAGCTTTAGAGTTTTCTAAACAACTTTTAAAGTAGTAGCTTGTGTACCCTAAGGTACATACGCTATTTTATTGATCCCTGTTCCAGCTTCAAATCCACACATAAGATTTGCATTTACAACAGCTTGAGATGAAGCACCTCGAAGTAAATTATCAATACTACTATTGATAAATAACGCATCGCCATTTTGCTCTACAAAAATATCACAAAAGTTTGTACCAGCTGTTGATTTTATATCTACTGGTGTCTCTTTTATCCGTACAAATTCACTTTTCTCATAGAACTCTTTTAATATTGCTTTTGCATCTATATTTTCATCTATAGTTGTATATACACTCACAAGCATCCCACGAGTAGCAGCAATAAGATGTGGTACAAAACTTACTTTTAACTCTTTGTTTTTAAGTAACTTTGCTTTTTCAATAATCTCTGGCATATGTCTATGTTTAAATGGATTGTATGCAAAGATATTGTCATTGATAGTTACGAAGTGTGTAGTTTCACTTAGTTTTTTTCCAGCTCCGCTTACCCCACTTTTCGCATCTATAAATATATTTGTAGTTTCATCTATAAACTCTACAAATGGCAGAAGTGCCAAAAGTGTAGCAGTAGGATAACACCCTGGGTTTGCTACAAGATTTGCTTTTTTTATCTCAGCTTCATAAAACTCAGGTAATCCATATACACTACTTGGTAAGTTTTCTTTATCTTCATGAGGACAATAGTGTTTTTCATAAGTCTCAAGTTCAAGTCGATAATCAGCACTCAAATCTACAACTTTAACTCCAAGTGATAATAACTCTTTAGCAAATGACATAGATGTTTTATGAGGAAGTGCTAGAAAACAAAGTTCAGAAACCTCTGCAATATCTTTTGGGTCTGCTTTTTGTACATCCATAGAGATAACATTTGTCAAACATGGATGGAGTGCATCTATAGTAGTATCACCTACACTATTTGCTATATATGTAAGATTAAATTGTGGATGTGTATGTAATATTTTAACTAGTTCAAGTCCAGTATATCCAGTAGCTCCAACTATTGAAACATTTGTTTTCATTGTTTTCCTCGAGTTTTCTTTGATTTTTGTCATTATATAGAAAAGTGAATTATATACTGCTTTTTAGCTATGTCTCTTTTAAACACAAACTCTATATCTTGTATTTTTCCCTATTGTTCCCTCTACTTGTTTTATGCAACCTAAATCTAATAGCTCTTTAATATCTCTAGATGCTGTTGCTGATGTAGTATCGGCTATAGTGATATATTTTTTTTTACTTAAGTCTCCTTGAAAGTTATCAACGCCTATATCTAGTATTTTATTTAATACTTTTATTTGTCTTGCATTTAGATTACTCTGTTTATGTTTATCCCAAAAATTTGTTTTATCTATGATGTAAGTTAACTTCTGTTTTGTATCAACCAATGCTGTATGTAAAGTTGATAAAAACCATTCACACCATAAAGTAATATCCAAAAAGCCATCCTCTTTTTGGATATATCCTGTAGTATATTCTAATGCTTTATAATAACCTTTTCTATCAGTATTGATTGCACTAGACATTGAGTATAATTTTGAGATTTTTGAATTTTCTATTTTAGATAAAACTAAATCTGTTACAGCTCTTGTGATTCTACCGTTTCCATCATCAAAGGGATGTATTATCACAAACCAAAGGTGAGATATAGCTGCTTTTATTAAACTTGCATCTGGATTATTAAACCATCGTAAAAATTCGGCCATCTCATCTTCTAACTTTTCTCTAGGTGGTGCGATATAATATGTTTTTTCTTTTCCTGCACCACCTGATACTATTTCCATAGTCTCTTCACCTCTAAAAGTTGCAACATTTATTTTTATTAAACCACTATAACCTTTTGGAAAAAGTGCATTGTGCCAACCAAATAGTCGCTCATTTGTTAAGTCGTCATCATAATTGCTATTTGCATCAATGAGTACTTCAACTAAATAATCTGTATCTCTATCAATTTTACTAAGATCTACATCTTCAAATCCAAGTTTTTTTTTAATGGATGCTTTTACACTATCTCGATTGAGTATTTTACCCTCTATTGCACTTGTACTTATTGCTTCACTCATCAATGCATCTAATTGTGTTAAATCAATATTATCTTGATTCATAACTTTTGTCATTGCTATTAGATAACCTTGTTCTTGTGATACTTTCTCTATTAGTGGAGTTAGTTTTTTTATATCGTAAGTAAAATTGGGATATTCATTATGTTCCCATATCCATCTTTTCATAGTTATTCTTTATTTTATATTTTAGTCATTATAGTACAAATGATATGAAAAATCAATAAATGCACATCATTTATGATACGAATATTTTGTCTTTTCGTATCATTTACTAAAGTTAAGCATTTATAACTTAAATCATATACCGCTTTTTGTATCTAGTAGTGCTACAAAATCATCAATACTATTTAGCCATGGTTGTATAAAGTCATCTGATGCATCCATATTGATCAGTTGATCCATCGCTTCATATATAAGCATGCTATGGGGATATTTTATCATTAGTTTTTCTATATGAAGGACTATGAGCCTTTGTAACTTTTTTAGTCTCTCTTTTTTATTTGTATGTTTATGGGTTTGAGAAGAATTTATTAAGTTGTTCTTTTTTAGTATATCTATCTTTTCTTTTTGGGAAATACTGTCAAGGGCAACTTCAACATCTTTTGTCAATTCTAATACTCCTTGCATCCATGACTTGACCATCATATCACTTGCATTGTTGTTTATCAATATTGATATTGCATCTGATACATCTCTACTATGAGGACAAATTTTTTCTAATTTATCAATATTTTCATCTATTTTCTTTTTTAGTATTTTGAGTTTTGATAGCAAAATTATATCCTTTTACATAGTAATTACTAGTTGATAAAGAAATTATATAATTATAAGATTAGAAACAACTTAAGTAGTAACTACTAGTAATTAGGATAATTATGAATATTGAAAATTTGGATGAAAATATAATTGATGAATTTTATATAAATATTGGGAAAAATGTTAAAAGATTAAGAGAAGAAAAAGGGCTAACCCAACTTCAACTATCACAATCTTTAGGGTTTAAATCAGTTGGTCTAGTTTCTCAGTCAGAACTTTATCTAAAAAAACAACATTTTAATTTAAAACATTTATACCTTATCTCTTTAATTTTAGAATGTGATATGAATGAGTTTTTCAAGATAATAGATTAATATAGGAAAAAATTTGGCTAAAAATGATTGGATAGAAGTACTAAATATTTTTAATACTACAAATAAAAATTATTTATGTAAATTTTTGGAATCTAAAGATAAGTTTTGTCCAAGTATTAATCATATTAATATTTTTGATGGTGATGCAAATGCTTTTAGCTCTAAATTACTCAATAAGCCAAAGCCTGGAAACTGGATACCAATTTATAAAATAGAAGATTTATCAGAATATTTTATCAATAATAATTTGATGCCAATTCGTTGTGGTCAAGCAGAGTTTTTTTTCTTTAAAGGAAATATATTTTGTGACTTAACTCCTATTGACTTTAATACAATTAATATAAAAAGTCTTACACAAATAGATAGTTTCATACCATTAACTTTAGAAAAGTTTCACAAAAATGAAAATGCTTATTTAAATAAAGCATTAGCTATTGGAATTGTAAATCACTTTATAGATGATGATTTAATTTATCGTCGTTTATTATATGGTCAATTTGGTAAGATAAAAACTAATTTTGAATTAGAATTTAAAACATCTCATGGTGTTAAAGAAATCAATAAAGGTTTTCAATTTGAAATAGATTTTGTATTGGAAAATCAAGATGAGATTATTATTTTTGAGGCGAAACAAGGTTCTAAACCACGAACATCATTTTCTTTGTTGCAGTTATATTATCCATTAATTTATTTAACTAAAATTACAAATAGTCAAAAAAAAATTAGAACTATTTTTATAGATATAGTTTCTGATGAGAATAATGAAATTTATAGATTAACAGAGTTAGAATTTACAAATTGTGAATTTGACAATTTGAATATTATTAAAAGTATTCAATACAATTAAGCTAATCTATCCTCATCATAATAAACCTCTTCTATCTCAAACTCTCTTTTCCCACCTGGAAGTTGTGCTATACACTCATCCCCTGTACTTTTCCCTAAAAGCTGTTTTGCTAGTGGTGAGTGGAATGATATTTTTCCCTCTTCTGGATTGCTATGTGCTGAAGAAACTATAGTGTATGTTATCTCTTCATCAGTAGCTACATCTACAAGAGATATAGTTGAACCAAAGCTTATCTTATCATGTGCTAAAGTGCTTGGGTCTATTATCACAACTCTTGTGATAAGGTCTTCTAATTCTGCTATTTTTTTATTTATATTTGCTTGGTCTTCTTTTGCTGCATGGTATTCTGCATTTTCTTTTAAGTCCCCTAGTTGTCTAGCTTCTTCGATAGCTACTAATATCTTTGGTCGTTCAATAAGTTTCATATCACTAAGAGTTTTTGTAAGAATATCATAATCTACACTTCTCATTGGTTCTTTTTGCATTATCTTTTACCCTTTTCTTTTAGTTCTTTTTTCCACTCTTTTTCAAACTTTTTTCTTTTTAAAAAAGACAAATGTTCTATAAATACATGACCACTTAGGTGTTCCATCTCATGTTGCCATGCAACAGCTAAAAAGTCTTCTGCTTCCATAGTTTGTTTTTCACCGTGTCTGTTATAATATTCAACTATTACATGTTCGGCTCGTTTCACTTCTGCGTGAAACCCAGGTATACTTAAACACCCTTCATTAAAAACAAGTTCCCCATCTTTATGAGTAATAACTGGATTGATAGCTTCAATTAGATTCTCTTCTTTTTGTACACCATCATCAAGTTCACCTTCATTATCAATAGGAATATTGATTAGTAAAATATTCAAATCAACAGCTACTTGTATGGCAGCTAGACCAACACCCCCAGCACTCAACATAGTTTCATTCATATCATCTAAAAGAGTATGAAGTTCTTCATCAAAATTTTCCACATCGCGTGACTTTTTTCTTAATATTGGATTTGGGTATGTTATTATCTCTCTAACCATAAAATTCTCTCTATTCGTGTCTTTCTATTACTTTATCAACAAGCCCATAATCACAAGCTTCTTGTGCTGACATAAAGTTATCTCTATCAGTATCAAGTGCAATTTTTTCTACATCTTGACCTGTATGATCTGCTAAAAGTTGATTTAACTCATCTTTCATTCTTAAAATCTCTTTTGCTTGGATAGCTATATCTGTAGCTTGTCCTTGTGCTCCACCTAAAGGTTGGTGAATCATTATTCTACTATGTGGTAAAGCAAATCTTTTCCCTTTTGCCCCAGCACTTAATAAAAAAGCACCCATAGAAGCAGCTTGTCCTATACAAATAGTACAAATATCTGGCTTGATATAGTTCATTGTATCAAACATAGACATACCTGAAGTTACAACTCCACCTGGAGAGTTGATATAAAGGTAGATATCTTTTTCTGGATCTTCTGCTTCTAAAAATAGAAGTTGTGCTACAACAGTTGAAGCAACTTGATCGTTTACCTCACCACTTAGCATAATAATTCTATCTTTTAAAAGACGAGAGTAAATATCATAACTTCTCTCTCCTCTTCCTGTTTGTTCAACAACAACTGGTATATAAGACATTATTTTCCTGCTTTCTCATCTAAAAGTTTAGTGATAACTTTTTGCTCAATCATTGACATTTTAATTGCTGGTAAGTACCCTGCTTCTTCATATTGTTTGATTAAAGCTTGACCATCTTGACCTTGCATCATCGCTTCATAATATAATGTTTGAGTCACTTCTTGATCTGCAACTTCTACTTTTTCTGCTTTAGCAAGTGCATCAACAATAAATGTAGCTTTTACACTTTTTGTAGCTTCTGGAGTAGCTTCTTTTCTCATCTCTTCAATTTTTTCTTTGTTTTCTTGAAGTTCTTTTATCTCTTCTTCACTCATACTTCTTACTTGATTGTTAAGAGCTTGGCTAATTTCTTGTTCTAAAACAGCTGTTGGAACTGCAAAGTCAACTTTTTCTACAAGTGCTTCAAGATATGCTGGTTTTAACTCTTCGTTATAGTATTTTGCTGTTTTTTCTGCTTTGATTTGTTCTTTCATTTTCTCTTTTAACATATCAACTGTTACATCTTTTTCTTGTGGTAATACTTTTTGAGCAAACTCATCATCTATTACAGGTTCTGCTTTTTCTTGAATTTCATGTAATTTTACTTTAAATACAACTTCAGCACCTGCTAAATCAGCTGCTTGGTATTGTTCTGGGAAAGTTACTGTAATCTCTTTTTCTTCTTCATACTTCATACCGATAACTTGCTCTTCAAATCCTGGAATAAAAGAACCACTACCAATCTCTAATGTATGTTTTTCAGCTTTTCCACCTTCAAATGGAACACCATCTTTAAACCCTTCAAAATCAATAACAGCGAAATCACCATCTTTTGCCATTCTTTTTCTTTTGATTTTTGTTAATGGTGCAGAGTGCGCTGCCATCTCATTTAACTTTTCATCAATCTCTTTAGCTGTAACTTTTTTTGTTTTTATTTCTGGTAAAAGTGCTTTATAATCACCTAAGTCAAATTGTGGTCTAGAAGATAATTGAATCTCAACATCTATATCACCATTCTCTTTTTTATCAAATTTTGTGATTGCTGGTTCACCGATTAAATCAGTATTTGCTATTTTTAACTCTGCTAATGCTTCATTTAAAACTGCTCTTAAAGCTTCACCTTCAGCATCTTGCTGTAACTTTTCTGCGTATCTGCTTTTTACAACTGCTACAGGTACTTTCCCTTTTCTAAATCCTTGAACATCAAGTGTTTTAGCCGCTTCTTTAGCTATCTTTGTTAAGCTTGCATCAATCGCTGCTGCTTGTAGTGTTGCTGTAACGACCGCGTTTGCTTCGTCTATTTTCTTTGCATTAAATTCCATTATGTTTGAACTCCATATTTAATATTTTGGGCTGATTTTATCAAAAAATAGCTTACAGATAACTAGAAGTAATTTCTTAAACAGTTTTTCTTACCTTAAAGTGCTTTTAGATATAATTCGAAAATTAACATATATAGTAAAAAAGGGAAGATATAATGAAGGGTTACAAACTATTTTCGGGATCTGCAAATCCAGAATTTTCAAAAAAAATTGCTGATTATTTAAAAGTAAGTTTAGGGGAAATACAATTAAATAGATTTAGTGATGGTGAGATAAATGTAAATATTACAGAAAGTGTAAGAGGACGAGATGTATTTATAATCCAACCTACCTGTGCACCAACTAATGACAACTTAATGGAACTCCTTATTATGACTGATGCATTTAAAAGAAGTAATGCAGGAAGTGTTACAGCAGTAATTCCATATTTTGGATATGCAAGACAAGATAGAAAAGCAGCACCAAGAGTTCCAATTTCTGCAAAACTTGTAGCTTCTATGATTGAGCGAGCTGGTATTGATCAAGTTATCACTGTAGATTTACATGCAGCGCAAATTCAAGGTTTTTTTGATATCCCTGTAGATAATTTGTATGGTTCTATTATCTTTACTGATTATTTAAAACAAAAAAATCTTCCAAATCCAATCATTGCATCTCCAGATATAGGTGGAGTAGCACGAGCTAGAAACTACGCACAAAAACTTGGTTTAGACCTTGTTATTGTTGATAAAAGAAGAGAAAAAGCTAATGAATCTGAAGTGATGAATATCATTGGAGATGTAACAGGAAAAGATGTTATATTAGTAGATGATATGGTTGATACTGCTGGTACATTAGTTAAAGCAGCTGAAGTTCTTAAAAAAAGAGGTGCAACTTCTGTAATGGCTTGTTGTACTCATGGTGTATTAAGTGGTCCTGCATATGAAAGACTTGAAAATGGTTCTTTAGATGAACTAGTAATAACTGATACTATACCACCAAAACAAGAATGTTCTAAAATTACAGTTTTAACAGCAAGTAGAATATTTGCAGAAACAATAAGAAGAATATCAAACAATGAATCTGTAAATGATATTTTTACTGTAGAATAATATATTTCAAATCTCAACAAAAAAGTGATATAAATAAAAATTTTATATCACTTTTCTTTTCCACAAAACATAATAAAAAATTAATAAAATTATAATAATTAATAAAGTTACAAAATATCTTAAAAAAGCAACCCACTAGAAACTTTTATATACTAAAATATTAATATATAAAATTATCAAGGGGTTTTACTATGAAAATGATTATAAGAAGTTCAAACGGTGACTTAAGAGAACAAGAAATTACAGGTGATATGAATTTCACACCTACACAAGGTGAGCATCTCTATTTCACAGAAGTTCAAAGTTATACTTTTAATCTAGTTAGTGATAACACAGGGATGAATGTTTATTTCATAACAAATGACGGTCAAAGAATAAATATCGTATTTGAAAATATGGCAAATCTTATCCAACAAAATGACCCATTAGATCCTTTTAGCATAGATACTATTTTTGGTGTTTCTACAAATGCAGAAGGTGATAAACAAATTGAAACTGCTTTAAATAATCCAGAGTTTGAAAGTGGTGAGATAGTAGAAGCACTGAAAGCAGCTTTATCTTTGGATGGTTCAACACTTGCTGGTGGTGCAGTAATAGATGACTTCCAAGCAATGCTTGATAATATGGCAGCAACTGCCGCTGGTGCTGGTCCTTCTGATACTGCATTTTTATCAGAAGATGATCGAGATCAAGAAGCTACAGCTGATGGAGCAGAAGATGATGGAAGTAGACCTGAAAACCCTGAAGATACACCTCCTACAAATACTCCTCCACCAAGTACGCCTCAGTACATAACTGCAACAGCAAGTTTGAGTGGTCTTGATGTAAACGAAGATCAAGACAATACAACTTTTACTCTAAATCTTTCTGAAGTTCCTTTTACTGCTATGACTATGGTTGTTAATATCAATGGTACACCAACAACTTATACAATTCCTGCAGGTACTACTTCTTTTGATTTTGATGTTACTACAAAAGATAGTGATGTGTATATTGATCAAGATACAGTAACTGTAAGTATTATAAGTCTTACAGGTGGTGGATTTGATACTATAACTTTAGATAATGATAGTGTGACAATTAATGTAAATGATACAATAGATATCACAACAGTAACATTGAGTTCTGCTGATGTAAGTGAAGATACAGCCACAGCAACATTTACAATCCAATTAGATAACGATTACAATGACTATGGTGGTACAGCAACAGTTCAAGTAGCTGGTGAAGCAACAGCAAGAATAGTAAATATCGATTCAACAGGTAAAGGTACATTTACAGTCGATACAAAAGATTCAGATGCAATCATCGATGGGCAAACAATTAGTGCAGAAGTAACAGGACTTTCAAGAGATACAGGAACTACTGGTGGATATGAAAAAGTAGACTATTCAGATGCAAAAGAAACTATAGATGTAACTGATACAGAAAATATCACAACAGTAACATTGAGTTCTGCTGATGTAAGTGAAGATACAGCCACAGCAACATTTACAATCCAATTAGATAACGATTACAATGACTATGGTGGTACAGCAACAGTTCAAGTAGCTGGTGAAGCAACAGCAAGAATAGTAAATATCGATTCAACAGGTAAAGGTACATTTACAGTCGATACAAAAGATTCAGATGCAATCATCGATGGGCAAACAATTAGTGCAGAAGTAACAGGACTTTCAAGAGATACAGGAACTACTGGTGGATATGAAAAAGTAGACTATTCAGATGCAAAAGAAACTATAGATGTAACTGATACAGAAAATATCACAACAGTAACATTGAGTTCTGCTGATGTAAGTGAAGATACAGCCACAGCAACATTTACAATCCAATTAGATAACGATTATAACGATTATGGTGGTACAGCAACAGTTCAAGTAGCTGGTGAAGCAACAGCAAGAATAGTAAATATTGATTCAACAGGTAAAGGTACATTTACAGTCGATACAAAAGATTCAGATGCAATCATCGATGGGCAAACAATTAGTGCAGAAGTAACAGGACTTTCAAGAGATACAGGAACTACTGGTGGATATGAAAAAGTAGACTATTCAGATGCAAAAGAAAGTATAGATGTAACTGATACAGAAAATATCACAACAGTAACATTGAGTTCTGCTGATGTAAGTGAAGATACAGCCACAGCAACATTTACAATCCAATTAGATAACGATTATAACGATTATGGTGGTACAGCAACAGTTCAAGTAGCTGGTGAAGCAACAGCAAGAATAGTAAATATTGATTCAACAGGTAAAGGTACATTTACAGTCGATACAAAAGATTCAGATGCAATCATCGATGGGCAAACAATTAGTGCAGAAGTAACAGGACTTTCAAGAGATACAGGAACTACTGGTGGATATGAAAAAGTAGACTATTCAGATGCAAAAGAAAGTATAGATGTAACTGATACAGAAAATGTAACAACAGTAACATTGAGTTCTGCTGATGTAAGTGAAGATACAGCCACAGCAACATTTACAATCCAATTAGATAACGATTATAACGATTATGGTGGTACAGCAACAGTTCAAGTAGCTGGTGAAGCAACAGCAAGAATAGTAAATATCGATTCAACAGGTAAAGGTACATTTACAGTCGATACAAAAGATTCAGATGCAATCATCGATGGGCAAACAATTAGTGCAGAAGTAACAGGACTTTCAAGAGATACAGGAACTACTGGTGGATATGAAAAAGTAGACTATTCAGATGCAAAAGAAAGTATAGATGTAACTGATACAGAAAATATCACAACAGTAACATTGAGTTCTGCTGATGTAAGTGAAGATACAGCCACAGCAACATTTACAATCCAATTAGATAACGATTATAACGATTATGGTGGTACAGCAACAGTTCAAGTAGCTGGTGAAGCAACAGCAAGAATAGTAAATATCGATTCAACAGGTAAAGGTACATTTACAGTCGATACAAAAGATTCAGATGCAATCATCGATGGGCAAACAATTAGTGCAGAAGTAACAGGACTTTCAAGAGATACAGGAACTACTGGTGGATATGAAAAAGTAGACTATTCAGATGCAAAAGAAACTATAGATGTAACTGATACAGAAAATATCACAACAGTAACATTGAGTTCTGCTGATGTAAGTGAAGATACAGCCACAGCAACATTTACAATCCAATTAGATAACGATTATAACGATTATGGTGGTACAGCAACAGTTCAAGTAGCTGGTGAAGCAACAGCAAGAATAGTAAATATTGATTCAACAGGTAAAGGTACATTTACAGTCGATACAAAAGATTCAGATGCAATCATCGATGGGCAAACAATTAGTGCAGAAGTAACAGGACTTTCAAGAGATACAGGAACTACTGGTGGATATGAAAAAGTAGACTATTCAGATGCAAAAGAAAGTATAGATGTAACTGATACAGAAAATATCACAACAGTAACATTGAGTTCTGCTGATGTAAGTGAAGATACAGCCACAGCAACATTTACAATCCAATTAGATAACGATTATAACGATTATGGTGGTACAGCAACAGTTCAAGTAGCTGGTGAAGCAACAGCAAGAATAGTAAATATCGATTCAACAGGTAAAGGTACATTTACAGTCGATACAAAAGATTCAGATGCAATCATCGATGGGCAAACAATTAGTGCAGAAGTAACAGGACTTTCAAGAGATACAGGAACTACTGGTGGATATGAAAAAGTAGACTATTCAGATGCAAAAGAAACTATAGATGTAACTGATACAGAAAATATCACAACAGTAACATTGAGTTCTGCTGATGTAAGTGAAGATACAGCCACAGCAACATTTACAATCCAATTAGATAACGATTATAACGATTATGGTGGTACAGCAACAGTTCAAGTAGCTGGTGAAGCAACAGCAAGAATAGTAAATATCGATTCAACAGGTAAAGGTACATTTACAGTCGATACAAAAGATTCAGATGCAATCATCGATGGGCAAACAATTAGTGCAGAAGTAACAGGACTTTCAAGAGATACAGGAACTACTGGTGGATATGAAAAAGTAGACTATTCAGATGCAAAAGAAACTATAGATGTAACTGATACAGAAAATATCACAACAGTAACATTGAGTTCTGCTGATGTAAGTGAAGATACAGCCACAGCAACATTTACAATCCAATTAGATAACGATTATAACGATTATGGTGGTACAGCAACAGTTCAAGTAGCTGGTGAAGCAACAGCAAGAATAGTAAATATTGATTCAACAGGTAAAGGTACATTTACAGTCGATACAAAAGATTCAGATGCAATCATCGATGGGCAAACAATTAGTGCAGAAGTAACAGGACTTTCAAGAGATACAGGAACTACTGGTGGATATGAAAAAGTAGACTATTCAGATGCAAAAGAAACTATAGATGTAACTGATACAGAAAATATCACAACAGTAACATTGAGTTCTGCTGATGTAAGTGAAGATACAGCCACAGCAACATTTACAATCCAATTAGATAACGATTATAACGATTATGGTGGTACAGCAACAGTTCAAGTAGCTGGTGAAGCAACAGCAAGAATAGTAAATATTGATTCAACAGGTAAAGGTACATTTACAGTCGATACAAAAGATTCAGATGCAATCATCGATGGGCAAACAATTAGTGCAGAAGTAACAGGACTTTCAAGAGATACAGGAACTACTGGTGGATATGAAAAAGTAGACTATTCAGATGCAAAAGAAACTATAGATGTAACTGATACAGAAAATATCACAACAGTAACATTGAGTTCTGCTGATGTAAGTGAAGATACAGCCACAGCAACATTTACAATCCAATTAGATAACGATTATAACGATTATGGTGGTACAGCAACAGTTCAAGTAGCTGGTGAAGCAACAGCAAGAATAGTAAATATCGATTCAACAGGTAAAGGTACATTTACAGTCGATACAAAAGATTCAGATGCAATCATCGATGGGCAAACAATTAGTGCAGAAGTAACAGGACTTTCAAGAGATACAGGAACTACTGGTGGATATGAAAAAGTAGACTATTCAGATGCAAAAGAAACTATAGATGTAACTGATACAGAAAATATCACAACAGTAACATTGAGTTCTGCTGATGTAAGTGAAGATACAGCCACAGCAACATTTACAATCCAATTAGATAACGATTATAACGATTATGGTGGTACAGCAACAGTTCAAGTAGCTGGTGAAGCAACAGCAAGAATAGTAAATATTGATTCAACAGGTAAAGGTACATTTACAGTCGATACAAAAGATTCAGATGCAATCATCGATGGGCAAACAATTAGTGCAGAAGTAACAGGACTTTCAAGAGATACAGGAACTACTGGTGGATATGAAAAAGTAGACTATTCAGATGCAAAAGAAAGTATAGATGTAACTGATACAGAAAATGTAACAACAGTAACACTTACAGCAACACCAGAGGTAAATGAAGATTCAGATCCAGAAGGTGATGGTTTCACAGCTGGTAACAATATCACATATACAGCTTCATTACCAGATGGTGTAACTGCAAATAACGATATAACTGTAACACTAAATGTTGGTGCAAATGGTGAGCCTTCTAGCAATACAAACCCAGCTTTAGTTGTGACTATTATTGCGGGTCAATCTTCTGGAACTATAACAGCAACAGAAGTTAATAGAGATAATGATGGTTCTGTTAGTGAAGATGTATATAAAGAAACTGATTCTTTATCTGCAGCTATTGTATCTGCAACTGAAGAAAATGCAGGGGAAAATGGAAGCTTAGAAAAATTAACATTTGATAACACTGCTGCAGTTACAACAATAGTAGATGATGAAGATCTAACTTCTGTTTCAATCTCAGGAACTATAACAAAAACTTCAACTATTGATATAAATAATGTTGATGGAGAATTAAGTGGTGTAGATCTTTATGCAGTTAATAGAAATGGTGATAAAGCTGAACTGTCTATAGATACAACTCCTAGTCATGCTGGTTTCGGTGTACAAGGTAGTGCATCAGGTGCTACTCAAGAGTTAGGTTACCATGGTGCGACAAATACAAGTGAAAAAATTGTTGCAGAATTTGATAATAAGGTTGAGAGTATTGATGTTGCATTTTCTTGGAGAAATCCAAATGAAGAAGCAGTTATAAAATTCTTTGATGAAAATGGTGACTTAGTTGGTTCTGTGTTAGTATCAGGGGGTTCTACTAATGGTAGCGAAGATACAACAATAACATATTATGATGAAAATGGGGCAGAAATAAAAACAGAATCTGTAGTAGGTGGTAGTGATAAAATTGACCCAACCTACACATTTGATTTAGGTAATGGCAACACATTTAATAAAGTAGAATTTTCAGCACCAGGAAATGATGATGATTACTTAATTAACAAAATAGACTATAAAGAAGTTGTAGATGCAAATACTCCAAATGTAATAGCTTCCGAAACTGAAGTTACATTAGAGATTCAAACATCAAATCCACCACAAATAGGAACTACTGCAACTGCTACAGTAGTAGTATATGGAGATACATATCAAGTTGTTCTTGATGAAAATGGACGAGGTACTTTAGATGTAACTCTTCAAGTGGGTGAAGAGTTAACTGCAACTGTTACAGAAATAGTAGGTGGAAACTTTGAACTAGTTGATTTAGATGGTGCTTCTTGGAAATTGAATTCTATTGCAAATGATGATACTTTTACAGCAACTGAAATAGGAACTGAAAATATTACAAGTGAAGATAGTATAGATACAGAAAATGGTATAGATGATGGAGTAAATGTATCTGGAAATTTACTTGAAAATGATATTGTAGGAGCTGCAACTCTTACTGCTATTACTATAGCTGGAACTGAACATTTAGTTGCTAATGACAATACTTCAATAGAACTTCCTCATGGAACACTTGTAGTTAGTCCTGATGGTACATTTACTTTTACTGTTGACAATGCAAATAGTGAAATTGATGCGTTAAATATAGGACAATCTATCGATGAAGTATTCACATATACACTAAGTGATGAAACAACGGCAACTGCAACAATAAATATTGATGGTAGAGATGATGCTCCTGTTATAAACTCTATAACAGCAAATAATCAACCTCTACATACAGTGGATGGATTATTGGATATTAATAATGATGGTATTGTAGATACAATTGATGCTGATGCTTTAACAAATGCAGATAGAGGTCTAATATTTTCAGCTGAAAATGGTGATCTTAATATCAATATGGGTGTTGGTGGGTCAAGTATGTCTGTAGAGTACAACGGTGGACAAGCAGGTTTTCATAATGCTCTTGGTTATTATACAGCGGATGAAAATGGACTACCTACTGAAGCTCATATTATATATGTTGAAGACTCAGCTATGGTTGGAAGTCAGTCAGAATTGATTGGTACATTAAATAATTTAGAGGGAAATGTAGGATTCTTTATAATTCCAGATGGAGGAGATAAAAATGTCACTTTAAATTCTGCTATCTCTTTTGATTCTACTGGAAAAATTCTTGTTGATGGTGTGTCAAAAACAGCATATTTTAGTGATAATAATTTAAATACTGATGGAAAAGACCATGTTGTAGCAGGACAAGCATCAGATGGTAGTGGATTGGTATTGGCATTTGAAGATTTAAATCTTGGAGATAGAGATTATGATGATGTTGTTATTACTATTAACACTTGTGCAACTTTAGGAACATCTACAGAAACTATTTTATTAACTGAAGATTTTGAAGGTGTAAGTAAAGATATTGGTGCAGGAGATACTAATGATGGTGGAAGTTGGTATGTAGATCATGGGACAAATGAGGATAAAATACTTGTAAGTAATAGTGGTATTTCATGGAACATGAATGATGCTGGAATTGAAATGCGTGAAAATAATGGTGTTGATGGAGTAGATACCGCAAATAATTCAGATAACTATGTAGAATTAGATGCTCATACATCTGGTACAAATAGTTCAATTACTACAACCGTTGATTTAGGTACTGAAAATGATTCATTTACATTATCATTTAACTTTATGGCTAGACAAGGTCATGAAGATAGTAGTGATATGAAATTTTCACTAGATGGAAAAGAAGTAATTATAGATGTTGATTCAAGCGGAAATATTACATATAATGCTCCTGATGGAGTGAGTGTAAATATAGAAGATGATTCAAATGGGTGGTCTAATGTAACAGCCACTTTTACTGGTATATCATCTCAAAGTGCTGAGTTAAATTTCCAATCAACAGGAAATGCAGATACATTTGGGGCTTATTTAGACAATATTAAATTAGTTGGAACAGATAGTAGTACAGCGAATACCATACTTTCAGATGTAAGTTTAAGTGATGTCGATGATACAAACTTAGAAAGTGCAACAGTAACTCTTACTAACTATCAAGATGGTGATGTAATTGGTTATTCTAGTTTACCAACTGGTATAACAGCTACTATTACTAATGGAGTTGTAGCACTTTCTGGTACTGCAACTGTAGAAGATTATGAAACAGCATTAGAATCATTAACATTTGAGACTACTAGTGATAATAGGGACCCTAGAACATTTGAATTTACTGTAAATGATGGTGATAAAACAAGTAATACTATGGAGGTATCTGTAGATATAGGTGGATGTAGTTTAAATACAGGTAGCTATACAAATTCTGTAGATGCCATTAATGACTATGGAAAAGCAGTTAATGCACAAGGTGAATTTACTGTTGCAGCTTTTGAAGATGGAAAAGATCAATCAGAGCCAGATGTGGCTTCACTTAAAGATGGTGGATATGTTGTAGCTTGGACTGAAGTAAGTGGTAATACTTATAAAAGTGCCGAGGTAAATGACCTTAATAATGATGGTGATGTTTTAGACTCAGGTGAAACTATTTGGAAAAATGGATTAATCAATCATGATGTATTTATCCAAAGATATGATGCTGATGGTGAAGTTGTAGGTGATGCAACTAGAGTAAATACATTTGTAACAAATGTAAATGCTGATGGTGGAAGAAGCCAACATGATGTTAATGTTGTTGGACTTGAAAATGACAACTATCTTGTTACTTGGACATCAGATGACCAATACATTACTCAAGATAGTTGGGACAATGGTAGTAGATATATTCAAGGTCAAATATATGATGTAAATGGAAACCCAATATGTGAAGAATTCACAGTTTCTCGTGCAGAATATGACCCAATTGTTGCTCTTCCAGATGGTGGATTTATTGTAACATGGTCAGCTGATGCTAGACTTGACAATACTGACAAAGATGGAACTAGTAACAATAATCCACAAGATGGAACTGATAATCCAATTTATAGTGATTCTCATGATAGTAGTGGTTTTGGTGTAATTGCACAAAGATTTGATGCACTTGGAAATGAAGTTGGTGAAAGAGTAATTGTAAATCAAAATGTAACAGATGACCAAATGGACTCTGATATTGTTATGTTAGATAACGATACAGCAATTATGACATGGCAATCTCAAAATGGAACTGATGGTGACTTTGATATTCATGCACAAACATTACAGTTAACTAATAATGGACTAGAAGTAGTTTCAAATAATGATATTGTAGTAGCAGATGGAAATGCAAACCAAACAAATCCAGAAGTAACTGCTTCATCAAATGGAACAGCTGTTATCACTTACCAAAGTGATTCAAATATTATGATTAGAGCTATTGATTCAAATGGAACAGTTGGTAATGAAATGACTGTATCAACTGGGTCAAATCCAGTTATTACTGCAATTGCAACAGGATTTGTAATAGCATACGAAGAAGCTGGAGCAATCTACACAAAAACTTTTGATGGTACAAATTTATCAAATGCTACACAAATAAGTGATGGTTCAAATGGTCAAACACTAGCAGCTGTTACAACTCTTGAAGATGGGGGATATGTAATCTCTTGGCAAGATGATAATGGAATCTCAGCTCATAGATTTAATGCAGATGGAACAGAATATCATCAAAATGAATTTGATATGCTAGAAGATAACTCTATTATAATCACAGCTGATAGAATTATGGAAAATGATAATGACCCAGAGGGACATACTTTTGAAGTAACTAGTGTACAAGATGCTACAAATGGTTCTGTAACTATGGATGCTAATGGGAATATCACATTTACTCCAGAGGAAGACTATAATGGACCTGCAACATTTACATACACTATCAAAGATGAGCTAGGAGCAGAAGATACTGCAACTGTGTTCTTAAATGTCAAACCACAAGGTGAACCAACAATTTTTGTAGGGACTCTTTGTGATGCAGATATCCAATCTCATAATATTATCGTAGAAGAAGGGGAAGCTGCAATACTTGCTGTTAAAGTAAGTGGAGCTGAGGCTGGTAGCACTGTATCATTAACACTTACTGACGGAACTGCACTAGTCACTGAAGATTATGAAGCTACATTCTCTTATAGTTTTGATGGGACAAATTGGACAACATACGATTCAAATAACCCAATCTCAATACCTGAGGGTGCAAGTAAATTTGCAGTAAAAATGGATACTGTTGAAAATACTATAAATGAAAATGATGAGTTATTTAGTCTAAGTGCGACACTAAGTACAGGAGAGAATGACATAGGAACTGTAACAATACTTGATGATGATACAAATCCTCCTGTTGCAGATGCGGTTCTTACTACTTCAAATCTTGATACAGATGATGCTGTTCTTTCTGATTTTGCAACGGCAATAGGGATTGATGAAACTACAGAACTTAAAGATCAAATTGCATTCTTTAAAAAACTTGACATAGGTGATGGACTTGATGGTACTGATGCTGAAAATGATTCTACTGATCCTGCTGATTTAGGTGGAGAGGATATAGAAACTGCAGAAAGTAATCTTGTATTTGATATCACTTCATTGCCTGCTTATGGCGATTTGTATATTGAAGTAAATGGAACATATACAAAACTTGATACTTCTAACTTAGATGAGGATTCAACACTTTTAAATACTGCTGACAATGTATATTGGTCTGCTACACATGACCAAGTACCTGAAGGAGATGAGAAATCTATCGGTGGTATTTATGGTAATGGTATTCAAGCTAGCTGGGAAAATGATGATGTAGCAGTTATCGCAAGAGATGGAAACAATCAAGAAGCTACTATCTCATATAGTTCAAGTGATGGTATTGGAGTAACAGGAAATACAGGTGGTCCTTCAACTCAACTAGGTTACGATGCAGATGAACAAAAATCAGAATCTATTATCTTTGATTTTGAAAATCCAGTTACAGATGCTCAAGTTGCTATCACTCACTTAATCAAAGGTGAATCAGGTGGAGAAGTAGGTACATTTGAAGCATTCTTAGATGGTAAATCTTTAGGTGAATTTACATTTACAAGTAATGATGGAGTATCTGGAATTGATTATTATTTACGAGATGAAGCTCATGGAACAGGAAATCCTGCTGATACATACTCAGGAACAATTGTAATAGACAACCTTGTATTTGATCAATTAATCTTCTCAGCTCAAGAGTATGTAAATCAAAATGGTAATGTAACAGATTCAAGTGACTACTTCATAGGTGGTATTACTTATCATGAAGTTCCAGATGTTGAGTTTAAGTATAAAGTTATTGATGAATCAGATAATTCTAGTGAAGAGGTAAAAGTAGTTATAAATGTAGCAACAGATACACCAGTACCTGAAGCATCTGCAAATGTAGCACCTACAACAACTGATGATAGTATAACAACTAATGAAGATACTTCATATATTCTTGCTATGAGTGATTTTGGAACATATTCAGATGAAACTGCAGCTCAACAAGTTAGTATAGAGTCACTTCCAGAAAATGGTGTATTAAAACTAGATGGTCAAGAAGTATCTTCAGGTACAGAAATCAATATATCAGATATTACAGCCGGAAAACTTGTATTTACTCCATCTCATAATACAGATAATGATAGTAATTTTACATTTAAAGTAAGCGATGGTGAACTATGGAGTAATACACAAACTACAACTGTAGGAGTTACAGCAGTAGCAGATGCTCCTACAGCAAGTATTGAGGTAACAAAAGGAGATTCAAGCGGAAGTACTGTAAATCTTGGAAACTTAAATGGATATACAGAACATAATTTAGGGAATTTATCTTCTAATCAAAATATAGATGTTGGGAATGGTAAAGATCATGTTATTATTGGTGATACTGCTGGTGGGACCAATATAAAAGGTGGTAATGGTAATGACATCATTCAAATAAATGGAAAAATTGGTGGTAATACATCTGTAGATGGAGGAAATGGGAAAGACACACTTGTACTAGGTAAATCTGAGTCAAGTTATACCATAAATAACTACACAAATAACAATGGTGTGATAGCAGCTCAAATAATTGATAAAGATACAGACGAAACATTAACAGTAAATAATATTGAAGAGATTCAATATGCTACATCTACTGTAGAATATACTGTCAATATAAGTGCAACCTTAGCAGATACAGATGGAAGTGAATCCTTAACTATACAATTAAATAATGTTCCAGATGATGCTAGTTTTAATTTAGATAGTTTAGTTTCTCAAGGTAATGGTGTTTGGGAACTAACTGTTGATCCAGATGCTACATCAATTGATTATGATAATATCAAAATGACAACAAGTGCTGAAAATGTTGATTTAACTATAACAGCAACTGCAACTGAAGATAATGATGATTCTTCTGTATCACTTACTACAGATGTTGATAATATCAATACATTATTAATAGACAGTAGTGATGATGAGTCAATAGACCTATCTGCTATCAGCCGAAATGCTGAAAATATAGATGTGATTGATTTTACTGATGGTGAAAATCAAACTATAGATATTGATGTAGAAGATATTGTAAATATAACTGATGAAGACAATGAATTGATTATTAGAGGTGATAATGGTGATATTATTAATTTAGATGAAAATGATGGTTGGCAACGATCTGAAACAACAACTAACATTGATGGTGAAGATTTCACTGAATATACAAATACAAATAATACAACTATATCTGTATTTATTGATAATGATTTAGACACTACTGGGTTAAATTAAAAAATAAGAGAGTTTTTTACTCTCTTGTTATACAATACTAACATGACAGAAAAACAATACATAGAAGAGATTAACTCTTTAAAAACTGAACTACAAACACTTAAAAATAGTAAAAAACAAGAGTGTGAACAACACCATAAAATCTTAACACAACAGTCAAAAATGGCAGCATTGGGTGAGATGATAGGAAATATTGCTCACCAATGGAGACAACCTTTAATGGAGCTCTCTTCTATACTTATAAATACCGAAGCTAAAATTAGGATAAAAGAAAATATCTCAAATGATGAAATTTTAGAAGTTATTGATAGATCAAATCATATTTTAAAATATATGTCTAATACTATTGATGACTTTAGAAATTTTTTTGCAAAAGATAAAGAAAAAACACAGTTTAAAATATCAGAACAGATAAAAAGAACTGTAAATATTTTAAGTAGTACTTTAGATAATAAAAATATTAAAATCAATATTATACTTAAAAATAATCCAACTATATATGGCTACCAAAATGAATATTCACAAGTACTTATAAATATCATCTCAAATGCAAAAGATGTCTTAATACAAAGAGGTATTAAAAATGGAATTATTGAGGTAAAAGTATATGAAAAAGAGGGGCTTTGTATAACAGAGATACTTGATAATGGTGGTGGTATTAGTGAAAAATATATTGATGATATTTTCAAACCTTTTATGACTTTTGAAAAGAAAGATGGTACAGGTATTGGACTTTTTATGTCAAAACTTATTGTTGAAAACAATATGAATGGAACATTAACTGCTTCAAATGAACACAATGGTGCTAAGTTTTTTATCACTTTACCTGTGATATGATTTTATTCGACTGTATTTATATAGTACCCTATTCCTGAAACATTTTTAATAACATCTTTACCAATTTTTACTCTTAATTTATGTAAAAGTGATTTTAAAGCTGTATCTGTTGCACTATAAGAATCTTCCCAAATAAAATTTTTAATCTCTAAGGTTGGTAGCGTTCTGTGTCTGTTTTTGATTAAAAAATCAATCATATTAGTTTCACTTGTGGAAAGCTTTTTTACATTTTCTTCTTCATACAGAACTTTATGTAATGTATCATATTTAATAGTTTGACTTAAATATATAAATCGTTTTTCATTTGACTGTATCTCTTCCAATGCTAATAATAATGAATTTTCTAACTCTTTATAAGTGATAGGTTTTGTAAGATATTCTACAAGTTTTAACTTTGCTGCTTCTAGTAAAAACTTTGTATCTGTATGGGCAGAAAGTAAAATAATTGGTATTTTTTTATCCATTTGTCTTATTTTTTTAGTAAATTCTAAACCACTCATCTCACCTAGACTAATATCACTTAATATAATATCTGGCTTATTTTTTAAAAAATGATTTAAAGCCTCTTGTGGACTAGAAAAAGCGAAGACCTCTTTAGATAACAACTGCAAAGTTTGAGTTAAATCTTTTCGTATATTATCTTCATCTTCTATATAAAGTATAGACTTAGTTTGTAATAATTTTAAACTTGATTTTACATTATTCATAAAATGATTGTACTATAAAATAGTTTCAAAAAGGTTGTTAAAGTCACAAAAAACATTATCTTAGTTTTAAAAACATTTAGTTACAATAGAATATATTTATAGGAATTATTTATGGCTAAAGTTTTTATCTATTCTACTATTGTTGTTACCATACTTTTTACAATACTTTATGCAAGTATGCCTGTAAATATTTCTTTGGAACAACTTATAAAAATAGAAAAAAAATATGGAGAAAAAGCAAAAAAAAGAGTCTTGTTATGGGATAAAATGCTTCAAAGTGCAAAAAACAAAAATACTTTGGAAAAACTCAAAATAGTAAATGACTTTTTTAATAAAATAACCTATAAAAGAGACAGTCTTCATTGGAAAAAAAATGACTATTGGGCTTCTCCTTTTGAATTTTTAGGAACTGGTGCAGGTGATTGTGAAGACTATGCTATCGCTAAATATTTTGCATTGAGACAATTAGGTATTGCGGATTCAAAGCTAAAAATTACTTATGTCAAACTAAAAAGAAGTCATACCAAATTTGAAGAAGCACATATGGTACTAAACTACTATCATAAAGTAGGAAAAGCACCTATTGTTTTAGATAATATCAACAAAAAACTAAAACTAGCAACTTCTAGAACTGATTTAAAACCTATTTATAGTTTCAATGCTGTTGGATTATGGAAAGCACAAAACAAAGGAAAGACTGAAGTTAGTGTAGGAAGTAACAATCTAAAAAATTGGAAATCTATGATGGAGAGAATATAATGAGAAGAATAAAACAAATACTAGGAGAACCTCATGTCATTATCTAAACAACTATATATAATAATATCTTTTATATTCTTTATGATATTTGCTGGAAATTTTATAATAAGTGTAAAAAATACAAAAGAATATTTAGAGATAGAGTCCACAACAAAAGCTCAAGATACTGCTACAAGTTTAGGTATGAGTTTAAAACCATTTATTTCAAACAAAAAAGATCCTGAAATCAAGTCAATTATAAGTGCTATTGCAAACAGAGGTTTTTATAAAGAGATACGGCTAGAAGATATAAGTCACTCTTTTAGTGAAGAAGATTTAATAAATAATAGTCCAGATATGGAAGGTGTAGATTGGGAAATATCTCAAGTTGAAGTTGATCCAAAAAGTGGTTTTATAGAAAAAAGTAGTTCTGACCAAGAACTCACAAATCAACTTGCTCTTTTAGAAAATGAAGATGTAGAACAAATTCCAACTGAGAAAACAACTTATACTTTTAAGCCTAGCAAAGACTTTATTGATGGAGATAATATATATATAAAATTTCAAGCTACTAAAGATGGGAAAACTATTAATACTACAGCAACATTAAATATATCAAAAAATATTATCAAAATTTTAAGGGCTGAAAAATTTGATTATGTACCTCAATGGTTTATAAATCTTATTCCGTTGAAAATGTCTGAAATGAAAAGTGAAATTAGTAATGGCTGGAATCCTAGTGCTATTATCTATGTAAGTGCAAATGCTGGTGATGCTTATGCAAAACTTTACGAACAAGCAAAAGGTGCTATTCTTTATGCAATTGTTGCATTTACATTTTCCATTATACTTCTTGTAATATTTTTAAGATTTATTTTAAAACCATTAAAAAATATAGAAAGTTTAGCTCAGTCTATCTCACAAGGTAAATTTGCTATTATTAAGCATTTGCCATGGACAACTGAACTTAAAAATGTATCTCTTGCTATGAATGATATGTCAACTAAAATTGAAGGCGTTATTAAAAAACTAAATGCAAATCTAGAAAAAATGACAAATAAACTTTCACAAGATGATTTAACAGGATTAAGTTTAAGACAAACATTTGAAACTGATATGAAAAAAATGTTTATTGCAAAAAGTGTAGGATATGTTTTTGTTGTTAAAATTGATGATTTAGGTTCTTATGCTAAAAATCATACAAATCAAGAAGTAGATAAATACCTTATTTCATTTGCGAATATTCTCAAAAATCTTTCTACTAAAATTACTGCTTATAGATTTTTTGGTTCAGAGTTTGCTATGATAGCGAAAGATATAGAAGAGAAAGACTTAGTGAATATTATTGATAAATTCAAACTTCAATTAGAACAATTTTCGTCAGATTTTCATGTAACAGATATTGCACATATAGGGGGAACTCCTTTTAATCAAATTGGCACAACTCCAGGTATAGTTGCTAGTGCAAATGAGGCTTATGAAAAAGCAAAACTTATTGGAGCAAATGAAGCTTTTATAAGAGATGATAATGACTTAGCAAGAGATATGAATGAATGGAGAGATTTAGTTTTTGATATTATAGATAATCAGAAATTTGATATTGGATACATTGGTCAAGCTTATTGTTTGGATATGAAAGATCAAAATCTTATTGTGATGGAAGAAGCTTTTACCCAAGCAAAAGATAAAAATAATGAACCAATACCAATTGGTACTTTTGTATCAATTGCAGAAAAGTATGACAAAATATTAGATTTTGATGAAGCTGTCGTACAAAAAGTTATTAAACATATTAAAACATCAAATATCACACATAGTATCTCTATTAATTTATCTTTAGATTCTGTATTTGATATAAAATTCAAAAATTGGTTAAAAGATTGTATTTTAGAAAATAAAGAGATAGCTTCACAACTCGTTTTTAGTGTTACTGCTTATGGTGCGGCAAAAGATATGGAAAAATTCAAATATTTTATTGAAGCTATACATAGTGCAGGAGCTAAAATTATCATTAAAAGATTTGAAACTAAATTTATTCCACTTGATCATATTAAAGATTTTAATCTTGATTATATAAGACTTGCTAGAGATTATACAGATGGAATTTGTAAAGATTCAGGCAAAAAAGGATTCGTAGAAGCGATGCAAGAGCTTTCAACACTACTTACTATTAAAGTATTTGCAGAAAATGTTAAAGATGACAATGATTTTAATGTAGTAAAAGATATAGGACTTTATGGAGCTAGTAGATAGATACTAGTTTCATTTAAGAACTAATTGATATCCTAACTTAGAATGGTTTTTAATACTCTCTTTACCTATTTTATTTCGTAGTTTGTTAATCAAACTTTTTAAAGCTCCTTCTGAAGCAAATGTATCTTCCCATATAGTATAAAGTATTTCATCTGAACTTACAATGCTATCTTTATTCGATAATAAAAGTTTTAATAGCTTTAACTCTGTTGCTGTTAGTGTTTCTGTTTTATCTTTATTGAAAAGTAGCTTATTTTTCAAATTGTATTTAATGCCACTAATAAACTCTATTTCTAAAGCCCCATTACTTATAAGTTGTTCAACTGATAATTTTATTACTTTATGCAGTGATTCAAAATTTATAGGTTTTACTAAATATTCTATAAGATTTAATTTTATTGCCTCAAATAGAAATTCTTTATTTGAATGAGCTGTTAAGAGTATAATCGGAATGTACTTATTTTGAGCTCGAATATTTTTTATAAAATCTATTCCACATTGCCCAGCAATATCTATATCACTTATAATAATATCTATATCACTTTTTTCATACATATTTAATGCTTCTTCTACTGTAGCTACAGACACTACATTATGTGAAATCAACTGCAAAGATTTTGTTGTATACTCTCGTGTTAAAACATTATCTTCTAAGTATAAAATAGTAATATTTCTAATTATCTTATTCATTCTATTATTATATCCAATATAAATTATTAACCAATTAATTATAATAAAAATTAATAAAAAAATTATATATTAGAACCTTTTAGCAACTTTTTTGTAATATAATTAATAATTAAATTATTATAGAGAAGGTTATTATGATACAAAAATTAAAATATTGCTTTTTATTAGGAGTGTTTTGCTCTGTCAATATTCAGGCAAATAGCTTAAGAAACAGTGTTGAAGATACATTAAATTCAAATCCTTCAATTATTGCAGAACACCTCAATAGAGATGCCTATGAAATGTATATCCATCAAGAAGAAGCAGATTATTTACCCACACTTGATTTAGATGCATTTTTAGAAAAATCTAAAACTGAAAACAGACCAGATACTCAACCACCAGTAGAAGGGTGGAGTGAAAAAAATGGTTGGAATGTTATATTAAAACTTGAACATGTACTTTATGATGGAGGACTTACTCCAAGTCAAGCACAAGAGTTTAGACATAAATACGATTCTAATAAATATAGAAGCTTATATAGTGTTGAAAATACTATTTTAGATACTGTCAATGCTTATTTAGATTTAGTAAGTAGACAAGAACTTGTAGCCCTTTCAAAATATAATATTACAACTCATGAAAACTATCTCACTATTGCAAAAGAGAAAGAGGAGATTAGTGGAGAAGTATTAGAAACACATCAAGTAAACTCAAAATACCATTCTGTATTAGATAGATTTTTAGAACAAGAAAATGAACAAAAACAAGCTCTTAGCTTATATAAAAAACTTGTAGGAAAAGAACTAAATGGGAATATTTGTAGACCTATTGTAAATGAAACCTTTTTACCTCATAGTTTAAGTGAAGCTATTAAAGTAGGTGTTAGAAGAAGTTACAAAGTGCAAGAACAAATTGCAAAAACAAAAGAACAAAAAGAAAAAATAATTCAAGAAAAGGCAGGATTTAAACCCACATTAAAAGTACAATTGCAAAGTGAACTTGACAATGATTTAGAATTAGAAGAAAATGGGAGACAAGATATATATAGTGCGAGACTTTATCTAAGTTGGAATCTATTTAATGGTGGAAAAACTTATTATATGACACAAAAAGAGAAGCTTTTCCTAAAAGAGGAACAAAAAAAACTTGATGATGTTACAAATGAAGTAATTGATGAGATAAAAGAGTCATATAATACATTTTATAATTTACAAAAAAGAATTAAAAATATTAATTTGTATGTAGAGGATAATTTTAATATCTTATCTGTGTATAAAAAACAATTAGCTGATGGGACTAGAACATTTATCGATATTTTAAATGCAGAGTCTGAATTTTATAGATCAAATATAGATAAAATAGAACAAGAATTTGATTATGTTGCGGCATACTATAATTTACTATTTAATATGTCTATGTTAAGTGATGTAATTTTAATGCAAGAGAAACAAACTTGTGATAAATATGTTTTTGTTCCAAGAGATACTGAACCAAAAATTGATTCTGAAAATGATGGTTTAAGTGAAGACTTATTAGATATGTTTGATGAAACCCCATCACCAACACCTGAAGCTAATAAAGAGGAAAAAAGTGAACAAATAGATATTGATACAAGACTTGATAAATTATATAATGAAAAGGAAGAAAACAGTGAACACAAAGAAAATATAGAAACTTTATCTTTAGATTCAACACTCAATAAAACAAAAAAACCAAGTAATAAAAAATACACTTTAAATCTTGGAACTTTTACTTCAAAAAAAGCTTTGAAAGATTTTCTCCAAGAAGCTTCTTTAGAAAAAAGTAATCTAATTCAAACATATAGATTTGGGGAAAAGAAAGAGAGTATAAAACTACTCTATGGTCAATATAACTCTGTAACAACAGCAAAACAAGTATTAAAGTCACTAAATAGTAAAATAGCATCTAATGGCGCATATGTTGATAATATTAGTAAACATACACTATATCAAAAATAATATGTTGCATTTAATTAAATTGAAAAATTGGCATAAATAATGGAAGATATAAATATTAAAAATGATGTAATGAAAGAGAGACGAACGGTAGATTCTTTATTGGAGTGTTTATCTTTTATCTCAATCTTTTATCAACGACATACTTCAAAAGACTCACTTGTTTCAGGTCTACCTATCCACAACAACTCTATGTCTATCCAAGATTTTCTAATCTCTTCAAAAAGAATAGGACTTATCTCAAAGGTAGTTGAACGAGAACTTCTAGGTATCTCTAGACTTGCACTTCCTGCTGTATTAATCCTTGAAAAAGAAAGGGCTTGTATTTTACTTGATTTAGATTCTGAAAAAAAAGAAGCGAAGGTTATTATTCCTGGATTAAGTGAAGGTGAAATAACAATGAGCCTTGAAGACTTAGAAGCAGAGTTTACAAAACAGGTTATTATTATTAAACCTACTTACAAATTTGAAAATAAAGTTTCTAATGAGATAGTAATACCAAAGCCAAATCATTGGTTTTGGGGTGCATTAAAAGCAAATTTACCTATCTATAAAAAAGTGATTGTTGCTGCTATTTTTATCAATCTATTTGTACTTGCAATGCCTTTATTTATGAAAAATGTTTTTGATAGGGTTCTACCAAATAATGCCATTGAAACACTTTTGGCAATGACTTTTGGTATTGTTTTTATTCTAGTTTTTGATCTTATATTTTCACTTTTAAGGGCGTATTATTTAGGCAAAGCTGGTAAAAAAGCAGACTTAATAATGAGTAATAAAATTTTTGACCAGCTTCTTAATATAAGACTCAGTGAAAAACCAAACTCAACAGGTCAATTTGTAAGTAGATTGCAATCTTTTCAAAGTGTAAGAGATTTTTTTACAAGTGCAACTATTGCTACACTTGTAGATATCCCTTTTACTCTTCTATTTATAGCAGTAATATTTTATTTTGCAGGTGTATTAGGTTGGATTAGTGTTATAACTATTATACTTGTTTTGGGTCTTTCTTGGTCAATGAAAAATAGAATTAAAGAGGTAGTAGAAAAATCTGCAAAAGAGGAACAACTCAAACAAACTACACTCAATGAAGCAGTTGCAGGGCTAGAGATTATTAAAAGCGTAAGAGCTCAAAACAGAATGAAAACACATTGGGATGCTTCTTTAAACCAAACACTCTATTATGGTGAAAAGTCACAAATGTTTTCACAGTTTACAACACTTACAACAGGACTCATCTCAAAGTTGTCAAATATTGCTATTATTGTGGCTGGGGTATATCTCTCACTTGAAGGGGAGATGAGTATGGGTGGTATAATTGCTGCTATGATGTTAAATGGTCGTGTAATTGCTCCCATTTCACAAATAGTAGGAATGGTTATTCGCTATGATCAAACTCTAATATCAATGAATAATATTGAAGAGATTATGGGAATGGAAGTTGAAAATAATGGTAAAAACTATATAAGTCGTCCAAACCTCAATGGTGATATAGAATTAAAGAATGTGACTTTTGCTTATAAGGGTCAAAACTTTGAAACTCTAAAAGATATTAACCTTACTATTAAACAAGGTGAAAAAATCGCTATATTAGGAAAAATGGGTTCTGGGAAATCAACCTTAGCAAAACTTATTATGAATCTTTACACTCCTAATAGTGGTTCTGTATTAATTGATCAAACTGATATACGACAAATTGATCCTGTTGATTTAAGACGCTCTATTGGGTGTGTTCCACAAGAACCATTTTTATTTATGGGGAGCATTAAAGATAATATAACTATTGGGGAACAATATGTTACAGATGAAGAAGTTATAAGTGCAGCAAAGGCAGCTGGTGTTCATGATTTTCTAGGAAGACATGAAGCTGGCTATGACCTTCTTGTAGGAGAGAGAGGAGAAGGATTGAGTGGGGGTGAGAGACAAGCGGTAACTCTAGCACGAGCAATTATCACAAACCCAAATATATTGATATTTGACGAGCCTACAAACTCTATGGATAAACAAACAGAAAATACTTTTATGAAAAAAATATCAACTCTTATACAAAATCAAACTGTTATTATTATCACTCATAAAATGTCTCTACTAGCGCTTGTAGATAGAGTTATTGTTTTAGACGATGGTAAGATTGTGGCTGATGGACTAAAAGAAACTGTACTTAAAAGTAAAAGTGAGTAGCGTATGAAAATTAATGAAAATGACATAGGATTTGTAAACTCATTGTACGGTCATGCCTATGATAAACCAAAGTTCAAAATTGATTTATTGTTTATGAGTATTGTAACAATAATTATAGGATTAATAATTTGGGCAATGATAGCTGAAGTTGATGAGATGGCAAGGGGTGAAGGGAAAGTTATCCCTTCTCATAAAATACAAAAAGTACAAAACTTAGATGGTGGATTGATTTCAGAAATACTTGTAAAAAGTGGAGAACATGTGGTTCAAGACCAAGCATTAATGAAAATAGATACAACAAGATTTCGTGCATCTTTAGAAGAAGCAAAAGAGCAAAATATAGCTCTTCTTGCAAAAAAAGCCAGATTAAATGCACAGTTAAACTATAATCCATCAAAGAAAAAAAAGGCTATAAGTTTTCCTAATGAGTTAGTAGAGCTTAAAAAATACACAGCAATAGAAACACAAATTTATAATAATAATATTGATGAGTACAAAAGTTCATTAAAAATTTTAGAACTACAATTTGAACAAAAAGTGCAAGAACAAAAAGAGATAGAATCTAAAATACAACAACTAAAAAAAAGTGTAGCTCTTGTATTACAACAATTAAAAACTATTAAAAGAATGGTAAAATCAGGTTCAAAATCAAAAATTGAATTGTTAAATATACAAAAAGAGTACAATACACTTGATGGTGATTTAAACTCTGCTGTACTTTCACTCCCTAGGTCAAAACTAGCTATCTCTGAAGCAGAAAATAAAATTTTAGAAAAAGTAAAAGGTTTTAAATCAAATAGCTACAAAGAGTTACAAGAGGTAATCTCAGAACTTAATAAAATAGATGCAAGACTTATATCTGAAACTGACAAACTAGAAAAAACAATTATACGCTCTCCTGTAGATGGTATTATAAAACAGATAAATATCAATACAATTGGTGGTGTTGTCAAATCTGGAGTTGACCTTATTGAGATAGTTCCAGATAGTGATATCTTACTTATTGAAGCTAAAATTGACCCTAAAGATATTGCATTTATATCTCCATCACAAAAAGCAATTGTAAAAATAACTGCATATGACTTTTCAATCTATGGTGGACTAGAGGGAAAAATTATTGAAATTTCGGCAGATAGTATTAAAGATAAAGAGAGTAAAGATGAAAAAAGCTATTACCAAGTTACGATAAAAACAGATAAAAACTACCTAGAAAGAGATGGAGAGAAACTCCCAATTATACCTGGTATGGTCGCAAGTGTTGACATTTTAACAGGGAAAAAAACAATTATGGATTTCTTTTTAAAACCAATAATTAAAATTAAAGAAGGGTCTTTACATGAAAGATAAACTATATATAAATAAAGGGATAAATGATATGAAAAACAGTGTATTAATGTTGGTAATGATTTCAATCATAATAAGTGGCTGCACAGCTACAAATCAAAAAGAGGTTATAACACCTATAGAGAAAAATGATTTTATAAAAGAGAGTTCATTACATGATGCAGTAAGAGCCAAAGATATTAAAATGGTACAATTGTTAATTGATCAAAAAATTAATCTTGATAGTAAAGATATATATGGCTATACACCATTACATATTGCTGTAAGATTAGATGAATATGCTATTAGTCAATTACTTATCAAAAATGGTGCAACAGTTAACACAATTGATAATTATCAAGACACCCCTCTTTTAGATTCTACAAGAGATAATTACACAGAACTTTCAAAATTGCTCATTTGTAATGGAGCAAAAAGAGATGTGATTGATGCACATAAAATGTCACCACTCCACAATAGTTCAAAAAATAACAATCTTCTTATTTCTGAGTTGTTAAGAGCAGAAAATTTAGATTCTTATTGTAATCCAAAAGAAAAAACTGTATCACAAGAACCTATTAAAGAAGAAACTGTACAAATAGAACAAGAAACTCCAAGTTTTGTAGGTTTATACGATGCACTAATAGATGAGTTTAAAAATGATTTTGAACCTTGGAATGCAGAACTTACAAAAGATGATTTACTTTTTAGATTTAACAATCCTATTGCTCTTTTTGAAGTAAATAAAAGTGAACTCAAATCTGGATTTACAGATATTTTAAGTGACTTTTTCCCAAGATATTTAAAAATAGTGGAACAATACAAAAATGAGATACAAGAAATTAGAATAGAGGGACATACCTCTTCTGAATATACACAAGCAAAATCAGATGAAGAGCGATATAATTTAAATAAAAAACTATCCAGCCAAAGAGCAAATGAAGTAAGAGAGTATGCGGTGAATGAAGCATCAAAGAATAGTGATATAAGTAAAGAATGGATTGAAAATACTTTCAAACCGTATGGTATGTCTTATGATAATCTTATTATAAATCCTGATGGAACAGAAAACGCTGATGCTTCAAGAAGAGTAGATTTTAAAATAGTTAAAAATATACAATAAAAATTAAAAGGGATAACATGAGAACAATATTATATATCACTGGTCTATTATCAATAGTTTTTTTTAATGGATGTAGTTCTAAACTATCACATGACTCAGTAGTAACAGTAAATGGCAAAGATGGATTACTAAAAGATTCTTCAGAAGTTACAATAAAACCTATTTACAAAAAGATTCATACATTTGAGGGGGATGATTCAACTTATCCACATCCTAATTATGTGAATATCCACTGGATAGAAAATACAGGTGATAACACCCATGCAATAGTTGAAAATATAGATGGTAAATTTGGTATCATTAATAAAGATGGGAAACTTCTTTTAAAAGTAGTATATGATTCAATTGGACGATTCTATAATGGATTTGCAAAAATTGAACTCAACAAAAAATTTGGACTTGTAAATGAAGATTTCGAAGTTGTTGTAAAACCTATTTATGATGATATTTCAGAATTTACTTATAATACTATCATTGTAAAAAAATTTGGGAAATATGGATGTATAGATAAAAACTTGGAGCTCAAAATTAGCCCTACTATGGATATGATATACTTGCAACAAGAAGGATTTAAAAGAGTTGAACAAAATGACAAATGGGGATTTTTAGATACTCATTGTAACTTTTTAGTAAAACCAACTTATGAGTATGCGTATGATTTCTCAAATGGCTTTGCGAAAGTCAAAAATGGTAAAAATTGGGGATTTATAAATACTGATGGAGAGTTTTTAACAAAACCTATCTTTGAAGATACTGATAAATTTTAATTTCTCTAACTTAAACTAAATTAAAAGCAATTTTTAGATAAAATCCAAATTCTAAAGAAAATTAAATTCATTTTAGAGAAGAATAGGATAAAAATTGCAAGATAAAATAAGAAACTTTAGTATTATAGCCCATATTGACCACGGGAAAAGTACATTAGCTGATAGAATTATACAAGAGTGTGGTGCTGTTGCAGATAGAGAATTAAGTTCTCAAATGATGGATACTATGGATATTGAACAAGAGCGTGGTATTACTATCAAAGCACAATCAGTACGGTTAGATTATGTAAAAGATGGTGAACACTATGTACTAAATCTTATTGATACTCCAGGTCATGTTGACTTTTCTTATGAAGTAAGTAGAAGTTTAGCTTCATCTGAGGGTGCTTTACTTATCATTGATGCTACACAAGGTGTAGAAGCTCAAACTATTGCAAATGTATATATTGCTATGGAAAATGACCTTACCTTGATGCCTGTAGTAAATAAAATAGATTTACCATCTGCTGATCCTATGAGAGTGTTAGAAGAAACTGAAGAAGCAATTGGGCTTGATTGTACAGCACACAATCTCATTAGTGCAAAAACTGGTGTTGGGGTAAAAGATCTTATCGATGCAATTGTAGATACTATTCCAGCTCCATCTGGAGATGAAAATGCACCAACAAAAGCACTTATTTATGATAGTTGGTTTGATAATTATCTTGGTGCTTTAGCATTGGTCAGAGTATATGATGGAAGTATCAAAAAAGGGCAAATGCTCCGTATGATGAATACAAAAGTTGAGCATAAAGTACTTGATTTAATGTATCCACATCCAAAAACAAAACAAAAAACAAATGAGATACAAACAGGTGAAATTGGTATTGTTATATTAGGTCTTAAAACAACAGAGGGGATTGTTGTGGGAGATACTATGACTGATGCAAAAGAACCAACTGCACAAATTATTGATGGATTTGAACCAGCAAAACCTTTTGTATTTGCAGGAATATATCCAATAGATACAGATAAATTTGAAGACCTAAGAGATGCGTTGGAAAGACTTCAATTAAATGATAGTTCTATTAGTTTTGAACCTGAAAGTTCAGCAGCTCTTGGAAGTGGATTTAGAACTGGATTTTTAGGAATGCTTCATATGGAAGTTATAAAAGAAAGACTTGAACGAGAGTTCAATCTTGACCTAATAGCAACTGCACCAACTGTTGTCTATAAAGTTCTCACAACAAGTGGAGAAGAACTTATGATTCAAAATCCTTATGAACTCCCACCAGTTAACCATATCGAAACTATTTTTGAGCCTTATGTAAAAGCAACAGTACTAGTTCCTGATGAATTTTTAGGAAATGTTATCACACTTCTTAACAACAGAAGAGGAATCCAAAAAAAGATGGACTATATCAATAAAAGAGTTCTTTTAGAGTATGACATCCCTATGAATGAAATAGTAATGGATTTTTATGATAAATTAAAATCAACCACAAAAGGGTATGCGAGTTTTGATTATGAGATTACAGGGTTTAGACCAGGAAATCTTAAAAAACTAGATGTATTAGTTGCTGGTGAAGCTGTTGATGCCTTAAGTATTATCGTACCAGAAGAGAAAGCACAAGCTAGAGGAAGAGTTTTTGTAAAACAACTTAAAGAACTTATCCCAAGACAACTTTTTGAAGTAGCTATTCAAGCAAGTATTGGAAAAGATATTATTGCTAGAGAAACTGTAAAATCTACAGGAAAAAATGTAACTGCAAAATGTTATGGTGGAGATATTACAAGAAAAAGAAAACTACTAGAGAAACAAAAAGCTGGTAAGAAAAGAATGAAATCTATAGGAAAAGTAAATGTTCCACAAGAGGCTTTTATGGCAGTATTGAAACTAGATTAATATATCTAGTTCCACTATTTCAACCCTAACTATTTGAATATCTTTACATTAAAATTATTCAAAATATTTAATTCTACCTTTGTACCAATCACTTAATAAATCTTATGCTAAACTTCCAAAAATTTAAATACAAAGAGAAAATTCCATGTATAACAAAACAAAAGATATTGTCCAAAGTAGTTTTTTTCAAAACTTTATTATTGCTATTATTATCCTAAATGGTATCACAATGGGGATGGAAACTTCAAAAGATATTATGAACTCAGTTGGTGGGTTTATCAATATTTTTGATAAAATCGTTATCACTATTTTTACAATAGAGATAGCTATGAGAATATATGTGCATAGATTACCATTTTTTAAAGATGGTTGGAGTTTATTTGACTTCTTTATCGTAGCTATATCATTAGTTCCTTCAAGTGCAGGATTTGAGATATTACGAATTTTACGGGTTCTTAGACTTTTTAGACTTGTTACCGTTGTACCACAAATGAGAAAAATAGTTCTTGCACTTGTAAGTGTTATACCAGGTATGGCTTCTATTGCTGGACTATTAACATTGCTTTTTTATATCTTTGCTATTATGGCGACACAACTGTATGGTGAATCTTTTCCCCAGTGGTTTGGTAGTTTAAGTGAATCATTTTATACTTTATTTCAAATCATGACATTAGAATCTTGGTCTATGGGAATAGTAAGACCTATTATGGAAGTGCATCCTCATGCTTGGGTGTTTTTTGTACCTTTTATATTTGTCGTAACATTTATTATGATTAACCTTATCATTGCTATTGTAGTTGATGCTATGAATGAGATAAAAGATAGTGAAAGTGAAACTTTAGTAGGTGAAATTCACACAAGTGAAGATAATACAAAAGTTGAATTATCTCAATTAAGAGCTGAAATACAAGAGCTGAAAACTATACTTTTAGAAAATCAACAAAAAAATAGATAATATCCCAAATGTTGGGATATTATCTAACACGACGGTACATTTCCAGAATCTGAAGCATATTCATAGAAGAAGTCATAGTAATGAGGAACATATTTCTCTTTTACATCAGAATCCTTAACTTTTGGACAAATTGTCTTAATCTCTTTAGCTAATTCACCTTTTTCATTGATAGCTTCCCAATCATTTTGTGTATGTTTTGTAGCCATCTTTGCTCCTGTCATATCACATGCTTTTTTTAACTTTTTAGAAAAAAGCTTTTGCCCTTTAGCAACATTTGCAGAAGCAACTGTTGAACTTAAACCTAATGCAATAGCACCAACTAATGCTAATTTTAGTAATTTATTCATTTTATCTCCTTAATTTTTATAGAGAAATCTTATCAATAAATTGTGGAGTAATCGTGAAAAATTATTTTAAAATATCTTTTAGATGATTGATATAAAAATCAAAATATGGAGTATCTGGTTTTTCATTTGCTATTTTTGCAACCTTATTGCACTCTTGCAACATATGTTTCCCATTTGGATTTAAATGATAATCAAGCATACACATAATATACAAATCTTTCTCATATGGAACCAGTGTATATCTATTGCTAGCTACTAACTTTGTATAATCTTCTTGCACTTTATAGGCAAAAAATGACCATGCCCCATAAATTACTCCATACAATAAAAAAGTAACTATAAATATTTTTCGTATATATCTTAAAAAAATTTTAATGTTCTCTCCTTAAAAAGCGTGGCATTTTTCCATTTGGTTTGTTTGCACAGTCAACTTGATATTTTACCATTTGAGTAAATGGTTCTAAAAACTTTTCTATTTTTCTATCTCCTATATTTTCTATTTTATGAAGATTTAAAAGTTCAAGAACACACAATGTTGATTCTATTGTTGAAAGACAATAAGGGTTTGGTTGTGTTTTGATTTTAAATGCGGATGATTTGGTATGTTCAAAACTTATTTTTGGTAACTTATTTATATTTTTACTTACTGCTAATATTTTTTTAGAACAAGGCCAAGTGGAATCTATAATAAATATTATATTTTTTTTATTTTCTTGTTGTATATTTGTATCATTCAGTTTTATACTATTTATATGAGGATAGAGTACAAAACAATTATTATTAGGGTTATTTATCATCTCATTTATCTCTGTATGATTATTAAAATCAATCCCAATAAAAAGTGAAGAATTTGGTAAAGAAATATGTGTAAACCTTCCCGTTCCATTTTTTGTTTTTTTAAACTCTTTTGGATGCATAAGTAGTACAAACTTTGTTTGTGTATCTATAGTATTGATATACTCACACATACAACTACTTTGTGGTCTATAACAACGGTAACATTTTTTTCTCGTATTATCTTCTATCTCATTTTTCATATATTATATTATACAAAAGTTATGATTAAGGCAATTATTAAGAACCATCTCCTCCACCACAACAGCCACTTGATTGTTGTTGCATACCGACACTAATTAAAAACTCATCTCCATTCTCACACAATACAAAACTGTGTTTTCCACAAAATTTTGTATTCATATAGGTTTGCATAAGATTTGCTTGCAACAAAGCATCATCTTTTGATTCAAAATTCATATTATTTTTATACGCACTTTTTTTGAAACACCCACATTCTTTATCCACTTTTATTGTATACATTTTAAATCCTATTATAATATTTTTACAAGATTAGATTTCTTATCTTAGAGTACATTAAATTTAGTTTTTTAGTTTTTCTCGTGGAATAAATTCTAAGACTGTAGCATTGATACAAAATCTTCTTTTCCCATCAACTCTTGGAAATACATGTCCTAAATGTATTCCACTTTTTTTTGCTAATACCTCAATTCGTTTCATTCCATAACTATTATCTTGTTTTTCTATGGTTGAGTCATCAACTGCTTTATAAAAACTCAACCAGCCAGTTCCTGAGTTAAATCTATCTTTTGTATCAAAAAGTATATCACCTGAAAGCTTATCAATAAATACACCATCAGGAGTATTTTTGAAAATATCATATTGTTTACAAAATCTACTGTCCGTGTCTTTATTAAAAGCTACACTATAACTTTCTGAATCTTTCCCTAGTTGAAATGATCCAAGAACTTTATAAAACTCTTTTTTATTTAAAAAACCTCTATGTGCAAAAACCTCTTTGCCGTTTTCAATAAAAAGTATTGTAGGTGTCGCATCTAATTTTGTTTTGATTTTAAAATCTTTTAATTGTGAACTATATACTGTTCGTAAAGGAATTTTCCCTTTGTAACCAGAACTAACCTCATTTTCAAATTTTTCACAATAGGGGCAAAAACCTTCAGCTTCTATTACTATAATCTCTTTTCCACCTATAGGAACTACAATCTCTTTTTTTTCATCATCTTTTTGTTTCGTAAATTTTACACCTGTACTATGATTTGGACAATATCCATTTGGATTTTTTATTAAATAATCTTGATGATATTGTTCCGCTTCATAAAACTTTGTAAGTGGTTGAATCTCAGTAACTATTTCACCAAGTCCATGTTCTTTTAAAAGTGTTTGATATGTGTGTTTTGTGTTATATGCTATGTTTTTTTGATTTTCATTGGTATAAAATATGGCACTTCTATAATTATTCCCTACATCATTGCCCTGTTTATTTTTCGTAGTTGGATCGTGTAACTCCCAAAATGAGTGAATCAATTCATTTGCTGTTATTTTTTCATTGTTGAACTTTACTTTAACTGCTTCTGTATAATTAATAATATTTTTATTATTATTCAATCGGTATTTTAAAACATCTTTATAAGTAGGATTCGGATAATTTCCTCCTGCATATCCTGACTTAACATCCATCACCCCATCTAATGATTCAAAATGTTTCTCAACACCCCAAAAACATCCCGCTGCAAATACTATCTCTACTATCATTCTTTCCACCTTTACTCTTCTATAAATTAGTATATTTATATATATTTAATTTTTTATTAAAAAATATGATAAGTTTTAAAAATTATTTTTTTAGACAATATTATAATTTATTAGATATAATCATATCTTAACTGATAATGTAAGGAATTAAATGCTAAAAAATAATACTCGATTGATATTCATATTTTTTTTATTTTCAGTTTTGCTAGTTTTTTCTTATATCACAATAGAAAATATTTTATTTTCAAATCAAGCTAAAAAAGTAGCTCTTGCAAATGCTATTAATAAAACAGAAGAACGCGCAGCCGTTTTTAATAACTTCCTATCAAAAGCTACAGATATGCTTTATTCAATACAAGAGCTTGATGCTTTTAAAGCCTACAAAAAAGACAATACCCTTTCTATAAATAATCTATTTCTTACTTTTGCAAAAACAGATTCTAGTATTATGCAACTACGCTATATAGATAAAAATGGTTATGAACAAATAAGAATAGATAGAAAAAAAGAAAATACAGAACCCTATTTGATTACAAAAGAGCACTTACAAAATAAATCAGAACGATATTATTTTAAAAATTCTAAATTAAAAAAAGCCAACAAAGTTTGGTTTTCACAGTTAGATTTAAATATAGAAAATGGAAAAATTGAAGTTCCTTATAAACCTACAATAAGGGCTATTATCCCCTTGGAAAATGATGGAAAATTTGATGGAATTCTTATTGTCAACTTATTTATGGAGAGTTTCTTAAAAAAATTTACAAATGCACCATTATATGACTTTATATTGACAAATGGTAAAGGGGAGATTTTATTACATTATGATGAAAGTAAAAACTGGGAGAAATATACACAAAGTGCTTATTCTTTACAAAATGAATTTCCCCATAAAGTCCAAAACATTTTAAATAATCCTATGTATCAAACAGAACAATTTGTCTCTCGAAAAATCAATGAACATTTGATTATCATATTGCAATTAAATAAAAAATACGAACAACTGCAACAACAAGAAGCATATAAAAAATACTTTATCGTAGCACTTCTTACTATTTTATTTTCTATGCTTTTAAGTGTTGTTACAGTGAAAATGCTTCAAAATAAAATTAGTCTCATAAAAGATAAAATGAATCTTTCTTTAGATAGAGCTTCACATATTGCTCACTTAGGATTTTGGGAATACAATACCACAAAAGATATAATTACTTGGAATAAAGGTATTTATGAAATATTGGAATTAGATGATGTAACACAAGAGATAAGTTTTGAGGATTTTTTAACTTTTGTTGATAAAAAAGATATACAAAAAATAAAAGAAGAATTTAAAAACTCAATAAAAGAAACTAGGAAATATTTTATAAAATATAAAATTAGAACAGCGAAAGGTAATGTTAAATTTGTAGAAGAAAGAGCTATTCATACTTTTGATAAAAAAGGTAATCATATTAAAACTGAGGGTAGTATCTATGATGTAACGAAACTAACTCTTCTTCAAAAAGAACAATTAGAACAACAAAAAATGTTACTCAACCAGTCCAAACTTGCTTCAATGGGAGAGATGATTGCTAATATTTCACATCAATGGAGACAACCATTATCTGTAATATCAACTGGTGCAACAGGAATGAAAATACAAAAAGAGTACGATATGCTTACTGATGATTTCTTTTATAATACTTGTGAATCAATCAATGAAAATGCTCAATATCTCTCACAAACAATAGAAGACTTTACAAACTATATCAAAGGTGATGCAAAACCTATTCGCTTTGATTTAAAAAATGATACTGATAGTTTTATAAAGCTCGTTGATTCAACAATAAAAAAACATCATCTTACTGTTGTATTAAGCCTTAAAGAACATGTCAAAATAAAAGGTTATCCAACGGAACTTGTTCAATGTTTTATAAATATTTTTAATAATGCAAAAGATGCTTTAATTGAAAATATGCCAGAAGAAGAAAGATTTATTTTTATTTCTCAAGAGGTTGTTGATTCTAAAGTTTTTATCACATTTAAGGATAATGCGGGAGGGATACCTAAAGAGATACTTCCTAAGATATTTGAACCATATTTTACTACAAAACACCAATCTCAAGGGACTGGGCTTGGACTTCATATGAGTTATAATCTTATTGTAAAAAGTATGCAAGGTGAAATTAAAGTTCAAAATGTCAATTATCACTTTCATAACAAAAACTACACAGGTGCTTTATTTACTATCATAATACCAATTGAACAAACATAAATAAACTTTGATTCTATTGTAAAGGTAAAAAAATTATAAACTCGGCCCCTTTATAGTTTTTACCATTATGCTTATAATTTATATTAGTAGCTTTAATATGCCCATTCATTCCATCTACTATTAAATTATATGTCATACTTAATCCTAAACCTGTACCTTGGGATTGGTGTTTTGTAGTAAAATATGGTTCAAATATCTTTGGAAGTATTTGATTTGAAATTCCACCTGCATTATCTTTCATTTTTATAACTACTTTATCATTGTCTTTTATTGTTGTAATAAAAATAAGCCTATTTTTTATATTTAATTCTGCAAGAGCATCTTTTGCATTATTAAAAATATTTATGAAACATTGTATCAACTCATTTGAATATCCATTAATTTCAATCTCATTGTCTAAATCTAAAACTACTGAAATATCATTACTTTTAATTGAACCATCGACTAATTGCAAAAAACTATTGATATTATTTGTTAAATTGAAAATATTTTTAGTTCTATCCCCTTTGATAAAATTTCTAAAATCATCAATTGTATTAGATAGGTATTGTGCATTATCATTGATAGCATCACATGTATTATCTATTATCTCATCTGTAAGTAATTTATACTTATTTTGCATTTTCATACCAGTAGCACCAGTTGATATGACTGATAATGGTTGTCTCCATTGATGGGCGATATTTCCAATCATCTCCCCCATTGCTGCTAACTTAGATTGTTCAAGTATGACTTTATTTTGTTGTTTTACATCTGTTATATCTTGTGCTGAAGCAAATATTAATTTATCTTTAACATCAGAATTAGCAGACCATGCTAATGTTCTATAGGAACCATCTTTGTGTTTGTATCTATTTTCAAAATAACTTACTACCTCTTCATTGAAAAGTTTTTTCATCTCTTGAATGGTTCTTTCTTTATCATCGGGATGAACCATCTCCAAAAAACTTTTACCTATAAGTTCCTCTACTTCATAATCAAACATTGTTTTGACAGCGTTATTAATCTCTAAAATATTACCATTAAAATCACTGATAAGTAATAAATTAATAGATTGTTCAAAAAATTTATTTGCTTTTTTTTCTATTTCATCACGCTGTTTTGTTAATCTATTTTGTTCTGAAATATCAAATACAACACCAATAAGTCCGATAATATTCTTTTTTTCGTCAATCAATGTTGCTTTATTAAAAATTACATCATGTAAAACTCCATAAGAATCTTTTACTTGTGACTCATAAACTTGAGTAGTTTGTCTTTCAAACAACTCTTGATCTTTGGCATGATAAATTTTCGCAAGTTCTATTGGATTGATATCAAATACACTTTTACCTATTAAATCTTTTGCGAAGAGACCAAAGAAATTCTCAAATGCTTTATTTATACCTGTATAACATCCATTAATATCTTTATAAAATATAGGTATAGGGATTGAATCTATAAGTAATTTATTAAAAAAATATTTATTATTGACATCGTCAATATCCATATTTGCCTCCAAAGCTTTATTGACGTATTATATCTAATAAAAATTTATATTTAATTATAAGAAATTGTAAATTTTGTTTAGCTTGTAGGTAACTTGACCGTAAACTCAGCTCCTTCATAATTTTTCCCATTATACCTATAGTTTACATTAGAAGCTTCAATTGTTCCTCCCATACCATCTACTATTAAGTTATAAGTCATATGAAGCCCCAAACCAGTTCCTAAAGATTGATGTTTTGTAGTAAAATATGGTTCAAATATTTTAGGCAAAATATCTTCTGGTATCCCTCCACCATTATCTTTTAATTTTATAACTATCTTATCATCTTCTAAATATGCAGTTATAAATAGATATCTAACATCTGGAGTATTTATATTCTCTTTTAAAGCATCTTTTGCATTATTAAATATATTAATTAAACATTGAGTTAGCTCATTTTCATAACCATCTATTTTAATATCTTTTTGAATATCCTGAACAATATGAATACTATGATTTTTAATAGAACCCTCAACCAGATTTAGAAAACTATCAATATCATCACTTAAGTTAAATATATTTTTAACCCTATCACCTTTTATAAAGTTTTTAAAATCATCTATTGTTTTTGATAAATATTGCGCATTATTGTTAATAGTATTACAAGTTTCAATAAGTTTCGTTTCATTTAATACTCCATACTCTTTTTCCATTATTATACCTGTAGATGCTGTTGATATTATAGATAAGGGTTGTCTCCATTGATGTGCAATATTTCCTATCATCTCACCCATAGATGCCATCTTTTCTGATTTAAAAAGTTTTTCTTGAATTGTGTTGTTTTTTTCTACCTCTTCTTTTATTCTCTGTTCTAAACTTTCATTGAGTTCTTTGAGTGCTTTTGTTTTATTTGCAACTGCTATTTGTAGATTTCTATTTGATTTTTTTAAATTATATTGTCTAAATATAAATAATGCAATTAATATAGACACTGCAACTAACATATACCATGCTATTGTATAATCAATTACTTTTTCCTCTTTAGGTGGATTTACCCACTTATGAAATATTTTTTCTTTAGTATTAGTATCAATATTGTTAATGATTTTTTCAAAAATATTATATAAAATTGGTTCATCATCTCTTATTGCCATACCATACTTTGGTCTAATATCTAATCTACCAGAAACTTTTATAGTATTGATAAAACTTTTTTGTATCTCATAATTTACAGTAGCTAAGTTATCTATAAAAGCAAATATATCACCACTTTCAACTTTTCTTAATCCATCGTTTATCGAATCAACATAAACAATCTTAATATTTGGATATTTCTCTTTTAAAATATTTGATATAACATAGTTTTTTACAATACCTATTTTTTTATCCAAAATTTGTTGGATACTATCAATAAACTGTTTATCTGTTTTTGTTGCAATAACCATAGGTATATCTACATATGGTGATGTAAAATTCATATAACTTTTATATTTTTGCACATTTGGAACCATAGAAAATATATCACATTCTCTACTTTTTCCTTTTTCGATAGACTCTTCCCAGTTTTTTGTCTTAATCAGTTTTATAGGAATATTGATATTATTTTTTACTATCTTTATATAATCAGATGCCAATCCTGTGTGTTTTCCGTTATCTATTTTTTCAAACGGCATCCAGTCTGGATCTACACACATTGTAATCTGTTTTTTATCTAAAAGGTATTGTTTTTCGTCTACAGTTAAATTAAAATTACCTTTAGTATTTTTTGATTCAATCTTTGCTGCAAACCATTTATTATATATTTGATTTTTCTCTGCTATCGTGATAGATTTTGTGGCTTTATTTATAATAGAATATAAAACTTTATCCTCTTTTTTTACACCTATTCTTAAATCTTCTCTTTTGACTATGGCATCATCAAGTTCTTCTAGAATAGTTATATTGGAATAACCACCTTGTTTAATATATTTTTGACCACTTATAAGGTTGTTGAATATTGCATCAATTTTCCCAAAAGCTAAAGCTTTCATCTTATCTCTAGAGTTTTCAAACACTACAAGGTCAAAGCCCAAATCTTTTATAACATTGTAATAATAGATACCCTTAGTTATACCAACTTTTTTCCCTTTTAAAGATTCAAATCCAGTATAATTTTCTATCTCTCCTTTTCGAGCAAAAATAACATTTGGTATCTCAAAGTAAGGTTGTGAAAAATTTGTAAATTTCTCTCTACTTTTTTTATAAGAGATAACATCTATCATATCTATTTGTTTGTTTTTGAATTTATTTAGAGTATTACTCCAATTATCCATCTCGATTTTTATGTTTAATCCACTTTTTTTCATAATTAAATTTATATAATCATATGAAAAACCTGTGATTGTACCATTATCTTTAAAACTAAATGGATAATAGTCAACTATCATACCTAATGTCACACTCTTTGAGTATATATATTCTTTTTCTATATGTGTAAAATTACTTTCCACTGGTATTACATTATTTTTTATTTGATTCGATGCTAATAAATTATAGACGAGTACAAATAGTATTATGATTTTTTTCATCAACTACCTTTTATTGGCGACAATTGTAGCATAAAATAATTAAAAAAAATATTTATAACTAACTAACAACAAGTACTATTTCCTTGTTGAAAACTGCCATTGTTGATTTTTAAGAACTTTACTTTAATGCTTTGATTACTCCATATATAGTTAGTGAAGTTATATTTTTCTTTTTTCCATCAATTTCATTAATAATTCTTTATAACTCTCCACTGTATTCGCACCTACACGCTCAATACTCTCATCAAACAACATCGTTGGGATAGCATAAACTCCTCTTTCTCTCCAAAATTTTTCTTCATTTTGAACACGTTTTATTGCACTCTCATCATCTAATCTTGCCATCGCATCAGCTACATTTAAACCAACAGCATCAAGTTCTCTTACTAAAACATTTCGATTACTTATATCTTTTCTTTCGCTAAAGTATGCATGTTGTAAGCGTACTTTTAATTCTGTTTGTTTCCCAAACTCTTTAGCATAATCTAATAGAATATGAGCATTAAATGTATTTAATTTTTTCATGTTTGTAAAATAATCAAATTTAAAACCTACCTCTTCTCCAAGGTTTTTCATATTATTTCTTGTTTGCTGCAACTTCTCTTTACTTAGTCTATATTTATTCATAAGATATTGATCAGCATTTTGACCCTCTCTTGGCATGTCAGGATTTAATTGGAAAGGGTGCCAAACTACCTCAACATTATCTTTTATCCCAAGTTCATCTATAGCATTACTCAACCGTTGATATCCAACTGCACACCAAGGACAAACTACATCTGAAACGATATCTATTTTAATTTTTTTATTTAATTGATTATTTTGTATTGAAGTTTTTTCTTCTGCAAATCCATTTATACTTAAGAAACTGATTTGTAATATCCCCACCACCCAAAGAAGAGCTTTTGTTATTTTATTCATAGTTTATTCACTTTTTAATTTTTATAATTGTATCAAATTAATATGTAGTCAATGTGTAGTCTTCTATAATACTTGATTTTTTTCTGTACAATATCCAAATACAATCTTATTTCATCAATAATTACTGCTATATCAAAACGAAGTAAGCATTAACTAATTGGTAAAGTTATCGTGAATTCAGCTCCTGTGTATTCATTATTTTCATACTTATATGTTTTATTTTTTGCTTTTATTGTTCCACCCATACCATCAACAATTAAATTATATGTCATATGAAGTCCTAAACCTGTCCCTTGACTTTTATGTTTTGTTGTAAAATATGGCTCAAAAATTCTAGGTAATATATCTTTTGATATTCCACCTGCGTTATCTTTTATCTTTATAACTACACTATCTTTTTTCACAAAAGTTGATATCAATATAACTCTTTTCCCTTTGTTTGTAATATTTTCTTTTAGTGCGTCTTTTGCATTATTAAATATATTCATAAAACATTGAATTAATTCATTTTCATAGCCATCTATTCGGATATTTTCTTCTAATTTTTCAATAATATGAATATCATTACTTTTTATAGAACCTTCAACTAGATTTAAAAAACTACCCATAGCAACCTTTAAATCAAATAGCTTTTTAGTTCTATCACCCTTAATAAAGTTTTTAAAGTCATCTATAGTTTTTGATAAATACTGAGCATTATCATTTATTGCGTCACAAATTCTATAAAATGCCTCATCAGATAAGCAATCAACCTCTTTTTGTAGTTTCATACCTGAAGCACCTGTTGATATAACTGAAAGTGGTTGTCTCCATTGATGAGAGATATTTCCGATCATCTCTCCCATAGATGCTAGTTTTGACTGTTCAAATAAAAGTAAGTCTTTATTTTTTAACTCTGTGAGATCTATAACACTTGTAATTCTTACATTACTGTTCATCTGTGTACCTTTTACAAGTGCTGGGAATACGGTATTATCTTCTTTTACCATACTTAATTCATAAGGTTTTCTACTTTTAGTGAGCTGTGTTTTCAAATATTCATGTTCATTTTCTTCAACAAAGTATGATGCATTTTTTCCTAATATTTTGTTAATTGAGTTATACCCATACATATCTAAAAATACTTGATTTACTTTTATCAATTTTCCCTTTTCAAACATAGCTATAGCTTCCATAGTTGAATCGATAATTTTGTCTAAAGACTTAATAGATTTTTTTAACATATACTGCCTATATAAAACAAATACAGCAATAATAAAAACTATAATTAAAATTTTCCATATAAGATTGTAGTCGATTCCTTTTTCGTACTTTATAGATACCCAGTTATTTAAAATTTGCTGTTTTGTTTGAGTTTCTATAGTCCCTATAATTTTATTGAATATATTTAATAGTATTTTATCGTCATTCCTAACTCCAATGCCAAGTTCCCAGTTTTCATTGAACTTTCCTGCTATTTTCAACTCACCTGTAAATTTTGTTTGTAAACTATATCCAACAGTATAAAGTGTGCCTATATATCCAAAAAGTTTACCTTGATTAACTTTATTTAGTCCATCTTCAATATTGTCTACTTCTACAATATTTAAATTTTTATATTTTTGTTTTAATATCTCAACAAAGGCATAACCTTTTGTAATACCAACCGTTTTATTTTTTATCAATTTAATATCTTCAATAAATAAAACATCCAACGAAGTAGCTATCACAAGAGGTGTTTCTATATAAGGTGTCGTAAAATTAAAATATTTTTTTCTCTCTTGAGTTTCCATAGCTAACGACAAAATATCACATTTTCTATTTTTTGCATTTTCTAGTGATTGGCTCCAAGTTTTTGTTTCTATCACTTTTATATCGATATCTAATCTCTCTTTAAATATTGTATAATAATCAGCTGTCATACCAATATGATCACCTTGTTTATCAAACTTTTCAAAAGGCATCCAATCTGGATCAATACACATTGTAATCTCTTTTTTTTCCTGCAAATATTTTTGCTCTTCTTTTGTAAGTTTTAGCTGGTAAACACAATCATTATATACAAACTCATTTATATCTATTTTATGATCTAATAATCCCATAACATTATATAAGTCAGTAATACGCTGAAGCTTATTTTTATCAATACTTCCTAATGTAGTAGTATTATAAAAAGATAATTTTTCAAGTTCTTCCCCCTCAAATATCAATTCCTCTTTTGATAAATTTTGTGTATTGTATTGAGAATAAATTAATTGTGCACTTTCTTCTATATGGGAATATGCATATTCCCATCCCATTAAAGAAGCTTTTTTAAAAGCTCTTACTGTGTCACTCTCTTCAGAAATCATTTTTTCACTTGTATATAATAAATCACTATACATATCAAAACCATATTTTTTTGGTTCAAATACATTATAATCTATGCCCATTTTTTGTAAAGCAAATGGAGCTTTTGAGATATATCCTGAGATAACATCTGTTTTTTTTGTTATCAAATCATTTATATTGTGAGTATGTTTCAAAAAATTAAAATCACTTAAATTTACATTTTGAGAATGAATCATCGCTTTTAAAGATACTTCACTTGCATCATCAATTGTTGTCATTATTTTTTTATTTTTAAAATCAGAAATAGAATTAATTTGTGATTCTTTTGTACTTAATAAAATAAGAGGGCTACTTTGAAAAAGTGCATAAAGAGCAACTATTTTTTTATTTCTTGCTCTTTCTAAAATTAAAGTTTCTCTTCCAATTGCAAAGTCAATCGTATTATCACTGACCTCTTGAGGAATATCTATTCCAAACTCAAAAGGTTTTATCTCCACATCAAGTCCAAGTTCTTTATAAAACCCCTTCTCTTTGGCAATATAGTATCCAGCAAATTGAAATTGATCAAACCAAGATAATTGTAAAGTGACCTTTTTAAGTTCTGGTTTGGCCATTAAAAATTGAGTTAACAAAAGTAAAAAGATAATAAGTTTAAACAAATAATTCATAAATTTATTATACCTAATATTTAATTTAATATGCCGTTTAAGTGACTTTTATTTTTTGAAGAAGTCATCTAAATAATATGACAATCTGCAATATTTCTCAACTTCTAATCCAAAAACTGATATAATCTCCCTTATGACACCATTTAAAGTACATACAGAATATTCTCCAGCAGGAGATCAACCACAAGCTATAGAAAAACTAACAGCAAGTATCGTTAGTGGTAATAAATACAATACTCTTTTAGGGGTAACTGGTAGTGGTAAAACATATACTATGGCGAAGGTTATAGAAGCTACTCAAATGCCTACACTTATCATGACTCACAACAAAACACTAGCAGCTCAGATATACTCAGAATTTCGAGGTTTTTTTCCTGATAATCATGTGGAGTATTTTATCTCTTATTATGATTATTATCAGCCTGAGGCGTATATCCCTCGAAGTGATTTGTTTATAGAAAAAGATAGTTCTATAAATAGTGAACTTGAAAGATTACGATTAAGTACTACTACATCCTTATTGAGTTTTGAAGATGTTATTTGTGTGGCATCAGTATCTGCTAACTATGGGTTGGGAAATCCAGCAGAATTTAAGAAAAATGTACAAAAGATAGAAAAAGGTCAAGAGTATTCTCAAAGAGCGATGTTACTAAAACTCGTAGAGATGGGATATAAAAGAAATGATAAATTTTTTGATCGTGCTGAATTTCGTGTAAATGGGGATGTGATAGATATCTTTCCTGCTTATTTTGAAGATGAATATATACGATTAGAGTTTTTTGGAGACGAGATAGAATCTATAAGAAAAATGGAATATATGACAAATGTTCTCACTCAAGAACTTGAAGAGATGACCATCTATAGTGCAAATCCATTTGTTGTATCACAAGATAGATTAGCAAAAGCAGTTGAGTCTATAGAAAAAGAACTTGATGAAAGATTGGCTTATTATCAAAAAGAGGAAAAACATGTTGAGTATCAAAGACTCAAACAAAGAGTAGAGTTCGATTTAGAGATGATAGAAGCAACTGGTATGTGTAAAGGAATTGAGAATTATTCACGACTTTTAACTGATAAAAAAGAGGGTGAAACACCCTACTCTTTGATTGACTATTTTGAAGCGATGAACAAACCTTATCTTTTAATCGTTGATGAATCACATGTAAGTTTATCTCAATTTAGAGGAATGCATGCAGCTGATAGAAGTAGAAAAGAAGTTTTGGTTGATTATGGATTTAGGTTACCATCTGCTTTGGATAACAGACCTTTAAAATTTGATGAATATATCAATAAAAAAGCAAACTTTTTATTTGTAAGTGCCACACCAAATGAACTTGAACTTGATATGAGTAGTGTTGTTGCAGAACAAATTATACGCCCTACAGGACTTCTTGACCCAATAGTTGAAATAATCGATAGCGAATTTCAAGTGGAAAAGCTTCATGATGAGATAAAAAAAGTTGTTGCAAAAAATGAAAGAGTTTTGGTCACAGTTTTAACTAAAAAAATGGCAGAAGAGTTAGCAAATTATTATGCTGATTTAGGGATAAAAGTAAAATATATGCATAGTGAGATAGATGCTATCGAGAGAAATCAAATTATACGACAACTAAGACTTGGGAAATTTGATGTACTTATTGGAATCAATCTTTTAAGAGAGGGATTAGATATACCTGAAGCCTCTTTAGTAGCTATTCTTGATGCAGATAAAGAGGGATTCTTAAGAAGTAAAACAAGCCTTGTACAAACAATGGGACGGGCAGCTAGAAATAGTAATGGTAGAGTTTTATTATTTGCAAAAAAAATCACAGAATCTATGAAGTTTGCTATTGAAACTACAAACAAAAGACGAGAGATACAAGAGAAATACAACAAAGAACATGGGATAACTCCAACCACAACAATCAGAAGACTTGATGAAGATTTAAAAATGGAAGAGTATGATGATGTTGCATTAAAACTAGAAAAACTCAACAAAATGCCAGCAAGTGAGCGAAAAAAGATACTTGCAGAACTGAACAAACAGATGAATAAAGCAGCAAAGGACTTAAACTTTGAAGAAGCAATTAGATTAAGAGATGAAATAGAAAAAATCAAAAAAGCTTAGGAGAAATTATGGTAGATGATGATGCCCTTAAACAACTATTAAAATTTAAAGATCAAATTAGTATCTTTGAAGGTCTTACTACAGAACAAGTGCGTGTCCTTATTAAAGATGTGGTACTTAAAAAATATGCGACGAGTGAAATAATATTTACTCAAGGTGAACACAAAGATGACTTTATATATTTTATTATCAATGGAAGTGTCAATATAAATATTGTAGATCAAGGTATCCATAAATCAATAGCAACATTACATAAAGGTTCATTAATAGGTGAGATGAAACCTATTCTAAACGGAGATAGAACAGCAGAATGTATTGCTAGTACTGGTGGTACTATTGTTATTGGATTTACTATTGAACATTTTACATTTGGAAAATATAGTGAAGCATACGCTATTTTTTATAAAAATATGGCACAGGTTATTGCAAATAAGCTTGTAGCAACAAATAAAAGAGTAAAATAATATACAAAGGGAGTCTTATGGTAGATAATGAAGCACTTGAACAACTCATACGAGCGAAAAATAAAATAAACTTTTTTAAAGATTTAACTGATTATCAAATAGAAACTTTGATTAAAGAGGTTGTTTTTAAAAAATATAATCGAAATGAAACAGTCTTTCGACAAGGTGAAACTAAAAATCCCTATATATACTATGTATTGTCTGGTAGTATTAAAGTAAACCTTAGAGATGAATATGGTCTTACAAAAACAGTAACAACTTTACAAACAGGTGCAATAATCGGTGAAATGCAAGTAGTCCTTGACCAAGAAAGAACAGCAACATGTGTTACCAATGGAGAAACAAATATTTTAATTGGCTTTACAATCAATGAATATCAACTAGGACAACATGGGAATATTTATGCTGTATTTTATAGAAATATTGCAGAAGTATTAGCAAGAAAAATAGAAGATACCAATAAAAAAATAAAATAAATTTGTTAATTTATACCAAAGGCAACGATATGGTGAATTTTGCTCCATGATATTGTTTTGTATCATGTATAAAAGATTTATTGCTCACTTCAATCTTACCATCAAGTTTTGAAATAATTTGATGTGTCATATACAGCCCTAATCCTGTACCTTGTGCCTGATGTTTTGTTGTAAAATATGGTTCAAATATTTTATCTATTATCTTTTCTGATATTCCACCTGCTGAATCCAAAAGTGAAATATAAACAACACTTTTCTCTGTATATACATTGATAAAAATGAGTTTATCTGCTTTTTGTTTCTCTTTCAAGGCATCAATAGCATTGTTAATAATATTTAATAAGATTTGCACCAAATCATTTTGAATAGTTGTAATCTCTAAATCTTCAGTATAGTTTTTAAATATTTGTACATTTTCTAATTTTAAATTGGCATCAATTATCATCAAAGCACTTTGTATAACATCTTTGATAAAAAAAGTAGAACTTTCTCTATCATTTCTTATAAAGTTTTGAAAATCTTCAATTGTTGTTGATAAATATTTTGTATTCTTAACAATATTATCTAAACTCTCCATAGTCTCATTTTGATTCTCAATCCCAAATTCATGCATAAGCTTAATACCACTAGCTGCTATAGAAATAGCCGTTAGTGGCTGTCGCCATTGATGTGCTATGTTCCCTATCATCTCTCCCATGGAAGCTAGTTTTGATTTTTGAGCTATTATCTTTTCGTTTCTTTTTATATCTGTAATATCCATAGCTGAAATTATTTTTAATTTTTCAGTATCAAATAATATATTGCGTTCTTTGATTTGTATATGATATGTTTGATTATCCTTACTTGTCACAGTAGTTTGAAAATTATGTTCTACAGTATTGGATAAGAGTAGTTCTTGGTGTTCTTGGGAAACTGTATTAAATATATCGAAAATATGTTTATTTATAATCTCTTTTTTTCTCTTAAATCCTAATAAAACTGATCCCTCATAGTTACACTCTATACAAATATTATTTTCAAATATATACATTGCATTTATAGAAGAATCTATAAACTCTTGTAACTTATTTAAGTTATTTTCTATATCTTTTTGTTGCTTTAGTATGAGGTGTTTATCAACAAGTTTTTTTATCAAAAGTTCAATTTTTAATGTTAATTCTGCATTTATAAATGGTGTTTTTACAAAAGTTGTTGCCCCTTTTTCTAAAACATCTTTTAATAGTTGTACATTTTCAATATTTGACAATACCAATACCAAACTTTTTTCTAAAAATTCTTTTTCTTTAAGAGTATCCAAAATGTCAACAAAATCAAAACCATATAAATCTATGTCAAATATTACTAAAGAGATATTGTTGTTCTTTAATCGTTCAATAATTTGACTTTTATTACTTGCTTTGAGAAATTTGTAATTTTTATTTGCTTGGATAATTGCATCACTATCAAAGTCATCTGCAACTATTAGAATATTATGTATAATATTTTTAATCATAGAATAAAGTATATCAAAATAGTATTTAAACAAGAGGTGTTTAATTTTGATTGCTATATACTTATATGCAACTTTCAAAAAGGATTTTTCATGATAAAAATATTTGCAACTTCTTTCTTAACTCTTATAAACCTATATGCCCTAGATATATCGAAACAAAAAGTTTTTACAGTTAGTGTTACACCAACTACCCAAACAAGTTCTTTTTCTTTAAGTCACATTGCAAAAACAAGTAAGATGATAGAAACTCTTTTTGCAAAAGCAATAAAATTAACAGAAAAAAGCGATATTTGTAAAGATGGACAATATAGAATTTATCCTGATTATAAATATGTGGAGAATAGAAAAGTAGAGATAGGATATAATTCTAATATTAATTTTAATTGTGAATTTGATGACTACAAAAAATATGAAAGACTTTTAACTAAAATTAAAAAACTCAATCTTAAACTTACTCAAAATAAAATCTCTTATAAAGTATCAGAACAAACAAATGAAAAAGAAAAATCAAAACTTGAGTTTATATCCTACAATTACGGGAAACAATATAGCTCCAAACTCAATAAGGTTTTCAATAATTGCAAGATTAAATCAATAGCATTACACAATAGTTACAATGCTCCCGTTCAATATAAAGCACTCGCAAGACAAGAAAGTACAACAGTAACTTCCCCAATTAAAGATGATATACAAATCTCTTTAAATGTGAATTATATTTTTCAATGTGAAAATTAATATATTTAGATAAGAGCTTGTGTTCTTTTCATGAGTAGTAAACTAACATAAGCTAAAAAAGCCACTATAGATGAATACAAAAAGAGATACTCTCCATAAAACCAACCAGAAGTAAATGCTCCAACAAAACCACCTAATCCATAAGCAAAACCTAACATAAACTGTTGTGCTAATTTCTTATTTGAATATAATGTATAAAGATACAATATAACTGCACTATGATACAGTCCAAAACTAAAAGCATGAATACTTTGAGTGAAGTATGAAATTGTTAAGCTATCTGGAAATAGATATAACAAAAACCATCTTAGTACAGTAATAAGTATAGAAAATTTTATGATATGTAAAAGATTAAACTTCATAAGCGGTGCTTGAAAATAAAACATAGCAACTTCACAAATAACACCAAATGCCCATAAATAACTTGTAACTTCTAAACTTATTCCATGGGCTGTTTCATAAATAGTAAAAAAATTATAAAATCCACCAAAACTCACCTGCATCAAAAACAAACTTACCCAAAAAGGCCAATATTTTACAAGGGAGAATTTTTTGTCTTCTTCTACAGCTCCCCCATGTTCTACACTATCATATTGTAATAAACTATAGGCTACCAATGAAGTAAAAAAAATTGTTCCTAAATAAAAATGCAATACTATATCTGTAGAACTTAAAACTTTAGCTACTACTAAACTTATAATCATAAACCCAATAGAACCATATAGCCGTGATTTACCATATCTATGCCCTAACTCTTTAATAGAGATAACCTCCATATAAGGTAAAAGAATACTAATACAAACTCCCAATAAGGCATTATTTATCATAAAAGCATAAAAGTTGTTTATTGTAAAATAAAAGAATAGAGCGTTTAGTGTAGAAAATACAAGTGTAAATTTAAATACTGTTTGATTAAGATTTATATGTTTTAAAAATAAAAAGGGAGTTGCAAATCGCATCAAAGGAGCAAGAGCTAAAACAATCCCAATCTCAGTAGTAGTATATCCAATATCTAAAAGTGCTTTAGGTAGAAATATAACATATACCCCAACCGCTGCAAAATAAAAAAAATAAAATGCCGAAAGTTTAAAAAATAGCATCTATTTTTGAGTGTTTTCTTCAATCCTGATAACTGAAGTTTGCATCACTAAGTCTTGAAAAGTTTTTTTATCTTTTCTAAAAAAGACAATAAGAAACCCAACAATACTTATAGCACTTACTAAAAATAAAATATATCGAAAAATAGCTTTCATAAGTGGTAAGGTTTTTTTAGTTTTATCATCAATAAGTATTAAATCATATGCTTTAAAACCTGGAGTTTGTCCTTTTTTAACCCAAAATGCAACTATTATTGCACCATAAATAATCATAGTAAGTGTTCTTGCTATTTCACTTCCTTGAAAAGAATCTTTTCCATCCATAATTAAATATGTTGTAATATACATAATTGGCATCATTATTAAAAACATATCAGTAATAAATGCTTTAAGACGATTTAATGGCGAGGCACAAAGTCCATTTATAAACTTATCATCAGAAGAAGTTTCTTTCAAGTGAGTTGTTTTTCCTTTTTTTGTATCTCGCCATCTAGCCATTTTGTTTTAGTTACCTCTACTACCTGGTTTGTAAGCAACACTACCTGTTTTACATAAAGGACAATCCTCTGGAGAATACATCTCAAAAGTAAAGTCTTCTAGTGCAAAAAGTGGTAAATGTTTTGGAAGTTTACAGTTAACTTTAGAATCTGTACTGCAACCATTTCTTGTACAAAATCCTCTATTTGCCAGTGCTGCATATCCAGCAATAATTCCACCATCTTTTTCAACTTGTTTTGCAGCTTCTAAAGCACTTCCACCAGTTGTAATAATATCTTCACAGATAATATATTTTTCACCCTCTTGAACTTCAAATCCTCTACGAATAGTCATCTCACCATCAACTCGTTCAGCAAAAATAAATCGTACATCAAGAGCTGTTGCTAGTGCAAACCCCGCGATAAGTCCCCCAAGAGCTGGAGAACATACTGCATCTACTTGTATTCCACTTGCTTTTATTTGTGCAGCTAGTGCTTCAGCTAATAGTTTTGCAGTTTTTGGATCTTCTAGTACTTTTGCACTTTGTAAATAAAATTGAGAGTGATTTCCACTACTTAATTTAAAATGTCCTTCTAAAAGTGCATTTGAATCTCTATATATTTGTTCTACATTCATTCAATACTACTTTATATCTTCATGATTTCAGCATCTTTTGCTTTAAACATATCATCTGCTTTTACAACATAACCATCAGTAATCTTTTGAATCTCATCTAATGATTTTTTGTTTTCATCTTCAGTTATCTCTTTGTCTTTAAGTAGTTTTTTTACTCTATCATTTGAGTGTTTTCTTACATTTCTAATAGCAACTTTTGCATTATCTGTCATTGTTTTTGCACCTTTAACACTCTCTTTTCTTTGTTCTTGTGTCATTGGTGGAAAAAATAATTGCACTGATTCCCCATTGTTATTTGGATTTACACCTACATTTGCTTCTTGAATAGCTTTTTCAATATCTCCAACAAGGTTTTTTTCCCAAGGTGTAATATTTATTGTTGTTCCATCTGGTGCTAATACTGTTGCCACTTGATTAAGTGCTGTAGGTGTACCATAATAGTCAATTGTAATATTATCTAAAATACTTGTTTGTACCTTACCTGTTCGTAATGTAGTATAGTCTTTTTTTAGTGCCTCTAAAGATTTTTCCATGTTTTGTTTTGTTTCTTCATAAATTTCATTTACCATTTATTTCTCCTTTGTTAATTTTAATTTTATTTAGTACTTTGTTTGATATTGTGAACACATCACTTCCTAACATAATTCTAGTTCTTGCTTTTTTAAGATAAATATTTAAATTTTCATCTACTATTCCATCTTTTACTTGCACATCTCGCCAACCCTCTTTTGTAATGTATAATTTCAAAGTTTTATATTTTGAATCAACTTTTGCATGTACTCTTTTCAACACTCCATCTACTGGAAATATTTTTGGTTCATACCATTCTACATCAAAAGTTTTATATCTTAACTTATGTTCAATATTTACTTCACCTACAAGTGCAATTCTAGGAATATCATATGGATCTGTTTTATTATTTATTGAACCTGTATTTTGATTTAAAATTGCATCAAAATCAAACTTTTCTCGTATAATTTTTGTAATTTTTCCACTATATTCACCATAAGGATACGCATATGAAGTTGGCTTAATATTTAATTTTTCTACAAATATATCGTATGCTTTTTTTGTATCACTAATCACCTCTTGTGAAGTTAAGTTTTGAAGTCTTGGATGAGAATAAGAGTGTAATCCTATTGTTCCATATTTTGATGATTCTTTTATTTGTTCCCAACTCATATAATCACCATAATGTTTATTTGTAGCTTCAACATATACATACAAACTAAACGGATAATTATATTGTTTAAAAATTTCTAAACCATTCTCATAAAAACTTTTATAGGCATCATCAATTGTAAGAGCTACCCAATTTGATGGAATATCTTCTTTGTTTTTTAATTTTAAGATAATTTTTTCTAAAGGAACAACTTGTAAATTGTTTTTTTTGAAATATTCAAATTGCCGTATTAATTCTTCTTTTGAGGTATTAGCACTTGGGTACCTATCATCAGCAAACCTGTGATAAACAAATATATGAGCATTTGCAAAAAGGTATGAAAATGAGATTATTACTAAAAATAAATATCTCATTTTATACTATTTCGACTATTTTGAAGGTGCAGCAGGAGCACTTTGAGGTAGAGGTGTAGTTGTTGGAGATGCTGGTACAAGTTTATTTATTTGTACTTCATCTACAACACTTTTTGAATTTTCTTCATTATAAAGATATCCTAAATACAATGTATTTAACACTAAAACAAGTCCTAAAATAAACGTAAGTTTTGTTAAAAAATTAGCAGGACCCTTTGCTCCAAACATTGACTCATTGCTACCACTATAAGCTCCTAGTCCCATACTTGAACTTTTTTGAAGCAATACAGTGATTGAAAGTAACACTGCTAAAATGAATTGTACTATTAATAATGTTGATGTCATATTAACCCTTAATCTAAAATGAACGCAATTTTATCTAAAATTCAATTAAAAATAAGTTAGAGCAAGATTATTCCCAAAAAAGAGAGAATTAAATAGATTAATCTGTATTATTTTCATGATAATACTTTTCTAAACCGCAAAACCAATAATCACTCTTTAAAGATATTGTATTTTCTTCTCTTCTATTGAAATGATCACTCATATCAAAAGCTTTATTTTTTCCATAATTATCTTTATACTCTTTTATAAATTCTGCATATTTTGTTTCATTGATTGCCGTAATTTCAAAAGTTATATGATCGTACATTTTATTTTCTATCTCAAATTGCTCTCCCTCTAAAAAAGTAACCTTAATACCACCATATCTGTTCTCTTCATCTTGCATCAGATTCATCTCTATAGTTGCCCTTACTGTAGCAAACATATGTAAAAACTGGTCAATTGGAATATCAAGACTATTTACTACTACTGCACTTTTATTATCATACCCCCAACCACCACTTATATTAAGGTCAATATCAAAAGTATCTTTAAGAACAGAAGATAAGTTTTCTACAGGTTCAATTTGATTAAATATTATATTACTCTTTTTCAAAATCACGCTTCTCTTTATAGGTCTGAAAGTTCATAGTTTTATAACTTTTTGTTGATATATAAGTTATATCGGTAATGTGTTCATCAATATTTCTATATCCAATTGCTCTATGTATCACTTCCCCTCCTTGATTCATAAAAACTGTTGCAGGATATGCAAATGCACCAATATACTTTGAAAACTCTTTATGGTTTCCTGAAAAATCTTTAAAAATAATTGTATCTTCATCTGCTGTATAGATATCTACATAAATAAAGTCTTTATTCACTATTTTCAAAATATTTTCATCTTTAAAATTTTCATCCAACATAGCTTTACAATATGGACATCCTGGGACATGGTGAAAGAACAAAATAAATTTATTTTGTTCTTTCGCCTCTACTACGAGTTTATTTATATCTATTTCGTTACCATTTACAAAAGTAAGCAACAACAATAACAATAAAAATTTTTTGTACATAAAACCCCCAAAATTGTTTCAACTATTATAATAAAATACTATAAGTACTCAATAAGTAATATGATGATATTCTATACTTATTATATAAAAAAACTTCTTAGAAGGATTCTAAAAATGGCAATTTCACGAAGAGACGCTTTAAAGTTTTCAACAGTATTAGCCGCATCTGCAGCACTTCCAGGTTATGCAAATGAACAATTAAATAAACATACAACAAAAAATGTAAAGAAAAAAAACACTAGAGTAGTAATAGTTGGTGGTGGATGGTCTGGACTTTCTATTGCGAAAAATTTAAAAACTTTTTCACCAAACACAGATGTTGTTTTGGTTGAACAAAAAGATCAGTTTGTATCTTGTCCTATGAGTAACTTATGGCTTGTTGATAGGGTTAATTTAGAATACCTGACCCATGATTATTTACAGGCTGCAAGGGAGAATAATTATACTTTTTTTCAAGCAACTGCAATAGGTATGGATAAAAATAAAAAAACATTATTTACTACCCAAGGTGATCTTGAGTACGATTACATTGTTTTTGCACCAGGTATTGATTATGACTACTCTTCTATAACTGATAATCAAGAATTAGAAAATAGGTTACGACAAGAATATCCTGCAGGATTTAAGCCAGGAAGTGAACACCTTACTTTGAAAAATAAGATACATAATTTTAAAGGTGGTAATTTCATAATGACAGTACCTGCAGGTAATTATAGATGTCTCCCTGCTCCTTATGAAAGAGCCTGTTTAGTTGCTGATTTTTTTAAATCTAAAAAGTTAGATGCTAAGGTGTTGCTACTTGATGAGAATAATGATATTACCATTAAAGAGCATGGCTTTCATACTGCATTTGATGAATTGTATGCAGATTATCTAGAATATCATCCAAATTCAAAAATAGAATATATTGATTTAGATGAAAGAATTATAGAAACAGAATTTCAAGAATTTAGTTTTGATGATGCGTCTTTTTATCCCCATGTTAGAGGTGCAAAAATACTTGAAACTGTGGGTATTGCAAAAGATACTGTTTTTAATAAACTCGAGGGTAACATAGATGGTCTTACCTATGAAGTAGTAGGTCACAAAGATATATATGTCGCTGGAGATGCAAGACCTATGGGATTTTCAAAATCAGGAAATACTTCTAGTACTGAGGGACTTTATGTAGCTAGATTAATAGCTGATAAAATTAATGGTATTAAAAATACCCCTTGGCAATCTCCAACTACATTGTGTTTTTCAGCTGTTACTATGTCACCTGAACGAGCCATTTTTGTAAACTCTATGTATGCATATAATGAAAAAAAGAAAAGATTTGGATTTGCCACTCCAAAAACGAGTGAAGTTTGGAAAGGGAAAGAGGGTCTTACAAATGCAAAAGCCCAGTATGACTGGGCTGATGCAATGTACAAATATATGTTTGAAAATTAATTATTCAATAGTTGAATCTATTTTTGTTTCAAGCAAATCTTGTGCATCAATTAAAGGTTGAAGTGAGTCTTCATCGTCAATATTTGTAGAAAGTACCCAGTTATACACTGATGGATATCCCATTCGTGTAAATTTCTCATCTTTTTTCTTGTACATATACATAGTACACGGTGCAAATGCCCCAACTTCTGGGTGAACTTTATGTACTGGGTATATTACTTCTAATTTACAAATAGAATATGAATCATAAAAGTCATAATCATTGATACCACCTTCTACAAGATCTTCATTAATTGGATAAAATCCTGCAACAATAAATCCTGCAGATTCAATTTCACCCTCCATAGTCTCTTGATAGTTTTCTTTTGCATCTTCAATTTGACCTTCATTTTTTAACACAAATGCAAATCTTGTCACAAGTGAACCTTCTGGTCGTGTTATTTTATAATTTAATGGCTCATATTTTCCATTTGGTAAAGCTTCTGCTAATGCTTTTGTCATGCTATCACGAAGTAATATCAAATCTTTATTTGTTTCAGGAACTCCTGATATTCTCGACATACCAGTTAATGAAAGAGATGATATAGTTATTGTTTTTCCATCTTTTGAATATACAGAAGTACTCAATGGTGCAATAAGTCCAAACTCGGGATATTCATTGATAATTCTTGTACTAATTTTTGGATTATGTACAAACATTAGTCTATATACCTTAAAATCTTTTCCCCCACCTTCAAATCTTTTTTCAAATGCTTTATTCATATCATTGTTACCAACAATAGTAAAACCATTTGCTTTGAAAGCTTTTTCTATACTTTGAGGTGTTATTTTACCTTCACTGTTATTTGCAGTAAAGATTCTAATATCTTCTCTTATTTGCTCTTGTTGTCCTTTTGGAGTAGTCACTTCTTGAGTACATCCACTAAAGAACAATGCTAATGTGAAAGCTAGAGTTGAAAGAACTATATTTTTCATTGTTTATTCCTTATTATTTTTTCTTTTTTCTAGATACAAGTTCAACTGATTCTTTATAAGTTTTACCTTTTCTATCTGTAGCGATTATTGTAAGAGAATCACCTTTATTTGGATACATATTATGGATAGCTTCAGTACGTTCAATATAGGTAGGTTGTCTACCTAGTTTATTTTTAAGTTCTTCTTCTATTGTATCTTTTTGTCTTCCTGTTAAGGCAGTACCTACTTTAAATGTATCACATTTAAACTGAAACTTAAAAATAGGATTTTTTGAGAAAAATTGACTTGTTGAAATATCAAGTACTGTTTCATCTCCTACTTTTCCAGTAATATGTGTAATAAAATTTGCATCATCTCTTTTACCAGTTTTTGACTTTGCTTGGTTGTAAGTCAACATAGGGTGAGAGAAAGCCATTTTAGCAACTGCTACACCATTTTTAATTTTAACTTTTATTGCTGTTATTTTATTTGCCATTATTTATCCTTCACACCCACCAGCTGCAACTTTTGTTGCAACCTTGTTCATATAAATTTTGCCATCAGTTCCTTCAACAAGAACCATTATAACACCATCTTTTTCCATTTTTATTTTCACATCATATTTTTTTAAATCATATTTGTTCACATCAAAAACAGCAACTGCACTCTCAGGATTTGCATCTTGAAATAAAGCTATAGTTTTTGCATCAAGTGTTGTTTCAAACTTAACTGGTACAGAAGCACCACTTGAATTTATTTTTGGTACTGTTATCTTGATTTGATCACTTTGGATAGGTGTTTTCATACCATACAAAGCTTTTGTCGCATCATCAATATTATGTGCTTCCCACACTGTTGGCTTTGATTTTCTATAATCTTCAGCATTAACATTCATTGGAATTACAGAGAGTGCAATAGTACTCCCTGCAAAACTTAAAAAATTTCTCCTATTCATATTTTCCCTTTCTAAAATTTGAGCATATAATCAACAACTTGTTTAAATTCACCATCATTAAGTGATGAACCACCTTTTGCAGGCATACCCATATTCGTACCCTCTAAACCGTTTTTATACATAGCAGAAAGACCTTTTTCCATAAATGGCGCCCATCCAGCTTTATCTCCAGCAGCAGGTGCAACTCCAGTTGCATGACACATAGTACAATTTGCTTCATAAGCCGCTTTTGCATCAAAACTCACTTTATGTGCCGCATCTTGTGTTTCTACAGGAAGATCTCTAGCAACTGCCATAGGTGGTTCAAAGTCTGTAATACCGCCATCAACTCTAACAATATTATCAGTTTGTTGACAATTTTTCATACAAGGTTCTTCACCTTTTTTAAGTTTATAAGCTCCAAAATTTGCAGGATTTGAAAAGAATTTTCTTACATTTTCAAGCCCATTTGGTCCATCAATATCTGGTACAAAACCATTTCTATTTGGCATCTCAATTTTTAAAAACTTTTCTTTATTTAATTTAAATGATGGAGTAACTATTTCTCCATTTACTTTCATTCCATTTATATATAACATATAAGCAGTCAAAGCATATGTTTCATCATCTGTTAAAGTTTTAGATTTTGTGTGTGGCATTGCATCTCTAATGTACCAAAACATTGTACTTGCAACTGGCCAATATGAACCAAATACTCTTGAAGGCCCTTGTGCAGTAGGCACTAACCATCTATTATTTGTAAGAGTTTTTTTCATATCTCTAGCTTTTCCTGCTGATAGTGCTGGATATCCACCACCACCTGATCCAAAGTCACCATGACACATGATACATTGTGATTCGTATAAAGCTTCACCCTCATCAACATAACCTGATCCCTCAGGAAGACCTTCATTAAGTCCATTGATATCTTTATCCCAAGCTTTTAATTCATTTGCAGTTGGAACTCTACCATGGCTATAACTCGCTTTTAATCCAGCTTCACCTTTAGCAATATCTGAATTTTTATATACTTGCGGATTAACTTTATATGGTCCAGTTTTACCATCTTGAATAGGGTAATATACACCACCACTTATATCTTTTTTAGCATTCCATAAACCATTATGTTCCATTTCACTAGCTTGTCCAGCACTCATCAAAGTTGCAACTGTTACAAGAGAAGCTGTTACTGTTTTATATTGTTCTAATTTGAACATGGTTCACCTCCCCATTTGATGTTACTTCCCAAGTTTCTATAGCATTTCTGTGATATACAGATTCAACACCCATACCTTTAGTTTTATCTTTTCCATAATTTTCTTTTTTTACACCGTATCCAAATACTTCTTGGTCAACTGTAGGTTGAACAAAACCTGCATCATCAGTCGCTCTTGAAGTAAGAAGAAGTCTTTGACCTTTTTTATACTGGTGCATATAACTCCATCTTGTCCAACATTTTGGAAGAACTAAACCTTTTATATTTGCTTCAACATAATTGTTTCCACCATCAAATGATAAATCAACTCTAGTAATAGTACCCATACCAGACCATGCAAGACCTTCTATCTCTACCCAATCACCATCTTCAAGATCTGTCCATGGCTTTTCAGGACTTGGAATAACAACAGATGAGTTTACCTCATTTGCATAGAAGTGTTGTACTGCTTTTCCTGTAGGTTTAAGAGCAGTATATTTAGAAGTTTCTTCTTTTGCATACCAAGGCTCATTTGAAAAATCTAATCTTTTTAACCATTTAACACATAAGTTTCCTTCCCAACCTGGAAGAAGTAATCTTACAGGGTATCCTTGTTCAGGTCGTAATGCTTCACCATTTTGTCCCCAAACAAGCATCGCATCATCTAAAACTTTATCAATTGGAACTGATCTTCCCATCTCTGAGTTATCACTTCCTTCTGCTAACATCCATTTAGCTTCAGGTTTCAGACCTAAGTCCTCTAAAATAGTTTTGATATAAACACCAGTCCACTCTGCACAAGACATAAATCCTTTTGCAAATTGCAACGAGTTATATTGTGGTCTTCTCCACTCTTGTCCACCATTTGCTGGACACTCAATAAAATGTGTTCTTGTTACTCTTGGGTATCTTTTTAGTTGATCTAGAGTTAACACTATTGGTTTTTCAACTAATCCGTTAATCATCAATCTATATTCATTTGGATCTACATGTGCTGTTCCACCATGAGATCTAGAGAAAAATAAACCATTAGGTGTAATAATTCCATCAGACTCATGAATTGGAGCAACCGCAATAGATGCTCTTGCATTCCCTGATGCTAGAAGATCTGTAGTTCTTCTAGTAACATTATGTTCATACTTAGAAGGGATACCATATCTATTTTTTGTAACTGGGTCTCCCCAAGATTGTCCCCACTTTGGATGATGCATAATCGCATGATCATCTTCAGCTTTGACCCCTGTAGGTGCTATTACACTTGCAGCTGCAACTGCACTAACTGCACCAGTTTTTTTGAAAAAATCTCTTCTGCTCAAACCTTTTGAACTTATTTCCAGGCTTGTAACTTCAGAGCTTTTTTTAGTGTCTATCTTATCCACGTATATTCTCCTTATATAATTTACAATTTATACTGTTCGAGCAGTATACCAAATAGAAATTAATTAATATTTAAAATTGATACAAGAATTTTATATAATAATTATATCTTATACTTATATTATTAAACAAATCCCTTTATTTAGGGGGAAATTTATCAATTAAAAATAAGTTAACTATGTTAGAATCAAATAAATAACTTAATAGGTGGTTAAAATGGTAGCAAATATTTTTTTTGGAAGTGATGAAGTTTCAAGAGATACACTAGAAAAAATCATAAATCCATATACAAAAGAGGTAGTTTCACAATACCCTATGTGTACTCAAGAGGATACATTAAAAGCACTCAATATAGCACAAAAAGCAAGCGTAAAAACTAAAGCGTCAAAGCTTTCACAAAGAATTTCTTGGCTTGAAGATGTTGCTGATAAATTAGAAAAAAATCTCGAAGATATAGCAAAAACATTGTGTGATGAAGTTGGAAAACCAATCACGTTTGCAAGGGTGGAGGTACAAAGATGTATTGAAACAGTGAAGTTAAGCTGTCATGCGATGATTAACTTACATGGTAATACAATCAATACAGATGCTATGAATAGTGGTGCAAAAACAACAGCATATTACACAAGAGTCCCTGTAGGTGTTGTAGCATGTATTACACCATTTAATTTTCCTCTAAACCTTGTAGCACATAAGATAGCTCCAGCTCTAGTAAGTGGAAATGCAGTAGTACTCAAACCAACTCCAGAAGCACCACGAACTGCTTACAAATTTGCAAAACTATTTATTGAATCTGAATATGCAATTAAAGATGCTTTAAGTGTAATTTATGGTGATGTAGATGTTGGAAGTACCTTAGTAAAATCTCCAATTCCAAGAGTATTAAGTTTTACAGGAAGTGTTCCTGTTGGTAACATTATTACAAAAAATGCAGGAATTAAAAAAGTTGCACTCGAACTTGGTGGAAATGCTGCAACTTATATAGATAGTAGTGCAAATATCCAAAAAGCTGCTTCAAGATGTAGTATTGGTGCTTTTATTAATAGCGGTCAAGTATGTATTAGTCTTCAAAGAATATATGTAAATGAAAGCATATATGATGAATTTGCAAGTGCTATGAAAAGTGAAACAGAAAAGTTAAAAGTTGGAAGTCCTTATGAAGATACTACATTTTTAGGTCCATTAATTAATGAAGAAGCATTAAACCGTGCAACAAATTGGTGCCAAAGTGCTTGTAAAGAGGGAGCTGTTTGTTTGACAGGAAATAAATATGAAGGTCTTAATTTTTATCCAACAATTATGACAGAAGTTACCGATAATATGAAAATAGTTTGTGAAGAGGTTTTTGCCCCTATTGTAAGTCTCATTAAAGTAAAAAGTTATGAGGAAGCAATTAAAAAAATGAATAACTCCCCTTATGGTTTACAGTTTAGTATTTTCACAAATAACCTACAACAAACACAACAATTCATTGAAGAAGCAGATTGTGGAGGTGTTGTAATTAATGATATACCAACTCTAAGATTTGATATACAACCATATGGAGGAACAAAACTAAGTGGAATAGGGAAAGAGGGACCAAGCTTTGCTTTAGAGGAGTTTACAGAAATTAAATCAGTTGTAATATGTAACTAAATGACTATCAGACAATAATTTATTATTTTTATTTAAGAATTTATTGCTAACATTCAATTTATATATAACTTTTTCTTATAATAAGAATCTATTCTAAGTATAAGTAAAAATTATAAATAAATAAATATTTTAGGAGAATATATTATGAAACTAACGAATATATTATTAGCAACAACATTATTGGCTGGTGCAGCAACTGCATCTGATTTTATCGGGTATAAAGATTTAACAAAAAAGTTGAAATCTGAAGCTATGAAAAATGGAACAATGGCAACAACAACTGATGTAAAAAAAGCAATAGCAGCAGATGATTGGGCTGTAGTTGATGTAAGAACAATGGAAGAGTGGAGTGCAGCTCATATCAAAGGTACATCAAGAGTTGGTAGACAAGCACCTGAAAAAGCTTTTGAAAATATTGTACTAGATGACAATAATAAATTTGTAAAAAATAAACTTATAGTAGTATGTAATACAGCTTCAAGAGCATCAATCGAAGCAGAAACATTTAAAAAAATGGGATTCAAAAAGGTAAAAATATATAGTATCAATAGCTGGATTGATCAATGTAATCCTGTAGTAAACAAATACAGTAAAGCAAAAGACAAGCTAGGAACTAAAATCAAGTTTGGTCACTTCTATGCAGAACATTGTAAAAAATAAACTAGTATAATCCTATCATTTTTGATAGGATTACTTTCCCTTAAAACAAATTACTAAAACTACTATCTTTATTTTAATTTAATTTTAAGAAATTTAGATATAATAGTTTCACTAATCAAGTGAAAGGGTATGGTATGGATATAATAACAGATAGCTTTGACAATGTTTCAGTAAATCAGTTATACACAAAACTCTCTGCCAAATACGCCCAACTTGAAAAAGCACAGCAAGAAAATGCCGTCGAAAATGTATCGAAAAAAGACTACATAGAACAATCTTCCCAAGCAACAAATTATGATGAAAAAGATTTTGCAAGAGTTTTAGAAAAGTTTAAACAATCTGATGCACAAGTAAGAACTCACGAACAAATACATGCAAGTATCGGTCATACAACAACTCCTATTTCATATAATTATCAACAAGGTCCTGATGGAAAAATGTATGCAGTAGGGGGAAATGTGCGATTTGACACATCAATTCCAGATGATCCAAAAGCAGCAGCATTTAAACTTGATCAACTTCATAAAGCAGCTTCAGGAGTTTCAGATGCTAGTGGTGCAGATAATACAATCGCATCACAAACAAATCTCAATAAAATACTACTTCAACTAAAAGGTGAAGAAAATGCAAGTTAATAATAATGTAAATTCTATGATGCAACTTGAAAAAAAACTTGAACAAAGTGCAAGTGCTCTTTCAAAGCTTAGTTCAAATACTGAAAATACTGAAAAAAAGAATCAAAACGATTTACAAGACGACAATATAAGTGAAAAAGAAAATTCAAAAGATGTAAATATAACAAATGAGATGGTAAAACAAATAGAGATACCTATTGCTTATACTGCAAATGCACAAGTCATATCAACTCAAGACTCAGTGCATCAAACAATTATTGATATTAAAGCTTAATGATTTCATAACATGACAATTATTGATAATATAAATGGATTAAAAAATACATTACAACCTATTAGTAAAGATAAAAAAATAGGTTTTGTACCAACTATGGGTGCATTACATGAGGGGCATTTAAGTCTTATAACTAAAGCTAGAGAAGAAAATGATATCGTAGTTGTATCTATATTTGTAAATCCTACTCAGTTTTTACAAGGTGAAGATTTAGATAGTTATCCTAAAAAAGAACAAGCAGATGCAAAACTCTGTGAATTAGCACAAGTTGACTATCTTTTTTTGCCAAACAAACAAACAATGTATGAAAATGATGAGATACTTTTAAAAGCTCCAAAAATCAAAGGTTTTATCTTAGAAGGTGAAAAAAGACCCGGACATTTTGATGGTATGCTTCAAATTGTATTAAAACTTTTTAATATTGTAAAACCTACCAATGCTTATTTTGGGAAAAAAGATGCACAGCAACTTTCTCTTATCAATCAAATGGTTAAAAACTTTTATTTAGATATCAATATTATTGCTTGTGATATAGTAAGAGAAAAAGATGGTCTAGCTTTAAGTAGTAGAAATACCTACTTAAGTAAAGAACAAAGAGAATTAGCACTCAATATTTCAAAAGCACTCAAACTTGGGGCGAAAGCTATTGGAACAAATCAAACGAATACTAAAGTTATTATTGAAGCTATGAATCAATTTTTATCTCAATATGATGAATTAGATGTTGAATATATAACCATAGTTAATAGAGACTTTATTCAAATTGATACGGTAGAGATAAAAAATAGTATAATACTAATTGCTGTAAAAATAGGAAATACTAGGTTAATTGATAATATTTGGGTTTAATACAATTATTATATCTATCTAGCTAAAATAAGAATTATTTATAAAGGGACCACCATGAAAATTAAATTTCTTTTCTTACTTATTTTAAGTTTGTCTTTTTTTCAATCTTTGTATGCTAAAGAAGGTAATGTAGATTGTTTGATACTTGAAGATGAAAACTCTATTATCTGTAAATATAGCGTTCATAGAGTTGACTATGAAAAGAACATACTTATACAATGGATAGAACCCGATCAAAGAGTGACAAGAGAAAGAGAGATGACCATCCCAGCAAATCATGGTTCAGTTTATGATTACAGATATATAGAGGGAAGAACTCCTGGTATATGGACTTTTAAAGTTATAGATGAAAACAAAGAATATATCACAATTTCACAATTGAATAACCAAAAGAGTATCAAAAAATATAATATTGCTATCATAGGTGCAGGAGCTTCTGGGCTTTTAGCGTCTATTTTTTTAGCAAAACAAAATCACAATATCACAATCTATGAAAAGAATAATAAAGTAGGGAAAAAACTTCTAGCTACTGGAAATGGTAGATGTAACGTAACAAACGAAAATATTCATATAAATAATTTCTTTTCACACTCTGATATAAAAAAAATCAACCCTATTTTAGAAAATTTTAACTACAAAAAGTGTAAAGATTTTTTTAATAAAATCGGTGTTGAATTTGTCAATAATGAGATAGGAAGAGTCTATCCTATGTCTCAAAATTCTTCAAGTATAGTCGATAGTCTGGAATATGAAGCCTTAGAAAATGGCGTAACAATCAACTTAAATAGCAAAGTAGAAAATATAGATTATGATGAACAAAATTATATCATCAATAAAAATAAGAAATATGACAAACTCATAATTGCAACAGGAAGTATTGCTATGCCAAAGCTCGGTGGAGATACCAGCGGATATACTTTTGCAAAACAATTTCAGCATACTATTATTAATCCTTTTGCATCTTTAGTACAACTTGTAAGCGACAATAAAAATCTAGACTTAATAACAGGTGTAAAAATAGATGGAATTGTAGAAAATAAACAAGGTGATATACTCTTTACAAAATATGGTTTGTCTGGTTCTGCTATTTTGGATATAAGTAGAGAAATATCTTATAAGCTACAACACCAGAAAAGTGTTAAAGTAACCATTGATATTCTCCCAAATTTTTCAAAAAACAAGCTTGTTGATATGCTTTTGCATAGAGCTAAAACCTTAGAAAATAGAGATATTTATAGTTGGCTTGATGGTATAGTCAATAAAAAATTAAGTAGATTTATCATAATAACTGCAAAAATACCAAGTAGTATCAAAACTGCAAAATTTTTAAATAGAAAAGATATACTAAAAATAGTTCATACTATAAAAAATCTAGAGTTTAATATCACAGATACAAAAGGTTTTGAAACTTGCGAAGTGTGTGCAGGTGGAGTGACTATTGATGATATAAACTTACATACGATGGAATCAAAACTTCAAAAAAATCTCTATTTTATCGGGGAAGTTTTAGATGTAGATGGAGATTGCGGTGGATATAATCTCCACTTTGCTTGGGCTAGTGGGTATACATTAGCTCAGAATTTACGATAAAAAAGAACTCATATTCCAAATAGGTAACATAATTGCTAACATCAACCATAATACAACTAAAGCTATACAAAGTATAATAACTGGTTCTATATATGAGGAAAATAATTTCAGGCTTTCTTGAAATTTAAACTTATAATAAGTAGCTATATCTTCTAATATAGTTTCATATTGCGTTGTATGTTCTGCAGTATGTAGTAGCTTAATTGTTAAAGAATCAAAAAGTTTAGTTCTCTCAAAAGATTTAGAGATTGAAATACCATTTTTTATATCAATGATAATTGCTTCTATTAATTTTTTTATATAAAGATTTGGAATAAGATTTTTACTATTTTCAATTGCAATTTGAAACTGATATTTAGAATTTATGATAATAGAGATTAATAAAAAAAGTCTATAAAAATAATAATCTTTTAAAACCCTCTTTATGATAGGTATGTGTAGTATTGTAAATTTATGAAAACAAAATGTAAATTTTCTATAAAGTATATAGAGTAAAAAAGTGGTCATCATCATACCAATAAGCAATAAATAATAATAGTTTTTAATAATATTATTTAACGCAATTAAAATTTGTGTGGCAATGGGAATTTTATCTTGTGACATTGTAAAAATATATTCAAAATTTGGTATAACATATATAAATATCATCATAATTGATATGACAAGAGAACTTACTAGTAATATAGGGTATCGCATAGTATCATTGAATTTTGTTTTACTTTTCATATCTTCATCTAAAAGTTCCACTAAAGAGTTTAATGACTGTTTGATATTTCCATTTTCTATTCCTAGTTTCAAAAATTGTATAGCTAATTCTCCAATAATATCTTTGTATTTTAGAAGTGCTGTATCAATTGGTTTTCCACTGGTAATTGTATTATGCATTATAGATAAAATATCTTTGGTTACCTTACTTTGTTTACTTTTTAAAGATAAGTTAATAGCATCACTCAATGTTAAATTAGCATTTAACATAATTGATAATTGCTTAAACATATCAAAAATCTCTTTTTTATTATTATGTTTAAATTGAAAAGGAACAAAGGGTTTATTTTCTTTAATTGATACAATGTTATTTGGTAAATTTTCTAAACTATTTACTTTTAAAGTTTTTATCTTTCCATCTAGTTGATAAGATATTGTGTAGTTCATCTAAAGTTTACTACAAAATTCACTGTATGATGTTTTACCATCAAGAAGTAATTTTTTTCCATTTTTTGACAAAGTACAAAAATCTTTGCTTTCTAAATAACTTTCTATTTTTGATACATCTTTATATTCATTAATTAATCTAGCAATATCGTTATTGATTTTTAATGTTTCTGATACTACTTGTCTCCCTTTATATCCAGTAAAATTACACTCTTTACAGCCTACACTTTTATAAGTACCATCTGTATCTTTAACTTTACATTTATTACAAAGCAATCGTAAGAGCCGTTGGGAGATAACCATTTTTAGTGTTGCAGATATAAGATACGATGGAGCATTTAAATCTAATAACCGAGTAATTGTCTCAATAGCATTATTTGTATGTAATGTTGCTATTACTAAATGTCCTGTAAGTGATGCTTGTATTGCTATTTGAAGAGATTGAGCATCCCGTATCTCCCCTATCATCAAAATATTACCCGTAAGTTTATATCATATTCTTTACAATAGAAGTTTAACGATATGGACAATTAGTTATCAATTATATCCAATTTTTTATTTTTCTATAATTTCAATGTTATTTATGATATTCTTTAGGTAAAGGAATTTGATGCGTTTAGAATACAATATAATTAACAATAAAAACATTTATGATAGAAATTAAAAACCTATTATTTAATAATGCTATTAATTTAGAACATAACAATCAATCAAAAACAGTAAAACACTTAATTAAAGAATTACGTACAAAAAAATATAATAAACATACCCACTATCACATATTAAAACTAAATGCTCATATAATAGAAAATTTTAATTTGATTAATGACACCGAAGATTTTTTTTTCAAAACAGATATAAGAATTAGAAAAACTTTAAATAAATTATTTTTTAGTAATATATCAGAAAAATATCTTGTATATACAGATGATAAACAAAAAGGAATTATTTCAAATAATGACTTACATAACTATCATAATATGATTGTTAATTCAAAAGGATTAGAAGATAAGAAGAATCTTATTTCAAAAATTTTTTTCTACATATCACATGAGCAAATGATATTACAAGAAAGATCAACAGATATGTATGTATATAGAACTATATCTTTATTTGAGAACTGTGATATTTCTAAACAAAAACTCAAGGAGAAGACTTTATTAACTTTTGAAACTATAATCTTTTTAATGAGATTTATATCAACGCTTTTTTTAAGAAATAATCAAATTCATATGACCTTAAATATTAATTACTTTAAAGAAATAACACTTGATAGGGCTGATAATATTTCAGAAGAAGACATAAAGAATTTTTTTAACTTTATATCTATTTCAAAAGATGAATTCAAGAAGAAGTATTTATCATATAGAACAGATAAGAATGGTAATTTATTATCTTATGAAACTCTCGAACATATCGATAATTACTTACCTAAACCAAGTTTTTATTATCCATTTATACGTGAAGATACAGAGAATATAACTTTAATCTCCTATACTGCACTATTACAGTTTTTATACCTAGAAAGGATTCCTGCCCTCCTTGTAGATAATGACAATTCATATCGCTCAGAAGTTTTTGGAGACTTATTGGAAAAATACATATACAACTTATTTTTAAATTTTCAAATAATACAAAATAATGATGTACTAAAAGTCCATTATTATGAAGACCAGCAATATTCACCTAAAAAAGGTGTAACAAGACACTACCCCGATATTATAATTGAAGGGAAAGATTATATTTTATTTATAGAATCGAAGAATGCACCTTTTAATTTAATAAATGCATTGCATGAATTTAAGAAAGAGTCATTTTCAAATATTATAAAAGCCATAGAAGTATCTAATACGAATATAAATGAATTCATGAAATATAACCCTCTGAAGATACCTCACCTAAATAATAAAAGAATATTTAAATTTCTATGCTTTAACACAGTAAGTTCCATCATGCTTACATCATTATTAAATGCAGACTTTATAGAGACAGAGGAGTTAATATTAACAGACTTAGCATCACTTGAAATATTTACACATTTAGATTCTAAAGTAAACGTGATAAATACCATTGATAGTTTTGTATCAGGATTAAATAATGCACAGGACACAAATACCTTTTCTGATTACTGTAGGAACAATTTTTCAATAGACAATAGAATCTTTTTGAATAAACATGAGGGAATATTAAGACAATTTATAAAAAGCTAAATTGAAGATTAGTTCTTCATAAATAATAATTTATTAATATTTTCCTTAAACTATCAAGTAGGATAATTGAATTATGGAAAATTTTGAAAAAGTAATAAATAAATTAAAAATTGTAATAAGAAGTGGAACAAATCGAAGAGTAACAGATAAAGAAGTCGCAGAGAAAATAGGGATAAGTAGTCAAAACTTTTCAAATTTAAAAAAGGTTGGGAACCTTCCTATAGAATATATAATGGACTTTTGTGCTAAAAGAAAAATTAGCATCAATTGGTTATTCTATAGCCAGGTTCATAGTTCATTAGAAAATGAGATTGATAAGTTTATTGGGATTCAGTATTATTAGTAATTTGTAGTAATTACCGTAAACCTCTATCCTTTACCCATTCTTCATCTTCTAAGTCTCTATCTTCTATCCAATCTGAACAATTTATATATTTACACATTTTATTTCCTTTTATCTTTAACTGATTGAGCTTTGAAACTCAGCCTTAGAAATACCTATATCTCTCAGTATTCCACTTAATAATCCTATCTTTACCATTTTCTTTTTATATACGGGAATAACAAGAGTTTTTTTAGCATCATGAACAAATATTCTATGATTACCTCTATTTTGTCTATCAAACCTATATCCTATAGATTTAATAAACTTAATTAACTCTCTTCCAGTTATATTTGATAAAGAGGCCATTATTTACCTTTTGAACCTTTCGTATTATTAGGATTAATTTGAGCACCTCTATTACCATGTACTTTTGCATTAGTACTATTAGTACCTTTTGTACCTTTATTTGAATTCGCCTGATTGGCTTTGTGATTATTATTTGACATAATATTCTCCTTTTATTTTATCGTTGTTTAAAACAACTAGAAGAATATTAGTGGAAAATGGAATTTCTAATTAGTGTACTAGGTCGTACAAAAACTATTTGTAATAACATTTTCTAAAAAGAAAAGGTGTAGAGCTACTAAATATAGGCCATTGATGTCTTTCTAATATATTGTTAAATTTATTAAATGTCAATTTATCCTTTACTTCATGGGCACAATATGCAGCAAAATAAACCATAGTTAAATCAAATTCGTCTTTTTTATTTCCTATTAAATATTTTTCAACATATTCATCAAAATAATCTAAACTCTTTGAAAAGTCTTTTGCTTTAAAATAAAAACTAGCTTTTCTTGACAAAAATGCTTTATTCTCTTTTTCAAAGCGACTATGTTTCTTCAAATGAGATTCATATTTATCTAATAATTCTTTTGTTTCTAAATAATTATTTTCATTTTCAATATATGTGAGGGCTGTATATAAAGTTAATTTTGCATACATATATTTTTCTTTTTCGTCATCAGTAGAAGCGATTTCATGCATTCGAGAACAAATCATTTTTGTCTGAAGATAGTTTTTATTAATAAATTTGTCAAATATTTCATGTAGTAACATAAAATTTTCTTCTTTACTTATCATATTCTTATAGGTTTCTATATCTAAACTTATGTATTGTATAGACTTTTCCCATCGTGCATAACTTTTAAGAAAGTATTTGGTTGTTTTCATATACTCAGACATTAAACTTAATGCTTTATACTTCTGTTTTTCTTCTAAAAATTTACTCATCATTACTATAAATATATTAGGATATTTTGTATTTTTTTCATCTGGGTTTTCTATTTCTAATCTAATATCTCCTATTATACTATGTATGCAGTTTGTATCCCTTGTTTCAAGATATTTCATTATATCTCTATATTCTATTGCAAATGAAACCTGCTCTGCCTTATCCCCCAATAGTTCATTAAATGAATCATCAATATATCCATTGTACAAATACATATATAAATATAAAAGTTGTAAAATTTTATTTTCTTCAATATCATTTGTTTCTTTAAACTCAAAATATTCAATTAAATTTTTATATAACTTTTGAGAAACTCGACATACAAGAAAATTGGAAATCAACTTAGTTTTTGAGGGTATGCTCCATCGTTCTTTTATTAGTTTAATAAACTTCTTTTTATCTTTTAAAGAGATGTTAAATTTTTTATTATAAATTCTTTTTATTAATGTCATCTCAGGTATTTCATGTATTAATTCTTCTTCTGTTAAATGTTTAGTGTTTTGAACAAAATCTACTGATTTATCAAAATTTTTATGCGTAAAATCGGTAGTTGAACCTTCAAATATTCCAGTATAATTCATTTTTAAAGAACAATAATTAATTATACTCTGTCGAGAAGGTAATTTATTTTTATATATCCAAGATTTAAATATATTTAATGGTCTACTAGTTGAATGAAGATCATACTCTATTTTTTCATCCATTTCTTCACAAAATGAATCCAACTTTTTACCAGAAAGATCTAACCACCAATCAACTAAATTTGATACTGGCATTTTAATTTTGTTTTTGATCGTTAAATCTGGTAAATACCAAAACTTACCACCAGCTATATTCTTATCGATTCTATTATTATAGTTTTTATCTAAATTTGCCATTCGTATAGCTAAAAAAGGGATAACTAGTCTCTTAAGAATTATCCAATCTAATTTCTTACCTTTATCAAGATTATCATGGATTGATAATTCTTGAACCGCTATATCATATATATACATTAACTCATATACTATATCTAGTAATATCTCATTAACTGAATCTAATTGCAATTCCTCAAAAATAAGATTTATATGTTCATCATATTTTTTTAATTTATTCTCACGATGAATAAATCTTTTCTTTTGAATAGGTGCTTTTAATTTTACATCTTTTATATTTAGATCTAAAAGCTCAATCACTTTAATTAATATTTCTTCATTATTTAACATTTTATTCTTTTATCAGGATATCAATATTACTTACAATCAGATATTTAACATATATCTGTAAATAAATATTTTTTATTATTTTATCAAAAATTATACCAAAACTTAATATACATACCTTAATTATTATATTCGAAGTACAAAAAAATACATGATTTATGTATTTTTTCTATATATTTAAAAAATAATGACAAAATAAGCCTTATGAATAACCCAGAAGAAAGCACTGCAAGAAAAGTAATTATTAAAACATTAAAGATTTATTCTCCACTTGTACACAAGAATACAATAACAAAAACTTTAAATGATGATTTTCACATCGATAACTATTTACACTTTCCAATTGTATTGAATAATGACAATACTCAATGGGAGCATGCTAATAGATATCTACTTTATAAATTAAAAAACTACAACGAACCTACTTCAACATCATTAAATCTTATTGCAAATGATTTGGTTCATTTTAAAAGATTTTGTGATCAAGAAGATGTCAATTATTTATCAGCTCCAAGAAAAATATTAAGACCAAATTGGTTATATAGAAAATATTTACATGATAAAGTAAATAATCAAGAATACTCTATTAAAACAATCAAACGCAAATTAAACTCTATAACAAAATTTTATGAATGGCTAATAAATATAGAAGAAATTAAATTTAAATTTGAACTGTGGACAACTTCAGAGTCTTTTATCAGTTACAAGGATGATTATGGTTTTAATCAAAATAAAAAAATATTAATCAAAGACATCACAACTCTACCTCAATCTGCTACTGTTCATTCAAAAGAAGGAGTTATTCTTGATGGGGGAAAACTAAAACCATTAATACAAAAAGAACAAATCACTCTTTTTAAAGCGTTAAAAGAATCTAAAAATATTGAAATGAAATTATTGTTTCTTATTGCAATAACAACTGGGGCAAGAATGCAAACAGCATGTACATTAAGAATGGAACATTTTAATCGAATTCCCACTGAAGAAGAGAATGAAATAAGAATTAAAATTGGATACGGCACAAATTGTGATACAAAATACTCAAAACAAAATAGTCTATTTTTACCTAAATGGGTATATGAAAAAATAAGAATTTATATTAATTCACCCAAGGCGTTGTTAAGACGAAAAAAATCGAAACATATATTTAATGATGAAAAATTTCAATATGTTTTTTTAACAAATAGAGGAAGACCTCTATACGTATCAAAAAATGACCCATATAGGAATCTTTACCATAATCCTCCATCAGGAGAGAATATACGTGTATTTATAGCAAACACACTGTTAAAAAACCTTAAGAATAATAAATCAAGTTTTAAATTTTCCTTTCATGATTTAAGAGCAACTTTTGGGATGAATTACGTAGACCAAAGACTTAGTTTTATAAAGGATGGTAGCCTTTCATTAACTCAATTACTAACAAGTTTAAAAGATAGGATGGGTCATGCAAGGATTGAAACAACAGAACTGTATTTAAATTTTAGAAAGCATCAGCAAATATCTATAAATGCTCAAAATAATTACGAAAAATTAATAAGAAAACTACTAAATGAATAATTTAATACAAAAAAATATTAAATTCTATACTATTGATGAAATTTATACTATTGTATTAGAAAATAAAATACATACAATTCCCCTTAAAAGATTTGGAATAATTACGAAACATAAAGTAATGGTAAGTAATATTTTATATAAAAACTATGAAATTAAAATTAGACCGTATAGACTTTTTGTCGAAGAAAAATCATTTGAAAAAAGTAGAATTATAGCTGCTACATATATAATTGAAGAAGTTGCGAGAAGAAAACAAATTAATAATTCTAATTCAACAATTAAAGGATTTATACGTGGTTTATGGAACTTCTTTCATTGGCTTAATGATAACAATATCCCATTTCCGGATAATATAAATGAGGCACAATCAGTCTTTCAGCAATATGTTTTTACCCTTAAAAACTATATTAAATCAAAACGATATGTTCAATCAGAGTGTCATCATTTTTTTAGAATGACTTCCAAATTATTAAAGGAAGTTTTCAATGATAAAAATGGAATTATTTCTTCAGGAATTATTCCAATAACTAATAAAAATAGATCATCAATACAAAAACCAAAAGATGAGGAAATGATTTATGTATTCAAATTTTACTATCAAGTATTTCATCAGTTAACAGATTTTCTTCTTAATGAAAAGCAATACCCTTTTGAAATGATATTACCAGATCAAAAACTTTGGGTTATTCCATCAAAACATTGGTTTAAAAGAGAAGATACAAGATACTATCTAAAATCTTATAACTATGAAACCGGACAAATAAAATCTGTTAACGATATTAAAAAAGAATATGGATTCAAAGAAGAAAAAACTGCGTATGACTATAGAAATAGCTTCATGTATAAATTACATGAAAATAATATAGATACAAAATCACTTGCTAGAAGATTTTTAGGTAGAGTAGCACTAAAAGCATACTTCATGCATTTCTTAGCAATTACAGGTATGAATGATTCCACAGCAGCTACTTTATCATGGTCAGATGAATACCAAATTGACAAAGAACAACAAAACTTTAAAAATATCAAGTATAGAGCTAATAATAAATTAGTAGAATTTAAAATTCAAAAAGAATTTATTAATGACTTCAAGAAGTTTATAAAACTAAGAGAATATTTACTAGATGGACATCAATACAATTATTTATTTTTTTCATTTGATGGAAAAGAAGCTACACTGTCATCTAAACAAACAAGTGGAACATACAGTTCATATATAAATACTGAAATGAGAAAATCTCTTGATCCAAACTTACCAACAATAACATCAAAACAATATAGAGTTTATAAAATATACCAAATGATAAAAAAAGATGGACTTTTCGCGGCTGCGTCAGTTGCTCAAAACTTAACAAGTACAGTTGTTTCAAATTACATTACCGAAAGTGATAACTCAACTATGGAACAATTCAATACTTATTTTGAAAAATTTAACAAAAATCTCATATTTACGCAAGAAGAAGGAAGTGATATTAATGTTGGTCAATGTAAAAAAATTGATAGCCCGAAGGAAATTGTCAAAAATAGCTATTTTGATTCTGACTGTACTAAATATGAAGGATGCTTATTTTGTGAAAATTATGGTATTCATGCTGATGAAATAGATATACGTAAATTGTATTCTCTTTCATTTGTTATTAACGAATGTAAATATATCTCAAGTAGCCATAAAACATTTGATAAAGTCTATGGTCCAATTCTATTTAGAATTAAAATAATTTTAGATGAGATTAAACAACAAGTTCCAGAAGTAAAACAATTACTTAAAACCATAAAAATTGATGTTTATGAAAATGAATCGCTATCCCCGTATTTTGAGCATAAGCTACAAACATTACAAGAATTAGGAGTTTTAAAATAATGGTTGCTAAATTATTACCACCTGGATATCTTATTGAGTACCCTGCCTCTACACCTGATTTATTTCATTTTAATACTAATAACTTTTCATTACCTAATGATAATTTTGTTATTTCAAGAAACCAATATGGGAAAATTGTATCTGTTTATAGCGATATGACATGGGACTTAACTCCTTATTCTTCTTTAAAGTTCCAAACACAAAAGGTATATTTTGCAAGAAATATTCATAATAACATTAATGCTATACAACAAAAAAGAATCTTCTTCTTGTTAATGACAATGGCTTCTGGAAATTCTGGTGCAGGGTTATCTGTAACAAGTTTAGTTACCCTTTCAAGTATGATAAATTCAATGACACTATATGCAGAAAAAAAGGAAATAACACTTTTTGAGTTTTTATCTAATAATCATAATATAAATACTTTTATTAATCTTCATTTACCAGTAAGTTATAGTGCGAGAATGGCTGCATTTCTTATCTTTTTACATCAAACTGATAATAAAATTACAGGTATACGATTTATGCAAAGTGAAGAAAATCTTGCAAAATTAAGAAAAGTAAATACAGAAAAAAAATACAATGCAAAACAGACAGAAGTTATTCCTACAAGTATACTTGCAAATAGTATTAAAGTACGATGGGATCAAGTGGATGAAATTACATTACATATAGATTCGCTATGTAATTTTGCTGAAGGCTGCATAGAAAGTAAGTATTTTGCTGCATCTGATAAATTTCAAGGTTTAGAATATTCAAATTGTAATGAATGTGTATTTTGGAATAAAGCAATACATGACTATAAACTAGTGATATTATTTAAAAAATATGCTGTAACTAATAAGAAAAAACTAATGAATTTTATCAGAAAAATACAGGGCACTTGTTATCATTTAATACTTGCATATAGTGGGATGAGACGTTCAGAAGCATTATCTTTAACAATAAATTGTATAGACTTTTCAAATGACAATAAATATACAAATTTAATTGGATTTACAACAAAATTAGAAAGCTCAAGAACTGAAGTAAAATGGGTAACATCAAGTGAGATTGAAAGAGTTGTTAAATTACTAACAAAACTCAGTAATTCATTATCTTTAAAACTCTATTTTTCAGACCATGAACAACCACTATTTATTTCTACATCAAACCTAACATCCAAGCCTAATAAAGAGCCAAGAATAATTGCAAACCCGTTTTTAAATATGGATACATTACCTATAGATGAAAAATTAATCACTATCCAAGAGCAGCATATTCATGAGTTAGAACAAATTGATTATAATAGAGATTGGAGAAATGAAGAAGATTTCAAAATTGGAACCCAATGGAGATTTAAAACACATCAATATAGACGATCTCTCGCTGTTTATTCTATACAAAGTGGTTTAATATCTTTAGGCGCATTACAAAATCAATTTAAACATTTATTTAAAGAGATGTCTTATTACTATCAGAATGGATCAGCACATGCAAAAAATATATTTGACTTAAAGCAGCAACATGTTGCAAAAGATCTTGAGAAACTTAAGCCTGAACTAGAAGCATTATCTTATATAAAAAATGTTTTATTGTCCGATGACACACTACATGGTGTTCATGGCAATATTGTAACGAAAAAAGTAAAAAACACACTACACAATGATAAGCTTTTAATTTTAAAAGATAGAGAAAAAACTATGAAAAATTTTAAAGATGGATATATGGCATGGACTGAAACTATGCTAGGTGGATGTATTCAAGTTGAGCCCTGTGAATCAAAACTTACAAAATCACTTATTGCATGTATAGGATGTGAGTCTGGTGTTCATAAACTTCAAAAGCTCAATCAAGCAATAATAACTCAAAATAAATTCATTGATAAGCTAAATTCCAAAAGCATAGAATACAGAACAGAGAAAACAGATTTAGAAAAACTAATTAGCTATCGAGATCATATTGTAAAGGAAAAAAATGACAATAATTAAAGAATATGAAAATGCATTACAAAGGTTAATGGACAATAAACCCATTCATATATCAAATAATTTTACAATTAATAATGATACTGTAGCACTTGAGGCAGGTCGAAAACGTGGTTCTATAAAAAAGAGTCGTGATATATTCACAAATTTAATTAAAAAAATTGACGCGGCAGCTAATATAAGAAAGTTTCCAAAAAAAGAATATGAAGCAAAGATTTTAAAATTTAAAACGAAAAGTAAAGAATATCAAAAATTATATGAGGATACATTAAATCGAGAATTAATGTTAATTGAAAAAGTGAGTATTTTAGAAAAAGAATTAAAAAGAAACGTAACAAATAAATTGATTGTTGCTAATAATATTTAAAAGGTGTCTTATAAACTATAATATATAAGACCATATTAGGCAAAAGTGACTTTACCCTTTTCTATGGAGTCGCAATTATAGTCTTTTAATGTAGTCTTATAACTGCTAAGACTTTATGGAATCATTTAAATTATCAATAAAAGGAATTATATGAAGGTAGGATATGCAAGAGTATCAACAAAATATCAAAATTTAGACTCTCAAATTGATGCATTACAAAAAGCAGGTTGTGAAAAAATATTTAAAGAAAAAATGTCTGGTAATAAAAGAAATAATCGAAAGGAGTTAAATAATGCACTTAACTATGTTCGTGAAAATGATATTTTTATTGTTACTAGACTTGACCGATGTAGTAGATCGGTAAAAGACTTATATGATATTATAAAATTTTTAGATAGCAAAAGTGTACAATTTAAAGCAACCGCTCAAGAGATAGACACTTCTACATCTACTGGACGGTTTACACTTGGTGCATTAGCCTTAATTTCAGAATTTGAATCAGATTTAAGAGCTGAACGACAAGCAGATGGAATAGCTAGTGCAAAAGCAAAAGGTGTAAAATTTGGAAGAAAGTGTAAATTCAATGAAGAAAACTGTATGGAAGCATTAAAAATGAAGAATAATGGTAAAAGTAATACCCACATTGCTACATATTTTAAAATCCATAAAAGTACTTTATTGAGACATCTATCAAAATATAGAAGCTCGATACATTAATTTTTATCCTTTAGCTATATATTAATGTATTATTATAATTGAATCTTTGGCTCTATTTCAATATTTGCATTTGAAACTTCCCAGTTATATTGATTCATGAGTGTAACCATTTCATTATAAACTTGAGCATCGTCTTCTAGTGCTCTAATTGTTAAAATGATAGAAAATGGTTGAACAAAATCATCATCGGGATTAAAGCCATGACGAGTAAGCATCTTCACTTGTAACTTCCAATTTTCAGCATCTACACCATTAGGATATTTTTTATGATATATTTTAATTGGAGACCATTTATATTTCCCATTAACAAGGTCTTGTTCATATCCTGTACCTTCAGCAGGTACCATTCCATTAAAACTACCATTCGGATTAACTTTTCCAAGTCCTGCATCAATATTCACAAGGCAATATTCAAAAGCTCTATTAGAATCTAATGGAGGATCATATGAAACGGTCATAAAAAATTCTGCTTTAATTTTATTATCTTCAGTTCTTAATGAGTCAGGCATAGGAAAAGGAAGTTTTCCTACAACTTCAGTATTACTTCCTATTTCACCTTCAAGAATTATAGTAATTTCATTTTCATTACAATACATATAATTATTTACATCAAATGGCATTCCCCATCCATAATATATTTTCTCATTTTTTGGTACTTCTTGACGTAAACGAGCAGAGTGAGATAATAATCCTTTTATAGTACTTCTAGGTGTATCTACACCCATATGTTCCCATAAATTTGCCGTAATTGTAGAGACAAGTGGCGTTGCAAAACTTGTACCACAATCTTGACTATATGAACATTGTGTACCATTTGAGATTCCCAATGAAGTAATACCTAAACTACTTAACATTTTTCCATTCTCTAGATGATTACCTCCATAATGACTCACATCAGGCTTTAAAACATAATTTGCTACTGGACCACTTCGAGAAAATATTGAAGGCTCAAATTTATTTACAATACCATTAATTTGCGCAATTGATGCCACCGTAATTCCTAAGACAGAATCACCTGGAGAACTTATACGTTGTTCATTTATTGGTTCATGTGCTTGAGGTGGCCATCTCCTAAGGTCTGCTGTTTCTTCTATATTACCTGCTGCTATAATACAAATACAATCATTTTCTTTCTGGAATTGATCTAGCATAACAGCAAAATCTGATATTTGAGTGAGCTCAACGGGTAATGACGTACCTAATGACAAATTCCAAACCTTAATATCAGGTCTATTCCGTTGTGCTCTTTTAAGCATATCAAAAATTTCATGCTCTGTACCTCCGTCTTTGCCTAAAACACCTACGGAAAAGACTTTAGACTGACTTTTAGGAAAATTTTCATCATATGAATTCAAATTAAATGAGTTTGATATTAATCCTGCAACAAATGTTCCATGACCATAAACTCGATCTTCTTCAATTATACTTGTTACTTCTCCTTCATACCAAGAGGAAATATTAGGACAGTTTTCCTTTATAGATGTATCTACAACTCCTACTACAGGATATGATTTATCGTCATCTGCTGGTGGTAATTCTAATTGCATTTCAGTTTTACCAAGATGAAATGGTTTAAAGTTAACGCGCTGAGCAGCTTTAACAGATAATAGAATATTGTTCTTTTTTAGACTATTAATGAACATGATCATATTATCATTATCAAAAGATTCTATATGAAAAACACCACATCCTTCTATTATTTCTTTAGATTTAATATTTTTTTGAGATACTAGCGAATTATATTTTTTTAGTTTGCCATCATTATATTGCTCATCTTTAAAATCTACAAGTCTAATAACAGCACTATTGTCACTAAACTTTTGAGCGTCAAAGTCTACTTCAAATATTTTAAGTTTAGATATTGTTGATAAGGCTTTTTCATAATACTCTGCAGTAGAAGTGGCAATTCTATGTCTAATATTATATAAACCTTTATTTGTGATTCTAACAAGAAACTTACCTTGTTTAGTTATATTATTTATTCCAATGTCTCCTATGAATGGACATTCTTCATCAAATACAGCATCAGGTCTATGAGACTTAGCCAATGCCTGTGATTCAATTTCTACAACCATAATTCCAGTATCAGAATCAGATTGATCTAAACTAATCATTGAATCTTCAATCTCTCTAGTAAGTTGGTTTTTAAATTCTATACTAACTTCTTTAAAAAATTTACCACCTCCACCACCTCCTGGTTTTATTATCTTTGTATCGGAAGAAGAAAATTTTACTCGTTTGGCAGGTCTATCTCTATTTTTTTTCATTACGTGAACCTTGTACAATTTTTGCTACATATGCTTTTGAAACATCTAATATCACAGATATTTTGTCATAACTTAGATTATACTTTGATTTGATTAATAAAATCATTTCCTTCTTATTTAATTGAATATTGTTTAAGCTAGGGCTATTTTCATACAATAATAATTGAAGAAGTTTTGAAATAAAAATATCATCATTAATAGTTTTCTCTTTTAAATACTCGTAGCAAATTGATTCAATATCAGCACAGCTCATCCCTTCTGATAACAAGGCAAATATATCGATAACTTTTTTATCAATTTCTTCCCTTAATATATGCTTCACAATATTTTTTCTAGAAATTTCATCAGGTAATGAAATTTCAATTTTATAATTAAATCGTCTCCAAACTGCCTTATCAAGTAATTGCTCATGATTTGTAGCAGCTATCAAAATTACATCTTTTAAAGAATCAATATTTTGTAATAATGTAACCACCACTCTTTTTAATTCACCAATTTCATTAGAATCATCTCTAATTTTTGCAAGAGCATCAAATTCATCCAAAAAAAGTACACAAGGAGTTTCTTGTGCATAATCCATTAAACTTCGAATATTCTTTGACGTTGACCCTAGATATGAGGAGATTAAAGCATCAGTTCTAGCTGTAATTAAAGGTAACTGTAACATCGAGGCAATATATGTAGCAGTTTTTGTTTTTCCAGTTCCTGGTGGTCCAAATAATAAAATTGATGAATTTACAGGTATATTATTAGATAAAAGTTTTTCCTTATTATTATAATACCTAATAAATCGAGATACCATCTCTTGTGTACCTAAAGGTAATTCAATCCAAATTTCATCTTTCTCATAAAAACTCTTATCAGCTAAAGGGAATCTACTATCCTTTTCTACAGGAATAGGTCTTTCAAAAGTATTTTTTTTACTTTGTGCCTGATAAGATTTTTTGGTAACTTGAAATGATTGTTCTATTGACTTAGCAGAATAATTATCTCCGTCATTACGTAAATTATTAATTAACAATTTGATTTGAGATACTAATTTGCTTTGATTATTATTTATTCCATAATTTATTATTTTGGTTATTTCGGATAAATAATCCATGGTATACCTTTATATTATTTTATTGAATTATATACTTATATTAGTTTACACTAGCTTAAAAATATTTGATAATATAGCAATTATAGTTTACTTATGGCTAAATATTCACTCTATTAATACACACTGAAAATTATACAATAAACAGTTTTATTCAAATAAATAGACTTATTAATTAAATTTTGCTAAAATTAGAAAAATGTAACAAGCATTAATATAGTTTTACAATTATATTTACTAAAAAAAGGAATGTCATGTCATTGGAATCTTACGGGGACTTTAAAAGTATAACTACTAATCTAGATAAAAAAACTGTAAAAAAAGACTTTTGGGGAAAAGAGAGAACTAATATTTCAACTCTATCAACAAAAAGTAAAGAAGAGAAGAAATCTATGAAAATGACTACTCAAAAATTCCATCAAACTTTTTCATTATAAATAAGGAAACTAGTGAACACCCCTTATGGTATCTTCGATTATACATTAAATAATTTTTGTGCATACCTTGCATATCAGACAAATACTAATTTCAGTTATGTAAAACAAAAAAAACAGATTATTTATATTGATAAGTATATGAGTCATTTATCTCAAGAACACAAATTATGCTTTATTTATGAGCATGAATATATAGATAAGAACTATATTGATGATTTTACTAGTTACTATGTTAACTGTTTTACTACATATAGAAAAACAGCCTCAAGAATTCATTTTTTTAAGTACAATGACGAAAAAAATCTAAAAGAAGAATTTTTATCTGCTTTAAGTTCACAAGATACTATTTTTACTAGTGAAAATTATTTAGGTTTTATTGTAATTAGACCTATTCCTAAAACTTTCCTGGGAAAAGTATGTCTAAAACCTTTCTATGAAGAAGAAAATAATCGTTTAAAAAAATATTATTTACTTAAAAAATACAAAGTATCATTATTTGGTATTTCACTAGTACTTAAATCTATAGCTTTTCAAGAACAGGACAAAGTATTATCTGCTTGTGCAACAACTTCCTTGTGGTCTTTTTATCATGCGCACCTTAATCTATCACAAGTTTCACTACCTTCATCAAGTGAAATAACTAAAAGTTCCTATCCTGAGGTGAATGGATATTTAAGAGAATTCCCCAATAATGGATTATCAACAGAAATGATTTGTCGTAGTATCAGAAATAACAATCTAGTACCAGAATATTTTGAATTTCAACAAAGTGAAGATAAGCTTTTAGAAGAAATCATTTATGCTTATACATCAAGTAATATACCTCTAATTTTAGGAGTTTCTGTGTCTGATGAAAACTCTGAAAATAAGGGATTACATGCTGTAACTATTTTAGGTTATTCTATAGATAGAAATAAATGCACAAACTTAATTGCTCATGGTCTAGAAAAAATTTATGTTCATGACGATAGATATGGTCCATTCATACGTATGATAAATGACAATAGTCAATTTAAAGTACAATTAGATGATAGTGCAATTGAAGGTAGTATAATAAATGAAGATGAAATCTATACAGTTGATACTCTAATTCTAGGTCTTTATCATAAAATTAGAATTCCATATATTCCAATTAAAAATACATGTTTTACATTGTGTAAAAACCTAATAGATTTCATTGACTCTTTATCTGATATTGATAAAAAAGAACAAGAAAATTTTAAAAGATTAATTAGTAATATACAATGGGATATATCCATTAAAGAAAATGCAGATTTAAAAAATGAATTATTAACTAAAAACTTAAAAAATAAAGATTACCACCTTACAAAATCACTACCAAAATATTTATGGAGTACAGTAGCAATTGTAGAAGATACGGAATTGTTTCAATGCTTATTTGATGCTACAGATATAGAAAATGGTAATGTATTTATTGACTATTTAGAACATCACCAGCATGCCAATGCGATATATAAACTCATTAGTAAATACTCAAAAGAAAAAACAGAGAGTAGTATTAATCATGTAGATATATTTGATGATAAAGATGATAACTATATTAATGGAATTATCAATTACTTTAATAAAGAAAAGAGTAATGAAGAAAGTTTAGATGAAACATTTGGTTATCTTAAACTTCCAGAACTTATCAGGGATGAGGAAATTGGCAATGATGATATAATTAAAAATAGTAAAATTTTTCGAGAGAATTTTACTTGTACTTTACCCTTTTCATTAGATCCTACATTAGATAAAGAATCACAATACATATGGGTAATAGATCAAGATGGATTTTTATGTATTGGTATTGAAAATGAAAAATTTAAAACAGGACATCCTACATTAACAAATGGTATGCCAGCAAGAATAGGTGGAGAAATAAAAGCTATTAAAGAAAAAGACACTCATTCATGGAAAATTAATAGTAAATCAAGAAGATATTCCAGTGAGTATTCCAAAGATGAAGCAAATTATTTTCTAAAGAATGCATTAAAATATAAATTTGAAACAATCTTTAATGACGAAAAATTTGAACCTTCTTTTTACCTGTAAAATTTATATCCTATTTTCTTTGTTTCTTTCATCTATCTCTACTTGTTCATGTTTGCATCATAAAGTGATCTGGATTCATCAGTAAAATAAAGTAATCCAAAATCATTTGTGATGATTTCTCTCTTGCTTCTAATCGAATTAATAATGAGTATTATATCGTCCCAAGTTTCTATTAATATCTTCATATATGTAATTAATTTAGGTCGTTGATACATTCCTTGTACTAAATTACTAAGAGAAATACTATCCAATGGTAACTCATTTTTCTTCATCCAGAAAATACCTACTGATGATGCAGCAGCATGACAAGTATATACCAACTCTTCTCTTGAAAGTTTTGCCGGCAACACCTCTTCCAATTTAGGCAAACTAAAAAACTCCCATATTTGAGGAAGCATTATTTCTAACCTAACTAGAGGGCTTGGATGAGTTCCTAGAGGAACATTTGATTCCATTAGTATTTTTTTATTATAAAACGCATAGATAGCAAGTGACACTCCGCTTGTAAAAAGAAATATTCCAGGTAACAAATCTTTCCCTTTAAAGTGTTTAATCAATTCTAAATTACATAAGCCGATAGCTTCAAAATCTGCAGCTATCTCTGTAATATGTGATATTGCTGATGCTTTTCCTGCTAATATTTCTTCATTATTAGTACTGCACTCACTAATAAGAGTTACCCCTGACTCATTGAACATACTTCTAACATATCCATGTTCTTGCTTTAAATGACCTAATTCATGAAAAAAAACCCATGTAATTGATGCTAAAAAAATATTCCTATGGTAAGCTTCCTTTGAAAAATAATTAGTTAATAAATCTTTTGGCTGCATCTCTTCTTTGCAAAGATTTTTAAATAATTCACTGTCTACATTATTTTCAATATAGTAACAATATTTCTCTATATCTCTATATATTGCGCAAAGCAATTCATAATTAATTATAATTTTATGATTTGGAGAGCTTTCAGGATTGGAATTTGAGATAGCATAAGCATTAATTTTTTTCTCCACTCCCCATTCTATTGTAAGCATTCCACCTACTTTATTATAGTAAGCAACACGTAAATCTTCTGCTATTGATGTTATTACTTCTGTTGAAAGATCATTAATCTCTATATTTGTCATTTTGTACCTACTTCTCAAATTAAATTATGTCTTGTTTTAGGGATTCATTCCATAGCATTGAAAAGCAAAATGCTAACAATACTCTTAAGCTATTTGTGTACACTTTTAAAGCCTAAATAAGTATAGACACATTCTATACTTATTTAGATTCTATTTTCTAATTATATGGACAAATTTGACTTCTTGTAAACCCTTTAAATATCAAGTTTCAAGCTGTCCATAAACTTAAAACTCACAGGTACATTAACAGGGTCTTGACGCAAAATATTTTTTAATACTGTTGAATAATCTAAATCAATATCTGGATTTAAATTAACTTGTATCACTCCATCTAATTTGTATTCAACTGGATCTTCTATTGTTATAATCTTTTTATCTTTGGTATTAACTTTATTTATCATTGAATATAAAGTTGTTGTTTTACCACTTCCTGTAGGTCCAGTTACAAGAACCAGCCCCTGATGAAGTGTTAATATATTTTCAATAGCTTGTAAAGTTTGAGTCTCAAATCCAATATCGTATAAGTTTTTTGATATATTACCATTGTCAAGTATTCGCAACACTATAGACTCACCATGAATTGTAGGCATAGTTGATATTCTAATATCATAATTGATACCATCAATAACTCTAGTGACTCTTGAATTAAGTGGTAACCTTTTTTGGGCTAAATCAAGATTTCCTAAATATTTTACAATAGAACTAATCACACCATACAAAGATATTTTAAATCTAAAAAATTGATTTAATACCCCATCAATTCGACAACGTAATACAATACTTTTTTCAAAACACTCAAAATGAATATCACTTACATTGTTGTCTATACTAAACTTTAATACCTCATCAATAAATTCTAAAATATAAGAGTTATTATTCTCTTTTGTATTATGATTAATAGCTTTTTTTGCTAAATCATATAACTTTTTTTTCAAAGCGAGATGTTTCCATTCAAACTGTAACTCTTTGTGTTCTAGTTTGAGCAGTTTGATTGGTTGATTAAAAATATCTACCAATGTTTCTATGTGATTTTCTTCTTTTGAAGTGGCTACTATTATAAATAACTGTTCTTTATAAAGTGGCATAATATTATATTCATAGAGTTTCTTATTGTCAAATTTTTCCAATAACTCATACTCTATATCAAAATTTAATAAACTATTTTTAGTCATTTTGTAACCTTATAATTTTTGTCTTTGCTGTTTTACTGTGCAAGAGTTTTATAAAGTCTTTTTCTATTTCTGTAATCTTATAATCTAAATAACTATCTTCTTTTTTATACCATTCACTCTCAATAAAAACTTCATCTCCTATAATTGCATTTATTACTATAGATTGTATTTGAACTTTTGGCATTTTTTTTGTTCTATTGTTTTCAAAAGTTGTAGTTATGCTTTTGATCTCATTGAGTTTTCTATTCTGATTTAAAAAATAATTATTCAAAAACACAACTCTCACTTGTACCCTATTATCATCTCCTTCACTTTTGTTTAAAAAAAATTCTTCCATGATAAGATGATAGTCTAACTCTTGTAAAGCAGTTATTACTACTTGAAAGTCACCACTTATAGTTAATGATATAATTTGTTTTGTACTTTTTATAGAGTCTATAAAAATATCACTTTTTGATAGCTCATTTTCTATATATTCTAAAATACTTTTATTATTTTTGATTGTAATTTTATTTGATAAACTTTTAATCGTTAAATATTTATTGTACTGTAATGTTCTATTCTCATCTTCAACAAGTGTAAAATCTTTCACCATAACAAATAAAAATCCAAACCCTATAATTACAATTATATATAAAAGAATTTTATCCCGTAAAGAGAGTTTTTCAAAACTATTTTTTAACATCAATTACGATACCCATAATATATTTTTTAATAACTGTATCAAAGTGTATAGATTGTATCTCTATATTATTTGAATTATTGGAGATCACTTGTAATAGATTTTTTCTACTGCTATTTTCCAATTTTAAATGTAATTTTCTATTCTTGTACTGTAATTTTTTTATTTCTATATTGTGACTGCTTAAATAATTAGAAATCTCTATAACTTTTTTTACTGTACTTTCATCCGCTTTTTTATAGAGTTTTAGAAGTTTTTTATATCCTTTTTCATAACTAACTATATTTTCAACTTGATTATTATTTACACACTCTTTATTTTGTGAACCATACAAATAAAAAAGAAAAATACTTATAGTTACAACAAAAAATATTAAAAATATATAAAAAGAATTGTCTTTTTTCATTGGGTAAAAATTAAAATTATACTTTCCACAATTGACTATAAAATCATTTTTTATACTATTATACTTATCTATATCTATCATAGTTACTTTATCAATTTTTATTTTATAAAGCTGTTCAATATAGGTTTGGATATCCTCTTTTAAAATATTTTCTATTTTTTTATATAATATAAGTTCTTTAGCATCAAACAAACAAAAGTACTGTTGAGTGATAAATAACTCTTTTGTATTAATATCACATAACTCTCTATAGATAAATGGTTCTGGTATATTTTTTGAATCTTCACTTTGGAAAACTATTATTTCATAAGAAAGTGAAGATGAGATAAATTTATAATAAAACTGTGTATTTTGATTTATATTTATTTGATGATGAAGTATAGATGTTCGTAAAAACTCTAAAAGATGTTTATCATCAATTTGTTCAGTTACTTTTACACTAAAACTTTGAATTTCCGATATTTCAAGAATTTCAAAAGTTTTAGTAACCATAACTTAGTCGAAGTTATAGCCCAACTCTTTTAAAGAGTCTTTATTTTTTGTCCATCCTTTTTTAATAGAAACAAAAAGTTCAAGATAAACTTTTTTTCCTGTTAATTTTTCTATTTTTTTTCTAGCATTAAGCCCTATTCTCTTTATTGCAGATCCATCTTTTCCTATTATCATCCCTTTTTGGGTTGATTTTTCTACAACTATAGTAGCTTTTATTACATCAACTTTTGGCTTCTCTTCCACTTTTTCAATAATAACATCAGTCTCATAAGGTATCTCATCACTAATATTCTCAAATACTGATTCTCTTATAAACTCTTTGTATATCTCTCTTAAATGTGATGTAGTCATAATTTCAGTATCAAAAAGTGGAGGTGAAACAGGAAGATGTTTTACAATTTCATCTAATAAGTCTCTTTGTTTTCTCCCTTTTTTTATAGATACAGTCATCAACGACTCATATTTATCTTCAAATTGTTTATACTCCTCCATCTTTTCAAAGACCTCTTCTTGAGAAACAAAATCTGTTTTTGTAAGAAGTAAAATATGTTTTGTATTTTTTTTGTTTTTTTCTAAGAAATCTTCATAATGACTAATTTTATCAGTAATCGGTGCTAGATAGAGTATCAAATCACAATCCCCAATAGCTTTTAAAGCTTCTTCAAGCATAAACTGATTGATAAGTTTTTCTGTTTCATGAATACCTGGTGTATCTATAAAAACTATCTGATCATCATCATTCATCACTATTACATTGGATCTTTTTCTTGTAGCATTGGCTTTATGTGAAACCATTGTAATCTTTTCACCAACTAACCAGTTTAGAAGTGAACTTTTTCCAGCATTTGGTCTTCCCACAGTGGCTACAAATCCACATTTTGTTTCTATCAAATTATATACCTTTATTTTTTAAGTTAAATTGATTATACAATAGTTTCTATGAAATTTTATCTCATAACATTATGATACCAGAAAATCTTCCACAGCTACTATTTTTTCTATAAGAAAAGTATTTTTCACCTGAGCAGTGTGTACAAATAGAAGATATTTTTATATTTTTTTCTAAAACACCTAAGGAAAGTAACTGCTTTTTATTGATTCCTTGCAAATCTATATTTCTATTTTTTACAAACTCTTTCCCAAAAGCGTCTTTTGTATAGTTTGCCATCTCTTGTGAAACTTCATAGCAGCATTTTTGAATACTTGGACCTAGAGTAACTATAATATCATTTGGATTACATTTAAAATCTTTTATCATTAGTTCTATCGTATTTTTTGATATATTTTTAAAAGTCCCTACTCTACCAGCATGTGCCACACCAATAACTTCTTTCACTTTATCATAAAATAATATAGGGATACAATCTGCAACCATAACCATCAAAGGTCTGTTCTTTTTATTGGTTACCAAACCATCACACTGGTATAGTGTTTTATCATCATGTACAACTTCTACAAAATTTGAATGTATCTGTTCCATATAACAAAGTTTTGTATAGTCATACCCATATTTTTTGGCTAAATTTTTTCTTGCATTATCTACATTTGTCTTTTTATCATTTACATGATAAGCAATATTCCCATCTTCCATATCTGTGAAAAATGAAAGTAAAATAATTTATCCTTTAAGAAAGTAAATCTTGAAGTTGTACATAACTATTTAAAATAGCATCGTTTATATAGTGTACATCAGAAGCATTTTGTGCCACAAAAACTCTCTCTTTCCACTCTACAAGGTCTTGAATTGTTGTCATTAATAATTTTGACACCATAGTACAACTTGGTATTTTTTCATAATTTATCTCTCTAAGTAATAGCACTATAGAATATACTACTTTACTTAATTCATCAAATTCCAAAAATAGATACAAAAATTTATTGTAAGTTTCTAAAATATTGATAATATCTGGCATTGTTGTTTCTAAATCATTTTCAATTAAAAGATTCATCATTAAGCTATCTAAAGCAAGTTCTAAATCATCTAAGTTGTCTAAATCAAAAGCCCAATCTTCATACAATTTTAAAAACTCTTTTGCATCTGTTTTTTTATGGTGAATAACATATGTTTCTACTAGTTTTTGTTCATGTTCAAGCTGTTCATTTTCATTTGTGAAATGTTCTTCTTTATGTTCTATATCTTCAACATTAATAAATTTCTCTATTCTATTTATCTCTTTATTGTAATAGTTCTTTTTAAAAAATTTTGATAATACCGCATGTATCTCTTTATTGTCATAGGGTTTATAAATATACCTATACACATTTTGTTTTAAAGCTTGAAATCTATAGTTATGATCATATAATTCTGTTACACCTACAATTTTAGCTTGTCGTATAGGCTGTTGTTTAATATATTTTAACAACTTAATTCCATCAAACTGTTTTGATGAAATATCCAAAAAGATAATATCAATCTCATTGTTATTTATAATATCAAGTGTTTGTTGTGATGTTTGACTCACATAAAATTCCATTGTTTCATCATGTTTCTTAAAATACTCTTCTATATCTTGTTTTAAGATTTTACTATATAATAAGTTAGAATCTACACTTAATATTTTCTTCATTGTATCTCTTTTATTGACTTTGTACGATGAGAACATCTTCAATCATTTTATCTAAATCACCATCAAGGATAGCATCTACATTGCTATATCCTATATTACTTCTTGTATCTTTGATTTGTTGATATGGTTGCATAACATACGAACGTATTTGATGCCCCCATCCTATTTCACTTTTAGAGATCCCTTTTTTCTCAGCTGCAAGTTTTTCTAACTCCAACTCATAAAGCCGTGACTTCAACATTTTCATAGCACTTGCTTTATTTTTATGTTGACTTCTATCATTTTGACATTGAACAACAATATTTGTTTCAATATGAGTTATTCTAATAGCACTTTCTGTTTTATTTACATGTTGTCCACCAGCACCACTAGCTCTGTATGTATCTATTCTTATATCTTTGTCTTCTATTTCTATATCAATATTATCATCAATTTCAGGACTTACCATCACTGAAGCAAAAGAGGTGTGTCTTTTTGCATTGCTATCAAATGGACTAATTCTTACTAATCTATGGATACCATTTTCAGTTTTTAAGTAACCATAAGCATTAATTCCAGAGATTATAAAACTCACATCTTTTATTCCAGCTTCATCACCTGCTTGATGGTCAAGTATCTCTACTTTAAATCCTTTGCGTTCTGCCCATCGTAAATACATACGATATAACATACTAGCCCAATCACAAGACTCCGTCCCACCAGCACCTGGATGGATAGATATAATTGCATTATTTCCATCTTCTGGATTACTAAGCATCACTTCTATCTCTGTTTTCTGTACTATATCTTCTAAAATACTTGACTCTTCAAAAAGTGTTGTTATTGTATCTTCATCTTTCTCTTCTACAGCCATTTCATAGAGTTCTCTTGCATCTGTTATGACACTATTTGCTTTATTAAATTTTGATAACTTACTCAAAAGTCTATTTTTCTCTTGTGCAACTTTCGTTGCTTCTGCTTGATTATTCCAAAATTCTGGCTCTTGCTCTAAAGAGGTTATCTCCTGAAGTCTTTTTTCTATTTCACTTGGTTTTAATATAGATTCAATATTTTGTATTTTTTGATTTAATATTTTTAAAAGTTGTGTATATTCATAATTATCCATAGAATATTATACCTTAAAAAATTTAAACTCATCATCAATATATTGTATATATTTTGCATCACAAGCAAATGAAGGAATATTTATATATTCATTGCTTTGATAATTTTGATGATAATGCCCTTCAATAATCAAGTCCACTTCATAATTTTTTATTCTTTCAGTAACAAATTGCTCGAAATTTTGTTGTTTGTTACAAAGATATTTTTTTTCCAAACTTTTTTCTATTTTTTTTGATAACCAATTATTAATATCAAGAATATTTAAAAAATTTAAAAGATATGGGTTTCTTATAACTTTACAATAAATATCATACGCCATTGGAGTATAAATATCTCCATGTGCCAGAGCTATTTTTTTGTTTTCATTATAGATATAAACAGGTTGTTCTTTTCTTGGAATCACCTCTACTTTTGGAAATGTATCTTCTAAACTATAGTCATGATTTCCTTCAAAATATATAGTCTCTGTATGATGAGAAATCTCATTTATCAAATCAACAAGTTTATAATTGATATTTTGAAAATAATCAATCTCATCAGATAAAAAATCAAAAATATCTCCCATTAAAAAAAGTTGTGTACACGGAATATCTTTATTTTTTATTTTTGCTAAAAAAGCAATAAGCTCTTCTCTTTTTTTATTATAATGTGCATCTGCTATGAAAATTGCACCATCTTTTATAATCATTCTCTATCCATAATTTTATTTCTAAAGATTATATCATACTAATCATAATTTCTAAAATAATAACTAGATATTTTAAAATTGATAAGCTAGTTTTATAAAAGATTTATAAAGATTTTAATATAATTGCCAAATTAAATTCTCTAAGCAATAGAGATAGACAAAAGGAAAAGATATATGGAAGGTAGATTATTTACATTCTTAGGTGAAATTTTTGGTCACGGCCAATTAGAAATTATTGGTACTCATTTACTACTAACAGTTATTATAGTATTTTTAATAGCAAGAGCTGCTGTGAGTAAAATCCAACTCGTACCAACAGGTACACAAAATGTTATAGAAGCTTACTTAAAAGGTGTAGTAGCTATGGGTAAAGATTCTATGGGTGAAGAAAATGCTAAAAAATACATGCCACTTATAGCAACTCTTGGTTTAGTTATATTTGTAGCAAATATGATGGGAATTATTCCTGGGTTTGAATCAGTTACAGGTAATATTAACTTTACATTATCTTTAGCTATTTTAGTATTTTTTTACTACAACTACCTTGGTTTTAAAGAAAACGGTGCTGGTAAATATCTTGGACATATGATGGGACCTGTTCCTGCACTTGCTCCTTTGATGTTCCCAATTGAAATTATTTCTCATGTTTCAAGAATAGTTTCTTTATCATTCAGACTTTTTGGTTCAATCAAAGGTGATGATATGTTCTTAATGGTACTACTTATGCTTGTACCTTGGATTGCTCCACTTCCTGGATTCTTCTTCTTATTTGCATTTGGTATCTTACAAGCATTTATTTTTATGATTCTTACTTATGTATATATTTCTGGTTCAGTTATGATGGCAGAAGAGGAACATTAATAGATACTCAATATATCTATTAAAGTGACCAGTGAACACAAAACAACAATTAAAAAAGGAGGCTAAAAAGCCTCCTTTTTTTATATCTTATCTTATTACAGATCCATTATTATATGGGAACACCCCTAAACAATTTGAACAAAATTTTACAAATGCACTTACAAAACAAAATGTTGATATGGTATGTTTTAGAGATAAACAAACAAAAGATACTGTAGCTTTAATCAAAAGCTTTAAAACTATTGCGCAACATTATCAAATAGATAAAATAATTATTAATAGTGATATTCAAAACGCTATAGATATGAAACTAGATGGTGTGCACTTAACTTCACAACAATTTGATAAAATCACCTATGCAAAACAACACAACCTTTATACCATAGTAAGTTGTCACAATGAACAAGAGATTTCTATTGCCAAACAATATGGAGCAGATGCAATAACTTATTCTCCTATATTTTATAAAGAGAATAAAGGGGATCCTAAAGGGTGCAAAAAGCTACAAATGATTGTAGAAAAATATCAAGAGAAAAATTTTAAAATAATAGCTTTAGGTGGAATTATAAATAATACACAAGTTGAACAAATAAAAGATACAAATAGTGCTGGATTTGCATCAATAAGATATTTTACAAACTAAACTATTATTTATATCAAAAAATTATCCACTTAAAAACAAACACTAAATTTAATTTTATTTATTATTTACATCAAAAATACAGTCATTATAAATCTACTCACATTAGTAAATTTTTATATTATAAACTCAAGTTATTATTTTTATAAATAGCTTAAATTTATTAATTATTTATTTTATTAAAATATTATATTATATATGATAACATTGATTATCTTACTAAAAGGAGAAAGAATGAAAAAGATTATTGTATTACTTTGTGTAATATTTGTTGGGTTTGCATTTGCTGCTAAGCCTACTACACCTGAGGTTGCGGAAGCTGCTACAATGGGTGCAAAATACATTTCTGTTGCAGATGCAAAAAAATTATTTGATAGTGGTGCTACTTTTCTTGATACAAGAAAACCAATGGAGGTTTCTCAAAGTAAAATTAAAGGAGCTATAAGAGCTTATTATAATGAAAAAGGTGGAAATAAGAATAAATTAGCAAATTGGGATACAACAGCTGATAAATTTCAAACTAAAAATCTTCCTGCTGATAAAACAGCAACATTAATCACTTATTGTAATGGTGCAAAATGTTGGAAATCATATAAAGCAGCTGTAGTACTTACTAAAAAATTAGGATACACAAATACATACTGGATGAGAGATGGTATTCCAGCATGGAAAAAAGCTGGAAATCCAGTAGAATAACTCGAAACTTTTAAAGATGAAGACAATATAGTCTTTATCTTTGATTATATATATGATTTAGGAATATTATGAAAAATTTGTCAATTAAATTAAAAATGTTATTATTAGTTATTATAGGACTAATTGGGATTTTATTTTCTGCTAGCATGACGATAGTAAGCTCAAACCAAGGTAAAGTCTCATTAGATGAGTTTATCACAAAAGCTGTGGTACCAGCAAATAAAATAAAAAAATTAGATGAAAATATTAAATGGACTTTTTCCAATATGATAGAGGTGAGAAGTGACTTCGCAGCACCTGTTGGTTCATATGACAATATGAAAAAGAAATTTATTACAATTGAAAAAGAATTTAAAAACTTAAATGAAGATATTTTTATTGAAAATAAAAAACTAGTAAATACTATTAACCAAAACTGGTTAACAATGAAAAAAATAATTATTAATAAAATATTACCAGCTTACGAAGATGAAGACTTAGATTTAGTTGGAGATATTGCACAAATAGATATTTCACCATATTTCTTTAAAATCAAAAAAGACTTAACATTATTAGATAAAAATGTTCAAAAATATTACAATGATATTCAAATAGCGAGTGAAACAAAGCTAACAAAACAAATGCAACTTTCACTTATAGTGTCAATCTTATGTTTGATGCTTTTTTTACTTATTAGTTACTATATATCAGTGTATCAACTAATAAAACCTATTTTGTCGTTTCAAAAAGGATTATTAGGTTTTTTTGATTATCTAAATAAAAAAACAGACTCTTCTACCTTAATAGAAGGTAATAGTACTGATGAAATTGGTACAATGGTACAAATGGTAAATGAAAATATAACAAATATTAAAAAAAATCAAGAGATTGACCATGAGCTTATTGAAGAAACTACACAAATAGCAAATAGTATTACAAGTGGTAAATTAACCTTAAGAATTACAAAAAATTCAAATAATCAAGAACTCAACAAACTAAAAGATGTTATGAATAATATGATTGATGCTATAGATACAAATATCTCAAAAGTATTAGTAGTATTAGAAAGTTATGCAAATCAAAATTACACACATACAGTAGATAATAAAAGTATTAGTGCAGAATTAGCACAACTTGGAGATGGAGTGAATCACTTAGGAGAAGTTATCTCTAAAATGTTATTAGTTAGTTTAACCAATGGACTTAAACTACAAGATAATTCTACTATTTTACTTAAAAATGTCAATACTCTTGATTCAAGTTCAAATGAGTCTGCTGCATCATTAGAAGAAACAGCAGCCGCACTAGAAGAGATTACAAGTACTATGATAAATAACTCTTCTAATATTAAGAAAATGCTCAATTTCGCCTCTGAACTAACCAATGCAGTTAAAGATGGTGAAACACTTGCACATAAAACAACAACAGCAATGGATGAAATAAATAATCAAGTTACCTCTATAAACGATGCTATTTCTGTAATAGACCAAATAGCATTCCAAACAAATATTTTAAGTTTAAATGCAGCCGTTGAAGCTGCAACTGCAGGAGAAGCTGGAAAAGGTTTTGCAGTTGTAGCACAAGAGGTTAGAAATTTAGCCTCTAGAAGTGCTGATGCTGCACATGAGATTAAAAATTTAGTTGAAATTGCTATGCAAAAAGCAAGTGAAGGAAAATCTATCTCAGATGGTATGATTCATGGTTATGATTTTTTAAATGAAAATATTCAAAATACTATTACAGTAATAGAAGATGTTTCATCCTCTTCAGGAGAACAAAGAACAGGTATAGAACAAATAAATGATGCAATAAGTGGTTTGGATCGTCAAACACAAAAAAACGCTTCTACTGCTACACATACAAAAGATATAGCTATACAAACAAATCATATGGCAGAAGAGATTGTATCTGATGTAAACTCAAAAGAGTTTATTGGAAAAAATTCTTTATCCGAATAGACTAGCTTTTGCTAGTTTCTAGTTCCTATTCTAATTTTAGACATTAAAAAAGCCCCGATTAAGGGGCTTTTTTTATTACTATCAAATAACTACACTAATGGTGCGGATGAAAGGACTTGAACCTTCACACCGTTAGGCACCAGATCCTAAGTCTGGCGTGTATACCAATTTCACCACATCCGCATAAATGTAGTTAATTGATAGTAATCAATGGTACTCCCAGCACGATTCGAACGTGCGACCTACGCCTTAGAAGGGCGTTGCTCTATCCAGCTGAGCTATGGAAGCATTTGTATATAAAATTATAAATGGGGTAAGATATGGGAATCGAACCCACGACCTTCTGAACCACAACCAGACGCTCTAACCGACTGAGCTAATCCTACCATCAGAATTTTATAATTTATCGTTTTTAAATAACATGGTCGGAGTGAGAGGATTCGAACCTCCGGCCCCCTGGTCCCAAACCAGGTGCGCTAACCAGGCTGCGCTACACTCCGAACTATTTCAAGAAATATCTTCTTAAAATGGAGTGGAATTATATAAAAAAATTCTTTGAATGTCAAGAGTATTTTGAGGAAATTTCAAAATTTCCTCAAAAAGCCTTTAAAACTGTATTAAACCGTCTATTGGAGAAGATGCTGTAGCATAAGGTTTTTTCGGTATTCGTCCTGCCTTATAGCTCATTCTTCCTGCTATTACAGCATGTTTAAATGCTTCTGCCATCATCATTGGATTTTGAGCTTGTGCAATTGCTGTATTTGCCAAAATTCCCTCTGCCCCTAGTTCCATAGCAGCACTTGCATCGCTTGCACAACCTAATCCTGCATCAACTATTACTGGAACCTGCACCGCATCTTTGATAAATGCTATGTTGTAAGGATTTTGAATCCCTAGCCCACTTCCAATAGGTGCTGCAAGTGGCATAATAGCATCGGCACCTGCATCCTCAAGTCTTTTTGCAATAATTGGATCATCACTTGTATATGCCATAATTGTAAATCCATCTTTTTTTAAAACTTCACACGCTTTAATTGTTTCAATCACATCGGGATAGAGTGTTTTTTGGGCATCACCTATAACTTCTAACTTAATAATATCAATTCCTGTAGCTTCTCTCATAAGTCTAAAAGTTGTAATTGCTTCTTCTGCTGTAAAGCACCCTGCACTATTTGGTAATAATTTAATATTTGTATCTTTAAAATAGTCTAATAAATTTTCCTCATTAGGATTTGTGATATTTACTCTTCTTATTGCAACTGTAATAAGTTCACTACCACTTGCTAGTGTTGCTTCTTTTGTTGTTTGAAAATCTTTATATTTTCCACTTCCCACTATCAATCTACTATTAAATTCATATTTTCCTATTTTAAGAATTTGATCATTCATATTGTATTTTCCTTTATAAAATGTTTATATTCGTAGCTTGTCTTTACCATATTTATAGCTAATATTTGAGGCAAATCATAGCTATGATTCTCTTTAATTTTCCTTTGAATCTTTTTGTAATGTTGTTTTTTAGTTTTTATTGAGAGTAAGTATTCCTTATCTTCACAAAGTTTATTATTCCAACTATATATTGACTTTATTTTTGTTATTTGAACACATGGGGATAATTTTTCTTGTACTAACAATTTCGCTACTTTTTTTGCCTCTTTTTTATTATCAAATGTTGTTTTTATTATTATTAGCTTCATAAAGATTTAATACCTTCTATTAAATCTTCGGGTGTCATTGAATAGTTATTTTTATTATACTTTAAAGCTGATATACAGTGAGCTAGAGATCCATTTATTGCAGCATCAACACAACTATATCCTTGTGCTAATAAAGAACCAATAAACCCACCTAATACATCACCACTTCCACCAAAACTCAATTTATTAGTTCCATGAGGATTTATATACATTTTTTTATCTTGAGCTATAATTGTATTTGCCCCTTTTAATAGTAAAACCACTTTTGGATATTTTGCACAAAATTTTTGTACATATGTAAATCTATTTTTTTGTAAGGTAACTACATCTATCTCTTCAATACCAACTATTTTTAATAATGAACAAAACTCTTTTGGATGGGGAGTAAGTACACTATCTCCTTTTTCTAATACCACTTTAATATCTTTTTCATAAAACATATCCGCATCAATAATTTTTGGTATATTTTTATTAAGTATCTCTAAGATTTCATTTTTTTCATAATTTCCAAGTCCCATACCAATAGCTATAGCTGTTGTATTTTTTGGCAATTTATGGTCTTGCATAATATGATAGGGAAGTTGATATTGTTTATGATTTATTACACTGACTAAACCTACACCAAAATTAAATGCTGCATCTGCACACAATATTCCAGCACCTGCTTTTTGACCAACAATTACAGAAAGATGACCAAATTTCCCCTTATGTGTATTCGATTGATCTCGTAATGGTAAGTGTAAATCATCAATATCTAATATACATAAATCTGAATTATTCTCATATATTTCTCGATTTACTCCCAAATCAGATACTATAATTTCTCCAATATAATCTTTTGCTTCATCTAAAAAAAGAGATTTTTTCAAAGCTCCCATTGTAATAGTTGTATCTGATTTAAAAGCAATCTGATTTACTTGCCCTTGAGTGTTAATACCACTAGGGATATCACAAGCTAATTTGTATCCTTCTATATTATTCAACTGTTTAATTACATCAACATATTCTTGATTCATTTGTTTAGCAAAGCCACTTCCAAATAATGCATCTACTATTACATCATACTTCTCTTCGAGTTTTGAGTTACTATCTATACATTGAACTCCAACCTTTAAAGCTCTCTTGAGTTGTAGTTTCCCTATATCTGTTTTGGGTTTTTTTACAATATAGAGTGTAACATTAAACATACCACACAAAAGACGCGAAAGAGTAATGCCATCTGCACCATTATTCCCACTTCCACATACTATTAAAACTTCATTATGTTGATGAAAGTTTTTTTCTATAAAATTCATCATAGAAGTTGCAGCATGTTCCATAAGAATATCTTCACTTAAAAGATATTTTTCATAACATTTTTGATCTAAAGAATTTACTTCATTAAAAACTTTTTGCAAAACTACTCCTTATTTTTTTCTAAACTTCCAACCGTCAGCTTCAAGTACTTCTATGATTTTTTCTTTTTTGTCACCTTGTATCTCTATCCATTCATCTTTGATTGTTCCACCAGACCCAAGCTTTTTTTTCAGAAGTTTTAATATCTCTTTTTTTTCATTCATATTTAAAAAAAATCTTCCCACTAAAGTTACTGGTTTTCCTTTTCTTTTTTCAAATGTAAAAACTAATTGATGTTGATTTTTTTCGATTTTTTCTGTAAGTTTTTTAGGGTCTTTTAACCTACTAGTTTCCCAGCTATCACCCTCTAGTTTTGCACCCATAGTAAACATTTTTATCCTTTTGTACAGTTATAAAAAAAGGGACTTTAGAGTTTCACTCTAAAATCCCTTTTTAATTATGAAAATTATAAAATTATAATAAACTATTTAGTTTATCAGTAAATGCTTGTTTTGAAGCAGCACCAACCATAGTATCTACAACTTCACCATCTTTCATAAAAACTATTGTAGGGATTGATCTAACACCAAATTTTGTACTTAGTTCTTGTTGCTCATCTGTATTTACTTTACAAATTGCAGCTTTCCCTTCAAATTCTTCAGCTAATTCTTCAATTACTGGAGAGATCATTCTACAAGGTCCACACCATGGAGCCCAGAAATCTACTAATGCAACACCAGTTGATGTTGACGCTTCAAAGTTGTCATTTGTTAATTCAATATATTTACCCATATAATTATCCTTTTGTATTGTTTTATTGGAAAATTGTACAATCTTTTTCTTTAAATAAACTTTTTATAACGAACTATAAATGATATTTTTGGTAAAATAACTATACAAATAAAAAAACGGATAAAAAAGAATGAATATAAGAAAAGAGTTTTTAGATTTTTTTGCTTCAAAAGGGCATGAAATTATACCAAGTGCACCACTAGTTCCAGATGATGCGACACTATTATTTACAAATGCAGGAATGGTTCAGTTTAAGGATATATTTACAGGTGCAATACCAACGCCCAAAATACCAAGAGCTACAAGTTGTCAACTATGTGTAAGAGCTGGTGGGAAACATAATGACCTTGAAAATGTAGGCTATACAGCACGCCATCATACTCTTTTTGAGATGTTAGGAAATTTTAGTTTTGGCGATTATTTTAAAGAAGATGCAATTGCAAATGCTTGGGAGTTTATAACTAAAAATCTTGAACTTCCTGTTGAAAAGCTTTGGGTAACTATACATAATAGTGATGATGAAGCTTATGAACTTTGGAAAAAGCACATTAGTGAAGATAGAATTATGAGATTTGGAGATAAAGATAATTTCTGGTCTATGGGAGATACTGGTGCTTGTGGTCCTTGTAGTGAAATTTTTTATGATCAAGGTGCTGAAAAGTTTAATAGTAGCGAAGATAAAATGGGTGGAGAAGGTGACAGGTTTTTAGAGATTTGGAATCTTGTATTTATGCAATATGATAGAGCCTCTGATGGAACACTAAATCCTCTTCCTAAACCTTCTATTGATACAGGTATGGGACTTGAAAGAGTTATAGCGATAAAAGAAGGTGTGTTTAATAACTTTGATAGTAGTGCATTTTCTCCACTAATTGATAAATTAAAATCAATTAGTAGTACAGAATGTAATGATACAAATATAGGGAGTTTTAGAGTTATAGCAGATCATGTAAGAACTGTTGCTTTTATGCTTTCACAAGGGATACTTTTTGATAAAGTTGGACGAGGATATGTTTTAAGACGAATTTTAAGACGAGCTGTAAGACATGGATATCTTCTTGGCTTTAGAGTAGCTTTCATGGGACAACTTGTCGATACTCTTTGCGAGATGATGGGAACAGCATATCCTGATCTTATAGAGAAAAAAGAATATATCAAAGAGCAAATTGCCTTAGAAGAGGAACGATTCTTTAAAACTATTACAAGTGGAATGGAACTTTTTAACGCCGAGTTAAAAAATACTAAAGATGTATTTAGTGGAGAAGTTGCATTTACTTTATATGATACTCATGGTTTCCCACTTGATTTAACAGAGGATATGTTAAAAGATAAAGGTTTAAAAGTAGATATAAATACATTTCACTCTTGTATGAATAGACAAAAGACACAAGCAAAAGCTGCTTGGAAAGGGAGTGGTGATGAACTTAATGAGGGTGAATTCAAAGAGTTATTAGACAAAATTGGACTTAATGAATTTATAGGATACAACCACATTCGCTCTACTAGTAAAATTATAGCCCTACTAAGTCTTGATTTTAAACAAATAGATACTTTAGAGGAAAAACAAACAGGATGGGTAGTTTTAGATAGAACACCATTTTATGCAACAAGTGGTGGACAAGAGGGTGATGTTGGTGCTTTAGAAAATGATCAACATATTGCTATTATAGAAGAGACTAAAAAACTACATGGGCTTAATATCTCTAAAGTAAAAATTGAAACTTCTTCTTTACAAGTTGGAGAAACTGTATCTGCTGTTGTTGTAAATAGAGGTGAAGTAGCAAAACATCATAGTGCTACACATTTACTTCAAAGTGCTTTAAAAATGGTTTTAGGTGATACTGTATCTCAAGCTGGTAGTTTAAATGATGACAAAAGATTACGATTTGACTTTACCTATGCAAAAGCTATGACACAAGAGCAACTTGATGAAGTTGAAGATTTAGTAAACTCTATGATTGCCAGAGGATTAGCTGGAAGTATAGAAGAGTTACCTATAGAAGAAGCCAAAAACAAAGGGGCTATTGCTATGTTTGGTGAAAAATATGGTGAAATGGTTCGTGTTGTAGAATTTGGTGATGTAAGTGTTGAGTTTTGTGGTGGAACACATGTGCAAAATACAGCAGATATAGGAAGTTTTTATATAGTCAAAGAGAGTGGTGTAAGTTCTGGAGTTAGACGAATAGAAGCTGTAGTTGGACTTTCAGCAATTAATTATGCAAAAGACGCCTTAAGAAGAATCTCTGAAGTTGAAAATGAAGTTAAAAATAAAGATATTATTCAAGGTATCACAAAATTAAAAGAACAAATTAAACAACTTAAAAATGAGATAAAAGAGGTACATGAAAATGTAGTAACTCCGCTAAATGAGTTAGAGATTGATGGTATCAAAGTTGTTGTTGATATTGTACCACAAGGTGATTTGAAAAAATTTGTTGATGATATGAAAAATGCAAATGAAAAAGTAGCAACATTACTTCTTCAAGAAAAAGATGGGAAAGTATTACTTGTAGCTGGTGTCAAAGATGTTTCAATAAAAGCTGGTGATTGGATAAAAGCAATCGCTCCAATCGTTGGTGGTGGAGGTGGTGGAAGACCAGACTTCGCACAAGCTGGAGGAAAAGATCCATCTAAAATACAAGAAGCAAAAGAGAAAGCTTTAGAGTACTTAAAAAGCAATATCTAAACCAAAAAAATCAAAATGAAAATCTTATATATACTTATATTTGTATTTTCATTTTATCTTGATGCTCGTGATTTTACAATTGCGTCCTACAATGTAGAAAACCTTTTCGATTTAAATTATGATGGTACTGAATATAAAGAGTATAAACCAAATACAAAAACATGGAATAAAAAATCTTTTCAAAATAAAATAGAAAATATTTCACAAGTTATTAATGATTTAGATGCAGATATTATTGCACTTCAAGAGATTGAATCTAAAATTGCTTTAGAAGCACTAGTAAAATACACACCTCAATATAAATTTAGCCAATTTTTAAAAAAAAGTAGTTCCTCTGTTGGAGTTGCCATCTTAAGCAAATTTCCAATCACAAAAAATAAAAGAATAGAAGTTGACAAATATGACAAATATTCACGATATATCTTAAAATCTACTATATCCATAGATAATAAAGATATCATACTCTATGTGAATCATTGGCGTTCTAAAAGAGCCAAAGAGAGTAAACGAATAGTGTATGCTATGGCACTAAAAAAAGATATAGATACATTAGATGAATATCAAGATTATATTATATTAGGTGATTTAAATTCTAATTATAATGAGTTTCAAACTTTCAAATACGATAAAAAACTTAATGATACTTTTGGAATAACAGGTATTAATCAAATTCTCAATACTACCATAGAAAGAAATTTTGTACACAAAAAAGAGATTCTCTCATATAATTCAAAAGTTCACTATAACTTGTGGTTAGAGTTAAAGAAAAATAAATTTAGCACAATTTTTAGAGGAGAATATAATACACCAGATAATATTATTCTTTCAAAAGGATTATTTGATAAAAAAGGGATATCATATATTCATAATAGTTTTTATGTGTATAAACCAAACTATTTATTAAATAAGAAAAAAATAATAAGATGGAATAAATATAAATATCATGGATATTCAGATCATTTACCAATTTACGCTAGTTTCTCAACAAAAATACAAAAATCACCCGTCGAAAAAAAGTTTCAAAAAGAAGTAAATAGTATAAAAAAACTTTATGATTTGCAAACTGTAAAAAACTTCAAACTTGATAATGTTATTGTCGTATATCGTACTGATAAAATTGCTATCATTACAAAAGATAAAGATATGGCAATTATGATTTATAAACCTTCACATAGATTACAACAAGGGTTGAGTTATGATTTAGTTGTTGAAGAGATTGATTTATATAATGGATTAAAAGAGATTAAAAAAATATCAAATATTGTACAAAAAAAGAAAACATACAACCATAGTAACTATTATCTTGATGGTAATAAAATGAATTTATTTGACTTGAAATATCAAAATAATATTATTAAAAACTTAACAGGAATTTATAAAAAAGGGTACTTATATTTCAAAAATGGATTAAAAGGGGGAAAAATAAAACTTTATTTTCATAAAGAGATAAAAAGACCAAAAGATGGTGAAAGTATCACCATAACTTCTGGTCACTTAAGTAATTATAAATCAAAGATTCAAATTGTTTTATATCAAGAAAAAGATTTTATTATGCATACCCAAGATATTTAACAACTACATCATATAAAGATGGTATATCTGTTTTCCCAACAAAAGCATCTATACCTATTCTTTCCATCTTTCCTTTTACAGCTTCTGTTGTCATACTTGAATTTACTACAACAGGAACATGTTTTAATGCTGGATTATCTTTAATTGCTTGTGCTACTTGATATCCATCAGTTCCTGGCATCTCAATATCTGTTATAACTAAACCTATATCATTTGGGTTCATAGATTTAATAGTATCTAATAAGTCTCCACCATTATGCAAAATATCAAAATTTGCTCTTGCTTTTTTCAAAAATTGATTTAAAACTTCTCTTGCAACAGCACTATCTTCTGCAACAAGAATTCTTTTATCTGCTTTTATTGGTTTTGTAATATATCTATCTAAATCACTAGCATTAATATCTGTCCAACCAATGTCACTTAAAAGTTGTTCTGCATTAAATACAGTACAAAGTCTCTCTTTTCCTTCAACTTCTACATATGTTGTATATGTTATTTTAGAATTTTGATCTTCAGAGTTTTTCAATTCAGCAGTTGTTTTTTCAACAATATTCACCATATCTTTTACAAGAAAACCAACTTGTTTATGATTGAACTCACAAAAGATGATTAGTTTATATTCATTAAGTGGTAATTTTTCATAGCCAAGCCATCTATCAAGATTTACTAAAGTTACTGGTTCACCTCTAATTGTTGCAATACCTTCAATAACATCAGTATCTTTTGGAGTATCTGTTACTGATACTTCATCAGTAATAATAAAAGCTTTAATCTTCGCTATATTAATAGCGTATATATCATTATTTCCTGTTCTAAACACAGCTAACTGTTGAACATTTCTAAGATGAGCTTGTGTTAATTGCTCGACACTATTACTAATTCCGCTCATATAAATTCCTTTTTAATTCAAGTATTATAAATTTACTAAATTCTATCTACATTTCACTTAATAGTTTTTTAATTGCGATGCTACACATCGTAAGTCCAAAAGCTCCAGTAACTCCTACAAAACTTCCTAAATCCTTACAATTTGGATTTTCACTACTAAATACTACTTTGAAATTTTTGTTAAACCTTGCTTTTTTCAGTTCATCTCTTATTTTTCTTGCAAAAGGATCATTAAAAGTTTTAAAAATATTTACATATTCTATTTTTGTTGGGTCAAGTCTTTTTGCACTACCAGTTGTTGAGATAAGTTTTTTATGATATTTTTGTATAAGCTCTACTTTTGCTTTAATATCATCAATAGCATCCAAGATTAAATCATACGAGCTAAAATCAAAATCATTAATCCATTCCCTATCTATTTTTTTATTGATAGCTGTTACATTTGGATAAAGTGTCTTTAAGTGTTCTACTTTGATAACACCAACTGCTTCACTTCCTATTTGTCTATTTTGATTTGTCACATCATATCTATCATAATCTACTATTGTAATATTTGTAATACCAGTTCTGTACAAAGCATCTAATGCAAAACTGCCCACTCCACCAACACCAAGTAAAATAATTTTTGCATTTTGTAACTTTGCAAAATCATCTCCAAAAAGTTTTTCACATCGTGAATATTTTAAATTTTTTTCCATCAATAAATTAGACCCTCTTTTAGTAATGCTTGTTTAATTTTATACATTTGATTGTGTTTATTATTACACCAAGGGGGATCAAGTAATGTACTATCACTAATACCTGCTGTTACCCTTGATATTGAAATATTTTTTGGTAATAATTTAATAGACTTTACAAGTGTATCAATATAAAGTTCTTCAGTTATTGGGGTAAATTCACCTTGTTTGTATTCATTTGCTAATAATGTATTTTTTGTTACATACAAAGGGTGAAATTTAATAGAGTCTATACCTAATTTTATAGACTCTTCTACCCCTTTAATCATCATCTCTTGCGTTTCATTAGGAAGTCCAAATATCATATGTCCACAAACTAAAAGACCTCTTTTTTTTGTTTTTAAAATCCACTCTTCTATATTAGCAAAAGTATGTCCACGATTTATTTTTTCTAATGTTTCGTCATAAATAGACTGAATTCCATACTCTACCCAAATCTCTTTATCCTGAGACAATTTTTGCAAATAATCTAAAGTTTCTTCTGTGATACTATCTGTTCTTGTCCCTATACTTAAACCTATCACATTATCAAAACTTAAAGCTTTTTCATAAAGAGCTTTAAGTGTATCTAAGGGTGCATAAGTATTGGTAAATGACTGAAAATAAACTATAAATTTTTTTGCACCATATTTATTTTCTAATCTCTCTTTTGTAGCATCAAATTGCATTTGAAGTTGCAAAAGTTGTTTTTCTAAATATGGATTTTCTTTTGAATGAAGATTAAGTTTAAATCTTGACTTGTCTACTAAATTAGGAGAAAAAGATTCATTCTCACAAAAGGTACAACCACCTTTTGCAACTGTACCATCTATATTTGGACAAGTAAATCCAGATATACTAATAGGCACTTTAAAAATTTTTTGTGAATACTTTTTTCGCCAATATCTACCTATTGTATTTAAATGTTTCAAAACTTTACTTCTGTTTCCTAATCTTAAACTACGAAATAATCGCCATCAAAACTAACAAGTGAGTAGTTTCTATCTCTACCTAAAGAATCTTTTAGGTTATCAATAGAAAGATACTCTAAAGAATCAGCACCAATATACTCACATACCTCTTCTTTAGTCATAACAGCATTAATAAGTTCCTCTTTAGTAGGAGTATCAATACCATAAAAACAAGGATGTTGAATCATAGGACTTGCTACTCTAAAATGCACTTCAGCAGCACCTGCTTCTTTTAGCATCTGTACTATTCTTTTACTCGTAGTTCCTCTTACAATAGAATCATCAATTACAAGTAATGATTTTCCAGCAATCAAAGATCTCATAGGATTTAATTTCATTTTTACTTTTAGATTTCGCATCTCTTGTGTTGGTTCAATAAATGTTCTACCAACATAGTGATTTCGAATAATCCCTAGTTCAAAAGGTATACCACTTTGTTGTGCATACCCTAAAGCAGAAGGTACACCACTATCTGGAACTGGTATAACCATATCTGCTTTTATTGCACTTTTTGAGTCATTTTTTGCTAACTCTTTTCCCATCTCTTCTCGTACTTTATATACACTCTTTCCATCAATAACACTATCTGGTCTTGCAAAATATATATATTCAAATGCACACGGTCTAAATTCAAATCCTGAGAAAAGTTGAATAGATTCTGGTGCTTTAAAACCTTCTGAGAATATCAACATTTCACCCGGTTTTACATCTCTTACAAATTCAGCATCAACTAAATCAAAAGCACAAGTTTCACTAGCAATAATCCAACCACCACTTTTCAGTTTCCCTAAACTTAATGGTCTTATTCCGTGTTTGTCTCTTATAACAAATAACTTACTTCTACTTTGTATAATAAAGTTATATGCACCTTTTACATGTTCAAGGGCATCTGTAATTCTATCTCTTAATCTATCTCTTGTTGATTTCGCTATAAGATGAATAAGATTTTCTGTATCCATTCCCGTTTGAAATATAGAACCCTCATCAATAAGTCTTTGTCGTACCTCTTGTTTATTTACAAGATTTCCATTATGTACTATAGAGATTTCACCTAGTTTATATCTAGCGTGAATTGGCTGTGCATCAAATACACTATCACTACCAGCTGTAGAGTATCGATTATGACCAATTGCCATATCCCCTTTTAGAACCTCAAAAGCTTCTGCATCATATACATCTCGAACAAAACCTCTTTTTTTGATAGTATAAATCTTTTTATCACTATACCCACCAGTACTAATTCCTGTTGCTTCATGCCCCCTGTGTTGCATTGCAAAAAGAGCTGCTGAAGCTAATCTGGCTGCATTATCATTTCCGTATATTCCAACTATAGCACACATATTATTTTCCTATAATCCTAAACAGTCGTTAATACTGTATAGTCCTTTTTCTTGATTTACCAGCCATTTAGCTGCTTTTATAGCACCTTTACTAAAAGTATTTCTTGCAGTTGCAGTATGATTTAACTCTATAAATTCACCATCGTTATAAAATCCAGCAGTATGTCGTCCAACTATATCACCACCTCTTAAACTCATAACACCAATCTCATCTTTAGTTCTTGCACCAATAACACCATCTCGTCCACTTACTCTTACTTTATCAAGCTCTAATCCTCTTGCTTCTGCTGCATGTTCAGCTAAAGTCAACGCTGTTCCACTTGGAGAGTCTACTTTATATCTATGATGTTGTTCCACTATTTCACAATCAAAATCTTCTAATGTTTTAGAAGCTAATGAAACTAATTTATTTAATACTGCAACCCCTAAACTCATATTTGTAGCATATAAAATTGGTGTAACCTTACTTGCTTCTATTAAAAGGTTTCTTTGATGTTCGTTAAATCCAGTTGTAGCTATAACTAAAGGCTTATTTCCACCAATTTTTATAACTGTATTTAAAAGTTCCTCTGTAGCTTTAGGTGCAGAAAAATCAATAGCAACATCACATGCTTCAAGCATAGCTTTCATATCATTTGTTACAACTGTATCTTGCGGTAAAGTTTTTTTCAAGTCATCAAATACATGAACACTTCCTACCTTTGCATTTGCATCATTTTCTAAATCATCTATTAATAATGACCCAACTCTACCCGTACTTCCTAAAATCCCAACTTTTAACATCATTTTTCCTATTTTCTAATTTATTGTAAATATCCAATTGCACCAATACCTGCAACAGCACCATCACCTGCTGCACATACTACTTGTTTTGGAGCATCTATTCGTATATCACCCGCAGCAAAAAGGCCTGGTACTGAAGTTTCCATTTTTAAATTTACTACAACTTGTCCCGCTTTGTCTGTATCACATAAAAAGCTTCCATCTTCTTGTATAAGTGTTTGGTTTAACACATCTCTACCTACAAAAACAAATACCCCATGAACATCAACTGTTTTAACTTTTTCTGTATTTTTATCTTTTACAACAATACCTGTAACACCCATATTGTCGCCAACTATCTCTTCAGTTGTATGATTAAGAACCAAAACTATATTATCAAACTTTTTCATTTTCTCAACTTCATGAGGACTTGCTCTAAATTCATCTCTTCTATGAATTACATAAACTGTTTTACATATATTCGCTAAAAAAATTGCTTCTTCAACAGCAGTATCTCCACCACCTAAAACAGCTACATCTTTCCCTTTGTAGAAAAAACCATCACAAGTAGCACAAGTACTTACACCTTTTCCAAAGAATTCTGCTTCCCCTTTGATACCAGCTGATTTTGGTACGCTTCCTGTAGCTATTAAAACAGTTTTCGCTTCTTGTGTATCACCATTTCCTAAAGTCAATGTAAAAACATCCCCACTTTTTGTAACATTTTTCACTTCACTCATATCATGTTTTAAACCAAATTTTTGACATTGTTCTGGCCATTTATCCATAAGCTCCATACCAGTTATTACTTCAAGTTGTCCTGGATAGTTTTCAATCTCACTACTTTGAGTTATTTGACCACCAGGTAATCCTTTTTCAAACATAGTAACATTTTTCAAACCACCTCTTGTGGCATAAAGTCCAGCAGTAAGCCCAGCAGGTCCACCACCTATAATAGCTAAATCTAACATATCAAATCCTCTGTTATATAGTTCTAATTTATCGGGATTGTACTGTAATTTTCTTGTATAAAAGTTTAAGGTATTTTATTAGCTTTCTGTTAAAATTTTAAACTTACCATTATCAATCTCAACATAAAGCTCTTTTTTCCCATCAAACTTATATGTTCGCGTTTTATAAAGCTCTTTCATAGTTACTTTAAATAACTTTTTCTGTTGATCATTTGGATAAGGTATTATGTTAATATCTGAAAAAGTTATTGTTTTTTTCTGTTCTCTATCAAAAATTCTTTTTTTAAAAATAGTAAATTTTTCTAAATCTTGTCCATTTGTTCGTCTGAAATTATCAGCATAAAAAGATAAATATTTTTTTAAATTGTTATATTTCCATGCATCTTTCCATTGAAAAATTCCTGTCATGATAATACCAATATCTTCTTTTGAAACTTTTTGTAATTTTTTTTCACTTATTACTAACACAGAATTTTCAATATTTATTGAGTTATCTAACTCTTTTATGATTGTATTATCTAAAGCAATACACCCTTGTGTAAAATCATCTCTTTCCTCTTTTTCAGGTAAACCATGTATCCAAATACCATGTCCTGTTTTCCCATTTACTTTGTCATATAAATTTGGATAATTTGTGGTCAATGCTAAAGGTCCATAAAAAGGATCAAGAGAGGTGAGTCTTCTTGTAAGATCGTAAGCCCCAACTGGAGTTTTTAAATCTCCCTCAACTTTTTTATCACCATCTATTTTTCCTACAAAAACATTTGATGAAAGAAGTTTTTCTTTTTTTTCAGTATCATATAAAATTATATCTTTTACATTTTTTTGACAAATTACTACATACTTAATAGATTCATAATAACCATTATCAGTATCTTTATGTTTAAGAGCTTCATCCCAATACTGTTTATTTTGTAATTGCTTTTCAAGAACTTTTTCAACAGCTTGTAATCCTTGTTCTCTATATATTTTGACTATATCAACAGGGGTGGCAAATGCAATACTAACAAAGATAGATAACATTACGATTATTTTTTTTATCATTAACTTTTCCGATTTTTTTAGATTTTAAGATATGAAATTGTATAATAAAACTCTTAAATTACATATATTAAAGAGTTTTTATTGAAAATATTATTATCATTTGTTTTATCTGCTGTTATTTGTCTAGCTTCTTATGTACAAGAAGATGTTTGGTGGAAAGGGGAAACTCTTCTTACTTTTTTTGAGAAACATCAAATACCTAAAGACTTATACTTCAACCTCTCAAAAACAGATAAGGAACTTTGTAGTGAAATTTATGCAGGTGTAATGTTTCAAATAATGCATGACGCTAAAAATAAATTTGAACAGGCACTCATTCCTATTAGTGAAGAGATGCAAATACATATATTCAAAAATCTTGCTGGACAATTTGAATTAGACATTATCCCTATACAATACAGAGAGATTCAACAAAATATCACTATTTCAATACAAAATTCCCCATATCAAGATATTGTTGAGATAACAGGGAACAAATCACTAGCAAATGAATTTATACTTGCATTCAAAAAATCTGTAAACTTTAAAAGACTGCGTAAAAACGACACTGTTTCAATCATATTCAATCAAAAAATTAGAGAGGGTAGATATTTTGGAACACCTGAAATTTTAGCAGCTTCTGTAAAAATGAGACGAAAAGCCCACTATATTTTTCAAAATCCAGATGACAAAAGATATTACAATGAGGAAGGGAAAAGTCTTACGAGCTTTTTATTAAAAATTCCTTTAAGATACAAAAGAATATCAAGTCGATTTACACAAAAAAGATGGCATCCAATTTTAAAAAGATATAGAGCTCACTTAGGAGTTGACTTCGCAGCACCGACAGGAAGAAAAGTATTTGCAACTGCTGATGGAAGAGTTATCCACAAAGGGCGAAAAGGTGGTTACGGAAAAACTGTTATGATAAGACATAGTAATGGTTTAAAATCACTTTATGCACATCTTAACAGTTATAGCAATAGAATAAAAGTGGGGTCTTGGGTGAAACAAGGAACTTTTATAGGAAGAGTTGGAACAACAGGAAGAAGTACAGGTCCTCATTTACATTTTGGTCTTTATAAAAATGGTAGAGCTATTAATCCTCTCAAAGTAATAAGTGTGACAAAAACAAAACTTACAGGAGAAAAACGGAAAAAGTTTATGAAAATAACACATATTCTTAAAAAAGATTTAGATGCTGATATCACTACTAAAAACACTCCTTTAAAACTTAATAATTTTGAACTAGCTTACAAACTATAGGAACTATCATGTCAAATAAAACTGAAAGTATAGATTTAGACAAGCTTCTCAAAAACATCAAAAATCTTCATCCAAATGATGTAGCTCAAAAATTAAAAAAAATAAAAAAACAAGATGATACACTTTTTTATGATTTTCTTCATAAAATTCCTAAAGCTTATTTAGGTGAAGTTTTACTTGAACTTCCAGACTCACTAAGAGAAAAAGCCTATAATTCTTTATCTTATGAGCAAATATCACTAGCCATTGAAGATTTAGAAACCGATGATGCAACTGATATTATTCAAGATATTGAAGATATTGATAAACAAAAAGCAGATGATGTTCTTGGGCTTTTAGATCAAGATGATCAAGATGATATAAACTGGCTAAAAAAATATGATGAAACAAAAGCCGGTGCATATATGCAAACCGAACTTTTTAGTGCAAATCTAAATGAAACTATACAAGAATCTATTAATAGACTAAAAGTACTCAAAAAGAATGATGAGATAGAAAATATACACCAAGTATTCATTGTAGATAATGATACTACACTTATAGCTTCTGTTGCTTTAGAAGACTTAATTACTTATGATTTTAAACTAAAATATAAAAAAATTATCGATAAAAATCATAAACCTTTTTCCGTAGTTGGAGATGACAATATTGATGATGTTGTAAAAAAGTTTGAAAACTATGACCTCTCTGTTGTTGCTGTAACTGGTTACAAAGACAGATTATTAGGGAGAATTACCTCTGATGATATTTTGGATGTTGTTGAGCAAAACGCAACAGAACAGATGTACCAACTAGCTGGTGTTGATGAAGATTATGAACAAGATGAAGAGTTATTTCATACAGGGAAAAAAAGAGCTTCATGGCTTTTTCTTAATCTTATTACTGCAATAATGGCATCTTTTGTAATAGGTATTTTTGATGAAACTATAAAAGAATTTATTGCACTAGCTATATTGATGCCTATTGTTGCATCAATGGGTGGAAATGCTGGTACTCAAACACTTGCAGTAATGGTACGACAATTAGCACTGGGAGATATTGATGAACAAAACAGTAGATTTGCAGTAAAAAAAGAGATTTTTCTATCCCTGCTTAATGGAATACTATTTGCATTAATTTTAGGTGTTATCGCTTTTATTTGGTTTGATAATATTATGTTAGGATTTGTAATAGCACTATCTATGATAATCACACTTTTTTGTGCAGGTTTTTTTGGAGCTATTATTCCATTGTTACTTAAAAAATTTGAAATTGACCCTGCAATAGGAAGTACAGTTATACTTACTACAGTTACTGATATTATGGGATTTTTCAGCTTTTTAGCACTTGCTAAATATATTTTACTATAGGATAAACAATGGATATAGAACAACTTCAACATGAGATTCAAACCAATAATGCTCTTATGGTATATTTTAGTGGTGAAAACTGTGGTGTTTGTAAAGTGCTACAACCCAAAATAGAAAATTTATTTACAACACAATTTCCAAAAATAAAACAAATCTACATTAGTGCTGATAAATACACCCAAACTGCTGCACAATTTAATGTTTTAACAATCCCAACAGTTATTGTTTTTTTTGATACGAAAGAGTTTATACGAGAGAGTAGACATATCTCCATACAAAACTTATCATTGCAAATAACAAGACCTTATGAGATGTTCTTTTAATACCTGTTTAATTACCAATCTTTCTATACTTTAAAGAAACAATTTGATTTTAATCAAAGTTTTAATATCATTAGTAAAGTTATTAATTAGGAGATAAATGGATGAAAAAAAAATCTATCAAAAATAGGTTTACGGTTATTAGTATAATCATAACTGTAATAGTTTTATTAGCAAGTTTTTTTGTATTAAATCACTTCAAAAATGAAACGGCTAAAGATATTTATACACAAGCAACAGAAGAGTTACATAGTTTTACTCGAAATAGTGTTGAAGAAAAAATGTCTGTAGGTATCTCTAATGCTCTTTCTATCGCAAATGACGGTAGAATTAAAAAATCTCTAAGACTCAATGATAGAAACTATGCCATTTTGAGTTTGAAAACAATATCAAAAGAGATGAAAGAGTATACTCCATTTAAAAATATCAAAGTTCATATCCACACTAAAGATAACAAGTCTTTTGTACGAGGTTGGAAATTAGACAAATATGGTGATGATTTAAGTTCTTTTAGAGATAGTGTTGTAAAAGTAAATCAAACAATAAAACCTATTAATACAATGGAACTAGGTAAAGCTGGTCTCTCTTTACGTTCAGTTGTTCCTATTAAAGATGATGATGGTATTCATTTAGGTTCATTAGAGTTTATCCAAGGTCTTAATTCAGTAGCAAAAAAATTTGATAAAGAAAAAGATGGTTTTTTATTTTTAATGGATATAAAAAAACAAAGTGTTAAACTTTTTAATGACACAAACAAATTTAAAAACTATCTTATCTCTCAAAAATTTGTTAATAAAGATTTTCTCAATGATGCAAAAAAGATAGATATGAAACAACTTTTTGCAGATGGTTATTTTATGGGAGATAAATATTATTATACATTTGATAATGTCGTAGATTTCCAAGGAAAAAAATTAGGTATTTACCTTAGTGGAAGACCCTTAGCTATAATTCAAAAATCAATTCTTGATGCGCAAATGATTATCAACTCATCACTTATAATACTATTGTTATTTTCTATTATTACTTTAGTAACTACTCTTATAAATCTTAATCAAACTATTATAGTACCGCTTACAAAACTAACAGATTCTGTTGTTGCCTTAATGAACTACAGCAGTGCAGACCAAAAAATCGAGATTAAAACCAATGATGAAATAGGACAGTTAGGATCTCATTTTAATGAATATATGGAAAAACTACGAAACACTATGAAACAAGACCAGATGGTAGTAGAAGAAGTTGATAAAGCTATACAGATGGCACGAGCAGGTTTTTTCATTTATACAGTAGAATCTGAAACAGACAATAGATCAACAAATGACTTAAAAAACTCAGTAAATGCTATGATTCAAGATTTAGGTGAAAAATTTAATGCCTTAGATAAAGCATTGATTGAATATGGAAATGCTAAATTTGATTATACTTTTAATGTAGAAAATGTTAGTGGTACAATAGGTTCAATGGTATTTGGTACAAAAGCAATAGGAAGTAATATATCTGAACTTTTAGCAACAATTATGATGAGTGGTGAACAACTTTCTCATAATATTGATATATTGTCAACTTCTGCAAATTCCTTATCAAACTCAGCAAATGCACAAGCTGCTAGTTTAGAAGAAACAGCAGCCGCTGTTGAAGAGATCTCTAGTAATATTCAAAGTAGTAGTGAAAATGTAAATAAAATGGCTGTATTATCTGATGAAGTGATAGAATCTTCGTCGCAAGGGCAACAATTAGCAGTAGAAACTGCTTCATCTATGGGTGAAATAAATGCGCAAGTTACAGCAATAAATGAAGCAATTACAGTTATTGATCAAATTGCATTTCAAACAAATATTTTAAGTTTAAATGCAGCAGTTGAAGCTGCAACTGCAGGAGAAGCAGGAAAAGGTTTTGCAGTTGTAGCACAAGAGGTTAGGAATCTTGCAGCGAGAAGTGCGGATGCTGCAAAAGATATTAAAGAGCTAGTAGAAAATGCAAATAATAAAGCAAATCAAGGTAAAAAAATAGCAGACACTATGATCCATGGTTATGAAGAATTGACTGCAAAAATTGAACAAAACAAACAAATGATTGACCTCGTTGCACAAGCTTCTAGTGAACAAACTAAAGGTATTATGCAAATTAATGATGCAATAAATATACTTGATAAAAATACACAAGAGAATGCAAATGATGCTACACATATTGACTCTTTAGCAAAAGAGGTATCATCTTTATCGGAAAAACTAATAAGTATTGCAAACCATGCGCATTATGACCCAAAAGCGAGAAATCAAGTGTGTGATGTAGAAAAAGTTTATAAACTTAATAGCCTAAAACTTGATCATCTCCACTTTAAAACATCAAATTTCAAAAGGCTGAATGAAAGAGCAAGTTTTACTGTTACAAATGAACATGAATGTAAACTTGCAGGTTGGATAAAAGAACAGGAAAATGCTGGTTACGATTTTACAAAAACAGAAAACTGGAAACAATTAAACATCGCCCATGCACAAGTACATAAAACAGTTCAAAAATATATTGATCATAATGCACAAAATGATTCAAATGAGCACCTACTTGCAATAGGTAATGAGATAGAACATGCAACAGGAAAAGTATTTGCAATGTTAGATATAGTAAAACAAGAAAACTGTAAATAAAATTAAGCTAGGAGAAAATAAATGAATAAAAAAATAGTTATTATAGATGATGAACAAGATATTTTAGATACTCTTGCAAGATTTTTACAAAGAAGTGATAAATTTGAAATTGTAACATTTTCTAATCCAAAAATCGCCTTAGATGATGTAAAAAAAGGGATGTTTGATTTAGTACTTTTAGATATTATGATGCCGCAAATGAATGGACTAGATTTTTTAAAAGAGATAAAAGAGACTAATCCAAATCAAAAAGTTATCATGATGACTGCATACTCAACAGTTGATTCTGTAATTGATGCAAATAAAATAGGTGCAACAGATTATGTAACAAAACCTTTTGTTAGTTTACGAGATGTTGAAAATAAAGTTCTAGATAATTTAGGACTATAAAACTACCGTATAGATGAATCCTCATCTATACATTACAAAACCAAGGAATTAAATGAAGAAAATTTTCATCTCTCTCATTGTTATACTATTATTACTGCAATTTATCCCAGCAAAAATTGAAAATCCACAAACCGACAAAAATCTCGAAATAAAAGCACCACAAGAGGTTATGACGATTTTTAAACGTTCATGTTATGATTGTCATTCAAATAAGGTAAAAGTACCGTGGTATGCTTCTATTGCACCTGCTTCTTTTATGATAAAAAATCATATTGATTTAGGGAGAAAATGGCTTAATTTTTCAACTTGGGAAAACTATACCCAAAAAGAGAAAGACAAAAAACTCAAAGGTATATTTAGAACAGTATATGCAGCAATGCCACTTTCTAGTTATATCTCTTTACATAAAGAAACAAAGTTAACAAAAGAAGAGATTACACTCATAAGAGACTGGACAGGGAAAGCACCATTTTAGGAGAAAATATGAAAGAAAAAGATTTTTTTGAAAATAAATCTAAAACATACAGTAAAGATAGTAAAAGAGTACGAAATGTACAAACAATTGCAAATGGAATGATAGATAAAATATCCTATTCAAAAGATATGCATATCATGGATTTTGGTAGTGGTACAGGACTTTTATCTATTGAAATTGCTCCCTATGTAGGAAAAATCACAGGGATAGATATGTCAAAATCTATGAATGAAGAGCTACAAGCCAACAAAGATTTAGTTGATTGTGATTTAGAAATTCTAGAACTTGATTTATCTAAAAGCGATATAGATAAAAAATTTCATGGAATAATCTCCTCAATGACATTACATCATGTGGAAGATATTGTAGAATTATTTAAAAAATTTCACCGTATGCTTGATGAGGGTGGGACGATTGCTTTATCAGACTTATATACTGAAGATGGAAGTTTTCATTCTGAAGATACAGGAGTATTTCATTTTGGTTTTGATGAAGAATTTATCTTAAAATGTGCTGCAGAAGCTGGATTTAAACAGTTGGAAATTCATGAAGTAAGTGTTGCTAAAAAACCTCATAAAGATTTTCCAATCTTTCTACTTACTGGGTTGAAGTAACTTTATAAAAGCTTCCACAATAGCTTCTTGTTCTAAATTTTTTATTTTAGACTCTAGGCTATTAACTGTTTCCTTTTCATCTATATCAATACTTTTTTGTAGAATTATTTTTCCCTCATCATAATTTTCATTTACTTCATGAATCGTAACACCACTTATTGTTTCTTTATTTTTAATAACAGCTTCATGTACATATTTGCCATACATACCAACCCCTCCATACTTTGGTAAAAGTGCTGGATGAGAATTGATAATTTTATATTTATTAGCGGTTGATGATGATATCTTTTTCATATATCCACTTAAAAATATATATTCACAGTTATATTCTTCCAATAACTGTTCTATTTTACTATCTACATCATTACAAAGTTGCTTATTTACAATAAAGTTATCTATATTGTATGTAGTAGCTTTTTTTAAAACTTCTGCATTTGTATTATTTGAAATAACCAAAGCTATTTGTATATTTAATTTATCTGTTTTTGAAGCTTTATATAGTGCTTCAAATCCACTTCCATTATGGGAAGCTAACACTGCTATTTTTGTCATCTATACTACTTTATTTAGTTTTTCATATAGTATACTATTAAACTTAATTTTTCAATAGTTTTTACTACAATTATCTCTTAAAATACTATTTAATTTTTCAAATACATTTAATGTATTTTCTTCAATCTCTAGTGCTTTTTTCTCTTGTAATTTTTGTTCTACATTAGTTGCATTTCCAGTGATATACTCTTGTACACTTTTATGAAAATTTTCATGCGTAGTTTTCAAGTCACCCCATGAAGATAATTTTGTAAATGGTTCTTGATTATTTTCTTGCTCTAAAATCCATTTTGCCATATCACAATTTTGATGGTCAACTACTTTAAAATCTGCAAACTCATTAAGTCTTTTAAAATTATCACTTTTAAAAGAGATGTGGTATCTCTTGTATGATGAGATTGTATGAGCAAGATTTGGGTTACATACTATTTTTTTATATTCATCATTAAATTGTGCTTGGGCTATAGTTTCTTCTATCTCTTTTGAAAGTTTTTCTACTTCTGCTGATATTGTATTTAAGCTTGTTGCACTTGTGGCATTTTCTTGCGTCATTGTATCTATTTGAGATATTGCTGCATTAATTTGTTCTATCTTATTTTGTTGATCTTTTGAAGCAACTGTTACATCATCAATAATTGTTTTTGTTTGTGTAATTTTATCATTTAATTCACTATAGCCATCTATCATAGTTACAGATATCTCTTTTCCTGTTGTTGCTTTTAGTGTTGCATCTTCAACAAGTTGTTTAATCTCATTTGCTGCTTCTGCACTTCTTGAAGCTAAATTTCGAACCTCCTGTGCTACAACTGCAAAACCTTTTCCTGCTTCACCTGCAGTTGCAGCTTCAACTGCAGCATTTAAACTTAAAATATTTGTTTGGAATGCAATTTGATCAATAACACTAATTGCATCGTTTATTTGATTTATTTTTTCATTAATTTCAACCATTGCTTTTGATGTATCATTAGCAAGTGTATTTCCTTTGTTAGCTTTACTTTGGAGTTCATCGGAGATATTTGACATTTTTGCTACATGTGAAGTATTTGACTTAATTGTTGTAGTTATATCATCTATCGATGCCGCCGTTTCTTCTAAAGAAGCTGCTTGTTTATTTGAAGAATTTGAAAGAGAGGAAGATGTATCTAATAAGATATTTGTATTATGATTTAAATTATCTACTACATTACTAAATGTTGCCATAAAGATTGAAATATCTTCACCCAAAGCAAGCAAAGATGTACTTAATGTACCAATATCTCCAGCCATCCCTTTTCTTTGAGTGTCATTTAATTTGAAATCATACTGATACTGACCATATGATTCTAATATAAGATTTAATGTGTCTAGTTTCTCTTTTGTTGTATTTATCATATTATTAACATTGTCTTTTAATAATTTTACAGAATCACTTCCCGCTTCTGATTTAATATTATAGGTAAAAAATCCATTTTCAACTCTACTTATTGTTTCATCAATCTCTTTTAATACAATATTATCTTTACTTGCTAATTCTTTTGTTTTTAAAGCCTCCTTATTGATTGTATTAATAAGTATTGCAAATTCATCACTTCCCTCAACATCTTTTATTGTAATATCATCTTGTTTTTTAGAAACAAAATCAAAGAAGTCTAATAAATTTGTTTTAAGTAATTTCATATCAGAATCAATTCTTTTATATATCATTAATCCCATTATAAGTGTAAGAATAAGTATTACAACACCTAAAATAACATTACTTACAAAACTATTTTGAGCATTTCTTTTTAATGTTTCTATATCATTTTTTATATTATTTGAAACATGTTCTTCAATTTTTTTAAATAATACAACCTTTTGTGTTGCAAGTTGAAAAAAGCTCTCCCCTTCACCTTGATATAAATCTAAATCATCATCATTTGCTAATGATCTTACAAATTCATTGTAGTTATCTAAGTTTGTTGATTTCATTAATTTATTATAAAATTCAAGAGTATCTTTGTTTGCTACTTTTAAAAATACAACAAGTTTTAACTCTTCTGATGTGAGAACCGACTTTAGTTTTATTTGTCCATATAAAATATTTTTACTGTTATCATTTTCATCTGTTATATTATCGAGTTCATTAATAGTATTGAGTCCATAAGAACGAATCAACTCTGTATCATCTTTAGTTGCCAATATATTATAGTATGTAAATATTTGAGATGTGATTTTTGCATTATCACTATAATGTGTCAATAATAGGAGTGTTTCAAGCAAACTATTATTCATTGAAGTATAAAAATTAAGTGCATTTGTCGCTCTCACATTATCAATATTATCTTTTCTAATCTCTGCTCTTACGCCATTGAGTCTTTTATAAACAGAAGTTGTTTGTTTTTCAATTAAATTTTTTATCTCCTCTTTAACTTCCATATTAATAACAAATTTTTTTGTATCAGTATAAAGTTTGTCAACTTTCTTTTTCTGTTCTAAAAGTTCATTTTCAAAATTTTCTCCGTGACTACTTATAAAACCTGCTGTGTATGCTCTCTCTATTTGCTGTTCATTTAAAATTTTTGCAATATTATTTGTCACTGCTACTAAAGGAGAGAGTCTATTCATCTCTTGGGTTTGAGTATAAGAATGTATAACTGTAGTTATAATAAAATATAACAACCCTGCCATAGGGATAAAAGTAAGTATTTGAAGTTTCGTTTTTAAAGATAAATTTCCTAAAATTTTTTGCATTGTATTTCCTTATTAAATTAATAATTACTACTTATTATATATAAGTTTTAATAATAATTATAGTACAAATATACTTTATATTCTAAAATTATTATTTTGTTTAATATTATATTTTACCCTTTGTATCAAATATACATACTTATTATATAAATTATTTTACTAGGTTTATACAAATTTGAATTTTCCATAAAAAAAGGTTAAGCGTGAACTTAACCTTTTCTAAATTTTTAGCGTTTTATTAATATAAACCGAAATTTTTTCCATCTTTCATTTTATATAATACTCTAAAATTATCATCCATATCATAGAATACTTTGAAGTGAGCATCACTACTTTTTAAATCTGATAATGCTTCTTCTATCTCAACTGGCTTATAAGATTCTAATTTCATAGGTACAATTTCAGAATCTAATTTTTCAAGCTCTTTTGCTACACTATCTTCTTGCTCTGCAATCTCTAAATCTGTAAGTTTTGTAGCATCATGTGCTTTTATTTTATCTGCATGTCTTCTTAATATTTTACAAACTCTATCTGTAGCTATATCAATCGCACTATGTAAATCTTTATCTCTTTGTTTAACAACAACTGTATCAATATTTGCAATATTTAAAACATATTCAAATGTTATCACATTTTTACCATTTTTTTGTTCTTGAGAAACAATTGCATTTACAGATATCATATCTAAATTGTATTTTTTAAATGTATCTATTGTGCTTTCTATATGTAATTTTAAATCATCTGTTAAAGTAACATGTCTTCCTACTATACTTGTATTCATAGTATTCTCCTTGTATTAAAGTGAATGGTTACTAACCACCATTCATCTTATACAAATTTTATCATAGAAACCATAAACTAATATTAATTATTTTGGTTTTGTAGTTATATTTATAATAACTATTCTACAGTACTATAATGCAGCTCCAAACCTTTAGAAGTGGTTACAAATTTATTAATGTTTTTTTACTTATGATATTTTTAATAGCTAAAAATATTAATTTTTATATTTATTATTATTTTTTTAGTTATTTTAAAGAATTATAAAGTTGAACAAGATATACTTTTACTCAAAAAAAGGAACGATAATGGAAAGTAAACAAATTGTAGGAATTATAATGATTCTTATAGGATTAGTTGTTGGAGGACTTGGGTTATTAAATGTTGTTGACCTACTTGGTGTTGATGCAAATAATCCTATGATAAAAATGGGACTAGCTATGCAAGGTACTTCAATGGGTGCATTATGGGCTAAGTTTGGTGGAATGTCAATTGCTGGGATAATACTACTTCTTGTAGGTATTAAATTTGCAAAAAAACCTGCTATCGCATAAATTAGAAAAGGATAGTATAGATGACAGGAAGAATATTAGGTTTTGATAATAGTTCAAATACAGGTACTATTTCAGGCGACGATGGGAATAGATATGATTTTAACAAAGAGTCTTTTAAAGAAGATGTAGAGTTAAAAAAAGATTTAAAAGTTGATTTTAATATAGATGATGAAAACAAAGCAGTGGATATTTATACTGTTCGAGATCATGCTCAAGAAAATGCAAATACTGCATTTGGCTTAGTTGCAATAGCACTAACTTTCTTTTTTGGATTTATAGGAACTTTAATATCAAGAGTTGCCTTAGCAAAGCAATCATTTGGAACAGCAATAATTCCTACACTGATTCATTTTGTTATTACTCTATTGATTTTTATTCCTATTCTAGGTTGGTTCGTATATATAATCGGAACAGGTTACTATATGTATAAAAACTATATATTAACAACTACTGGAAAAGAATAACACTTTAACCTTTACTGTCTTATAGTAGATAGTAAAGGTTTTCAAATACTCTTTATAAAATTAAGGTTCAGTTAGATTTACTTTCTAAATCTGAATAATGAAGCTCTAACCCTTTAGAGGTTGTTACAAACCCATTTATATTTATCTTCCCCTCATGCACTAACTTATGATGTTTTTTACAAAGTGGTATAAGATTAAATTTATGGTTTTGATTTATGTGTCCTATAAAACCTTTATCATCTGCTGTTTGTTGCTCTTTGATATGGTGAACATCATCAACTTTTGCTCCACATATAGCACACGAAGTAACATATAAATCTTTATTATATGTGCTAGTTTTCTTTTGAGATAATCTCTCTAAAGTATCATAGTCATCCGTAAGTCGTTTTCGGATACTATTTGCAACACTTAAAAATTCCCTATCCATATGTAAAGACTTTGCAAACTCTAAACCATACATACTACTTCCACTCCCATGGGATAACTTTCTATTAAAGACAAGTTTATCATCCTCTTCATTGTACAATACACTTAAATGTAAACAGATGATATTTTTCAACTTCTCTATCTCCTCTATCTCTGGAAGTTGATGTAAGTGTGTAGCAAATACAAATTGTGATTTTAAAGAGGCAAGTTTAAGTATAGCACTTGCAACAATACTTACTCCACTCATAGTTTCTGTACTATGACTTATCTCATCTCCTAGTATAAGTGAGTTTGATGTTGCTCTATTAAAAATATTTTTTAACTCCAACATCTCAACAGCAAAAGAGGACAATCCTTTTGCGATATTGTCACTTCCAGAAATTCGTGTAAATACCTCATCAAACAAACAAAATCGCATAGATTTACAAGCCACATAAAAACCAGCTTGAGCCATGATAACAGCTATCCCTATTGATTTCATCAGAGAACTTTTCCCACTACTATTTATCCCATAGAGTAAAATACCATGCATCTTATTGTCAAGCATATTATCAGGTCTTGAGTTTTTGATAATCAAATTATCTTGATGCTCTTTTGATACTTTTGTTAAATCACCAAGTACAATATCATTTGGTACATAGATACCGTTCTCTTCACTTGTTTCAATAATAGGATGTCTTAAATCTATAAGTTCTAAAAAGTTTGTTTTAACTTCCTCTTGTTTAACGATCTTTGGTTGTACAAAGTTGTATTTTTTTGCTGTTTTTATATTTGATACTGTTAAATCAACTTCAGCTATAAAAGCAACCAAATCCAAAAGCATAGGGGCAAACTTTTTCTCATAATATTCTATTTTCTCTTTAAATATCACTTTATTGAGTGCAATTATTTTTTGTAAGTTATGGACATATTGGTCTGAGATAGTAGAGGTAAGTTTATTGGTTATCTTCACACTATTAGTTTGCACTTTTATAGAGAAATCTTTAAATAGGTACAACTCATCATCAATAATGAGATGTGATTCCAAAAGCTCTTTTTTTATTGAGGAGTATCTATTTTTTGTAAGCCCTATAAAAAACCCCTCTTTCCCCAGTCTTGTAACAGAGATAAGATTTTTGTCATCACTTTTTAAAAATTTCAAAATATGATTTACAAAAATATCAAGCTTCTCTTCTAAAAGTTCATTCTGTTTGATTAACTCATCTATTTTACTATCAATCCCTTTTTCTATCATATTGGAATCGATATCTTTTAACATAAACTTCCCACTACAACTTAGATCAAAAGTCTCTTCAATAGTTTTAATAAAAATAGCAATATCTTCACTACTACAAGGTGGTTTTACAAAGTTATAGTTCTCCATAAACTTCACTATCTCTTTAATACTCCCTAAGGAATCATACAAATAGTTTAGTTCAAAAGGGTGAAGACGATTTAGTTTAATTCTTCTTGTGAGTCTCTCTATATCATAAATATTACTTAAACTATTTTCTATAGGAGCGTGATAGTCATACAAGTCACTACTAAGCTTATATCGTCTATTTAACTCTTTTTCATCTTTTATGGGATGAGTAAGTCTCTCTTTTAAAAGTCTTTTCCCCATAGCAGTTGCAGTATTATTTATAAGCTTTAAGAGATTTGGTTGATGGGGCATCTCTAAGATATTTAACTGCTCTAAGGCATTGTTTCCAAGATAGATATATCGACTCACATCAAGTTTTACAGGGAAAGATAGTTTCTCTATTATCTTACTATCATGTCCTATAACAAAATCTATTAGTATCGCCAAACTTTCACTAGCTAAGGCAAATCTCTCCATATTAAGATGCTCTATTGGAGTAAGAAGTGATTGTATATCAAATACATTTCTAAAAAGCTCATTTTGATACGCAATTTTAGGTCGCATAGTTGAGATATGAAAAGTTTTTTGGGAGAGTTCAAGATATTCGCATACCTCTTTTTGATTAATGCTTTTTTCACAAAAAGTTATAACCACTTCACTTGTTTTGTGCATATTCATATAGTTAAACACCTCATCAAGTGCAAAACTTGGATCTTCGCTAGTACCAAACATCTCATTGAAAAAACATTTTCCTGTAGTCACATCTATAGCACTATACCCTATAAGATAATTTCCTCGCACCATATCGACTGTAATTGAGGTAATATTATTCTCATCACTAGAAACAGCAAAATCAAAGTTTGTCCCAGGAGATATTATAGCATCTAATACTCTTCTAACATTTGGTGGCGTTCCAACTTGTTTTATAATCGCTATTGTGTATTTTTGCTCTTGGATGATACGATTTATATGTTTTTCAAAAGATACAGCAGGTACTCCTGCCATTAAAGGATTTGTTTGTGAGTTTTCAAGGATCGATTTGTTTTTTCGTGTGAGTTGGATATTTAATAATTCTGCAATCTCTTTAGCTTTTCCTATTTGCTCCTCATCATTATTTACTTCATAAGTCTCAAAAAAAGTTCCAACCTCCATCAAAACAACAGTATCTTTTCCATACTTTGATTCAAAAAGTTGTTGAAGTTTAAAATACTGCTGTGTTAAAAGAATTGACTTATCTTCTAGTATCCCTTGAATTTCTTCTTTCATAACTCGTTAAATCTATATCCCGCACTTTTAAGATTATCTCTTATTGACTGTTGATGCTCTTCCCCTTTTGTTTCAAGAGCAATAGTTACATTTGCATCTCCAAAATCAAGTGCTACAGAATCTCTATCATAATCTATTTGTACAATATTAGCACTCAACTCCTCGAAGATTTGTGTAAGCATTTTTAAACTTCCTGGTTTATCTATAAGAGTAACGATTAAATTCATCTTTCTTGAAGATTTTACTAAACCTTTTTCGATAATTTGTGCTAACATAGTTACATCAATATTACCACCACTTAAAGGTAGTACTACTTTTTTCCCTTTTAGATCTAACTTATTGTGCATAACTGCAGCTGTTCCTGTTGCTCCAGCACCTTCAACTACAAGCTTATGTTGCTCCAGTAAAAATAAAATTGCAGATGCTATTTCAGTATCTTCAACCTCTATAATCTCATCAACTAGTTCCAAAACATTATCTAACATTTTAGGGGTTACATCTCTTACAGCAATACCATCTGCTATAGTTTTTACAGAGACTGAATCTATAGGTGTTTTAGCTTCAAAAGACTCTTTCATAGCTCTAGCTCCACTTGCTACAACACCTACAATTTTAATTGATGGTTTCAGTTGCTTAAATGCACTTGCTATTCCAGAGATTAATCCACCACCACCAATTGGTATTATTGCTACATCAATATCTTCTATCTCTTCTAAAAGTTCTAATCCAATAGTTCCTTGCCCTGCAATCACATCATCATCTGCAAATGGGTGTACAAAAGTTTTATCATTTTTTGTTGCAAAATCAGTAGCATATTTATATGCCTCATCATAATTCGACCCATGTAAAACTACATTTGCACCATGAGATCGAACACCACTTACTTTTAGTAGTGGGGTAGCTTCTGGCATCACAATAGTTGCTTCACAACCAAAATGTTTAGAACTAAATGCCACACCTTGAGCATGGTTACCAGCACTTGCAGCAACTACACCTTTTGCTCTTTCACTATCACTTAATTTTGCTATTTTATTAAAAGCACCTCGAAGTTTAAAACTCCCTGTAAGTTGTAAGTTTTCTTTTTTTAAATATACCTCTGCACCACTATTTGCACTTAAAATGGGTGCATATGATGTAGGTGTTGGTTGTATAATTGTTTCTAGTCTTTGTTTTGCTTGTTGAATATTTTCTATTGTTATCATAAAAGCGATTATATCCAAAATTATTTAAAATTTTTATCGTTAATCCTTTTCTTAAATGCTTTAATACCATTTTTATTATACAATACTGCCAATGAAAGATAAAATATTTGAAAAACCGATCACAAAACAATTTGAGTTTGATGAAGATGTAGCATCTGTCTTTGATGATATGCTTAGTCGTTCAGTTCCATTTTATAAAGAGATGTTAAATCTTACTACCTCTTTTGCACTCAAATATACAAAAAAAGATAGTACAGTATATGACCTAGGTTGTTCCACTGCAACAACACTTATAAATATAGCAAATCATACTAATCATCAATTGAACTTAATAGGTATAGACACCTCAAGTGCAATGTTAGACAGAGCTTCACACAAAGCAAAAGGATATGGTCATGATATTAGTTTTATTCAAGATGACATATTTAATATTGAGCTTCAAAATGCTGATGTAGTTATCTCAAACTATACTTTGCAGTTTATAAGACCACTTCAAAGGGAAAAACTTATCTCTAAGATTTATGATTCATTAAATGATGGTCAAGTGTTTATTTTTAGTGAGAAAGTTATTTGCGAAGATAAGGTTTTAAATAAACAATTTATAGATGAGTATTACCGTTTCAAAAAAGAGCAAGGGTATAGTGAGTTTGAGATAGCCCAAAAAAGAGAAGCGTTAGAAAATGTACTTATACCATATAGTTATGATGAAAATCAAAAGATGATAAAAAATGCTGGGTTTAAACATATTGAGTGTATATTCAAGTGGGTAAATTTTGCAACTTTTATAGCAATAAAATAAAATTTAAATAAAAAAAAGGAATATGTATGTTAGAAATAGGAACAAAAGCACCAGAATTTTGTAATCAAAACCAAGATGAAGTTGAGATATGTCTACGCGATTTAAAAGGGAAATGGATAGTACTTTACTTCTACCCAAAAGACAACACTCCAGGGTGTACAAATGAAGCGTGTGATTTTACAGAAGCGGAAGCTCAATTTGATGACTTAGATGCAGTGATACTTGGAGTTAGCCCAGATAGCCCTAAAAAGCATAGAAATTTTATAGAGAAAAAAGAGCTTACTATCACACTTCTTGCAGATGAGGAGAAAACACTCTGTGAAGCGTATGGTGTATGGCAAGAAAAAATGAACTATGGTAGAAAATATATGGGTGTAGTTCGTTCAACTTTTATCATCAATCCTGAAGGTGATATTGCAGCCGTTTGGGAAAATGTAAAGGTACGACAAAAGAAAAAACTCAATGGAGAGCCAATTGAGATAAAACATGCAGATGTTGTAAAACAAACTCTTGAAGAGTTACAAAAATAATTTTATCAATACAGTGTTAATAAACACTGTATGTTTTTTTTACTCTTACAAAATTTAAAGGTTCGCTAGACCCTTTATATAACTTTTTTCCATCAACTATTATGGAATTATTATAGCCTGTTATTACCTCTTTTGTAATAGTTTCATATCTAGGAATTATATCTTGAACAACTCTATTTTCATAACAAGTTTCATAACTATTTCCTCTCATTTGATTTGCTATATATCCACCTCCAAGTCCTCCAAGAACTTTTGCTACATCTCTACCATGACCTTTTCCAACTCTATGTCCAATAGCTAAACCAATACCAGCTCCAATAATAGTATCTAAACCTACTGAATTTCTATTTACACTTCTACCACATGGTACAGCAGTTTTAACAACTCTATCTCTTATCTCTTCACTTGTTTTAACTCTTTGTGTTACAGTTTGTGTTATTGGGGTTGAAGAGATAACTTTATATTTTTTAAAGCCCTCTTTTTCTCCATAAGAATTATATCTATCATATCCACTTAATGTACTAACTAGTAGTATTGTTCCTAAAATTAATTGACCTAAATTATTTGGTTTCATAGTAACTCCTAATTTTTATATTAGAGATTCTATAAATAAATTGTGTAGTAATTGTGAACTAAAAAGAAGAGAAATTAGGTGTGTTGTTTTGATTCTTTTTTTGAATTTAGGTAACTTATAAGAAGTATGAGTACAACAGCTATATCTATAAGTACATCAGCTAGATTAAATATTGCAAAGTCAAATCCACAGTGCCAATAAACATAATCAACAACTCCTCCGTGGATAAATCTATCATAAATATTACTCACTCCACCTGCTAGTAAAAGTGAAGCTGGGATATAATATTGTTGAAATAACTCTTTATGAAATGCTAAATATATAACGCCTGCTACCATTATAGCTATTTGAATATATTTGAGATTTTCTTCTAAAAAGGCAAACATAGAAAATGCTACCCCATAATTGTAAGCAAGAACCAAAGAGATACACTCCCCTTTGAGTTCAAAACCATCTACAAAGAGATGTTTTATATACTGATCTATAGAAAATAATACTATGAAAAGTATTATTGATATAGAAAGTTTTTTTAACATAGCTTACTTTTAATAAATGTTTGTAACTCTTCCATACAACTATTTACCACTTTACTCTCTTTTCCTTCAAGTAAAAGTCGTATCTTATTTTCTGTTCCAGAGTATCTGATTAAATCTCTTAAACCTTTTTCTCTAAACGATTGAAGTAACTCTTCAAGCCCAGTAATCTTTTCAAGTGGAACTTTCTCTTCAACAATAAGGTTTTTTAAAACTTGAGGATAAAGCTCAAATGGATTTAAAGCAACACTTGCTTTTTGTTTTGTACTAAGAAGTAGTGCTAGCACTTGAAGTGCTGAAGCTAACCCATCCCCTGTTTTTGCAACATCTGAGAATATAATGTGTCCACTTTGTTCACCACCAAAGTTTATATCTTTTTGTTTCATAATCTCTAAAACATACTTATCACCAACATTTGAACGGTGAAGTTCAATATCATTTTCAGATAAATAGTCTTCCAAAGCTTTATTGCTCATCACAGTGGCGACACAACCATTCTTAAGTTTTTTTGTATTTTTAAGATAAACAGCAAGTGCCCCAATAAGTTTATCTCCATCAACAACTTCACCTTTTTCATCAACTATTACAAGTCTATCTGCATCACCATCAAGGGCAATTCCTATATCTGCTCTATATTGAACCACAAGTTTTCCCAACTCTTTTGGGTGTAAAGCACCGCAAGATTCATTTATATTGTATCCATCTGGTGTATCATTTACAGTAAAAACATCAGCATCAAGCTCTTCTAATATTGTTGGACCAACTTTATATCCAGCACCATTTGCACAGTCTAGAACAATTCTCATTCCACTAAGACTTAAATCAGTAGGGAATGAGCTTTTTATAGAAACGATATATCGTCCAATCACATCATTGATTCTTTTTGCACGACCAATATCTTTGTGAGTACACTGAGAATCTTTTAGTAATTTATCATTAAAAAATATATCTTCAATCTCTTGTTCTATTTTAAGCGATAGTTTATCTCCATGACAGTCAAAAAATTTCACACCATTATCTTCAAAAGAATTATGTGAAGCACTTAACATAATCCCAGCATCACAACGCATTGTTTCAGTTAAGTAAGCAATTGCAGGAGTTGGCATAGGTCCTATTTGAATAACATCATATCCAACTGAAGTAAGTCCACTTACAAGTGCATTTTCTATCATATATCCACTTTTTCTAGTATCTTTTCCTAGAAGAATTTTTTTTGTACGAGAGTGTTTTTTAAAGTATATCCCAACAGCTTGTGCTAATTTTAACGCAGTCATTGCATCTAAAAAAGTTCCCGCTTGACCTCGTACTCCATCTGTACCAAATAATTTACCCATAATTATCTATACCATACCTTGTTCAAATTGTGCTCTAATTCTATCTTTTTCTTTTTGTCTTTTCTCTTTTAGGGCTTCTGCATTTCTATAATTTTCTATCGAAAAATTTAGTTGAACCAAAAATGAAGCAGCTATAAATATAGAACTGTAAGTTCCTACGATAATACCTACAAGTAAAGTGAAACTAAAGCCATTTATAATCTCTCCACCAAATAGATATAATGTTAATACAACAAAAAATGTAGTTAATGAAGTAAGTGTAGTTCTACTTAATGTTTTTGAAACTGATTCATTGACAACTGCATCTAAATGATTCTCTTTTGAAGTATTTACACTTTCTCTAATTCTATCAAATACAATAATTGTATCATTTAAAGAATATCCTAAAATAGTAAGTATCGCTGCTAAAATATCAAGGTTCACATCTATACTAAATAATACAATAGCACCCAAGGCAATAGATATATCGTGAACAAGTGCCAAAATAGAAGCAATAGCAAATCTCCATTCAAATCGAAAAGAAACATAAATTAAAATCATTACAAGTGCTAGGCTCAATGCCATAATCCCTTTTTCTTGTAAAGCATCACCAACTTTTGGACCAACCATATCAACTCTTCTTATATCGTAAGTTCCTGTTGGTTTTAGGGTGTCTCTAACCTCATCACCTATATCTTTTCCAAGGCTTGTACTAGAAGTTGGAATTTTAATAATAATCTCTTCATCACTACCAAATTTTGTAACAACTGCTTTTTCAAATGCACTATTTTTTGATAAAAGTTCTCTTATATCGTTTATTGGTGCTGCTTTTGTATATTGTACTTGGATAAGTGTACCACCAGAGAAGTCAATCCCTAGATTTAACCCTTTTGTAAAAAGTAATACAAAAGAGGCAATAACTAAAATAGCTGAAAATCCCAAGAATGGCAATCTTCTTCCCATAAAATTGTAAGTTTTATCTGATTTAAAAATTTCCATTATTTCACCCCAAACCATTTTCTTAAGTTTTTGTCTCTTGCAATTTTTGGCATAAGTGCTTCATAGATACCATGTGTTCCTAAAATAGCTGTAATCATTGATGCTAATATACCAATACTAATAGTAATTGCAAAACCTTTTACAGGTCCTGTACCATAAGCGTATAAAATAACTGCAACTAAAAGAGTTGTGATATTTGCATCTAAAATAGCACTCATTGCATTTTTGTATCCATCTTCTATCGCTTTATGAACCGATTTACCCTCTTTTAAAAGTTCTCTAATTCTTTCACTTATAATAACATTCGCATCAACTGCCATACCAACAGTTAATACAATACCTGCCATTCCAGGTAATGTTAAAGTTGCTCCAAACATGGCCATAATAGCAACAATTATAAATATATTTGTTATAAGAGCTATATTCGCAATAATCCCTGCCATGCCATAATACACAATCATGAAAATTATAACTAAGATAAATCCACTTATCAACGCTAACATTGAAGCTTGAATACTATCTGCACCCAAACTAGGTCCCACACTTCTTTTTTCAAGCATAATAACAGGTGCAGGTAAAGCTCCACTTCGTAAAGCAATAGCAACATTTCCTGCTTCATTTACTGTAAAATTTCCACTTATTTGTCCACTTCCACCACCTATTCTTTCTCTTATTGAAGGTGCTGAGAATACTTTTCCATCAAGAACAACTGCAAGTCTTTTACCAATACTTTTAGCTGTAAAATCTCCAAATACTTTTGCGCCAAAGCTACTAAGTGTAAAGTTAATAATTGGTTGATTTGTTTGTTGATCAAAAGCAACTTTTGCATCAACAACTTCACTACCTGTTAAAATAGGTATTTGTTTTACAAGATATTTTACTTGTGAGTTTCCTGTATCTTCAAGAATAATATCACCTAGTTCTTGTGCTTGATCTTCTGTTAAGTCATATACTTGATCTGATTTTAATTCATCAACTTCCATCAACTCTAAATTTGCTGGTTTTGCAATAAGCTCTCTTGCATGTTGTTCCTCTTGAGGTGTTTTAATACCAGGAAGTTCAACAACAATATCAGACTTTCCTTGTCTAGCAACAGAAGGTTCTGCTAATCCAAATTGGTCGAGTCTATTTCTTATTGTTTCAACAGCTTGTCCAACTGCCATATCTTTTACTATTTCTACCTCTACAGGAGTTAAACTAATTGTATAAACTAAATCTTCACTTTTATTTATATCAAGTCCTTGTATCTCTGCTAACATCTCATCTAGTTTTGACACTTCATCACTATCTAAAAGTATAAAACTTAAATAGTCAGGTTCAATTCGTAAATCTTCTATTAAAATAGCTTCTTTATCTGAAAAATATTTTACTGTTGCTGCTACTGATTTGATTTTTCCCTCAACTGCTTTTTGTGTTTGCACACCTAAAAGCATATGAAGTCCACCTTGTAAGTCAAGACCTAAAGAGATTTTTTTCCCTTCGTCTGTTTGGAGAAAAGATGGTATAGAAAAGACTATACCAAATACGGTTACTAGTAAAAATATTACTAGTCTATAGTTAAAAAAATGCAAGAATTATATCCTTTTGGCTTTTTAAATTAGTCTTCCCATTTACTAGAAATAAAGTTATTTGCAACTCTTAATTGACTACCATCTATACTTTTTACAGTTAAAAAGCTTTCTTCTACTTTTGTAATCTCTACAATAAGTCCACCATTTGTTACAACTTTATCACCTTTTTCTAAGGCTTCTATCATCGCTTTATGCTCTTTTTGTTGTTTTTGTTGTGGTCTAATAATTAGAAAATAAAATATCGCAAATAATACGACAAGTGGTAGTAAAGAACCGATTAAATCTTGATTCATTGATTATCCTTTAAAGTTAAAATTTTAGTATTTTATCTAAAGGATACTTAAAACTCTAAAGTACCTTCAATAGTAAAATCTGCTTTTGAATCAAGTTCAGCATGACTTAATACAGCAATTGATAAACCAAACTTTTCAAAAATCTCAGATATTCGTCTTCTTAAACTAGGATCAACAATCATAGACACAGGTGCAATTCCTTTTTCTTCAACTTTTCCCATTAATTCTCTTGTTTTTGTTACTAAATTATTTATCTCACCAATACTTAGTAATAGTTGACTTACTCCATGTTGTTCTTGAAGTTTTCCAATAAAATCTTGTTCTAAATCTGATTTAATAGTAATAATATGCATTGCACCATCTGCTGCTGTGTATTTATTTGTAATAAGTCTGAATAATTTTGAACGTACATGCTCAAGTAAAATATCTGGTGATTTTGTAAGTTCTGCTATATCAGAAACTGCCTCAAGAATTGTAATCATATCCACAAGTGGAATATTTTCATGGAGTAAATCTTTACAAACTTTCAACAATGAACCATAGGTTGTAACTTTCATAGCCTCTTCAACAATAATAGGATAATCTGCTTTTAATCTATCAATAATATCAACCAAATCTTGTCTTGTAATAATATCTTCAGAATGTCTTTTAATGAGTTCAGATAGGTGTGTTGATATTATCGTTGGAGCATCTACTATTGTAAATCCTCTATTTAAAGCTTCATCTTTATCTTCTGCACCTATCCAAGTAGCATCAAGACCAAAAACAGGTTCTTTTACTTTTTTCCCTTTTATTTTAGCACCTGCAATGCCACCCATTGCTAAAAGTTTATTTAACTCTACATTTCCCGTTGCAATTGGTATTCTTTTCAGATTAAATGAGTATCCATTCATAGGTAAAGAGGTATCATCACTAATTCTAATTTGTGGTATTACGAAACCTAGTTCTGCTGCAATTTTATTTCTAATCCCTTTAATCTTATCAAGAAGTTCACTATCCCCTTGAACTAGTTTTAAAAGTTGCGCTCCAAGTTTAAGTTCTAGAACTTCTAGTTTCATTGTTTTATCAATTGTTTGTTCTTCCGTCATAGCTGGAGTTTGTGCTTTTTGTGCTTTTTCTTTTGCTTGTTTTTCTTTCTCTAGTTTAGATACTTTTACAGTATCTGAACCTCTAATAAATCGAGTAAAAGCATTATCTTTTTCTGCTTCAACCATATAAACAATATAACCAATTCCACCAAGCAACATACCCATTACAAATAATATTCCACTTGGAAATCCAGGAACCAATGCAAATAACATCAATGCAACACCTGTAATAATAAGTGTTTTACTATCATTTACAAGTTGAGATATAGTACCACTTGCAAATTTTTCTTCATCTGTATTTGAACGTGTAATAATAATTGCTGTTGCTGTTGAGATTATTAGCGCTGGTATTTGAGCTACAAGTCCATCACCAATCGTTAAAATTGTATATATCTCAGAACTTTCAGCTGCTGTAAGATCGTGTTGAAATATACCAATCATTAATCCACCAACAAGATTTACAATTGTAATAATAATACCAGCAACAGCATCACCTTTTACAAACTTAGCAGAACCATCCATAGTACCATAAAAACTTACTTCACTAGCAAGCTCTTCTCTACGTTTTTTTGCTTGTTGGTCATCTATAAATCCAGCATTTAAATCTGCATCAATAGCCATCTGTTTCCCAGGTAATGAATCTAAAGAAAACCTTGCTTGAACCTCAGCAACCCTACCTGCACCTTTTGTAACAACCATAAAGTTAATAAGTACAAGGATAATAAATATAATAACCCCAATTACCATATTTCCACCAACAACAAACTCACCAAATGCAGATATTATAGAACTAACAGCCTCTGGACCATTATGACCTTCACTAAGTATAGATCTGGTAGTGGCTATATTTAGGGAAAGTCTAAAAAGTACTAATATAAGTAAAAGTGTTGGGAATGTTGATAAATCAGTTGGTTTTTGTATAAAAAGAGAGATTAAAAGAATTAAAATAGCTGATGTTAAAGAGAGTATTAAAAAAAAGTCCAACATCCCCTTTGGTAAAGGGACGATGATAATTGCCAACATCGAAAAAATGAATGCAATAAGAACATACTCTTTCTTAAAAAATATCTCCCTTATACCCATCTATTACTAATTCTTTCTACTATTTAGTTTATAAAGTTAACTAAAGACATTGAATTCATTTTAGATATTGTTGAATACAATGCTGAATATGTCATCTCTAATGCTGCTGACTCCATAGCAAGTTTTGCCATATCTGCACCACCTGTTTCTTGAAGTAATATATTATAATGGGTCTCTTGAGTAACTAATTTTTCATATGCTACTTCAAATACTGCATTTCTACCACCTAGTTCTCCATGTCCTACATTTGTAGCATCAAACTGTGTAGATGTAAGTTCTAAACCATTACTAAGTGTTTTTCTTATCTCTTCATCTGTAAGTTCAATTGCTGTATCTTTTTGTCCATCTGGTCCTGTTCTATAACCTTCTAAAGCATTTATTATTACATTTAAATCATCAAAATAATTATGTTTTGCTTCAAAAACTCTTCCTGCATCTGCAGCTGGTACATCTATTGAATAAGTTGCTTTTGTTACTTGTCCATCAGCATTTGGATATACCTCTGGAGTAGTGACAGTAATAGGCTCTTCTACAGGAGGATGATATATAACACCATTTAAATCATATTGCTGAAGCATTGTTCCTGCTTCATTTAACTTCCACTCATGACCACTTTCGTCAATAATTCTTTCTCCATCACTAAAAGTAAAAGTTTCTCCTGCATTTGCTTTACTTGCAGTATAAAAAACCACATCGTATGCTGTAATACCCCTGTCTCTATAACTTCCTGGCTGAACAGCTATTTCTCGTAAAAATCCATCACCGTCAAATTCAATTTGTCCATTTAAATCAAAATCTGCATCTTTTGTCATAGTTTGTTCCGTTGAATCAGAACCTGCAAATACATATTCATTATCAACACGTACATTTACCAAATCAATCATATTTTCTCTCATACCTCGAAGATTTGTAGCAAGCGCTAACATATCACTTCTTTGCATTCCTGAGTTTAGTCCTTTTAAAAGGTCTGTTTGGATACTATTTGTTCCTGTACCTAAAATATTTTTAAGTTCTTCCATACTTGAATCAGCAACTTCATTCATTACATTACTTTTCGTAATTTGTAACTTTAAAGACTCTGTTACTCTTAATTTATCTTCTATATTTATAAGACTTGCGTGAAGCATCGCATCTTCACTTCCTAACTCTTGGTTTTCTCCAGTAGCCATTTGATAGCTTATTCTTTGACTTTCAGTATTTAAATTACCTATATAATATAACATACTACTACTTGTATCAATCATTTGTGACCTCCATTAGCCCTTTAACAGTAGACTCGTAAGAATACAGCTCATCTATACCTTGGCTCAAAAACTTTTTGATTTTCTCTTTTCTAAGCAAAGCATCATCAAGCTCTTTATCCATACCTTTTTTGTAAGCACCAATTCTTAAAAGTACCTCATTTTCGTTTATTAATGATAATACCCTTTTTAACTTTAAAAAACGTTTATATTGTTCAACTGATATAACTTTATCAATTACCCTTGAGGCACTTTGTAGTAAATCAATGGGTGGATAAAAACCCTGCTCGGTTAATTTTCTTGTAAGTACTATATGTCCATCAAGGATTGATCTACTTTGATCAGCTATTGGATCACTTAAATCATCCCCATCAACAAGTACCGTAAAAAAAGCCGTTATTGTACCTAGTTTATTAGAACCAGCTCTTTCCATAAGTTGTGGAAGAAGTGAGAAAACTGAAGGTGGATAACCTCTTTGTGTTGGTGGTTCACCAGTACTCAAACCAATCTCTCTTTGTGCCATTGCAAATCTTGTAACACTATCCATCATAAGTAAAACATCATGCCCTTTATCTCGAAAAAATTCAGCAATTGCCATAGCTGTGAATGCTGCATATTTTCGCATTAATGAAGATTCATCACTAGTTGCCGTTACTATAACCGTATTTTCAAGATTGTTTCCAAGGTTGTAATGGATAAATTCAGGTATCTCACGACCCCTTTCCCCCACAAGTGCAATTACTTTTATTTGTGCTTCACACCCTTTTACAATCATCCCCATTAAAGTTGACTTCCCAACACCTGAACCAGCAAAGATTCCTACTTTCTGCCCTTTTCCACATGTTAACATAGAATCTATAGCTTTTACGCCCGTTGAAAACCTTTGATCTATTATACCTCTATCAAGTGGTGAAATTGTGTCTTTATTAATTGCAGAGTTTTCCTCAAGATTTGTAATTTTTCCTGCATTATCTATTGGTTCTCCAAGTGCATTTATAACTCTTCCTAGTAAACCATAACCACACTTAACACTTAAACCCTCTTTTTGTAAATAAACTTTATCCCCAATTTTAAATCCATCTATAAAAGAGAAAGGAACAATAGTAAAATGATCTGCATCAATAGAAGCTACCATACCAAGAACCGTGTAAAGATGTTTTTCTGATTCTATTTTTACAATATCTCCAATTGCTACATCTAAACCAATAGCTACGATACTAGAACTATTTATATTTACAATTCTTCCAAATGGTATAAAAAGACTCTTAGAATTTATTTGGTCTAATATATCATCTAAATTATTTATACTACTCATCACAATTTATCACACATTTTTTTGTAAAAACTATCTTCAATTTTTAATCGTTGACATTTTTTAATAGCATCTTTGTATCTATTTTGTTTCCCTTGAAATTCATATATTTTTGCAATCTCATAATATATATAAGCTAAATCTTCCTCTTTAATTTTTCTATCTATACTTTTTCCATCTTTGGATCTTTTAATATTGAGTCCATATTGTAGATATTCTAATGCTTCTTCATAATTATCATCAAGTTTTGCATACTTAGCTAATTCTATTTCGACAAATGGTGAGTAAACTCTTGCTTTCATCTCATTTTGTTTTTTGTATAACTCTTTTAATATAGAGATAGCTTCATTTTCCTCTTTCTCTTTTAATAAATAAAGATAATATTGATAGTAAAAATCTATAATTAATGGATTATTTTGATTATTTATAATAAATTCAGGATTAGCTCTGGCATAAGCAAAATAGTTTTGCATTGCTTGAGAGTTGTCTTCATTAGCGTAAATTAAAAATCTATATAAAAATTCATCAGATAATACACTTGCATCACTAAACATATCAAGTTTTTGAGAGAATGCTTTTGCATCATCATTTTTATTTAATAATAATGCCACCCTTTCTAAATATAAATAAATTCTATTGTTTTTTGCTTTCCCATAAACATCTTTAGCAACCTGATACGATCTTTCATCTGGTATTTCAATCATACAATTAAATAATTTATCTATAATTTTTTCATCTTTTATAAGTAATAGTAACACATCATCTGCAATATCTTTAATTACTATATTGAGCTGTTTACATTGATTTGTTTGTAAATAATATTCTAGCATTTTTGAATTAACTATATTATATATCTCCTCAATGCTATCATAACCAAACCTTTTTACAATTGATGGGAAAATACCTTGATATATTTTTTTCATTCTGATGATTTGTTCAAATTTTTCATCTTCTATAGCATTCAATAATTCTTGCATCATAGCCTTATATTGCATAGTTTCTGAATCACTATATTTTGAAGCCATCATAGCAGGTTCAAATTTACCTTCTCTCATAATAATTTCATCAAGATACATCTTTGCTCTTTTTCGATACGGATTGTTATGTTTTGCTTGAATTAAATCTTCATATATCTGTTTTGCTTGAGGTAAATACTCTTTTTGATATCCTGCAATTTTCATATAAACATTTGCTAATTTAAATCGAAAGTTATCTATACTATCTGTATGTATTGAGTTTTCTATCAATTTTTTCAAAATCTTAATAGCAAATTCCGACATATTCGCATCAACTAGTTTATTAACTTTTTTTAATGCTTTATAACTATCATTGGCATAATAATCAATATTCCTATTAAGAACTTTCTGAGCTAAATCGTATGCTTCTTCTTTTTGGTCATTTAAAATATATGCATCATAAAGCTCATCTGCTACTATTGTTGCTACTTCTAAACTAGTTGTATTAATAAGTTCTTGTCTTAAAACTTTAATTGCTTTTCTATAATCTCTTCTTTTTACATATATTTGAGAAAGTGAAACTTTTCCATATACTTTTGATAATGGATCATCAAAGCTATGTTCAATTGCTTTTGCATAATATTCTGCTTCTTCTGTTTTATTCAATTTAATTTTAATTAAAACTAATAACCTGTACGCTTCAAGTAAATCATCTTGAGAAATTTCTGAGTCATTTATAGCAGATTCTAGTAAATCATTAGCTTCTGCTGCTTTTGTCACTAAATTTAACTTATATAAAATTTCACTTTGAAGCAACACAGCAGATGAATCTAACATCTCAATTTTATTACTATTTCTAAACATTATTATATTTTTTAAAGCAACATCAAGCTGTCCCTCTTTTATATAACGCCTAATCTCTTTTAATTTATCACTAGCCCCAACAATTTTTCGTTTTTCGATTTGAGAAATTTGTGTTAAATCTGGATTTATAAAATTATAATAAAAATCTTTCTTTCCATAAAGAGTAGAAACAAGTAACATTAGTAATAAAAAATTTATTTTAAACATTATATTAATCACCTTCTATTTATTTAAATTATACACAAAAGTAAAAATTTCTGCAATAGCTTTATAAAAACTTTCTGGTATTTTTTCTTCAACTTCTATTTGTTCATACAATGCACGTGCTAAGGCAGGATCTTCAACTATTGGTATTTTACTTTCTAATGCTATCTCTTTTATCCTTAATGCTAAAAAGTTAATCCCTTTTGCAAGCACAACAGGAGCATCTGACTTTTCACTATCATACTGTAATGCAACTGCATATTGGGTAGGATTTGTAATAATTACATCTGCATCTGGTACATCCGCCATCATTCTTTGTTTTGACATCTTCATCTGAATTTGTCTAATCCTACTTTTTACAATTGGATCTCCCTCCATTTGCTTATGCTCATCTTTTATCTCTTGTTTTGACATTTTTAATTGTTTAATATAATAATAATTAGTAAAAATATAGTCTATTATAGCAAAAAGGATTATAATAAATAGAATTGTTAATAAAAAATACACTGTAAGTTCTATCATCGCTTCTAATGATGCTCTGATATTTTTATCCATCATAGCTAGTACAGAATCCCAAATTATGCCAAATAAAATAACCATCACTACGAAAATAATAGTTAACTTTGCTGTTAGCTTTAATGCTTCAATTGCTTTTTTCATACTAAATACATTTTTAAAGCCACTTACGGGGTCAATCTTATTTAATTCTATTTTTAAAGGGGTTGCAATAAAACCAAATTGTATTACATTAAATATTACAGCTAATAACAATACTAATACGAAAAGCGGTAATAACGCATACAACAATGTACTAATTACCGTAGAAGCTATAACATAATAACTTCGACCATCCATCTCTTGCCCAATAAATGCATATATAAAATACATCATTTTTTTAATCTCTAGAAATACTGGATCTCCAAAAAACAATAAATAAATAGAACTAAAAAAAAGTATTGCAGCCCCAGGAACTTCAGCAGACTTGGAAACATTTCCCTCTTTTTTGGCATCTTCTATCTTCTTGGAGGTGGGTTCTTCTGTTTTTTCTTGCTCATCAGCCATATTTACTTACCTTACTCAAATTTATTTGTAAAATATGATGTAAAACTATCTACAAATATTTCCATTCCAAACATCATAAAGATCATAATTAATGCAAATTTAATTTGAAAAGTAACCACAAATGGTGAAAATGCTGGCATTGATTTAGTTCCATATCCATAATAAATATCCAATATAAACCCTATAAAAAATAGAGGAAAAGCAAAAGAAAATGCAAATGCAAACATTCTATTTATCTCTTGCGTTGCATATAAAATTCCATCATAACTAAAAAGATCAAAGGTTCCTAATGCAATGTGTCCAAAACTTGTACCCAAGATATACAGTGTTATTTCATACATACCTGATTCTAAATAAATTACCAGTATTACCATATACAAAAATCTACTTACAATACCTTGTTGTGTACCAGTTGCTGGATCAAACATATTTGCCATAGATAAAGCAGTCGCATATCCTATTAAATCACCGATTATCTGAACAGCAGAAAATATTATTTGCACCAAAAAAGAAGCAACAAGTCCTAATGTTACTTCGCTAATTAATGCTAAAAGAAAAGTATCTTCAGTTATTAAACTTTTATCATAATCAATTAAAGGAAATAAAAAAAGTGTTAAATAAAATGAGACTGCAATTCTAATAGTTGGATTAACTGTTTTATGTCCAACTACTGGCATAAATGCCATAAAAGCCAAAACTCGACCCAACAATAACAAAAAAGCCATAACAGTTTGTTGATCTATAAGTGATATTAACTGTTGCAAGCTTTTCCTTTACATATAATCTAATTCTTCTATATTTTCATCCTCTAAAACTACTTTCGTAGATTCTTCAGGTCTATTATCTCTATTATTTTGATTGCTTGAATTATTATTTTGATTAGATTGTTCAAACTGATCAGTGTTACTACCATCTTGCATGTCAAAACTCAAACTTACATTTGAACCATCTCCAAGTTGTTTTTGAAGTGCTGTTTGTAAAGCAACTTTATTTTCTGCCATCACTTCCATCGTAGAATTATTATTCATATTCATACTTACACTTATGTTATTGTCTGTTTTACTAGCTCTCATAACTACAGCGATACTTCCCAAGTTTGCAGGATTTAAATTCATTCGAAATGATGTAAAAGGTGGTTTATAATTAAGGTACATATTTCTTGCAACTTCACTCATAAAGCTTCCAACTTTTTGTTGTGCACCTATAATTTTACTTTGTATTGTTTCTACTACAGCTTGAGGTACATTTAATAAAATATTTTTCTCTTTTTGTTGTACATTATCAGAAGATGTTTTATCTATTTCTGCACTATTTATAAGTTCTTCATTTTTTACCATGTTTTCTTTTTCCATGATAAATCTATTTACGCCTTGATTTTGAATTCTTTGCAATTGTGATGCTTTATCTTCTTTGCTTAAGACCTCTATAGTTTTTGCTTTTCCACTTTCATCACTATGTTCAACGTTAATCTTTTCCATGTTTAAGTCCAACATATTAGCACTATCTTTTACAGATTTTAAAGTTTTATTTTTTTCTATATTATTTTGTGCATTTGAAAGTTGTGATAAAGAAACAGTTTGTTTATTTTTTTCTTGAGAATTTAAAAAGCCATTAGCCAATAAAGTTATTTTTCCATCAATTTGAGTTTCTGTTTTCTTTGAAAATAGTTCATTTTCTAAAACTTGTTGCTTAGCTATACTACTTTTAGTCGTTTCTTTTCCATTACCCTCATTATTATTTTTAGTGAGAGAATCAAGTGTGCCGTTTTCTTCATTATTCTCAATGCTTGAAATATCTTTTTTTATCTCATCTACTGCTTCTTTAATTAAACTAGCTTTCCCATCTACTTTAATTTTTATCTCTTCATTTGTTTTTGATTCAACTGTTTTTATCTCTTCTGTAGTTTTTGCTGTATTATTTTTGTCTGTTTTAGATTTTTCAAGCTCTTTTGAGTTCTCTTTATCCTCTTTGCCTATTTTTGAAATCTCATTTTTTATCTCATCTACTGCTTCTTTAATTAAACTAGCTTTCCCATCTACTTTAATTTTTATCTCTTCATTTGTTTTTGATTCTTCTGTAGTTTCTGTAGTTTCTGTAGTTTTTGCTGTATTATTTTTGTCTGTTTTAGATTTTTCAAGCTCTTTTGAGTTCTCTTTATCCTCTTTGCCTATTTTGGAAATCTCATTTTTTATCTCATCTACTGCTTCTTTAATTAAACTAGCTTTCCCATCTACTTTAATTTTTATCTCTTCATTTGTTTTTGATTCAACTGTTTTTATCTCTTCTGTAGTTTTTGCTGTATTATTTTTGTCTGTTTTAGATTTTTCAAGCTCTTTTGAGTTCTCTTTATCCTCTTTGCCTATTTTTGAAATCTCATTTTTTATCTCATCTACTGCTTCTTTAATTAAACTGGCTTTCCCATCTACTTTAATTTTTATCTCTTCATTTGTTTTTGATTCAGCTGTTTTTGTTTCAACTGTTTTTATCTCTTCTGTAGTTTTTGTGTTTTTTGCAGTCTTTTCTGGAAGAAGTTCTTGTTGAGATTTTAACTTAGCCTTATCAACAACTAAATCAACTAATCCCTCAGAAACTTTTTTTGATGCTTCTTTCGTTCCCTCATTCTCTTGTGCTTGATTAAGTTTACTATCTACAACAACTTTTTTCTCATTAGTTTCATTTTTTGTAGTCTCTTTTTGAGGTTTGTCAGTAATATCAGGTTGTTTCTCTTTTTGAATACCTTTCATTAAAGAATCAAATAATGAGCTACCCTCTTTTTTTGAAGATACATCTTCTTTCGAATCTGTTGAAGTAGCCTTTTTTGATACAATCTCTTTGCTAAGGTTTGATAAAACATCTAAAGACATGATTATTTCCTATGTTTTAATTATATCTAGTGTTTTCGTATCTAAGTCTTTTTGTGTCTTAAATGCCGATACATTAGCTTCGTAAGATCTCATAGCTTCTATTAAATCAACCATTTCAATTACTGGATTTATATTTGGATATGCAACATACCCATCTTCATTAGCATCAGGATGTGTTGGTTCATATTTAAGAATTGGTTCACTTTTAGCTTCAAGAATTTCTCGAACACCAACCCCTTTTAAAGATAGAGAATTTTCATCGTCATGTGCTTTATTGTTTTTATTTAGCTTATTATTTGTGTCAAGAAGTACCTCTTCAAAAACTACATTTTGTTTTTTATAAGGTCCTCCATCTTTTGAATGCGTCGTTTGTGAATTTGCAATATTTGAACTAACTATATTGATTCTCTCTCTTTGTGCACTCATACCAGATGTTGCTACATTGTATCCATCAAAAAAACCCATCGTAAACTCCTTTATAACTTCACAAATTTATATTTGCATTGCCATTACTTGCTTATATGCACTTAATGCTTTATTTTTAACCTCTAGTCCTAGTTTTAAACTCAATTCTGCTTCTTCTATCTTTTGTACAGCTTCTTGTAAATTTTCAACTTTTCCTGTAGCTATATCTTCCATCGCATTATATGCCTGAACTTGAGAATCATTTACTTCATTTACAGATTGCTTTAAAACTTCGGCAAAAGATTCGCTATTTGACTGCTGATTCTTTGACATATCTCCACTACTGATAACTGAATTTAATAGTGAACTTTTATTCATACCACTTAATGAATTTGTTACTTCAGTTAATTTCATATTTTATCCTTTAACTATTATTTATTGTTTTGTTAGTCTGAGTTGCAGCTTCTTGTATAGCTAAATCACTTATTAATGATTCTAAACTATTTGATGATTTTTCAAACTCTATTCTATCTTGTTCGTTTGACAAATTAAACAAAGAAATCGTCATAGATATCATCATATTAGCAACACCTTTAAATAATATAGTGACAATAACAATTCCGATCATCATCTCTAAAGGGGTATAAAAAGATGCATTTATAACAAAAAATATCACCGTACCAAAAAAAACTGCTGCAACATACGTATCAAATATTCGACTTTGTAATAATCTTTTTGAAAATTCTTCCGTCTTCATAATTATCTTATCCTATTTGTTTTACTAAGTTATCAACTACCATTCGCAACTCTTGAGATGCTATTTCTTGCCTTAACTCTTTTGTAAAAAGTTTTCTCAATCTACCAGTTATTGCAATACTTTTCATCTCACTTATATTTCCCATATATTGTACCATAAATTTTCTATTAAGTTTATTTTTTAATGCTAACTTTGTAATAGATTTAGTTATTGTTTCTCCAATTTCATATTTAGAGGTATAATTAAAGCACAACATTAACCTTTCTTTTTTTAGGCTTATCATTTTTAAAAGTGCATAAACATCTGTTAATGCACTAGGATCTGTTGTTGTAACTGCTAAAATATTATCGGTTAAATTTAAAAATTCTTGTACATGTTCATTTATACCAGCACCTGTATCAATAAGTAATATATCATACTTATTTAATTCTAATATATCATCAACAATTCTTGAAAACATCATACTATTATTTAGTTTTCCATTTTGGTATCCACTTTTTCCTGCTACTAATGTGATATTTGAATAACTAGTTTCTAAAAAAATATCTTCTAATAAACATGTTCCATCTAAATAATCAAAAAATGTTTTTTTAGGTTTAATATCAAAAAGAACTTGTTGATTTGCTAGCCCAATATCCGCATCAAATACAACTACATTTTTTCCTTGTTGCGATAATAAGTAAGCTATGTTAGCAGTGAGTGTTGATTTTCCAACACCACCTTTCCCCGAAGTAATAACTACAACTTTTGTTTTTGAGTTTCTATTATGTCTTTTTGTTATTGAAACAAGTTTATTCGCTTGTTCAGATATTTTGTCAAACAAAATATGTGCCCTTAAGAACTATGTTTTTTATTCATAAAACAATCTATCAAATACTCACTGCTAGCCTCGTGTAAATCATCTGGTACATTTTGTCCCACAGATAAATAGCAAATTGATTTTTTTGTCTTATGTGCAAATGATATTAGATTACCATAACTTATGGTTTCATCTAGTTTTGTAAAAATTAAATTATGTATATGTAATGTTGAATAACTATTATATATCTCATATAAATCAGTTGTTTTTACATTTGATGGCATCACTAGCATTTTTTCAATTGGAGTTTCTGTTGCATTTTGTTGATATTGATTAATTAACTCAATCTTATCCATATCATACTGACTTCCCCCTGCTGTGTCAATCAATATATAATGACAATCTTTTAATCTCATAATAGCTTCACTTAACTCTTCAGGTTTTTTAACCACTTCTAATGGTAATCTCATAATATTTGTATAAGCTCTTAATTGCTCAACAGCACCCACTCTAAATGAGTCTAAAGTTATTATCCCTACTTTATAATTAATTCCTAACTTATATGCATATCGAGCAGCTAGTTTTGAAATAGTTGTTGTTTTCCCTACTCCTGTTGGTCCTACAAACATCATCACTTTTCTTTGATGCACTCGTAGAGGTACCTCATGTTTAATCGCAATTACTCTTCTCAAAATTAATTTAAAAAAGTTTTTTATTTTTTCAGGATTTGACTTCATAGCTACTGGTAACTGTTCTATTGTTTTCTTCATAATGCTATATGTCATCTCTGGATCAAATTCATTCTCTTCAAACAATGTATATATATCTATAAACTCAGGTGGAATAACTAAATCATATAATTGGCTTTTTGGTTCCCAAAGAGTTTTTTGTACTCGTGATAAAGACTCTTGCATATGTTCGATTTCTGCTCGAAAATCATAAAATTGAGCGTCTACGCTTTGTGTTTGTGATTTAGTTTGATGATGCACTACTTGTTGTTTAGATATTTTTTTGTTATTATCATATTCCTCTTCTAAGGCAACAGTGATCTCATACATATTTACACTATCTTTACCGTTAGATGATATTTTTTTAGTAGATATAACTACAGCATCAGGACCACACTCTTTTTGTGCATTTTGTAAAGCTTTTGTAGGTGATTCACCTAAAAATGAGAGCATTTTCATTTAGTTTCTTCCGTCTTTATATATCTTGTCTATTGTACCATCAAAGTTCTTAATTTTTATATACTCATCAGTTTCCTTAACAATAGTACCAGACCTTTCTATTTCTAGATTTCCAAATTTAAACTTGATTGTATTTGATTTTGGGATAAATACATCTTCTGCACATATTGCTCTATTTTTCCCTATATAATGTTGTGCATAATATTTATTTTTTTTCAAAGTTATTACATCAAGATATTTTTTACATTTGTATTGTTTATTTGCTTGTATCAATCTTGTATTATGAGAATATATTTTTGATTTATAACTGATATCTTTATTTGCAATTGGCACTACATTAATATCATCAGCCAATAGTACTAAAGGTAAACAACATAATAACAATATAAAATAAATATTTTTTAACACTATGCCATCACCTCAATAAGTGCTCCGCCATTTTGTGCTGTTAGGTCATCTATAATCTCTTTATACATCTCTTTAACAGGCAATACTATTGATGCTAACTTTCCATTTGCACGATACAAATCACCCAATTGTGCTTCTAATTCATCAATTGAATTTTTATAGATTGTAATATCCACACCTTTTTGGTATTCAGAAGACAATTCTTCATTTAAATTTTGTTTTAATTTAGATAAATTATCCATTAAGTCCAGTTTAATCTCATTTCTTTGAACTAAGCTTTCATGCTTGGCTTTTTTAACATCTTCAATATCTAATAATATAGAGTTATGCAATTGACTTACAATTGATTTTAATTGTTCCACAGTAGTTTCTATCATGATTTTTTCTCACTTAAAAATTTATATAACATATCGCTTATTCCTAAACTTCCTGAAGAATTTTGAGATATTGCATCTGTATACATCCCTTTTATTATTTCAGAACCAGTTCCTTCACCCGCTACATTAGTTGATTTTAATGATGTTTCTAATATTTGATTCATAAAAAATGCTTCAAAATTATCACATACATCTCTTAAAGAGCTATCATTCTTAAGATTTTTATTTGCAATATTATCATAAGACTTTGGCTTAATAGTATTCATATCCAAAAATTGATTATTTATTTCCATAAGTTCTCCTTATTCTTCTATTCTGTCAAAAAAGTTTTCCTCTTGAGCCATACGATTGTTATTTTGGCTTGTTGATACAAACCTTAGTTCAACCCTTCTATTTTCAAAGGCATCATCACTTTTAGGTCTATAAGAGCCAAAAGCACTCACTTTTAATGTGGCAGGATCCATCTGATTTTTTATCAACTCTTTGACCACAGATATGGCACGTAAAGCAGATAAATCCCAAGAATCTCTTGGTATCCCTTCACCCCTTAAATAATTCGAACCAGTGTGTCCTGCAACCTCAATATCAAATTGTTGAGTCATTGTTTTTAGAACTTTAGTTAATTTATTGATAAATCTTTTAGCATTGGGATTATCTAATGCATATTCACCTTCTTCAAACATTAAAGAAGACGGGATATCAAGTGTAAATTCATTATTCCCCTTAAGGGTCATTTCTACTTTTTGATTTTCTTCTTCACTTGTATCATTAAACTCTTGTGTTACCTCTTCTACTTTTTGAGAAATATCTGCTGCTTCCGTATTTTGTCCATTATCATCACCACTACCCGAATCACTTTTATCCGCATGAAATGAGGATAAAGACTCATCTTCAGCCTCTGCTGTATCTGTTGAACCTTGCAAAAACCCCATACTTCGTCGCATAATTTCAAAGTACTCTTCAACTTTTTTTTTGTCCATTGTAGCCATTGATAAAAGCAAAATAAAAAAACATAATAAAAGCGACATTAAGTCACCAAATTGAACTAGCCAACCTGGTAAACATTTAGGACAATCAGGACACTTTTGTTTAGCCATCTATATTCTTCTTTTTACGAATCTGTATCATCAGGCATAATTGCCCCTAGTTTCATTTTAACATTACCGATAGACTCTTCAGAAGCTATCATATGAGAACCTTGAATAATAATTTGACAACTAATTAATTCTTTTTTATGTTTTTGTGTAAGTTTATTTTCCATTACACCAGCAAACCCTGTACCTAATAAAGAACCATACATAGTTGTTAAAAGAGCAACCGCCATAGCAGGACCAACAGCTGAAGGATCAGAAAGATTTGCAAGCATTGCTACAAGACCTACAAGAGTTCCTGTCATACCCATAGCACCTGCTGTTCCACCAATACTACTAAACATAGCAATCATCGTGCTATGTCTATTTTCCATATGCTCTAATTTTATCTCCAAAAGATTTTCTAAAACATCTGGTTTTGTATTATCAACTAAAAGATTGAATGCCTCTTTGAAAAAGGGATTCGATTCTTCTTGAATTTTTGCTTCAACTGACATTACACCATTTTTTTTAATATCTGTAGCATATATGATTATTTTCTCTATTAATTCATCTATTGGTTCAACTTTTACTTCGTTCATAGCTATTCCAACAGCCTTACCAAATCTACCTAAATCACTACTTTCATATTGAGCAATTGTTACAGAAACAGTACCACCTAAAACGATAATTACTGATGGGATATCAACATATGCTCCAAATCCGGCACCACCAAGAACTATCGCTAAAGATACTAGTCCCCAAACTCCTGCTAATCCACCTGCGGTCGTTTTATCCATTTTTACTCATTTTAATTAACTTTCTTTACACCTATTGATTTTATCTTTACACCAAATTTTCCATCAACAATTACAGCTTCACCTTTACCAATAACTACACCATTTACTAATATATCTAAAGGTTCATTTGTCATCTGTGTTAATTCAATTATTTCACCAATATCCCAACTTATGACATCCCTTAAAAGACAAATCTTAGTTCCTAGTCGAACACTTAGCTTCATCTTTATATCAAACAATAATCGTAAGTTATCAACCGATTCTTCACCTAAAAGAGAATTTAGTATCGAACCAGCTCCTGTTACTTCTTTTGATGTTGTAGTAGCACTTGAATCTTCATCAGTTTGGTTTTGTCCAGAGATTGATGATAAAAACTTTATAATATTGGAATCAAATTCAATAATTAATACATAATCATCTTCATTTAATTTAAACACAAATTTATAACTTTGTGTTTTATCAGCAATATCTCCACAATCCACAATAACACTATCACCTAAAGTGAACTTCAATCCGCCAATATCATCAAAACCTTGTGCATTAACACTAGTAACAATACTTCCAGATATAGTTGATACTATCTCTTTTACAGCATCTGTTATTTCATCATCAATACTCTCTTTTAAGTCTGTAGCTCCACCTAACATCAAGTATTCAAACTGTGTTGCTGTTGCTGTTGGAATATAAAAGTTCCACATCGATGTCTTTGAAGCAAACTCAAAACTTGTACCAACTTTTATACATTGTGTACCTTTAAGTTCATCATCACTTAAAAGTGAAACACTTTCTACACTACTTGTTAATGAAAGTAAACTCTCTAAAGTTGTTGCAATCTCACTTTTTATAATATTTGATATATCTGATGCCAATTACTAACCCTAATTACATTTCTTGATTATTTCTGTATGCTTCCATTAAAGCTTGCTTTAATTTCATCATATCTTCTGTTGGATACTTCCACTCAATGTCACCTTTTTGAATTCTCACAAAAAAGTCATTTGTGTCTGAGTTATAACCGAATTTTACATTATCTAATATAACTTCATTATCTGGGGCTTCAACTTTTGCAGAAGCATTTTTGTATTTTTCATCTGGATCGATTTTTGCTTTTTGATCTGATTCTTGGATTTTAGATATCTTAGATACATAATCAACTTGTGCTTGATCCATTGTTTCAAGTCTTCCTAACTGCATACTGTCCTCCTTAGATTAAATATGCAATTATTATATCATAAAAATTATTATAATTGTACTTTTTGTATAATTTTTATAAAGATTCTAAGAAATCATCGAACTTGTCAAGTTTAAAATCAATTAATTTACCTTGTAAATTATTCATAAAATGTTGTGGAGCAGAACCTAACCGTAAATCTTGAATAAGCCTTATACCACTTAAAAATTTCGCATCTTTGTCATTGTACACTAATTCAATTTCACTTAATGTTGTGTACGCAAATTCATCTCTATTAGCCGACAATTGAGATGCTGCTAATATGTAATAACTATCTACACTTTGTAAATTATATTTTTTTTGCAATACCTCAATTATCTCTATACTTTTAATTGGATTATTTTGATATAGATTAACTATCGCTTTTGTTCGAAGATAGCTAGGTTCATTATGATTTGGTATATCAAAATCTGTTCTATTAAATAACCCCAAAGCTTTTAACGTATCTAAATAGAAATCAGTAATTACCAAACTCCCTTTTAAAAATGTATTATTGTATACTTTTGGTAACTCATCTTGAATTCTTGATACATACAAATAATCATTTTCACCTTTTTGTCTAGCAATTAGGTTCAAAAGATATACTAAAGGATCTTTTGAAAATTCGACAAGTAAAGGTTCTGTTTTAACTATCCCATTTTTATTAATATTATCTATAAAATACAATGCTCTAAAAAATATCGATTTTTTTTGTTTATATGTTAAGTTTTTTTCATCCAATAAAATTTCAGGATTTTCAAAAATTTTATAAATGTATTTTGACAAATAATCAAATGTCCCTTTTTTTGATAAAATATTTTTTAATAAAATTTCTGAAAATACCTTATCTTCATTAAGACTTAATTTTTTAGATGTAATAAATGTCATAATTGCATATAGTTTATTACCATGATCTAAATTGTACGCTTTCTTAAAATACTTATATGCATTGTTGTAATCATATATTTGAGCATACGTTAAAGCTAAATTATAATATTCATATGCTTTTCTGTCATATTTTTCATCAATCATTTTTTGGAGTTTATATGTTCTTTGAATAGGATCTAACTTTACTACTTCTAAAAAATCAGAATTGTATTGAATCATCATATTGAGTTCTGAAATACTATTCTCATTTTTAATTATAAATCCTCTTGCTTCATTTACTCCTAAACTATCATAGTCTTCAAATATAAATGGAGCAAAATAATAGATAAAATCCAACTTTCTATCGTGGGATAAATTCACAATCTGTTCAAAATATTCTTTCGGAGTATATTTATTTTTATTGAAAAATAATTCTAATTTTAAATCTTGATTTACTTTAAATATTCTTTTTCTATCTTCTATTTTAGTAATTGTTTCTACAATATTTTTTGTATCGTTTGCTTTTAATGCATTGAATAATTTAATCCATAATACCTCATTCTTTTCTCTATCACCTTTTGCATTATTGTATGATTCTTCTAAGTAAAATTTTGCATTTTTATAATCACGCAATTTTATATTTAATAATGCTAGTTTTAAACTTGAAATTGTAGTTATCTCTTTAGCTAAATCTAAAGCATATTTATATCTTTTTTGTAAAATAAGAGTATCTACAACTAACAATTTTTCATGATCTGTTAAACGTTTTGCTTTTGCACTTATACTAGTAATTTCATCAATATATTTTCTGTCTTTTGTTATTTTATAAAGATAATATGATGCACTAAAATAAGAATACTTATCTTTAAATTGCAACTCTTTAAAATCATATATTTTACGTAAGTATAAATAAGCATTATTAATAGAACCCAATTTATAATAAGCAATACCTATATTTAAATAAGAAGGAATTTTGAGTATTTGAGATGATTGTTTAAATAATTTGATTGCATGAATATATTCCTCTTGCTCAAGATATAAAACAGCTGTATTAAATTTTATTAACAACTCTCTTCTATTTTGTGCTTCTTTTAGATTTTCATGTTCAAAGAGTATTTGAGGTTGGGATTCTACTGTTTTTCCATCTTCACTATGCAAATTTATTGCTAATAGTGCTGTAAAAACAACTAAAAAGAATATATCTTTTATTTTTTTCATATAGTTAGTTAATATTTCCAACAGATGAATAGAGTTCATTTATTCTCTCTTGAAGAAGTTTATTTCTATGTTCTAACTCTGTATTTTCTAGTTTTAACTCTTGATAATCTTCTCTTGTAGTCTTTAAGCTTTCTTGCGAATCACTTATCGTCTCAAGAGAAAATTTCACTTGTTGTTCAAACTTTTCTTTCAATTTTTCCAGATTTTTTACTTTTTCTAATTGCATATCCCTCTCTTCTGTTATTTTTCTATAAAGAGATTTATATACATTCATACTACTATAAAAATATACTGTTAATACCCCAAGTACCGAAACAAGTAAAAAATCTTCCATAAACTATCTTTTTAATCCAATCAAAGTTGTCAAAATAGTATCAGCAGTTGTAATAGACTTCGCATTTGCTTCAAAAGCTCTTTGGAAAACCATAAGGTTTACTAAAGATTCACTTAAATCAGCTGTAGAAAGTTCTAAAGTTCCACCACTTATCTCTGCCATTTTGTCATTATCAGTATTGAACAATGCAGTACCACTTCTAGTTGTTTCCATTAGAAGATTATCCCCAACCGGTTCAAGTCCTCTATTATCTGTAAATCTTGCAATCGCAACTTGCCCTATAGCAAATTTTGCACCATCTTGTGTCATAGTAATAAGACCTGTACTATCCACCTCAAAATCGCCAAATGCACTATCTGTTAAACCTAAAGTATCAAGTCTAAGTTGAAGATCAGTTTTTGAAGCAGTCTGATTAATAGTTGTTTCTATTTGTAAAAACTCTGCTGCTGCACCTTCTCTACCACTTGTATTTGGATCTTTTGCCAAAAGACCAATGGCACGACCTGGTTGAGTTTCTAATGACTCCCCAAAACTTATTCCATTATCACTACCTGCGTTTATTACTGATACATTTCCTTCGGTAGCTGCATATGTAATTTCTAAAACTCCCGCTCCAAGATCAGTAATAGCACTAATCTCTCTTGTAGGATTTGCTGCGTTCCATGTTGCCATAATATTAGCTGCATTTGCGGCAACTTTTGTTGCTATTTGGGCTGTTGTGTCAGCTGCAAGCACTGCAGTTGGTTCCCCTAAAAAAGTTAGATTACCATCTGCCGTAGCTGTTCCATTTAAAGTAACTGTTTGAACCTCTTGTACAGAGTTAGTAGCTTTTAATTCACTTGTAAACTCTACATCATTATTAATATCTTTTGTTTTTACTACTAGATTTCCATTAAAATTATAAGCTTCTATATATTCTGATAAATCAGGATCTGCATTAATCTCATCAGCCATAGCAGTTATTGCTGCATCTTTAAGTAGTTCTGTACTTGCATCATAATCCCCAGTAAAAACAAGTGGACTAGCTGGAACTGTTACATCTTTTCCTAAATCATTGTCATATATTGTTATTTGATAAGTATAATTATTATTTGTATTTGTAGTTTCATCTAGTGCAAGTTCTGCATCACCAAATACATCCATCTGTTTCCCACTAACTGCTTCTGCCATAGCATCACGAATAGAATTTATATGCCCCATTCCTGTTCCTAAAACAGAAGGTGCAATTGTTACAACATCCCCTTTTGAAGCTTGATTGTCATTATCAGCATCTGTCCAACCAAACTCAGTAACTCTAAATTGCTTTCCAGGTATAAGCCCCTCAATCACAAGATATCCCATCTCTGGTGCTGCTTGTGTATTTGGATCAAATGGTGAACTTGTATCTTCAGTTAAATAAGCAGTAAAACCACCTGCATCAGATACTAAGTCTGCAAAGTCCTTCATAGTTGTAGCATTATCTTCTCTAAAAGGTACAGAATATTTTTCTCCATCTATGTAAGCATAAACTTCATCCCCCTCTGCTAATTCAGCACCAGTTGTTAAAGGGAAGTTTAGTAAACTTTTTTGACTACTTGATGTTGATGATGTTGGTTTAGGATCAGCTTCAGCATAAACTGATAAAGCTGCATTATATTCTGTAATCAAAGCCTCCACATCAGATATTTTTGTTGATGCGCTTTTATATCCTGCTCCAGAAAATACTCCTGAGTTATCACTTGTAGCAGTTGTCGTATAATCAGTAGCTTTCGCAACTATAGTTTCTATACTTGAAGTATCTCTAATTACTTTATTTCCTAATAATTTTGTAAAATCATTTGTAAAATATTCTGCATTAGGATCTGTCGCTGTAATATCATCACTTGTAACGGGTTGTATAGCCCAACCTTGCACTTTATTTTGTGCTACATCTTCAAGAGTCCCCCCCTCTCCCATACGAAAGTTTCCAGCTCTTGTATAGTAAGTATCTGCTCCATCTTTTACTTGAAAAAATCCATCACCTGAAAGTGCCATATCATAAGACACTCCAGTATTTTTAAGATTTCCTTGAGTATAAAGTTTCTCTACATCAAAAGAGGTAACCCCTTTACCAATTTTATCTTGGTACATTTGATCTGCAAAAGAAACTCTTGAAGATTTAAACCCTATTGTATTAACATTGGCGATATTATTTGACTCATTGTCTAGCCCTGTTTGTGAACCTCCAAGTCCTGAGATTCCTGTCCAAAGTGCTCCAACCATGATATATCCTTTTTATTATATTACGAACATCGTTTTTAATGCTCAAATTGATACTGCTCTTTATAAAAGCAATATTAATTTAAGCACTTAAGTAGTTTTAAGTGCTAAAGCTGTTTTTAGTAATTCATCTGAAGTTGTTATTGACTTAGAATTTGCCTCATATGCTTTTTGAAAAGTAAGTATATTTACCAACTCTTTTGATAAATCAACATTACTCTCTTCTATATAAGTGCCATATACCTTAGCATTTCCCTCTATGAAAATTGGAGTCATATTTTGATTTCCTTTTGTGTAGAGGTTATCACCTTCTGGATTTAACTGACTTTTATCTGTAAATGTCACTGGTACTATTTTACCCACTAAAAATTGAGCATCACCATCATTTAAGTATATATTTCCATCTTCACTTGAAATCCCAGGATATGCTGCAATTGCTTCAGGGTCTCCACTTAATAGTTTTTCATATAAAGTACTATTCATCCCTAATTCATTAAGATCTAAGAGAATTGGTTCAAAAGTAAAAGAATCCCCACTCTGAGGATTATTAATTGTACTTATGTTTGTTGCTGCTTCTCCACCAACTTTATCTAAAGAGGTTAGAAGATCTGCATATAATGCATCTACTAAATTTTGTCCAGAACCAGTTGCTTCTGACAATTCAGTAATAGCAACTGTATTATCATTAAGTTTTGCTTGTCGTATACTTAATGTTTCTCCTGAACTTAATGAACTCACGGTTACTTCACCTGTAACAGTATCAACAGATGATGAAATCCCTGTTAGTTGGCTTATTTTATCAGAAAATAGATTTAAAGTGTTTTCAATACTTTCATCAAAATTTTGTTGTATTTTCACCCCATTAACTAACACTTCAATTGTATATTCTTCATTTGCTACACCTGTAGTAGAAAAAATAAATGAACTTTCTGCTTTTGTCGCAACTTCTCCCTCCACTGGATTTGTTGAGAAAGATTTTAAGGCAGTATTATAGTTATATATCAAATTTTCAATATCATTTATAATTGTTTCTGTACTTTTATACCCACTTCCAGAAGTTACATTTACCAAATCATTTACTTGAGAAGAATACTCTGTATAGTTTTCTAGTAAAGAAGGATTTCCATCTATTATATCTATTTGTTCTTGTGTCGCTATCCCATTGTTATAGTCTTCTATTGTAGTAAGATTGTTGATAATATCTTTAATTATATTTGCTTTGACTTCATAGTCTGTAGTATAAGTATTTAAACTATAAGTAGAATCTTCTGTTTCGATAATCATTGCTGAAATATTATTTTCAAACTCCGAAGTGATTATATCTCCCGTTACTGTTGGTCTTATACCCATAACTTGCATACCATTACCATCTGCTAAAAAATTATTTTTATCATTGTTAAAATGACCTGCTCTTGTATAATACTCTCTAGTTGGATTTGCTGGGTCTTGAACTGTAAAAAACCCATCTCCATCTATAGCAAAATCATATTCACTCCCCGTAGGTGTTACAGAACCTTGTGTAAAACTTTTTGTAGCAGTATCCATACTTACACCATAACCAACTTGATTATTATCATAAATCATATCAGAAAAAGATACAGAATCAGACTTAAACGCTGTTGTTTGTGTATTTGATACATTATTTGATTGTACATCTAACGCTTTTTGAAATGCATTTAACGCTGTAGTACCGTTGGCCATAGATGCTAACATAATAAATCCTTATCTTACTTCTTGTATATTTGCTAGTGGTATAGTTTCCGTACTATCTGAATATAAGGCTGATGAACCATAATATGCATATTTTGATATTTCATCACCTGTAATCACTTCATTATCAGTGTCAACTATTTTTATACTTCCATCATCGTTGTATGTAAATCTACCATCACTACCTAATGCTATTCTATAATCAGTTTTTGTATCACCTTCATATATATATCCATCTGCATCATACAAAGTTAATTCTTCAGTTTCAGTATTTACTAAACCATCTGCAATACCTGTGATTTGTCTTACATTTACATACAATTCACCATCTTGATTTTCAACTGTTTCAACCATATATGATTTTAATAATCCATCATCATCTGTTTCCCCATCCTCAACAATATGTCCTATAATATTAGCTGCTGTTGCTAGTGCTGATGAAGCATATGACGCTTGCATAGACTCCATAGATTCAGATAATTGAAGATTTGAACTAATTGTTGACATTTTTAATTGATTGTCCATTAAAGCTGAACTATCCATAGGATCAGTAGGATCTTGTTGCTTCATCTCTTCAAGCATTAATGTTAAAAAATCTTCATTTGTTAATTCGTCATTACTTACTGATGTTGTGTAAGAATTACCATCTACACCTGTTGAACTACTTGTTGTTACACCATCTACTGCCATAATATACTCCTATACAGATTTTTCATCAAAAAAGAAATTTACAACTTTTTCAGGACTCATAGCATCTTGAACTCTTATTGCTAGTTTTTCATCAATAACAATAATATCTCCTGTACCAATTACCCTTTCATTTACAAAAATATCACCACCATCTCCTGCTAATTTGTTAAGAGGTATTACATCTCCTTCACAAAAATCCAAGAAATCTTTAACAGTAATATCTGTATGTCCTAGTACAACATCAACCTTCGCTTCTGTATCAACAAGAACTTCATAATCATTTGTAGTAATTTCCATTTAGTCATCTTTTCCGTTATTTTAGAATATTATATCATAAAAAATGTAATTTTGTATAATAATTAAATAAGATTAAGTATATTTTGAGTTTTAGAGAAGAATTTAAATTATATTATAGCATCCAAAGATTCTAGCATACTTTGAATTTTTGATTCTACACTACCATCAAAATTTCCAAGATCACTGGCAATTACAACTCCACCTATAGAGACATTCGGATCTTCTTGCAAATTAACAGAAGAATCAAAATTAAGCTGGTCTTTGAGTGCAATATAGTCTTTTGGATTTAAATGTATTGTTACTTTTGAAGCTGTTTTAATTTTATCCATCATATTTGTAATTGTCTCTTTTGCTATTTTAGACGATGATTCACCAACCTCAATACCAATAATTTTTTTAGCGATAGATAATGATGTTTTTAATAGTTTTGTTTCCATTTGAAATGTAGCTTGTTCAAAAAAAGTTGAATAATTTTTTAAATCTTTTAATGCTTCTATAAGTTGCTTATCAAGATCTCGTCCTTTAATTCCATCATTTTCAATTAATGTTACTTTTTGGGTAATTTCTAACATTCCTTGTTGCAGTTTTTGTAGCTCAAGAATTACGGGATCAACATTACCATTTATTGATTTATCATTCAGTACTGCTACATTTTTCATCTGATCATTTTGGGGATGACCATTTGATATAAAATTACCTAATTCATAAGGTTGTGCTTCTTGATGAGATTTTACAATACTTGCTGTTGTATTAACATTATTATTATTTGTTGACATTATTATTCCTCATCTGCTCTTTCTATTTCACCGCTTTCTAACAATCTCATTGCCACATCAAGAATCTTTCTTTGTGCCTCTTCTATATCTTTAATTTTTACTTTTCCTAACATTTCAAACTCTTCATTAAATCTATCTTTAGCTCTTTGAGACATCGCAGCTTGTATTGTTGCCATCTCATCTTCCGTAGCATTTTTTAATGCAATTGTTAAATCTTCAGTCTCAATATTTCCTAAAACTTTCATTATCTCATTTGTTTCTAAAGCTAATAAATCTTCAAATACAAACATTTTTTCTTTAATTTTAGCTGCTAATTCGGCATCAAGTCCATTTATATTTGCTAAAATTTCATTTGCTTTTGGTCCCATTTTATTTAACATATCAGCAACTGTTTTAACACCACCTACTGTTACAATAGAAGCTAAAAGTGACTCAAGTTTTTTCTCCAATACATTTGACATTGATCTTACAATAGTAGGAGAAACATCTTTAATGGTAGCCATTTGCATAGATACTTTGACTCTTAAATTATCGTCAAGTTTTGACAATACAGTGGAAGAATCTTCAGGCTCCATATGTGCTAACACAACAGCTATTGTTTGTGGTGATTCATCTTTAATAAAATCTGCTAGTTGTTTTGGGTCAATATTATCTAAATATGCAAATGATTGTTTTGCTTCTTGCATTCGTGCTAGTTTTGCTAGTACTTTATCAGCTTCTGCTTTTCCTAAAGATTTATATAAAATATCTTTTGCATAATCAAACCCACCACTACTAATATAAGCACTAGATTTAATAAAAAGGTGAAACTCTTCTAAAATTGCTAGGGATACTGCTTTATCAATTGATCTTATTTGTGAGATTTGTACAGATAAGTCTTCAACTATCTCTTTAGGTAAACTTTGAAAAATTTTAACAGTAGCTTCTTCCCCTATTAATACACAAAAGTGTGCTATTTTTTCCATCATAGGCATACCTGTCAGTAATTCATAATTTGCTTGTGTTGTTGACATTTATATTACCTTTCCCTTAAGACTTAAACTTACTGTCACCCTCTTGAAGTAGCATTTTTATCATTTGTGCTATATCTTGAGGATTGTCTGATACTGCTTTATCTATTTGTTCTATTAAAACTTCATATTTTGCAGCTTCTTCTTCATCTAAGCCATCCAAATTATTTAAAATTTGACTTTTTATTTTTGCCCTGAGTTTATTTTTTGCATCTGCCCCATCGAACTCATTGAAATCAAAATCTTCTTCAAGTTTTCCTGAGTTACCTGTAGAACTTTCACCCATAAGTGCAATCTCATTATTAGAAATAAATTTTTTATAAAAAATATATAATAAAATCATTGCTATAAGATATTGAATATATTGCTCATACTCTTTAAATATATTTTGTACACCTGATACCCCTAAAGATGCTTCTTCTTCCTCTGGAGTCATCGCTGTACCTGTTTCTAGTTCAATATATTTAAAATCTTTAACAGTAACTCTATCTCCCCTTTTTTCTTTATATCCTATAGCTTCTTTTACAATTGAATCAAGTCCTGCTAAAAATTCCTCTTTATTTTCTATTTTTTCTAATATTTTAGAGTCAAATGTTACAGCAGCTGTAATGTTTGCAATACTTGCATATGCATTGTTTTTTTGATTTATTACTTTTTTAGATATCTCATAGTTTGTTACATTTTTTGCTTCTTCGGAAGATGCTTTTGTTGTTTTTATACCATTTTGTAAATCTGGATCTTCAATATTACTTTGTACTCCAGGGACACCACCTGGTTGTGGTTCTTGTGCATCAGATTGAGTTGCTATCTCTGTTGTTTGCTGACTTCTTATTGTCCCTTCTGGATCGTATATCTCTTGACTTATCTCTTGTTTTGTAAAATCTAGTTCTATAGATACTTTTGCAGACATTCTATTTCCACCAAGTATATTTGATAATAAATCTTTAATTTTATTTTCATAATCAGCTTCTAATTTTGTTTTATATTTTTCATGTTGGATATATTTTAAACTTTCAATATCCTCCTCACTATTTTCTAATAATGATCCATTTTGATTAATAAGCTTAATATTTTCTGGTAACAACTTTGGTATAGCTGAAGCTATAAAATTTTTTATACCTTCTATTTGTCTTTGTGATAAAGAAGTTCCCTCTCTCAAAGTTAAAACAGCAGAAGCAGTAGGAGGAATTTTTCGTTGTGTAAACACAGATTCTTTTGGTATACCTATTTTAACGGAAGCAGATAATATACCTGATATTGATTCTAAAGATCTCCCTAGCTCTCCTTCTAAAGCTCGTAAGTATTTAACTTTGTTTTCAAAATTTGTAGTTCCTAATGAACTTTTATCAAATATCTCCCATCCTGTATGCTTTGAAGTCTCAGCATCACTAGTTACTAGTTTTATTTTTGCAACATTAATATTATTTTTATTAGTTTTTAAAGTTAAGTTGTTTCCACTACCTACAACTATGTATGGTATAGAAGCGGCATCTAATTCAGTACTTGCTAACATCACTTGGTTTTTTGTTAGGTTTGCAGCTATTGTATAGTTTAACTCTTCATCTTTAGCTTTAATATTGGAATAAATTAATAGACCCATTAAAAATAAAAATAGAACAGAAAACCCACCTATAATTACAGCTCTCTGACCCGAGTTCAGATTATTAATAAATTTAATGATTTGATCCATATATTACCTATATCCTATTAATTTTTACTTGAAGATTCAATAACAGTTTTAAACCATGTTGAGTCTTTTTTAATTGAATTTTGTATAGCGCTAAACATAATTGAGTTTTTTGACATATTACTCATTTGTGTATCTAGATTTACATTATTCCCATCATTTTGTTCTTCAAGTCCTTGTACTTCATAAAGTTCCATTCGATTTTTATTAGTATTATCCATTAAAGAAAGATGACTAGTATGTGTTTTTGTTAATTTAAGTTGTGCTTCTTGGTTAGATTTTAGTAATTCATTTTCAAACTTTAAATCTTTTGTTTTATAATCAGGTGTATCAATATTAGCAATATTAGATGATATTACTTTTTGTTTTTCTCCCCGAAAATTCAATTGTTGAAATAATAATTCTGTTACATTACTTGCTTGCATCTTTTATGTTACCCGTTGTTCCCAATAGATTCAATAACTTTGGCATTTAACTGATCAATTCCATTTATTGCTTTTTGATCTTGTTCAAACTTCCGCTGTGCTTCAATAAGAGAAACCATTGTTTTTATCGTACTTACATTACTCTCTTCAATTGCCCCTTGAAGAAGATTTTGATTATTGTTAGGAGCAATTTCTAGCTGTGTAAAATCATTTACTTTGTAATTATTATTGCCAACTTTAGAGAGATTTGAGAATTCTGTTGATACAACTGATATATTCATCGCAAATTCATTATCATCTCCAACAACTATTGGTTGATTATTGTCAGATAATACTTTGTCACCATTTTGTGTAACCAATTCTCCCTCAAGTATCTTAAAACTTCCATCCCTTGTTAATTCAATATCCCCATCTGTTTTTTGAATTTTGAAAAACATATTTTCTTCAGTCAAGGCAAAATCTAATTGATTGTTAGTTTGTGTTATAGAACCAACTTCTTTATTCATATACTCCCCATCAATCTTTGGGATAGTATTCATAACTTCACTTAATTTTAAGGGCTCTTCACCTTTTTTTTGTGCTTTGTCCAAATAATGATTAAAAGACCCTTCAACAAGGCTATCTTCTTTAAACCCTTTTGTATTTGCATTTGCTAAGTTATTTGATATAACATCAACTCTATTAAGTTGGTTTACCATATTTGCTGCTAATGGATGTAGTCCTTGAGTCATTGTTTATCCTTCTTTAGAAAATTCTGAAATTAATGCGTCAATATCTTCTGCACCAACAACATCATTAGAATCTCCTGAAATATGTTTTGCAATTTGTACTTCTGGTTTCTCATTATCATCTTCAAAAATACCATTAAGATAGCTATTTAATTTTCTAATTACAGCCATTACTCGCTCTATTTTTTGACGATTTATGTCATGATACTGCATTAATTCCATAGCTTCAAATACTTTATTATTTTCACCTTCAACTTTTGCCGATAACTCTTTTGAAGATTCAACAAGGTTTTGTGCTGTTATTAAACTATCACTAAATACATCTATATTTGGGAATTTCTTTGACAGTGCCTCTAATAACTCTGCTTGTGAATCAATAAATTCTCCCATACTTTTATTATAATTTTGTATTTCATTGTTTTCATCAAGAATAAAACTTAACACATCAAAAATTTGAGATGCTTTCTCTTCACTATCATCTGCAACTTCATTTAATTGATTAACAACTTTATTTTCATTCTTTACAGGTAAAGGATATTGGTTTGCATCAATTAAATCTTCCATAGAGTCTTCTTTGGGTTCAGTAGATGTTTCCTCTTTTGGGTTCATTGGTAGCACTTCCTCTGCTACACTTTCATCATCAACAATACCATCGATTCCAGCTAATATGTCATTTATATCTTCTTGATTTGCATCTTCAGTTTCTTCTTGAAGGGGACTATTCTCTTGAGTCTCTTCTAGCTTTTCTTCTACATTTTCTTGAAGTTCTTCATCTGATTGTTCATTATCTGATGTATCTTCTACTTCATCTGGCTCGGTAGCTTCAGCACCACTCATTAGTGCCTCAATTTCTGCTTGACTCATACTCATAGGTTATCCCTTAACTAGTCCATCTAGTTTTTCTTTTAATATATCTGCACTAAAAGGCTTAACAATATAATTATTTACTCCCGCTTTTAAAGCTGTAATAACTTCACCTTTCCCACCTTCTGTTGTAATCATAACAATAGGTATTGTTTTATCGGCTGTTCTTATATGCTTTACTAAATCTAATCCATTCATATTTGGCATATTCCAATCAGTTAAAACTACATCATAATCGTTTTTTTCTTGAAAAAGCTTCCATGCAACTACCCCATCCTCGGCTTCATCAAAATCCTCTTTTGAAATACCAAGTTGCTGAACAACATTTCCAATTATTCTTCTCATAGTTGAACTATCGTCTACTATTAATATACGCATATCATCCCTTTTCCATATTAATTATCTCGTCATATTGTACTAAATTTTCTTTAAATTATATCTTAATTAGACTTTATATATATTTAATAATAATTTTAGTAAAATATATGAACTTAAAACTACAAGGATATGTAATGATTAGAGGACTTCACACAGCTGCAGCTGGAATGGTTGCACAACAGCAAGATATTGATGTTATCTCAAATAACATTGCGAATGTTAATACTACTTCTTTTAAAAAAGACCGAACAGAGTTTCAAGACCTTATGTATCAGTCACTAAACTATACTGCTGGTGCTACAAGTGATGAAACAAATAATCCTACAGGTATTGATACTGGACTAGGAGTAAGAGTTGCAGGTATCCAAAAAAACTTTATTCAAGGAAGTTTACTTTCAACAGGTAATACTTACGATATGGCTATACAAGGGAATGGTTTTTTTCAAATAACAACACCTGCTGGTGAAACTGCTTATACAAGAAATGGTTCTTTTAAACTTGATAATGAAGGGAGTTTAGTTACTGGTTTAGGATATAAAGTAGAACCAGAAATTGTAATTCCTGATGATCTAATAAATATTTCAATAGCACAAGATGGTACTGTATCTGCAACTGAACCTGCTACAGGTGCCGTGCAAACACTTGGACAAATTGAGTTAGTAAACTTTATCAATCCATCAGGATTATCTCCTCAAGGTGATAGTTTATATCTAGCAACAGATACATCAGGTGATCCTATAAATGAAACTCCAGGATTAAATGGAATGGGGACAATCAGACAAGGGATGCTTGAAGGCTCTAATGTACAACTTGTTACAGAGATGGTAAACTTAATTACGGCACAAAGAGGGTATGAAGCAAACTCAAAATCAATTAACACGACTGATTCAATGCTTCAAACAGTTAATGCGTTAAAAAGATAATCTAAGAAATTAGGTTAGTGGTTCAATGGATTTAAAAGAATTAAAAAAAATTAGAGAAGAAAAACTTTTAGAACATAAAAGAAAAAAAAGAGCATACTATCTAAAATCTAAGATGCAAAAAAAACAAACAAGTGCTGCAAAAAAAGTTCAATCAATTGATTATGAAATTGAACTTTTTGGTGGTAACTTTGCTGATAAACTAAAAGAGATTGCGAAGAAACAAAGAATTCATATTCAATCAAGAGAAGAGATTATTAAGCAAAAAATAGAAGAGTATAAAAATAAAAAACAAGAATACTATACTCAAAATAAAAAAACACGTTTAGAATATGATAAAGAATATAGAGATAAGAAAAAAGAAAAGTTAAGAGAGTACAGAAAAGAATATTATAGAAAAAACAAAGAAAAGATATTAGAACAACAAAAGCGAAATAGACAAAAAAATAAAATGGAAAATAAATAATGGCTTCAGATTTATCAAAACTAATACCAGAAAATCTATCTATTACTCTCGGTGCATTATTAGCAAAAGATACTAAACTAGTAGAATGTACTAAAGTAGATAGAAGAGACTTTGAACAAGATGAACTCTTAAGAGTTGATGTGGAGTTTGTTTTTGATAAATTGACAACTCTTTTATCTTATTATATCCCAGCACAAAGTGCATCAAAAATATTTAATATTATGATGGGAGCTCCAGAGAATGATATATTAACAAAAATAGATGATGATACAGCCGATGCTATGGCTGAATTTATCTCTAATACTTGTGGAGGATTGGTAACTGAGCTTAATTCTGTTCAATTTGAAGATCTTGGTAAATCAAAGTTCAATATAAAACATAAAGAGATACTAAATGGAAATAGTATAGAGTCAGTAGAAAATATATACAGATTTTTGATAGATATAGATGGGATAGATTCTCTTGTGTTTACAAAGTTTGAAGAAAATTTTAATGAATTTATAACAGAACTCACCAACTCTAAAATTACATATTATCCAGAAATAGTTCCTGAAGAGATTGAAGAGGAAATTATTGAAGAGACAGAGGAAGAGGAAGAAAACGAAAAAAGTGATACTCCCGTAGAAGAAACTTCAAAAGAAGAATCTGATGACAACTCCAAAAATAAAAAATTTAAGATGATTATTATAATTGTTTCTGCTCTTATAGCAACAACTATAATTACAGGTATTATAATGTACTCTTTAGGTATGTTTGAACCAAAACCACTAGAGACTCCAAAAGATACAAATACCACTGAAATAAAAAAAGATGAAATGGAAATAGTTCAGTACAAAACATTGAAAAAAGTTGACTTTAAAATGAGTGATATTAATACTCAAAGACTCAATAGTAAACTTGAATTATTAACTAAATATCAAATATTAACCCAAGAAGAATTAGAAGCACAAGCACAAGCAGAAAAAGAGAGAATTATTCAACTCAAAAAAGAACAAGAGCTTATTGAATTTGCAAAACAAAATAAAGAAGAACCCCTTATACTTAAGGAAAAAATAAAAACTACTAAAGAATCAAATTTAAAACCAGTAAAAAAAGAAGAAGAACCTATTGTAACTAATGCTACTCCAACTTTAATAGAAACAACTCCTGCTGAAGTAGATATTTCATCAAAAGCAGAAGAGACTAAAACATTAACTACGAATAAAAAACTAAAATTTGTATTAGCAAATAGTTTAAAATACAAATTATTTAAAGAATTAGTGCTCCAAACGAACTCTTTAGAAGCGAGAATATCTATATGTAATGATGATAGTGGGAAAACACAGATTTTTATAGGGCCTTTTGAAACAGAAGAGTTACAAGTAAAGATGAATATGCTAATTAAAGAAGCAGATGCAAGTGTAGAAACACTTATATCAAATATTACTACAGAAGAATTTGATTCTAAGTGTAATTTTTAATAGCTTTCAATAAAGTTGTAATTACTTGCTCTATTGCGCTATCCTTAAATGTAGCTCCCGCTGCATTAATATGTCCGCCACCATTAAAGTTACTTGCAATTTTAGATAAATTAATATCGCTGTTGCCTTTCCCTCTTAGTGAAACACGAATATGCTCCTTATCTTCCCGTAAGTAAAGGGCTACTTTAACCACACCTATTTTTAATACTTCATTCACTACATCATCACATTCATTGAAATTAGCACCCGTGGACTCTAGCCATTCCTCTTTTTGATATATAGTAGCTATTGAACCTTCATGATGCAATTGTAATGTTTGCAAAATTTTTGGAAGTAGTCTATATTTTGCAAGACTATCTCTCATACTATAGAGTTCTGATATTTTTGCAATATCTATACCTGTTTCGACTAGTGTACTTATAACTGCAAATGTATTCTTGTCTGTTCTAGGTGTAGTAAAAGCTATACTATCATCATAAATTCCCGTGTATAGACAGGTGGCAATCTCTTTTGTCATACTGATATTATTATGATAAAAAAATCCATACAATAGCTCTGCTGTGCTTCCTTTATTGAAATTTACAATATTTATATCTCCATAGTTGTTATTTGATTGATGGTGGTCAATATTTATTGATTTACAACTATTATTAACTTTTGTTCCTATTCTAAACCTATCACCACAGTCAACATAAATTATTAAATCATATGTATCAGGTAACTTATCAGTGACTTTATCAAATCTAGGGAGATAGTCTAAATTTCTAGGAAGATTTTTTTTACTATTAAATACTTTATGGTTTATATTATTTCGATACATATAGCAACTTAAAGCCATAGCGGAAGACAAAGTATCCGCATCTGGATTTATATGGGTTACTATTAGAATATAATGGCTACTTTGAATTAAATTCAATGCCTCTTTAAATTCTTTTTGAAAGCTATTCATTTATATATCCTAGTTCTATAAGTTTATTAAAAATCTTACCTGCAATTGGCCCAGCAGCACTTCCCCCATGTCCTCCGTGTTCTACCAAAATAGTAACCACATATTGTGGATTTTTATAAGGTGCATATGTTGTAAGCCACGCTTGTGACCTTTGAAAATATTCTAACTCATGCTCCTTCATTCTCTTTTTTTCAGATTGTGGAATTCCTACAACTTGTGCCGTTCCTGTTTTTGCAGCAACTGTAGTTTTTGATCGTATATGATACAATGCCGTTCCATGTGGTTTATTAGCAACTTCATACATTCCTCTTTGGACAATATGTAAATCTCTTTTTGAAATATTTGTATCTATAGATTCTATTAAACTATCATCTTTTAAAAAATGGGGTTTTTGAAGTTTGTCTGTGGCTATCGCCCCCGTATATCTAGCTATTTGCATAGGAGTAACATTTATAAAACCTTGCCCTATCGAAGCGACCACAGTTTCCCCCATATACCAAGGTAATTTTTGCGTCTTTTTTTTCCATTTTTTATCAGGATTTATACCTACAAATTCAGCAGGTAAATCAACACCTGTTTTTTTTCCTATTCCAAATCTATCTAAAGTTTTATGAATATTATTTATACCAACTTTTAAACTACCTTTATAAAAAAAGTCATCACAACTTTCTCTAATTGCTTTTATAAAACCAGTTCGACCATGACCTTTTTCACTCCAACATCTGAATTTTCGTGAACCCAATTGCATTTCACCATCACAGTAAACACTAAATTTTGGAGAAATTCCATTTTCTAAAAAAGATAATGCAACACCCATTTTCATAATAGACCCAGGAGGATAAAGTCCATTTATAAGTTTATTTGTAAAGGGATGATTAAAATCTTCCCTAATTTTTTTCCAATCTGCATGACTAATTCCATTCACAAAAAGATTATTGTCAAACTCGGGAAAACTTCCTGCTGCTAAAAGCTCTCCATTATTAACATCCATTACAACAACTGCACCAGCTTTAGTATCAAATAAATCATGAATATATTTTTGTAGTTCAATATCTATTGTCAGTTGAATATCTTTTTTTGTCGATTTTACCTCATCAAGAACTTTTAATTTTTTATACAAAGAGTTTACCTGAACATCTTGATACCCTAACTCCCCTCGTAACTCTTTATCATAATACTTTTCAATACCACTTCTACCTGTTTGCGTATAATATTTACTTTTTTCATCATTTTTAATATCTTTAACTGTCGTTTTTCCCATATACCCTAAAATATGAGCAGCTACATCTTTATAAAGATATTTTCTTAAAGTTGATAATTCAATTTCAACATTATCATTAGAATTAAATATTGTATAGTACTTAAAAAAATCATCATAAGGGATATACTCAACTAATTTGATAAATTCATGTCGGTATGGAGAATCTTGCTGTTTGTAGTTTTTTAAAAGTTCTTCATATTTAAAATTTGGAAAGTATTTAATTATTAGCTTTGCAACCTCTTCAACATTTTTAAATTTTTCTGTACTCCTTAGGTGAGGTTTCATATTGATACTAAATCCAACTTTATTAATAGCTAAATACTTTCCATTCCTATCTAAAATAGAACCTCTTGATGAAGTAGTATAAAATCTTTTTATATAGTTCTTTTTTGATAATTTTTCATAATATTCATTTGATTGAACACTTAGATAATATACTCTTCCTAATAAGAGTGCCATAATAACAAATATAAATCCAATAGTTAGTTTTAATCTCATATAATAAATCCTACAACAATAATATCAATTATAAAATTGTACAAATACACATAATACACATTTAGTGTTAATGCACTATAAAATATATTTATAATAAATGTTATCAAATAAAATAAAAATATATAAATAAATTCAGACATAACTAATGAAGAAAAGGTATGCTTTATTCTTGGGATAATGAAATAGTATAAAAAAAGAGCAGTTGCCGTTAATGAAAATAACTTAAAGCCTTGTACAACTTCTATAACCATAAAAGCAACAATAGAAAAACCAAGAATATAATAATATTGTTTTTTTAAAGATACTAAAAATATTTTAAAAACTACACCCACTAAAAATACAGTGACAAAATATGTACTAAAAATTATATTTATAATACAAATTAAAATTAAAATTCCACTATATGGTGGTGTATAGTTAGGTTTCAATTTTTTATCTCCTCTATTTTACATTTTCTATTTACTTCTTGCTCTAGTAAATCAAATTGTTCTTCAGAACCCTCTACAATAAATATCACATTCTCTTCAAAATTTTTATCTCGTGTGATAATATCATATTTGTTCAATATATATTCTACTTTAGATAAATAACTATACTCAAATATCAATTTTTTTTCAATTAGTTTTTTGTATTCATATAAATGAGCTATTTGTAGTACTTCATTCACAGCATCTCCATAAGCACGAACTAATCCACCTGTTCCTAACTTCGTTCCTCCAAAGTACCGAACAATAATAACTCCACTATTAATAATATTTATTCCAGCTAAGACAGCTAAAGAAGGTTTTCCACTTGTACCCTTAGGCTCCCCATCGTCACTACTATTTTCAACAATTTGATCAAACTCATTAAGGTATCTGTATGCATAAACAAAATGCCTAGCTTTAGTGTGTTCACTTCTTAGTTTATTCATAACTTCATTAAAGTTTTCATAAGGGAATAAGTATGCAATAAACTTTGACTTCTTTATCTCAACAGTTACTGTATACTCTTCTTGAACAAATTGCATAGTTTTATTAAGATATTAAATTATTATAAATATCTTTTACACTTTCACCAGTTAGTTTAGACAACAGTTTTGCTTTTTGTTTTGGGGCAAGAGAAAGGTCTTGTATATCATTATATGTTATTATTCCACTATTTTCTTGTATTTTGGGTTCTATTATAACTACCCATTCCCCTTTAATTGTTTCATTTTTTAATTGTTTTACAATATTTTCAATACTATCTTTATATCGTTTTTGATATTTTTTTGTTAATTCTTTTGTTAAAAAAACAATTCGTTTATTATCAATACCATTTATCTCTTCTAAGAGTTTTAATAATCTATGTGGTGACTCGTATAAAATAGCTAAATTTTCGCTATTCATAACTTTATCTAACATATCGCTACGACCCGTACCTTTATGTGGTAAAAATCCGAAAAATGTAAATGTGGTATTTGAAAATCCACTACTAGCATATGCTGTTAAAATCGCATTTGCACCTGGAAGCACATCATACTCTATATTATTATCTAAGCAAAATTCTACGAGGTGGCTACCAGGATCACTTACGCAAGGCATTCCTGCATCACTTAAATATATACAGTTTTTTATTTTGAGTGTCTCTTTATTTTGAGTAGTTAAAAAATCTTTTTCATTATGAGAATGAAGACTAATAAAATCTAGTTTTGGAAGGATTACATTGTAGCGTTCACAGATTAACTGGAAAAGTCTTTTTGTTATTCTTGTGTCTTCACACAAGATAAGTTCCGCATCTTTTAAAACTTCAATAGTTCTAAAAGATATATCTCCCAAGTTCCCTATAGGAGTTGGAACAAATGTCAGCATTATTTCATTGCGTATCTAGCTTTGAATTTTTCAACTCTACCAGCAGCATCAACTATTTTTTGCTCCCCTGTGAAAAATGGGTGACAAGCAGCACAAACATCAATTCTTAAAGTTTCAACATTTGATTTTGTTTCAAATGCATTTCCACAAGCACAACTTACTTGACATACTTTGAAATCTGGGTGAATATCTTTTTTCATTTTTTTTCCTTTGTTTTGTTTTAACAAAAGGGTCGCGTCTTTGTCGCCCTTTATAAAAGTTGCGAATTATACACAAATTAAGCTAAAATTAAAATAAATCTATACTACTCTCTTCCTCTTTTTTGTAGAATGCATATTGCGACCTTCCTCTATTTTTCGCCTCATTTAAAAAAATATCTGCATTTTTTAACACTTGGGTTACATCTTCCCCATCTTCAGGAAATAAAGAGATTCCAATACAAACAGTTTTTTGTAGTGTTTGATTTGTTTCTTGATTTACAACAACCTCAACTAATGAAAAATCTTTTATAATCTTTTGGGCAGTTTGTTCAACAGTTGTAATGGAAGATGGATTCACTAAAGCAACTAAAAACTCATCCCCTGTTAATCTAGAAACAATATCAAAGTCTTTTATGTTGCTGTGAATAACTTTTGCTAATTCAATTAATACCTGGTCTCCAATATCATAATCAAACTCTTCAATCACAGCTTTAAATCTATCTATTCCTATCATTAAAAAAGCTATATTTTTTTTATCATTTTTTGATAAAGAGATTACTTTATTGATTTGGTTAATAAGATACTGTCTATTATGTACATTTGTTACACTATCTATTGACGAAGCTTCTACATGTTGTTTATTAACAACCCCATTTTGTAATATTGGTGATATTTGGAAAAAAGCCGCTTCTATAAAAGGGTAATCGTCGTTTATCATATTGTAGTGTTTTTTATCAGTAGCACTAAAGGCAACAATTGCATTCATGTCTGTATGTGTATTGATTATAAAATAAAAAGAATACTCTCCATCTAAAAAAAACTCTTCCCCTTTTTTTAGAAGAATAGAGGATAAATTCATATTTAAATCAAATAAAGAAAATTGCATATTTTGAACATCATACTCTTGAGTAAGCCAATCACACAAACTAGATGCCATCTCTTGTATATTTTCACAATATTGCAACTGATCATACAATGAATAAATCTTCTCTAAAGATTTTAATTTTTCTTTATCTTTTATAGCCAACTCAATAAGGTTTAACATTTCATTCTTCATAATATTATTTTACTACTTTAAACTTAAGCTTTGAATAAATTTCATAGGTGTTACACTCAAACTTAAATTTAAGAAAATTTGCTTGCAAGCGTAATCTTTCATCTTTAATATGATAAAGTCTCTCTTCATGAGATAATTTTTTTAAAAGATATCTATCTGCAATATCTTCATCAACACCATAAATAGGGTCACCAACTATTTTATGTCCAATAGAATCAAGATGTACCCTTATTTGATGTTGCCTTCCTGTTATAGGAATTGCTTCCACTAAAGTTTGATTTTTAGCCTTATTATATTCTAAAGGTATTATATGAGTTATTGATTCTTTTCCATCTGGTGAGGTAACCATCTTTACACCTATTTTGCTATTGACTGCTTTTTTTATACCACTGTCAATAGTAACTTTTTGACTTATTTTCCCCTCTACTATTGCTAAATATTTTTTTTCATACATCTTATTTTCAAACATATCTTTTAATATCATATCACTATATTTATTTTTTGTTACTAGAACTAATCCTGAAGTTTCTTGATCTATCCTATGTGCTAAATTTGCATTATCTCCGAAGTGATATCGTATCTCATCTAGTAATGAATATTCTGTATTTCTAGAAGTTGGGTGAACAATTACGCCAGATGGTTTATCAAATATTGCAAATTCTTTTGTATTTACAATAGGCTTTAGCCCTCTAGTTTGTCCTTCAAACATAGCAACTTTAATAAAATCACATTTTAATTTTTCACCGTTTTGCAAAACTTTGCCATTTTGATCAAAAACTCGGCATTTTGCTAATAGCTTTTGTGAACTTGAGATTGTTAAACCTACATCATCTATAAGAAACTGTTGTATCTTTTTTCCACTAATTGCTGGAAATTCTTTTAAAACAAATGGCAATGAAACCCTTTTTTATTGATTTATAAGTAAACATTTTACCTTAATTTTAACTAATAACATATTAAGTGGAATTCCTATATAATAAGTAACTTTTTTACACATTAAATAAGAAGAGGAAAATTTGAATAAGATAACTTTAGTAGTATTATGCGCTGGTAACTCATCTAGATTTGAACTAAAATCAAAAAAACAGTGGTTACGGATAGAGGAAGAACCATTGTGGTTATATGTAACAAAAAGAATAGCCTCATTCCATAATTTTGATAAAATAATTGTAGTGTCACATAAGAATGAATTAAATTATATGAAAAATTTTGATGATGATTTTAATTTTGTTGCTGGTGGTAGCACTAGGCAACAATCTATTGTTAATGCTTTACAAAAAGTGACATCAACACATGTAATGATAACTGATGTTGCAAGATGTTGTATTCCTAAAAGAGTTATTGATTCACTTATAGAACATAAAGAAAAAGCTTCTTGTATTGTACCTGTGATAAATGTTTCAGATACAGTTATTTATCAAGAAAAAACTATCAATAGAGAAGAGGTTAAACTCATTCAAACACCACAACTTTCAAATACAAAACTTTTAAAAGAGGCACTCAATACAACAATCGAGTTTACAGATGAAAGTAGTGCTATTAAACATATAAATCAAACTATAGAATATATAGCTGGTTCAAATAAATCTACAAAATTAACTTTTGGAAAAGAGTTGCAGGAGATAGATTGTTTAAGTGAACCATCAAAAGATTTTTTTGTTGGAAGTGGGATTGATATACACCAATTTGAAGAAAACAAGCCTATGGTTTTAGGTGGTATTTCCATAGACTCAAATGTTGGATTTAAAGCCCATAGTGACGGAGATGTTCTTATTCATAGTGTAATTGATGCTCTATTAGGTGCTATTGGTGCAGGTGATATTGGAGAATTTTTTCCAGATACTGATCCTCAATATAAAGGTGTTGATTCTAAGCTATTATTAAAAGAAATTGTAACTTTTGTTTACAATGTAGGATATGAAATTGTGAATATAGACTTAACAATCTTAGCAGAACAACCAAAAATAAATCCCTATAAAGAAACTATTAAAATACAACTTTCTTCTATACTTGGGATTAAAAAACAAAAAGTAAATATAAAAGCTACAAGAGGTGAAAAGATGGGGTTTATTGGTCGTGCAGAGGGAGTTGCTGTTTTAAGTAACGCAAATTTAAAATTTTATAATTGGAAAAAAAGATGAATATACTTATATTAGATGAAGAGGTTTATTTAGCACAAAAAGTTGCAATAAGACTTCATGAAGAGGGAAACTATTGTACTCATGTATCAAATATCAAAGAGATTAAGTTTGACACTTATTATGAAGTTATTTTATTATCTACAAATATAAGCTCTAGTGATGTACATAAAATAATATCAAAATTTAAAGATAGTATTATCATACTCTTAGTGTCTTATATCAATGATACAACCGTAACAAAACCACTTAAAGATGGTGCTATGGATTATATTATGAAACCTTTTATTATGGATGAATTAGTACGAAAAATTTACCATTATGATGAATTTAAAAAACTTAAGCAATTGAAAAAAAATCTTACAAATTACATTGACTTTGCTTTTTATAATATTGAACACGACACAGCTATTCCTGAAACACTCCCTTTTGCTATTGAAACAAATGACCAAAGAGTAGCAGATAAGATAGTTCTTGAAGTCGCACAAAAACTAGATAAAACAATAAAATTTATCTCTTTAGAAAACAATACAAAAATAGAACCAAATGACTTTAAAGATGAATTACTTTATATTTACGATTTTCACTATGTGAAAAAAAGTGCAAAAGAAACGATTCTTAAAACAATAGAAAACTTTGATGTGATTATATCTTCTTTAGAAGATTTAGGAGATATTCCTTATCCAAAAATTGAGCTTAAGATTGCAAATAAACTTTCAACTGTAGACTCAATACTTACTATTAATGATTATGTAAAATTGATGGTTACTAGTTTTCAAGACAAGTATCCAGATACAGAACTTAGTCGCCGACTTGGGATTAGTCGAAAATCTCTTTGGGAAAAAAGAAAAAAATTTGGTATTGAAAAAGATAAAGGTGGTAAGTAGTGTTCAATAAATTTTTTATAACTGTTGGATATTCAGGTCTTAGTCCAAAAGCACCTGGAACTGTTGGTAGTTTTGTCGCTTTGTTGCTTGGTATGGGTTTATTACAATTTCTTGATATTACGACACTTTTTTTACTTTCACTTCTTATATCTGTTATTGCGGTAAAACAAATTGATATATATGAAAAAATTACAAATACCCATGATGGGAAAGAGATAGTTATAGATGAATTAGCTGGTATGTGGATAGCTATGGGAGTCGCTGGAGTCAGTGGTGAGAATTGGATTATGGCTATCTTGGCATTTCTATTTTTTAGACTATTTGATATATGGAAACCTTCAATTATAGGAAAAATAGATCGAGATATTTCTGGTGGTTGGGGAGTTATGGGTGATGATATGGTCGCAGGAGTTTTTGCTGGGCTATGTACAAGTTTAACTTATTTTTTACTCTTTTGAATTAACTGGTAAACTAATTTTAAATTCTGCCCCATACTTCGTATTTGACACAACTATTTTCCCTTTTAAGCTCTCAGTGATAATTTTATAACTCATATGAAGTCCTAATCCTGTTCCTTGACTTTTATGTTTAGTTGTAAAGTAAGGATCAAATATTTTTTGCATTATTTCAGGAGGAACACCTCCTCCATTATCTTCAATAATTATAGTAATGAAGCCATTTTTTTCTTCCAAATAAATTTTTATCCACGCATCATCAATTTTTCTATCAAGTAAAATATCTTTTGCATTATTAATAATATTTATAATAACCTGAGAAAGTTCCCCCACAACAACTTCTAGCTTAATAGGATTAGTATAATCAATATTATTAATTAATTGTATATGATTTGACTCCAATATAGATGCAATAATTTTTAAAGAGGTATCTATTCTATCTTGAATTATCACTACTGCTTTTTCTTTGTCTTCTCTAATAAAATTTCTAAATATATCTATTGTTTCTGATAAGTAGACACTATTTTCAACAATTGAATCACAATAATAATTGAATTTATCATCTTCTAACATACCGTATTCTTTTTGTAGTTTCATTCCACTTGCTGCTGTACTTATTACACTTAAAGGTTGTCTCCATTGATGTGCAATATTCCCTATCATCTCACCCATTTGTATCATTTTTGAAGATTCTAAAATATGGAGTTCTTTTTCCATATTTTTTGCTATTTCTTCTTTTACTTTTTTTTCTAAATCTTTATTTAAATCTTGTAGCTCTTTTGTTTTTTCTTTTACTTTATCTTCCAGATTTTGATTCAATTGATGAAGAGAGTTTTCCCTTTGATTAATTGTATTTTTCATAATAATAAAACTATCAGTAAGCTTCTTTAACTCTTTATATTCATGTTTATCGATTTTTTCAACATCTTTTCCAATAGTGATATGTTCCATACTTTGGCTCACCTCATCTAAAGGTTTTAAAATTGATTTAGCAAGTTTTATAGCCACAAATATAGAAAATAAAATTAAAATCATAAGAAAAAATATCAAAAAATATACTATTTTATAATATGTAGCAAATACAAAATCATAACGCTCTTTTACAACCACATACCAATTAAGTTTTTGGGTTACTCCATAAACTCCAATATTTTTCATTTGAGTACTATTTTTATTCT